>NZ_JBYLEN010000007.1:0-6900 GCF_057747795.1 Methylobacterium sp. 142-1Y | reverse complement strand
CCCTGTCGGCCATCGTCGAGATGCGCAAGACCACCCTGACCGCTCTTGCTCAAGCCGCAGCCGAGGCACGGGCTACGGCCAAGCGTGCCGCGGCGTCGAAGGACGCGGCGCGGCGCGGCTCCCGTCCGCGATCGGATGGATCGCTTGAGCGCCGTCGCCGATGGGCAGCCTCCGGGAAGATGCCGCCCGCCCTGGCTGCCCGTTACACCCTGGCCGAACAAGCGGTGCTCGCGGTTGTCGCCGCCGAGGTCAAAGCTCGGGGCGATTGCCGCCTGCCCATCGATCGTATCGCGGCCGAGGCGGGGGTATGCGCGACCGTGGTCCGCAATGCCCTCCGCGAAGCGCGGGTGCTCGGTCACCTTACCATTGAGGAGCGCCGCCTATCCGCGTGGAGGAGCGATACCAACGTGGTCAGCCTCGTCTCGCCGGAATGGCTGGCGTGGCTCCGTCTCGGCCGTGACCCTGGTGCTGGGGGGGGTGGGTGCAAATCTGTGAAGCCCACGAGCATGAAGGAGTTCTACTGGAAGAAGGCGCATCAGCGGCAGCCGTCCCAAGGGCTGCCGAAAGGCATGGAGATGGCTGCCGTCGCGCTCGATTCGAACCCGGCGGAGGGTCGCTGACGCCGAGCTACTTCGCCGCCACCTCCGACCTCAGAATCGACGACACCACCGTTCCGAGCGGGCGTGCGGTCATGCGCGCTACGTCGACGGCGTATGCCACGCCGTTCTCGTCGAGCGCGACCGCGTGGCTGGCGACGATACCGGAGCACGGCCGCCCGCGGTGATCGCCGCAGGCGATCACCCGTAGGCTCCGTTCATCTTCGAGACGAACCGTTCCACGTTGCCGATCAAGTATATGCACGCCAAAAGCTATCATTTTTCTTCCGCGCAACCAAAAGTTTCGAGCACAAAGACAGCAATCTACACGTTCATATAGCGTGGCGTGTGCCGGAAGACCACAAAAAAATCTTCGCGCAGGCGATCGAAGAAATTTGGCGTTCGTCCTCACCATCGGCGACAATGTCAGTCAATCCGATCCACGATCTTCATGGGTGGGCCAAGTACATGACCAAGGCAGTTGATCCGCGTGACCATGATGGAAGCGGCATGGTCATCATCGGACGGCATGTAGTCGCCAACAAAATCACCGATAATTCTTGACGAACCCCCCGCGGCTGGCATTGACATGTAGCGCGGGCGTCAGGAGATGACGGCGTACACACAGGCCACGTAGATGATGGTCCAGGGGCTTGCCGTAGGCAGACCCCAATGACAATCTATGCCAAATTACCCGAAGAACATCCGGAACATAACGGCTTCAAGATCACTGGTAAAGGAGAACTCATATGAGTCATCCTTGACAACTCGACGCCAGGACCATTGATGACCGGCATTGTGGTTCACCTGCTCTCTGCACCAAGAGCGACCTTCCTCTTGACGAAAGTAGTCGTGCTCAGTGACGGGCGGCTTGAGAGTGACAACGTGATCGTGTTGGTGAAACGTTGGCCCGCAAGGATCGCGGGGTATGCTGGCAATACGGGCACGAAGAGAAAGTATATCCATGGTTGTCAAGTTTCATCTCCTGTTGATCTTGGCGGTTAGGTCGGCAAGCTTGGCCTTGTGCCTCCGGTCCTCCTCGGCAGCCCGGGTCGTGACCCGGGCTAGGTCGATAGCTCGGCGGTCTGCATCTTGACGCAGGGCCGCGGCGCTCCGCCGGAGCGCGATGTCCTGCTCGGCGAGCCGGTGACGGGCACGCTCGTCCTCGATCTGAGCCCGCAGGCGCGCGGTGCGCTCGATCTCGCGCCGGGCATCACCAGGACGAATGGGTGCCCTCCCGGGCTTCCGGGTCGTCATCGGCCAGCCTCCTGGTGTTGGAGACCCCGGGACCATGTGATGGCCCGCCAGCCGCCGCCGTGGCGGTCGACCGCGCCGAACCACCAACCGATCCCTTCGCCGCCTGCCTCGCGCAGCCCCGCTGTCGTCGAGATCACCCGCGTCACATGCTGGCGCACGTCCTGGACCAGGAGGGGTGCCGCGATCGAACGAATTCGAGTTGGGGCAACGACAGCGAGAGCGTCCTCGACAGCGATCTCGGGGGCCCGCCCCAGGTGAATGATGCCGGTGATCTCGGCCCGCCATTCCCTGCCCGTGTAGAAGGGCAGGGCGACTGCATAGACGCGGATCGTGCCCCATCGAGCATCCTCTCGTCGCCGCCGATCGATCGCTCGACGGGCTCGCCGCCGCACGTCGGCGATTGCGTCGACAAGGTCGTCGGGATCGCTACACCGCCTCGTCGTCATGGTGATCGACCGAATTCGATGCGCGTCGAAGCGATCGGCCCAAGCTCCGATTGCCTCGCCCACCGTCCGCGCTCGATGTCGACGACACCGATCGCACGAAGGCGACCGGCAGAACTGCCACCGACCTTCGGCCGTCCTCGTCCCGCACAGACGAAGTTTTTCTCGAAGAATTCGGGGGGTAGAAGGTGATCTAAGTGTTGTAGTTGTGGTTCTCATGCTCGTTTTGGATGGGGAAGATGTCTTTTATTTATTCCGAGCATTTGAGAGCCGCATATCGTGTAGGCGGTCCAGGGTCGACGTAGGCCAATCCCGGGCTTCGCTGGGCATCCGCCGACCGCAGATGCTGGCCGGATTGGCTCGCGGGCTTTGGTGATCTTGAGCGTCGACCTAAACCTGCTTCCAGTGCGCGAGATCGTCGATACTGAAAAACGGCTTTGGACCGGAGGTTCACAACACCCCGTAGCCATGGGCAAGTAGCACCGCAAACACTATCAAGACGAAAGCGATGATCCCGAGCACGCCATCACCGCTCCCTTCGATCAAGCCGAACATGATCTTGAACGAAACCTTGGGGTTCGTCGCTTTCGACTTGATATCACGGGGCATAGATCGCACCACTCCATTAAGTTGGTGTGGTGGGACATCCCTTCGGGATCTACCCAAATTTCTGGAAGACGCGCAACCGTTATCCCCTTCCGTGTCGCAGCACGACGATTGGAGGAACGAAGTGCTCTGATCGGTAAGGAATGGTTGGGAACGGCAAGGAACGGTACGGAACGACATCTAAGGGGAGCGTGAACCTGTACCCTGCGTCAGCTTGCCGCTCTGTTGACGCTCAAGTTCATCGGTCTGGGCCTTGGGTTTTCCGGGTCCAGACCCGATCAGCTTGACCATGCAATCGGCTGCTTTCGACCCTCAGCGGACGGTGCAGTCTCGGCCGCCTAGATGTCTCGTCCCTGGTAGACGTCGGGTGCGACGGGTCGTGGTGCTCGGACCCGCTGCAAGAGACGGCCGTCGATGGCTGCGAGACCGCATCCGATGAAGACCATCCCGAGATAGTGCCGCACATCAAGACGCTCGCCCAACACGAGCGCACCGAGCAGAATGGCCGAGATCGGGATCAGGAAGGTGACGAGAAGGAGGTTGGTTGCCCCTGCGGTGGCCAGGATGCGGAAGTAGAGCACGTAGGCGAGCGCCGTCGACAAGGCTGCGATGCCCAGGACAGCACCCCACACCGACGCACCCGGAACCGGCAAGGTCCAGGGCCGATCCACGATGAGGGCGACGGGCAGCAGCATGAGCGTGGACGCCGTCACCTGCCCTGCGGCCGTCGCGAGGGGCGGAACGCCCATGCGCCGGAAGCGCCGCCCGAAGATGCCAGCGAAGGCGTAGGACAAGGCCGCGCCGAGGACGGCGACTTGCGCCAGGAGATCGGTCCCGAGGCCAGCGAGCACGACAGGTCCGACCATCACGGCGACGCCAGCAAGACCGACGAGTACCCCGACGAGACGATTGCCGGTCATCTTCTCGTCCGAGGTGAGCACGTGCGCAGCGACGACGGTGAAGAGCGGCGTGGTCGCGTTCAGGATGGCGGCGAGCCCGGAGACGATGTGGGTCTGGCCCCACACGATGAGGCAGAAGGGCACCGCGTTATTGAGCAGGCCCATGCCGAAGAAGGCGGCCCACACCCGAGCCTCGCGTGGCATCCTGAGACCCAGCAGGGGGACGAGGGCGTTCAGGATCACCGCAGCAAGTCCAACGCGCAGGACGACGAGGGTGAACGGAGGTAGGGCGGAGAGCGCCACGCCTGTGAAGAAGAACGATCCACCCCAGAGTACGGAAAGGCTCAGGAGCATCGCCCACTCGGGCGCGGACATGGTGCGGTTGACGGCAGGCGACATGACGGATCTCTCGCTGGCTCAACCCGCCCTACGCCATGAGCAAGGTGGCGCACTTCCCGTTTCCTGCTCTCGAATTTTCGTCTCCTTTCCACCCCTAGCGGTCCCTCGGGGTAGCCCGCCGGGGTCAGCACCTACTCCAGCACCGTGCTCTTTGTCCTGGCCGCGATCTTGGCGATCGTCGCCCGCGAGCACCCGGTCGCGTCCTGCACCTGCGACCATGACATGCCCTTCGCGAGCATCGCGGCGATGCTGGCGTTGCGGCGCGTGTCCTCGGGGCGGCCCCGATACTTGCCCTCGGCCTTGGCGCGCTCCTGGCCTTGAGCCTGACGCCTCCTCCGGTCATCGTAATCTTTGCGGGCGACGGCCGCCAACATGTCGAGCAGCATTCCGTTGACAGCGCCGAGCATTCGAGATGTGAATTCGTCGGATGTTGTCGCCATCGACCATGACGTTGGCAGGTCGAGCGCCACGATCTTGACGCCCTTGGCCTCAATCTCGGCGCGGAGCTTGCGCCAGTCGGTCTCGGTCAGACGAGCAAGACGATCAACCTGCTCAACCAGACACACGTCCCCATCGTGGGCATCCTGGAGGAGGCGGAAAAGCTCCGGACGCGCCAGCTTGGTCCCGGACTCGTTCTCGGTGTACCACGCCGCGATCTTGAGCCCGCGCTCGTCCGCCCAGGTCTGAAGCTGCGCCCGAGCCCGATTGGCGTCGCGCTCGGCCGTCGACGCTCTGAGGTAGGCCCGGATGTACATCGCGAATTCGCTCTCGGTTCACTTTGGATGGTTCACACCTTACCGGTTCAGTTTGGATTTAAAAACTGATTTTCTAAACCATCCACAGTCTGGTTCATGAAAGGCATACCCAAAAAAGACCGGACTGATGACCGGGAGCTTGACCTTCGCCCGTGCTGGTGACCATGCCACCTTCATGATAGATGCTAGACGGTATCCATCGCACCGAGCAAAAATCATGAGCCGGATCATCGCTCTGATGTCGACCAAAGGGGGGGTCGGCAAGACGACGACGGCGATCAACATCGCTGCGGTTTATGCCCGGCGCGGATCGCGCGTCGTGCTCGTCGACGCCGACGAGGCAGGCCACGCAGCGGCCGTCGCAGACCTCGGCGCACTGCCCTACCCCGTCAAACCAATGGCCCTCGATACAGACGTCGACGCCGACGTCATCGCCTGGGGGCGTGCAATCCAGACGGCCGCTGCCAACCACGACGTCGTCGTGATCGACTCGCCGGGCGCTCGCGCCGCGGCCTACGGGGCGGTCCTGGCCGTCGCGGACCTCGTCGTCGTCCCCGTGGCGACGGGGCTCCTGGATCTGCGCGGCGCGGCCGAGACGGTCGCCGACATCCAGCGCCAGCGGCAGCAGGGTCGCACGCCTCGCGCCTTGATCCTGCCGTCTCGCCTTGACCGCAGAACTATCTCGGGCCGTGATCTTCCGGCCGTTCTCGCAGGTCTCGGTGAGCCTGTCGCTTCGCCGATCACGCAACGGTCGATCATCGTCGATGCTCTGGCTGCCGGAGAGCCGGTGCCTCCCGGCACCCCCGCCGCTGTCGAGTACGACGAACTTGCCGCTCTGGTCGACAACATGCTCGATGCCGGATAGCATCTAGCAGTAATCAAAAATTTCTCAACTAAAACATGGTGATGGAATGGCTCGCCGCCCAACATCTGAAAAAAGAATGACGGCGGATAGATCCGCATCTCTCCTGGCGGGCTTTCGGAAGCCTGACCCTGAGCCGCTGCCGCCGGAGCCCGGTGAGGCCGAGCTTGAGCCCCAGGTGGAGGCCCACACAGACCCTGCCGATGTCGGTCAGGCACCCGCGCTCGAAAAGCTCGTCACGCACGCCGAACCCCAGGACCGCGAATTCGCTGCCGATGAGGACGACGAGGACGAGGGCAAGGACGCCCCGCCGAAGCGGACCCGTAGACCCAACCGCGCCCGGCGTCTCGCAGGCCGCCCCGCCCTGACCGAGTATGCCCGAGTCGACGGCCGCACCCTCCGGCGCTCGGATCGCCTCCCGCTCGCCACCCGGATTACCCCGGAGGCTCATGACACAGTTCGTCGATTGGCGGACGAACATGGGTACACAATTGCCGATCTGATCGAGCAAGGTATTGAGGAAATTGCGAAAAAGCTTGATCGACGCAAGAAGCCTTCATGACGATTGATTGCATGATGGAAGCTTGCAGATCATTCCTGTGGGGCTGTGGATATCGGGGATTGCGCCGTCTGCCCGATCCATGCGAGCCTGCGCTATTCGGCCTCGCTTCCGCGAGGCCATAGGACGAAAATGCCGTAGGCAAACGAAGAGAGGCCGGGCCCTGCAAGGCCCAGCCTCTCAAACCCCGCGAGGGGGCCGATCTCAGATTTCACACTCCGAGAGTACGCCCTCGACATGCTGGCCGCAAGACCGATCCGGAAATTCGTGTAACGAATTTTGGATCGGCGTGCGAACCCGCGCGCCTACGGCCCTACGAGGGCCGACCATGCGTGAAGAAGAATTTGGGCAAGACGCCCGCGGTAAAGTAGGTGAGCCGAGTATCGGCATCGTCGAAAGCAGTGCCTCCGCCGAGATCCGGCAGGCGCTTGAAGACGCGACGACTGTCTCGACCGTCAAGGCGATTGCCGATGCGATGTGGCGTGCCTACGGCACCGGCAGCATCACTGAGACCGAAGGTGAGG
>NZ_JBYLEN010000006.1:0-18158 GCF_057747795.1 Methylobacterium sp. 142-1Y | reverse complement strand
GGCCTTAAGGCCGTGGGACATGGCAGTGCGCCAGCATCCCCGGGCGAGGCAGCCGTTGAGGACGGCGCGGGCGTACTGAACGGCGTAGGTCATGACGGCCCGGCGATCGAAGCCGCTCGCCACCGTCCAGAGCCCGGCCTTGGTGCCACTGGCGGCCCGTAGCTTCTCTTCCCGGGCTGCTTGCACCGCGGCCAGATGGGCGCGACGGGCCACCGCCGGTTGGCGATCGGCAGCAAGCTCGTGCATGGCTTGCGTCCAAGAGATTGAGCGGCGGGCCGCCATCGGTGTTCACCTATTGGTGATAAAATCACCATATAAGGTGTAAATACACTCGGTTTGATGTCAACCTCTTAAGGTGATAATTTCACCATATGAAGCCGTTTCAGTCCCGTATGGCGCGGGCCGCCCTCACCTGGAGCACACAGGATCTCGCGCGTGAGGCCGATGTCGGTGTGAACACCGTCAATCGCTTCGAAGCGGGTCAGGACGCGCGCCTGAGCAGCGTCGAGAAGATGCAACGCGCCCTGGAGAGGGGTGGCGTGGAGTTCATCCCAGAGAACGGGACCAGCGCGGGCGGTGGCGCCGGGGTGCGGATGCGGGAGCGTCGCCCACTGGCCGGAGCTGCCGGCAGCAGCTAGAGAGCTGCAATGAATAGCGACAAGCCTGACCGGTCGCCTCGGCCCTTGATCCATTTGCCGGCGGCGGCTGCTTCAGCAGAGCCGTCTACGATAGAGCTACCTGCGCCGACCGAGCCACTCCCCGAAAATCAACCGCCTCGCGTCAAACCACGGATTACGGCCGCTCCAAAAATTCGCCAGGTTTATTGGTGTGATTTTTGGCCCGATGCTCATTTGCCGGAGATGTGGAAAACGCGGCCGGTGGTTGTTATTTCATATAAAAATCAACTGCATGGCCCTTGTACGGTCGTCGCGTGCTCGACCGACTCCCAAGAAAAAAATCCATGGGCCTATAAAATGGAAACATCGATCGACGGGCGTGAGTCATGGGTGGTGTGCAACCATATTTACACGGTCGCCCCAAGCCGATTTTCTCAAGCGAGAGGAAAGATTCCCTCCGTTTCAAAGGCCGAATTTAACGAAATTCTAGAGCGCATAAAAAAATGGCTGCCTGTCCCCTTCGACCTTGAAAAATGAGGCGTTCTGGGGTATATGAGGGCTACCGCGGCTTCGAGAAATCGAATGTCCGTTGCCCGCGAGGGAGCTACATGTCAGGGGGATCGGTCCGTCAGGGTCGGTCCCTTTTGGCGTTTTGGCTCTGGACTCGCGCCATCAGAGGTTTCGACCCGGATGCCTGCATGGCGAAGCTTGCGGGCACATTCACGCGCCTCGACATCGGATTTTCGCGGGGTCCAACCGAACGATGGTCGTCGTCCGGATCAAAGGTTGATATCCGGTTAAGGTTAACGGAATGTGAGCCTCATTAGGGTGACACTCAGGCATCGCTGTTGCGGAATGCCTCATGCCGGACCCTCAGACCCTGTACGCCGTCGCTGCTGTCATCACCGCCTTGTCGCCCGTCGCCATCGCAGCCATCGTGGAAACGGGTCGTTTCATGCGGAGCCGCCGGGGGCGCGGTAAGCCCCCGTCCAGCCTGCCAGACCAGTGATCCCTCACGCCGCCCACCGCGCCAGGATCGCTTCGGCTTCGGCCGGGTCCTCTTGGATGCGGTAGACGCTCTGCCTCGACAGGCCGGTGTCCCGGGCAATGGCCGAGATGCTGGCGCCCTGGCTCAGCATGGTCCGTACCATGTCGAGCTGCGCCCGGGAGTAGGACGGCTTTCGGCCGCGGTAGGCGTCTTCTCGAGCCTTGGCGTGGGCGATGCCGGCGCGCTGCGCTTCCCGGGTCGCCTCTGCCTGCGCCTGCGCCGTTGCGCTCATGAAGGCGATGAGCGCATCCCGCACAGCCTGTTGCATCGGGTCCTTCGTGACGCCATCGAACACCAGGCCGTTGATGACCGTGCGGATGACCACGCCGCGGCGCATCAACTCGCGGATGGTGTCCGTCACGTCCTGGTAGTCTCGGCCGAGCCGATCGACCCACCGAACCACGAGAACATCGCCCCGGCGCAGTAGGTCGAACAACCGGCGCCCCTGCGGCCGATCGGCGAGCCGGGTGCTGACGCCAGACACGCCCTCATCCGCCACAACCGCATCGATCTTGAAGCCCGCGGCCTCGGCCTGCGTCGCCTGATGGGCGGCAGTTTGCTCGGCAGTCGATACGCGAGCGTAGAACACGACCCGCGACATGGGGCTGATCCGTCCGTTGATCTAATGTCCGTATAAATGCATGTCCGTATGCCGAAAGCAACCCTAGCGGACAGCCTTTTCACCCCTCCGTCACGAGTCCGCTACGGTATGCCCATACGGACAGTGTCAGCCGCGCATAGCTCGCGCATGAGACTGGCTAGGCGTAGTCCTCGGCGGAACTAATGCCACGCTTGCCCGTTCCAATTTGGACAGGCTCGCTCAAGGAGGCGTGCATTATGCTCATCGCAGAAGTTAGCGAGACCATGTGTTTGGCAAGGTTAATTGCAGTCGCCTTCTAAAGCTTCACACCCGTGAAGTTGGGCGACAGCCGAGATCCTGCCATGGACAAGTCGGTTGTCATCGCTTTCTTCCCGGTCGTCATCGCTCTGATCACGACCATGCCGCGGATCCTGCGTGAGACGCGCCTCATCCTGGCAGTTCGCCAGAAGAAGGCGTCGCCGGTGCGCCGTACCCGTTAGCTCCGAGTCCTAAACGCCCGGCCTGGAGCCTCCAGCGCCGGGCGTTTGACTTGTTACGCCCCACGCTCGGCCCCGGCATCGACCCAGATTTCGCTGACGAGCTGATCGCCGAGAGAGACCCGGATCGGCTGGTGATCGACGTCGAGCGGGAGTTCAAATGCCGGAGAGAAGCGGCCGTCGCCACGATGGAGGTAGCGGCTCCGATGATGAAGCACGGCAGACCAAGAGCGGATGAGGAAAAAGGTTCGGACCGAACGTTAAAGCGTGGCGAAAATCCCGAATACCTCGCCGCCCGCATCAAACGTGACCATCCCCAGATAGCCGCCGACGTTGCCGCAGGCAAGTACGGCAGCATGCGACAAGCCGGGATCGCTGCCTTGTTAGACTGAAAAACGCTATCGATCGACCGTCGATACTTGACAATCCGATTGGATTGTGGTAGTTAAACCTCATCATCAAACATCTATATCCGATCAGCGGCCCGCCCTTGAAGGCGTCAGGCCGCTATTCGTGTTCAAACTGGAGAACCAAACCCGTGACCAACACCAAGCAGTCGGCACCGAGCCGGCAGCTCTCTATCCGTATGCCTAACGCTCTTCATGATGCACTTGTGAAGGCAGCGGCTGAGAACGGCCTGACCCTGGCGGCTTTCATCAAGCACTTGGCCGCCAAGCAGATCAACCACGAACGCAAGCAGGCCAAGGCGGCTTGATCCAAGGAAAATCACAATATGACCAATGAAAATAGGGCGGCCACTGCGCTCGCTCATCGCATCGTCGCGGGCGCCGTCGCAAACGCCGGTCCGCTGGACGAAGTCAAAGACCTCGTGGAGCATCAGGTTCGTAACAGCATCCGAGTCGATGACGACGGCAATCTCAACGTTGTTGATACGAATGGCATCCCTCGAATTTCGACACGGCCGGGATTTCCGAACATGACTTTGGAAGAGCTGATGGACGAACTCAAGGCGTCGCGCCCGACTCTCTTTCGCAGCCCCGGAAACAGCTCGCCATCTGCTGCTAGCACGACCGCGCCAGCCATTGATGTGCCGATGGTCGGCAACCCGTTCAAGCAAGGTCCCTTCTTCAGCATCACGAAACAGATGATTTTGATGAAGAACGATCCGGTCAAGGCGCAGCAGCTCCAGATTGAGGCCAACCAATGAGCAACGGCAGCCGAGTCCATGCAAGCTACGCTGCATTCATCGCTCACCATCAGAAAGAGACTGAGGTTCGACGTGCTCGACGCGAGCGTGAGCTGAAATCTGACCCTGATCAGCAAGAAATCAGACGCATCCGCGCGGAGATTGCAGCTAAGGAAGCAGCAGATAGAGCCGCAAAGGAGGCTGAAGCGGCCAAGCACGCTCGCGTTTCCTGCCCTTATGGTTTTCATGTTCACGTTGATCGTAACTACAACACGAAGGCGAGCTTCCTCCCGTATCTCGAGCGTGCCCTTCGGGAGTATGAGAGTCTGTCCGGGAAGAATTTGTTTTTTCGGAGCGCGTTGCGGTTCGCGCTGACAGGCGTATGCTTGAGCGATGTGGACGCCTGAGAACCGCCAGCGGTACGACCGCAGCAAGCTTCGCTATCCCACTGATTTGACGGATGAGGAATGGGCGCTTGTTGCTCCCCTTCTCCCACCGGCTCGACGCGGGGGAAACAAACGAACGGTTGATCTGCGCGAGGTGGTCAACGGCTTGATGTATGTCCTTGGAACGGGGTGCCAATGGCGCGCTATCCCAAAAGATCTACCGCCTCGCTCGACGGTGCATGGCTACTTCGATTTATGGGATTACGACGGAACTCTCCTGCGCATCCATCACACCCTCTACGTTCTCTGCCGCGAACAGGCAGGACGTGAGGCCAGCCCAACGGCAGCGATCATTGACAGCCAGAGCGTCAAGAGCGCGGAAAAAGGGGGCGCACGATCGACCCGTCCGGCTATGATGCGGGCAAGAAGATCAAAGGCAAGAAGCGCCATCTCCTCGTCGATACGCAAGGTCTGCTGATGCATGCTCTGGTGCATCCGGCCGACGTGCAGGATCGTGATGGCGGCGTATGGGTCATGGCGACGCTGTTTAGTCTCTACCCGTTCCTGCTGAAGCTGTATGCAGATGGCGGCTACCAGGGGCCGGTGTTCCGGGAGGCGTTGGAACGGGTCTGCCGGTCTGTGACGGTGGAAATCGTCAAGCGGTCGGATCAGGCGGTCGGGTTCGAGGTCCTGCCCAAGCGCTGGATCGTGGAGCGGACGATTGGTTGGCTCAATCGCTGCCGGCGGCTGGCGAAGGATTGGGAGTGCCGCACCCGCAAGGCGCTGGCTTTCCTGCGCCTTGCTTCCATCCGCATCATGCTCAGAAAACTCTGCCAACAATCAGCATGATCCCGGACAGACACTGAGAGCGACCATCCCGACCAAGTCCCGGGTCCAGTGATTGACCCTCAGCAGGAGGCAGCCGACCGGCGGGAAGCAGAGTCTCGATACCGGGCGCGGGCGCTGGAGACAGCAACCAGTAGGGCGAGGCTCGAAAGCTTGCTGTCTATGCGGTGCGCCGACATGGGCCAGGACGAGCTGAGGGCTCGTGATGAGGCACGCAAGAGACTTGGTGAGATGGCGGCCGATCCACTTGGTGGGGAACAGCTCATAGAGCACCAGGACGATCCTAAACCCACGCCTGTCATCGAGACGCCTGATCCCGAGCCGGTGAAGCGTGGCCGCGGTCGTCCCCCGAAGTTCTTGAAGCAGGTCGAGATTACCGAGGACGGGGCGATCCTCGAGGATTAATGACCAGCTGGTCATTATCATGCACCCCGCCAACTCAACCGAGGCGATCAACAAAAGTTTCGAATTTGATTTTCCAGCCTGAAAGGTGGCGTCGAGGTGCCTCAAAGCATCCTCTTTCCCTCTGCGCAGGTCGACTTTCAGAGTCGAAATGATCGGCGGAGTAATTCATGAAAAATACGAGAAAATGCCACCCCCTGACCCGGGGGGGTCTTTTTTTGTAGGACCAGACCGGGTGCCCTGACAGATCGCCCGGATAATCTGACCCCCGGCCTGTTCGAATATCCTATCCCCGGGGCGTAGTCGCGATCGGAATTATCTTTTCGATTTTCGTAGAACGCCCTGGGTGATTCACCTCCCAAAATTCCCGAGTTACCTTCTAGGACAACATGAACAAAGTTCTCGACGCAGTCATTGCGTTCGACCTCGCATCGGATGATGAAATCCGCGACCTCAAGGCACTAGGTCAATCATTCAAGCCGGCCCCCCTGCCACCAGATGTCAGGCCGCGGGCACCGGGAATTTGCGGGCTAGTAGCGACAGGGCTCGCACTCAAAGGAGTCGGGGCGCATGTAAAGGGCTGGGCTATACATCCATTCGAAGATAAACCGATCCGACACGAATGGGTGACGCGCGACGGCTTGCATGTAATAGATCCTTCATTCTCTCGTTATGTTATGCGCTGTAGTTACTTTGGCATAATATCTTTGCCCAGACAATTATCTGAAGTAATTACCCAGGGGGTATTTTTCGGCACGCGCGTTTTCCGCCCCCCCTCTTTCACTTGGAGGGGGGGTTGCTCAGGCGGTGATGGTCGCGAGCAGGGTGGTGAAGGGCGTGGCCTTGGTCCGGAGGGCGGCGGTGGCGACGACGGTGCGCACGTCTGCCTCGCCTTTGGCCGCCCACATCGCCCGATAGCCGTTTGTCACCTTGCGCTGGACCACGGCCGGCCGGAGGTCGCGCTCGCAGGCGTTGTTGGTCACGTCGACCTTCCCCGGGAAGGCCACGAAGGTCAGGAGCTGGTCGCGCGCCCGCTGCATCCGGGTCTGGAGCGCTCGGGTGAGGTCGCAGGTGGCGGGCACCTTCAGGAGGGCGTCGAGATCCCCCTCCAACTCGCGCCGTTTGCGCGCCAGGGTCGAGGCGGCCAACGCGGTCAGCCGGCGGGCGAGCCCGAAGGCGTTGTCGAGCCACCACTTGAACCGCAGGGCGAGCAGGTCGTCGCTGGCTTCGGCTGCATAGGCCACGTCGCGGGCGAGGTGCGCCAGGCAGGTCTGCTGGCGCTCGCCGTGTCCCTGCTGGGCCGAGTACCGGTCCGAGAGCCACACCAAAGGCCGGTGCCCGGCCATCACCTCGCCGACGACAGCAGCAGACCGGCTCGGGGCGGCGTGATGCACCACCGCCTCCTCGCAGCGGAACACCCAGTGCCAGCTGTTGGTGCCCTCGATCCGCACCCCGGTCTCGTCCGAGGCCACCACCGGCGCCTGCCGCAGACGCGCCAGCGCCGCGTCCCGGCCCCCGGCAAAGCAGCCTTGGGCGCGCCGCAGCACGTTCATCAGCCCGCCCTGGCTGAGCTTCAGCCCGAACAGGTCCGACAACGCCGCCTGCAACCGTTCGTAGGACAGCGCCTGGAAGGTCTTCAGGTAGGTCGCCACCGCGTGCAGCCGCGACCCGAAGGGTGTCGCGTCGGCTCCCGCCGGGCGTCGGGCGGCGACCCGGGTCCGGCAGGCCGGGCAGGTCACGCACAGGCGCCGGTGCTGCTCCACCACCGGGCGAACCAGCGGCAGGTCGATCCGCTCGTGCACGCTGACGACCTCGGCCGGAAGGTCGGCCGGCAGTGGTTCGCCGCACGACGAGCAGGCGCAGGGCCGATGCTCCACCACCTGATCCGGATCCGGGGTCAGCGCCCGCTTGTGGCCCTCATGCCCGGGCTTGGCCCCGCCGGGACGGGACTTCTCCCGCCTCTCCTTGCGATCCGTGGCCGGCGGCTTGGACGAGGTGCGCGAGGTCTTCTCCGGCCGGTGCAGCTTCAGCACCAGCTCGATCAGTTCCTCCTTGCTCAGGCGCTCCAAATCGCTGCGGCTCATCCCGACAGGGAATCAGCCAAACCATCAGACGGCAAGGGGGGGCGACATGACACCTAAGCCGCGACCGAGCCGCCCGTCACGGCACCCCCCTGGGTAATTACTATCTGAAGATGCATTAGAGATGCGTCTAAGGCATTCATACATTGAATGTCGAATTAAGACGATACTGTAATCACTACGAAAATTCGACTTCAATCATATCTCACGCGAAATCGAGAAAATCAATGCCTACCGGCTACACCCCAATCTTTCAAATATTCAAGGACGGCGAGAACATCACCGGCCGCTTCCAAGACCGCGCCGTCGCCATCCGGGTCGACTCAACCTCCGGCCGTGGCGATCAGAACACCTGCTCGATCACTGTCGACGACCGCGACTGGCGCGTGGCTCGCCCGAAGGCCGGCGACTTCCTCGAAATCCATCTCGGCTACGAGGAAGTCGGCTTGGCCTACATGGGAACCTTCGAGATCGACGAGGTCGTGTTCGAGGGCTGGCCGAAGCAGATCAGCATCCACGGCAACTCGCAGGGCAACAACTCGCTTCTCAAGAGCCAGACGATCAAGGCCTTCGACGGCAAGACCGTCGGCGAGATCCTGAAGGAACTCGGAGAGAAGGCTGGCCTCGAGGTCAACGTTCATCCCGATCTGGCCGGGACCAAGATCCCCTATCGCAACATGGTGACGAGCCCGTCACACATGATCAATCAGCTCGAGATGCTGATGGGCGGTATTGCCACGATCAACGATGGCAAGCTGTCGTTCACGCCGCAGGATGGCGGCCAGTCGGCATCCGGCATCGAGATACCGATCGTGGTGTTGACCGCCGACCACCTGGCAAAGTTCCGGGTCAAGCACAACAACAAGACCGATTACGGCAAGACCCGCGCCTCCTACCGCGACCCGGACACCGGCATCCGCAAGTGGGTCGAGGCACAAACCAGCATCGCGGACCGGGGTGAGGCCGCAGAGGCGATGGCCGAGTCGCTGTTCACCATCGGGCGCGAGTTCGCCTCAAAGGAAGAGGCCGAGCGCGCCGCCAGCGCTCAGATGAAGGCACTCGATCGGGGTCTTGGCGAGGGCGAATGCGACCTGGTCAATGGTGACCCCTGGATCATGGGCCAGCAACGCCTCTTGATCTCTGGCACCCGCGACGGGGTGGATGGCTCCTACGTCGTCGATACGGCGGTTCACGTCTATCAGAAGCAGGGAGGCCTCAAGAGCCACCTGACCTTTCAGCCACCCTTCGATGGCGGCGAGGCCTACCAGCGGATGTTCCGCGAGGCCACCGAGAACAACGACCTGAAGAACTTCCTGATCCCCGAACCGGGCGAGGTCACCGGCGGTGTGATCCGGCGTGATCCGGCGCGATAGCTCGGCCGCGTCGTCGGCGGGGCATGACGAGCTGAGTAGAGCTATCGATAGGCCATGCCTATCAATCAGTCTTTATCGATACAAAAAACGCATCAATGAGTCTTACCGGCTCAACGCCCTGTTAAAATCATGTTGTGCCGAAGTCGACTCCGATCCCTGATTTGGCGCTCTAGCCAATTTGTGGTAGACCAAATGCGAAACGACCCCGGGTGTGGTGCCCCAGGGTCCTTTCAATCTCTAATCGCCGGCCTGCCAGGGCCAAACGAACTCTCAGTTCAAAACTAGTTAGATGTATAGCAAATATTATGTTTCCTCGCAAGAGGAAATTTCGAGTTTTGATGCTGGTGTTCGCGACCGGCCTCTTCTCCTGCGGATGGCCTGCGCGCCTGAGCTGAACCGTCTTCTCAATCTGGAGACTGGCAGGATCGGCTTGGACGACGCCTTGGGCTCGGTGATGGCTTGCGCGCTGATGGGCCACGCGGACGGCCACGATGTCTCGTTCTCCCTCAACCGCAACAAGTACGTGGGTGGCATCCGCTACGGCGGCCCCGGCAACACCTATACGTGCGTGAAGGCTGCGACGGAGCACCTGGAGCGGATCGGGCTCATCGAAATCGACAAGGGTAAGACCTGGAAGGATGGTGGCCGGGGACGGCAGTCCGTCCTGCGCGCGACACCCTTAGCCATCGAGCAGGCGGCACCGTTCATGCGCTTCCGCCGCCGGCCGGGCGAGACCATCATCATGAAGGACTCGACCAAGGCGCTCATCGACTACCGCGAGACCGCCCGCACTATCCGGGAGCGGGCCGACATTGCGCAGATGCAGGAGGCGATCAGCGGCTCGGATATCCGCATCGAGCATCCCGGGATCGAGTGGAACGACGATCGGGTGATGATCCCCACCGACGGCGGCATCACGACCATCCGCCCCGAGACGCAGAACCAGCTCTACCGCGTATTCAATAACGGTGCCTGGAACCAGGGTGGGCGGTTCTATGGTCATTGGGTGCAGAGCCTGCCGAAGGCCGTGCGCTCGAGCGTGACGATCGACGGCAAGAAGGTTCGCTTGCTGGACTATGGGGCCTCGCACCCGCGTATCCTCTACGCCAAGGCCGGTGCGCCGCTTGAGAGTGATCCGTACGAAGTCGAGGGCGTCGCCCGGAAGGTCGTTAAGCTGGCGATGTTGATCCTGCTCAACTGCACCACCCGCCACGGCGCTGTGCAAGCCTTGGCAGCCCACATGCCTCCGTCCGACGCTACCGTTAAGGAGCGCCTGCGCGAGGCCCGGACGATCCTCCAGGCCATCGAGGCCCGGCACCAGCCGATTGCCCACTCCTTCTACTCGGGCGCCGGTCTCGCCTGTCAGCGGACTGAGTCGGATATCCTGGCCGCTGTCATGAAGCTGGCCCTGGGCGAGGGCATCGTCACCCTCCCCGTGCATGACGAGGTGGTGTGTCCCGCGGCGGCTACGTCCCGAGTCCAGGAGATCATGATTGGAGCCTGGGCGGACAGGCTTGGAGCCAAGCCCCTGGTGGGTTGAGGATTTTGGCAAATTTTCCTTATAAATCAATGATTTGTCATAGTTCGATCTTACATATGGAGGAGGGAGGGTGGTGGAGCCAGTGTGTGGTGTGCGGTGTTGGTGGATGTCCGGCCCCCGGTCGCGACGAACCTCGAAGGGTCTCGAGCAGTAACCCGGCCCCACTCCTATCTGGCCGGTCCCCCAGTGCCGCCGGGCTCGTCCCCGTTCCAGGATACCGGCATTCGCCTTTCTGGCCGGTCTGCCCAACGACGCACCATTAATGGTATTGGGCCGGGACCGAACCGCGCGCTCCTCACGGAACGCCATTCCTAGCCGGGCCGACCTCTCGCCCACTAACGGACGCTCGGGTTACCCGCGCCGGTAATTTCCGCCAGGCCGCTTCGGCTCCAAACGCGCTTCAAGGGCCCTTCAAACGGCCTTCAAATCCAAGCGGCTGTGATTTTCGTCGACCGAACGGCGACTTTTTCGCAAGCGGTTGGTGCGCGCTGGATCGCAAAAGTTGGCGTACGCGGTCCGCTGACGGCCGCAACGTCCTTGTACGCGCAGAACCGCCAACATCACCGGACTTGACGCCAGGTGGGGCTCCGAGCGGCCCGGAAGGGGCCCTTCGCCGTACACATAATATGTGTATGACCCCTGCATGGCAGGCACAGGCCTGCCTCGAAGTCAACGGTTATTGACTCACCGGTCCACGTTTTGTACCACCGGTGCAGCGATTGCGCGATTGCAAGCGATTTGCAAATGCCTCGCCGCTCCCTCGGCAACGACTGAGGAGCAAAAAAAGAGGGCCCCATCGAGATGGGACCCCCAAGTGCTAAGCATTGTGCATTCCGGCCGGGGCTAACGGCGCGGAAGGCTTCTACAATGAGAGACGACAGTCTCCCACCTACCGAACCTGCGACGGCGGTATGTCCGGACACGAACCGGGCGACCGCCTCCGCAGCGCGGGAAGACAGGCATAGCCTTTCTCCTACTGCTCGAACGCGGGGTAGGTCCCCGCCCCTTTCAACGGCTCACCCGTCGAAACCTCTGTCCCCTCGTGTGAGACGGATGACGGTAGTAGGGCTGTTCGAGCACCGCACACCCTACATGCCGCAGCGCGGGCGCGCTTGCAAGGTCGTATTTCTTAGGCCCTGCATTTTTTTCAGGACACCAAGGCTCCAAGACTTAGCGCACCATGCGGCGTTTCGATCATTAGATCGATATGAACGTGTTCGGTGCAACGAACGGTACACCGACACGTGTTGGTTCCTACGGTGTTCCGTACGAACGCCACGAGTTTTTGTGCACGAACCTGCTGAATTTGCTCTGCGAGCGTGGGGACGACATCATCACCGACATCGCCGGTGAAACATGTTGCACCAAACCGATAATGATACCGGTAGCACCTGCGCGAGCGTATCGCGGCTATGTTCAGCGACCCTTATTTATTGGACGGCGACCATGCCGACGTGAACGCCTACGATCATGGCCGACTTCTGTTTTCGGCCTTCGGCGAGCGACCGAAGTTCTCATTTGAGCAGTTTGCAGTCTTGCCACGCATCGTCCTGCGAGTGCTGGAATGATGCGAGAACCAATCCAGCGTCCTACGCCGGTAATGATACCTTGGCCCAAAGCTTCGAGCATGGATTCGATGTCAGCATACATGGCTTGTCTCCGAGCATGAAAAACCCGCCCTCGGGGAGGAGCGGGTTGGGTGGCATTCGGGGTGTAGTGGTTCGCGCCGGACGCGAGGCCTCGGCGGGTGTCCAGACACGCGTGATCGGCCCGCAGGTTTGCAGGACGCATCGATCTCAATTGTCAGGGGGTATCGCCGACCCGCCTACAGGTCCGGGGACGATGGCAAAATGTCGGAGATCGCCCGTCGGGTCAAGCCAGGGTGCTTCTCCATATAGGAAGGGACACCAACCTCCGATCGCGCCAGCCCTCGATGGGTCTCGAGCACGATCCCAGCCCAGTACACTTCCTGGTGGGCCTTCTCGCCGACGACGCGGACGCGACCTTGCCGAGTGGGGACGCCCGGAAGCGCTCGCCCCCGCGGCCAGCCCTGACTGGTCCTACTGCGGCGCCTCCGACGTGGCCGATGTGGGTACGCCTGGAGTCGCTCGCCCTCGCGGCCTGACCCTGCCCCGGCGGTGGTGCAGCAACGTCGCGGTGTCCGGCCAGGAGGGCGATGGGGCCGGGATCCTACACACCTACTTCTTGATGGTGCCGGCACCCACGCCCCTGATCGGCCACGACCTCAAGGCCGCCCACCACCTGGTAGGCCAAGGGTTCGAAGACCCTGATGCAATCTGGACCAGGCTCAAGACCAACGCGGCGGAGGCGGCGGCCGAGCTGGCGGACCTGGACGACGGGTTCCTCGCCATCCGCCTTGAGGAGTGGCAGCCCGTCACCATGGCGGCATGATCACCAGCGGCGGTGTTACGGCACCGTCGCTAGACCTGCCAGGAACCCATAGACGGCAAGGTGGCGCGATCCCGGCCTTCCTGACCGACGACGCGCACGAGGATGGGAGGATGGGGCAGCCCCGGGGTTTTCTCCGCATTGACGCGAAACTCGCCCCTATGCTGATCCCCCAGTGCCGCCGGGCTCGCTCTCTCTTTCGCCCTCGAATGCCGGCCCTCGTTCTCGTCCCACCCGGGGGTCAGGCTCCACTTCCTGATTAGCCCACCCGACGGCGGTTCTTGCTACATGATCCAGCCGAGTCGATCGCGTAGTGGCTCGAGACCACTCCGCAGAAGAGGGTGGAGTGCTACTACCCCACCCCCCACGATCATCAAGCAGCTTGACGGCGGCGCATTGCTTCGTCGTAGCTACCCGGGTGGATGCGACCAAACTTTACATCGGCAACGCGACCTTGGTTGACATCATAGGCCGCAGCGATGCGCGAGTAGAACTCGCCATCAAACAGGCGAAGGTGGACATCCACCGCTTCCTCGAACGTGAGGCGGTGGGAGATTGAACGCTTACTCACTACGCAACTCCATACACAAGTGCCGATGCTGCCAAGCTTCATCGACCTACTGATGGTGTCTTCATCGCTTCTTCATGTAAATGGGAGTCCCGAAACGGGACTGTGGATAAGTGGTAGGGCATGGTCTCGCCGGGGCGATGGAGTGGTTTCTGCTTGCGTCGCTTCCGCTTCTCGCCCATCTTTGTGGCAAGGCCATCTCGCCGGACCTGCCGTCGGGTCAAAGCGGATAATCGCTTTCTGAACGCTAGTTCGACCTTTCACGATGGTCGATGCGTAATCGACGGACATCGACCGAAGATCGCGAAAGATCGACGGATGACATCCATAGCTTTGACACAGGAAAGTGTCCGCGACACCAAGCGGGTGCTGACAGACGAGTTTCCAGCCCACAAGTCATCGCATCTCACCGAGGCTTTGGCAGTAGCGTGTGGTTATAGAACCCACGCAGCGCTGCTGAGCGGGTTGGCAAATTCTAGTCCAAACGATCCTGACTTTGTACTTCTTGACGATGCTGCTTTTGCAACTCGGTTGCGAGAACTGAGCGGCAAGCCGGAAGATATCACAAAGGTCTTCGAGTCCTTCGAGATGCTTTGCGACCTCTCGATGCCGAATGTAGTTCGAACGACGCCAAAGCGCGGCCATGTACCTGAATTCAAGACTCAGCGAGACAGAGCATGGCGCAACGTGATGGTCGCGGCGATCAACGCTGGTATCGATCAGCGCCTGTTCACAATCAAGCCTGCTGATAATCGCTGGCCGAATGCGATGAGGGACCAGCTAGACGGCGGACCAGAGCCATGCACCTACAGGTTCAGCCTCAACGGCGTCTCGGGCATCGCTTCTGTTTTGAACGGTGGGCATGACGAGCTTTCTATTAAAGCAGCACTGTGGCCTACTACTAAATCAGAAGAATGGATTTCCGCAGTAAATGCTGGCTTTCTAGCTGGCGATTTGCACGCTACTGGCTGGCTAGAGCGTCGCGACGGCGCATGGTTACAGGTCGCAAAGGACAACTTTTTCGCCTGTCGAAAAGCGCGCTTGCAGACAGTCGCTGAGATGAACCTTCGGCCAAAGGGATTCGCGGATCGCGGCACCTTCAAAATGTGATCTGCACTGGCACTAGATGCGCCGGTTTACAAAACCGACGCATTCGGGGCGGGAAGGCAAGTGGGGCTTTATGCTCCATCTCGCCTTCCCGCTGTCGCTGATCAGGTAACAGCATCTCAGAACCGAGGCCGGCAGGTGGCTCCACCGGTTTCACGAGGGAGAGGGTGTAGCGCCCCTGACCCTATTCCGATCGTACCATGCTGCCCAAGGCAGTATAGTGCCATCGGCATTTCAATGGGACCGTCCAGGGCGGGCGCGGCCCGGTTCGCTCAGCTTTGCGGGGAAGAAGGCTTACGCCCGTCGCTCGTCCACCTCAGCGGGCGCAGGCACATCACGCCCAAGCCGGTGAGCCGCCGAGATCCAACATTCGATGGCATCACCCACATTCTTGATCGCTTCATCGAACGTATCGCCGTCCGACATACAACCAGGCAGATCGGGGACGGTCGCGAGCCATCCGCCCCCCTCCGAGGGAGGGAGGAGATCCATCTCGACGTAGTAGTCGCCGACGAACATGCTCAACCTCGTACGCGGTCGATGAACTCGACCAACTTGCGGATATATATGGGTTTGATCGGCCGCTTGAAAGGGACGGTCAGGATGTCGGGCAGCTCCGGATGCGAGACGTCATAGTGTGAGCCGCTAGCAGGCGGTACGCAAGCGACTCCGTTCGCTCGGCACACGACCTTCACGTCTTCGATCGTCCAATCACCCCTAGGATTCTGGCGCATCGCCTCGAGGCGTTTTTCGGCTTGGCTCACGTCGGCTCTTCACCCCTCGATAGCTCGGCGCCACCTGTCCAGTGCAGCTTCCAGACCAGGAAGAGGCTCCGGACGCACTACTAGCGTGTGCTCACCCATAATCACCCCCCTATCCAGGGAGGTTTGTTTTTGGGCGAGTTTGGCCGGCGGCACGGGTTTGCGGGCTGCAAGGTTGGCTGCTGGCGCCCGCTGCGGCTCAGGGCGCGGGATTGGTCGTCTTTCCGGCGCCTGGGCGCCACGGGCCGCCTGAGCCCACGCATTCGCTGCCGTGAAGGCTACGGCGTACTCCTCGCCGAACCGATGCAGGATCGCGCGGCGCTGTAGGCCGCCTTTGGTGCGCTGGTATCGCTTGCCGGGATCGGGCTCATACCGGGCCAGAAATCCCACCTCGACGAGGACCGCGAGGGCGCCACGCACCCGGGCTTCGGTGAGCCCAAGAGCTTCGTGTTCGGACAGGGCCCGCCGGTCGACCGGGATCGCACATAGGAGCCGCCTGGGGCTGCTCCAGAACCGGGCCAGGAACACCGCGAGAGCGAAGGCCGCCTCCCTGTTACGGAAGCCCGACAGGGCCACCGCAAGGCGTTCCTCGAGCACACGGGGGAGCTTGTAGGGGCCGGCCGACGACGGCGCCCACGGGCTGCGGAGCCGCCGCGCGGGCGGTAGTGCTGATGTCGTGGTGGCGGGCATCGCCCCCGCCTTCCTGGCGTGCGTCATCGTTCGGCCCTTTCGGGCCACAGCAGATCGTCCGGCGGCGCTTGGCGGCGCTCCGGTCCACAGACAAGCCGACCCCGTTTCCGAAAGCGACGCTTCGGATTGACTTAGACGGCGATTTCCGGGACGATGCTGGTGCGAAGCAGTCATCGGCCCTACGGGGCTCCAGACCCCTGCCAGGTTGGCGCCTGGTGGGGGTCTCGCTTTTCTAGGGTCTCACTGCGGCGGCGGTGGTCTCCAAAGCGCGACTCGCTGGATACGAGCCGCCCAAGCTGCCATTCGGCACGAATGGTAAGGGTTCGTCAAACTTTGGGCTTGAACGAGCTGTGATCGGAAACGTGATCACGTCAAAACGCAACAACGTCATAACGTGATCACGTCGCTATGGCTTACTGTCGAGCCTGTCGAAGTCCCGGCCACGCCGCTTGAACAGGTCGCGCAAAGCCTCGCGGAACAAGTCCTGCTGCGAGACGCCCTCCGTCGCGGCGATGATGCGCAGCTCGCGGAGGGCTGCGTTTGACAGGTAGACGCTCGTATGCGGCTTCGTGGGCGGCTTCTTGGCGTCGGTGGCCTTGCCAGCCTTCGGGGCTCGAGCACGCGGCCTCGGCCGGTCCTCATCCTCACTGGCGGGAACCGGTAAGCGCTCGTTAGCGTCGTCACGTTCTTGCGTGATCACGTCATCACGTTTTGACGTGGCTACGCTGGCAGGCATGGGGGCAGATACGGCATCACCCGACTGCGGGGCTACGTCACTACGTACTTGCGCATCCACGTCATCAGGTGATTGCGTTTTGACGTCATCAGGTGATGACGTGATTGGCTCCACCCTGGCGTGCTGAGCATCCGCCCGCTCTGCGGTCTCTGCCAGCCGGCGCTTCGCTTGGATCGCCGCCATTGATGGGGGCTTCGCCATGATCACTCTCCCATGCGGGCGCGCACCCACGCCCAAAGACTGCGGATTTCGTCGGCTGCGGGGCTGCGCGGCTTCCACTCCGAGACGCCAAGGCCCAAGGTGATCGCGTCGAGGTGATCGGCCCGTTGCGCGATCCACTCGGGATAGATCGGGCCGAGCTGCGCTAGAGCTTCGGCGGCATCAACGGCTCGAGGCAGGCTGCGCGAGTCGACGCTGTTGACCACGAAGGCGAACCGGCGCCCCAGCGCCTTCAGCTCATCGGCCGTCCGCTCGGTACCCTGCACGTCCAAGATCGATGGCCGGGAGGGCAGAAGGCAGAGATCAGCCTGCCGCAGGGCGTCGCGCACGGTCTCGTCAAAGCGCCCCGGGGTATCGACCAGCACCAGCGACGCACGCCCCGATGCCCGAATGCGTGCAAGCCGATCACGAAGGCTGCCGGTACCGTCCCGATCGTACTCGAGCACGGCTTCTGCCGTCTGATCCTGCCGGCGCGCGTACCAGTCGCCTAGGCTGCCCTGGTCATCCATGTCGACCAGGGTGACCGTCTCGCCGGCCTGCACTGCGGCTACAGCCAGAGAGGCGGCCAGGGTCGTTTTACCGGCACCGCCCTTGCGTGCGGCCATCATCAAGACCCGCATCACGTCCTCACGTTCTTGCGCTTCCACGTCATGACGTAAGCGCGTCATCACGTCATAGCGTGACCGACGAAACCATGCAAACACGTCATCACGCAACCACGTTCTAGCGTGATCACGTCATCACGTTGTATGAGCTATGTCGCTGTGATAGAAGGGCTTCCGAGGATGTGAAGCCGCTGCTCCATCCCCCGCCGGGTTGAGCGCGTCGCCTCTGCGCTCCCCGGCGGCTCCGCACGTCAAGCTTCGGTTGCTTCGACGACTACGGGCGCAAAGATAGCCTCGAAAGCATCCATAGCATCGCTCTCGAGGTCATGGTTCTGAATGACGATCTTCGCCGCGGAAATCGCCGCGTTCGCGAACACGATGACCCGTGCCGGATCGGACTTCGCCAGAACCTCGATTTGGTCTTGAAAGTGCAGGACGGCCTTCCGTGCGGCACGATGGGCGGACTTGGACATGATGGTCTCCTTCCTGGTGGGTGAGGGGTCAGTGGGTGGCAGCTCGCCGGGCGGCGTGCGCGGCGGCCCAAGC
>NZ_JBYLEN010000005.1:0-21530 GCF_057747795.1 Methylobacterium sp. 142-1Y | reverse complement strand
ATCGGCTCCCGGCTTCATGGCCCGCTCGACAGCCTCCATGGCGCTCTCGAAGGCTTTGGCCTCGCTACGGTGGGGCCGGTCGGACCGTTCGATCAGCTTACCGCTCCGGCGGATCGCCCACTGGAAGTTTCCCTCCGGCTTAGGCAGTGGTGAAACCTCGATGGAGTAGGGGTGCGGGACTTCGTCGGCCATGGGCGCGCTATGCCAGGCTCCACGCGGTCACACCATAGCCAAAACGATGTGGGCCCGTTTTTGTGGATTGATGATCAGCTTGGAGGGGATGAGTCTGCCAGCATTTCGGCCTTTGCTCGCGGCGATCCTTGGTCCGATCTCCCGCCCTCAGGCGTCCTGGTGACCTTCGTGGGCGAGCCCTTCAGGGTGGCAAGACGCTCACGCGGGGACAAGCGGGGAGCATCGGAGGAGCTACAAGGATACTAACATGGTAGCGCTGCAATGCTACAATGCTGTAGCTCTGTGGTGCTTCAGTGCTGACGAAGAGGCTGAGCGGCATAGGTGCGTGGCGAGGCCGATCACTTGGCCGCCGGCCTTCGTGAAGGGAGAGGGAGCGCTGCGAGTCCGATCTGCAACGAGCGGATCAAGCTGTCCACGGTGCATCATAAGCCATTGACTTATGTAGTCCATTGGCTTACGAATTCTCATGTCCAAGCCGCTTCACACCGTCGTCGAGACCCCCGACTACCTCGCCGACGCGAAACGAGCGGGCATGACCGAGGCGGAGCGCCAACGCTCGATCAACACCTACGCCAAGACGCCGGACTACGGCGACGAAATCCAGGGCTCCGGCGGCTTTCGCAAAGGTCGGGTCGCCGGCCGCGGCAAGGGCAAGTCGGGCGGTTACCGGGTGGTCTCGATCTACCTCGACGAGACGATCCCCGTGTTCCTCGTTGCCGTCCTCAGCAAGGGGGATCGCGAAAACTTCACCGATGCGGAGGTTGCCGAGTTCAAGAAGGTGGCCACCGCAATCAAATCGGCTCACCGGCGCAGCAAGAAGCGCTGACGAACCGGCAACCCTCCACATGGTGTCTCCGATGACCGACAGCTTCACCCGCATCCTGAGCGGCGCCAAGAGCGCCTTGGCCTACATGGAGGGCAATCCTCCCGAGGGGACCGTTGTCCACGTCCCGGAGGATCTGGACGTGGCCGAGATCCGGACCAGGACCGGACTCGCTCAGCCGGCCTTTGCTGCGACCATCGGCGTCTCGTTGCACACCCTCCGGAACTGGGAGCAGAAGCGCCGCCGTCCGGAGGGGCCTGCCCGCGTGCTCTTGGCAATGGTCGAGAAGCGGCCGCAGGTGGTGCGGGAGATCCTTGGCGAGGTGGCCTGATCGCCAGCCTTCGACCGCTATCGCCGGACGAGGCTGGCGTCACCGGAGCGGAAGATCTGATGACGAAGTTCGGCGAAGGCGAAGTGGATCGACGATCGAGCTGCGGCCGTGCGGAAGGAGTGCCATCAGCTCGGCAGCCGGTAGCGCGAGAGGCAGCTTCATGCTCGCTCCGGGGCGCATTGGTATGGAGCACCACGCTGTGATGCGATAGCGTTGTAGCGCTACAATGCTATCGCATCACAGCACGATGACACCATGCGTTTGTAGTGCTTTCACACTGTGGCGCTTACCTGCTATGGTGCGACAGCATCACAGGTGAGACATGCGGACCCTGACACTCGTCACGCAGAAGGGAGGCGTCGGGAAAACGACGCTGGCGGCCTCCCTTGCCGTTGCCGCGGCACAGGCCGGCGAGAAGGTCGTTGCCCTCGATCTCGACCCTCAGGGGTCGCTTGGTGCCTGGGGCGACACCCGCACGGCTGACGCACCTGCGGTTGATCGGCTGCCCCCCGAGCGGCTTGGTGAACTGCCCGCCATCCTCGAAGCACTAAAGGCTGAGGGCTATACCGTCGCGATCCTCGACACTGCGGGCGTGTCCTCGACCGGCGGCAATCTCGCGATGCAGGCCGCGGACCTCGCCCTCGTGCCGGCTCGTCCCTCGCGCCTCGACCTACAGGCCACGATGCCGACCATCGAGACCCTGATGCGGCTCGGGATGCGGGATCGGTTCGCCTTCGCACTGAACCAATGCCCGCCCGGACGGTCATCCCGGGCGACAGAGGCGGCCAGCGGCTTGAGCATGTTCGGGGTCCTGGCAGAGCCACCGCTGGCGCAGCGTGCCGACCATCAGGACGCTATCGCTGCCGGGCAGGGCGTGACCGAGTTCGCTCCGGACGGGAAGGCAGCCGAGGAAATTCGGGCGCTGTGGGCGTGGGTGGATCGCAAGATGAAGGGCAACCGGGCATGAGCAAGCGACCCTCCCTGATTGGCGGCCTCACCCTGCCAGGTGCCGAGCCCGCCATGCCCAAGCCCGAAGCTCCCGCCGAACGGGCGGCGCCTGAGATCTCTGCGAAGCCGGCCGGCCGGCGCCCTCGCCCTGAGACGGTGCATACGTCCATCTACCTGCCGCGCGAGGTGCATCGCCGGCTGCGCGAGATCGCCTTCACCCGCGACGTGAAGGTGCATGATGTCATCATGGAGGGGATCGACGCCGCGTTGCAGAAGCACGGGCACCCGTCCGTCGAGGCGCTGAAGGGCGACAAGAAGGGCTGACGCCTCGGTGCCAGACCGCTACGGCGGTGCGGCGCTAGAGCGCTGTAGTGCTACAGTGCTAAGATGTTGCAGCACGACAGCGTTGGGCGTCGCTTTCGATAAGGGTCGTTCTCGAAAGCGATGGAGCGGGCATGGCCTGATATCTCGCAGCCCGCTCAGGGGACGTCGATCGCGAATAGGTCGAGTTGCTGTGCGCTCACCTGCCGGCGCCGTTGTCGCCGAGCTACGAGGCGAGGAGCAGGATCAGGCTGGACGAAGAGCGGCAAGGCTAGACGAGGCTTCCCGTGCAGCACCGCTCCGACGATCTGCCCGCCCTCTGCCCGATGCAGCAGGTAGAGGACGTGGGCCGGTGTCCGCAGGATCTCCTGTCGCAGGGGTTCCGCAGACGGTAGGCAGGCCAGCGCTGCCAGGAGGCACGGTAGTCCTGCCGCAGCAATCTCCATCGCCTCGAACTCAATCTCGCGCAGGCCCCAGCGCTGGCGGGCAACGCCGGCCGTTGTGGACGGGAAGGGGTTGGCCGCGAACGCCGTCGCCTCGTCAAGGACGAAGGCTGCGAGACGGTCGCGCTCGGCCATAGCACTGACCCGCAGCGCATCGGCAAGTCGGCGCTTCTCCTCTGGAATGTCCCTCAACCGCGGCCTCGCCTGGTTCACCGCCAAGCGGGTGAACAGCCATCGGGCCATCTATCCCGCGGCCTCTGAGGTCGCCAACCCCGCCAAAGTTTGACGAACCGTTGCCGTTCGTGCCGAATGGCTGATTAAGGCGGCTCGCATCCCGCGAGTCGCTACCAGGAACACCGCCGCGACAGCAGCCACCTGAAAAAGCAAGACCCCGGAGGCCTGCCAGGGCCACCAGGGTCTAGAGCCCCGAGGGGGCCGATCCAGCACTCACAAGCCGGATCATCCCCCGAAATCGCTATGCGAGTCAATCTGAAAGCCACGCTTTCGGAAACGGGCTCGGCTTGCCTGTGACGGACCGCCCGACCGGCGGCGCCGAATGCTGACCCGCGGCCCGAGAGGGCCGAACGATGACGCACGCCTATGCCCGGGGTGGTGGCGAAATGCCTGCCCCGAGGGGATTTGATGAGCTGCACCAACGGCGTGAGGTGGTGTCCAGCCGGGCCGCCTGGTGCCCCGACAGTGCTGGCCCGTACCGGCTGCCGGCCGGTGTTCGCGATCGGCTGTCCGCAGCCCTGGCAGGTCGAAAGAACCGGGATGCAGCCTTCTCCCTGGCCGTGTTCCTGGCGCGGTTCTGGAGCAGCCCCAGGCGGCTCCTGTGCGCGATCCCGGTGGATAGGAGAGCGTTGGCCGAGCATGAGGCTCTAGGGCTCACCGAAGCCCGGGTGCGTGGCGCCCTCGCGGTCCTCGTCGAGGTGGGGTTCCTTGCCCGGTACGAGCCCGAGGCAGGCAAGAAGTACCAGCGCACCGAGGGCGGCCTTCAGCGTCGCGCGATCCTGCACAGGTTCGCCGAGGAGTATGCCGTCGCGTTCACGGCAGCGAATGCCCGCGCTCAGGCAGCCCGTGGAGCGCCAGCGCCATCCCGCCGGCCAGTACCCTCGCGTCCCCAGCCCCAACGGGCGCCAGCGCCCAACGTCGCCGCTCCCAGGGCCATGCCCGCACCCCAAGTCGCCCAAAAGCAACCCCTAGGCGGAAGCCGTGTGATTATGGGCGAGATGGATCGGCGGAATCCAACGACGGTCTGCGAAAGATTGGAAGCCGCATTGGAGCGGCTGCGTCGAGGCGTGTACTCATAGGCCGGCGAAGCATTGGAAACGTGGCAAAGCTCTGCCGAGAGGCAGGGTCGCAGGCCAGGCAGTGCCTCATCCGGACCAGGTTGAGATTCGCAGCATCGAGTCCGTGGCATGTGCCCTCAGCATGCGGGTCGCAGGCCGCGTTCGTTCAACCGGACAGACTGCTCCCTCGTGCGTGCAGCCGCGCTATCGCAACCCGTCATAGCTGAGTCAGTGCTGGGCTTTGGAGTCCGAGAATCCGCTCGGAATCGGCAGATCACCTCCGAGGAAGGATCATGCTGTCCTGAACCACGAATCCGCCGCGGGGGCTCATGATTCTGGCCGGCTCGCACCCGCGCTTCCAAGCCGTTCGGCGCAGATCGCTGCGACGCTTTCCTGCAAGGTGGCCACCCGCTCGACCAGCCAGGCCAGCTCCTCGGGGGTGATCTCGTAATGGGGCGAGTACCGGGCATCGACGTACGCGCGGTTGAGGAGGGCAAAGCACCGCCGGGCGAACTTCGTGTCGCGCGGCCAGACCGGAATCAGCCGGGCATCGACGCTCTCGGCCTGCGACCGTAGCTTGGTCAGGCGGTGGAGCTTGGGGCTATAGAGCGTGAGGACCAGCAGGACGCAGTGATAGAGCCGCTCCGTAGCCTGGTGCAGCTGGAACGCCGCTTCGGCGAAATTGCCGCGCTTAATGAGAAAACCGGCAGCGGATTTGTAGGCATCGGCGCTTGGGAACCAGTGTTCGAAGTGCCGGGTAGCCTCGGCGCGCTCCTCATCCCGTGAGAGCGGCTTCGGTTCGGCAAAGGGGAAGCCTGCCAGCTCGTGCAGCACGATGCCGTCGCGGGCGATGTCGACGAAGAACGGGCGGCCCTGCGCCAGCTGGTCGTTCACGTCCTGCAACGTGTGAACGATCACGTTCACCGGCGTCGCCAGACGACCGCCCAGGCTCAGCTCCTGAAGCAGACGCTCCTCGGCCTTCTCCCAGGCTTCATATTGCTCGGCGAAACGGGCATCGTTGACCACCACCAGCAGGTCGTAATCCGACAGGTAGCCGCTCCCCCGATCCTCGACCCAGTCGCCGCGCGCGTAGGAGCCAAAGAGGACGAGCTTGAGGATGCGGCCGCGCCGGGCCTTGTCCGACAGCTTGGTCTTCTGCGCGTCCTCAAACTCCTCGAACAGGATCCGCACCGCGTGCTGCAGCTCGCGGCGCTTGCGGTCGGGCAGGTGAGCGAGCCGTTCGGTATCCATTGCATCCTGACCGTTCAGTGCGGTCCCTTCCATCCCGCCGGATCAGGCCCGGTTCGACCCGCCGCCATCACTGGGTTCTCGTCATAGCCGAGCCCAGCGAACCCCGCTCCGGATCGCGACGCCGCCTGCCTTCGATCCATCCCTCAGCGCGGCTCTTTCCCGTACCACGGGCCCGGCGCTGGAGCAGCGATCGGACCCGAGCAGGCTGCGCCCTTCTCGCGGGATCGCGCGCATCGTCAGGCCCGATCCTCTGGCTTGGCCGGGCTCCATTCGGTGAACGCGGTCTTGTCGTGTGGGCGCTGGATCCGGCTCATCAGCTCGTCCAATGCCTCGGCGAACCGCCTCTCCTTGCCTGCCGCCTCGAGCAGCAATCCACCCAGGATGATCTTGCGGCGGGTGTCGCGCTTCCGCTCCTCCTGGGCGGCCCGCGCGTCGAGCTGCTGCAGCTGGTTTTGGGCCTGCGCGAGCCGGGTGCGGGTGGCCTCGGCGGAGGCGGCCTGGGGCGCCGGCATGCGGATCGGTCTCCTGACGAACGGTCACGCTCCTTGCGGTGATATCAGGCACCGACTACCCTGGAAAGGAGTGGAAGGGCGCACTTTAGCATTGCTATCGCAATGCAAGCGCTAACTCGTCCTCCTCTTGCGGCAGGAACGGCCGGGAACGCAGCCGACGTGGCGATCTACCACCTCAGCATCAAGGCCGTGTCGCGGGCCGGTGGGCGTAGTGCCACGGCCGCCGCGGCCTACCGCTCCGCTTGCCTCATTGCCGACGAACGCACCGGCGTGGTTCACGACTACCAGCGCCGTACCGGGGTCGCGGCGAGCTTCATCGTGGCGCCGGACGGAGCGGCCTGGGCGCAGGACCGCGCCGCGCTCTGGAACGCCGTCGAGGCGGCCGAGCGGCGCAAGGACGCCAAGGTCGCCCGCGAGTACCAGGTCGCCCTGCCGCACGAGCTGACCCCCGAGGAACACGCCGGCCTCGTGCGCGACTTCGCCGAGCGGCTGTGCGCCCGCTACGGCGTCGCGGCGGACGTCGCCATTCACGCGCCCGGCCGCGAGGGCGACGAGCGCAACTGGCACGCCCACATCCTGACTACCACCCGGGCCGTGACCGCCGACGGGCTCGGGGCCAAGACCCGGGTTCTCGATGTCGCCACGACGGCCCGGGGCGAGGTCGAGGCGCTGCGGGCGATCTGGGAGGAGCGCGCCAACGAGCACCTCGCGAAGGCCGGCCATGCGGTCGCGATCGACCGACGCTCGCACCTCGATCGCGGCATCGAACTCGCCCCGACCGAGCATGTCGGGGTGCATGCGAGCCAGATGCAGCGGCGTGGCAAAGCCGGAGTCGATCGGCTGGCCTTGGACGCCGGGACCGCGACCCGAAACGCCGCGCTGATCGCACGCCGGCCGGAGGAGGTGCTGCGCATCCTGACCGACGAGAAGGCGGTGTTCAGCCGCCAGGACGTCGCCCGCGCGCTGCACCGCTACGGCGTCGATGAGCCCGACGCCTTCCAGGCCGCGCTCGCCCGGGTGATGGCGGCGGACGCACTCGTGACGCTGCCGGGCGGCGAGCGGAACGGGGACGAACGCTTCACCACGACGGCGATGCTGGCGATCGAAACCGGCATGGCCGAGAGCGCCGATCGGCTGCTCGCCGACCGGAGCTATTCGGTCGGAACGGCGGCGGTCGAGGGGGCGCTTTCGCGCCGTCCGGAGCTGGCCGAGGAGCAGCGCGCGGCGGTGCGCCACGTCACCGGACCGGAGCGGATCACCAGCGTGATCGGGCTCGCCGGCGCGGGCAAATCCACCATGCTCGGCACCGCGCGCGAGGCCTGGGAAGCCGCCGGATACCGGGTGCATGGGGCGGCGCTCGCCGGCAAGGCGGCGGAGGGCCTGGAGGCCTCCTCGGGCATCCCGAGCCGCACCCTGGCGTCCTGGCAATTGGCTTGGGCCAACGAGCGCCATCCGCTCGGGACGGGCGACATCCTGGTGATCGACGAGGCCGGGATGGTGTCCTCGCGCCAGCTCGCGCAGTTCGTCCAGACGGCCGAGCGATCCGGTGCCAAGCTGGTGCTGGTGGGCGATCCCGAGCAGCTGCAGCCGATCGGGCCCGGCGCCGGGTTCCGGGTGCTGTCGGAGCGCACCGGCTTCCTCGAACTCGAGGCGATCCGGCGCCAGCGCACGGCCTGGCAGCGGCAGGCGAGCGTGGCCCTGGGCACGCGCGAGACCCGGGCCGGGCTCGAGGCCTATCGCGAGAACGGGGCGATCCGGTTCACGGCGGACGCGGCGTCGGCGCGCGAGCGCCTGGTGGCGGATTACCTGGCCGATCGCGCGGCCCGTCCGGAGGCGAGCCGGATCGCGCTGGCCCATACCCGGGCGGACGTGCGCGCGCTCAACGACGCGATCCGCGACCGGCTGCGCGCGGCCGGGGAGCTGACGGACGAGGCGGGGTTCGCGACCGGCGCGGCCGGGCGGCTGAGCTTCGCGGCCGGGGACCGGCTGGTGTTCCTGCGCAACGATCGCGGGCTCGGGGTGAAGAACGGCAGCCTCGGCACGGTGACGGACGCGGCCGAGGGGCGGCTGAGCGTGACGCTCGACGACGGGCGGGCGGTGACGGTCGCGCAAGGGGCCTACGACGCGGTGGACCACGGCTACGCGACGACGATCCACAAGAGCCAGGGGGCGACGGTGGACCGGTCGTTCGTGCTGGCCTCGTCGGGGATGGACCGTCACCTGGCCTACGTGGCGCTGACGCGGCACCGGGACGCGGTCGGGCTGTATGCCGGGCAGGATGCGTTCCCGGACTTCGCGGCGCTGGCGGGCCGGCTGGGCCGGGGTCGGCTGAAGGCGTCGGTGCTGGACTACCTCGGCGAGCCTCGGGAGGGGGGTGAGCCACGCGCGGAGGTCGCGGCGTCGGAGGCCCGGCCCCTCGCCGATCAGCCCGCACCACCGCAGGCGGTCGAGCCGGGGGAAAGAGCGGCTTCCGTCGCCCCGCGACAGCCGTTCCTGGCCGCCGTTCCCTACGACGAGGCGGCGATCGATGCGGTTCTTCGCAGCCGCGTCGATCCGGCCATCTATCTGAAGCGGGAACTCCAGGTGTTGGGGCTCAGGATCCACAGGGCGGTCAAGGATCACGCGAGCCTCTACAGGGCGATCTACGCCCAGCTTCGCACGCCGAGGACAGGCTACGTCACGCGGATCGATGGGCTCTTGGCCAAGCCCGAGGCCTATGGCGGCCTGCGGGGCCGCAAGGGCTGGTTCGCCCGAGAGGCGGAGAAGGAGGAACGCGAGAGAGCCGAGCGCGCCTATGGGGCCATCAGGGAGGCTGCCATCGAACTCAAGAATGCGTTCTCGGTACTGGTCGACGAAATGCGTCCGCAGGAGGAGCGCTATCGCCGGCGCATCGCGATCGAGGTGCCGGGCTTGTCCCCGGCTGCCGCCGCCGCGCTGATCACGATCGCCCGGACGCCCGACACGGACCCACGGGTCTTCGATGCCGTGGTCGCAAAAGCCGTCGCGACGTCCGGGCAGCGGGCCGAGATCGAGGCGTTCGCGAGCGCCGTCGCGCGCCGGTTCGGGGCGAACAGGTACGGAGCGGATCGGGGCCTCGGACCGTCGCAGGGGCTTACGCGGGAGGAGCAGGAGATCCTGTCCGGCGGCAGGGTCGTCGCCTCCTGCCTCAAGGAGGGCAGCCTGGATCACCTGATCGCCCGGGTCCTGCGCCAGGAGCTGGATCAGCACGTCGACGCGCCGCCGCAGCAGACGGTAGAGCAGGGACGGGACCTCGATCGTGGTCAGGCTCCGGTGCCGGCCCCTCTTGGCAAGGGGCGGGAGGGCGGCGAGCCCCGCGCGGAGGTGGCCGCGTCGGAGCCCCGGCTCCCCGCCGCTCAGCCTGCCCCCTTGCCGGCGGTCGAGCTGGGGGAGCGCGCGGCCCCCGTCGCACCGCGAAAGCCGTTCCTGGCGGCCTATCCCTATGACGCGGCGGCGATCGATGCGGCCCTCGACCGTCGCGTCGATCCGGAGCGGGATCTCAAGCAGGACCTCGACATGCTGCGCTACGAGATCCGCATGGCGGTCAAGGAGCCCGCCGGGCTGTTCCGGGCGATCTACGCCGAGCTTCGCACGCCCGTAGATGGCTACGACGACCGGATCGATGGGCTGCTGGCCGACCCCTTGGCCTATGGCGGCCTGCGGGGCCGGAAGGGCTGGTTCGTGCCCACGGCGGAGACGGAGGAACGGGAGAGGGCCGAGCGTGCCTATGCGGGCCTCAGGAGGTCCGCCCTGGACCTCAAGGGCGCGTATTCGTGGGCCTGCGAGCGAGCGCGTCCGGAGGAGGAGCGCTATCGCCAGCGCATCACGATCGAGGTGCCGGGCTTGTCCCCGGCGGCGGCGGCGGCGCTGGGCAAGATCGGGCGGACGTCAATCTACGTGCCGGCCGTGTTCGAGGCGGTGATGGCGGAAGCCGTGGCGCCTCCCGATCAGCGGGCGGAGATCGAGGCCTTCGCGAGGGCTGTGGGGCGCCGGTTCGGCGCCACCGGGGCGATCGGCCATTCGCCGGAGAAAGGCCTCGGTCCGGGGCAGGGGCTGACGAGCGAGGAGCGCGAGATCCTGGCTGGCGGTGGGTTCGTCGCCTCCTACCTCAAGGAGGAGAGCCTGGATCACCTGATCGCCCGTGTCCTACGCCGCGAGCTTGATCAGCGTCTGGATATGCAACCGCAGCAGACTCTGGAGCGGCGTCGGGACCTCGACCGCAGTCGTGATCCCGGTCTCACGCTGTGACTTCCGCAGGCTATGCAGCTACAGCGTTGATTCTGTTTGATAAAGATAAAGCAATTGCGGGATTTTCCTCGTTCCGCAAGCATCCGATGCCTGCACCTGCGCTTTTGATCCATCTTCCGCTGGTTCATGAGGTGGTGTGATACCAACGGTCGTTGAAAACGACCTTTGGTTCCGTTCTCGAATTTTCGCCAAGCCTCTGGCTTGGTGTCGAAAATTCGAGATGGTTCAACGGCACGATGCGTCAGCATCTTGGGCCGTTGGTATGATGAGGTATTTCGCCGGGCTCGACATCTCCCTCAATGATACCGCGCTGTGCGTGGTCAATGAGGTCGGTACTATCATCCGCGAGGGCAAGGCTGGATCGGAGCCGGCCGCCCTGATCGTGTGGCTGGCCGACCTGGGGTGCCCATGGACCGGATCGGTCATGGAGGCCGGCCTGCTCTCGCCCTGGCTGTACGAAGGGCCGCGAGAGGCCGCGTACCCCGCTACCTGCATCGAGACCCGCCGCAGCCGCCAGACAGTGCAAAACTCACAATTTTGCACCTGAGCATTCATGCCTGCCTGTAAAGGAATGGCGAAGCCGGTATTAACTGCTCAGTCCCTCCCTCTCCCCACACTCCTTCATAAATCCCAGACGGTGATAATCCCTCGTAGACTACATCAGATCCTCCGTGATGAAGAATGACAGATCCACCGCCATATCTTCCTCCTATTGTATATGATTCACCGCTATATATTATGTTTTTTCCACCTATTTGATATTTTGCAACATATTTTCCGTTTTCACGTACAATATGAGCTTCACCATAATAAATACTACCATCGGGATTGCGACCCCGCACGAGATAAATCCCATCCTTAAGAGGAGATCCTTCAAATTGCCCCATTACAGTTTTAATACCAGTAAATTTGACTGGAGAAGGTATTAATTTTATTTCTTTATCAGTAATAAAATTAAGTTCGAGAGCGCGATACAGTAGTGATTTTTGCAGCTTTGGGTAAATAATAGCCGCAATATCTGGTCCAGAATTTGCATAAATACATTGAAGGTGACTTAATCTATTCGGTATATCAAGAGTATCTATAAGAACTGGTATTATATAAATTGCTCCCTCTGGTTGCTTCTGTGCAATATCAAGAGCCATTGTAATTTCTTTATGTAAATAGCCGGATTTATTTATACTTAGTGAGTTTATAAATACAAAAATACAGTCTGATTTTTTTACAGCATTACTAATCTCAAGCTCCCAAGGCCGGCCGGCCGGGATACACTCTACATCAAGCCAAGGTGCAAAACCGTCTATACGCATCAAATCAAACATTTCTTTCGATAGAACCTTGTCAATACTAGAATGAGCAAGAAAAGCATTGATTTTAGACGCATCGTTCATAATAAGATCTCCTCCTGAAATGCTATATTTGTCTTCAAGCGTCCATGTTCTATTTACCAGAGACTCAACTTTCAGTCACGTCGGTAGTGGCTGCAGCCTCGGCCCGGTGGTGACGCTTTGGACAAGGCATGCGCGGGTGAGCCGCACAGATCTGATGGAGTAAGACATTATGCTCCCTGCATGGGCGCTCACCAGTCCGTTAGGCGAATGACTGAACTCCTGAAGGGCGTCCCCTACGGGCCGCGCCCTACTCGCCGCCTGCGGCGGCTCACCGAACCCGCTGCGCGGTTTCGGCCCTGCGGGTGACGGTCGACTGACGCGACACAAGGCGGCCTGCGGCCAAGTTTGCTTAGTGGGGGCCAGCCGCCCGAACCGGCCTCAAGGCCGCAAGGGCCTTGACCCCGGCCCGGTAGCTTGGCGCTGGGCTGCCGGCGGCTTCGAAGCCCTTGAAGGCGCTACGCCGCCTCTCCGGATCCTGCTCGCGCTCGCATAAGGGGGGCGTATGGAACTAGGAAAGTCACACACGAGATGAGGAGCCATTGCCATCCATCCTCATCGATACCATTGAGCGGTGATGTGACACCGGCGAATTGCAGCCTTTGTGCCTTTGCGGATTGTGCCACCGTAAAGCGCTCGCTTCACCGGTGGTGCTCGTTGGTCGAATGTGATAAGATACCAATAGATAGGTGATTTATGGCAACGCTTCCTACCCCTCAAGAGAACGGAAGACTCGTTCTCGAAATCTATGCACATTTCGGCAGCCAGCCCGGGCATGCTCTTCGCGCCAATAATTTTGTGGCTGTCGCTGCACGTCGACGCATCCCCGTATCCAATGTCCAACGTGGTTTGGAATATGCTCTCGGTGAGGGCTGGATTGAGGAAGGGCCCAATGGATCTCTTCGCCTTACCGAGTTGGGGTTTCGTGAAATGCCAGAGATTATATAGGCATTGCATCACATGACAGAGCGCAAATCTGACATTGGTCCTGAGCATTTTTCTTGGTTAGTAGAAGGCCGCTCTGCTAACCAGAAAAGTACTCTTGAACTGTATCGTTTAATCCATGATAATGAGGATCAGTTAAATCGGAATGTTGAGCAATATGAGGCTGCCAAAGAACTAACTGGGGTGGCATTTTCTTTATGGAGAGCTGTATTTCTAAGTGATACAACTGAAGAGTTTAAAAATAAATTTGCAGACTTAAATAAATTTCTTATCAGTCTAATATCTGATAACACAGTTTTGTATATAACTGACAAAAACTCGCGAAATTGGTCTTTTCATTATTATCTAGAAAATGCAAACTCTCGACTGAGAAAAATTGCAGATGGCGACTTGCAATTGGTTGACAAAAAAGAACTTGATACACCAACCAAATCAGATAAAGAAGAATGGATTTCTGCTCAAAAAACATTAGATTTAGCAATAGAAAGACTTGCAAGCAATCTTAATAGTTCAAAATAAAATCTTATATCATAATACATAAAACGAATTATCAAAATAAAAATTTATCTTATTTTGAGGCAATAATGAAATCGATACTATCAATGTTTTGATAGTATCGATTTCATGAATACATAATCAGAGAAATTTTATATTCATGCGAGGCTTACTGGTGTATTCGGTCCAATGAAGCCTGCCCTACTGGAACGGTCCAGATCGGCATGCCTTGGGTCCACATGAGTGGGATCTCAGATTGGAAAGTGCTGTTGTCCGGCTTCTGAGACCCGTCTGGACCGGCTATGCGCTCTCGGCATGTCCGCGTGGGTATACCTCTGCGGTCAAAACCGTGTGGTGATCTCGGTGAGCCAAGCCGGTGAGGCATCAACCAGTGCCGTCTCCAGCCGCTTGTCATAACCCGAGAGGATCAGCACGCCTGCCAGAACGAGCAGGACGCCGAACGCCTGTTTGACGGGACCGCTGGCCGAGCGCATTCGATCCCGCCAGCGCATCAGCGCTTCCCGGGACAGGAACCCGAGCAGCAGCAGCGGTAGCGCTGCCCCGAACCCAAACGCGAGCATCGTCACGGCCACTGACGGCAAGTTGCTGGCATTCGCTGCCGCGAGTGACGCCGCGCCGAGCGTCGGCCCGACACAGGGACTCCACACGGCGCCGAGCAACAGGCCAACCCCAAATTGGCCGATCCACCCCTCTGTCGAGAACCCGCCGAACCTGTTCTCGGTCCAGGCACCGATCGGGCTGGCAGCCAGGGCAAAGCGGGCCTGGAAAGCTGGCACAAGCAGAACGGCCCCGATGATCACCAGCAGGATTGCAGCGGTGGTGCGGAAGAGACTTGCATCCAGGCCCACGGCAAATCCGACCGTGGCGACAAGAATGCCGATTGCTGTGAACGAGATCGCGAGACCACAGCTAAGTGCCAGTGGTCCGAGGCGGTGCTGCGAGGCTGCCGCCCCAATCACAATCGGCAGGAGCGGCAGGACACAGGGGGACAGGATCGAGAGGATGCCCGCGATGAACGCGAAGCCGACCGTCGCGAGCATGGATCAGCTCCTAGATGGACTTGTCGAGTTGCGCCGCGATGGCAGCCTTGTCGGTCACGCCCGTGGAGCGGCCGACCTCCTTGCCGCCCTTGTATGAGATCAGCGTGCTCTGCATCCGCACGCCAAGCTCCTTCAGCGCGTCCTTCTGGCTATCGAAGTCGACATGCAGGATTGTCATCTTGGCAAACCGGGGATCAGCAAGCAGCTCGGACAGAATTGGCTTCTGCGCCTTGCAGGTCGGGCACCACGGAGCGGTCACGTCAACCAGGATTGGCCCACCGGCCTTCTTGGCTGCTTCAAAGGCAGCCGGTGTGAACTCCTTGGTCTCAGCCGCCTGCGCCATGGTAATGAGAGGCAGTGTCGGCAGGGCGACGGGCAGCGCGAGCGCGAGCGCGCAGGCGAGAAAGACCGAACGACGCAGCATGGAATAGCTCCTCCGCAAGGCCGTGTATGGCTGGCCTGAGTCATCTCCTTCGCTACGGCCAGGGCGCGTATTACAGCGCCGCGCCGGATTTTTTTGGCTAGCACTGGTAACGTAGGGGCGCGACCCCGCGTAGGGGTGAGCAGTTGACACTCAGCGAGCCAGATCTGACCGCCGCGATGACGGCGGCCCTGAACGGCAGGGCCGAAGCCTATCAAGTGGCGCTGAGCGCCATCGCGGCGCTCGTGAGGACGCGGGTTCGGCGACGGGTCAGCGGCGACTTTGCCGATGTGGAAGATATCGTGCAGGAAACCTTGCTCAGCATTCATCTGAAGCGCGGCACATGGGACCCATCGCGTCCGCTCATTCCATGGGTGCATGCTATTGCTGATCATAAGTTGATCGACTGGATGCGCCGCAGAGGACGGCACAACCGGCTGATCGCCAACGGCATCGACTTTGAAACCCTGGCTGAGACTACACCAATGCCTGAGCAGGATCTGGTTGGTGTCGATCTCGAACGCCACCTCGCCATGCTATCTCCCCGTGAGCAGCATGTGGTCCGTGGGCTAGCGGTCGAAGGTCTCTCTGTTCGCGACGTAGCGACGGCCCTCGACATGCAGGAGGGGGCAGTTCGTGTCGCACTTCATCGTGGACTCAAGCGGCTTGCAGCGGCGGCCCGGCAGGAAGATCGGTCATGAGGACGCCCGAACTCATCGCTCTGCTCGCCGCTGATATTCGACCCGCGAGACCCATCGGCAGGTCATTGCTGATCGCAGGGCTTGGTGGGGGTATCGCTGCCGGCCTGCTGTTCGTCGCGCTGGTGGGCGTCCGAAGCGATCTGCCAGGTGCGCTCGCTAACCCCTGGGTCGCGTTCAAATTTCTGTTTACCGCAGTGATGGTGGTTACTGCCCTGATAGGGGCAACACGGCTTTTGCGGCCGGAGCCTACAGCCTTGCCGGTAAAGCTCTTGCTTGTGCCGATGGTGCTGCTCGCAGCAGCCACCGCCGTGGACGCAGTTGTAACGCCGCGAGCGCTGTGGGCGCGGGCCGCAACAGGGATCTCGCCGCTCACCTGTCTTGCGATGATCATCATGACATCTCTTCTGCCTGTTTTCAGCTTGCTGTGGGCCGCGCGGGCAGGTGCACCCCGGTATCCTGGCAAGGCTGGCGCGGCTGCGGGCTTGGCTGGCAGCGCAATGGGCGCATGGATCTTTGCGCTGTATTGTCCAAACGATTCAGCCTTATTTGTCGCTGTATGGTATGTCATAGCCATGATTATCGTTGCTGTTTGTGCATCTATTATTGGTATTAGATTAATAAAATGGTAGCGTATAAGCAAAATATGACTTGTATAGCGCATCGTCATATTATTAATATACATACACACGAATTACATCGTGGTCCGTTCGATATTCCGGTCGTCCATAGGGGTATACCCTTGCGGACATAATACACCCTGTATAGCTGATCAAGCTGCCGGTCGCATTGATGGCAAGGCAGGCTGTCTAATACTGAGTTCGGGCGCATCCTTGCTTAGACGCGCCCTAATTTGCGCGCGATGCGTCAGGTCGGAATAGGCGTGCAGTTCTCGTCTAAGTCCTTGCCAATCCCACCGCCAATGGGAGTACTTACGTGGACATGTCCCCTAATACAGCATTGACCTGCTGGGCGCTCGTAGACAGATGCCGTCACCTTAACTGGACCAAAATCCTGGTCATAAATCTGCTGTTCACCACCCTCCGGGAAATTAAAATCACGACCGTCGATTTGGTAAGTATTGCCGAGAGCAGACACCTCCAGCTTTACACTACCAGCCACGTTACGATTTGCCTCGCGACGCACATTCGAGAAGCGAACGGAAATGTCCAAAGCCATATCCTGATAATCCTTCTAGTGCGGTGACGCTCTAAAGTAGCGCCTTACGCCGATAATTAAGGCACAATCCAGGCATTCATTACAAGTTGATACGTGCTATTTTTATAGACGATATGATATTATCAATGAGTTGTAACCCAACAGGCGTAATGCAGTGCACAAAAATAGAAGAGATCATTCTCACTGTTGATTTCTTCATCAACCCGAGCGAACGTCTTGCCTGCATCTGCTCCCTTCGTGCCCTCGTGCGACGCCTTACCGCCCGCGTGGGATCATTCTTGCCGATCGCCTCTGGCAGGCCGTGACGGACGAGTCGGCCCTTGCGCCTGCCCTCGCGGCCCTTAACGCGCTCGAGCTAGTAGACCGACGCCGCATCCTTGCATCGTACGCCGCCGTCATGGCGTAGCGCTGATCACGGCGATCCGCGCGTAAGCCCACCCGCGCACGCGAGTTCGCCCCAAGGGCTCGCTTCGCTATCCAGCCACCAAAACCGCGTTCTCACACAGCCTGCACCCGTAGAGGACCGCAGCGCGGCGCTCCGAGGTCTGTTCGTTATTACGGCCGTCCATAGGGGCATGCCGCAGTGGACACTGCCACGGCCTGCCAAATACGTCCGCAAGGGTCGGAAGACTCAACGGACAGGCATTCAAACGGACATCACCCGAGCGGACAGCGCCCCGCAGCCCCAGCGCCGGTCACTTGGCCGGCCGCTGCCATCCGGTCCGCTCGAGCGTGTCGATCAGCGTCGAGCGGGCGATCTTGAATGACCGACAGACCGAGGCCTTGCTGGCGCCGCCGTCGAGCGCCGCCGTGATCTGCTCGAGCTGCTCACCGCCGATCGCCGGCGGCCGGCCGCCGCGGCGCCCTCGGCGTTTGGCTGCTGCGAGACCGGCGATCACACGTTCCCGGGTGAGTTGGCGCTCGAATTGCGCGAGTGCCCCGAACAGCGAGAATAGCAGCTCGCCATGCGGCGTCGCGGTGTCCATCGCCTCGGTAAGCGAACGGAAGGCTACTCCGCGCTTCCGCAGGTCGCCCATGACCTCCAGGAGGTGTGGGAGGCTGCGGCCGAGCCGATCGAGCTTCCACACCACGAGGGTGTCGCCCGCCTTGAGGTAGGCGAGGCAGGCCTTCAGCCCCGGCCGATCGTCCCGGGATCCGGAGGCATGATCCTGGTAGAAATGCCGATCATCGACGCCGGCGGCCATCAGTGCGTCGCGCTGCAGGTCGACCGATTGGCGCTCGTCGGCAGTCGACACCCGCATGTACCCGACCAGCATGTACGGAAAACCCCCCAGACCGCGTTTCCGCACATAGCATCAATCCGACAGGGTTTGTCGAACATTTTCCTCGTCGAGGGCTGGCGCGCCGCTGGAGGGGCGCGGCCCCTGTCGGCAAACACATGTTTTCCGTACAGCCGAGCCTGATGGGCAGAATGACCGCATGGGGTGGAAAGCAGCCTTTCACGCGTTCAAGCTGGTTGGATTTTTATGCTAGGCCGCTCGAGCGAGATCCCCTTCGATTGCGGCAAGCACCCGCTCCAGCGCGGCGAAACACGTCGGGTCGAATGCCGCGCCGAGGTCCGCGCGCATGATGCCCAACGCCTTCTCCAAGGGCATGGCCGCCCGGTAGGGCCGGTTGGCAGTCAGGGCGTCGAAGACGTCGGCGACTGAGACGATGCGGGTCTCAGGGGCGATCTCGTCGCCCATCAGCCCACGCGGATAGCCCTTGCCGTCCAGCCGCTCGTGATGTCCACCGCCAATGTATGCCATCTCTTGGAATACCGGGACTCGGGTCAGAATGGTCTCGGACAGAGCCGCGTGATTGCGCATGTCCTGCCACTCCGCTTCGTCCAGCTTGCCATTCTTGTCGAGGATGGCGTTCGAGACCCCGAGCTTGCCGACGTCGTGCAGGAGGGCGGCCCGCTTCAGCCAGCGGCGACGCTCCGACGTGTAGCCGAGTTCAGCCGCGATCATATCGGCGTAGACCGCGACCCGCTCCGAATGGCCGGAGGTGAAGGGGCTCTTGGCATCAATGATCTGGGCGAAGGCGCGGGCGATATCATCGAGATACTCCTCGTCCACGATGATCGGGCTGACCGGCGCCAGCGCGAGCACCGCCGCCTCGACCCCTTCTGAGGCCAGTGTCTGCCAGAAGCTTGGGTCGGTGGCGACCCCCTCAAAGCAGGCGACAACCTGAGGATCGAACCACGTGCCCGAGCGCGCACGCACCTCGGCCATTGCAGCGGCGGGGCCGGCTGCGGTGTGGAACACGTCTACCACTTGCGCGAGGAGGGCGATGCGGGCGTAGAGCGGGATTGCAGGGCCCGCGAGACGGTCCGGCCGGCCGGTACCGTTCCAGTGCTCGTCTAAGGCGTGAATGGCTTCGCAGACGCTTGCCGGGAAGCGGAGCTGGCGGGCGATCTGCGCCCCGCGCTGGCAACGTGTCTGGATGAGGTCGTCGACGATGGCCCCACCGTTCTGCAGGATGTTGAGCACAGCGCGGAACCGTTCGGCCAAGCCCGCCTTCAACCCAGTATGGGAGAAGACGAAGCCGAGTACCTTGGGTAGGCTGTCACTGACCGTCTTGAAGTCACGCTTGAAACTGAGATCGTCGGACAGATATAGCTCGCAGATGCGCGCGGCGTTGCTAGAGCAGCCCAGATCCTTCAGCATGACCGTGTGGTAGAGTTCCCATAACTGCAGGTCCGGCAGTCGCATCTTCTTGCCGATATGGAAGCCGATCCAAGTCGCACGTACGCAATGCCCAACTGGCTGACCTTCTGTTAGATCGAGCGCCTGGCTGAGCGCACCGAGAACATCGGCGAGCTGAACTGTCATCGGCTGCTCGTCACCACCTGATACGACCCGCATCACTGCCGTCCAGCCTTCCACCTCATCGGTGCGAGACTGCCTGCAGAACCTGAGCAAAGTGTTGTGCGCAGTTGCGGTTGAAGGCAGCAAGGCGGTCGCACTCGATAATGGTGCTGGCTGGAGGACCTGCATCTGGCGAGCTTTCACGACGCCGTTGAACGAGGTGCTGATGGTTAGCGCCAGCCGTTCAGTGATGGACCCCGTACCTTGAGGCTCCAACTGCCGCTGAGGGTCGTAAGCAGCCCCATGAAGTGCCCGTCAGAAGCCAGCCGGCGATCTCGGATGTCGGAAAACACTTGTTTGCCGTGCATCTGAGCTTGATGGGGGGCGACCGCAGGGGTAGTTTGCAGACCTTGCCACAAGCATATTGACTTAACGGAATAGTTGCCTCAGGGTAGCATTATGATCATTCGCAGCTGCCATGCCGTGAGCTATCGCACGCCCTTCCCATAGGGCGGCTGCGTTCGGTTGCGACCGACGATCATACAAAGCCGCCGCATCCCGGCGGCGCTTTCATTTCAAGGCAAGTCTCCGGAGGCGGCGCGTCCACCCACCAGGAGACACAGCTGTGCCGACCCATCGATCCGATTTCGTCCGCACGCTCGCCGAGCGCGGCTTCATCCATCAATGCACCGACCTCGACGGCCTCGACTTGGCGCTGAGCGGACCGCCTCGCGTGGCCTACATCGGCTTCGATGCCACGGCCGACAGCCTGCACACCGGGCACCTCATGCAGATCATGCCGCTGCGCTGGCTGCAGCGCTGCGGCCACAAGCCGATCGTCCTGATCGGCGGTGGCACCACCCGTATCGGAGATCCGAGCTTCCGCAACAGCAGCCGCCCGCTCCTCGACGACGTGCAGATTGCAGCGAACGTGTCGGGTCTGCGTCAGATTTTTGACCGCTACCTGACCTTCGGGGATAAGGCGACCGACGCAGTGCTCGTCAACAACGCCGATTGGCTCGATACGCTGCACTTCATCCCCTTTCTCCGGGATGTTGGTCGACACTTCTCGGTCAATCGTATGCTGAGTTTCGACAGTGTCCGGACGCGCCTCGACCGTGAGGAACCCCTGTCGCTGCTGGAATTCAACTACATGATCCTCCAGGCCTTCGACTTTCTCGAACTATCACGCCGCCACGGCTGCGTCCTGCAGATGGGCGGCTCGGATCAGTGGGGCAACATCGTCAATGGCATGGAACTCGGTCGCCGGGTCGACCAGCGCCAGCTCTTCGGGCTGACGACGCCGCTGCTCACTACCGCGTCGGGGACGAAGATGGGCAAGACAGCGGGTGGTGCGATCTGGCTCAACGCGGCTCGCCTGGCGCCATACGGGTTTTGGCAGTTCTGGCGCAACACCGAGGACGCGGATGTCGGACGGTTCCTGCGCCTGTTCACCGACCTGCCGCTCGACGAGATCGAGCACTTGGAGGCACTGGGAGGGGCAGAGATCAACGTGGCCAAGGCGGTCCTGGCCAATGAGGTGACTAAGCTGGCCCACGGCGAGGATGCGGCCCTCAAGGCAACGGAGGCCGCGCAGGCGGCCTTTTCAGGCAGTGAGGCTTTGGACGGCCTACCGACGATCCGTGTGGAGCGCGTTGCATTTGAACGGGGCGTAGGCGTCGTGGACTTGCTCGTGGCGGCGGGGCTGGCGGGCTCGAAGGGGGAGGCACGTCGCTTGATCGCGGGTCGAGGAGCACGACTGAACGATGAGGTGATCGACGACGAGAGTGTGGTCGTCACCCTTGATGACCTGCGGCGGGACGGGTTGAAGCTGAGCTACGGCCGCAAACGGCACGTCGTCATCCGTGCTGACGCTTGATCGTCGGAGGGGCGTGCATGCCCCTCCTCTCTCACCATAGGCATCTGCAATGGGTCGAAGGCAGCCCCATGAAGCGCCCATCGGGGTTCAGTCGGCACGTCTAGCCCATCATCCTGAATGTCGGAAAACACCTGTTTTCCGTACGGCCGAGCCCGATATGCGGAACGACTGCATGGGGTTTAAGTGTGGGGCCCTAATGGCAACTCGCGCCAACCGGGCGACGAGGGCGAGATCGAGTGTCCCGGCCGGCGGCGCCCTCAGCGACGGCCGCC
>NZ_JBYLEN010000004.1:0-24837 GCF_057747795.1 Methylobacterium sp. 142-1Y | reverse complement strand
AGGTCGTATTAATCTGCTTGTTGGAACAAACAATGCAGGTAAGACCTCCGTCTTGGAAGCAATCGCAATTCTGCAAAATCCTTTTGATCCTTTCGAGTGGCTTAATATAGCCCGTGCAAGAGAAACTCGATCTCCCGGTATATTGATTACGGAGAATGGCTCCACAATCGAAGCGCTTCGTTGGATGTTTCCAATTCGCGATGGAGATGTTTGGGGTGAACAGTCTTCTTTACCGATATATATCGAAAGCGAATTTGAAGGCGCTATCGATAAACTTGAAATGCTTTGTGATAATATACAGGGTATAATACCAGCTGATGTAATCAATCTTACTATGGGATTTAGACGCAAGTCAGAAGAAAATCTTATTGAAGATAATGGAATAATTATAAGATCGTCTGCTATTATTGCTCAGGGAATGCTTATTCCGCAAGAGTTTTCTAAAGAGTGGACTTTATGGTCCCAAGTCGGTCTTCGCGCCGAGCCGCGCCGATTTCGGGCAAAAGAAAATTTACAATTTCTTGCTCCATATGCCCACCGAAATTCTCCCGCAAACCTCCGCAGATTGTCTGAAGCCAGCAAAATGGGTGGCAGGGACGACATTGACGCTCTCATTCGAGACCTCGATCCTAGGATATCTGGTGTTGAAATCATTACATCAGAAGACGGTCGAACTCCAAAAATCGCTATTAAGATGAAAAATGGTACGCTGATGCCGCTCGGCGTGTTCGGAGATGGTGTTCGCCGGGCATTATCTTTCGCATCCGCACTACGCACCGCTGCTAATGGAATTTTACTTATAGACGAGATCGAAGCGGCACTTCACGTTAGTGCTCTTGACCGTGTATATCGTTGGCTAGAAGAAGCCGCATCGAGTTTTTCGGTCCAAATATTTGCTACAACACATAGCCTGGAAGCCATCGACGCAATTATAAAAAGTGTGCAACCAGGTTCGCATTCGGAACTGAGTGCCTACACCCTTGGTGACGAATACGAAAGTGGGGTAAAGCGTTACACCGGTGGTATGCTCCATCGTCTCGTGCGACAACGTGGTCTTGATATCCGGAACTGATATGCCCAACTTTGCCATTATTGTCGAAGGTTCGCACGATGCAAGTTTCCTGGGCCAATTACTCAAAGCTCGAAATTTCTCGGCAGCTACAACGCTAAGTTCTGTGCCAGTGGACTGGCAGAAACTTTTTCCAACAAAATTTCCAATGGATGGTGAAACCCTTGAGCGTATAATGCGCTTTCCGGAAATTTATATCTTGGAAGACATTGTAGTTGGAATCACAACTGCTGGTAGCGATAGTCGATTAATTTCCACGCTTCGCTCTGTAATTGATGTGATGGATACACGTAATCTATCAGGAATTGCTGTATTTGTTGATATAGACAGGAGTAATGCTGTAGATAGATTTAATTTTTTGAAAAATAACATTGAAAAAATGAATAAAGCGGCTCATGATGAAGGGCAGCCTGGATATCCGATCAGGGTTCCAACCAAGCCTGGCATAATGGAGGCCGGTCCGCCAGCGGTAGGGATTTTTATGTTTCCTGATAATCAGCAACAAGGCGCTCTTGAAGATATACTTTTGAGCTGTGCTAATGTAACCAATCCCGATTTTGTAAATGCGGCGACCAAGATTGTTACTGACTTAGATAGCTCTTTAGTAATTACCCAGGGGGGTGCCGTGACGGGCGGCTCGGTCGCGGCTTAGGTGTCATGTCGCCCCCCCTTGCCGTCTGATGGTTTGGCTGATTCCCTGTCGGGATGAGCCGCAGCGATTTGGAGCGCCTGAGCAAGGAGGAACTGATCGAGCTGGTGCTGAAGCTGCACCGGCCGGAGAAGACCTCGCGCACCTCGTCCAAGCCGCCGGCCACGGATCGCAAGGAGAGGCGGGAGAAGTCCCGTCCCGGCGGGGCCAAGCCCGGGCATGAGGGCCACAAGCGGGCGCTGACCCCGGATCCGGATCAGGTGGTGGAGCATCGGCCCTGCGCCTGCTCGTCGTGCGGCGAACCACTGCCGGCCGACCTTCCGGCCGAGGTCGTCAGCGTGCACGAGCGGATCGACCTGCCGCTGGTTCGCCCGGTGGTGGAGCAGCACCGGCGCCTGTGCGTGACCTGCCCGGCCTGCCGGACCCGGGTCGCCGCCCGACGCCCGGCGGGAGCCGACGCGACACCCTTCGGGTCGCGGCTGCACGCGGTGGCGACCTACCTGAAGACCTTCCAGGCGCTGTCCTACGAACGGTTGCAGGCGGCGTTGTCGGACCTGTTCGGGCTGAAGCTCAGCCAGGGCGGGCTGATGAACGTGCTGCGGCGCGCCCAAGGCTGCTTTGCCGGGGGCCGGGACGCGGCGCTGGCGCGTCTGCGGCAGGCGCCGGTGGTGGCCTCGGACGAGACCGGGGTGCGGATCGAGGGCACCAACAGCTGGCACTGGGTGTTCCGCTGCGAGGAGGCGGTGGTGCATCACGCCGCCCCGAGCCGGTCTGCTGCTGTCGTCGGCGAGGTGATGGCCGGGCACCGGCCTTTGGTGTGGCTCTCGGACCGGTACTCGGCCCAGCAGGGACACGGCGAGCGCCAGCAGACCTGCCTGGCGCACCTCGCCCGCGACGTGGCCTATGCAGCCGAAGCCAGCGACGACCTGCTCGCCCTGCGGTTCAAGTGGTGGCTCGACAACGCCTTCGGGCTCGCCCGCCGGCTGACCGCGTTGGCCGCCTCGACCCTGGCGCGCAAACGGCGCGAGTTGGAGGGGGATCTCGACGCCCTCCTGAAGGTGCCCGCCACCTGCGACCTCACCCGAGCGCTCCAGACCCGGATGCAGCGGGCGCGCGACCAGCTCCTGACCTTCGTGGCCTTCCCGGGGAAGGTCGACGTGACCAACAACGCCTGCGAGCGCGACCTCCGGCCGGCCGTGGTCCAGCGCAAGGTGACAAACGGCTATCGGGCGATGTGGGCGGCCAAAGGCGAGGCAGACGTGCGCACCGTCGTCGCCACCGCCGCCCTCCGGACCAAGGCCACGCCCTTCACCACCCTGCTCGCGACCATCACCGCCTGAGCAACCCCCCCTCCAAGTGAAAGAGGGGGGGGCGGAAAACGCGCGTGCCGAAAAATACCCCCTGGGTAATTACGCTCTTTACCATCTAGCCATGCAGGAATGAAAAATCTGCGAAGAGGGATGGGGTTAGGTAAGGCAAAGGCAGGTATCGTCGCAAACTTACTAAAACCAGGTGTCAGTCTCGCTGCTTCTCTTGCTCAAACTAGCTGGTTAGAAAAGCCTGCTTTGCAGCAACAAATGGTAAGCGATACTGACAAATTTTTAGAGGATTTATTAAGATTATAATGTATTATTTGTAGATTAATAAAGGAATATTTCTTGAGAATATTCCTTGTTGGCGATGATGATTTTGTACCCTGTTGGTCAAAGATCGTCTAGTGCGCCAGTCCCGAAGGCCATGCTGCCTCGCACGGGGCTGGGTCATGACTTTCACCCCAGGTTCGGCTGCACTGAGGGCATAGGCGGCCGTCTCAAGTGAGACGTCCTGATAGGTGCCGTCGTAGTCAGCCCCCGACCTTCTCCCGCAAAGCATCACGTTCAGCCTTGAGAAGGGCGAGGCGGACTTGAAGCACTTCGATCGTTGCGTGCAACTCGCCGGCATCAACAGCCAGTTCCACGCACTGCTCCTGCGCCTCAGCGAGTGCGAGACGAAGCTCGGCGTTCTCGATAGCCAGGGCGAGTAGATCGGTCTCAGCGCTCATGCATGGTTCGGCCGTGGCTCAGGCCGCACATGGCCGTTTGCGGAAGGAGGCGGCGGCCACGACAGGTCAAGACGCAGCCGCCGCTTTTGCCGAACTGGATGCTCTATTCGGCTTGGTGAAGATCGACCAGCACGGTTAACGAATGATGGCTGCGAGCAGATGACCTATTCAACCACCTCGGTCTGAACAGGCCGGCGTCCGCTGGTCTAGGGTTGACAGCCTTCTTCGTGCCGGCATGCCCGGGTGCTGATGTCTTGGCATATGTGGAGCACTGGGCGAACTGCTCCGCTAGGGCACCAACTCCCAGCTTGAACAAGCCGATCCATCGATTGCTCATTGTATCCGTCGATCATCCGTTAAATCCGTTAGCAATCGACGGACATCCGTTAGTTGTTTTTGATATTTTCTAGTTGAAACTCTCAAGATCGGTTTCTAAAGTGCTCACGCGCTCACCTTGTGAGCGGATCATATCACGCAGATTGCAATGAAAAGACCTCGACACCAAAAATATACTGGTGATCGAATGATCACGGCTGCGTCAATGGGGGACGTTGTGAAGATCACTGATAGGATCAGGACAAATACGATCGAGTATGTCGCCGAGCTTGCGCTTCTATTCGAGGCTGCGGCCGGTCAAGGTGAAGACGGGCCAGGCGTCGGCCCGACCGATAGCCGGATCGTCGCCATGGGGTTGCGCCTTTTAGCGGCGCAGCTTCCGAGTGAGGCGGCACTTGCGAAGGCCGAGGCAATGTCAGCGGCCATGGCGTGACCCGGCGATCGGGCCGGCGCTCGCCTCCGGCCCGAAAAGCGTCTGGGGGCGACTCAAACACCCTCCCTCGTGCGACGCCGTTCGCACACGTTCGCTCCGGTTCAGCCTCTAGCCGCACCGGAGCACCGGCATGCCGCACGCCATTCGCATCAACGATCTCGCCGCCCAAGGTCCGATCGGCCGCACGAAGCTCTTCGAGCTTGTGAAGCGCGGGCTTCTGCCGGCGCGCAAGATCGACGGCGTGACCTTCATCCTGGCCGATGACTGGCGCCGCTTTCTTGACGGCGCTCCCTTGGCCACGAGCCAGCACACCGCATGAAAGCACGAAACCCGGCGCTGCAACGCCGGGCTTCGCAATTCTCAAACTTATGGATGAGTTCGTGGATATCGCGTTTAGAAGTCAAAAGCAAGATGTGTTGAAGCCCTTCGTCTCTGACGAAGAGTTTTTCCGTCTCAATCCGCGCGCGAGCGCTCGCGTAAGGCACTGGCGCGAAGAAGACGAGGACAGGTGTCGAGGCGTCTTCGGGTCTGAGTGCGAATGCTTCTGGATCACGGTCGCATGGCGAGACGGCACACTTTCCGTTCGGCACTTCCCGTTTCATGGTGACGAAGACCGCCGGTGGCGGCGGGGGTGGTACCGCCGATTTGAGTGGAAGCTCCGGCTCTGGCTCCTCATGCTCGCCGTCCGCCCGGGGCTTCGCTGATGGCCGGGACCATCACTCCCTTCGCAGAGATCGGCGCCGCCATCCTCGCCGCCGGCTATTCGCCTATCCCGATCATGCCGGGCAACAAGGCTCCGGCCATGTGGGCGGCGGGTGAATGGCGCCATATGTCGGGGTGGTCGAAATTCTGCGAGGCGCCGCCGTCATCGTTTCAGGTCAAGCTCTGGTCGTCGTGGGAGGGCGCCGGGATCGGCGTCGCCTGCGGGCGCGGCCTGATCGCCTATGACATCGACCGCGACGAATTGGTCGAGCCGATCCGCGCGGCCCTGCCGCCAGCCGTCGTGGCGAAGCGTGGTCGGAAGGGTGAGACCCTGTTCTTCCGCGGCGACTGCGACCTGATCCGCTCGCGCGGCTTCAAGATCGACGGGTTCGGCGTCCTCGACGTGATCTCCGCCGGCAAACAGACCGTGATCCCGCCCTCGATCCACGCGGTCACGGGCGAGCCCTACGTCTGGACGACGGAACGCACCCTGGCCGACACGCCGATCGCCGCCCTGACCGAGGTCACGATCGAGCACCACGAGGCCGTGATCGAGGTCCTGAAGGCGTTCGGCTACGCGCCCGAGCCTGAGATCACGGCCGGCCTCGGCGACGGCGAGGGCGACTCTCAGACCGAGTTCTTCCGGCGCCTCAACGAGGACGCCCTCGCCAACCTCGGCGCGTGGGTGCCACGCCTCGGCCTGACCCGGCTCGTGCGCCAGGGTGGCGGCGGCTTCCGGTCGGTCGCCGAGTGGCGCCCGAGCAATAGCGGGAACCCGGTCCACAAGCGCCCGCTTCTGCTCAACATCCACCCGAACGGGATCATGGATCACGGCGACGGCGACAAGCCATATACGCCACTCAACGTCGTGATGAGCGCCCACGGCGCCAATCTCAACCAGGCCGCCGTGTGGCTCGGTGAATGCCTCGGCTATGACTTCGGTTCAAAGGTCGTCCTCATGAGCGGCATCGAACAGAAATCAACGTCATCATGTCACGACGCTACAACGTTACGACGTGATAACGTCGAGGCCGCGGCGCACGCCTACCGCGAGGCGAGCGGCGGCCAGGTCGAGGCGGTCGACGAGCAGCCGGACCCCTTCGCCGACTTCAACCTTCCCGATCGCCCGGCGCCTGCCAGGCCGAAGGCTGCGCCCGCCCCGGCGAACGTCGATCCCGAGCAGGCCGCCGAGGACGACGCCCTAAGGAGCCCCGATCGGCTTGCGGACCTGACGCGCGTCCCAGGGCTCGTCGGCGAGATCATCGACTGGATCGAGGCTTCGGCCGCCTACCCTTCGCGCGAACTCGCCCTCGGTGCGGCCCTCGGGTGGGTTGGGGCTCTAGCAGGCCGCGGCTTCGAGGCCGGCGATCAGGGCGCACGCACGAACCTCTACATGGTCGGCTTGGCCCCCTCAGGCTTCGGCAAGGATCACGCTGGCTCGTGCATCACGATGCTGGCTCAGAAGGTCGGCCTCGATCGGTTCATCGGCCCGGCACGCTTCATGTCGGCTTCTGGTTTGCGTGAAACCCTGATGGAGCAAGCAAGTATTTTATCTATTCAAGACGAGTTCGGTGGTATTTTGCGCCAAATAGACGGGCCTAAAGTTGGTCTTCATAACGAAATGATTAGGTATGATTTGCTTCAAATGTTTTCTAGATCGAAAGATTTTTATGCGGGTGCGGCATACGCGGCGGGGCGGGCTGTCAAGTTGTACAATCCAAATCTATGTATCTATGGCATGTCAACGCCGGACGATTTCTGGTCCGCGCTAAGTTCCGGGCGCAACGCTGACGGCTTCCTTCCCCGCTTCCTGATCTTCAACGTTGACGGTTTGAAGCCCGAGCGCGTCAAACCTCGCGCCTCGCGTGGCTCTCCGCCCGAGCGGCTAATCGAAGCTTCTCGCGCAATCTTCCAGGCAGTGTATGGGCGCGGCAACCTCCCGGCCAGCGGAAGCGGATCGCTCTCCTTCCCGGCGAAGTCGGTCGGCTTCGCTCCGGGCGCCGAGGACACTATTAACGCCCTCGACGCCGTCATTGCCAGGGCAGAGGGCGCCACCGATAGCCGGTTTCATCCGATGATCGGCCGCGCCCGGGAGCACGCCTTCAAGCTCGCCCTGACCGTCGCTGTGGGCGCTGACCCCGTCGCACCCGTGATCTCGGTCGAGATCGCGCAGTGGGCGGCGAAGCTCGCTTGGCACTGCACCTGTCTGCTGTGTCGCGAGGGTAGCATGCGAATTGCCGACAATGAGCGGCAGCGGAGCTATTTGAAGGTCTTGGACATCATCCGGCGCGCGGGCCCGAATGGCATCACGCGGGGCAAGATCGTCGACAAGCTCGGGGGGGTACTCGACAAGCGCACACGCGAGGAACTGATCGAGGAGGCGGAAGCTTCCGGACGGGTCATTTCCATCCTGCATAAGCCGCAGGTCGGGCGGCCGGGCTATCGCTTCATATCGAAGGAGTTTCGTCCGGACGCATGAGGACGAAAGGGGGTTTCGTCCGGCACGGAAGGGCGGTTGGAAGCCGACTTTCGTCCTTTTGTCGGGAGTTTCGTCCGAGGGTGTCAGGACGAAATTCAAGGCCGCTAAGTAGCTGAAATATATAATATATATGTTATATATATGTAGTTTTATCCTTTTATCCTGACACCCTTCCTCCCTCTCGTTTCGGCTCTCCCGCGGCTCCCTCTCTAAGCGATGTCAGGACGAAAGGACGAAACTCTGGACGCACGTTCCGATGAAGCGCTTGAGAGGCCGTAGTGCATATCTCTCGGGCTGATCGAGCGCGCCGGGGAACGGTATCGCGAGAACTGGCCTCGTGTGGACCGCATAGCGTCCCAGGACCGTTATCAACCTTGTGGGCATCATGGAGGAGCTTGAGGGCAAAGGCCCGATTATATGGAAGGGGATGGCGCCTCGCCCCGTGGCTGGACCGTCAGCGCCTGACGCATCTGAAATCACGTCGCAACGTCATGACGTGAAGACGTCACAACGTCGAGCGTGAAGCGCCCCGGGCACACAAGGCGGACTCCCCGTCGTGCCGTGATGACGTGATGCCGTGACACATGCACGGACGGCGAGGGCCAGCCGAAGAAAGATCGGCAATGCCTCACTTTGCCATTGACAAAGCAATATTGCAACACTGATGCACCGAAGGCACGCCTCAAAGCGTTGCAATCCTGCAACAGTGTGGCCTTTGGGTCCCTCTAGGGGGGCCAGGGGGGCGGTTAACGCGCGACCTCGGGACTGGCCTAGATATGAGAAATTTTTGAGCAAACTACGACTCAAGTGGGGCTGAGTCGCCCCGTGCTCAAGGTCTTGAGCCTCATGACGGATTGTCCTTAGAGGCGATTAAAACACCCTCTCCGACGGAGTCTGTCCAGTCAAGACTGGCGCCCATCACAGGAGGGTGCCGCATGTCCGATCCGAACCCGGGAACTGACCTTACGAACCTGAAGGCCGGGGTCGCCTGATGGGCCGCATCCTCAACCGTAGTGACGTCGCCGAGATGTTCGGTTGCGCCCTGACGACCGTCGATGCGTGGATCAACGACGGGATGCCGGCCGTCAAACAGGGGTCCAAGGGCGTTCCGTGGGAGTTCGACAGCGTCGCCGTTCACGGCTGGATCGTGAAGAAGGCATTGGCTGAGCGCCGGTCCCGCGGGAACCGCTTCGGTGGGGGTGACACCGCATCCGATGAGCCCGAAGGCGAGTCGGGCGAGGACGCGAAGGCCCGCAAGGCGCGTGCCGATGCCAGCCTCGCCGAGCTTGAGCTTGCCGAGGCGATGAAGCTCGTCGCTCCGGTCGAGATGATCGCAAAGGTCCTCTCGAATGAGGTCGCCAACGCTCGCGCCCGCATCCTGGCGATCCCGACAAAGCTCCGGCCCGTCGCGCAGATGCACGCCAGTTCGCCCGAGCGGGCAAAGAAGCTCGTCGCAGAGGTCGACAAGCTGATCCGAGAAGCCCTAGCGGAGATGAAGAGTGGCGGGGGCTCTCAGTGAACACGCAGCAAGCTTCCCCCCGCCAATACCGCAGAAATAAAAAGCGCGGTCCATCAACCGTCACTATCCCGAGCGGCGTCTCGCCGATCGTAAAACTCGTTTTCACAGAAATAAAAAGGCAGGGGATTACGTACCAAGAGATCGAGGATAAATCAGGGGTTATGAGGGCTACCCTGAAGGCATGGCGGCATAAAAATACACCAAGCCTCAACAATATATCTGCGGTTCTAAATGTACTTGGGTGGGATTTTGTTCCAATTCCGCGCGACAGGGTCCTCGACTCTGATGTGATTGCTGCCCTGAAGCCGGCCGCCGAACGAGTTGGCCTCGATCTTGGCGATGCGGCGCAGTTTGCCGCCGAGATCGCCTTCGGCCGCCCGATGCCTGAGCCATCGAGGACAATCCAATGAAGATCTTGGACGTCGTTAACGCCGCCGCGTGGGCGATGGAAGAGGCCGCCCTCGCCGGCCTGCTCGACGTGGCCGCGCGCGAGCATCAAGTCACGCCCGAGGCCCTGGCCGCCTACCGTGCCGAGGCCCTGAAGAAGGCCGAGCGCGCGACCCTGCGCGACGGCGTCGCGATCCTCGCCGTCGAGGGGCCGCTCTTCAAGCGCGCCAACCTCATGACCGAGCTTTGCGGCGCGACCGCCTATTCGACCCTGATGTGCGACCTGCAGTCCGCGCTCGACGATGCCGACGTGCGGGCGATCCTGCTCAACGTCGACTCGCCCGGCGGCGAGGCGGCGGGCGTGGCCGAGTTTGCCGGCGCCGTGCGGGCCGCGCGCGGGAAGAAGCCGATCGTCGCCTATGCGTCCGACCTGGCGGCGTCGGCGGCCTACTGGATCGCCTCGGCCGCCGACCGGATCATCATCGGCCCCGGCGCCGCGCTCGGATCGATCGGCGTGCGCGTCACGATCCCCGACACGAGCGCGCGCGACGCCCGGTCGGGCGTCCGCTCGCACACCTTCGTGTCGAGCCAGTCGCCGTTCAAGGTGTCCGATCCGGCCACGACGGACGGCGCCGCCCGGATCAAGAGCCGAGTGGACGCCCTGGCCGCTGTGTTCGTCGAGGCGGTCGCCGCCAACCGCGACGTGTCGACCGCCCACGTCCTCGACGCCTTCGGCCGCGGCGACGTCCTGATCGGTCAGGCGGCGATCTCCGCCGGCATGGCCGACGGCTTCGGCACCTTCGAGTCCACCCTCGCCGCCCTGGCGAAGGGCGAGCAGCCTGGCGCGTCGCCTGCGGTGGGGAAGGTGCCACCGCGCGCCGTCCTGACATCTGCGCCGAGCTTGTCACCCGGCCGGAGGCTGGCCACCCCCCGGCCTGCCACAGCCGAGGACATCGCCGCATTTATCCTGACGTCCGGCCGTCTTGCGGAAAGGTCGAAGACCGGGACCGCCGGCAAGAGCGGCGATGACGAGGCAGTCGTAGCCATCCTCGACGCTCATCGGCGCTTTGGGCGACGCTAATAGCCTCGTCAGCCGGGCTCATCTCCGGCTTGATGCCGGTGTCACTCCTCCGAAGCTGGCGGGTCGCCTACGGGCGGCCTGCCTTTTTGTGCTTGGGGGCGACTCGATCGGTCCTCACAGGCGCCGCCGTCCGCGCGAACGTCTCCCCGTTCGGCATGTGCCGAGCATGAGGAGAGACGAGCATGGCCTATGGCCGCCCCCCGGTTCTGACCCACATCTTCCCCAATCCCGTCATCGACGAGTGCGCGTATCTCATGCGCGCCACGCGGTCTGATCTCCGCGAGATCGAGGTTGCCTTCGAGCAGCGTGAAGTTCTAACAACCGCAGATATTACCGAGACGCAAGCTCGTCTTGCTGCAGTGGGGGCGATCCTTACCAAGCTAGGCACTGAACTCGCCGACCCGGCTTCGGGTGTCCGGATCAAGGGCGGACGGAGGATCGCGTGATGAACGTCATCGCAAAGCTGCTCGGCGGTAAGAAGCCGACCACCGTTACCATTGCCGCCGAGATTACTCAGCACGAGGCCGACCGCGAAAGGGAACTCAGCCGGGGCGCTAAGGCGCGCCAGGCGCTCGCCAACGTCGCCATGCTTTCCGATGCCGAGCATGTCCAGGCCGAAACGGAAGCTGCCGCCGCCGCTCGTGCGATCATCCGGATCGACGCCCGTCTCGTCGAGCTTCGAGCGGCCCACGTTGAGGCTGTGAAGGCTGACAAACGGGTTGCCCTGAAAGCGCAGGTCGAAGCAGCCCGGCGGCGTGTTGACGACGCGCCTAAACTGCTCGACGAGTACGAGGTTCTAGCGGCCAAGTTGGCGGACGTAGCTGGCAAGCTCAACGCGATCGACCGTGAGATCGGCAGTGCAAACCACTCGATCCAGATGGTTCGTGAAGCCGAGCCAGACGCTGAGCTCCCCGACCCTGTTGTAACGGTGACCGAGCGGTTCCGGACCGAGCCTGACGAGGTCACGCCAGACCGACGGGTTATCGAGGAGAAGTGGGAGGAGCCTGATCCTTATACGGGACGCTATACCGGCGTGAATGTCTTTGCGAAGCGCGATGGCGTCTTCGTCCCCACCAATGCCGCAGCCCGGAAAGTGAAGAAGGAACGGATCATCCCGGGCGAGGTTCGGAAGGGTCGGGTTCAGCCATCCCCTACTCGGGGCTTGGTTCTTCCCCCCGCACGGCTTGGTCAGAAGATGTTTTGGCCGATGAGCTAGGCACGCAAGAACGCCTTGGCGCGACTGTAATAGCCTCGATCGCCGGCCTATCTCGCGCTTTATGAAATTAGCTCTCTACAGACTGGCGGGTCGCTCTCAGCGACCTGCCTTTTTTGCTTGGGGCGACTCGATCAGTCCTCACAGGTGGAGCGCCATAGCCGACCCTGCTTTCTAGCCCGGATGAACCGGGGGCGAGAGAGCTTTCGGCCATGAGAGAACCGACCGAGATCAGGCTTGGGCAGCCGATCGAGTACCTTGGTATTAGGTACGAATTCGTGCGTATGAGATCGCCAAGCTCAAATGAAATTTCATTTGTAAGACGGAAATATCACACAAAATATTTGCGCGGTGTGCATCTAACTGCGCTTATGTGTGGTATCCCAATGGAATTTTTCAAGAAGATTTGCACGGAAGACGCTGAGCGCATCGGTGCAGCGGTAAATTCTTACCTGGAAGCGCTGTGACGATGGCTAAGAATTTTTCGGTTCTAGTCAACATCGGCGGCAAGCTCAATCCGAGCTTGTCGCAGGCCGTCCGCGCGACCGAGAGCAAGCTTGCTGCCCTGTCCCGCTCCCTCAAGGCCCGCGCCGCCGAGGCGAAGGCGTCCCTCGCCGAGATCGGTCACGCCGCGAAGAGCGTCGCGGGCTTGGCGGCAGCCGGCGGCCTGACCTTCGGCGTGAAGCACGCGATCGGCGACGGCGCCGAGCTTGCGCACGAAATCCAGGCGCTGAAGAATGCCGGCCGCACCGCCAAGGAAATCGCGGAAGGCATCCATGAAGCGAACAAGGTCATCGGAAAACTTCCGACGACTACGCTCGCGGAAAATCTGAAAATTCTCAACGAGACGACTGGCGCCTTCGGCGACTATCATCACGCTCTCGAAAATCTCGAATTTAATCAGCGGATCGGCTCTGTTCTACAGAACGCCGTTGGTGACAAGGCCGGCGATCCGGGCGAGGTCTTCAACGCCCTCGTGCGCGCCTTCGAGATCAGGGGTACGGCCGCCGACCATCACGTCTATCAGAAGGAGGTCGGCGAGCTTTTTAAGGCGATGGTCTTCACGCGGGGCAACGTCAACCCGCACGAATTCCTCAACTTTGCGCAGCAAGCCAACCCGGCTATTAAGAACTATTCCGAGGAATTCCTCACGAAGATTGCCCCGAGCCTCATTCAGGAATTCGGCGGCGATCGGGCCGGCACGCGCGCGGGAGCCTGGTATAACGCGATCATGGGCAAGACCCGTGACAAGCGGATGGCGGACGCTTGGGTCAAGCTCGGCCTTCTCGACAAAAAGAATGTCCTCACGAACAATAAGAATGGAGAAATCATCGGCTGGAACCCCGGCGCGATGAAGGAAACCAATCTCGCCATGCAAAATCCGCTGGAATGGACCGAGAAGGTTCTCGTTCCGGCGATGAAGAAAAGCGGCATCAACACCGATGACCAAATGGCCGTCACGAAGGAACTCGGTAAGCTCTTCCGAAATCAGGAAGCGAACCGCTTCGCGAACGCGATCACTCAGGTCCGAGACCGCAAGCGGCTGCACAAAGATCAAGCCCTGATCGATCAAGTCCCCGACGCCGAGAAGGCGTATGCGGACACGCTTCAGCGTGACCCCAAATTCGTGCTCAAGGCGCTGAAGGCGTCCGTCGAGAACATCGGCTCGGCCCTGACCGCGCCCCTAATGGAGCCCGCCGCGAAGGCGATGACCGCGATTTCGCGCGCGATCAACAAACTCGCGATGATCCTCGTCGAGCACCCGAACCTTGCGAAGGCGCTCGGCGGCCTGGCCGTCGGCATGAGCGCCGTTGCGGCCGTCAAGCTTGCCTCGTTCCTGCTCGGCGTGACGGGACTCGGCCGCGCCCTGACTATGCTCGCAATCGCGCCGATCGCCGGCATTGGCGCGAAGCTGATCGGCGCGGCGCGTGGGCTCGTCGCGCTCTCGGCCGCCGCCACGATCGGCACGGCCGTGCGCCTGCGCGGGATCGCGACCGGCATCGTCGCGCTCGGCGCCGCCGGGAGCGCGAAGGCGGCGCTCGTCGGCCTGTCCCGCGGGCTGCTCGCCTGCCTCATGCCGATGGCGCTCTTCCGGGCGGGCCTGCGCCTCGTGCGTCTCGCCTTGATCGGGACCGGCATCGGCGCGGCGATCGTCGCCTTCGGCGCCGCGGCCGAGTTTGTCTCGAAGAATTGGGAGGGCATGGGGAAGGGCGTCGAGGCGTTCGGTGCCGCCCTGCAAAAGGCGCTCCCGCCGGACCTCGTCGCCCGCTTCGACCCCCTCATTCAAGGTCTAAAGTCGCTCTTCGGCGGCGGCGACTGGATGAAGATCGATGATGCCAAGTGGCAGAAGTGGGGGGAGGAATTCGGCACGGAACTCGGCACGAAGGTAACCGAGTGGACCGGGCGGATCGACAAGCTCGTCGACGCCCTCGACCGGCTGAAAAACTTCAAGCTCTCGTGGTCGGATATCGTCAGCTTCGAGCAGTCGTCGCAAAACGACCTGATGGGTCAATTTTCGACGTGGCTGATCGAGCAGATCAAGGCCAAGTCGGGCGAGTTCGCCGAGGCGTGCAAGTCGCTCGCCAAGGCCGGCGCCGACGCCGTGATCGGCTTCGATTGGAAGGCGACTGGCGGCCAGATCATCGACGCGATCGTGTCGGGGGTCACGGCCGCGGCAGGCGACCTGGCTGCCGCGGTCAAGAAGGCAGCCAGTACGGCGGCTTCGGCGGTCAGGAGCTATCTCGGCCTCGGTGGCGGCTCCGCGCCCGCCACGGCGGCTCCTGCGGCTCCTGGCAGGGCGCCCGCCCTTGCCGGCGAGCGCGCCAAGGGCGGCCCCGTCTCCGCCGGCCTGCCCTACCTCGTGGGCGAGAATGGCCCCGAAATTTTCGTTCCGCAGCAGTCAGGGCGGATCGAGACGAACGGCGTCCTCAACAAGCTATCTCAGGCCGGCGGCCAGGCGCCGGGCGGCCTCGCGGTCGCCGTCGACTCGACCGCGATCGAGGAAGTGGGCACGACGGCGAAGAAGGCCGGCGAGGTCATTCACGCGAGCCTCGACACGACGGCGAAGCCGGTCGTCGACACGACGTCGATCGACGCGGCCCTCGCGAAGGTCGGCGCCTTGAAGAGCGCGATCGGCGCCCTCGGCGGCGGTGAGGGCGAAGGCGGTTCGGCCGCGCGGGCTGGCGGCTCGACCGAGTCGGGTGCCGCGAGCGCGGCCGGGGGCTCTTCACGCTCCGGCGCGTCGGCCCCGGCGCGTGTCGGCGGCCAGGCGGGCGGCCCGGCCGGGTCGACTGGCGGCGCCGTCCGCGCGGCGAGCGTCGGCGGAGCGCCCGCCCCCCTGAAGGGCGACGAGGCGACCCGGGCGGGGACTATCTATCGGGCCCTTCGCGGCGAGGGCTTCGACCACACTCATGCCTCGGCGATCCTCGGTCACATGATGGAGGAGTCGACCCTCAACACCGGAGCCTTCAACAAGAAGGAAGGGGCGGCCGGCCTCATTCAATGGCGCCTCGATCGCCGCCAGGCGCTTGAGCGGTACGCCGCGAGCCGCGGGCTCCCCGTGGGCGATCCCCGCGCGCAGGCCGGCTTCATTCGGCACGAGATGAACGGAACCGAGCGCCGCTCGGGCGCCCGGTTCATGGCGGCCGACACGATCGAAGGCGCGAGCGCAGCCCTGAAAAGCTATATCCGTTACGGCTCGCCGACGGCGGCCGACCGCTTGGCGCATGGCCGACGCTTCGATCGCATGTTCCGCAACGGCGCTCCCGAAGCTCCGGGTGCGGCCGTCGCGAAGGCCGGCTCGATCCCCGGCATGATGCCGGGCGCCGAGAAGGTGAATGCCCGATACGGCAAGCCCTTGCATCAGGGCGGCACCGGCCTTTCGCGCTACAGCGACGAGGACCTGAAGCGCATGTCCGCGGCCGACGCCGCGGCCAAGGCGCCGAACGCTGTCGCGGCGGCGAAGCCGGCCGAGGCGCCGAAAGTCGCGGGCGCGACGAGCACCCCGGCCGCAAAGGCGGCCTCTACCCCGGCGGTTGCTGTTGCCGGCGCTCGCGCCAAGGGCGGCCCGGTGACCGGCGGCCTGCCCTACCTCGTCGGCGAGAAGGGGCCGGAAATCTTCGTGCCGCAGGCGAGCGGCAGGATCGCCACGAACGGCGCCCTCAAGGCCCTGTCCGACGAGACCCCCGCCGGCCTGGCACCGGGTCAGGCGCCCGTTGACCCGCGCCGTGACGGCTCGGCGCAGCCGACGGCGGCCGGCCATCGCCTGTCCTCGGCTCTCGTGGGCGCGGCGGCGAATGCCGCGCGCGGCCTTCTCGACCTGGCGCGGCTCCCGGGCGACGTCTACGCCGGCCGGGTCGATCCCAAGAGCGACGAGGGCATCCGTCGCGCCGTGGGGCTCGCCGGGAGCTTGACCCTCGGCGGAATGCCGATGGCCGAGGCCGGCGCCGCGGGCATCTTCGGCGGCAGGCTCGCGAAGGGCGCCGACCTCGGCGCCCTGAAACAGGCCGAGGGGTTGGCGGCGGCCGGCGCGGGGCGAAAGGACATTTGGGATAAAACGGGATGGTTTCAGGGCGTCGATAAGCAGTGGCGGTTTGAAATCCACGACGGCGCGGCCCGCTACGCACCGGAGGGCGCGACCAAGCTCGGCGAGGCCATGGCGCACCCGGCCTTAAGCCGCGCTTATCCGGCCTTGGCCGAGACGGCGTTCCGTCAAGCCGACCTGCTCTCACAGGGCGCCAAGGGGGCATTCTCGCCGCGTCGCGGCGTCGCCGTCGACCGCACCCTCGACGCCGTGGCCGGTCGTTCGACCGCGCTCCACGAGGCGCAACACGCTGTTCAGGTGGCCGAAGGGTTCGCGGGCGGGGCCAACCCGAAGACGATCACTCAGGGCGCCTATGCGGATTGGCTGCTCGGCCGCTATGTGCGCGGCCGGGCCCCGGCGGCGGATGACGTCGCCGTTGGCGCGTTCGATCGCTGGCGCCTGGCGCGCTACCGCCAGTCGGCCGGCGAGGTCGAGGCGCGCAATGTGCAGCGTCGTCGGGACATGACGCCCGAGCAACGCCGCGCCGTGCCGCCGTGGGAGACGCAGGACGTCGCCGATAAATTCCAGGTCGTCGACTCTGCGCCCTCGGCCGTGACCCTCGCGGGCGCGCGCGCCCTCGGCGGCCCGGTCTCCGGCGGTCGGTCCTACCTCGTCGGCGAGAACGGACCCGAGATTTTCACCCCGGGTCTCTCGGGCGCCGTATCGACGAACGACACCCTCAACGGCCTGACCGCGGCCGGCCAGGCGCTTTCGGGGCTCGGCGGCCTCGCGGGCGCCGGGGCGGTGCGGCCCGAGGGTGAGGGCGGCCTCGCGGCGAAGATCGGCCAGGTCGCGCAGGCGGCGACCGGATCGGGCTCGCTCACGATCCATCACGGCGACAAGACTCTTAGCGTCAGCATCGACGCGGGCGCCGGGGCGTCCCCCGTCGATATCGCGCGGGCCGCGAGGTCGGAACTCATGAGCTTGCTTCGCCAGATGGAATCCGATCAGCGCGGGCTCTTGAGCGACTAGGCCATACCAGCAGCCTACACGGTCACTGATGTGGGCGGCGTCACAACGTTATAGCGTCGTGACGCCGCAACGTCGCAGAGTGCTTAGTGCACCTCACAAAACTCCCGTTGCGACGACGCTGCCACAGCGAGCGACGACGGCGATCGGGAGTTTTGTGAGAGACACTTAGAGCATGGTGGGTGTGGGCCTTACGGTAAGGTGGACTCGATCAAGAAACGCTATGACGTCGTAACGTTATGACGCTACGATATCGTGTTAGAACCGTGGCCCCCCACGCCACGGCTGGTGCCACCCGTGAGGTCGCCAGGTAGGACCGCTGCTCTACGCGGTAAGCACCGCTATGGGATGATCGGATGGCCGCTGTCCCCGTCGCTGCACTGTCATGCTACCTCGGCGGCCCAGAGGTCATAGTCGGCCCGCAGTCGGACCCAGATACCGCCGCCATTGCCGCACAGAGCTATGGGTTGATTTATTTAATGTAAGCACACACTGGTATGATGTGAGCCGCAAGTCCATCCGTCACACCATTCCAAGTACATATTGCAGAATTATTGCTCATAGATCCTATATTTTGGATTGTTCCTCCACTTTTGCTTCCAGGATCAATTTGGCAATGAAATCCGACTATTGCTTGATTTACTGGGCAACTAGATGTGGCGCTCCAATTGCCGTCTGACTGTTTAGTGGCTACGACGTGATCACCGTGCGCAAGTTTAATTGTTGGCTTGCTAGGTAAAACAAAAAGGACGAATAGACTGACAATTAAAATACCCGCCAGTGCTCCGAGAACGGCAGGAGCTAAAGGTGCGGGCGGTTTCGCTGCTTTCCCAAATAGGAAAATTCGCATGGAAGGTACAATTGGAACCAGGATAGGACCTATAGCACCTATGATAGCAGCAATCTTCGTCATCTCATCTAAAGTCATATTGCATCTCCTCGCGCATGTTATTTGTATTTTTACGATTTAATTTATAAATGAAATATTTGTAATAAATTCTATAAATATAAAACTAATTTTATGATTTTATCATTTGCTAACAACCAATATGAATTAATATTAATACAATCGTTATGTAATAATTCTGGTTTATTAGGATATTTACAAATGTAAGCGGTGGACATCTGGTGTGAGGCGGAGCATCTAAGCTCAGTATCGTTCCAAGATGAATGCCACACAATTGATTACTTCGGAAGTGTAGGGTGATAGTAGGGCTAAGCCGCGGGCTTCTCAGCCGATTGAGCCCGGTTCATGGAGTTCCCTGCCTACGCCGAGCCTCAGGGCGTCGGCGTTCATGCTCAGCCCCTGCTCCACCCGCATCATACATTGAGCTATGCGCGGCCGACCCTGTCCGTATGGGCATACCGCAGCGGACACCGCCGCAGCTTCCCGAAGCCCTGTCCGTTAGGGTTGCTTTCGCATTACGGACATGCATCTATACGGATAGTAGATCAACGGACGATTCGGTTATGTCGCAGACCATCCTCTATGCTCGCGTGAGCACCATGGAGCAGACCGCCGCCCATCAGCGGACGCAGGCCGAGGCCGCGGGCTTCACGATCGATGCGGTTGTGGCGGATGAGGGTGTGAGCGGCGTCAGCACCCGGCTCGCCGATAGGCCGCAGGGTCGGCGCCTGTTCGACATGCTCCGTCGCGGCGATGTGCTCGTGGTTCGATGGGTCGACCGGCTCGGCCGCGACTATCAGGACGTGACCGACACCATCCGGGAACTGATGCGCCGCGGCGTGATCGTCCGGACGGTCATCAACGGCCTAGTGTTCGACGGCGCCACCAAGGACCCAATGCAGCAGGCCGTACGGGATGCGCTCATCGCATTCATGAGCGCGACGGCCCAAGCGCAGGCCGAGGTGACCAAGGAAGCGCAGCGGGCCGGCATTGCCCATGCTAAGGCCCGAGATGACGCCTATCGAGGCCGGAAGCCGAGCTACACCCGCGCCCAACTCGATACGGTGCGATCCATGCTCGCGCAGGGAGCCAGCGTGTCGGCTGTCGCGCGCAACGCCCGTCTGTCGAGGCAAACCGTCTACCGCATCCAAGAGGACCCTGTGGAGGCCGACGCGATCCTCGCACGGTGGGCGGCGTGACTAATTCAACGCTCGCTACGCGCGACCGGGTGCGGTTCGCCTGTAGTGGGCTGGATCGTCCCTGGAAGGTCAAGGCGAAGTTCCTATCGCAATGCTATACGATGCACCAAGATTGAGTTCCTCAATTATTAAGTATTCTATCTTCCCAATTTTGCTTCCAGTGATTTTAATACAGCTTCAGCGGATTTTTCAAAACCAACCCCAAGCGTTATGACATTGTTACTAGCCAATCTTTCTTGGCAAAATCTAAGTATCTGTCCTTTTTTTGGGTATTCACTAATTCCTATTTCGGATTTAATTATATCTAACGCCTCGGTATCAAATAAATCTTCAATTACATTAATTCCGTGCATAAGTTCATTAATTGTGATAATTTGATTTGGAGGAATGCCGTATTCGGCCTCGTATCTCTTTTTTTCGTCTTTTCCTTGTTTATCGTTATCTAATATAAAAAGAAACTTTAAGTTCCATCCAACATGTAAAGCTACAAGTGCTCCGAAAGTCCCTGCACCTAATCCCGGAACGAGTGGAAGCTCGTTTTTCAACAATAATTGTTTAGCATACCGCAATATATAATAGTCTGATTTTCCTTCTAGCACAATCGAGTTTTGCTTCATGTCAAAACGAGACGGTGTGACCTCAAGTCTATCTAAAATAGGTTGAAAATAGCTGGTTTTGTTAGGGTGTAAATCTATAAAGGCTCGATACCTGCTTGCCTTGATATCTAGAGACTCATCATCAAGTGAAATTCCTGCAAGTACAGAGTCCAACGGCGTATCGGATCTATTAGTTACAATAAAAGTTTGCTCTAGCCAGCGAGGTTCAATCATATAGTGACTGTGCGTTGTATATATTAGAGTATGCTCACCTTGGACGATTTCAGGAAAGCTATCTATCAATTTTTGTTGTGCGGCCGCATGCAGATTAGATGCAGGCTCGTCGAAAAGAAACAACATTGCTCTTGAATTGTCGCGAGCGACGCGAAACTGCGTAAATAACATGAAAGCAAAGAACCATCTAAAACCCAACGATCTATCGTTTACATCAAAGCGACGCGTGCCGTCTTTTATCTGAAATTTAATAACAACATCATGTTCATTCGTTTTTGATACGGTACCGCTAGCATCTTTCTTGAAGCCCTCTTCGGTATCAAAGGAGATTGTAACCTCTTTACCTTGGGCGCTTTCTCCGAATATCTCGTTCCAACGCCCAAAAACGACTTTTGTTACAACTGCTCCCGCGCGATCTATGACATGCTGGATTTTTCCCTTAGCATCGTGACTGCCAAGTAAATTTAAGAATGAAGTCCACGGAACGAGCATGTTTTTTTCTCGAACACGACGGACAATGTTGTCTTCAATAGTGTGTCCTTGACCGTCATAATCTAAAATATCTTGAAATACTGTTCTGTAAAATCTATCTACCTTATTACCTTTTTCAGTCAAGTAAATAGTTTTTGGAAAATCAAAAACAAATGTTGGGAAATAGGCAATATCCGGCGTTTGTACATAAAACGCATCTCTAACTGCAGTGCGTTCTTCCAATGTAGGCTGGCGCCATTTCTTTTGTTTTATTTTTTTGACCAAGTAAGGTGTTCGCAAGCTAAAAAAATTAGCTACATAGTCACCGTTCTTGAACTCTTGCTGGCGATCAAAAACTAATTCATGCGGTAAACCTGCTTTGTCAATCATTATATCTTTACTACGTAGTATGTTTTCGGCAATTTTTATTTCATCGTTTGATATTGAAACTGTTGCTGCGACGGATACATATCCTGTGAAGCTTGAAATCAAATGTCTTGGAACGCGATCTTTGAAAGGTACACCTGATCGTTCTTCACCGCCAACTAGCTCACTTGTTGCCTTATCGGGCGAAAAGCTATGAATAGCCTCTAAAATTGTTGTTTTTCCACTTTCATTAAGTCCAACAAAAGGAAATACAGCAGCTTGACCAGCATCTAGATCGACAGTCGTATCCTTGATACCCTTGAAGTTTCTTATACGAAAATTTTTGTATCGCATTGGCGTGTCTCACTCCCATTCCACCCGTTCATTTTAAACTCTAGCGCGTGTATGTCATTAGGTCGAGGCCATCAGAAGATGCATCCACGTTTTCTCAAAAATAAACAGTGGAATTTGCGGCTGCTACTCCCGCGAATAGCCGTCCCAGGACCTCAACGCTGTCCGGTTGAACAGCGCTTGCGGGCGAAAGGATAGTGTCTGTTGCGTGAGCGTCCGGTACAAAAATCATAATTTTTGTACCACCTTCCAGCCGCTTGCCTGTACAGATGTCCGGTGCGGAACTCGCTTCCGGCGCATGCTCACAACTCACAAGTTGTGAGCATCACGGTCAAGCGTGTCGGTGGTTGCCCAACCTACCTCCTCAAGCCCCGTGCATAGCGCACCTGATGAGGTGGGTTCAGCCAGAGCCTTAATAGCATCTGAAATGACGTTGAAACGTCACAACGTCTAAAATCGTTCTACCCTCTTGACGTCGCGACGCCGACACGCTGCAACGTCGCAACGCCACAGGAGGCCCTATGCGAGTCCTAGCTCTCACGACGCAGAAGGGAGGTGCCGGCAAGACGACGCTGGCCGCCTCCCTGGCGGTCGCAGCCGTGGAGGACGGGGAGCGCGTGATTGCGCTCGATACTGATCCGCAGGGAACGCTCTACGCCTGGGGCCTCCGGCGCCAGAAGGCCGACATCCCGAGCGACGACCTTCTCGTCGAGCGGGTCGAGGCTACCGCTTTAGCTGGCGCGATCCGTAATGCCCGGGCAAACGGCGGCGCGAGCCTGATTGTCGTCGACACGCCTGGCGTTCATGGCCCCACACTCGGCCTCGGTGTGGCCGACGCCGATTTTGCCCTGATCCCTGTCAAGCCAAGCGTCTTCGATGTCGAGGCATCCCGGCCGACCGTAAAGCTGCTCCGCTCGCTCGGGAAGAAGTTCGGTTTCGTCCTCTCCCAGGTCAACGTGACCTCGGCCGCTCGCAACCTCGACGCGGCGACCGCTCTCATGGGCGAAAACGGGCAGTCGCCCCCCATGATCGGCGCCCGGTCCGACTTCCTTGACGCCGCCGTCGCCGGCCAGGGTGTGACCGAATTCGCTCCTAAGGGCCGCTCCGCCGCCGAAGTCCGGTTCCTGTGGGCCTACGTGAAAGCCCAACTCCCCGAGGTTGCCCTATGACGAAGCCACCCCGTCGCCTGTCGATCGCCAACGTCACCCCGGTGGAAGACGATAACGTTGAAACGTCACAGCGTCGTAACGTCGAAGCGTCGCGAGGTGACGACGTCGTGACGCCTCAACGCCCTCCTGCTCGAAAAGGGGCCAGCCACTCGTCATTCTACGCAAGCCCAAAGGTGCTCAAGGCCTTGCGCGAGATCGCGCTCGCCCGCGACTGCAAGGTGAACGATCTCATCCTAGAGGGACTGCGGCCGATCCTGGCACGAGACGGGCGCGATCTCGACGATCTCAATCGCGAGGGCTGAGCGCGAGGTGATGCCGTTATCCCGGCATAACGGTATCCCGGCATGCCGTTGAAATTTCGAGCTATTTGACTGGACGTCGCGCTTCGTGCCCAATGCCAGCTTGGGCGGCCCGCATCCCGCGAGTCGCGCTTAGGATTTACCAGCCGCCGCAGTGACACCCTGAAAAAGCGAGACCCCCGGAAGCCTGCCAGGGCACCCGAGGGTCTAGAGCCCCGGAGGGCCGATCAAGACTGTAGCAAGTCCGATCGTCCCCGAAATCGCCGTCTAAGTCAATCCGAAGCGCCGCTTTCGGAAACGGGGCCGGCTTGCCTTGGTAAACGGAGCGCTGCCAGGCGCCTCCGAACGATCTGCCGCGGCCCGAGAGGGCCGAACGATGACCTGTGCCTATCGCCTCCCCCGCCCCGTCCTCGACCGCCTTGAGGCGGCCGTGAGCGGCCGGAAAAACGCGCCCGCCGTTCTGGCGCTCGCGACCTGGCTAGGCCGCTGGTGGTCGGCCCCACGCCGCATCTGCATCGCCTTCCAGGTCGACCGTCGTGCCGTCGCCGGCCGAGATGACCTCGGTCTGACCGAGGCGCGCGTCCGCGGCGCGCTCGTCGTGCTCGAGGAAGTGGGTTTCCTGGCCCGCTATGAGCCTGACCCGGGCAAACGCTACCAGCGGACCGCCGAGGGCCTGCACCGGAACCCAATCCGCTACCGGTTCGGGGAAGAGTTCGCGGTGGTGTTCATGAAGGCCAACGCGCGGGCAGAGACGGCCCGTGGGGCGCCCGCGCCTGCGCGCCGACCCATTCCCCGTCCGGAGCCGGCGCGGGCGCCAGCGGCCAACGTCGTGCCCGCCCGCCCGGTCCAAAATTTCCAAGTCGCCCAAAAGCAAATCCCCAGCGGAAGCGGATTCCTTTTGGGCGAGAAGGCTCCGGCTAAGCCGAATGAGAATCTAGAAACTGCGTTACGGAGGCTAGGAGCAGCCGTCATGGGCGTGCAGGGCACCGAGACGGCTAGCTGAATCGGCGCGGTAGGCTGCCGGGACGGCAGGGTCGTGGTCTAGCCAGTGCGCGATTACGAATCGGATGCGGGTCCGTCCAGGCTGGCAGTGATGCGAATCAGGTTGGGCCAAGCTAGAGCAGGGTTGCGCCCTGGCATCCTCTTCGTCAGCGCTCCCGCCTGCCCTCGCCGTCCGCTACACGACAGGCGAGCTTGTGACGCTCGGGATCGTAGCCGACGAGATCGCCGCAAGGGCAGGGGTCTCCCATAGGCTCGCGCAGGGCGCTCTACGGCTCGCGGGGTGCGCGCATGAGGGGTTTGGAGTGGTTTTGGGGTCCAATTCGTACGGGCGCTTGTGGTGATGTGGCCGGGACGTCTGGGGCTTTGCAGCCACAGCGACAGAGTGGGACTGCTCGTCAGGGACATAGGTTCCATAGCGTCCGCTACAGAGCGCATTTCCTCTTTACTGGACGGTCGCCAAGCCGGAATCGCAGCGCAAGAGCCCGGTCTCGATTAAGCCGAATCGGGTGCGGCGCAGCCGATGCCCGACGGCGTTGGCGAGGCGGTCGATGACGCACTAGCATTCGCTTATGCAGCGAAGGCACGATATACAAAGGCTCAAGCCCTCGCGTGCTAGCTTGGCACGCACGCTGAGCGGAAGCGCGCATGATAATTATATCGAGAAGTCAAGACCTTGGTTGAAGTAGTGCGTCCTCCGAGAAAGCCTAAAGACGTACCACTAGCCATCGATAGGCTAGTAATAGGCGCATTTCGAGGTTTGCGTAATGTAGAATTAGATCGTTT
>NZ_JBYLEN010000003.1:0-24946 GCF_057747795.1 Methylobacterium sp. 142-1Y | reverse complement strand
ATCCGTCCAGGGTTATAGCCCTCCTGGCTAAGCGCGGGCTCGTGGAGCGGGAGGCGCATTGCGGGCCGGGATCGCGAGTGCGTTTGCTAAAGTAGGGGAAAATAGCCAACGGATCGGGTTTCGGACAGCGATCCAGTTTGATTTTTAATCAAGGATTTTCAAGGCGGCATGGCCGTGGCCCCCCGTCTGAAATAGAGGCGGATAGACGGCAGCGTTCAGAAACAATCCGGCTCAGCGGGTATCGGCGAATGACAGGAAATGAATACATTTTAGCGGGTTAGCCACGGAATTTCGGAATACGGCGGGGATTTCAAAATGGGCGGTCTCGGCAGCGGGCGATCAGGCGGCAGGCCTACGGTCGAGAGTTCTCTGTCTCTGCCAATGCGGACGCTGCTCGAACACAGGGACGAGCGCTGGGAGTGGAGCGGCGAACTGACCTACACGCGCAACGGCTACCCCTCGGGGAGCCTCCGGTTTGCCGTTTGGCTCGATCCTGAGAACTATTCAGGGGTCGTCGCGGTACGGCATCAGCGACAGAACCGGTGGGGCGAGGTGGAGGCGCCGGAGCCCTACGCGATCAGGCTAACGGCGACGGATCAGCCCTTCGGCGGCCTGCGGTGGTGGCTGATATGCCCCGTATCGGGGCGGCACTGCGCCGGCCTATTCCTGCCCTACGGCGCCCAGAAGTTCGGCTCCCGGCAGGCTTACCGGCTCGGGTACGTGAGCCAGAGGATGAGCCCACACGACACCTCCATCGAACGGGTGCGCAAGTTGCGGAAGAAGATTGGCGGGGGCGACAACATCACGACACCGCTCCCGCATAAGCCGAAGTGGATGCGTTGGCGCACCTATGACCGGCATGTGGCGGCGATCAGGGCGGCAGAAGGGCCGATGCTGGCACACTCGCTCGCGGCCCTCGAAAGCCTCCGGGCGAGCCTGCGCAAGAGCGCCTGAGGCCGCCGACGGCAAAGGAAATCAAAGGGTCCTCGCACGCGCGGCGTGCAATGATCCATGGCCACAAATGGCAACATCGGGCCAGGTGGGAAGCAGCTAACAAACGCTACGGGTAGGCGCTCTCGAATTTACTTGATGATTTAGCGAGGTGCCGCATGGCAACTGGGCTGAGCGCGGCTAATCCTTTGCGTCTGCAGACCTCACAAGGAAGCCCAGCAAGCCGTTCTCGGCCGCTGGGCTTCGGGCATTTCTCAATCGGTGCGACTACGGGCAGGAATGCCTCTGCCCATCGTTGCCGAGATAGGTGCCGCTGGCCCTGTCATAGGACCGGAAGCGTTGGATGCAGTAGTTCACCTGATCGGGATCGGATGTGACCTCGGTCGCAGCAGGTGCATAGCCTTCGTCGAACCCGCCGTATCCAGCCGGAGCATAGCCACCACCGTAGTACCCGGCATCGTAGCCGCCGTACCCGTAGCCGAGCCCCCCAGCGGCCAAGCCAAGCCCGAGACCCACGCCTAATCCGGCAGCTCCGTACCCAAAGCCCCGTCCGCGGTAATAGCCGCTTCGATTGCCGGCGTACCCGCGCCCGCTAAAGCCGCCAACGGCAGGACGGACGCCACCAGCTACGACGGCACCGCCACCACGTTGACCACCGACAGCAAGCCCCGAGCTGCCAGCAGCGCCGCGGAAGCCGCCCAGCCCTCCGCCGCCGCGGTATCCCCCCGCCGCGAGCCCCGAACCACCGCGGAAGCCGCCACCCGCACCTCCGATGCGCGCACCGCCAAACCCGGCGCCACCGCCGCCGAAACCGCCACCCCGGAACCCGCCTCCGCCAGGACGAGCGTCGGCTGTCGCCGGGAGGAAAGTAAACGCAGCGGCCACGGTCACTGCAGTGAGGAGAGCATGTTTCATGGGATTTGTCCGTGGTGAGAGAAGCCTCTCAGACTCAGTGAACTTCCCCCGGGTGCTTTCGGTCCATGCCCGCGACAATCCCGCTTGCCAGGAATAAGTAGCGCCAAACTGCTTAGCTGAGAGGAGCATATGCCGGCGCCTGCCGGCTCTGGATCCATTCTCATGCGTTGCCTCGTAGCAGAGGGCCGCCACATGACCGATTTTCAGAACGAAAAAGCCGAGCTTGCACACGCTGATCGGCATATCGAGGATGCAAACCGGCGTGTTGGCAGGCTGATTGAACGTATTACGGAGAACAAAGCTAAAGGGTGGGACACCATGGAAGCCGAGAGATTGCTCTCTCTGATGCACGAGGTGCTGGACCAGTGGCACGCGTACCGGCAGGTCGTCCTAGTTGCGATTGCACGGGGTGGCCGCCAGGGCTGGAACCCAGCCAGCTGAGATCGCCCGCAAGCTGATCACCACTTCATGAGAATGGGTCCGCAACGCTTTGGCTATGGCGTGCCCACGTGGGGCCTGGCATAGCGCGCCCATGGCCAACGAAGTCCCGCACCCCTACTCCATCGAAGTCTCACCATTGCCCAAGCCGGAGGGGCACTTCCAGTGGGCGATCCGCCGGAGCGGCAAGTTGATCGAACGGTCCGACCGACCCCACCGCAGCGAGGCCAAGGCCTTTGAGAGCGCCATGGAGGCTGTCGAGCGGGCCATGAAGCCGGGAGCCGATGGCGGCCGTCGCTGAGCGCGGAGCCGACCGGCGCACTCCAGGCACTCGGTCTCGCCTTGGTCGCCCAGCTTGGCGCGAATTGCCCTCATAGCCTCAAGGACGGCGTTTCGTGGTTCAGGCAGGGAACCCTACGCCGGAAAGTGTCGGAAAACGCCTGTAGCGCCTCCGCTGCGGATTTCTGGCGCATGCCGTCCGCGTCAGAGTAGGTGCAAATGGCTTGCGGGGCTTATTTCGGGGGCTTCAACCGCCGTTCGGCTTGGCGGGCCATGAAGTCGTACATCTCATGGCCCAGGACCGAGCCTCGGCCTCGTGAGGTTCGGCGTGTCTTCGCTTGAGGAGGAGCGTTGATCATCCGCCGCTTGTCGATGAAGGCCTGAACGTCTTGCTCGGTGAACCGCCGCCACTGGCGAACCGTCCCGTTCCCGATGATGATGAATGCGATGTGTCTGGCCAGGGTCTTCTTGTCGATGCCAAGGATCTTGGTGACCTCATCAGGGGTAAGAAGCTTCTCCATCACCGCCTCCGCCGATCGCGCTCACGGCCATGGTAGACGGGACGGCGGCCGGAGGTCACGGGGTCGGAAACCGCGCCCTCATTCGTCCTTCGGGCCTCCCCGCGATGCCGGCATGGCGTCGATAAAGGCCTCCAGATCGACGCGACGGATGAGGCGAACGCGGTTGACCTTGCGAGCCGACAGCTGCCCCTCCCTGAGCCATTTCCACACCATCGTCGGGCTGACGCCCATGATCTCGGCGACCTCGTCGACGCGATAGGTCAGACGCTCGGGCGCCAGCGCCGGCTTAGGTTCCGATTGGAGCTTTGCCGTCGGTTGCGGCTTCGGCGGTTCAGGCTGCGCGACGCGCTCAACCACGACCGGCGGCAGGGCCTGCACCACAGCACGAACCTCGAGTTCGATCAGCCGGCGGATCGCGTGCTCGGGGACCATGGCCCGCAGGCTGGTGGCGATATTCTCGACGACGCGGGCCACAGCGGCGTCAACGGCCTGTTGCCGCGTGTCCGGGGCACGATTACTATGGCCGAGAGGGCGCGGGCCGATGTGCCGGCCTGGGTCTCGAACCTCGAACGATCCGGGTTCGATCCGAACGCCATCGCGGCCAGCCTGTTCGGCTCGGGCGTCCCCGGGGCGAGGGTCGGCGCCGTCAACGAGGCGAAGGCGGCCAAGGGCTTCCTCGGCGAGAACAGCCCCGAATGGGCCATGCTGCGCCAGGCTGCTGTGCAACGGCTGATCGATCCCGGGGCGCCGGCCGGCAAGATCGTGGATCGCCTCCGGTCGTTCACGGAGGGTCCTGGGTCGGGCGTGGCCCGGGAGTTGTTCAACCAGGATGAGCTTGGACACTTCCGTCGGCTGGCGGTGGCGCTGCAATCGACGATCCGGCCGGACGGGGCGATGCGGTCGGGATCCGAGAAGGCGGCCGGCGCGGTGGCGAAGGCGGTCGACCTGATCGCGGGAGCCGTAGCGTTCAAGGTAGCTGGTCCGGGCGCCGGCCTCGCAACCTACGGCGCGAAGGTCGGGCAGAGGGCCTTGGTCGGCGGTGTCGGGGCGGCCAAGGCCCGGGCCTCGTTCCAAGGCGGGGCACCGCGGGTGCCGCAGCCGGCGCCTGTGCTGGATCTCCGCCAGATCGGCCCGGGGTCGGGTCTGGCAGCCGAATACGGCCTCGTTGAATAGGGCTCTGGGGCTGGCGCCAAGGCCAAGGTGGCGCCACCTTAGCGGGTAGGCCGGGCAGCGCCGAGTTGCCCGGCCGACACCCCCGTGAGAGACGATCTCCGAATGGCCGCGACGACTGCTATCGGAATGGTGATGCCGATTGCTGCGGCCTCGATTGTCAGCGTCGGGTTGTTCGCGTGGATGTGGCGGGCGCATCGTAATTACCCAGGGGGTATTTTTCGGCACGCGCGTTTTCCGCCCCCCCCTCTTTCACTTGGAGGGGGGGTTGCTCAGGCGGTGATGGTCGCGAGCAGGGTGGTGAAGGGCGTGGCCTTGGTCCGGAGGGCGGCGGTGGCGACGACGGTGCGCACGTCTGCCTCGCCTTTGGCCGCCCACATCGCCCGATAGCCGTTTGTCACCTTGCGCTGGACCACGGCCGGCCGGAGGTCGCGCTCGCAGGCGTTGTTGGTCACGTCGACCTTCCCCGGGAAGGCCACGAAGGTCAGGAGCTGGTCGCGCGCCCGCTGCATCCGGGTCTGGAGCGCTCGGGTGAGGTCGCAGGTGGCGGGCACCTTCAGGAGGGCGTCGAGATCCCCCTCCAACTCGCGCCGTTTGCGCGCCAGGGTCGAGGCGGCCAACGCGGTCAGCCGGCGGGCGAGCCCGAAGGCGTTGTCGAGCCACCACTTGAACCGCAGGGCGAGCAGGTCGTCGCTGGCTTCGGCTGCATAGGCCACGTCGCGGGCGAGGTGCGCCAGGCAGGTCTGCTGGCGCTCGCCGTGTCCCTGCTGGGCCGAGTACCGGTCCGAGAGCCACACCAAAGGCCGGTGCCCGGCCATCACCTCGCCGACGACAGCAGCAGACCGGCTCGGGGCGGCGTGATGCACCACCGCCTCCTCGCAGCGGAACACCCAGTGCCAGCTGTTGGTGCCCTCGATCCGCACCCCGGTCTCGTCCGAGGCCACCACCGGCGCCTGCCGCAGACGCGCCAGCGCCGCGTCCCGGCCCCCGGCAAAGCAGCCTTGGGCGCGCCGCAGCACGTTCATCAGCCCGCCCTGGCTGAGCTTCAGCCCGAACAGGTCCGACAACGCCGCCTGCAACCGTTCGTAGGACAGCGCCTGGAAGGTCTTCAGGTAGGTCGCCACCGCGTGCAGCCGCGACCCGAAGGGTGTCGCGTCGGCTCCCGCCGGGCGTCGGGCGGCGACCCGGGTCCGGCAGGCCGGGCAGGTCACGCACAGGCGCCGGTGCTGCTCCACCACCGGGCGAACCAGCGGCAGGTCGATCCGCTCGTGCACGCTGACGACCTCGGCCGGAAGGTCGGCCGGCAGTGGTTCGCCGCACGACGAGCAGGCGCAGGGCCGATGCTCCACCACCTGATCCGGATCCGGGGTCAGCGCCCGCTTGTGGCCCTCATGCCCGGGCTTGGCCCCGCCGGGACGGGACTTCTCCCGCCTCTCCTTGCGATCCGTGGCCGGCGGCTTGGACGAGGTGCGCGAGGTCTTCTCCGGCCGGTGCAGCTTCAGCACCAGCTCGATCAGTTCCTCCTTGCTCAGGCGCTCCAAATCGCTGCGGCTCATCCCGACAGGGAATCAGCCAAACCATCAGACGGCAAGGGGGGGCGACATGACACCTAAGCCGCGACCGAGCCGCCCGTCACGGCACCCCCCTGGGTAATTACGGCGCATCAACATGACCGCGCTCACGGCAAGGCTCCTTGGTATTTGACGATATCTATATTTATAGTCCCAGCGATATACGGAGCATTAGGATACTGGCTGACGGGGAAAGCATCAACCGAATACGTCGATGTGTTTCGGGTTGCGATGGTTGCTCAAGCGATTACCTTCGCGTTCTTATTCTGCTTATCAAGCGCCTTATGGGCGGGTCGCGGCAAACCGCTGAGTTCTCGGGCCTTCCCTGCAGCTTTCGCTCTTGGGCTTGCCGTCCTGGTCCTCTCCGGTGCCTTCATGGGCTGAAACAGCGAGCCCCGCCGGCCGGGTGGCCTGACGGGGCGGTGCCGTGTCCACACGGCGGGGGCGATACGCAACACGGCCCGGCCGCTAGATATAGAACAGGGCGATTAGCGCTTCCTCAATCCGGCTGGGCCGGCGCTCAGGCTGCATCATGCACGTCAACGACCATCTCAGCGCCTAGGGCGTGGAATGCCGCGTCCAGTTGCTCCAGTCGCGATCGGTGGTCGAGCCGAAATAGCCGGTCCACGCTCTCACGGTTCCAGCTAAGTCGGCGCGCGAGTTCGGCGCGCGTGATGTCGGCGTTTCTCATACGCAGGTACAGCAGCGCCTTGAGTGAAGTCAGGGGTGTGAGCTTCACCGTAGCATCCACGCAATCGGGCAGCGGATCTCGGGGATCTAGCGGAATAGGCAGATGACCGTTCGCGCTGATCCGTGCGCCGATAGCCTCCTCGATTGCCTCCCCGGCCTGATGAATGGCATCCTCTCGGGTCTCTCCGAAGGTCGTGACCTCCGGAAAAGCCGGTGACGTGACGAGGAACGTATCGTTGTCGTCTGGCGTCAGGCAAATCGGAAAAATCACCATCACTTCAACCCCAGGTCTTTCTTGATCTTGTTGACCAAGCCGGTGCCAAGCTCTTTGCCGCTACCGTGCATCGGCAGCTGCGACGTTCGATCACCGCGGCGCACGGTCAGGTGGCCGCTACCGCCCTTGTGGCTTTCGAAGCTGCATCCGGCTTGCGCGAGCCACCGCTTGAGTTCCTGAGCATTCATGCAAACTAGTGTCCTCCACACTAATGTGGAAGTCAACATAAGTGTGGAGTCATCCTAGAGCCGAGTGCCGACACGCTGAACTCCTCCACGCGGCCTGGAACGGCGTCGGGGAGGAGTTTGGGGTATCAGGCCCAGGATCAGGGGCGGTGCTCGAACAGCTTGCGCACCTCAGCAACCTCCGGCGGCTCGGCACACTGCAGCAGCTTGGCGGCTTCGGCGTGGCAAGCGAGCCAGCGATCGGCGAAGTAGAGGAGGCGCCCGCCAGCCCGATCAAACCCGACGCGGCTCACGCGCTCGCTGGCGCGCTCCATCCGCCGGTGCAGGTAGCGGACCCGGATGCAGAGCCAGAGGAACCGGGCGACTTGGCGCGGGGAAAGCCGGGGCTCGGCGGAGGGGATCGCGGTCGGCATCAGCAGCCCGCCAGCCACAGCAGTATCAGGGCGGCGGCGGTGACGACGTTGCCCTTTCCGGCCTCGTGACCAGCCCGTGCGAGCACCTGGCGCTGAATGGCCCGGAGGCGCATCAGCCCGAAGGCAACGCCGCGGGGCTGGCCGAGAGCGAGGGACAGGCGGGCGGTGGTAGCGATCTTCACGCGCGGTTCTCCGGGGTGGTGGTCTCAAGGTCGAGGTCGGATCCGCGCAGCCAGACGACTTGCGAGACGTGTCCCTCAGGAGCGCCAAGGGACGGCTCATTGTCGGCGCCGTCCTCGAGGTCGGGGTCACCATCCATCTCGTTGAGGATGGCAATGAGTTTGTCGGCGGTGTCGAGGGCGGCTTGCGCAGCCACCTCGATCTGTTCGCGGAAGGCGGCCTGCGCATCGCACGGAGTGGCAGTCTTAGGGCGAGGCCGGAAGGTGATGACGTTCGCCACGGATCAGGCCTCCAAGGCGTCGTCGGGGCCGGACTTGCCGGCGAGTGCCCAGGCGGGGAGCGAGCCTTCGCCCTGCTGCACGAGCATCGCGGCCCACTGCGCCTGGCTATCGGCCGAGTACTCAAAGCCGGTCCACCCGTGCAGCGGATCGACGCCGCTGACCGACATCATGGCTCGAACCGCGGCAGCGAAGCGCTTTTCGTCCGGATAGCGCTCGTGATCATGGCCGTCGTTCTCGGCCATCCCGATCGCCCCTTCAGCCCAGACGCTCATGGCGAGTGCCAGCACTCCGAGCCCGGCGAGCGTCTTCGGGGCGGGCAGGTCAACGATGCGGCTGGCCGTATCCCAGCAGTGGACCGTGACAGCGCGACAGGCCATTCCCTCCGGGCTGTAGTCGTGCGCGTGTTCGAGGATGGGCCGGCAGGCGCGATCCCAGTCCCAGGCCTGCCGTAGGGCGGGCATCAGGGCGACGTGGGGTTCGGCCCACGCGGAGCCGGCAGAGCGATCACGGCTGGCGGGGAGGCCTCGGGGACGAACAGCACGAGTTCGGCGAGGCGGGCGTTGAGCTGCGCGCCGAGATGGCAGCCGCCGAGCCCGGCCGTCAGCAGGTTGTCGGCCTCCTTGGCCACGTACCAGCGAAGGTGGGCGATCAGGGCGTGCGCGCCGGGGCGCGTGCTACAGGCGGTACCGAGAAGGGCCTGCGCGGCCTCGTACTCGGCTTCCTCGGCCTCGGGCGCCTCGTCGTCGCGAGCGATCTGGAACGCCGCCCAGGCGCGGCGGTGAGCCCGGATGGCCGACAGGATCGGGTCAGCAACCGCCACAGGCGCCGGGAGGGCGAGGACGGCGGTGGGGGCGGTGGGGCCGGAACAGCCTTCGCCACCGGAGCGGCGAGGAGGGCCGCGGCGCCGGCCACGATGGCGCGGCGGGACGGCATGACGGTCAGAAGGGCGAGCGTCATCGAGACCATGAGCGGGGCTCCTGATTGGAAGTCGTCGGGTGGTGGATGTGTGGTCCGGGGTTCCGCCCCGGGCGGATCAGTGCGCCTTGGCGGCGCGGGCGGCCTTGGCGAGCGCCCAGGTGGCCTTGAGGGTGACGGACAGCGCTTCCTGCCAGGAGCAGCCGAAGCGGCCCTGGTGGACCCGAGCAGCGGCGCAGGCGGCAGCCATGATGGCGGCGCGGTCGTATTCGCCAGCGACCACGAGAGGGCGGCGCTTGGCGGAGGTAGCGGCGATCAGGCCGCGGGCGGCGAGGAGGCCGGCGGGGCGCTGCGTGCGGCTGCCGCGCAGCTCGTGCATCGCGGTCATCCAGTCGATTTTGCGGGTGGCGGACATCGGCTCGCCCTTGGCTGCGCGTCTGATGTGAGATAAGATATCTGACCTTAGACGCAGGTCAAGACGAAATATCGAATGTCAGACGAAAAACCGATCTCGCCATGGCAGAGCCGCGGCGCGAGGGCCATCCTAGGGTGGACACGCGAGCAGTTGGCGAAGGCAAGCGGAGTGTCTAACGCAACACTAGCCGACTTTGAGGCAGGTAAGCGCACGCCTTACGATCGCACTCTAGTCGATGTTCGCCGCGCCCTTGAGGCAGCTGGTCTTGAGTTCATCCCTGAGAACGGCGGCGGCGCAGGCATCCGCTTCCGCAACCGGGCTGATGGGACACGGGCCGAACACTGAGCGACCGCATTCCAGCGCTCCATAAAAGGGAACCCCATTTTTTAATCGGAAATAGGGGCGTACCTGGGGAACGCGCTCATATATGCGAGCTGTAAAAGGCCCCTTTTTCGGGCTGCCCGGTGGAGATCAATGACCGACATCGAGACGATCAAGGGCACGGACGGCGGGGACTTCTTTGCGGTTGAGCGCCCCATGTGGGCCAAGGTCTGCGCCCGCGCGAGCATGAACGAGGCAGTGGCCTACCTCATCCTGGCGCGCGGGGCGCACTTCGGCACCCGGGACACCGCGTGGTCGACCGATGCCGTCGAGCGCTACACCGGGATCGCCCGGCCGAGGGCCAAGAAGGCCATCCAGGATCTCGTGCAGTCCGGCCTACTGCAGCAGAAGCGCGCCGGCACGAAGCCGCTCTACCACCTGCCTACCGCCCACGAGTTCGAGAACCCGCCGAAGCCGGCCGTGACGCTGACGGATGGGGAGCAGGCCGTCCTCGACATGATTGCGGCGGCTGGCGGCCCCGTCGATGTCCCGTACACGAGCACGGCGAAGAACGGGTGGCCGAAGGGCCGGCCGAACGACATCGCACGCGAGCTGCTGCGCAAGGGCAAGGTCCGGTACGCCCCGAACAAGGCGTTCGCCTTCGAGGTCGCGCCCGAGAAGGTGGAGGAGGCGCCAAAGCCCGAATGGATCTGGCTCCCGAACAGCCTCGTGGACGGCGTTGCGGGCGCTGTCGCGCCGGTTGAGCAGGTGCGCCAGACGCAGGACGTGGTTGCGCTTCGGCTGTTCGTAGATCTCTACTTCTCGCAGAGCCTCGCCATGAACGGCGGCGTGCACTGGCGGCAAGTCCGGCGGGAGTACGATAGGCACTTGGTCGGCCAGAGCGGCCCGTACAATGTGTGGGGGTTCGTGAGGGGCGGCCGGACTGGCTTTGGCTCGTCAACGTTCATCGCGCCGTTTCTGACGAACACCATGAAGACCTTTACCCGCGACGACGGCAGCACCTACCAGCAAGATCCCGGCTGGCCGGCATTCTGGGCCGCCCTGTCGAAGCTCGAACAGCTAGAGCTTGTCCAGTCCGTCGCGCACATCATCGATGCCGACACCGATGAGGGCGAAGTCATACACCCCTATGGAATGCTCGCCGGCGAGCCGGGGGAAAATGAGATCGCTCAGGAGGCCTACTTGGCGGGCGAGCGGCTTTTGACATCCGGCCAGCGCGAATGGGCAGCCGATCGGAGGCTGTGGCTGCTACCCGTCCTCCGGCACATCGAGAACGTCCAGATGGTCGGTCTGCTGCGGCTGCGCCACCGGGCTCGAACCGCGGCGACCGCTGAATGGCTGTCCGGCGCCGAGGGGTGGTCTATCTGGGTCGATCGCTACCGGGAGGTGGGCCAGAAACCCGCGTCCGATCAAGGGGATGCAACATCAAAGGAGGATCAACGGGGTATCCAAGGTGCATCAAGGGTGGGTCAAGGTGGTATCAAGGGGGGATGATTATCCCCGTAGGAGCACACCACCTCCTCACTTCGTTCGGAGGTGGACGTCGTCAGGGAGGGGCATCATGAAGAAGCCGAACCGGGCGGACCTCTACCTCCCGCGGGAGAGGTTGCCGGCCATGTCATTCGACGACGCCGGAGACGCAGCCTGCGGCGAGCCCGTGTCCGGCCAGATCCCTGAGACCTTGGATGGCGGATGCCGGCTCTACCGGCCGGACTTCCGCCAGCGGGCCCGCGGTGAGACGGCCCCGGGGGACCGTCCATGAACACCGCCTTCCTCCTGATGGCGCAGTACGGCGGTGCAGCCGTGATCCCGATCGACGCCGTGTGCAGGGACTATTTCTGGCACCTGACGCCGCAGAAGCTCGTGCAGAAGATATCGGCTGGGGCCATCGCCCTGCCCCTCGTCCGGATGGAGGCCAGCGAGCGGTGCGCCAAGGGCGTGCACCTGGTCGATCTGGCGAAGTGGATCGACGAGAGGGCCGAGGCCGCCCGCAAGGAGTGTCGGCAGCTCAGCGGCCGGTAGCCGGACTGGAAGGCGGGCGGCGCCCTGCCCCTACAGCCCCGCCATTCCGGCCGGGTTCTGTTTGAACAGCTGCCCGCTGCGGATGTAGCCGGACGTTGTGTCGAAGCGCTTGTGCCGGAGCTGGCGCTGGATCGCGTGCCCTGGCGCATCATTCACCGCGGCCGACGTGGCGAGCCCAGACCGGAGCGAGTGCCCGGCATAGGTCGCGGCGATGCGGGCGGCCTCCTCGGGCGTGCGCCCCTCGGCGAGAGCATGGGCGACCACGGCACGTTGAAGGATGCGAGCCACGGCGTGATCCGTGATGGCCGCGGCGCCAATCTGGCCGTGCCGGTTGATGGGGCGGAAGGCCGGACCCTCCGTGAGCCCCGACGCCTGCACCCATGCCCGGAAATTCCTGACGGGGCACGTGTCCGGGTTCGAGCCGTATGGAATGCCGATCTCCACGCCCTCGGCGCCCTGGTCGGTCTTCGATCGCCCGATGTGGACCACGAGGCCGTCAGGTCGCTCCTCAAGCCAGTTGCCGGCGCAGGCCGCCAGTTCGATCCCGGCAAGCTCGGAGCGGCGCAGCGCGGCGCCGAAGCCCACCAGGATCAGCGCACGGTCGCGCAGGCCCGTCAGGGTGTCGGGGAGCAGGGCCAGCACCTTGCGCAGGTCAGGCGTCATCAGGGGGCGCTTCTTGGCGGCCGGCGTGGCGTGTGCGCGGCGAATGCCGGTCCAGGCATCCCGGAAGGCAGGGGACGAGGTGTCGAGCCGGTGGCCGATCGCGGCGTGCGCCTCACGGATCGCAGCTAGACGACGTTGTAACGTGGAAACTTTCAACGTGGTCACGTGGTCGATGAGGTAGGAGAGCACGGCTGCGGGCGCCGCCGGCAAGGCGGGTAGGCCTCGCGCGGCGCACCACTCTTCAAAGGCCCGCATGTCGCTGGCGTAGGCCCGGCGCGTGTTCGAGGCGCGGGCGAGCTTGGCATAATCGCGGGCCTGCTCGGCGAAGGGCTGGAGCGCGGTCGGGATCGGGAGGGCGACTTCGGTGCTCATGGCTGGTGCAGCTCCCGGCGCCTCGGCGCTGACATCCGGTAATGTCGTGTTATCGGACCTTAGCCTGAGAGCGCTAGAACTGTCCACTGACAACGGGCCACGTCGTCACGTTACCACGTGGTAAGTTGGAACGTTGCTACTGGCGACTCACGGTCGGTCTGTGATAGGCCAAGCTCATGCACGTCCTCGCCCTCACCACCCAGAAAGGCGGGTCTGGAAAGACCACGCTCGCCGCATCGCTCGCCGTCGCGGCGCTTCAGGACGGCGAGCGCGTCGCCATCCTCGACACGGATCAACAGCGGTCGTTGACCAGCTGGGGGCAGCGCCGGAAGGCCGGCGACCTGGCAGTGCAGGCGGTCGAGCCGAGCGGGTTCAAGACCGCGCTGGGGCGCCTCCGTTCGGATGGGAGCACCACGCTCGCGATCGTCGACACGCCCGGCCTGTTCGGTGCCGGCGTCACGCTCGTGCTTCAGGAGGCGAGCCTGTGCCTCCTGCCGGTCAAGCCCAGCATTCTCGACGTGGAGGCGGCGCGGCCGACCGTGGAGCAGCTTCGGATGCTCGGACGGCGGTTCGGGTTCGTGCTCAACCAGTGCAACGCCACAACCCAGGCCCGCACCCTGGACGCTGCGACGGCGCTGGTGAAGGCGGGCGCGCTCGCCCCCTCAATGGTCGCGAGCCGATCCGACTTCCTCGACGCCATGACGACGGGCCAGGGCGTCACGGAGTTCGCGCCGCGCGGCAAGGCCGCCGTGGAAATCCGCCTGCTCTGGCAGTGGGCGAAGTCGCAACTGGAAGGATCTGCCAATGGCTAAGGCCCCGCGCCCCTCAATCAACGACCAGCTCGCAGCCATCGCGGCCCAGGGTGCCAGCAACGTGACGACGTTGCCACGTGGTAACGTGGAAACTGGTAACGGACGGCGTGACAACGCTGCACCTGAGCACGTGGCGCCCGCCCCTGTGGCGCGCCTCTCCTCTGAGGCCGATGTCCCGGACGGGTTCAAGCGCCGGGTTCGGGTCGAGAAGCCTCACGCCTCGGTTTACGCCCACCCGAAGGTGTTCAAGGCGATCCGGGAGATTGCCGCCGCGCAGGGCTGCAAGCCTCATGACATCTACCTGGAGGGCCTGCGGCTCGCGCTCCGGGCGCACGGGCGCGACTTCGATGCGCTGAACCGGGGAGAGTAGGGGAGATCACCGAAGGGTCTGTGTTCCGGCCGGTGTCACGGTCAGGCAGGGTTAGAATGACAAAGCGGGATACCAACACCGCTCGCCTCACCACTCAGGCCGTCGCCAACATCGTGAAGCGGTACGCCACCGCTGCCAGGCTCGATGCCTCGACCTTCGGGGCTCACTCCCTGCGAGCCGGCTACATCACGACCGCTGCCGAGCGCGGTGCGGATCTCGCCCGCATTATGGACCAGTCTGGCCACAGAGATACGCGCACAGTGGTTTCATATATTCGCCGCGCGAACGCGTTTAAGTCTCACTCAGGGAGCGGTTTTCTATGACAGCGCAAGAAAGGACGATGCTACACAGAATGGCGGGAGGCAATCTTTTGGCGTAGCTCGCATCAGAACAAAGGAGTTTTAAAAACTCCCTACACAGAACCGCGACGTTCTGTAATTATTTCTTCATAATCAACTGAGAAAGCTTTCAAAAATATCTCTTCACGGACAAGGTTCGGAATATAAATGATGGTTTCAATGTTCATATATGTTATGAAAGATGAACCCATAAGCAGCTTCTCGACCACATCAACTACATAAGAGCCGGCTGGCTGTGCACCATCAATTGCGCTCAGCCGGAAGGGATGATCGAACATGACGATCTCACGAGTTGTACGCATAGTTCATAGCCAAGTTATCAATAAAAATAGAATTCAAAAATCAACTATGCCTCCAAGTTGGGAGTCCTCATGTCACGAGATTTGATATTACGGATGATTTTATTTGCCGCATCGGCGGAAATTTCACCAGCAGTCACAAGCTCCTTAACGGCAAGAGAAAATTCTTGCGATGTCAGTCCATTGAGCCGCAACTCAGACCGCAGTTTGTCAGTCAACCGCATCATCATGAGATCATGTTTGATCTCAATTTTTGAGGGTAGAGCTAGGCTTCTGCCAAAATTTTTGGACGCTTTCATGGCTGTGAACTCCGTTATTTTATTATCATTATTTATTTGAAGATCGGTCGTCCTCCATATCATAGTGTGTATTTATAGCACATCACACCATGAATGGATATCGAGATCATGCTGGCATATTTCGTTCTTTCTAAAGTTCCCCACATGTTAAGTGTTTTAGTTAATAAATGACCACAAATTCGCTATTGGCCTGCGTATATCAATTTGAGTTCCGTGATTTAAACCATTGATCGGCAGCTGCTCTTCGGTTCTTCGGATCGCCCATATGAACTATCTTTTCGACAATTAAATTTTTATTACGTTCGATCGCCGCAAATCTTCTAACAGCGTCGTATTTCACCGCTCCGGACATCACCGCAACTGTCTGGTTTGTCGAATTTTCAACGTGAGTCATGTTCTTGCCCTCTCAAATCTGCATTTTCAAATGCACCGACTTAAAAGCCAATGATCACCCTGTGAGAAGGTTCCTTATTTGCAAAAATTTCACGCATAAACGGCCTGATTGCACTAAATTTTATAGGGCAGAAATGCTGCACGATGAGTACCTGCTCCACCAAATAGGACTTGGGCACGAACGTGCTGTGATCGGCACATCGCATCGCGCGACGCCGGGCGACACCGCCCCGAGGTGATCACTAGGCGGATGTGCAGCCAACGCTCAGAACCCGAGCGGCAAGCGCAAAGCCGTTCATCTATCCTGGCATCTCGATGTCGCTACGGCTCTCCAGAATGTCCCAGGCCTCGTCAGCGCACGCTGCTTCGATGACAGCGAACCCAGCGTCCGGCGGCGTCCAGCAAGTCGCTCGCCATCATGCGTACGAGGCACGTTAGCCGTAAACTTCGACGCCGACCGACATTTCTAGGAGGGCATTGGCAGGCCCGATGAAGCTGCCCGTCACCGGCATGATCTGGCGAATGTCGCGCGCTACAGCGACCGGGATCAGGTTCGCTCCTCCCACGCTGCGGTTGGTTGGGTCAAAGGTGATCCACCCTGCGCCGGGTAGGTACACTTCGCCCCAAGCATGAGTGGACCCGCCATCGGCCGACCCGAGCAGTGTACGCGTGGGGTCATGCAGATAGCCCGAGACAGCCCTTGCGCCGAAGCCAAGGCTCCGGACCGCCTCAACAAAGAGCGTAGCCAGATCCCGGCAGGATCCTAGGCCCGATGACAAGGTTTGGCTCGGCGACTGTGTGCCCTCATCCTCCCGGGCCTGGTAGGTGATCCCGGCACCCACACCAGCATTGATGTCCTTGAGGAGCGACAGAGTGTCGGTGGGGTAGCCCGCAACGAACCCCTGCGCCCAGTTTTGCAGGCGATCCCCATCGGGGTACTGCCGAACCGTCAGTGCTCCCAGGTCCGTCCACTCGTCGTCTGAGTACCGGAAGGGAAACGAGATGGCCGAGGCGGCGATGTCGAAGACCGGATAGGTAGCCGAGGAAAGCTCGACCTGAGCTGCGCTGTCGATGACGAGCGTGTCGGACTGGGTTTCAAAGGTGGCGGTCGCAACCGCGTTCCCGGCAACATCGCTGGCCCATGTCACAGTCGCATTCGGCGTCACTGTGATGTCGCTCGAACGGAGCCTCAGGTCCCGGGCCTCCCGTGGGCGCAACATCAGCCGATGCGGTCCGAGCCCGACGGGCTGTCTGTAGCGGTAAGTCGTCCGGTGGCTGATGCGTAGATCGACCAAGGGATGCTCCTTATGAACCATATCGTAACGCTCCCCAAGCCGAGCGGTCCTTCGCGCGATCAAAGACTGTCCGAGTACTGGCGTGCAATCACACCTCGGATGATTGGCAAGTGCTCGTCGAGCATGTCACCGATGGCCTTCTCGTCAGGGTTGTCGACGATCCTCGAAATCCATTACCGCGTCGAGCGGTATCCTGAGCAGCCGCGATCCGACTCGGAAAGCCCGCAGCTCCTGCCGCTTGATCAGGTTGCGGACGTGGTTGGCCGAGCAGGACCAGCGCTCGGCGAGCTGCTCTGGGGTCAGGGGCCGCGGGGCGGGGTTCGCCATGGCTCGGATCTCCTCACCTGCCGTCCTAATCCTGGCGTCTGGCCGGCCTGGGTGCCGCCGGGTACGGCCCCTGGAACAGGTCGCCCATGGCCTTGCGCCGGAACACGGTGCGCCAGCGGCGCCGCTGATGCTCATTACGGTCGTGCAGCATGTGGCAGCGCTGGCAGAACGCCGCGAGGTTAGCGTCCTCGTTGTTGGCTGTATCGTGGTCGCGATGACCTGTTGCCAGCACCACCTTCGTGACGCGGACTCGGGCGAGCAAATCCTCGTCACGCAGCCGCTGCCGGAGTCGGCGTCCCCGGCCGTCGCGCCAGCCCAAGATCTCGGCATCCCACCACCGCCCGTCGCCGAGATGGAAGACCCGCTGCAGGTGCGGGCGGGCGCATTCCTCGCATCGTCCCCGCGCCCGGCGGAAACGGATCGCGTCGGAGAGCTGGGGCCAATCGATGGGGTAGAAGAAGCGGTGCTCCGGCCGGATCGGCATCCCTGCTCCATGGATCAAAGGGTGGCATTCGATGATGCCTACCAATCTACACGGATAAGCTTGTTCTTCGTTGAATACCAATCTTGCCTCGCTGGGGTGGGTCGGTTTTTCCTGAGCGCTCGCTACGAAACTGACCGCAAAATCTTTGGGTTCTAACAAAAAATATAAATACAATTTCATATGATATTATATGAGTCTATTTTGGTCGTATATATTTTAGAAAATAATTACAAATTGTTAATATTTTATCCGATGGTTCGTATAGCATGACAATATATGACACATCAATACAGGGAATATATTCATGAAAAAAATGGATGAATTGGACAGAAAGATATCAAAATTTAACGGAAAGAGAGAAGAAATAGTTGAGGAAATCGATCAGTCAAAACACGCTTTGGGGCAACCGTCTTTGATTTTGATCGATCATCGGAATGTAGTCCGAGATTGTCTTTATATATGCTTATCCAAAGCCTTTCCAAATGATAAAATAATATCATTTTCGCTAACTGATGACTTATTTAAATCTAGTATCAAGCTTATAGAAGGAGATGTAATAATTTTATACTATGATATACAGCAAAATTTGCAGAGAAAAGCAGCGCGCGACGAGTTATTTTCGCGAGTAGGCCATGGTATTAATGTGGTTCTTATGTGCGAAGGTGATGATGTTCGTGATGTGATGGGGTGTTTGGATGATGGAGCACGTGGTTATATCCCGACCAATGTCAGCCTCCAGGTGGCAATTGAAGCAATACGACTAGTGCGTGCTGGCGGCATCTTCATTCCGGCAAACTCCCTGCTCAAGTCCTATAGCTCCGCCACTGATCCTGATCCGCCGCGCCATTTTACTCCACGCCAGGCAGACGTTTTGGGGCAGCTACAAAAAGGTAAATCTAATAAGATTATTGCCTTCGAACTCGCAATGAAGGAAAGCACCGTCAAGGTACACGTGCGCAATATCATGCGGAGACTTGGTGTAACAAATAGAACAGAGGCTGTTGTTGAAATGAAGAAAAATTATGATGTTGATTACAACAAATTTAAATAATTCAATCTAAATAAATGATCGCAATTTAGGGGACATGCATTATGTCTAACCGACGAGAGTTATATAGAAGCCCCAACGGGGATTGTTGGTACCTAGGGCGAGAACCAGTGGATGGTAGAACTTTCGTAATTACCCAGGGGGGTGCCGTGACGGGCGGCTCGGTCGCGGCTTAGGTGTCATGTCGCCCCCCCTTGCCGTCTGATGGTTTGGCTGATTCCCTGTCGGGATGAGCCGCAGCGATTTGGAGCGCCTGAGCAAGGAGGAACTGATCGAGCTGGTGCTGAAGCTGCACCGGCCGGAGAAGACCTCGCGCACCTCGTCCAAGCCGCCGGCCACGGATCGCAAGGAGAGGCGGGAGAAGTCCCGTCCCGGCGGGGCCAAGCCCGGGCATGAGGGCCACAAGCGGGCGCTGACCCCGGATCCGGATCAGGTGGTGGAGCATCGGCCCTGCGCCTGCTCGTCGTGCGGCGAACCACTGCCGGCCGACCTTCCGGCCGAGGTCGTCAGCGTGCACGAGCGGATCGACCTGCCGCTGGTTCGCCCGGTGGTGGAGCAGCACCGGCGCCTGTGCGTGACCTGCCCGGCCTGCCGGACCCGGGTCGCCGCCCGACGCCCGGCGGGAGCCGACGCGACACCCTTCGGGTCGCGGCTGCACGCGGTGGCGACCTACCTGAAGACCTTCCAGGCGCTGTCCTACGAACGGTTGCAGGCGGCGTTGTCGGACCTGTTCGGGCTGAAGCTCAGCCAGGGCGGGCTGATGAACGTGCTGCGGCGCGCCCAAGGCTGCTTTGCCGGGGGCCGGGACGCGGCGCTGGCGCGTCTGCGGCAGGCGCCGGTGGTGGCCTCGGACGAGACCGGGGTGCGGATCGAGGGCACCAACAGCTGGCACTGGGTGTTCCGCTGCGAGGAGGCGGTGGTGCATCACGCCGCCCCGAGCCGGTCTGCTGCTGTCGTCGGCGAGGTGATGGCCGGGCACCGGCCTTTGGTGTGGCTCTCGGACCGGTACTCGGCCCAGCAGGGACACGGCGAGCGCCAGCAGACCTGCCTGGCGCACCTCGCCCGCGACGTGGCCTATGCAGCCGAAGCCAGCGACGACCTGCTCGCCCTGCGGTTCAAGTGGTGGCTCGACAACGCCTTCGGGCTCGCCCGCCGGCTGACCGCGTTGGCCGCCTCGACCCTGGCGCGCAAACGGCGCGAGTTGGAGGGGGATCTCGACGCCCTCCTGAAGGTGCCCGCCACCTGCGACCTCACCCGAGCGCTCCAGACCCGGATGCAGCGGGCGCGCGACCAGCTCCTGACCTTCGTGGCCTTCCCGGGGAAGGTCGACGTGACCAACAACGCCTGCGAGCGCGACCTCCGGCCGGCCGTGGTCCAGCGCAAGGTGACAAACGGCTATCGGGCGATGTGGGCGGCCAAAGGCGAGGCAGACGTGCGCACCGTCGTCGCCACCGCCGCCCTCCGGACCAAGGCCACGCCCTTCACCACCCTGCTCGCGACCATCACCGCCTGAGCAACCCCCCCTCCAAGTGAAAGAGGGGGGGGCGGAAAACGCGCGTGCCGAAAAATACCCCCTGGGTAATTACGAACTTTCGTTATCCATCAGCCCAACGGTCCGTCAGGTAGCCGTCTGCGCCATATCGAGCTAGGAGCTTTCCTGAGCGATGGAAGCGGGAAACCAGAGCAACAGGCTTTGCTCCGCTTGATTGGCACTCTTGTTGACGTCCCGCCGTATGCGGACGACGCCTGAAGACTGCACAGCCCGAGTTGCGCTGGCGGGCGTGCTCGTGCAACTCGCAGCCCTCGACGCGCGGTGTACCCACGGCTCGCGGCGGATCATGGTCCGCAGCGCAAGTGAGCCAGGTGCTTGCCAGGAATGCAGGGTAGCGGCGGGCCGGGGCGTTCCCTCCAGATGGAGACCCGGCCCGCCATCAGGCCGCCATACTGCGAGAGGCTTCGCGAACCAAGCGTGTCGAGGCATCGACCTCTTGAGTAGAGATGGCGATCAGGCCGATGCTGCGGCTAATCTCGGAGACCGCCTGCGTCATGGCATGCATGTTGGCGGACATCTCATGTGCGACCGCAGCTTGCTGCTCTACTGCCGTTGAAATGGCCGAGGAAATCTCATTGACTTCGCCGATGGTCTCGCCGATCCCCGAAATGGCGGTTGCCGCTTGGTTGGCCGCCGTCTGCGTCTCGGCAATCTGACCGCTGATGCTCTCGGTCGCCCGGGCGGTCTGCGCAGCGAGCTGCTTGACCTCGGCGGCAACGACTGCGAACCCCTTCCCGGCCTCGCCGGCCCGCGCCGCCTCGATGGTGGCGTTGAGCGCCAAGAGGTTGGTCTGTGACGCGATGCCCGAGATCAAAGCGACCACGTCGCCGATGCGCTGTGCTGCCGAGGCCAGTCCGGCGACCACGGTCGAGGTCGCATTGGCCTGCTCGACGGCTCGCATGGTGACCTGCAGCGCCAAGCTGACCTGCCGGCCGATCTCGCCGACCGACGAGGCTAGTTCCTCGGCGCCGGCGGCGACGCCCTGCGTATTGCCCGACGCCTGCTCGGCAGCGCTCGCCACACCCACCGCTTGCCGTGACGCGTGCGAGATCGACGCGGCGATGCCGTCAAGGTCACGGTCAACGCCGCGGTGGAGTTCGGCCCGGCGCAGGCGCTCGGTTACAGCAGGCGTGACGTCGGTGGCGAATTTCACGACCTTCACCAATTGCCCGGAGGCGTCACGGACTGGGTTGTAGGTAGCCTGGATCCAGACTTCCCGCCCGCCCTTACCTATGCGCCTGTATTCGGCCTGCTGGAACTCGCCCCGACGAAGCCCGTCCCAGAAGTTGCGGTAGGCCAGACCGTTGCGTTCGGCCAGGTCAACGAACATCGAGTGGTGCTTGCCGCGGATTTCGTCGAGACCATAACCCACGACTGAGAGGAAGTTGGCGTTAGCCGTAACGATGGTACCGTCGAGCTCAAACTCGATGGTACCTTGCGACCGATCGATGGCATCAAGTTTGGCGGCGTTACCAGCGCTGTGCATTATCTTGGCTGTAATATCTGTGGCGCAATTGAACACGCCGTAAGGCTTGCCGTTACGACCGAATAGCGTATTGTAACTAGCCTGTATCCAGATTTCGCGGCCGCCCTTGCCGATGCGCTTATACTCGGCCCGCTGGAACTCACCGCGGCGAAGTGCCTCCCAGAACTGCCGATAGGCATCGCTCTCGCGCTCAGCAGGATCGACGAACATGGAGTGATGTTGGCCCCGGATCTCCTCCAGCTGGTAGCCGAAGGCCGCTAGGAAGTTGGCGTTGGCCGTGACCACCTTGCCGTGGAGATCGAATTCGATCAATGCTTGTGATGCATCGAGCGCATTCAACTTATCTTTGAGATCGCTATTTAGAATTATCATTTGATGTGTCCAACTCAGTTGTGCCAAATTTGTTGAATAAAAGCTGAGTGCTACAAGTTAAAAATAATTTTATATGGCATCAAATATTTGGGCTAGGCCAACAGACTGAAGCCACCATCGTCCCGAACGGGTTTGTCATACTCCTGGTCGAGCATGGTTCGCCGGTGAAAGCGCACGCTACGCACCTCGGGGAGAAGCTGCGGTGCGACGGGCTTGCGGTCTCGGCCTACCGCTGCTCCGCTTGGTTCACCGACAAGCGGGTGAACGGCCATCGGGCCATCTATCCCGCCACCTCTGAGGCTGCCAACCCGCCAAAGTTTGACGAACCGTTGCCGTTCATGCCGAATGCGACCTTGGGCGGCTCGCATCCGGTGAGTCGCGCTTGAGGATCACCGCCGCGACAGCAGCCACCTGAAAAAGCAAGACCCCGGAGGCCTGCCAGGGCCACCAGGGTCTAGAGCCCCAAGGGGGCCGATCCAGTTCCAACAGCTCGGATCATCCCCCGAAATCGCTGTGCGAGTCAATCTGAAAGCGTCGCTTTCGGAGACGGGCTCGGCTTGCCTGTGACGGACCGCCCGACCGGCGGCGCCGAATGCTGAACCGCGGCCCGAGAGGGCCGAACGATGACGTGTGCCTACCGCTTGCCGCGCTCTGTCGCGGACAGGCTTGAGACGGCCCTGCGCGGCCGGAAGAACGCGGCTGCCTGCCTCGCCCTGGCGACGTGGCTCGGGCGGTTCTGGAGCGCCCCCAGGCGGCTGCTCTACAGCTTCCCGGTCGATAGGAGGGCGATCGCCGGCCGGGAGGACCTTGGCCTGTCCGAGGCCCGGGTCCGTGGGGCGCTCGCCGTGCTCGAGGAAATTGGCTTCGTCGCCCGGTACGAGCCCGACCCAGGCAAGCGATACCAGCGGACGGCCGAGGGCCTGCACAGGCGCCCGCTGCTGTTCCGGTTCGCCGAGGAGTACGCCGTGGCATTCACGACCGCGAATGCCCGCGCTCAGGCGGCTCGCGGAGCCCCTGCGCCAGCAAGGCGCCCAATCCCGCGCCCCGAGCCGCAGCGGGCGCCAGCACCCAACGTCGCCGCTCCCAGGGCTATGCCAGCACCTCAACTCGCCCAAAAGCAAGCTTCCCCGGAAAAGGGGGTGATTATGGGTGAGGAGCGGAGGGGTTCGCCCCTTGAGGCTGCGATAGAGCGGCTACGGCGAGGCCTTGGCTTATGACCGGTAGGGCCATGGAAACGTCCCAAGCTCTGCCGGAAGGCAGGGTCGCAGGTCGGGCAGAGCCTTTTTCGGCTCCTCGGTGCAAGGGAAATTGTATCTGGTGAGTAAATGTGCGCAGCCGCAAAACGGCAACATAATCGAGGCGAGCATGCCTCTCACGATGTTATGAAGCCTGCAAACTTTGCCTATTTCTGATGATAGACCGCACCAATTAACATTTCTCCTAACCGTAATTATATGATCTACGCAGTTGACGTGGGCTAAAATCCTTGCATGCAATCGGCATCGCTCGATTTGGAGGGATACATGAGTGAGATCGAAGCCTCTGTGCTCAATTCAATCGGGCGCACCCGAGACATCATAACGACCTATGTGGCACATAATGTCGTCCAATCCTCGGCGTTGCCCGAGCTGATCGCATCGGTGCATGCTGCATTGCGGAGCCTCGACACCCCATCTCCTGTCGAACCCGAGAGACTGACGCCACCAATCCCAATCCGCAAAACGGTGACGGCGGAGCACATCATCAGCCTTGAGGATGGGAAGCCGTACAAGGCGCTGAAGCGACACCTATCTGGACGGGGCCTCACGCCCGACGAATACCGGGCGAAATGGGGCCTACCGCGCGACTATCCAATGGTGGCGGCCAACTATGCAGCCCAGCGTTCCGAACTCGCCAAGAACAATGGGCTGGGGCAGGGACGGAAGGGAACCGCTAGAAAAGCGAGGTAGTATCAACCATCGATGATCCAACACCGTGTGCGACTTCGCACGGCACGTGCCTCTTTCGTGATCTAAATCAGAAGCGCCCTCCATGGGCGTTTCCTCCTTAGACTTCGGCCGCTCGCAAGGGCGGCCTTTTGTTTCTGAGGATGCGGCGGCGGTCCGGCTGTCAGCCCCCCTCAGACGTCGGACCGTCGCTTAGTGCTGCCCACACCTCACAGGTGCAGCCACTTCACTGCATAGCGTAACGGCCGCCTCGCTGCTCAATGAAGCTACTGATCTGTTTGAAAAGCGTATCAGGCTGAAGAAATTTCATCAGTCGGCATCATCTGAGGTTTTATGGTGATCCGATGACTGTTCGGGCTGCTGTCGTGAGGAGGTCCATTTCGAAAATCTATTTTGACTCTTCTTGGTGGAAGATGGCTGTGCTGGCATTTCTGACAGCCGCGCCACGCGCTTCTGAAACTCTTCATTGGAAGGGCTGCTGGCAGCACCGGTAATAAAGCTATTTGCCATAATGACCTCTCCATTTTCTCGGTAGGTTCCCGAAATCGATAGATCTGGAGAGAGTGACAGAGCGTGTGCTCAGCATAAGCGAAGCGACGAAGCCCAGTGATCCGGCCAAAAATCGATCTGTTTTATATGGGTTGTCGTTATTCCCATCGCAAGACACACCGAAAAACATCGCTGTTTTCTGAGGTTCCGATGGGAAATAGATGCTCGGGTGGTTCGTCATAGGCACAGCCAATCTGCCGCCTCGTGGAGGCTGGCCCAGACGTTCTCAGGACAAAGGCGCCTTACCGCCGTCACGGCATCCTGAGAGCGCCGAAGGGCAGGATACCCGCCTCGACACCAGCGTCGCCGGCTGCCCGCGGTACGATCCAGCTGGCACGTTAACAAGTCGAGGGGAGCCCTGTCCCCTGAACGGCGCTCAATGTAAGATCGAAGCGATATCCTACACTTAGGAGCCGTCATGAGCCGCGGGCTGGGGATCAGGCAACGGGCGCTCCTGTCGGCCCTGGCTCGCCTCGATGAGGGCGGGCCGCCGCGGTGGCACACACCGGCGGAGGTGCTGGCCGCGATGGGGCCGCTACCGATCGGCCGCGCCGAGAGAGCAGAACGGCACTTCGACCGGGCGGACCGGGCGCAGATCGCCCACCTTCGGGAGCTTGTCGCCGCGGGACATCACTTCGCCGCTGGCGGCATCGCCGTGCGGGAGGCACAGATTGCGGACCGGGAGCATCGGTGGCGGTGGGCGGCTCCTCGGGCGCCGAACACGGCCAGGGCATCCAGCAGGGCCGGGGAGGCGGCCA
>NZ_JBYLEN010000002.1:622500-748073 GCF_057747795.1 Methylobacterium sp. 142-1Y | reverse complement strand
CAGCTTCGCCTGCACCGTGGCGAGGTCGGGCCGGTCGAGGCCCGCGATCATCGAGCGTTGGAGGCGGATCATGACTGGGCTCCGTTGCGGGCCTGGACGATGAGGCGGCGCGCGGCCGCCGCCGCCTTGCCGCCCTTGGCGGCGGGATTCCCGGCGCCGGGACCGGGACCCGCGGGCGGGCGTGGCGTGGGGGCGGACGACGCGGCGAGGGCGGCCGGGGCGGCGACATCGCCGGGCAGGGGGTTGGCGAGCCAGGCGAGGATCGCCTCCCGCTTGGCGGGCGAGAGGTCGCGCGTGACCGGCATGGTGTTGGGGTCGGAGACCGGCAGCGAGAAAGCCAGCGTCAACAGCGGCAGGTTCTCGCGCAACTGTTCCGGATCGGCGAGGTTCAGGAACCGCAGCATCACCGGGTAGAGGTTGGCGTATTGCTGGAAGATCGGCTGCACGATGGTCCAGGTCACCGGCTCGGGGGCCGCAAAGCCGCTCCACAGGAGCACGCTGATGAAGTCCCACTGGTTGACCTGGGGTCCCGGCACGGCGAGCGCCGGATCGGCGAAGGACGGGCGCAGCCCGTAGACCTGTCCGTCGATGCCGTAATCCCGGCCGCCGTTGAACCAGCGCGGCGTGCCGGGGTCGCGCCCGGTCAGGGTCAGCGTGGTGATGCCGTCCGCGTCGGTCCGCGGCAGCGGGCCGACGGCGAGGACGTCGTCCGGCGTCGCCACCGGCGGCCCGGCCTCGACATAGGGCGGCTCGGCGGGGGTGGGCTGGAGCTGGGACTTGTCCGGCGCGACCGAGACCGCGGCGCCGGCGAGCGGCCGGCCCCACTGCATCGCCCGGATCGGGATCTCGACGTTCTCGCCCGGGCTCATCCGGTACACGTAGGTGTCGGCGCGGAGATATGTGCCGTTCGGCGCTTCCGCGATCCCGACGCTCGCATGGCCGGTGACGGCGAGGGGTGCATGCTCCAGCCATCGCCGCTGGACCTCGCTCAGCGGCATCACCACCACCCCGGCGGTGCGCGCGTACCAGCCGGGAACCTGCGCGTAGCCGGCCGACCCCGTCGCCGGCGCGAGCGTGCCGAGCGGCACGACCGCCCCCGGATCGGAGCGCGGTCGCGACGGATCGACGACGGCGAGCTGGAGGTCGCCGACGTCGTTGATCGCGCCCCCCGGAGTGGCCGTCGACAGGGCGTTGCCGAGATCGGCGATCAGCCGCCCGGTCTCCGGCTCGATCACCGCCGGGAAATGGTTGAGGCCGCCGACCGGCGTGAAGAAGTTGCCCCCCGCCATGGCGACCGCCAGGAAATGGCGCCCGACCACGAGGTGCCGGGACTCGCCCGGCGCCGCGGGGCCGATGGTCCCGGCGATCCGGCCGCACATGAAGCGCGGCGAGCGGAAATCGGCGTTGAGGCCGTCGACGTTGAACTTGATCGACAGGCGCCCGCTCGCCTGCGACGCCTGCTTGAGGGCGAGGAGGAACGGCGAGGTGATCGCCTCGGACCACCACAGGTCCTCCAGCACCGACTGGTAGGCCGCTCCCGCCCCCACGTCGCCGCCGCCGCCGCCGCTGGCGCGGTCCCAGATGTCGGTGAAGGCCGCCGGGACGTAGCGGCCGCGCAGCACGGTGTTGCCGTGCTTGTCGGCGATCCGCACCTCCAGGCCCCAGATCTCCGAGACGAGCTGCTGCTCGGGATCGAGATCGACGAGCTTGGCCGGCACGGCGCCGTCGGAATCCGCTACGACGTAGGTGAGGATCGGGTCCCGGGGAGCGGCCGGCCCCGCCGCCGTCCAGGCCGCGGTGACGGTGCAGCCCAGCAGCCGGAACGAGGCATCGCCCTGCGGATTGAACCAGCCGTTCGCCGCCTGCGCGGTCTGCATCGTCTGGTAGCTGTCCTTGAACGTCGCGTTGTGGAAATGCCCCGGATCGTTGTTGACGGTCGAGATGTTCGCCTGGAACTCGCCGGCGAAGTGCAGGCGCAGGGAAGACAGGTAGCTCATGCCCGGAAAGCCTCGTGCGGGAGCGGATCAGAACTCGAACGGCTCGATGAGACCGATGGGATTGCCCTCCGGGTCTCGGAACATGGCGAAGCGGTAACCGTCGACGCGGGTGGGCGGCATCAGGGACGTGCCGCCCGCCGCGAGCGCCCGTTCGAGGAACGGCTCGATCGTCGGCACGAGCAGGTAGAAGTTGCGCCCGGGCTCGAAGCCCTTGACGGCGCTGTCGGCCTGTCCGAGCCCGCCGAGGAGCGGCGGGGCGCCGGCCGGGAAGTGGATGTACTGGAAGCCGCTCGTTCCGGCCTGGTAGTGCCACCCGAAGACCTCCGCGTAGAAGGCCTTGGCCGCCGCGAGATCCTCGGCGACGACCTCGAACATCACCGAGGGAAAGTGGTTCACCGCCGAGGCGTCGTCGTCGGCCTCCGGCTCGCCGGCCGCCCGGACGAAGCCCGCCTCCTTGCGCAGGAACTCGACCGTCGCGAACGGCACCGGATGCGCCCCGCCGGTCGGCACGAACAGGTCGCCATGACCGGCGACGAAGTCCTGGAAGACCGGTCCGTTGACGTGGCTCAGGAACGCTTGCGCGTTCCGGTAGCTCTCGAAGAACACCACCACGTTCGGCTCGGACGGTGGCAGGGATTGCAGCCGCGCCTCGCCCGCGGGCCGGTGCACGAGGTAGGTCAGCGTATCGGGCTCCTGCGCCCGGACCGCCTGCGCCAGCCGCGCGAGGGCGGCGGATGCTTCCTCCTCCCGGCCGGGCCTGATGAACCAGCGCGAGATCAGGCTCACGGGCGTGGCGGGAGATTCGGGTGTGGCGACCATGGCGTCCCTCGCATCGTCCAGTTTCGTCGCCTGGACGCGATGGCCCGGCGCGGGCCCAGCAGTCGGATGAAAATCGGAAAGGTGTTTTTCTGTCATGACGCGGGAGACGAGCGACATTCGCAGGGTAAGACAGAAATTGACCGACTTTTAAACATTCCATTTTCGCCGGCCGACTGTCAATGGACTTCACGTCGGCCGGAATCGCCGCATCCGATCAGCGGATCACCAGGGGATCGGGCGGAGGGGTGTCGACCCGCGCGGCCTGGCCGCCGCGCAGGACGCTGTTGCCCTCAAACAGCAGGCGCTGGTCGATCGGGTCCGGATCGAGCCAGTGCTCCTCCCGCATCTCGCCGTTCAGCCCGTAGACCGTGAGCGCGTTGCCGTAGGTCACGCGGCGGATCGCGGCCTCCGGAATGCCGCGCATCGCCATCAGCGCCGCGGTCTTGGGCACCGCGAGCGGGTCCGAGACGCCCCAGTCGCAGGCCGAATCGACGATCAGCCGCTCGGGTCCGAAGCGCCGCACGATCTCGGTCATGCGCTCGTTGCCCATCTTGGTGCCCGGATAGATCGAGAACGCGGCCCAGAAGCCGCGGTCGAGCGCGGCTGCCACCGTCTCCTCGTTGAGGTGGTCGATGACGCAGTGCGCCGGATCGACGTCGTGCTCGCGCAGCACGTCGAGGGTGCGCAGGGTGCCGCGGGTCTTGTCGCGGTGGGGCGTGTGGATCAGGATCGGCAGGCCGATCGACCGGGCGAGCTCGACCTGGGCCCGGAAGCAGCGGTCTTCTGCGGCGGTCTGCTCGTCGTAACCGAGCTCGCCCAGGGCCACGACCCCGTCCTTCAGCGCGAAGGCGGGGAGGATGTCCATCACCGCCTCGGCGAGTTCCGGGTCGTTGGCCTCCTTCGGGTTGAGCCCGACCGTGCAGTAATGCCGGATGCCGAACTGGCCGGCGCGGAAGCGCTCGAAGCCGGTGATGGTCGACAGGTAATCCCGGTAGCTGCCGACGCTGGTGCGCGGCTGGCCGAGCCAGAAGGCGGGCTCGATCACCGCGACGACGCCGGCCCGGGCCATGGCCTCGTAATCGTCGGTCGTGCGCGAGATCATGTGGGCGTGGGGATCGATGAAGCGGGCTCCCGAAGCCGGAAGGCCGGAAGGCCTCGCGCCCGGGCCGGCCTGGGCCGGAAGGCCCGCCCCGGCCAGGATCCGCGCGACGAGTTCCGCCGGCAGGCGGTCGCCGCAGCAGGGGCAGGCATAGCCCGCCTCCGCCCCGGCGGCGTCCTCGCAGGCAGGAATGGGCGGCCTCGTCTCGGGTCCGGTCATGGTGCGGCGACCTCGCGGAGGGCGCGGCGCCGGGCGGGCGCCGCGTCGGAGAACAGATGGTCGAGGATCAGCCCCTTGACCGCCGTGGCCGGCAGCGTCTCCTCGTCCCCGAGGAGGTGCGGCACGCTGGAGAGCAGCACCGGCCCGTCCTCGGCCCGGTCGGTCGGGCGGCCGTGCGATCCCCGCACGAGGCCGGGATCCAGGGGGATCACGTCCATCATCGTGCGGAATCCGAGCCGGCGGCGCAGCAGCCGGCCGGCGATCGCCGCCTTCGGCAGGCGCAGCCGGGGGTCGAGGAAGAGTTCGGCGGGATCGTAGCCGGGCTTGCGGTGGATCTCGACCGTCCGGGCGAAATCCGGGGCCCTGGAATCGTCGAGCCAGTAATAATAGGTGAACCAGGCATCGGCTTGCGCGACGGCGACGAGGTCGCCGGCATTCGGGTGGTCGAGCCCGGCCGCCCGCTTCTCCCGCGGCCCGAGCACCGCCTCGACCCCCGGCAACGCCGCCACGAGGCCCCGCACCGTCTCCGGGTCGACATCCGCGGCGAGGTAGAGATGCGCGACCTGGTGATCGGCGACCGCGAAGGCCCGCGAGGCGATGGGGTCGAGGAGCTCGCCCCCGTCCTCGTCCCGGACCGCGAGCAGGCCGGCCTCCCGCAGGCGGCGGTTGATCGCGACCGGCCGGCTCACCGGGGTCAGGCCGTACTCGGACAGGACGAGGACCCGCCGGTCGCCGGCGGCGGCCAGGAGGTCGCCCACCACCGCGTCGAGGTCGGCGAGCGCCCGCGCCACTTCCGGCCGTGCCGGGTCCGGCCCGAAGCGCTGGAGGTCGTAGTCGAGATGGGGCAGGTAGCAGAGCGTCAGGGTGGGCTGCCGCGTTCCCATCACGTGCCGGGTCGCGTCGGCGATCCAGCGCGTGGAGCGGATCGCGGCGCCGGGCCCCCAGAACTGGAACAGCGGAAAGGTCCCCAGCTCGGCCTGCAACTCGTCGCGCAGCTCGGACGGCTTGGTGTAGATGTCCGGCAGCTTGCGCCCGTCGGCCTTGTAGCGCGGCCGCGGCGTCACCCCGACATCGTGGCTCGCCGCCATGTTGAACCACCAGAACAGGTTGGCGCAGGTGAAGGACGGGTCGCGCCGGCGCGCCGCCTCCCAGACCGGCTCCCCGCCGACGAGGCGGTTCGATTGCCGCCAGAACAGGATCTCCATCAGGTCGCGAAACAGCCAGCCGTTGCCGACGATGCCGTGATCCCGGGGCGTCAAACCGGTGGTGAAGGTCGCCTGCATGCTGCAGGTCACCGCCGGCAGCAGGGCCGCGAGGTTGCGCCGTCCGCCCCCCGCCGCGAGACCGCGCAGGTGGGGCGTATGCGCGCCGATCAGGCGCGCGGTGAGTCCGACGGCCAGGATCACCAGGGTGGGGTGCATGCCGGCGCTCCGCGCGCGATCGAATGCCAGGATTGAACGCGATGCCGGTCCCGATGCTGCGACGATGTCCCAGCGTCAAGCCGGTCCGGGCCTGCCTCGTCTCGATGAGACTCTCTCATGTCATGCGGTTCACGTCGATGCAAGATCGAAGTTATTCTTTAAGCGCTTGACGATCTTGCCCGACGATCCCATCATCGCCGGCATCGTTGAGCGGGTTCGCAGTGTTTGCCGGAAGATTGTTTGGTGACATTGCCGAAACAGGGGCGATGCTATGGCTTTCAGGCCAGGATCGAGCCGATCTAGTGTGACATCCCAGCGGTCCAGTCTGCATGGCGCGAGGTTTCGACCAATGATCGGCGTCGTGACGATTGTCGCAGCGCGATATGCGAGCCGTCCCGGCAATCGGGTCTGATCATGCGCGTCGCGGGCGCCGCCGGGGATCTGCATCTCGGCTACTGCACCAACATCCATGCCGGGGAGACCCTGCCGGAGATCGTCGACGGGATCGTCGGCCACCTGCCGCGGATCAAGGCGCAGGTCTGCCCGGACGCAGGTCTCGGGATCGGCCTCAGGCTCTCGGCCGTGGCCGCCCGGGACCTCACGGCGCCCGGAGCGCTCGCGGAGTTCCGCGACCGGATCGCGGCGCTCGGCGCCTACGTCTTCACCGTCAACGCCTTCCCGTACGGGCCCTTCCACGGCGTCCCGGTCAAGGCGCGCGTCTACGAGCCGGATTGGCGCGAGCCCGAGCGCCGCCGCTTCACCCGCGAGGCGGCCTGGATCCTCGCCGGCCTGCTCCCCGACGGCCTGGAGGGCAGCCTCTCGACGGTGCCGGGCGCGTTCCGGCCGGTCGGCCGGATCGAGGGCGCCCTCGACCGGATGAGCCGCAACCTCCTCGGCGCGGCGGCCGACCTCGTCGAGATCGAGCGCCGGACCGGGCGCCGCATCGTGCTCGCCCTCGAGCCGGAGCCGTGCTGCCTCCTCGAGACCACCGAGGAGGCCTGCGCCTTCCTGGAGGTGCAGTGCTTCGGCGCCGGGGCGGTGGCCGCCTTCGTCGGCCTGACCGGGTTGTCGCGGCCAGCCGCCGAGGCGGCCCTGCGGCGCCACCTCGGCCTCTGCTACGACGTCTGCCACGGCGCGGTCGAGTTCGAGGATCCCGTCGCGGCCTGCCGCCGGATCCGCGAAGCGGGCATCGCCTTGCCGAAGATCCAGCTCTCCTCGGCCCTGCGCGTCCCGGCGATGACCGCCGACCTGCTCCCCCACCTGATGCGCTTCGATACCGGCCGCTACCTGCACCAGGTGGTCGTGCGCAACCGATCCGGCCTCGAGCGCCACCTCGACCTTCCCGACGCCGCCGCCGCCTTCCGCGACGGCGGCGCGCGGGGCGAGTGGCGCATCCATTGCCACGTCCCGGTCTTCCATCCCGGCCTCGGGGCGATCGGCTCGACGCAAGCCGACCTGATCGCGCTCCTCGCCGCCGCCCGCGACGGCGGCCTCTCCCCGCATCTCGAGGTCGAGACCTATACCTGGGACATCCTGCCCGAGGCGCTCCGGCTCGACGGCAAGGCCGAGAGCATCGCCCGGGAACTCGACTTCGTGCTGCGGGAGATCCGTCCATGCACCTGACCGCCCCCGCCGCGTCACCCTCCCTCGCCGGGGCCTGGCTGCGGCTCGGGCGGGTCTCGAACCTGCCGACGGTCTGGACCAACGTGCTCGCTGCCGCGTCCCTGGCCGGCGGGCTGCCGGCCGGCGCCGCGGCGGAGGTCCTTGCTGCGATGTCGCTGTTCTACGTCGGCGGCATGTTCCTCAACGATGCCTGCGACCGCGCCATCGACGCCCGGGAGCGGCCCTCGCGGCCGATCCCGTCCGGGCGGGTCGCGGCGCGCACGGTCTTCGTCGCCGGCTTCGCGCTCCTGGGCCTCGGCCTCGCGCTGATGGCCCGGCAGGGGCCCGGCGCGCTTGCGGCGGCGGCCAGTCTCGCCGCGCTGATCGTCGCCTACGACGTCCATCACAAGGGCTTCGCCTTGAGCCCGCTCGTGATGGGCGGGTGCCGGGCCGCCCTCTACGTGGCGACGGCGGCGGCAGCCGGGACCGGCCTTGCGGCCCCGGTCCTCGCCGGCGCGCTCGCGGTCTTCGCGCATGTCGTCGGCCTGACCTACGCGGCCCGGCAGGAGAGCCTCGACCGGATCGGCGCGCTCTGGCCGCTCGCGGTCCTGGCCCTGGCGCCGGTCACCGCCCTCGCCCTCGGAGTGACGGCCGGATCCTCCGCGATGCCGGCGGCTCTGCTCGCCTGCCTCCTCCTCGCCGGCATCGACCTCTCGGCGCTCCGGCTCCTGCGCGACCGGGCGCGGCCGGGCCGGGTGCCCGCCGCCGTGACCCGCCTGATCGCCGCGATCTCCCTGGTCGATGCCGCCCTGGTGGCGCCGGTCTCGCCGGGGCTCGCCCTGGTCTGCGTGGCGGGGTTCGGGCTGACCCTCGTGCTGCAACGCGTCGTCCCGGGGACCTGAGGGCCCATGTCCGGAATCTCGCCCGCCCCCTCGTGTGCCGACGCGCCGGCAGACCGGATCCGGGGGCTCCTCGCCCTGATCGAGGGTTGGCTCGCCCGGGCCGTGGCGCCGCCGGGGCTCGCCTGGTACCGCGAGACCGTGGCGCGGATCGGAACGCCCGATCGCCCGTGCGACGACGCCCTGCGTCAAGGCCTGGCCTGGGTGCCGCGGCGGCTCGGCCGCTCGGAGCTGCCGCTCGGGCCGGAGGACGTCGCGGCCGCGCAGGCCTTGCGCCCCGGCTTCTTTCCCGACGGCCTCGGCATCGACCAGGCCGGCCGGATCGGCCTCCTCCTCGCGAGCCACCGCGACGATGCCCATTTCGCCGCGACCCTGGCCGAACTCTGCCGGCGGGCCGACCTGCGCGAGCACGTGACCTACCTGCGCGGGCTCCCCCTCTATCCCGGCGCAGCTTTGCTCGAGGATGTCGCCGCGGAGGCCCTGCGCAGCGCCGTCACGCCGGTCTTCGCGGCCCTGGCCCATCGCAACCCGTACCCGGCGGAGGTCTTCGCCGAGCCGCGCTGGAGCCAGATGGTCCTCAAGGCGGTGTTCGTCGGCTTGCCCCTCGGCCCGATCGTCGGCCTCGACGCGCGCGCCAGCCCGCACCTCGCCGCGATGCTGCGGGATTTCGCGCGCGAACGCATCGCGGCCGGGCGGCCGGTCCCGCCCGACCTCGCGCGCTGCCTCGGGCCCTTCCGGGACGAGGTGTTCCCGGAAGGGTCTTGATCCGCCGCCCTCAGGCTTCGTCGGGACGGCGCAGGATCCGGGGACGCGTCGTCGGCCGATCGTAGGTGGTCATCGGGAAGGCGCTCCACCCGTCGAGCGTACCGACCAGATGGTCGATCGCCGCCGGCGCGCCCTCGACGAGCATCGACGAGGGCGAGGCCCGCTCGATCAGGGCGACCTGGGGATCGGCCTCTACCTTGCCCGCGGCGGTCTCCGACGGGGCCGCCCCCGGATCCACGCGCTGCAGGATCATGCGCTGGGTTTCCGTATCGCTCATGGCCGTCATCCGACTTCCGGGCCCGCAGGGCCTCCGGCGACGGTGGTCCCCGCCGCGGTTGCAGGCCCGCCCGCGCCGGCGGAGCCTAGCACGGCCGCGGGCCCTTCGGCGACTGCGATCGCTGCCGCATCCAGAGGAAGGCCGGCCCCCTCGTAGTCGCGGCCGAAGCCTTGCGGCCGGGCGAGCGCGAAGAGCTTGGCCTTCAGCCTTGCGACCCGGTCGTCGTCCTTGCCGCCGCGCAGAGCCGGGTCGGCCGCGAGCAGGCGGGCGGCGAAGCCGGCTACCGCGGGGCACGCCATCGAGGTTCCGCTCATCACCCCGAACGTGTCGTCGGGCAGGGTCGAGATGATCCCGACGCCGGGTCCGATGACGTCGATCTGCGGCCCGCAATTCGAGAACGCCGCCACGAAGGTCTCCTCGTCGGTGCCGTAGGGCCCGTCGATGTCGCTCGTTTCGGAGGATTCCGTCACGACCATCGACTTGCGGCCCATCGCCGACACGGCGAGGCAGATGTCCAGGCGTGCCGGGAAGCTGACCGGCCTGCGCCCGTCGTTCCCGGCCGCCGCCACCACCAGGGTCCCGGCATCGGATGCCTTCCCGATCGCCGCGCGGACCCCCTCGTCCGACGGACCGCCGCCGAGGCTGAGATTGATCACCTGGCAGCCATCCGCCACGGCGAGGTTGATCGCGTTCATGATGTCGTAGTTCGTCGCGCCTCCGCCGGCATTCGGGAAGACCCGGTAGCTGCGCAGCTCGACGCCCGGTGCCACGCCGCCGAGAGTATAGACCGGTCCGGGACGGGCGCCGACGATGCCGGCGACGTGCGTGCCGTGGGCGCCATCCTTCGTGGCGGGGCCCCAATCGTCGCGGGTGGCGAGGCCGCTCTTGAGTTCCTCGAAGACCAGGTTCGCTCCTCCGCTGACGTTCGGCAGGGCCGAGTGCCGCTTCGCGACGCCCGAATCGATGATGCCGACGCGAATGCCGCTTCCCGCATCCGGGGCCGCGTCGCCGTAGAAGTCCTGGAGGAGACCGGGCACCGTGAGGTCGATCGGGGCGATCCGGACCGTATGCTGCGCGCCGATCGTGACTTTGCTGGCGAAGTGACCCCAGTACCGGGCAGGGCCGTAGACGTAGAGCCGGTCGATCGCCGATCCGGGTGGGATCCGCAGGGTCACGGTGCCGCCGGCATCGGTCACGCCGTCGTCCCCGATGCGATCTCGGTAATCCGTGAAGGCGATCACGGTCGCGCCGGGGAGCGCCGCGCCGGTCTTGCTGTCCACGACCGTGACCACGATCCGGGCCGGTCCATCGGCAGTCCCTGCCGATGCGACCTCCGGGGCGAAGCGCATCTTCTCGTAGGTGACGATCGGCACGATCTTGAGCCCGGGAATCTCGGCCCTCAGGTTCAGCTCCGCCTCGGGGGTCATCTCGACGAGTTTCGGCCCGTCGTCGCTGATCTCATCGAGGACCTTGACGGTGGTTGCGGCCTCGTTGCGGCCGGCATCGCCGGGGAGGAGGCCCGGTCGTGCGTCGAGGCGCCGGATCCCGCCCGGGCCCCCGAGCTTTCCCGCCTTGAGGGCGGGACCGGTGAAGCCGTAGGACGGGAGCACGATGTAGCGCTGCGGCTTCTGGTCCACGATTGTTCCTCCCTGGCGGCCGATCGAATTGCCGCGTCGGACTTGGCCGCTACCGTCCGCGCGTTTCTGTGATCGAGACGTGGGAACCCGGTCAGGAGGCCCGGACGTACTCGAAGCTCGGCCCCACGGTCAGTCCGCTCCCGTCGCCGACCGGGGTCGTCATCAGCCGGGTGGCGGTGACCTTGAGGTTGTACATCACCCCCATCGCGTCGTTGATCGCGTCGGGCCGGCCGTTGAAGGCCGTGTGCAGGACGTTCAGCAGGCTGCTGTAGCCGGTGGCGAAGGCCAGGATCCGCTCGTGCGCCTGGGTGCCCGGGGCGAAATCGGCGATCTTGCAGTCCGGTTTGAGCGGAAAGACTCCGGTCTCGTCGAAGGGCACCGGTGCGCCCGCCCAGGCATAGCCGGTGTCGGTCGCGACGATCTCGCGCCCATGCACGATCTCGCCGAAGCGGTAGTAATGGGCCGGCTCGCCCGGTGCGTCGAACGGATTGGTGGCCGTGCCCTCGCCCTGCTCGACGATCAGGTCGATTCCCGCATCGGCCGAGGTGAGGTCGACGATCGGGAACAGCTCCGCGCCGGGGAACCACGACAGGACCTGCTGGTCCGGACCGACGACGAAGATGGTCTTGCCGGACGTCGCGACCAGTTCTTTCAGCTTTTCCTTCAATGCGGCGTAGAACTCGCCGATCGTCCCATAGGTCGGGACGGCGGCGAGCCCCGCCTCCTGGACCGGGATCGGATGCTCCGGTTCCTCGATCTTCATGAAGACCTGCGCCACCAGGTCCTTCGAGAAGGCGCGGATGCCGACGGTGAAGTCCTTGCCGCCGATCGACATCGGCAGCGGGCCTGGATAGACCGGGATGAAGTCCGGCCGGTTGATCGCCGGACGGCCCCCGATCGCGATCAGGATGTTCGAGGCGATGCACATGTGCAGCATCTCCTCGACCACGATCGAGCGGATGAGCTCGGCGATGCGCCGGTTCTTCCCCTCCGCCAGGGAGAACATCGCGGTGAGGTAGGGCGGGATCGTGCTGTGCTCGAGCTGGATCGCCCGCTGCAGGAGGTCGTGGAGATCCGTCGGCGCCGCCGCCGCCCGGACCCGCTCGATGAAATGACGCTCGATCCGGATCATGACATCATCTCCGCACGCTTCCGCGCCGCCATTTCCAGGAGCACCGCGGTCTTGCCCCGGGCCTGGATCGGATGCAGGTCGAGGGCGACCGGCGGCAGGACCGCCAGGGGTTCGGACCGGTTCGGCGCCGTGCCCGGGCTGCCCTTGAGCGGCTTCCCGTCCGGGCCGGGCCGGCGCATCCAGGCGAGGATCAGCGCCCGCGCGCCGTCCGACAGGTCGCGGGTCACCGGCATGTGGTTCGGGTCGGGGGTCGGCAGGGAGAAGGCGAATTCGAGCAGGCGCAGGTTGTCCACCACCGTGTCGTAATCGTCGATCCGGAACAGCCGCTTGCTCATGATCGGGTAGAGGTTGGCGTATTGCTGCATGATCGGCTGGACGTCGCGGAACCAGGTCGGTGCGGCCGGCATCGCGACCGGGCTGAAGAGCAGCACGCTGATGAAGTTGAACGGGTCGGCGGCATTGGCGGCGGGCGTGCCGGGCAGGGCGTAGCCGATCCCGTAGAGCTGGCCGTCGATGTAGCCGCGCGGGGAGGCGGGTGTGAGGTGTCCGCCCGTCAGGTGCAGCACCGCCCGCCCGTCCGCACCGGACTCGACCGGCTCGCGGAACGTGACCTGGTTCGGCGGGTTCGCGACCGTCGGAGCCTGGCCCGTTCCGTCTCCCGTCATGCCGAGGGTCCCGATCGTGTCGGCGAGCGTGATCGTCGTGGCGAGCGGGCGCCCGTAGCGGCTGGCGTAGAGCGCGACCTCCCGCGTCGCCCCGGGCTCGAGCCGCACCACCGGGACGTCGGCCTGGACGTAGAGGCCGCCCTGGGTCTCCTGCGCCAGCACGGCGAAGCCGCCGCCGGCCTTCGGCCTCACGAGCAGCAGGGGCCGCTCGCCGATCGCGGCGGGCCAGGGCTCCGGCGCGAAGGCCTGGATGCCGGCCCCGTCCCGGTACCAGCCGGGCGTCCGGTACCCGACCTCGCCGAGGAGGGTGATCCCGGCCGCGTCGATCTCCTGCACGACCGTGTCGGTCTGCGCCTGCGGAACCGCCAGGTAGAGCGGGCCGAGATCGGCCGGTTCGCCCTCCGCATCGGTGATCGGCAGGCAATTGCCGAAATCCGCCGTCACCTCCTTGCGGCCCTCGTCGACCGTGGCGGCGAACTGGCCGACTTTTCCGCCCGATGGCGGTGGGACGAGATGGCGCCCCATGACGAAGTGCCGGGGTTCGCCCGCGAGGGCGGGGCCGATGGCGCCCGCCACCGTCGCGTAGGTGTAGCGCGGGCTGGCGGGGTCGCGGCCGTAGCCGAACAGGTTCATGGTGACGGCGAGCCGGTCCGCCTCGGAGCGTGCGCGGAGTGCCGTGAGCACGGGCGAGCCGTGCGTATCGCCCCAGCGCAGGCCGGTCAGGACCGACCGGTAGGCGGCGGCGAGCACCTGGTCGCTCGGCAGGTCCTTGTGCAGCTGCCGGGGCCAGAGATCGAAGAAGGACGCCGGGGCGTAGTCGCCGACGAAGACGTCGCCGTCAGCCGCATCGGCGAGGCGCAGCTGCAGGCCCCAGATCTCGGAGCACATCTGCTGCTGGGGATCGAGATCGACGAGCTTGCCCGGCACCCGGTCGTTCGCGTTGCCGAGCGCCATGCCGATCACCGGATCCCCGCCCGGGCCGACGGCCCGGCCCCCCGGCAGCACCGCCCCGGTGATCCGGCACCCGACGAGCCGGAAGACGCCGGTCCCTTCCGGATTCCAGCCGCCGCCCCCCGCCATCGTCTGGTCCTGTTCGGTAAAGGACGCGATGTCGTAGTTCTGGACGACGTTGTTGATCGTCGATACGTCGATCTGGATGCGTCCGTAGAAGCTCAAGCGTGGGAGATCGAGGTAGCTCACGGCTTCTTCTCCTCCGGCGAGGCCGGCATCCGCGGCGGCGTGGTGAAATCGGTCCATTGGGGCGGCCGGGTCGATTGCGTCAGCTTGCGGCCGGGGCAATCGGTCGAGAACAGGCAGCACCATTCGGGCTGCGCCGGGCACATCCGCGCGACCTGGGCCCAGGTGGCTTCGGGGTCGGGACGCTGCATGCGGAAGTTCGTGTAGTTCTGGCTCACGATCGGCGCGTTCGGCGGATCGGTCGGCACGCCCGAGAAGTAGAAGGATTGCGGGTGGCGATACGGCGCTGCCGCGGTGTCGACCGCGTCCGGCGTCGCCGCCTTGTCGAAGGCGTAGCCGAACAGGATGTTGAGCTTACCCCCGACCCGGTACGAATAAGCCTGCAGCGAATCGCCGACATGCCGGCTCTCGGCGGCGTTGTAGGGCAGGTGCTTGATGAAATCGACCCGCGGCGGGTGGTTCTTGAGCGAGAACTGGCAGCATTGCGGCGTTTCCGGCGGCCGGTCGGCGTAGCGCAGGAAGTACGCCTTGTTGCCGAGCGAGACGAACGCGCAGGAAAACTTGTTGTCGAACGGGAAGATGGGCAGGCAGCGCTTGTCGTAATATTCCATCATCGCGCCGGTCCCGTCCTTGTCGGCCGGGACGTAGGTCGAGTCGTAGTAGCTGGTGCCGTAGGAGACTTCGTAATCGCCGGGCGTCAGGCCGGCCGGCGGGTTGGCGTAGGGCGGCGGGAAGGCGTCGAAATTGTTGAACACGCGGTACATGGTCCAGCCGCTCGTCCACCAGGCCGGATAGGCGGGATCGGTGGGCTCCCCCGCACCGCGTCGGTACACGCAGCTTTCCGGCGGGTCGCAATCCTTGTCGTTGTGGACGCCCCCGGTGGCATAGACGTGCCGGCTGGCGGCATCCTCCGCCTCGGATGCGTGCGACGGCAACGAGGTCGAGGCCAGCGCTACAGCCGATATGATCGTATGAATGCGTAATATATTACGCAAATACCGTCGAATCCGAGAATTTCTAGATTTTATATTATCGAACGATATCATGTTTCGTCCTCCCGCATGGCGTGAACATGTTTTTTATGTGTGATATTTATGAATAAAAACTCGAATTTTCACCAGTGAAAAAATAGAATGAATTTCTAGATGCATGTTACGCGGCGTTCTAGTGTCCGGCAAGCGGCAATGGCACCCATCTATGGCGCCGACGATTTGCGCAACGGCCGAGAGCCGGGCGGCAATGCCAGCCGTGCCGCCGGCCGGGTCGCATCCGGGCCTGAAGGGCGCGACCCTGGCTCGTCCGGGCGCCGGAGGCGCGCTCAACCGCCGCGGCAGCGCCGCCTCGCCAATATTCGTGGACCAATCATATTTTCAATTCGGTCCATGCATGATTGAATTACTTGTCTTTTTTTGAAATATAACAAAGAGATGTTTGTTTTATCACTTCCAAGTCATCGTAATGTAAAAAGTAACGGATGAATATTTTGTTATATTAAAAGAAGATTATATTAGACGTTCAAAAAATTATCTTGCGCCGGCAAATTTGATGATATTTATTAGTGGACTGATGTGCCGTGCGAGCACGTCTGCGCAGCATTGATCTCCAGGATGCCACATGGCCGGATCTGGCGAGGCGACGAGGATTCTCGTCGCGGGGGACATCGTCGACACGCAGCATCTCTACGAGACGGCGTGGTCGGGCCAGGGGCTCGTCGGGGCGCGCGCCGCCGAGTGCGTCGAGGAACCGGGCGGCGCCGAAGGGCTCCGAAAGCTTCTGCTGGCTGCCGTTCGGCAGCCCGATCGAAGCCTCGGTTACGAGGTGGACGCCGCGGAGACCCCGCGCCCGACGGGGTCGGTGCGCAGGACCCGGCGCCTCGTCGGCGCCTGGGCGCCGACACCCACCGCGACCGGGAGCAAGGAGCGGGTCTGGCGCGCCAGGCTGCGCCACGAGGCCGTCCTCAAGGGAGGCGACGAACCCGGCATCGGCGACGATCGCGGCCACGACCGGCCGCCCGATGCCGAGGTGGTCAAGACCCGGGCTCCCGCCGTCGTCGCGATCGACGATGCGAATCTCGGGTTTCGCAACCACGCGAAGCCGCGCTCCTGGTTTTCCGAGGGGGCTCCCCGCTGGATCGTGCTCAGGACCGTGGCGCCCCTTGCCCGCAACAATCTCTGGCAGGACCTGATCTGGGGCGACCGGGCGGGCCGCAGCGCGGACGGCCTGCTGCGCGAGGACCTGATCTGCGTCGTGTCGGCCGACGACCTGCGGCAGGAGCAGCAGAGCTCCATCAGCCGCGGGCTGTCGTGGGAGCGCACGCTCTCCGACCTGCACGCCGTGCTGTCGCAGGACCCGATCCTGGTGTCCCTGGCCCGCTGCCGCTACCTGGTCGTGTGCTTCTCCGCCGACGCGGCCCTCGTGATCGCGCGGTCGCCCGACGGGCGGAGGACGGCGACGCTCGTGTTCGACCCGGTGGGCATCGAAGGGGACTGGTCGTCGGAGCGCGAGGGCGAGGTGCCGGGTCAGCTCACCTGCATGGCGGCCGCGGTGACCCTGTGGGCCGCGGCCGACGCGGCCGCCGCCGAGGGGGCCGCGTCCGACCCGCTCGCCCGGTACGTCGAGGCGGGATTGCACGCGGTGCGCGACCTCGTCCACGCCGGGCACGGGGCCGTGACGCCGGGCCTGACGCCGGACGGCTTTCCCTTCGAGCGCCTCGCGGAGCTGCTGACGACGACGGAGACGACGAAGCACGGGAGCCAGGGGGCGCCCGCCGCGACGCTCGCCCACGTCGTGCTGCCCTGGCCGGACACGGGGCGCTTCGCACCGGGCTGGAGCCTCCTGCTCTCGTCGCAGACTCCGCCGGAGCAGGAAGAGCCGCCCTCCGTGCTCGGCCTCGCGCGGCTCCTCGTGACGCACGGCCCGGATCTGGCGCTCGCCGGGCAGCCCCGGGCGGTCTTCGGCAACCTGACGGCGTTGGACTGGCGCGAGATCGAATCCTTGCGCGGCATCCGCCGGCTGATGTCGCGGTTCGAGGCCGATCCGAAGCCGGACCGGCCGCTCTGCATCGGCATCTTCGGTCCCCCGGGGGCCGGCAAATCCTTCGGCGTGAAGGAGATCGCGAAGAAGATCCTCGGCGAGCGGGGGTGGATCACCTGCAACCTGTCCCAGATCGAGGACGCCGCCGACCTCGCCGGCCCCTTCCACCAGGCCCGCGACCTCGTGCTGAGCGGGATCACGCCGGTGGTCTTCCTGGACGAGTTCGACGCCAACGAGCTGCGCTGGCTGCAGCACCTCATCGCGCCGATGCAGGACGGCGTCTTCCAGGACGGCCATCGCAGCCACGCGGTCGGCAAGGTCGTGCTCGTCTTCGCCGGCGGCACGAGCCCGTCCTTCCGGCTGTTCAGCGAGGGCCGCAGCGTCGACACGGACAAGACGTTCAAGGCACGCAAGGGCCCCGACTTCGTGAGCCGGCTCGATGCCACTCTCGACGTGATGGGCCCGAACCCGCGCGAGGATAACGAGGACGACCGGACCTTCCCCCTCCGGCGCGCCCAGCTCCTGCGCCACTTCCTGGCCCCGTCATCGACCGCAACCCTCGACATTGACGCGGACCTGCTGACGGCCCTGCTGCTGGCTCCCCGCTACCGGCACGGCTCCCGGTCGCTGGAGAAGCTCGCCAAGGCGCTGAGGGGCCGACCCGGGGAGCCGATCCGGTGCTCCGCCCTGCCCCCGCCCGAGATCCTGGATCTGTCGGTCGACCGCGCGGCGTTCGAGGCGATCCTGGGGCGGAACGCGGCCTTCCGTGCCGCCGACGCGGTCACCCGCCAGGCCCGCCACATCCACGAGGCCTATCTGGCCCGCGCGGCGAGCGAGATCGCGAAGGCCGGCGAGGGGGAGCGATGGGACGCGGAGCGGAACTGGGCGGTCTCGCCCGAGATCCAATGCGCGTTCGACGACCTGCCCGCCTCCGTGCAGGAGGACAACGCCGCGGCGGCGCGGCGCACCATCGACGTGCTGGCGCTGATCGGCATGGGCGTGACCAAGCGGGGGCGCGAACGGCTCGAGCGCGTCGTGGGCGCCGAGGAGTTCAAGGCCCAGGTCGAGCATCACATGGAGCGGCTGGCGGAGGCCGAGCACGACGGGTGGATGGCCCACCGCCGCGCCCATGGCTGGGTCCGGGGGCCGACGCGCGACTACACCCTGAAGACGCATGACTGCCTCAAGCCCTACCAGGAATTGTCCGAGCACTACAAGGCACGGGACAGGATGATGGTGCTCGGCTTCCGCGACCGGATCGTGCGGGCCGGCTTCCACGTCGTGTGGCTCTGAATCCCCGGCCGGGTGGAGGTTGCCCGGCAGGAGCCGGCCCGGAGCATTGTCTGCGACGACCTTGAGATCGGGTCGTCTCAGACAATACAACAAAAACAAAGACCAAGAGCAGCGTCCGATTGCCATGCGAAAAGGTGGTGGTCGAGGCGCGGGAGGCAACGTAGACCCGGCATCTCGTCCGGCCGGTCGTCGCCGATGGAGCGCCATGATGGTGGGCAAGACGAGGAACGATTCCGCCTGGCACGCGCTGGATCGCTGGCCTTACGTTCCCCACTACCTGCAATCGACGCTGGACCACGAGCTGATCGCGCGGCACGGCGAGATGATCCTGTTCCGGGCCTTGAACATCGGCAGGGTGGTGGCCTTCGTCGGCTCGGGCGTCTCGATGAGCTACGGTCGGCTGAGCTGGAGCGGTCTGGTCCGGTCGCTGGTCGAGCACGGCCTGGCCGAACGGGACACGAACGGGACGGCAGGCGAGACGGAGGCGGCCGGGCGCCTGCGCACGATCCTGCGGGAACTCGACATCCTGCAGCGCTCGGCCAGCAGCGACCTGCAGAGCGGGCGCTATCCGGCCGCGTTCCAGTTCTGCGAGCAGCTCGAGATCGCCAAGGATGGGGCGGCGGGCCGCGAGAAGTTCCGCCGGAAGGTCAAGCAGCTGCTCTTCGACGATACCGGGCATGCGACGCTCCTCATCGAGAAGCTGATGGACGACCTGGGCGCAAAGGCCCGGTCGCGGGACACCGCCGAGTCGCGGGAGGCCGCGATCGAGAGCTTCTTCTGGAATGACGATCAGCCGGATCGCGGGCTGCCGACGCGCGACCGCCTCTCCGCGCGGCCGCGATCGTCGTACCGGGACTGGCACCGCGACCTCGCGATCGAGCAGGTGAGCCGGGACGGCGACGAGGGGCGGGCGGAAAGCCTGCGGCGCGGGGACGATCGGTTCGATCTGAGGCTCCCCGAAGCGGCGGCGCGTCTCTACGGGACGTTGGCAGCCGGCCGGCCCGCGACCGGGAGGCTGCCGACCTACCGCTTCCTGGTCACGGCGCTGGCACGCCTGAAGTCCGATTTCGATTCGAAGCCCCGGGCCGTGATCGACGGCCTGAGGGCAGAAGCGTCCGAGAAAGGCGAACCGGAGTTGCGGACGCAATCCGTGCCGCCCGAGCGGGATCCGCTGGCGATCATCGCCGACAAGCTCCGGATCCGCCGGTTCATCACCACCAACTTCGACCTCGACATCGAGCAGCTGATCGCCCATCGCGGCTTCACGCGGGAACGCGACCAGGGCGCCGCTGCGCCGGGCCAGGAACCGGCGCTCTACGAGACGACCAATCCGTTCGGCGCGACCGCGGCCGACACGGTGTTCCGGACGGAACGGGCCGCCGACCTGATCAACTTCACGGTCGACGACGCGACCAACGCGTTCAGCCTGATCCATCTCCACGGACGGGCCGCCGAGGGCGACGAACTGGTCGTCACGGAGCGCGACTACCTCGACCTCTACCTCCGGCGCGGGAAGGAGGGCGAGGTGGTGGCGGACGCCCTCGACATCGGCTTCGGGTCCAACCCGCTGTTGTTCGTCGGCAACGGCATGGGCGAGGACGACATCCTGCGTCCCCTGCGCCAGTTCGTCTCCGAGCGGTCGAGCAGCACCGATCGCCAGGTGGTCGCGCTGTTGCCGGCGATGAACAGCAAGGCCCGGCAGATCGAGGAGGTCATCGCGATCTACAGCCGCTACGGCGCCCACACGGTGCATTTCGGCTTCGCCGAGATCGAGCGGCCACCCAGCAAGCAGCCGGTCACGGTCCGCTGGCTCCAGCTGACCATCTCCATGGCGCACGGCCTCAAGCCGTTCTTCACCACCTTGGCGGCATGGCTGGAGGTGAAAAGAGAACGCCGCAAACGGAGGTTGCGAGAGAAAAAACTGCAAGAAATCCTCCGAAAGAAGGTGGAAAATCACGAAAAAATCGACCATGAATCGATCAATATCAAATTAAAAATCAAACATAAAAAGAAAGACGAAATAAATAAGAGCTCAAATTTTGACGACCAATATCGTAATTTCATCGCGAGCCTGCAATCGGCAGCGGCTGGAAAAAACAAGGACGAAATAAATCACTGGTTCGATCTTCTCGTCGACCCGTTCGGAGAGGGCGTGTCGTTCCATCGGGTGATCGCGATCGACGGCGTCGCCCAGCCCGCCCCGGATTGCGGCCACGCAGCGGACGACGCTCTCTCGTCCCGCGTCGAGCAGGACGTGCTGATCGCCGCCTGGACGACGCTGCGCGAGATCCTGAAGCGTGTGACGGGTGACGGCAACGCGTCGTTGGCACCTGCGCTGCCCGGCGAAACCGCGAGGTGTATCGACGCGGCCACCAACGACGCGCGGACACGCGACGCGCTGCATCGCGTCGCGCTCGCCTACGCGGCGGCGCTCGACGGGATTCCCGATGCGCTGGTGAGTCTCAGCCTCTGCGCCAAGCTCAACGCGCTCCATCGCGGCTGGATGGATTGGAAGGAGGCGTGGCACGCCTTGCCGACGCCGCGTCTGCTGGGAGGCCCCTACACGCCGTCCGCGGCGGGCACGAGCCATGCGTGGTCGCTCTACGAGTGGCACCCGGTCGCCCTGCGGCAGCACCCGGCCTCCCGGCCGGACTATCGGCGCGAGCCCGCACCGGAGAGCGACCGCTTCTTCGCCGGCGGTCCCTCGCAGATGTTCGAAACCCTGTTCGGCGCCTTGCGGGCGGCCCGGGACGACGAGGCTTCGGCCCTGAGCCGGAACCGTCGCGCCGCGGGACGCCGCCTCTTCCTCTTCCTCGGCACGCGCGGGGTCGGCAAGGGCCACTTCTTCGAGGCACTCCGGGCGCCCGGGCGGCTCGCGGAATTCCAGAGGGCATCCTGGCCCCGGGGAGAGGCGCCGCGATACGACGCCGTGCTGATGATCAACCTGAGCTTCTCGACCGAGGTCATGTCGGCCTTCGACCGGCTCTGCAACGTGCTCGACTTCTGCGCCAAGCGCGTCTTCGAGGAGAAGCCGGAGGTGGCGGCGCGCATCCACGAGGCGGGTTGCTCCCTGTCGCGCGACCGCATCGGCCGCCTGACCCGGGTGCTGGAACTGTACGACGAGTTCCACCGCGATGCCTCGGGCCGCGTGCTCGTGGCCATCAACGCCTTCCACGTCCTGTTCAACCAGGGCGGCCTGCCGAAGAACGGCCAGGCCGCCCGCCTGCTGGAGGCTCTCCTGTCGCGCCGGTCCGCCCGTGCGCCGATCGACCTCCTGCTGGTCTGCAGCGGGCGCGGGTTCCCGAAGATGTTCCGGCAGAAGAACGACGACGACCCGCGGCCGTTCTGCGCCGTCGAGCCGATCGCGCTGGAGCACCTCGTCCGCCCCGGGATCAGCGAGCGGGGCCGCCGCACCCTGGACGCGACGGTGGTGGAGCACAGGGTGCTGATCGACAGCGGCCCGACGGTGTCGGGGCGGGCACGCCGGAAGGTCGCGTCCCGGTTCGACGCGTTCGCGGAGAGGCCCGCCGCGTTCTTCCACGTCCTGCACCGGGCGCGGGCATCGCTGATCATCGCCGCCTACTTTCCCCTGACGGCCCTGGCATTGGCCATGAACCCCGGATGCCTGGCGGAGGGACGGGCGCCGCCGCGCTCGAACCCCATCATGGTTCCTGGCTTCAGGGACCGCCGACGGGTTCATCAGGCCATGATGGAGAGTGTCGAGAGCTGGACGGCGGAACAGAGAAACGGAGATCCGACCTCCGCGCAAAACGCGCAAAAGATGAGGCGCACCATTCCGCGGCTCATGATTTACCTGGCGCAGTACGCCGTTGCCGGAGATGATTGGTCTCCCGCAAATGTGTCTGATTACGTGCTATCAAAATTCAAAGAAGAAGAAATTTCCGCCGAAAACAAAAGGGGGGCCAAAAAGTTAGAGGATGATCTCGATAGCGATTTCAAGCATCTGTTCGACCTGTTCAGTCACAGTCGCCTCGCATTGTCCCTGGCCTGCTGCGCGGCCACGGAGGCGGCCTGGGATCAGGATGGCGACGGCGGCCGGTTCCGGCCGGCCCGGATCGTCGGCTGGTTCCAGGATGCCGCGCGCCAGCTTCTCGGGACGCCGCCGCAGCCGCGTGTCGAGCAGACGATCGGCTACGTGCTGCGATTCTATCGCAGCCGGCACGATGCGGCGATGCCGCTGCCCGCGCATTGCGGGATCGCGGCGGCCCTGAGGGCCTGCATCGGCGCCGAGGAACCGAGCGAGGGCTACGCCGCGCGCCTGGAGGCGCGGCTGCGCGGCCCCGGCGGCTGGGAGCTGCAGCAATTGCTCCTGTGGCATCTCGGCGTCTGCAATCACCCGGTCGAAGCCGACGTGCTGGCTGCGGCCCCGAAGATCGAGGAGGCGCTCGCGCGCTTCAAACCGGATGGATCGAAGGATCCAAGCTCGAAGGATTCAAGCCCGAAGGATCCAAGCCCGGATGCATGGTCGCGGCACAAGATCGCCCTGGTCAAGGCCGCCCTCGATCTCCTGGTGCATCGATGCCTGGTCTTCCGGCTGCGACCGGCCGTCGTCGATTCCGCGGACGCGTTCGTGATCGTCGACGGGCAGGAGGAGATCGCAGGGACCGATCCGGCGACGACGACGGTTGGGCCGGCGGGGACCGAGGGGGACTGGCGCTACGCGCTGCACCGCCTGGTGCAGCGGTCGATCTACCTCCAGCTCCACGCACCCTCGGTCGAGTTCCCGGATGTCGACCCCTACTCGCTGTCGGTCTACGGCACCCTGCCGAACGACCTGCCCCGGCCACGCGCCGAGGCGGTGGCGGATCTCGAGACGCTCGTCTCGACCTGGACGGGCTTCCCGAACGCCGTCGCAACCATCAACCAGCCCAACGCCTACCACGCCGCGCAAGGGAAGGCCCGCGACGCCCGGGAGGAGGCCCGCAGGGCCCAAGACGAGATCCGCAAGGCCCGCGAGGAGGCCCGGGACCCGGATCCCGCGAGCCTGCCCCCGGGCGGCTGCGACCGAGCCGCGCGCGCGGCCCGGACGCTCCCGGCCCGCATGCTCCGGGCTGCCTACGGGGTGATCCGCTCGGTCTACTCCGTCGGCGTCGTGTCGCGGTTCAACGACTTCACCGACCGGACCGGCCCGCCGGTCCCGACATCGGGATACATGGAACAGCATCGCCTGCAGATCCGCTGGCTGATCAAGGAAGCGGTCGACCTGTCGGGCTACGCGCCGGCCCGCAGCGCAACCGGCGCGGGCGAACCCGCCTCCGTCCGGGCGGGCGACGGCGCTGCGCCCGACCCCATCCCCCCGGTCCACTCGGGCGAGAACCACCGCGAGGAGACCCGACGCTCCGACCCCATGCCGTTCTACGCCGAGGAGATCGTCTGGCTCTACAACGAGTGCGGCCTGCTGAGCCTGATCGAGGGCCGCCTCAACGACGCGAATGCGCTGTTCGACCGCGCCCTGGCGGCGGCGGCGCGGATCGAGCCGGAGGCCGAGCGCAGCCCGCTGCGCACGCGCGTGCGGCTCAACAAGGCGGTGGTCGACCTGGAACGCGGGCGGATCGCGGTCGCGCGGCACCAGCTCGGCCTCATCGTCCAGCGCACCGACGAGCACCCGGCGATCCGGCTGATCGCGGAGGGCTACACAGGGGTCTGCGCGCACGTCAACGGAGACTTCTCGACCGCGAAGGCCCGGTACGGCGCCGTGATCGATGCGCTGCGCGACAGGGGCGACGCCCGCGGCGTGGCGATCTTCTCGCGCCACCTCGCCGATCTCCACCGGGCCTCCGGCGCCGCCGGCGCCGCGGAGGCCTACGCGGCGGTCGACCAGTCCATCGCCCACGCCCAGCGCAGCGGCCACGAGGATGTCCGGCAGCTCGCCCGGCTCGCCCGTGCCCGCATCGACATCAGCCAGTTGCCCACGACCCTGCGCGCCGACGGCATCCAGCGAGATCTCGACGACATCGAGCACTACGCCGAGGTGATGGGCATGCCCCGACTGGTCTGCGAGGTCGCCTTCGCGCGCGCCACCTTCCTGCTGGCCATCGGCGAGACCCGTCACGCCACGACGCTGGCGAGCCGCTGCCTTCAGGTCGCCACGATGTGCGACCTGAAGCTGAGGCAGGTGTCAGGCCTGGCGCTCCTCGCCCGCATCTACGAGAAGCGGGGGCATGCCGTGGCTGCCGGCGCGCTTTTCGCCCTGGCGCAAACCTTCGCCAACCTGTGCGATTACCGTAGCGCCGCCTTCATGATTTCGGACCACCGCGGGGTCGTGACCTGATGCGGGAGTATCGCCGCGGCATCGATGCGCCCGTATTGTCTGATCGTCTCCTGAATATCGAAATTCATGTGGGGCGGACAACCATTGCCGATGAGAGCGACGTGGACGCGTCGCGAGCGCCTGCTTCCGAGACACGGCGATTCGCCGGTCCCGTCCAAGCTCGGATCGTCTACGAAAGGCCCGACGATCGAAGTCGTTTCGGGGCGACAGCTCATTCCCTGTTGCGTACCATGAGAAATTGTGTTCATCTTCACAGGAAGTTGCGCACTGCTGAGCAATAGTAGATCTTGAGTGGATCCTGGCAGAATTTTCGCGATCGATGTGAAGTGATCGATGCCAAGCAAACATCGCGTCGTCCGTTCGTCGCCATGGCTCGGCATAAGGGGTTCCAAAGCTTTCCTGATCGGGCACGGCGCCGATCTCCTCGTCCTCGCCATCGTCCATGGGCGGGAGGTCCGTCCCGGCTCCATGCAGGATGCGCCACCCTGAACGACAACGCTCCACGACAATGCTCGACGACAATGCTCTCTTGGGACGGGAGGTCCGATGATGGAACCGAGCGCGGAGACGGGAATGGACGGCGGCACCGTCGGCGGCGCGGGCGGGGCCGGCCGGCCCGATGCGGCGGCCGGTTCGCCGCGAGAGCAAGACGCGACGACCCGAGACACGACGATCGTGCGCGCGGCGATCCATCCCGGGATCGGCATTGCCCGGATCGGCGACAGCCGCGACGGCTGGTTCGTCGGGCCCGAGGTGGTCGAGCCGGAGCCGCAGCCGCCGTGCTTCTCCCGCGACGGGGCCGGCGACCTGAAGCGCCAGGCGGCGCGGTTCCGCGTCTACGGCTACAATGCGGCCGGCGAGGTCGTCCGCGAGCTGACGGCGGAGGACGCGGAGATCCGCTGGACGGTCCATCTCGCGAACGCGAAGGCGGCCTGGTACCGCTTCCTCATGGCCCTCGACATCCCGGAGGCCGCGGGCCTGAGGCCGCCGCGGCGCAATGCCGGGGTGCCGGTGCCGGAGCGCGGCGCCCTGGTGATCGATCCCGGCCCGCGCTCGATCGCCGGTATCGACGTGACGGGCGGTGCGGATCACGCCTTCGACACCGGCACCTTCGGGACGACCTCCGTCGACCTCGGCGAGCTGCGCACCGACGAGGCCGGCCGCCTGCTCGTGCTCGGGGGCCGCGGGCGCTCGGCCTCGCCCTCCGGCGCGCCGATCTTCACGCCCGGCGACGGCGGCAGCTTCGCGAATGCCGACGGCTGGTTCGACGACATCGCCGACGGTCCGGTCACCGCCGAGGTGCATGTCGACGGCCGCGCCGTCCCGACGACCGGCGCCTGGGTCGCGGTCGCGCCGCCGAACTACGCGCCCGACGTGATCGGCTGGCGGACCCTCTACGACCTGCTGGTGGAAACCTACATCGAGGCCGGCCTGCTGCCGCAGCCCGCGACCGTGTCCTTCCGCGACGACGTGCTGCCGCTGCTGCGGCGCCTCACCGGGCTGCAATGGGTCAACAAGGGCTTCGCCGAGTTGTTCGGCAAGGGCGCCCCTTGGGACTTCTCCGACGACGCCCTCATCGCCAAGCTCGCCGCCAAGCCGCTCCGGCCGGGCGGGCAGGACGTCTACGGCGAGTTGCGCCGGCTGGTCCTCAATGCCTTCCGGCCGAGCGACACGCAGGCCGACGAGCCGCGGCTCTGGCCCTGGATCTACGGCGACGCGATCGATTTCCCGCGCCGGCAGACCCCGCGCAACGACGTCGCCCTCAGCCCGCTCCAGACCACGATCCTGACACGCTGGGTCGCGGGCGACTTCGAAAGCGACGTCGCGCCCGTCGCGCCGCCCCGCACCCTCGCGCAGGTGCCGCTGGCCGCCCAGCCCGCCATGCTCGACCGGGCCGCCCTGCATTTCTGCCTCGCCGACGCCTTCCATCCCGGCTGCGAGCTGACCTGGCCGATGCGCCATGCCAGCCTGTACGAGGCCCCGTTCCGCATCCGCCACCGGCCGGCCTCCGCTCCGGAGCCCGATTACGGGGACGTGCTGACGCCCGAGATCGCGCTCGGTCCGGACGGGCCCCTGCAGGCCCAGGGCCCCGGCGGCCTGACCCGCTGGATGGCGGTTCCCTGGCAGGCCGACACGGTGTCTTGCCTGTCCGGCTACGAGGATGAGTACGACCCCTTCCTGCCGACCTTCTGGCCCGCGCGCGTGCCGAACCACGTGCTCGCCCAAGCCGATTACGACATCGTCATGGATGCGTCCCGGCCGCGGGAGGAGCGGATCGCCGCCTATCGGAACCGCCAGGACTGGTTCCGCGGCTTCCCGAGGCAGGCCGTCCCGCGCATGACCGAGATGGTCGAGGTCTTCGCCAAGCTCGGCATCGTCGAGACGCGGAACGGTATCGCGAACGACCCCGATTTCCCCGCCACCATGCTGGTCGAGACGAAGCGGCATCCGCCCCTCGACGCTCCCCGGGCGGCCGGGCTCGCGCCGGCCGGGGCCGCGCCGCCCTCGCCCGGCCGCGGCCAGATCGCCGATTGGGAGCCCGAGGAGCGGGAGGCATTCCGCGGGGCGATATGGCCGCGCTCGTGACCGGGGGCGGGGTCGCCTTGGACGAGGGCGCCTTGGACGAGGGCGAATGGGACGCGATCGTCGTCGGGGCGGGGCCGGCCGGCTCGACCGCGGCGCACGGTCTCGCGCGGGGCGGCTGGCGGGTGCTCCTGCTCGACCGTCCCGCATCCGGCCCGACGATCGGCGAGGCGTTGCCGGGAGCCGCGGGCCGCCTGCTCGCCGCCTGCGGCCTGCCGCTTCCGAGTCCCGCCGGCGGCCACCGGCCGCTGGCCGGGACGCTCTCGGCCTGGGGCTCCGACGCGCTCGAGGCGACGGACTTCCTGCGCGATCCCGACGGGCCGGGCTGGCTGCTCGATCGCGCCCGCTTCGATGCCGACCTCCGCGCCGCCGCGCGGGAGGCCGGCGCCGTCCTGCACCCCGCGCGCCTGCGCGCCGTCGAGCGCCGGGACGGGGTCTGGCGCGTGAGCACCGATGACGGCGCGGTCCTCGGCGCGGCGTGGCTCGTCGATGCGACCGGACGGTCGGCCGCCTTGGCCCGCCGCCTCGGCGCCCGGCGGCGGCGCGACGACGCGCAGATCGCGGTGTTCGGCATCGGAGCGGGCGAGGGCGCGACCCACCTCGCGCGGACGCTGGTGGAGGCACGGCCGGAGGGCTGGTGGTACGCGGCGCGCCTGCCCGCGGGCGGCCTGCTCGCCTCGTGCCAGGTCGAGGCCGCCGATGCGAGGCGGATGCTGCGATCACCCCGTCTCTGGCGCGAGGCCCTCGCGGCGACGCGCCATCTCGGCCCGGCCCTGGCGGACGTCGCCTTTCCCGACCGGCTTCGCGCCGTCGAAGCCGGATCGGCCTGGTCGAGCCGCCTCTGCGGCGAGCGCTGGATCGCCTGCGGCGACGCCGCCCTCGCCTTCGATCCGATCTCGGGCCAGGGCCTGTTCTCGGCCCTGCACGGGGGGATGCTCGCGGCGCGGGCCTTGCTCGCCCCCGGGGCGGGAGACGCGGCGACGCTGCGGGCCTATGTCGACCGCCACGCGACGATCCGCGCCGCCTACCGCCAGCGGCTCGGCCTCGCCCATGACGCGGAGCGGCGCTGGCCCGACGCGCCCTACTGGGCCCGCCGGACCGGCCGCGAGGGGCGTGCCGCCTGAGGCGGCATGCGCGGAGGTCTCCGAGCGGATGTCTACAAGTCGAGCTTGTCCTCCGCGATGACGGATTCGTCGAAGCCGGTCGTGCGCGTGACCCGCACCGTCGCCGACCTGGCACCGGGAAACTGGTTGCGGTCGAACTCCACCTTCGGCGTCGGGCGGCCGATGGCGATGGTGGTCCAGGGCGCGCCGGTATCCGGCTTCACGTCGACGGAATAGGTCACGCCGGGCGTCGCCGCGATGCCGTCGAGTTCCTTGACCGAGAGCGGCCGCCGTGTCGAGTCGGGGCTCCCGGGCGGGCCCAGGCCGAGGGTCGCCGTCCGCGGCGCCGCCGGCGCGGCACCGGCATCGTAGCGGCTGACTTCCTTGTCCCCGACGAAGAGCGCGACCGAACTCATGTCCTTGATCTTGGGCACATCGGCCTGGATCAGGCCCGTGTCGCTCGGCTGCCCATGCTCGCACGAGGAGCGCCGCACCACGGCCGCCTGCTCGTGGAGCGTCTTGCCCGTGCTGTCGCGGACGACGAGCACGACGCCGGGATCGGGCTCGGCGTCGGAGGCGAGGGTCGAGGTCGCCGGGTTGACGTAGAGGATCTTGCCCTGTGCCGCCTTGGTGTCGACGGTCGCGACGACGTGGACGTAGTCGCCGGTCTTGAGTTCGGGTTTCATGGAACCACTCTCCCATTCAGGCGACGGCCGGGACGAGCGCGTCCTCGGCGATCAGGCGGGTCAGGATCGCCTGGTACGTATAGGCTGACAGCCACTGGTTGTCGGCGTAGGTCATGACGTCGTGGTACACGTTGCCCGGCAGCGCCTGCATCGGTGCCGGCAGGGCCTGGTCTCCCGTATCGAGGCCGACGAACCGGCCGTCCGGCGTGCTGATGAACCCATCGGCATAGGGAAAGCTGGTGTCGCTGGCGTCCTGAGCGTCCTTCGGGAAGCCCGGATGGTAACGGCCGAAGGTGTGGCCGAGTTCATGCGCGCCGTACCAATCCGCGTAGGACAGATCATGATCTCCGGCAAAGCCCCCCGGGCCGGGCGTGCCGCAAGGACCGCTCGCGACCGTGTCGGGCTGGGCCGAGGACGGGATGGCGAAGGCCTTGCCGCGCATGAAGTGATCCCCTCCGTTGTCGGAGACGAGACCGAAATAATGCGTGCGTGGGTCGACGCCGTTGCTGACCTCGCGGCTGCGCAGGGCCGCGATCTGCGCGTTGGCGAGGTCGACCGTGCTGTCGTCGAAGGGCGAGGCGAAGTCCGCATCGACCACGACCTGCGACCATTCGAGCGCGGCGACCGGATAGGCCCGGCCGAGATAGGACCGAAGATAGTTGAAGTGCACGGCATCGGGCGCCACGGTCTTCGTGCCGATCTTGTAGCGCAGGCCGATCACCCGGATCCGCAGCGGCGGCGCCGCGGTGAAGCTGACGGTGCAGGTATCGGGCGCGCCGACCGGGAGATCGGAGCCCGCCGGCGTATAGACCCGCGACAGGCGCAGCTGCAATTGTCCGGCACCGATCGCCTGAGGCGGCAATCGGAAGTTCAGGCTCTGGCTCAGGTCCGTACGCTGGTTCTGGACGCCGCCATCCTTGGCCGGGTCGAGCCGGACCGTATTCATGGCCGGCAGATACGCCTCGGCGCCGCCCTCGTGGCTCCAGGCCAGCTCGGCCGTCACGTTGCCCGCCTTGGCGACCGTCGCGGCATCGAGATAGAGCCGGGCGATCGTCGCCTTGTCGGCAACGAGCGTGACGCTGTTGGCGAGATCCTGAATACATTGCGAGATTTCGATCCCGCGCACTCCGATCGAGGCGGCGGGACCCGCGAGGGCGGGCGTCGGTGCCCGACGGAAGCGCGTGCGCTGAAATCCGACGAAGCGTCTCGAGGATTTAGCCATGATCTTTCCTCCCGTATTATTCTTGGACTCGCGGCGAAATTTTTTGATATTTGACTTAATTATTGGCTATCATTTATTCATAGATTATTTGATTTGGATCGATGTCATCCAGGCAATTGGAATGGATTTATGAAAATACAAAATGTTTGCGCGCGTCCTCGCGCATTCTCAATAGCATTGCGCATTGCGGCAAGTCAACGATGAATTCACGGCTTCCGGTTGCGTCTCGCTATCCGGTATCGACAATACGGGCTCAGAAAGATGCAGACGTCGCGGTTCCCGGGCATCGGCGCGCATTATATGGCTTCGTGTGAGATGTCGAACGAACGGTTCTTAAAGAATTTTTTTCTGATTTCATGGTCGATATTAAAATATACCTGTCCAGTCTGACTTAACAGACCGCTAGAAGATGGAAAAGGGCGACGCCGCGGGGCGCGATCGTGCTCTCAGTCCGCCCCGGTGCCGCCGCGTGCGGTCGTCCAGCTCGCGACCGGGCGCCGATCGATCGTGCTCATCTTGATTTATCTCAATGTCCCGGCGGGCGACCCGATCGAGGGTGAGCGTCCGTTCGCCGGATCCGGCCGAATCGATATCCGCTCTCGTCGTCGCGGGGCCGCGAAAGCGGAACCCGGGACCATCGCCGCCGACGGTGCCGGATGAAGCGGCACGCCGTTCGCGCCGTCCCGGGGCGGCGGTGATGGATCCCGGGTTCTCGGCTCGGTCAAGCCCCGGGTTGACGACGACGGCGTCGAGACCGTCGTGCACATCAAGCGGGATCTCGGTGGAGTTCGGCAGGGCATCGATCACGTCGCACCCTACCCATGGGGGCCCATCATGGAATGTCGTCCGTCGATCGCATTCGTCGGTTCCGTCCGGGGGGCGGAGCAGTGTGCGTTGCTCGATGCGCTCGCGGCGCAGGGCGTGAGGCCCGCGATCGGGTCCGGCGCGCGCGATGCGGACGCCCTCGTGGGGTTCACGGCGATCGACGAGGCCGTCCTCGACGCCGTGCGGCGGATGGCCGAGGCCGGGGAGCGGCGGGTCATCGCCCTGTCCTGCCGCAGTGGAAAGCTCGACAGCGAGGCCCAGTGGCGCCTCCTGGCGGCCGGCGCGGCGGACGTGCTCGCCGGGCCTGCGGCGGAGGTCGCGATCCGCGTCCGGGCGCGGCTGGAGCGCTGGGCCTGCGTCGACGCCCTGATGGTCTCCCCCGCCGTGCGCCGGGCCGCGATCGGGGCGAGCCCCGCCTGGCGCAGGCTGCTGCGCGGCGTGGTCGAGGTGGCGCATTTCACCCAGGCGCCGGTGCTGCTCGTCGGCGAGAGCGGAACCGGCAAGGAGCTGGTGGGCCGCCTCGTCCACGACCTCAACGAGAGCGCCGAGCGCGGCGCCCTCGCGGTCGTCGACTGCACCACCATCGTGCCGGAACTCGCCGGCAGCGAGCTGTTCGGCCACGAGCGCGGCGCCTTCACGGGCGCGCATGCCGGCCGGGACGGCGCCTTCGCGACGGCGCAAGGCGGAACGCTGTTCCTCGACGAGGTGGGAGACCTGCCGCTCTCCCTCCAGGCCCAGCTCCTGCGCGTCGCGCAGGAGGGCACCTACAAGCGCGTCGGCAGCGACACCTGGCGCCACAGCCGCTTCCGCCTGGTCTCGGCGACGCATCGCGACCTGCCGGCGCGGATCGAGGCGGGCCAGTTCCGCCAGGATCTCTACTTCCGCATCGCCGGCTGGGTGTTCCGGGTGCCCCCCTTGCGCGAGCGCCGGGACGACATCCTGCCGCTCGCCCGGCATTTCCTGGCCCAGTTCCAGCCCGCGCTCGCCGGAACCGGCTTCGACCCCGCGGTCACCGAGCACCTCCTGACCCGCGCCTATCCGGGCAACGTGCGCGACCTGCGCCAGCTCATGGCGCGGATCAGCAGCCGCCATGTCGGCCCGGGACCGATCACCGTGGGGTCGCTGCCGCCGGACGAGCGCGCGAGCGAGGCGGGATTCGCCGCCGCCTTGCGCGAGGCGGGGTTCGAGGGCGCGATCGGGCAGGCCGTGGCGCTCGGGATCGGCCTCAAGGCGATCAGCCGGGTCGCCGCCGACACCGCCATGCGCATCGCCATGCAGCGGGAGAACGGGAACCTGCAGGCGGCGGCGCGCAGCTTGCGCGTCACCGACCGCGCCCTGCAGCTCCGTCGGGCGGCCTGGCGTGCCGGGGCACCGGGGCGCGGCTCAGCCCTCGGCACCCGCGAGGAGCCAGGGATCGCGCCGGACGGCGGGCGGGGGTGAGACGTGGCGCACCGGCGGCGCGGTGCGGCGCTGCGTCCGCTTGGCGAGAAGCCGCATCAGGTTGCCGCCGAGGACGGCGGCCTCGTCTGCGGGCGTGAGCTTGAGCGCCCGCACCTTGGCGAGCTCCAGGCCCGGATGCAGCCAGGGCCCGTCCGACCCGAACAGGATTTTCCGTGCGCCGGCGCGCCTCACCGCCTCCTCCAGGATGTCGAAGCGGCGCACGCCCGAGGTGTCGGCATGGATATTGGGGTGGCGCACCAGGTGATCGATGAGCCCGGATTGGGCGCGCCAATCGTCCGAGAAGCTGCCGAGATGGGGCAGGATGAAATCGACGTCCGGATAGGCACCCGCCACCAGCTCGGCCACAGCGATCTCGCCGACCGGATCGTACAGGACCGGGATGCGGAAGCGGCGGGCCGCCTCGCAGATCTCGCGCGACAGGCGCGCGTCGTAGCGGTGGGCCTTGATGCCCACGAAGCCGTAGCGCTCCACGGCGACGCGCACGAGGTCGAGGATGCGGCCGCTGTCGCGCGCCGCATGCACGAAGGCGAAGCCGAGGAGCCGGTCGGGCCGGCTCGCGACGATGCGCGCGACCTCGGCGTTGGCCTTCGCGTAATCGGAATGGAAGGCGGCGAAGACGACGGTGCGGTCGATGCCGGCCTCCGCCGCGCGCTGCAGGTGGCGGGTGATCGGGGCGGTGGTGTCCCAGGGTCCGGTCAGGCCGTCGCCCGTGCCCGCGTGGCAATGGCAGTCGATGATCATGGTCCACTCCCTGGGAATGTCCATGGGCGGCGCAAGCGCTCCCCATGGACATTCCTTCAGCTGCAGCCGCCCTTGCCCTCGTAGACGGGCGCGATGGAGCGGACGGCCCGCCCGCCGGGAGCGGCGCGCGAGAACTCGCGCCAGCTGTCGTCCCGCCCGGCGCAGCCGCTGTTGGGATGGCCGAACACCCGGGGATTGCGCAGATGGCCTGCGAGATGCCGGAACAGCGCCCCCGCGACGTTGTCCGTGCCCGAAGCGGTGTTGCAGCCGTGCAGGACCACCACGACGTTCTCGGCGAGCGCGTCCGTCGGGATGTCGGTCACGAGCCGGGCGCCCTGCGCCCGGTCCGCCGCATCGACACCGTCGCGGTAGAGGCCCACCGCCCCGCCCGAGCGGGAGCCGAACACGCCGTTCGATCCGCTATGGCTGAAGATGTGGATCGCCGTGACGCGCTTGCGCTGGCAGGCCCGGGCCGCCCGGATCGTGCCGATGATGTCGGCGCCGGTCTCGTAGGCCGTGCCGCCGACCCGCCTGGCGCAGCCCGGCGACGTGGGCGCCGCCTGTGCCCGGATGCGGCCGGCCCAGCGCGTGGCCTGATGCTGGAAGTGGTTGCGGTGCGCGGCCAAGCTCGCATTCTGGAAGAAGCACAGGGCCGGCGCGATCGCCGGGGCGGTGCCCGGCCGGCGCGGCGGGACGGGCACCTCGCCGGACGACTCGCCCTCCGCCGCCAGCTCGCTCCGGACGCCGCCGCGGGGCACGCCGCAGGTCGTGGTGTCGGGCGGGTTGCGCCGGCCCGGTCCCGGATGATGGCCCGGCAGGAAGATCTCGACGCGCCGGCTCTGGTCGGGGGTCGGCTTGGTCTGGCGCTCGCCGCAGGAGGTCAGGCGCACGGTGAAGCCGCGCGTCGCGCCGCGCCGTCCCGCTTCGAGGGCGGCGCAGAGGGCCTGGGCGACCGCCTGGGCGCGGCGGCGCGCCAGGGCGAAATTGTAGTCGTCGTCCCCGGCCGCGTCCGTATGGCCGGCGATGGTCACCGACCGGATCGGCCTCCCTGCGCGCTGCGAGGCGAGGATGCGCGCGGCGAGCGCCCGGATCGGCGGCCCGTGCCGGGCACGGTCGAGGGCGCTGGCGTCGAAGCGGAAGCGGTCGAGCACCAGGGCGGGCCGCCCGGGCGGCGGACAATCGACGTTGATCACCGCGCAGGGCTTCGACGCGCCGGAGCGAGAGGGGGTGCGGGGCGCCTCGCCCTGCCAGTTCTCGCCTTGCCAGTTCTCGCCCTGCCAGTTCTCGCCTTGCCAGTTCTCGCCTTGCCAGTTCTCGCCTTGCCAGTTCTCGCCTTGCCAAGCCTCGCCTTCGAATGCTTCCCCTTCGAAGAGTTCGCCCTCGAACGCCTCTCCCTCGAACGCTTCGCCCTCGAAGACCTCGCCTTCGAACAGCTCGTTCTCGAAGGCCTCGCCGAGGGGCATCGCCTCGAAGGTCTCGCCCTCGCCGACAAAGGCGAACTCGCCCTCGTTGTCCCGCTCGCGGCAGGCCGCGCAGCCGCAGCCGCCGCGGGTCAGTTCGCCCTGCTCCGGCGGAGCGTCGCCGGGGGACGTGTCGCCTGCGCCCTCCGGCGGGGGCTCGCCGCCGCCCTCGGCCGGCGCGCCGCCGGGTCCGCGGGCGCAGGCGGCCCCGAGCGCCGCTTGGGTCGGCGGCCCCATGATCCCGTCGACCGGCAGATTCTCCCGCGCCTGGAAGCGGCGCACCGCGTCGCGGGTCGCCGGATCCAGGAATCCGGTGATCGGCAGGGACAGGCCGAGAGCACGGTTGAGGCAGCTCTGCGTCCAGCGCGCCAGCTCGCTCGGCCCCTCGCCTCCGACGATGGTGGGGGAGATGCCGTCGATCCAGGCCGGTCCCGGATAGGGCCGCCAGGGAGAGCGAATGAGGGGCGGCCGGAATGTCGGCGGCTTGATTCGCGACGGCCCGCCAGGGGGATGCGGGACCCGCATCCGGAGAGCCGGCGCCCTCGGGGCTCGCGCCGGCTTTGCAAGGGCGGCCGGCCGGCGGGCCTGGTGCGGGCTCGGCCCCCGCCAGGCCGGCGACCGGGGCGGGACGCGGCGGACTTCGCCCTCCTCGTGGAACTCGGGCAGCCATTCGCCCTCGCTCTCCGTCTCGCCCAGGAAGGGGATCGTCTCGAACTGATCGATGGTGGCCATGGCGCAACCTCGTCCGGTGCGGCTGCGAGCCCCTGCGGGCGAGCCGGATTCAGGAGGGAACGGGCGGCGGGCAAAGGGACCCGCCGGAGGCGGGTCAGCGGGCGCGCTGGAGCGCGAGCCGCTTGCGCAGGTGCCAGGAGGGCGGCGTGACGTCGACGCCCTCGGGGTTGCTGAGATCCGCCCCCGTCACGGCGCGGTAGGCGTGGATGTAGCTCTGGATCTCCGGGCGCCAGTAGCGGGCCCAGTTCTTGGCCGCGTTCTCGTCGTTGATGCCGATCCAGTCGTTCCAGCGCACCGAGAGCAGGACCTGCTCGCCGTAGACGCCGAGATCGCGGAAATGCGTCACCGTGACGTCGGACCAGCCCTGGAGGGTCTTCATCGTGTCGACGGCGGGCATCCAGCGCTCGGTATAGGGCACCATCGGCCGGCTCTGGAGGAAGTCGCGCATCTCCGGGCGCGCCAGGATCCATTGCTGCATCAGCATCTCGACCCGGGCCGTCCAGGGCAGGTCGCCGAACTGGTTGTGGGCGCCCTGGGCCAGGAGGAGGTGCACCTCCTTGAGCGAGTTGAGCAGGGGATAGCCGTCGGCGATCACCGTCGTGTCGCTGTCCTCCTTGTAGAACACGTAGGTGCGGTGCAGGAGGTTGTGGAACGCCTCCAGGAACTTGGAGCGGCTGTCGGCAGGGCGCAGGCCGGGCACGGCGCGGCCGTAGATCGGCAGCCCGTACTGGTGGTCGTACTCGTAGGCCCGGCGCTGGACCGAGAGGCGGTTCCACTCGTCCTGGATGTAGCCCCACAGCACGCCGTTGAGGGGCCGCAGCGGATCGATCTCGAGATGCGCGAGCGGGTCACGCCCGCCCGGCGCCCGCACGTTCTGGAAGCGCCGGCTGATCGCGTTGAGGGTCTGCACGAGCATGCCCTCCTCGTGCCAGTACGACCAGATCAGCTCGACGAGGCAGGGCGCGTCGATGCGCGCGGCGATGAGGCCGTGGCACAGGAGGCCGCGGCTGGTCCCTTCGCGGTCCGAGAAGGCCGTGTCGATGATCCGCTGGATGTAGGGAAGGCGGCCGCTCGACAGATCGAGGTAGCTCGTGATCCGCGACGACAGCTCCTCGGGGGAGACATATTCGCCGAGCCGGGAGCCGTCCTCCTCCGCCGTGTCGCGGAACGCGTCGGGATCGCGGGCGACGCCGCAATGCGTCAGCAGGAAGACCTGCGTGGCGGTCTTCAGCATCTCGTAGGCGTTGACCCCGCCGACGAAGGCGTGGGGATGACGGGCCTGCTGGCGCAGTTCCATGAGATGCGGCGGTTGGGGGTGTTCGCCGCAGAACACGCGGTCGATGAACTGGAAGTACCGGCCGCTCGACATCGCCTGGGCGGAGGCCCGGATCGCGTTGTTGACGATCGCGTCCCGGGTCATCACGGCGCCGGTCCGCTGAAGCGCCACCCGCACGACCGGGTCGGGCGGCTGCGACGCCCTCGGCGGCTCGATCCACGCCGAGGCCGCGAACAGGCTGTCGCCCCGGAAGTAGAGCGGTTCGGCCCGCTTCCCGGCGCCGAGGATCTTGACCTCCCTGGTGAGGGAGAGCGTGACCTGCACGGGTTTTGCCGGTGCCGGCATGAAGAAGTCGTCGGTCTCGACGGCCGGGTTCACCAGGTCGACGGGTCGATGATTGGGATCGGTCCATGCGGGCTGCAGATCGAAGGCCTTGAACCCGCCGGCGAATCCGGGGTGGCGAAGCCGGACATAGGCGCCGCCGGCAGGAAGCCCGAGATCGTCGCGCGTCGCGTCGTCGATCTGCGTCACTTGCAGCGCCTCGTAGAGGCCGTTCACCAGGTAGACCGGGCGAGACCGGCTGATGGGATTGCCGTCGCTCGGCGTCGCGATGGCGATGATCTCGATCGGCGTCGGGTTGCTCGTTTTCGGAAACGTCAGGAATATCGTGCTTGAGACGATTTTTCCGTCATCCCTGGTGTCATTCGACGACGGAAAAATCGAGATGTCCTGATCGGTCTTCGCTTCGAGCGTCAGCGTCCAGTCCCTGGACGGGACGTTGTCCGCCGGAGTGAACTCCACGGTGACCGGCAGCGTATCTCCCGGTGCGACGAGCTGGTTCTGTGCCTCCTCGTTGCGGAAGAAGAAGCGGAAGTTCGGTGTGGACGTCTGCTTGGCCATCGTCATCTCCTCTCGCGGGATCTCGTCGCAGCATCTCGGGGTCAGGCGGCGCGGGCGGGCGGCACGGCGGTTTCGGCGCACAGGGCCGCGGTGTTCACGGTCGCCCGCAAGGTCCAGAAGGTGAGCAGCTTGGCGATCAGCGCCGCCTCGTCCTCGGGGTCGAGCCGGCCGTCGGCGCGGGCCTGGCCGAGCACGGCGAGGACGAGGGCCGGCCGGGCGCGGTAGAGGCCCGCCGGCGCGGCGTTCCAGGCCCGCCAGAGTGCGGCGAGCCGCGCGGGCTGGCGCGGCCCGAGGTCCAGCGCCTCGCGCAGGGACGCGCCGCGCAGGCGGGGCGGGCGGTGATCGGCGAGCAGCGCGACGAAGGCCGGCATGGTGCTCTCGGCCGCGGCGATCACGGCGCCGATCTGGGGCGGCACGCCCGCCCGCGGATAATAGCCCTCCCACAGGGCGGCGAGGCGCCGCCATTGCGGGTGGGGGTAGAGCGCCTCGCCCATCGCCGCGCTGAGCTTGACGCGCAGCCAAGGCATCGGATGCGGATCGTCGAGGTTGAGCCGGAAGACGAAGGGACGCGGCAGGGCCACCACCCCCATCAGGCCCATGGTCGACACGACCCCCACCCGCGCCACCGACCAGAGGTCGGCGACGATCTCGGAGATCCAGCGCTCCCACATTCCCCAGGCGAGGCGCTCGGCCTCGGCGCCCCGCTGCCTGTGCTGCAGCGCCGTCCGCAGCGAGGGCACGAGATCGAGGAGCGCGGCGGCCTGGTGGCCGACCTCATGGACCAGCGACGAGGCGATGCCGCTGCCCACCATGCGCTCGCGCGGCATGCGCACGATCGCCACCGGGTTGTCGCCCCCGCCGGGCAGGCGGGTGCGGGCGCGCCGGATGGCGGCGCCGACGTCGCGGTCGAGGTAGCAGATGATCGGCGGCGCCTCGTAGGCGCCCGGCAAGGCGAGGGCGTCGCCCGCCAGGACGTCGAGGCCGCCGAGCCACACGCCGGTCTCCGCCTCGCTGCGCTGGGTGATGACGTCCGCGAACAGGTCGAACTGCGTCAGCACGACGTTGAAGCGCAGCCGCAATATCACGAAGCGCCGATGCGCCTCCTCGGTCGTCGCCGCGCCCCCCGCCGGCCCGTCGATCCAGGCGAGGTAGCCCTCGATCAGGCTGCGCAGCTCGCGCCGCCCCGCGACGAGGAACCGCTCGACGGCGCTCTGCGCGCGGGGCAGCAACGCCGCCGCCGGCAGCATCGTCTCCTGGAGCGCGAAGGGCTTGATCCGCGCCAGGCGCCCGAGCAGGGCTCGGGCCTCCTGGCGCAGCATCGCGCGGGCCAAGGGGGCAAGGGGCGGCGCAAGGGGAGGTGCGGAGGCCATGGCGGTGCCCGCCTAAACGCCGAGAAGGACGATGCGGGTGCCGCGCCGGATCCAGCGGCCGGACTGGCCGCCGCCCGCGCTGCGCCGCGCCGCGAGAAGGCCCGGTGCGTGCCGGCGCGCCGCCTCGCGCGCCGCGGCCTGCGCGGCCTGGCGCGGGTCGCCGCCGCCATCCACCGCCTGCTGCACGGTCTGGCCGGCGAGCTTGACGAACTGCGTCGCGCCGGCGAATTCCCGATCCTCCTGCGCCATCATCTCCTGTTCGAGGCCGAGGGCCGAGCCGGCGGCGCTGGCAAGCCCCCGCCCGATCATGCCGCCGAGCGGGCCGCCGACCGCGGTACCCAGCGCGGTGCCGGCGAGCGGCAGGGCCTTCTTCGCCACGCCCTTGAGCACGCCGCCGAGGGCGCGGCCGATCGGGGACCGGATGGCGCTGCCGACCGCCTGGCCGGCCTTCCGGATGAGCTTGCCGAGGAACTGGTCGAGCTCCTCCTCGCTCTGGACTTCGAGCAGCTCGCCGGCGAGCTCCATCATCTCCTGCTCGGAGAAGACCTCGTAGCCCCACTCGCCTTCGCCTTCGCCTTGGTACTCGCCAAACCAGCCTTCGGCCTGGCCGTACTCCGTCTCTCCCTGCGGCCACTCGAACTGCTCGGATTCGAAGGTCTCGCCTTCGTGGCCGAACTCCAGCATGTTGCGGTCGATGTTGTGCATGTCAGCCTCCTGCGATGATCGCCTCGCCGGCGGCGGGCGGTGGGAAAGGGAAGGGCGCCCGGGTGGTGCGGGCGGGACGCCGATCGTCCGCGCGGGTGCCGGGGCGCGGCCCGGGAGCCCCGGCGGGGGGGAGGCAAGGGGAGGGGTGAGGGAGTGGACCAGGCCTGGGGCGAGCCGCGCCGCCGCGGCGGCGAGCGCCCGGCGCGCGGCTGCCTCGGGATCGGGCCCGGCATCGCGCGCCGCGCGGCGCAAGGCCGCCGCGACGAAGCGCACGAGGCGCCGGGCGATCTGGAATTCCTGGTCCTCGCGGCTCAGGCCTTCCATCTCCAGCCCGAGGCGGGAGCCTGCGATGGCGACGAGGTGGCTGCCCAGCGTGGCGCCGAACGGCCCGGGATGCCGGTGCGGCGGCGTCGCCCGCAACGCGGCGACGAGCGTGGCTTCGAGTTGCCGGATCGCGGCGGCGAGCGCCGCGTGCGCACCCGCCATCCTCTCCGCCCGGGCCGCCTCACGGGCGGCCTCGTGCAGGAAGGAGTGGAGGGCCGGTGCGTCGCGCAGCTCCAGAAGCGCCGTCGCCCGCGCCATCTCGCGCAAGTGCCCGTGGCCGGATGGCGGCGGAGCGGCGGTCTCGCCCTCGAAGGTCTCGAGTTCCGGGTCGTAGGCGAGAAGGCGGCTTGCCATGGGCCAGTCTCCCGACCGTCCGCCGCGGGACCGGCGGTGGTCGAGAGGCATTGCGCAAGCGCTGTGCCATTGGTCAAATATCTAATTTAAAAGGGTTTTTATGCAAAGGGGCGATGTCCGGGGTGAAGTCTGCTTCGCCGATCGGAGCCGTCACCGAAGCGCCCTTCGCCGGCCGGTCCAGCCGGACGCAGCCCGATCTGCTGGATGAGTCGCGATCGGAGGTGGCCGGCGAGACGGCCCGGACCTGCGGGCCGAGCGTCAGGATGAGGGCCCGCGCGCCGCCGCCCGCACCTCGGCCAGGAAGGCCTGCGCCAGCCGCGACAGCGGCTCGGCCTCCGACCACAGCATGAAGGCCTCCACCGGCGTTCGCGGCACGAACGGGCGCACCACCACCGGGTGCGCTCCCCCTTGCGAGGGCGAGAACGGATCGACCACAGCGACGCCGACGCCCGCCCCGGCCAGCACGCAGGCGGTGTTGCAGTAGCGGACCTCGACGGTCGCGCCGAACGGTACCCCGGCGCGGGAAAAGCTGTCCCGCACCGCCTCGCCGAGGCGGGTGCCGCGCTCCAGCCCGATGAAGGGGTGGCGCGCGAGGTCGTCCGGCGTGACGGCGGCCTCGCGGCTCAAGGGATGGTCGGGGGCCATGACGCAGACCATCTCGCCCCGGTGCACCACCTCGTGGGCGAGGCCGACATGGTTCGACAGGCCGAGTGCGAAGCCGAGTTCCGCGACCCGGCCGGTCACGCCCTCGATCACGCCTTCGTAGCGGCGCACGTCGAAGAACAGCCGCGTCTGCGGCCGGGCGCGCACGAAGGCGGCGAGCGCGCGGGGCAGGAGGCCGTAGGCCAGCGGCGGGGTCGCCATGAGGGCGAGATGCCCGTGCCGGTTCTCGCGCAGGTCGCGCAGGCGGCCTTCGAGCTTGGCGTGGAGGGCGAAGATCGCCTCGCTCTCCTTGTAGAGCGTCATCGCCTCGGCGGTGGGAAACAGCCGGTTGTTGATGCGGTCGAACAGCGGGAAGCCGACCTGCGCCTCCATCGCCTTGAGGGCGTTGCTCACCGCCGGCTGCGACACCGCCAGCTCCTCGGCCGCCGCCAGGGTGGTGCGATGCCGGACCACCGCCCGCAGGATCTCGAGCTGCCGCAGGTTCATCATCACTCCACATTATAGTTGCGCGGAATTTATCATAAGCCTTGCAATTGTGGAGGCGTAAGGAATATGCATGATTGGGTTCCGAAGGTCGGACGGAATAGTTTAATGCTTATAAATTAATCGTAATGCCCACTCAGAGGTCACGATGTCCCGTCACCGAAGCGGCAGCCCGGATGGGACAGGCCCAACGCGCCGGACCGGCGTCCCGGCCTTCCGGGCCGGCGTGATCGAGCCGGCATGATCCTGGCAGGGCTCGATCAAGGCAGGGCTTGGAAGCGTGCAAGCGACGACGGAGGATCGATGACGAGCGGACGCAGTCTCGCCGAGGGCTTTCCCGACCTCACCGGCCTGCCGACCGCGCGGCGGACCCATTGGGGCCGCTGGATCGCCGCCGCGCTGATCCTGGCGGTCCTGGCGCTGATCGGGCGCGCCTTCGCGCAAGGCCAGATCGAGTGGGCTTACGTCGGCCGCTTCCTCACCGTTCCGGTGATCCTGCACGGCATCGTCAACACCCTGGTGATGGCGGTGCTGGCGATGGGCCTCGGCATCGCGCTCGGCCTCGTCGTCGCGGTGATGCGGCTCTCGCCCAACCCGGTGCTGAAGGGCGTGGCCGCCGGTTATGCCTGGCTGTTTCGCGGCACGCCGCTGATCCTGCAGCTGCTCCTGTGGTTCAACCTGGCCCTCGTCTTCCCCGTGATCGGGATCCCGGGCCTGTGGACGGTCAAGTCGGTCGAGGTGATGACGCCGTTCCTTGCCGCCCTGCTGGGCTTAGGGCTCAATCAGGGCGCCTATACCTCGGAGGTGATGCGCGCCGGCCTGCTCTCGGTCGATGCCGGACAGTACGAGGCGGCGCAGGCGATCGGCATGGGCCGGCTGAAGGCGCTTCATCGCATCATCCTGCCCCAGGCGATGCGGGTGGTGCTACCGCCGCTCGGCAACGAGTTCATCGGCCTCGTCAAGGCGACCTCGCTCGCCAGCGTGATCCAGTATCCGGAGGTGCTGCACGCCGCCGAGAACATCTACTACGCCAATTCCCGGGTCATCGAACTCTTGATCGTCGCCGGCCTGTGGTACCTGCTGGTCGTCTCGATCCTGACGCCGCTGCAGATGCTGCTGGAGCGCCGGTTCTCCCGCGGTGCTGCGAGGATCGCCCGATGAGCGCGCCGCCCCTCGTCGCCATCCGCCGCGTCTCGAAGACGTTCGGCACGTTCAAGGCCCTCGACGACGTCTCCCTCGATGTCCGCGCCGGCGAGGTGATGTGCCTGATCGGCGCCTCGGGCTCGGGCAAGACCACGCTCCTGCGCTGCGTCAACCAGCTCACCCGGATCGATGCCGGCGGCATCTGGCTCGACGGCGACTTGCTCGGCATGCGCGAATCCGGCGGCCGGCTCCACGCCTTGAGCGAGCGCGAGGTGGCGCGCCAGCGCCTCAGGACCGGCATGGTGTTCCAGCGCTTCAACCTCTTCCCGCACAAGACGGCGCTGGAGAACGTCACCGAGGGGCCGATCCAGGTCCAGGGCCGCCGGCCGGCGGAGGTGCGGGACGAGGCGGTGGCGCTGCTCGCCCGCGTCGGCCTCGCCGCCAAGGCGGGCAACTATCCCTCCCAGCTGTCAGGCGGGCAGCAGCAGCGCGTGGCGATTGCCCGGGCGCTCGCCATGAAGCCGCGGCTGATGCTGTTCGACGAGCCGACCTCGGCCCTCGACCCCGAACTCGTCGGCGAGGTGCTGGCGGTGATGCGCGAGCTCGCCCGGTCGGGCATGACCATGATGGTCGTCACCCACGAGCTGGGCTTCGCCCGCGAGGTCGCCGATACCGTGGTCTACATGGACCAGGGCGGCATCGTGGAGGTGGGCACGCCGGCGGAGGTCCTGGGCGGTCCCCGCGAAGCCCGCACCCGCAGCTTCCTCTCGGCGGTCATCGGCTGAGAGTCCGTTTTTCGAGTTCACGAGGAGATTTTTTGTGAAGCGCCTGATCGCGATCGGTCTCATGAGCCTGTCCGCCACTGTGGCCGCGGCGCAGGACGCCCCCAAGGCCGCCCTGCCGCCCGACGTGGTCAAGAACGGCACGCTCAAGGTCGCGATCGTGCCGAACTACCCGCCGATGGAGTTCAAGAGCCCCGAGACCGGCCAGCTCACCGGCTTCGACGTCGATCTCGGCGACGCCCTGGCGAAGAAGCTCGGGGTGAAGCTCGCCTGGCAGGAGACGAGCTTCGACCAGATGATGCCGGCGCTGAGCACGGGCCGGGTCGACGCGATCCTGTCGGGCATGACCGACTTACCCACCCGGCACGACACCGCGACCTTCGTCGATTATCTGCGCAGCGGCCCGCAGTTCTTCGTTCGCAAGGCCCGCGAGGCCGAGTTCAAGGACATGTCCTCGCTCTGCGGCAAGAAGGCCGGAGCGAGCCGGCGCACCTCGTTCCCGCGCGAGATCGCCGCCTGGAGCGAGCAGCACTGCAAGGACAATCCGGTGGTGTTCGTCGGCACGGAAGGCTCGGCCGATGCCCGCACCCAGCTCAAGCAGGGCCGCATCGACGCCGCCGTGCAGGGTAACGAGACGCTGCCCTACGTGATGGGGCTCGAGCCCGACACCTACATGGCCATCGGCACGCCGATCGCCTCTCAATATACCGGTATCGCGATTCCGGTGAAGGAGACCGGCTTGCAGCAGGCGATGGCCGGCGCCCTCGACGCGCTCATCGCCGACGGGACGTACAAGGCGCTCCTGGAGAAATGGAAGCTCACGGCGAACGGCGTCGACAAGGCGGTGATCAACGGGGCGAAGTAGCCGCTCACGATCACCGAATGTCTCCCACAGGATAGAGCGCGGGTTTCCCCTCTCCCCGCGGGCGGGGAGAGGGCTGATCCCCCGTCCAGGGGGAGCGGCAAGCCCGTAGGGCGAGGGTGAGGGGGTGGTGTCGGAGGAGTCTCGCTCGTCGAGACCCCCTCACCCTCGCTCCGGCTTCGCCTCCGCTTGCCGTGTCTCTTGAACAGAGACACGGCCCTCTCCCCGCCCGCGGGGAGAGGAGAAGCCTGCGCCTCCAAGCCCGGACAGCCCCGCCGCACCGGAGAGCGCGAACCTTTCGACGCCGGTGCTCTGAAACACGCCACCCCCACGAGACCGCCCATGAACCGCGCCGCCCTCGACAGCATCCCGGTCGCCCCCGCCAACCTCGCCCCGCCGGCCCCGGACTACCCCTGGCCGGCCCCGTACCGGTCGGCGATGTTCCTCTCCTTCGACGTCGATGCCGAGAGCGCCTGGACCAGCAAGGATGCGGGCCATGCCGAGCGCCTCGTCACCATGAGCTACGGCGCCTACGAGGCCCGGGTCGGAACGCCCAAGCTCCTCGAACTCCTCGACCAGCTCGGCCTCAAGGGCACGTTCTTCATCACCGGCTGGGCGGTCGACGCCTATCCGGCGATGGCCGAGGCGATCCTGAAGGGCGGCCACGAGATCGGCCATCACGGCTACCACCACCTGATGCCGGATCCGGGCGCGCCCTTCATGGAGGAGGAGGTGGAGCGCGGCTTCGAGACCCTGAAGCGGCGCCTCGGCGTGGTGCCGACGGGCTACCGCGCCCCCTACGGCGAGTTCACGGAAGGCTTGCGCCGGACCCTGGTGAAGCACGGCATCGTCTACACCTCGTCGTTCCGCGACGACGTCCGGCCCTACCGCCACGTGCTGCGGGACGGCACGCCCGGCCCGATCGAATTACCGGTGACGGCGAGCTACGACGACTGGATGCACGGGCTCTCGACCCGGTTCAGCCCGCGCTCGATCTTTCCCAAGGAGCACGTCCTGTCGCTGTGGAAGGACGAGCTCGACGAGGTGCGCGACTGGGGTGCGATGGTGACGACGGTGCTGCATCCCCAATGCAGCGGCCGGCCGATGCGGCTGCGCCTGCTGCGCGAGTTCCTGACCTACGCCCAAGGCTGCCCCGATCTCTGGATCACCACCGGCGAGGCGATCGCCGGGAACTTCCTGACGCACGAGAGGGCGGCGTGACGACGGTCGCGATCTTCGGCGCCTGGGTCCTGACCCGCCGGGACGGCCGTCCCCATGTCGTGCGCGACCGCTGGGTCCTGGTCGAAGGCAACCGCATCGCCGCGGTCACGCCGGACCGGCCGGCCGCCGACGAGACCTTCGACCGGCCCGGCCGCTTCGTGCTGCCGGGCCTCCTCAACCTGCACAACCACTGCTTCAGCGAGGCGATCGCCCGCTCCCACACCGAGGACGGCCGAGGCCGAAAAGGCGGCAGGAGCATCGTCTACACGGTGCTGCTGCCGCTCTCGAAGACCGCGCTCACCCTGCTGTCGCCGCAGGAGCGCCTGAGCATCGCCCAGCTCGGCATCCTGCAGCTCCTCAAGGGGGGCGCCACCACGGTGATGGAGCCGTTCCGCAACGGCCTGCCTGAGATGTTCGAGGCAGCCGAGGAGATGGGCTTGCGCTTCTACGGCGCGCCCTACCTGTTCTCGACCGCCGACGCCAAGGCCGGGCCGGATGGCCGCGTGACTTACGCCGGCGACGACGGCGAGGCCGACCTCGCCGCCTGGAACGCGCTCCACGCCCGCTGGGAGGGCAGGGGAGAGGGCCGCATCCGGCTCGCCATGAGCCCGCACGCCACCGATACCTGCGGCCCGGACCTGCTGCGCGCCTGCGCCGCCCGGGCGCGGGAACTCGGCGTGCCGATCACCACCCACCTCGCCCAGAGCGACGACGAGGTCGCGACGATTCGTGCGCGCCACGACGGGCGCAGCCCCGCCGAGTACCTCGACTGGCTGGGCCTCCTGGCGCCGGACCTGCTCGCCGCCCATTGCATCGCCAGTACCGACGACGACCTGCGCCTGATGGCGGCGCGGGGCGCCACGGTGCTGAACTGCCCGCGGGTCTTCGCCCGGGCCGGCCGCACCGCCGCGCTCGGTCGCTTCGCCGCCCATGGCATCCGCACGCTGGTCGGCACCGACGGCTACAACATGGATCTGCTCGGCGAGCTGAACGCCGCCTCGCTGATCTCGAAGATCGCCGCCGGCCGGGCCGAGGTCGCGGATTCCGCCACCCTGATCGACGCCGTGACCGGAGAAGCCGCCGCGGCGATCCGGCGCCCCGACCTCGGGGTGATCGCGCCCGGCGCCGCCGCCGACCTGACGGTGGTCGACATGATGCACCCGCACCTCCAGCCGCTGCACGATCCCCTGCGGGGCCTGATCGCGCTGGCCAACCGCGCCGACATCGCCCAGGTGATGGTCGACGGCCGGATCCTCGTCGACGAGGGCCGCTACCGCCACGGCGACGAGGCGCGCATCGTCCGCGAGGGGGCGGCGGCGGTCGCGCGGATCTGGGACCTGCCGGAGGCCCGCGCGGCGTTCGAGGAGGAGTGAGGGCCTGCTTGAGAGCAAGATGATATTCAAGAATTAGAAATAATAGAAATCCTGCCCATTGACCTCATCCTGAGGTGCGAACGGAGTGATCCTCGAAGGAGGGCTCCAGATGGCCATGTGACTTCTGGGGCCCTCCTTCGAGGTCGGTCGATCTACAATCGACTGCCGCCTCAGGATGGGGTGAGATGATAGAGTTTTTTCCGCCTTATCTCACGTATTTAATGAAAAATGTTCTCTTGGTCTGTTCTCGTCGAACGAGTCGAGTCTCGTCGAACGAGTCGAGCAGTACGCGCCGACGCGCGTGATGGCCCGCCCGGCCGCCCGGTTGTGCGGCCGGGGGTTTCGACGTAAGGCGCTGGGCTCGTTTCCGCTTCGGTCGAGGATGGGGGGCCTTCGTGAGCGACGCGCGCGGGTCCTCGGCGGATCGCAACGGCGAGGCCCGGGGAGAGGCCCCGACCTCACGCGGCTTGATCGCGCACCTCCTGGACAGGCTGCCGCTGCGCTCCGGCGGCTTCATCGTGACCCTCTACGGCGACGTGGTCGAGCCGCGCGGCGGCCGGCTGTGGATGGGCAACATCGTCGAGATCGGCCGGATGGTCGGCATCAGCGAGACGCTGGTGCGAACCGCCGTGTCGCGGCTCGTGGCGGCCGGGCAGCTCAACGGCGAGCGCCAGGGCCGGCGCAGCTTCTACCGGCTCACCGAGGCGGCGCGGCGCGAGTTCCTGTCCGCCGCCCGGACCCTGTTCGCGCCGCAATCCGAGCCCGGGTGGCTGTTCGTCTGGCTCGGGCTCGACCAGGCCGGCGAGGCCGGGCCGTCGCTGGAACGGGCGGGGTTCGTCCGGCTCGGGCCGCACTGGCTGCTCGGACCGGCCCGTCACCGGCCGGCGGATCCCGCCCTCGTGGTCTTCGAGGCCGGCACCGCGGCGAGCCCGAGGCTCGCGGACCTCGTCGCCGCGCATTGGGACCTCGCCGTCTTCGCGGCGGCCTACGACGCCTTCCTGGCGGCCTTCACGGGAATCGCGGATGCGCTCGATGCCGGGGCCCGACCGACGGACGAGGAAGCGCTGCAATTGCGGCTGCTGCTCGTCCATGCCTATCGTCACGCGGCGCTCCGGGATGCGCGGCTGCCCGCCGCGACCTTGCCGCCCGACTGGAGCGGGCACCGCGCCCGCCGGCTGTTTGCCGACCTCTACCTGCGCCTCTCGCCCGCCGCCGACCGTCATGTCGGGCACCACTTCCTGGCCGGCGACGAGCGGCTGCCGGCGCAGACGGCGGAGACGGTCGGCCGGACGGCCTCCCTCAGCCGGATCCGCGACGAGGCCTGACCCACCGCCGGGGCTCGTCCGCGGGCGGGCGGCGTCGGATCGAGACATCACATCAAATCCAAAAAATGGCGTTGCAGTGTGATGCTTTCGATGGTAGACAATCGGGCAAATGCTCGGACCGGCCGTCACGGTCGCTGCCCGAATGAGAAAAGGGTGGCGGTGCCAGGGGGCGGGGTCCGCGTTCCGACGGGAGGGTGTCGCATGTATGCGCAGCTGGTGAAGACGGACGGCACCCGTGTCCGCGGGCTCGACGAGATGTCGGCCGAGGAGCGCACGTTCCAGGAACGGATCGACCGCGGCGAGAAGATCGAGCCGAAGGAGTGGATGCCCGAGGGCTACCGCAAGACCCTGATCCGGCAGATCGGCCAGCATGCCCATTCGGAGATCGTCGGGCAATTGCCGGAGGGCAACTGGATCACCCGGGCGCCGACGCTGGAGCGCAAGGCGATCCTGCTCGCCAAGGTCCAGGACGAGGCCGGCCACGGGCTCTACCTCTACTGCGCCGCCGAGACCCTCGGCGTCAGCCGCGACGAGCTGATGGAACGGCTCCACGCCGGCAAGATGAAGTATTCGTCGATCTTCAACTACCCGACCCTGACCTGGGCCGACATGGGCGCGGTCGGCTGGCTGGTCGACGGCGCGGCGATCATGAACCAGGTGCCGCTGCAGCGGACGTCCTACGGGCCCTACAGCCGGGCGATGATCCGGATCTGCAAGGAGGAGAGCTTCCACCAGCGCCAGGGCTACGACCTCATGAGGACGATGGCGCGCGGCACGCGAGCGCAGAAGCACATGGCGCAGGACGCCCTCAATCGGTTCTGGTACCCGGCGCTGATGATGTTCGGGCCCTCCGACAAGGATTCGGTCCATTCGGCCCAGTCGATGGCCTGGAAGATCAAGATGAACACCAACGACGAGCTGCGCCAGAAATTCGTCGACCAGACCGTGCCGCAGGCCGAGCATCTCGGCCTGACGGTCCCGGACGAGAACTTGCGCTGGAACGAGGAGAAGGGCGGCTACGACTTCTCCGAGCCCGACTGGAGCGAGTTTTTCGACGTCATCGCCGGCAACGGGCCGTGCAACCGCGAGCGGCTGGGAGCGCGGGTGAAGGCCTGGGAGGACGGCGCCTGGTTCCGCGACGGGCTGAAGGCCCATGCGGACAAGGCGGCGCGCCGCTCCGCCATGGCCGTCGCCGCCGAGTGATCGGGGAACAATGGGCGGCCCCCGGCCTGCCCGAGACACAAGCATCCCGGGAGGATCGCGCATGTCCAGCGAATGGCCGTTATGGGAGATCTTCATCCGCGGTCAGCACGGGCTAAACCACCGCCATGTCGGCAGCCTGCACGCGCCCGACGCGGAGCTTGCGATCAAGAACGCCCGCGACGTCTATACCCGCCGCAACGAGGGCGTGAGCATCTGGGCGGTGCGGTCGAGCGACATCGTGGCCTCGAGCCCGAGCGACAAGGGCCCGCTGTTCGAGCCGGCGAACAGCAAGGTCTACCGGCACCCGACCTTCTACGACATCCCGGACGAAGTGGGGCACATGTGATGCCGTCCCTGCCCGACGTGATGACGCCGGATGCCGCTGCGCTGGCCGCGGCGGCCGCGGCCGTGAGCCGGCCTGTCCGCGATGCGGAGAAGGACGCGCCCGCCCGCGCCGCCCTGTTCGAGTTCCTGACCCGGATGGGCGACACTACCCTCGTGCTCGGGCACCGCCTGTCGGAATGGTGCGGCCACGGCCCGGTGCTGGAGGAGGATATCGGGGTCGCCAACATCGCCCTCGACCTGATCGGCCAGACCCGGTTCTGGCTCGGGCTGGCCGGCGAGATCGAGGGGAGGGGGCGTAACGCCGACGACCTCGCCTTCCTGCGCGACGTCTGGGACTTTCGCAACGTCCTCCTGGTCGAGCTGCCGAACGGCGATTTCGGCCAGACGATCATGCGCCAGTTCCTGTTCGATGCCTGGCACGTCGCGATGCTGCGGGCGCTGACCTCGTCGTCGGAGCCGCGCGTGGCCGAGATCGCCGGGAAGGCGATCAAGGAGGCGCATTACCACCTCGAGAAATCCGCCGACCTGGTCGTGCGGCTCGGCGACGGCACCGAGGAGAGCCACCGCCGGATGCAGGCCGCCCTCGACCTGCTGTGGCCCTATGCGGGCGAGTTCTTCCTGAGCGACGCCACCGACGCGGCCCTCACGGAGGCCGGCATCGCGCCCGATCCGGCGAGCCTCCGCTCAGGCTTCGACGCCACGGTGCTGCCGATCCTCGCCGAGGCGACGCTCGCGGTCCCGGCAAGCCCATTCGCTCAGAAAGGCGGCCGGCGGGGCATCCACACCGAGCATCTGGGACGGATGCTGGCCGAGATGCAGTTCCTGCAGCGCGCCTATCCCGGCGCGACCTGGTAGGGCGCCATGGAGGCTCACGCCCGGCCCGCGCCCGACGAGATCCGCGGCTGGCTCGCCGAGGTGCCGGATCCCGAGATTCCGGTGATCTCGGTGGTCGATCTCGGCATCGTCCGCGACCTCGCCTGGGACGGCGACACCCTGGTGGTCACGGTGACGCCGACCTATTCGGGGTGCCCCGCGACGGCTGTGATCAACCTCGCCATCGAGGAGGCGTTGCGCGCCCGCGGGATCGAGCGCCTGCGGATCGAGCGCTCGCTGACGCCGCCCTGGACCAGCGACTGGATCGGGGAGGCCGCCCGCGAGACGCTGCGGGCCTACGGCATCGCCCCGCCGATCGACGGGACGGCGGCGGATGGCCGGCTGCTCGGGCGGATCGGCCGGCTCACCGGGGCTTCGAACCTTGCCGTGGCCTGCCCGCGTTGCGGCTCGAACCGGACCGAGCGGGTCAGCCAGTTCGGCTCGACCCCCTGCAAGGCGAGCTGGCGTTGCACGGACTGCCTCGAACCGTTCGACTACTTCAAGTGCATCTAGAGAGCGTCACGATCGCATTGCACTCGCGAAGCTCTCCGGGCCTTTTATTTGCCGCATTTTCTTCGACGAACCGGTGTCGACTTCGTCGCGGAATGCTCCAACCTGGGACGACCGGCGGTCATGGCACGCTTCTATCCCCTCGACGTCGCGGAGATCCGGCGTGAAACCCGGGACGCGGTGGTGCTCACCCTGAAGCCCCGCGACGGCGATGCCGACGCTTTCGCCTTCACGCAAGGCCAGTACCTGACCTTCCGGCGCGCCTTCGACGGCGTCGAGCTGCGCCGCTCGTACTCGATCTGCGCCGGCCGGGACGAGGGCGCGCTACGGGTCGGCATCAAGCGCGTCGAGGGGGGCGCATTCTCGACCTGGGCCAACCAGGAGCTTAAAGCCGGCGATGTGCTGGAGGCGATGCCGCCGATGGGGGCGTTCCACACGCCGATCGAGCCGGAGGCCGCCAAGCATTATCTCGGATTTGCCGGCGGCAGCGGCATCACGCCCCTGCTGTCGATCCTCAAGACGGTGCTCGCCCGCGAGCCGCGCTCGCGCTTCACGCTGGTCTACGCCAACCGCCAGATTTCCTCGATCATGTTCCGCGAGGAACTGGACGACCTCAAGAGCACCCATCTCGGCCGGCTGGCGATCGTCCACGTCCTGGAGAGCGAGACGCAGGACATCGACCTGTTCACCGGGCGCATCGACGCGGAGAAATGCGCCGCGCTGTTCCGCCTCTGGGTCGATGTCGGGTCGGTCGACACCGCCTTCATCTGCGGGCCGGAGCCGATGATGCTCGGCATCGCGGCCTCCTTGCGCGAGCACGGCCTGACGGACGCGCAGATCAAGTTCGAGCTCTTCGCCTCGGGCCAGCCGGGCCGGGCCAGGGCGCGAGCGGTGTCGACCTCGGCCTCCGCCGCGGACGCGCAATGCGAGGCGACGGTGACGCTCGACGGCGCGACGCGCACCTTTAAGATGCCGAAGCAGGGCGCGAGTCTGCTCGATGCGGCGCTCGCCAACAGCATGGATGCGCCTTACGCCTGCAAGGCCGGCGTCTGCTCGACCTGCCGCGCCAAGGTCCTGGAAGGCGAGGCCGAGATGATCACCAACCACGCGCTGGAGGATTACGAGGTGCGTCAGGGCTACGTCCTGACCTGCCAGTGCTACCCGACGACGGACAAGCTGGTCGTCAGCTACGATCAATAGGGGCGGCGGGGAGGGGATGGTGTCGGAGACGATGACGATCGACGATTACCTGGCGCAGGGCGGCATCCTGACCACTCCGTCCAATGCGCCCCCGCGCTACCGCGGCGAGCTGCTGCGGCTGATGGCGACCTTCGTCGACAGCGAGCTGGCCGGCTCGGCGGGGTTCGCCGAGGTGATCAACGACGCTCCCAGCCTCAAGGCGCGGATCGCGGCCTCGCGGATCGTGCTCGAGAAGACCGATCACGCCGAGCGCGTGCTCGACCTGATGGGCACCTTCGGGGCCGATACCGCCCGCTACGCCGTCCATCACCCCTGGGCGGCCCGCCTCACGCGCGACGCCGAGATCGGGGCGTCGCGCCGAGGCTCGGACATGCGGCTCTCGGTGTTCCACTCCCCGCTGCAGGGCTGGATCGACGCCGTGGTGATGAACGTGCTCATGGGCCGGGCCGTCGGCATCCAGCTGCAGGAATTCTCGCGCGTGTCGTATGCGCCGCTGGCGGACGTTTTTCGCGCGATCGCCCCGCGCGAGGCGCGGCACGCCGAACTCGGCGAGGAGGGCCTCACCCGCATCGTCGCCACCGAGGACGGGCGCGCGGCGGCGCGGCGCAGCGTCGCCTTCTGGCGGCCCCGGGTCGCCGCGAGCTTCGGCCGCGAGGATTCCACCCGGTTCGACACCCTCCGGCGCTTCGGCCTGCGCCACCGTACGAACCAGGAGCTCCTGGCAACCTGGACTGCGGAAATGGACGCTCGTCTGCCGACATTCGGCCTGGGCTGATCGCGCCGTGTCATACCAACGGTCGTTGAAAACGACCTTTGGTTCTGTTCTCGGATTTTCGCCAAGCCTCTGGCTTGGTGTCGAAAATTCGAGATGGGTCAACAGTCCGACGCGTCAACCTCTTGGACTGTTGGTATAATGTGAGCCGCGCCGGGTTTTACGGAAGCTGCTTGCCTTGGGGCAGGCGGCTGGGGTCGGTCGCCGACATGGGCCTGCCGACGCTGCCGACCGGTGGTTCGATTCCCCCTCCGGGCAGGCACCCGGCGTCGTGCAAACTCCCCGGTGCTCGTCGACGAACCTCGTCATGGCCGTGGCCGGCGGCCGAGCCCCCTTCGAGGCCGCCTCGGTGCGGGGCGCCGCGAGTGCGGTGGCGAAGAGCCCGAAGGCGGCCATGACGGCAACGGCGTCGCGCCACCCCGTCTCGGTCGTGGCCGCGTTCCACCACGCGGCGGGCCGCAATCGGTGCTCGGCAGCAAAGAGGTCGAGACCGCCACGACAGCAAGCAACGAATCTATCGGATTTTCCCGAATTCATCTGCAAATTCAAATGAAATAATATCAAAATATAAATTTATCGAAGCATCACAGAATCAAAAAAATTTACAGACCCAAAACGGCATTTTTATAAAGCAATAGACAATTGTAGACAATTTTATAATATATACCGATCTTATATTAAGAATTTTCATCAAAAATCCGAAATAGACAAAGAGTATAAATATTATATATAAGTATAAAGCTTCGTTCAAAAGAATATTTTTTTTATTATTTTGTCGATCAGACGCTTATGATCAATTCGCCCACATATTTGACCATGCTAGACTGCATGACCAAGTGAGTGACGTATTTTAGCATCAGGCGCGATGTGATCGTACGATCGTACCGTTGAATGCGTGACAATCAGACCGTCCGGATGCTCCATTCCGCAGAGACGGCGACGACGGACCGGCGATAATGCCTGCCTATGAAGGGTCGGCTGGATCTTCATATGCCGTCTGTCATTCGATAAAATCATCAAATTGGCAGAAAACTTTGCCAAGAACTTACACGCAAGAGGAGTTGTTCATGCCTTCTCGGTGCCTGCACCTTGCATTGCTGCTTACGGGGCTGGCGCCGGCCCTCGGCCATGCCGCCGATGCGCCAGTGCCGGTCCCGGTGCTGCCGGTCGTCGATCCGCAGGCCGTGTCCGCGTCGTTCGGCTTCCGGGCCGTCACGGATTACAATTCACGCGGCATTTCCCAGACCAACCGCAATCCCGGGGTGCAGGGCTACCTGGAGATGCAGGCGCTCGACGGCCTCGTCTATGCGGGCATCGCCGGCGAGTCGGTGACGCTGCCGAACCGCCCGTTCATGGAGATGGACTTCTCCGCCGGCATCCGGCCGACCTTCGGCGCCTGGAGCTTCGATCTGGGCTATCTGTTCTACAACTACCCGAACGAGCGCGCGCTGCGCGGGCCGGACGGGACGATCTACACCGCCAACAACGCCGATTACTATGAGTTCGTCGCCAAGGCGGCCTACGCGGTGAACGACGCCCTCACCCTGGGCGCCAACGTCTACACCTCGCCGAGCTATTTCGGCACCCACGCCCCGGGCACCTACGTCTCGGGAATCATGAAGTATTCCATTCCCGCGGGCACCTTCGGCGTCCTCCCGAGCGGGCTGATGCTGTCGTCGGAGGTCGGGCACTACTTCCTCGGGACGACCAACGCCTCCTTCGGGCGCTTCAACCTGCCAAACTACACCTACGGCAACGTCGGCATCGCCTACACGGTGAAGAACGTCACCCTGGACCTGCGCTACCACGACACGACGCTGACGAAGACGCAGTGCGGCACGATCACCGCGCAGCCGCGCGGCATCGCCAACGGATCATTCCAGTCCAACTGGTGCGGCGCGGCCTTCATCGCGACCCTGTCCTTCGACGTGACGTCCAAGGATCCCGGCATCTTCGCCAAGGACGACGCGACCGGCCCGTCGGTCCCGGCCCGCACGAGCGATGCGGAGAAGCCGGCGACCCGGTAGGCACCCATCGCGAGTCGAGCCTGGCCTGGGATTGGATCGCCTGGCGTCACGTGCCGGGCGGACGCCCCGGGCCGACGATCCGGGCGATTCGCGACAGGCTGCGATCCGCTCCGCCCGGCCAGTCGGCGAAGGTGGAGGATGCCCCCCCGGGCGCCGCCCCGTCGCGCGGGTCGTCGTCGGCGTTGATGGCGCAGAAGGCGGCCCCGAGGGCCCGCGCCATCCGCCAGCCCCGCTCGGGATCTCCGGCGAAGATCCCGGCGCGGAGCGTGGGGCTCCCGAGCGCCGGGACGAGGGCGGCCTCATCGTCGAACGGCTCCAGGGTCACGACCGGCGCGAAGCTGTGCCCGCGCACGAGGGCCATGGCGTCCCGGCAATGATCGAGGACGAGCGGTCCCTCTCCCCCGAAGACCAGTTCCGCGCCCGCCGAAAGGGCGTCCCGCCGGGCCTCGTCCAGCCCGGCCGCGTGGGCCGGGGAATGCGCCGGGCCGACCTGGGTCGCGGGATCGAGGGGATCGCCGACGCGCATCGCGGCGGCGACGGCGGCGAGCGCTTCGCGCAGGGCGTCCCGCGCATCGGCATGGACATGCACGCGGGTCTGGCCCGCGAAGGTCGATCGCAGCCAGGAGCCGGTGCCGTGCAGGATGGCCGCGGCGGCCCGGTGGAGATCGGCCCCCGGCAGCACGATGGTCGCGGTCTTGGCGTCCCCGAGACCTGCGCCGAGGTCGAGATCGTCCGTCACGGCGCACCGCTCGATGATCAGATCGGGCTCCCCCCGCAGGAGGCGCGCGCTCTCGCGGTCGCCGCACAGCATCGTCAGCGCCCCGTCCGGGAGGCCCGCCCTGCCAAAGAGCGAGGCCAGCGCCGCGCTCGTCCGGGTCGCGCCCGGATCGGCGAGGTAGACCAGCGCGTTGCCGTGGGCCAGGGCGGGAGCCTGCTCGCACAGGCCGAGAAGCGCGTTGCTCCAATGTCCCGCGGCGGCGACGAGACCCAGCGGCTCCCGGACCCGGCGGCCGAGCCGATCCCGACCGAGTTCCACCAGCGTGGCCCCCGCCCCATCGGCGAGACAGGCGGCGTGGTCGAGCAGGCGGATCGCCCGCGGAAGGTCGAGGCCGGCGGTCTGCCGGACCGGGCGCCCCGTCTCGCGGGTCTCCAGGCGCGCGAGGTCCGGCCCCTCGGCCCGCAGGAGGTCGGCGCAGCGGGCCAGGATCCGGGCCCGGCCCGGGCCGCCGGTCTCGCGCCAGGCGGCGAGGCCGGTCCGGGCCTCGTGGACGGCCAGGCGGATCTCCGCCTCGCCGGCCGGCAGGAACCGGGCGATCTCCTCCCCGGTGACCGGGCTGACATGCCGGACAGCCCCCCGCGCCGCGCCGGGCGCCGCGACGCGGATCGGCCGCATCCCGTCCCTCGCATCCGGGGCGGCCGGAAGACCCGATCCGGCGAGCAGGCCGTCGATGAAGGCGTGCACCACCGCGCGGGCCGCCGCCCCGTCCGCCCCGGCCTCGCCGGGCGTCGCGTTCGTCACGTGGGAGCGCAGCCAGAGGCCGTCGATCATCGCGGCGATCATCGTGGCATGGAGCGCGACGCACGCATCGGGTACCAGGCCGCGCAGGCCGTGGCGCAGGTTGGTGATCATCCGCCGCTGGTAGATCGCCTGCACGCGCTGGTAGCGCCGCGAATGGGCCATCTGGCCCCAGAAGGCGAGCCACACGGCGCTGGTGCGCCGATCGAACTCCTCGTCGGCCAGGGCGGCGTCGCAGACGGCGTAGAGCCGCTCGCGCCCGGTCCGGGACGCCGCGAGCTTGCCCGCGGTCGCCCCGGCGAGGCGCCCCGCCATGAAGCGCAAAGTCGCCTCGAGCAGCCCGTCCTTGTCGCCGAAGTAATGCGCGAACAGGCCCGCCGAGACGTTCGCCCGCCGGGCGATCTCGCTGAGCGAGGCGGCCTTGAAGCCGACCTCCGCGAGCGTCTCGATCGTCGCCTCGACGAGGTGGCGGCGGCGCGCCGCTTCGAAGGCCTGCAGCGGGCGTGTCTGCATCGGGCTGGCGTGAAGGGGGCTGGTCTGGAGGGGCTTCGGCTGGGTCATCGCCGTCCTTGCGCCGGAACGTCCGGTCCGTTCGTGCCGCCGGATCTCCGGCCCGTGATTGAACAATCATTCAATTCCGTCCGGCGCGCAACGGCCATGTCACCGCGACCCCTCTCTCTCGCGTCGAGACGCCATCTTGATTTGTAAGTACTTATGTCCGTTGCATCGCACAATCGCAGCGCATCCCTGCCCGCATCGCAGCACAAGTGGCGAAAAATAATGCGTGACATGCTGGCTGACGTTGTATTGAATGCCTGTTCAACGGACCGGGCGCGATATGGGAAGACGGGGCTCGGCTGCAAAGGGGGTGTCAATGCGCAGTCTCGCGACCGGAACCGTCCTCGGCGCCATGCTGGGGGTGTCCTCCTTCGTGACCGCGGCCGCGGCCGACCCGGCCGCGTGCAAGACGGTCCGGTTCGCCGATGTCGGCTGGACCGACATCACCGCGACGACGGCGCTCGCCTCGCGCATCCTGGTCGGCCTCGGCTACACCCCGAAGACCCAGACCCTCTCGGTTCCGGTCACCTACGCCTCGCTCGGCGCCAAGACCATCGACGTCTTCCTCGGCAACTGGATGCCCACCATGGAGGCGGACCGGAAGCCCTATCTCGACAAGAAGGCGATCGAGGTCATCGGCCCGAACCTGACCGGGGCGAAGTACACCTTCGCGGTGCCGGACTACCTCTACAACGAAGGCCTGAAGAGCTTTTCGGACATCGCCAAGTTCCGGCGCCAGCTCAAGGGCAAGATCTACGGCATCGAGCCCGGCAACGACGGCAACCGGACGATCCTGACGATCATCAAGGACAACACCTACGGCCTCGGCAATTTCGACCTGGTCGAATCGAGCGAGCAGGGCATGCTCGCCCAGGTCGACCGGGCGATCCAGCGCAAGGAGCCGATCCTGTTCCTCGGCTGGGAGCCCCACCCGATGAACACCAAGTTCCCGATCCGCTACCTGTCGGGCGGCGACGACACCTTCGGGCCGAATTACGGCGGCGCCGAGATCTTCACCAACCTGCGCGCCGGCTACGCGGCCGAGTGTCCGAATCTCGGCCGGTTCTTCAAGAACCTGACCTTCGATCTCAACATGGAGAACGTGGTCATGGGCTCGATCCTGTTCGACGGGCTCGATCCCGACAAGGCCGCGGACAAGTGGCTGAAGGCCAATCCCGAGGCGTGGAAGCGCTGGCTGGCCGGCGTCGAGACCGTCGACGGCAAGCCCGGCCTGCCGGCCGAAGAGGCCTCGCTCGGTGTGAAGTGAGGCTCCGACCCCCGCGCTGCCGGCGCGTGCCGGCGGCGCTCCCGCGACGTCGCCCGGCGGAGGGATGTGCATGTACGACTGGATCGTCTCCCACAAGATCTCGCTCGGGATCTGGCTCAAGTACGGCGTCGACTTCCTGAACCGTCACGCCCAGTCGGTCTTCGACCTGATCTCGACCGTGCTCGGCGCGATGGTGCAGGGCCTCACCGACGGGCTCCTGGCGGTGCCGGCGCTCGCCCTGATCGGGATCTTCGCGGCGGGCGCCTACCTTCTCCACCGCTCGGTGGGGCTTGCCCTGTTCATCGTCGCCTCCCTGCTGCTCGTGGTGAATCTCGGCTACTGGGAAGCCACGATGGAGACCCTGTCGCTGGTGATCTGGTCGACGGCGACCTGCGTGCTGATTGGCGTGCCGGTCGGGATCCTGGCGGCGCACCGGCCGATGTTCTACGCGGCGATCCGCCCGTTCCTCGACCTGATGCAGACGATCCCGACCTTCGTCTACCTGATCCCGACCCTGGTGCTGTTCGGGCTCGGAACCGTGCCGGGCATCATCTCCACGGTGATCTTCGCCCTCCCGGCGCCGATCCGCCTGACCCAGCTCGGCATCGCCTCGGTCCCCCCGAGCCTGCGGGAGGCGGCTCTGGCCTACGGGGCGACGCGCTGGCAGATGCTCGTCAAGGTCGAGTTGCCGAGCGCGATGCCGACCATCCTGGCTGGCGTCACCCAGTGCATCATGCTGAGCCTGTCGATGGTGGTGATCGCCGCGCTCGTCGGCGCGGACGGCCTCGGCAAGCCGGTGGTGCGGGCCCTCAACACCGTCAACATCGCCATGGGCTTCGAGGCGGGCCTCGCCATCGTGGTGCTGGCGATCATCCTCGACCGCGTGTGCAAGCGGCCCGCGCCGCGCGGCCGGGGGACAGCGCCGTGAGGACCGTCCCATGAGCATCGTCGACGTGAAATCCTTCGCCCCCGCCATCCCCGTGCCGGCGAGCCCCGCCGCCGCGCAGAACGCCGTCGAGCTTCGCGACGTCGACATCGTGTTCGGGCGCAACGTCAAGGCCGCCCTGGCCCTGTCCGACCAGGGCGCCAGCCGGGAGGAGATCCGCCGGCAGGTCGACACCCTGATGGGGACCTTCAAGGTCAACCTCGACGTGAAGCGGGGCGAGATCTGCGTGCTGATGGGCCTGTCCGGCTCGGGCAAGTCCACCGTCCTGCGGGCGATCAACGGCCTCAACCGGGTGGCGCGCGGCAGCGTGCTCGTCCAGCACCGCGGCGAGGCGGTGGACCTGACCCGGTGCCGGTCCTCCGTCCTGCGGGACGTGCGGCTGAACACCGTCTCGATGGTGTTCCAGCAATTCGGGCTGCTGCCCTGGCGCAGCGTGCGCGACAATGTCGGCTTCGGCCTCGAGTTGCGCGGCATGCCCGTCGCGGAGCGGCGGCGGGTCGTCGACGAGAAGCTCGAAATGGTCGGGCTGGGAGCTTGGGCCGACAAGGCGGTCCAGGAATTGTCCGGCGGCATGCAGCAGCGGGTCGGCCTCGCCCGCGCCTTCGCGACGGATGCCGAGATCCTGCTGATGGACGAGCCGTTCTCGGCCCTCGATCCGCTGATCCGCGACAAGCTGCAGGACGACCTCCTGGAACTCCAGCGCAAGCTCAACCGGACGATCGTGTTCGTCAGCCACGACCTCGGCGAGGCGCTGAAGCTCGGCAACCGCATCGCCATCATGGAAGGCGGCCACGTCGTCCAGTTCGGCACCCCGACCGACATCGTCCTCAAGCCGGCCAACGCCTACGTGGCCGAGTTCGTCAAGCACATGAACCCGCTCGAAGTGCTCGACAGCGGCACGGTGATGACCCCCGTCTCGGCCCTGCGGCGGGAGGGCAACACGGTGCTCCTCGACCGGGGCGGCACCGTGCGGATCCATCTCGGCGCCGACGAACGCCCGGTCATGGCGCAGATCGGGGATCGCCGGGAAACCCTGGCGCAGGCCGACCGGGCGGGGGCCTGCGGCGATGCCGGCCGGGTCGTCGTCGCCCCGATGGCTCTGCCGTTGCGGGCGGCGATCGACCTGCGCCTGCGCTCGCCCTACCCGATCGTCTTCGTGGACGAGCTCGGCCGCCTCGCCGGCCTGTGCGACCACACCGAGATCTATCGCGGCCTGCTCCAGAACACCTGATCGCCCCCGCCCGCCCCGTCACGCGAGGACGCCGTCATGACCACGCCCGATCCGCTCATCCCGGCGATCCGCCGGCCCTTCATCGACGGGCGCCCCGCCGCCGAGGCCGGCCGCCGCACCTTCCGGTCGATCAACCCGGCGACCGGGGCGGTGCTGGCCGAGGTCGAGCATGCCACCCGCGACGATCTCGAGGCGGCCATCGCCGCCGCCGCGCGGGGCCAGGCCGTCTGGGCCGCCCTGCCGGCGCGCGAGCGCGGCCGGGTGATGATGCGCGCCGTCGCGCTGCTGCGGGAGCGCAACGACGCGCTGGCTCATCTCGAGAGCCTCGACACCGGCAAGCCGATCGCCGAGACGCGCGCGATCGACATCGCCACCGGCGCCGACGTCCTCGAATATTACGCCGGTCTCGCCGCCACCATCGAGGGACGCCAGATCCCCCTGCGCGAGACCTCCTTCGCCTATACGCGCCGGGAGCCGCTCGGGATCGTCGCGGGCATCGGCGCCTGGAACTACCCGATCCAGATCGCGCTCTGGAAGTCGGCCCCGGCGCTGGCGGCGGGCAACGCCATGCTGTTCAAGCCGAGCGAGGTGACGCCGCTGAGCGCGCTGGTCCTGGCCGAGATCTACACGGAGGCCGGCCTGCCCGACGGCGTGTTCAGCGTCCTGCCGGGGCTCGGCGGCGAGATCGGGGCCTGGCTCACCGGGCATCCGGCGGTGGCGAAGGTCTCGTTCACCGGCGGCACCGAGACCGGGGCCAAGGTCATGGCCGGGGCCGCGGGCTCGACCCTCAAGGAGGTGACGATGGAGCTCGGCGGCAAGTCGCCGCTCCTCGTCCTCGACGACGCCGACCTCGACCGCGCCGCCGACATCGCGGTGGCGGCGAACTTCTTCAGCTCAGGGCAAGTCTGCACCAACGGCACGCGGGTCTTCGTCCCCAGCGCCCTGATGGCGGCGTTCGAGGAGCGGGTGCTGGCGCGCGTCGCGCGCATCCGCCTCGGCGACCCGCTCGACGAGAGCACCAATTTCGGCCCGCTGGCGAGCCACGCCCACCGGGACAAGGTCCTGGCCTTCATCCGCTCCGGCGTGGAGGAGGGCGCCCGGCTGCTGACCGGCGGCGAGGCGGTCGGCGGCCGCTTCGCGGCAGGGGCCTACGTCGCCCCGACGGTGTTCACGGCGTGCCGGGACGACATGGGGATCGTCCGCGAGGAGATCTTCGGGCCGGTGATGACGCTGCTCGCCTATGACGACGAGGCGCAAGCCCTCGCCCGCGCCAACGCCACCCGCTACGGCCTCGCCGCCGGGGTGGTCACCCGCGACCTCGTCCGGGCCCACCGGATCGTCCACGGCCTCCAGGCCGGCATCTGCTGGATCAACACCTGGGGCGAATCGCCCCCCGAGATGCCGGTGGGCGGGTTCAAGCAATCGGGGATCGGCCGGGAGAACGGCGTCGAGGCCCTCGACCGCTACACCCGCACCAAGTCGATCCAGGTCGAATTGGGCGAGTTCGCTCCGCTGTTCTGAGAACGGATGCGGCGACCGAGACGAGACCGACACGAGAACGGACACGGACACCATGCCCGAGACGCGCGTGAGCGAGTACGACTTCATCATCGTCGGAGCGGGATCCGCCGGCAACGTGCTCGCGACCCGGCTCACCGAGGATCCCGGCACGAGCGTGCTGCTGCTGGAAGCCGGCGGGCCGGATTACCGGCTCGACTTCCGCACGCAGATGCCGGCGGCGCTCGCCTATCCGCTCCAGGGGCGGCGCTACAACTGGGCCTATCTCACCGATCCCGAGCCGCACATGAACGGGCGCCGGATGGAATGCGGCCGCGGCAAGGGGCTCGGCGGCTCCTCGCTCATCAACGGCATGTGCTACATCCGGGGCAACGCCCTCGACTACGACGGCTGGGCGCAGCTGCCCGGCCTCGCCGAGTGGTCCTACCACGATTGCCTGCCCTATTTCCGCAAGGCGGAGAGCCGCGACATCGGGCCCGACCCGTATCACGGCGGCGACGGCCCCTTGAGCGTCACCACGGCGAAGCCCGGCCGCAACGTCCTGTTCGAGGCGATGGTCGAGGCCGGGGTGCAGGCGGGCTATCCCCGCACCACCGACCTGAACGGCCGGCAGCAGGAGGGCTTCGGGCCGATGGACCGGAGCGTGACCCCGGCGGGGCGCCGCTCCAGCACCGCCCGCGGCTATCTCGACCAGGCGCGGGGACGGCCGAACCTCACCATCGTCACCCACGCGCTGACCGACCGGATCCTGTTCGAGGGGCGCCGCGCGGTCGCGGTCGCCTATCGGCGCAAGGGCGGGTCGACGACGGCGCGGGCGCGCCGCGAGGTGCTGGTCTGCTCCGGGGCGATCGCCTCGCCGCAGATCCTGCAACGCTCGGGCGTCGGCCCGGCCGACCTCCTGCGCGGCCTCGACATCCCGGTCGTGCAGGATCTTCCGGGGGTGGGCGAGAACCTCCAGGATCACCTGGAGATCTACGTCCAGTACGAGTGCCTGAAGCCGGTCTCGCTGGCGCCGGCGCTGAAAGTCTACAACCAGCCCCTGATCGGGGCGCAATGGCTGTTTACCGGCACCGGCATCGGCGCCAGCAACCAGTTCGAGGCGGGGGGCTTCATCCGGTCGAGCGAGGATTTCGGCTGGCCGAACCTGCAGTACCATTTCCTGCCGCTCGCCATCAATTACAACGGCAGCAACGCGGTCGAGACGCATGGCTTCCAGGCGCATGTCGGCTCGATGCGCTCGCCGAGCCGCGGGCGGGTGCGGCTCACCTCCCGCGATCCCGACGATCATCCGAGCATCCTGTTCAACTACATGTCGACGGAGCAGGATTGGCGCGAGTTCCGGGACGCGATCCGCATCACCCGCGAGATCATCGCGCAACCGGCGCTCGACCCCTATCGCGGCCGCGAGATCAGCCCGGGACCGGCCCTGCGCAGCGATGCCGAGATCGACGCCTTCGTGCGTGCCCACGGCGAGACCGCCTATCATCCCTCGTGCTCGTGCAAGATGGGCACCGACGCGATGGCGGTGGTCGACGCGGAGGGCCGCGTTCACGGTCTCGAGGCCTTACGGGTGGTGGACGCCTCGATCATGCCGCTGATCGTCACCGGCAACCTCAACGCGCCGACCATCATGATGGCCGAGAAGATCGCCGACCGGATCCGGGGCCGCGCTCCGCTGCCGCGCAGCGACGCGCCCTACCACGTGGCGGGCGATGCCCCGGTCCGGCGCCTCCCCGCCCGGGCGGCCTGAAGGCCGGCCGGCACCGGACACGGAGCCAGCTTGCGTAAGGTCCGCATGGACCGCGTGTGTCATACGAGCGTAATGCCTCTAGCTTAACGGTTCGCCGCTCGCGCCGTCGACTGATCAGCACGCAGACAAATTCGTTTCGTCGCGCGACCGTCCCGAATTCTCGCCAGGATACCCGACCCGCACTCAACCGCCGCGGGGCGGGCTCTTTTTGCAGCCCCCACCAGGAGGTTTACCCATGAAGCGCTCGTCCGGCTGGCTCCTCGGCCTCGCCTTTCTCGGCCTGTCAGGTCAGGCCGACGCGGCCGAGCTGACGCACTGGCCCAAGGAGGCCGCCAGCCGGATCGACGCGATGATCGCCGCGAATGCCAATTCAGGCGCCTACGCGGTGTTCGACATGGACAACACGACCTACCGCAACGACCTGACCGAGGCCCTTCTACCGTACCTTGAGATGAAGGGCGTGCTGACGCGCGAAAACCTCGATCCCTCGCTCAAGCTGGTCCCGTTCAAGGACAAGGACGGGCAGAAGGAGAGCCTGTACAGCTACTACAACCGGCTGTGCGAGATCGACGACCTGGTCTGCTACCCCTGGATCGCCCAGTCATTCTCTGGGTTCACCCTGGCGCAGCTCAAGGTCCACCTCGACGAGATGATGAGCTCGGCCAAGCCGATCCCGACGACCTATTATGACGGCGACACCCTGAAGAAGACCGAGGTCAAGACTCCCCAGCTCTTCCGCGGCATGCAGGAGCTGTATGCCAAGCTGATGGAGAACGGCATCGAGGTCTACGTCATGACCGCGGCGCACGAGGAACTGGTGCGCATGGTCGCCTCCGATCCGCGCTACGGCTACAACGTCAAGCCGCAGAACGTGATCGGCGTCACGACGCTCCTCAAGGACCGCGCCACCGGCGCCCTGACGACGGCGCGCAAGCAGATCGCCGAGGGGCATTACGACCCGAAGGCCAACATGCCGCTCGAGATCACGCCGTATCTCTGGACGCCGGCGACCTGGTTCGCCGGTAAGTACGCGGCGATCCTGACCTACATCGCGCCGTGGAAGAAGGCCGTCCTGGTCGCGGGCGACACGCCGAAAAGCGACGGCTACATGCTGCTTCACGGTGTCGATACCACGAAGGGCGGCCTGCGCGTCTGGGTCGACCGGAAAGCCAAGTACCGCACCGAGATCGACGGGATGCAGAAGGCCGCGGCGGCGGATCAGGCCAAGAACGGCCTGCCGGGAACGGCGGACAAGAACTGGATCGTGGTCAAGCCGGACGATATTCAGTAGGGTCGATACGCCTTCCGGAAGGGGCGGGGGACGCGTTCGACCGGGCCGGCTCAAGCCCGGACGGGCGCCGGCGACGACGGGACTCGAGCCTCCGGCACGACGCCGTAGATCCGCCCCGCCGTGCCAAGGAAGAAGGCTTCCTGCTCCGCCGTGGGCAGGGCCGCGACGATCGCCTTGACGCCGTCGATCATCGGGGCGAGATCCGCGCACAGGCTGTCGACCGGGAAGTTCGAGCCGAACATCACCCGGTCCGCCCCGAACAGATCGATCAGGGTCCGCACCACCGGCCCGTTCAGCTCCGGCGTCCAGGCCCGGCCCGGCTGGCCGAGGCCCGAGGCCTTGACGGCGACGTTCGGGCGGGCGGCGAAGCGGGCCATCGCATCGCGCCAGAGCCCGAGGCTATCGGGATCGCGGCGCGACGGCAGGCCGGCATGGTTGAGAATGATCGTGGTGTCGGGGAAGTCGCGGGCGAGTTCGACGGCCTCGTCGAGGTTCCACCACGGCGTCTGCAGGTCGAAGCACAGGCCGTGACCGCACAGGAGCGCGTAGCCGGCGCGCCAGATCTCGTCCGACATCAGGGTCCGGCACGTCCCGACCTCGTCGGGCGCGGCCGGGCCGCCCGGCTTGTGGCGCACGCTGCGCACCAGCGGGCAGGCGGCCTGTCCCGCCAGCACCGTGGCGACGTCGGCGCGGTCGAGCCAGGCCTGCGCGACGATCGCATTGGGGAGGCCCCATTCGGCGGACAGCCCCGCGGCATAGGCGGTCTCGCCGAGCGGGTCGCCCGGGTCCCACTCGGTCTCGACATAGACGCTGGCGACGATGTCGTGCGGGCCGGCGTCGCGGCGGTACTCGTCCGGCAGGTAGCGCCGCTTGATCGCCTCGTAGTCGCCGTAGCGGAACGGGATTCGCACGCCGGGCTTCAGCCAGGGATGGGGGTTGCGGTCGGGCTCCCAGAAATGCTGGTGCGCGTCGAGGATCGGGCCGTCGTAGCGGGACATCGGCGCCTCGTTCAGGCTTTCGGGTAAGCGATCAGCATCGTGCCGGCGACGTAGACGAGGGCGCAGGCGGCAAAGAACATTAGCACCGCCAGGTAGGCGCCGGTGGCCTGCAGGATCAGCCCGGTGAGGATCGGCACCGCGATGCCGCTGGCCGAGCCCGCGAAGTTCATGATCCCGCCGACGAGGCCGACCTTGTCCCTGGGCGCGAGCAGCGGCGGCAGGCTCCAGTAGAGGCTGCCCCAGTAGAGAAAGAAGAGCGTCACCGAGAGGAGCGCCACCGCGCCGACCGGATCGGCCACCTGCGGCAGGGCGACGAAGGTCGCGAAGACGGCGAGGCCGGAGACGCCCAGCATGCCCCGGTAGACGGCAGCCCGCGACCAGCCGCGGGCGAACAGGGCGTCGGCGGTGAAGCCGGCAAACAGCGAGCCCGACATGCCGGCGAGGAAGATCACGAAGGTCGCCGCGCCCATCTGCTTGAGGTCGAAGCCGCGGGCCTGGGCGAGGTAGCTCGGGCCCCAGGTGAGCAGGCCGAAATTGATCATCGCCCAGGCCATCCGGCCGAGCATCAGGCCGGCGAGCGAGCGGGCGGTGATCCGGGACGGAGCTTCCGAGGCGCGCCCGCCCTCCGGCACGGCCCGGATGGCGGCGAGTTCGGCGGCGTTGACCTGCGGATGCATCGTGGGATCGTCGCGCAGGATGCGCCAGGCCAGCGCCCCGAGGGCGATGGTGCCGAGGCCGGCGGCCAGGAAGGCGAGGCGCCAGGAATCGAGGGCGAGGATCAGGAACGAGATGATGACGCCGCCGAAGGCGGCCCCGAGGGGCGAGCCCGAATCCATCAGCACCGCGCCCCGGCCCCGCTCCTGCGGCGACAGCCAGATCGCGTTGAGCTTGGCGCCGGCGGGAAACAGCGGCGCTTCCGCCGCGCCGAGGCCGAGCCGGGTCAGGAGGAGCGACAGCCCGCCGGTCGCGAAGGCGGCCAGCGACTGGAACAGCCCCCAGGCGAGGGTGGCGCCCGCCATCAGGCGGCGCGGGCCGTAGCGGTCGATGAGCCAGCCGCCCGGCACCTGGAGCAGCGCGTAGGTCCAGAAGAAGGCCGAAAGGATCACGCCCTGCATCGTCGGCGAGAGGTCGAACTCGCGGGCGATGGTCGGCATCGCGATCGACAGGGCGGTGCGGTCGATCAGGTTGATGACGACGAGCGCGAACACGACCGCGAAGATGCGCCAGCGCACCCGCGTGGCGGCGGCGCTCGCGACGGCGCCGGATCCGGCGATGGTGGCGTCCATGGGGTGTCTCCTCCATTGGTCCGCCCCGGGGCTCTCCCAGCCCCTTGGGCGGTGATGGTTGCGGCGGCGCCCTGCTCAGCGGTTCACCAGCCGGGCCGGGATCAGGAAGATCAGGCCCGCGGCCAGCACCAGGGTCGCGGCGAGGAACAGGATCGAGAGCTCGGTCTTGCCGGTCGCCTGCGAGGTCCAGCCGACGATGGCCGGGCCGAAGAAGCCCGAGAGGTTGGCAAACGAGTTCAGCACCGCGAGCCCGCCCGCCGCGGCGACGCCCGAGAGCATGGCGGTCGGCAGGTTCCAGAACAGCGGCGGGATGGCGAGGATGCCCGCGGTGGCGATGCAGAGCGCGAACACGCCGAGGACCGGCTGGCTCTGCCACAGCACCGAGAGCCCGAGGCCGACCGCGCCCGTCAGGTAGAGCCCGGCGAGGTGCCAGCGGCGCTCGCGGAACCGGTCGGAGCTGCGGCTGACCAGCACCATCGAGGCGATGGCGCACAGGCTCGGCAGGGCCGAGACCAATCCGACCATCGCCGGGTCCTTGACGCCCATATTGGTGATGAGCGTCGGCAGCCAGAAGTTCAGGCCGTAGAGGCACAGGTTGCAGATGAAGAAGATCCCGGTCATCAGGATCAGGTAGCGGTTGGTCAACGCGGCACGCAGGGTCAGCGCGGGCTTGGCCGCCCGCTCCGCGGCGAGGTCCTCGGCGATCGCCGCCTTCTCCGGCGCGTCGAGCCAGCGCGCCTGCTCGACCCGGTCCTCGAGCAGCAGCAGCAGGGCGATGCCGATGACGACGCTCGGCAGCGATTCGAGCAGGAACAGCCACTGCCAGCCGGCATAGCCGAGCACACCCGACATCCGTCCGAGGATCAGGCCCGAGACCGGGCCGCCGATCAGCCCGGCGACGCCGAGCCCGATGAAGAACAGGCCCACCACCCGGCCGCGGCGCTCGGCCGGGAACCAGGCGCTCAGGTAATAGATCACGCCGGGCATGAAGCCGGCCTCGGCGAGACCGAGGGCGAAGCGCACGGCGTAGAACTGCCAGGCGGTCTGCACCAGCATCGTGGCGGCCGAGATCAGGCCCCACGTCACCATGATCCGGGCGAGCCAGGTGCGGGCGCCGACCCGGTGCAGGATCAGGTTGCTCGGCAACTCGAACAGGAAGTAGCCGAGAAAGAAGATGCCGGCGCCGGCGCCGTAGACCGCGTCGCTGAATTGCAGGTCGGAGGCCATCTGGAGCTTGGCGAAGCCGACATTGACCCGGTCGAGATAGGCCGCGAGGAAGGCCAGGATCAGCAGGGGCACGATGCGCGCCGTCGCCTTCCTGTAGGCCGAATCCCGGATCGAGAGGCCGGCGCTCGCGGCCGGCATGGCGATGGTGGACATGACGGTTTCCTCCCACGAATTGTCTGGCGTTGCGGGGTTGTTGTTGGTCGTCGCGTGTCGATCACATCCGGTAGACGCGCCGGGCGGTCTCCGAGAACACCTTGCGCAGCCGCTCCGGATCGCGGGTGCCGAGGCCGCGCATCACCGCCGTGACGATCCTGGGCACGTCGGCCGAGAGGCCGCTGACCGGCAGGTTGCTGGCGAACATCACGCGGTCGTCGCCGAAGAGCGCGACCGTCTCGGCGACCACCCGCACGGTGCTGGCCTCGTCGAAGCGCCCGCCGCGCAGGCCGAACTCGGAGAGCTTGACGCTGACCTGCGGCAAGGCCGCCAGGGCCTCCATGCCCCGGCGCCAGGCGGACAGCCCGGCCTCGGAGCGGTCGAGCGGCAGGCCGCAATGGTTGAGCACGACCGACAGGCCCGGCAGCCCGGCTACGACCGCGGCGGCCTCCGTCAGGTGCCAGAACGGCACCCGCAGATCCCAGGACAGGCCGTGCGCGGGAAGGCGCGCGAGGCCCGCGCGCCAGGCCTCGTCCTGGAGCGAGCCCGCCTCGCCGGCGACCGACAGGCCGGGTGCCGCGGCGGTGACCGGCTTCGAGCGGACGCCCCGGAAAGCGGGGCTCTCGCGGTGCGCGGCCAGCACCGCATCGAGGTCGTGCTGGAGGAACGAGACGTGGCCGACCGTGACGCCCGGCAGGCCGTCGTGGGCCCGCACGGCGTCGAGAAAGCGGGTCTCCGCCACCTGCTCGTCGCGGGCGCGCTCCGCCTCGACATGGACGGTGGCGGCGAGGCGGAGCGGCCGGCAATCCCGCCGCAGGTCGGCGACCGCGTAGTCGCGGCGCAAGGCTTCGTAGGGGCCGAGGAAGAACGCCGCGCCGGCATAGCCCTCCTGGAGCCAGGGATAATGGCCGTCCTGCAAGGCCCAGAGGTGGTGATGGGCGTCGACGATTCCCTCGGGCAGGATCTCGTTCAGGAAGGAGATGGGATCGGCCATGGCGGCGCTCACTCGGCCGGGACCGCGTGGGCGACGGCCGGGGCTGAGCCCGCGACCTGCACCTGGGGCTTGATCCGGAAGGTCGCGGCGGCGCCGACGAGGAGCAGGCCGATCGAGCCGGCGAAGGGCAGGGTCCAGTTCCCGGTGGCGTCGATGATGAGGCCGAACAGGATCGGCGAGAGGATGCCGGCCACCGCCGAGCCCGCATTCATCAGCCCGCTCGCGGTGCCGGCGTGGCGCGGCGCCACGTCCATCGGCACGGCCCAGATCGGCCCGATCGTCAATTCGATCATGAAGAACGCGCCGCTGAGCAGGAGCGCGATGGCGGTGAGGTCGCGCACGAACAGGACCGGGACCAGGAAGGCGGCGGCGCCCAGGAAGCTGACCAGGATGACCCGGGCGCGCGCCGCCTCCAGGCTGCCGGTGCGGCGGTAGACCCAGTCGCAGATCACCCCGCCGACGGTGTCGCCGACGACGCCGGCGAAGAACACGCCGGAGGACAGGATCGCCGAGTTCTTGATGTCGAGATCGTAGCCGTGCTTGAAGAATACCGGCAGCCAGGTGAAGAACAGCCAGCCGGTCCAGCCGTAGCAGAAATAGACCATCATGGTCGGGGCCATGCGGCGCAGGAGCGGTCCCCACGGCACCGCGTCGGCCTTGCCCTTGCTCAAGTCGTAGGGCGGCACGTCGGCGAGGTCGTCGGCGATCACGCCGCGATGGGTGCGCGGATCGTCCCGGAAGTAGCGCCACCAGGCCGCGACCCAGACGGCGGTGACCGCGCCCAGCACCACGAACGACATCCGCCACGACAGGGTGAGGATGAGGAGGGCGACGAGCGGCGGGGTGACCGCGTTGCCCAGGCGCGAGCAGGAATGGGTGATCCCCTGCGCGAAGCCGCGCCGGGCGCGCGGCGTCCAGTTGGTGAGGGCCCGGCCGGCGGCGGGGAGCGTCGCGCCCTCGCCGATGCCGAGGACGAAGCGCACGGCGAGCAAGGCCGCAAAGCTGCCGACGAGCCCGGTGCCGATCGTGGTCAGAACCCAGATCAGGCCGCAGACCAGCAGCGTCACCCGCGAGCCGATCCGGTCGGCGATCCAGCCGCCGATCACCTGGAACACCGCGTAGGAATAGGCGAAGGCCGAGAAGGCGATGCCGAGCTGGGTGTTGGTCATCCCCAGCTCGGCCTGGATCGAGGAGGCCGCCGTCGACAGGTTGACCCGGTCGACGTAGAGCAGGAACGACATCGTGGAGAGCAGGATCAGGACGTTGAGCGGCGCGCCTCCGCGGCGATACCCGAACATGATTTCCTCCCGTCGTCATGGTTTTTCATGATCGTGCGGTTTCTTGTTTTGATTTTTATCGATTGTCTGCTTCGCCTCGCCCTCGACCTCATCCTGAGGTGTCGGTCGATCAGCGATCGACTGACCTCGAAGGAGGCCTCCAGAAGCCGCAGCTTTGGCTGAAGCCCTCCTTCGAGGCTGCTGCATGCAGCAGCATCTCAGGATGAGGTCGCGAGTGGGGTGCCGGTGACGTCGTCGCGCAGATTGCGCCGGTCAGGCGCTCACGCCGCCTGCCGCACCGCGCCCCTGCCGGCCATCCGGGCGGCGAGCAGCAGGGCAGCCCGGCTGGCGCCGGGATTGGCGATGCCCTGGCCGGCGATGTCGTAGGCCGAGCCGTGGGCGGGAGTGCAGATCGGGAAGGGGAAGCCGCCGAGCAGGGTCACGCCGCGGTCGAAGCCGATGAGCTTCATGGCGATCTGGCCCTGGTCGTGGTACATCGTCAGCACCGCGTCGAAGGCTCCCTTGGTGGCCCGCAGGAAGACGGTGTCGGGCGGAAACGGCCCCTGCGCGTCGATGCCCTCCCGCCGGCCGGCCGCGACGGCGGGCGCGATGATCGCGTCGTCCTCGTGGCCGAAATTGCCGCCGTCGCCGGCATGCGGGTTGAGGCCCGCCACCGCGATGCGCGGCGCGGGAAATCCGCTGTCCTTGAGCGAGCGATCGGTGAGCCGCAGGCCTTCCAGCACGGCATCGTAGGTGATGAGCGAGGCCACCGCCGAGAGCGGCACGTGCGAGGTGATGCGGGCGTTCCACAATCCTTCGAGGATGTTGAACTCCTTGGCCGGGACATCCGCGAGCCCCAGCACCTCGGCGGTGAAGCCGATCTCGTCGTCGTAGGGCGGGTGAGCGAGGCGCATCGCCGCCTTGTTGAACGGGGTGAAGCAGACCGCGCCCGCGACGCCCGAGGCGGCGAGGCCGATCGCCTCGCGGAAGTTGCGCAGCGCGAAGGCGCCGCCCTCCCGCTGTACCTCGCCCAGCGTGATCCCGTCGGGGTCGAGATGGCCGAGATCGAGCAGCACCGGACGCTCGCCGGGCGTCGGATCCTGGCCCGGCCGCCGCACCTCGACGTCGAGGGACAGGCCGGCCTGCGCCGCGCCGCGTTCCAGGACGCGGGCATCGCCGACGATCAGCAGGCGGGCGGCGGAGCGGATCTCCGGATCGGCCGCGACCTTGGCGGCGAGCTCGGGTCCGATCCCCGCCGGGTCGCCGATGGCGACGGCGAGGACGGGGCGCAGCGGGTCGGCGGACGAGTCGGGCATGCGGGAGACCTGGCTTTTGCTCGGATCGACCCGTTCTATAGATCCGCGATGTCCTGCACGCAAGAATGCTGTATGCAGGAATACAGGATGCGACGGTGTTTGTGGGCCTATGACAGGTCGCGAGTGGAGGGAGACGGAGCCTCATGCTAGGAGGGCCGACGGCTGAGAGGCGTATGATGGACGTGAGCAACGAGGGGCTGTCGGCCCTCGACCCGATGGTGCCGGTCAGCCGGCGGACCCTCCACGACGAACTCGTCGGGCGCATCCGCGACCTCATCATCGAGGGTCACCTCGCCCCCGAGAGCCGCATCCACGAAGGACAGCTCGGGCAGGCCCTCGGGGTATCGCGCACCCCGTTGCGCGAGGCGCTGAAGTTCCTCGCGAGCGAGGGCCTGATCGAGCTGGTGCCCGGGCGCGGCGCCGTGGTGCGCCGCCTCACGCCCCGCGACGTGCGCGACATGCTGGACGTGCTGGCCGCCCTGGAGACGACGGCGGCCCGCCTCGCCTGCCGACGGGCGAGCGACGCCGAGATCGCGGCTCTGCGCCGGCTGCACGACGAGATGATGACCTACTACGCGACCCGCACCCGGCTCGAATACTTCAAGCGCAACCAGGCGTTCCATGCCGGTCTCGCCACCCTGTCGGGCAATGCGTTCCTGGCCGCCACCCACGAGGGGATCCAGTCGCGCCTGCGCCGGATCCGCTTCGTGGGCAGCGACGCGCCGGACAAGTGGGCCGGCGCGGTGGCCGAGCACGAGGAGATGGTGCAGGCCCTCGAGGCCCGCGACGCCGACCGCCTCGCGGCGGTGATCGCCCGCCATCTCGAGGCGACCTGGATCCGCGTGCAGGACGTGATCTGACCGCGGCCGTGTCGTGTGGGTCCGGCACCCGTCCGGTCCGCCGGTAACACGCCATGGATCGGCAGGTCGGCGGCCCTCCGCCCGCGCTTTCGACACGCCGAAGCCGACCGTCGGCCATGGCGGCTGGTTCGGGGTGATCGACTCGGTGCGGGGGCCGGCGGCTGCCAGATGTTCGGCGTCACCCCGATGCCGATCTACGATCCGGCGCAAACCATCGTCGACCTGCGCGACGTCATGATCCTGTTCCGATCGGGGGAAATTCGATGAGCTATCAAATCACGCTGCCGCGTATCATTCGCATCGGCCAGGGCGCCATCGCCGAGACGGCCGAGATAGTGAGGACCTTGCGACTGGCAAAGCCGCTCATCGTGACGGACGCGACGATGGTGAGAAATGGGACCGCCGATCGCCTCCAGGCCACGCTCGCCTCGGCCGACATCGAATCGGACGTTTTTTCCGACACGATCCCGGAGCCCGACACCCGGACGGTCGCCGCCGTTCTGGCCGCAGTCGAGGCGGGCCGCTTCGATTGCCTGATCGGCCTCGGCGGCGGCAGCCCGATCGACACCGCGAAGGCCGTCGCCGTCCTGTGCGTCCAGGGCGGCGCGATGCGCGACTACAAGGCTCCGCACCAGGCAAACGGACCCGCGCTCCCCGTCATCGCGATCCCGACGACGGCCGGAACCGGCTCCGAGGTCACGCGCTTCACGGTGGTGACGGATGCCGACACCTCCGAGAAGATGCTCTGCGCCGGTTTGTCGTTTCTGCCCGTCGCCGCCGTCGTCGATTACGAATTGACGCTGAGCAAGCCCCCGAGGTTGACCGCCGACACCGGGATCGATGCCTTGACGCATGCGATCGAGGCCTACGTTTCGCGTCGCGCCAACGCGATCTCGGATGGCTTCGCCCTGGCGGCGATCCGGAACATCGCCCCGCATCTGCGACGCGCCTATGCCGACGGAGCCGATCGCTGCGCCCGAGAGGCATTGATGCTGGGCGCGACGCAGGCCGGGATCGCGTTCTCCAACAGCTCCGTCGCCCTCGTCCATGGCATGAGCCGGCCGATCGGCGCCCACTTCCACATTCCGCACGGCCTGTCCAACGCCATGCTGCTGCCCACGATCACCGCCTACAGCATACCCGGCGCCGAGGCGCGGTACGCCGAATGTGCCCGCGCGATGGGGCTCGCCGCCGGCCGGGACGATGCCGCGGCGGCCCAGGCGCTCGTGGCCGAGCTGCGCGCCATCAACGCCGATCTCGCCGTCCCGTCACCGGAGGCTTACGGCGTCGATCCGGCAACCTGGACGACGTTGCTCCCTACGATGGCGCGCCAAGCCCTCGCCTCGGGATCACCGTCCAACAATCCGGTCGTGCCCGACCTCGAGGCGATCGTCGCGCTCTACGAAGAGGTTTGGCACGGCGCCGATCGTCCGGCGGGTCATGGAGCGGCCCGGAACACGGATGACGGGGGACGCGCTGCGCCGGCGCGGACCTCCGCGTAGAGGGCCTCGCACGCGTCGAGCCAGCTTTCGCGGGTGAACAGGCGCAGCACCCGCTCGCGCGGGACGCGGCGCGGGATCGCCAGCGCCCGGGGGATGGCCCCGGCCAGGGCGGCGTCGTTCCCGGACGGGACCAGGCATCCGGCCTCGCCGACGACCTCCTCCGCCGCGCCCCGGGCAAAGCCCGCGACGGGAAGGCCGCAGGCCATCGCCTCGATCGCCGCGAGCCCGAACGGCTCGTCCCAGCACGGGGTGAACAGGAAGACCGAGGCGCGGGCGATCTCCGCGGCGAGCGCCGGCCCGGCGAGGTGGCCGCCATAGCGGATCGGCCCGCCGAGATGCGGGAGGATGTCGGTCTCCCAGTGATCCGGCTCCTCGATCGGGCCGAACAGGGTCAGGGGCAGGCCGGCGCGCCGCGCGGCCGCGATCGCGTGGTGCGGGCCCTTCACGCGAGCGATGCGCCCGCTCCAGACGGCGGAGCCGTCGCCGCCGTCGCGGTAGGGCCAGGCCGCGGGATCGATGCCGTTGTGCAGGACGCCCGCCTCCGGTGGGGCGCCGTCGGGCCACCAGGCCCGCAGATGCGCGGCCGAGGTCGCGGTGATGCGGTGCCCGGGTGCCGGGCTGTCGTGCACGAACCAGCGCAAGGCGTCGTAGGGCGGCGCGTGCAGGGAGGTGAGCGTGGGAACGGCCTCCGTGCGCCGCCGCTCCAGGGCCAAGCGGCTCAGGGAGTTGTTGTGCACGACGTCGAACCCGCCCGCCGCGATCCGGTCGCAGGCGGCGGCGTAGCCGGCATCGACATGGGCCTTGAGGCCGGGATCGCCCCGGTGCTCGAGGCCCGGGAAGCTCTTCTCGTGGTGGACCGGGATCACCGGGTCGAGGGTGAAGCGCGGGTCGCTGTCGCCGGAGGCGAACAGCACCACCGCGTGGCCCCGGGCGGTCAGCCCGTCCGCCAGGTGCCAGCAATAGGCCTCCAAGCCGCCCGCGAAGGGCGGCGCGATCGGGTGGCGCAGGTGGGCAAGGAGCGCGATCCTCACGCCGGCACCGGGGCCTGCTTCCGAATCTCGATCTCCCTGGCCTCGATCTCCCTGGCCTCGATGGCGCGGATGACCGAGGCCGAGTTGGTGTAGGGCTGGTGGCCCTGCTGCCCGGTGAGCGCGAGGTCGCCGGCATCGGGGCGGCGCAGGATGCGGATCGGCCGGTCCGGCGTGTCGTCGATCAGCCCCATCACCCGGAAGGCATGGAGCCAGTGCCCCATGGTGCGGTAGCCCCACTTGGCCTCGAACAATTCGGCATTGCGCACGACACTGTCGAGGTGGTGGACCGGCGGCATGTGGTGGGGGTGGTACTGGTGATAGGCAAGGCCGCCCTTCATCCAGGCGATCGGCAGGCCGCGCCGGTCGAGGAGCTTGCCGAAGTCGGTATCCTCGCCGCCATAGCCGGTATAGCGCTCGTCGAAGCCGCCGGTGGCGAGGAAGGTGGCGCGCCGGATCGCGAAGTTGAGCGACCAGAAGCAGCGGTAATCGTGGCAGATCTCGAGGCCGGCGGCCGGCGGGCCGCGGCGGTCGGAATGCTTCTCGGCGACCCGGGCCAGATCCGCGTAGGCCCAGTCCCCCGCGGTCGCGTGCTCGGGCAGGTGCAGCACCTCGCCCATCAGCAGGCCGTCGAGGGTGGCGAGCCCGGCGGCGTAATCGGCGACGAGGTCGGGCGCGGGGATGCAATCGACGTCGAGGAACACGACCGCGTCCCCGGTGGCGAGCGCGACGCCGCGGTTGCGCGCGGCGGCGAGCGGCAGCGCCTCGCCCGGGAGCCGGAACTGGTGCACCGGGAACGAGGCGTCGGGCAGGTCGTAGAGGTCGTCCTGCATCACCGCGACGATGAACTCGGCGGGTTTCCGGGTCTGGCGTTCCAGGCCGCGGAGCACGTTCGCGAGGTGGGCGGGACGACCCTTGGCCAGGGTGACGACGGACACGGAGGACATGCGGGCGCTGAGCTTTCCGGCAAGCAGGAGGAGGATGGGGTTCGTCAGCCGGCGGCGACGACGCGAAGCGCGCCCGGCTCGGTGGCGCCTGGCAAAGGCTCGGCGGCGCCCGGCAAAGGCTCGGCGGCGCCTTGCCAGAGCGCGTCGGTCAGCCCTTCGAGCCAGCCGGCGGCACGGGACGCCGCGTCCGGCGCGTAGAGGCTGCGCAGGGCCTCGCCGTCGAGGGCTCGCGCCCGGGCGAGGAGGTCGCGCCAGCCCTGGAGGTCGCCGGGCCAGACCGGCGCCTGGACGGCGGCGCCCAGTCGCACCAGGGCCTCGGCCTTGCGGGTCTGCTCGCCGAAATAGCGCCATTCCGGCATCACGATCAGGCGGCCGCCGACCCGGGCGACCTCGTGCACCGTGTTGTCGCCGGCCGAGGCCACCACGATGTCGGCCGCCGCCAGGTAATCGGTGACCGAGGGCACCCAGCCGAGTTCGTGCAGGTTCGAAAAATCGGTCTCGTGGCCCTCGCGGTGGGTCGGCCCGAGGGTGAGCCACAGGGCGTCGGGCGCGGCCCGGGCCGCGACCGTGAGGGGGGCGTAGGGCGTGCCGCTGCCCCCGCCGCCGGTCACCGCCACGACGATCTCGCGGTCGGGATCGAGGCCGAGGCTCGCCCGCGCCTCGGCCCGGTCCGGCACCCGGTCGATGCTGGTGCACAGCCCGCCGCTGTAGAAGGTCCTGGCGCGAAGATGCGCCGGATAGTCGTCCTGTTCGAGTTTGGCGTCGAAGGGCGCCAGCATCCCGACGCAGGCCTCGTAGGAGCCGACATGGCCGATATCCTGGCGGTCGCCGTGCATGCGGATCTGCACCGCCGGCACGCTGGCGATGCGCGACAACAGCGCGATCTCCGCCGAGACATCGACGACGAAGAGGCCGATGCCGCGGTCGTCGAGGTGGTCGAGGATCCGGCGCATCGTCCGGCGCATCTCGGGGAGCCCGAGGGGCACGCAATGCATCACCTGCGGCGTCGGCTCGGCGTGGAGGCGCGGGGTCGGCACCGCGGCGCCGATCATGTTCGGCAGCGCCACGATCTCGATGTCGCGGGAGAATCCGTCGAACAGGTGCGGGCCGGCGGTCAGCACCGAGACCGGACGGTCGCGGGCGAACTCGGCCGCCACCGCCATCGTGCGGCGGGCATGGCCCCGTCCCTGGTGGTGGACGAAGAACGCGATCGGCTTCTTCATGAAATCTCTCAAGAAAAAAGGGCGTCGGGCCGCAAGGCGGCGGCGATCTCCGGCCGGGTCGGGGGGCGCAGGAGGCGGATGTCGTCCGCGCCCTCGTCCCAGGCGATCAGGCCGGCGTCGCGGAACTGGCCGAGCCAGTAGGTCATGCACCAGCGCCCGTGCCGTGCCCGAAAGCGCGCGGCATTGGCGAGGATCGGCGCGAAATGCTGCAGCGGCGGCACGTGGACCGGGTGATGCTGGTGATAGGCCCGCGCGCCGCCGACCCAGAAGGTCGGAAGACCGCTCGCGCTCAGGCGGGCGGCGAGATCGGTCTCCTCGCCGCCATAGCCGGCAAAGCCCTCGTCCATGCCGCCGACCGCGCGCCAGGCCCGCGCCGGCAGCGCGAAGGACAGGCCCCAGAGCTGGCCGGAATCGGGCTCGGGGCGGAGGCCGGTTTCCGGCACCGGGGGCCGGGCCGGATGGGTGCGGCCGAGACGGTCGAGGCCGGCCTCGTCGAGGTGCGCGACGCCCGGCGGCAGGTACAGGACCTCGCCGAGGAACAGGCCGTCGCCTTCCGCGGCCGCCTGCGCGTAGGCGGACACGAGGCCGGCACCCGGGATGCAGTCGACGTCGAGGAAGATCAGCAGGTCGCCGTCCGCCGCCTCCGCCGCCCGGTTGCGGGCGGCCGCGAGCGGCATCGGCTCGCCCGGCACGTGGAGGTGGCGCACCGGGCAGCCGGGATCGGGCAGGTCTGGCGCGGGCTCCGCCTGCATCCAGGCGATCACCAGTTCGCGCGGGCGCGTGCTCTGGCGGGCGAGACCCCGCATCAGGTGGCGCAGGCACGCGTCGCGCCCGCGCACCAGGGTGAGCACGCTCGCGGCAGGGGACTCGGGTCGCGAGGCCTCAGGTCGCATGCGCGAACATCCGGCGGAAATGGCCGACGCCCTCGATGATGCCGCGGGCATGCGAGGCCCGGGCGACGTAGGAGTGCTGCAGGGCGGCGTGGGCTGCCAGCCCGTCGGAATAGTTCGCCACGATGATCGCCTGCACCCGCGCGCGCAGCATCTCGACGTCGTTGCCGGAATCACCCGCCACGAACACGGCCCGCTCGGGCAGGCGGTAGAGGGCGCGCACGTGGTCGACCGCGCTGCCCTTCGAGGCCCGCTCGGGCAGGACGTCGAGGTAGCGGCCGTGGCTGTGGATCACCGAGGCCCGCAGGCCCGCCTGGCCCAAGCGGGCCCGGACCTGCGCCGCCGCTGCCGCACCGCCGAAATAGCTGAGCTTGAGCGCGCGCTGCTCCAGCGGCCCCTGGGGCGCCAGGTCGGCGAGGCCGACGAGCGCGGCGCGGATCGCCTCCCGCTCCCATCCGGGCAGAATCGCCGCGCGCCAGGCGGAATCCGCCGTGTAGGTCACGCCGTTCTCGTCGAGGTGGTGGATCTCGGAGCCGACCGAGGTGATCATCACCTGCGGCCGCGGGCTGTCCTGCTGCTCCAGCACCGCCATCGCGCTGTGGAACGAGCGCCCGGTCGCGACCCCGAAGGCCAGCGACGCCTGCCGGCTGTGCCAGCGCCGGAAGATGCCGAGAGCCGCCTCGCACCCGACCAGCGTGTTGTCGATGTCGCAGATCAGGAGCTGGCGCGGCGCCTCCACGGGCGGTACCGGCGTCACGAGTGCGCGCAGCAGGGCGTGGTAGCGCGCGGCGTGCCGGTCCCAGTCGTAAGCTGCCGCCGCCCGCGCGCCGCCGGCGACGCATCGGGTGTAGAGGGCGGGATCGTCGAGGAGGCGCAGGGCCGCCGCCGCGATGGCGTCGGGCCGGCGAGGATCCACGAGGATGCCGTTGCCGCAGGTCTCGACGATGTCGTTTGGGCCGCCGCTGTCGGTCGCGACGAGGGGCAGGCCGGCGGCGGAAGCCTCGAGCAGGGTCAGGCCGAACGGCTCGTTGAGGGCCGGGTTGACGAACAGGCCGCCCCGCACCCGGGCATGGGCGTAGAGCGCCGGCACGTCCTCGGGCCGGTGGCTCTTCGGGTAGGCGACCCGGCCGTAGAGGTCGTAGCGGTCGATGAGCACCAGGAGGTCGCGTAGCGTCTCGGCCATCTCGCCGTCGAGGGCATCGATGTCCTGGCGGGTCCCGGCGATCAGGACGAGGTTCGCACGTGCCTGCAGGCCTGGATTCTCGCCGTAGGCCCGCACCAGGGCGGCGAGGTTCTTGCGCGCCACCGGGCGGGCCAGCGCCAGCAGCACCGGCTTGCCGGGGTCGTGCAGGAAGCGCGCGAGCGTCGCGTCGACCCGCGGATCGGGGCGGCTGTCGGCGAAGCGGGCGAGGTCGCTGCCCGGCGGCAGGACGCGGATCCGGCCCGGATCGTAGGCGTCGTAGCCGGCATACTGCACCTCCGCCTCGTCGCGCGAGGAGGCGATGACGAGGGCGGCGCGGGCGAGCGCCCGCTCCTCGGTGGCGATCCGGCCGGCGAGGTCGGGCTGCCCCGCCGCCTTGCCGAGCATCGCCGCCTTGACCCGGCCGAGCGAGTGGGCGGTGAAGACGAACGGGATCCCGAGCCGGTCCTCGACGATCTCCGCGACGGCGGCGGCGTCGGCGTAATGGGCGTGGATCAGGTCGGGAGCCCGCGCTTGCGCGCCGATCCAGGCGATCAGGCTCTCGGCGAAGCTCGCGACCTCCGCGTGCATCTCCTCCTTGGTGCGGTAGCCCGGAGACGCGCTCGACAGCCGCACGAGCGTGGCCTTGTCGCCGAGGCGCTCTTCGGGCACGGCGTAGTCGGGGCCGGGCGCGCCGGAGAACCGGCGCGTCGCCACCACGATCCGGCCGATATCGGAATCCTGCGCCGAGGCGGCGACGAGATCGAGCAGGTAGCGGATATGGCCGCCGGTATCGGCGGTGAGCCCATAGACCACGTCCCGGCCGCGCAGGCAGCCCTGCAGGGCGACATGCAGAACGAACATCACTCCGCCGCCGCAGCGGACAAAATCCGAGAACAGGTCGATTCGAGTGAGGTATATGTCGTGATCCGCGTCGCCCAAATCGCTCCGAACATCTTTCCCATTCCCCCGGAGCATCACGGCGGCACGGAGCGGGTCATCCACGACCTCGCCACGGCGCTGAGAAGCTTGGGCGTGGAGGTAACGCTGTTCGCCCCCACGGACAGTGCGACACACTTACCCCGTATCGGTAGCTATCCGAGCCTCGCGGCCCTGGAGCGTCGCTACGGCCGGGTCGCGCCCGGGGTGCCGGCCGCCCTCGACGCCCTGCAGCTCGAGGCCCTGCGCCGGCGCCTCGACGACTTCGACATCGTCCATGGCCACGGCGAGTTCGCGCACGCCGCCCTCCTCGGGGAGCGCAGGCGGCACAGCCTGACGACGATCCACTGGCGGGTCGACGAGCTCGACCGGGCTTTGTTCTTCGAAGGCTTTCCCGATCTCCCCGTCGCGGCGATCTCGGCGGCGCAAGCGGCCGGCATACCGGCGGCGAACCGGGCCGGGGTCGTGCATCACGGCATCGACCGCGACCGCTACCAGGCGTCGCTCGAGGCTGGCGACCACCTCGCCTTCGTCGGGCGGATGACCGACCAGAAGCGGCCCGACACCGCGATCCGGGTGGCGCGGGAGGCCGGCCTGCCGATCCGGCTCGGCGGCACGATCGATGTCGGCAATCCGGGCTATTTCGACCGCGAGGTCCGCCCCTTGCTCGCCGACGACGCGGTCTATCTCGGCCCGGTGGACGATCAGGCCAAGGGCGCGCTCCTCCGCGGCGCCCGCGCGCTGCTGTTCCCGATCGACTGGCCGGAGCCGTTCGGCCTCGTGATGATCGAGGCGATGGCCTGCGGCACCCCGGTGATCGCCTGGAACCGCGGCTCGGTGCCGGAGATCGTCGAGGACGGCGTGACGGGCTTCGTCGTCGCCTCCGAGGACGAGGCCGTGGCGGCGCTCGCCCGGATCGGCGAGATCGACCGGGCGGGGGTGCGCCGCCGCTTCGAGGAGCGGTTCACCGCCGAGCGCATGGCCCGGGACTACCTCGCCCTCTACCGTCGCCTCCTGGCCGCCTGATGCGCACCGCCCTCCTCGCCTGGGACTACCCGCCGGCCCCGAGCGGCCTCTCGACCGCGGCCCGGGAGATCGCCGAGAGCCTGTCCGAGGCCGGTGCCGACGTGACGGTGTTCACCCTCGATCGCGCCGTCATCGAGCGGGTCGGGGGCGTGACGGTCGCCGGGATCTCCCTGCCGCCTGCCGGGGGCCTCGCGAGTTTACGCCGCTGGGGATCGGTCGGCCACCTCGCCGCCCCGTTGGCGTTCCGGCGCGCGGTGCTGGCCGCGCATGCCGGCAGCCCGTTCGACGTGATCGAGGCGACGAACTGGTACGCGCCCGCCGTGCTGCTCGCCGGCTGCCGCGACCTGCCGCTGGTGACGCGCTCCTCGACCCCGGCGGCCTTCACCCGCGGGCCGGCCCCGTCCTTGCGCGACCGCCTCGACGGCGGGACCGCCGACGCCCTGGAGCGGCGTCAGGCGCGGGGAAGTGCCGGCCTCATCGCCAACACCGCGGCGCACGGGGCGGTGATCGGGCAGGCCTATCGCCTGTCGGGCCGCCAGCCCGACGCGGTGATCGGGCTGAGCCTGCCGCCGGAGGTCGCGGGCCGCGCCCGGGACGCTGCCTATCCGGAGGCGGACGCGCCTTTGCGCCTGCTCTTCGTCGGGCGGGCGGAACTGCGAAAAGGCTTCGACGCGCTGATGGGCGCCCTGGCGATCCTCGCGGCGGAGGCGGAGCGGGGCGCCCTGCCGCCGTTCCGGCTCGACCTCGTCGGGGTGCCGCCCGGCGACCTGCCGGCGGACCTCTCCGACGCGGCCCGGGCGCGCCTCCACGCCCGCGGCCGGATCGGCGCCGGGGCTTTGGCCGAGGCCTACGCGGAGGCCCACGCGGTTCTCGCCCCGTCGCGCTACGAGAGCTTCGGCCTCGTCTACCAGGAAGCCCTGGCCTATGGCCGCCCGGTGGTGGCCTGCGCCGAGGATGCGAGCGCCCGCGCCTTCGTCGGCGCGCCCGAGGCCGGCCCGCTCGCGGCGGCGGCCACCGGTCCGGCGCTCGCCGACGCCCTTCGCCCGCTCCTGCGCGATCCCGGCTTGCGCCGGGCCTACCGCGCCCGGGCGCTCGCGGCGGCCGGGCGCTTCACCCGGGGAAGCCTCGCGCACGCGACGCTCGATCTGTACGGGCGGGCCATCGCGGCGGCGCGGGGTGGGTGAACCTCATGCGCGGTAGGGCCGCAACAGCGTCTCCTCCTCCTCCAACCGGCCGCGCCCGGGATCGAGGGCCTCGTAGGCCCGGGAGCGGGCGCGGACATGGTCGCGGCTCAAGCGGTGCTCGATCGCGCCGTGCAGGGCGATGAGGCTGCGACGCCAGCCGCCGTCGAGGGCCGGGCGCTCGTGGACGCGGCCGGCATAGCGCACCGGAACCCGGTTCAGCCGGTACTGCACGTCCGGATAGACATCCGACATGATTCCGTCGACGCGGTTGCACCGGGGCAGGCCGACCGAGAGGACGTCGCCGTCCTCGGCGAGGGCCGCGAGGGCCGGCAGGAGACGGCCGGTTTCGGGAGCGAGCGTCTCGTCGGCGTCGAGCTGCAGCATCCAGGCGTGGCGGGCGAGATCCTGGAGGGCGTTGCGCTGCGCGGCGAAGTCGCCCGCGAGGGGACGGACAGCCATCCGCACCGCGCCCTCCGCGAAGCCCGCGACCGGGATCGCCCGCAGCGGCGCGGCCTCGCCGTCGAGGAGGATCGCGACGTCGTCGGTCCAGCCGGCCTGCGAGGCGAGGCCGGCGAGCACCGCGTCGAGTTCGGCCGGACGGCAGAGGAGGCCCAGCGAGACGGGCGGCCCGTCCGCGAGATCGTAGAGTTCGGCCCGCGCCGCGAGCGGGCTGTGAGGCGCCAGGAGCGCCGCACGATCGTCGGGGCCAAGCGGGCGCAGGCCGCGGCCGAGGCGGGTCGCGGCGGTACGCAGGGTGTAGATGTCGAGGCCGTAAGCACCGTCCGGGTCGGGGACGAAGGTCGGCGCGGCGAGGCGCCCGGCGAGGTCGCGCCAGTTCCCCGCCGGGTCCGCGTCCCGCTCGGTCAGGACGCCGCAGGAGTGGCAGGCCATCGGGAAGGCGCGCTCGCGCCCGCGGGCATCGATCAGGCGGCGGTCGCTCGGCGCCAGCATGGCGGCGGCGCAGACGAAGCAGCGGCGGCTCCGTTCTCTCTCGAGAATCATCGACGAAGGTCCCGTTCCGGCGAGAGCGGCGCCCGGTCGCGTTGCCATCGGACGCTGCTATAAGCTTCTGATTTTGCAGAAATTTCTTCGACGAACCGGAATCCGCTTCGTCGGACGATGCTCCAGGGCTGGTCGCGGGGCACGAGCGCCATACTTCCCCGGGGCTTCCATGACGCCCCCGACGAGACCTGTGCCTCGCTTGCCCGACGCCGTCGACCCCCTCCGCGCAGCCTGTTTCGATCTCGCCTCGATCGCCCTCGTCGGCAACGCGCCCGGAACCGAGGCCGCAGCGGCGGATGCGGCGGAAAACGTCGTGCGCTTCAACAACGCCCCGAATTTCGGCGGCCGGGCCGGGTCGCGGGTCACGCATCTCGCTCTCGTCAACCGCGGCGGGCAGATGCGCGAGTGGCTGGCCGATCCGGATTTCCTCGACCGCCCGGTCGTCCGCCAGGCGCAGGCCTTCGTGCTGCCGTTCCCGATGCTGCCCGAAGCACAGAACGTCCCTGAGCCGATCTGCTTCACCCGCGAGGTGCTGGCGCTGCTGCGCCCGCTCGGCAAGCCGGTCCACGTCCTGCCCGAGGCGCTGCACGGCGAAGCCCGGCGCGTGCTCGGCGCCCGCACCGAGGGCCGGCCGAACCCGAGCACCGGCTTCCTGGTCGCGCTCGCCCTCCTCCTGGGGCGCCCGGCCGGGTCTCCGGCGATCGAGGCCTATGGATTCGGCTTTGCCGGTTGGTCCGGCCACCCCTGGGCGGCCGAGCGCGCCTGGTTCGCCGCGGCTAACGCGGCCGGGCGGCTGCGGCTGCATCCTCCCCCGACCGACGGATGATTTCTGCACGATGGCAACCCTGATCACCGTCCTGAAGAGCGGCGGCCGCTACGACGGACCTTGGGTCGCGCGCCTGGCCGCCGGCATCCGCCGCCACGCCCCGGCCTTCGAGCGGATCCTCTGCCTCACCGACCTTCCGCTCGCGATCGACGGGGTCGAGCGGGTGGCGCTCCGGCACGACTGGCCGGCCTGGTGGGCGAAGATGGAGGCGTTCCGCCCCGGCCTCGTCGAGGGGACGGCTTTGCTGTGCGACCTCGACACCGTCCTGACCGGACCGGCCGGCACCCTCGCCGAACCCGGCCTCGCGGCGATGGAGGACTATTTTCACAAGGGCCGCGTCTCCAGCGCGCTGCTGCGCTGGCACGGCGACGACCTCGCTCCCCTGTATGCCGCCTTCGCGGCCGAGCCCGGGCGCTGGATGAGGCCGGGATCCTGCGGCCCGGTGCCGAACGCCGTCCATGGCGACCAGGTCGTCATCGACCACCTGCTCGCTCGTGAGGGTCGCAAGCCGCTCTTCTTCCAGCATCGGTATCCCGCCTTGCTCGACTTCTACGACCCCCGACGCGACAGGCATGGCCCGGTCGTGATCTTCATCGGCGATGCGAAGCCGGACACGGCAAGCGGTTCCGTTCACGAGGCCTGGCTCGGAGCCTGACGGACGACGACCCCTGCGACCGCCCTTTTCGGCAGGGCGGCGAAGGTTGCGTCCGGATTGCGCTCGATGACGGACCTTCCCGGTGACGGGTGGATGCCCGCAAGAGGTCGGACAGGCCCGGCACGGCGGCGTAGGCACGGACAAGCCGATCGGGTCGCCTGTCCGGGCGTCCCTTCGATCCGACCGACGCTTCGAAAGCGGCATCGATCGGCATCGTGCCCTCACCGAGCGCGAGGGGGCCACGTATCCGTGGCCTCACGTCAGGAACGCGAAACCCATGGTGCGGGCGTGGTAGTGCGGGCCGCCATCCTGCACGATCAGGAAGCGGGCTCGATCGCCACCGTCGTTGTGGTGGGAGTGCGGCGCGCCGGGCGGGGTCACCAGGGTCGCCCAAAGGGTCCAGTCGCAGCGGGCGCCGTCGACGGTGGAGAAGCAGCTTTCCCCGGCAACCACGAGGGTCACCGCCGCCGAGTTGTGGCGGTGGGCGCGCTGATCGGTGCCGGGCGGCAGGGTGTTGAGCGAAAGGGTCAGGGTCGGCAGGATGTTGCGGCTCGCCTCGAGCCCGTCCGAGGAGAAGATCAGGGCGAGGCCCGAGGTCGCCGCGTTGGTGCCGGCCGCCGCGATCACCGCGAGCTGGCGCTCGATCTCGGCCGCCGGATAATGCACGGCGGCGACCGGGATCGAGGGCGGGCGCGAGGCGTCGTGGGCGAGCTGCGGCTCGTTGCTGACGCTCCACAGGACCGCCCGGCTCTCCGCCGCATGCGCGACCGCGCCGCCGGGCAGCAGCATCACGTCGCCGGGGCCCCAGCGCAGGGTCTCGCCCCCGGCCTGCGTCTCACCGGTGCCGGCGATGACGAACCAGATCGAGCCGGTCGCCGCGAGGTCGCAGGCAAGGCGTTCGCCCGCCGCGATGGCGGCGTAGCGCGCCAGCATCAACGGGGTGGTGGCCGGGAACGGGCAGGCCATCGCCCCGGCCTGGTCGCACGGAACGAAGCCCGTCGGTGCGTCCGGGGCGAGCGCCCGGGCGGCCTCGTCCGTGAAGACACGGGCGGGCACCGCCGGCAGCTTGATGTTGAAGGCGTTGCCGGAATTGAAGAAGCGCGCCCGCGCCCCGGCCGGGCTGCCCGGGTCCCGCGGGTGCTGGACCGGCAGGTTCGCCATGTCGATCGGGGTCATGTCGATCGAGGTCATGTCGATCGGGGTCATGTCGGTCATCGGGCGTCTCCTCGTGCGAGGGGCAGGGCGTCGGCGAAGGCGAGGTCGTGGAGCACCCGGGCGAGGACGCCTGCGCCGGCGGCGAGGTCGGCGGGCTCGGCCCATTCGGCCGGGGCGTGGCTGATCCCGGCCCGGCAGGGGACGAAGATCATCGCGCTCGGGCACGAGGAGGCGAGGTGGCGGGCGTCGTGGCCGGCGGCCGAGAGGAGCGGCATCGCCCGGATCCCGAGTTCCGCCGCCGCCCGCGCGATCCGGTCCCGGAGCACGGGATCGAAGGCGTTCGAGGGTGCGGCGACGAGGGGCGTCACCGCGACCGCGCAAGGGCCCGCCTCGGCCCGGCATAAGGGCTCGATCCACGCGCCGGCCGCATTCAGCACCGTGTTGTCGGGGTGGCGCAAATCGATGCTGAAACGGACCTCCCGGGCGATCACCGAGGGGGCGTTCGGCGCGACCGTGACCCGCCCGATGGTGAACTTGATCGCCGGATCGAGGCCGCCGATCGCCCCGTGGAGCGCGGCGGCGCAGCGCGCGAAGGCCGCCACCGCGTCGCGGCGCTCGGACATGGCGAGGGTGCCGGCATGGCCCTCCACGCCGGAGACGCACACGGAAAAGGTCTTCTTGCCCTGGATGCCGGTGACGATCCCGACCGGGCACCCCGCCGCCTCCAGCACCGGGCCCTGCTCGATATGCAGTTCCAGATAGGCGGCGACCGGACCGCCGAGGGGCCGGCGCGGCAGGTCGGGAAACCAGGCGTGGAAGCGGTCGAGGGCGTCGCCCGCGCCGATCCCGTCCGCATCCCGGACGGCCCGGATCGCCGCGAGGCCGCGCAACCCGCAGAACGCCTCCGAGCCCATCATGCCGGGGGCGAAGCGGCTGCCCTCCTCGTTCATCCAGGCGACGACGATGCAGTCGCGCTCCGGCACCCGCCCGCCCGCGGCGAGATCCGTCACGGCGTCGAGGGCGGCGAGCACGCCTGCCGCCCCGTCGAAGCGCCCGCCGGTCGGCTGGGTGTCGAGATGGCTGCCGAGCAGGACCGGCGGAGCCGCCCGGTCGCGGCCGGCCAGGACCAGGAACAGGTTGCCGGCCTCGTCGGTCTGGGGCGCGAGCCCGGCCTCGCGGCCCCAGCCGATGACGAGGTGCCAGGCCGCGGCCTCGCCCGCGGTCAGGGCCTGCCGGTCGACGCCTCCGCCCGGGATGGCGCCGATCTCGGCGAGCGCCATCAGCCGGCGCCAGAGCCGGCCGGAAGCGGGGCCGGCCATCGTCACGTCGTCCGCATGATCTGGCCCGGCAGCGCCCGCGGATCGCGGGGCAGCCAGCGCCCGGCCTCGACCTGGGCGATGAACTCGGCCAGCAGCGCGTTGAAGGCGGCGGGCTCCTCCAGGTTCAGGGTGTGGCCGGTCTTCGGGAAGACCGAGAGCCCGCAGGCGGGAATCGTCTTCTTGAGGAAGAGGCCGGGCTGGAGGCAATGGTCGTCCTCGTCGCCGACCACCACCAGGGTCGGCACCGCCATCCGCCTCAGCTCCTCCTCGAGATCGTAGAAGGACGGCCGGCGGGCCTGCACGCCCCGCATCGTCATCGCGGCGCCCTTGTCCGAATGGGTGGCGAGCCGGTCGGCGAAGACCTGCCAGCCGCGCGGGTCCTTGTTCTGGAACTGCACCCGGCTGGCGCCGAGAGCATAGATCTTGGAGAATTCCCGCGCGCCCTTGGTCTCGAAGTTGTCGGCCACTTCGAGGGAGACGCTGCGAAAATACTCCTCGAACTCCTTCTCGCAGCCATAGCCGGCGCCCGCCACCGTCAGCGACAGCGCGCGCTCGGGGTATCGCAGGCCGACATGCACGGTGCAGAACCCGCCCATCGACAGTCCGACGATGTGGGCCTTCTCGATCCCGAGCCCGTCCAGCACGGCCACCGCATCGTCGGCGGCAAGACTTTGGGAATAGGAATCGAGGCTGTCGGGCACGTCGGACGGCGGATAGCCCCGCGCCGCGTAGGTGATGCAGCGGTGGCGGCGGCTGAAGAACTGCATCTGCGGCTCCCAGGAAGCGTGGTTGCCGCCGAATTCGTGGATGAACAGGATCGGGGTGCCGATTCCTGCCTCCTCGACGTGGAGGTTTACGCCGTCACGGGTCGTGATCGTCATGATGGGCTGTCCCGATGGATCGTCCTGGGCAGGGGCTCAGAATTGCGGCGGCAGGTCGTTCAGCGTGCGCGCTTCCTCCGCCAGGGCCGGCAGCAGATCGCAGAACCGCTGCACCCACGGCGTCGGCACCGAGGTCGAGACCTTGACGAAGCGGTCGCCGAAGCGGGCGGTGTGGTAGGTGCCCTGGCGGATCATGATTCCCCGCCGGCGGTAGCACTCGACCAGGGCCTCCGGCCGGATGCCGGCGCCGATCGTCTCCAGCACCAGGAAGTTGCCGTGCGAGGGGAAGATCGGCAGCGCCAGCCCCTCGACCCGGCCCGCGGCCTCGGCGATCATCGCCTTGTTGGCCCGGTCGATCCGGCGGACCTCCGCCATCCAGGCGGGCTTGACCGACAGCCCGGCCTCGGCGGCCCGCTGCGCGATCACGCTGGCGCCCAGCACGCTGGTGGTGCGCGCGGCCATCTCCTCGAACAGGGCGGGCGAGGCGACGAGCGCGCCGATGCGCAGGCCCGCAAGCCCGAGCCACTTCGAGAAGCTCAGCGAGACGATCGTGTTCTCAGGGTCGGCGAGGAGCGCCGGGTAATGGCCCTCGGCGAAGTCGCGGTAGGTGCAATCATGGACGAGGAGCGCGCCGCAATCCCGGGCGATGGCAGCGAACGCCTCGATCTCGGCCCGCGTGTAGCGGATGCCGAGCGGGTTGTTGGGATCGACGAGGTAGATGATCGCCGTGCGCGCGTCGACGTTGGCGCGCAGGGCCTCCGGGGTCAGCCGATACCCGCAGGCGGGATCGTAGATCGGGATCTCGATCACCGTCGCGCCGGCTTGTTCGGCGAACAGGCACGGCCATTTCCAGGTCGGGTCGGTGGTGACGAAGGTGGTGCCGGGCCGGCAGCGGGCGCGGCAGACCATCGCCAGCGCATTGACGCCGCCCTCGGTCACGAGCGCCTCGGCGCCCGGCGTGCCGAGATCGGCGGTGATCGCGGCGCGTAAACGTTCGAAGCCGAGCGGCGGCGCGTAGGCGTTGAAGGCGTTGTCCTCGACCGCCCGGATCATCGCCGCGCGCACCGCCGGATGCGCCTCGATGTGGTTGGTGTTCTGGCCGAGCCAGATCAGGTCCGGCGTCGCCGAGAGGTCGTCGAAGTAGCGGTTGCGGGTCAGCGCAGGGGAGGCCATCAGATCACCGAGCCGCGCGAGGCGATGCCGCCGTCGATGGTGACGACCGTGCCGGTGATGTAGCCGGCCCGCGGCGAGGCCAGGAAGGCGCAGAGGTCGGCGACTTCCTCCGAGGTGGCGGGGCGCTTGCCCGGATACTTGTCGAACAGTTCCTGCCAGCGCGCCTCGTCGCCGAGCATGTCGATCGCCTTGCGCTTCATGATCTTGAGCATGCGGTCGGTGGCGACCGGGCCGGGATTGATCGCGACCACGCGCACGCCGTGGTCGAGGCTGCGGCCGCCGAGCGCCTTGGTGAAGGACATCAGCGCGGCGTTGCCGGTCGAGCCCGCGATGTAGCTCGCGTCCCAGTTCTCGCCCGAATTGCCGATGACGTTGACGATCACGCCGCCGCGGCCCTTCAGGCGCGGATAGTAGAGGCGCGACAGGGTGATGTAGCCGAACACCTTGAGGTCGAAGCCCCGGCGCCAGTCCTCCTCCTCCAGCACCTCGATCGAGCCGGCCGGGATGTCGCCGGCATTGTTGACCAGGATGTCGATGTCGCCGGCCGCCGCGGCGAGCCGCTCCATCGCGGCGGTGCTCGACAGGTCGAGGGCATGGACGGTGACGCGGACGCCGTACTCGGCCTCCAGTTCGCGCCTGGCCTCCTCCATCGCCGCGCCGTTGCGGGCGGCGAGATGCAGGTGGCAGCCTTCCGCCGCGAAGGTGCGGGCCACGGCGAGGCCGATGCCCTTCGAGGCACCGGTGATCAGGGCGGTCTTGTCGGTGAGGTCGAGCTGCACGGGGCACTCCTGACGGGCAACAGGTATGCATCGTGCAGCAAGTTGCATACCAGACGCGGTCTCACTCGAACGCGGCCAGGAAGTCGAGCAGGTTGTCGCCGAGCAGCGCGACGTGGTCGCGCATCGCCCGGTGCGCGCCCTCCGGGTCGTGGGCGAGGATCGCCCTCAGGATCGCCTCGTGCTCGCGGATCGTGTCGCTCATCCGGTTCGGCATCCGGGTGACGCGGCGGCGATAGGCGGCGACCTGGTTGCGCAGGCGCCGGGTCTGGTCGGCCAGGAAGCCGTTGCGGGCGGCCTCGTAGATCGCCTCGTGGAAATCCTGGTTCACGTCGTAGAAGGCGTCGGCGTCGCCGCCGTCGACGAGGTCGACGAGGCGCTGGTGGATCGGCTCGATCGTCGCCCGCCAGGTCGGCGGGACGCGCCGCGCGGCGAGCCGCGCACACAGGCCTTCGAGTTCCGCCATCACCTGGAACATCTCGATCAGGGCGTGCGGGCCGATGCTGCGCACCACCGCGCCCTGGCGCCCGCGCAGCTCGACGAGGTGGCTGGCGGCGAGCAGCCGGAACGCCTCGCGGACGGGGGTTCGCGACACGCCGTAGCGCAGTGCGATCTCCTGTTCGTCCAGGCGGCTGCCGGGTTCGAGATGGCCGGCGGCGATCGCCGCTTCGAGCTGTTGGCGCAACCCCTCCGCCAGGGTTAGGCCGGGGGCAGGGGAGACCGGGGCACGCCCCGCATCGATCCCGATGACGCCGTTTTGTGCGCCTGCCGCCATCTTATGCATTCATAAATTCCATATTTGTGTACATCACCCCTGCCGCCTCGCCCAGTTCGACCCGGCCGGCACCTTCGCGCCGCACTCGCCAGGGCCGAGGCAAACGCGATGCCGTTGCGTTCACGCCGCTCCGGAGCCGTCTGGCACATCCGTTGCAGAGATCCGCCCATCGCGGCCGGCGCTCAGGCATGCCAGAGGCGGCCCTCGTTATACAAGAACCCGAAAGGACGTCTCTTGCGGGCGATGCTGCGACACCAGGACGACGCTCCCGCGACGACGGCGGATCCCGCGCCGCTGATCGAGTTCAAGGGCGTCGGCAAGACGTTCGGGCCGGTCAAGGCCCTGTCGGGGTTCTCGGCCCGGATCGGGCGGGGCGAGTTCGTCACCGTCGTCGGCCCGAGCGGCTGCGGCAAGAGCACGCTCTTCAACATCGTGGCCGGGCTGGAGGAGCCCGATCCCGGCGGGGCCCTGCGCTTCGAGGGGCGGAGCTGCCACGCCGCCGACCTGCTCGGCCGGGTCTCGTTCATGCCCCAGCGCGACCTGCTGCTGCCCTGGCGCACCGTGATCGACAACGCGATCCTGGCGCTGGAGATCGAGGGAAGGCCGCGCAAGGAAGCCCGTTCGGAAGCGCTCCGGATGCTGCCCGAATTCGGGCTGTCCGGTTTCGAGGCACAGTACCCGCACCAGCTCTCCGGCGGCATGCGCCAGCGGGTGGCCTTGATGCGCACCTTCCTGTTCGAGCGCGACCTGATGCTGCTCGACGAGCCGTTCGGGGCGCTGGACGCGCTGACCCGCACGCTGATGCAGCGGTGGCTCCTCGACGTCTGGCAGCGCCACCGGCGCACGATCCTGTTCATCACCCACGACGTCGACGAGGCGATCTTCCTCGGCGACCGGGTGCTGGTGATGACCGCCCGGCCGGGCGCGGTGAAGCTCGAGCAGCGCATCGACCTGCCGCGGCCGCGCCGGCCCGACCTCGTCACCGCCCCCGAATTCATCCGGCTCAAGCGCACGCTCCTCGAGGCGATCGAGGAGGAGAGCCTGAAGTCGTTCCAGATCGCCGAGGAGAAGGCTCCATGAACGCCCGCATGAGCGCCGAGACCCCCGCAGGCCGCGTCGATCCCGCCGAGTGGGAGGCCCGCGTCGCGCTCGCCGCCTGCTACCGCATGGTGGCGCAGCTCGGCATGGACGACCTGATCTACAACCACATCTCGGCCCGCATTCCCGGGCGCGACAACGAATTCCTGATCAACCCCTACGGCCTGCTCTTCGACGAGATCACCGCGTCGAGCCTCGTCAAGATCGACCTCGACGGCACCGTCCTCGACGACACGCCCCACACGGTGAACCTCGCCGCCTTCGTGATCCACGCGGCGATCCACAAGACGAGCCACGACGCGGCCTGCGTGCTGCACACCCATTCGGATGCCAGCGTCGCCGTCTCCGGCCAGGAGAAGGGACTGTTGCCGCTGAGCCAGTTCGCGATGCGGTTCTACGACCGGCAGGCCTTCCACGATTACGAGGGCGTGGCGATCGACCTCGACGAGCAGGGGCGCCTCGTGCGCGATCTCGGGCCCCACAAGGTCATGCTGATGCGCAACCACGGCATCCTGACCGTCGGCCGCACGCCCGGCGAGGCGTTCATGCTGCTCTACTACTTCGAGCGCGCCGCACGCATCCAGCTCGACATGCAGGCGGCGGCCGCCGCCGGCGCCGCCCTGGTGATCCCGCCCCACGAGGTCTGCGAGCGCGCCGCGCGGCAGTTCTGGGAGCTGCAGGGCGACATCCTGATCCCCGGCGAGCGCGAATGGCCGGCGCTAATGCGCCGGCTCGACCGCACCGACCCGTCCTACCGCCACTGAACGCGAAGGTCCCCGATGCTCAAGCGCCGCCACCTCCTCGCCGCCCTCGCCGCCCTCACCCTCGCCGGTCCTGCCCTCGCCGGTGCCGCCGCCGCCGAGCCGGTGAAAGCCTCGTTGCGCCTGAAATGGCTGCCGCAGGCGCAGTTCGCCGGGTTCTACGTCGCCGTGCAGAAGAGCTACTACAAGGCGGAAGGGATCGACCTGACGATCAACCCGGGCGGGCCGAACCTGCTCGCCGAGAACCTCGTCGCCACCGGCGCCGACACGTTCGGCCTCTCGGGCGGCAGCGACAGCGTGCTCGCCGCCCGCGACAAGGGCCTGCCGGTGGTCTGCATCGGCGTCTCGCACCAGGTCACCCCGTTCGTCTTCGTCACCCGCAAGGACGGACCGGTCAAGACGCTCCAGGACTTCAAGGGCCGCACCGTCACGACCTGGTTCACCGGCGCCAACCACGTCCTCAACGCCGTCCTGGCCAAGGAGGGCATCCAGCCCGGCGAGGTGAAGATCCAGCCGCAGCAGGTCAGCGTCACGCCGTTCGTCGACGGCGCCGTCGATGTCGCCACGGCCACTTACTACAACGAACTTTACGCCATCCAGAGCCGGATGGGGAAAGACAACTTACGCACCTTCGTCGCCGAGGATTACGGCGTCACCTTCCCGCGCGACACCTTGATCGTGTCCGAGCCGGTGCTGAAGGACAAGCCCGAGCTGGTGAAGGGCTTCCTGCGCGCCTCGATCCGCGGCTGGCGCGACGCCTTCGCCGATCCGAAGGCCGCAATCGATACCGTGATGGCGATCGCCCCGACCCTCGACCGGGCACACCAGGAGTTCATGCTGGCGGAGGTCAAGCGCCTGATGACGGCCGGCGCCGCCAAGGAGCGGGGCCTGTTCGCGATCGACCCGGCGGCCATCGCCAAGGCGCACGACCTGCTGCTCCAGGCCAAGGTGATTGCAAAGCCCGTCGACCTCGACAGCGCCTTCGATTCCCGGCCGCTCGATGCCCTGTCGAGCGCGGACCGCCAGCTGTGAGCGCGGCGCTCGCCGAGTCCACGCCGGCCGCGCCCCGCGCCGCCGGCCTCGCCCGCCGGATCGGCCTGCGGATCCTCGCGCTGCTGGCCGTGGCGCTCGCCTGGGAGGGGCTGGTGCTCCTGCTGGGGATCCGGCCGTTCTACCTGCCGCGGCTCTCGGCGGTCCTGGCGGCCATCCTGGCGACGCCGGGTGCCTATGCCGCCGGGTTCCTGCGCACGCTGACCGAGACCCTGATCGGCTTCGTCGCCGGGGGCGCCTTCGGGATCGCGGTCGCCGTGGCGTTCCTGCGGCTGCGGGCGTTGCGCGAGATGGTCTTCCCGCTCTTCGTGGTGTCGCAGACCATTCCCGTCATCGCCTTCGGGGCGCTGGTCGTGCTGTGGTTCGGCAACACGCTGATCGCCAAGGCCGTCATCGCCTTCTACCTCACCTTCTTCCCCGTCACCGTGAACGCGCTCATCGGCCTCGAATCGGTCGACCCGCGCCAGATCGCCCTGATGCGCAGCTTCGGCGCCTCGCCGCGCCAGATCCTGCTGCGTCTCCAGTTGCCGAGCGCCCTGCCGCAGACCTTCGTGGCGTTGCGGCTCGCCGCCTCGCTCAGCCTCGTGGGTGCCATCGTCGGCGAGTGGTTCGGCGACACGACCGGGCTCGGCGTGCTGCTGCTGCAGGCGATGTACAACGAGAACGTCGTGGCGATCTGGGCCGCGCTCCTGGTCTGCGCGCTTCTCGGCACCGGCTTCTACGCGGCCGTCGCCTTCCTCGAACGCCGCCTCGTCTTCTGGGGGGCCGAGCAGTGACGGGGCAAAAATCCCTCGCCGTGCAGCGCGGCATCCTCGGCGCGCTGGTGCTGATCGGGCTCTGGGAGGGCGTCGCCCGCGGCTTCTCCCTGCCGGCCTACGTTCTGCCGGCGATGAGCGACGTGCTCCTCGGCGTGTGGGGTCAGCGCGCGATGCTCGCCGAGGCGGCCGCCTACACCCTCTCCGAGGCGCTCCTCGGCTACGCTCTCGGGGCGCTCCTCGGCATCGGGCTCGCCGTCGCGCTGACCCTGCTGCCGCGGGCCCGCGGCGTCGTCGTGACCGCGGTGACGGCGGTGAACTCGGTCCCGGTGGTAGCCTACTCGCCCCTGATCCTGCTGTGGTTCGGCATCGGCATCGCCTCGAAGGTGGTGATGGTGGCGCTCGCCGTCAGCTTCACCCTGTTCCTCTCGACGCTCAGCGGCCTCGACCGGGTCGACCGCCGCAGCATCGACCTGATGCGCAGCTTCGGCGCCGGGCGCCTCGCCCTCCTGTGGCGCCTGCGCCTGCCGACCGCCCTGCCGCTGATCCTCGCCGGGCTTCGCGTCTCGACGGTGCGCAGCATCATCGTGGCGATCGTCACCGAGATGCTGGGCGCCTATGGCGGGCTCGGCTGGGTGATCTACCAGGCGGTGCTCCAGATCGATTTCGTCCAGGTCTGGTCGGCGATCGTCGTCGCCTCGGCGGCGAGCCTCCTGTTCTTCGGTCTCGTCGGCCTCGCCGAGCGCCGGCTCCTGTTCTGGAAGGCGTCATGATCCGGCAGATGCATCTCGGCCTGTTCCTCCTCGGCACCGGCAGCCACGTCGCCGGCTGGCGCATGCCCGGCGCGGTCGACAGCTTCCAGGACTTTTCGGCGATTCAGGAGATCGCCCGCACCGCGGAGCGCGGCTGCTTCGACCTGATCTTCATCGGCGACAACCTCTATGCCGATCCGGCCGCGCACCCCTCCTATACCCTGCGCCTCGAACCCCTGACGCTGCTCGCGGCGCTCGCCCCGCTCACCCGCCATATCGGCCTCGGCGCCACGGTCTCGACCACCTACAGCGATCCGTTCACGGTCGCCCGCGCCTTCGCCTCCCTCGATCATATCAGCGGCGGCCGCGCCGCCTGGAACGCCGTGACGACGGCGAGCCCGGCGACCGCCGCGAATTTCGGCACGATCCATCCGGACCACGCAAGGCGCTACGAGCGGGCGGGCGAGTTCCTCGACGTGGTCGCCGGCCTGTGGGACGGCTGGGCCGACGACGCGGTGGTGGCCGACCGGGCGAGCGGCCTCTACATCGATCCCACTCGCTTGCGCGCCCTCGACCATGACGGCCCCTTCTTCACGGTGAAGGGCCCGCTCAATATCGGCCGCAGCCCGCAAGGGCGGCCGGTGGTGCTCCAGGCCGGCGGCTCGGAGGCCGGCCAGGATCTCGCCGCGCGCACCGCCGACGTGGTCTTCTCGGTGGTGCAGGACATCGACGAGGCCCGTGCCGCCTATGCGAGCCTGAAGGGCCGGCTCGCTGCCCATGGCCGGCGCCCCGACGATGTCAGCGTGCTGCCGGGCGTGATGCCGGTGGTCGGGCGCACGGACCGCGAGGCGTTCGACAAGCTGGCGACGCTCCAGGGCTTCGTCGGCAACGAGAACGCCCTGGCGCTGCTCTCCGACCGGCTCGGGCAGGACATGTCGGCTTACGACCTCGACGGGCCGGTGCCCGACATCGCCCTGCCGGACAGCTATCACAGTTTCGCCCGGGTGATGCTGTCGAAAGCCCGCCGCGACGGCATGACCTTGCGCGACCTCTACAACCTCACCGCCGCGGCCCGCGGCCACTGGGTTTTGTGCGGGTCGGCCGAGACGATCGCAGACACGCTCCAGCACTGGTTCGAGACCGGTGCCGCCGACGGCTTCAACGTGATGCCGCCCTATTTCCACGACGGCTTCATCGACTTCGTCGACCTCGTCGTGCCGCTGCTGCAGGAGCGCGGGCTTTTTCGCCGCGACTACCATGGCAGGACCCTTCGCGACCGCCTCGGCCTTGCCCGGCCGGCGCGCTGACGAGGGCCGCCGGTTCCGACTCGCTCACGCCGACGATCCGCGACGGCCCGCCGATCCTCGACCGGGAGACGCTCGCAGGGATTCCGGGGCCTGACCGGCAGCGCCTTGCAGCGAGGATCTGCCGGTACCGGCCGACCCGGTACGTCTCATACGGCTTCCGATTGATCGCCTCGCGATGCGGAAACCGGCTTCGCTCAGGCGTGTGAAGCCTACGGCTTCACCGCGCGGGCTGGTGATACGGCGTCCGGAAGGAATCTTCCGGACGCCGTATCACGCATGCCGTCGGGCCCCTCCCATCGCGACCTCCCGCGTGACGGGGGAGGGGGCGATTCCGCCTCCGGCTCAGATGGGACGGTTTCGATCTCACGCCGGTCTATTTCAATCACAAAAATAATATTATTGAGTAAAGAAGCGGCCTCGGCCAGGGTCGAGCGACGTCCGCACCTCCGCGGCGCAGCCGCACGGGCGGATCAACCGTCACCTCGCCTGCATCGTCGGCGGCCGACCGCTCCGCGCCATCCAAACGGCACGGCGCGGCCGTCATCGAATGGTCCTGTCGGGCGCATCCGGATCATTGACATCTCTGTCAAAGCCAGGATACTCCTCTTACGTCAGACAGTGCTGCTCCCCAGCCTGGATGCGACGCCTCGCACGACTGTATTGGTTCAACTGACTGGTCGCTCATGCCGGCGGGAGGACATCGTGACCGCCCTGACCGTCTACCGTCGTCTGGCACCGGACGATCAGCCGTACGTCCGGACTTCGCGCGAGGCGCGGTCCGGCGTCCGTCTCGAGGAGTTCGTGGTCGGACGATCCGGACACGTCGCCGACTGGCGCCACGCAACCGCACCTCTGCGCCTCGCCCGCGATGATCGCCCGTTCTTGTCCGGCGCAGAGCCGGCCAACGCCGATGACTGCGTGTTTCGGCCTGTTCATGCGGGCGCGCCGGGTCGGCAGCGTCGAACTCGTGGAGGAGGACGACCCCGTGTTCGGCCGGCGCGAACGCCTTCTCGACGCCTTCGACGGTCTCGCCCGAAACCCGCCGACGGCTCACCAGGGGAAAGATGAGCGCCGATGGACCAGCCCGTAATCCTGACAGATTTTCCGCTGCGGACCACCGACAAGGTTCGGTATGCCGATACGGACCGGCAGGGGCACGTCAACAATGCACTCTTTGCAACTTTTCTCGAGACCGGCCGCGTCGCCGTGCTCTACGATCCCGGCCTGCCGCTGGCCGAGCCCGGCTCGGCCTTCGTGATCGCCCGCCTCGAACTGGACTTCCGCAGCGAGATCACGTGGCCTGGGGAGATCGCGATCGGAACCCGGGTCGAATCGATCGGGCGCAGCTCGATCGAACTGCGGCAGGCGCTGTTCCAGAACGATCGGTGCGCGGCGCTCGCCCGGACCGTGATCGTGCTGATGGATGAAGCGACGCGCCGCTCGCGGCCGTTATCGACCGCGGCGGTCACCCGGCTTTCCGCTTTCGGGCCGGGTCCGGCCGCGGACGTGTGACCGAGCGAACGAGTGACGAGGCCGTCGCCCGCAACTGCTGCGGATCACCGTGGATGCGCTCCATGACCGCCAGGCCGCGCGTCACGGCAACGACGAGGTTCGCCGTTTCGGCCCTCGACAGGCTCAGCTCGCTCTCGAACGGTGCGAGCGCGTCGGCGATCAGGGTTTCGAGGTCCAGGATCAGCCGCTGCACCTGCGCGCGGATGGCCGGCTCGGCCAGGCTGCCGTCGCTGGCGGTCTTGGTCGTCAGGCACCCTCGCGAGGGTGAGCCCGAGGTCATGTTGGCGATCGCCGTGTCAAAAAAGCGGGTGAGGATTTCGCCTGCACCCGTGCCGGCGAGACTGATCCGGACCGCGCCGAGGAACCGGGACGTATAGAGCTCGAACGCCTTGAGGAACAGGGTCTCCTTGGCGCCGTAGGCATTGTAGAGCGATCCGCGCTGCACGGCCGTTGCCTGGGCGAGAGCCGGCATGGACGTCGCCGCAGGCCCTTGCTGCCAGAACAAATCGAGCGCCTTTTCGAGGACCGCCTGCTCATCGAACTGCCGAACGCCGACCATTTTCTATGACCTGCAAAATTCATGATTGACATCTGCGTCAAGTTTGACAACCATGTCGAACATAACACGATCCTCGGCCCCTCGCGAGGCACGGGACAGTCAGCTCGAAAACTTGGCGCAAAGACGACATGTCGGGGTCCGGCCCTGGCCGGATCCGCGCGCCCAACCGGCATCCAGGCTATTTCCTCGCGGACACCAACCTGACCTGCAAGTCCAAGGATCGGCCGGATCGAACCCATCCTCATCAGCAGTGGGAGGTTATCATGTCGAGTGTTCTCCAGCGGGCACAGATCGTTCCGAGCGACATCCTGCCAAACCGCTACGTCAACATCGTACCGCCCGGCCGGCATGGCGGAAAGCTGACCTTCGACACGGTCGTCCGCGAGACCGACGACTTCTCGAAGCCTGCATTGTTCAAGTCGCTGGCTCCGATCGACGATCGCTTCGCCTCGCGCGCCTATTTCGATGCGATCGATCCGTCGCAGTCCCTGCAGTGGCGGGTCAAGACGACCGACCATGCGGTCTCGATGCGCTCCAAGGACGGCAAGTCCGACTATAACTACGTGACCGGTCGCACCGGGACGGGCAAGGAGTTCTTGGACGATATCTTCGAACACAAGCTCGACGTCTATTCGCATCTCGGGACGATCTCGTCGGGCTACAACGACCCTTACGAGTGGGGGAAGTCGGCCTTCCGCAAGATCAGGGCCGACGTGTTCGACAGCGGCTGGCTCGCGATCCCGAACTGGTCCGTGACAGGCCACATGTTCCTCGGCAACAGCACCCAGGAATTCGGTGAGCCGAGCCACGGGGCCGTCGGAAGCGACTGGCACATGTTCCCGACGCTGAACATCTTCGTGATGATCGCCGGGGTGAAGCGCTGGTACACACGGCCTCCCCACCCCGGCGACCAGTATCGCGACTTCGACAAGATGTTCGATACGAGCAGCGGCCGCGAAGCGCCGGCCGGGCAGTTCGACAGCGACATCATGTACATCACGCCCGGCGACGTCCTCATCAACCCACCCTTCGAGTGGCACAAGGTGCTCAACGCGCGCGGCTTCACGCTCGGGGCGGCGTTCCGGGTCATCGATACGAGCTACCTCGACTCGCTGCGCGACCGCTCCAACCTCGATCTCTCGAAGGTCGAAGGCGAGGGCAACGAGGAACTGGCTCACTTCCTGACCAGCATCAGCTACGCGTCGCGGAGCGCTCCGCGGGCGCAGATGATCCTCAACGACATCGAGTACGCCTATCTGCGTCGCCGCGGGCGGACCGACACGATCTCGATCGGCCATCTCTGATGCCGAGCCCCGGCCGATGCCGTGCGGGCATCGGCCGGGGCTCGGATGGCCCTCGTCGATCTTTCGTCAACCAGGAAGGGGAGGCTGCATGAAGTCGGAACGCTTGGCCGGCTTGCTCTACGGCCTCGGCGCGGCGGTGATCTGGGGAGGCTTCCCGGTCGTCACCCGGTTCGGGGTGACCAATTCCGGCCTCGACATGTACGACGTGACCTTCATCCGGTTCGCCGTCGCCTCGCTCCTGACCTTCCCGGTTCTGGTCAAGGGACGATGGCCCGACTGGAGGGTGACGGGCCTGCTCACCCTCGGCATCGGTGCTCCCTACATCCTCGTGGTGTCGGATGGCCTGGCCCGGGCACCGGTGGCCCTGTTCGCGGTTCTGACCCCCACGAGCATGGTGCTGTTCTCCGCCTGCCTGGGGTCGTGGGCCCTCGGCGATCGCCTGGGTCGCTGGCAACTCGGCGGTATCGCGGCGATCTGCATCGGCAGCACGATCGCCGCAACGGCCCTGACCGGGTTTCGCGGCAGTTCGTCCGCACTGGGATTGTTCGTCGCGGGAGGGGCTCTCTGGGCGCTCTACACGGTCGTGGCGAAGGGGGCGGGCCTCAACGCCTGGGTTGCGACGGCGGCCGTCTCCGCCACGTCGATGGTCGCCTACGGGCTGCCCTACCTGACGATCCGAGGATTTGCGTTCCTGGATCATCCCTGGCAGGGCCTCATCGTCCAGGCGCTGTACCAGGGGGCTCTCGTCTCGGTGGTGGCCTTGTTCTGCTACAGCAAGGCCGTCCTGCTGCTGGGGGCGTCGATCGGGGCATGCTTCGCGGCCTTGGTGCCCGCCATGGCCATGGTCGGGGGGCTTCTCTTGCTCGGTGAAGTGCCGTCCCCCGTTTCGGCGCTGGGTCTCGGCATTTCGACGCTCGGGATCGGGGCCGTCCTGCTCGCGCCCTCGCGATCGACCGAAGCGTCCCGACCGGCCGCATCCGCCACCTGATCCGCCACTTGGACCGGGCTCCCGCCGACGATCCTCTCCCCCGTCCTCATGGCGGAGGCGCGATCCGGCTCGCAGCTCCGGGCCCGACGAAGGTCATGCCGTTCGATCGTAGGTGCACGACACCGACGGGCGTCGCTGCGCCGGACGACCGCGGAAGACGGTCGGATCCCTGCTGACGGCTCCATCCTCTCATCTTTCTGCCCTTCCGGCGGTCATCGGCATGAGCCCGATCGCGAAAATCGTCGCAGCGTGAAGCTCACCACGGCAGCTCGGTTGGACGGAATTCTCCTGTGCTTGAGGAATGCCGGCAATGAACCTCTGGTCCGCCATGCTCGTGGCCCGGCTTCTCGTGTTTCCTGCGAGCGATGACGCTCCTGGGCTCGAGGGCAACTGCCGGTTCACGCCGACGCGGGGATGCGAATGCTTCCTCTCCTCGGTCGAGACGCCGCTGAGCTTCGGTGAGGCCGCCGGCATCGTCGAGATCTATCATCGTCAATTCCCGGACGACCGGTTCGAGGCGTTGCTGATACGCTTGTTTCGTGCATGCAGCCTTGATCCGTACGAATCCCCGAAGACGATCACCCCGAAACCGGCGATCACGCAGGACGCTATGGCGCCGCAGCATCGCTCGGAGTATTCGAAGAACAGGGAACTCTTCGAATGAATTACATTTCAATTTTCGGGATGTCAGACGGCCATAGCATGGCATGGAAGAAGATGGATATTTCTCTGCAAAAATTGGAATTTATTGACCTTACATCTAGTCTTTTTGCCCGCATAGAGAATTCATTCGACGATAAATGCCTGTATTTATGTCGATCATAGGCCTGCATAAGCCTGCGATAGTAGACAATGCGGACGCAATCCTCCGCCGCCGCTGGGATCTGCTTCCAGTGACGGATCAGGCGACGCATGGTCGTCTTCGCGACCTGCCCCGATGCGAGCGCGCCGCGCCTCTCGCTCACGGCGTCATGCCAGTTCCGCGATCGCCAGTTTGAGCTGATCGATGAAGGCGCGGACCAGCCGCTTCGGAGCACGCGACTTCTGATAGATCACGTAGGCATCGACACTGACACCGGGTCGCAGCGGCCGGACGTCGATCTTGTATCGGCTGCCATGGATGCTGGTGAACGAGTCGACCAGCGCGACGCCGAGCCCGGCTTCCGCGAGCAGGCAGGCCGTATACGAGTACTGGACCTCGATTGAGCCCTCCGAAGGCGGCTCGTTGAAGAATTCTCTCCGCAGAAGGGAGCCGAAACGGGTATCCGACGCGTAGCAGATGAGCGGATACGACCTGATCACGTCCTCGGATATTTCGTGATTGGCTCCGATGGGGTGCCCGGGCTGGAAGGCACACACCATCTGCCCGGTCCCGATCAGCTCGAATTCCAGGCCGGGCCGCATGTAGGGCTCGAGTGAAACCCCGAGATCGGCACGACCGCTCTCGACACCGTCGATCACCCCATCGGTGCGATGGACGTCGAATGTCACGCTGACATCCGGGCGCGTGCTCTTGAAGCTTCTCAGCGCTGACGGAACGACGGCGTTCGCGATCGGAGGTGTCGCCAGCAGGCGCAAGGAGCCGACGCGAGTATCGCGGACATCGGCAAGTCTTCTGGAGAAAGACAGCATCATCTTGAATATCGGTTCGCTGTCCCGATAGATATCCATCGCCTCCTGCGTCGGAACCAGCCGGTTGCCGCTCCGCTCGAAAAGCGCGAATCCGAGCTGGCTCTCCATGTGCTTGATCGCATTGCTGACCGTCGGCTGGGATAATCCGAGGCTTTGCGCAACCGATACAGTCGTCTGACATTGTATCAGCTCGCGAAAAATTTGGAGCTGTCGCAGGTTGAGCATTTTATCAGCACATGCCTTGAATTTAGCCGACTATAGCTAGGGGCTATAGAAACGCAAGTTTCTTTATAGTGAGGCGGTTGCACGAACTCGGATCGCGGCTCAATCCTCGCGAGAGACAGCACGGAGAGTTGCGATGAGAAGCATGCTGGCGGCCGCTGGTTTCGCGATGCTGGCCGCACAGGCTGCGGTGGCCCAGACCCCTCTGAGAACCGCCGTCGACGGCACCTTCGCGCCGCATGCGATGCCGAAGCTGTCGGGCGGGATCGAGGGTTTCAACGTCGATCTGGCGGAGGCCCTGGGCAAGACGCTGGGACGGCCGGTCACGGTCGACACCGCCCAGTTCTCCGGCCTGATCCCGGCGCTCCAGGCCGGCACCTACGACTTTCTCGTCGCCCCCGTGACGGTGAACAAGGAGCGTGCCGAGAACCTCCTGTTTACCGAAGGCTACCTGAACAGCGATTTCCAGTTCGTGATCAAGAAGGGCGCGCCCCCGATCACGAAGCTTGAGGACCTTCGCGGCAAGGTCGTCGCGGTGAACAAGGGGTCGTCGTACGACAGCTGGGCCCGCGAGATGGCCGACAAGATCGGCTGGAAGGTCGAGTCGTACGGGACCCAGACCGATGCCGTCCAGGCCGTGCTGGCGAACCGGGCCTTCGCCAACGTCGCCGGCAGCACCGTCCTGCAATGGGCCGCGAAGAACAACCCGCAGATCCAGCTCTCGCTGCTTCACTCGACCGGTTTCGTCTGGTCGATCGCCCTGCGCAAGGACGAGGTCGCTTTGCGCAAGGATCTCGACCAGGCCCTCGAATGCCTGAAGGCCGACGGCACCATTGCGGCGCTCCACGAGAAGTGGTTCGGCATCAAGCCCGCGGCCGGCTCGGTGGCCGTCACGGTCGACCCGGGCTACGGCGTTCCGGGCATGCCGAACTACGATTCCACGCCCCACGCCGCGGCGTGCCGAGGCTGACATGCAGAGCGTCGAGCCGTTCAGCCCGATCCGCGCTCCGGATGCGGCAGCCGAGTCTTCGCGCGGCGAGCCGCTCCTGCGGATCCGCGACGTGTCGAAGAAGTTCGGGAGCCTCGAGGTTCTCAAGCGCATCAACGTCGACGTCGCTCCGGGCGAGCTCGTCTTCCTGATCGGGCCGTCCGGCTCCGGCAAGAGCACGCTGCTGCGCTGCTGCAACCGCCTCGAGGAGGCGACGAGCGGCTCGATCCGGTTCGACGGGTCGGAGGTGCTGGACCCCGCGCTCGACGTGAACGCCCTGCGGCGGCGCATCGGGATGGTGTTCCAGTCCTTCAATCTCTATCCCCACATGACCGCGCTGTCGAACGTGACGCTCGCGCTGCGCAAGGTGCTGGGGAAGTCGCGGTCGGACTCGAAGGCGATCGCCATGGCGGCACTCGAACGGGTGGGCCTGGCGCACAAGGCCGGCGCCTATCCCGCCGAGCTCTCCGGCGGGCAGCAGCAGCGCGTCGCAATCGCCCGGGGCTTGGCGCTGGAGCCGAAGATGATGCTCTTCGACGAGCCGACCTCCGCGCTCGACCCGGAACTGGTGGGCAGCGTGCTGGCGACGATGCGCAGCATGCGGGAGGCGGGCATGACCATGCTGGTCGTGAGCCACGAGATGCGGTTCGCCCGCGAGGCGGCCGACCGGGTGGTCTTCATGGAGGGCGGGGTCGTCGTCGAGCAGGGTCCGCCGAGCCGGATCTTCGGGCCGGACGCTCAAGCCCGCACGCGCGCCTTCGTCTCGAACGAAGACCGCTGAAGGATCGCCGATGGATCGCTTCATCGATACCTTCTTCAATCCCCAGCAGATCCTGGCGACCTGGCCCGCGATTCTCTCCGGCGCGGTGGTCACGCTGGAGATCGCGGCGCTCGTCGTCGTCACGGGGATCACCGCGGGGATCGGTCTCGCGGTCCTTCGCTGGATCGGCGGCCGCTGGATCAAGTGGCCGCTGCTGGTCTTCGTCGATATCGCCCGGGCCGTCCCGCCCCTCGTCCTCGTCCTCCTGGTGTATTTCGGCCTGCCGAGCGTCGGCATCGACATCCCGGGCTTCGCCGTCATCTGGCTCGTGCTATCCGCGGTGCTGACGGCCTTCGTCGAGGAGATCGTCTGGGCGGGCCTCATCTCCGTCAAAAAGGGGCAGCGCGAGGCCGCGCGATCGACCGGGCTGACCGAAATCCAGGCCCTGCTCCACGTCGTCCTGCCCCAGGCCCTGCGGCTCGCCATTCCGCCGCTGACCAACAGAACCATCTCGATCACCAAGAACACGGCGCTCGGAACCGTCATCGGCGTGCCCGAGATCATCAACCAGGCCACCACCGCCGTCTCGTTCTCCGGCAACGCGACGCCACTCATGATGGGCGCCGTCGCCTATCTCGTCCTCTTCATCCCGATCATCGGCTTCGGCCGCTGGGTCGAGGGGCGGTTCGCCTGGAGGCGTCACTGATGGACATCCTCGCGCAGCAATTCTTCAACCTCGACATCATGGCGAAGGCCCTGCCGCTGATCCTGCAGGGCCTGAAGACCACGCTGCTGATCTGCGTGCTGGTGATCCCGCTCGGGATCCTGGGCGGAATCCTGGTGGCGATCGGCAGCATGGCCCGCAGCGTCATCCTGCGCCGGGGGCTGGGGCTCATGGTCGATCTGATGCGCGCGCTGCCGCCCCTCGTCCTGCTGATCCTGATCTATTCCGGCCTGCCGTTCCTCGGGCTCAAGCTGTCGCCCCTGGTCGCCGTCTCGATCGCGTTCTTCCTCAACAATGCGGCGTATTACGGCGAGGTCATCCGGGCCGGGATCGAGAGCGTCCCCAACGGGCAGTGGGAGGCGGCGCGATCGACCGGGCTGCGGGCCGATCAGACCTTCACCTGGGTCGTCCTTCCCCAGGCCTTGAGAAACGTCCTGCCGGATCTGATCTCCAACACGGTCGAGGTCGTGAAGCTGACCTCGCTCGCGAGCGTCGTGTCCTTGCAGGAGATGCTCTACTCGGCCGACATGGCGCGATCCCTGACCTTCAACAATTCTCCCCTGGTCCTCGCCGCCCTCCTCTACATCGTCCTGCTGTGGCCCGTCGTGCGACTGGTGAGCCGGCTGGAGAACACGTCGGCGAAATGACCGTCGCCAACCGTACGAGCCAAAACGGGTCGGAGGGCTCCGGCCGCAACCTGGATTTCACGATGCCATCCACACGATCATCGATCCCCCGGGCTGCCCCTGCCGATTCGGACCTCGTCGCGGCGGTCCAGGCGCAGCGAGGGCTCGTCGAGGCGTTCTTCAACGCCCTCGCCCTCGCCACCGGCGGCGATCCCGGGATCACCCGCGACACCTACGGTCCGGGCGAGGACTTCGCCCATCGCCTGCTCGCCGAGCATGGCCGGGCCCGCGGCCTCCTGGTGGAGAGGGACCTCGCGGCGAACACCTACGTCACGCTGCCGGGCTGCGACCGGACGGCGCCGCGCCTGGTGATCGGCTCGCATCTCGACAGCGTCCCGCATGGCGGGAACTACGACGGGGCCGCCGGGGTCGTGGCGGGTCTCGTCGCCATCGAGGTGTTGAGCTGGCTCGGCATCACGCCGCGCTGCGACCTCACCGTGATGGGCATCCGGGCGGAGGAGAGCGTCTGGTTCCAGGTCTCCTACATCGGAAGCCGCTCGGCCCTCGGCACGCTGCCGGCGGCGGCGCTCGCGGCGCGGCGCATCGACGGCGACCGGACCCTGGCCGATCACATCGCGGCGGCGGGCGGCGATCCGGAGGCGATCCGGGCCGGCGCACGCCATCTCGATCCCGCCACCATCCGGGCCTTCGTCGAAGTCCATATCGAGCAGGCCGCCACCCTGGTCGAATCCGGTATTCCCGTCGCGATCTGCACCGGCGTGCCGGGCAATGTCCGCTACCCCGAGGCGCGCGTGGTCGGCCGCCACGATCACGTCGGCACGCCGCGCCGCTTCCGACGCGACGCCGCCATGGCCGCCATCGACCTCGCCGCGTCGCTCGACGACCTGTGGGCCCGCGAGGAGGAAGCCGGGATCCCGATGGCGATCACCTTCGGCCGCTTTCACACCGACCCGGCGATGCACGGGCTCACCACCGTGCCCGGCAGCTTCCACTTCAGCCTCGACATGCGCGCCTACGATCCCGACGTGCTCGCGCGGCTCGAGGCGGCCATGCTGGCGCGGATCGGCGAGATCGAGGCGCGTCGGAACGTGCGCTTTGAACTGGGGACGCGGGCGAGCGCGGCGGTCGGACCGGTCGATCCCGCGATCTCCTCCGCCCTCGCGGCCGGTGCCGAGCGCCTGGAAATCCGCACGATGCCGCTCGGCAGCCCGGCCTCGCACGATGCCGCGGCCTTCGCGGCGGCCGGCATCCCGATCGCGATGCTGTTCGTGCGCAACGAGCACGGCAGCCACAATCCGGACGAGGCCATGGAGACCGACGATTTTCTCGCGGGCTGCACGATCCTCGCGGATTGGGTGTCGCGCGAGATCGGCTGATCGTGCGACGCCTCCATCCGTGAACGCATTCCAATGAAGGACGTGACGATGTCGAGCCGTCGCCGGATCCTGGTGATCAACCCGAATTCCAACGAGGTCGTGACCGAGGGGTTGCGCCAGGCCCTGATGCCGCTGTCCTTCGCGCAAGGACCGGAGATCGTGTGCGAGAGCCTGCCGGACGGCCCCCCCGGAATCGAGACGCAGGCGCATGTCGACGGCGTCGCCCTGCCGCTGCGCCGCCGGATCGAGGCCGCCACCGACGTCGATGCCTTCGTGATCGCGTGCTACTCCGATCCCGGATTGCATGTGGCGCGCGAGGGAACGGCGAAGCCCGTCTTCGGCATCGCGGAATGCGGCGTGCTGACCGCCCTGACCCGCGCCGACCGGTTCGGCGTGATCGCGATCAAGTCGGGCTCGATCCCGCGCCATATCCGCTACCTGCGCCAGATGGGTCTGGTCGATCGCCTGGCCGGAGAACGTCCGCTCGAGATGTCGGTCGCCGAGAGCGCGTCCGGCGAAGGAACGCTGGCCCGGATGATCGAGGTCGGCACCGAGTTGAAGGACCGCGATGGCGCCGGCGTCATCGTCATGGGGTGCGCCGGCATGGCCCGCCACCGCCGCCCGCTGGAAGACGCGCTCGGCGTGCCGGTGATCGACCCGACCCAGGCGGCCGTCGCCATGGCCGTCGGGACCGTGTCGGTGTCCTGAGGAAGGGGGAACAACGATGTCCGATTACGACCTTGTCATTCGCGGCGGCACCGTGGGGACCGCGACCGCCTCCTTCCCGGCCGACGTCGCCGTCAAGGACGGCCGGATCGCGGCGGTCGGCCTCGGGTTGCCGGCCGGTGCCCGCGAGATCGACGCCACCGGCAAGTTCGTCCTGCCCGGCGGCATCGACACCCATGCCCATGTCGAGCAGGTCTCCGCCAACGGCCTCTTGAACGCCGACACCTTCGAGAGCGCCACGACCTCGGCCGCCTTCGGCGGCAACACGACGCTGATCGCCTTCGCCGCGCAGCACCGGGGCCTCGACCTGCGCAAGGTCGTCGACGACTACGCGGCGCTCGGCCGGCGCGGCGCCCTGATCGACTACGCCTTCCACCTGATCGTCGCCAATCCCGACCGCAAGACCATCGAGACCGACCTGCCGGCGCTGATCCGCGAGGGGCACGCCTCGATCAAGGTCTTCATGACCTACGACCTCATCAAGGTCGACGACGAGCCGTTGCTCGACCTGCTCCTCACCGCGCGGCAGAACCGCGCCCTGGTCTGCGTCCATGCCGAGAACCACGGGATGATCGCCTGGATGGGGAAAAGGCTGGTCGAGAAGGGGTACACGGCGCCGAAATACCATGCGATCAGCCATCCCCGCGGATCGGAGGCCGAGGCTATCAACCGGCTCATCGCCGCGGCCGAGCTGCTCGATCAGCCGATCATGGTCTTCCACGTCTCGACGGCGGAAGGCGCCGCCGTCATCCGCCAGGCCCGCGGGCGCGGGCTGAAGGTCTTCGCCGAGACCTGCCCGCAATACCTGTTCATGACGAAGGACGATCTCGACCGGCCCGGCATCGAGGGAGCGAAGTGGATGTGCTCGCCGCCGACGCGCGAGGCGGCCGACCAGGACGCGCTCTGGCAGGCGCTGGCGCTCGGCGACCTCCAGACCGTCACCTCCGATCATGCCCCCTACCGCCTCGACGAGACCGGAAAGCTCGCGGCCGGGCCGAACCCGACCTTCAAGCAGATCGCGAACGGCATGCCCGGGCTCGAGACGCGGCTGCCGCTGCTCTTCGACGCGCTCGTGTCCCGCGGCCGGCCCGAATTCGAGGGGAGGGGGCTCGAGAGCTTCGTCCAGCTGACCGCCACCGCGCCGGCCTCCATCTACAACCTGCCGGGAAAGGGCGCCCTGCTCCCGGGCTACGATGCGGACATCGCCATCTGGGATCCGGAGCGGACCGTCACGATCAGCGACGACCTGATGCACGACCGCACGGGATTCACCCCCTTTTCCGGCACGGTCGTCCGCGGCTGGCCGGAGCGGGTCCTGCGGCGCGGCGAGGAGATCGTCGCCGACGGCGCCTGCAAGGCCGCCCCCGGATCCGGCCGGTGGCTCGGCCGCCGGGGCGGCTGGGCGGCCGAGCCGACCGGCCGGCTCGTCGCCGACATGGACCCCCGCCGAAACTTCGGGGCCGAGCTGCTGTGACAGACCCCACAGCGTGAAGGGGCGTCCGGGGAAAGAAAGAGATGCCGGCTTCCCCTTCTCCCCGCCCGCTTGGCGGAGTCACGCATCTCCTTCGAGTACTAACTCTCTGAAAAGGTGTGCGCTTTCCCCTCCCCCCGGCGATCCCGGGCTTGCCCGGTATCGCTGCAAGTTGTGGGGAGGGGTTATGGGGATCGAAGATCCCGCGTGGGGGTGGTGCCGCGGAGAGCGCGAGCTTTGTCCGGCACCACCCTCAACCCCCAGCCCCTCCCCGCAAGGGGGAGGGGAGGCGCGCTGCCTTTAAACGGAGAAAGCTCTCGAACCGAGATGTGTGAATGCGATAGCCCCGCCCGCGGGGAGAGGAGGGACCCGCGCCATTGATTTTCCCCGGACAGCCATGCGCAGGGGGGAGGGGGGAAGCCTGTGCGATGTCTTCCCCTGGACTGTCCTGCATAGCGTGAGGCCTGAAACGATCTTTCGGCGGCCGATTCCGGTCTTGCGGTAAAAAGTACAACACGCATATCATCTTTGCGTGGTAATAATTGCGCGATCGATGCAGATCTGTCGAGCGTATTGCCCATAATTATTCAATGAATTCTCTCGCACATTTTGCATCATAACATGGTCCAAGGAGACAATACCGTGAGTGACGTGATCGCGCGGCTCGCTGCCATCGTCGGCGAGCACAATGTCATACTCGGGGAGGAGCAGGCACCGTTCCTCACCGACTGGCTCGGCAAGTACCGGGGGAGCGCGCTTGCCGTCGTGCGGCCGGGATCGGTCGACGAGGTGTCCGCCGTCATGGCGCTTTGCGCCGAACGGGACGTTCCGGTCGTTCCCCAAGGAGGCAATACCAGCCTGTCGGGCGGCGCGACCCCGGACCGGACGGGGGAGGCCGTGGTGCTGTCCCTGGCCCGGATGAACCGGGTAAGGGCGGTCGACCCGGTCGGGAACACCATCACGGTCGATGCCGGGATCGTCCTGGCGAACGTCCATGGCGCCGCGAGCGCGGCCGACCGCTTCTTTCCCTTGAGCCTCGGCGCCGAGGGAAGCTGCACGATCGGCGGAAACCTGGCGGCCAATGCCGGCGGCGTCGCCGTCCTGCGCTACGGGACGATGCGAGAATTGACGCTCGGGCTGGAGGTCGTCCTGTCCGACGGGCGGGTGTGGGACGGATTGACCGCCCTGCGCAAGGACAACACCGGCTACGCGCTGCGCGACCTGTTCATCGGCTCGGAAGGCACCCTCGGCGTCATCACCGGCGCGGTGCTGAAGCTGTTTCCGGCGCCGCGCGCCCGCGCGACCGCCTTCGTGGCGGTGCAGGACGTCGATGCGGCGCTCGCCCTTCTCTCCATCGTGAGAGCCAGGGGCGGCGACCGCCTCACGGCATTCGAGTTCATGACCGGCGACACGCTCGCGTTGATCCTCAAGCACGTGCCGGGCGCGCGCCTGCCGCTCGACACTCTGCCGCCCGCCGCCGTCCTGATGGAATTGTCCGACACCGACGACGAGGCGGCCCTAATCGGGCGCCTGGAGGAGGTCCTGGCGAGCACGATCGAGTCGGGCCTCGTGCTGGACGGCGCGCTGGCGCAGGACGGCACGCAATCCAAGGCCTTCTGGCGGATCCGCGAAGGCGTGTCCGAGGCCCTCGTCCGGGAGGGGGTGGCGGCGAAACACGACGTCTCGGTGCCGACGGCGGCCCTGGGCACGTTCGTGGCGCTGGCCGATGCCGGGGTGAAGGCCGCGCTGCCCGGCGTGCGCCCGATCGTGTTCGGGCATCTCGGCGACGGCAACCTCCACTACAACCTGCTGCCCCCCCTGGCCCTCGACGAGGGACGGTGGATCGCCGAGATGCCGGCCCTCACCCGGCTGGTCCACGACGAGACGCGCCGCCAGCGCGGCTCGATCAGCGCGGAACACGGCATCGGTCAGCTTCGCGTCTCCGAGATGGAACGCTGCAAGTCCCCGATCGAACTCGACCTCATGGCGTCGATCAAGGCCCTGCTCGACCCGCGCGGACGATTGAATCCCGGCAAGTTGCTGCCGGGGACCCGCACGACCACTGATCTTGCAAGAGGAGCAAACTGATGTCGCGTCTGACCGAAGCCGCCAAGGGCGTCTATGTCATCGCGGTGACCCCGTTCGCGGAGAACGGCGCGCTCGACCTGCCCAGCACCGACCGGATGGTCGATTTCTACCTCGACAAGGGGGCCTCTGGGCTGACCATCCTCGGGATGATGGGCGAGGCGCCGAAGCTGACGGCGGAGGAATCGCGCACCTTCGTCCGCAGGGTGCTGGCTCGCGTCGACGGCCGCGTGCCGGTCGTCGTCGGCGTCTCCGCCCCGGGTTTCGCCGCGATGGGGGAACTGAGCGCGAGCGTCATGGGCGACGGCGCATCCGGCGTGATGGTGGCGCCCCCCTCGACGGTGCGGACGGACGATCAGATCGTCTCCTATTACGGCATGGTCGCCGAGACCCTCGGACCCGACACGCCGTTCGTCCTGCAGGACTTCCCTCTCTCGACCACGGTGCAGATCTCGCCCGGCGTCATCCTGAAGATCGTCGAGACTCACCCCACCTGCGTAATGCTCAAGCACGAGGATTGGCCGGGGCTGGCGAAGATCACGGCCCTGCGCAACGCGAGCGCCGCCGGATCCCGCCGCATCGCGATCCTCGCCGGGAATGGCGGCCTCTTCCTCACGGAAGAGCTCGGGCGCGGCGCCGACGGTGCGATGACCGGCTTCGGTTATCCTGAGATGATGATCGAGGTCTGCAAGGCTTTCGCGGCGGGCGATGCGGACAAAGCCCGCGACATCTTCGATGCGTATCTGCCCCTCGCCCGGTACGAGCAGCAACCGGGCCACGGCCTGGCGATCAGGAAGCACATCCTGGCCAGGCGGGGCGCCATCGCGTCGGCGGCGGCCCGGAAGCCGGCCTCTGGGCTGTCGCAGGCCGACATCGCCGAGATCGACGTGCTGATTGCGCGTCAGGAGCGCCGATTGAGCGAGCTCGATCGGGGTTTGTAGGCCTCGACTGAAGTCTCGGAGCCTGTTCGACCGATTGCGGTAATCTGTTCCACTCACAACCTCATCCTGAGGTGTCAGTCGATTCAAGATCGACCGATCTCGAAGGAGGGCTCCAGAGATCACGACGACATCTGGAGCCCTCCTTCGAGGCTCCCTTCGGTCGCACCTCAGGATGAGGTCGTGGATTGGAAGAAAATTCGTCGTGATGCCGGCCTCGCAAATCGAACAGGCTCTCAAACGCCTGAGAGCCTGTTTGTTTGGTCCGTGCAGATTTCAAGCCTACCGTGTCCATTCCGGGGCCGCGCATCAGCGCCCGGAACGAAGAGGGGGATGCGTCAATAAGTGCGGTAATAATCGGGCGCGAATCTAGAATTCAGCGCAAGAAATCGCTATCATGTCCGTGCTTGGTTTAACGGGTGGATACTATGATTTAATCGAACTTGTTGAGAGAAAATTATAAGTAATTTTTATTATATGATTATTATCGGTAATAATGATATTCTCCAGCCAGGTGCAAAGGGTCGCTGCCGATCCGGTCGGCACATAGGAATTGGGGTGGATCACGCCGTATCGGGCTCCGTCCGGGGCGAACCCATAGGGCGCCACAAGCTTGCCGAGATCCACGTCATGGCTCACGATCACTACGATGGCGAGCGCGACGCCGAGGCCTCCGAGAGCGGCTTCCGTCATCAGAAGATGGTGGTCGAGGATCTACATGCTCCGGGGCGCGCGGGACATCCGGATGCGCATCGTGCCAGGCGGACCAGGCCTTCGGACGGGTGCGCGATCCCGGCGCCACGTAGTCCACGAGCGCAAAGCGGCCCTGCAGGCTCGGAGCCATGACGAGGCCGACCCGTTCGGGCATGAGTTCGCGCACGGTCCAGGCCGGGTCGAGCGTGAAATCGAGGCGTCGTATCGCCGGCGTCACGCCCTCGCCCGAAATCCAGGCTCCCGCCTCCCGTGGACAGATGGATGTCGATCTCCGGATCACGGCACCGCCTTCGACTATGCCGAACGGCTGATCGCCAGCCGCACCGGCGGGCCGCGCGGGGGCCTGCGATCGGCAGACGCCACCGTTTCCCTTTGATCAGGCCGCACTCTCACCCGGCGATCATCGTCGATGCCGTCGAGGCGTATTCCAGTGGAGAGCCGCACCTCATGACCTCGTTCGACTTCATCTTCATGCTGACCCGGAACGACCGCACGGTGACGGATGCCGCCGTGCACGTCGCGACGGCTCTCGCCGCCGGGATCCGGCACATCGGCTTCAAGGATATCGGCCTGCCCTTCGAGGCCCTGGACGACCTCGCCCGCCGGATCCGGGGCGGCGGCGCGGCGACCTACCTGGAGGTCGTCTCCCTCGACCGGGACAGCGAGATCCGCTCGGTGAAGGCTGCGGTCGAGCTCGGTGTCGACTACCTGCTCGGCGGCACCCGCGACGACGATGTCCTGCCGCTCCTGGCCGGGACCGGCATCCGCTACTACCCGTTCCCGGGACGGATCGTCGGCCATCCGAGCCGGCTCGAAGGGACGGAAGGCGAGATCGTCGCGAGTGCCGTCGCGCTCGCATCGCGCGAGGGCGTCGCCGGTCTCGACCTCCTGGCCTACCGATCGTCGCTCGACGTCCCGGCGCTCATCGCCGCGGTCTGCCGGGCGGTGCCGAAGCCGGTCGTCGTGGCGGGTTCGGTCGACAGCCCGGAACAGGTGAGGCTGATCCGGCAGGCCGGTGCCGCCGCCTTCACGATCGGGACCTCCGCCCTCGACGGTCGATTCCCGGCCGCAGGCCCGACACTCGATCTGCAGCTTCAAGCGATCGAAACGGCGGCCGCATGAGGAGTCTGTCCGATGCGGCGGTGGCGCGGGCGATCCGCGAGCGCGCCCGCATCCGGGGACGATCCGCCCGAGGCGGCGCGGGCGTCGGGGCCGGGCGCAGCGATGACCCGTCCGATCCGTCGTCGGACGCAAAGCGCCATGGATCACGGCCGGCAACCTCCGAGGAGGACCCTGCGCGGTGACTGCGAGGGAGGGACCGGAACGGGCTGCGTCCCTTTCCATGGATGCCGCGCTTCGGCGACCCTGTTCGGCTTCCTTGCCGGCCGTTCTCGCAACATCCTGCCGTCTCGGCCGATGGAAACGGCATATTCGCCCGGCAATGATCGCGCAGTGTTCCCAATATAAAAACGGCAATTTGCGCCCGGGGCGGGAATCTTGATTGTGGTACAGCTCTTAGTGATGCGCTTGATCGGTGCGGTTGCGATAAAAAATTAAGCAAATTTCTCAATCATCTGCCCAAACTTTCCGGTTGAGTTATGATTCTGGTGTAATATATATTGTGTAATACCATATGAAATAGTTTATATTATGACAATACGGATGGATCATGAGAGGGATAGTATTAAATGTTGCATCCATTGGCCATTAGGAAGAATTTTTTCGGCGTCGACACATGGCGGGGATCGGTGCGCATTGCGGGTGCGCAGAAATACGTCCAGTCAGATTGCTCGAATATTCGGAGTTTCTCTCGGTCGCTCCCGGATTGCCGCAAGATGTCGTGTTGAGATCGCCAAGGACCATGTCTTTCCGAGACATCCTGCCACTGCGCTTCGAGAAACGCCCGAGGGATACCGATGTCAGCCAATTCCTCAGACAGCCCCCCGCCGACACCGACGGGCAGACGGCACTCTCCGTTCGCGGTCTTGAGATCGGCCTGCCGGTGGGGATGGAGCGTGCCAACGCGGTCACGGGCCTCTCCTTCGATCTCCCGAAAGGCACGATCCTCTGCATCATCGGAGAGTCGGGGTCGGGCAAGTCCATCACCGCCAACGCCATCATGGGGCTGCTGCCGAAAGCGATCACGGTCCGGGCGGGCGAGATCCGCCTCGGCGGCGCCGAGATCGTCGGAATGCCGGCCGAGACCCTGCTCTCGTTTCGCGGGCGGGCGGTGTCGATGATCTTCCAGGACCCGCTCTCCGCCCTCAACCCGCTGATGACCGTCGGCACGCAGATCGACGAGGTCATGACGGCGCACGAGGTCGGCACCCGCGCGTCCCGCCGAAGCCGCTCCCTCGAACTGCTCACCGAGGTCGGCCTGCCCGACCCGGCGCAGATGCTGCACCGCTACCCGTTCCAGCTCTCGGGCGGGCAGCGCCAGCGGGTATGGACGACCCGGTGATGATCCTGGCCGTCAAGGAGGGCCTCCTCGATCCCCTGACCCCGGCGCGGGTGCCGAACCTCGCCGCCCTCGTCCCCGGGACCGTTCATATGGAGGGGATGTGGGCGAACTATCTCCAGCCCTGGCTCGGCATCGCCTACAACACCGAAGCGATGCGCCGGGCCCCGACCTCCTGGGCCGACCCCTACGATCCGAAGGACAAGGGCCGGGTGATCGTGCCCTCGCTGCAGAACACGGAAGGGCTGCCCAACCTCTTCGTCGCTTCCGCCCTCGCCACCGGCCATCCGCTCGAGGCGGCGCAACGCGACGTCGAGCCGGGCTTCCGCAAGCTCGCGACGCTCAAGCCGAACCTGCTGACGGTCTACACCCAGCAGCCCCAGGCCTATAACCTGCTGGAGCAGGGCGCGGCGTGGATGATCTCGTCCGCGATGTCGTCCTACGCGCTGGAGCGCAAGGCCGCCGGCGCCCCGATCGACCTCGCGGCGCCCAAGGAGGGCGTGTTCGCGATGCCGTCGGGCGTCGCCGTGGTGAAAGGCAGCCCTCAAGCGGACCTCGCCTTCGCCTATGTCGACATGCTGCTCGGCGCCGAGTTGCAGCAGCGCCTCGTCGGCCCGACCTTCTCGCTGCCGACCAACCGGGCGGTGCCACGCCCGGCGGGCCTGCCTGCGGATCTCGTGGTGCACCAGATCGACTGGGCCCATGTCGCCCGCGAGCGCGACGGCTGGATCAGGCGCTGGGACCGCGAGATGGCGATCTGAGGCACGCCATGGCGAATCCGAGCATGTCGGATCCCGGCTTCCTGGCGATTTCCGGCGCCGGGAAAAGCTACGGCGCGAGCACGGTGCTCGGCGGCGTCGACCTCGCGGTCGCCCGCGGCGAGTTCGTCTCCCTGCTCGGCCCCTCCGGGTGCGGAAAGACGACCCTGCTGCGCATCATCGCCGGCTTCGTCGCCCCCGATCGCGGCCGGGTCGTGCTCGACGGGCGCGACATCACCCGCAACCCCCCGCACCGGCGCGACGTCGGCGTGGTCTTCCAGAACTACGCCCTGTTCCCGCACCTCACGGTGGCCGAGAACGTCGCCCTTCGGGCTCAAGGCCAAGGGGCATCCCCGGGCCGGGATCGCCGGCACCGTCGCGCGCTTCCTCGACCTCGTCCAGATGGCGCCCTTCGCCGACCGCCGCGCGCAGGCGCTTTCGGGCGGGCAGCAGCAGCGGGTGGCGGTGGCCAGGGCGCTGGCCGTCCAGCCGAAGCTCCTGCTTCTCGAGGAGCCGTTCTCGGCCCTCGACCGCAAGCTCAGGGAGGCGATGCAGATCGACCCGAAGCGCCTGCTGCGCGAGCTCGGCATCACCGCCCTGTTCGTCACCCACGACCAGGACGAGGCGCTGACCATGTCCGACCGGATCGCCGTGATGAATCGCGGCGCGATCGAGCAGCTCGCCGATCCGGTCACGCTCTACCGCCGGCCGGCCACCGCCTTCGCGCTCGGCTTCGTCGGCCTGTCGACCCGGCTTGCCGGCATCGTGCGGGAGGAGGGCGGCGGGATGCTCCGGGTCGAGACCCCGCTCGGGACGGTGCGGGCGCCGAGACGCTTCCTGCCGGGGAGCCCGGTGCTCCTCGGCGTGCGGCCCGAGCGGATCCGCCTCGGTGGCGACGGGCCGAACACGGTCGAGGCCGCCCTCGTCGAGGTCGCCTTCCAGGGCGCCCGCGCCCACCTGTTCTTCGCCGGCCCCGACCGCCCATGCGGCCGCTCGCGCAGGCACGTGGTTCGCCCGCCGCGACGCCATTGCGGAGCACTGGCTGCGGGAGGCCGCCTGATCGGCGCGAGGACCGGGCGAAGCCTCACCGCCGCGTCGTGACAGTCGGGCGACCGATTCGGCGCGCCCGGCGGGGCCAAGTCGAGGCCTGCCGCGACGCCCGGAACGTCGTTGCCAGCAACCCGGATCTCGTCACCTCCATCTTGCCGCGTAACAGGGCGAACGTCGAAATCCGGACTATCGGTAATGTATGACCTACAAGGTGTTTGAATTTCCTTGATCCAGCGATACAGGTGAAGAGGGCGCGGCTGAAACGGCGTAAAGGAATGCGCGATAGTCGCGCCATCCCGGCGACTGCCGGAAGGGGCTCGAGTCGACGGCATGCAGCACGTGGCGGATGTGGGCCGTCGGCAGGGTGGCCTGGTCTTTCGGCGGACCGGACTCGGACCCACCGGACACGAGAGACACTGCGCGGACCGCATCGCACAGCCCGGCAGCCAGCCCCTGCGAGGCGAGAGCATCGCGCGCCAGGGCGGCGTCGCCCAGAAGCAGGGCGCGCGCGCCGGGCACGGCCCATTGGGTCGAGGCGGCCCCGGACCGGCCCGGGGCGACCGCACCTGCGGGAACGTCCGCGACCATCCAGGGTGCGACCTCCGCCAACCCTGCGAGGACCGCATCGATTCCGGCCCGGACCCACTCGCCGCGCCCGACGACACCGAGGACGAGCCCCTGCGCGTTCCCGAGGCGGTAGGCGTAGCCGGACGGGCCGGCGGCGATCCCGAAGGCGCGGGACGGTTCGGGGAAGCGGCCGCCGACATGGAACAGGCGCGACACCAGCGGCGGCCTCGGCCGGTCGCACCGCGCCGCGCTGACGGCCGCGCGGCCGGTCGCGTCGAGAATCGGTACCCGCGGATCGAGGTCGCGAAGCGCGTCCCGCGTCACCGGCGTACCGGCCTTCCATCGCACGCCCGCCCTCTCGGCGAGTCCGAGGAGCGCACAGTCGAGGCCGGGCCGTCCGAGATGGGCGACGCGCGGCCCGCTCACGAGCGTCGGCTGCGGCGTCTCCCATTGCACCCGCCGCCCTTCGAACAGGGCATCGACGCCCAGGATGCCCGGATGCACGCCGAGCTCGACCAGCAGCGCGAGGGCCTGTGCGGGCACGCATTCGATGCTCGGCGGATCGGCCCATGCGGGAAGCCGGTCGGCCCAGACCTCGACGGCGCGTCCGCGCCGCCGAGCCTCCAAAGCCGCGGCCAGCCCGACCGGGCCCGCCCCGAGGACGATGAGCGGCGGCCGAGCGGACACGGCGCGCCGTCAGGCGACGGGCGGGGCCGGCGGCGGATCGATCGGCGCGAAGCGTGGGTCGGCGATGTCGTCGAAGGCCACGAGGAAGCCCTTCTGCGCGACCGCATGGGCGAGCGTGTCGAGGCCGCCGCGCGCGACCATCGCCATTCGCGCGGCGTTGATCTCGTCCGCCCCCCCGAACCGCCCCTTGGCGTAGCCGGCATGGAGGAGTTCCAGCACGCCGGCATAGCTGCCCTGCAGCGCATCGTGCTCCGGTTGCCCCGGGGTCGGGCGCGGCGGATTCACGGCGCGCAGGTAGGTCGCCTCGGGATGCGCGCCGAGCCACTCCTGGATGTCGAGGAAGGTCTGGTAGTGGTCCTCGCCCTCCGCGATCACGGAACCGATCGCCTCGGACCATTCCGGGATCGCGACCGGGCGCAGATCGGCCGGCGGATTGACCAGGGTCTCCAGGATGTCGACGTAGAGACCGTCGACGCCGGCCGAGGGCGCCTCGATCTCGATGAAGTCGGTGATCGCTTGGCGCGTTGCCGCGCGTGGCTGCACCGGCCGGTACGAGCCGGGACCGGCATGGGGCACCGCGCGGGCGACCCGCAACGCCGGTGCGTAGGTTCCCGCCGGCATCAGCCCCCGGATCACGTCGTTGACCGCGCGGGTGTGGCGCATCTCGCCGATGGCGATGCGCATCAGTTCCGCACGGGTCGCGCGCACGTCGTCGCGCAGGCCGGGTGTCCCGCCCAGGGTGGGGTCGTCGTCGGCCTTGAGCGAGTAGGCCGCCGACAGGTATTCCTGGGCAACGGCCAGCTCGACGCCCACGGCGTAATGCAGCTGAGCCAGGAGGACGGCGAGGCTCGAAAACGGCTCGCCCCTGACGGCCTCGGCGACGAAGGGCGCGGTGATCTCGCGCCGGCCGACGACGAAATGCAGCTCCTCCCAGCGCTGGTTGATCTCGTAATGGCGCAGTTCGCTCGGGCGGGCGTCGCCGGTGGCCGGCAGGGGCGGATCGGGCAGCCTGCTCCGATCGAGCCGTTGCCAGGGGACCGCGGCCTGCCAGGGTTGCGGATCGGCGGGCGGCCCGGCCGCCGGATAGACCGGCTGGACGATGTCGGGATGGTTGGTGGCCCAGTAGAAGCAGCCGCAATCGCGGAAATCATGGGTCCAGGGGCTGCACAGCGACTGGGTGAGCTCGCCCGGCAGGAAGGCGGCCGAGAGCGCGCCGTTGTCGTCGAGATAGCGCGCGCGCCTGGTCTTCACCGTCACCGACGTCCCGACCACGGAGATTTCGAAGCGGACCTCGACGTCGGTCCCCTCGGTCAGCAGCCGCACGGCCGTCCAGGTGTCGGACGGCAGCCGGCCCTCGCCCGTACTGACGCCGCTCACGGGCAGCGTGCGCGGATCGAACGACAGCGGACCCAGGATCCCGAAGGTTCCGGCAAGATCGGTCACGACGATCGCGAGACCCGCCGCGAGCGCGGCCGCCAGATCGTCGTAGGCCTTGGCCTCCTCGCTCGAAAGGGTGCCGTCGTTGCGGGCCGCGTCGATGCCGTCCGTGTCGACCCCGACGAGCCGGATGCCGCTGTCGAGGATATCGACCTCCAGAAACGGCAGGAAGCGGCGTTCGAGGTTGCGCAGGTCGCATTCGAGGCCCGGAAAGCAATTGCCCACCCCCGATTCCAGCCGCGTCGAGGCGGGATTGCCGGTGACCGAAGCCGCCACCCGCGCCGGGTCGGCGAAACGCCGGACGGCCGCCACGTTGCGGGCCAGGATCTTCGGCGCGGCATCCGTCGGCATGGCAGTCTCCTGGCGTCAGTGAGGGGTTCCGGGTCGCAGAAGATCGGGCCGCTGGGCGTCGATCTCGCAATAGGCCGACAGGCAGAAGCTCAGCCAATCGCGGACGAAGTCGCAGGCCGCCGTCGAGCGCGTCGGCGCTTCCTGGTGGCAGCCGCCCGAGCAGAGGTAGCGTGCCCAGCAGGTGCGGCAGGGAGCCTGGGCGTGGACGTGGCGTCCGGCGAGGAAGTCCAGGCGGCGGCGTTCGTCGAGGCCGCCCGAATCGCCGAGCTCGAACCCGGCCTCGCCCACCGCCCGGTGGCAGGCATACCAGCGCCCGTCGGCCGAGACCGAGAAATAGCCCCCGCCCGCGCCGCAGGAATAGGGCATGCTGGCGCCGGCATGGATCTGCTTGAGCGCGACGGCGAGGTTCGTAAGGCGGATCGTGCCGCCCGCGCAGGCCCGGGCGATCTCGCGCCGGCTCGCCGCGATCAGCGCGGCGAGATAGGCGGGCCAATGCGCGTCGGTCAGGGCGGTGCCGTCGGCCGCGCGCCGCAGCGGCGATACGCCGACCTCGGGGAAGCCGAGCGCCAGCACCGCCGCGATCCGGGCCTCGAGGTCGAGGCAATCGGCCCGCACCGTCATGCGGGCGGCGATCTGCGCCCGGCCCGGATCGGCCAGGAGCGGGCGGAGGCTTTGCGCGAGTGCGGCGAAGCTGCCCGTGCCGCGCGCGGCCGGCCGCTGGCGATCCTGGATCGCGGCATCGCCGTCGAGGCTGACGGTGACGGCGAAGCGCTCGGCGCGGATCAGGGCGATGTCGGCGGGCGACAGCAGGGTGCCGTTGGTGGTGATCGAGAAGCGCAGGTCGAGGCCGCGCGGCGCGGCGGCTCCCCGCGCGTAGCCGACCACCTCGTGGACGAGCGCGCGGTTCGTCAGCGGCTCCCCGCCGAGGAAGCCGACGGTCACCGGCGCGCCCGGGTCGGCGCCGGCGAGGAGCCGGTCGATGGCGGCGAGCGCGGTCTCGCGCGTCATGCGGCGGTCCTGGGCGCCGGCGAAGCGGCCGCGATCGGCATAGCAGTAGCCGCAGGAGAGGTTGCAGGACGAGGAGACGTTGAGGGACAGGCTTTGGGCGGAGGGCAGCGCGACCGCGTCGAGATCGCCCTCTCCGGACGACGGTTCGGCCAGGGCGAGCGCCAGACGCCGTGCCTCCCCCGGGTCGCCGTCCCAGGCGCGCGCGAGGTCCGGCGGCAGGTCGAAGACGCGGCTGTAGGGCACCACGAGCACGTGCTCGCCGAGCGCGGAGGCGAAGCGCTTGTAGAGCGGCGCCTCGGGATCCGGCGGGACCCGCGCCACGGTCCGGATCATGGCCTGCGCCCCGCCGCGTCGAGCCGTGCCAGCACCGCGTGCCGCCGGGACGCGGCGGATGCCGAGAGCGGGCGCGGCGCCCCCGGTGCCAACGCCAGGCCGGCCATCGCGGGCCGGCCGGCGCGCCTGGCCTCGGTCTTGGCGACCCAGCGCATCAGAAGGTCGTGCTGCCAGGCCGCGACGGTGAGCGGCAGCGCGTTGGACTGGCGCATGAAGGGAGGCATGCGCATCGAGGACACATTCGGAGTCTCGAAGGGCTCCACCTGGAACGGTTCCCGGACGATCTCCCTGATCCGCCCGGGGGCACGGGCCGCCAGATCCTCGAGGTTCTGGAGGTCGGAGAGGTTGCGATGCCGCGCACGCGCGTGCTCGCTCAGGGGCAGCGGGTTCGGGGCCGTGGCACCGGCGATCTTGCGGATCTGATCCCGGAGGGTATCCCGGCCGCCCATGGCGGAGGTCGGCAGCGGGGTTTGCCCGGCGTCGATGTCCACGGCCTGGAGCTTGGCTGCCGGCAGCGGTGCGGCGCGGCCCCGGGGACCCGAACGATAGTAGTCGACGTTGAACAGGGAGACGGTCTCGTAGATGCGCTCGAACAGGTCCTCCACCCAGCGGTCGAGCTGGCCCTCGTCCATCGCGGCGTTGCGGGTGGTGGCGTCGCCGCAGCGGTCGTTGATCTCGTCGGCCACGGACAGGAACGGCCGCCGGTCCGGTGCGAAGTCGGGCGGGCCGACGAAAGCCACGGCGCGCGCGTCGAGGCTCCGCTCGATGCTGGTCGTGAGAACGACGGAGAAATGCACCTCGCAGGTGTCGTCGACCACGCCGAGCGAGGGACCGACCCGGCCCTCCGGGGTCCGCTGATCGACGACGTCGTAGGTGTCGCCCGGGGACGACGAACGACCGAGGTCGGCCCCCACGTTGAACCATCCTGCATTGGCGTCGAGGAACGCATTTTCAGGGCGTACCGCGGGCGCCGGACGCCCCTGGGCAGGCGCGGCGGCGGCGGCCTGCGGCGGCCCGTAGAAGGCGCCCGGCGCCGGCCAGTATCGGAAGCGCATGACCTCGATATCGACCGCCTGCGACCACGCCCGGTCGGTCGGCTGCGGCACGCTGCGCATCCACTGCACGGAGCCCATGGCGATGCTGCGATCCAGCGGGATCATCGGCACCGGCGTGCCGGGCGGACTGGTCGCCGCGATGGGGGTCCTCGTGTGATCGTCCGCCGTCACGATGACCGGCGCGAAGGTTCCGAAGGCGAGGGCGGGATTGCCGGTACGTCGCGCCGCCTTGCGGTTGAACGCCGAGACCTGAAGCGTGAGGGCCGTCGGCGCCAATCCCTCCGCCTGCATCAGGGCCGGCGTGAGCGGGGCCTCACTCCAGGTGCCCGGATCGGATCCGTCCTCGCCCAGGCGTGCCCAGACCTCGAAGAAGGGCGCAACCGGCCGGATCCGCTCGCCGTCGCGGAACACGACAGCATCGGGCATGAAGGGCCGGATACTGGCATCGGGCTCGACGGCGAGAGTCCAATCCGGCGCAAGCGTCGTCTCGCCGTCGTAGCGCGGCTCCTCGACGTCCACCCACTTGTAGCAATCCACCGGAACGGTGCTGCCGCCCAATCGGGCGAACGCAATCGCCGGCGTGACGAAGAGCGCCTGAATGCGAGCCGGCATCGGAGTTGCCTCGCGCGTTCGAGCGGATTCGATGCATAGCGACAATCGAAAGCCGACTCGGAAAAGTCCCGGATCCTCGCAGGGATGTTTCATCAAGGCGCTTGAAATGTCAACCAAACATCTGACAATCTTGTACGAATTCGATCTTTGATAAATTCTGTCATGAATCAAATGTCATAGACGTATTATTTGCAATTCTAAAAAATATTGCTCGCAATAAAAGATGTATTATGATTTGAAAATGCAAATTATTGCACGTTTTTTTTGAGATCATCAAAAGTTGTAATTACCCAGGGGGGTGCCGTGACGGGCGGCTCGGTCGCGGCTTAGGTGTCATGTCGCCCCCCCTTGCCGTCTGATGGTTTGGCTGATTCCCTGTCGGGATGAGCCGCAGCGATTTGGAGCGCCTGAGCAAGGAGGAACTGATCGAGCTGGTGCTGAAGCTGCACCGGCCGGAGAAGACCTCGCGCACCTCGTCCAAGCCGCCGGCCACGGATCGCAAGGAGAGGCGGGAGAAGTCCCGTCCCGGCGGGGCCAAGCCCGGGCATGAGGGCCACAAGCGGGCGCTGACCCCGGATCCGGATCAGGTGGTGGAGCATCGGCCCTGCGCCTGCTCGTCGTGCGGCGAACCACTGCCGGCCGACCTTCCGGCCGAGGTCGTCAGCGTGCACGAGCGGATCGACCTGCCGCTGGTTCGCCCGGTGGTGGAGCAGCACCGGCGCCTGTGCGTGACCTGCCCGGCCTGCCGGACCCGGGTCGCCGCCCGACGCCCGGCGGGAGCCGACGCGACACCCTTCGGGTCGCGGCTGCACGCGGTGGCGACCTACCTGAAGACCTTCCAGGCGCTGTCCTACGAACGGTTGCAGGCGGCGTTGTCGGACCTGTTCGGGCTGAAGCTCAGCCAGGGCGGGCTGATGAACGTGCTGCGGCGCGCCCAAGGCTGCTTTGCCGGGGGCCGGGACGCGGCGCTGGCGCGTCTGCGGCAGGCGCCGGTGGTGGCCTCGGACGAGACCGGGGTGCGGATCGAGGGCACCAACAGCTGGCACTGGGTGTTCCGCTGCGAGGAGGCGGTGGTGCATCACGCCGCCCCGAGCCGGTCTGCTGCTGTCGTCGGCGAGGTGATGGCCGGGCACCGGCCTTTGGTGTGGCTCTCGGACCGGTACTCGGCCCAGCAGGGACACGGCGAGCGCCAGCAGACCTGCCTGGCGCACCTCGCCCGCGACGTGGCCTATGCAGCCGAAGCCAGCGACGACCTGCTCGCCCTGCGGTTCAAGTGGTGGCTCGACAACGCCTTCGGGCTCGCCCGCCGGCTGACCGCGTTGGCCGCCTCGACCCTGGCGCGCAAACG
>NZ_JBYLEN010000002.1:257500-617500 GCF_057747795.1 Methylobacterium sp. 142-1Y | reverse complement strand
AGACCAACTCCCATGGTGTGACGGGCGGTGTGTACAAGGCCCGGGAACGTATTCACCGTGGCGTGCTGATCCACGATTACTAGCGATTCCGCCTTCATGCACCCGAGTTGCAGAGTGCAATCCGAACTGAGACGGCTTTTGGGGATTCGCTCCAGGTCGCCCCTTCGCTGCCCATTGTCACCGCCATTGTAGCACGTGTGTAGCCCATCCCGTAAGGGCCATGAGGACTTGACGTCATCCACACCTTCCTCGCGGCTTATCACCGGCAGTCTCCCCAGAGTGCCCAACTCAATGATGGCAACTAGGGACGTGGGTTGCGCTCGTTGCGGGACTTAACCCAACATCTCACGACACGAGCTGACGACAGCCATGCAGCACCTGTGTGCACGCCTCCGAAGAGGACAACGGATCTCTCCGCCTAACATGCCATGTCAAGGGATGGTAAGGTTCTGCGCGTTGCGTCGAATTAAACCACATGCTCCACCGCTTGTGCGGGCCCCCGTCAATTCCTTTGAGTTTTAATCTTGCGACCGTACTCCCCAGGCGGAATGCTTAATGCGTTAGCGGCGCCACTGACCTGCATGCAGACCAACGGCTAGCATTCATCGTTTACAGCGTGGACTACCAGGGTATCTAATCCTGTTTGCTCCCCACGCTTTCGCGCCTCAGCGTCAGAACCGGACCAGACAGCCGCCTTCGCCACTGGTGTTCTTGCGAATATCTACGAATTTCACCTCTACACTCGCAGTTCCGCTGTCCTCTTCCGGTCTCAAGCCAACCAGTATCGAAGGCCATTCCGTGGTTGAGCCACGGGCTTTCACCCTCGACTAAATCAGCCGCCTACGCGCCCTTTACGCCCAGTGATTCCGAGCAACGCTAGCCCCCTTCGTATTACCGCGGCTGCTGGCACGAAGTTAGCCGGGGCTTATTCCTCCGGTACCGTCATTATCGTCCCGGAGAAAAGAGCTTTACAACCCTAAGGCCGTCATCACTCACGCGGCATGGCTGGATCAGGGTTGCCCCCATTGTCCAATATTCCCCACTGCTGCCTCCCGTAGGAGTCTGGGCCGTGTCTCAGTCCCAGTGTGGCTGATCATCCTCTCAGACCAGCTACTGATCGTCGCCTTGGTGAGCCGTAACCTCACCAACTAGCTAATCAGACGCGGGCCGATCCTTCGGCAGTCAAGCCTTTCCCCATAAGGGCGTATCCGGTATTAGCTCAAGTTTCCCTGAGTTATTCCGAACCGAAGGGCACGTTCCCACGCGTTACTCACCCGTCTGCCGCTGACCCCGAAGGGCCCGCTCGACTTGCATGTGTTAAGCCTGCCGCCAGCGTTCGCTCTGAGCCAGGATCAAACTCTCAAGTTGAAGAGCTGATCATAGCTGATCACAATAGTAACGGAGGCTCACGACCGATCGGCGTTTCCGCCTGATCGTGTGAGCACCGAAACGTCAGACCAGCATCATCCTACTCACGACCGGTTCCGAAGGAACCGGCCCGCAGGGACAACGCCGTCCACGCTTCTCTTTCTCGTATGAACTTGTCAAAGAGCGGGTCGGGCCGGGAGCCAGACCTTGTACCCCGGAGAACAGAAAGCCGAGCCGGGTTTCCCTGGCCCTTGCTTCACCGTCTCTGGGGAAGTCCTTCGCGGCGGCCAGTTCGTCGGCGCCCCGTCGGTGAGCGGCTGTCTAAGGGTAGCCGGCTCGCCTGTCAATCGGCGCCGGCGACCCGTCCGTCGGTTCTCTGGACGCGGACTGCCCTCGCGTGACGGCGACATCACGCTTTTAGCGATGCGGGATTGGATTCGGCCGGCCTGACGCCTCCGATGAGGCGGGCGCAGAGCCAGAAAAGCGGCGTCGCCAGGGCTGTGGTAGTAACCGCCATCAGGACCATCCCGGAGAACATCACCGGTGTGATGATCCGATGTTCGAGCAGGATCGTCAGCAGGATCACCTCGACCAGCCCTTTGGTCTGCAGGAGGGATCCGAGGCCGAGCGCCACCCGCCACGGCTCTCCGACGACCCGCGCGGCGAGGACCGTGCCGACGAACTTGCCGCTGACGGACGCCGCTGTCCCGACAAGGAAGATCGCGAGGAAGAGCGTCGATGTAAAATCGATCGTCGTTCGCAGGCCCGTCAGGAGGAAAAAGAAAGGGATCAAAATACTGACGGTCAATTCCTCGAGTCGATCGAGAAGATGGCGACGCAGATTCTCAGGCGTCACCACCCCGGCGATGAAGGCGCCGATCAGGTAATGAAGGCCCATCGCCTCGGTGGCGGCGCCGGACGCCAGCGACACCACGAAGATGAACACCAGCACGCGACCCGGCAGGGGGCCGTCGGCGGCGATCCGGCCCGTCAGCCGCTGCAGGGCAGGACGTATCATCAGCATCATGACCGCGAGATAGGCCGGAAACATGGCGATGCGTAGAGCGAAGGTGCCCCAGTCGCCGTCTTCCGAAGTGCCGATCAATAAGGCGCCGAGCAACAGCCATAACGCCACGTCGCTGACCGTGGCCATGAACAACGCCATGGAGCCGACTCGACTGTCGATCAGTTTCAATTCACGGAGGATGGCGCCTAAAACAGGCAGGGCTGTCACCCCGGTCGCGATACCGATAGCAATGCAGAGGCGGAGCGAGTGCCCTTCGGACACCAGGATCTCAGGGTAGTGCGCGACCAGCAACGCGGCTCCGAGCGCGCCAGTCACGCCCGGAACCAGCGTGCTCGCGACTGCGATCAGAAGGTGACCTCGTGTGCCCTGCGCCAGAATGCGGCGGTCGAGATGTAACCCCGTTGTGAAGCCGAACAGAAGGATGGCAATCGATGAAATTCCCGACAGCGGAGCGAGTGCCTCCGGCGGGAACAGCAGGTGTTGCGCATCTGGAAAGTAGTAGCCGAAGACTGTCGGACCCAGAATGATGCCGACCAAAATCTGCACGACGACCAGCGGCATGAACGATCCGATCCGCGCCACCCGCGATAGCACGATGGGCATCGTCAAGATCAATATCGATTGTATAATGAACAGAAGCATCGGTGTCATGGCCATGCCTTTATGATCAATCGATGACATTCCCGGATCGGCCGAATGTTACGATGAATATCGGGCCGATACTATAAAGTGTCATGCTGGTTCAATTTTTACACGCCAGCATGAGGTGCATGTTGCAAGTTCAAAAATAATGACGCCGTAATGTGTGCGACGGTGCTGCGGGAGAGATCATAGTTCCGCGGAGGAGTCATGGTAGGAGGCTGCCGTTCGGGTGGGGGACCCGCCGTAACGCGCATCTCGGCGCGGCGGTCGCCCGACGACCGGACGAGCGGCATCCTGACGACCGATCGCCTCACATGTCTTTGATGAAGTCGTGGTCCATCTTGTGGGCGGGCAGGGATTCCCGTGGGGTGCCGACCAGTGCCGCGGGTGCGCCGACTGCCGTACGATGCGGTGGAACGGGGCGGAGCACGACGCTGCCGGCACCGATCTTGGCGCCGACCCCGATCTCGATGCGGCCGAGAATGATCGACCCCGCACTGATCAGCACGCCTCTGCGGATGATCGGGTGTCGGAGGCCTTCGTCCTTCCCGGTTCCTCCGAGGGTGACGTTCTGCATGATGGAGACGTCATCCTCGATCACGGCGGTCTCGCCGATGACGACGCCGGTACCATGGTCGATGATCAGTCCAGTGCCTATGGTGGCTGCCGGGTGGATATCGACTCCGAAGACCTCGGAGACGCGGTTCTGGATCCATCGCGCGGTGCCGAAGCTGCCGCTGTGCCAAAGCCGGTTCATCACCCTGTAGCCCTGGGTCGCGATGAATCCTTTGTAGAACAGGAAGGGATGGAGGCGATTCGTGCAGGCGGCGTCTCGCCCGTAATAGGCGTGAAGATCTTGACAGGCCGCGAAGAGGAGAGAGGGAGCCTGCGACAGGCAGGTGCGGACGAGGTCGGCTACGGCCTCGTGCGGCGACAGCTGATCGCGCAGCCTGTTCGCCAGAAGATGGGCCAGGGCCTCTCCCAGACCGGGCCGGCCGAGGATGTGGGCGTCGAGAACTGGCGCTAGGAAGGGTTCGTGTTCGGCCGCGTCCCGGGCCTCCCGGCGAAGGGTCTCCCAGGTCCGGGCGATGATCGCCTCCTGCATCGGCTCCCGAACTGTCGCGGCATTCGACGTGCGGATACCCCGGCGGAGCGTGAGGGGGCACCGATGCGCCCGGTCGACGGAAGCGCGATTCGACTTCGAAAGCCCGTCCATCAACCCCGTCCTTCGTGGATCAAGAAAGCCTGGAGGACCGACACCGCGAGAAGGATTCCCATGATTCTGTTGAACCAGACGACTTTGTTCTCGGTATCGAGAAATCCGCTGATCAGATGGCCGGCAACCATCCAGCTTCCGACACAGACGATGGAAACGACGATGAAGATCGCGGAAAGAATGACAGCGTTGACCTCGGTTCGCTCAGAGAAGATCGCGAATGATGACATCGCGCTCGCGGCGACGATCCAGGACTTCGGATTGATCCACTGAAAAGCGGCGCCATGCAAGAACCCCAAGGGTTGCTGAAGCGTATTGCTTGATGCGACTTCACGAATTTTGAATATTTTATAGGCGAGATAGAGCAGATAGACAGAGCCAATTATCTTCATGTAAATGTAAAATTCTGGAACGTATCGGAGAATTACGCCGACTCCGAATCCCGAGACAAGGATCAGAGCTGGAAATCCAAGGCACATTCCGAGCAGAAGCGGCACGGACCGCTTGACGCCGAAATTAACCGCCGATCCCATGATCAGGGCATTGTTGGGTCCCGGAGTAAGGGTCGATACTATAGCGAACAATATGACCGAAAAAAACTCCATCAACCTTCTCCTACATACGTTTCTCGTTCCATACTTGGTAGCGGATGACCGGCCGGTCCCGGTAGAGGACGATCACCCAGGATCCACGAAGAAGCATTTCCTTACGGAAAGATCCAGAGCGATCATATGTTTTTACGGACAGCAGACCCGTCACGTAGGATTGCGTCTCGCCGTCGATGCCTTCGAGTTCCAGGACGCTGGCGTCGATCGTAAAATCCTTGAACGCGTAGGCGAACGCGATCTGGTCGACGCCGCGCTTGTCCTCGAAATGAGGCGGGCACCAGAGAGCATCGGGGTGATACAGCGCGCGATAAACCGCAGCGTCATTGGTGTTGCTGGCGCGCGGATAATTCTCCGCGATAAATCTCACGCCGTCGATCACGCGTTCACACCCACTTGCCGGATCCAGTCGCGAAGAATCGCCGCAGTCTCGGCCGGCTTTTCGTACATGAACATGTGGCTGCTCTTCATCGGGCACCAGGCCGGCTCGGTCGTGAAATGCCGGTCCAGCCTCCGGACCCATCCGGGTGGGACGATGCCGTCCGCCAGACCGAAGACGGCACGGCAAGGGACGGGGATCGGGGGGAACCGGCCCCCCGCTTCGTACAGTGTCTCGAGCATGATCAACTGGGAGCGGCAGCGCTCGCGATCCGGGGGATTGTCGTCGAAAGCGGTGCGCAGCGTGTCCGCCGAATCCGGATCGGTGAGAAACTCCGGACTGAAGATGGCGTTGATCGACAATCGAAAGAAGATGTCCGGTTCGAGATCGAACAGGGGATCGAGCGCCGGAAGGGCGTTGACCCGGTGCGATCCCATGAACTCGGAGAGGTGGCAGGTCCCGAGCAAAGCCAGGGATTCCACGCGATTTGCGTGACGGGCCGCGAATTCCTGAGCCACGAACCCACCCAGGGAATGGCCGGCGAGGTGAAACCGATCGATCCTGCGGCTTGACAGCGCGTGCTCGATGGCGGCGATCGCGTCACGGTAGTCGCCGCCGACCGAGCCGTGATCGGCGGCTCCGATGTCCTCGATAACAAGGATGCGCAGGTCGTCCAACTCAGCGCACATCGGCGCAAAGGTCCAAGCTCCGAACATGTATCCGGCCAAGACCACCAACGTCGTCGGTCGATCCCGATGATACTCCCTGACTTTCATGTCGTGGTGGGCTCCCGGACAGAGCGGACCAGAAGGTCGGCCGTATGGCGCGGCGGAGATTCCACGTGGATCAAAGCCAGAGCCGGTGCTGCGGGTAAGGCGAGAAACAGAAACGGGTCCGCCCCGAAGGAGTGGACGTGGACCGGCGCCGGATGCAGGTGATCGAAAAGCACCGACGACCCGTACTTGAATCTCAGGACGAAATCGAAGCAGTTGAGCGTCAGGAGCCCCAGTTCCCGCGGCGGCCGGCTCCGGAATTCTCCGTACTCGACATCATCGAGGCCATTCGCGGTCGGGAACGACGTCCCGGAGTAATGCGCCACGCCGGAATGCGACGACAGAATTTCGTGCGTCCCCCCGGCATTCGACACGTGAATCGCGGTACACGCATCGCTGAAAAAAGCATAGTTCTGCAGTCGGTTCAGGTTCGGCGGACAGGAATCGACCGATATCACCACGATATTGTCGTGCCGGCCGGATCCGACCTCCTGCTCGGCGAGGACGACCGCATCGAGAGTGGTATTGCAGCCTCGGCCGGTGAGGAACCGTAGGTTCCCGCCGGCTTCCAGGTGGTCACCGAGGCGGTCGGTGAAACCGACCGCCTCGGTGACCGGCCAGATGCAGGTGCTGCTGGCCACGAAGATCGCCTCGAAACGACGTCCCATCCGTGTGAGGAGAGCGAGGACGGTCGCGCTCGGATCGTCGATGCGCGTGAACCGGCTGGCAAGCACCCGATCAATCAGTCCGGAGCGCACCAGATCCTCACAAGACGGATAGGCTGCGACGTAGCCGGAAACCGGTTCCGTCGGGAGCGCAGTCTCCGTGGTCACCGATATCCGGCATGGCCGGCGCCTCATGCCGGAAGACCGGTGATCCGCGCGTCGTCCGAGATCAGGTCTGGCGTCTTGAAGCGGTTGACCGACGATTTGCCGGTGCCGCTGACCAGGAGCGGACGATACTTGTCGAGTTCGAGCACCTCGTTGAGAGCCTTGAACCGTTCGAGATCCTTGTAGACATGGACCTCGGGCAGAACGTAACGAGCCGACATCGCGAAGCGCGACCGATCGGGGCTCGAGTTCGGGAAGCTGCCGTGCAGGCATTTCGAGGTGAAGAAGAAGAATTCGCCTGCCTCGACCTCCATGTCGACGGCCTTCGCTTCGTCGGGCTTCCAATCCTTGTTGTACTTCAGATCCTCCCACGAATACCCGAAGAAGCCCTTGTGGTCGGCGCTGTCGGCATCGAAGGCGCCGTCCTTGGATTCATCGAAGTACCAGTCCTCCTTGTGGCTACCCGGCATGAAGCGCATGCAGCTCGTCTCACGCGTGATGTCCGTGAAGGCGATCCAGACCGTCAGAACCCAGTATTCATTCGCCTCTTCGGTGGCGCGATCCGGCTGGAGCTTGGGCTGTCCTTCGAACTCGAAGAATTTCTTGGCTTGATGCCACTCGGTGCCGGCATCGCCGGGATACTTGGCGAACCATTCGGTGCGCCAGCACAGGATCTCCTCGCCGAGGATCGAACGCAGTCGATCGACCACCTTCGGAGATGTCACGATCTCCTGCAGTTCGGGAATGTCGAGATGGCGGTCGTAGTTCAGAAGCGATCCTGGAAACACGGCCCCGTCCCGTTGCATCAGCTTCGGCCGGATCTTCTTCTTCCAGATTTCCAGCGCCTCCTCGCGTTCGAAGAGCTTGAAGGGACCGAGGAAGCCCTGACGATCGAACTTTGCCTTCTCGGCCTCGGTGAGAGCGTAGTCGGTCATAGTGTCTATCCTTCGTTCTTGGGCAGATATTTCGACTTCAGGTTGGCGAGCGTGGCGTCGTCCTCCAGCAGGACCTGCGGCGGGATGGTGATCCCGAGTTCCTTGCGGAGCTTTTCGGTGAAAATAAAAATTCCTAGAGATGTTCCCCCAAGATCGAGGTATGAAACGTCTTCGCTTCTTTCTTGCTTGGTTTTTACTGCATCCCAAAACGACGCCGCAAAAACGGACTCTTGTTTATTGATCTCTACGCTGTCCATTGTTTCTATCCTCGTTGCCGTAAGCGATAAATTCCTTGATCAGCTTGTAGTTCGTCTTTCCCGTCGAGAGGCGGGTCACCTTGTCGTCGGGAAGCCGGATGACCTCGGTCGGAACACAATAATTCGGCAGCACCGACCGAAGATGGGCGATGATTTCGTCCGGCTCGAAGGACGCCGGCGAATGTACTCCGGAGACGAGAACCTGGAATCCGCGATGCTCCTTCACCGCCGTCAAAACGGTGGCATCTTTGACGAAGCTCCGTATATGGTTGTCGATCTCGACCAGGGAGACGCGATTCCCGTTGATCTTGACGATATCGTCCTTGCGACCGGTGAACCACAAGTCGCCTGCTTCGTCGAAGTAACCGAGATCCTTGGAGTGGTAAGCCCCCCGGTGCGGATCGAACCGGCCGGTCGCGGTGTCGAGATAGCCTGAGAAGAGCTGCGGGCCGGACAGGACGATCTCGCCGACCTCACCGACCGGGCAGGACCGCCCGTCCGCATCGACGACGCCGATATGGACGTGGCGGATCGGACGACCGAGTGGCATGAACCCCGTCGCTGTGGGCCTCAGGGTCCGGAACCGATGGTGAGTGGTATTGTTGCAATTTTCTGTCGGGCCATAGAACTGGCACCACTCGATGCCGGAGAAGAGTGCCATCGCGCGCCCGAGTACTGCGGTCGAGCAGCCCTCTCCGCCGTAATAGATCGTTCGCAAGTCGTGCTTCGGCGCGGTATCGACCATCTCGACGGTCATTTTGAGCAAGGTCGAAATGTAGAGAACCTCGGTGACACCCTCATCCGCGATGATATTGAGATATTGATGTGGCAGGAGTGTATTGCTGGCGAGGATGATATCGGCACCACGCGCCAGCTGGACGAGGACATCGAGCTGGAAGACGTCGAAGTGAAGCGGGCAGATGCTGAGCCACGTCTGCCGGTTGTCACCCATGCAGTCGAGCATCGAGTCCACGTAGTGGGCGAGAGCCTCGGTCGCGCTGAAAACGCCCTTGGGCTGGCCGGTGGTCCCCGACGTGAACACCACGCTGCCGGCGAAGCGACGCGGCGAGTTCTCGACCGGCACGTGCCGGCTGATCCCGTCCCCGCCATGGACGAGGTGGAGGGCGGGGCGCATGGCCGTGACGATCTGCGACGTCCTCGACGACGGAAGCGTGAGGTCGAGGTAGCTGACGCCTCCCTCGGCCAAGAGGCTGGCGACGCCCGCGGCGACGGCGTCCAGGGTTTTCACGCCATCGATCAGCACGATGCCGCCGGCCGGAACCGTGGTCCCGATCTCGGATTGCCAGCGGTCGATCCGGGTGAAGAACGCCCGGTAGCTTTCGCGCTCGCCGTCCACGACGGCGACGAAACGATCGTCCCGATCGCGGTATCTGGTGAGGAGTTCGGTGAGATTCGCCATGATCATGTCAACGCGCTGGCGAGTTGCGAGACGGTCAATTTCGAACTTGTTCCCAGTTTTCGCACGTCTATCTTTCGCGATGACAAGATCTCAATCTTGGCGATCAGCATCAGGCGGTCGATCGACGTCAAACCGAGATCGATCAGGTTTCGATCGACAGTGTCGATGACGATGGTGGGCCGGCCGATTTCGGCGAGGCTACGATTGACGAGCGAGACGACGTCGAGATCGGTCACGTCAACACCTCCATCCTGTCGCCGATGACGAGGGTCCAGGTTCCGATCTCCCGGCTCGTCACGATGCCGGCGCGGACATAGGGATCGGCCGCCACGAAGGCTTCGGCCTGCTCGACGGTGCCCCGGTACAGGATGAGGCCCTTACGCAGGTTCTCAGACAATGCGCCGCCGGCTGCGATCCGTCCCGCCGCCTGCTCCGCTGCGACGTAGGCCAGATGCTCGGCGCGATAGGGTTGCCGCCGCTTCATGAAGTCGGCGACGAAGCAGTACAGGATGACGATCATGACTCAGGCTTCTGCTGTCAGAACCTCGCGACGATAGGTCTCTTGCTGGCGATTGACGCCGTGCTCGGGCGACGTGATGACGAAAACGTCGCGATAGCTCGGTTCGTCGGGGTCGACTTTGACGATCGGCGTGGCGCAATGGGTGAAGTAGCGGTCGTAGTGATTGATCAATACGCCTTCGGGAAATACGTGATCGAGCACCAGGTCGCCTTTCACATCCCAGTACCGGGTTGCACCGGAGGTGTCCGCGATATTGTGACGGTTGACGATGTAGACGCCGGTCCAGTCGGTACCGTCCCGGTGCGCACCCTCCGGAGTCGGGTTGCCGTTGTCGGTCGTCCGGATCTGATGGATCGAGAAACTTTCCACGACGTACGGGATCGAGGCTAGCCATTCCTTGATCATGATGTCGAAGGACCGCGTCTTGAGCAGCGACTTCGGAACGTCGGCATAATCGCGATCGATGCCGCCATAAGATCCGAGCTTGTTGACGTAGCTCGGCTGATAGAGGGGCACGCGAGGGAGCAATTCATAGCCGCTTTCGGTAATCCTGATCCTCGACGTGGTGCGGTAGCGCGATCCAGCCGTGAAATAATTATCGTTTGGAACGAAATAAAATGAGTCCTTGAGTTCGCTAATGTCCAGGTGGGGAACGTTCACCCGCAGGATCGTTTCGCCGTTATTGGCGATCTTCGTGCCATCCAGGGTCGTTTCAAGATTGTACATAGCAGTTCCACTCCTTGTATTCCGGGTCTCGGCCGAGCGTGCAGCGACGGAATTCGTCGACAAGCCGGCGCAGCTTTGCGTGGTGAGCATCGAAGGTCGTCGTGGCGATGCGAGCGACGATCCTGATCTCGGATGCGGTGCTCGTGGTGAAGGCGGCGGAGAAGAACGCCGCCTCGGAGACATGGATATCGCGCTCGGTCACCGACGTTCCGCCCCGACGTAGAAGGGTGATGACCGTGTCGCGGGTGATGCCAGGCAGACAATGCGTTGTCGCTGGGGTAACGACTTCTCCTTTATTTGTAAAGAAGAAGATGTTGTGCGCACTCGTCTCGGTAATTTTTCCGTTCGTGTCAAGAAAAAGAAGATCGTCATCGCCGGGCAGCCGTGATCGCAATCCGAGGTAGCTGTCGAAATAGTTGCGCGATATTTTTCGTGAGATCGTCTCGGTCGATCGAGGATGGGTCGATACGCCGAGGCCGATCACCGGGACGGGCTTCGGCGCGGGAATCGGTATCGCGAAGATGCAGCTGCGGGGGGCGGGCGGCTCGTCGAGCCGCATGATGCCTTCGTCGAGGAAGGCGATCGGTCGAATGTAGAGGTCGCCGCCGCCGAAGCGGCGGACGAGGTCCATCGTCGCTCGATATTGCGTGTCCTCGTCGAGGTAGGGACTTTCAAGGCCAAGGAAATCGCAGGTCCGGCGATAGCGTTCCAGGTGTTCGCGGAGACGGAAAACGGCGGAGCCTCCGTCGGCCGCGTAGCAGCGGATGCCTTCGAACGCACAGACCGCGTAGTTGAGAGAGAAGAGTGAGGGGCCGAAGCGTGCATCGCTCGCGTCGATCAGGGCGCCGTCGAGATAGACGAGGCTCATATGTGACCTCCTCCTTCGACGAGGTCGTAGAGGTTGCCGCCCGAGCGGATCTTCGCCAGCATCTCGCTCTCGATCCCGGCGATACGGGTAGCCGTGGCGAGGACGGCCTCGATGTCCTCGCTCGCCACGGCGACGACGCCGTTTCCATCGCCGAGGACGAGGTCGTCCTGGCGGACGACGTGGCCGGCGACGGTGCAGGCCGTGCCGCGGCTCTCAACCTTCATGCAACCCTGTGAGTCCATGACGGCGAAGCCGGTCGACCAGATCGGCAGATCGAGCTCCGCGACTTCGTCGTGGTCGCGGATCGTGCCGTTCGCGACCACGCCCGCATAGCCAAGTCGAGCGAGGTAAGTCAGGCTCAGGCCCCCAAGCAAGACGTAGTCGCGCGATGCCTCCCGGCAGCCGGAGACGTAGATCCGTGGATGGCCCGATGGGCGGAGTTCCGCGACGAAGGATTTGACTTCGTCCCAGGTCGAAGGCGAGACTGCCTTGATATCGGAGGTCTTTCGGGTCGGCCCCCATTGAACCACATCCGCATAGCCCCAGAAGCGAGCGGGACGCGTCGCGGTCAGATCGCGACTGAGCCACTTGCATACCAAGCCGAGATGATCGTGAGCATCGGCGAGATTGCATGTGCTGAGCGCGGCGGAGATGTTCGAAATATTCCGCATGTCAGGTTCGGGCAAACACTGCCCATCCCATCGGAACGGGGCCATAATCCTTGATGACATTCAGTTCGAACTCGGTCGCTGCAGCGAGGGTCGTGACGCAGATATCGAAATCGCCCTTGGCGACGAGGCTCGCGGCGTAAGAATTGCTGGAGACGAGCGTGACACTGTCGGCGCCTTCGGGCAGAAGATGCGTCGGTGCCGGGTGCGAGCAGCACCGTGTTCCCTGGCTGTCATCGCCGCGGCGTCTCGCGATCACCATGTTGTCGGTATGAAAGTGAAAGAGTTCCTCGATATGAACCTTTCCGAGGTTCCGGAATACGATGTTGTTCAAGTCTGGATACACGACGCACAGGACCGTCTTGTCGACCTTTCCATCGATCAGTTCGACGATCGCCTTCTCGGGTGTGTCCGACAGGACGATCTCGCCTTCGATGTTGCGTGATTGCATGTAGTGGGCCGTTGCGAATTCCGAATTGGTGTTCCGCGGGCCGAGAGTCGAGATACTCATCGTCGTTCTCCTGGAGCGATTATGGTGATTCGTCGTGAACACGCTGCGTACTGTCGGAATCTCCAAGACAGTCAATCTAATATTTATGGCTATAATTGATAGTATCGATGCATCGAAATTTTAAATTTGAACACGGTATGAAATTGCATTTTTCTAGTCTAGTGCCCTGCAATCTATCAATAATATCCCGATTGTCTGTAGTGAGAAAATCGCCGGATCAAGGTGCAAATATTTTTTTATTTTTCTGAAGAAATCAAAACATAAAATCGACCGCAAGAAAAATTTAATGTATATCGACATACGAGAGAAAATCGAATTCTGCAACGCCGGCGCCATTTGTCAAAAATCATTTCATGTCGATCGATCAAGTAAATCTATCAGAGCCCGTTATCCAGGGTTGTACATCTTCCGGTGCGAATGCTGCGTTTATCGTCAGCCATCGAAGACAAGTATCGGGAAGTTTGTCCTATGGCGCGTCTGTGCATTTGAAAAACACTATTCCATTTTTGTTTCATGCTCGATCGCGTGTTGATGACGTAACCTTGCATTACGGAAGGGAAATGACAAGGGGTGTCTACGTCCCCATGACCATGCGCCGAGCCGCGATACCGGTGTCCGCCTATGCATGGTCGTAGCCTATCGCGTCAGGGCATTATTCGTGTATTACGACGAAAAAGTCTTCGCAATAAATCAATAATTACTTTATGTCTTCCAGTGATGACAAAAAAATAAATGAAACATTCCACATACAATAACAAAATATCCAAATAACCAAAAAAAATAGCAATAGGTACGTGCTAAAAATAGGCATTCATATTTGATCTAGCGAGAAAAAAATTAAAACTAACAAAAATAATCTGGAAACCTCACCGGATTTTCATCAGTTTTTGGTTGGCGAGGCGGCGGCCGGGCGGGTCGCTCTTGATGGCGATGTCCTTTCCAGCTGCGGATCGCACGGGCCTGTTCCTGGTCTACTCCCATCGACGATCGTCTTTGTCTCGACCACGCGATACGTCGACGGCGTAACGATCTACTTCTCGCGTCGGCGCAGCCCTACTGCCCGCTCGTTGAATGACGGGCGACCGGCCTCTGCCCGCCGCCGATCGCGGTGCCGTTACCGAGTACGATGCGGCACTTCGCGCCCGCGCATCGCGGCGGCGCTCCGATCGATGTCGGTGTCCGGGTGCAGGCACCCGCGCCCGGACGCGGGTTCCGCGACCGTCGGCCGACGGTCGCGATCACGTCGCGGTCGGCCGTCGCGTCCCCGTGGCCAATCGTTCGCCCGGTCAGGGGTGCACGCGAGCTTTCTCAGGGACCGAAGGCGGATGCGACCCGTTTCAGATTATCCGCCGCCAGGCCCAGCCGCTCCGGTGCCCCATCGCGTCCGGCGAGCCGGGACGCCACGCGAGCCAGATCCTCAGCGCGTTCGGCCGCGATGCGCAGGGCGATGGCCGACGCGGGAGGCAGGGTGGTGTGGCGGGTCAGTCCGAAGGCGGCGCCGGCCCGCGAACCGTCGCCGCGACCCGAGGGGAGGAGGGCGAGCGTCTCGCCGAGGGGCTTGAGCACGGTCGTCATCGCGTCGATCGCGACGCTGCAGAACAGGCCGGCCATCGGTCCCGACGGACCGCTGGCGAAGGCGTGCTGGAGCAGGCGCAGCATCAGGACGTAGACGTCGTCGAACAGATCCCCGACCTCCCGCGCCAACGGATCGACGAGCACGTTGACCGGCCCGCCCCCGGCCCAGTCGCCGCGGATGCGCGGCACGGGGTTGTCGAGGACCGGGCGGGTGGGCCGGAATGCCGGATCGGCGGCGCGGTGCTCCTCGAAGGCGGCCCGGGTCCGCAGGAAGGTGGCGTAGTGCGAGTCGCCGCGGTCGCAGGCCGTCCCCTCGCCCTGCTCGGTGATGAGCGCGATCGCGGCGAGCGCCGATCGTGCGTCCCGGACCGGCAGGAGATCGGGGAAATGGGCGATGTCCGGCGTCATCTCTCCCTGGCTGCCTACGAAGAACAGGCTCTCCTCCGGCAGGCCCTGGATCTGCTCGGCGATCAGGCCGTAGAGTTCGCCCACGGAGCGAAACCGCGCCGGCTCGTCGTCGTTCGTCCGTGTCGGCGCGGCTTTCCGCCCGGCCAGCAGATCGAGCGGCGTCTCGTACGAGATGAAGCGGTCGAGGGCGCGGGCGCCGAATCCTTCGAGGGCCAGCGGCTGGTCGAACCCGTAATAGGTGCGCCGCTGCGGGAAGTTCGGACGCCCGTAATGCGGCGAACCGCCGACTGCGGCCAGGATGTTCCAGACCTGCGCGAGGTGGAGCATCTCCTCGGCGGCGATCATGTAGATTTCGGACGCCCACAATCGCACCGCCTGAAGCTGCCGCCAGGTCAGGCCGCCTTCGGCCAGATCCTGCTTCAGCGAGAAGGCGGCGTAGAGGTAGGAGCAGGCGAGTCCGTGCTCGAGTTCGCAGGCCTCGGTGAGCAGGCTGAGCAGGCGTGAGCGGCTCGGGATCGCGGCTGGATCGGCGGACATGTCAGGGCCCCGTGCGGAGAAGGGTCGACACGGTCCGTGCCGCGCGGAGCGCCAGGGCCGCCACCGTCAGCGTCGGGTTGGCGGTCCCCCCGGTCGGGAAGACGCCCGCGCCCACGATTAAGAGGTTGTCGTGGTCGTGGGCCCTGCAGTCGCGGTCGACCACCGAACTGGAAGGATCCCGGCCCATGCGCGTCGTGCCCATGATGTGGCCGGCACCGGAATAGGTATCCTCTTCCTGCATCTTGCGCTCAGGGTCCGGGGCTCCGAGCCGGTCGAACACCGCCGACACCACCGCCAGGGCCTTCGCGAAGGCCTGCCTGTTGTAGTCGTCGAGCGTCATGGCCAGCGCCGCGCGCGGCACCCCGAACGCGTCCGCCGGACCATCGGCGAGGGTGACGCGATTGGCCGGCCGGGGCAGCATCTCCGTCGAGTAACTGATCCGGAACTGTCGGGAGAGCCTGTCGCGCAGGGCCGTGCGCAGGTCGGTCCCGATCAGGCCGGCATCGACGAGCCGGCCGAGGGCGGCGTAGGGCGTCTCGCTCCGGCCCATGCCGTCGTTGCCGATCGACAGGCGGAATGCGGCATGACGGGCCCGGAAGGCGCCATCCCGGAACGAGTCGATGCCGACCGTGGTGGGCGGCCCGCGGAACGGGTGGAGCGGTTCGGCGACGATGGTCGCGCCCTGGCCCTGGAGATGGTCCATCAGGTTGCGGCCGACCTGGTCGCTGCCGTTGGCGACGCCGGCCGGCGCGGCGTCCGGATCCGGCGAGGCGAGCAGCAGCCGCGGCGTCTCGATGGCATGCGCGGCGACGACGTAGAGGTCCGCGGTGACGAAGCCCTCCCGCCTCGCGCCGGCCTCGTCCCACCGGGTATAGCGCAGGGCCCGCACGCGCCGCGTCGTCCGGTCGAGGTCGATACGGGTGACCACGGCCCGGTCCCACAGGATGGCTCCCGCGGCGACCGCCTTCCGCACGTGGACCGACCCGTCGTACTTCGCGCCGATGGGGCAGATCGGGACGCAGGAGGAATTGCCGGCGCAAGCCGGGCGCCCGTCGTAGGGGCGCGAGTTGCGGGCCTGAGGCGTCGAGGTGAGCTCGACCGGGATGCCGTGCACCTGCAGCCCGGCCGCGGCGCGCTCGACCGCGAGGTCGCCGTAGGACGGCCAGATCCGGCTCATCGGGAAGGGCCGGCTGCGATGGGCGCCGTGCAGGCCGTCGAGCGCGCGATGGTCGCCGGCGACGCCGAGCGCGTGCTCGGCCTCGCCATACCACGGTTCGAGATCGTCGTAGCCGAGCGGCCAGTCGACGCCGACCCCGTATAGGCAGCGCAGCCGGAAATCCGCCGGGACCAGCCGCGGCATGTTTCCCAGCATGTGCCAGGTCGAGCCGCCGACCCGCCGCAGATAGGTGCTCTTGAACTTGAAGGGGGAGGAGGGCTGGGCCTGGGCGTAATCGTCCTCGCTGTCCGGGCTCGTCACCGGAGACGGCGGCTGGTTGTCGCGATAGGGCGAGCGTGGCGTCTTGACGGCCGCGAGGGCGTAGTCGGCGACGAGGTCGACGCGGGGGCCGCTCGCGGGGCCGGCCTCCAAGAGGAGCACCCGGTGTCCGGCGCGCGCGAGTTCGAAGGCCAGCAGCGCCCCCGCCACCCCGGCGCCGACGATCGCCACCGAACAGCGCGCGTCGGCGTCAGGCATCCGGTGCATACCGCCAATGACCGGTATAGCCGCCCGACAGGCCCGGCGGGTGGGCGCCGACGACCCGCCACAGCAGGCCGCCGAAATACGCCTCCGCCGACGGGAACGGAGCCTCGACCTTTCCCTCCGGAGGAAGACGTCCCGCATACCAGAGATAAGCGAGCCGCCGTGCCGCCGCCGCGGCGGCGCGATCGCCCGCGAGCGCCGCCTTCAGCGCGACTTCGGGCTCCTCTGCGGTCACGGCCGCAGCCGCGACGGACCGGAGCGCCGCAAGCTCGCCGGCCGCCTCCGCCGCGCTCGTCATCAGCGCGAGGTAGGTCTCGGCCAGTGCCGCGTCGAGGTCGTCCACCCCCGTGACCAGGCGCGATATCGTCAGGAACTCGGGCAAGGGTCTCGCTCCTAAGCTCCATCGCAGAGTGGCACGATCGTTCATCGCTGGAAAGACTTCACAACCGAAGGGCGAGCGTGCGATAGTCTGCGAGACGGCACCCTGTCCCGACTGAGAGCGGCGGAGACACACATGCCCTTCACCCTGATCAAAGGCGCGTTCCGCGTCGTCGGTCTGTCTCCGGATGGCGACTCCATCCGGTTCGTGCCCGACGACGATGCGCTGGTGAGGGCGCTGCCTGGCGGCAGCAGCGGCGCCAAGCCCTCGCGCCAGCTGAGGCTCGACGGGATCGACGCGCTGGAGACGCACTACAATGCCCGGCATCAGCCGAGTCGCTGGGCATTCGCGGCGACGGATGCCATCCTCGCCTTCGCAGGAGTGAAGAACGTCGTTTGGGACTCGCGCCACGCCACCGTCGTGGCGGCCGACGACGGGACGCGTGGATGGATCCTGGCCCGGCAGAAGGAGAAGTACAACCGCCCGGTCGCTTTCCTGTTCGCCGGCGAGGCGCCCGACGTCGACGGCGCCTCGGTGACGCTCGACGCGGCGCTCCTGCGCCGCAGCTTCAACCTGCAGGCCCTCCATCAGGGCCTGGCCTATCCGACGTTCTACGCGACCCTGTTCGCCGATCTCAGGACGGCGATGACGGCGGCCGCCGTGGACGCGCGCACGGCCAAGCGCGGGCTCTGGCAGGAGGATCGCACGACGGCGGGCTTCGAGGCCACCTCCCTCGGGGTTCTCATGGACGAGGTGCCGATCCTGCCGAAGCTTTTTCGGCGCCTGAGCGACTACATGGCCGCGAGCGGAACGGCGGTCGGCTTCAAGGAGGCGCTCGCCGAGGGGCGGGACGTCGTCTGGGACCTGCGCACCCAGCAGCGGACCCACCTCGACACCTTCGTCGAGCAGGCGTCCGGCAGCGTGCAGATCCGGCTGACGCGCGATCCGGAGGAGCTGGTCTTCGACGAGATGCCGCTCCAGCCGCCGGGGTTCTTCGCCGCGCTCGTCGGCGCGCCGCTGCCATCCGGCGCCTGAGGCGCGCCGCATCGATCGGGGCGCGAGCGAGGCCCGCCGATGATCGTCGTATCGCGATCCCGGGATTCGTCATCCCGGAGCCTGTGTGAACAGGATCGTCCATCCAAGGACTGAGGCAGGCGGGATCATCCCACACTCTCACCTCATATTGAGTTGGAGGGGGGAATGTCCCATGATATATTTGATTATCGTCAGATAAATCTGATCAAGGAGGCTCTCAGGCGCTCGTCTCGGGAATGGCCGCCCCTGTCCTGCAAGCTGCGCCTGCCTCGCTCAGTAATCAGCCGGACCTCGTATGATGCCGTCGGCCGTCGTGAGCGAGGGGTGACGAGCCGGACTCCCGGCGCCGCCACGGTTCGCGGATCTCTCGCAACGTGATCCAGGCGTCCTTGGATCACGAGGACGTCGTTCGGCTGGCCCGTGCGGCGGGCGTCGTCTGCAGTTCTCCGCGCTCGACAGTCGAAGCAATAAATGTGCCGGGAAGACAAAGATCGAATACGGCTAAGCTGCGGTTCAATGGTTGCGGAAACTTGAGAAAGATGCCAGCTTCAAGCGATATATGGAGGCGGTGCTTGCGGTTCGTTGCCGGCTCTGCGGGGAGGGGGGCGTCATGTTCAAATATTCAACGCCAGGTGACGTCTCCGATATTGGAAACGAGACAAAGCGTGCCGATTTCCTCGATGACTGGCACGCCTACATCAGTGGGCAATTTCAAGACAACATTCGTGCGCTCGGACCGGGATCCTTGTTTTTCACCGAGGTGGATACCGCCGCCGAGGGCGATCCGGTGCCGATACATTGGAACGGCTTTCCACTCACCCTGCTCAGGACGAACAGGAACATCCGGCGGGATGCCTGGAAGGATGCGGAAGTTCTTCAGCAATCGGGGCGGGGCAAGTTTCGGAAGCAGGACGAGTATTGCGAGTGGTTCGTCTACAAGAAAGCGGGACGTATCGAAAAGATAGTTTTTACCGCCGAGGGTCCGGAATATTGGGAGAAACTCGCCGAGCACGATTTCGACACGGTGCTGGCGCTGTACAGGAAACTGGTGGATCCGGCGGTGCAGGGGGGCGATCTCCTCAAGGATGGCAGCTACGACAGGCTGAATGTCTGGAATACCGAAAGGGGCGTCATCCATCTGACGCATCCGGCGAACACGCTGGGCGCCGAGATCAATCTCGCGGCGATCGCCACGGTCCCGCGCGTCGACGCCCAGGGTCAGCGGGTCACCGACGTGCGGCGCCTCGCGTGTTGCGCGAATTTCGGCGATCCGAACCGCAGCAGCGATCCCAATATCGGCTGGGCGGTCAACACGACCTGCCTGCCCATCGCGGGCGGGGCGACGCCTCAGGCCGCCACCCTCGCCGATCCGGTCGGCCTCTACATGGACAGGCTGTTGCCCCAGACGCTCACCGGTCCGGGCAACACGCCCGTGGACGACTGGTTCACCTTCCGGCGCGGCAAGGCCGGCCGCGGCCTGATGGCGGTGCTCGAACCGCCGGCGGGGGCCGCGTTCGGCCTGGATCAGGTCAAGGTGATGGGCGTGCCGCTGGAATGGGGCGGGCAGGTCGCCGAGCGCATCGAGATGGTCCTCTATGCCAGGGTGGGGGCGGCCGAGCCGCCTCACCCTTCCTCCGCCCGGTGCGTGGCGCATTGCTGCATGCCGTCGGGAACCTCGCCCACGAGGATCAAGGACGTCAACCTGCAGCATACGGATGCAGGGGCCAGGTGCGCCAACGGAGCGGTGGACGCTTACCCGGAACTGGCGGATCCCGCTGCGGGGGCCGGCCCGATGCCGATGGCCGTCGCGACCTCCGCACCCCGCAGGACGAGGTCGCGCCTTGCCACCGAATGAGCCTCTCCTCGACGCGCTCGACATCCAGGGCAACGTGCTGCCCGGCTTCAGGCGCCGCCAGCAACGTCTCGTCGGGTTCCAGGGAACGTCGGAGGCGGCGCTCAAGGCCGCCTTGCGCCTCGTCCTCGACGCCTCGCTCACCGATCTCTCGACCGTCCTGGGCCACAAGGACGATCGGAAGACCGCCTTCCTCGCCGGCGCGCCGGCACCGGCGAGGCCGGACCTCTGGCTCAACTACGCGATCGGCGTCCGCGCCGCCGAGGCTCTCGGGCTCGAACGCCTGAAGGACCTCGAACCGGCTTTCGGGGCCGGCATGCCGCTGCGGGCCGGCGACACGACGGAGCCGAGGTTGCCGGACGGCTCGGCCGATCCGACCTGCCCCGCCAACTGGGTCGTCGGGGGACCGAACACGCCACTCGATCTCCTGCTGATCGCCGCCGCCGATGCGGAGATCGAGGCGCTCAGCGAGCCGCTGGTCGAGCAGATCGAGGCGTGCGGGCTCGTCCGGATCTACGCCGAACTCGGCGCGTTCCTTCCCGGGGACAAGGAGCATTTCGGCTTCCAGGACGGGATCAGCCAGCCCGGCGTCCTCGGCGTCATCGACGACCGAGGGGTGCAGCGCTTTCTCACCACGCGCTACGGTGTGCCGGGGGCCCTGGGGATCGAGTTCGGCAAGCCGGGCCAGCCCCTCCTTCCGCCGGACCAGTTCCTGTTCGGCGACGAGGAGGCCGACGCGCGAAATGGCTCCTTCCTGGTCTTCCGTCGCCTCACCCAGGACGTGCCCGGCTTCGATGCGGGAACGAAGGCCATCGCGGACACGCTCTCGCGGCGGCTCGGGAAGCCGGTGGACGAGAACGACCTGCGGGCGCGGATCGTCGGCCGTTTCCCGAGCGGCCAGCCGCTCATGCGGCAGACCGCCGGTCCCACCGTTCCCGAAGCGGCGCTGGCGCTCAACCACTTCGCGTTCGCCGGCGACACGCCCGACCTCGTCCTGTCCAGCGGTGAACGCATCGCGGGCAGCCAGGGCGACCCGCTCGCGCAGAAGGGCGCCCGTTGCCCGATCTGGGCTCATATCCGCAAGGTCAATCCACGCGACATGCAGACGAATCTCGCAGGCCCCGACGAGACGCGGGCTCGCCAGATGCTCAGGCGGGGGATTCCCTTCGGACCTTCGTACGACCGGAACAATCCGGGCCATCCGGATAACGGCCGCGAGCGGGGTCTGCTGTTCCTGTCCTACCAGCGCTCGATCAGCGACCAGTTCGAGCAATTGAACGGCAACTGGATGAACAGCGACATCGGCCCGATGAGCGGCGGGTTCGACCTTCTCGTCGGACAACGCCTGTCCGACGGTCGCCACGGGCCGAAGGACGCGCAATATTTCGACGCGCCGTCGAAGAGCTTCACGGCCATCGCGGCGCTCGAGCAGTGGGTGAAGCCGACCGGCGGCGAATATCTGTTCACGCCGTCGATCTCCTGGACACGACGGATCGCGGCCGTCGTCGCCTGACCGCTCGTCAGCCCACCCCGCGGACGGTCAGGCGCGCTCGTCCTGGAGCGCGCGCACGACCAGCGCCGAGGCCGAGGTGCGATTCTCGACGCCGAGCTTGGCGTAGATCTGCTCCAGGTGCTTGGTGACGGTGCGGGGGCTCAGGGACAGGATCGCGCCGATGTCGCGGCTGGCCTTGCCGCGGGAGACCCAGAGCAGCACCTCGGCCTCGCGGTGGGTCAAGCCGAGCAGGCGGCGCAGGCGCTCGATCTCGTCGCCGGTCTCGACATTGAGCCGCAGCAACACCTCGTCCCCGCCGACGCGGCCGATGCGGCTGAGCTGGAGGCGTCGTCCGTCGCCGCCCGGCAGGGTGAGCGGATCGGCGGTACCGCTGCGCAGCCACGCCGCCGCGGCCGGCGGCAGCAGCGGCACGCCGCCGGCCGGATTGAGACGGCCGGGATCGAGATTGCGCAGCAACCGCGCCGCCTGGGGCGTGCACCAGCGGATCGCCCCGAGGGCATCGACCGCGAACAGGAAGCGCCCGGCGCTGTCGAGGGCGAGGCGCGCGCTCTGCGAGGCCCGGGCATTGGCGAGGTGGACGCGGATCCGCGCCAGGATCTCGCCCGCCGAGATCGGCTTGGTGACGTAATCGACGCCGCCCGCCCCCAGGCCGCGGACGACGTGCTCGGTTTCCGACAGCCCGGTCATGAAGATCACCGGTACGTGGGCGAGGCCGGCATCGGCCTTGAGGCGGCGGCAGGTCTCGAACCCGTCGAGGCCCGGCATCACCGCGTCGAGGAGGATGATGTCCGGCGTGATCTCCCGCACCACCGCGAGCGCGGCGCTTCCTGAAACCGCGACCAGCACCGTGGCGCCCGTCGCCTCGATGGCGGCGGTGAGGAAGCTCAGCGTCTCGGGCGAATCGTCGACCACCAGCACGATGTCCCGGCCCGGCTCAGGCATCGCCGCGCCTCCCGTCGCCCGCCGCATCCAGAGCCGCCGATTCCAGCGCCGCCGATTCCAGCACCGCCATGTAGCGGGGCAGGTCGTAGGCCTGCACGAGGCCGCGCAGCTCGGCCAGGAGTGGTTCGGCCATGAGCGGCTCGGGCGTTCCCGCCTCGATCTCGGTGAGCTTCGCCTCGATGCCCCGGACATGGCCGATGCGCCCGAGCCGGAGCAGTTCGGCGACCTCGTCCGGGTGCGCCCGGCGCGCTTTGAGCCCGGCGGCCGGCGCTGCGTCGGTCGTCCATTCGAGGCCGAGCAGCGCCTGGATGCGGGCGAGCAGGTCGCGCAGGTCGAAGGGCTTGGCGATCATCGCGTCGTGCGGCGCGTCCTCGCCCCGCACCGGGCTGATCTCGTGGGCATTGGCCGACAGCATGGCGATGCGGGCCGGGCCGTGGCCGGCGGCCCGCAGGGCCCGGGCGAGTTCCCAGCCGGACATGCCCGGCATCGCGATGTCGAGGAGGAACAGGTCCGGCCGGCACTCCGCCGCGAGATCGAGGCAGGTCGGCCCGTCGGCGGCCGAGAGCAGGGTGAAGCCGAGGGGGCCGAGGATCTCGCGCATCAACTCGCGATGGGCCGGGTCGTCGTCGACGACGAAGATCGTGCGCCGGCGCCCGGCATAGCCGGTGGCCGGCGCCTCGGCCGGGGCGGCGCGGGCGGGCTCGGGCAGGGCGGAGAGCATCAGCCGCAACCGGAACGTGCTGCCGCGCCCGAGGTCGCTCGCGACCGCGATCTCCCCGCCCATCACCTGGGCGAGCAGATGTGCGATGGTCAGCCCGAGCCCGGTGCCGGGCGTGGCGGTCGCCGCGGGCAGCGAGCCGCGCACGAACGGCTCGAAGATCCGCTGGCGGTCGGCCTCCGGGATGCCGGTGCCGGTATCGGTCACGGCGAACTCGGCGATCTGGCTGCGATAGGTCAGCGTCAGCCCGACCTCGCCCTTCGCGGTGAACTTGATCGCGTTCGAGATCAGGTTGAGCAGGATCTGGCGCAGGCGCTTCTCGTCGGTGGCGACGAGGGCCGGTAACGCCTTCGGCCGTGAGAAGCGGAAGGCGAGCCCCGCGGCCTCGGCTTGCGGCCGGCACATGTCGACGATCTGGTCGAGGAACTCGGGCAGCCGCACCACGTCGCGGTGGAGCTGGAGCCGGCCCGCCTCCATGCGCGAGATGTCGAGGAGCCCGTCGATCAGCCCGGACAGGTGCTCGGCGCTGCGGCGGATCACCCTGAGGCCCGCCTGGCGCTGGGGCGGGATGGCGGGGTCGGATTCCAGCAGCTGCGCGTAGCCGAGCACCGCGTTGAGCGGCGTGCGCAATTCGTGGCTCAGGCCGGTCACGTAGCGGCTCTTGGCGAGGTTGGCGGCCTCGGCCGCCTCCTTCGCCTTCTGGAGCTTGGCGTCGGTGATCTTGTGGGCGGCGATCTCGGCCCGGTGCAGCGCGGTCTGGCGGGCGCTCTCCTCCTGGGCGACGCGGCGGCTCTCCTGGGCCAGCACGAACAGCCAGGCCACCACCCCGAAGATCACCGCCATGACGCAGAACACCGCCTGGAGCGCCTGGGCCAGCACGGCGCGGTGCTCCGCCGGACGGTGCGCCGCCTCGGCGTAGATGGCGCCGAGGATCAGCCCGGCGGTGCAGCAGAGCGCCAGCATCACCCCGGCATAGCGCCCGAGGCGTGAATCGACGAGGGCGGCGGCGCGGGCCGGCAGCAGGCGCCCGGCGACGCGGCGGGCCTGGGCTCCCAGCCGCGCATGCGGCTTGCACAGGTCGCCGCAGCGCGCGTCGAGGGAGCAGCACAGCGAGCAGATCGGCACCCCGTAGGCCGGGCAATGGGCCATGTCCTCGTGCTCGAATCCATGCTCGCACACCCCGCAGGTGATCTCCGGGCGAAGGCGCCAGTGCCGGCGGGGCCGGCGCGCGAGGTAGTAGCGCCCGCCCGTCGCCCAGGCGATGAGCGGGGCCGCCGCGAAGGCGGTGGCGAGCGCCACGAAGGCCGCGAAGGCCTGGGCCCCCGCGCCGAACAGACCCGCATGGGCGAGGCCGGCGACGAGGCAGGCGAGCGCCATCGCGCCGGTGCCGACCGGGTTCACGTCGTAGAGGTGCGCGCGCTTGAACTCGATGCCCGGCGGCGAAAGCCTCAGCGGCTTGTTGACCACGAGATCCGCCACCAGCGCCCCGATCCAGGCCGCCGCGACCAGGGCGTAGATCCCTAGCGTCCGCTCCAGGGTCTTGTAGACGCCGAGCTCCATCAGCATGAGCGCGATGGCGACGTTGAAGACGAGCCAGACCACGCGCCCCGGATGGCTGTGGGTCAGGCGCGAGAAGAAGTTCGACCACGCGATCGAGCCCGCATAGGCGTTGGTCACGTTGATCTTGAGCTGCGACAACACGACGAACAGGGTGGTGAGCGCGATCGCGGCCCCGGGCGCCGACACGACGTAGCCGAAGGCGACCGCGTACATCTGCGTCGGCTCGCTGGCGCGCTCCGCCGGCACGCCATGGGCGAGCGCCAGCACGGCGAGGAACGAGCCGAGCAGGATCTTGAGGCCGCCCGGCACGATCCAGCCCGCCCCCGCCCCCAGTACGGCGGCCCACCAGCGCCCGCGCCGGCCAGGCTCCTCCGGCGGTACGAAGCGCAGGAAATCGACCTGCTCGCCGATCTGCGCGATGAGCGCGAACAGGATCCCGCAGGCCGCGCCGTAGAGGAGGAGGTCGAAGCCCTCACCTCGCTCGCCGGCAAGGCCCGCATGCCTCATCCAGGCATCGAGCGGCGCATCCGCGTGAGCCGCGATGCAGGCGATCGGCAGGAGGTTGAGCGCGAGCCAGACCGGCTGCGTCACGAGCTGGAACCGGCTGATCAGCGCGATGCCGTAGGTGACCAGCGGAATCACCGCCAGCGCGCTGACGAGGTAGCCGATGGCGAGCGGCAGCCCGAAGCCGAGTTCGAGGGCGAGCGCCAGGATGGCGGCCTCGATGGCGAAGAACAGGTAGGTGAAGCTCGCGTAGATCAGCGAGGTGATGGTCGAGCCGATATAGCCGAAGCCCGCGCCCCGGGTGAGCAGGTCGACGTCGAGCCCGTAACGGGCGGCGTAGGCGCTCACCGGCATGCCGGTGAGGAAGATCACCAGCCCGACCGTGAGCACGGCCCACAGCGTGTTGGTGAATCCGCTCGACAGGATCAGGGTGCCGCCGATCGCCTCGAGCGCCAGGAAGGCGACCGAGCCGAGCGCCGTCTGGGCGACCCGCCAGCCCGACCAGCGCCGGGCGCGCTTGGCCGTGAAGCGCAGCGCGAAATCCTCCAGGGTCTCATTCGCGACCCACTGGTTGTACTCGCGGCGGACCGGGATGATGCGCTGTCGTCCGGGCATGGGCCTCCGTCGTCGCGCCCGCGGCAGTGCGGGATCCGGGGGGAATTCCCTCGCCGAAATGCTCTCGTGCGAGAGGCACGGGGGCGCATGATCCTGTCCGGCTTCGGCCCGCCGCGGAATACGCAAAAACGCGTATATGCTGCGGCGCAATACGCCACCTAGCCTGAGTTCCGGATGCGGCGGGCAAGACCCTCGAGGGAACGCCCGGACGGAACGACAGGAGAGGACGATGGCTGAGAACGACGGGGGCCTCGAATCGGCGTTGCGGCGGCGGCTGCTCATGGGGCTCGCCGCGGCACCGGCCGCGGCGCTTCTGCCCCGCCTCGCGCTCGCCGCCGCCCCGCCGACCGCGGCCGTCAACACGACCGGCCTCGCCGTGACCGACACCGAGGTGACGGTCGGCATCCTGCATTCCGTCACCGGCACGATGGCGATCTCCGAGACCGGGGCGCAGCAGGCGGAAAAACTCGCGATCGAGGAGATCAACGCGGCCGGCGGCGTGCTCGGCCGCAAGATCAAGGTGATCCAGGAGGACGGCGCCTCCGACTGGCCGACCTTCGCCGAGAAGGCCAAGAAGCTGCTCGTCAACGACAAGTGCGCGGCGGTGATGGGCTGCTGGACTTCGGCCTCGCGCAAGGCGGTGCTGCCGGTCTTCGAGCAATATAACGGCATGCTGTATTACCCGACCTTCTACGAGGGCCTGGAGCAGTCGAAGAACGTCATCTATACCGGCCAGGAGGCGACGCAGCAGATCCTCGCCAGCCTCGATTGGGTGGCGAAGGAGAAGGACGCCAGGACCTTCTTCTTCATCGGCTCCGATTACATCTGGCCGCGCACCTCGAACAAGATCGCCCGCAAGCACGTCGAGAACGTGCTGAAGGGCAAGGTCGTCGGCGAGGAATATTTCCCGCTCGGCCACACCCAGTTCAATTCGGTCATCAACAAGATCAAGCTGACGAAGCCGAACGTGATCTTCACCGACGTGGTCGGCGGCTCGAACGTGGCGTTCTACAAGCAGCTGAAGGCGGCCGGCATCGATTTGTCGAAGCAGGTGCTGATGACGATCTCGGTCACCGAGGACGAGATCGACGGCATCGGCGGCGAGAACATCGCCGGCGCCTATGCCTGCATGAAGTACTTCCAGTCGCTGAAGAACCCGAACAACGAGAAATTCGTCGCCGCCTTCAAGAAGATGTGGGGCGACAAGACGGTGATCGGCGATGTGACCCAGGCCGCCTATCTCGGGCCCTACCTGTGGAAGCTCACCGTCGAGAAGGCCGGCTCGTTCGACGTCGACAAGGTCGCGGCGGCCTCCGGCGGGATCGAGTTCAAGGGCGCGCCGGAGGGCTACGTCCGCATCCACCCCAACCATCACCTCTGGTCGAAGACCCGGGTCGGCAAGGCGCTGCCTAACGGCCAGTTCGAGGTGGTCTACGAGAGCGCCGACCTGATCGAGCCGAACCCGTTCCCGAAGGGATACCAGTAAGCGCCGACCCGAACCCTCCCCCCTCTGCGCAGGGCTGTCCGGGGAAAGAAGTGGCGCTGGAAATCCCCTCTCCCCGCGGGCGGGGAGAGGCTTTCGTCCCCCTTGTCGGGGACGAAAGGAGCGGAGGCGAAAGCCGCAGCGAGGGTGAGGGGGTGTTTTCCGGAGGAGCCTCACTCGTCGAGCCCCCCTCACCCTCGCCCTTCGGGCTTCCTGAGCCCCTTCGGAGCTCAGGCCTCTCCCCGCAACGAAGTCGGGCTTGCCCGACTTCGTCCGTCGCTTGCAGATCCCGGGCAAGCCCGGGATCTGTCGGGGAGAGGGGAAAACCAGTGCCACTCCTTTCCCCGCAGAGGGGGAGGGGGCAGGCGCGCATCACGCACAAGACATCTTGAAACATTCCAGCCGGAGCCCACCCATGTTCGGTGAATACTCGCTCGGCGACCTCGGCGCGATCTTCGCCATGCAGGGCTTTGCCGGCCTGATCCTGTTCTCGGTCTACGTGCTGATGGCGCTCGGCCTCGCGATCATCTTCGGCCAGATGGGCGTCATCAACATGGCGCATGGCGAGTTCATGATCCTCGGCGCCTACATGACCTATTTGTGCTCGGGCTTCTTCCAGGCGCACCTGCCGGCTCTGTTCCCGGCCTACTTCTTCGTCGCGATGGTGCTCGCCTTCCTGGCGGCAGGGGCGCTGGGCATGCTGGTCGAATGGGGGCTGATCCGCCACCTCTACAAGCGGCCGCTGGACACGCTGCTCGCCACCTGGGGGCTGTCGCTCATCCTCCAGCAGGCCTACCGGTCGATCTTCGGCGCCCGCGAGGTCGGTGTCGAGCTGCCGTCCTGGATGATGGGCTCGGTGCAGGCCACCGACGCGATCGAGATCCCGATCAACGGCCTGTTCGTGATGGCGATCACCGTGCTCATCACCCTGGCGGTGGCCGGCCTCCTCTTCGCGTCGCGTTACGGCAAGCAGGTCCGGGCGGTGATGCAGAACCGGGTGATGGCCGGCGCGGTCGGCATCGACACGGACCGGGTCGACCGCCTCACCTTCGGCCTCGGCTGCGGCATTGCCGGGGTGGCCGGCTCGGCCTTCACGATGATCGGCTCGACCGGGCCGACCTCGGGCCAGCTCTACATCGTCGACACCTTCCTGATCGTGGTCTTCGGCGGCGCAGCGAGCCTGCTCGGCACTATCGCGTCCGCCTTCTCGATCTCGCAGACCCAGTCGACCCTCGAATTCTTCCTCTCCGGCTCGACCGCGAAGGTCATCACCCTGCTCGCCGTCGTAGCGATCCTGATGCTGCGGCCGCAGGGCCTCTTCACCCTCAAGGTCCGGCGCTGAGGAGGCCTGCCCATGAAACTCCCGACCGTCAATGACAACCCGTTCATGAAGCCGATGGAATGGGCGGCCCTCGCCCTCCTCTGTGCCCTGATCTTCGGCCTCTTGCCGCTCGCCCTCGACGGGTTCCGGCTCAACCTGGTGGGCAAGTATCTCACCTACGCCTTCGTGGCGCTCGGCCTCGTCATCTGCTGGGGCATGTGCGGGATCCTGTCGCTGGGCCAGGGCGTGTTCTTCGGGCTGGGCGGCTATTGCATGGCGATGTACCTCAAGCTCGAGGCGTCATCCGTCGAGAACACCAAGATCCAGTCGACACCGGGCATCCCGGACTTCATGGACTGGAACCAGATCACGGCGCTGCCGTGGTTCTGGAAGCCGTTCCACAGCCTGCCGCTGACACTGATCGCCGTCGTGCTGGTGCCGACTTCGTTCGCCTTCGTCATCGGCGCGGCGATGTTCAAGCGCCGGGTCGGCGGCACCTACTTCGCGATCATCACCCAGGCCATCGCCGCGATCCTGACCATCCTGATCGTGGGACAGCAAGGCTATACCGGCGGCATCAACGGGATTACGGATCTCCGCACCCTCCACGGCTGGGACATCCGCACCGACGCGGCGAAGACGGTCCTGTACTTCGTCAATGGCGGCCTCCTCGTTACCTGCGTACTGATCGCACAACACGTCAAGCGCTCGAAGCTCGGCCGCATCCTGGTGGCGATGCGCGACAAGGAGGATCGGGTCCGTTTCTCGGGCTATAGCGTCGCGAGCTTCAAGATTTTCGCCTTCTGCCTCGCCGCCGCCTTCGCGGCGATCGGGGGGGCGATGTTCACCCTCCAGGTGGGATTCATGTCACCGTCCTTCGTCGGCATCGTGCCGTCGATCGAGATGGTGATCTACGCCGCGGTCGGCGGACGGCTGTCGCTGTTCGGCGCGATCTACGGCACGCTCCTCGTCAACTGGGCCAAGACCACCTTCTCGGAATCCTTCCCCGAACTCTGGCTGTTCGGCCTCGGCGCCCTGTTCATCGCGGTGGTGCTCGCCTTCCCCAACGGGCTCGCCGGCATCTGGCGCCAGCACGTCGAACCCCGGCTGGCGCGCCGCCCCAAACCCGTCGCCCCGCTGCCCCAGGGCGCCCCCGCCGAGTGAGGAGTTTTCGATGAACGCCGCCATCCTCCCCGGCGCGAGTGCCGGCCAACCGGACTTTCTCCTCGCGGTCGAGGCCCTGACCGTCTCGTTCGACGGCTTCAAGGCGGTCAACGACGTGTCGTTCTACGTCGACGCGGACGAGATCCGGGTCATCATCGGCCCCAACGGCGCCGGCAAGACCACGGTGCTCGACCTGATCTGCGGCCGCACCCGGGCGACCTCGGGCTCGATCAAGTACAAGGGCACGGAACTGACCAGGCTCTCGGAGAGCGCGATCGTCCAGGCCGGCGTCGGACGCAAGTTCCAGACGCCGTCGATCTACGACGACCTGACGGTGTTCGAGAACCTGGAGATCTCGTTCCCGCGCGGCCGCAGCGTGCTCGGCGCCCTGACGTTCAAGCGCGACGCCGAGGTGCGCGACCGCATCCACGAGATCGCCGAGATGATCTTCTTGAAGGATCACCTCGCCAAGCGGGCCGAGTTCCTCAGCCACGGCCAGAAGCAGTGGCTCGAGATCGGCATGCTGCTGATCCAGGACCCCGAACTGCTGATGCTCGACGAGCCGGTGGCCGGCATGAGCGTTGCCGAGCGCAGGAAGACCGCCGAGCTGCTGCACCAGATCATCAAGGGCCGCTCGGTGCTGGTAATCGAGCACGACATGAAGTTCGTCGAGGACATCGCCCACCGGGTCACGGTGCTGCACCAGGGCAAGGTCCTGTCCGAGGGCTCGATGGAGCGCGTCAAGACCGACCCGAAGGTGGTCGAAGTCTATCTCGGGCATTGAGGGGAGGCAAAGCCATGCTCCAGACCGTTCCCGCCTCCGCCCCCAGGCCGGCCCCCGGCGCCGAACCGATGCTCACGGTGACCGGCCTGCACGCGGCCTACGGCCAGAGCGAGGTGCTGCACGGCATCGACCTCGCCCTGGCGCCCGGCGAAATCGTCGCCGTGATGGGCCGCAACGGCATGGGCAAGTCGACCCTGATGCGGACCCTGATGGGCATCCTGCCGGTCAAGAGCGGCACGATCCGGGTCGCGGGCCGGGACGTGACGGCGATGAAGAGCCACCGGCGCGTCGCCGCCGGCCTCGCCTACGTGCCGCAAGGGCGGATGATCTTCTCGACCATGACGGTACAGGAGAACATCGAGACCGGGCTCACCGTCACCGGCGAGAGCAAGGTCCCGCCCGATCTGTACGCGATGTTCCCGGTTCTCCTGGAGATGAAGGGCCGGCGCGGCGGCAACCTGTCGGGCGGCCAGCAGCAGCAGCTCGCCATCGCCCGGGCGCTCGCCAGCCGGCCGAAGGTGCTGCTCCTCGACGAGCCGACCGAGGGCATCCAGCCCTCGATCATCCGGGAGATGGGCCGGACGCTGAAGACGATTCGCGACGAGCGCGGGCTGTCGATCGTCGTCTCCGAGCAGGTGCTCAGCTTCGCCCTCGACATCGCCGACCGGGTACTGGTGATCGAGAACGGAGCGATCGTCCACGAGGAGGACCGCGCCGACGTCGATGAGGCGAAGGTCGCCCGCTACCTGTCGGTTTGAACGGCTCTTCGATGGTCGAGAAGGACATTGCGCTCGTCGTCCTCGTCCCATCCTCGACCTCATCCTGAGGTGTTGGTCGATCGAAGATCGACTGACCTCGAAGGAGGGCTCCAGAGGTCTCGGAGCTACCTGGAGCCCTCCTTCGAGGCTCCCGTCGGTCGAATGCGATCTTCGATCGCCAGCACCTCAGGATGAGGTCGAGGGCGGGAGAGAATACACAGTCGAGGTAGACTCCGATCCGAAAGTATCGCGGAGGCTCGTTTCGCCCCGCACCCACGATCCCGGTCGCCAGCCGGGACATCCCCCGCTCCAGGGAAAGGGAAACGCATGCCCGAGACGTTGATCAAGGTCGACCTGACGCAGTCGGCCTACGAGAACGATAGGGTGCACAATCGCTGGCACCCGGACATCCCGATGGTGGCCTACGTCAAGCCGGGCCAGGACTTCATCGTCGAGACCTACGACTGGACCGGCGGGTTCATCAAGAACGACGACTCCGCCGACGACGTGCGCGACATCGATTTGTCGATCGTGCATTTCCTCTCCGGCCCGATCGGGGTCGAGGGCGCCGAGCCGGGCGACCTGCTGGTGGTCGAACTCCTCGACATCGGCGCCAAGCCCGAGTCGCAATGGGGCTTCAACGGCTTCTTCTCGAAGCAGAACGGCGGCGGCTTCCTCACCGATCACTTCCCGCTGGCCCAGAAGTCGATCTGGGACTTCGAGGGGATGTTCACCAAGTCGCGCCACGTCCCGGGCGTGCGCTTTCCTGGCCTGATCCATCCCGGCCTGATCGGCTGCCTGCCCGATCCGAAGCTGCTCGCGACCTGGAACGAGCGAGAGACCGCGCTGATCGCCACCAATCCGACCCGGGTGCCGGGGCTCGCCAACCCGCCCTTCGGACCGACCGCCCATATGGGCCGGCTGTCGGGTGAGGCGAAGGACAAGGCGGCGGCGGAAGGCGCCCGCACCGTCCCGCCGCGGGAGCACGGCGGCAATTGCGACATCAAGGACCTGTCGCGCGGCTCGAAGATCTACTTCCCGGTCTACGTCCCGGGCGCCGGCCTCTCGATGGGCGACCTGCATTTCAGCCAGGGCGACGGCGAGATCACCTTCTGCGGCGCGATCGAGATGGCCGGCTGGGTCCATCTCAAGGTCGAGGTCATCAAGGACGGCATGGCGAAGTACGGGATCAGGAACCCGATCTTCAAGCCGTCGCCGATCGTCCCGCGCTTCGACGACCATCTCATCTTCGAGGGCATCTCGGTCGACGAGAGCGGCGGCCAGCACTACCTCGACGTGACGGTCGCCTACCGCCAGGCCTGCCTCAACGCGATCGAGTACCTGAAGAAGTTCGGCTATTCCGGCGCCCAGGCCTACTCGATCCTCGGCACCGCGCCGGTGCAGGGCCACATCTCGGGCGTCGTCGACGTGCCGAATGCCTGTGCGACCCTGTGGCTGCCGACCGGCATCTTCGACTTCGACATCAACCCGAGCGCCGCCGGGCCGACGCAATATCTCGACGGCTCGGTCCAGATGCCGATCTCCCCGGACAAGTAGCATGCCGGTCTACGACTATTCCTGCGAGGCGTGCGGCCCGTTCACGGTGTTGCGCCCGATGTCGCAGTTCCGCGAGCCGCACGACTGCCCGGATTGCGGCGGGACTTGCGAGCGCGCCTTCCTCACCGCGCCGCGCCTGTCGGGCATGGATGCCGGGTTGAAGGCCGCCCACGCCACCAACGAGCGGAGCCGCCACGCGCCGAAGCGCAGCCACGGCCCCGGCTGCGGCTGCTGCGCCCCGAAGACGAGTGCGGCGGCCCCGGCCGCCGCCAAGGGCTTCCCGGCCGCCCGGCCGTGGATGATCAGCCACTGACGCCCGTCCCCTCGCTCCGGGCGGAGCGAGGGGATCCCGACCGAGGGAGGACAGACCCGCCATGCATCACGGCGACATTTCCAGCAGCCACGACAGCGTCGGCGTCGCTGTCGTCAACTACAAGATGCCGCGCCTGCACACCAAGGCCGAGGTCCTCGCCAATTGCCGCAAGATCGCCGACATGGTGGTCGGCATGAAGTCAGGCCTGCCGGGCATGGACCTGGTGATTTTTCCCGAATACTCGACGCACGGCATCATGTACGACGCCGCCGAGATGTTCGACACCGCTGCGACCGTCCCCGGCGAGGAGACCGCGATCTTCGCCGAGGCGTGCCGCAAGGCGGGTGTGTGGGGCGTGTTCTCGCTCACCGGCGAGCGGCACGAGGAGCACCCGCACAAGGCGCCCTACAACACCCTGATCCTGATGAACGACCAGGGCGAGATCGTGCAGAAATACCGCAAGATCATGCCCTGGGTGCCGATCGAGGGCTGGTACCCGGGCGACTGCACCTACGTCTCCGACGGGCCGAAGGGTCTCAAGATCAGCCTGATCATCTGCGACGACGGCAACTACCCGGAGATCTGGCGCGACTGCGCCATGCGCGGCGCCGAGCTCATCATCCGCTGCCAGGGCTACATGTACCCGGCCAAGGAGCAGCAGGTCCTGATGTCGAAGGCGATGGCGTTTGCCAACAACGTCTACGTGGCGGTGGCGAACGCGGCCGGTTTCGACGGGGTCTACAGCTATTTCGGCCACTCGGCGGTGATCGGCTTCGACGGACGCACGCTGGGCGAGTGCGGCGAGGAGGAGAACGGCATCCAGTACGCCGCATTGTCGAAATTTCTGATCCGCGACGCGCGCCAGCACTGGCAATCGGAGAACCACCTCTTCAAGCTGCTCCACCGCGGCTATACCGGCATGATCAATTCCCGCGAGAACCGGCACGGGCTGTCGGCCTGCCCCTACGATTTCTATCGCCGCTGGATCGAGGACCCCGACGGCACCCGCGACGCGGTGCGAGGCATCACCCGCGCCAGCGTCGGCACGCCCGAATGCCCCATCGAGGGCATCCCGGTCGCGGGTGAGGGTACCGCGACGCGTCGTGAGAGGCGGTGAAGCCGAGGGGCCGCGCGTGCAAAGCGCGGCTCCTGGGGTGGAAAAATCGCGCAGGACCTCCACGGCGGTCCAGGGTGGCCGCCGGAAGGCCCATCCCGCGGTTCCGAGTCCGACGGCAAGCCGCTCAGGTGCGCCAGGGATGCGCCGGCAACTCGGTGTCGCCGATGGCCTGGGCTCCGGCGAGCGCCACCGCGTCGTCGTTCTCGACCGACGAGCCCGAGACGCCGATCGCGCCGGACATCTCGCCGCCGGCATCGACGATCGGAATGCCGCCCGGGAAGGTGATCAGCCCGTCATTCGAGTGCTCGATACCGTAGAGCGGACCACCGGGCTGTGACAGGCTGCCGATCGCGCCGGTCTTCATGCCGAAGAACACCGCGGTCTTCGCCTTCTTCCGCGCGATGTCGATGGAGCCGACCCAGGCGCCGTCCATCCGGTGGAACGCCTTCAGGTTGCCGCCCGAATCGACGACGGCGATGCACATCTGCGTGCCGAGCGCGGCCGCCTTGTCGCGGGCGGCACGGATCGCGGTCTCGGCCTGTTCGATCGTCACATGCATGCGCGTGTCTCCCCGAGGCATTCCGTCTCGACCGGGACGGAATTCGCATCCGTTCGGCCCTCGCTTGCAACGATCGGCCGCCCGCTGTCAGCCCGGACCTTCGTCCTCAGGACTGTGCCAATGCTGTCGGCAACGATCGAAAGCTTTCGCTCGCGACGGCTCTCCGGACGCTCCCGGCGCCGGCCGGGAGGGCGGTCCGATCTCGGCGACGCAGCGCCCGACGGCGATCGGAGAGGCGACGAGGGCGCGCACGGCAGGAACATACCTGGCCTCCCGGCGCGATGACGGAGGCGGTGCGCGCCGTGGCCCCGGAGGTCGCCCCGCCGGCAGCGTGGTGCAGGCCCGGAGGATACCTATCGCCGGATCCGGGACGATGGAGAACGGAGTCGTCTGACGCGGCTCCCGGACTTTGGATTGCGGTGCATCGTCCAGGACGAGCCGGCATCGACGTCGTCGGGCGGGGCGCAGGCGTCCCTCGTGCAGGTGCGTACTGCGAACGGAACATGCGGGCGACGTCCTGCTGAGCCTATTTACGGCCTAAAAAGCCTATACATGATATTGAAAAGCCATGTCGTGCCTCCCTTCGGCACCCGTCCGAGGGCGTTCCATGGCCCCGCGGTCCATCCTGATCCGCGGAAAGGGGTCGCGCACGGCCCTCGACGAGAACGCCCGCGCCCGAGAGGGCATCGCACCGATTGCCGCCGTTCTGACCTCGCAACGGCTGCAGCCGTGCCGGCGACCGGCCGTGCTTGCCCGTCTTCATCCGGGGTCGGCACGGTCTCGAGCGGCGCGTGCAGGTCCGCGCCGACAGGTCGATCGACGACGCGGTGTCGGTCGACGAGCCTCATCGGCGGCGTCGAATCGCCGGCCCCCCGTCGCGGCGACCGTGCCGCGCTTGCCAATCGCCGCTAAATGTCTATACATGAAGCCAGAACCGAGGAGCGCATTCCGGCTCCGGCCGCGCGGGCTGCCGGTCTCGCGCGGGGCGTCCCTCCTGCTGCGCCGGACGCTGCCCCGGATGTCCTTGCGCTTCGCCACGCCGACGAGGACCCCGCCATGACCCTGACCTTCCATCCGGGACGCGTGTCGCTCCAGGACCTCGAACGCGTCTATCGCGACGGCGTCGCGGTGCGGCTGGAGCCGGGCTGCGACGCGGCCATCGCGCGGGGCGCGGCCCGGATCGCGGCGATCGCCGAGGGCGACGTGCCCATCTACGGCATCAATACCGGCTTCGGGAAACTGGCCTCGATCCGGATCGCGCCCGGCGACCTCGCCACCCTCCAGCGCAACCTGATCCTGTCGCATTGCTGCGGGCTTGGCGACCTCCTCGAGCCCGAGGTGGTGCGGCTCGTGATGGCCTTGAAGCTCGTCTCGCTCGGCCGGGGCGCGTCCGGCGTGCGGCTGGCGATCGTGCGCCTCATCGAGGCGATGCTCGCCCGCGGCGTCGTCCCGGCCATTCCCGGCCAGGGCTCGGTCGGCGCGAGCGGGGACCTCGCCCCGCTCGCCCATCTCGCGGCGGTGATGATCGGCGAGGGCGAGGCTTTCTTCGAGGCTGAGCGGCTGCCCGGCGCCGAGGCCCTGCGGCGCGCCGGGCTGGAGCCGGTCGTGCTCGCCGCCAAGGAAGGGCTCGCGCTCATCAACGGCACGCAGGTCTCGACGGCCCTGGCCTTGGCCGGCTTGTTCCGGGCCTTCCGGGCCCTGCGCACGGCTTTGGTCACCGGCGCCCTGTCGACCGATGCCGCGATGGGCTCCTCCGCCCCGTTCCATCCCGAGATCCATGCATTGCGCGGCCACCAGGGCCAGATCGATGCCGGCGCGGCCCTGCGGGCGCTCCTCGACGGCTCGGCGATCCGCGAAAGCCACGTCGAGGGCGACGAGCGCGTGCAGGATCCCTATTGCATCCGCTGCCAGCCGCAGGTGGTGGGGGCCTGCCTCGACCTCCTGCGCCAGGCCGGGCGCACGCTCGAGATCGAGGCCAACGCCGTCACCGACAACCCCCTCGTCCTGTCCGACGGCGAGGTCGTGTCGGGCGGCAACTTCCATGCCGAGCCGGTCGCCTTCGCGGCCGACCAGATCGCGCTCGCGGTCTGCGAGATCGGCTCGATCGCGCAACGGCGGATCGCGCTCCTCGTCGATCCGGCGCTGTCCTTCGGCCTGCCGGCCTTCCTGGCGAAGAAGCCGGGCCTGAATTCCGGCCTGATGATCGCCGAGGTGACCTCGGCAGCGCTGATGAGCGAGAACAAGCAACGGTCGCATCCGGCCTCGGTCGATTCGACGCCGACCTCCGCCAACCAGGAGGACCATGTCTCCATGGCCTGCCACGGCGCCCGCCGCCTGCTGCCGATGACCGAGAACCTGTTCGGCATCTTAGGCATCGAGGCCCTGGCCGGTGCCCAGGGCGTCGAGCTGCGCGGGCCCCTGCGGACGAGCCGGGAGCTGGAGCGGGCGCTCGGCGCAATCCGCCGGGTCGTGCGTCCCCTGGAGGAGGACCGCTACCTCGCGGACGACCTGCGGGCGGCCGCTGGCTTGGTGGCGGACGGTACGATCGAGGGGAGTTTGTCCGCTGGGATTTTGCCGGGTTTGGCGCTGGGGTGAGTTCGTTCGGGGTCGCTCCGCTCGTGAGCAGCGTTCAACTTTTTTCCCAAGACGCCGCCGGGCACCCTCCCCCCTCTGCGGGGGAGGGTGCCCGGCGGAGCCGGGCGGGAGAGGGGACGACGCTTCCGGAAATGACTGAACCGTTCTGGCAAGCGCCATACTTGGCATCATCGCGCTGCCCCTCTCCCGGCCCCTGCTGACGCAGGGTCCACCCTCCCCCGCAGAGGGGGGAGGGTTACGCGCGGGGGCGTTGAGAGAGTGTCATCGAACGCAGGGCATTTTGATACCAACCCATATCGCAGAGCGGAGCTTGGGCTCGATTAAGACTGTAGTTATTATTCAATTTCTGTCTTAAAACCTATCGGAAAAATCTTCGCTCTTCCTTGTCCCAGACGCCCCCCGCCCACCGAGAAGGTCCACGCCCCATGCGTCTTCTGAAGGCCGAGGATCACCGGCGCATGCCGTGGAAGAACGGCGGCGGCGAGACCGTCGAGATCGTCGTCCATCCCCCGGAGACCGGGCTCGGCGGGTTCGACTGGCGGGTCTCCATGGCGACAGTCGCGGCGGACGGGCCGTTCTCGCCGTTTCCCGGCATCGACCGGACGCTCGCGCTCCTCGACGGCGAGGGAATGGACCTCGCCGTCGAGGGGCACGGATCGCACCGCCTGACGCCGGCCTCCCCGCCGCTGGCCTTTCCCGGCGACGCACCGGCCGCAGCCCGCCTCGTCGCCGGGGCGATCACCGATCTCAACGTCATGACCCGGCGGATCGCCTGCCGGCAGCGGGTGACCCGGCTCCGCGGCGGCGTTACGCCTTTCGCAGCGGGCGGGCGCTGGATCGTCCTCGTCGCCGTCGCGCCGTCGGCCGTCGCGGTGGATGGCCGGACGGTCTCGCTCGGAGGCCGCGACGCCCTCCTGCTGGAGGGCGGGGCGACGATCGCGGGCGACGGCATCCTCGACCTCGTCGTGATCGAGATCGACGCCGTCGGGCCGTCATAGCGGCGGGGCGGAGACGAGTCCTTGCGCCCGGCCCTCGCCGAGAAGCCAGCGTTGGAAGGCCCGTGCGCCGGTCTTGCGTAGGGAATCCGGGTTCCAGGCCAGGTAATAGGGTTCGGGCAGGGGCAGCCGCAGGTCGAAGGGAATGACGAGCTTGCCCGTCTCCAGTTCCGGGCCGATGAAGGCGAGCTGCCCGAGGACGAAGCCCTGGCCGGCCAGGCTCGCGTCGATCGCGCTGCCGGACAGGCCGTAGGTCAGGTTGGCGGGCGGCGGCCTGGCACCGATCAGCCGACCCCACTCTGCCCAGCCGGGATTTCCCCCGAAGCGCGGATCCCAGGCGATGTGCAACAAAGGAAAGCGCAGGATGTCCTCCGGGCCTGACAGGCTCTGCCCCTCGATCAGGGAGGGCGCGCAGACCGGCACGATGCGATCGGTGAACAGCTCGGTGCGGTGCGGCGGATGGTGCCGGCCGCCGTAATAGATGCGCAGGTCGACCGCGCCCTGGCTCCAATCCGGCTCCGCGTCGCTGCCGACGAGCGAGACACGGGCCTGAGCGTCGAGTTCCGTCCAGTCCCGCATCCGGCGGCCGATCCACTTGCCGAGCACCGTCGTCAGGCAGGACAGCACGATGACGTCGGCATTCGCGTCCCGTAAGGTCGCGGCGGCCTCCGTGAAGGCCGCGAAGCCCTGGCGGATCCGCCCGTGAAAGGTCGCCCCGAGCGGCGTCAGGCGCAGGGCCCGGCCGTCATGCTCCACGAGCCTCGCCGCCAAAGCCGCCTCGAGCTTGCGCAACTGCTGGCTGATCGCGCCCGGCGTCACCCCGAGATCGGCGGCGGCCGCCGCCAAGCTGCCCGTCCGCCCGAACGCGTCGAAGGCCTGCAGCGCCTTCAGAGGGGGGAGGGGAGACATGAGCGGCGGGACATGATGCGGGTAGCCTCGGCCGGTGCGGACGGATCGTGGGGCGGACAGATTTTCTAAAGCATGAAGCAGAATTTCTCCGGTCCCGGCAAGCCCGCCCCCAGGCATACTCGGCCCATTGAGACCTGCCGCATCATCCCAGGAGGCCGCAGGCCGAGCCCCCGAGGAGACCCGCGAATGCCCCGACCGGACAAGCTTAAGCTCGGCACCTTCGTCTACACGTTCGGCTTCCATCCGGCGGCGTGGCTGCATCCGGACAGCGACGTGCGCGGCGCCAACGACCTCGGCCACCTGACCCGCTGCGCCACGATCTCGGAAGCCGCGAAGCTCGACTTCATGTTCTTCGCCGATTCCCCGGCGAGCGCGGTCGGCGAGGCGGGCGCGCTCGCCCGCAACCCCACCAAGATGAACCGCTTCGAGCCGATCACCGCGATCACGGCCCTGTCGCAGCACACCGACCGGATCGGGTTCGTGGCGACGGCCTCGACGAGCTACTACGAGCCCTACAACATCGCGCGGCTGTTCGCCTCGGCCGATCACATCTCCCGCGGCCGGATCGCCTGGAACGTCGTCACCTCGGACCACGACGAGACCGGCTACAACTACAACCGCGAGGGCCTGGCCCCCCATGCCGAGCGCTACGAGCGCGGCGAGGAATTCCTCGATACCGTGTTCGGCCTCTGGGACAGCTTCGAGGACGACGCGCTGCTCCTCGACCGGGAGAGCGGCGTCTATCACGACAAGGACAAGCTCCACACGCTGAACCACAAGGGCAAGCACTTCCAGGTGCGCGGCCCGCTGAACATCGCCCGCACGCCGCAGGGACGGCCGGTGATCGCCCAGGCCGGCGGCTCCGAGCAGGGCATGGAACTGGCCGCCCGCACCGCCGAGATGGTGTTCTCGCTCGCCTCGAACATCGAGAAGAACCGGGCCTTCTACGCCAACGTGAAGGGGCGGATGGCCCGCTATGGCCGAGACGTGAACGACCTCAAGATCCTGCCCGGCATCGTCATCAATGTCGGCGAGACGCGAGAGGAGGCCGAGGCGAAGGCCGAGGCGCTGGTCGCGCTGATGCACCCCGATGTCGGGCTGCTGATGCTCCAGGAATTTTTGGAGACCGACCTCCACGGCGCCGATCTCGACAAGCCGTTCCCGATGGACCGGATGCCCGCCTCGGCCAAGGGCTCGAAGGCGATGTTCGAGGAGTTGAAGGAGTTCGTCACGCAGGGCCACACGATGCGCGAGCTGATCACGCATTACGCCCGGCGGCACACCGGCAACGGGCTCACCGGCACGCCCAGTCAAGTCGCGGATTTCATGCAGGAATGGTTCGAGACGAAGGCCGCGGACGGCTTCATCCTGATGTGCCCGACCCTGCCGTCGAGCCTGGAGGATTTCACCCGCCTCGTCGTCCCCGAGCTGCGCCGCCGCGGGCTGTTCCGCGAGGAGTACGAGGGGACGACGCTGCGGGACAATCTCGGCTTGTCCACACCCCGGAACCGTTACGCGGCGGCCCGCGGCAGGGTATGAGCATGACGATGCCTGTGCGGATGCCCCGGGAGGGGCTGCGTCGGGGCGGGGACGGCGATTTGGGCGGCGATGGGCGAGTGGCGGCGATGAGCGGAGACGAGGCCGGTCCCGTGCTGCGACCGGGGGATGCCGAGACCTTCCGCGAGGTCTGGCGGGGCGTCGGTTCGACCGTGGCGCTGATCGCGACCGAGCACGGGCCTCAGCGGCACGCAATGCTGGCGACGGCGGTCAGCTCGGTCTCGATGGAGCCGCCCTCGCTCCTCGTCTGCGTCAACCGCACCGCCTCGGCGCACGGCGCGCTACGTGCGCGGGGAGCCTTCTCGCTGGGCATCATGGGATCGCCGCAGCGCGACCTCGCCGCCGCGATCGCCCAGGCGCCCTCCGCGGCGCGCTTCGACCACGGCACCTGGCGGCAGATGCGGACGGGCGGCGACGCGGTCGAGGGCCTGCCGTGGCTGGAGGAGGCGCAGGCGACCCTGTTCTGCGCGATCGACGTCTGCCACGATTACGGCACGCATTCGGTCCTGATCGCCCGAATCGCCGGTGCGATCGGCGCGCGGGAGACCGATCCGCTGCTGTATTGCGACGGGGGGTATGGGCGGTTCGTGGTGGGGGAGGGGTGAGGCGACTCCCCTCAAGAAGAGCGCGGGTTTCCCCCTCCCCCCTCTGCGGGGGAGGGTGCCCCGCGAATGCGGGGCGGGAGAGGGGACGCCGCTTCAGGATATGGCGGAACCGTTCTGGCAGGCGCCCCCTGGATCGGCGTCGCGCTGCCCCTCTCCCGATCCCTGCTGACGCAGGGGCCACCCTCCCCCGCAGAGGGGGGAGGGGGAACCCGCGCCACTTTCTGCCGCCGGCCAGGCCTCACCCCCGCCCCGGCCCCCCAACCGCATCCGGCCCGAAATTCGCGACCAACTGGTGCTCGCTGCCGGGATAGAGCAGCCTGACGCCGGTCACCCACTCGCCCGCGACCTGGGTGCGCCGGACGATCTCCAGGCAAGCCTCGCCGACCGCGAGCTCCAGCACCTTGGCCTCGGTCACCGTCGCGTTCACCGCCCGGACGCGGTGGCTCGCCACGCTCCAGGGCACGGCTTCGAGCAGCCAGGCGCCCGGGGCCAAAGCGGTGAAGTCCTGGTCCTTCGCACCCTCGGCGACGGCAGGGTTGATCAGGCGGGTCTCGAGGCAGAACGGGCGGTCGTCGGCGAGGTGCAGGCCCTGCAGCCACAGCACCTCCCCGCCACTGGACGCACCGAGCAGCACGGCGTCCTCCTCTCGGCCCGGCCGCATCCGGCGCGCGATCAGGTGGAAGCGGTAGACACGGCCCGAGCGGCGCACCTCGTCGCGGATATCGGCGATCGCCACCACGGCGGATTCGGCGCGCGGTTGCGCCACCTGCGTCCCGCTCTTCTTGCGCCGCACCAGGAAGCCCTCGCGGGCGAGCTGGCCGAGCGCCTTGTTCATGGTCATGCGCGACACGCCGTAGCGCTCGGCGAGATCGGTCTCGACCGGGAGCTGGGACCCCGGCAGCCAGCGCCCGTCGACGATCAGCGAGCGGATGTCCTCGACGATGTGATCGTGCCGCGTTGCCCCCTTGGCAATGTCGGAGGCAAGCTCGGAGGGATCCGCGCCTTGAGCCTTCCCGCGGGTCGTCCGATCCGTCGCGCTCACGCCGGCTTCAGCAACATGGCCGCCCCGCGATCGAGGTAGGTTTCGAGGAACTGGGTCAGGCGGGGATGGCGCGGGGCGGCAAACAGCTCCGCCGGTGTCCCGTTCAGGAGGACGCGGCCGTGATCGAGGAAGACGATGCGCTGGCCGACGCTCGCCGCGAAGCCGATCTCGTGGGTGACGACCACCATCGTCATGCCCTCCGTCCCGAGATCGCGCATGACGTTCAGCACCTCGCCGGTCAGTTCGGGATCGAGGGAGGCGGTCGGCTCGTCGAAGAGCAGGATCTCCGGTTCGAGCGCGAGCGCCCGGGCGATGGCGACGCGCTGCTGCTGGCCGCCGGAGAGTTCGGACGGGTAGTGCCGGGCCCGCGCCTCGAGTCCGACGCGGCGCAGCTGCGCCATGCCGCGCGCCTCGGCCTCCTGCCGGGAGAGGCCCTTCACGGTGACGAGCGCCTCGGTGACGTTGCCGAGCGCCGTCATGTGCGGCCAGAGGTTGAACTGCTGGAACACCATGCCGATGCCGGAGCGCACCTGGCGGATGCGCGGCGGCGCCAGGCGGGTGCGCGTGCCGTCCGGCCGCTCCTCGAAGCCGAGCGGCTGCCCGTCGATCAGGATCGTGCCGCGCGTCGCCTCCTCCAGGAACGCGATGCAGCGCAGAAGCGTCGACTTGCCCGAGCCCGACGGGCCGATCAGGCAGGTGGTGGCTCCACGCGCGATCTCGAGGTCGATCCCATGCAGGACCTCGGTCTGGCCGTAGCTCTTGCTCAAGTGGCGGATGGAGATGGCGGAGGGGGAGGTCGTCATGCGAACCTGAACTTCGAGAGCCGGGTTTCGAGCGCCCGGCCGGCCCAGCCGCAGGCCTCGACCAGCCCCCAGTAGATGATGGCGAGCAGGAACAGCGATTCCACGAAGGCGTATTGCTGCGAGCCGAGCGCGCTGATGACGGCCGTCGCCTCGGGCACCGCGATGATCGACAGCACGGCCGTCTCCTTGACCAGGACCACCGCCATGTTCACGCATTGCGGCAGGACCAGCATGGTCATCTCGGGGATCAGGATGCGCCGGACGATCTGGGCCTGGCTCAAGCCCACGCATTGCGCCGCCTCGACATGGCCCCGCGGCACCGCGGCAAAGCCCGCCCGGAAAATCTCGGAGAAATAGGCCGCGGCGTAGATGGTGAGGCCCAGCAGCCCGGCCGGCACCGGATCGAGGCTGATCCCGACGAACGGGCCGCCGAAATAGAGCAGGAAAATCTGGATCAGGAAGGGGGTGCCGCGCAAGATCTCGACTGCGAGCCGCAACGCGAGGCCGAGGGGACGCGGCCCGAAATGCCGGAGCGCGGCGACGACGAAGCCGAGGCCGGCGCCCATCATCGTGGCGGCGAGCCAGATGCCGAGCGTGACCTTGAGCCCGGACAGGATGGCCGGCAAGGCCGCGACGATGACCGAGACGTCGAAGCTCATGCCAGCCGCCCCCGGCGCAAGGCGCGCTCGGTCAGGCTGCCGCCGCCCGCCACCATCCAGTTGATCGCCAGGTACAGCCCGCCGGCGACCGAGTAGAACAGCAGCGGCTCGTAGGTGGAGGCGGCGAGGTTCTGCGCCGTGCGCGTCAGCTCGATCACGCCGACCACCGAGACCAGCGAGGACGCCTTCAGGATCAGGATCGCCTCGTTGACCAGCGCCGGCACCGTGAGCCGGAGCGCGATCGGCGCGCGGATGCGGCGGAACTGCTGCCAGGGCGACAGGCCGACCATGTCGGCCGCCTCCAGCAGACCGCGCGGCACGCTGGTGAAGCCGCCGCGCAGGTTCTCCGCCTGATAGGCGGCGGTGCAGAGCGACAGGCCGATCAGCGCCGCGACCAGGCTCGGGACGGCAAGGCCGATCGCCGGCAGCAGGTTGTAGATCAGGAGCAGCTGGACGAGGAGCGGGACGCCGCGGAAGAAGCTGACGAACAGGACCGCCGGCCAGCGCAGCCACGGACGTGGCGACAGCTTGGCCGCGCAGACCAGGATGCCGATCAGGAGGCCGATCCCGATCGACACGAAGCTGATGACGACCGTGGTGCCGGCCGCCTTCAGCATCAGTTCGAACAGTCGCGCGGACATCGGGCTCTCGCAGGCTCAACTCAGAAGCTCGGCTCCGGCGCGACGTCCGGCGTGTCGAACGCGGTGCCGAACCACTTCTCCTGCAGCTTCTTCATCCGGCCGTCGGTCTTGATCTTGACGAGCGCGGCCTGCACGGCGTCGAGCAGGGGCTGATCGTCCGGCTTCTTGGTGCCGATATAGCCGAAATAGCTTTTTTGGCCGAAGGGCGGCTTGACCACCGCGAAGACGGCCGGCTGCTTCGACGCCACGTAGGCGATGTTCGGCAGCGAATTCGCCACGGCGGCGATGCGGCCCGCCGCGAGGTCGGCATAGGCCTCGTTGAAGCCCGGATATTCGCGCGTCTCGACCGGCTTCGGCAGCGTCGCGCCGAAAGTCTTCAGCTGGGCGAGCTGCGCCGTCGCCTTGCCGGCGCCGACGGTCTTGCCGGCGATGTCCTGGGGCGTCTTGATCGTGTCGTCCTTCGCGCGCCGCAAGATCGCGACGGTCGCCTCGGCGACGGGTGACAGGAAACGGTACCGCTCCATCCGCGCCTTGGTGATGGTGGCCGGACCCGCCACCATGTTGAACTGCCCGGCTTCGAGGGCCGGCAGCACGCCGTCCCAGGGCAGCTCCACCCACTTAATCTTGACGCCGAGTTCCTTGCCGACCTCCGCGAAGGCATCGACGTTGAAGCCTGCATGCTCGCCGGTCGCGTCGATGAAGTCGAAGGGGGCGAAGGCCGTCTCGGTCCCGACCTTCAGGACACCCTCGGTCTTGACCTGTGCCAGCGCGTCCTGTGCCTGCGCCATAATCGGCGTGGTCATCGCCAGGCCGAGCCCAAGTGTGATCTGTACGAAGAGACGCTTGTTCATGCAGGGCTCCCACTGGGATAAGTCAGCGCGCCTGAACGGGGCCGGCCGGTATTATGATTAGACATATGAGGGTCATTCCGGCCTTCAAGTCAATCGGTGGGCCCGCTTCGCCCTGGGAAAAAATAAGGCATGTCGTGCCGTTCGGAGCGGCGCACGGAGCGGGCCGGGCGGGGCGGCAGGGCGTGGTGCGCGTGTGGTCCGGGGTCAAATTTCGTGCAGTGCCGGTGGGCAAGGCCGTCCGGTGGCGTGGGGCTCCCATCACGGGACCGCTATCGGTCCACGGGACACGACAGGACGATGCAATTGCGGCACCGTCCTCTCCCACCCACGACCTCATCCTGAGGCGTCAGCGATCGAAGATCGACTGACCTCGAAGGAGGGCTCCAGAAGTCTCGGCGCTCTCTGGAGCCCTCCTTCGAGGCTCGTTTCACTCGCACCTCAGGATGAGGTCGTGGGTGCGAGAGACGGGCTCATACCAACGGTCGTTGGAAACGACCTTTGGTTCCGCTCTCGAATTTTCGCCAAGCCTCTGGCTTGAAATTGAAAATTCGAGATGGGTCAATGGCCCGATGCGTCAGCATCTTGGGCCATTGGTATCACACCGCCGCACCCTCCCGCCGGATCAGGTCGGCGATGCGCTCGGCGATCATCACGGTCGGGATGTTGGTGTTGGCCCGGGGGATCGTCGGCATCAGGGAGGCGTCGCAGACGCTCACATGGTCGATGCCGCGCACCCGGCCCGCGCCGTCGCAGACGCTCATCGGGTCGTCGGCTGAGCCCATGCGGCAGGTGCCGGAGGGATGCCAGGTGCCGCCGACCTCGGCGGCCACGAAGGCGGCGAGTGCCCGCTCGTCGGACAGCAGGCGGTCGAGGGTGACGCCTTGCGTGACGAGACCGTGGATCAGCGCGGCGCGAGCCGGGCCGGCGATGTCGAGGAGCCCCGACAGGACCCCGCGCTGCGCCGCCGGCCAGGGCTTCGGCGCCGCCGCCCGGGCGACCCGCGGCGAATAGCTCGCCGGGAAGACGGGGCCGCGCAGACCCGCCAGGGCGGGATCGCCGAGCGCCCGGGCGCCCAGGCGGACCGCGTCCATCAGCCGGGCGAGGTCGCGGGGATCGGATAGCATGCGGAAATCGACCTGCGGCTCGGTCCGCGGGTCGGGCGCGGCGAGGGTGACCTCGCCGCGCGAATACGACTTGTTGACCCAGAAGAAGATCCCGCCGATCCGGCGGCCTAAGCTGTGCCAGCCGGTCCGCGACAGGATCGCGCCGTGCATGTCCCCGTCCGGCGTGCCGGACAGGCCCGAGGAATAGCGCAGGATCGCCTGCTCGTGATGCTCGCCCCGGTCGCGGACCCGGCCGGCGCGGGTCAGGTAGGCCGAGACCGCGATCGAGGGATGCTCCATCAGGTTGCGGCCGATGCCCGGCCGGTCGGCGATCACGCCCACTCCGTGCCGGCGCAGCATCGCCCCGGGCCCGACGCCGCTGCGCATCAGCAGGGCCGGGCTGTGGATCGCGCCCGCCGCCACCACGACGTGGTCGGCGGACATCGTTTCCGAGGGGCCGCCACCGAGCGGCGCCACCACGGCGCCGACCGCCCGCCGTCCCTCGAACAGGATCCGCTCGGCGAGCAGGCCGGTGCGCACGGTGAGATTCTTTCGCGCCCGCACCGCCGGGGTGAGATAGGCGATCGAGACCGGCACCCGCTCGCCCTCATCCGAGATCGCGGTCGTGCCGACATAGACCCCGTCGCGCCACGGGCCGTTCTGGTCGGCCCCGGCCGGATGGCCTTGTGCCTGGAGCGCCCGTATCGTCGCGGCGACGAAGGGCGAGAGCTGATCCGGCTTGGCCCGGCGGATCGGCAGCGGCCCGTCCCGGCCGTGCAGCTCCCCGTCGCGATCGCGGTCGGATTCGAGCTTGCGGAAATAGGGCAGGCAGGTCTCCCACGACCAGCCCTCGGCGCCGAGCGCGCCCCACTCGTCGTAATCGCCGGGCGCGCCGCGATTGGCCATCATGGCGTTGATCGCCGAGCCGCCGCCGAGGCGCCGCGCCTGCTCGTAGCGCCGCGGCGGCGGTGCTTCTGGCCGGTTGCCGGCCGGCGCCCCCATCCGGGCTTTCAGCGCCGGCCAGATGTTGCGCGGGTCGAGATAGGCCCGGCCGGGATAACGGCTGCGGATCTCCGGCGGCATTCCCGCCGCGGTCAGGTCGTCGCCCGCCTCCACCAGGGTGACGCGGAACGACGGTTCCTCGGAGAGCCGCGCGGCCAGCACGCAGCCCGCCGAGCCGCCGCCGAGGATCAGGATCGCGGTCATGACCGGGTGGACGACTTGCGGGCGCTCAGGCTCGCCAGCACCACCACCATCAGCGAGGCGGCGGTCAGCAGCGAGGAGATCGCCGCGATGGTGGGGTCGATCTCGTCGCGCAGCGAGGTGAACATCCGCTTCGTCAGGGTCTGGTTCTGGCCGCCGGCGATGAAGATCGCCACCACGGTCTCGTCGAGGGCCGAGATGAAGGCGAACAGGGCCCCCGAGACCACGCTCGGGCGGGTCTGCGGCAGGGTGACGGAAAGGAAGGCGCGCAGGCGGTTCATGCCGAGGCTGCGCGCCACCATCTCCTGCGCCGGGTCGAAGCCGCGCAGGCCCGCCAGCACCGAGGTGACGACGTAGGGCGTGGCCAGCATCACGTTGGCGAGCACCAGCCCCGGCAGGGTGGCGAGCAGCCCGGTCTTCGCGAAGACGAAGAACACGCCGATCCCCGTGATGACGATCGGCACGACCAGCGGCAGGAGCAGGATCACCGTCAGGCTGCGGGCAAGCCGCGACCCGCTCATGCTGAGCGCGTAGGCCGCCGCCGTCCCGATCAGCGTCGCGCCGAGAGCGGTGGCGAGCGCGATCCCGAGGCTGACCCGCGCCGCCTGCATCCAGGCCGGGCTGCCGAAGAACGCCTCGTACCAGCGCAGCGAGAAGCCGGGCGGCGGGAAGGTGAGGAACCGGGCGTTCGAGAACGACATCGGCACCACGATCAGGATCGGCACCACCAGGAACAGCAGCACCAGGGCGACGACGGTGCCGAGCGTGAGGCGGGCGAGAAGCGAGGCCGGCATCAGCGGGCTCCCATGATGCGCTCGAGGGGAACCACCCGGGAGGCGAGCCAGAACAGGGCGGCCACGCAGACCAGCAGCACGACCCCGATGGCGCTCGCCGCGCCCCACTGGTTGTAGAGCTCGACGTTGCGGCTCACCAGCATCGACACCATGAAGGTGCGCCCGCCGCCGAGCAGCTCCGGCGTGATGTAGAAGCCGAGCGCCAGCACGAAGACCAGCACCGTGCCGGCGACCACGCCCGGCATCGACAGCGGCAGGAACACCCGGAGGAAGACGTGGAGGGGGCCGCCGCCGAGGCTGGCGCCGGCCAGCATCAGGTCGCGGGGGATGCGCTGCATCGTGGCGTAGAGCGGCAGCACCATGAAGGGCAGCAGGATGTGCAGGGTGGCGAGCACCGTGCCGAACTCGTTGTTGATGAGCGCGATCGGCTGGTCGGTGAGGCCGAGGCCCTGGAGCATGCCGTTCACGAGGCCCCGGCGCTGCAAGAGCACCATCCAGGCATAGGCGCGCACCAGCACGCTGGTCCAGAACGGCAGGATCACCAGGCCGAGCACCACGACGCTCCAGCGCCGCGGCAGGGTCGCCGCCGCGAACGCCACGGGATAGCCGAGAAGAACTGCCAGCACCGTGACGGTGAGCGCGATGCGGAAGGTGAGCAGGAAGCTGCGCCAGTAGATGTCCTCGGTGAGGAAGCGCCGGTAATGCTCGAGGGTGAAGGCTCCGTCGGCGGTGACCGACTGCACGGCGAGCCAGGCGAGCGGCACCACGAGGAGCGCCGTGACCACGGCGAGGGCGGGGCTGAGCAGCGCGAGGACGAGGAGTTGCTCGCGCCGCTCGTGCCGCCGCAGGGCGGGGCTGGATGAGGTCATGGCGGGGTGTCCGAAGGCATGGACTCGGCTGGGTCACGGAAAGGGCGGAACGTCGCCACCGCGAACCCTCCCCCCTCTGCGGGCTAGCATGTTCACACATCTCGGTTTGAGCGCTTTTCCCTCAAAGGTAGCGCGCCTCTCCTCCCCCTTGTGGGGAGGAGTTGGAGGTGGGGGTGGTGCCGGAGGAGACTCAGCGGTGCCTCCTGCACCACCCCCACGCGGGATCTTCGATCCCCATAACCCCTCCCCACAAGGGGGAGGGGAAAGCGCGCACCTTTACAGGGGGTTAGCTCTCTGAGGAGAAGTGTGAATCCGCTAGCCTCTGCGGGGGAGGGTGGTCCCTGCGTCAGCAGGGGCCGGGAGAGGGGCAGCGCGACGCTGATCCAGAGGGCGCCCGTCAGACCGGTTCAGTGACTTCCGGAAGCGGCGTCCCCTCTCCCGGCCCCCTCCGGGGGCCACCCTCCCCCGCAGAGGGGGGAGGGTTCAGGAAGGCGGCGCGCGCCCTACTTCTTCTGCACGAAATCCGCCCAGCGCTTGAGCGCCGCCTCGCCGGCTTCCGAGGTCCACCACTCGGCCGAGAGCACCGCCTGCTTCCTGGCGTTGTCCGGCGCGCTCGGCAGCTTGGCGGCCAGCGCGGCCGGGATGATGCCGGTGTCGAAGGCCGCCGGGTTGCCCGGGCCGTAGGGGATGTTGAGCGGCAGGTTGGCCTGGAGCTTCGGGTCGATCGCCTGGTTGACGAACTTCACCGCGGTGGCGAGGTTCGGGGCGTTCTTCAGGATGCAGAGCGAGGTGTTCTGCAGGATGCCCTGGTTGAAGCTGAAATCGGCATCCGCGCCGGCCTCCATCACCGCGGCGGCGCGGCCGTTCCAGATCATCTCCATGTCGACCTCGCCGCCCTGGAGCAAGAGCGCCGACTGGCCGCCGGAGGTCCACCAGACCGCGATGTGCGGCTTGATCTGTTCGAGCTTGCGGAAGGCCCGGTCGACGTCGAGGGGGTAGAGCTTGTCGGGCGCCACGCCGTCGGCCATCAAGGCGGCCTCCAAGGTCGCCAGCGGGTGGTTGCGCAAGGCGCGGGCGCCCGGAAACTTCTTCACGTCCCAGAAATCGGCCCAGCTCTGCGGCGGGTTCTTGCCGTACTTGGATTTGTTGTAGGCCAGAACGCTCGAATAGAACTCGTAGGGCACCGAATAGTCGGTCTTGTACAGGGCCGGGATCGCGGCGGCGTTCGGGATCTTCGAGAAGTCGAGCTTCTCGATCAGCCCGGCCTTGCCGCCGCGCACGCAATCCTGGGTCGGGGTGTCGACCACGTCCCAGGTCGGCTTGCCGGTCGCGCCTTGGGTGCGGATCACCGGCCAGGCATCGGGGGCGCTGTCCTGGTTGATGGTGATGCCGAGCGCCTTGGCGGCCGGATCGAGGATCGCCACCGTCTGGGCCTGCTGGTAGGCGCCGCCCTGCGACACGAAGGTGATCTGCTCGGCGGCGAGCGCCGGGGCGGCCGTGCCGAGGAGGCAGGCCAGGACAGTGGTTCGAATCAGCGACGCCATCTCGACTTCCCCTCTATGTTGAGGCCGTACCCTAACGGCCGATCGAATCCAGGAACTGGTACCAGCCGGCGACGAGCCGGATCACCGGCTCGCGCAAGCCGTAGAACGGGACGGGCTGGAAGCCGCGGGCGCCGAGCAGCGCCACGTCCGGGCTCTCGCCGAGGGCGAAGGCGGCGGCGAGGCCTCCCAGGTGGCTCGACATCGCGACCCCGGCCCCGTTGTAGCCCATGGCGAAGCTGACCCGGTCGTCGAGCCGGCCGACATGCGGCAGGGCGTCGAGGGTCATCCCGACGAGGCCCGACCAGCGATAGGCGATGGCTGTATCGGCGAGCGCCGGGAAGGTGCGCACCATCGCCTGCCGCAAGGTCGCGAAGGCGGCCTCGGAATCGGAGCGCCCGAAGGCGCCGCGGCCGCCGAACACCATCCGGCCATCGACCATGCGAAACCAGCGCATCATCCGCCGCGTCTCGACGTAGATCCGCCGGCTCGGCAGGATCGCGGCGCGCAGGTTGTCCGACAGGGGTTCGGTGGCGAGGATCGCGCTGCGGAACGGGATCAGGCGGGTGCGCAAGGACGCGCCCGCCCCGGTGAGATCGGTGTAGCCGTTCGTCGCCACGATCACCTGGCGCGCCCGCACCGAGCCGCCCGGCGTCTCGACCCTTATGCCGCCGGCCTCGCGGTGGAAGCGGGTCGCCGGGCTCGCCTCGTGGATCGCGACGCCCCGGTCGGCGACGGCCCGGGCGAGGCCGCGTGCGTAGTTGAGCGGGTGCAGCCCTCCGGCCTTCGTCGAGAGCACGCCGCCGACGAAATCCTGCGAGCCGGTCTCCGCCGCCACCGCCTCGCGGGACAGGACGGAGACGGAGCCGTCGCCCATCTCCCGGCGCATCCACTCGCTGTCGGCGACCGTCGCCGCCAGGGTGGCGGGCGTGTGGGCGCATTTGAGCTGGCCGACCCGGGCGTAGTTCGCCTCCGTGATGCCGTGCTCGGCGATCAGCCGCTCCAGGGTCTCGACCGAGTCGTACGCGATCGCGTGCATGCGCTTGGCGACGGCAAGCCCGTGCCGGGCCGCGATCGCCTGGAACGACGGGCGGTACTTCGCCGAGACGACGCCGCCGTTTCGCCCGCTGGCGCCCCAACCGATCGCGTTGGCCTCCAGCACCACCGCCCGCTCGCCGCGCGCGGCCAAAGCCAGGGCCGCCGAGAGGCCGGTATAGCCGCCGCCGACGACCGCGACATCCGCCTGGACGTCGCCGTCGAGCGGCCCGAAGCGCCCGGCCGGCACGGCGCCGGCGGCCCAGAGCGAGGCGGCCGGAGGCTTCGGGAAGGCCGTCATCGTCAGGCCGCCTGCCGGGCGGCGGCGGCGAAGGCCGCATCGGCGGCGTCGGCGAGCTTTTCGAGCGTCGGGAAGTGATAGTCGGGCGTGGTCAGCCGCTCGGGCTCGGGCGTGCCGCCGAACCCTTCCAGCCCCTGGCGGCGCTCGATCCAGCAGACGGTGTAGCCGAGGTCCCGGGCGATGCCGATGTCGTGGTACTGGCTCTGGGCGACGTGGAGCATGTCGCTCTGCTTGTAGCCGAAGGCCGATTGGCGGCCGCGGTTGAAAGCGAAGAATTGCGGATTGGGCTTGGCGACCCCGGCCTCGTCGTAGGTGACGCTGTCGTGGAACGGGCCGCCGAGGGTGTGGGAATAGAACGAGAAGGCCGAGCGGTCGGCATTGGTCATCGCGACGAGGCGGTAATGCTTGCGCAGGCGCTTCAGGGCCGCGACCGAATCCGAGAAGGCCGGCCAGCGCAGCACCGAGAGCTGGAAGGCGTCGGCATCGGCGTCCGAGTTCGGGAAGCCGAGTTCCTTGGCGACGTGGCGGTAGACGTCGGCGAAGACCTCGCTCGACCGCTCGTAGTTCAGCTCGCGGCCCTTGAGGTAGGAGGCGAAGATCGTCGCGTCGCTCAACTCCGCCGGACTGCGGCCGGACACCGCGCGCAGATGGTCGAGGATGCCCTTCTCGAAGTCGATCAGGGTGCCGACGACGTCGAAGGTGAGGACCTTGAAGGTATCGAGGGAGGGGGCGGGCATGGGGTCGTCCTTTTCGTAAGGCGAGGAGGGGAGGGGGTCAGGCGGATTCCGCCGGGACGACGATCGTGTCCTGGGGATGGAGGAGGGCGGTGATCGCGCCGCCGGGGGCGGGGATCGCGAGGCGTCCGGCATGGTGGGCCGGCTGGCGCAGGGAGATCTCGGGCCCGCCATCGAGGGCGACGAACACCCGCAGGCTCTCGCCCTGGTAGACGACGTCGGTGACGCGGCCCGTCAGGCGGTTGTAGCCCTCGGGGGCCGTGTCGCCCGCCACGATCAGCTTCTCGGTCTGGATCGCCAGCAGCAGGGCCTCGCCCGCCGGCAGCGGCCGGGCGCTGCGCAGGGGGGTGGGCCCGAGCGCGACGGCGTCGGACCCCGCGCGGGTCACCGGAACCAGGGTCGATTCGCCGATGAAGCTCGCCACGAAGGCGCTCATCGGCCGGTCGTGCAGGCGCTCGGGCGTGTCGACCTGGGCAAGCCGCCCGCCGCGCAGGATGGCGATGCGGTCGCTCATCGTCAGCGCCTCGCGCTGGTCGTGGGTGACGTAGATGATGGTGGCTTCGAGCTGCCGGTGCAGGCGCCGCAGCTCGATCTGCATCGTCTCGCGCAGGTGCTTGTCGAGGGCCGAGAGCGGCTCGTCCATCAGGATCAGCCGCGGCCGGAAGACGATGGCGCGGGCGAGCGCCACGCGCTGGCGCTGGCCGCCGGAGAGCTGCGAGATCGCCCTCGCCTCGTAGCCGGCGAGCTCCACCATCGCGAGCGCCTCCGCCACCCGCGGACCCCAGGAGGCCTTGGGCTCGCGCCGGGCCCGCAGCGGGAAGGCGACGTTCTCGGCGACGCTCAGGTGCGGGAACAGGGCGTAGTTCTGGAACACCACGCCGATGTCGCGCTTGTGCGGCGGCAGCACCGTCACGTCGGCCGCGCCGAAATGCACGCTGCCGGAGGAGGGCACGATGAAGCCGCCGAGGATGCCGAGCAACGTGGTCTTGCCCGAGCCCGAGGGGCCGAGCAGGGACAGGAACTCCCCCGGCGCGACGTCGAGCGAGACGTCGTCGAGGGCCGTGAAGGCGCCGTAGCGCCGGGTGGCGTTGCGGATCGATACCCCGACGCTGCCGCCGGCGAGCGGTCCGCCGCTCACGCCCGAATTCGTGCCCGCTGCCGCCATCGTGGGGTGCCGCCTTCGCGTCCGGTGCCGCCGATGGACCGGATGCTCACAAAAGCGCCGCGCCGGTTCAATGTCGAAAGAATCCGCTGCCTCATAACTCCAGGTTATGGGTTGGAATGAAGAGGCACGGGGCTTGGCTGGCTCGCCCGTGCGCCCCGATGGCGGTCAGCCGACGAGATCGTCCAGGGTCAGGTCGAGGGCTCGGGCCAGCTTGCGCAACGTCTCGACGGTCCCTTCCCGGCGCCCCGTCTCGATCTGCGAGAGAAAGGCCTGGGCGATGCCGGCCTTCTCGGCCAGGGCCGTCGCGGTGAGGCCACGATGCTCACGCCAGACGCGGACGCGGTTCTCGCCGCTCAGCAAGCGGTCCACCACCTCGACGGGGATCATCTCCTCCTCCCCCGCGGCGAGCCGCCGGCGGAACTCGGCGACGGCCAGGCGATCGGCCTGGGATTCGGCATCGTCTTCGGCGGCCAGCACGGCCACGGTCTGTGCGGTCATCGTCTCTTTTCCTGAGCGCCTGTTTGAGCGGATCGGTCTGACCAACGCTGAAAGGGATCATGGGATATCCTATCCTTCCACCTCATCCTGAGGTGTCAGTCGATCGGAGATCGACTGACCTCGAAGGAGGCTTCCAGATGCCTCTGCGATCCCTGGAGCCCTCCTTCGAGGTCAGCCGATTTTCAATCGGCTAACACCTCAGGATGAGGTAGAATGATGAGGCGATCCTGCCTTACTCAAATAATTTGTAGAAAATTCTGCTCACACAGGCTATGAACTTTATTCGGCCATCTGACCGTTCGTTTGGATGCTGCGGAGCCGACACCTTTCGGGTCATTCCGGGCTCCGCTCCGCGGCCCCGGAATGACCCGGAGGGTGTAAATTCCATCAAGGACGTCGAACAGGCTCCGAGTTCGTCTCACGCCCTCTCGAAGCACGCCCGCTTCAAGCCGAGTTCCGGATAGAGCCCGTCGACCTTCGCGACGTCGGCACGCATCTCGGCGACGATCCAGTCGCGCACGGCGGCGACCGAGCGGCGCAGGGGCCGAGAGCGCAGGTGGATGAGCTGGCATTCCCGCGCCGTGCGGGTGAGGCGGGCGGCGGCCGGCACGAGGTCGCCGGTCGACAGCCAGTGCGAGACCACGCTGGCCCAGCCGAGCGCCACGCCCTGGCCGAGAAGGGCGGCCTGCAGCACCACCGCGTAATCCGAGAAGTTGAGCGAGGCCCGCGAGCCGTTCCAGTCCGGCCCGGGATCGACCCCGCCGGTCCACATCGGCGAGGTGGCGGTGAGGTTGACGAAGGTGGTGCGGCTGTCGGGATCGGCCTCCCGGCCCGCGAGGTAGGCCGGGCTGCAGACCGGCAGCATCACCTCGTTCATCAGGAACACCGCCTCGTGGTCGAGGTCGGGCCCCTCGACGAAGCGCATGCCGAGATCGACGTCGTCAACCGGCCCGGCGAGCGCCCCCGGGATCAGCTGGAAGCGGAAATCGACCGACGGAAACGCTTCCTGCAGCGTGTTGATCCGCGGCATCAGCCAGTGGGTGGTGAAGGCCGAGGACAGGGAGAGCGTCACCGTGTCGATGCCGGTGCGGCGGATGTCGATCTCGCGGAGCGCCGCCTCGATGCCCCGGAAGCCCTTCGCCACCCGGCGATGCAGGATCGCACCGTCCTCGGTGAGCGCGATGCCTTCGCCCGAGCGGTCGATCAGGCGCACGCCGAGATGGCGTTCGAGCTGCGCCATCGCCTTGCTGACCGCCGGCTGCGTCACGTTCAGCTCGGCCGCCGCCCGTGTGAAGCTCAGGTTGCGCGCCACGGCCTCGAACACGAACAGGGCATGGTTGGAGGGCAGCATGCGGCGGAGCGGGTTCATGGTCGCACCTCAGGCCTCGCTGTCACGCGCCGGGGCCGGCCCGGCCGCGGCATCCCCCGGCTCGGGGTCGAGGCCGACCGGCGGCCCCGGCCGCGTCGCGCTCTCGATGATGGCCTCCCACGACTTGCCCCGCACCCTCAGGAAGTCGATCGAGGGGCCGAGTGCGTTGCCGTAGACCCGGACCGTCCGCTCGACGATGCGGGTGCGGTAGGGCTCCGGCGTCAGGGCCTTGAAGTGGGCCGCCAGGCGCAGGCGCTCGGCATGCACCGCGCGCGCGATGGCTTCGGCCGGCAGGCCGTCGCGGCGCAAGGCGGCCGCGCGCTCGCGCAAGTCGGTCACGGCCGCCTCGTAGCGGGCGCGAAGAGGCATCGGCCCGGCGCCGCCCCCGGTCAAGCCGGGTCGTTCTCCTTCGGGTCGAAGGGCTTGGCGCGCTCGTCGTCGGGCGATTGCGCGTCCGGATCGAGGCGGCCGTCGACGAGGCGATCGTCGCTCCGCGGCTGCGTTTGTCCAGCGTCGCGCTTGGTCTCCCGGTCGTCCTCGGCCCCGGGCTTCTCGTCAGGCATGGGCGTCTCCTTCCGAGAGCGGCAGATAGGGCGGACTCGGGCCGGGGGCGATGCGCCCGGCGCTCCGCCGCAGGACAGGACCACCCGCCGCAGGTGTTCGTGCGACGGCGGATGGCCGGGCCGAGGCGGATCAGATGGTGATGCGGCCGGTGAGCAGGAGCACGACCAGGATGATCAGCAGGATGCCGCCGATGCCGAGACCGCCGGTGCGGTACCGACCACCGCCGTAGAAGCTGCCGCCGCCACCGAAGAGCAGGATGAGCAGGATGAGGATGATCAGGAGAGTCATAGGTGGCAGTCCTTACGGCCAAGCTGGCTGACCGGAGAAATGCCGTCATGGTGCTTTTCGTTCCATGGGACCGGCGGTCTTTATCGGTCGATGACGCTGTCCGGGCACGCCGTCATTCGGATTGAGAGGGGGGAATCGGCGGGCCCGACGGGGCGCTGCGCCGATCGCTGGCCGGCTCGCCCGGCGGATCACGAGACACGGCAGGGCGGTTCATCGGCGCCGCCGGTCCCATTCGCGACCTCATCCTGAGGTGTGAGCGAAGCGAGCCTCGAAGGAGGGCTCCAGGAGCTTCAGGTCTATCTGGATCCCTCCTTCGAGGTCAGTCGATCTTCGATCGACCAACACCTCAGGATGAGGTCGCGAGTGGGAAATCTCGAGCCAAGACTTGGCTTCTGCGTGCCTCGATCCGTGTCTTGTATCGTGCTGCAATGCGATCGGGCCGTGCTCTAGATCGCCCCGACCTTCGCCCGCAGGCCGAGCATCTGGTGCAGGATGCGGCCGAGCTGCTCGGCCGAATAGGGCTTGTGCAAGAGCTCGAAGCCGTGGGCATCCGATCGGGCGAGGACGTGGCTGTAGCCCGAGGTCAGCACCACGGGCAGGTGCGGCGAGCGGTTCCGCAACTCCTGCGCCAGGGCGACGCCGCCCATGCCCGGCATCACGACGTCGGAGAACACCAGATCGAACCGGCTCACCCCGCGGCCGATTTCCTCCAGCGCCTCCTCGGCATTGGCGGCCCAGACCGGCCGGTAGCCGAGATCCTCCAGGATCTGGGTCGCGAACTGGCCGACGCCGACATTGTCCTCGACCACGAGGATCCGCTGGCCGGTGCCGAGGGGGGCCAGGCCGTCCTCCTGCGCAGGACGGTCGCCGGTCGCCCGGTCCTCGGAGACCACTTCCGGCAGGTAGAGCGTGAAGGTGGTCCCCCGCCCGGGGGTGCTGCGCACGTCGACGTCGCCGCCCGATTGCTTGGCGAAGCCGAAGACCTGGGACAGACCCAGCCCCGTGCCCTTGCCGATCTCCTTCGTGGTGAAGAACGGCTCGAAGATCCGGCCGATCTCATCGGGCGGGATGCCCGTGCCGGTATCGGTCAGCGCCACGGCGGCGAACGGCTTGTGCGATCCGGCATGGCCGCGGATCGGGGGCAGCGCCGAACCGCAGGACACCCGCAGGGTCAGCGTGCCCTCGCCGTCCATCGCGTCGCGGGCATTGATCGCCATGTTGACGAGCGCGGTCTCGAACTGGCTCAGATCCGCCCGGATCAGGCAGGGCGCGCCCGGCACCTCGGTGACGACGCGCACCCGCGCGCCGGTGAGCGTATCGAGCATGTCGGCGATGCCCCGCACCTTCTGGCCGACATCGAAGACCTCCGGCTTGAGGGCCTGGCGCCGGGCGAAGGCCAGCAGCTGGCCGGTGAGCTTGGCGGCCCGCTCGACGGTATCGGAGACCGCGTCGAGGTAGCGGCGCTTGCGTGCCTCCGGCAGGTCGGGCCGGCGCAGGAAGTCGACCGAGGAACGGATGATGGTGAGCAGGTTGTTGAAGTCGTGCGCCACCCCGCCGGTGAGCTGCCCCACGGCTTCGAGCTTCTGCGACTGGCGCAGGGCCTCCTGGGCCTGGGCGAGCTCGGCCTGGCTGCGCAGCCGGTCGGTCACGTCCATGACGAACTGGTAGCAGCCGGTGCGCGCGCCGGTCGCGTCGCGTAAGGTGCGGAAGCTGATCTGGTAGGCGGCGCGGGCGCGGCCGGGATCGCCGTATTCCTCGACCACGGTGATCTCCTCGCCGGCCAAGCCCCGGCCCCAGCCGGCCCGTACCTGGGCCTGGTGCTCGGGCTGGTCGGCCAGCAGGGCGAGCATGTTGTCGCCGACTCTCGGTCTCACGCCGTAGATGCGCTCGAACTCGTCGGCATTGGCCTTGTTGATGGCGAGGATGGTGTAGTCGAGGTCGGCCGCCATCACCATGATGTCGGTGCGCTCGACGATGGTGGCCAGCAGGTTGCGTTCCGCCGTCCGCTCGGAGACCTGCTGTTCCAGGGTCTCGTTGAGTTCCTGCAGGCGGCGCTCGCTCTCGGCCAGGCGGTGCTCGGTCTCCTTGCGCCGGCTCAGATCGACCGTCACGACCAGGAAGTTCTTGAAGCGGCCCTCCGCGTCGTCGAGGCGCCGGATGCTGGTATTGGCCCAGATCGCGGTGCCGTCCGGGCGCCGGTAGCGCTTGTCGAGGGAGGTGCTGCGTCCCGTCCCGATCGTCTCCGCGACCGCCGCCAGGCTCGGCGACAGGTCGTCCGGGTCGGTGACGGCGGTGAAGTCGAGCCCCAGCAGGTCGTCGGCGGATCGTCCGAGGATGCGGCAGAGTTCGGTGTTCACCCGCAGGAAGCGGCCCTCGGCGCTGACTTCCGACAGGCCGACGGAGGCACCGTTGAAGATCGCCGCCAGGCGCTCCTCGCTCTCGCTCAGGGCCGTCTCGGCCCGGCCGCGCTCGATCGCCGCCTTGACCCGCTCGCCCACCTCCCGGATCAGGTTCTCCTCGGCCTGCGTCCAGGCGCGCGGGGTCGCGCTCTGCACGGCCCAGAGCCCCACCCACCGCTCTTCCCGGAACAGGATGACGTCGACATAGGCGGCGACCTGGCGCGACGTCAGGCCGGCTCTCGCCTCCTCGCCGAACCGCGGATCCGCGCCGATGTCGCCGACCGCCACGACCGCGTTGTCGCGATAGGCCGCCAGCAGGTCCGGGCCGAAATCCGCCAGCGAGTGCGTCCCGACGAGCGACACGACGCCCTTCGTATAGTCCCGCTCGACCGTCATCAGGCTGCCGGCGATCTCGGCGTAGAAGACCCGGGTGGCCCCGACCCGCTCGCCGAGACGGCGGGCCGCGACCTCGGCGATGTCCGTCGGCGCGGTCAGCGGCCGCAGCGCGTCGCTGAGGTCGAGCAGGAAGGATTGCCGCTCCTCGTTGTCGTGGACCTCCCTCCGCGTCCCGCCCGTGACCGCGGGGGAATGGCCCGGGATCGCCGGGCAGGCGCCGGAGAGACCCTCGACCCGCCCGGCCGCATCGCGGACCGGCGCGAAGAAGAGGGAGAACCGCGCCGCCTCGTGCTCGTCGTCCCGCTCCAGGGTGTGCATGGCGGCGTCCGTATGGACCGGGCGGCCGGACGCGGCCTCGTTCACCAGGGGTTCGAGACCGGCCCTGATGTCGGACCAGACCTCGAGATAGTCGCGCCCGAGGGCCGCCGGATGCCTGTCCCCGAGGATGCCGGCGTAGAGGTCGTTGTAGAGGAGCGTCCGCCCGCTCCCCCAGACGAGGAACATCGGCTGGTGCGAGGCGAGCATCGTGCCGACGAGCGTCGCCAGGGAGCACGGCCAGGTCGCGGGCTCGCCGAGCGGCGAGGCGCTCCAATCGTGCCCGCGGATGAGCGCGCTCATCCTGCTGCCGTCGGCGAGGAAGGCCGGGACGTAGAGAATGGCATCGGATCTGCCGTGCATGACGTTCCGTCTCCGCCTCGCGCGCCCGCGGCGCGACCGGCCGACCTTGTGGCTGTCCGCCCGTCCGACCCATCGCCGAACGGCCACGGCACCATGAGCGCCACCTCTTTGACATTTCGGTGGTGACGCGAGGGTGCCGCGGGCGGGTTCGGTCGCGGTCTCGGCCGGCGGGAGAGCCGGCACGCGCGTGCCGGCGATCCGCAGCTTGAGCGGTCTCACAAGGAGAGGCGGCTGTCAAAGCGGACGTCGCGGAAAGGAGATTGTCGCGGTGGCGGTTCCTCAGGGCTCGGCGGACGGCCGCAAGATGCGGCAAAGGCATCATGCCCGCGATGGATCGAGAGCTCGTTCGAGCCATCGCCGTCGTTCCGTCTCACCCACGACCCCAAGGTAAGGTCGCGGATGAGACCAGCGGTCTTTGGAAACAGCCGTTGGCTCCGTCCTCGAATCGTCGCCAAGCTTTTGGTGCGATGTCGACAATCCGAGATGGGCCACGGCACCGTCGATCTCGGGCTTGACCGAGATCGAATCGATGCGTCGGCACCTCGGGCCGGTGGCATGAAACGGACGATGTCCCGGCGGTTTCATCGCGCAAGGCAAACAAACCCTCACCGCACGATCGGATCGCAGGACCTCCAGGCCGCCGCCATCCGCCGCCTCGCGTCCGCCGGCCGTCTTCAGCGTTCCGCGACCTGGTCGAGATAGGCGCCGTAGCCCTCGTCCTCCATCCGCTCGCGGGGCACGAAGCGCAACGAGGCCGAGTTGATGCAGTAGCGCAGGCCGCCACGGTCCCGGGGACCGTCCGGGAAGACGTGCCCGAGATGGCTGTCGCCGTGCTTGGAGCGGATTTCGGTCCGGATCATGCCGTGGGTGGTGTCGCGCAGCTCCGCGACATGGGCCGGCTCGATCGGCTTGGTGAAGCTCGGCCAGCCGCAGCCGGATTCGTACTTGTCGGAGGAGGCGAAGAGCGGCTCGCCCGACACGATGTCGACGTAGATTCCGGGCTTCTTGTTCTCCAGGTACTCCCCGGTCCCGGGCCGCTCGGTCCCGTTCTGCTGCGTGACGCGGTATTGCTCGGGGGTGAGCCGGGCGATGGCGGCGTCGGTCTTCTCGTAGGTCGGCATTCGGCTGTCTCCGCGGCGTCTTCGTTCGACCGCAATATGGCGCTTGCGCACCGCGACGACGACCGTCCCGTCATGCGCGGCGTGACGGGCGGGATGCACGGATGCGGCAGGTCGAGCCCCCGTTCAGGACGCGGGCGAGACGATCGCGGTGAGCGTCGCGACGGAGACGATCGTCGCGACCACCACCGTGGCGGCCGAGACCTCCATCATCGCGCCCGACCGGTGCGCGAGGAGGAACGCGTTCGCGCCCGTCGGCAGCGCGGCCGTCACCACCATGACGATCGCGGCCGGCTGCGGGATCCCCGCGACGGTCACCGCCAGGGCCATGCAGAGCGGCATGACCGCGAGCTTGATCACGACGGCGAGCAGGACGGGCGGGCCGACATGGCCCCGATGCAGGACCGGGAGCGAGGCGCCGAGGCTGATCAGCGCGAGGGCCGGCGCCGCGCCGGCGAGGAGTTCCAGCATCCGCCGGGGCGCCTCCGGGACGGGGAGGCCGGTCCCGTTCCAGACGGAGGCCGCCAGGATCGACGAGATGATCGGATTCTTCAGGCTGCCGACGACCGTGTCCCGCACCGTGGCGAGGAGACGCCGCTGCGGCCCGCCCCGGTCGAGCTCGACGAGGACCGTCGCCGCCGGCAAGAGGAGCAGCGAGTGGGCGGCGATGATCGACAGCAGGATGGCGAGCCCCGCGCCGCCCCAGACCGCCCCGACGATCGGGATGCCGAGCAGGACGGTATTGCCGAACGCCCCGTTCAGCCCGAACACCGCCGCCTGGGCGATCGTCATGCGCAAGAGCGCGAGGCCGAGGAGGACCGACAGGGCGAAGACCGGCAGCGCCACCGAGAAGTAGACGGCGATCACGTCGAGGCGCGGCGCCGTCCTGGCACCGACGATCGACAGGAACAGCAGCGAAGGCAGCAGGATCCAGAAGATCAGGCCGGTCAGGCCCCTGGTCTCGCTTCGGTCGACGATCCCGAAACGGACGATCAGGCGCCCGATCACGATCAGGCCGAAGACGGGAAGGATTACGGTGACGAGCGTCGACGCGTAATTACCCAGGGGGGTGCCGTGACGGGCGGCTCGGTCGCGGCTTAGGTGTCATGTCGCCCCCCCTTGCCGTCTGATGGTTTGGCTGATTCCCTGTCGGGATGAGCCGCAGCGATTTGGAGCGCCTGAGCAAGGAGGAACTGATCGAGCTGGTGCTGAAGCTGCACCGGCCGGAGAAGACCTCGCGCACCTCGTCCAAGCCGCCGGCCACGGATCGCAAGGAGAGGCGGGAGAAGTCCCGTCCCGGCGGGGCCAAGCCCGGGCATGAGGGCCACAAGCGGGCGCTGACCCCGGATCCGGATCAGGTGGTGGAGCATCGGCCCTGCGCCTGCTCGTCGTGCGGCGAACCACTGCCGGCCGACCTTCCGGCCGAGGTCGTCAGCGTGCACGAGCGGATCGACCTGCCGCTGGTTCGCCCGGTGGTGGAGCAGCACCGGCGCCTGTGCGTGACCTGCCCGGCCTGCCGGACCCGGGTCGCCGCCCGACGCCCGGCGGGAGCCGACGCGACACCCTTCGGGTCGCGGCTGCACGCGGTGGCGACCTACCTGAAGACCTTCCAGGCGCTGTCCTACGAACGGTTGCAGGCGGCGTTGTCGGACCTGTTCGGGCTGAAGCTCAGCCAGGGCGGGCTGATGAACGTGCTGCGGCGCGCCCAAGGCTGCTTTGCCGGGGGCCGGGACGCGGCGCTGGCGCGTCTGCGGCAGGCGCCGGTGGTGGCCTCGGACGAGACCGGGGTGCGGATCGAGGGCACCAACAGCTGGCACTGGGTGTTCCGCTGCGAGGAGGCGGTGGTGCATCACGCCGCCCCGAGCCGGTCTGCTGCTGTCGTCGGCGAGGTGATGGCCGGGCACCGGCCTTTGGTGTGGCTCTCGGACCGGTACTCGGCCCAGCAGGGACACGGCGAGCGCCAGCAGACCTGCCTGGCGCACCTCGCCCGCGACGTGGCCTATGCAGCCGAAGCCAGCGACGACCTGCTCGCCCTGCGGTTCAAGTGGTGGCTCGACAACGCCTTCGGGCTCGCCCGCCGGCTGACCGCGTTGGCCGCCTCGACCCTGGCGCGCAAACGGCGCGAGTTGGAGGGGGATCTCGACGCCCTCCTGAAGGTGCCCGCCACCTGCGACCTCACCCGAGCGCTCCAGACCCGGATGCAGCGGGCGCGCGACCAGCTCCTGACCTTCGTGGCCTTCCCGGGGAAGGTCGACGTGACCAACAACGCCTGCGAGCGCGACCTCCGGCCGGCCGTGGTCCAGCGCAAGGTGACAAACGGCTATCGGGCGATGTGGGCGGCCAAAGGCGAGGCAGACGTGCGCACCGTCGTCGCCACCGCCGCCCTCCGGACCAAGGCCACGCCCTTCACCACCCTGCTCGCGACCATCACCGCCTGAGCAACCCCCCCTCCAAGTGAAAGAGGGGGGGGCGGAAAACGCGCGTGCCGAAAAATACCCCCTGGGTAATTACGTCGACGCGATCGTCGCGAGGTTCGACATGCTGTCGGGGTCCGGTCTGGGGAGGCGAGTGCTGCGACGTGGCCGGCAAGCGGAGAATGCGGGCTGTCGCATGCCGGCGACGATCCCGGCAACGCCCGCGGGCCCTCAATGTCGCCCGGGACGGGAACCGGGGGCAGGGCGCGGAGCGTCGACAGCCCTCACCGCGCGGTCCGGCGCTGGAAGAGGCGCAACACCGCGTCGCCGCGGGCCACCGCGTCGTCGAGGGCGTGCTGCGGCGTCTTGGTGCCGGCGAGCGCCGCCTCGATCTCCTCGGCCCAGAGGTCGCGGATCTGCAGCATGTTGCCGAGCCGGATGCCGGCCGTGTCGCGGGTCGGCGGGTGGCGCGTGATCGCGTCGACGGCGACCCGGAGCATCGGGTGGCGGGCGTAGAAGCCGGACGCCTCCGCGTCGGCGAGGGCGGCCTTCGTCACCGGTACGTAGCCGGTGTTGCGGTAGAGGAGCGCCTGCGCCGGGAAGCTCAGCACGAAGTCGAGGAAGGCGGCGACGCCCTCGTAGTCCTGCGTCGTCTTGCCCTGCATGACGTAGAGCGAGCCGCCGCCCAGGACGGCGTTCCGGGGCGTGTCGACCACGTCGGGGTAATACGGCATCGGCCGGATCGTCCACCGGAACCGGTCCTGCGCGGCGATCGTCCCGTACAGGCTCGACGAGGTGAGGAAGAGGGCGCACTCGCCCGATGCGAACAGCGCCTCGCCGCGATTGGTCCGGCCCGCGTAGCGGAACGCCCCCTCCCGGGACAGATCGACGATATTCTGCAGGTGCCGGACCTGGAACGGCTTGTTGAAGACGAGTTCGACATCGAAACCGTCGAGCCCGTTGGACCGGGTCGCGATCGGTCTACCGTGCCAGGCCGACAACTGCTCGATATGCGCCCAGGTGGGCCAGGCGGTCGAGAGCGCGCAGCGGGACGGCTCGGCACGCTGCAGGGCGCGGGCGGCCGCGAAGACCTGCGGCCAGGTCTCGGGCAGGTGGTGGGGATCCAGCCCGGCGCCCTCGTAGCGGTCGAGGTTGATCCACATCACCATGGCGGAGATGTTGAAGGGCAGCGACAGCATGCTGCCGTCGCGGGCGAGGTAGTTCGTGGCGATCACCGGCAGGAAGGCGTCCGGCGCGATCGTCCGCCCGGCGGCGGCCATCACCTCCGAGACCGGCTTCACCGCGCCGATCGCCGCCGCCATGGTGCCGTTGCCGACCTCGAAGACCTGCAGGATGTGCGGCGCGGCCCCGGCGCGATAGGCCGCGATGCCGCCGTTGATCGTCTCGGCATAGGGCCCCTTGTAGATCGTGACGACCCGGTAGCCGCTCTGCGAGGCGTTGAACTCCTCGGCGATGCGCGCCACCAGGGCGCCGTTCGCCCCGTCGAGCGAGTGCCAGAGCTGAAGCTCGGTCACGGCACGGGCCGCGACCGGCGACAACGCCAGAAAGCAGGCGAGGAGGCGCGCGATCATGCGTCCTGTAAACATGGGCCGTCCTCCCCAGGGCATTTTCCGACGAAGTGAATACCGTTCGTCGAAGAAAATGTGGCAGACAAAGACCGAGAGCGCTTCGCGATTGCCGCGATCGTGAAGCGCTCTAACCCAGCTGCCGCGGCAGCAGCAGGCGCAAGGACGTGCCCTGCCCGACCACGCTGCCGATCTCGACGCTGCCGTGCAGCCGATGCGCGACCAGGTTGTGGATGATGTGCAGGCCGAGACCGGTCCCGCCGCGGGCGCGCGCGGTGGTGAAGAACGGGTCGAAGACGCGGTCGAGGTGCCGGGGCTCGATGCCCGCCCCATCGTCGCTGATCTCGACGAGCACCCGCGTCGGCTCGGCTCGCGCCGCAACGACGACCCTCAGGGGGCGGCCCTCGCGTGCGCCGTGGTCGATCGCGTTCTTGACCGCGTTGGTCAGCACCTGGGCGAGCACCCCCGGATAGGTGTCGAGGCTCAAGGCCTCCGGGCAGTCCGCCGCGATCTCGTGCCGGCCCGGCCGCGCCAGCGCGCGCAGGCTGCGCAGCAGCTCCTCGATCCACGCCCCGAGATCGATCACGCGCCGCTCCTCGAAGACCTGGTCGGAGGCGACCTGCTTGAAGCTGTAGAGCAGATCGGAGGCCCGCATCAGGTTCTGGGTCATCAGCTGCGCGCCCTCCCGCATCCGGGCGGCGTGCTGCGTCAGGCGCGAGCGCGAGAGCCGGTTCTCGTTGACCAGGGCCTCGAAGGCCGTCGACTCGCTCTGGACCTGGGTCGAGGTGGTGAGCGCGATCCCGAGCGGCGTGCTGATCTCGTGCGAGACGCCCGCCACCAGCTGGCCTAGCGAGGCCAGCTTCTCGGAGCGCACGAGGTCGTCCTGGGCCTGGCGCAGGGTCGCGAGCGCCGCGTCGGCGCGCTGCGCGGCCTCCCGCCAGCCCTCCTCCCGCCGCCGCAATTCAGCGAGGAACGTGTCGGAGGCGCGGGCGATGTCGCCGAGCTCGTCGCGCCGGGAGGCGAGGCCGACCCGCACGATGCCCGGATCCGTCGTCGCCCGCAGCACGTTGCGGGTGAGCAGGCGCAAAGGCCGCGTGATCGAGCGCGCGACGCTGACCACCGCGACCGTGCCGAGGAACAGAGCCCCCGCCGCGCCGGCGAGCAGCAGCCGGCGGATCGCGGCGCCGACGCGGTCGGCATCGTCGACGAAGGCGCGGTTGAGCGCCTGCGCATTCGCGCCGAGCCTCGCGTCACCGCCGTTCATCGCGGCGATCGCCGCCTGCTGCTCCCGCACCCGATCGACCGTGGCGGCGAGCTGGGCGCGCCAGCCCCGGATCGCCGTCGCCATGTCGCCCGGGAGGGGCGAGGCCGCCGTCAGGCCCTCGGCGCGGCCGGCAAGCTCCGCGCCCTCGGCCACGACGGCGGCCGCCTCCTCGGCGCTGCGGCGGTCGAGGGCGGAGGCGGATTGCTGCGCGAGCCGCAACGCCGCGAGCGTGATCCCTTGCGTCGCGAGTTCCGCCTCGTTCGACGTCACCGAATGCCGGATCAAGGCGGCGACCTCGGCCTGGAGCCGCCGCTGCGCGTCGACGGTCTCGCGGATCAGCCGGTCGCACCAGGCGATCAGGGCGTGGCCCGACTGCGTCGCCCGGGTCAGCTCGAACCCTTCGGCGATGACGCGGTTCAAGCCGGCGTCGCTCTGACTCCGCGCCCGGTAGGAGCGCAGCAGCGCGGTCAGCTGGCCGGCCTCGGGCTGGCCGGCGAGGACGGCGGTCAGCCGCGTCCCCGTCTCGTCGAGGAGCCGGATGTCGGCGGCGAGCTCGTCGAACTCGATCTGGAACACGGGCTGGCCGATCCGGGTCTTGTTGAGCTCGACCGCCGAGATCGCCTCGCGCAGGTCGCGCAGCGCGCTGACGACCCGCTGGTTGCGCTCGAGCGCGTCGTCCCGGGCGGTGAGGACCGCGACCAGGCGCGCATTCTCGTCCTGCTGCCGGCGGCGCTCGGTGTCGGTCAGCGCCACGAGCCGGTCGGCCCGCCGCGCGATGCCCGCCGCGGCGATCTCGATCTCGCCCTCCAGCTGCGCCAGCCGGCGCATCTCGTCGACCTGGGCGGCGAGGTCCTGCCGGACGGTGCCGATCAGCGCCGCCTGGTCCTGCATCCGGGCGACCCCTTCGAGCTGGCCGAGCTGGCTCGCGGCCTTCGCCGCCAGCGCCGCGAAGCGGTCGCGCGCCGCCGCCCCGGCGCCCGCCGGCCGGCCCACATAGTCGTCGCGGGCCTTGTTGAGGAGCGTGAAGGTGTGGACCGTCTCGCTCGACAGAACCGCCCCGTCGCGCGCCCGCTCCGCCTCGATCAGGAGCAGCCAGGCCGCCACGGCGATGACCATCGCGACGACGACCGGAATGGCGCCGACGATGAACACCCGGCGGGCGACGCCGTAAGATCGGAGGAGGCGCACCCTGGAACGAGGCTCGTGGCGGGAGGAGGGGGCGCAACTCTGGCAAAACCGGTCGTTCGTTGTCCAGCAGGCCGTTGCGATCACGCGTGCCGCGAGGCTCACCGCACCAGAACGTCCGTCGCCGCCGCGAAGCCGACCCGCGGAGTGCCGAGCGCGAAGTTCGCGATCCGCTGCCCCGAATGACCGACGAGCCTCAGGGTGACGGGCCCGCCCCGGGAGGCCGTCGCGCCCGAGAGGCGGCTGATCTCGGGCCGGTCCGTCAGGGTGTCGAAGGCGCCGCCGAGCATGCCCGGGCGGCTGAAGCCGTCCTTCGTGATCACGTCCCACCGGATCGTCTCCGGCACCGACGTGTCGCGGACGCGATGGGCGGGGGAGAACAGGGCGACGTAGGATTGCCGGAACCCGCCGCGGCTCGCCACGAAGGTGCAATCGGCGACCGGCGTCAGGCCGAAGACGAGGCCGGCCGTCGCCCGCGTGGTGCAGGTCAGCGTGCCGGCCCGTTTCTGCGGCGGCGCCGGCCGGCTGCCATGGGCAAAAGCCGCGCTGCCGGCGACGACGGCAGCCGTGACGGCGATGGCGATGGCGTTCATGGACGTGGATCCTGCGGGTGCCGGGCTCGACTCTTCATGGCGTCTTGCGCCGTCATCGGCCCCGGACTGAAGCGGGGCGTTCACTACGTCGGTTCGGTTTCACGACTATTCCGTCGAATGTTGCGTGCGCGGACGTGAACGACAGAGAGACTCTTCCGAGTGGAGCGCGATGCATTGTCCGAGGAGAGGCCGCGGCCGGTCCCGGCTCGCGGCATCGATGCCCGCGTCGTCGCGCGGGCTTGCCCGGCGCGGCGCGGCGGGCCAGATCACCCCGCCCGACGGACTTGCCCGGTGCGGGCGCCGGACCGCGTGCCGGATGGGAGAGCGATGGACGAGCCAGCGGCCGGCCCCGCGCACGGGACGCCGGAGATGATCCGGCATTGCGCGGCCGAATGCATGGAACTGGCGGCCATGTTCTTCGCGGCCGCCGCCGAGCGGCTGACCGAGAACGACCTCGCCGGCTATCGCTGCGCGATGCGCTGCGCCGCGGCCGCCGCCAAGTCAGCGCGCGAACTCGCGGCGCTCCTCGGGACCGAGGCGGCGCTCGACCGGCCGCGGGCCGAGGGCGCCGCCTACTCGAACAGATCCGGGTAGCGCGCCTCGGCCCGCGGCAGGGCGCGCACGATCTCCCACAGGTGGTGGCGCAGCGCCGCCTCGGCCTCCTCCGGGGCGCGGGCGTCGATGCCGGCGAGGATCGCGCGGTGCTGCTCCACCAGGGGCAGCATCGCGGCGGCGTCGGCGAGCGTAAGCTGGCAGGCGCGGTCGAGATGCGCCTTCACGTCCTGCACCGCCTCCCAGGCGAGCGCGCAGCCCGCCCCCTCGGCGAGCGCCGCGTGGAACAGCGAATCGGCGCGCTGGAATCCCGCATGGTCGCCCGCCGCCGCCCGCTCCTCCTGCAGCGCCAGGAGGTCGTCGATCCGCCGCCGGCTCGTCGGATCGAAGGTCTCGCAGGCGCGCCGCACCACCGCGATCTCGATCGCCTCGCGCACGAAGCGCGCCTGCATCAGCTGCGAGACCGAGATCTTGGTCACCACCGTCCCGCGCTGCGGGCGCACCTCCACCAGGCGGGTGCGGGAGAGTCCGATGAACGCCTCGCGCACCGGCTGGCGCGAGACGCCGTGGCGGGCGGCGATCTCCTGCTCCGACAGCCGCGTGCCCGGCAGCACGTCGAGCGCGATGATCGAGCGCCGCAGCGACGCCTCCACCCGCTCCGCCGCCGAGCCCGTCGTCACCTCGATCATTCCGCTTCACAGCCTCCGCGCGATATGCATACACTACCATACAAGTCGGACGCCCCACCAGAAGGGCGCCGGCTGAAGGGAGGATAACATGACCCCGAGTCTCCCCTTTCCAGGTCGCCTCACCCGCCGCACCGTCGCGCTCGGCCTCGGCGCGCTCCCGGCCGCCGCCCTGCTGCGGGCCGGCCCTGCCAGGGCCGCGCCGGTCACCCTGCGGCTCTCCTCCTCGCTGCCCGCCGATCCGAACTCGGCCCACTGGCTCTGGTACGACCGCTTCGCCGCGAGCCTGAAGGCCAAGACCGGCGACGCCGTGCAGGTGCGCTACTTTCCCGACAACCAGCTCGGCAAGGAATCGGACGTCGTCGGCTCGGTGAAGCTCGGCGTCGTCGACATGATGATCTCCGGCTCCTCGATCTGGTCGACGCTGGCGCCGGAGATCGGCGTCCTCGATCTCGGCTACCTCTTCCCGACCATGGAGAGCGCCGGGCCGATCCTCGACGGGCCGGCGGGCCAGCAGCTCGACCGGATCTTCTCCGACCGGATCGGCGTGAAGGTGCTGAGCTGGGGCTACAGCTTGGGCGGCCGCAACGTCACGGCGCGCGAGGCCGCCGAGACCCCGGCGGCGATGAAGGGGAAGAAGATCCGGGTGCTGCCGGTGGCGAACTTCGTCGCCACCTTGCGCGCCATGGGCGCCTCGCCGACCCCCATGTCCCTCGGCGAGGTCTACACCGCGCTCCAGACCGGGGTGATCGACGGGATGGAGCACGACGCGCCGACGATCCTCGCCATCAAGGCCTACGAGGTGGCCAAACACGTCACGCTCACCCGGCACATCTGCAACCCGCAGACGATCGTCATCGGCAACCGGGCCTTCGCCAAGGTTCCGGCGGCGCATCGCGACGCCTTCCTCTCCGCCGCCGCGGAGGCGACCGCGTTCCAGCGCGGCCAGGCCGCCGCGATCGAGGCGAGGGCGCTGGCGACCCTGAAGGGCAACGGCGTCGGCATCCACGACTGCGACCGCACCGCCTTCCGTGCCCTGGTGACGCCGCTCTGGGACGAGTTCGCCAAGGCCTACCCGGCGACGAAGCCGATCCTGGCGGCGATCACCCAGGCCTGAGGAACCCGCCCATGGTCGTCGAGACCGGCGCGGCCGCCCTTCCGGCCCGCGCGTCCCTGCCCGCCGCGATCGTCGCGAGCCTCCTGCGCGCCGTGCAGGCGCTGGCGGCCCTGGCGCTGCTCGCCGACCTCGGGGTCGTGGCCGCCGCCGTGCTGTGGCGCTTCGCCACCGGCGATTCGCTCGAATGGGCCGACGAGGTCGCCCGCATGCTGCTCATCGTCGTGGCGTTCCTGGGCGGCGCGGCGGCGGTGGCGCATGGGCGCCATGTCGGCATCCGCATCCTGCGCGACGCGGTGCCGCCGGCGGTCGGCGCCGTGATGGAGGCGGCCGGCCTCCTCGTCGAACTCGGCGTCGCCCTGGCGCTCGCGGCTTGCGCCCTGTCCTACGCGGCGACCGCGGCGACGCAAGTGACGCCGTTCGGCCTGCCGCAGAACCTGTTCATCTATCCGCTGGTGGTCGGCGGGGCCTGCATGGCGGTGTTCATCGCCGCGCGGCTCGCGGACCTCCGCGGGCGCGACGTCGGCATGGCCGCGCTGGCGCTCGCGGGGCTCGCGGGCCTCGTCGCGGGCTGGACGATCCTCCTGCCCGATGCGGCGCCGAGCCCGCTCGCGCTCCTGCTCCTCGCCTTCGCCGTGGCCCTGGGCTCGGGCATCCCGATCGCCTTCGCGCTCTCGGTCGGCGCGCTGGTGTTCCTCGTCTCCGACGGCGGCATCGACCCGGCGGTCTTCGCCCAGCAGGCGTCGAGCGGCATCGACAACTTCGTGCTGCTGGCGATCCCGTTCTTCGTCCTCACCGGCCTCGCCATGGAGGTGAACGGGATGTCGGTGCGGCTGATCGAATTGCTGCGCCGGGCCATCGGCGAGCGGCGGGGCGGCCTCGGCATCGTGACGATCCTCGCCATGGTGCTGTTTTCCGGCATCTCCGGCTCGAAGCTCGCCGACGTGACCGCGGTCGGCACCGTGACGGTGCCGGCGATGCGCCGCTCCGGCCAGGACCCGCGCGAGGGCGTGGCGCTGCTCGCCGCCAGCGCCATCATGGCCGAGACGATCCCGCCCTGCATCAACCTCATCATCCTCGGCTACGTGGCGAACATCTCGATCGGCGGGCTGTTCGCCGCCGGCATCCTGCCGGCCCTGCTGATGGCCGCCGCCCTCGTCGCCGGGGTGGTGGTGTTCTCGGCCCGCACGCGCCCGGCCCCGGTCGAGCGCTCGCATCACGGCCTGCGCCACCTGCTGTGGTCGAGCGCGGTCAGCCTCGGGGTGATCGTCATCATCTTCGGCGGCTACCGCTCGGGCTTCGCCACCGCGACCGAGATCGGCGCCTTCGCGGTGGTCTACGCGATCGTGGTCGGCATCCTGTGCTTCCGCGAACTCTCGTTGCGGGCCCTCGCCGACCTGTTCGTGCGCTCGGCGACGCTCGCCGGCATGATCCTGTTCGTGGTTGCGGCCTCGCAGACCATCGCGTTCTCGCTCACCATCAACCAGGTCCCGCACGCGCTCGCCGAGGCGATGATCGCGCTCAGCCACGGCGGCGGCGCCTGGATCTTCCTGCTGGTGTCGATCGCGCTGCTCGTGGTCATGGGGGCGGCGCTCGAGGGCGCGCCGGCGCTGATCATCTTCGGGCCGCTGCTCCTGCCGGTGGCGCAGTGCTTCGGCATCGCGCCCCTGCATTACGGCATCGTGCTCATCATCGCGATGGGGCTCGGCCTGTTCGCGCCGCCGCTGGGCCTCGGCCTCTACACCGCCTGCGCGGTCGGCGGCGTCTCGCTGGAGGAGACGGTGCGGCCGATCGCCAAGTATCTGCTCCTGCTCTCCGCCTGCCTGGTGCTGATCGCCCTCGTGCCGGAGATCACCCTGTGGCTGCCTCGCAGCATGGGCTTCGTGAAGTGACGGGCGTCGTGACGGAGGACCGGATGGAACGGTGCGGACAGGTCTTCACCCGGGGCGCGGAGATCGCCTGGGAGCCGGCCGGGGAGGGCGTGCGCCGGCAGGTGCTGGCCTACGACGCGGGCGTGATGCTGGTGCGGGTCGCCTTCGAGGCCGGTGCGGTCGGCCCGGCCCACTCCCACCCGCACGTGCAATGCACGCTGGTGGAGCGAGGCGTGTTCGACATCACCATCGCAGGCGAGACCGCGCGGCTCGTGGCCGGCGACACCTTCCTCGTTCCCTCCGGCGCCGTCCACTCCGCCGTCGCGGTCGAGGCCGGCGCATTGACCGACGTGTTCACGCCGATGCGGGAGGATTTCGTCCCGGAGAACGGTCAGTGATAGGAGAGTTCATAGGCACGTCCGCCTTTCCCGATCGCGACATGATTTTGAAAAACTGAAAATATTTTAATAAATCGCCATAAATAACGTCATTTTCGTCATGATATTGCAAGCTATAGTTGACGGTTAATTGATATAAATTATCAACATGGTCCGCCACCTCATCATTAGAGTTTGTTCGAGCAAGATTTTGCATCCAAGAATTGGTGCAGGTGAAGCCGTCCTACCCTCTCGCCTCATCCTGAGGCGCTGGCGATCGAAGATCGCATTCGACCGTAGGGAGCCTCGAAGGAGGCCTCCAGACGGCTCCGCGATTTCTGGAGCCCTCCTTCGAGGTTCGCTTCGCTCTCACCTCAGGATGAGGTCGAGGGTGGGACAACCGGTCCGGCGGGTTTCATGCCGCCCGGACCGTGGCGAGGAAGCGGTCCACCTCGGCGCCGAGTTGCTCGGATTGGCGCGACAGCTCGGTCGCCGCGGTCAGGACCTGGGACGCGGCGGCGCCGGTCTCCTCGGCGGCGCCGGCCACGCCGGTGACGTGGGCGGTCACCGCGCTCGTCCCGGCCGCGGCCTGGCTGACGTTGCGCACGATCTCCTGCGTCGCCGCGCCCTGCTCCTCGACCGCCGCGGCGATCGCCGTGGCGACCCGGCTCATCTCCTGGATCCGGGCCGCGATGCCGCCGATCGCGGTCACCGCCTGGCCGGTCGCGCCCTGGATCCGGCCGATCTGGCCGCCGATCTCCTCCGTCGCCCGGGTGGTCTGGTTGGCGAGTTCCTTGACCTCGGCGGCGACGACCGCGAAGCCGCGCCCCGCCTCGCCGGCCCGCGCCGCCTCGATCGTGGCGTTCAAGGCCAGCAGGTTGGTCTGGCCGGCGATCGTGCCGATCATCCCGACGACGTCGCCGACCCGGGCGGCGATGCCGCTCAACTCGCGCACCAGGCTCTCGGTCCGGGCGGCCTCCTCGGCGGCGTCCCGGGCGAGGTTCGCCGAGCCGCCCGCCTGGCGGCCGATCTCCTGCACCGAGCCGCCGAGTTCCTCCGCCGCCGCCGCCACCGTGCCGACATTGGCCGCCGCCTCGCGCACCGCGCCGGCCGCGCTCCCGGACCGGTCGGCGGTCTGCGCGGCATTCTGCGCCATGGCGCCGGCGGTGGCCTGGAGCTCGGTCGCGGAGGCCGAGACCGCCCCGACGATGCCCCCGACCGCCTCCTCGAAGGCCCGGGCCATCGCGTGCAGGGCGCGCCGGCGCTCCGCCTCGAGCCGCTGCCGGTCCGCCTCGGCGAGGTCGGCGCGCCGCGCCGCGTCCTCCTCGGTCAGCTCCCGGATCCGGTCGACGGCGCGGGCGATGTCGCCGATCTCGTCGGCCCGATCCGCGCCGGCGATTCCCGTCGTCACTTCACCCTGCGCCATGCCGTGCAGGGCCTGGGTCAGGCGCTTGATCGGCGTGGTGATGCTGCCGGAGAAGGCGTACATGATCGCCAGGGCGAGGAGCGCCACCGCCGCGCCGGCGCCGAGCTGCCACAGGAGATCCTGGCGCGCGCGCTCCGACAGCATGGCGCCGAGCCGAGCGGCATCGTCCATGACCAGGGCGCGGGGCACGGAGATCAGCACCGACCAGGTCTCGCCGGTCCGCCCCAGCGTGATCGGGGTGACGACCCGGATCTCGTCCGAGGCGGCATCGTGCCCGACGAAGCGGCGTCCGGCGCGCAGCACCTCGCCGTAGGTCTCCCAGCTCGCATCGGTCTTGCTCAACGGCGCCCCGATCCCGGCGGCGTGGCGGCTCGAGGCGACGACCAGCCCGCCCTGCGTGACGATCGCCACGGAGCCCTTGGCCTCATAGAGCGAGGCGTTCACCGCCTCGACGGCGCGCTGGACGAAGGCGAGGTCGAAATCGGTGCCGGCCACGCCCATGAACCGGCCGTCGGACAGGATCGGCACCGAGATCGTCGCGAGGACGACCGGCTTGCCCTGGACGATGTAGGGCAGGGGCGCGAGCAGGCTCTCGCGCCTCGTCTCCTTCGGGCCGAGATACCAGCCGCCCTTCATCACGCCGTTCGGATGCAGGGCGCGGCTGTCGTACTCGACCAGCGGCTGCAGCGCGACCGTTCCGTCCGCGCCCCGCGTCCAGTAGGGCAGGGCGCGGCCGGTATGGTCCGAGCCCATGTCGGCCCGGTCGATGTAGGCGTCGTCGGCGCCGTCGAGGGCGTCGGGCTCCCAGGCGGCGTAGGTGCCGTTGAAGTCGCTGTTCCGCCGCAGGACCCCGAGCAGGACGTCGTTGAGCTGCTGGCGGCGCAGGCCCTCGCGGGTCGCGCTCCTCTTGCCGGTCCCGATCACCTCCAGGGCTCCGGCGGTGTTGCGCGCGGCCGCGAAGGCGAAGTCGAGCTTGGTCTGGATCGTCGTCGCCTGGTTGGCCGCGACCGCCTGCAGGTTCTCCTTGCTCTTGCGGTCGAGGATCTCCTCGGTCGAGGCCGCCACCAGGGCGCCGGTGCTCGTCGCCGCGTAGAGGCCGTAGCCGACCAGGCCGAAGGCGGTCAGGCTGACGCAGATGCCCGAGACGGCGATGATCTTGACCTTGATCGAGCGATACGTGCCGCGCGGGGGGCGGGCCAGTTGGTTCATGGCGGACCTCGACGATGCTCGCGACACCGCGGACGCAACCCGGACGGCTGCTTCGGGACGGGGACGATCGTCATCCGGTCGCCGGTGTGGCCCGGAGACTGTCGAAGGTAATCCTCTAACAGGTCCTTAAATTGGCTTTAGACCAATGTATCAAGTGAGTTGTTTTTCCTGTCTTTGCGGTTTGATCCAGATCAATGCGCGTTTGATCGTCGCGGAAGCCGGCGCCGTCCGGCGTCGTTCGATGAGCGGCAATGCGAGAAATCGTGTCACGTCACGACGACAAGGAATGACAAAGAGTCGTTGTTCGTTAATCGCCGTTCGCGACCATCGACGACATGCCGCTTGTTCTCGTGATCACGGTCATGGTTCCATCATTGCGACCTCGGGCTCTCCGTCCGGCCGCCCTCATCGGCGTCGCCCCCTGCGCGGCGAGCCTGGTCGCCGTTGCGGCGTCGATCGGGGAACGGGGTGCGACCATCCGGGAGATCGGTCCGTCATGACCAACGTTCGGGTCCTCCCGCTCCACCTCACGCCGGACGGCGCCCTGCGCCTCTGCGCCCAGCTGGAGCGCGATGCGCGGGCCGGCGTCGATCTCGGCTCCCGGCGCGTGCAGATCGCCGGCCTGTCGGAGTCGCTGGCGCAGGCGCTGGAAGTCCTCGGGGACGACGTTCGGCGGGTCGTCGCCGCCTTGCCGGACGGAGACCCCGTCTCGTGCCGGCTCTGCGAGGCGGCCCTCGCCACGGCGCAGATCGTGCAGACCGTGATGCGGTGGATCGATACCGACCTGATGCACGGCCCGCCCGGAAGCGCGCGCCGGGAGTGAGGCTCACCGCATCGCCGGGGCCCGTGGCGTCACGCCTCGCGCAGGCCGGGCTTCACGCAGGGCTCGAAGGTGAAGACGATCCCGGTTCTCTCCAGGGCGCGGCGCACCGCCAGGACGGTGTCGGCGCGGGGCCGGACGACGGAGCCGGAATCCTCCAGCCGGTTGACGGTCGAGATCGAGACGTCGGCGAGCCTCGCCAGTTCCTCCTTCGACAGGCCCGCCATGCCGCGGGCGGCCCGGACCTGGCCGGGGGTCAGTCCCTCGGTGCCGGCCGGGGCAGGTCCTGGGGCCGGCGGCGTCTCGGGCGCGGCGGCGCCGTAGCGGGTCCGGCCCGGGACGTTGAGGCAGACCCCGACCCATTCCCGTACCGAGCCGTCGCGGTTGAGGACCGGGGCGCCGCGGGCGTTGAACCAGCGGTAGATCCCGTCCGCGCACAGGACCCGGTAATCCGTGTTGTAGGGCGCCGTATGCTCCACCGCCGTCGTCCAGGCCGCCAGCGTCCGGGGGCGGTCGTCGGGGTGGACGGCGTCGAGCCAGCCGAGGCCTTGCATCTGCGCGTGGGTCTGGCCGGTGAGCGCCATCCATTGCGGCATCTCGCTCGGCTCGCCGTTGGCCTTGTTGACCCAGAACACCGACGCGGTGGCGGCGATCAGGGCGTTCAGCCGGTCGTGCCGCTGCAGCAGGGCGCGCGCCGTATCGTGCTGGGCCGTCACGTCGAACACCACGCCCATGCCGCGGCAGGGGGCGCCGTCCGGGCCGAGGATCGCCTCGGCATGGTGGAGGATCCAGCGCTGGGTCCGGTCCGGCCGGACGATGCGGAACTCGCGGCTCACCGCCTGGCCGGAGCGGAGGACCTCGATCTGGTCGCGGTGGGCGGCCTGGTCGTCGGGGTGGATCATGTCGAGCCCGAAGCCGAACGTCATCTCGGTGGCCGGGTCGAGCCCCAGGATGCGGTACAGGCCGGGCGAGGCGGTCAGCCGCTCGGAATGCAGGTCGGACGACCAGAAGCCGACCTTGCCGGTATCCTCGATGAGCTTGAGGAAGTGGCGCGAGGAGAAGGCGTGCGGGGCGGCCTGCGTCGGGGGCGCTCGCATCAGGGCACGCGTCGGCATCTCTCCACCTCTGTCCGTCCGGGCGTCGCAGTGGCGGGTTTCATGCCATTCGGGCCATTAAGGAAAGCTTAAATGCATCGAATCGTGGATTGGGCGAGGGCGTACCGGCGTACCTGCCGCTCCAATCCTGCCGCAACGTCATGTCATCGATGGGAAATCTTTCAAATTTGCCGGTCCCGGTTCCGGGCGTCCGGAGAATGAGCGGAAATGCCGGTCGACCATCCCGGCATATGCCTGCTTTTGCGGGTCCTCGTTTAGGGTCCGGCAGTCGGCAGGGATGCAATCTGCGGGCGGGAGGGGCGAAGACCCCGTTTCGCGGATGGGGACGATGATGCTGCTGGGGAGTCCTGCACTCAAATCGACGCATCCGGCCGCCTGATGAAGGTGGTCGAGTTTGCCGTCGACGTCACGGCGGCCGTGGAGCGGCGGCTGCGGCAGGCGGAACTCCACCACGGCATCGACCGCGACCTCGACGGCATCGCGGCTGCGGTCTCGCAGACCTCCCGGCAGGCCGTGACCGCGGCGAGCGCCGCCGAGCAGGCCACGGGCAACACCCAGAGCGTCGCCGCGGGGGCCGAGGAACTCGCCGCGTCGGTCGGGGCGATCAGCCAGCAGGTCGGGCGGTCGCTGGAGGTGACGCGGCGCGCCGTCGGTCAGGCCGAGGCCACCTCGGCGGTGGTGACCGGCCTCGCGGCGGCCGCCCAGCGCATCGGCGAGGTCGTGGAGACGATCGACCAGATCGCCGGCCAGACCAACCTGCTGGCGCTGAACGCCAGCATCGAGGCGGCCCGGGCCGGCGAATCCGGCAAGGGTTTCGCGGTCGTCGCCGCCGAGGTGAAGAGCCTCGCGGCCCAGACCGCGCGGGCCTCCTCGACCCGGGCGGTTGACGACGCGGCCCGCCTGGTCCGCGACGCCTCCCGTAGCATGGCCGGATGAGCCCGCCGACCGGGCGGGACCGTTGCCTGGCAGGCCGGCGCGGGACGGCTGGTCCAGCGGTCGTCGCCGCTTGATCTGGAACAAGGCGGCACGGCCGGGTGCGCTCCACGCTCGGGGACGATGCCGGAGGCCATGTCGATGATGTCGGGCGATCCCTCAGTGTGGCCGACGCCGGCCGACCCCTATCCGGCTCCGGCCCGGCCGGCCGAACCGCCGGAAGTGCCCGTGCCGGAGCCGGCGGGAATCCCGGTCTCGCCGGTTCTGCCGCGCGAGGACGAGCCGGTCGGTGTGCCGCCGGGCACACCCGCCGAGATCCCGGTCTCACCCACGATGCCCCAGCCCTGGGACCGGATTCGATGAGCCGGTCCGCCGCCAGGCGTGATCCCGTGCGTGACCGTGACCCTGCGCGTGACCATGACCCTGCGCGCGACCTGGCCCGGCTCGGCAGGCCGCTCATCCTGCTGGCGGTCGCGAATGGCGCGCCGATCCTGGCGCGGACGCTGCTGGGCGACCGCGTCGCGACGCCCATCGACCTCGACCGGACGGTCGCCGACGGACGACCCTTCTTTGGGCCCGGGAAGACCTATCGCGGGCTTGCGGCCTCCTGTGCCGCCACTGCAGCTCGCCGCCCCCGCCTTGGGGGGGCCCCGCGACCGGGCTCGCTCTCGCGGCGGCGTCGCTCACCGGGGACCTCGCCGCCAGCTGCGCCGAGCGCCGGCTCGGGCTGCCGGCTCATGCACAGGCCTTCGGCCTCGACCAAATCCCGGAGGCGCTCCCGCCCCTCCTCGTGCTGCGACGACGGCTGGCCCTCGGCCCGGCGGACATCGCCGCGACCATCGCGCTCTTCACGCTCGGCGAGGTCGTCCTGGCGCGGCCGTTCCATCGCCCGGGGCCTGCGGGACGGTCCCTGCTGACGCTGAGCAGCCGGATCGGCGGAAGCCGGCAAGGATCCTCCCGTCGGGGCCGGTGCGCGATCAGAGCGCCGCGGTCACGCCCCCCTCAGACGATCGGAACAGGTGCTGACGCCGAGCAGGGAATAGGCCGGGCAGGTCCCGATGAGGGCCGTCGCCAGCAGAACCGCTCCGAACGCGGCGGCGAGCCACACCCAGATACCCGACAGGACATCATAGGCCGAGATCAGCAGCGCCAGGCCGAGGACGACCCGAAGCGAACGGTCGATCGTTCCGATGTTTGCAGTCATGGCGGCCATCCATCGCGCGGGTGATTCGACAGGACGAGACGCTGAGGTTCGTTTCGGAATTCATGTCCGGAGACCGTCGACGAGGTTTTTTACTTATTGATACAACGTAAAAACCATGACCGTCGATAGGACGGCGAGATCGATTGCGCCTTGCGATGGATCAAGGTCGGATCGTCATCATGCCGGACACGACCGTCTCACCGGAGCGAAGCGGCGGGCGTACGGATCACGGCCTCAGGGATTTGAGATAGGCAGTCAGGTCCGAGGCGTCGTCCGGGGCGAGGCGGAATTCGGGCATGGCGGGATGCCGGACAGCCACCCCCTCGACGAGGAAGTCGGCGAGATCGTCGACCGGGATGCGTCCGGCCAAGTCCCGGAACGGGGGCGCGTGCCGCATCGGGCTCGTGGGGGCCTTGCCCGAGGGAGACGCGGCACCCCGGGGAGCGACGGCGTGGCAATGCGCGCAATGCGCCCGCGCGAAGGCGAGGCCGCGCCCGGCATCCGCGTCGTGTGCGGCGGCGAGGGACGCGAAAAGCCAGGGGACCTGCGCCAGCCAGAGGGCGCGAAAACCGGAACGGCCCGCTGCGATCATCGCGCTCGCCTTCTCGTCTCGACCACCGCGTCCCCATCGCCGCCGGTCCCCCCGCGGAGCGGCCTGCAGCACTCCCAGAAGTCCAGCCCGGCGCGGGACGCACATTGAGGAAGATCAAGGCGGTGCGAGGAGCGGGTGCGAGGCTGCGGCAGGAGACGGGCTCCCCCTTACGTCGGGGTCGGGCCCAGAGCGGGAGTGCATCGTGCCGGGAACGGCTCTTCAGGTCGGCACGACCGACGATACGCCGCCGGCCGCGGCGGCCCTCCTCGGCGTGATCCGGTCGCTCCTCAGTGAGCTGCATCCCGACTTGCGCCGGCCGGTCCCGGTCGACCTCGACAGCGACCTCGAGCGGGACCTCGCCCTGGACAGCCTCGGTCGGGCCGAGCTTCTCCTGCGCCTGTCGCGCACCTTCCGGGTCTCGCTGCCGGCTCGCCTGATCGGCGAGGCGGCGACACCCGCCGACCTTCTCGCCGCGATCCAGGCGGCCGGCGCGGCCCGTACCGTCCGGGTGGTCGCAGGGGAGGAGGGCGCGCTGCCGCCTGCGGCCGAGCCGCACCGGGCAGAGACCCTGCTCGACGTGCTCGCCTTCCACGTCCGCCATCATCCCGACCGGCCGCATCTCCGGCTCCCGCAGGAGGCCGGACCCGAGACAATCCTCACCTACGCGGATCTCGACGCGCGCGCCCGCCGCGTGGCGGCGGGCCTCCTCGGCCACGGGCTCGCGGGCGGCGACCGGGTCGCGATCATGCTGCCGACCGGGCCCGACTTCTTCCCGGCCTTCCTCGGGACCCTGCTGGCGGGCGGCGTGCCGGTGCCGCTCTATCCGCCGTTCCGGCGCACCGGGATCGAGGACCACCTGCAGCGCCAGGCCGGCATCCTGGCCAATGCCGGCCCGGAGATCCTGATCGGCAGCCCGGACCTCGCGCCCTTCAGCCGGCTCTTGCGCGACCGCGTCGACACGCTGCGGGTGCTGGCGAGCGTGGAGGAGCTGGCCGCCGCGGACCCGCTCCACGCTGCCGTCCCGGCGACGGGCGCGAGCCTCGCGCTGATCCAGTACACGTCGGGCAGCACCGGCGACCCGAAGGGCGTGATGCTGACCCACGCCAACCTTCTCGCCAACATCCGCGCCATGGGCGAGGCGCTCGGCGCCTCGTCGTCGGACGTGGTGGTGAGTTGGCTGCCGCTCTACCACGACATGGGGCTGATCGGCTGCTGGCTCGGCAGCCTCTATTTCGGGGCGCCCGCGGTGATCCTGTCGCCCCTGGCCTTCCTGGCGGATCCGGCGTCCTGGCTCCGGGCGATCCACCGCCACCGCGGCACGATCTCGGCGGCGCCGAACTTCGCCTACGAGCTCTGCCTGCGCGCCTTGCGCGACGAGGATCTGACGGGGCTCGACCTCGGCTGCTTACGCGTCCTCACCAACGGGGCCGAGCCGGTGAGCCCCGACACGCTGGCGCGGTTTGCCGAGCGCTTCGGCCCCCATGCCTTGCCGGCCTCGTCCCTCATGCCGGTCTACGGCCTCGCCGAGTGCGCGGTCGGCCTCGCCTTTCCGCCCCTCGGCCGAGGGCCGCGCATCGACTGGATCGAACGCGCGGCGCTCGACCGCGATGGCGTCGCCCGGTCGGCGCCCCCGGGCGCGCGGGACTCGATCGGGTGTCCGTCCTGCGGCGGGCCGCTGCCCGGCCACCAGATCCGCATCGTCGACGAGGCCGGGCACGAGCTGCCCGAGCGCCGGGAGGGCCGCCTGCAGTTCCGCGGCCCCTCGGCCACCGCCGGCTACTTCCGCCGGCCCGACCTGACCCGCGCCCTGTTCCGCGGCGACTGGCTCGAGAGCGGCGACCTCGCCTACCTGGCGGGCGGCGAGATCCACGTCACCGGGCGGACCAAGGACATCATCATCCGGGCCGGCCGCAAGATCCATCCGCACGAGATCGAGGCGGCGGCGGGCGCGGTCGCGGGCGTGCGCAAGGGCTGCGTCGCGGCGATCCCCGGCCGCGACCCGCGCACGGGGACCGAGCGCCTGATCCTCGTCGCCGAGACGCGGCTGACGGACGGGGCCGCACGCGCGGAGCTGCACGGAAGGCTGATGCGGGCCACCGCCGCCCTGCTCGACCAGCCGCCCGACGAGATCCTGCTCTGCCCGCCCCACACCGTGCCCAAGACCTCGAGCGGCAAGATCCGCCGCGCGGCGATGCGGGCGCTCTACGAATCCGGCGATTTCGGCGGAGCCCGGCCCGGCCCGCGGGGAGAACTCGCCCGCCTCGCCCTCGGCAGCGTCCCGGCGCGGCTGCGGCGCGGCACCCGGCTCGCGGGCGAGGCGGCCTATGCCGCCGCCTGGTGGGGGTTCGTCGTCGCCCTCGGCGCCGTCCTGTGGCCGCTGATGCTGGTCCTGCCGAGCCGGACCTTGCGCCACGCGACCCTGCGCGCCGCCTTGCGGATGTTCTTCCGGCTCTCCGGGATGCCGCTCGCCACCGAGGGCGGTCCGCCGCTCCCCGGGGCACTGATCGTCGCCAACCACGCGAGCTACCTCGACGCGGCGGTCCTCGCCGCGATCCTGCCCGGCACTCCGGTCTTCGTCGCCAAGCACGAGCTGGCGGGCCAGCGCGTCGCCGGTCCGTTCCTGCGGCGCCTGGGCGTGGCCTTCGTCCATCGCGGCACGGCGGAGGGGGTCGCTGATGCGGGCGCGCTCCTCGCGCGGATCGAGGCGGGCGAGCAGATCGTGGCGTTTCCCGAGGGCACCTTCACCCGCGCGCCGGGCCTCGGCGGCTTCCATCTCGGCGCCTTCGCGGCGGCCTGCCGGGCGGGCGTGCCGGTGGTCCCCGCCGCGATCATCGGCACGCGGTCGCGGCTGCGCGCCGACCAGTGGTTTCCCCGGCGCGGGACGATCCGCGTCGTTCTCGGCGCCCCGATCGCCCCCGACGGAACCGGCTTCCCGGCGGCGATCCGCCTGCGCGACGCGGTGCGCGGGGTCATCCTGGCGCGATGCGGCGAGCCGGACCTCGGCGCCGGCCCCACCTTTGCGCCGGGTGCGGGGGCCGACGGCCATGGCTGAGCGCGGCGAGCCCCCGATCCTGCCCCAAGGCGAGGCGCCGGACACCCTCCCGGCCCTGCTGCGGAGCCGGGCCGCGAGCCGCCCGCAAGGCCGGGCCTACGCGGCGCATGATCCCGGCACCGGCCGTCTCGTCTTCCACGACTGGGCCGGGACGGCGGCGCGGGTCGCCGCTCGCGCCGCCGCACTCGCGCGCGAGGGCGTGACCGTGGGCGAACGGATCGCGCTTTGGCTGCCGAACGGCCTCGAATGGGTCTGGTTCGACCAGGCGGCCCTGTCGCTCGGCCTCGTCGTGGTGCCGCTGTTTCCCGACGAAGCGCGGGCGACGATCGCGTTGCTGCTCGCCGATTCCGGGACCTGCCTCGTGGTGGTGCCGCGGCCGGAGGCGTGGCAGGGCCTGGGCGAGCACGCGGCGGGCCTCTCTGCCGTGCGGTGCGTGATCGCGATCGACGGCGTGCCCGGTCCCGAGGCCGATCCGCGCCTGCGCGCCCTCGGCCCCTGGCTCGCGCAGGCCGAGGGCGCCCCCGCGCCCGCCCCGGCGATCGGTCCCGACACCCTGGCGACCCTGGTCTACACCTCCGGGACGACGGGCAGGCCCAAGGGCGTCATGCTGAGCCACCGCAACCTCGTGTCGGTCGCGCACGCGGTGCTGGCGCGCAATCCGGGGACGGAGCGGGACGTCTTCCTGTCCTACCTGCCGCTCGCCCACATCTTCGAGCGGGTGGTCGGCTGCGTCCTGCCGCTGATCCTCGGTGCGCCGGTGGTGTTCGCCCGCTCGGTCGCGCACCTGCCCGAGGATCTGCGCCTCGCGCGCCCGACCGTGCTCCTCGTCGTGCCGAGCGTGCTCGACCGCCTGCACCACACCGTGACCGAGCAAGCCGGGCGCTCCGCGCCGACGCGCCACCTGCTCCGGGCCGCCCTCGCCCTCGGCTTCGACCTCTACGCCGCCCGGCGGGACGGCCGGCCGCTGGGACTCGCCCGCCGGGTCGCGGGCACCGCCCTGCGGAGCCTGACGGCCTGGCGCCTGCGCCGCGCCTTCGGCGGGCGCCTGCGGCTCGCGGTCTCGGGCGGCGCCCCGCTGCCGGAGGACGTCGCCCGCTTCTGCCTCGCGCTCGGCCTGCCGCTGGTCGAGGGCTACGGCCTGACCGAGGCCGCCTCGGCGGTCGCGGCCTTCGCCCTCGGCCAGACCGTCCCGGGCTCCGTCGGGCCGCCCCTGCCCGGGATGGAGATCCGCTTCGGCGAGGACGGCGAGATCCTGGTGCGCTCGCCCGGCGTGATGCGCGGCTACTGGCGCGAGCCGGCGCTGACCGCCGAGGCCCTGCGCGACGGCTGGCTGCATACCGGCGACCTCGGCGCGTTGCGGGACGGCTGCCTCGTGGTCACCGGCCGGATGAAGGAACTCATCGTCCTGTCGACCGGCGAGAAGGTTTCGCCGGAGGTCGTCGAGGTGGCCATGGCCCGCGACCCCCTCGTCCTCCAGGCGATGGTGGTGGGCGACGGCCGGCCGCGGCTGAGCGCCCTGGTGGCGGTCGATCCGGCGGAGTTCGCGCGGCTCGCCCGCGGTCTCGGCCTCGATCCGGCGGAAGCCGGCGCCCTCGACCGTCCGGAGGTCCGGCGCGCCGCCCTCTCCCGCATCGCCCGGGCGCTCGGCGATCGTCCGCGCGCGATGCGCGTCGAGGCCGTGCGCCTCGTTCCGGGACCCTGGACCGTCGAGGACGGCCTCGTCACGCCGACCCGCAAGCTGCGCCGCGCCGTCCTGCACGGCCGGTTCGCCGGCGCGCTCGCGGCCCTGCGCGAGGAGACGGCGCCGCCGGAGCGCCGTCGCGACCTCACCGCGTCGCCCGCTGGCCCGCCTGGAGGCTGAGGATGTAGTCGATGATCGCGTCCCGCTCGGCCCGCTCAAGCTGCAGGCTCGGCATCCGCTGGTGATGGCTCTGCAGGAAGACGCTGAGGGCGACCCCGGTGGTCGACGGCATGGCGGCGATGCCGATGAAGGACGGGCCGACGAACCCGCCCGTACTCTGCTCGCGGCCGACCACATGGCACCGGCTGCAGAGCTGCACGGCAAGCAGCCGGCCGCGGGCGACATCCGCCGCGGCGGCGACCTCCGGGAAGGCGACGTGCGGGCGGGCGCCCGTGGCGAGCAGGGCGGCGAGGACGACGGTCCGGAGGGCGGCGGAAGGCCGGAGGCTCGAAGCGCCGGCGCGACGCCGGGACGCGGCGACGTGGACCCGCGCGACGCTGGCCGCGAGCGGCAGGGCGGCGCGCAGGACCTCGTCCGTCCGGGGAGGGCAGGGGGTGTCGGGGTGGGATCGGTGCATCGGATGGCTCCATCCGGCGTCGGCCGCCATCCGGCGGGCGGCATGGAGGCCCGAGGATACCGGCCCCGGACCGGACGCGGATGATCTGGATCAACGCGGTTCGCGCCGGCGGCCTGTCGCACCGGTGTCGCGGACGATCGGCCGGCCTTGCTCGGGCATCACTCGGGCCGTTGCGACCAATCCTCGGAGAGCGCCCAATCGCAGAAGGCCGTGACGCTCTTCACCCGGCGGTTGGCACGGGGCAGGACCAGGTAGAAGCCCGGAACGTCGTCCGGGGCCATGCCGGCCAGGGCCGCCGGGCCGAACGGGGCCACGAGACGCCCCGCCTGCAGATCCTCCATCGCATCGAGCATCGAGATGAGGCCGACGCCGAGGCCGGCCAGCGTCGCCCGCCGCATGCTGGCGGCGTCGTGCACCTGGATCCGGTTCTCGATCTCCTCGATCGCGACCCCGAGATGGCCCACGATCCGCCCCCACAGGCCGGGCGCCAGGACGAGGTGCAGCAACGGGGACCGGCGCAGGTCGTCCGGCCCGCGAAGGGTCTCGGCCCGCGCCGGCGCGCAGCAGATCACCTTGGGATCGCGCACGAGAAGCGTCGCCTCGTAGTCGCGCCATTGCCCGAAGCCCCACTGGATCGCCACATCGATCTCGTCCCTGACGAAGTCCGGCACCTCCACCATCGTCTTCAGGCGGATGTCGGCCTCCGGCAGCCGATCGCGAAACCGGTCGAGCCGGTCCAGGAGGTAGCGGGTGGCGAAGTAGGGGCTGGCGTTGAGGTTGATCTGGTGGCTCGGACCGGTCTTGCAGATCCGGCGTACGCCTTCCTGGAACTCGTCGAAGCCGCTCTGCACGTAATGCGCCAGCAGGATCGCGTCCTCCGTGGGTTCGATCGCGCGGCCGCGCCGATCGAACAGGAGCACGCCGAGCGTGTCTTCCAGAAGCTTGATCTGCTGGCTCACCGCCTGCGGCGTGACGAAGAGTTCGTTCGCGGCGTTCCGGAAGCTCCGGTGGCGCATCACGGCGTGGAAGACCCGCAAGGCGTTGAGCGGCGGCAGGCGCACGCCCCTCGATCGCACGGCCTCGTCCCGGCTGCCCTGGACGTGTTTCGGACGATCCGGTCCCGGATCGCGAACAGGGCGCCTCACGCGGAAGAGTTCCTCGATGCCGTCGACGACGGGCGCCATGATAGGAGGGCCGTCCTGCCGCCGCAACGCGATGCCGCGGCACCGGCCGTCACTCCCCGTCCGTCACGTATCCCTTGAGCCGGTCGTCCCGGCGCGCGGCCGCGTCGCGCTGTCCCGGGTCGCCGTAGCCGCCGCCGCCGGGCGCCTCGAGGATCAGGCGCCGCCCGGGCGGCACGTGCTGCCAGCCCTTGCCCCGCATCCGGGTGCCGTCGTCGAGGGTGACCCGGCCGGGGGCGCCGTCGCCGCCGCCGTCGCGGCCGCGGGCCGGATTGTCGATCCGGTCGAACATCGCCGAGAAGTCGAAATCGTGCCCGTCCTCGGCGGCGATCTCGATGATCTGGCCGAGGCCTCCCCGCCAGGTGCCGTCGCCGCCGGAATCGGGCCGCAGCTCCTTGCGCCAGATCACCACCGGGCCGGTCTGCTCGGTCGCCTCGATCGGCATCGTGTGCACGCCCGAGGGGAAGGCGGTCGCGGACAGGCCGTCGAGGTTCGGTCGCGCGCCCATGCCGCCGGAATTGAACATCAGCACCTCGGCCCGGCGTCCGGATCTCCCCGGGACCGGGCGCAGGGAGAGGTGGATGTTCCACAACGACGCGGCGCCCTCGGCCAGCACCCGTCCCGGCAGCGCCTTGGCCAGCGCCCCGAGCACCAGATCCGGCACCAGGTGCCCGAGCACGTGGCGCAGGCTCACCGGCGCCGGCCGCTCGGCATGCAGGATGTTGTTCGGCGACGAGACGGTGAAGAAGGCGAGCGAGGCGGCGTTGTTCGGGATGTCCGGCGCCACCACGCATTTGAGCGCGTAGGAGGCGTAGGCCTTGCTGTAGATGATCGGCACGTTGATCCCCCATCGGCTCTGGGGGGCGCTGCCGCTGAAATCGACGTGGATTTCGTCCTCGCCGATGGCGATCTCGACCGAGAGCGGGATCGGCGCGTCGTAGCCGTCGGTCGTCAGGGTGTTCGTCCAGCGGCCCTTCGGCAGGGCGCGGAGGCGCTCGGCCATCGCGGTCCGGGTCCGGGCGAAGATGAACTCGGCGATGGCGTCGAGGGTGGGCAGACCGATCTCGCGCAGGAGCGCGACGAGCCGGCGGTGGCCGACCTCGTTGCAGGCGGACAGGGAGTAGAAGTCGCCGATCACCTGGTTGGGCTCGCGCACGTTCTGGCGCAGGATGCGCACGAGATCCCGGTTCACCGTGCCGCGCTCGGCGAACTTCATGATCGGGATCTGGATGCCCTCCTCGTAGACGGATTTGCCGTCGGCGCCGAAGCCGCGCCCGCCGACATCGACCACGTGGGCCGTGCAGGCGAAGAAGCCGACGAGCACCCCGTCGAGGAAGGAGGGCGACACCATGGTGATGTCGTGCAGGTGGCCGGTGCCGAGCCACGGATCGTTGGTGACGTAGGTATCCCCCTCGAACATCTCCTCGCGAGAGATCTCCGCCATGAAGTTCCCGACCGCCTCGGCCATGGTGTTGACGTGGCCGGGGGTGCCGGTGACGGCCTGGGCCAGCATGCGGCCTTGCGGATCGAACACGCCGGCCGAGAGGTCGCCGGCCTCGCGCACCGAGGTCGAGAAGGCGGTGCGCAGGAGCGTCGTGGCCTGCTCCTCGACGACGGAGATCAGGCGGTTCCACATCACCTGGAGGCGGATGTCGTCGATCGCGCTCATTGGTCGGACCCTTTTGCCCTGAATCCCTTGCGGACGAGACAGATCGACCCGTCGCCCTGGATCACCGCGTCGAACGGCGAGGTGACGACGGTGGAGGTCTCGCGCTCCATGATCACCGCCGGGCCGGCGATCCGGTCGCCGGCGCTGAGGCTGTCGCGCGCCACGATGGCGCTCTCGCGCGGCTCGCCGCTCGCCGGATCGAACACCGCCCGCCGGGTCGTCCCCGCCACCGCCCGGCTTCCCACGGGATCGAGGCTCTCGCGCCGGGGGCCGGGCGGCTCGTCCTGCACCTTCACCGAGAGGGTGACGATCTCGACGTCGAGGTCGTCGAGCCCGTCGATCGGCCGGCCGAAGAACTGCGCGTAACGCGACCGGAAGGCGTCGCGGATCCGGCCCGAATCCTCATTGCGGAAGGGGCGGTCGGGCAGGGACACGGGGATCTCCCAGCCCTGGCCGACATAGCGCATATAGGCGACCACCTCGACGGTGAGGGAGGCGGCCGTGCCGGCGCGCACGAAGCGCTCGGCCGTCCCACGCAAGTCCGCGAGCTGGGCGTTGAGGGCCGCCGCGTCGAAGGCCGAGAGCCGGATCGGGCGCGAGCCGACCGCCTCGTAGCCGAACGGCGCCTTGAGGAAGCCGATCGCCGAGCCGACCCCGGCCCCAGCCGGGATGAGGCAGAGATCGATACCGAGCTTCTCGCACAGGCGTGCGGCGTGCAGGGGCGCCGCGCCGCCGAACGCGATCATCACGCCGTCGGCGATATCCTTGCCGTTCTCCACCGCATGGACCCGGGCGGCATTGGCCATGTTCTCGTCCACGACCTCGCCGATGCCGAAGGCCGCCGCGACCGGCGCGAGGCCGAGCCGGTCCCCGATTGCCGCCGCGACCGCGGCCTCGGCCTTCGCCGCCGAGAGCGTGATCGCGCCGCCCGCGAAGGCGTCGGGATCGAGCTTGGCGAGGAGCAGGTCCGCATCCGTGATCGTCGGTCGGGTCCCGCCGCGCTGGTAGCAGGCCGGGCCGGGCTCAGAGCCGGCGCTCTCCGGGCCGGTCTGGATGCGGCCCATGGCATCGACCCAGGCGATCGACCCGCCGCCGGCCCCGATCTCGATCATCTCGATGACCGGGATCGAGATCGGCATGCCGGAGCCCTTGCAGAACCGGGTGGTGCGCGCGACCTCGAAGCTGCGCGCGGTGCGCGGCTGGAAGCCCTCGATCAGGCAGATCTTCGCGGTCGTGCCGCCCATGTCGTAGGACACGACCTTGCCGAGGTCGAAGCGCCGGGCGATGTCGGCCGCGAAGATGGCGCCGCCCGCCGGCCCCGATTCGATCAGCCGGACCGGGAATTCCGCGGCCGTCTCCAGCGAGACCAGGCCGCCGCCCGAATGGATCATGAAGATCGGGCACTCGGCGCCCGCCTCCTTGAGCCTGACCTGGAACCGGCCGAGGTAATCGGCCATCTGCGGCCGCACATAGGCGTTGGCGCAGACGGTGTTGAAGCGCTCGAACTCGCGCATCTGCGGCGAGACCTCGGACGAGAGCGAGATCGGCACGCCGACCTTGCGGCTCAGGATCTCGCGGGCGCGCCGCTCATGGCCCGGGTTGGCGTAGGCATGGATGAAGCCGATCGCGATCGCCCCAAACCCGCGCTGCGCCAGCACGTCGCCGAGGGCGTCCAGGGCGGCCTCGTCGAGGGCGAGCATCTCGTCGCCCCTTGCCCCGATCCGCCCGGCCACCGTGAAACGGTCCTCGCGCGGCACGAGGGGAGGGGGCAGGCGCAAGGAAAGGTCGTATTGATCGAAGCGGTTCTCGGTCCGCATCTCGATCACATCGCGAAACCCCTCGGTGGTGACGAAGGCGACCCGTGCGCCGCGCCGCTCGATCAACGCGTTGGTGGCCAGCGTGGTGCCGTGGATGACGAGGCCGAGATCGGCCGGCGTGACGCCAGCCTCCCGGGTCACGACGGCGATACCGTCGAGGATCGCCTGTTCCGGCGCGGCGTAGGTGGTCAGCAGCTTGGTGGAGAACAGGCGGCCCCGGACATCGAGGACGATGTCCGTGAACGTGCCGCCGATATCGGCGCCGAGGCGGATCTGCGGATGCGACGTCATCGATGGTCCTCAGGCAGAAGGGCGGCCGGTCTCGTCGGCAGGAACGGCCGGGGGCGAAGCGGCGGGCGTGACGGCGTTCCCCGCTCCGTTGCGGCAAAGATCGGCGGCCGGGCGTGCCCGCCGTCTCGCCGCGCGCGTCGAACGCCGGGGAGATGGCCCACGCCCGGGAGCCGTGCGCGGTTGCGGATGCCGTCATGGGATCTCGATCGGAATTTCCCTGTTCACCTCGCCGCATGAGCTGTCTTGCATTGTTTCAAGACTGTCAAAATCAATACCGTGCATAGTCCTGCCACGGGGCAGATGCAAAAAGCATGCAACGTGGGTGCATCATGCTGGTCCGGCACAGGATGAAGGCTAGTTCCAGCACGGATGTCAGGATACGAAGAAATCGACCGCACCGTAAAATTTTACTTGCCTGTCGGTGCGGTCGAGATGAGGGGTGGAGCGGCCCGCCGATGCGGCCGCCACCGGATTCCGCGCCTGCCGAAGGGGTGCGGCCTCGCCGACCGGCCCTCGGACGAGATTAATGATAAGTAAAAATGCGTGGGATGCCGGCTGGGCGGCCGATCTCGTCGGTTCTTCCGGAGATGGTTGCCCCCGGTTCGAACGCCTCGCTTCCAGCTGTAGCCTTCGTGTCCGGACAAGGAGTGCGGCCTTATGCCAGGCGATTGTTCCAATTGACAATTTTATGACCGAAGAAGTTTTCGGTTGCTTTGCTGCCGGAGACGATGAAATTCGCTCCCGGTCGCGCCGTCGACTGGGGGATTTGCTGGTTGACAAAGTGCGCGCCAGGCACTCTAAGTCACAACCGCAAGTGTCCATGTCTTGATCCGTCCCGAAAGGAGTCGGCGATGACAAAAGGGCTTATTGGTTGTTGGGACCTGATTGCGTGGCAGCGAAAAGATGCCGCCGGGTCCATTACTTATCCGATCGGCGAGCATGCGGTGGGATCTCTGATCTACACCCATGACGGCAACATGGCGGTGCAGATCGCGGCCGCGAACCGGCCGACGATCGATACGGGCGATCCGCTCAACGGGGGAACGGTGGAGGAGCGGGCCACCGCGTACTCGACCTGCCTTGCCTATTTCGGCACGTTCGAGGTCAACGGGGACGAAGTCGTCCATCACATCACCGCGAGTCTGTTCCCGGGATGGACGGGGCAGAGACAAGTCCGTCCGTTCACGCTCGTCGACCATATCCTGACTCTGCATACGCCGGTTCAGCATCTGCCGTCCGGCGACGTCACGAACGCCCTGAGCTGGTCGAGGCGCGGCCACGTCAAGTAAGGCGTCGCCGATCCAGGTCGTCTCTCTCGGTAAAATCGTCGATTAACCGGCTCTCGATTGGCCGGCTGTCGTAAAGCTCGGGACGTCGGCAGGCGATGCCGATTCGGTCCGTCGATCGATGGGGATGCGGCGTGGGAACACTCAACCGGACGCGCGCTCAATCGGGCTTGGGCGACGGCGAGGTCGCCAAACCCGCCATAGCGGGCAACGCCGATCTCGACGTCATCGCTCAGCACATGTTCGCGCTGATGATGCGCAACGTCACGTCGGCCGGGTACATCATCGTCGAACCGGTCGGCGGTGCGCTCTCGAAGCCCGGTTGCGTGATCGCCTCGCCGTCCTATCCCCGGATCACGCCAGGTATCGACCAGGATTACGTGTTCCACTGGGTGCGCGACGCCGCCATCACGGCGATCGAGATCGCCGCCGCGCAGGGTCCGGCGCCGGCGGTCGGCGGCGCGCAGAGCCTGATCGACTACGTCACCTTCTCGCGCCTGTGCCAGGAAAACGTGCAGGAGGCCGCGAAGCGGGACACGCAGCTGACGCTCGGTCACGCCTGCTTCACCGTCGACGGGCGCCCGCGGCCCTGGAGCGAGCAGAGCGACGGTCCCGCCCTCCAGACCATCGCCGTGATCGGCGTCTACGACCGGCTCGACGCGCCGACGCGCGCCGTCGCGAACGAACTCATCCGGATCAATCTCGACTATCTCCTCGGGGTCTACCGGCAGGCCACCATGAATCTGTGGGAGGAGCACAAGGGGTTGTCGTTCTTTGCCCGCTCGGTGCAGCTCCGCTGCTTCCGGGAGATCGCGGCCAACACGCTCGGCATTCCGGTCCCGGCGGGGACCGATGCCGCCATCGCGTGGCTGGCCGATGCCCTCGACCGGCACTGGAACGGGACCGCCTACCTCTCCGTCCTGGACGCCGACCCGCCGCTTGCCGCCGATGCCGGCTACGACTTCAACATCGACGTCATCGGCGCCTGCCTCTACGGCGCGGTCCCGCCGACCGATCCCAGGCTGCTGGCGACCGCCGCGAAGCTGCGCGCCCAGTGGGCCGATCCGGCCTCGGCGGTGTTCTACCGGATCAACGGGGACGATGCGCGGCGCGGATTCGGGCCGTTGCTCGGCCGCTATCCCGGCGACATCTACGACGGCAACACCCGCGACGCGGAGCAGGGCGGCCACCCTTGGGCGCTCTGCAGCTGCAACCTCGCCGAGCTCTACTATCGCGTCGCGAACGCCGTCGATGCCGGCGGGCGGGTTCCCCTGGACGAACTCTCCCGCGACTTCTTCGGCCAGGTCGGTGTCGGGGCCGGCACGGCGGCGGCCCCGGCCGCGCAGGCGCTCCGGACGGCCGGCGACGCCATCCTGCGTGCCATCGTGTTCCACAGCAACCATCTCGAGCTGAGCGAGCAGTTCGACAATACCAGCGGCTACGAGAAGAGCGTTCGGAACCTGACCTGGAGCTACGCCGCCTTCCTCTCCGCGGTGCGCGCCCGGACCGGGCAAGCGGTGGAGGGCTGAGCCATGGCGGACCGGACCGCGCGCTTCCTCGACCTGTCCGCCCGGCTGACCGGCTGGTCCGTGTTCGACCTCCGGGCGACCGGCATGGCCGAGGCGTATGTCGCCGCCGCCGATGCGCGCCTGCCGCCGGGGCTGCTCGACGGCCTGCTCGCCGCGGGGGGCGACGACGACGCGATCATGGACGATGCGCGGCTGGGTCCGCTCGCGCGCACCCTGATCCTGCTCTGGTACACGGGGTCGTGGACGGTCGTGCCCGGGGTGCCGGCAACCTCGAAGCCGCCCGCCGGCGTGATCTCGCCCGCCGCCTACCAGGCCGGCCTGATGTGGCGCGCCGCCGGTGCGCATCCGGCGGGTGCCGAGCCGCAGGGCTACGCAGCCTGGGCGCTGGAGCCGTCGCCATGACCCCCCCAGACATGACCCCCCCAGACATGTCCCCCCCGGACCACTTCGACGTCGTCATCGTGGGCGCGGGCGTGGCCGGCGCGCTCATCGCCGATGCGCTGACGGGCGCCCGTCTGCGGGTGCTGGTCCTGGAAGCCGGACCGGACACGGTCCGCCGCTTCGACGGCTACACGGATCATCTCCGGCAATTCTACGCCGCCCAGGCCAAGGGCCCGGAATCGCCCTGGACGCCCGCGAAGGCCGCGCCGCAGGCCGACACGGCCTATCTCAAGCAAATCGACCTTGCTCACCCCGAGACGCCGCAACCAGGCTACTTCATCCAGCGCGGCCCGCACCTCTACGGTAGCTCCTATACGCGCCGCTGGGGCGGATCGACCCTGCACTGGCTCGGCGTCTCTCTGCGCATGCTCCCCGAAGACTTCGCGATGCAGTCCGAGCACGGCGTCGCCCGCGACTGGCCGCTCGGCTACGGCGACGTCGCCCCCTATTACGCCGCGGCCGAACGGGCGATCGGCGTGTCCGGCGACGTCGCGGAGCAGCGCTATCTCGGGGTCACGTTCGAGGACGGCTACGATTACCCGATGCGCCGGATCCCGCCGAGCTGGTCCGACCGGGAACTGGCCACCGGCATCGACGGGCTCGAAGTGACGGTCGGTACGGAGCGGATCAGCCTCAAGGTCCGCGGCTATCCGGCCGCCCGCAACGGCGTGCCGCGGGCCGGCTACCGTCCGCAGGGCGCGATCGACATCCGCGACCGCGGCGTGCAGGTCGAGCAGAGCCTCGGCGAGCGCTGCGCCGGCAACACCGCCTGCACGCCGATCTGCCCGATCCAGGCGCGCTACCATGCCGGCAAGACCCTCGCCGGTGCGATCGAGGGCGGCCTCCAGGTGCGTGCGCAGGCGGTCGCCAGCACGATCGTGACCGATCCGGCGGACGGGACGGTGCAGCGGATCGAGTACAAGCGCTACGACGACCCGGCCTCGACCGCCTTCACGCTCGCATCGGTGACGGCGCGCGTCTACGTCCTGGCGGCGCACACGATCGAGAACGCCAAGCTGCTGCTGGCCTCCGGCATCGCCGGGGGCGGGGTCGGCCGGGGCTTGATGGACCATCCGGCGCTCTATGCCTGGGGGTTGGCGCCCCGGCCGGTCGGCGCCTTCCGGGGGCCGCTCTCGACCTCCGGCATCGAGGATTGCCGCGGCGGCCGCTTCCGCAGCGAGCACGCGGCGTTCCGCTACGACATCGGCAACGACGGCTGGCGCGCCACCACCGGCGCGCCCGACTCCACCGTGGCCGACGCGGTGCTGAAGCGGGGCCTGTACGGGGCGAAGCTGCGGGCCGCCCTGACCGACATCCTCCCGCGCCAGGTGCGCCTGTCGCTCGCGGTCGAGCAACTGCCCGACCGCGAGAACCGGATCAGCATCGATCCCGCCCATCTCGACCCCATCGGCAACCCGCTGCCGATCATCGACTACCGGATCGACGCCTACACCAAGGCCGGGATGGCGGCCGCCGCGCGGGTGAGCCGCGCGATCTTTCGGCGTGCCGGGATCGAGGACCGTACCGGCATCGACGAGAACTGGTTCCCCTCGGTCAGCTTCGAGGGCGAAACCTTCCGCTACCACGGGATGGGCCACTTCGCCGGCACGCACGCGATGGGGGACGACCCGGCGACTTCCGTCGTCGACCCGTACCAGCGCGTCTGGGGCCATCCCAACCTCTTCGCGGTCGGCGGCGGCAGCATGGTGACGATGGGCACGTCTAACCCGACGCTCACGATCGCCGCGCTGGCGCTGCGGACCGCCGATCACATCCTCGCCACCTTCAAGCAAGGGCCCGGCCATGCTGCTGCCTGACGACGCGTCGAACACCGATCCGACGGCCATCGACGGCGTGACCTTCGACGCCGTGATCGTCGGATCGGGGATCTCCGGGGCGATCATCGCCAGGCAGCTCGCCGAGGCGGGCAAGTCCGTCCTGATCCTGGAGGCGGGCGTCGGCGAGCGCTACGAGGATTACCTCGAACGGTTCTACGGCACCGCGTCGAAGGACAACCAATCCCCCTTCGGCCCCAACCCCAACGCGCCGATGCCGCGCAGCGGCGACGTGCACAAGATCACCCCCGGCCGCCCGGATACCAGCGCCTACCTGGTCCAGACCGGGCCCTACGGCTCGGACACGACCTATACCCGGGTGCTCGGCGGGACGACGATGCACTGGGAGGGGAAGGTCATCCGGATGCTTCCGGAGGACTTCCAGATGCAGACTCTCTACGGAAGAGGTGTCGACTGGCCGATCACCAACGAGGACCTCGAACCCTATTACTGCAAGGCCGAGCGCGAGATGGGCGTGTCGGCGAACCGCAAGGATACGGAATATCTCGGCACGTTTTTCAGCGATCCGAACTACGTGTTTCCGATGCACGGCCTGCCGCTCTCCTACCTCGACGAGCAGGTCGACAAGGGTATCCGCGGCACGAATGTCGAGCTCTACGGCGAGAGCTTCGCACTCAAGGTCCGACCCTTCCCGCAGGCGCGCAACGGGATTCCCAATCCGGACTACGACAACAAAAAGGGCTTCGAGCCGGTCCTGGCGGTGAGCGACCACCAGTCCGACATGGGCGGGCGCTGCCAGGGCAACAACGCCTGCGTCCCGCTCTGCCCGGTCCAGGCGAAGTACAATGCCGGCAAGACCCTCGCGGCCGCGGTGAAGAACGGCCGGGTCCGCATCGTGCGGCAGGCGGTGGCGTCGCGCGTCCTGGTCGATTCCGATTCCGGCCGGGTCACGGGAATCGAGTTCCAGCATTACAGCGATCCCAAGGTACCGTCGGGCAAGCGCCACGTCGCCCGGGGCACCCTCTACGTGCTGGCCGCCAACGCGATCGAGAATCCGCGGCTCATGCTGGCCTCGGGCCTTCCCGGCCGCAGCGGGCTGATGGGCCGCAACCTGATGGATCACGCCTACCTGCTGAGCTGGGCGGTGATGCCCGAGATCTGCGGCGTGATGCGCGGCACCAACTGCACGGGCGGCATCGTCGAGCTGCGCGGCGGCAACTTCCGCCGGCACCAGGCCGCCTTCAGCGTCGACATCCACAACGACGGCTGGGGATGGGCCGTCGGCTCGCCCTATTCCGACCTGATCGAGCTCGTCGACAACCAGAACAAGTTCGGCGGCGAGCTGCGCCAGGGGCTGATCGACCGCGTGTCGCGCCAGTTGCAGCTCGCCTTCATGATCGAGGTGATGCCGAACGAGAGCAACCGGGTCAGCGTCGACCCGACCTTCACGGATGCGCTCGGCAACATGCGGCCGATCATCTCCTACAACATTCCGGACTACACGATGCGCGGCGCGGCCTATGCGCGCCAGTTCGCCCGGATGGTGTTCCAGCGGCTCGGAGCCGCCGACTACACGGCCTACGACCCTGCCGATTACGGCTACGTTCCCTACGAGGGGGAGGGCTACGTCATCCGCGGCGGCAATCACATCGCCGGCACGCACGTGATGGGCAACGACAAGCATAGCTCCGTCGTCGACGCGTATCAGCGCTCCTGGGAGCACGACAACCTGTATCTCGTCGGCGCCGGCAGCATGCCGACCATCGCGACGGCCAACACGACCCTCACCCTCGCCGCGCTCTGCTTCCGCAGCGCCGAGGCCATGCTGTCCCATCTGGCGACCGGCCAGTACAGGACCGCGGCCTGACGAAGGAACGCCGATCATGAAATCCAAGCAAGCCAAGCCGATCACCGACATCGACACGCTTCGATCGTATCTGCACACCGCGATGAAGCTGGAACATGCGACGATCCCGCCCTACCTGACCGCTCTGTACTCGATCAAGCCCGGCACGAACCCGGATGCCGCCCAGGTGCTGCGTGTGGTGGCGGTCGAGGAAATGCTCCATCTCGTCCTGGCCGCGAACCTCCTCAACGCCATCGGCGGCACGCCGCGGGTGACCGCCGACGACTTCGTCCCGTGCTATCCCGCCTTCCTTCCGGACGGCGAGACGGATTTCCGGGTCGGCCTGCAGCCGTTCTCGCGCGACGCGATCGACACCTTCCTCAAGATCGAGCGACCGCGCCTCGCCCCGGAGCCCGACATGCAGCTCCTGTATCGACCGGAGGTGACGGCCGAAAGCCGTCATTACATCACGTGCCATCCGACCCAGACGGATTTCGTCTTCTACAGCATCGGCGAATTCTACGACGCGGTCAAAAAAGGATTCTCGAACGTCTACGCGCAGATGGGCGAGAAAATGTTCTGCGGCGATCCCAGAAGGCAAGTCACGTCCGAGTATTATTATTCGGGCGGCGGCTCGCTGACCCCGGTGACGGATCTCAAGAGCGCGGAAACGGCGATCGACCTCATCATCGAGCAGGGCGAGGGCGAGCTGAAGAGCATCTATGGCGACCAGGGCGAGCTGGCGCATTACTACCGCTACATGCAGCTGAAATGCGGCCGCTACTTCCAGAAATCCGACGATACCGGCACGCCTCCGTTCACGCCGACCGGGCCCGCGCTGGATGTGGACTGGGACGCGGTCTACCCGCTCAAGGCCAATGCCAAGATGACCGATTACGAGCCCGGCTCGGAAGCGGAGGCGGCGGCAAAAGCCTTCAACGACGCCTATCGCGGCTTCCTGCACCTGCTGCAACGCGCCTTCACCGGGGAGCCGCAGTTGCTGGAGGGCGGCGTGCCGATGATGTTCGAATTGCGCAACGCGATGAACCGGCTCATCCGCAATCCGCTCAGCGAGTCTTCGCCGTTCAACGCCGCCCCGACCTTCGAAGTCTGCCCGCACGGACGATCGCAGGGCCAATCCCCCTGCGAACCCGATGCCGAGCCCCATGTCGAGGAACCGGCATGACCGCCTATCTGAGCGATTTCCTCGACTTCTCGGTCGAGATGACCTGCTTCACGCGGTTCGAGCTGCTCGGCACGGGCCAGGCGGAGAACTATGCCGAGGCCGCGCGCGCCGCCTCGGGCGCCGCCTTCGACGAACTCCTGGCGCGCTACGGCACCCTCAAGACCGGTCCCGATCGCATCGTCGACCTGCGCCACAAGATCCTCGGCGACGAGTATCTCGGCCCGGTCGCCCGCGCGATCATCAAGATGTGGTATATCGGCATCTGGTACGAGCTGCCGCGAAGCTGGACGGAGAAGTTCGGCGCCCGCGCCAGCAACACCTCCCGCATGGTCACGCCCGCAGCCTATGCCGAGGGCCTGCTGTGGACCGCCATCGGCGCCCATCCGCCGGGAGCCAAGGCGCCGGGCTATGGATCCTGGGCCAGGCCCCCGTCCATTCCGGCCTTCAGCTGTTCCCTCGCGGCCTCGACGGGTGGCCGCGGAAGCGGTCCCGGCGGTGGACACGACCCCGGCCCGATGGTGACGCAGGTCCGCGAGGGCCACGTCGCCCCGCATCACGCCCCGAAATCGGAACATCCGCCGCCCCATTCCGGAGACTTCCCGAAATGACTGCCCAGCCACCCAAGCTCAAGCGGGACAAGGTCAGGATCGGCGTCACGCCGACACTGTGGTGGAACGACGATTTCTGGTCGATCGACATCGGCATCACCTTCGGGCAATGCGTCAGCGAGATGGCGCTCGCCGGCTACGAGGGGTGCAGCGTCGGGCACAAATACCCGAAGGATCCGTGCGTCCTGAAGGCCGAGCTCGACCTGCGCGGCCTCACGGTCTCCGAACCCTGGGTGAGCACCTATTTCACGATCCCCGAGGGCCATGCGCAGACGATCGCCACCGTGCGCCAGCAGCTCGATTTCCTCGACGCCGTCGGCGGGCACGATCTGGTGGTGGCGGAGTTCGGCGGCGCCGCCAACCCGCAGCCGATCGCGGTGTTCGCCAACCGGCCGATCTTCGACGACAGGCAGTGGAAGCACCTGTGCGACGGGCTGAACGAGATCGGCCGCATGGCGAACGATCGCGGCAAGCGCCTTTGCTACCACCCGCATATGGGAACGGGGGTCAACGTCGCGGCGGATATCGACCGCCTGATGCATGGCACCGCGCCGGACCTGGTGCACCTGCTGCTCGATACCGGGCACCTCTATTTCGCCGGCGTCGATCCTCTCCACGTCGCGAACAAGCACGGCAAGCGCATCAAGCACATCCATCTCAAGAACAACCGCGCCGAGATCGTCGAGCGGGCCCGCACGCAGAACTGGTCGTTCCAGACGGCGGTCGAGAACGGCGTGTTCACCGTGCCGGGCGATCCGGACGGGTGCATCGACTTCCCGCCGATCTTCGAAGCGCTTGCCAGACACGATTTCGCCGGCTGGATCGTGGTCGAGGCGGAGCAGGATCCGGCCAAGGCCAATCCGCTCCGCTACGCCAGGATGGCCCGCGAATACCTCCGTGCGACGTTGGGGTTCTGATCATGCCGCATCCCGAGGTCTATCTCAGCTTTTTCATGTTCACGGCCGACCTGCGGCCCGACGACGTCGTCTATTCCGAGATGATCATCCGTCACATGCGGGCGCTCCTGGACATGGGCTATGACGGGTTCGATCTGCCGATCGCGCCGACGCCGACCCTCGACCACGCGGCGGAGGTCGACAGCTACCGGCGCCTGCGCCGCCGGCTCGCCGCTGCCGGCCTGGACGACCTGCGGATCGCCACCAATGTCGGCACGACCCGGACCTTCGATCCGACCTCGCCGTGGAAGGAGCAGCGCGACGCCGCCCTGGCCTATCTCAAGTCGCGGGTCGACATCACCGTCGCGCTCGGCGGGGCGATGCTCGCCGGCCCGATCGTGTTCCCCTACGGCGTCTTCCCCACCACCGACTTCAACGAGCCGCTGTGGAGCGACGCGCTGCAGACGTGGCTCGCGCCGCGCTACGAACTCGCCGCTCCGGTCCTTCGGGAACTCGCCGACTATGCCGGCGAGCACGGCGTCACGCTGGCGATCGAACCGGTCGATCACTGGGAAACGCCGGCGCCGAACATGGTGGCGGACGTGATGGACTTCCTCCGGCACGTCTCGAACCCCCGCCTGGGCGTGTGCGTGGACAGCGCGCACGTCCTGCTCGGCAGCGACGGGCCGGGCGCATTCCGCAAGGGCATCGCCGATGCGGTGGCCGAACGCCGGCTTCATTACGTCCACGTGTCGGCCCCCGACCGCGGCGTGATCGCCGACAGCTGGATTCCCTGGCGCACGTTCCTGGAGCCGATCGTCCCGCATTATACCGGGCCCTACCTGCTCGAAGTGTTCAACGCCGTGCCGCCCTTCCTCGGGTCGCTGCGGCAGACACGGCGCAAGTTCTGGATTCCCTGCGAGGATGCTCCCGGCCCCGGCCCGAGCGCCTACGCCGTCGCGGAGGCGGCCCTCGCCGCCTTCCGCGAGCAAATGTCGGCGCTGGCGGCGGCGACGGGGTGAGGAGAACGCGGGTCTGCTCGGAGCGCCGCATGATCGCGCCGCTCCGTGCCTAAGCAGATTTCGAAAAAGTGGCTGCCGGTTTTGCGGAAGAAATCTGCGATGAGATAAGGATCTAAGCGGACGAAGCGTTGGCCTGCCAACGCAAGTTTGCTTAGGTCCGGTGAAACAGGCGCCGGTCGAGCCATAGCAGCGCGCCGTTGGCCGCCACCGCCACGATCACCAGCATCAGGATCACGGCGGTCGTCTGCTGCACGTTGTGCAGGCTGATCCCGTTCACGATCAGGAACCCGAGCCCCTTCTGCGACGCGAACATCTCGCCGACGAGGACGCCGAGCAGCGTGAGCGAGAAGCCGACCCGCAGGCCCGTGACGATCTCCGGCAGCACCGCGGGGGCGAGCACCGTGCGGATCGTCTCGGCCTGGCTCAGCCGCATCGCCCGGGCGGTGCGAACCAGCACCGGGTTGATGCCCTTGACCGCCGTGAGGGTGAACAGGGTGATCGGGATCACGCCGTGGATCACCCCGAACGCCACCTTGGCACCGAGGCCGAGGCCGAAGACCAGCAGGATCACCGGGTAGAGCGTGACCTTGGGAATCGAGTACAGGCCGGCGAGGATCGGTTCGGCGACCTCCCCGGCAAAGCGGCGCAGGCCTAGGACCAGCCCGAGCCCGATGCCGAGGGCGGCCGAGATCGCGAGCGCCGCCGCGAAGGCGGTGAGCGTCGCTCGCGCATGCGACCAGAACCCCGCGGTGGCGGCGAGGCCCGACAGGTGCCGGAGGGCGGCGAGCGGCGAGGCGATCGCCGCGTCGCCGGCATAAGCGTGGAGCGCCTGCCAGAGGCCGACGAGAACCACGATGGTGATCGCACCGTCGAGGAGGCCTGAGCGGGACGGAGCGGCGGGAAGCGAGGAGGGGGTGCTCACGAGCGGATGCGGCGGCGCATCAGGCGGCCCTCCCAGGCGTGCAGGGTCATGTTGAGGCCGGTCACCACCACGAGCACGAACAGCATCAGGGCGTACATCGTGCGGTTCTCGAAGCCGTCATAGGCATAGGCGATGGCGTGGCCGAGCCCGGCATCGGCCAGGATGAACTCGCCCGCGATGATGCCGATGAAGGCGTAGGCGAGCGCGAGCTTCACGCCGGTGAGCAGGTAGGGCAGGGCGCTCGGCATCACCACGTGGGCAAGCGTCGAGAGGCGCCCGAGCCGGTGGGCCCGGGCCGTGCGCATCAGCACCCGCGGCACCCGGTCGAGCCCGTTGAGGGTCGCGAGGATCATCGCCGGCACCCCGAACGCCATGCCGAGCACGATCAGCGGCACGCTGTTGAGGCCGAAGATGGCGACGAAGAGCGGGTAGAAGACGAAGGTCGGGATCGCGTAATAGGAGGCGAGCAGCGGGTCGAGACCCTGCCGGATCCGGGGCAGGGCGTGGATCGCGACACCAAGGGAAAAGCCGATCGCGACCGCGAGCACCACGGCGACCGCCACCGTCGCGAAGGTGCGGGCGACGTCGCCGGTGATCTCGCCCGAGGCGAGCATGGTCCACAACGTGGCGATCATCTCGCTCGGCGGGATCAGGGTCAGCGGATCGACGAGGTGCAGGCGGCAGACCGCTTCGAGCAGCAGGACGAAGCCGGCGATCCAGCCGATCCGGGTCAGGACGATCGCGCGCTCCCGCGTCATGACACGCTCTTCTTGCCGATCGCCTTCAGCGATTCCTCGCGCAGGTGCGACCACAGCCGGGCGGTCACCTGGCCGAAGCGCTCGTCGGCCACGATGCGGCTGTCGCGCTCCCGCGGCCAGCCGGTCTCGACGGTCTCGATGAAGCGGCCGGGCCGCGATGACATCACGCCGATGCGGTCGGAGAGCATCGCCGCCTCGTCGAGGGCGTGGGTGATGAGGAGCACCGTGGCGCCGGTCTCGCGCCACAGCCGCAGGAGCTCGTCGCCCATCAGCAGCCGGGTCTGCTGGTCGAGCGCCCCGAACGGCTCGTCGAGCAGGATCAGGCGCGGTTGCGTCACCAGCGTGCGGGCGATGCAGACCCGCTGGCGCATGCCGCCGGAGAGCTGCGCCGGATAGGCTTGCGCGAAGTCGGACAGCCCCATGAAGCCGAGCGCGTAATCGACCCGGCGGGCGATCTCGGCCGCGTCGATGCCGGCCCGGCGCAGGCCGAAGGCGACGTTGTCGCGAACCGTGAGCCAGGGGAACGAGGCGTCCTCCTGGAACACGATGCCGATTCCGTCGGGCACGCCCGCGACCGGGGCGCCCTCGAACGTCACCGTGCCGGCATTCGGCCGCCCGAGGCCGGACAGGACGTCGAGCAGGGTGGACTTGCCGCAGCCGGATGGGCCGACGACCGAGAAGAACTCGCCCTTGACGAGGTCGAGGTCGAGGGGCCCGAGCGCGGCGAGCCGGCCGTAGACCCGGGTGACCCCGCGAAGCTCGGCGTGGATCTCGCGAGCCTGGGCGGGCATCCCGCTGCGTGGATCGGCGCTGAGGGCAACGACGGCCATCTCAATTCCTTACTGCGAGGCCTGGAGGTCTTTCGGCAGGAAGGACGGATCGACCACCTGACCCCACTCCACCGGCTTCTTGAGGCGGCCGACGAGCTTCATGCCGTCGAGCATGCGGTTCATGTTGTCGTAGTGCAGGCGGCCGTCGCCGAAATACTCGAAGCCGACGAGTTGCTTGAACACCGCGCGAAACACTTTCGCGTCGCCGCCATAGGCCTTGGCGAGGATGTCGGCCGCCTCGTCGGGATGGGCCTTGATGTAGGCGACGCCCTCGCGCCGCGCCTCGATCAGCGCGCGCAGCGTGTCGCCGCCGGTCTTCGCGAACTCGGTCGTGGTGATGCCGACGGTCTGGGTCAGTGCCGGGTTCATGCAGTCCTTGGCCCAGAACGCCGCCTTGACCTTGCCCTGGTTGCCCGACCACAGCGGCTCGCCCGACATCGCCGCGTCGACCGCCCGATTGAGCACCGCCGAGAGGTTGGCGCCGAGATCGCCCGCCGCCACGAGCTGCAGGTCCTTCTGCTCCAGCCCGGCCTTCTGCAGGCAGTTGAGGATGATCATGTTGGTGACGGAGCCGGGCGCCGTATAGGCGATCTTCTTGCCCTTCATGTCGGCGAGCGAGCCGATCGTGCCGTCGGGCTGCGTGATCCAGAGGATGTCCTCGACGCTCTCGACGCCGCCGCTGATGATCTTGATCGGCTGGCCGGACTGGATCGCCAGGATGGCGGCCGGCAGCGCGACCTCGCCGTACGGCACCTCGCCGGCCAGCGTGTTGCGCACCGAGGTGCCGCCGCCGGCCGAGGTGAGGAAGCCGGTGATGTCGAGCCCGCGCTTCTTGAAGAAGCCCTTCTCGAGGGCGACCGCGTAGGGCGCGCCGTAGAAGGCCGAGCCCCAATGCGTGACCGTGATGGTCTCGGCGCGGGCGCCCGCCCCGGCGAGGCCGGCGCCTGCGAGCAGCAGACCCAAAGCTCCGGCACGCAAGGTTCTCAGGATCATTCTCGTCTCTCCCTGTCCGGCCGGCATCGTCGGTGTCGAGGCGCGCCGCCTACTCGGCGGCCGCGGCGCGGGCGGGCTCGTCGCGGAAGCGGGTCCGCAGGCCGTCCCACCGGTCGGCGCCGAGGCGGCGGAAGCGCTCGCGGATCGCCGGTGCCCCGGCCGAGCCCGGCGGTGCGTTCGTCTCCCTCAGCGTGGCGAGCGCCGCGTCGAAGGCCTCCATGGCGGCACCGAACAGGAGGCTCGGCAGGATCGCGAGCCGGTAGCCCATCGCTTGCGCCGCCGGCATGTCGATGTCGGGCGTCTTGCCGCCGCGCACCACGTTGAGCAGGCACGGCCCGGTCACGAGGCGCGGCACCGCCTGCATCTCGTCGAGGGTCTGCGTCGCCTCGACGAAGGCCATGTCGGCGCCGGCGGCGAGGGCGAGGTTGGCGCGCGCCACCGCCTCGTCGAAGCCGGCGACCGCCCGGGAATCGGTCCGCGCGATGATGACGAAATCCGTGTCCCGCCGCGCCGCCACCGCGGCGCGGATCTTGGCGACGAACTCTTCGCGCGGCACGATCTCCTTGCCGTCGAGATGGCCGCAGCGCTTCGGGCTGACCTGATCCTCGATGTGCAGGCCGGCGACGCCGCGCATCTCGTATTCGTGCACCGTGCGGGTGACGTTGAGCTCGTTGCCGTAGCCGGTATCGGCATCGGCGATGACCGGGATCTCGACGGAACGCGCGAGGGTGCCGGCATTGGCCGCCATCTCGCTCATCGTCACGAGGCCGAAATCCGGATAGCCGAGGGAGGCCGCGGTGCCGGCGCCGGTCATGTAGACCGCCGGAAAGCCCGCCTGCTCGATGAATTTGGCGGTGATGCCGTCATAGGCGCCGGGCGCGACGATCATCTCCGGGCGCGCGAGGAGCGCGCGCATCTGGCGGGCCTGACCCATCCGTTCCTCCCTGGCCGGGCCTCTCGGCCCGCTGCCCCGTCGCGGGGGCGCACGGCCTATCCGGTCCGCGCTCTGCTTGGATGCAGTTGTCCGGACAGGCTACTCCGTGTTTCGGGTCTGTCAATGGCGATTCGGTGCGGTGTTAGGGCATGAGGGCCGCCGCTGGGACGGCCAGCGCCTCATCAAACAATCCCACCCTCGACCTCATCCTGAGGTGCGGGCGATCGAAGATCGCTGAGCCTCGAAGGAGGGCTCCAGATGCCGCCGTGATCTCTGGAGCCCTCCTTCGAGGTCAGTCCATCTTCGATGGACTGACGCCTCAGGATGAGGTCGCGAGGAGGAGGACAGGCTTGCGTCACCGCCGCGTTTCGTGGCGGAACCGCCTCACGCCCGCCAATCCCCCCGCCGGATCCGGGTCGTGTACCGGCATTGCTCGCCGGGGTGCCAGTTCACCGAGGCCAGCATGATGCCGCCGCTGACGTCGTAGTAGCGGCGCACGAAGCGCATCGCCGGGGCGCCGCGGGGGCGCTTGAGGGCGCGGGCGACCGCGGGCGGCATCGGCTGGGCCGTGATCTCCTGCAACGCCTCCGCGATCACTTCGCCCGAGCGCGCCTCGACGAGCCCGTAGACCGCACCGCCCACCTCGCGCAGGTCGGTCAGCAGGGGCGCGAACCGGGCATGCACGTAGACGCTGACGAAGCAGATCATCGCGTCGCGCCCGGCCGTCCAGCGCACGCCCTCCGCCTTGAGCCAGGACGAGCCGGCGGGGGCCTGCACGAATCCGGCGACCTCCGGGTCGATCTGGACCATCTCCAGGACCGAGACGTCGAAATGGGTGTCGCGGGCGTATTCGAACATGTCGGCGAGGTCGTCGAAGACCTGCGCGAAGCCCGGATGCGCGGTCGTCGCGACGACCGTCGAGCCGGCGCCCTGGCGCCGCTCGACCAGCCCCTTCTCGACCAGCTTGCGCAGGGCCTCGCGGATCGTGAACCGGCTCGCCTCGAAGCGCGCGCAGAGGGCGGTCTCGGTCGGCAGCGTCGAGCCCACCGGGTGCAGGCCGGCGCGGATCTCCTCCTGGAGCGCCCGCGCGATCCGCTCGTTGAGCGGGCCCGCCTCAGTGCCGCGATCCTGGCCGCGATCCTGGCCGCGCTCCCGCGTCCCCAATGCCCTGCCGGACAAGATTCCCTCCGAGTCTGCGATCGGCCACTTGTCCAGACAAATTTGCCCGATTAGGCTCTGGCGAACAAGAGGAACGCCCGATGATCCAGACCATAGACCCTGCCGCAGCGCCAGCCCTGTCGGACCTGCGCGTCCTCGAGATGGGCCAGCTCCTCGCCGGCCCGTTCTGCGGTCAGCTGCTCGCCGATTTCGGCGCCGAGGTCATCAAGATCGAGCCGCCGGGCGCCGGCGACCCGATGCGGGAATGGGGCCGCGAGAAGCCGCACGGCCAGTCGCTGTGGTGGCCGGTCATCGCCCGCAACAAGAAATCGATCGAGATCAACGCCCGCGAGGCGGCGGGCCAGGACCTGATCCGGCAGCTCGTCGCGCGCACCGACATCCTGATCGAGAACTTCCGGCCCGGCACGATGGAGAAATGGGGGCTCGGCTACGACGCCCTGTCGGCAATCAACCCGCGGCTCATCATGATCCGCGTCTCCGGCTACGGCCAGACCGGGCCCTACTCCCAGAAGGCCGGCTACGGGGCGATCGGCGAGGCGATGGGCGGGATGCGCTACGTCGCGGGCGATCCCTCGCACCCGCCGTCGCGCGCCGGCATCTCGATCGGCGACACGCTGGCGGCCACCTTCGCCTGCGTCGGCGGGCTGATGGCTTTGCATGCCCGCACCCGCACCGGCCGCGGCCAGGTCGTCGACAGCGCGATCTACGAGGCGGTGCTCGCCGTGATGGAGAACCTCGTCACCGAATACGACAAGACCGGCTACATCCGCGAGCGCACCGGCGCGATCCTGCCCAACATCGCGCCCTCGAACGTCTATCCGACGAAGAGCGGCGTCTACGTGCTGATCGCCGCCAACCAGGACAGCGTGTTCCGGCGCCTTGCCGCGGTGATGGGCCGGCCGGAGCTCGCCACCGATCCGCATTATGCCACCCACACCGAGCGCGGGAAGCGCCAGGCCGAGCTCGACGCCCTGATCGCCGCCTGGACGGCCGGCTTCGAGCGCGAGGAACTCGGCCGTATCCTCGACGAGGCCGGCGTGCCCCGCGGCGACATCTACCGCGCCCCCGAGATGCTGGAGGACGCCCACTTCAAGGCGCGCCAGACCATCGTCGACGTGGCGCATCCGCTGTTCGGCACCCTCAAGATGCAGAACGTGGCGCCGCGCCTCTCGTCCAATCCGGGCCGGGTGGTCTCTGCCGGGCCGGAACTTGGCCAGCACAATGCCGAGATTTTCGGCGGGCTCCTCGGCTTGAGCGAGGCGGAGCGGGCGCGGCTGGTCGAGGGCCGGGTGATCGGCGGCACCTGTCTCGACGTCGTCCATGGGCCGCGAAGCAGAGCTTAAGGATCCATCGCCGCCGACACACCAGAATGAAGCTGACGCATCCAGAGCGAGAGTTCGTTTGGTCCGCAATGATAGTCCCGTGAGAAATTTTCTTCTCCTGTCCAAGACCTCATCCTAAGGTGTCAGTCGATTGTAGATCGACTGACCTCGAAGGAGGGCTCCAGTGATCGCGGCGGCTTCTGGAGCCCTCCTTCGAGGCCTACGCCTCGCTTCGGCACCTCAGGATGAGGTCGTGGGCGGGAAGAATCATGCAGGCCCGTTACCGACGACTATGCGTCCACCGCTGGCGCGCCCCGACCCAAGCATGGAGACGACGACCATGACCACCCCGCGCCCCAAAGCCGTCGACATCGTCGAGGTCGGCCCCCGCGACGGCCTGCAGAACGACAGCCGCCACCTCTCGACCGACGCCAAGGTCGAGATGATCCGGCGGCTCGCGGGGGCGGGCCTGCGGCGGATCGAGGCCGCGAGCTTCGTCAACCCGAAACGCGTGCCGCAGATGGCCGATGCCGAGGCGGTGTTGGCCCGCGTCGTCGGCCTGCCGGGGGTCAGCGTCTCCGGCCTCGTCCTCAACGCGCGCGGCTTCGAGCGGGCGCTGGCGGCGGGGTTGCGCGAGATCAGCTTCGTGGCGGTGGCGACGGACACGATGGCGGCGCGCAACCAGGGCACGACCGCCCGCGGCCTCGTCGAGACCTGGGCCGGCCTCGGCCAGCGTGCGGAGAAAGCCGGCCTGTTCCGCTCGGTCACGATCGCGGTGGCGTTCGGCTGCCCGTTCGAGGGCGAGGTGCCGCTCGACCGCGTGATCGCGATCGCCCGGGCGCTGGCGGAGAGCGGCATCGACGAGATCTCGCTCGCCGACACGATCGGCGTCGCGACGCCGCGGGCGGTCGAGGAGCGTTTCGCCGCCCTGGCGCAGGCGCTGCCCGGCCTGCCGCTGCGGGCGCATTTTCACAACACCCGCAACACCGGCTACGCCAATGCCGATGCGGCGCTCCGCTCCGGCGTCACGGTGCTGGATTCGAGCCTGGGGGGACTGGGTGGCTGCCCGTTCGCACCGGGCGCCACCGGCAACATCGCCACGGAAGACCTCGCCTCGATGCTGGAGCGCGACGGCGTCGCGACCGGCATCTCGCTCGAGCATTTGCGCGACGCGACCCTCTGGCTCGAGGGCGAGATGGGGCGGCGCCTGCCGGGCCACGGCGCCCACGTCACGCCCTGGCCCGCGATCCTGGCGGCCTGACGACCACGAACGAGCCCGCCCGAGAGCGGCGGGAAGAGGGAAGGGGACCTGAAGAGATGGCACCGACGTTCTCGGCCGGGGCGCGCCTCGACCGCCTGCCGATCTCCGGCTTCCACCGCCGGATCCTGTGGCTGATCGGCGCCGGGATGTTCTTCGACAGCTTCGACATCTACCTGGCGGGCGGCATCCTCGGCGCCCTCGTCAAGGAGGGCTGGTCGGATCTGAGGCTCAACGCCGCCTTCCTCTCGGCGACCTTCATCGGGATGGTGATCGGCAGCTTCTCGGCAGGCATCCTCGGCGACCGGTTCGGGCGCCGGTTCACCTACCAGGCGAACCTGATGATCTTCGGGCTCGCCTCGCTCGCCGCCGTGCTCGCTCCCGACATGTGGAGCCTGATCGTCTTGCGCTTCTTCATGGGCGTGGGCCTGGGGGCCGAGATCGTGATCGGCTACGCGACGATCGGCGAATTCATCCCGCCCGCGCAGCGCGGCCGCTGGGCGGCCTACCTGTCGGTCATCACCAACACGGCGCTCTTTGCCGCGACCTTGGTCGGCTACCTGGTGATCCCGGCCTTCGGCTGGCGGGCGATGTTCGCCATCGCCGGGTTCGGGGCGCTTGCCGTCTGGTACGCCCGCAAGAGCATGCCGGAGAGCCCGCGCTGGCTCGAATCCGTCGGGCGGACCGAGGAGGCCGACCGGGTTCTCGGCCAGATCGAGGCGACCTACGGCGCAAGACTGCCGGCGCCGCGCCGCGAGGCGGTGGCGGCCCGCCCCGATCCCGGCCTCAAGATCCTGTTCGGGAAGGCCGTGATCCGCCGCACGCTGCTCGCCACCGTCATCAACGTGATGATCAACGTGTCGATCTACGGCTTCGTCGCCTGGGTGCCGACCTTCCTGGTCCAGCAGGGACTCAGCGTCGGCTCGTCGCTCGGCTACACGACCTTCATGTCCCTCGGCGGCCCGGTCGGCGCCTGCCTCGGCGCCCTGATCGCCGAGCGCCTCGGCCGGCGCAACGGCCTGACCATCACGTCGCTCATCGCCGCTCTTCTCGGCGTCGCCTACACCCTCGCGCCGTCGATCGCGGTCGCGACGGCTTTCGGCTTCGGGCTGTTCACCTGCATCTACCTGATGGTGGCGCTCGGCATCGCGGCCTACATCCCCGAGCTCTTCCCGACCGAGTACCGCCTGCGCGGCACGGGCGTCGCCAGCACGGCGGGGCGGATCGCCGGCATCTTCATCCCGCAAGCGGTGGTCTGGCTCTACGCCTCCGGCGGCGTCGTGCCCGTGCTCGCCATGCTGGTCGGCGCCCTGCTGCTGCAGGCCCTCTGCGTCGGCCTGTTCGGCATCGAGACCCGCAACCGCAGCCTCGAGGACCTGCGGCCGGATCACGATCCGGCCGTCGCGCCGGCTCCCGCAGCGGTCGAGCGCTGATCCGGCATCCCTCGGGCGCGAGGGGGGGACCTCGCGCCCGGAGCCGTCGCCATGCACGGCGGATCCCGGAACGACCGGGTGAGTTCGAGATCTGGAAAGACAAGAAAAGCAGGATCTCGATTGGAGACATGATAACGACAGGAAATAGTTCGCCAGTTGTTGCCACTGTGGCGAGGCCGAGAGCCTGAGCCATCGATCGGGACGCTGAGCCCTGAAACCGCGCCGGCGGGGCGCGATACTGTCGAGGATGACGGAACCGATGCGGGCCACCCAGACCCTGAAGGCGATCCTGGCGCGCCGCGAGGCGGTGAGCGTGCCCGGAGCTGCCAACGCCCTGTTTGCCCGCGTCGTCGAGGATCTCGGGTTCGAGGCGGTCTACGTGACCGGGGCCGGGCTCGCGAACATGCATCTGGGGGCGCCGGATATCGGGCTGACCACCGTCACCGAGGTGGCGAGCGCGGTGGCGGCGGTGGCCGATGCCGTGAGCCTGCCGATCGTCGTCGACGCCGATACCGGCTTCGGCAACGCCGTGAACATGGTGCGCACCGTACGCCTGCTGGAGCGGGCGGGGGCCGCCGGCATCCAGATCGAGGACCAGGTCTTTCCGAAGAAGTGCGGCCACTTCACCGGCAAGGACGTGATCCCGGCCGGCGAGATGGTGCAGAAGGTCAAGGCCGCGGTCGATGCGCGGCGCGACGGCGACCTCCAGATCATCGCCAGGACCGACGCCCGGGCGGTAGAGGATCTCGATCGGGCGATCGAGCGGGCGCGGGCCTATATCGAGGCCGGCGCCGACGCGACCTTCGTCGAGGCGCCGGTCTCGGTCGAGGAACTGGCGCGCATCGCCCGCGACCTGCCGGTGCCGCAGGTCGCCAACATCGTGTTCGGCGGACGCACGCCGGATCCGGGACGCGAGCGGCTGGCCGGGATGGGCTTCTCGATCGTGCTCTACGCCAACGCCGCACTGCAGGCCGCGCTGAAGGCGTCCTTCGACGTGCTCGGCGCACTCAGGCGTGACGGCTCGCTCGCCGGTGTCACCGACCGCCTCGCCTCGTTCGAGGAGCGCCAGCGGGCGGTCGATAAGGACGCCTGGGACGCCCGCGAGGCGCGCTACCGCATCCCCTGAGCCCCTGCGGAGCCCGCCTCACGGCTCGCCCGCCGCCGTCATGGACACGGAGACCTCGGAGGGCGAGACCTCGATGCGGGCGAGCATCGCGGGTTCGAGCGGCCGCCGCGGCAGGAATTCGGGCAGGAACCGTCGCAGATAGGCGATGGTCGCGGCCGTCGCCTCCTGGCGGTATCGCTCCGTGATGCATCCATGGCGGCCGTAGGAGAGGGCCCAGACCCCGTCCATCGCCGCGGCGGCAATCTCCAGGTAGGTGACGAAGCCGGGGATCGGCGGCATCTGGAAATAGGCCTCGAACATCCGGGCGCGGCTGAGCGCGATGCGGGCATTGCCGGTGATGTCGGCGTTGCGCACCGCCACGCTGACGCCGGCGCCGAGGAACAGCCGCAGGGCGGCGGGCCGCCCGTTCTGGAACTCGGCCGCGCGACGGTGCTTGCGGTCGAGGAGGTCCTGCCAGGTCTGCGGCTCGGGATCGGTCAGCACCTCGATCGAGCGCCGGTAGATCTCCTCGTTGAAGCGCAGGGCCAGCGCCTCGAAGGCCGCGTTGCGGTTGGGAAAGAAGTGGTAGACCGAGGGCAGCGGCACGCCGGAGGCGGCGGCGATGTCGGCCAGGCTGATATCCGCGGCGCTGCGCTCGGCCAGCAGGGTCTCGGTCGCGTCCAGGATGAGGGCGGCCCGCGCCTGGCCGCGCCGGCGCATCGGCCGGGCGGCCCTTCCGACCATCGGTTCCTGTTCCATCGCGGGTCGGTGCGCACCCTGTTCGCCGGGATCCTCCGGCGGGACCCGATTGGCTCACCGATTCCGCATCGACGCAAGGGCATCGGCACGGCAAAGGCAAAGGTGAGGGTCGTGCCGTTCCTCGGCCGCCGGACGGGGCTACTTCGTCAGCCACGCCGTCCAGCGCGCGCGCAGCGTCTCACGATTGTCGCCGATCCATTTGAAGTCCGGATCGACGAGCCCGGCGTAATTGGCCGGGTAGGTCGCGAAGAGCTTCTGCTCGTCCTCCGGCAGGCCGGCAAGGCCTTTGGTGGAGGACGTCGCGTAGCCGACCGTGCGCATGAAGGACGGATGGCTCTCCGACGCCTGGTAGAAGTAATCGATGAACGTGAGCGCGCCTTTCGGGTTCGGCGCGCCCTTGAGGATCGCGAAGTATCCGGTGTCGCGCAACGCCCCGTCCCAGGCGATGGCGAAGGGCGCGCCGTCCTTGATCGTGGCGAGCGACCGGCCCGAATAGGACATGGTCATCACCACCTCGCCGTCGCGCATGATCTGCTGGACCTGGTTGCCGGTCTTCCACCACACGGCGACGGCGGGGCGGATCCGGTCGAGCTTGGCGTAGGCGCGATCGAGGTCGAGGGGAAACAGCCTGTCCTTCGGCACGCCGTCGGCGAGCAGGGCCACCGCGGGCAACCACCAGTCGCGGTCGCCGGTATCCGGCAGGCCGCGAGGCCCGGGGAAATCCTTGACGTTCCAGAAATCGGCCCAGCTCTTCGGTGTCCGCCCTCCGAAGGCGGTCTTGTTGTAGGTCAGCACCATGCCGCCGGTGGTGCGCGCCACGCCCTTCGGCTGGCAGGCCCCCGGCAGCGCGTATTCCTTGACGTGGGCGAGCTCGCCGCAGGGAATGTCCATCAGCATGTCGGCGCGGCTGACGAGGTCGGGCCCGGTCGCCGTGACGATGTCGAACTCGACCCGCTTCGTCCGCACCATGCCCTCGGCGCGGGCCCACTGGTCCGGCACCTCGATGTCGAAGGGTACGATCTCGGTGCCGGTCGCCTTGGCGAAGGGCCGGTAGACCAGCTTCTCCAGTGTGTTGCGCATCAGCCCGCCGGTGGTCGCGATGACCACCTCGTCGGCAGCGGCGGGCAGGGCCGTGGCCAGGGTGCCGGCGAGCGCGGCGGCGACGATCCGTTTCAGCCTCACGTGTGACCTCCCGTCGATGCCCGGGCGGGGGAGCCCGGCTTCCTCTCGTACGATTTCCGACTGATCGCTTCGCGATGCGGAAATCGGCTTCGCTCACGCGCCGCGCGGGCTGGTGATACGAAATCCGGAAGTGTTCTTCCGGATTTCGTATCACTCCCCTGCCGGTGCCGCCCTCGTCCGGCCGAGCCGGGCCAGGAGCGCGGCGCCGACCAGGACGGCGACCGACAGGCCGGTCAGCAGCACGGCGATCGCCGGGACGACCGGCGTCAGGTTCTGCTCGATGTCGTCGAACATCATCCTGGGCAGGGTCTTGTCGCGGATGCCGGCGAGGAAGAAGGCCACGACCGGCTCGTCGAACGAGATGATGAAGGCGAAGAGCGCCCCCGACACGACGTTGGGCAGGATCAGCGGCAACGTCACCAGCCGGAAGGCGGTGAAGCGGGGAGCGCCGCAGATCATCGCCGCGTCCTCGAGCGCCGGATCGACGCTGGCGAGCGCCGCCGTCACGGTGAGCACCACGAACGGCATCGCGATGACGGCATGCGCGAGCACGTAGCCGAGGCGGGTGCCGCCGAGCCCGACTCTCTGGAAGAACAGGTAGAGCGCCACGGCGAGCGCGATGTGCGGCACCACGATCGGCCCGACGAGGAGGGCCCGGAAGACCGTGCCGATCGCGCCGGCGCCGCGCAGGAGCGCGTAGGACGCCATGGTGCCGATCGTCGTCGCGAGAAGCGCGGTCGCGGCGGCGATCTCCAGGCTGAAGCGCAGGGCCCCCATCCAGCGCCGGTCGTCGAAGAACTCGTGGAACCACTGCGTGGTGAAGCCCTTGGGCGGGAAGGCGAGATAGGTCGTCTCGCTGAAGGCCATCGGCAGGACGATCAGGATCGGCATCAGCACGAAGGCGAGGATCGCCGCGACCGCCGCGTCGAGGAGGCGCTGCCTCATGCCCGGGCTCCCATCAGGCGGTCGAACCGGAACAATCGGCCGAAGGCGAGGGTGATGCCGGTGACGAACAGGGTGAGGACGCCGACCAGCGCCGCGGCGAACGGCCAATCGAGGTTCTCGCGGATCTGCTGCGAGATCAGAGTGGCGATCATCATCTCCTGCGGCGAGCCGAGGAGCGAGGGGGTGATGAAGTAGCCGAGCGCCGACAGGAATACGAGGATGAAGCCGCCGGTCACGCCCGGCAGGGCGAGCGGCAGCGTCACCTCGCGGAAGGCCCGGGCGGGCCCCGCGCCGCAGATCGCGGCGGCCCGGGTCAGGTCGGGCGGGATATTGCGCAAGGCCCCGTAGATCGGCAGCACCATGAAGGGCATCAGCACGTGGGTCATCGCCACCACCACGGCGCCTTGGGTGTAGAGGAGCTTGACCGGTGCGTCGGTGAGGCCGAGCCCGGTGAGGAGGCCGTTCACCAGCCCGTTGCGCTGGAGCAGCACCGCCCAGGCGGCGGTACGCACCAGCACCGAGGACCAGAACGGCAGGAGGATGCAGGCGGTGATCAGCGCAAGCTTCGGTCCCTTGGAGCGCGCCATCAGGGCGGCGACCGGGAAGGCCAGGACCAGGGACAGCACGCTCACGAGGAGCGCGACGCGCAGGGTGCGCAGCAGCACCGTGGCGTAGACCGGGTTCTCGAAGACCCGGGCGTACTGGGCGAGCCCCGGCTGCGGCTCGGTCACCGAGATCGCGAGCAGGCTGAGGAGCGGGTACAGGAAGGCGAGGACGAGCAGCGAGAAGAACGGCAGCATCAGGCCGGAGATCGCCGCCTTCGACATCCGCCGCCCGCGCGGCTGGAAGAAGCCTGGCCGCAAGAAACCTGGCCGCACGACGTCCCTCATGACGCCTCCGCCGGATAGAGCAGGGCGGCGCCGGGCGGAACGACGAGCCCGACGCGGGTCCCGGGGGCGAGCGCAGACAACTCGGCGCTCGGCACCCGCGCCCGCATCGACGCGCCGTCGTCGAGCGTCGCGATGACGAGGGTGCCGGCTCCGCCATAGACCACGTCGGTGATCGTGGCCGGCAGGGCGTCCGGCCGGTCGGCGGAGGCGACGCCGATCCGCTCCGGCCGCACCGCGAGGATCGCCGGCCCGGCCGGGACGGGCGAGAGTGCGGCCTCCGCGCCCAGGGCCAGCGCCCGGCCGGCGAGGCGGGCCGCCCGCCCGTCCCAGGTCACGGGAATCCGGTTCATGTCGCCGATGAAGCCGGCCGCGAACAGGGTGGCGGGCCGCTCGTAGAGTTCCCGCGCCGGAGCGATCTGCTGCACGCGCCCGGCCCGGAGGATCGCGACCCGGTCGGCCATCGTCAGGGCCTCGCCCTGGTCGTGGGTGACGAACACGATGGTGATCCCGAGCTCGGCATGCAGCCGCTTGATCTCGATCTGCATCTCCTCGCGCAGGTTCTTGTCGAGGGCCGAGAGCGGCTCGTCCATCAGGAGCACGCGCGGCCGGTAGACGATGGCGCGGGCGAGCGCGACGCGCTGCTGCTGGCCGCCCGAGAGCTGGCGCGGCATCCGCGCGCCGAAGCCGGACAGCCGCACCACCTCCAGCGCCGCCTCGGCCCGGGCGCGCCGCTCGGCCCGGCCGAGCCCGCGCATCTTGAGCGGGAAGGCGACGTTGTCGGCCACGCTCAGGTGCGGGAACAGCGTGTAGTGCTGGAAGACCATGCCGACGTTGCGCCTGTGCGGCGGCAGGCGCGTGCAATCCTCGCCCCCGATCAGGATGCGGCCGGCATCCGGTAGGTCGAAGCCGGCGAGGCTCATCAGCACGGTCGACTTGCCCGAGCCGGAGGGCCCGAGGAGCGCGATGAACTCGCCCGCGGCGATCTCCAGCGAGACGTCGTCGACGGCGACGACCGACCCGAAGCGGCGCGTCAGGCCGCGGACGCTGATCGCCGCGCCCGTCGTCGCCGCGGAGGCGCCCGGCCCTCCCGCGATGGCCCCGATGGCGAGCATGCCGCGTCCCTCTCGGCTGAGGCGATGGGTCATTGAAGCCGAGTTTAGCCGAATTTCAAAGCACGATTTTTGGCGGGCGGCGCCCGTCTGGTGGGCAGCGCCGCGCAAGATCGCTCCGAGAGTGCAATCGATGTGAAGACGATGCTTTCGGCTCATCTAGCGCAGGACGAGCCGCCGTTTCTGTGTACGGATCGCGGGATCTGTCTCGGTGGCCCGGGCCGGGGGCCTCCCGTGGCAATGGCCCCCGCCCCGCAGTAATCGAATTTCATATGGCTTTATCGGACCATTTCGCTTGACATGGCCCGGCATCGGCGGATGCTCGGGCCCACCGATGGCGGCCGTGGAATGCCGGCGACGCCGAGCCGGAAGGATCCTGTCCGATGCCGAGCATGGTCGAGGGACCTGAGCCGACGGGCGATGCCGGCCTGCGGGCGCGCGCCGCCCGGGTGATCCCGGGCGGGATGTGGGGCCACCAGCGCGCGGCGGCGGTCCCGCGGGGCTATCCGCAATTCTTCGTCGGCGGGGAGGGCGCCACGGTCGAGGACGCGGACGGGCGCCGCTACATCGACTTCATGTGCGCCTGGGGGCCGATCATCCTCGGCCACCGCCATCCGGCGGTGTCGGAGGCGGTCCGGCGCGAGCAGGAGCGCGGCGATTGCCTCGACGGCCCGACGCCGCACGCGGTCGACCTGGCCGAGACCCTGGTGGCGATGATCCCGCACGCCGACTGGGCGATGTTCCAGAAGAACGGCTCGGACGCGATGACGACCTGCGTGACGCTGGCCCGCGCCGGGACCGGACGCCGCAAGGTGCTGGCCGCGCGCGGCGCCTATCACGGGGCCGTCCCCTGGTGCTCGCCCTCCCTCGTCGGCGTCACCGCGGAGGACCGCGCCCACCTGGTCCACTACCGCTACAACGACGTCGCGAGCCTGGAGGAGGCGGTGGCGCAGGCGGGCGACGACCTCGCGGCGATCCTGGTCTCGGCCTTCCGGCACGATATCGGCCAGGCGCAGGAACTGCCGACCCGAGCCTTCGCGGCGGCGGCGCGGGCGGCCTGCGACCGAACCGGCGCGGCCCTCGTCGTCGACGACGTGCGGGCGGGATTCCGGCTCGATCTCGGCGGCAGCTGGGAACGGGTGGGCGTGCGGCCCGACCTCGCCGGCTATTCCAAGGCGATCGCCAACGGCCAGCCGCTGGCCGCCGTCACCGGCAGCGATCGCTTCCGCGAGGCCGCGTCGCGCCTCTTCGTCACCGGCTCGTTCTGGTATGCCGGCGCACCGATGGCGGCGGCCGTCGCGACGCTGAACGAGCTGAAGCGCGTCGACGCCCCCCGGGTGCTGGAGGCCGCAGGCGTCCGCTTCCGCGACGGCCTGATGGAGCAGGCCTCCCGCCACGGCTTTTCCCTCGACATCACCGGCCCACCGGCGATGCCCGTGATGCTGTTTCGCGACGACCCCGAGGCGGCGCTCGGCGAGGCGTTCTGCCTCGAGGCGCTCCACCGCGGCGTCTACCTGCACCACCGCCACAACATGTTCCTGTCGCTCGCCCACACGCCGGCGGTGATCGACACGGCGTTGGCGGCGACGGAGGGCGCCTTCCGGGCGCTCGCCAAGTCTCGGACCGCCTGAGACCCAAGACCGCCTGAGCCCCGAGACTGCCTGAGCCCCGAGACCGTCTGAACTCCGAGACCGTCTGACCCCCGGAACGACGCGATCCCGACGCGGAGCCGACCGACATGACGCAGCCCCCCTTCGTCCATCCGGAGAACGGGTCCCACGCGGTCAAGCCCTGGGCGGTGCGCAAAGGGTATGCCGACGAGCATTTCCTGTCGGATTACCGCTTCCAGTTCCCGCGCGAGGACCCGGACCTCGCCGAGGTCTTCGTCTGCACCGACCGGATGTCGTTCGATCCGGGCGAGACGGTGGCGTTCTACGGCTCGACCACCGCCGAGACCTGGTCGATCCAGATCTACCGCGACGGCGTCGCGCCGCAGATGATGCACGAGGCGTTCGACCTGCCCGGCACCTTCACCAAGACCTCCGAGACCGCCTATCGCGACGGCTGCGACTGGCCGGTGGTCCATACCTGGACGATTCCCGAGGGTGCCCGGTCGGGCCTCTACCGCGTGGTCTCGACCTGCCGGCGCCGGGACGGCGAGCGCTTCGTCCAGCATCATTTCGTGGTGGTGCGGCCGACGAAGGCGACGCGGTCGGGCCGCATCCTCCTGATGCTCGCGACCGGCACCTGGACCGCCTACAACGACTGGGGCGGCGCCAACCACTATTTCGGCACCTGGGGCCCGAACCGGAACGAGGGCTCGCCGATCCTGAGCCTGAAGCGGCCCTGGACCCGCGGGATGCTCTGGCTGCCTAAGGGCGCGGCCCGCATCACCGTCTCGCCGCTGCCGGACATGAACGACGTCACCCGCTATCCCTCCAAGGAGTGGGGCTATTCCGGCGGCTGGGGCCAGTACTACGCCGCCGCCGGCTGGGCGCAGTTCGACCGCCACTTCGCCGTCTGGGCCGAGCGCGAGGGCTACGCCTTCGACATCGTCACCCAGACCGACCTGCACCTGCGGCCCGAGATCCTCGACGAGTATTCCTGCCTCGTGACCTGCGGGCACGACGAGTACTGGTCGTGGGAGATGCGCCGGCGCGTGGAGGACTTCGTCGAGCGGGGAGGGGGCTTTGCCCGGTTCGGCGGCAACTTCCTGTGGCAGATCCGGCTCGAGGACGAGGGCGCCCGGCAGGTCTGCTGGAAGTTCAAGGCGCCGACCATGGACCCGGTGCGCGACGATCCTTCGCGAAAGCACCTGCTGACGGCCTCGTGGGAGAGCGGCGGCGTCGCCTGGCCCGGCGCCTCGACGGTCGGCGTCAACGGCTGCCACGGCATGTATGGCAGCTGGGGCGGGTTCGCCCCGCGGGGGTCGCGCGGCTTCACGGTCTACCGGCCGGAGCACTGGGCCTTCGCCGGCACCGACCTGCGCTACGCCGACGTGTTCGGGGCCGAGGCCGGCATCTTCGGCTACGAGGTCGACGGGCTCGACTACACCTTCCGGCAGGGCCTGCCCTATCCGGTGCCGGCCCCCGGCGTGCCGGACACCATCGAGATCCTGGCGATGAGCCCGGCGGTCTTGTTCGAGTACGAGCACGAGGGCGAGGGCACGCGCTATTACGTGCGCGACGGCGACCTCAACGGCCTCGCCGAGCTGGCAGCCGACGCGTATTCGGTCGCGCGGCGAAAGTTCCAGTACGGGTCGGGCATGCTGGTGGGCATGCCGCGCGGCAAGGGCGAGGTGCTCACCGCCGGCTCCTGCGAGTGGATCATGGGCCTCACCCGTCACGACCCCTTCACGCAAGCCGTCACCCGCAACGCCCTCGACCGGTTCTCGGGTGGGGGCAGGGGACGCTGAGACGGATGCCGAGTCGAGACCGTGTCGACTTTGCAGGTGTGGCGGCGCCGGCACGGTTCGTCCTCCCCACGGCCTCATCCTGAGGTGTCGGCGATCGGAGATCGCACGCGACCGACGATCGACTCACCTCGAAGGAGGGTTCCAGAAATCTCCGTGCTCCCTGGAGCCCTCCTTCGAGGCTCACTTCGGTCGCACCTCAGGATGAGGTCGGGAATGGGAGCAACAGTGTTTGTGAATCTCGGTACGATCTCAGTCTGTTGAAATAGAGGGTATGCCGATGACGAACGAGGCCGACCCGAACGCCCTCGCGCAAGCCTGGCTCGATCAGCTCGCAAAACATCTCTCGGCCGACGACGCCTCCGCCGTCGCGGCCCTGTTCGCCCCCGAATGCTGGTGGCGCGACTTCGTCGCCTTCACCTGGACCATCGCCACGGTCGAGGGCCGGCCGGCGATCCGGGAGCGCGCGGCCGCCACGGCCTCGGGCACGCGAGCCGGGAGCTTCATCCTCGACCGCCCGGCTTCCCGCGCCGGCGACACGGTGGAGGCTTGGTTCCGCTTCGAGACGCGGCTGGGGCGCGGCATCGGCCAGGTCCGGCTGGTCGACGGCCTCGCCCGCACGCTGTTCACGGCCTTGCGCGAGCTGAAGGGATTCGAGGAGCGTCGGGGCCCGACCCGCGAGGCCGGCACCGAGCACGGCGCGATCCGCGGCCGCCGGACCTGGGCCGACCGGCGCGCCGACGACGCGCGCCTCGGCCTCGACCGCCAGCCCTGGTGCCTGATCGTCGGCGGCGGCCAGGGCGGGCTCGGGCTCGCCGCGCGGTTGAAGCGCCTCGGCGTGCCGACCCTGATCGTCGATGGCTCGGCGAGGCCGGGCGACGCCTGGCGGCGGCGCTACCGCTCGCTCTGCCTGCACGATCCGGTCTGGTACGACCACATGCCGTACCTGCCCTTTCCCGAGCACTGGCCGATCTACACGCCCAAGGACAAGATGGGCGACTGGCTCGAAGCCTATGCGTCGATCATGGAGCTGGACGGCTGGTACGCCACCACCTGCCGCTCCGCCGCCTACGACGCGGGACGCGGCGAGTGGACGGTCACGGTCGAGCGCGAGGGCAGGGTCGTGGCGTTGCGCCCCAAGCACCTCGTCCTCGCCACCGGCCTCTCGGGCGTGCCGAACGAGCCGGACTGGCCGGGCATGGAGCGCTTCCGCGGCGCCCATCACCATTCGAGCCGCCACCCGGGCGGCGCGGCCTTCGCGGGCAAGCGATGCGTCGTGGTGGGGGCGAACAACTCCGCCCACGACATCGCCGCCGACCTGTGGGAGCACGGCGCCGCGGTCACGATGGTGCAGCGCTCCCCCACGCTGGTGGTGCGGGCCGAGAGCCTCCAGCGCCACGGCCGCCCGCTCTATTCCGAGGAGGCGGTCGCCGCCGGGATCGACGCCGACCGGGCGGACCTCATCGCCGCCTCGACGCCCTACGCGCTGCTGCCCGACCTCCTGAAGCCGGTGATGCGCCGCATCCGCGACGAGGATTCGGCGTTCTACGCCGCCCTCGAGAAGGCGGGCTTCCTCCTGACCTTCGGCGAGGACGAGACCGGCATCGGCATGATGTATCCGCGCCGGGCATCGGGCTACTACATCGATGTCGGGGCCTCCGGGCTGATCGCCTCGGGCGAGATCCGGCTCGCGAGCGGCCGGGGCGTGAGCCACCTGACCGAGGAGGCCGTGGTGCTCGACGACGGCACGGTGCTGCCGGCCGACCTCGTCGTCTCCGCCACCGGCTACGGCCCGATGACCGACTGGGCGGCGCGGCTGATCTCGCCGGAGGTCGCCGCGCGGGTCGGCCCGTGCTGGGGCATCGGCTCGGGCACGGCGCGCGATCCCGGCCCCTGGCACGGCGAATTGCGCAACATGTGGACGCCGACCGCGCAGGCAGGGCTGTGGTTCCACGGCGGCAACCTCCAGCAGTCGCGCCACTTCTCGCGCTACCTGGCCCTCCAGTTGAAGGCGCGCTACGAGGGCCTGCCGGTCGGGCCGCCCTCGCCGAGCGAGGCACGGGCTTGAGCGCTGCCGGCCGGGGGCATGCCGGCTCTCGAGAGCCCGTTCCTCGCAGTCCCGCGATGCGTGGCGAGACGGTGCCCCCACAGGTGTGATGTCCCTGTCGCGGATGCGGCGGCGCCCGGGCCGCCGCCGTCGCGTCGTGGTCCCGGCGGGCCGGCTCAGGCGCCCGGAACCGAGCCCGGCGGCAGGAAGTCGACCTCGCAGGCGGCGGAGCGGCGCACCACCTCCTCCGGATCGGTGAGGTCGTGGAGCAGGTCGAACAGCTGCTTCAGCTTGCGCCCCGGGCTCACCCAGAAGATCGCGCGGTTGGGCGTGTCGGTGCGGTTGTAATAGGCGTGCGGCTTGCCCATCGGCATGCAGACCAGGTCGCCGGCCCGGGCCTGGAGCCACTCCCCGTCGAGATAGAGATCGAAGGTCCCCTCCAGGACGTAGATGAACTCGTCCTGCGTCGGGTGGATGTGCGGCGGCACGAACGTGCCCGGCGGGTCGTAGGTCTCGAAGGAGAAGGCGCTGTCGCAATTCGCCTTGAACGTATAGGTATGTCCGAGGATGTTCCACACGGTCCCGTCGATCCCCTCGCCCGACCTCGTGATCCGTGCCGGAAGCGGTCCGTTCTCGCTCATGTCGTCCTCGCTGTGCTGCGGTTTCGAAGATTGAATTCGAGGTTGCGCGGATTCTCTTGTGAAGGCCGAGAACCCATGTCGGCCAAGGCGATCCGCCGCGCGCCGGCCCTGTCCACTTCACGCAGAAATCCGATCCACGCAGAAAACGGAGGTCCGGTGGCGGCGGGGCCTTGTGCAGGTTTCGACACGACGGGCATTCTCCCCTCTCGGGTCCGGACGACCGGTTCTTCGCCATGGACGACGAGACGCCATCCGATCCGCGCATGGTTGCCGATCCGCACATGATCGCGGGAGCCGCCCTGCCGCTGGCGCGCTTCCCCGTCGTGGCGACGCGGGATCCCGACCTGGCGCGCGAGCAGATCGGGCGGATCTTCTGTCCGCACGGCCTGATCCTCGCCGATCCCGGCACGGCTGCGCGGTTCGAGGCCCGGCATCATTCCGCGGCCTTCGGCGGCCTGACGATCAACTTCGTCTCCTACGGCGCCCGGGTGGAGATCGATCCGGGCTGCCTCGACCGCTTCTTCCTGCTCCAGATTCCGCTGGCGGGCTCTGCCCTGGTGCGCAACGGCGCCCACGAGACCCTCGCCGATCGCGGCCGCGCCACCCTGCTCTCGCCGGCCCTGCCCACCCGCATGGTGTGGGAGGCGGGCTGCCAGAAGCTCATCGTGCTCGTGCCGCGCGGGCTTCTGGAGGAGCACGTCGTCCGGGTGCTCGACCGGGTCCCGCGCCCGTTCGACTTCGATCCGGCGATCGACCTGCTTCACCCCCGCGGCGCCGCGATCCTGTCCCAGGCCCGGCTGGTCCAGCACCTGGCGGAGAGCCGCGAGTGGCCGGGCTCCGCGCCCGACGCGGTCGAGCGCGAACTGGCCTCCGCCTTCGTCACGCTGCTCGTCGGCCACATGCTCGAACGCGGCGGGGCCGTGCCGGCGCAGGCGCAGCGCGTCTCGGTGGCGCCCGCGCATGTCCGGCGGGCCGAGGAGTACATCCGGGCGCATCTCGATTCCGCTCTGAGCCTGCCGCATCTCGCCGAGAGGGCCGGGAGCAGCATGCGCTCGCTCCAGGACGGTTTCCGGCAGTTCCGCGACAGCACGATCTCCGACTTCATCCTGGCCCAGCGCCTCGACCGGTGGCGGGCCCTGATCCTCGCCGCCGACCCGGAGGCGAAGGTGGGCGACCTGGCGCTGGGCGTCGGGCTCAACCATCTCGGCCGCGCCGCGGCGGCCTATCGCGACCGCTTCGGCGAGGCCCCGTCCCAGACATTGCTCAAGCGCCGGGGCTGACGCGCCTGTCAGGCGGCCCGGGAGGTCCCGACGCTCCGCAGGCCCGGCCAGGCGGGCGCGCTCGCCTGGTAGGCGGGAGCGCGGGCGAGGAGACCGGCATAGACCGACGGCCGCAGCGGCGCGAACGTGGCCGCGATCGGATTCGCCTGGCGGGTCGGCACGCCGATATCGGCGAGCAGGCTGGCGAAGTGGCGGTTGTGGTAGGGCGCGATGCACAGGCCGCCGTAAGCCTTGGCGGAGGGGCGCTCGGTCTGTCGCCACGCCTTGAGGCGGGCGATCTCGGCCTCCATCTGCGCCCGCGTCGGCTGGCGCGCGAGCTGTCCGTCCATGTAGCGCACCAGCCAGTGGGCGCCGAGCTCGGCCGAGAGGTTGGTGGCGAAGCTCGAATTGAAGCCGACGAAGCCGAGATCGGGCAGGTCGGGGTTCACCACCCAGCGGTAGAGCCGGTACTGGCCATCGGCATCGATGAGCTTGGCGCGGTCGGCCGCGTCGAGCACCGGCACGTCCTGGCGCCAGCCGGTCGCCATCACCACGAGGTCGGCCGGGATGCGCTGCCCGCCGGTGAGCACCGCCTGCGCGCCCTCGTAGGAGGCGATCGTGCCCTGGATCGTCGCGATCCTGCCCTCGGTCACCAGCCTGTAGAAGCCGGGCGTCTCGACGGCCAGGTTGCAGTGGATGTCGTCCTCGATCCGGGTCTTGGGCGCCAAGCCGTTGCGGCGGAGCTTGAACTGCGCGGTCAGCAGCGTCTCGAGGGCGCGCCAGTTGGCCCAGACCAGCGGGGCGGCGAGCCTCTGCACCGCGCGCCGCACCGGCCCGGCATCGAAGGGCAGGAACATCGCTTCCGCCGCGCGGCAATACAGGATCCGCTTGAAGTTGATCAGCCCGCCGAAGAAGTAGGGGATCTTCCAGGTCGGTTCGAGGAACACCACCGTCACGGCGGCGGCCCCGTGCTTGACCGCGCTCACCGCGACGTCGGTGGCCGATTTCGAGTAGCCCAGGACCACGACCCGTCGGCCGCGGACGGCTCCAGCGTCGGTGTGCTCGCTCGAATGGAGGATCCGTCCGCCGGTCGCCTCGAACCCCTCGGCGCCCGGATGCACGGGCTTGTTCTTGTGGCTGAACTGGCCGGTGCAGACGGCCACGAAGTCGTAGGCTTGCGTGCTCGCCGCGCCGTCGGCGCCCGTCGTCGTCACGTCCCAGCCCAGCTCGGTCCGCTTCGCCAGCCGGGTCACCGACTGGCCGGTGCGGATCAGCGGCAGGAGGCCGAATCGTTCCGCATAGGCGCGCAGATAGGCGAAGACCTGGCCGCCGGACGGCCATTCCGGATAGTCGTCCGGCATCGACATGTCGCCGAAGGCATAGATATCCTTCGGCGTCTGCGTCCTCACGTCGGGATAGGAGCGCGACGGCTCCCACACACCGCCGAGATCCGGGCCGCGCTCGATCACCGTGACCCGGTGCCCGCGCTCCCGGAAGGCCTTGGCGGCGGCGAGCCCGCTGATGCCGGATCCGATGACGCACACGTTGGCTTGCGTGACCATGATGCCGTCTCCGTCATGGGCGCCCTCCAGGGCGCGCATCGTCCATGCAGGAATTGTCATGTCCGTCGCCGGATCGGGCTATCCCGAACGCGTTCCGATTATCCAAATCGCGCAGGATTGAGACGAAACCTTCTGTAATTGCCGACAATTCGCAATCGGACTTCGCTGGACGGCCATGCTGCATCGCAATATCTCATGCGCACATGCAATATATGATGCAACTTGCCCACGCGGCGGGCAGAGCGTGCCTGCGTCGCGACCGGGCCCGGTGGCGACGCGACGAAGCCCGGCCTTCGCGAGAGGGCCGGGCTTCCAGGCGGCCGGGCGGCCGGTCTCGCGTGGGCAGGCTCGGGCGCGCCGGCAGCCGCGTATCGTTGAGCGGGGCCTTCACACGCCCGCAAGGCCAGCCTCCTCACCCTGCACCGGACCGAACGGTTCCGTCGGGATCTGCGACCCCGGAGGTTCCCTACAGGGAACTGCCGCCGCAGATGACCAGGTGCTGCCCCGTCACCGCGGCCGCTTCGGGCGACAGGAAGTAGGCGACCGCCCCCGCCACCTCCTCGGGCTGGATGAAGCGCCCGAGCGGCGGCCGCTTCGGCGCCACGCCGCTGCGCGACGGATCGGTCAGCATCGGCGTCTCGGTCGCCGCAGGGGCGACGACGTTGACGGTGATGCCGCGGGGCATCGCCTCGGCGGCCCACGAGCGGGCGAGGGCGACGAGTGCCGCCTTCGAGGCCGCGTAGGCACTCCGCCCGGCCGCCCCGGCGGCGGTGCGGCTGCCGATCAGGACGACCCGGCTGCCCGCTCCCATGCGCGGGACCAGGAGGTCGGCCAGCCGCGTCGCCGCCTCGACATGGAGCCGCCACATCGTGGCGCCGTCCTCGGGATGCAGTTCGCCGAGGCGACCGACCCGCAGGAGGCCGGCGGCATGGACGAGGGCGTCGACCCGCAACTCGCCGATCGCGGGCGCGATGGCGTCGAGGTCGGAGAGGTCGAGGGCGAGGTGGCGGTAGCGCGGATGCGCGCGCTGCCCCTCGCCCCGGCTCACGCCGGTCACCCGCCAGCCATCGGCGAGGAGCCGCGCGACGATCGCGGCACCGATTCCCGAACTCGCCCCCGTGACGAGGGCGTGGCGCAACGCCTCACTCACCGGCCGACACCCAGGCTTCGCTCACCCGCACGTACTTGATCGCCTGGCGGTGATACGTGAAGGCGACGTGGATCGCCCCGTCCGGCGTCTGGGTCACGGAGGGGTAGGACAGCTCCCGGTTCGAGCGGTCGCGCGAGTTGTTGGTCATGCAGTAGCCGTCGCCGACCTCGATGTCGCGCCGATGCGGCCAGGTCCGGCCGCCGTCGGGGGAAATCGCCAGCGTCAGCGGCGCCCGGGGCGTGCCCCAGAACGCCGTGCGCTTGCCCGGATCGGCCGCGGCCGCCGGGGCGGAGGCCGGCGCGGGCTCCTCGTCCTCGATCTCGTCGTAGAGCGAGGCCCGGCGCTCGGTCGCGGCCTCGGCATTGGTCGCGTTGAAGACCAGCGCGACATGGCCGTTGGCGAGCAGTGTCGCCTGGATCGACGAGTTGTTGTTCGGGAGTGCCGTCGGCACCGGCGCCGACCAGGTCTCGCCGCCGTCGGTCGAGCGGCTCTCGTAGATCGAATCGGCCCAGCGGCTGCGGTAGAGCGCCAGCAGCGTGCCGTCGTGGAGGGCGAGCACGTTCATGTGCACGGCGCCGGTGCTGTCGGGCACCGCGACCTCGCGCCAGGTCCTGCCCTGGTCCGACGAGATCATCACCGCGCTGGTGTCGTCGTCGCCGACCCACTTGGCGCCGGGTACGCTCGGGCAGTGGAAGATCGGCAGGAGCCAGGTGCCGTCCTTCAGCACCGCCGGCGGCTGGCGCACGAAGGTGCCGCAGCCCGGCCGCTGCGCGAACAGGGTCTCGATCGGACCCCAGGTCAGGCCGTGATCGTGGGAGATCCGCCGGCGCACCAGGGCGGTGTCCTGGTTGCCCGACACCTGCGCGGTCCAGATCAGCCAGAGTTCGCCCGTCGGCGCGTTGAACAGGATCGGGTTCTGCTCCGAGCGGGTGGGGTCGTCGGAGAGCTTTTGCGCGTCGGTCCAGGTGTCGCTGCCGGCGGGCAGGCGCGACCCGTAGACCGAGATGTCGGCCATGCCTTCCTGCGTGCCGCCGAACCAGACGCAGGCGAGGTCGCCGTTCGGCAGCGGCAGGATGTTGGCGGCGTGGTTCTGCACGCACGGGGAGGGGATGAAGGCCTCGCGGCGGAGGGGATCGCCGGCGACCGGCCGGACCTCGCCGGTGCGGTCCATCGGTGTCTCGATGGTGTCGAGCATGGGGGTCTCTCCGGGGTCAGGCGGTGGTGGCGGGGCGGGCGGGTTCGGTCTTGGGGGCCGTTTCCGTGTCGCCCCGCCCGGAGCTGTCGCTCCAGCGGAAGGCGCGCTCGATGCCCATCACGACCAGTGGCGCGAGGGCGGCGATGTACATGTTGTCGACGCCGTAGGGATTGCCCAACGCATACCAGATCGTGGTGGCGAGCGCCGAGCCGAGCAGTCCCAGCGTCGCGCCGCGGTTCGAACCGAACCAGGGCAAGTAAAATCCGACCATCGCGACGATCGAGATCGACAGGCGCAAGGCGCGCGTGAAGAACGACAACTTCAGGATCTCGGGAATGAAGAACACGAAGACCAGCGGCACCACGGCGATGACCAGCGAGAACACGCGGGTCATGCGCAGCTCCTGGGCCGGCTCCGGCTTCCAGTACGGCACGTAGAAGTCGCGCACGACCAGCGACGCGATGGCGAGCGCCACGGTGCTGACGCTGACGAAGATCGAGGCGACGAGCGAGGTGGTGACGACGCCGGCAAGCAGCGGGTGCATGTTCTCCAAGAAGATCGGCAGCGCGTAGAGGCTGTTCATGCTCGGATAGAGCGTCTTCGCGGCCAGGCCGATCAGCGCCAGCACGACCCCGAGCGGCAGGCAGAACGCCGCCGCGTAGAGCGCCGAGGCCCGGGCCGCCGAGGCGCTCTTCGTCGAGGAGATCGCCTGGACGATGAACTGGGTCGAGAAGATCGCCCCGACCGTGCCGAAGGTCCAGGCGAAGATCGTCGCCGCGCCGATCTTGCCGTCCCAGGTGAAGTATTCGGGGGGGAGCGCGGCCTGCATCGGGGCGATGCCGCCGGTGGCCGACAGCGCGACCCACAGGATGATGCCGATGCCCCCGACCTTGATGGCGCTGTGCAGGATCGTCACCCAGGCGACGCCCTTCATCCCGCCGAAGACGTAGTAGAACGTGCTCACCGCCGCGATGATGCACATCGCGGTCGGAATGTTGACGCGGAGCGCCGTCGAGATCGCGGCCGCACCACTGACGTAATTGCCCACGTTCACCAAGAGCAGGGCGTAGATCATGATGATCGAGACGGTCATCATGGTCGACTTGCCGTATTTCTGCGCGATCGCGGCCGAGATCGTGTACTCGCCCGAATCGTAGATCCGGCGGACGATCAGGAGCCCGAACAGCAGGAAGCCGATCGAGGCGCCGAGCACCGACCAGGCGGCGGCGATCCCGGAATTGAACGCTTCCTGCGCGGTGCCGACCGTCGACTTGGCGCCGACGAATTCCGACATCAGCAGCACACCGACGACGAGCGCCGGCATCGAGCGCGACGCGGTCATGAACTGGGCGTTGGTGCGGCTGCGCAGCTTCAGGGTCAGCCAGCCGGTGAACAGGATGTAGGCGAGCACCATGACCGCGATGGTCAGGCTCTCGCCCTCGGTGAACTCATGCATGGGCGTGTCCTCGGGGTGATGCTTTTGTCGATCGATGATTGGCGACCCGCCCCTGTCGGGACGACTGATCCGTCAGCGGACGGAGACCCGAACGGGGGGGGGCGACAGGTCGGGCCGGCGTCTTCGCGCGCCGTTCCCCGGCGACGTCTTCAGGACGCCCGGGCCAGTCCCTCGTTCGTCCCCAGCAGCGCGGCGCGCTCGGCCTCGGTCAGCGGCATCAGCGGCGGGCGCAGGCGGTGCCAGCCGGCATCGCCGGTGCGCTCCGCCGTCATCGCCTTGAGCGAGGCCATCTGGGCAAAGCGCGAGGCGCGTTCGCGGGTCGCCACCACGCGTCCTTGCGCCGCCGCGACCGCCTCGGCCTTGGCCGGATCGGCGTAGTGGTCGAAGACGAAGCGCAGGTCGCGGGCGCAGAGGTTGGTGGTCGCGGTGACGGCCCCGGCCCCGCCGATCTTCAGGAGCGGCAGCATCAGCGGGTCGGCCCCGGCCAGCACCGAGAAGCCCGGGAAGCGCTCGACCAGCGCCGTCATGTGGGCGAGGTCGCCGGATGAATCCTTGATGCCGGTGACGATGCCGGGGAAGCGCTCGCGCAGCGTCGCGATGACGCCGTGGGGGATCGCCACGCCGGACATCTGCGGGATGTGGTAGAGCACCACCCGCAGGCGGTCGTCGCCGACGCCTTCGATGATCCGCGAATAGGCCGCGACCAGCCCGTCCTCGGAGACGCCCTTGTAGTAGAAGGGCGGCAGCAGCACGGCCGTGGTGACGCCGACCGACAGCGCGTGGCGGGTGAGCGCCACGGTCTCGGGCAACGCCGCGACGCCGGTGCCGGGCATCAATTGCGCGGGCGCGACGCCGCCGGCAAGCGCGGCTTCGAGCAGGCGCATCCGTTCGTCGGCGGAGAACGAGTTCGCCTCGCCGGTGGTGCCGAGCAGCGCCACGCCGGTGCAGCCCTCGTCGATCAGGTAGCGGCAATGGTCCGTGAAGGCCCGATAATTCGGGTTCAGGTCCTGGTCGAGGGGCGTGAGGGCGGCACAGAACACGCCGCGCGGGAAGACTTGGTCGGTCATGACGGAGCGCTCCTCAGCCGGCGGCGTGGTAGAGGGCGAGGATCTGCTCTTCGCTGATCTCGCGCGGGTTGTTGTCGAGGAGCCGGCGGATGGCGTGGGCCTCCGCCGCCATGGCGGGCAGATCGCCGGCCGGCACCCCGTGCGCCGACAGGCGCATCGCGATGCCGAGATCGGCGCACCAGCGGGTCGTCGCCTCGACCACCGCCGCCTCGTCGTCGCTCTCGGGCAGCCCGAGCGCCGCCATCACCTGGCGGGTCTTCTCCGGCACCGCGGGCGCGTTGAAGGCGAGCGTGTGCGGGAAGATCACCGCGCAGGCCAGCCCGTGCGGGATGTGGTGGCGGGTGCCGAGCGGGTACGCGACGGCGTGGCCCGCCGTGGTGTTGACCGGACCGAGGCAGAACCCGCCGTAGAGCGAGGCGAGCGCCAGTCCGGCCCGGGCCTCGCGGTCGCCCCCGTCGCGCACGGCGCGGGGCAGGAAGCGGCCGACGAGACGGATGCCCTCCAGCGCGTAGAGATCGATCAGCGGGTGGGCCTTCCTGCTGGTGAAGGCCTCGACGCAATGCGCCATGGCGTCGACGCCGGTGGCGGCGGTGACCGCGGCCGGCACCGTCATGGTGAGGTCGGGGTCGATCACCGCGGCGTCGGCCAGCATGAAGCGGCTCTGCACCGCGAGCTTGTTCTGGGTGGCCGGATCGGTGACCAGCGCCCGGGTGCCGCCCTCGCTGCCGGTGCCGGCGGTGGTCGGGACCAGGATCAGGCCGATGCGGCGGCCCCGCACCTTCTCGGGCCCGACGACCTCGTGCAGGGTCTGGCCGCTGCCCGGCAGCACCGCCACGAGCTTGGCGAGATCCATGGCGCTGCCGCCGCCGAAGCCGACGACGAGATCCGGATTGGTCTCCTCGGCGAGCGCCAGCGCCCGGTCGAGGTTCGGGATGTCGGGCTCGGGCTTGACCTCGCCGAACACCCGTACCTCGCCGGGCAGGTCGAGAGAATCGACCCGGGCTGCGTTGAAGGCGTCGGCGACGACCAGGATGTTGCGGGCGCCCATCGCGCGGGCGCGGCGGCCGACGGCGGCGACGGTGCCGGAGCCGAAGTCGATGTCCGGGCGGACGATCTCGATGGCGGTGGCGAAGGGATTCACGCGGCGCTCCTCTGGGTCATTACGCCGTTGGCGGCGAGACGCTCGGCGTATTCGATGGCCTCGATCAGGCTGCGCTCGTTGGCGATGCCCCGCCCGGCGATGTCGAAGGCGGTGCCGTGATCGACCGAGGTGCGGATGATCGGCAGGCCGAGCGTGATGTTGACGCCCGACAGGTCGACCCAGCGACCGGTCTCGGGGTCGACCTCGAAGCCCAAGAGCTTGACCGGGATGTGCCCCTGGTCGTGGTACATCGCCACGACCGCGTCGTACTGGCCGGCCCGGAGCTTGACGAAGACCGTGTCGCCCGGGACCGGGCCGACGATGTCGAGGCCGTCCGCCACCTTGCCGGCGATCACCGGCGCGCTGACGTCGATGTCCTCGCGGCCGAACAACCCGCCCTCGCCGGCATGCGGGTTGAGGGCCGCGACGGCGATGCGGGGCTTCTCCAGTCCGATCCCCTTCAGCGCCGCATGGGTGAGGTCGATGACGAGGCGCAGCCGCTCGGGCGTCAGGCGCTTGGGCACGTCCTGGAGCGCGACGTGGGTGGTGACGTGGCTCACCCGCATGTTGCCGTGGGCGAGCATCATCACCGAGCCGCGTACCCCGGTGAGGTCGGCCAGCATCTCGGTATGGCCGGCATAGTGGTAGCCGGCGAGGTTCAGCGCCTCCTTGTTGAGCGGCGCCGTCACGATGCCGCCGATCGTGCCGGCGAGGGCGAGATGCACCGCCCGCTCGATCGCCTTGTAGGCGAAGCGGCCGCCATCGGCGCTGAGCCGGCCCGGCTCGATCGGCGCGCCCTCGTCGTCGGCCTGCAGGCAGCAGAGCGCCGGCCAGGGACCGTCGCCGGAGACCTCCGGGATCTCGACGCCGAGGCCGAGCGCGCCTTGTGCCCGCTCGAGCGCCGGGTTGCTGCCGATGACGACGAGCTTCAGGTCGCCGGAGGCCAGGCGGTCCTTCAGCTTGTGCGCGGCCTTGACGATGATCTCGGGGCCGATCCCGGCGGGATCGCCCATGGTGATGGCGAGGTGACGGGTCACGCGACGGTCCTTTCCGAGATGAATCCGTTCTGGCGCAGGAGGTCGCGCCAGACGGGGGGCGTGCCGAACGCCCCGGATTTCGAGATGACGGTGGTGCCGTCCCACAGGCCGCCGCGCATGCGGGAGCGGGGCAGGCCCGGGGCGACCTGGCCGGTGACGACGAGGCCCTCGGTGCGAAGCGCCAGGCACAGGGCCTTCAGGGTCTCGCCCCCGGCGACGATCAGGGTGCCGGGCGGGGGCAAGGCGCGGGCGAGGCGCCCGAAGGCGGCGGCGATGCGCTCGGCGGCCTCGTCCCGGGCGAGCCCTGCGGGCAGCGAGAGGCTCACGAGGGCAGCGTCGTCCGTTGCCAGCCGGTCGGCGACGACGCCGGCCGGGGTGGTCTCGTCCAGCACGAGCCGGTGCTCGGGGCAGTGTGCGAGCTGGTTCTCGGTCTCGGGCCGGTCCGAGCCGAACAGGCCGAGGACCGGGCCGTGCAGGCGCGCATCGCCGGGCGCGGGCGCGCGGCGGGCGAGCGCCCCGGCGAGGCCGCCGCTGCCGCACCACAGGACCGGCGCGCCGTGGGCGAGCGCGGCGATGCGGTCGAGGTCGCCGTCCTCCGCCGCGTCGTAGACCGCGACGCCCGGGACGAGCCCGTCCGCGACCGCGGCGCGGCGGGCCGGCACGCCGGCCGCGCGCAGGGTCTCGGCGATATCGCCGGAGACCGGTTCCCAGCCGGACCCCGTGCGGGCGACCTGCCGGCCGTCGCGGGTGACGCGGCCCTGGTAGGGGAAGGCCGGCGCGACGATCACGGGACGCCCGTCGCCGAGGCAGGCGGCGAGCTCCGCCGCCCAGGGGCCGCGCAGCAGGCTGTCGAGCTTCTTGAAGGCGAGATCGGCGCCGGCGAACATCGGGGCGGCGGACGCGACGACCCGGGCCGCGTCCGGCACCTCCCGCTCGCGCGTGCCGGTATCGAGGGCGAGGCTGCCGCCCGCCGGCAGGGCCCCGCCGATCCACGCGGCCTCGATCGGCCCGACGAGGCCGGTGAAGCCGGCGGCGGTGTCGAGGGTGCCGGTAAGGTCGTCGGCGATGAGGCGCAGAATCGGCATCGGGCTCACGCGCGGCCGGCTGCCCGGATACCGGCCCGACTGATGCCGAGCTTGGTGGACAACATGACAACTGTGCGGACCACCCCGGACCGCCGGGCATGCCACAAGACGGTCGGGGCTGTGCTTGCGTCCCTCGTCCCCCCGGCACCGGTCATGTCATCCTCCCCGTCGGCGCCATCACAGGTGCCGCATTTGTTGTAAACTTGTTATGTGGTACGGGAGGTCGTGCGGACTTGTCAAGCGGTCGTCACGAGGCGATGGCAGCCTGACGCCGCGCGGCAGGCGACGAGGCCCGCATCCGGCGAGGGGCGGCATCGGATCGAGGTCACCATGACGGGCGTCCATCTGCCCCCTGCGGACGGCGACGCTCGCCTCGCGTGGCTGCGGCTCATCTCCGCGCAGGCCCGCGAGCGCTACAGGTCCGTCCCGGCGCTCGCTGGCGTGGCCGACGCACCGCCCCTCACGGAGGCACGGTTCGCGGCGTGCCGGGTGCAGATCGCAGTCGACGACGCGAGCGGCGAGATCGTCGGCTTTGCCGCCACGCGCCTCCTCGACGGCCTGCTCTACCTCGACAACATCTCCGTCGAGGCCGGTGCGTCGGGGAGGGGGATCGGGACGGCGCTGCTCGACGACGTCCGCGCGCGGGCCGTGCGCGTCAATGCCCCGGCGGTGACGCTGACGACGTTCCGGGAACCGGCCGGGAACGGGCCCTGGTTCCGCCGGCGCGGCTTCCGGCCGATGCCGCCCGAGCGGATCGGTCCGGGATTGCGGGCGGTCACGGATCGGCAGGGCCGGACCTTCGATCCGGGCACGCGCGAGACCTTGTGGCGGCCGGCGTGACGGGAGTTCGGATCGCCGTCACGCCAGCGCATTCCTCCCGTCCGCCTATCGGTCGTCACAGAGACAGATCGAGCATCCGCCCCTCGAACAGCCGGTCGCGCGAGGAGCAGATGTGGCGGTGCATCCGGTCGCGGGCGGTCTCGGCATCGCCGTCGCGGATCGCCGCGAAGATGGCGCGATGCTCGTCGAGCACGCCCTGGAGACCGGAATTCGGCCCGAGCAGGGCCAGGCCGTGAATCTTCATGCCCACCGCGATGTGCGATTGCAGGGCCTGGAGCGACGCGCCGTAATAGTGGTTGTTCGAGGCTTCCGCGATGGCGAGGTGGAAGGCGAAGTCGGCGTCGTCGCGGTGCTGCTGCTGGCGCGTCGCGGTATTCATCAGGTCGAGGGCGGTGGCGATGCGCTCCAGCGCCGGGCCGTTGCGGCGGAGCGCGGCGTAGCGGGCGGCCTCGGGCTCGATGGTGAGGCGGAACTCGTAGCAGCGCTGGATGTCGGCAATGCTCTCGACCGGGGCGTAGCCGAGCGCCGGGGCCCGGCTCTTGCCGCGCACGAAGCTGCCGGCGCCCTGGCGGGACACGATGATGCTCTCCCGCCGCAGCCGCTCCAGGGCGGCGCGGACCACCGGGCGCGAGACCTTGTAGCGCGACGCCAGCTCGTTCTCGCTCGGCAGCTTCTGGTTCTCGCCGTAGGTTCCGCCTGCGATCTCGGTGAGCAGGCCGTGATAGACGCCGTCGGCCAGGCCTGACGGCCGGGCGGCACCGTCCGGCTCGGCGTCGACGACACCCTGAACTACCGAATGCATGAGGTCCCTTGGCTCCCCGATGCGGCCGGACCGGCCCACCACCTCGCGACAAGTATGGCGCGATCCCTGGTTCGGGCGCAAGCTTGTAAAATGTTGTTAGGGCCGAACCGGTGAGCTTTTCGCCATGCTGCGCGTGCGCGCCGACGCCCCGGACATGTCCCCGGATCGCCGGAGCGCGCGCGAGGAGCGGCATCCGCCGGATGCGCAGGAAACAAGCGGTCGAGGGCGGGTTCGACGAGGAATATCGGTGTTCGTGTCGCTCAAGAGCCTGCATGAGCCTGCGACAGTCGGCGATACGGATGCCGTCCTCCGCCGCCTCGATCGCGCTGGCGTGCTCTGGAACGGCGGCGATCGCGGCCGTTCGCGCCTCGCAGCGAGCGCGAGAGGATGTCGCGCTCACCAGCTTCGATAATGCGTCAACGAAGGCTCATTCGAGCAGACGCTGGATGGCCGGGAACCTTGAATCGCTTTCCTGTATCAGTAATTTCGGTACCATCGACGCGCAAGATGGAAAAATCTTGATCGATGTAGTTCCCAACCAGCAAATACCGTCCATCGGGCGTGAAAACGGCAGCTTCTGGAAGTCCTCCAACCTCAATTTCTTTGATTTTGCTCAAATTTTTTCCATCTATCTTCAAGATATCAATGTTACCATTTTTATTATAGAAGTATGATTTTTTGTTTGAATTCGATCCCCTTAATATGACAGCGACTGCGACATCTCCCTCCGGGCTGATGGCTAGCCCCTCAGGGCCATCCCCAACCACGACGCGATCCGTTATGCGAGGCGGACTTGCCTCAAGATCGACCACGCTCACCGTATCGACGCTTCCATCCGATGCGCTGGAATTGCCGTTATCCGCTGTAATAGCAATCTTACCATTAGGTGAGACCGCGACATTGTACGGCCATTGTCCCGTTGGAAGATCAACCTTATTATAGGTTACCTTTCCATTATCCGATATTTCGAGAATGGAAATTTTGTGATTAGGAAATTTTACTGCGACGGCTCTACGACCGTCAGGTGTGAACGCCACATGAGAAACAACATCTCCCATCGGCACCGTATCCACCAGCTTCACCTCCTTGCCACGGATTGAGAGTACCGCCACTGAGTTGTCACCGCGGTTGGCAATCAGGGCCATGTCTCCTTTCGGGTTGATGTCCAAACCGGAAGGCATTTTTCCGATGTCTATAGTCGTCAAAAGCTTTGGAGGATTGGCCTCAAGATCGATGACATACACCTTGTTATCGGGCACTTGTTTTAAATTGGCGCCATCTTTCAGCACATCGATGGAATCGGCCACAAGAGCGAGAGTTCCTGATGGATTGATGGCAACGTTCACAGGTGGGCCTACGACGGAGTTTTTCAGGGGAAGGCTCGCGATAATTTTAGGATCTTCCGGATTTGCAAGATCGACGATCAGGACACTGTCTTTTCCTGGTGGGGATAAAACCAGCTTCCCTTCATCGTCCCAAATTGCCTTCTCGTCGTTTCCGACGATCATGTACGGGCTAGACGAAGCACCCCCACACATCGCAAGCAGGGAGCCTCCAATAATACCCGCCAGAGCTGCACATCGCCCGATCATGTTCCCTCCTGCATTTTTATTGTCGCCAGACTAGCGGGAGCAGGGAGGCCTTGCCAAGGGCAGCGGCCTCATCATGTAGCGTCTCACGGGCGGTGATGGTCCACGGTTGCCATGACGTTGCGGGTCACCTCGCCCATGTCCCACCCCGGTCGCTCGCCGACATCTGGCAGGTCTGGTTCGGCCATGCTGCCCATGACGAGGCGCAGCTGCGCGGGGCGCTCAAGGAGGCCTGCCGCACGGCCGACCTCGTCGGGACTCCCCGGGCGGAGCCAGAGATCGACTGCGAGTTCGGCCGCGTCGCCGCGCTCCTGCCGCGGGAGGATTTCGTCACGCCGGCCACCGTGCTCTGGCATGCCGGCATGCATCTCGGTCTCCAGCGGGAGGGCCTCTATCCCGCCCTGCTGGCGGGCCTGCCCCGGATCGGCGTGATCGGTGCGCGCGACCTCACGCAGGCGCTGCCCGCCCTCTACGGCGTGGGCCCGGTCGAGCGGTTGCCCATACCGCCGGAAATGGCCCATTCCGATCTGCCGGGGGCGGAGAAGGCCGCGCAGGTCGCGGCCGACACCCATCTCGCCGCCCGCTTTCCCGCCCTGACGGAGCGGGAATCGCCGACGCGCGGGAGTGCCGCCCGCAGCAGCGGGCGCGAGGCGATCCAGAAATGTTCCTTGTCCCGGATCACGCACGGGAAGCCGCGCGCGACCAGATCGTGGAACTCGCGCGGATGCAGGGGGCGGCGAGCCCGGAACACGACGCTGCGGATGCCATATGCCTCGGTTTCCTGCCCTTGTTCGCCGTTGGGACGGTGAGGCTGCGCGACCATTGCCAGCGCCGGGCAGGCGTGGTCCGCGAATGAAGGGCCGCCCCGGCGAGTAGCTTGGGAAAGTAGCTTGGCACAGCGCGTCGCCCTCGAAGGCCTGCGCGCGAACGAACGTTACGATGCGGTGGCGCATCAGCATTCACCGGATCTTACACCTCACCGAAGGGATAGAACTGAGCGCACACGATGGTATGACGGTCGAGCCAGCGGCCTATGCACTGGCATGGATATTTCCCGAAGTATCGAAAATTAAAATAATAGCAGTCATAAACATATTTTCTACGTTGATAAAAATAAGTTTTAATATATAGATCTCATATATACATAACAAATACATAATATTTCACGGTTTATCGTGATTTATGGTATGAATTATTTTGACACATTGTGGTATTTGCGATTTTTGCACTGTGTGGACATAGGCGCTACTAAACGAGAAATGTGAGTCTAAAAATAGATAGTAACCGGGTATCTAGGCACCCTTTGCCGTACTAAGTCAATAGCCCTCAAGTCTCCGCAATCACGTTTTGCTGAAAAATTCGCTCAAGGTCGGTCGTAATGCGGTCATTGCTGCGCCGCAAAAACTGGAGATGAGGCAATATACAAATTATAAAATCAAATACTTGATAAGATAATAAGTTTCTTATTTATATCTTGTAATATATCTGAATTCGCATTTGCACTAAGAATAAGATCCATTCCGTTTGCCGCATTGTCCCGAAACATACGAACACCAGACGGAAGACATTCAGGTTTGTCGATGCTAACGTAACTGCGGTGAGTGAAGGTAATAAGTTCCTTATAAGAGAGCGAAGTGAGAGTTATATAAGACCAAACTAAGAGAGATTGGTCGTGATCTCACTCGCTTGCCGTTCCTCATCACGCGAACACGTTCGGACTCGCGGCCCGGGTGCCGCAGAGACGTGAAACGCTGACCGGAGACGCAGAGCATGGGTAAGTTCGTGAATTCCGTTTCGGTGGCCGCGCTGCTGGCGCTGGCCCCGCTCGCGGTGCCGCACGCCGCACTCGCCAACGACAAGCTCGACGAGTTGTCGAAGAGCGACGAAAACTGGGTGATGCCGGGGAAGAACTACGACTCCGACAACTACAGCAAGCTGACGCAGATCAACGACAAGAACGTCAAGAACCTGAAGGTCTCCTGGCAGTTCTCGACCGGTCTGCTCAACGGCCATGAGGGCGCACCGCTCGTCGTCGACGGCAAGATGTACGTCCACACCTCGTTCCCGAACAACACCTTCGCGCTCGGTCTCGACGATCCGGGCAAGATCCTGTGGCAGGACAAGCCGAAGCAGAACCCGGCCGCGCGCTCGGTGGCCTGCTGCGACCTCGTCAATCGCGGCCTCGCCTATTGGCCGGGTGACGGGAAGACCCCGCCGTTGATCCTCAAGACCCTGCTCGACGGCCACGTCGCGGCGCTCAACGCCCAGACCGGCGAGACGGTGTGGAAGATCGAGAATTCCGACATCAAGATGGGGTCGACGCTCACGATCGCGCCGTACGTGGTCAAGGACAAGGTCATCATCGGCTCGTCGGGTGCCGAACTCGGCGTGCGCGGCTATCTCACCGCCTACGACGTGAAGACCGGCGAGCAGAAGTGGCGCGCCTACGCCACGGGCCCGGATCCCGACCTGCTGCTGGCCAAGGACTTCAACATCCACAACGCCCATTACGGCCAGAAGGGCCTCGGCACCTCGACCTGGGAGGGCGACGCCTGGAAGATCGGCGGCGGCACCAACTGGGGCTGGTACGCCTACGACCCGGGCACCAACCTGATCTACTTCGGCACCGGCAACCCGGCGCCGTGGAACGAGACGATGCGGCCGGGCGACAACAAGTGGACGATGACGATCTTCGGTCGCGACGCCGATACCGGGGAGGCCAAGTTCGGCTACCAGAAGACGCCGCACGACGAGTGGGACTATGCCGGCGTCAACGTGATGATGCTGTCGACCCAGAAGGATCTCGCCGGCAAGGAGCGCAAGCTCCTGACCCACCCGGACCGCAACGGCATCGTCTACACCCTCGACCGCACCAACGGCGACCTCGTCTCGGCCCACAAGATCGACGACACCGTCAACGTCTTCAAGACCGTCGACCTGAAGTCCGGCCTGCCGGTGCGCGATCCGGAATACGGCACCCGGATGGACCACCTCGCCAAGGACATCTGTCCCTCGGCGATGGGCTACCACAATCAGGGCCACGATTCCTATGACCCGAATCGCAAGCTCTTCTTCATGGGCATCAACCACATCTGCATGGATTGGGAGCCCTTCATGCTGCCCTACCGGGCCGGCCAGTTCTTCGTCGGTGCGACGCTGAACATGTATCCGGGCCCGAAGGGCGACCGCCAGAACGCCGAGGGGCTGGGTCAGATCAAGGCCTACGACGCCATCACCGGCAAGTTCAAATGGGAGAAGATGGAGCGCTTCGCGGTCTGGGGCGGCACCATGGCGACGGCCGGCAACCTGGTCTTCTACGGAACGCTGGACGGCTACATCAAGGCGCGCAACTCCGACACCGGTGAACTGCTCTGGAAGTCGAAGCTGCCGTCGGGTGCCATCGGCTACCCGGTGACCTACACCCACAAGGGCACGCAATACGTCGCGATCTACTACGGCGTCGGCGGCTGGCCGGGCGTCGGCCTCGTCTTCGACCTGCAGGATCCGACCGCCGGCCTCGGTGCCGTCGGCGCCTTCAAGAAGCTCGCCAACTACACCCAGATGGGTGGCGGCGTGACGGTGTTCTCCCTCGACGGCAAGGGTCCCTACGACGACCCGAATGTCGGCGAGTACTCGGCGAACTGAGCCGTCGACTCCCGCTCCTCCCCACTTGGGGAGGAGCGACCCGCTGCCTCTCGTGACAACGGATCCGATCATGTTGAGATCGCTCGGACTTCTGCGCCGGTCCCTCCTCTCTGCGACGCTCGCCGCCGCCGGCCTGACCACCCCGGCCATCGCGCAGACGATCACCCAGACACCCTCGGCCCAGGCGCCCGCCGCGGCTCCGGCGCGCCCAGACGACACCGTCCTGCGGGTCTGCGCTGCGACTCAGCCGCCGCTGTCGCTCAAGGACGGCACCGGCCTCGAGAACCGCATCGCCGGTGCGGTCGCCGAGGCGATGGGGCGCAAGGTGCAGTTCGTGTGGTCGGACAAGCCCGCGATCTATCTGGTGCGCGACCTCCTCGACAAGAAGCTCTGCGACGTCGTCGCCGGGCTCGATACCGGCGATCCGCGGGTGCTGACGACCAAGCCCTATTACCGCAGCGGCTACGTCTTCGTGACCCGGGTGCAGGACGGGCTCGACCTCACGTCCTGGTCCGATCCGCGCCTCAAGGACGTGAACCACGTCGCGGTGCCGTTCGGCTCGCCGAGCGAGGCGATGCTGAAGAACATCGGGCGCTACGAGGAGGACATGGCCTACCTCTACTCGCTCGTGAACTTCCGCTCGCCGCGCAACCAATATACCCAGATCGATCCCGCCCGCCTCGTCGGCGAGGTCGCGAGCGGCAAGGCCGAGGTCGCAGCCCCCTTCGCCCCGGACGTCGCCCGCTTCGTCAAGGCATCGACCGTGCCGTTGCGCATGACCCTGGTGGCGGACGACGCCGCCCGCAGCGACGGCCAGAAGGTCGCCATGCGCTTCGACCAGTCGATGGGCGTGCGCCGCGGCGACGACGCGTTGCTCGCGGCCCTCGATCAGGCCCTCGTCAAGGCGCGCCCGGCGATCGAGGCGATCCTGAAGGACGAGGGCGTGCCGACGGTTCCGACCGGCTCCTGACATTTCCCGACCCCCTCTTTGGCGGACCGCCGGGCGCGGTCCCTCGACTTGAAGCGAGCGTTCATGATCCAGCGTAGGACCGCCCTCGGCGCCAGTCTCGGGCTCGTCATCCTCATCGCCGGCCTCGGTGCCCTGCCGCGCGCCACCACGGCGCAGAGCAGTGCCGTCGATCTGCGCAACGTCGTCACCGGCGAGAAGCTCGACTTGAGCGACGTGCTGCCGGAGGGCAAGGACACGCCCGGCGTGAAGCAGTTCCTCGCCACCGGCCACAACCCCTACATCACCGATGCGAGCTGCCTGAAGAAGGGCGAGCAGACCTTTCTCGCCGCCTGCTCCGGCTGTCACGGCCACATCGGCGAGGGCAAGATCGGCCCCGGCCTCGCCGACAATTACTGGACATATCCCCAGAACACGACCGATGCCGGTCTGTTCTCGACGGTATTCGGCGGCGCCAACGGTCAGATGGGGCCGCACAACGAGAGCCTGACCCTCGACGACATGCTCCAGGTCACCGCCTGGGTCCGTCACCTCTACACGGGACCGGTCAAGGACGCCGAGTGGCTGAACGACGAGCAGAAGAAGAAGTACACCCCCTACAAGCTCGGCGAGACTTTCCCCGATGATCCGCCCGGGATGTGCGCCAAGAGCGGCAAGTCCTGACGGCGTCCGATCCCGAGCCGCGGTCGCGGCTCGGGGTGCCACCGCCGGATCCGTGCCCCGGCCCCCGCCTCGAACACGATGACGATAGGAGGAACACCATGCGCCTGACCCTCGCCGCCGCGACCCTCGCCCTGCTCGCCGGAGCGGCCGTTCCCGCGCTCGCCTATGACGGGACGAAGTGCAAGGCCGCCGGCGATTGCTGGGAGCCCAAGCCCGGCTTCCCCGACAAGATCGCCGGGACGAAGTACGATCCCAAGCACGACCCCAAGGAGCTGAACAAGCAAGCCGCCTCCATCCAGGCGATGGAGGAGCGCAACAAGAAGCGCGTCGAGAACTTCAAGAAGACCGGCAAGTGGGAATACGACGTCAGCAAGATCGCGGCGCAGTAACTTCCCATCCGCGCGGCGCCGTCGCGCGCCGCGCTCCCCCCTGCCCGCGACAGTCCCGGAGTCGTCGATCCGCATGAACCCGATCCGGCCGGCCGATGCGGCCCCGACCGACTGGCGCCAAATCGCCGACTGGCGCCAGGTCGCCCTGCGCTTCGAAGCGGAGATCGCCAAGGCGGTGATCGGCCAGCACAGGGCGATCCGGCTCGTCACCATCGCGATCTTCGCCCGCGGCCACGTGCTGCTAGAGGGCGATGTCGGCGTCGGGAAGACCACCCTGCTGCGGGCGGTGGCGCGGGCGCTCGGCGGCGCCTACGAGCGCGTCGAGGGCACGGTCGACATGATGCCGGCCGACCTCATCTACCATACCTACCTCGCGGAGGATGGAAGGCCACGGATCGAGCCCGGCCCGGTGCTGCGCCGGTCCGAAGACCTCTCGGTGTTCTTCTTCAACGAGATCAACCGCGCGCGGCCCCAGGTCCATTCCCTGCTCCTGCGGCTGATGGCCGAGCGCAGCGTGTCGGCCTTCAACCGCGAGTACCGGTTTCCCCGTCTCCAGGTCTTCGCCGACCGCAACCGGGTCGAGCGCGAAGAGACCTTCGAATTGCCGGCGGCGGCCCGCGACCGGTTCCTGATGGAGATCGGCATGGAGGCGCCGACCGATCCGGGCATGCGCCGTCGCCTCGCCTTCGATCCGCTCTTCCACGACACCGATGCGCTGATCGAAGAGGTCGCCCCGGACGTGATCGACCAGGCGTCGGTCGCCGGCATCGCGGCGGCGATCCAGCACGGCATTCATGCCAGCCCGGCGCTCGAGGACTACGTCGTCCGGCTATGGTCGGCGATCCGGGAGCCGGGGCAGGCCGGTATCACCCTGCCGGACGTCGCCATGGACGCCCTGGTCCAGGGCGGGGCGAGCCCGCGCGGCATCGCCTTCCTGATCCGCGCCGCCCGGGTCCGGGCCTGGCTCGAGGGCCGCAACATGCTGCTGCCCGAGGATCTGCGCGCGGTCTTTCCCGAGACGATGGCGCACCGGATCTTCCTCGAACCGGTCTACGAGATGCGCCGGGAGCAGATCGTGCCGGCCCTGTGCCGGGCGGTGCTCAATACGGTGCCGGCGCCGTGACCGGGGACATCCTCTACCGCCTGCGCGGCCCTGCCGCCGGTCCGGGCCCCGGCGCCCACCGCTCGCGCGAGATCGGTGGCATCGGCGTCTTTCGCGACCAGGTGCCGTTCTGGCGCCACCCCGATGCCCGCCGCATCGACCTGCGGGCGACCCTGCGCGACCCGTTCGAGGGCGTCGTGGTGCGCCGGTTCGAGGAGCGCCGGGCGCTGGAGGTCTGGGTGCTCCTGGATGTCTCGGCGTCGATGCGCTTCCGGGGCGAGGGCGATGCCTGGGCCCTGGCGATGGAGCTTTGCATCGCGCTCGCCCGCTCGGCGACCCGGATCGGCGACGCCTTCGGGCTCATCGGCTGCGGTGCCGGGCCGGACCTGATGCTGCCGGCCTCGCGCCGGCGCGGCACCGCCGACGCCGTCGCGGACAGGCTCGCGGCGATCCGGCCCCGGGGGACGAGCGCCGACGGACTCCTCACGGCGGCCGCGTTCCTCGCGGGCCGGCGCAAGCTCGTGATGGTGGTCTCGGATTTCCGCCTGCCCGAGGCACTGATCGGCGCCGTGTTCGAACGGCTCCAGGGCCACGACGTGGTTCCTGTCGCGGTCGAGGATGGCGCTCTCGAGGAGGGCCTGCCGGCCTTCGGGCTGATCGAGCTGGAGGACTTGGAGGGCGGCGGACGACGGCGGGTGCTGATGCGGCCTTCGCTGCGCACGCGCTGGCTCGCCCGCGAGGCCGAGCGACGGGAGGCCTTTCGCCGCCTCGCCCTCCGGCACGGAAGGCCGCCCTACCGCTTGGCGGACCGCTTCGACGGCGACGATTTCTCCCGCCACCTGCTCGGGACCGCCGCATGAGGACGCGCGCGGTCAAGCCGCGATGGGTCGCGCGGGAGGTCAGGGTCGTGGTGATGGCCGGACTCCTGTCCGTTTGCCTGCCATTGCCGGCCGAGGCTCAGATCGGGTCGGTGGTGGTGCGCTCTGCGCGGCCGTTCGGGCTCTTCGTCGGCGACCGTTTCGGCGCCACGGTCGAAATCGAGGCCGCGGACGGCTTTGCGCCGCAAGCCGCCTCGCTGCCGAAGCCGGGGCCGCTGACCTACTGGCTCGACCTCACTCACGTTGCGGTCGCGCCCGGGCCTGTGCGGGACGGGAACCGGCTCTGGCGCCTGTCGCTCACGTACCAGACCTTCTACGCCGCCCTCGACGTGCGCCGCCTCGACGTGCCGGCCTTCACCGTGACCTTCGCCAGCGAGGCTCCGCGGGCGACGACCAGCGCCGTCGCCGAGGTGCCGAGCTGGCCGATCAGCGTGTCGCCCTTGCGCGAGATCCAGCCACCGCCTGTCGCCGATCCGGTCGAGTATCTCCGGCCCGAGAGCCCGAATCCCCGCCGTGATCCGGCTTTGCCCCGTGCGCTCGCCTGGGCCTTCGCGGCTTTGAGCCTCGCAGGCCTTCTGGCTCTCGCCCGCGACCGGGCATGGTGGCCGTTCCGGCACCGGCCGGCCCGGGCCTTCGCGGCGGCCTGGCGGCAGGTGCGCCGGAACGCCGCCCGCCGTGACGCCGAGGCCGCCTATCGCGAGGCGTTGCTGGCGCTCCATCGCGGCCTCGACCGCACGGACGGCCGGCGGGTGATGGGTGAGGATCTGGCAGGCTTCCTCGTCCGGCATCCCGCCTACGCCGCCCTGGCCCAACCGCTTGACCGGTTCTTCCGGGCCTCCCGCGAGGTCTTCTTCGGCCGCGATCCGTCGGTGGCCCAGCGCGACTGGCCGTTGCCCGACCTCGTCGCGACCGCCCGCCGCCTCGCCGCGGCGGAGCGGGCGGCGCATGCGGACGGACAGCCATGACCGCTTCCCTGATGGCTCTCTTCGGCCGCTTCGGGGTGACGGCCCCGGCCTGGCTGTGGCTGCTCCCGCTGGCGCTGCTGCCGCTCGCCGCGTCCGCGCAGACGCGCATTCCGGTGCCCGCCCTCGCCATGGTCCCGGCCGACGGGCTGTCGCGCCTCGTCGATGCGGCGCTGACGCTCGCCGGCATGGCGGCGATCGGGTTCCTGGTCCTCGCGCTGGCCGGGCCGCACCTCGTCGGCGAGAGCCTGGTGCGGACGGGGGAGGGGGCGCAAATCTCGCTCCTCATCGACCGCAGCGGCAGCATGAACGAGACCTTCGCCGGCAGGCAGCCGTCCGGGCCCGAGGAGTCGAAGGCCGCCGCCTCGCGGCGGATCCTCGAAGGGTTCGTCGGCCGCCGGGCGCACGATCTCGTCGCGGTCTCGGCGTTTTCGACCTCGCCGATGGCGGTGCTGCCGATGACCGACCGCCACGACGCCGTGCGGGCGGCGATCCGGGCGATCGACCGTCCGGGCCTGGAGGCGACCAACGTCGCCCGCGGCCTCGGCCTGGCCCTGGCGCAGTTCGGCGCGAGCGCGCCGCAGGCCGCGCGCGTGCTGCTGCTCGTCTCCGACGGGGCGGCGGTCATCGACCGGCGCGTCCAGCCCCTCCTGCGGGAGGAATTCGCGAAGATTCATCCGACCCTGTACTGGCTCTTCCTGCGCACGGCCGGCTCGCCGGGCCTCGCCGACCGTCCGGCGGGCGAGGACACGCCGCAGGCGGCGCCCGAGCGTCATCTCGACCTGTTCTTCAAGAGTCTCGGCGTGCCCTACCGCGCCTTCGAGGCCGAGAGCGCGCAGGCGGTCGAGGAGGCGATCCGCGAGATCGACCGCCAGGAGCGTAAACCCATCTCCTACACCGAGCGGCGTCCGCAGCGCGATCTCGCCGGGTTCGCCTACGGCCTCGCCGCCTTGGCCATGGGGCTGCTCCTGGGGGCCAAGCTCGCCGAGACCGAGTTGGCGACCCGAACGTCCGCGTCCCGCCCGGCGGCCTCCCGCGAGACCAGGCGCGCCGCATGACCGCCACTCGTCCTTCCCTTGCGCGCGTCCTGCGGCGGGCTTGGGGGCCGGTTCGACCGGTCCTGCTCGCCGCACTGCCGCTCGCCGGCGCGGCAGGCGCGCTCGCCTGCGCCGGCCTCGCATGGCGCGAGATGAGCGCCAACCACGCCATCGCGGCGCTCGAGGCCGGCCACGATCGTCCCGTCGCCGCCGATGCCGTTCCGGAACTACTGCTGGCCCGCATCCGGTTCCTCGCCGCCCGCGAACGCCTCGACGAGGCCGAGCCGCTGATCGCCGCCCTCGACGGCAGTGGCTCGCCGGCCCTGCGCGCGCTGGCGCAGATCGCGTTGGGCAACGCGCGGCTGCGGCAGGCCTTCGCCAAGCTGGAGGCGGGCGACCTGGAGCCGGCAACCCCGCTCGTCGGGCTCGCCCGGCAGGCCTATCGCCGCGCGCTGACGCTCCGGCCCGAGGCCTGGGACGCCAAGTTCAACCTCGACGTCGCCTCGCGCCTCGTGCGCGACTTCCCCGAGCGCGGGCGCGAGCAGGGCGAGGAGATGCCCGCCGACCCGAAGAAGATCTGGACCGACATCCCGGGCCAGCCGCGGGGGCTGCCGTGATCCCGGCTCCCGTCGCACGGCTCGCCGCCGACACCCGCGGCCGGTGGCTCGCCGGGGCGTTCGCCCTCACGGCGCTGACAGGCGTCGCGCCGCACCTCTCCGTCACGGGGCAGCGCGTCGAGGCCGTGGTGGTGATCGACATCACCGGCAGCATGAACACCCGCGACGAGCGCCTTCAAGGAAAGCCGGTGAGCCGGCTCGACAAGGCCAAGGCGACCTTGCGGGACCTCGCGGCGTCTCTCCCTTGCGGCTCGCGCCTCGGTCTCGGTCTGTTCGCCGAGCGGCGCACCTTCCTGCTGTTCGAGCCGATCGAGACCTGCGCCGATTTCGCCGCCCTCGACGGCGCCCTCGCGGGTCTCGACTGGCGCATGGGCTGGGAGGGCGACAGCCGGGTCGCCGCGGGCCTGTTCCGGGCGATCGGGCTGGCGGCGGATCTCGGCAGCGACCTCGTCTTCGTCACCGATGGCCACGAGGCGCCGCCTCTGCCGGCCCGCGGCGGTCCCGCCTTCGAGGGCAAGCCCGGCGCGGTGCGCGGGCTGATCGTCGGCGCCGGCGGCCATGCCCCGTCGCCGATCCCGCGCTACGACGATCGCGGCCGCGAGATCGGCTTCTACGGCGCCGCCGACGTGCCGCACGAGAACCGGTTCGGCCCGCCGCCGCCGGATGCGGAGACCCGCGAGGGCTACAACCCGCGCAACGCCCCCTTCGGCGCCAGTGCCGCTCCCGGCCAGGAGCACCTGTCCTCGGTGCGGGAATCCTACCTGCGCCGGCTCGCGGCCGAGACCGGCCTCGCCTACGCGCCCCTCGACGCGCCGGGGGGCCTCGCGGGCGCCCTCACGGCGGCGGCGACGCCGCGGACGCGCCCGGTCCGGCTCGACCTGCGTCCTCTCCTCGGCGGGGCGGCGCTCGCCGCCCTCCTCGTCCTGTTCGGTCTCCTGCCCTGGCACGCCCGCCTGCGCGAGACCGTCTCCCGCCTTCGTCACGGAGCGTAAAGCATGCGTCGGTTCCACGATTCCCTGTTCGGCGGCCTCCTCGTCGCGGCGACGTTCGGCCTTGCGACGGCGGCGCTCGCCCACGGGCCGACCCCGCAGAAGATCGAGGCCACGGTCACCATCGCGGCCCCACCCGACAAGGTCTGGGCGGTCGCCGGCAACTTCGCGGGGATCGCCGGCTGGAACCCCCTCGTCGCGAGCGGCACGAGCAAAGGCGACGGCACCAAGAATGGCGACACCCGGACCTTGACGCTCAAGAACGGCGGCGTCCTGCACGAGAGCCTCGACGAATACGACGCGGCCCGGCGCAGCTACTCGTACCGTCTCGACGATCCCGACCTGAAGGCCCTGCCGGTCTCGTCCTACTCGGCGACCCTGACGGTGACGCCGGAGGGGGCGGGCAGCAAGGTGTCGTGGTTCGGGCGCTTCTACCGCGGCGATACCGGCAACGAGCCGCCGGAGGAGCTGAGCGATGCGGCCGGCCGGGCTACCATGAAGGCCTATCTCGAGGCGGGGCTCGCCGGGCTGAAGGCCAAGGTGGAGGGCGGCCCGTGAGGGCGCTCCTCCTCACCGTACTCCTCTCCATGCCGTCCTTCGGGCCAACCGCTCTCGCGGCCGAGATCTACGTCGCGAGCCAGGATGGCGGGGTGGTGTCTCGCATCGATCCCGCTGCCCCCCGGGTCATCGCCACGATCCCGGTCGGGCCCGGCCCGGCGGGGCTCGCGGCGGGGCCGGGAGGACGGGTCTACGTCACCCATCCCGACCACAAGGCGATCTCGGTGATCGACGGTCCCGCCGGACGGGTGATCGCCCGCCTGGACCATCCGGGCTCGCCCTTCGGCATCGCCGCCGCGCCCGACGGATCCGCACTCTACGTCGGCGACTGGCGCCGGGGCGAGGTGGTGCGGCGCGATCCCAGGACCGGCGAGGCCGCCGGCCCGGCCGTGCCGGTCCCCGATCCCGCCGGTCTCGTCCTCGACCGCACCGGCGCCCGCCTCTACGTCGCCGACCGCGAGCATCGCCGGGTCGTCGCGATCGACACGGCCGGGATGCGGGTGAGCGGCACCGCGGCCACCGGCGACGGGCCGTTCGCCGTGGCGCTGGGCCCCGACGGAGAGCGGCTCTACGTGGCGAACGTGCGCAGCAACGACCTCACCGTCATCGACGCCCGGACGCTCGCCCACATCGCCACCGTGCCGGTCGGGGCGATGCCCTACGGCGTTGCCGTGACGGTGGACGGGCGCACGGTCGTGGTGAGCCGCCAGCATGCCGGCAGCGTCGCCCTTGTGTCGGCCGACCGCCTGGCACCGGACGGCGAGGTCGCGGTCGGCCGTTACCCCGAGGGTGTGCTGGCCCTCGAGGACGGCCGCGTCGCCGTCGCCAACTGGTTCTCGGGCGATCTCTCCCTCGTCGATCCGCGCTCGCGCCGGGAACTGGCGCGGCTGCCCCTGGCGGACGGCCCCCGCGGCCTCGCGGTCTCCCTCCGATGAATCCCGGATCGGCCGCCGGCAGGGGAGTCCATCTGGGATCCGCCGCTCTCGTCCTCGTGGTGCTGGCGGCGTGCGGCGACGAGCCGGCCCGGGAGGAAGCCCGCGACGAGCCTCCTGCCGCCATCGTCGCCCGTCGCGACGACGGCGCCCGCTCCGACTGGCTGACGCCGGACGACCGCACCGATCCCGCCCGCTGGCTCGCTGCCCGCGCCGCCGGGCGGACGTTGCCGCCGGGCGATGCGGCCGTGGCGAGCCTGCAGGCGGCCCTGGTGCGGGCCCGGCCGCACTTCATCGAGGATCCGCGCATGATCGCCAACCGCACGGCGCAGGTGGCCGGCATGATGGCGAACGCGCCGGCGCCCGACACCTTGATCGCCGGGCTGACGACGGTCGCGGCTCCCACCGGGCGTCGGCAACTCTACGGCAGCCTGTGCCAGCAATACCTGACCCTGCGGGCCGGCGGAGCCGACCATGACGCGGCCCTCGATCGCCTTCGGATGAGTTACGCGGCGCAAGCCACCGGCGTGCCGGTGGCCCGGTGACCGATCGGCATGCGGGTCGGATGTCTGCCCATCGAGCACAAGGGAGATGAACGCCATGCCCGACAGCAGCGTCCTCGTCGTCGACGATCACCCTGTCATTCTAAGGGCTTGCGGCATGGTGTTCGAGGAAGCCCTTGCGGCCGTCTACTGCGCGAGCGATGTCGAAGAAGGCTATCGCTGCTTCGTTGCGAACCGGCCCGCCGTCGTCGTGGCGGACCTGACGTATCGCGACGGCTCCCTCTCCGGGCTCTGGCTGATCGCGCGCATCCGCGCCCTCGCGCCGGAGACGCGCATTCTCGTATTCAGCATGCACGATGATCCGACCGTCGTCGCCCGCGCTCTGGCCGCCGGGGCGACCGGCTACCTGCTCAAAGACACCACGACCTCCGACCTGCTGGCGGCCTTCCATCGGGTGCGCGCGGGGATGGTGTCGATCGACCATCGCCTCGCCGTCGCGCGACGAGAGGCGGTGCCACATCGGTTCCGCCAAGATGTCCGCCAAGATGTCCGCCAAGATATCCGTAACGATATCCACCAAGATACCCGCCACCACCTATGGAGCCTGTCTTGATCCTCCATGCCATTTCGTTGTTCGCTCTCGTGCTCACGGCGGCCGAGGCCGCCGACGGCGTGAGTCCAGCCGACAAGGTCGCGGTCAGCAATGACGCCGTCAAGCTCGCCGGGTTGGTCCGGTTCGTGGCCGAATCCTGTCCCGGCACGAAGCCCGACTACGCCCGGTTCCGCGAGGTGGTGGAGCGGCTCGGCACCGATCTCGCGGCTTTGTCCCACGGCGAGGCGCTGATCCGCTCGGCCGCCTACACCCAGGCCTACCAGAAGGACCCGGAGGCGAGCTGCCGGCGGGCGCAGGAGAGTTTCGGTCCGAACGGAACGGTGGTGCCGGGCCTGCTTGGTCCTGGCTGATCGTGCCGACCGGTCACCGGGTGCGGAGGACTGCATCGCGCAGGGCATCGACGAGGGCGCCCTCGAGCAGCAGGGCCGAGCCGTGATGGAACTCGCCGTCGTAGGGGCGGCGGGAGTTCATCGACAGGGACGCGCTGTGCATCGCGATCAGGCTGCCACCGGCATCGAACAGCCCGGAGCCGGATCCGCCATAGCCGTTGTTGCAATCGTGCCGGGCCTGCCGGATGCCGTCCTCGCCCGGCGGGTCGATCTGCCGGATGGCGCAGGCCTCGAGGCTGGTCGCGCTGCCGAAATTCTCGTGGCCGGCCGGCGAGACCATCGTCACCGTGATGGCCCCGCTCCCCGTTCGCAGCCCACCCGCTGCGTCCGGGATCGGCTGCGCGACCGCTGCCGTGACCGGCTCCTTGAGGTGGAGCAGCGCCCAGTCATCCGTGATGTGCAGCGCCTCCGCGCCGGGCCGGACCCCGAGTTGCAGGCTGTCCGGCTCGAAATCGTAGTTGCGGCCGGCGATCTGGAAGAAGCAATCCGCCACCGCGCGGGTGACCTCGAGCCGCCGGCTCCGGAAATTGTGGGCGTTGAGCATGACGACCCGCGGCCCTGCGATCAGCCAGGCGGCGGCGGCCCGCTTCGGCACGCCCGAGGCATCCCGGCAGAAGAGGATTCCTGCACCGGGGAACCTGGCGAAATCCGCGCCGGTCATGGCCCGACGGCCATCCTGCGGATAGAGCGCGGCCAGCCTTCCATCGCCGGCCGCCGCCGGTCCGGACAGGGCGGTGCCGACCGCTACCGCAGCCAAGATGCATCGTCCCGAATGGGGCATGGCCGTGACCGCCTCGAAGTCTTTCCCAAAATCTGGCGCCGAGATATCCCAGCCCAGCCGACGCCAATGAAGAATGCCCGGTGCCGAAGCGTCAACCGGGAGCAGTGACGCGGAGCGGCGGAATCACTCGTCGGACAGCAGGTTTCTGACGTGCGCGACCCGCTCGGCAGCTGGGAGCATGCGGGTGTCGATCGCAACCTGCTGGATGAGGAACTGGCCGGTGATCCTCCCTCGGTTTCGCGGACACCTCTGATACGCTCGTTTCGGGCGGGGAGGGTGTTTGATGGCGAAGAGGCGACGCGAGTTCCAACCAGGCCTGGCTGGCAGACATCAACCGACCTGCCCACGGCAAAAAGGGTGGCTCTACCTGGCTGCCGTCCTTGATCCCGCCACTCGCAAGATCGTCAGCTGGTCGATGCGCGACCACATGCGGACCGAGTTGACATCGGCCGCTTCGATGATGGCCACCCAACGGCAGCGCCCCTCTGCCGGGCTCATCTGTCATTCGGATCGTGGCAGCCAGTCCGCGGCGGAGGCTTACCGCAGGCAACTCGCCGATCTCCGGGCGATGCCATCCGTGAGCCGCGCCGGCTGCTGCTCCGACGATGCTCCGATGGAGAGCTTCTTCCACACCCTCAAGGTCGACCTCGTCCATCAGCGACGATGGGCGACCCGCGATGACCCTCGCCGCGACCTGTTCGCCTACATCGAGGGCTACGACAATCGACAGCGCCTCCACTCGGCTCTCGGCGACATCACGCCCGAGCAGGCCGGGCGGAACGCAGGCTAACCCCGGTATCCGCGCAAACGGGGGAGGATCATCCCTCCCGCTGCGCTGCGTCGTGGCCGCGCAGCCGAGGGTCAGCCTTGGCGCAGGAGGCGGGCGGTCGTTTGCGCTGGATCAAGGCCGGACCTGCCCGCGCGCCCATGCTGGTAGCGGAGCGGTACGGCGCTACGCCTCCGCACATTTTCCGCATGCCGCTGCCAGCGTCCGGAGAACCCCGCATGTACGCCCAGATCCGCGCTCGTGAGATCATGTCGCGGCAGGTCGCCTGCATCCCCGCCGACGCGACCGTCGCCCAGGCCATCGACCTGATGATGGACCGGCGGATCAGCGCGCTGCCGGTCACGGACCGGGACGGGCAGCTCGTCGGCATCATCAGCGAGGGCGACCTCCTGCGTCGGAGCGAGCTCGGCACCGAGCGGGAGCGACCGCGCTGGCTGCAATACCTGCTCAGCCCCGGACGACTCTCCGCCGAGTATGCTCGTGCCTACGGCAGGCGGGTCGACGAGGTCATGACCCGGGAGGTGGTCACGGTCGGCAAGGACGCCTCTCTCGCCGAGATCGTCGCCCTGATGGAACGCCACCAAGTCAAGCGCCTGCCGGTGCTGTGCACGGGCCGTATGGTCGGTATTGTTGCCCGCGCCGACGTCGTTCGGGCGCTGGCCGAGGCGATGCGGGCCCCCACCTCCGCCGCACCGCGCAGAGACGCCGCCATCCGCCGCGACATCCTGGCCGAGTTCGTGCGTGTGCCGTGCATCCCCGCTGCGCAGATTTCGGTCATGGTCCGCGATGGCCTGGTCGACCTCGCGGGAGCCATCACCGACGAGAGGGAGCGCAGCGCCGTGCACGCCGCGGTCGGAACCGTGCCGGGCGTGACCGGCCTGCACGACCACCTGATCCTGATCGAGCCGCTCTCGGGCGAGGTCATCTTCGTGCCGGACGAGGCGGCGCGGCAAGAGATCCAACAAGAGGTGCGCCCAGGAGAAGCGGCGCCAGCGGCCAATGCGTCCACCGCCTGATCGTCCCACCGGTGCGGGAGCGCAGCCCACAACCGTGACCTCTCTTTCCGCGCCTCCTCTTACCGCGGCCACGCCCGTTGCGGAGAGCCCGGCACCCGCTGGCATCGCTCCGGGGCAGGCGCTCGTTCCCGCACCGCAGGCAGTCCTGCCGGCCGGCCGGACGGGCAGGCGGCACGGCATCTGGTTCGGGCTGCTCGCGGCCCTCCTGATCGGGGTAGCGGCCGGCTTCGCCTGGTGGCGCGTCCGCCCACCCGCACTGCCGCCGGGCTTCGCACAGGGAAACGGGCGGCTCGAGGCCGACGAGATCGACATCGACACCAAGTTCGCCGGCCGCATCGCCCGGCTTCTGGTCGACGAGGGCGACATGGTGCGGGCTGGCCAAATCGTCGCCGTCATGGACACTCGCGACCTTCAGGAGCAGGAGAGCCAGGCCGAGGCTCTGGCGGGGCAGGCCGAGCGCACGGTCGAGGAAGCCGGCAAGATCCTCGCCCAGCAGGAGCGAGCGGTGCTCGCCGGCGAGGCCGCAGTGTCACAGGCCCGGCGGAGCGTCGAGGAAGCGAACGCCAATCTCGAACAGGCGCGGACTGTGGCGCGCCTGGCGCAGCAGGAACTCGCTCGCACCGGCGCCCTCGTCACGCGAGGCTTTGCCACGCGCCAGACGCTCGACACCCGCCAGCAGGCCCTGGACGGTGCCATTGCGGCGCAAGGCGCCGCTACCGCGAGAGTCGGGGCCGCCGACCAAGCGCTACTCGCCGCCCGCCACGCGGCCGACGGGGCCGCGGCCGCCCGCGACGCGGCTGCTGCCCGGGTCGGCGCCGTCCAGCACGCCCGGGACGCTGCACGCCACAACGTCGAGTACGTGCGTGTCAACATCGCGGACAATTCCCTGACCGCTCCTCGCGACGGGCCGATCCAGTACCGCATCGCGAATGTCGGCGAGGTGCTGGCGGCCGGCGGCCGGGTGTTCACCATGCTCGATGCAGGGTACGTCTACATGGACGTCTACCTGCCGACGACCCAGGCCGGGCGCGTCCGGATCGGGGCCGAGGGGCGCGTCGTGCTCGATGCCTACCCGGACCACGTCATTCCCGCCCGAGCAGTATTCGTGGCGAGCGAGGCGCAGTTCACGCCGAAGACCGTCGAGACGAAGGACGAGCGGGACAAGCTGCTATTCCGCATTCGCCTGCGGGTCGACCCCGAGCGATTGAGGGGACGCGAGGCCTTGGTGCGGACCGGGCTGCCCGGGGTTGGCGTCGTGCGCACCGACGAGGCCGTCGCCTGGCCCGCGCGGCTTGCCCCCAGCCCACCTCCGGCCGCTGCGACGGGGGGCCGATGAGAGCCGCCGCTTGCGATCCCGGGGCAGCGGTCGCCGCCGTCGCCGCGCTGTCGCACCGCTACGGCGGGCGGGCGGCGCTCGATCGCGTCACGCTCGCGCTGCCCGCTGGTCGGCTCGTCGGGCTGGTCGGCCCGGACGGCGTCGGCAAGTCCACGCTTCTGTCGATCCTGGCGGGCACTAGGCGGATCCAGGCGGGACGGGCGTGGGTGCTCGGCGGCGATGTCGCACAGGCCCACCATCGCGCCGCGATCCGCGCCCGCATCGCCTACATGCCCCAGGGACTCGGCCGCAACCTCTATGCGGGCCTAACCGTTCGAGAGAACATCCTCTCCTTCGCGCGTCTGTTCGGCCAGGGCGGACCGGAGCGAGAGGAGCGCGTCCGCCTCCTGCTGGCCGGGACCGGCCTTACCCCCTTCGCCGGCCGGGAGGCCGGCAAGCTCTCGGGCGGCATGAAGCAGAAGCTTGGGCTTTGCTGCGCCCTGGTCCACGATCCCGATCTCCTGATCCTCGACGAGCCGACGACCGGGATCGACCCGCTCTCGCGGCGGCAGTTCTGGCGCTTGATCGGCCGGATCCGCGCAGCCCGCCCCGGCCTCTCGATCCTGGTCGCCACCGCCGATTTGCGGGAGGCCGAAGGATTCGACTGGCTCGTCGCCATGGATGGCGGCCGGGTCGTCGCCGGTGGCGCCCCGGAGGAACTCCGGCGCGCCACCGGAACGGCGGATCTCGAAGCCGCCTTCATCTCTCTCACCGGTGGGCGCGCCGCATCCGCCTGCCCGGCCCCGGCCCGGAGTGAGGAGCTGGCCGAGCCGATCATCACCGCACGAGGGCTGACGTGCCGGTTCGGCGACTTCACGGCGGTGGACGACGTGAGCTTCACCATCCGGCGCGGCGAGATCTTCGGCTTCGTCGGCTCCAACGGCTGCGGCAAGACCACGACGATGCGGATGCTGACCGGCCTGACGCCGCCGAGCGCCGGAGACATCCTGCTGTTCGGCCGGCCGCTCGACCCCGGCGACCGGGCGGCGCGCCGCCGGGTCGGCTATATGTCGCAATCCTTCTCGCTCTACGGCGAGCTGAGCGTCCGGCAGAACCTCGTCCTGCACGCGCGGCTGTTCCATCTGCCCCGCGACGGGATGCGGGCCCGGGTCGCCGGGCTGATCGGGTCGTTCGGGCTCGGCGCCCACGCGGATACCCGCGCGCAGGACCTGCCCCTGGGCCTGCGCCAGCGCCTGTCCCTCGCCGTCGCCATCGTGCACGGCCCCGACCTCCTCATCCTCGACGAGCCGACCTCCGGCGTCGACCCGCTCGCCCGCGACCGGTTCTGGGCGCTGCTCTCCGATCTCGCACGCGGGCAGGGGGTGACGATCTTTGTCTCGACCCATTTCATGAACGAGGCGGAGCGCTGCGACCGCATCGCCCTCATGGATGCCGGCCGCGTTCTCGCCACCGACACCCCGGCAGGCCTTGTCGCCGCGAACGGCGCCGCTGACCTCGAGGACGCCTTCGTGGCGGTCCTGGAAAAGGCCGCGGGCGCCCGGGGCCGCTTACCCCATGCCGAGGACATCACCCTGGCACCCGGCGGTCCCCCAGCGTCGCCGCCGCTCTTCAGCCTGCGCCGGCTCCTCGCCTGCAGCCTGCGTGAGACGCTCGAGCTCCTGCGCGACCGGGTTCGGCTCGCCTTCGCGGTGCTGGGCACGAGCTTCCTGATGCTCGTCTTCGGCTTCGGCATCTCCACCGACGTCAACAGCCTCACCGTCGCGGTGCTCGATCGCGACCGGAGCCACGCCAGCCGCGCCTACCTCGAGGCCCTGCGCGGCTCGCCGTACTTCGTCGAGCGGGCACCGCTCGCCGACGATGCGGATCTCGACCGGCGGCTCGCGGGCGGCGAGATCGCCGCGGCGGTGGAGATCCCGCCGCATTTCGGGCGCGACGTCGCGCGCGGGCGCCCGACGGAGATCGCGGCCCGGATCGACGGGGCGCGGCCGTTCGTGGCGCAGACGATCCGCGGCTATCTCGCCGCCCTGCACGAGCGCGTCCTCGCCGATCCGCTCGCATTGCGCCTGCCGGCGCAGATGGCCCTCCCGGCGGACGTCGCGGTGCGGTTCACCTACAACCCGACCTTCGACAGCATCTACGCCATGGTGCCGGCGCAGATCGCGCTCCAGCTCGCCCTGATCCCGGCGATCCTGATGGCGCTCGCGGTGGTACGCGAGCGCGAACTCGGCTCGATCGTCAACCTCTACGCCACGCCGCTCACCCGGCTCGAATTCCTGCTCGGCAAGCAGGTGCCTTACGCCGCCGTCGCGATGGTCAACTTCGCCCTGATGGTCGGCTTGGCGGTCGCGGTTTTCCGGGTCCCCCTGCGGGGCAGCGGCCCGACGCTCGTCCTCGGCACGCTGATCTACGTCTTTTCGACCACGGCCTATGGAATGCTGGTCTCGACCTTCGCACGCACCCAGATCGCGGCCCTGTTCGGAACCGCGATCCTGACCGTTCTGCCGGCTACGATGTTCTCCGGGATGCTGGTGCCGGTTTCCTCTCTCGCCGGGGTCGCCAGGGTCATCGGTGCGCTCTTTCCGATGAGCTACTACCTGCCGATCAGCGTCGGCGCCTTCACCAAGGGGCTCGGATTGTCCGATCTGTACGTCACCCTCGGGACGCTAGCGCTGTTCGTGCCGATCCTGACCCTGCTCGCCGTCGCGCTACTGCGCGGGCAAGAAGCGTGAAGCGGCGATGCGACGAGCTGCGACGATCTTCTGGCTGGGTATCAAGGAGCTGCGCAGCGTCCTGACCGACACCGTGCTGATCGGCCTCGTCCTCTACAGCTTCTCCCTCGCGATCCTGGCACAGGCGCGCAGCGGCTCGCAGGAGGTACGCAACGCCTCGGTGGCGATCGTCGACGAGGATCGCTCGCCGCTCTCGCGCCGCATCGCCGGGGCCTTCCTGCCGCCCCTGTTTCGGCCACCGGTACCCCTCGCCGCGCGCGACGTCGCGCCCGCGATGGATGCGGCCGCTACACCCTCGTCCTCGACGTGCCGCCGCACTTCGCCCGCGATCTCCTGGCCCGACGCCACCCGGTGCTGAAGCTCGAGGTCGACGCCACCGCGATGGTCCAGGCCGGACTCGGGGCGACCTACGCGCAGCAGATCCTCGCTGACGAGATCGCCCGGTACCTCACCCGAGGTCGGGCGGCGGCGCCCGCACCCGTGACCCTCGTATCGCGGATCGCCTACAACCCCAACGTGGAAACCGCTTGGTTCACCAGCGTCATGGGGATCCTCAACAGCGTCACCATGCTGGCAATCATCCTGGCCGGGGCCGCGATCGTGCGCGAGCGCGAGCGCGGCACCCTCGATCACCTGATGGTCATGCCCGTCACGCCCCTGGAGATCGCGCTGGCGAAGATCTGGGCCAACGGCGCAGTCATCCTGACGGCGGTGGGCCTGTCGCTGGTAGTGATCGTGCGCGGCCTGCTACGGGTGCCCCTCGCCGGGTCGCTGCCGCTATTCCTCTTCGGCACCGCGATCTACCTGTTCTTTGCCACGGCGGTCGGGCTCTATCTCGGCACAGTCGCGCGCTCAATGCCGCAGCTCGGCCTACTGTATTTGCTGATCTACCTGCCGCTCGCCATGCTGTCGGGCAGCAATACACCACTCGAGAGCATGCCACCTTGGCTATCAGCAGCGCTCCAGGCTTCACCAACAGTGCATTTTGTCGCCTTCGCCCAAGCTGTTTTGTACCGCAGCGCCGGGCCGGACGTTGTATGGCCGCGGCTCGTCATCATCGCTGGCATCGGGAGCCTCGTCCTGATCCTGTCGCTTCTTCGGTTCCGCCATATGGCAAAGGCGGAGACGGGAGGATGATCGTGGACAATAGCAATCTGCAGGTCCACATGCGACGGCTGCATGAAAGGGCTTCGCTTCGGGATCCTATCGCAAACTCGGCTATGCATCTCAGCAAGGGCTATTTGCCCCTATTTCGACACTTTACTCTCGATGGGAAGACCGAAGCATGTGGTGAGCAGATAGTCCTGCTCGCGGATGATGCATGCTCCCGAGAACCCGAAGCCCTTGCGCATCCACTCCGAATGACCGAGTTGGGTCAGCTGCGATTGCTGGTGGCGGATTCAGCATGGCTGGTTCCATACGCCTCCCTTACGCGAGGGCGAGCAGGACCCGGAGAGGCGGTGTAGACGCCCTCCAAGGCGTCGAAGCCGTCGGCAGCCCAGCGCCAGGCGACCGGGCCGGGGTCAAGGACCTTGCGGCCTTGAGGCCGGTTCGGGCGGATGGCCCACCAAGTGATTTCGGCCACAGGTCACCGCGCACCGCGTCAGTCGACCGTCACCCACAGGGCCGAAACCGCGCAGCGGGTTCGGGGAGCCGCCGCAGGCGGCGAGTAGGGCGCGGCCCGTAGGGGACGCCCTTCAGCAGCATGCGCTCCGCCAAGCTCATGCGATCATCTTCGCGAACGGGAAGCCGGCGCTCCGAAGTCCTACGACGCAACTGAACCGCTCCGGGTTTTTCGGAGCGTCACCGAGCGCTTACGTCCGCAACTGGCGCACAGCCGAACAAACGGTATGCGAACTACCGAGCCTTTGCAGAACTAGCGGCTGACCAGATGAGACATCTGCTTCGAGTGGAGAAGCGGACCCCGGGCGACCGTCATGCGGGCGCTCATGGCCCGCGCCCCGACCGGCGAGGTCTTCACCCTCACCGAAGAGTTCGGCAACCTGGACAGGGCCAAGCCCTGCTGGGAGGTGTCGTACTCGCCGCTGCGAGGCGAGGACGGACGCGTCGTCGAGGCGTTCCACTACGCCAACGACATCTCGGCCCGCCTATGCGCCGAGGCCGAGCTCGCGAGCACCCAGAGGCCTTACGGCAGTCGCAGAAGATGGAAGCGGTCGGCCAGCTGACCGGCGGAGTGGCGCACAGCTCCAACAACCTGCTGACCATCACCCCAACCGGGGCGACCCCGCCTGCAGGGCCGCGACCGGTCGCACCGCCTCGCCGTTCCCACCGCTGCGCTGCTTGTGTGACCCAAATGCCTTCGCGATCAGGACGTACAGGAGCGGCGTGACGAAGACGGCGAGCACCGTCGCGGTGACCATTCCGCCGAGCACGCCGGTGCCGATGGCCCGCTGGCTGTTCATGCTGGCCCCCGTCGCGACGGCGAGCGGCACCACGCCGAGGATGAAGGCGAACGAGGTCATGACGATGGGCCGGAAGCGCAGCTCGCACGCCTCCAGCGCCGCCTCGTGCAGGGACCGGCCCTGCGCGACGAGATCCTTGGCCACCTCGATGATCAGGATGGCGTTCTTCGCCGTCAAGCCGATCACCGTGATCAGGCCGACCTTGAAGTAGACGTCGTTCGGCATGTCCCGCAGCAGCATGGCGAAGACGGCGCCGACCACGCCGGTCGGCACCACGAGCAGCACGGCGAGCGGGATCGACCAGCTCTCGTAGAGCGCGGCGAGGCAGAGGAAGACGCAGAACAGCGCCAGCGCGAGCAGGTAGACGGCCTGGGAGCCCGACAGCTTCTCCTGCAGAGACTGCCCGGTCCAGGCGAAGTCGAAGCCCGGCGGCAATTGCCCGGCCAGCCGCTCCATCTCCGCCATGGCGTCGCCGCTGGCGTAGCCGGGCGCCGCGCTGCCGGAGATCTTGATGCTCGGATAGCCGTTGAAGCCGACGACCTGCGACGGGCCCATCGCCCACGAGACGCGGGCGAAGGATTGCAGCGGGACCATCTGTCCCTTGGCGTTGCGGACGTTGAGATCGAGCAGGTCCTCGGCCCGCATCCGCCGGGACGCCTCGGCCTGGACGACGACCCGCTGCATCCGCGCCTGGTTCGGGAAGTCGTTGACGTAGGCCGAGCCGAGGCTGGTCGAGAGCGCGTCGTTGATGTCGGCGAAGGTGACGCCGAGCGCGTTGGCCTTCTGCCGGTCGAGGACGAGCTCGATCTGCGGCGCGGTCGGCAGCCCCTCGACGTAGACGCCGGCGAGGACCGGGCTCTGGCTCGCGGCCTTGAGCAACTGGTCACGGGCGGCGGCCAGCGCCGCATGGCCCTGCTGGCCCTTGTCCTGGAGGCGGAAGGCGAAGCCGCTGGAATTGCCGAGAGAGTCGATGGCCGGCGGCGAGAGCGACATGGCGATGGCGTCCGGCACTCCCCCGAGCGCGGCGTTGGCCCGGGCGGCGATGGCGTCGGCGCCGTCGTCCGGGCCGCGCTCGCCCCAGGGCTTCAGCCCGACGAAGTTGAGCGCCGCGTTCTGGCCCTGGCCGGAGAAACCGAACCCGAGCAGCAGGGTCTGGCTGTCGACACCGGGCTCACGCGCGAAATGCTCCTCGATGCGCTTGGCCACATCGAGCGTGCGCTCGGTCGCCGATTCCGGTGGGGTCTGGGCATCGACCATGAGGTAGCCCTGGTCCTCGACGGGCAGGAAGCTTCCCGGCATCCGCAGGTAGCCCCAGCCGAGCGCGGCGACGAGCAGGGCGTAGACGAGGAGCGCCCGCACCGGCCGGCGCAGCAGTCCCGCGACGCCGGACCGGTAGGCCAGCGTGCCGGCGCGGAAGCGGCGGTTGAACCAGCCGAAGAACCCGCCCTTGGCGTGACCGGCCTCGACGGGCTTCAGCAGGGTGGCGCAGAGGGCGGGCGTGAGCGACAGCGCCAGGAAGGCCGAGAAGGCGATGGAGGTCGCCATGCTGACCGCGAACTGGCGGTAGATCACCCCGACCGAGCCCGGGAAGAAGGCGAGCGGCACGAACACCGCGACCAGCACCGCGGTGATGCCCACGATGGCGCCGGTGATCTGGCCCATGGCCTTGGCGGTCGCTTCCCGCGGGGGGAGCCCCTCCTCGCCCATGATGCGCTCGACGTTCTCGACCACCACGATGGCGTCGTCGACGAGGATGCCGATGGCCAGCACCATGCCGAACATCGTCAGCACGTTGATCGAGAAGCCGGCGAGCAGGAGCGCGCCGCAGGTGCCGAGCAGGGCCACCGGCACGACGATGGTCGGGATCAGGGTGTAGCGGACGTTCTGGAGGAACAGGAACATCACCGCGAAGACGAGCGCCATCGCCTCGGCGAGCGTCGTCAGCACCTTCCTGATCGAGACCTCGACGAAGGGCGTGGTGTCGTAGGGCACGGTGACGCTGACATTGGCCGGCAGCGTGCGCTGGAGCTGGGCGAGCTTCGCCTTCACTCCGCTCGCGGCGGCGAGCGCGTTGGCGCCGGGCGCGAGCTGGATGCCGATGCCGGCGGCGGGGCGACCGTCGAGGCGGGTCTGCATCACGTAGGATTGGCTGCCGAGCTCGATCTCGGCGACGTCGCGCAGGCGCACCAGCGAGCCGTCCGGGTTCGCGCGCAGCACGATCTCCCCGAACTCGGCGACGGTGGTGAGTTGGCCCTTCACCAGCACGTTGGCGGCGATGCGCTGGCCTTCCCGCGCCGGTTGGGCGCCGACGACGCCCGAGGCGACCTGCGCGTTCTGCGCGCCGACGGCGGCCGTCACGTCGCCTGGCGTCATGCCGAGGCCGACGAGCTTGACCAGGTCGATCCAGATGCGCAGCGCCTTCTCCGAAGAGAACAGGGTGGCGCGGCCCACCCCCGGCACGCGCCTGAGTTCGCCCAGCAGACGGCGTGCGGCGAGGTCGCCGAGATCGGTCTCGCTCAAGGTGGCGTCCTTCGAGGAGACGGTGACGAACTGGAGGAAGCTGGTGCTCGCCTCCTCGACCGTGACACCCTGCTGGGTCACGGCGCGCGGAAGGCGCGCCTCGATGCGCTTGATCCGGTTCTGGACCGCGACCGTCGCCTTCGACGGGTCCGAGCCCGGCGCGAACGAGGCCGTGATCTGGGCCATTCCGGAGGTGTCGCTGGTGCTCTCGAAGTACATCAGCCCCGGGATGCCATTGAGCTCCTCCTCGATGATGCGGGTGACGCCGTCGTAGAGCCGCTCGGGTGGGGCGCCCGGATAGGTCGCCGTGACCTGGATCGTGACCGGGGCCACGTCCGGGTATTGCGAGACCGGCAGGTAGGCGATGGAGATCGCCCCCACCATCATGACGAAGATGGAGATCGCCCAGGCGAAGATCGGGCGCGCGATGAAGAAGCGGGTCATGGCGGCGTGATCCTGGCGCTTAGGGCTTCGCGGAGGCGGAGGCCGTCCGAGGCGCCTGCCAACGGGACGGGTTCACCGCGATGCCGGGCTGCAGCCTCTGGAAGCCCTCGACCACCACGGTCTCGCCGGCCTTGAGGCCGTCCTCGACGATCCAACCCGCATCCGTCAGCGCCCCCGCCCGCACCGGGCGCAGGGCGGCCTTCATGTCGTCGCCGACGACGTAGACCTGGGCGACGCCGGCGCTGGAACGCTGGACGGCCTGGGCTGGGACGACGACCGCGCCCGGCAAGGTCCCCCGCGCGACGCGGACGCGGACGAAGGCGCCGGGCAGCAGGGCGACCCTCGGGTTGGGGAAGGTCGCCCGCATCGACACCTGTCCGGTGCCGGGATCGACGCTGACGTCGGTGAACAGCAGCCGCCCGGCGTCGGCGTGGAGCGAGCCGTCCGGCAGGACAAGATGCACTTCCGTTTCCTCCTCCGATCCGAGCCGGCCGAGGTCGTCGGCGGGGGCGTTGAAGTCGGCGAAGATCGGGTCGACCTGCTGGATCAGCGCGAGCTTGGTCGCCTCGCCCTGGCTCACGAGCGCCCCCTCGGTGACGAGCGCCCGGCCGATGCGGCCGGCGATGGGCGCGCGCACGGTGGCGTAGTCGAGGTCGATCCGGGCTCGGGCGAGTTGCGCCCTGGCGCTCGCGACATCGGCCTCGGCCTGGCGCAGGGCGGCAACCGCGATGTCCTGCTGGGCGGCGCTGGCAGCCTGCCGCTCCAGCAGCGTCTCGGTGCGCTCCGACTGGCGTTGCGCCTGGACCTTGGTCGCCTCGGCGCGGGCGAGGGCGGCGGCCTTGGCATCGACCTCGGCCCGGTAGACCGCGGCATCGATGCGGAACAGGACGTCACCCTTCCGCACCAGGCTGCCTTCCTCGAAGGCGCGCTCACGGATGATGCCGGCGACTTGCGCCCTGACCTCCGCGACCCGCGTCGAGGCAAGGCGTCCCGGCAGGTCGAGGGTACGCGGGACCGTCGCCGTCTCGACGACGACCGTCGAGACCGTCGGCGGCCCCGCGTCCGCTCCCGGCGCGGCCTTGCCGTCGGCGCCCCGTTCGCATCCGGCCAGGGTGAGGACGACCAGGCCGGCCATAACCGTCGCCGCGACGGGATGCGGGCGACGACGCCGCACGCGCAGGAATGGTGGGATCGGGCGTGTCATCACGGGCGCATCACCAGCACAGGGCATGGCTTATCCAGGCCGACGGCTTGCAGGAGAGCGACGGCTCGCCTGTCTGCGAGGCGACGCTGCCCCGGCACGTCCGCGAGGTCGTCTGGTCGAAGGAGATGCCCGTCGTGCGACCGGCCTCCCGGCAGATCCAGTCGGCGGCCAGCCCGCAATCCAGGGACTCCCCGTCGTCCACGCTCGGGCAACGGGCCTTCGAGAACACGAGGACCGGCCCGAACGAGGGCGCTCCGGACATGGCCTGGCCGAGCGACGCGACGACCTCCGACCAGGAGCGCCCCAACGCCGCCAGCGGACCGTCGTCGGCGCGCATCTGCGGCACCCCCGGCATCATGGGAGCCGTCGTCGCCGCCGTCGCGATGGACGCCTCCAACCCCATCACCGCGGCGAGGCACCATGTCATGATCGAGCGGGCGCTCGAACTCGAAAACCGCATCTCGAAATCCCGTTGGGCAAGGGCCGAGCCCCGGACGCCCGATTTATCGGGCGGCCGTCGGCGACGGCGGCCCCGTGTCTTCGTGGACCCGTGCCGTGGGGCCGGGTGGAGGACCGGATCCCTCAGTCGTCCCAGTCGTCGTGGAAGCCGAGCGGCTCGAACGGGGGCTCGTACTCGCGCATGACGAACCGGCGGCGATAGACGCGGTAATACTCGGGCGGCCCGTACGCGTAGCCGTCGTCGTAGACCGGCTGCGCCCGTGCCGAGGACGCGGCGAGCGCCCCCAGGGCGACCCCCCCGGCGAGGCCGGCGGCGAATGCCCCGGACCGCCCGCGGGCCTGGGCTTCCGGGACGGCGGACGAGAACGCGGCGAGTGCGGCCGCAAGGACCAGGGCTTTGTTGCGCATGGGGTCACCTCGGCTCCCAGGAGGGGAGACCGGGCCGATCCTAGCGGCCGAGGTTGCCGCAACATTACGCCCGGCGGGGTCGGACGGAGGCGTGGGTCAGGCCGCCGCGCCCGGGAACATGAGGGATACCGTCAAGCCGCCGCCGGGGGTCTCGTCCATCGCGACACTTCCCCCGTGCATGGCCATGACCTGCGCGACCAGGGCGAGCCCGAGCCCCGTGCCGTCGCTCGCCTGCCCTCGCGCGAACGGCTGGAGCATCTCCGCCGGGGCTCCGTCCCGGACCCCGTCGCCGTGGTCGATCACGCGAACGGTCCCGGGGGAACGGACCTCGACCAGGACGGACTTACCGGAGCGGGCGTGCTGGAGGGCGTTGCGCAGGAGGTTGCCGGCGGCGATGCGTGCGGCGGTCTCCGAACCGATGACGAGGACCGCGTCGCATTCCCCGAAGAACGCGACGTCTACCCCGGCGGCAAGCGCCGCCGGGACATGCTCCGCGGTCGTGGCGCGAACCGCCGCCACGAGGTCGAACCTGCGCATCTCCGGACTGTCCGAGGACAGCCGCGCGATCTGGAGCAGCATCGTGACGGTCGACGACAGCGACTGGATGTCCGCCACCAGCGACCGACGCAGGTGAGCGTCCTCGACCCGCTCCAGGCCGGTCCGGACCCGGGTCAGCGGGGTCCGGAGCTCGTGGGCCGCGTTCGACAGGAACCGGCGCTGCGCGGCCGAGGCCACGTCGATGCGCTCCAGGGCGCGGTTGAAGGCGGCCACCATCGGGACGAGTTCCCGCGGCGCCTCCTCCAGAGGCAGGCGAATACCGTCCGACCCACCGTCGATGCGCTCCGCCGAGTGCGAGACCCGGCGCACGGGTCGGGCGATCAGGGCGGGGACGGTGACAAGGGCGACCAGGATGGTCGCGACGACCACGGCGAGGATGGGGATTGCCGTGTAGTTCACGTCGCGCAGGCTGCTTAGGGCGGCCTGAGCCGGGGTGTAGGCGGCGCCGCCGACCTGAATCCGTACGAATTCCCCCCCGAGCCGCGTCACCACGGTCGCGTTGGTCAGGCGCAGGGCGTCGCCGCTGTCCAAGAAGGCCGACGCGTCGGGAGCCGCCATGTCGCCGTCCCGGACCGATGCGGGCACGGCGCCGTAATACACATTCCCTCCCTTCGTCGTCACCACGTACCAGAGGCCGGGGAAGGAGCGCTTGATCCCGTCGAGGTCGCCCGTCGACGACACGACCGGCGCCCCATCCCCGTCGCGCGAAAGAGCCCCCTTGATCGCCCTCGCCGCGTCGTACTGCGCGAGGAGGCCATCGTCGCCCTGCAGGGCGATGACCAGCGTCCAGGTGCACAGGATGGTGACGGCGACGACCAGGCTGAGCAGGACGGCGGCGAGCCGGGCGATGGAGGGCTGCCCGCGTGGCATCAACCGGCGTCCATCATGTAGCCCAGGCCCCGGAGCGGCTTGATCGCCACGGAGCAGTCGGCGTCCCGCAGCCGCTTGCGCAGGCGCGAGATATGGGCGTCGAGGGCATTGGACTGGATCTCGTCGTCGAAGCCGTAGGCCGCGGCTTCGAGCGTCTCCCGCATGGCGACCTGCCCGGCCCGGCGGATGAGGGCTTCGAGCAACGCGAGTTCCCGGCGCGGGACCGGAATGGGGCGACCGTCGATGCTGACCGAGCGTGCGGCCGTGTCGAAGGACAGGTTGCCGACCCTCAGCACGCCCGTCCTGTCGACCTGGAGCCGGCGGATCACGGCCCTGGCGCGGGCGACGAGCTCCACCGGCTCGAACGGCTTCGGCACGTAGTCGTCGGCCCCTGCGTCGAGCGCCCGCGCGATCTCGACCGGATCGTCGAACGCGGTCAGCATCAGCACCCCCGGCCGTGGCCTGAGCTGCGCCAGGCGCGAGATCAGGGTGATGCCGTCGCCGTCCGGCAGCCGGCGGTCCAGCACGACGAGGTCGAACGGCTGGACGCTGACGGCGGCCAGCGCCTCGTCGAGGTTGTCGACGACGTCGGCGTGCCCGAGGGCGTCCGAGAGCGTGGTCTTGAGCCACGCGCTCAGCTGTGGGTCATCCTCTACGACCAGGACGCGCAAGACGGTTCGACCTCCAGGGAACGATGGCGGCAGGACGGGGCCGGCGTAAGCGGGTCGTCAAGCCGCCTTGCGGACGAGACGGGCATAGGCGCCGCTGCGGTCCAGCAGGTCGTCGTGCGTCCCGTGCTCGACCACCGCCCCCCGGTCGAGCACGACGATCTGGTCCGCCCGGCGCACGGTCGAGAGCCGGTGCGCGATGGTGATGGTCGTGCGGCTCCTGTTGGGCCGGTCGAGGGCACGGGTCATCGCCAGCTCCGTCGCGGTGTCGAGCGCGCTCGTCGCCTCGTCGAGCAGCAGGACCCGCGGATCGCGCAGGAGGGTGCGGGCGAGGGACAGGCGCTGCTTCTCGCCGCCGGAGAAGCGGTGTCCCCGCTCGCCGACCACGGTGTCGTATCCGTCGGGCAACGCCGCGATGAGGTCGTGCACCTGCGCGGTTCGGGCGGCCGCGTACAGGTCCTCGTCGCTGGCGTCGGGCCGGGCGAAGCGCAGGTTCTCCGCGACGCTGGCATGGAGCAGGTAGGGGTCCTGCGTCACCACCCCCAGGATGTCGGTGAGCGACCGCCGGCTCAGGTCGCGCACGTCGACGCCGTCGTAGAGCACCGCGCCGGCATCCACGTCGTAGAGGCGGGCGAGCAGGTAGCCGAGGGTGGACTTGCCCGATCCGGTGGCGCCCACGATGGCGGTGTGCGACCCCGCCGGGATGTCGATGGTGACGCCGCGGATGGTGGCCGGTCCTGCCCGGTCGTAGGAAAACGCCACGCGATCCAGCCGGACGTGCCCCGCGACCGTGGCAGGGTCGAGCGTGACGGGATCGGGCCGTTCGGTGATCCCCACGGGCTCGTCGAGGTATTCGAAGATGCGGGCGAACAGGGCCCGGGTCTTCCTGACCTCGACGCCCGAGCGCAGCACCTCCTCGAGCGGGAACAGGAGCTGCTCCTGCAGGGCGATCATGGCGACGAGCGTACCGACGGTCATGGCGGTGCCCGAGGCCATCAGCCAGCCGCCGAGGAGCAGGGTCAGGGCCGGCATGGCCTGGAGAACCAGGTCGATGACCGACCATTGCCACTGGCCCGCCGTGTGGGACCGGACCTCCAGCGTCGCGACCTCGCGCGACGACCGCGCGAAAAGCTGCGTCAGATGCGCGGTCCGCCCCATGGTGCGGGCGAGGACGATGCCGGACAGGGACAGGGATTCCTGTACCGCCGACGACATCTCAGCGATCCGTCCCTGCTGCTCGTAGGTGAGCGCCTCGCGCTTACGGCCGACCCGGTCGCTGATCCAGGTCGCGAGCGGCAGGACGAGGAACGACAGCAGGGCGAGCCGCCAATCCAGGAGCAGCATCGCGGCGGCCGTCATGGCGACCGTGCTGGCGTTCCGGGTCGCCTCGCCGGCCGTGTGGGTCACCAGTGCCTGCAGAGCACCGATGTCGTTGGCGATGCGGGACTGGATGTCGCCGGCGCGGGTCGCCGTGAAGAACCGCAGCGAGAGCGACTGGAGGTGGGCGTACACCGCCACCCGGAGGTCGTGCATGATCGCCTGCCCGACCTTCGCGGTGACGAGGACCTGCAGCACGCCGATGCCGGCGCCGACCGCCGCGAGGGCGACCAGGCTGCCGGAGAGGGTGGCCAGCAACGCGATGTCGCCCTTCGGCAGGGCCTCGTCGATGATCGCCCGCAGCAGGAACGGGGCGGCGAGCCCGGCGGCCGATGCCAGGGCGATCAGGAACAGGACGAGCGCGATCCGCCCCCCGTAGGGCCGGAAAAGGCCGAGGATACGCGCCATCGACACATGCGCGGTGGCGAGGTCCTCGTAGGTCGTGTCGTCCGCATCGTCCGATGCGAACCCGTTTGGTGAACCGTGTCTCATGGGTCAGGGTTTGCCGTCGTTCGAAATCGTTGCCCGTCCGGCCAGGGTCATGGCGACGAGGCGTTCGCGCAGCTCGCCGAGCATGGGCACCGGGTCGCTCGGCTTCTCGCGCACGAGATAGGCGAGCCATGCGCCGTCGGCGGCGAGCCGGACGAGTTCGAGCTCCGGGCCTCCGTCGGTGTCGTGGTGGCGGCGCAGTCGCTCCGCGAACCAGTCCGAGACCAGTCGGCGCAGCCTCGGCTCGGCGAGGATGGAGATGTGAAGGGCGGCCCACTGGCCTCCCTCCGTCATCATCGGGTCGTGCAGGGTCACGTCGATGTAGGCGCGCGTGAACCGACCGTGCGGGTGGGCGTCCCTGGCCATCGCCGCCTCGATGTCGGCATCGAGCTGCTCAATGAGGTCCGAGACGACGCCATCGACCAACACCTGCTTGCTCGCGAAATGATGGAACAGGGCGCCCTTGGTCACGCCGGCGGCCTCGCAGACCCCCTGTACGGTCACCGCGGCGAGGCCCTGCTCCAGGGCGAGCTTGGCGGCGCAGTCGAGCAGCGTGCGCCGGACGAGCTCGGGCTGCTTCTTGCGTCGGTATCCCGTTTCGGTCGCCATGGTCCTGGTTCTCGCGACGTCGAAGGTACGGCGTCGTCAGGATGGGCCGTCGCCATCTCCGGTGCCGCCAAGGGTCGGTTGCTCGGTGCCGTCTGTGACCGCGACCGGGCGCCGCGGGTCCCTTGGCCAGCTATCGTGCACCCGATACCGCGGTGGTCGACGTTTCCGGCTCGGCGTATCATACATACCGTACGGTATCTTTCAATCGGAGAGCCGTTACCGGATCCGTCATCGGCTCCTCGTGGGACGACCGGCGGGACGCGTGTGTTGCGGGCGGCGGCCGGAGGCTTTCCGGTCATTTTCCGAGCAGGCGTTTCCCCGACTGGATGACCTTCAGCGTCTGGGAACCCAATTCCTCCTGGCGCGCGCGTATCTCGCGGTTCATCAGGCGAGCGATGATGTCCTCGTCCCAGTAGAGAACCTCGTCCAGAACCGAGGTTGCGGTCTTCGTGGCCGCCTGCCTCAGCAATTTCTCGAAGATGTCGTTCGCCTTCTCTGGTTCCGTATCCATTCGGCGCCTCCCGTTGTGGCAGGCCGGCTCGATAGGAGTGCTGGGTTACGGCAGCATTACGGGATGTCGGACGAGTGGACCGCCCCCGACCACGGATGGCCTCCTCGCTCCGAGGGCGCCCCGTCCGGCTTCAGGCTCCCATGAAGCCAGGTCGGGCAGGGGCTCGGTGGCAGATGTCGGGGCGCCGTCGAGGCGACCTCTCCGGCGAACGCGACTTACCCTCGTCACCGGCTTCGTCCTGCCGACGAAGGGCGGCCGGGCTGGCCTCCTCGGATATTGGGTCGCCGATATGCCCGTACCTGATGACGGCGTGGCCGCCGGACCAACCATCCACATCAACGGCAGCTGTTGGGCTCCAAGCGGCCATTCCAGGGACTTCGGTCGAAGTTCCGCCAATGGCGCGAAGCTGAACGAGTTGGGGGCGAATTCCCAACCTGAACCGCTCCAGGTTTTTGGAGGCTGTTTGTCTTGGGTCAGGCGGACAAGGCTTGATCGCCGTCGTCGGCATAGGAGCGCTCTTCGGCCTCAGCGAGAGGGACGTTGCCGATTGGCGCGAGCAGGCGACGGTGGTTGTACCAGTCGACCCTCGCCAAGGTGGCGTACTCGACCGCTATGACCGAGCGCCACAACCCGCGTCGGTGGATGACCTCCACCTCGAACGGACCGTTGATCGTCTTCGCCAAGGCGTTGTCGTAGCCGTCGACACTGCCGACCTACGGCTCGAGGCCTGCCTCGGCGTCCGCCGTCACGTTGAAGTCCGCTTGCCGGGCAGTCGAAGTTCGCAGGAGGCAGCTGTCGTTGCCAAACCTCAGGCCTCGCGGAAGAGATCGTCCGCCGCCGGGAGGCGATGGTTCAGCTCCATCAACGATCCGGAGCGGATGGCGGCATAGAGGAGTGTCTGGTCTCCGGGATCGGCGCAGACGAGATCGCGCGGATCCTCCGGCCTTCCGAAGCGCCCGAGCGCCGGGATGAGATCGGCTGGCGGATACTTCCAGAGATATTCGCAGTTCACCGTCCGGGTGCGGCCCTCGATCGGGAAGGCGACCCGAGCCGTTCCCTGATTGCCCTCCGGCGGCAGCGTGACCGTGATGTCGCGCGGCTGCACGGCATGGCCGAGCGAGGCGAGCGTGCAGGCTGTGATCTCGGCGAGAAGGGGGGCGTCGTAATCGGTGTGAGCCGGAACGAATATCAGACGCCCGATGCGCGGATGTCCATCGTCGTGAAGCGCCGCGAACGAGCTGACGGCCTCATCGATGCCGATGGCCCGGCCGGGATCGAGCCGCTGGGCCGCCCTCCAGAGCGAGCGTGCATCGATCTCGCCGTGCTCCAGGCCGCCGACGGCCTCGAGCGCGGCGATCGTGGTTTCGAGGATGCGCAACTCGTCTGGTGACGGATCGCCGATCGGGACGTCCTCGACCGGCTCGTCGCCGATCGTTCGAGGCAGCTTGGGTGTCGTGGGATCGTCGATTTTCTGTCGCCTGACCCCCACGCCCGGTTTCACAACGCCGAGGTCCGGCTTCACGAGGCCGCAGCAGGCGAGGACTACGAAGGCGACACAGCCGGCAACGCCTGCCCAGCCGGCGACGTCGAACGGGCGCCGGAAGAGGACGAGTGCGCCCGCCGCAAGCGCGAAGAACGCCATACCCGCCCAAAGCTCACGGCTTGAGGGCATGAAGGCCTCCACGCTTCGGCGAGCCGATCAGGGCATGCGCAACCCGCTGTGAGCGTCCCGCAACGGACGGGTGATACCGCTTCACGGACGACACGCTCGAACTCGTCGGCGCCGGCGGGGACGACCGAGCGCCGCTTGATCTTCGCGCCAGGCCAGGGATCGGACCGTCTTCTCGTGATCGACGTATCCGCCGACCTGAAGCAGGAATGATGGGCGAACTGAGCTGCTTGGGCGCGGCGTGCTTCTCCAGCGCTCCGAGTGCGGCGGCCGTGCCCCATGGGTCGTCGTCCAGTCCGGGCAGTTCGTCCTCGCGAAGCGGTGTCGCCTCGATGAGGCTCACCGGCCCGAACGGCAGCCTCTCGATCGAGCGCAGGTCCATGCGGAGAGCCATCCGCGTCATCGGCCGGCAGTCCTCGACGAGGCGGCATAACAGGATCGCGCCGTTGGTCTGGACGTCCCGCAAGACCCGGTAGCCGTCCGCGACGAGGTCGCCGACGCCGATCAGCACGTCGGACCAGAGCGCGACCGATGCCTCGTCCGCAGCGACCGGATTGCCGGCCCCGCCGAGCCGCATGAAGACCTCGCATTCGACCCCGTTCTCCTGCGTCGTCACGCCCGCCCAGGGGGTCGAGAGGCCGTCGGTCGCCAGCAGCACCGCGTCGCCGTCCTTGATTCTCAGGACGCGGCGATGGGGCTGGAACCACTTGGTCTGTCCGTGGATGTTGGCCGTCCCGCGTTCGGCGGCAAAGCCCGGTTCGACGGTTCCAACCGAGTTCCAGAAGCGGCGGCGCGCGTCGGCCGCGTCGGCGTAGATCGGATCGTCGGGACCACGCGGAACCAGCGCGGCATCGAAGGCCGTTTCGACGGCGACCCGACCCTGTCGCCAAGGCAGCATCGCCCGGGTCCAGTGGACGCTCACGACGTTAAACGGCGTCGCGGCGTTCGTACCGAGTCGCTCGACGACCTCTTCGAAAATGTCGAACTGGGGTTCGTCCGAAGCGACGACCGAGCCATCGCGGCGGTGGTAGCTGCCGCTCAAGCTGGAATGGCCGGCTTGCATGGTTGTCACCGTCCAGTTTCCTCGGACGGCGCCAAAAGGTGCCTTGTCCAGCGCAGCCCGGAGATCGTGTTCCGCATCGTCGACGGAATAGCCCGCCATCGCATTCTCCATGCTATGCTGGGCTTTGCCCGGCATCCCGAGGGGCCTGTGCCATCAATCCGGGTTCGTGAACACGCTGCCGCCAATGAAGGCCATCTCGCGGTCCGGCTGCGGCGGATCCTTCTGCGAGCCGTAGGCGAAGAATAGGCGGCGGCTGCGCCCGTCAGGGCCGGTCAGGGTGAGCGTGTGCCGGTCGAGACCGTAGCGCCCACCCTCCGGCGGGCGCCGGCGGCTCATCGCGGAACTCACGCCGCTGGTCGCGCCCGAATTCGTCGCACCGGTCGAGCCGCCGCGGCCGTAGGTGCCGTCGGAGCGGAAGTCGTAGCGGTTCGAGACCGCGATCATCACGTCGCCGCCCATCGCCGTGTTGCCGCCGCCCGACATGCGGCGGTAGGAGCGGGCAATCGTCCGCTCGCCGGCCTCCGCCGGGTAGGCCTTGAAGAACGAGCCGTCCTGGAGCTTGTAGTCCTGCGGCTTACCCCCCGTGCCGGTCAGGACGTACGAGTCGCCGGAGCGGGTCCAGCGGCCGAAGCGGCGCGGCTTGGTGGCGCACTCTGCGGCGAGGTCGATGTCCTCGAGGGCGACATCGTCGATCTCGTAGTAGCTGCCGTCGCGAAACAGGATCAGCGGCTCGAACTCGATGACGACCATGCCGCCGACCCCGACGCCGGTCGTCGAGCGGAAATACACGCCCTCGACCGCGGCCCAGTTCGCAGCATGGCGCGGTTCCGTCGGCGGCTCGGTCACGACGACGGGAGGAGCGTTGCCGGTGGCGGTCGGCGCGACCGCGGCGACGGGCGCCTCGGGCAACGCGCCGCCCGCCGCGGCCCGGTCCGCCGAAACCTTCCGGCCGGCCTTGCCCACCAGCCCGTCATCGGTGAGGGCGACCGCCCGCAGCTTCGCCGGGGGGATGAAGTCCTTCGACAGGCCGGCGACGAAGCTCGGCACCATCCCGAGGCGCTGCGCCGCCTGCCAGCCGGCATGGTGCAGGACCGTGCGGAGCTTCACCTGCTCGGCGAAGGCGGCGCGGATGGACGCCTGCGACAAGGGCGGCTTGTCGGCCATCGGCGCCACCATCTGGCGCCGCACCGCCCGGAGCGCGGCAGGACTCGGCTCGGCCTTGGTGTCGTTGGCGACCATCCATTGCAGGACGACGAAGGCGGTGAGCACGTCGCCGGCATCGTCCGGCCGCAAGGCGGTGTCGGAGAGGAAGCTCCGGAAGATTGCGTCGTAATCGTGCCGGGCCATCTCCCGGGCGACCTCGGCCGCGGCGATCGGGTTGCTGGCACGCAGCTCTCGGACGTGGCGGGTGACCGTGGCGGCCCGCAGCTCCGCGTTCGAGGCGAAGGGCAGGGCAGGGCCGGCATCCCCGCTCTCCGAACGGGCAACCTCGCCGACCGACCGGGCGTCGAGGGTCCGGAACTGCTGCTGCATCCCCTGGAGAATGCCCGTGCCGACGTCCTGGGCCGGCGCTGCTGCGGCCAGCAGCGGAACCAGGGCGGCGGCGACGGGGATGACGACGATCTTGGCGGTCATGGTCCGCTCCGCGCTCGGACGACGATTGAGGGACGGCCCGTCGGCGGGCGCCGTCGGACACTGAGCCCGCCTCACGGCCAGCGGATCCCGAACAGCGCCAGCACGCCGGCGACGGCCGCGCCGATCAGCGTCAGCGCCATGAAGGGCAGGAGCGGGATCACCAGCCAGCCCATCATCATCAGGGTGTAGAGCAGGCCACCGATGTCGAGGCCGGCGATCCGGCAAGGCTGCGCGCCCGCCTCGTTGACCGTGCACCCCGTCAGGCGGGTGGCGACCAGGGAGAGGACGAGCAGCAGGAACGGGGTCCAGACGATCAGCACGCCGAGGAGGAGCATGCCTCGGTTCCTTCCGCGCCGGGTGACGCTCGGCGGCACCACGCTCATCGCGAGGTCCCGGCGCAAGGGCGCCAGACCCGCTGGTATCCGGCATCGCCGGGCCGGCCGTAGCACCAGCCCGCCGCCTCGAGCCGCCGGTCGACGGCGTCGCGCCGGGTGCAGGCGTCGAGCGTGGCGGGATCGTCGCCGCGCCCGCCCCGGCAGGCGGCGTTGAGGGCGGTCCAGTCCCGCACCAGCGGCGGGACGTCCGCGGCCGGACCGGCCAGTGCGACGCTTGCCCCAGCGGCAAAACCGAGGAGCGCGGCGGGAAGCAGGATGACGCGACAGGCCATGCGCCGACCTCCTCAGCGCATCGCGACCGAGGCGGCCACGCGCTCGGCGCGGGCGAGCGCCTCGGGCCGGTCCGCCGGGGCCAGGCCGAGGACGCGCAGGTAGGTCGGCCCGTCGAACCGGATCACCTGCATGACGGCGACCGGGCGGCCGCTCCTCGCGTCCGAGCCGGTGGCGCGCAGGCGCAGCACCACCGCGCCGTCGCGGGTCGCCCGGTCCTCGTCGGTGACCGTGACGTCCTTGATCTCCCGGAAGGTGGCGAGCGCCTTGCGGGCGAAGGTGCCCTCCTGGCCTTCCGGCACGGCGGCCCGCCCCATCGAGGGGGCGACGACGACCAGCGGCTGCACACCGTCGGGATCGATGTCCTTCGGGCCGTCGGTGAGCATCAGGGCGTTGCCCATCAATGCGCGCACCGGGCGGAAGCCGGCGAGGTCGCCGACGGTGTAGGGCAGGGCCGCGATCTGGTCGGCGAGGCTGCCGGGCGCCCGGAACGCGATCGTCGAGAGTGCGGCCTCGACCGCCTCGTCCGGCATCTGCTCCCGCGCGGCTTCCGGCACCTGCACGGTGACGAGGCCGGTACCGGAGGCACCGCGCACCACCGCGACCCACTTGGCGTAGGTGAGCCCGTTGGCGGCCTGGCTGCCGCGCAGAACCCGGCCCTCGCCGCCGGCGACGCCAAGCGCGGTGCCGGAACCCCGCGCCTCGAAGCCCGTCGCGCGCAAGGCCTCGGGGGTGAACCGCTCCACGAGCTGGCCGTAGGCCTCGGCCGGCATCTCGGTGATGAGGATCGAGGCGCCCGAGCGGTGCTCGAACCCGGCAAAGCCCTTCGAGGGCGTCATGCCGGGCGGCGGCACCAGGCCGACCGAGCCGGCGGCCGGGAACACCGCCTCGGCGGCGAGGGCGGGCTGGGCGAGGAGACCGAGGACGGCCAAGAGCCGGCCGGCGGCGAGAACGGGCCGGCCGGCGGCGAGAACAGGCCGGCCGGCGGCGAGAACAGGCCGGCCGGCGACGCGGGGCAGGAAGGATGCCATTGCGGAATCTCCAGAAGTTCGGCGCGAGGCGTTCAGCGCGTCGCGACGCGGCTGAGCACGAAGGTGTTGCCGGAGAACTGGACCTGTCCGGGCGCGCTCATGTGCTCGAGCATCAGGCGCAGGTTGCGGCCGAGGCGGGCGGAGTCGGAGCGGGTCTCGTACCAGTACTCGGCGGCGGATGCCCCGGCCCGCACGGGGCGGTGGTGCTCGTAGCAGCGGAACGCCGCCATGTACTCCTCGGCCGCCTGGACCTCCTGGGCCGAGAACCCGTTGAGCCGAACGACGTAGGCCGTCGGCAGGCCGCCGCAGGCCTCAGCCGTCGGGCCGTCGGCGACCGGCGCCGCGACGGCGCCCGGGACGGAGGCCGTGCCGGGATCGGCCCCGCGGCGGGGCGCCAACACCCCGTCGAGCTTCGCGGTGAGCGCCGCGGCAACGTCGCCGGCAATGACTTTCGCCTCGGCGCCGACCCGCTCGAGCAAGCATTCGCGGTCGCACCCTTGCGGCAGCAGCGGCAGCTGCACGCCTGCGACCTCGAACGAGCCGAGGGACTGGCCGGTGCGCACGTTGAGGAGCCGGCCCGGGATGCGCACCTCCGGCCGCACGATGTCCGAATAGGTCGATTTCGACGCCGAGGCGTAGATCTGGAACACCGCGACCACGTCGAGGGGCGGGCTCGAGACCGCGCGGGCGACCTCGATCAGTTCGGCGTCGCGCCGGCGCACCCGGTTCGCTTGCGTGAAACCCATCGCCACCGCGGTCTCGTCGTAGACGTTGTAGCCGCGCAGGTTCATCGTCTCGGAGAGTTCCGCGATCACCCGCTGGAAGATGCGGTTGCCGCGCGGCACCGAATCCTCGTCGGCATCCTCGCCCATCACCACCACGTTAGGCTTGGGCTGGGCGAGGGCCGGGCCTGCGACGAGGAGGCCGAGGGAGAAAGCGGCGAGGGCGGCGCGGATGGGCAACATCGTGTCCTCCTTCTGATCAAATGTCGGATCGGTCACTCGGAGCAGGGCAGCGGCGTCGGTGCCGCTTCGAAATCGTCGAGGTCGAGGGCCACACGCCGGCGCGGGTCGGCCAGGGTCGGGCCGGTCGAGGCCGGGGCCGCACAAGCCGCCTCTGCGGCTGGCCTCGGGAAGCTGAGCCCGCCGTGGCGGACGGGCGCGATCAGGCTGACCTCGACCCGCCGGTTGACCCGAGACAGCGGGGCGGCCGGGTCCTTCGGGCGGGTCGGCCCCCAGCCATGCACGCGCAGCCGCTCCGGCGCGATGCGGTAGGTCTCGACGAGGTGGGCCCGCACCGCCCGGGCCCGGGCGAGGGACAGGCGCCGGTTGTGGGCGGGCGCACCCGCCGCGTCGGTGTGGCCGGCGATGAGGAAGCCGTGGCCGGCGAGGTCGCGCGAGGCGAGCGCCTGGCCCAGCGGCTCGAGCTGGATGCGCGCCTCCGGCGTCAGGCGGGCGCTGTCATAGGCGAAGAACACCGTGAGATCGACCGTGCGGGCCGGATCGACGCGGACGGACGGCCCGCCGTCGTCCGGGCTGAGCGCCCGCGCCGGCGCGCCGGAGACGAGTCCCGGATGTCCGTCGGCGAAGGGGGCGAGGGAGCGGATGATGGCGGTCGCCGACGGGTTGCGGGTTTCCGCCTCCGCCGGCCCGGCCTCGTCCAGCCTGTACGGGCCGCCGGGCGCCTCGATCAGCGGGTTCGCCCGCGCCGCGCCGCCGAGGGCGACGACGAGGCCCAGGGCCATCGCGAGGCAGGAGCGGCCGAGGCGACACCTGGCCGTGCGCCGCAGGGCGGCGTCCGCGATGATGGTCGGCCGCGCGGGCGCGTCGTCGATCCGCATGGTTCCGTTCTCCTCCGGGCCTTGCTTCGCCCGTCACACCCCGTGCCTGGACGAGCCAGAGCGGTTTTCGCCGCGCCGGCGCACAGATCGTCTCGGGAAAAGATCAGCGCCCGCGCAGGATCGCGTTCATCCGCCCCGGATCGAGGGGGGCGTCGGGTGCGGGCGGGGCGGCTGCAGATGAGGCGGAGGGCCTCGTCGCTGGCGCGGCCGGAGGCGAGGCCGGATCCGCGGCCGCCGTGGCGGCGGCCGGCCGGCCCTGCCGCGCCGCGATCTCGGACAGGATGCGGCTGCGGCCGAGAATCGCCGAGAGGCGGGTCGCGGCGTTGAAGCTCGACGGGTCCTTCGGGTCGAGGCCGCCCTCCTTGTGCAGCGCGACGCCGGCCACCGAGGCGTCGAACATCAGCGAGCCCGAGGAGCCGCCGAGCGTGTCGCAGCGGTGGCGCAGGTCCGGCCCCTCGCCCTGCTCCTTAAGGGCAAAGCAGCGGAAGCGGCTCATCACCTTCGGCCGCCCGAGGGGATGGTGGATGACGAGCATCGAGCGGTTGCCCGGCACCGCCTCGCCCGAGAGCCGCGCCGCGCCGTAGGTCGCGGTCGGGTTGCCGGCGGCGCGGGCGAGCGCGTAGTCGAGGCGCGCGTCGAACTCGACCGGCTTCGGGTCGATCTCGAACCGCCGCGAGCCCTGCCCGTCGAGGGTCAGGTAATCCATCAGGATCGAGGCCTTGACCGGGGTCAGGTCGCCCGATTGCGGCAGGCAGTGGTGGTTGGTCAGCACGTAGTCGCCCGGCAAAAGCGCGCCGGTGCAGGAGGCGCCGACCGCCTGGCCTGTGCGGGCGTTCCTGAGCACGATGTCGACCCGGCCGATCGGGCGGGCAAGCGCGGCGAGGCCGTCGCGCGGATCGAGTTCGGCGATCGGCTCGAACGCGCCCTTGTTGCGGTCGACATAAGCGGCTGCGTCGCCGGTGGTCTGCCGCAGCGGCAACTGCGCGCGACCGTAATCGGTGGGATCGAAGCCGACGCTCTGCGCCCGCGCAGGCTCAGCCGCGCCGATTGCCAAGATCAGGCCAGTGAATCCCCAAATCCCCCCCTTGGTCGAGCGGCGTGTCCGGTGGCTTGTGGCCATCGCTGTCCTCCTCTCGGCGCCGGCTTTATGCCGTCCGCCGGTCCGCAAGTCAAAACAAGTCGATCCCGGGCCGGGAACAGTCCTTATGGGACGAGGCCGTGGACGAACCGATCGACCGTGCCCGACGGCTTTGCGGCGCCCGGATCCGCATCGGCAGAGCCCGTCATCACCTGGACCGTGTAGACGAGGTTTCGCCGGGCGCCCTCGCGCAGGAAATAGGCCTGGGCGCCGTCGGGCAGCCGGGTCGGCGGCAGCGCCGCGGCGGCGAGCTCCGGGCCCACTGTCACCCGCGCGCCGGGCAGAGTGGCGCGGAAGGCGAGGCCGCACAGGTCCGGCGCGAGGCGGCTCGCCCTCAGCCGGCCGGGAGATTCCGATGGGACCGGACGCCGTACCGGCGGGTCGGCCCCGAAGGCGACGCGCCGGCAGGTCGAGCCCGCCGGAGCGGCCAGTTCCTCCACGACGGCGCCATCCGCCACGGGGTCCGGCGTAGGGGCGATGGCCGTGCCGGGCTCAACCGGGGCGGGTGTCGCGGCGGCGGCGACCGGCCGCTCCGCCTCCGGGCGTGCGCGGAGCATCGCGAAGCCGGCAGCGAGCGCCGTGGCGGCGAGAAGTGCGACGAGCGCGGCCACGAGAGCGGGGCGCCGCCCGGCCGCCGGGGCGGGGTAGGGCGCTGGCCGTGCCAAAACCGCGAGAGCGGCCGGCACGCTTGCGGCCGACAGGATCACCGGCGCCCGCGCCCGCCCGAGGTCGCGAAGCGCCCGCGCGGCCTCCGCCGTCTCGGGCCCGTCGGGCAGGAGGACCGCGAGGTCGGCGCGCGCCGCCGCCGCGAGCAGGCCACGGGAGCGCGCGAGCTTGTCGAGGAGCGCGTAGTCGCCGGGCAGCACCGCGAGGTCGAGATCGACCGCTCCCGTCGCCCACAGGACGAGGTCGGCCGCCTCCGGATCGGCGGTGAGGCTGTGACCTCGCGCCAGCAGGCCGTGGGCGAGGCAGACCGGTACCTCCCACGAGCGCCCGGCATCGAACGAGCCGGAGAGCCGTAACTCGTAAGGTTCGGAAACCTCGCCCGCGAGGCGCGATAGCGGCCCGCCGGCCGCGGCGAGCCGGGCGTAGTCGCCCGACCAGGGCAGGGGCCGGTAATCGCCCGCCGCGAAGGCGGCGGAGGCCGGCAGGCCGGGGCGGCGTTTCAGGCTGCGCAGAACCACCGGACCGCCGGTCGTCGGCACCACGACCAGGATCGAGACCGGATCGATGGAAGCCGGCTTCATGCCGCCGTCACAGCAGGAACACCGCGCAAGACCTGTCCCGCAGCATCTCGCCGAGCCGAGCCGCCTCCGGCACGTCCGGGTCGAGGGCGACGAGGATCGCGCCGTCGGTCGGCGGCGGCAACGCGAGCCGCACCGTCTCGTCGCCCAGCATCGCCTCGATGACGCGCGGCGGCCGCGCCGCGCTGCCGCGCAGTACCAGGAGCGGCGGCGCGTCCTCGTCCGCGGGCAGGATCCCGAGGGTGAAGGGGCCGACGCGGCGTGATGCGACCGCGCCGTCCGAGGCCGCCGCCGCGAGCGGCGCGTGGGCAATCGCCTGGCCTGCGAGCAGCGCCCGGTAGCGCCGGGCCGTCGCGGGGTCGTCGCGGATCGCCCGCACCAGAGCGAGGTCGACCGGTTCGCCCGGCTCGCGGATGGCGTGGGCCCACAGCTCCGCGGCGCCCGGGCCCCGAGACGTGTCGCGGGCAGGTTCGCTCGCCCGCATCAGGGCGCGGGCGGCGTGGATCTCGGCGAGCAGGCGCGCTTCGTCGCTCACGCGGTCGCCTCCGCGGCGTAGGCTTCGGCGAAGGCGTCGGCGAAGACGTCCCGGTCCGTCGCGAAGGCCGCGTCGAGCGGCCGCTGCCGGGCGAGGCCGGCGATCGCGCGGGCGAGCCGGCCGGCCTCCTCGGCGAGCCGCAGCAGGGCGGCGTCCGCTGCGGCGAACCCCGCCGCGAGCCGGTCGGGGTCGTCGAAGCCGGCGCGCCGGATCCGGCGGATGTCGGCGCGTGCCGCCGCGAGGGCGTCGCGGGCCTCGGGGGACAGGCCCTCGGCCTCCGCCGGAACCCGCAGCGCCGCCGCGATCCGCAGCATCCGGTCGAGATGGACGGTCAGCGCCGAGACCCGCACGGCCAGCGCCGGGTAGGTCTCGGCCTCGGCGCAGGCGGTACGCTCGGCGATCCCCGCCCCGCCGCCGCCGCGGCGCAGGCGGTTGGCGAGGCCGGATTGCACCCGCCCGAAGCTCGCGGCCCGCAGGGTCGTGAGCGGGCGGGTGCGGTGGAACGGCTCGAGGCGCAGGAACTCGGCGAGGTCGTCGCGCTCCGCCCCGGTCAGGATCTTCGGCCCGTCGGGCAGGGCGGCGAGCAGGGCCGCCAGGGTCTCGGCCGGCTCGGCCCCCGCGAGGTCGGCCAGCGAGGCGTCGAGCCGCTCCTCCCAGCCCTCGACCGCGTCGAGCGAGGCGGGGGCGGAGAGGCCCGCGAGGCCGCCGAGCAGGGCGGAGGCCGCCTCGAAGGTCACGAAATGCTCGGCGACCGTGCGAAAGCCCGGCCGCTCGCCCTCGCGCATCTGCCCACGCCAGAAGCCCAGGATGTCGTCGTCCGTGAAGGCGCGGCGCCCATCGAGGAAGCCGAGGATCGCCCGGAAGCGCCGCTCCAGCGGGGCGAGCGGCAGGTGGGCGTGGCGATAGGCGGCGAGGTAACGCGCCAGGCGACGGCTGAAGGACACGGCGCCCTCGGCATCCGGCGCCGCGGCGAGGTCGTCGAGCCAGCCGGTGACGGCGGCGAACTGCGCCAGGTCCTCCGCCGTCAGCACGAACTCGGCCAGCGCGAGGAGCCGGGCGAGGCCGGACCAGGTCGTGCGCCAGCCCGCCTCTCCGCCCGGCAGGATCGGCCCGCGGGCATCGACCGCCTCGCCCGTGCCGGCGAACCGGGCCTCGAGCCGGTCGGCCCGGGCGAGCCCCGGATCGAGGGCGAGGGTGACGAGGTCGCGCCCGTCCCGGGCACCGGCGAGCCGCGCCAGGGCGGCGAGGGCGTGGGCGAGGTCCCAGAGCGGCTTGTCGCGGTTCGGCCGCACCGCGCCGGCGACGACCCGGGCGAGCCAGGCCCGGTCCTCGCGGGAGAGGTCGCGGCCCTCGGCCACGGCGGCGAGGTCGGCCGCGCAAGCTTCGTCGTATCCGCCGGTCATGCGTCCGCCCTCGGCCCCGCGCCCGTTCGTCGCCCACCGATATCGCCGCCCCACCGGTCCGTCACCCCCGGGGCCACCGTCAGCCGCCGACGATGCGCGGCGCGATCCGGCGCACCAGGATCTCGACTTGACGCGCCGCCACGTCGCGGCTGCCCGCGAGCGCCCGGATCGTCAGGAGGTCGCCGTCGCGCAGGATGACGGCGGTCGCCCCCGCGCTCGACCCGATGCCGTAGGTGGTGACCCACCCCACCGCCGGATCCACCGACAGGCCGGACAGCCGGCAATCCGGGCTGCGCGACCGGCAGATGTCCTCGAGCTGCGCCATCGAGGTCCGGCCCGCGCGCACCCGCTCCTCGGTCCCGTCGGCCTGGCGGCCGAGCAGCAGGTCGACCATCGGCGCGCCCTCGCAGGTCGTGCACATCAGGGTAAGCCGCTCCGGGGCGGCCCGCGCCGCGTAGCCCTGGCCGAGGGCAGATCCTGCCTCGTCCGCGACGGCGGTGAGGTCGCGCAGCGCGAAGCCCCCGGCGCAGGCCGGCGCGGCCGAGAGGCACAGGAGGGCGGCGAGAAGGTTTCGCATCGGACGTTCTCCTTGAGCGAGAGGACGAGGTGCCCACCCTCATCGCACCACGATCCTGGCCGTCGCCTCGGTCACGCCCGGCACCGCCCGGATCCGATCGACGAGGTCGAGCACCTCGGGCGGCTGGAGCAGGCGCGCCTCGCCGTCGGCGCCCGGCGCGGCGGCGAGCCAGCGCTCGGCGAGTTCCGGCGGCAGGCCGCCGGCGACGCCGAAGCAGGAGAACAGGTTCTCGAACGGGTCCCCGGCGACGATCTCGTCGAGGCCGTAGCCGCGCGGGTAACGCCGGACGTCGCCGGCGGCGAGGGGCGTCAGCGAGGCGGCGTTGCCCCGCACCGGCAGCGCCACGAAGGCGGTCTCGTCGGGGGCCACCACCCAGCAGTACAGGCTCTGGCGCGCCCGTGCGTCGATGCGCAGCTCGAGCCGCTGGCCGCGCGCGAACGGGGTGGCGGTCGCGGCGACCGCGAGCCGGCCGCCATCGGTGCGCGCCGTCGCCGCGAGGTGGTCGAGGAAGGGGCGCGGGGTCGGGTCGCAGCCCAAGCCCTCGACGGCGATGCGCCGCCGCCCGGTCGGCGCCAGCACCGCACCATCGCGCTGGAACTCCAGCTCCATCCAGGAGCGGCGCTCGCGGTCGGTGAGGAAGCGCCCGCGCGCTGTGACCGGACCGGCGCAGGCGGTGCCGGGCGGGCGGCGGCGCACCTCGAGGCGGGCGCCCTTGAGGATGCGGCTGGCCGAGCGCGCCTCGGCGTCGAGGGCGATGAGCAGGCGGTCGGTGAGCGCGCCGGCGCAGGACGAGTGGCCGCCCTCGGCCTCGAACGGGCAGACCTCGACCGCGGCGACGCTCGGCGCCGCCTGCCCGAAGGCCCGCACCGCCCGCTCCAGCTCGGCATCGACGTCGGCGACGCCGGCGCCGACGCGGATCGGCACCGTCAGTGGCTCGCTCGTCGCCTTGCAGGAGGCGCTGCGGGTGATCGCCTGGAGCCGGAACGCCGCGGTCTCTCCGGCGCGGCGCGGCTCGACCAGGAACACGCTGGCCTCGCCCGCGAAGGCGGCACGGATCTGCGCCTCGGCCTCCGGGCCGGACAGGCCGGTCGTCCCCTCGCGCAGGGCCTTGACCCGCACCACGTCGGCGGCCGCCGCGAGGCGGACCCGGCCGGTCCCCTGAAGCCGGCTCTCGACCGCGAGGCGCACCTCCTCGGCCTGCTCGCGCGACCACGCGGTCTGGCCGGGCTCGGGCCCGATGACGGCGAGCGAGAGATCGGACCGCCCGGCGCAGGAAGCGACCGCGTCGAGAAAGGGCGCCAGCGCGTCGGTGCCGGGATCGGCGCGGGCCGGCAGGGCCGCGGCGAGGATCGCGGCGAGCGATGCGGCGAGACGGTGCTTCATTCCGTCTCGTTCGACTTGGCGTACTGATCGAGGGCGCGCACGAAGACCGGGTTGAAGCGTCCGTCGAGCGCGCCGGGATAGTAGTCGGCCTGCTTGATCGCGCGCTGCACGGTGCGGATCGTCTCGGGCTTCAGCTTCTGCGCCGCGGTATCGGTGGCCGAGACCGCGGCAGCGCCGAGTTCGCCGCGCTTGAGCGCCCGCAGCACCATGTCGGCGGCGCCGACCCCCGGGAAGTAGCGGGCAAAGCCGTTGTCGATCAGGGTCGCCATCGTTGCCATCGCCACCGGATCGCCCTTCTCGGCCGCCTTGCGGAACAGGTCGAAGCCCTGGCGCAGATCCCTCTGGAAGCCGTGGGCGCCGGTGGCGTAGTGCGGCACGAGCTTGCTGATCGAGGGCACGTCGCCCCCGTCCGCGGCGCGCCGGTAGAGCGCCACCGCCTCGGCCTCGTTCTTCGGGACCCCGTTGCCGTATTCGAGCATGCGGGCGGCGTTGGCGAGCGCCACCACGTTGCCGGCCTCGCCGGCCTGGCGGTAGAGGCGCAAGGCCTCGCCTTGCGAGCGCTTCACGCCCTGACCGTTCTCGTAGAGCGTGGCGAGGTTGTTCATCGCCGCGGTGCTCCCGGCCCTGGCCGCCCGGTCGTAGGCCGCGAACGCCTCCTTCGCGCGGTCGGCCCGGTCGTAGGCGCGGCCGAGCTGGTAGGCGAGGCGGCGCAGGGACGGGTAGGCGGCCGACGCCCCGCGGCAGGCCTCGATCGCCGACGCGGCCTCGATCCGGCCGTACTTCACGCCCGGGACGGCCTGCGGCCGGTCGGGATCGTCGGTGCCGGCGGCGAGCGCGTCGCAGGTCTTCACCCGCGGATCGCCACTCGGGTCGGAGCCGCCGAGATAGCCTTGCGCCAGGCCACGATAGGCGCAGGCCTCGGTGCAGGAATCCAGGTAGGCCTGGTACTGCCGCGCCGCGCCGAATTTCGCCCAGTTCTCCTGGTCGATCGCCGTCGCGTCGCGCTGGCGCCCGGCGAGCAGCCGGTCCATCGCCTGAGGCCGGTAGGCGCAGACCGCGCCGCAGGCGCCGATATAGGCCTCGAATGCCTCGCGCGTGCCGAGCGCTTCCGCCCGGCGCCACGCCGCTTCGTCGCGCAATGCCGCGACGCCGTTGGCCACCGCGTCGACGGGCAGCGAGGCCTGGAGGACGATCGGCGCGTCGTCGATCTCCGGCACCTGCTCGCGGCCGGAGGTGCGGCGCGCCGCTTCCTCGACCTCGCGCTTCAGGTAGCCCTTCAGCTCCGCCCAGGTGACCCGGCCGTCTCCACCGCCCGGCCGGTCGCCCGCATCGGCGAGGCCCGCGACGCCCATCAGGAAGCGGCTGGTGAGGAGGCCCAGCCGATTGGCCTCGTCCCAGTTCGCCGGCGTCGCGCCCGACGTCGCCACCAGCCGCACGATCCCGCTCTCCGCCTTCGGCCGGGCCGGGGCGAAGCCGGGGGCCGAGACCGCGAGCAGGCTCTCCCCCTTCCGCCCGGTCTCGCCGGTGAAGCAGGCATCCACCATCACGACGAGCTGGCGCCCGGACCCGATCTTGCGCTTCACGAGGTCGAGGTTGCGGTAGAGCGTCTCGAGGGCATAGCCGCTCTCGCCCTGGTTCGGGTTGCCGTCCTCCGGCAGGAGAAAGGGCTGGCGGCTGGTGAGGTCCGGCACGCCGTGGCCCGAATAGTAGACGAAGACGTTCGAGCGCCCCTCGCGCGCGCTGCGCCACAGCCGGCCGGATTGCGGATTGCGCTCGGTGCCGAACACCTGGTTGAACTCGTTGAGCGTCGCGTCCTTGAGGACGAAGACGTTGGCTTCGCGGTAGCCGAGGCGCTGGACGAGGTAGGCCCGCATCGCCTCGGCGTCGTTATGCGCGTAGTCGACCGGCACCGTCTGCTTGTAGCTGCGGTTGCCGATCACGACGGCGACCGAGTCGGCGTTGTCGGCGAAGGCCTGGGTCTCGAGAGCAGACGCTCCGGGGGCAGGCGTCTCGGGCGCGGCCCGGGCGGCACCGGACAGGACGATCGCGGCCGCCTGCACCAGAAGGGCGAGCCCGACCCGGGCAACGCAGCCCCGCAACGCCGTGGCCTTGGTCATGCGTGGTCTCCTTGCTCGCGGCGGGAAGCAGCCTCCCGGCATGGCTCTTGTGCCCGACCTGGGCTCCCGTGACGGGCCGGTATCCGGCTCAGGCGGCCGGAGCGTGGTGGCGAAAACGGCCCTTGCATGGCGTAGCGATTTTTTACCGCGCGATGAGCGCGAGGGCGAGGCTGAACAGGGCGAGGTGCAGCGGCGAGAGGGTCTTCAGCATCGCGGAACCTCCTCAGCGCAGGTAGAGGCCGCGCCCGCACCGGCGCACCCGCCGCGGCTCGATGTATCCGGTAGCCCGGTTGAAGACCTCGACCGTGCGATAGAGGCAGTAACGCCCGGAATCGCGGCCGTTGAAGTAGACCCCGCCGTTGTCGAGATCGACGCCGATGAATTCCTGGTTGCCGCGGCTCCCGTGAGCCTCGCCATCCTGGGCGAAACCCGGGACCGTGCAGCAGAGCAGGACGGCGGCGGCGAGGATCGTGGTCTTCGTCATGGCACATCTCCGTTCGGGCGCTGTCCGCCCTCATCGAGGCCATGGGCAGGCCAGACCGGTTTTCGCGCGCGCCGATCCGGCAGGAACGAAAAAATCCCGATCCGGGCGGCGTGGCGGCGGGAGCGCGCCTCACAGGGTGAACACCGCGACCCAGACGCGCCGCAGACCGGGACCGGCGGGAGCAACTACGACCTTGCGGGCGCGCCGGCCCGCCACCGGCGCCTCGCCGCCGGCCGCGCCCTCCGGCAGGGCCGCGAGCCACCCGTCGAACCCGCTGCCGAGAAGCGTGATTCCCGCACCGCCGCCGGGGGTGAGCCCCCCGGGCACGAGCCGGGCCGCGAAGGCGGCGGCCTCGGCCTCCGGCGCGTCGAAGGTGAGCCGCATCAGCCGGTCGACCCCGGCCTCGTCGGCACTCCGCAGGCCGCGATGGCCGGGCGGCAGCGGCACGCCGATGAACGCCTCGATCTCCGCGACGGGAACCGGTCGCCCAGGCGTGCAGGCGGCGAGCAGGGCAACCAGGAGCAAGGCCAGACGCAACGCCGATCGCGCGGCGGCGGGGCGCGCGCTCACCGGCCCGGCCCCCGCAGGTAGGCGCGGATCTGCCGGGCATAGTCGCGGGCACCCCGCGCCTCCGGCCCGATCCCGCGGGCGATCCGGTCGAGGGCGGCCAGCGCCGCGCGGCCGTGGCGCCGGCTTGCGAAGAGGGCGAGACCCTGCTCGGCGACGAAGACGTCGAGCCCGGTGAGGCCGGCCACGCAGGCGAGGTAGGCGGCGGCGTTCTCGACCTGCCCCGGATCGAGATCGAGCCGCTCGACCGAGGCCTCGCCGACGAGCGCCCGCGGATAGCGCGTCTCGAACGCCGTCACGAGCGCGGAGTCGAACAGGGCGGCGGCGCGAACTTCGGCGCAGCCCGGCAACGGAAGGCCGGCAACCTGTGCGGGCGCGGCCCGGGCAGGGCCGGGGAGGAAGAGGGCGAGCGCAAGGAGGGCGCCGAACTGCCTGCGCCACCTCGGGTCCGACATGGGCGCGACGGAGAAGTCCCGCCGCGCCCGGGCGGCGAACCGGCACAGCTCCGCGTTCGTATGGATGCTCATCGCCGTCGCTCCCGTCACAGCGTGCGCCGGTAGACGCCGCGGAACGTGACGTTCAGGCCGCCGCAGGCGAGGTTGTCGTCGACGACGAGCCAGGGGCCGAGCCGTCGCAGCCAGATCTTGCAATCGGTCTCGGCGCCCTTCTGCACCGGCAGGGTGCCCGCCTCGCCCACGGCGAAGCTGGCGGCGTCGCCGACGGGCACGAATGTGCCGGACATCTCGCCGGTATGGATTCCGCCGCGGCGGACCCGTTCGGGATCGCCCGCGCCCCAGGTCGCGTCGCCGGCAACGGCGAGCGTGCCGGCCTTGTCCCCGCGTGTCACCCGGATCTGCGCCTCGGCCTGCTTCCAGGCGCCGAGCCATCCCTCGAGGGCGACCGACGCCGCGGACTCGAGCGCCACCGCCTCTGCAGGGATCCAGCCTATACGTCCGACCTCGTCGTCCTTCCCGCTCCGGTAGGTCGCGCACAGGAACGCGCCGCGGCGCTCGCCGAGGATCACGGCATCGCCGGTCACCAGGTAGGCCCGCTCGCGGCAGACCGGGCCCGGATCGGGGCAGCCCGCGCGGGCAAGGCCGTCCTTGACGAAGGCGGTGCGGCCCGGGGCGGAGACCCGTCCCAGGGAGAGGACCGGGCCGGCGGAGAGGGTGGGCGCGCGCCGGCACTCGTTCTCCTCCGCCCACCCGTCCGAGACGCCCGCCGCGGAGGCCAGGACCGCGAGCAGGACGGCACGGCGTGACCGGCGGACGGTCCTGTGCGTCGGATGGGCGCGTCTCATGGCAGGCGATCCGGATGCGGGCGTCGGGTTGGCGATGATCGCGGCGGGCGCGGTCGCGATCCTTTGCGCGATGGTGGGGTGGCGGCTTCGCGAGGTCATCGCCCTGAAGGCCTGCGACCATCGGAAGGGTGTGGCGGAAAGGTCGAGCACCGCGGCGGCGACCGCCGCGGCCAGAGTGTCGTGGGGGCACAGCATGCGCCGGACGGGCTCGTGCGAAGCGGGAGGCGGTCGGGGGCTCACCGGCGCCTAGTCCTGCACGGCCACGATGCGCTGGGGCGTGAATTTGCGCTGCCGCCAGACCTGGCAGACGCCGCGCGCGGGCGTGATCGTACCGTGCTCGTCATGGACGACCAGCGCCTGATCTCCGCATATGTCGAGCGAGAAGCAGACGCCGCTGGCGAACAGGGAGGCGGGGTCGGCGACCCGGTAGCTGTGGCCGGTGAGTTCGCCGTGGACGAGCATGGTATGCGGCAGAGGACGCTCGACGGCCTCCCGCGGTAGGATCCGGATCACCTGGATGAAGATATCGCCCTGTCGCCACTTGGCGGACTCCGCTGGTCGTCGAGATCAGCGATCGGCTCGACGCCGAGCGCTGATCCTTATCCGGCTGATGATCAGTATGTGATCAGTGGCGGCCGAGCCCCGATAGGCGATGGCATCGGGATGGTCTTTCCATCATCACGCTAACCCGAGGATCGACTGGGGGTCAACCACGGTTGCGCAACCGCTGCGATCGAGAGGTCACACACCCGACCAGGCCAGAGAAGGGGATCGCAACGCTTGGTGCTCCGACGCCCGGCGACGGGTCGTGGTTTGCCTCGTCGACGATCGCCAGAAACATTGGGTTGACCTGTACGCTCATACCGCTAGAAATCCTGCTACCTTTCGAGACCTCGGACGTGCTGCGCCCGATCTACCGCCGCTTTTCCGGCACTTCGACCGGCGTGCCCTAGATAGCGCCGCTCGATCGTCTTGCGATCGTCTGGTGCGCTTCATGCCGTATCGGCATCTGATCTCCCACGCCCAGGAGGCGACCATTCCCGAGGCAACGACTTCGCACGTGCCCTCGCGGCCGCGCGCCTTCGCCGGTCTGATCGCCGCCACCGTGCTTCTGCCCTTCGCCCTCCTGCTCCTCGGCCTGTGGGAGCGGCAGCGCGGCGCCGATGACTGGGCCGAGTTCGCGGCCGAGCACGACCGCCTTGCCCGGGTCGTGGCGGATCTCGAGGCTCGCACGCCACGCGACGGGCGGCCTGATTTTCGCCTGCAGTTCCGCCACGACGGCAAGAATTACGGCGGTCCCCTCGCCGTCGTGATGGCGCGCGGGGCCCGGGACAGCGCCGGAACGCTCGTCGCCGTCATGGACTGGCGCCGCTGGCTGCCGCCGGTCGCGATCGCAGGTGGGGGGATCGCGGCCGGACTCTCGCTCCTCGTGCTGCTCGCCGGGGCCGCGCTCGCAAGGCTCGGGCGCAGCTCGCGCGACGCACTGGTGGGTGGCTTCTCGCTCGTGCGCCGCCTGCTGCCGGCGTCCCTCGCGGCCCAGATCCTGGCGGCGACCGCCGGTTTCGTCGCCGTCGTCGCCTTCGAATCGGGGCTGCTGCTCCAAAGTGGCCTCTCCGGCGACGGGATGAAGCTCTTGGGAATCGCCGCCGTCGCGGTCGCCGCCACGCTCCTCGCGGCGGGCGGCGCCCTCCTCGGCCTGCGCCGAGCGCTCGACGCCTTCGAGCCCGACCCGGTGCCGATCCTCGGCCGACAGATCACGCCGGCCGAGGCGCCGGGCTTGTGGCGCCTCGTCGAGGGCCTGGCCGAGCGGATGGGAGCGCTGAAGCCCGAGGCCTTGGTCGTCGGCCTGACCGAAGGCTTCTTCGTCACCGCCGGCCCGGCGGTACTGGAGCCTGGCGGCGCGCGGCTCTCGGGCCGCATCCTCCACCTGCCGCTGCCGCACCTCGCCTTGATGCGTGGCGACGAGACCGCGGCGATCATCGCTCACGAGCTCGCGCATTACGCCGGCGGCGACACCGCCTACAGCCAGCGCTTCCTGCCGATCTATGCCGGGGTCGCGCGCTCTCTCGACGTGGTCGCGGCGCGCGAGGGTCACGCCCTCGGCCTGCTCGGGCCCTCGGTACGGCTCGGCCGGTTCGTGATGGAGCGCTTCCACCTCGCCGTGCGTCACTGGAGCCGGGTGCGCGAGTTCGCGGCCGATGCGGCTGGCGCCGGAGTGACCTCGCCCGAGGCGTCGGTGCGAGCGCTCCTGCGCAGCGGCGCCCTCGCCCCGCGCATCGCCGAGACCCTCGCCGCCGCGGCCGAGGCCCCCGACGCGGCACCACCAGACCTCGTGGCGGCGATGCTCGACCGCGTCGTCGCTCGCGGCCTCGACGACCCGGCCCGTCACATCGAGGCCGAGCAGGCCCATCCGACCGACACCCACCCGCCGACCCGCGAGCGCATCGCCGCCCTCGGACAGACCATCGACGCCGGCCTGTTGGATGCCGCCGCTGTCACACCGCCGCCGCACGCCCTCGGTCAGCTCGCCGCCTACTTTGCAGACCCGGCCAGCCTGTGCCGGGCAGCGAGTGAGGACTTCCTCGACGCGGTGCGCGAGCGCGTCGCGGCGTTCCGCGCCCGCCTGGAAGAGAAAGCCGCCGAGGTCGGTACCGAGGAGCGGGTGCTGCGCGCGAACTACCGCCCCCGCGGCCTCGTGCTGGCCGTGGCCGGCGGCCTCTTCGGCCTGGCCGCCCTGGCCGTGGCTTTGTTCGGCATCCCCGGGATCCTGCCCCGCGAGGCCACTGTCGTCCTTGCCGCGGCGCTCGCGATCGCCATCCTGATGGGCGGGGCCGGAGCGTTCATCCTGGCGCGAGGCGAGCCCGTCATCCTAGTCCTGAGGCCCGAAGGCCTGGCCGCGCCCGGGCTCGACCGGACGATCGCCTGGAGCGACATCGCCGACCTCGACCTGACCGGGAACCATGGCGGCCTCGTCATGCGCGTGCTGCTGCCGCCGGCCGTGCCCTGGCCCGAGCGGCGGCCCGGCCACCCCGCCGCGAGGCTCGACCCTGAACGCCGCATCGTCACGCTGCCGCTTCCCATGCCGCGCGGGATGAACCCGCAGGGTTTCGCCGACCTCATCGCCACCTACCAATCGGCGGCACAGGCCCGGTCGATCCTCGCCGGGACCGCGGTCACCGTGCCCGTGACCGAGCCCGCCTGACAAACCGTGAGAGGATTCATGACCAAAACACCCGAGACCGCCTCGTCCTACCGCCCCGATGCCCTGCGGCTGCCGCCCCGGGGTCACGGGTGGGTCAACACCTTCTGGGTCCTGTTCGGCGTGATGGCGCTCGGGGGCATCCTGATCGCCTGCGCGGTCTACACGGCGCCGGCGGTGATCTCGGACTGGCAGGTCCACGCGGCGGCGAAAGCCGCCCCCGACGCCCGAGTGAGCGAGGGGACGTGCAGCGCCAAGCTCGTCATCCACATCTGCGATGCGACCCTCGCCTTGCGCACTCCCACCGGAACGGTGACGCGGCGAGTGAACTACGTGTTCACCGGCCTCCATGCCGGTGACTATCGCGTCGGGGTGATGGCCGACCCGGCCCGGCCAGACTTCGTCACCACCGATCTCGGCCTCGACCGGCTCTGGAACCGGACGATCACCCTTCTGGTGGGCATGGGTGCGATCGCAGCCTGCATCTTCGGGGCGCTGCTCTCGCTCCTCCGCAATCGGCGCACGGCATAATCCCGGCACTGGCGGCGCGTGACGGCGAAAACGGGTCTGCACGGCCCACGCCCCGTTGAGCGCTGAGAGAGGACGCTGATCGGCTCTTATCGGACGCGTCCGATGAGGCGTTTATCAGGAGGAGCTCGAACACATGATCATCTGGTCAGGCTGGGGCATGCTCTCGGCGCTCATTGCGGCCGCGGGCCTTGTCGTCAGCGTGCTCCTCGATCCGGCGCTCGCGCGCATCGGCATCCCGACGCCGACCGGGGTCGTCCTCGTCTGGGTCGTCGCCGCAGCGTTCAACTGGTGGCTCGGCACCCGGCTCAACGATCTCCCGGGTCGCGAACTGGTTGATCCGCGTACGGGACAGATCGTGATCCTGCGTGGGCGCCACACCCTGTTCTGGATCCCGATGCAGTACTACTCCGTGCTCATGGTGGTGCTCGGCATTCTTTCGGTGCTCGGCGCCATGCATGGCGGGTCTCCCGGGCGCAAAGCCGGCCAAGCCGCACGAGCCCATACCCCCGCTGCCAGCAATCCGCTCCGCGTCGCCGTGACGGGTACGACGCCTCCCAAATGGCTAAACGGGGGCCGTGAGGTCGCATGGGCTTCGACGAGCTTCCGAGGCTGAATGCGTGCGATCCGCATCTTGCCTCCCCGGGTCGGCCTCCGCCAGAGGGGCCTCGCGGCGCAGCCGCTCGACCAGATCGGGATTGCCGATGAACGGACGGCCGAAGGCGATCATGTCGGCGTAGCCGGACGCGACCGCCTCGACCGCAAGCTGCCGGTCGTAGCCGTTATTGGCGATGTAGGCCCCGCCGAATGCGGCGTGCAGCGCCTTGTAGTCGAACGCCGACGACCCGTTGGGCCCGCGCGTCTGCCCCTCGACGCAGTGGAGATAGGCCAGCCCGAGCTCGCCCAGTCTCCGGGCGAGATGGCCGTAAGTTGCCTGCGGATCGCTGTCGAGCGGGGTGTCGCCGACGGCTCGCGTCATCGGCGAGAGCCGCAGACCGACGCGGTCGGCACCCCAGACCTCCGCCACGGCCGAGACGACTTCGATGGGAAGCCGCGTGCGGTTCTCGATCGAGCCGCCGTAGCGGTCCGTCCTGCGATTGGTGCTGTCGCGGATGAATTGGTCGAGCAGGTAGCAGTTCGCGGAATGCACCTCGATCCCGTCGAAGCCCGCCTGCTTCGCCAGGGACGCGGCGCGCCGGTAATCGTCGATCAGACTTGGAATCTCGTCGGTCCGCAGCGCGCGCGGCATGGAGGGGGGAGCCTGCGTGCGGCTCTCAAGGAAGACGAGTTCACCGGCCTGGATGGCCGAGGCCGAGACCGGCGCCTCGCCATTCTCCTGAAGGCTGACATGCGACATGCGCCCGACATGCCAGAGCTGGCAGACGATCCGCCCGCCGGCCTCGTGCACGGCCGAGGTCACGCGCGTCCAGGCCTCGGCCTGCGCCTCCGTGTAGATGCCCGGCGTGAAGGCGTAGCCCCGGCCCTGCCGCGAGATGTTGGTCGCCTCGGTGATGATGAGGCCGGCCGAGGCGCGCTGCCGATAATATTCGACGGCGAGATGCGAATGGACGCCCTCCATGTCGGCGCGTGAGCGCGTCAGCGGCGCCATCGCGACGCGATTGGCGACGTTGATGGCTCCGATCCTCGTCGGAGAAAACAAATCACGATCGGCGGTCATCGGCATGGGCGGGATCTCTCAGCGCCTGTTTGATTGAAATGGACAGATATCAAGCCCCTCGTCATTTCGGCGCCGCACAGCGGCCCCGGAATGACGGGGAGGGTGTCAAGACCGTCGAGCAGGTCGAACACGGTCTCACTCGGCCCGGGCGGCCATGTCGCTCCGGTTGGCGTGATTGAGTTCCGTCGAGTGGGAGTAGATCTCGATCAGGTTGCCCCAGGGATCCTCGCAATAGACGGCCTTGAACGGCTCTCCCTCGAACAGCGTCCAGACCTTCGAGCGCTGCGTGCCGCCCATCTCGGCGATCCGCCGCGCGAGGCCCTCGACGTCGGGATCGACCAGGCAGAAGTGGAAGACACCGGTCTTCCAGTAGCGGAAGGTGTCGTCCGCGGTTTCCGACGTCGGCGTGACGAACTCGAACAGCTCGATCCCGACCCCGTTCGCGGTGGCGAGGTGGGACACGTATCCCTCCTCGAAACGGTCACCGAAGATCCCCTTGAACACCTCGCCGATATGCGAGCCGTCGTGCCGGATGTGGAGGGGCCCGATGATGTGACGGCAGCCGAAGGCCTTGGTGTACCACGCCGTCGCTGCCTCGATGTCGGTGACGGTCAGGCCGACATGCGTCACCGGAGCGGGATGATGGGACATCGCTCTTCTCCGCGGGTGAGGAATCAGGCCGCGCGCGGCAGTCGGTCGAGCAGTTTGTCGAGCGTGACGGGATAATCGCGCACGCGGATGCCGGTCGCGTTGTAGACGGCGTTCGCGACCGCCGCGGCCGCCCCGCACAGGCCGATCTCGCCGATGCCCTTGGCCTTCATCGGGGACGAGACCGGGTCGGGGTGATCGAGGAAGACGACGTCGAGATGCGGGATGTCGGCATGGACCGGCACCTCGTAGCCGCCGAGGTCGTGGTTGATGAAGAAGCCGTGGCGGGTGTCGACGACGAGCGCCTCCATGAGCGCCGAGCCGACCCCCATCGTCATGGCGCCGATCACCTGGCTTCGCGCCGTGAGCGGATTGAGCACCAGGCCGGCATCGATGACCGCGAGCATGCGGCGAATGCGCATCTCCCCGGTGAACCGGTTCACCGCCACTTCGGCGAACTGCGCCCCGAAGGTGGCCTGGACGAAGTCCTTGTCGAGGTCGCCATAGGTGATCCGGTCTTCCGCGGTCAGCGGCCCATCCTTTACGGCGTCGAGGAGAGGCACGCTCCGGCGTCCCGCCGTGACCATCCCGTCCGCGAACGCCGCGTCCTCGGCGTTGAAGCCGAGCCGCGCCGCGACGCTCGCCCGCAAAGCCGTGCAGGCGGCGTAGAGCCCGGACGTCGCATTGTTCGCGCCGAACTGCCCGCCTGAGCCGGCGGCTTCGGGATAGTCCGAGTCGCCGAGACGGACCGTCACGGCGTCGAGCGGCAGGCCCATCATCTCGGCCGCCGTCTGGGCGAGAATGGTGTAGCTGCCGGTCCCGATGTCGGTCATGTCGGTCTCGACCGTGAGCCGGCCGTCCTGTTCGAGCCGGACGCGGGCGCCGGACGGCATCGGCAGGTTCTGGCGAAAGCCCGCCGCCATGCCCATGCCGACGAGCCAGCGACCGTCGCTCACGGAGCCGGGCCCCGGGTTGCGGCGTGCCCAGCCGAAGTTTTTCGCGCCGACTTCGAGACACTCGATCAGGTGGCGCTCCGAGAAGAGCCGCTGCGGCTTGCGCGGATCCACCTGCGTGTCGTTCAGGATCCGGAACGCGACGGGGTCGAGGCCGAGCCTCTCGGCCATCTCGTCCATCGCGATCTCGAGCGCCATCAGGCCTGGCGCCTCTCCGGGCGCCCGCATGTCGTTCCCTTCGGCAAGGTCGAGGGTCGCAAGCTTCATGGACAGGTCGCGGTTCGGAGACGCGTAGATCAGCCGCGTCGGCGCGACCGCCGCCTCGGCGAAGGCTCCGGCCAGGTTTCCGTTGACGCTGTGATGAGCGATGGCGGTCAGCCGCCCGTCACGGTCCGCACCGAGGCGGATCCGTTGAATCGTGCCGGCGCGGCGCGTGCCGTTATTGGCGATCAGCGGGCGCTGCAACGCGACCTTGCACGGACGTCCGACGGCCTCGGCGCCGAGGGCGGCGAGGAGCGCGTCGCTGCGCATGATGAGCTTCGCACCGAACCCCCCGCCGATGAACGGCGCGTCCAGCCGGAGATCGTCCTTGGCGAGGCCGAGCGCCTGCGCGAGGCTGTTGCGGTGCCAGGACACGACCTGGGCCGAGGTCCAGATCGTCAGCTTGCCGTCGCGCCACGCGGCGGTGGTGGCGTGCGGCTCCATCATCGCATGGGTCTGGTCGGGGGTGGTGTAGGTCTCGTCCAGGGTCACGGGGGCGGCGGCGAGCGCCGCCTCGACATTGCCGATCCGGTCGACCACGGGGTAGTCCGGTCCGTCTCGATCCGCGATCGGCTCGGCCTTGGGGGCCTCCGCCGCCAGATCGCAGCGCGCCGGCTCGGATTCGTAGTCGATGCGCAGGAGATGGGCCGCCGCGCGGGCCTCCTCGAAGGTCCCGGCCACGACGAGCGCGACGGCCTGGTGATAGTGGCGCACCTCGGCGCCGCCGAACAGGTGGAGGGTCGTCCGGAACCCCGGGGGGGCTGGGTCGTGCTCCAGCGTCGTCAGGACCGCGAGGACGCCCGGAGCCGCGCGCGCGGCAGCCGAGTCGATCCCCGTCACCCGCCCGCGGGCGATCGTGGCGCCGACGATCCAGCCATAGGCGGGGTCGGCGACGGCGTCGTGCCGCTCATACGCGTAAGGGGCCGTCCCGGTGACCTTCAGGGCGCCGTCGACGCGCCGGTGCGGCTGCCCGATGATCCTTCGACGGTCGATGGGGTTCTGCCCGGCAGGCGTATCGAATCGCATCTCACGCCCTCCCTTCGCTCAGTGCCAGCGCGAGGGCGCGCTCGGCGAGTGGAATCTTGAAGGCGTTCTCCGCCGTCGGCGTCGCGCCCCGGAACGCCGCCCTCACGACGGCGGCCGGACCGTCCGGCAGGAGCGCCTCCGCGTCCTCGACCCGCCAGGGTCGCGGCGCGACGCCCCCGAACGCGACCCGCCCGGTCCCGTCCTTCTGCAGGACGACGGCGACAGACACGATCGCGAAGGCGTAGGAGGCTCGATCGCGGACCTTGTGATAGCGGTGCGTCCCGCCCGGCGGCCGCGGGAGCGTGACGGCAGTGATGAGCTCGCCCGGTTCGAGCGGGTGCTCGATCTCCGGCCGGTCCCCCGGCAGCCGGTGAAAATCGCCGATCGCGATCCGGCGCTGCAACCCGTCGGGCCTGATGGTCTCGACAGCGGCGTCGAGAAGCCGCATCGCGACGGCCATGTCGCCCGGGTTCTGGGCGATGCAATGGGGGCTCGTTCCCACGACGGCGAGCGAGCGGGTGATGCCTCCGAGGGCCGAGCATCCCGAGCCCGGCTGGCGCTTGTTGCACGGCAAACTCGTCTCGTAGAAGTACGGGCAGCGGTTGCGCTGCAGGAGATTGCCGGCGGTCGTCGCCTTGTTGCGCAACTGCCCGGTGGCGCCGGCCACGATCGCCCGCGCGAGGACGCCGTACTCGCGCTTCACCCGCGGATGGGCCGCGACCTCGGTGTTGGTGGCGAGCGCGCCGATGCGCAGGCCGCCGTCCGGCAGGTCCTCGATCGCCCGAAGGGGCAGGTGCCGGATGTCGACGAGGTGGGCCGGTGTCTCGATCTGGAACTTCATCAGGTCGAGCAGGTTCGTGCCGCCCGCGATGAACCGGGCGCCCGGCCGGGCGGCGACGGCCGCCACGGCCGCCTCAAGGCTCGCGGCGCGCTCGTAGGTGAAGGGCTGCATCAGGGCCTCCTCGCCAAGTCGAACACGGCAACGTCGGCCACGGCAACGTCGACCACGGCATCGGCGATGTTGGAATAGGCGCCGCAGCGGCAGATATTGCCGCTCATGCGCTCGCGCAGCTCGCCGTTGCTCAGGGTCATCGGCGCCGCGAGATCTTCGGTGGCATGACTTGGAACGCCCGCCTCGATCTCGGCGAGGACCGCCACCGCCGAGCAGATCTGGCCCGGCGTGCAGTAGCCGCACTGGAAGGCGTCGTGCACGACGAACGCCGCCTGCATCGGATACAGCCGGTCCGGCCGGCCGAAGCCCTCGATCGTCGTCACCTCGTCCCCGTCGTGCATGGCCGCGAGGCTGAGGCAGGCATTGATGCGGACCCCGTTCACTAGCACCGTGCAGGCGCCGCAATAGCCGTGATCGCAGCCCTTCTTGGTGCCCGTGAGGTGCAGGTGCTCGCGCAGGGCATCGAGCAGCGTGACACGGGTGTCGAGGCAGAGGTGCTGACGCTCGCCGTTGACCGTGATGGACAGGGAAAGCGACCCTGACGAACCTGCCGCCTGTCCCCCGGCTGCCGGTGGCAGACCCGCTGCCGCAACGCCGACTGCCGCAATGTTCACGACCTCTCGTCGGCCGATCTCGTGTGACGGGGGAAGACTCATCGAAGAACCCTTCCTCATCGATCGACGCTGGCGCGATGGCCGAGCCGCACGGCTGAATGGGCAGCATCCTGGCTCGGTGCTTCCCAAGGGTCCGGGGTCGCGCGCACGCGCACCGTCCTGATCTCCACGCCGCCAGGGTCGAGCTTCGAAAACTCGGCGAGCCGGACCTTAAGCTTGGGCCTCCTGGGCCTTGTTGTCGCTTTCATATGCGAAGACTTCGTGGGCGACGAAAATTCCATCCGACCGACCACCGGGAGATTGGAAACTGGTTCTCGAGGGCACCTTGAACGAGCCCCGCCGGCGGCCGGTCCGCTCTCGACTCGCCTGTCGATCTCCGCCCTCAGCCCCGGTTCGTCGCCATCCGGCGCGCCTCGGCGGCATCCGCGAACGTCTTCTTCACGGGGCCGAGTACCTGGACGAATTCGAGCTGCTCGCCCTCGGGCCCCTTGCAGTAGATGATCGACCAGCCGTTTGACGGACCCTCGTGGATCTTGATCGTGTTGGTATCCCGCGGCGCCGCGCGGCGCTCCTGTTCGGAATGTACGGCCACGGTTCGGTTCGCCCTGACCTGTGTCATGCCGCGGCGTGCGCACTCGGCCTCCAGATCGGCGATGAACCTGTCGAAGTTCACGTCGTCGCGGACGTAGAAGATCGTGTCCCAGGGTGTGGTGTAGCTGGGGCTGGTCCACCACGATGACCGGCCGGGCCGGACTGGTCAGACTGCCAGGGTTGGCAGGGTGACGAGAGGATCATCGCCGATTGGGGCGATGCTTTCCAGGGTCATGTACCGGCAGCGTTGCACCGCCCATTCGTCGTTCTGTTCGAGCAGGATGGCGCCCACGAGCCGGCGGATCGAAGGCTCGTCAGGGAAGATGCCGACGACCTCGGTGCGGCGCTTGATCTCGCCGTTGAGGCGCTCCAACGGGTTGGTCGAGTGCAGCTTGGCCCGGTGTGCTGCCGGGAAGCCCATGTAGGCCAGGACGTCGGTCTCCGCCGCGTCCATGAGGGCCGCCAGCTTCGGCACCTTGGGCCGGAGCTGATCGGCCACGCGCCGCCACTGCTGGCGGGCGGCCTCGGCGTCCTCCTGGGCGAAGGCGGTGGCGATGAAGGCCGAGACGACGCGTCGGCCTGAGCGACCCGCATGGGCCAGGACGTTGCGCATGAAGTGCACCCGGCACCGCTGCCAGGACGCCGTCATCACCTTGGCGATCGAGGCCTTGATGCCCTCGTGCGCGTCGGAGATCACCAGCTTGACCCCGCGCAGACCACGCCGGGCCAGCTTGCGCAGGAACTCGGTCCAGAAGGTTTCGGCCTCCGACGGGCCGATGTCGAGGCCCAGCACGGGTTCCCATCGTGGCAGGCCACGATGGGTGCCCCCTCGCGCCGGCCATCCGTGTTGACGCCGACCGCCACGATGACGGCCACCGAGACCGGGCTCCCATCGCACGGGTGCGATGGGGACCCTGGATGCGGTGGTTCTGGCGCACCTTCACGTAGGTCGCGTCGATCCAGAGGTAGGGCCACTCGCCCTCGATCGGCCGCTCCAGGAAGGCGTTCACACGCTCATCGATTTCCTGGCAGAGCCGGCTGACCTGGCTCTTGGAGATGCCCGTCCCGCCCAAGGCCTGGACCAGATCGTCGACCGCGCGGGTCGAGATGCCCTGGATGTAGGCCTCCTGGATCACGGCTGTCAGCGCCTTCTCGGTCATCCGGCGCGGCTCCAGGAAGCTCGGGAAGTCGCTCCCCGTCCGCAGCTTCGGGATGCGCAGTTCGACGGTGCCGGCCCGCGTCTGCCAGTCTCGGTCACGATACCCGTTGCGCTGGGCCAGCCGCTCCGGGTTCTTCTCGCCATGGGCGGCACCGGTCAGGCCGCCCACCTCCAGTTCCATCAGGCGCTGGGCGGCAAAGCCAATCATCTCGCGCAGCACGTCCGCGTCAGCACTCTTCTCAGCCAGCGCCCGCAGGCTCATAACGGCATCGGTCATCGGGGGTCTCCCGGGTTCGGGGTTGGTGCTCACAACCCGATCCTAACCCGTCACCGCCGATGGCCACCCCCGCGAGAGATCCCGCCTGCTACTGCGCTGTGAGGGCGCGCAGGCGGGCTCTCCCGCTCTCGGTCAGCTACACCACTCCACGGGACACGACCCCGCTTTACGCACCCCGCAATCCGGCCGGTCGACCGAAGGTTTCGGGGGAGCTCCGGCAGGTCACCGACCGCGACGGGACTTTTTACGTCTGGGTGCGCAACCTCGACCGGGCGTTGCAGCTCGAATGGAAGACCGGCGACAGCTGCGCGTTCTCCTTACGCAACTACGCGATCGACGTCGATCACCTCGACGAGGTCGGCTCGACCGACAATTCGACCTATCGGGTCGAGATGCTGATGCTGCTACCGGCCTTCGAGACCGTCGGCCTCGACCTCGACATGCGCGGCGTCGCCCACGCGCTCGGCATCAGCGAGGAGCGCCTGGTCACCCCTGCGGCGGCGCGACCCAGGTCGCCGGCACCGGCGGCACCGATTACATCTACCTCACCGCCGGCGACCAGACCCTGCGCGGCGGCCGCGGCGCCGACGTCTATTTCGTCGGGCGCGACTCCGGCAACGACATCATCGACGACAAGGACCACGGTGAGACCGACCAGCTGCGCTTCACCGACGTGCTGTCGAACGAGATCGAGGCGGTCCGCGACGGCCAGGATCTGATCTCGCGTGCCCGCAAACACAGCCTATCATTGCGCATCGCCGATCAATTCCTCGGTGAGCTGAACAATCTCCAGATGAGCGGCGCCCGGGTCGAGTCCGGAATGGCCTCGATCGTGTTCGCCGACGGGGTGGTCTGGGACCGTTTACGGATGGCGGTGGAGGTGGTCGACAAGGCCCGCGCCGCCGGCCTCACCAACGACGCGCTGATCGGCTCGGGCTCCGCCGACGTTCTGTGGGGCGGGCGCGGCAACGACTACATGTCCGGTGGCGCGGGCGGCGACATCTACGTCTTCGCGCGCGGCGACGGCCAGGACGTCATCGACGACCAGGGTAAGTTCTCGTTCGGCATCGTCAAGGCGGGCATCGACGTCCTCACCTTCAAGGGCGGCATCACCGCCGACAACCTCCGGCTGATCCGCGACGGCGAGAGCCAGAACCTGAAGATCGTGATCCTCGACGCCGAGGGGCGCGAGACCGGCGACAGGCTCGAGATCATCGGCCAGTTCGGCGGCATGCGCACCGGCGTCGGCATCTTCGCGGAAGCGCTCGAGAGCAGCGACGGACTCGATTACGTCGCCCCCAACCTGATCGAACGCTTCCTGTTCGACGACGGCACCAGCCTCGATTTCGGGCAGATTACCGAGCGGGTGCTGAAGAACGCCAAGACCGCGGGCGACGACGCGATCTTCCGCATGCTGAACTCGAACACGCTGGACGGTGGCGCCGGCGACGACTTCCTGTCCGGCCGCCAGGGCGACGACACCTACGTGTTCGGCCGCGACGTGATCCTCGATAACGGGGTGAACGGCCTGTTCGACCCGTCGGCGCATGACCGGCTCACCTTCGTCGACGAGATCCGCTGGACCGACCTCGACTTCCTGCGCGACGGCCCGAGCGACACCCTGCGCCTGCGCGTCAAGGGCACGACCGACGAAGTGGTGCTGCAGGACTTCCTCGATACGGTCCCGATCGTCGGCTTCGTCAACCTGATCGAGGACGTCGTCTTCGGCGACGGCACCGCCTGGAGCGGGTTGAAGCTCGCCCAGCACTTCATCGACGTGGCGCGGAGTCCCGGCAACGACACGATCTACGGCTTCGACGCGCTCTCCGACGCGATCGACGGCGGCGCCGGCGACGACCGTCTGATCGGGTTCGGCGGCAACGACGTCTATCGCGTCGCGGCGGGGGAGGGGAACGACACGATCCTCGATTCCGACGGCGACGACCGGGTGGTGCTGGAGGCCCATGCCTCGAGCGACGCGAGGGTGCGCCCGGCCGCCCCCGGCTCGACCGACCTCGTCGTGTCCTTCGCCGCCGGCGCGCAGCTCGTCGTCCGGGCCGGGCTCGGCTCCGGCCGCCTGCCGGCGCTGGCCTTCGCCGACGGCGTGGTCTGGGACGAGGCCGCCCTGGTCGGGCGGCGATCGCCGGCCCCGGCCCCGGGGACGACGTCGTGGTCGGCAGCGGCCGCGCCGACACCCTGGCGGGCGGCACCGGCGACGATTCCCTGAAGGGCTGCGCCGGCGACGACACCTACGGCTTCACCCGCGGCGACGGGCGCGACGTCATCGTCGACGCCGCGGGCCGCGACACCCTCGCCATCACCGGCTACCGGCCCGACGAGCTGCGCGTCTCGCAGATCGATCCGTCCCGCACCGAGCTCGTGCTCACCTTCGCCGGCACGACCGACCGGATCGTGCTGCGCTACGATTCCGGCTGGAGCGGGATCGACGCCGTCCGGTTCGGCGACGGCACCGTGCTGACGCTGGAGCGCCTGCGCGAGCGGGTCGGGGCGACCGGCACGCCGCAGGACGACCGCCTGCGCGGGGGCTCGGGCGACGAGACCTTCGCCGCCGGGCCCGGCGACGACGTGATCCGCGGCGGCGGCGGCAACGACGTCTACCGGTTCGGCCGCGGCGACGGCCAGGACCGGATCGAGAGCAACGGCGGCGCCGACGGCCGGGGCATCCTGCTGTTCGGCCCCGGCATCGCGCTGGAGGACGTGGTCGCGACCCGCGACCGCGACGGCAACCTCGTCCTGTCGCTGCGCTGCAGCGACGACCGCGTCACGCTGGTCGATCCCGAGGGCGACCCGGACCCTGTCGTCGCCACCATCGCCTTTTCGGACGGGCGGCGGATCGGCACCCGGGCACTGGCCGCCTCGGTCGCGCCGAGCGACCGCGACGACCGCATCATCGTGCCGTCCGACCTCGTCGCGCCCTTGATCGGCGCGGAGATCTTCGGCGAGGCCGGCAACGACTGGATCGAGGGCGGCCGCGGGGCGGACATCCTCGTCGGCGGCCGCGGCGACGGCCAGGACACCATCGCGGATCTCGAGACCGCGGACGGCGCCGGCCTCGACCGGGTGCGCTTTTCGGCCGGCATCCTGCCCGGCGACATCCGGTTCCTGTCGGTCGGGCCGCAGGACCTGGTGATCGGGCTATCCGGCAGCGACGACCGTCTCACCGTGCGCGACATGTTCCGCGCCGGCGGAGCCGCGGGCGAACGCGGCGTCGAGCTCTTCGCCTTCGCCGACGGGACGGTGTGGGACTTCGCCGAGATCGTGGCGCGGGCCGCTTCCTCGACCGGGGCGGAGGCCGACACGGTCGATTTCGGGGCGCAGTCGGAGGTCGCCGTCACCCTCGATGGCGGGGCCGGCGACGACCTCCTGGCCGGTGGCCGCGGCAACACGACCTACGTCTTCAGCCGCGGCTCCGGCCGTGATACGATCGTGGAGGGTGCCGATTGGGCGGGATCGACCGACCTGCTGCGGCTCGGGGCCGGCCTCACGCCGACCGACGTCGTGGTGGTGAGGAGCGGCGATGACCTCGTCCCGCGGCTCGTCAGCAGCGACGACAGCCTGACGCTCAGCGGGCAGGCGAGCGCAGCCCCGATCGACCGCGTGCGCTTCGGCGACGGAACGCAGTGGTCGGCCGCGATGCTGGCCGGGCGCGCCCTCTCGCCCGAGGCCGCGGAGCGGAGTCTCGGCTGCCGGAGCGCCGACCCGTTCGGCGATCCGGCCTTCGCCGGTGCCGCCGCGGGCCCGGGCGGCGGGTCCGCCCGGGCCTCCTCGACCATCGGCCTCGTGCGCACGCCGACCCGCCGGTTGCCGGCGAACACCCTCGCCGCCGTGGGATCGGCCTCGTCCCTCGGCAGCGGCCTCTACCAGCTGACGCCAGACCGGAGTTGGCAGACCGGGGCGGTCTGGGGCAGCGTCGATCTGGCCAACAGCGTCGTGTGGACGACGCGGATGTATTTCGGGGCCTCCGAGGGCGGCGCCGACGGCGTCTCCTTCGCGTTGCAGAACACCGGACCTGCCGCGCTGTCGTCCTCGGTCATCAATGTCGGCGCCCTGGTCCCGGGCTCCTTCGGCATCCTGTTCGACACCTACGGCCAGTCGACCGATTTCGGCCGCTTCGTCGTCGACGGCGACGTCGGCAACGGCAGCCCCGAGCCGCGCCGCGACTTCGTCCAGCTCGAGGACGGCACCTGGCACGACGTCGTCATCACCTGGGACGCGGCGGCCAAGACCTTCACCTACACGGTGGACGGCGCGACGGCCGGAGCCAAGGCCTACGACCCCGTCACCGCGCTGTTCAAGGGCGACGGCACGGTCTGGTACGGCTACTGGTCACGGCGCAGGCCGGGACCAACCGGCTCGGCTTCCGCGGCACCGGCTCCACCGATGCGCGCTGGCATGCGGCCGGCGCGGGGGCCGACCTCATCGTCGGCACCGCGTCCGACGAGATCCTGGCGGGCGGCGCCGGCGACGACCGGCTGATCGCCGGGGGCGGGATCGACCGCATCGAGATCGGCGCCGGCGTCGCGCCGGGCGGCCTCCAGGTGATCGCCCGCGGCACCACGAGCCTCGTCCTGCGCCTGCGCGACACCGGCGAGGAGCTGACGCTCACCGACGCGCTCTCCTCGGCGGCGAGCGCGATCGAGAGCGTCGTCTTCGCGGATGGGACGGTCTGGGATAGGGCCGAGCTCAGGAACCTGTCCGCCCTCGGCGGCGACGGCGACGATTCCATTACCTGCAGCGCGGGCGCGGACCGGCTCGAGGGCGGGGCCGGCGACGACGACCTCGTCGGCCTCGACGGCGACGACGTGCTGCTCGGCGGCGCCGGCCGCGACCGGCTGGGCGGCGGCAGCGGGGCGGACCGGCTCCAGGGCGGGCCCGGCGACGACACCCTGAGCGGCGGAACGGGCGCCGACACCTACGTCTTCACCGCCGGAGACGGCGCCGACACGATCGACGACCGCGGCGACGACGCGGCCGGAACCTTGCGGATCGCCGGCTACGCCCTCGACCGGATCCGCTTCGGCGGACGCGGCCGCGATCTCGTCATCCGCTTTTCCGACAGCACCGACCGCATCACCGTCCTCGGCGGCCTCGACGAGGCCGGGGGCCTCGGCTCCGTCGAGATCCTCGCCGACGGTGTCACCCTGTCGCTGCCCGAGATCCGCACGAGGCTCGTCCCCGAGATCGGGCTCACCGGCCGATGGCTGGCGGGCGGGGCCGGCGACGACACCCTGGCGGGCGGCACCGGCGACGACAGCTGCGTCTTCGCCCGGGGCGATGGCCAGGACCTGATCCGCGACGGGATCGGCACCGACACCCTGGCCTTCGCGGCCGGCATCCGGCTGGACGAGGTGCGCGCCGTCGACGGCGCCCGGAATCTCGTCCTTGAGATCGCCGGGACCGGCGACCGCATCGACCTCGGCGCGCCCGCCGGGCCCGAGATGGGCATCCGGCGGGTCACCTTCGCGGACGGCACCGTCTGGACGCAAGGGGCGCTGATCGCGCTGTCGCGCGCCGGGACCGGGCGCGACGACGTCCTGCGCGGCGGTTCGAGCGACGATTCCCTGTCGGGCGGGGCCGGCGACGACTGGCTGATCGGCCTGTCGGGCGCCGACACTCTCGACGGCGGCGCCGGGCACGACCGCCTCGAGGGCGGGACCGGCGACGACACCTACCTGTTCGCCGCCGATGGCGGCCACGACCGGATCCTCGACGCGGGCGGCACCGACGCGGTGGTGCTCGCCCCCGGCCTCGCGCCCTCCGACCTCGCGGTGACGCAGAGCCGCGACGGGGCCAACCTCGCCCTGGTGGTGACGGCGACCGGCGCGCGGCTCACGATCGAGGACGCGCTCGGCGGCGGCCGGATCGAGGTCGTCCGCTTCACCGACGGCACGGTCTGGACCGTGGCCGACCTGCTCGGCCGGACGGCGGCCTTCGACGACGATGCCCTCACGGGCGACGACGGCGCCGACGTGATGGCAGGGTCCTTGGGCAACGACAGCCTGTCTGGGGGCCGCGGCGACGACATCTACCGTTTCGCCCCCGGCGACGGCAGCGACGTCATCCACGACCGCTCCGGCTCCGGCGGCGACCGGCTCGAGATCAGCGGCTACGCCGCCGACGAGGTCAGCTTCCACCGCCTGACCGCCGACGGCGCCGACGTGGCGATCCGTTTCGCCGGCACCACCGACCAGATCGTCGTCGTCGATGCGCTCGCGCCGGACGGCGCCGGCATCGAGACCGTGGCGCTCGCCGGCGGGCCGGCTTTCTCGGTCGCCGACATCCGCCGGGCTATCCTGGCGAGCCGCACCACCGCGGGCAACGACGTTGTCATCGGCACCGAGGGCGCCGACACCCTCGCGGGCGGCCGCGGCGACGACCTCCTGCGCGCGGCCGGCGGCGACGACACCTATCTCTACCGCCGGGGCGACGGCGACGACCGCATCGACGCGGTCGGCGCCGACACCTTCGCAGGCCGGCCCGGTAACGACCTGCTGGCGGGCCTCGCGGGCGGCGACTTCTACCGGTTCGGCGCCGGCGCGGGCCACGACACCGTGACCGATACCGGCACCTCCGGCACCGACCGGATCGAGATCCGCGACTTTTCCTCGACGCAGGCGCGGGTCGAGCAGCTCGATCGCGGTTCCGAGGCGGTCGTGATCCGCTTCACCGGGGCCCCGTCCGACAGCCTGACCGTGCTCGGCGCCCTGGCCTCGGACGCGAAGGGCATCGAGAGCATCACCTTCGCCGACGGCGTGACCTGGATCAAGGACAGCCTGGTCCGGCTCCTCGGCAACCGGGCGCCGGTGGCGCTCGACGAACGCTTCTACTCGGTGCGGACCGGGGACGAGATCGTCCTCAAGGCGGCCGACCTCCTGCGCAACGACTTCGACGCCGACGGCGACCGCCTGCGCATCGTCGCCGTCGAGACCGCGGCCACCGGCCTCGTCCGGATCGACGAGCGGGGCGACCTGCGCTACCGGGCGCTCGACGGCTTCTACGGCCCGACCTCGCTCGCCTACACGGTCGAGGACGGGCGCAACGGTTTTGCCACCGCCTCGGTCGACCTCCGGGTGCGGCCGATCGCGACGGCGCGGCCGGATACCGGCTTTGCCGTGGCGGAGGATTCCTCCCTCGTCATCCGGGTCGAGCGCCTGCTCGCCAACGACCTCGACGGCGACCGCATGGTAGTCGGCCAGGTCTACGGCGCGACGAACGGCGCGGTGGCGCTGGCGAGCGACGGCACCGTCACCTTCACGCCCTCGCCCGACTTGAACGGCACCGCGGCGTTCACCTACGCGGCGAACACCCCGGAGGGCGGCCGGGCCGAGGCCACGGTGACGATCCAGGTCACGCCCGTCAACGACGCGCCCCTGGCGAGGGCCGACCGGATGGAGGCTTTCGCCGAGGGCACGAGCGTCACCCTCGATCCGCGCACGCTGCTCGCCAACGAGTCCGACATCGACGGCGATACGCTCACCGTCCGCTCGGTGCGCTCCAGCGCCGACATCGCCGTGTCGATCGGCGAGAACGGCCTGATCCGGGTCGTCCCCCGCGCCTATTACTGGGGCGAGGCGACGTTCGACTACGTCGTCGCCGATGCCGCCGGTGCGACCGCGACGGGCCAAGTCCGCTTCACCGTCACCCCGGTCAACGACCCGCCGGATCTCTCCGACGACCGGTTCGAGACCACCGAGTCCGGTGCGCCGATCCGCGAGGACAACCCGATCGTCATCGGGGCCGACCGGCTCATCGCCAACGACGTCGAGCATGACGGCGAGGCGATGACGGTGACCGCCGTTCGCGGGGTGCGCGGAGGCAGCCCGCAGCTTCTCGAGAACGGCACCGTCCTGTTCACGCCCTGGACCGACTTCAACGGCGAGGCCGCGTTCGAGTACCGGGTCGAGGACGGGCATGGCGGGGTCGCCTGGGCGCGGGCGATCCTGATCTACCAGCCGGTCAACGACCTGCCGGGCGCCGGCGACGACCACCACACCGATCGTCGCTTGCCGATCCTGCGCGGCCGCGAGGACGTGCCGATCGAGATCCCGACCGTCGAGTTCGTGAAGAAGGACGCCGACCCGGAGGGTTTCACGGTCCGCTTCGAGAGCGCCGGCAGCGCGATCCACGGCGACAACCGGGTCACCGACCACGGCACCATCGTGTTCACGCCGGACGCCGATTACTGGGGCGAGGCGACCTTCGCCTACCTCGTCTCCGACCCCGAGGGCGCGGTCGACGGGGCCGCCGTCACCCTGTGGTTCGAGAATATCGGCGACGCACCGCCGGTGGCGCGCCGCGACGTGACCTACGTCAACGAGGACATCCCGGTCGTCATCCCGATCGCGCAGCTCATGGCCAACGACAGCGACGTCGACCGCGATCCGCTGCGCTTCGTCGGCTGGCGCGAGACGACGCGCTTCGACGCCCTGACCTACGGGGCCGAGGCCGGGGGGACGCTGAACGGCACGATCGAGTCCGACGGCGCCGGCAACCTGGTGATCACCCCGGACCGCGGCGCGAGCCGCAGCGCCGGCTTCGTCTACCGGATCACCGACGACGCCGACGGCGAGGCCGAGGCTTACGTCGAGATCGTCGTCGTGCCGTCGAACGAAGATCCGACGGTCGGGGAGGACGAGGGCTTCGTCACGCCGCTCGGCGTGCCGCTGGTCCTGCGCGATTCCGACCTCCTGGCGAACGACTTCGACATCGAGCAGGCCGACCGCGACGGCAACGGCACGATCGACGACGACCTCGACGATCCGCGCCGTGCCCGCCCGACCTTCGCCGGCCTCGTGGGCGTCTACGACGCCGAGGCGCTCGCCCTCGGGCAGCGGATCCCGCGCGGGCAGGTCGAGGTCGAGACCTGGGCCGGCGAGACCTTCGTGGTCGTGCGTTGTCCCGAGGGCTTCGCCGGCGCGGTCGCGGTCGAGTACCGCATCACGGACGCCGAGGGGGCGACCGATACGGGCTTCGCCATGGCGCGGATCGACGCGGCCTATGGCGGCTCTTTACGCGGCACCAGCGGTGCCGACCTCCTCGTCGGGAGCGCCGGGGCGGATATCGTCCGGGCGCTCTCCGGCAACGACCTCGTCCGGACCGGCGCCGGCGACGACGTGCTCCTGGGGGGCGACGACCTGCTGCTCGAATTCGAGCGCCAGGACGGCTTCCTCGTCGACACGGTGCGGGCGCGCGGCCATTTTCTCGGGCGCGAGACCGGCCTCGAGGAGGTGGTGTTCTCCGACGGCACGGTCTGGTCGCGCGAGCGCCTCGACGCGCTCCAGCGCCTCGGCCGCTTCAACGCCGTCGACGACGTCGTGCGCTTTGCCTGCGAGGACGAGCCGCTCGTCATCGATCCCGCCCGGCTCATCGAGAACGATTCGGACGGCGGCACGCTCACCCTCGTCGGTGTCGGCGCCGCTTTGCATGGCAGCGTGGCCCTGAGGCCGGACGGCCGCATCGCGTTCCTCGGCGCGCCGGACTTCAACGGCGACGCCTTCTTCGCCTACACGGTGCGCGACGCGTTCGGCCGCGAGTCGAGCGCCCGGGTCGAGGTCGACCTCGCGCCCGTGAACGACGCGCCGACCGCCCTCGACGATCCGACGGTCCCGGCGACCGAGGACCGGATCCTGCGGACCCGGATCGCCTCGCTGCTGGCCAACGACAGCGATGTCGACGGCGAGTTCGAGGGCCTGCACATCGTCCGCATCGACCCGCTGACCAACGGGGCCGGCGCCGAGATCGATCGCTACAAGGAATCGGAGTTCCCCTTCGCGGCCACCAACGCCACCGGCCGGATCGACGGCGAGTACCTGGAGTTGCGGCTGCGGCCCGGTTATTTCGGGCCGGCGGGCTTCGTCTACACGCTCGGCGACGCCGCCGGCGCCACGGCGACCGCCCGGGTCGAGATCGCGGTCGCCCCGGTCAACGACGCGCCGCGGGACCACGACCGGATCCACGAGATCCGGCTCGGCCGCGACGCCTCCGTCACGGTGGCCGACCTCCTGGCCGAGACCTACGACGTCGAGGGCGACGCGATCACCTTCGTCGGCCTGCATGGCGGCCTCGACGGGGAGCCCGGCAGCAACGGCCGCGCGGTGCTGGATGCCGGCCGCGTCACCTTCACGCCGTCCGCCTCGGGATCGGCGAGCATCGCCTACGACGTCGCCGACGCCCGCGGTGCGGCGGCGACGCTGACCTACGATTTCCGGGTCCGGCCGCTCAACGACGCGCCGCGGGCCGCCGACGATTACGGCCTGCGCACGCTCGAGGACCGGGCCCTCGTCATCGATCCGGCCGTGCTGCTCGCCAACGACACCGACGAGAACGGCGACACCCTCGTGGTCGAGAGCGTCGCCCGCTTCGCCGAGGGCGGCAAGGTCCGCCTGCGCGAGGACGGCCGGATCGAGTTCCGGCCGAAGCCCGACTATAACGGCGCAGCCCGCTTCGCCTACACGGTCTCGGACGGGCGCGGCGGCACAGCCACCGCCGCCGCGTCGATCACGATCCTGCCGCGCAACGAGGGGCCGATCCTCCGCAACGACCGCGTCGCCGGCATCGAGGACGGACCGCTCGTCGTCATCCCGGCGGAGGCGTTCGGCAACCACGTCGAGCCGGACGGCGACGTGCTGTTCTTCCGCAACGCCCGGGTGCTCGGGACGGTCGACCACCGCTTCCTGTCGGCCGGCTTCACCGCCGATGCGGCGCTCGCCGACGGATCGCCGCTGCCGTCCTGCCTGCGTTTCGATCCGGCAGCGATGCGCTTCTCCGGCCAGCCGGCCGGCACCGATCCGGTCGCCCTCGACGTCTGGGTCACCGATCCGGCCGACGGGCGGGTGTTCGACACCCGGCTCACGCTGACCGCGGCGATGATCCGCGAGGGCTTCGACGCCCGCCCGGCGGTGCTGGAGGGCTACGAGATCCGCCGGCCCTTCGCGGTGTCGTACGGGTTCGGGGCCGGAGACCTCGATGCGGCGACGCAGGTCACCGCCGCGCTCGCCGACGGCACCGCTCTGCCCGGCTGGCTCCGCTTCGACCCCGCGACCTTGCGCTTCACCGGTACGCCACCGCAGGGGACGACCGGTCCGATCGCGGCCCGCCTCACCTTCTCCCGGCCGAATCGAACCGGTGGCGAATCCCTGGTCTTCACCGACGGCCTCGCCCTCGATCCGGCCGCCCTGCCGGCGGGCATCGCCTATGACGGGCGCGTCGCGCTGTTCGACCTGAAGGGCGGGACGGTCGCGGCGGCGACGGCCGGCCTGCATCCGCTGCCGGACTGGCTGACCTTCGCGCCTGCGACCCGCACCTTCGGCCTCACCGGCTTCCCGCCGGAGGACGGGGCGGCGAGCACGCGCCTGCAGGTCGTGTTCACCCCGGGTCCGCGGGTCCTGCCGGACGGCACGGTCGCCACCAGCGACCGCAGCTTCACCCTCGAAGTCGTGGTCGATCCCGGCCGGGACCTCGGCTCCCAGGCGGCGGCGATCAACCGGACGCTGGCGGGCGAGGTCAATTTCGCCGCGAGAGGCCTGTTCGCCCTCGACCTCGACGGGGCCGGCCCGGTTCCCGAAGGGAGGTCAGCGGATCGCGATCCCGGGCCGGCACGCTCCCGTTCCCTAACGGCAGCGTTCTGGTCAAGCTCGCCTGGAAGCGGATGCTGTCCTCCGAGTTCGCGTCGGCGACGGGCCGCGCCACGACCCTGCAGGTCATGGTCAAGGACGTGACGCGCTATCCGGAATCGGGCGGCTGGGGCTTCGGCCGCTTCGTCGACGGCAAGCCCGTCGATGAGGTGCAGCACCAGACCTGCTCTGCCTGCCACGAGGAGCGGGTGAGGGAGCGCGACTTCGCCGTCACCCGCTGCGTCCGTCGGCCATCCGCAACGCCTGGCCCGACGATCGTCTCGAGCAGGCAGCGACGCTCTGACCGCCCCATGCACTACGGAGCCCCGGCGGCGGGCCGCTGCGTCGCCCCGGTCCAGCGGTGGGTGAAGGCATTCGACTCGAAATCCGCGGCCACGAAGGCGATGAAGGACCGGACCTTGGCCGAGAGGTGCTTGCGGGTCGGGTAGGCGAAGTTGATGCGAAGCCGCGGCAGGTCCCAGTCGTCGAGGACCGGCACGAGGCGCCCGGCCATGACGTCGTCGTGGACGATATAGGTCGGTTGCACCAGGATGCCGTGGCCGTTCAGAGCCGCGGCGCGCAGGATCTGACCGTCGTTCGATTCGAGCAGGCCGTGTGCCGGCACCCGCACCATCTCGGCCCCGCGCGAGAAGCCGAGCTCGTTGGGGTTGTTGGCATAGATGTAGAGCAGCAGGGCGTGCTGCGCGAGGTCCCGGGGGTGGAGCGGCGTACCCGCCCGCGCGAGGTACGACGGGGCGGCCGTGAGGATGCGGCGGGTCTCGGCCAAGCGCCGGATGGTGATCGCGCGGTCGGGCTCGAACTCGCGGGTGCGGATCGCGACGTCGATCCCGGCATCGATCAGGTCGACGTAGCGGTTCGAGACTTCGACGTGCACGCGCACGTTCGGATAGAGGGCGTGGTAGGCCGGCAGCCGCGGCGCGATATGGAGGAGCGAGAAGGACAAGGAGGCGCTGACCCGGAGCAGGCCGCTCGGAGCGAGCGCCGCACCGGTGAGTTCGGCCTCGCTGTCGGCGACATCCGCCAGGATGCTGCGGGCGCGCACCAGGAGCTTGCCGCCCTCGTCCGTGAGCGAGAGGGTACGGGTGCTGCGCCGCACCAGCAGCACGCCCAGCCGCTCCTCCAGGGCCGCGAGCGTGCGGCTCGCCGCGGCGATCGACAGGCCGCGGATCTGCGCGGCCCCGCTGATGCTGCCGGTCTCGGCGACCGCCACGAAGAGGTCGAGCTGGCCGAGACGGTCCATTTTCTCAGATCCTGCAAAACTGTTTCACGCGCAGGCCATCTTATGCCCCGACAGCGGAAAACTTAAAAATCGGTCCATGGGCGGCCGAGGCCGGCTGCGGATCGGGATGACGCCGGATGATCAAGCACATCGTGATGTGGCGGATGGCCGGTGCGTCGCCGGCCGAGAAGGCGGGCAACGCCGAGCGGGTGCGCACCGCCTTCGAGGGCCTGCGCGGTCGGATCCCCGGGCTCCTCCACCTGGAAATCGGCCTCGACGAGAGCCGGATCGACGATGCCTGCGACGTCGTCCTCTACACCGAGTTCGACAGCCCCGCGGCGCTCGACGCCTACCGCGATCACCCGGAGCACGGCCGCGTGCGGGCGGAGCTGGAGGGCCTGCGGATCAGCCGGCACCAGGTCGATTACGGGGTAGGGGCCTGACGATGGAGGCGTTCCGCTTTCCCGGCCTGCCGACCCGCGTGGTGTTCGGGCACGGCACCCTTGCGCAGGTGCCGCGCGAGATGGAGACCCTCGGGCGCTCCCGCGCGGTCGTGCTCTCGACGCCGCAGCAGCGGGGACAGGCCGAGGCGCTCGCTCGCCTCCTGGGAGATCGCGCCGTCGGGGTGATCGCGGAGGCGGTGATGCACACGCCCGTCGCCGTGACCGAGGCCGCGGTGGCGCGGGTGCGGGCCCTCGATGCGGATTGCGTGATCGCGATCGGGGGCGGCTCGACGACGGGGCTCGGCAAGGCGATCGCGTTGCGCACCGACCTCGACCAGATCGTGGTGCCGACGACCTATGCCGGCTCGGAGATGACGCCGATCCTCGGCGAGACCCGCGACGGTGCCGAGCCGGGCCGGAAGGCCAAGACCACGCAGAAATCGCGAGACATCCTGCCGGAGGTGGTGGTCTACGACGTCGACCTCACGCTCGGCCTGCCCGCGGGCCTTACGGCGACCTCGGGCCTCAACGCCGTCGCGCACGCGGTCGAGGCGCTCTACGCTGAGGATCGCAACCCGATCGTCTCGCTGATGGCCGAGGAGGCGATCCGGGCCCTCGCCCGGGCCCTGCCGATGATCGCGGCCGCGCCGCAGGATCGTGCCGCGCGGGCGGAGGCGCTCTACGGCGCGTGGCTCGCCGGGGCCTGCCTCGGCACGGTCGGCATGGCACTGCACCACAAGCTCTGCCACGTGCTCGGCGGCTCTTTCGATCTGCCGCATGCCGAGACGCATACGGTCGTGCTGCCCCACGCCGCCGCCTACAACGCCCCGGCCGCGCCGGAGGCCATGGCCCGGGTCGCCCGCGCCCTCGGGGCGGCGGACGCGCCGCAAGGCCTCTACGACCTCGCCGCCTCGCTCGGTGCGCCGACGACCCTGGAGGCGATCGGCATGCCGGAGACGGGGCTCGACCGGGCGGCGGAGGCGGCGGTGGCGAGTCCCTACTGGAACCCGCGGGCGCTGGAGCGGGGTGCGATCCGCCGGCTGCTCGACGACGCGTTCCACGGGCGCCGTCCGGACGCGGCGGTGTAGGATCATGGTCGGGCGCGAAGGCAGCACCCGAGAGGGAACGCCCAGGACGGGAGAGGCGCCGATGCGCGACTTCAACGAGCACACCATCACGCAGGCCGTGGTCGACCGCTTCGCCGAGACGCCGGACCCGCGCCTGAAGGCGATCCTGACGAGCCTCGTGCGCCACCTGCACGACTTCGTGCGAGACGTCGACCTGACCTTCGAGGAGTGGCAGGCCGGCATCGCCTTCCTGACCCGCACCGGGCAGACGTGCGACCAGCACCGGCAGGAATTCATCCTGCTCTCGGACACGCTCGGCGTCTCGATGCTGGTCGACGCCATCAACCACCGGATGCCGGAGGGCGCGACCGAGACCACGGTGCTCGGCCCCTTCTACGTCGAGGAGGCGCCAGAGCGGCCGAACGGCGCGGACATCGCCGGCCCGCTCGAGGGTACGCCGCTCCTCGTCACCGGCTCGGTCGCTTCCGCGGACGGAAGGCCGCTCGCGGGCGCCGCGGTCGACGTCTGGCACGCCGACGACGACGGCGCTTACGACGTGCAGCAGCTCGATGCGCTCGGCGGGCTCGCCGGCCGGGCGCAGTTTCGCACCGACCGGCAAGGCCGCTTCCACTTCTGGACCGTGATGCCGGCCTGGTACCCGATCCCCGCCGACGGGCCGGTCGGCGAGATGCTGAACGCCACCAGCCGCCACCCGAACCGGCCGGCGCACGTGCATTTCATGATCGCGGCGCCCGGCCACGAGACGCTGATCACCCACGTCTTCGCGGCGAACAGCCCCTGGCTCGATTCGGACGCGGTGTTCGGGGTGAAGACCTCGCTGATCGCGGAATTCGCCGAGCACCCGGCCGGCACCGCACCGGACGGGCGGGCGATGGAGCGGCCCTACCGCCACCTCGCCTACGATTTCGGCCTGAAGCCCGCCTGATCCGGCAACCGTCCGATACGGCGTCCGGAAGATTCCGTCCGGACGCCGTATCACCAGCCCGCGCGGTGAAGCCGTAGGCTTCACACGCCTGAGCGAAGCCGGTTTCCGCATCGCGGAGCGATCAATCCGGAAACCGTATGACAGGGGCCGAGACCCGGACGAAGACCCCGAGGAACGGGGCCGTCGCATCGATTCCACCAGGGAGGACACCATCATGAGCGAGGCAACGACCGGCGCCGTCAGCGCCGTCCCGGCCGAGGGCCCGGGACGCTGGATCGCGGAACTCGGGCCGAAGGAGAAGCGGACGCTCGGCGCCTGCGTCGGCGGCTGGGCGCTCGACGCGATGGACGTGCAGCTCTACAGCTTCGTGATCCCGACGCTGATCGCCACCTGGGGCGTGACCCGGGCCGAGGCCGGGGCGCTCGGCACCGCGGCGCTCCTCACCTCGGCGATCGGCGGCTGGCTCGCCGGCTTCCTCGCCGACCGCTGGGGGCGGGTGCGCACGCTGCAGATCGCGATCCTGTGGTTTGCCGGCTTCACCTTCCTGTCGGGCCTCGCGCAGAGCTTCGAGCAACTCTTCGTCGCCCGCGCCCTGATGGGCCTCGGCTTCGGCGGCGAGTGGGCGGCGGGCGCGGTGCTGCTCGGCGAGACCATCCGGCCCGAGCATCGCGGCAAGGCGCTCGGTACCATGCAGTCGGGCTGGGCGCTCGGCTGGGGCGCCGCCGCCCTTCTCTACACCCTGTTCTTCTCGCTCCTGCCGCCCGAGACGGCGTGGCGTGCCTTGTTCTTCGTCGGCATCGCGCCTGCGATCCTGGTGTTCTTCCTGCGCCGCTACATCGAGGAGCCGGAGGTCTATCGGGAGTCGCAGGCGAAGATCGCCGAGACCGGCGACAAGCCGTCCTTCTTCGAGATCTTCCAGCCACCGCTCCTGCGCATTACCTTCCTCGGTGCGCTGATGAGCACGGGGGCGCAGGGCGGCTACTTCGCGGTGACGACCTGGCTGCCGACCTTCCTGCGCACCGAGCGGGGCCTGTCGGTCATGAATTCCGGCGGCTACCTCGCGGTGCTGATCGTCGGCTCGTTCTTCGGCTACCTCGCGGGCGCCTACCTCGCCGACCGGATCGGACGGCGCGCCACCTTCCTGACCTTCGCGATCGGTGCCGGCTTGGTGGTGACGACCTACACGATGGTTCCGTTCGGCGACGCCGCCATGCTGGTGCTCGGTTTCCCCCTCGGCTTCTTCGCGTCCGGCGTCTTCAGCGCCATGGGGGCGTTCTTCACCGAGCAGTTCCCGACCCGGGTGCGCGGCGTCGGGCAGGGCTTCGCCTACAATTTCGGCCGGGCGATCGGCGCGGTGTTTCCGACGCTGGTCGGTGTGATGTCGGCCACGATGCCGCTCGGCCAGGCGATCGGGCTGTTCGCGGCCGCGGCCTACGCCACCATGGCGGTCGCGGCGTTCCTCCTGCCCGAGACCAAGGGCAAGGCCCTGACGGCGTGACCGAGCAGGCTTGCGTTGAATGGCCGACGCAAGCCTGCCTGTTTTTGCTCAGTCGCAGATTTCTGTCGCAAAACCGGCAACCACTTTTGCGAAATCTGCTTGGGAGAGACCACATGCAGACCGGCTGGATCGGCCTCGGCAAACTCGGCGCGCCCATGGCGCGTCACCTGGCGCGCCATCTCGTGGCAGCGGGATACCCCGTCCTCGCCCTCGACCGCGATCCCGGCCGGCTCGCCGCCGTGCCGGGGGCCGAGGCCGCCGGCCTCGACCGGATCGCAGCCTGCGGCGTCGTGATCACGAGCCTGCCCGACGACGCGAGCCTGCGCGCCGTCGCCCTCGGAACGGAGGGCCTCCTGTCCCGGATGGCGCAGGACGGCGTGCTGGTCGAGACCAGTACCGTCTCGCCGGAGACGAGCGCGGCGTTGCGCGAGGCCGCCGAGGCGCGGGGTGTCCTCTATCTCGCGGCCCCGGTCTCGGGCTCGACCGCGACCGCGGAGGCCGCCGCCCTCACCCTGTTCTGCTCGGGGCCGGAGGCGGCCCTGGAGCGGGTCCGCCCGCTGCTCTCGACCTTCGCCCGCACCATTCACGCCGTCGGTACGGGGGAGGAAGCGCGCTTCCTCAAGCTCGCGATCAACCACTTCGTCGGCTCGACCGCGCAGATCGCCGCCGAGGCGCTGACGCTCGCCCGCAAGGGCGGGGTCGCCTGGGAGACGGTCCTGGCGGTCCTCGGATCCTCCGTCGCCGCCTCGCCGCTGGTCGCCTACAAGCTCGATCCCCTGCGGCGGCGCGACTTCACGCCCGCCTTCTCGGTCGCCCAGATGCTCAAGGACATGAGCCTCGCCGTGGCGGCGGGCGAGGCGACCGGTGTCGCGATGCCGGTGGCCGCCCTGGTGCGCGACCTCTACGCCGAGCAGACCGGCACCGACCTGCGCGACCTCGACTTCTTCGCCGCCCTGCTCGCCGCCGAACGCCGCGCCGGCCTCGGCGAGCCCGCGTGACCGGGAGATTTCCCTTGCCCCACTACGCTATCCACGCCCTCGATCATGCCGGGGCCCTCGAGCGGCGGCTCGCCCATTACGAGGCGCACAAGGCCTATCTCGGTGGTCCGCTCCCGGTGCAGATCCTGATCTCGGGCCCGCTCCTCGCCGAGGACGGCGAGACGATGACCGGCAGCCTCTTCATCGTCGAGGCGCCCGACCGGGCTGCGGTAGATGCCTTCCATGCCGCCGACCCGTTCCGCGCGGCGGGAATCTGGGACCGCGTGGAGATCACGGCGTTCCGGATGCGCCAGGTCGCCTTGCCGCGCAGCTAGAGCGTTTTCCGACGAAGTGGACACCGGTTCGTCGAAGAAAACACGATTAAACAAAGACTTGGAGAGCTTCGCGATTGCAACGCGATCGTGAAGCGCTTTAGAGCAGCGGCCCCGCGCCCTTCGGAAGACGGCACGGGCTAAGCAGACCTGCGTTGGCAAGCCAACGCCTCGTCCGCTTAGGTTGTTGTTTTATCGCAGGTTTTTGTCGCAAAACCGGCCACCACTTTTGCGAAATCTGCTTAGTTGCCGGCAGACGGACCAGACCGGCCGCCTCCTCTTCATCGGCGTCCGCGACGACGGGACGCCGGTGCCGAGCGCTGCGCGCTTCTCCCGCGCCATGGGAATCGTCACCGGTAGGCGGCGGATCTACGTCGCGGATGCGGCCTGCCGAGAGGAGGGGAATGCGCCGCTCACGCGACCATCACGGGGGTCAGGTCCCGGAGCCAGCTCTGGGCCTGGACGAAGCCCGTGACGTGGGGCGCCAGCGCCCGCGGATTGAGGTCGTGGACGACGAAGATCCACATCGCGTCCTCCACCACCGGCGGGCGGGCGCCGTTCCGGATGCCGACCGTCGCCACGACGGCCCGGTCGTGACCGTCGTCCGTCCCGAATTTCGACACCAAACCAGAGGCTTGGCGAAAATTCGAGAACAGGGCCAAAGCTCGTTCTCAACGACCGTCGGCAGAGATCCGCGGCAGCCGTGGCACGCTGTCCAGAAGGGTGCGCGTATAGGCGTGCGACGGGCTCGCGAAGACGGCGGCGACCGGGCCTTCCTCGACCACGCGCCCCTGGCTCATCACCAGCACGCGGTCGCACAGGGTGCGCACCACGGCGAGGTTGTGGGAGATGAACAGGTAGGTGAGCGAGAGCTCGCGGCGCAACGTGCCGAGAACCTCCAGGATCTGGGCCTGCACCGAGACGTCCAGCGCCGAGGTCGGCTCGTCGAGGACGAGGAAGCGGGGTTCCGGCGCGAGCGCGCGGGCGATGCAGACCCGCTGCTTCTGCCCGCCCGAGAGTTCGTGCGGGTAACGGTGCCGGAAGGCGCGCGGAAGGCTGACGAGGTCGAGCAGCCGGTCGACCCGCGCCTGGAGCGCCGCGCCCCGGGCGATATTCTGGACACGCAGCGGTTCGGCGATCGCCTCGCCGATCGTGCGCCGCCCGTTGAGGGCGGAATGCGGGTTCTGGAAGACGATCTGCATATCCCGGCGCAGGCGCCGCATCGCCCCGTCGCCGAGCGCCGTGATGTCCTGGCCGTCGAACGTGACCGTCCCGGCGCTCGGCTCGATCAGGCGCAGGACCATGCGGGCGATCGTCGATTTGCCGGAGCCAGATTCGCCGACGATCCCCAAAACCTCGCCGGTCCCGATGGAGAACTCGACGCCGTCGACGGCCCGCACCTCGCGCACTCCGCTCGCGTGGAAGACCTTGACGAGGCCGGTGGCGCGCAGGAGCGGCGATGGTGGGAGGGGCCCCAGATCAGGCGAGGTCGGCATGGTGGCACGCGACGCTGTGAGTGGGGTCGGCGCGGCGCATGGCGGGCCGCTCGGTCGTGCAGATCGCCGTGGCGTGGGCGCAGCGCGGGTGGAAGCGGCAGCCGGAAGGCGGATCGATCAGGCTCGGGATCGTGCCCGGCACGCCTTGGAGGCGCCGGATCTCGCCGTCGATCTCCGGCAGGGCCGCGAGCAGGCCGCGCGTATAGGGATGGAGCGGACGCGCCAGCACCTGCGCCGTCGGGCCTTCCTCGACGACGTTGCCGGCGTACATGACGGCGACGCGCGCGGTCAGCGCCGCGATCGCCCCGACATCGTGGCTGATCATCACCACCGTCAGCGCCAAAGTCTCGACGAGGTCGCGCAGGAGCCGCAGCACCTGTGCCTGGACCGTCACGTCGAGGGCGGTCGTCGGCTCGTCGGCGATCAGGAGGCGCGGCTTGCCGGAGAGCGCGAGGGCGATCAGCACGCGCTGGCGCATGCCGCCCGAGAGCTGGTGCGGATAGGAATCGAGCACCCGCTCCCGCTCGCGCAGGGCCACCTGCGCCAGCAGCGCGGCCGCCCGGGCCCGGCGCTCGGCCAGGGCGATCCGCGGGGCGCCGTGCGCCCGCGCATGGGCGGCGATCGCATCGCCGAGCTGCCGCCCGATCGTGAAGAGCGGGTTCAGGTAGGTCATCGGGTCCTGGAAGATCATCGCGATCTTCACGCCCCGTACGCTCCGCCAGTCGCGCTCGCTGAACGCCGCGACGTCGCGCCCCTCGAACAGGATGCGCCCGCCCGTGCGCTGCGCCCGGCCCGGGCCGATGCCGAGGATCGACCGGGCGAGCACGGTCTTACCGCAGCCGGACTCGCCGACGATGCCCAGCGTCTCGCCCTCGCTCAGCGCGAGGTTGATGCCGTTCAGCACCCGCGCCGGCCCGTCGAAGGTCGGGATCGCGAGGTGGTAATCCTCGATCGCGAGCAGCGCGCTCATCGCCCCGTGCTCCTCATCGTCCGGCACTTTTGGGGTCGAGGATGTCGCGCAGGCCGTCGCCGAGCAGGTTGAAGCCGAGCACGGTCAGGAAGATGGCGAGGCCCGGGCAGGCCGAGTACCACCACCAGTCAGGCATGTAGGAGCGGGCGACCGAGATCATCGCGCCCCATTCCGGATCCGGCGGCTTGGCGCCAAGCCCGATGAAGCCGAGGCTCGCGGCCGAGAGCACGGCGAGGCCCATATCCATCGACAGCTTGACGATGATCGGCGACAGGCAGTTCGGCAGGATGTGGTGCCACAGGATCCAGGGCGTGCGGGCGCCCGCGGCCCGGCTCGCCTCGACGAACAATTCCTCCTTGACCGACAGGGTCTTGGCCTCGACGAGGCGGACGTAGCCCGGCCACCAGACGAGCGCGAGCGCCGCGATGCAGTTCGCGATGCCGGGGCCGAGCGCCGCCACGATCGCGAGCGCCAGCGCGAGGCCCGGCACCGCGAGGAACAGATCGGTGAGGCGCATGATGGCGCCGCGCACCAGGCGGCTCTTCGTGTAGCCGGCGACGATCCCGAGCGGCACGCCGATGCCGGCCCCCACCACGGTGATGATGAGGCCGATCCACAGCGAGATGCGGGCGCCGACGATGACCCGGGACAGGAGGTCGGCGCCCATCTCGTCGGTGCCGAAGGGGTGGGCCCAGGACGGGGACAGGAGTCGCTGCGACAGCTTCACGGCGCCCATCGTGTCGCCCGGATAGGGGGCGAGCCAGGGTCCGAAGGCGGCGAGCACCAGGAACAGCACGACGAGGGCGAGGCCCAGCATCGAGGAGAACGAGCGGGAGAAGAGATGGGCGTAGAGCCGCCACTGGCGGATCGTGGTGGCGTGGCGCACCCGGAAGGCGGGCGGCGCGTCGGAGAGGGCAGGGGAGATGTCCGGGAGCGCCATCACGCGGCCCTCAGGCGCGGGTCGATCCACGCATAGGCGAGGTCGACCAGGATGTTGACGGTCATGAAGCAGAGCCCGATCGCCAGCGTCACCCCGACGACCGGCTTGAAGTCCGAGGCGAGCGCCGAGGAGACCGCGTAGAGGCCGATGCCGGGCCAGTCGAACACCGTCTCGACGAGCACGGTGGAGCCCAGCATCCAGCCGAAGCGCAGGCCGATCATCGCGAGGGTGGGCAGGAGCGCGTTGCGCAGGGCATAGATTGCGACGATGCGAAACGGCGCGATGCCGTGGGCGCGCGCCGCCACGACGTGATCGGATTGCAGCGCCTCGATCATCTCGGCGCGGTTCACCCGGAGGATCGACGCGAGGCACGGGAAGGACAGCACGATCGCCGGAAGCAGGATGTGGAAGAGCGCCTCGCGAAAGGTCTCGAACTGCCCGCGGAGCAGCGAATCGACGAGGATCAGGCCGGTGATCGCCGCGGGCGGCGCCTCCGAGAGCGGCAGGCGGCCCGAGACCGGCAGCCATTCGAGATGCACGGCGAAGTAGAGCTGAAGCAGGATGCCGAACCAGAAGGCCGGCAGCGCCACCCCTGAGATCGACAGGATGCGGGTGAGGTGGTCGATCGCGCCGTCGCGCTTCAGGGCCGACAGGATGCCGAGCGGCAGCCCGAGCCCGACGCCGATTGCCATCGCGACGAGCACCAGTTCGAGCGTCGCCGGGAAATAGCGCCCGAGCTCGGACAGGACCGGCCGCGTCGTGACGATCGAGGTGCCGAGATCGCCCCGCGCGAGGTCGCCGAGATAGATCGCGAGCTGCACCGGCAGCGGCTTGTCGAGGCCGTATTCCCGGCGGACGGTCTCGACCATGTCGGCGGTCGCCTCGGGGCCGGCGACGAGCCGGGCGGGATCGCCCGGCGCCACGTTGGTGATGAGGAAGGTCAGCACGGCGAGGCCGAGCATCGTGCCGGCGACGGTCAGGAGCTTCTTGAGCGCGAAGCGCAGCAAAGCCGTTCCCCCTCGAGCCTACTTGGCGTCGATCCAGAGCGGGTAGAGGTCGACCTCGCCGGTGAACCGCACCGGGCTGAAGCTGAAGCCCTTCAGCACGTCGCGGCGGGCCCAGCGGCGGTTCTGCACCATGCCGAACACCTCCGGCTGGTCGGCGACGATCCGCTTCTGGATCTCGGCATAGAGGGGCGCACGCTTGTCCCAGTCGGGCGTCGAGCGTGCCTCGTCGATCATCCGGGCGACGTCCGGGTTGTCGTAGAACGACATCGCGAAGTACTGGCCCCAGGAATTGGGGTGGTACTGATAGGCGACCGCGTCCGGGTCGGTCGAGATCGGCGTCACGAAGACCGAGGTCAGGTTCGGCGAGGTCTCCGGTTTCGAGCCCTTGGCCACCATGTTCGGCCATTGCTCGGGCCGCATGTCGACCTTGATGTTGAGGGCGGAGAGATTGTCGAGGAGAAGAAGGCCGATCCGGCGCGCCTCCTCGAGCCCGGCGATGTGGTCGTATTCGAGGGTGATCCCGCCATTCGGATAGGCCGACTTCGCCAGATACTCCTTCGCCTTGGCGAGGTCGCGCCGCGGCATGCCCGGCACGTCGATATGGCCCTTCATGCCGGCCGGAAACACGCTCGTCTGGAGCCTGGCGGCACCGTTGTAGATCTGGACCAGGCCGTCATAGTCGAGGGCGTAGGCGATCGCCTTGCGCAGGTTCGGGTCGGCGGTCGGCCCGACCTTGTTGTTCATCTTGATGCCGAAGGTCGTCATGCCGGCATGGTCCTCGATCGCCACGCCCTTCTGGCGCGCGACCTGGACGTAGTCGTCCGGCGTCAGGCCCTCGACGATGTCGGATTCGCCCCGCAGCAGCGAGGCCTTCTGGGCGGCCGGCTCGCGGACGATCCGGTAGATCACGCCGGCCGGGCGGTGCGCCTCGCCCTGCGGCCAGCCCTTCCAGTAATCGGGCACCGCGGCGAGTTCGTGGAGCACGTTGGGCTCCCAGCGCTTGATCGTGAACGGGCCGGAGCCGGCCTCGTGGTCAGTGAGCCACTTCTGGCCGTCGTCGCCGTCGACCGCATGTGCTTCGACCTGCTTCGGATCGACGACGTACCACCAGGGTAGGAACGACAGGAAGGCCGCGTAAGGTTTTTTCAGCGTGAAGCGGACGGTCCTGGCATCGACCGCCTCGACGCCCTCCGGCCCGAGGAAGTCCTTGAGCATCCAGGCGACGCCCTTGTTGAGCTTCAAGCCGCGGACGAAGGAGTAGCGCACGGCCTCGGCGTCGACCGGGTCGCCGGTGTGGAACTTCGCCGTGCCGGTGAGATGGAACGTCCAGGTCTTGCCGTCGGGGCTGGTCTCCCAGCTTTCGGCGAGCCACGGCTTCACCTCGGCCGGGTTGCCTTCGTACTTGACGAGGGCGTCGTAGACCGCCTGCTGCAGCATGCGGGTCGACCAGTCGTAGCGCACGTGCGGATCGAGCACCGGCACCTGCTGGCGCCCGCCGAACACGATCACCTTGCGGTCGCCGACGCGCTCGAAGGCGCCGGCGGGACCGACGGCGCCCGCCAGCAGAGCCGCTGCGAGCAATCCGAGGCCGAGTCTGCGCATCGGGCGATTCCTTCGATCAGAGGTTTGCGATCAGAGAGGCTTGCGATCAGAGAAGCTGGCGGACGGCGCCGGCAACGATCCGGCGCGACAGGAGGACGGGGGCCTCGACGGTGTCGCGGACCTCGCGGCGCATCGCCTCGGTGTAGCCCATGCAATGCATGACGATCAGGTCGCATTCGGCGAGCGCCGCGGCGCGCTCCGCCATGGCGTCGCCGGCGTATGGCGAGGCCGCCACGACCTTCGGCTCACCGCGGAAGACGTGCCGCGCCGGGAACTCCGCGACCTGGCGGGCGAGCGGGACCATCACCCCGAGCTTCGGGCACGAGGCGGCGAGCGCCTCGACGGTGGCATCGACGATGCGCTGGGATTCGACAAGGAGCGTGTTCGCGAGCGGTTCGACCTGCGTGCCCGTGCACAGGAGCACGACCGCGTCGTGGCCGTGGCGATCGATGGCCTTGAGGAGATCCGACAGGCGCTCCTCGATGCGGTCTTTCGACAGCACCGCCTCGCGCCCGTCGCGCAGGCGGCTGGCGAAGGAGGCCTCGCCCTCGCGCGGGTGCAGGGCGGCGATCTCGGCCTGCGAGGCGTCGTCGAGCACGCCGTATTCCCGCACCTCGACCTCACCGCCGATCTCGGCCAGCATCTCCGGCACCATGTCGATCCGCGGCGACTGCCCGATCGTCACGAAAGCGAGCCGGTTCGTCCGTCCCATCCTGTCACCTCCGCTCCGGCGCTGTCGGCCGGACCGAAGCTAGTCCCGCGCCGGACGAGCCGGCTATAGGGGAGGGCCCTTAGATCGGGCAGGATGAAATGCCGGGCATCTGCCCGCGGAGGAGGCAGGCGGGGGCGTGTCGGGCCCGATTCTCCGGGCCTCGCGACTATCGACGCCAGCAATCAACCGCTGCGGGAGGGGCGGCCCGGTGAGCAAGCCGGGCCGCGCTCGTGCATCATCGACGATGCCACGGTTTCGTTTTGGCGGAATAGCCATCATTATGTAAAATCGGGCATGGGCGAGAACGAGCGAACCGAATGGGATGATCCGAAAAACGATCTCAATATCGGCCTGCGTGGGATCGATTTCGCAGGACTGGAGGCGGCCTTCGATGGGCGGCTTTCGGTCGTTCGCATCGACATGCGGCGCGACTACGGCGAACAGCGCTGCAATATGATTGTCGAGATCAATGGCGTGATCTTGAATATCACGTTTACCCAGCGCGGCGAGAAATATCGGATCATTTCCGCCCGTCTCGCCAACCGCAAAGAAAGGAGGTTGTACCATGCCCAGCGACAAGACAGGGAAACCGACGCAGGATCGCACGAACTGGGCGGCCCTCCGTGCCCTGTCCGAGGATGAGATCGAACGCCTCGCCGACGAGGACGAGGACAACCCGGCCACGGTCAGCGACGACGAGTGGGCGCACGCCACCATCGGCCTGCCCCCGGCCAAGACCGCGATCCATGCGACGTTCGACCGGGACGTGGTGGAGTTCTTCAAGCGCGGTGGGCGGGGCTACTCCACCCGCATGAACGCCGTCCTGCGGCGCTACATGGAAGCCCAGCAGGCCAAGAAGGCCGGTTCCTGAAATCGATCATGCGGTGCTCGCAGCCGGACCCGGACGACTGGAACGAAGTGGATAAGGATCTGGACCAGCGAAGAAGTTTGCGAAACGTCCCTCTCACCCCCTTCAGAACGCTTCACGATCGCGCTGCAATCGCGAAGCTCTCTAAGTCTTTGGTTTGCCGCATTTTCTGCGACGAACCGGTTTCCACTTCGTCGGAAAAATGCTCTAGCCCCTATGCATCCGGCGCCTCCGCCGCCATCACCAGCCGGATCAGCGCCCCCAGCGAGCCCACTTCCATCTTGCCCATCACCTTGGAGCGGTGGATCTCCACGGTCTTCGGGCTGATCGCGAGCTGGCGGCCGATCGCCTTCGAGGTCAGCCCTTCCGCCATCAGCGAGAGCACTTGGCGCTCGCGCGGGGTGAGCCGGGACAGGCGCTCGCCGTAATCGGCCAGTCCGTTGCGCGGCTCGCCTGCGGGCTCGCCGCCCTGGTCGAGCAGCAGCCGGATCGCCCCCGCGACGATGCGGCGGGCGAGCACCACGGGCCGGCCCGTCGCCCGCGCGACGATCGCGCGGTCGCGCTCGTCGAAGGCGACGGAGTTCAGCACGATCACCTCGCAGCCGCCGAGATCGACGATGGCGCGGGCGAGCGCATCGCGGTCGCCCGGCATCGCGTGGGTGATGCTGACCGGGTAATCGGCGAGGGTGGGGAGCCGGACTTCCTCGATCTGCCGGGCGATCGGCTGCACGATGCCGAGGCGCTGCTCCTCCGCCGCGAGCGCCCGGATGCCGGATTCGATGGCGCGCTGGGCGTTCACCATCGGGGTCGGGCTGTCGAAGTCGCGCAGCAGCCCGGTCGAGAGGATCACCACGAGGTCGAACTCGCGCGGGCGCAGGGAGGCCAGGATCGCCGCCATGCGCTCGCCGACTGCGGCCTTGGATACGACGACGTCCTCGCCGCTGCGCAGGCGGGTGACGAGCGACGCCTCGCCGGCCTCCGGCACGAGGGCAGCGATCTCGGCCGGCGACAGCCCGTCGAGGGCGCCCCGCTCGACCGGCTCGACCGGCCCGTTCAGCTGCAGCAGGATCTCCGGGACGATGTCGTCCCGCGGGCTCTGGCCGGCCTCGATGAACACCACGCGCTTGAGGCGACCCGCCACGAAACGTCTGCTCCTGGCTCAAGCATTTTCCGACGAAGGGGATACCGGTTCGTCAAGGAAAATGCGGTAAAATCGAAATCCTGGAGCGGCGTCCGATGGCAACGCGATCCGACGCCGCTCTAGGGGCCTCTCCGGATAGGCGGGGCCCGCGCCCGACCTTACCCTCGCCGCCGATCAGTGAGGAGGGGTCATGATCCGCGAATTCGAGCCCGAGGAGATCGCGCCCCTCGGCATCGGCGCCTGGATCCTCGGGACGGGCGGCGGCGGCAGCCCGTACCTCGCCGAGCTCAACCTCAGGACGCTCTACGCCGAGGGCAAACGCTGCCGGCTGATCGACCCGCGGGCGCTCGACGACGACGACCATGTGGCGGTCGTGTCGAAGATGGGCGCGCCGCTCGTCGGCCAGGAGCGGCTCGTCGATCCGGCGCATCTCGCCCGCGCCGTCCGGCTGATGGAGGAGGTCACGGGCAAGCGGTTCCGCGCCGTGATGAGCGTCGAGATCGGCGGCGGCAACGCCGTCTCGCCGTTCCTGGCGGCGGCGCATCTCGACATCCCGGTGGTCGATGCCGACGCGATGGGGCGCGCCTATCCGGAGGCGCAGATGACGAGCTTCGCCATCGGCGACCTCCGGATGTACCCGCTGACCCTCGTCGATTGCCGCGACAACGAGGTGGTGGTGGCCCGCGCCGCCTCCTGGACCTGGATGGAGCGGATCTCCCGCAAGGCCTGCACCGAGGTCGGCTCGACCGCCGCGACCTGCAAGGCACCGCGCACCGGACGCGAGGTCAAGCAATGGGGCGTCCTCGACACCGTCACCAAGGCGACCGGCCTCGGCCGGGCGGTGCTCGAGGCGCGGGCCGCCCACACCGACCCGGTCGCCGCGGTGGTGGCGCATGAAGGCGGCAAGGTCCTGTTTCGCGGCAAGATCGGCGACATCGACCGCACGGCGACGGGCGGCTTCCTGCGCGGCTCGGCCCGCATCGACGGGCTCGGCGACGATGCCGGCAGCCGCATGGAACTCGCCTTCCAGAACGAGTGGGCGGTCGGCTTCCGGGACGGGGTGCCGGTCGTGATGACGCCGGACCTGATCTGCGTCCTCGACACGGTCTCGGGGGAGGCGATCGGCACCGAGACCGCGCGCTACGGCCAGCGCGTCACGGTGGTGGCCTTGCCCGCGCCCGACATCCTCCTGTCGCCGAAGGGCCTCGCCCATGTCGGCCCGCGGGCCTTCGGCTACGACATCGACTTCACCTCGGTCTTTTCATCATGAAGCGCATCGGCATCGACGTCGGCGGCACCAACACGGATGCCGTGCTGATCGACGGCACCCAGGTCCTCGGCGCCGTCAAGACGCCGACCACCGCCGACGTGATGTCGGGGGTGCGCGCCGTCATCCGAGACCTCGGGGCGGCGGTCCCGCTCGCGGGGATCGACGCCGTGATGATCGGCACGACGCACTTCACCAACGCGGTGGTCGAGCGCGCCCGGCTCGAACGGGTCGGGGCGATCCGCATCGCGCTGCCGGCGGCCCGCTCCCTGCCGCCGACGGTGGACTGGCCGGACGACCTGCGCGACGCCGTCGATCCGCTGTCGGTCATGGTGGCCGGCGGCCACGAATATGACGGGCGCGAGCTGGTGCCCCTCGACCGCGCCGCGATCCGGGATGCGGCGTCCCGCATCCGCGACGCCGGCATCACCTCGGTCGGCGTCACCGCCCTGTTCTCGCCGCTGACGGCCGTGTGCGAGGAGGAGGCGGCAGACATCATCCGCGACGTGATCCCGGGGGCGAGGGTGACGCTCTCGCACACCCTCGGCCGCATCGGGCTTCTCGAGCGCGAGAACGTCACGCTGCTCAACGCCGCGCTGCAATCCCTCGGCCTGCGGACGGTGGCGGCCTTCGAGGAGGCGCTCGCCGCGTCGGGCATCGCGGCGCCATTCTTCCTGACCCAGAACGACGGCACCGTCGTGCTCGCGGAGGTGGCGGCGGCCAACCCCGTCCACTCCTTCGCCTCGGGTCCCACCAACTCGATGCGCGGCGCCGCCTTCCTGTCGGGCCGCGACGGCGCGATGGTGGTGGATGTCGGGGGCACGACCAGCGACGTCGGCTCGCTCGTCAACGGCTTCCCGCGCGAGGCCAACAACGTCGTGGCGATCGGGGGCGTGCGCACGCTGTTCCGCATGCCCGATCTCCTGCCGATGGCGCTCGGCGGCGGCACGATCATCGATCCCGTGTCGGGCGCGATCGGGCCGCGCTCCGTCGGCTACCGCATCACCGAGAAGGCGCTGGTCTTCGGCGGCGACACGCTGACGGCGACCGACATCGCGGTGGCGGCGGGCCGCGTCGAGATCGGCGACCGCGACCGCGTGCGCCACCTCGATCCCGGCTTCGTCGCCCTGATGCTGGCGCGCATCGCCGGGATGGTCGAGGAGGGCGTCGACCGGATGAAGAGTTCGGGCGGCGCGACCGAACTCGTCGCAGTGGGGGGCGGCGCCTTCCTGATTCCGGACCGGCTCGAGGGCGTCAGCGAGGTCGTGCGCGTCGCCCATGCCGGCGTCGCCAACGCGCTCGGCGCCGCGATGGCGCAGATCTCGGGCGAGGTCGACCAGATCTTCTCCGACCTCTCCCGCGACGCGGCACTCGCCGAGGCGCAAGGAATCGCCGAGCGCCGGGCGGTCGAGGCCGGGGCCGAGCCCGGCAGCCTCAAGGTCATCGAGGTCGAGGACATCCCGATCGCCTACCTGCCCGGCGGGGCCCGCCGCGTCCGCGCCCGCGTCGTCGGCGACGTGCGGGAGCGGGCGACCGTCGCCTGAGGGAGGATGCAGCGCGACCGGCGGCGAAGCGCTCGGTCTGCGTCAGCCCGAACCACTTCAGGCCGAACAGGAAGATGTCGAGCAGGTCGTCTTCGGCCCGCCGAGTCAGGCGGTCGCTACTCACGCAAGCTGCCGCGGGCGCGGGCGATGTCCTTCGCCTGCGTGACGATGTCATCGATACTGCGCGGGCCGACGCCGCTCGCCTTCGCGTCCGCGACGAGGCTGCGCAGTTCTTCGGCGCTGATCTCCTGCGTGCGACGCTCGCGGTCACGGCGAACGAGGTCGCGCACGTCATCGCTCGAACTGGCGTAAGCGCCATTCGTGATCTGAGCCTCGACCCACGCCTTCATCGGATCGGGCAAGGATACGGTCACGGTTGCCACCGGTGCCTCCCTCAAGGCGACCAAAAATATGAAGTAATCACAATAGTTCATATGCGACGCCGCCGGGACGCCCGCCCGATGGGAACGCCAAATCGTATTGCTGAGCAATACGATCGAAGCGTCCATCGCGACGAATGGCTTGAACCGGGGCCATTCCCTGTTACCCTGGCCTAGACCTTGCAGGTCCCTTGACGGATTAAGCCACTCGCGGGAGGGCTCACTTGACCGGGCTCAGGGACGACACGGCATCGAACGGTCCATGGAACGCCGGAGACCTGCCGGCGCCGCGGGACGACCGTCCCCGGCCGGCACGGGCACGGGGATTCTAGGCGCCGATGCTCCGCACGATCCTGCAACGGCTGCTCCTCGCCGTCCCGGTCCTCCTCGGCGTGCTGCTCGTCGGATTCCTGTTGATGCAGGTCGTGCCCAACGATCCGGCGGTGGTCCGCGCCGGGCCGACGGCGACGCAAGACGTCATCGAGGCGATCCGGCGCGATCTCGGCCTCGACCAGCCGCTCTGGATCCAGTTCATGATCTATCTCGGGCGACTGCTGCGGGGTGATCTCGGCGTCTCGATCATCAACAACATGCCGGTGATCGAGGAACTCGGGAACACGATCGGACCGACGCTCGAACTGATGCTCGCCTCGCTGATCTGGTCGGTGCCGCTCGGCATCCTGCTCGGCACGGTCGGCGCCTACTGGCGCGGCCGCTGGCCCGACCGGCTGGTGGTGGCGGCCTCCGTGGCCGGCGTCTCGGTGCCGGTCTTCCTGCTCGGCCTCGGCCTCGTCTGGCTGCTGGGCTTCCACTGGCAGCTCCTGCCCTTCACCGGCCGCACCGGGCCGCTCTGGACCTGGGAGGGGCTCCAGGGCGTGATCCTGCCGGCGGTGACGCTCGGCGGCGTCTTCGTCGGGCCGGTCGCCCGCATGACCCGCAGCTCCGTCCTCGACGTGCTGGGGGCCGACCACGTCCGCACCGCGCGGGCGAAGGGCCTGACGGAGCGGGCCGTGGTGCTCCGCCACGCGCTGCGCAACGCGCTGATCCCGGTCGTCACCCTGATCGGTCTGCAGATCGGCTTCCTGCTCGGCGGTGCGGTGGTGGTCGAGACGATCTTCAGCTGGCCCGGCATCGGCCGGCTCGCCGTCGGGGCGATCCTGTCGAGCGACGCGCCGATGGCGCAGGGCACCATCATCGTCCTGTCCGCCGGCTTCATCCTCATCAACCTGATCGTCGACGTGCTCTACGCCTTCCTCGATCCCCGCATCCGGGAGGCCCGATGAGCAGCCCCGTCGCGCTCACGCCCGAGGCGAGCCCGCACGCCGCCTTCGCGGTCACCGCGCGTCCCTCCGTCCTGCGCTTCCTCCTGCGCGAGCCGGCGAGCGCCGCGGCCCTGGTCGCCGTCGCGCTGCTCGTGCTCGCGGCGCTCCTCGCGCCCTGGCTCGCACCGACCGATCCTTACGCGGGCGACCTCGCCAACACGCTCAAGGCCCCGGGCGATGGCTTCCTCCTCGGCACCGACGGGCAGGGGCGCGACATGGTCACCCGGCTGCTGTTCGGCCTGCGGATGACGCTCGCGATGAGCAGTATCGCCGTCGTGATCGGCTGCGGCCTCGGCGGCCTCGTCGGGTTCGCGGCGGCCTATTACCCGCGCGTCTCCGGCCTGCTGATGCGGCTGATGGACGTGCTCCTGTCGTTCCCGGCGATCCTGTTCGGCCTCGCGTTGACGGCGATCGTCGGGCCCGGCCTCACGGCGGTGCTCGCCGCGCTCTCGATCGCCACCATCCCGCTGATGGCGCGGGTGGTGCGGGGGGCCGCGATCGTGGTGCTGCAGCAGGACTACATCGAGGCCGCCCGGGCGATCGGCATGGGCGACGGCCGTATCCTGACGAAGTACGTCCTGCTCAACTGCCTGTCGCCGATCTTCGTCTTCGTCACCCTGCGCTTCGGCCAGGTGATCCTGCTCGGCTCGCTCCTGTCCTTCATCGGGCTGGGCGCACAGCCGCCGACGGCCGAACTGGGCGCCATGGCGTCGGACGGGCGCAACTTCCTGTTCTTCGCCCCCCACGTCTCGGTCCTGCCGAGCCTGCTGATCTTCGTCGTCGTGCTTGCCTTCAACGTGCTCGGCGACGGCCTGCGCGACGCCCTCGACCCCCGGATGCGCCGCTGACGATTCGAGAGGATGGATCTTTGATGACGATGTTCGCGCGGACCGCCCTGGCGGCCGGCCTCTCGCTGCTCGGCCTCGCCCCGGCTCTCGCCCAGACCAAGGCGCCGCTCACCATCCTGCGCGTCATCGACGCCGACCGCTACGATCCCGTCCGCTCGACCGCGACCGCGGCCTCCGAGATCCTGTTCATGCTGGCCGACACCCTGGTCAGCCTCGACTTCGACATGAAGACGGTGAAGCCGTTCCTGGCCAAATCCTGGACCCGGTCCGAGGACGGCCGGACCTACACCTTCGACCTGCGCCAGGACGTGAAGTTCTGCGACGGCCGGGCGATGACCGCCGAGGACGTGGTCTACTCGCTCAAGCGCTGGATCGATCCGGCCACCCGCTCGCCGGTCGCCAACCGCGCCGGCAAGGTGAAGGACATCCGCGCCACCGACGACCACACGGTGGTCTACGAGCTGCAGGAGCCGTCCAGCGACCTCCTGTACCAGCTCACGCAATCCTTCGGCTCGATCGTCGACAAGAACACGGTCGAGAAGCTGGGGCAGAATTTCGGCGTCCAGGGCTTCAATGCCACCGGGCCGTATTGCTGGGTCAGCTGGACGCCGCGCCAGGATCTCGTGATGAAGAAGAATCCCTATTACATCTGGGGGCCGCCGATCTACAAGAACCCGAAGCCGGAGATCGACCAGATCGTCTGGAAGGTGGTGCCCGAGGCCAACACCCTGATGGCCGCCATGCAGGCGCGCCAGGCCGACATCACCTACTACCCGCCGCTGTTCTCGATCGACACGATGCAGCGCGTCCCGGGCCTGAAGGTGCAGCAGCAGAAGGACTACATCTACGACGTCTTCTTCGCCTTCCGGGTGAACAAGCCGGTCTCGAGCGATCCGGCGATCCGCCGCGCCGCCAACATGGCGGTCAACAAGGACGCGATCGCCAAGGCGGTCTATTTCGGCCACGGCACGCCGCTGCACTCGCTCTTGAGCCCGACCGTGCTCGACTACGACGCCAAGGCGGCGACGCTGATGCCGAAATTCGATCCTGCCGGCGCCGCCAAGGTCCTCGACGAGGCCGGCTGGACGCCCGGGCCGGACGGCATCCGGGTGAAGGACGGCCAGAAGGCGAGCTTCCTGGTCTACGGCATCCGCGACGACCAGAACCCGCGCATCTCCGAGGCGATGCAGGCCGACCTGCGCAAGGTCGGCATCGACATGCGGATTCAGCTCTGGGACGCGACCGTCGCCTGGGGCAAGCTCGCGACGCAGGAATTCGACGCCTTCATGCTGTCCTATCCCTACGGGACCGCGACCGAGGCCCTGAGCCTCTACTTCAAGAGCACGCAGGCTCCGACGCCGAACCGCATGAACTGGAAGGACGAGAAGACCGACGGGCTCATCGACGCCGCCGCGACCGCGACCGACCCCGCCAAGCGCCGGGAGGCGAATGCAGAGACGCAACGCCTGCTCACCGCCGCCAATGTCTGGATCCCGCTCGTCACGCGCCAGCTCTGGGTCGTGTCGGGCGACCGCGTCGAGGGCGTGCGGCCGCACGGGCTCTACGGCGCCGGGCTCTACAAGGGCCTCGACCTGAGCCTGAAGCGGTAGGGGGGCCGATCCGTTGCCTCTCGCCGCCGCCCGCCCGACCTCGATCCCGGCCGAACCGACGATCACCCCGCGCGGCGCCTCCGCGCCGGCGCCGATCCTCGACATCCGCGACCTCGTCACGACCTTCGCGACGCCGCGGGGCGCGATCCGTCCCGTGGACGGCGTCTCGCTCTCGGTGCCCGCCGGGCGCACGCTCGGCATCGTCGGCGAGAGCGGCTGCGGCAAGAGCATGCTGTCGCTCTCGCTGATGGGGCTCGTGCCGGCGCCCGGGCGGGTGACCGGGGGCTCGATCCGGCTCGAGGGGCGCGAGCTCGTCGGGATGGCACCAGGCGAGTTCCGGCGCTTGCGGGGCAGCCGCATCGCGATGATCTTCCAGGAGCCGATGACGAGCCTGAACCCGGTCCACACGATCGGCTATCAGATCGTCGAGGCCCTGGCGGGCCACGAGAAACTGCCCGCCCGGGCGCTCAAGGAGGCGGCGATCGCGGCGCTTCGCCAGGTGCGCATCCCGGCGCCCGAGCGGCGCTTCGACGAGTATCCCCACCAGCTCTCCGGCGGCATGCGCCAGCGGGTGATGCTCGCCATGGCGCTCGCCTGCCGCCCGGCGCTCCTCATCGCCGACGAGCCGACGACGGCTTTGGACGTGACGATCCAGGCGCAGATCCTCGACCTCCTGCGCGAGCTGCAGGCCGAGACCGGCATGTCGATCATCCTGATCACGCACGATCTCGGCGTGGTCGCAGAGGTCGCCGACGAGGTGGCGGTGATGTATGCCGGCCGCATCGTCGAGCGCGCGCCGGTCGCAGCGATCTTCGACGATCCCCAGCACCCCTACACGATCGGCCTCATGGGCTCTATGCCGCGGATGGAGGACGAGCGCGACCGGCTCGTGGTGATCGGCGGCACCGTACCGCCGCCCTTCGCCCTGCCGGCGGGGTGCCGGTTCAACCCGCGCTGCCCCTTCGCCGAGGAGGAATGCCGCTCCGGCTACCCGCCGCTCGCCGACCTCGCGCCGGGCCATGCCGTCGCCTGCTGGAAGGCCCCCGTGGAGGCGAACGGATGACCCCGATCCTCGAACTCGACGACGTGCGCAAGCACTACCCGGTGCATCGGGGCCTGATCCTGCGCCGGCAGGTCGGCACTGTCGGGGCGGTCGACGGCGTGTCGCTGCGCATCGCCGCCGGCGAGACGCTGGCGGTGGTGGGCGAGAGCGGCTGCGGCAAGTCCACCCTGGCGCGGCTCGCGCTGCGGCTGATCGAGCCGGGCGGCGGCGCGATCCGCGTCGAGGGCCGCGACGTCACCCGCGACGGACGGGCGGCGTTGCGGCCCCTGCGCCGGCAGATGCAGGTGATCTTCCAGGACCCGTTCGCGAGCCTCAACCCGCGCATGTCGGTCGAGGAGATCCTGGCCGAGCCGATGCTGGTCCACGGCATCGGCGACGCCGCCGCCCGGGCGGCCAGGGTGCGCGAACTCCTCGGCCTCGTCGGCCTCGCGAGCTACCACGCCGACCGCTTCCCGCACGAATTCTCCGGCGGCCAGCGCCAGCGCATCGGCATCGCCCGGGCGCTGGCGCTCAAGCCCCGGCTGATCGTCTGCGACGAGCCGGTCTCGGCCCTCGACGTCTCGATCCAGGCGCAGGTGGTGAACCTGCTCAAGGACCTGCAGGCGGAGTTCGGCCTCGCCTACCTGTTCATCTCGCACGGGCTGGCGGTGGTGAAGCACATGGCCGACCGGGTGGCGGTGATGTATCTCGGCCAGGTCGTCGAGACCGCCCCGGCAAAGGCGCTCTACGCCGCGCCGCGCCACCCCTACACGCAGGCGCTGCTCGCCGCCGCTCCGGTGCCGGATCCCGCCCACCGTCACCAGCGCCCGACGCTCGGCGGCGACGTGCCGAGCCCGATGAACCCGCCCGCCGGGTGCCGCTTCCACACCCGCTGCACCTTCGCTCAAGCGCGCTGCCGCGAGGAGGTGCCGGCGTTGCGGCCGATCGGACCGGCGCACGAGGCGGCCTGCCACTTCGCCGAGACGATCCCGGCCTTCACCCGCTTCGGTGCCGGCGAGCGCCATCCGCGGCTCCAGGCCCGGCTGGCGCTCTACGAGCGGAAGCGCGCCGCGATGATCGCGGCCGAGACGAATGCGGCGTGATCCGACAGGAGGCAGAGAGACAGATGGCGGCGTTCCCGAAAGCCGAGACGATCCTGACCAACGGCCGCGTCTTCTGCGGGCTCAAGGAGGGCATGGCGGAGGCCGTCGCGCTCTGGGCCGGCAAAGTGCTGGCGACGGGTTCCGCGGCCGAGCTCGAACCGTTGATCGGGCCCGGCACCCGCGTGATCGACCTGCGCGGCCGGCTCGCGACGCCGGGCCTCTACGACGCCCACATGCACCTCCTGCCCTACGGGCTCGGCATGCTGGACGTCGACGTGACGCCGGCGGCAGCCCGTACCCTCGACGATCTCCTCGGCAAGATCCGGGCGCGGGCGAAGGCGCTGCCGCCGGGCCGCTGGATCCTGGCGCGGGGCTACGACCAGTTCGAGCTCGACGTGAAGCGGCATCCCCTTCGCGAGGAACTCGACGCCGTCGCGCCCGATCACCCGGTCTCCCTCGTGCGCGCCTGCGGCCACGTGACGATCGCCAACTCGATGGCGCTCCGGCTCGCCGGTATCGACGAATCGACCCCGGTGCCGCAGGGCGGCGCGATCGAGCAGCAGAACGGCCGCCTGACCGGGCTCCTCGCCGAGACCGGCCGCGACCGGTTGAAGGCCGTTCTGCCGGCCCCGACCGACGAGGACCTGGTCGCAGGCATCGAGCGGGCGGGCGAAGCGTGCCTGTCCTACGGCATCACCAGCGTCATGGATGCCGGGGTCGGCATGCGCGCGGGCTACCGCGAGGTCGCCGCCTACCGCAACGCCCAGCGCAGCCTGCGCCTGCCGGTGCGGGTCAACCAATGCCTGCTCGGCGGACCCGGCGGCATCGTCGAGCAGGCATTCGCGGACGGCGTGATCACCGGCACCGGCGACGACATGCTCCGCGTCGGCCCGGTCAAGATCTTCACCGACGGCAGCGCCGGCGGGCGCACCGCAGCCATGTCTCAGGCCTATCTCGGCGAACCGGAGACGCACGGGCTGTCGCTCCTGACCGACCCGGAGATGGACGCCTTCGTCGCCGACTACCACGCCAAGGGCTACCAGCTCGCCGTCCACGCGATCGGCGACGCGGCGATCGAGCAGACGCTCGACGCCTTCGAGACGGCGCTGACGGCGATGCCCGACCCGGCGCGACGCCACCGCATCGAGCATTGCGGCTTCAACAGCTCAGGCCAGATCGACCGCATGGTGCGGCTCGGCGTCGAGCCGGTGCCGCAGCCGGTCTTCATCTACGATTTCGGCGATCTCTACGTCTCGGTGCTGGGCGAGGCGCGGGCCGCGGCCTCCTACCCGATGAAGACCTGGCTCGATCACGGCCTCGCGGCGGCGGCCTCCAGCGACGCGCCGGTCTGCGACATCGATCCGTTCCCGAACCTCTACACGATGCTCACCCGCAAGACCTCACGCGGCACGGTCATCGGTGGGGACGAGCGGCTGTCGCTGCCCGAGGCGCTGCACGCCTACACGGCGCTCGGGGCGTACGTGAACAAAGCCGAGGGGCATCGCGGTCGTCTCGTGCCGGGGCTGGCCGCCGACATCGCGGTGTTCTCGCGCGACATGACGAAGGCCGCGCCGGACGAGATCCTGTCCGACACGCGCTGCGAGCTCGCCATCCGCGGCGGCACGGTCGTCTACGACCGCGGCGGCGAGGCCGCCTGACATAGATCGACGAGCGAAGGGGAGGGGGACCCGTGACCGACACCGCTGGCGCGACGCACTACCGGAACTGCGACTGGATCGTCGCCTGGGACGCCGAGGCCGGCTCCCACATCTACCTGCGGAACGCCGACCTCGCCTTCTCGGGCAAGGACATCGTCTTCGTCGGCAAGAATTATGACGGCCCGGTCGCGACCGAGATCGACGGCGCCGGGCTGATGCTGATCCCGGGCTTCGTCGACATCCACTCCCATCCCGGCCACGAGCCCGGCTGGAAGGGGATGCTGGAGGAGCTCGGCAGCGCCAAGCTCGGCCAGAGTTCGCTCTACGAGTTCATGCCGGTCTTCAACATCGGGCCGGGTTACGCCAGGCACGCAAGGCGCGTCGCCGTCTCGGAACTCCTGAAGAGCGGCGTCACGACGATCTGCGACCTCGGCCAGCCGACCCCCGACTGGCCCGAGCATTACGCCGAGACCGGGATCCGGGCCGTGCTCTGGGCGATGTTCCGCTCCGGGCCGTGGAAGACGACGAACGGCCACTCGGTCGAGTACGACCTCGACCCGGCCCGCGGCGACCGCGCCTTACGCGAGGCGATCGACCTGATGGACGAAGCCGGCCGCCACCCGAGCGGGCGCATCTCGGGCCTGCTCTGCCCGGCCCAGATCGACACGGTGACGGAGGGCCAGATCCTGGAGGCGCTGGCCGCCGCCCGCGACCGCGGCCAGCCGATCCAGATCCACGCCGCCCAGAGCATCGTCGAGTTCCAGGAGATCCTGCGCCGCACTGGCGAGACGCCGATCGGCTGGCTCGACAAGATCGGCGCGCTCGGGCCAGATCTCGTCATCGGCCACGGCATCTTCCTCAACGACCATCCCTGGCTGCACTTCCCGCACGCCGACGACTTCGCGCGCTTACGCGACAGCGGCGCCGCCGTGGCTCACTGCCCGGTGGTGTTCGCGCGCCGCGGCATCGCGCTGAACTCGCTCGGCCGCTACGTGGAGGCCGGCATTCCCTGCGGGATCGGCACCGACACCTTCCCGCACAACATGCTCGATGAGTTGCGCATGGCCTGCTACGCCAGCCGCATCCGGGCCGGCAGCTACACCGGCGCGACCACGGCCCAGGCCTTCACGGCCGCGACGAGCGGCGGCGCCGACCTGATCCGGCGGCCTGATCTCGGCCGGCTGGCCAGCGGCTGCAAGGCCGATTTCGCCGTGATCGACATGAGCAACCCGTACATGCAGCCCGATTACGAGCCGTTGCGCAGCCTGATCTACTCGGCCAACGACCGCGCCGTGCGCGACGTCTACGTCGACGGGGTCCAGGTCGTTCGCGACGGCGCGGTGACGACCTTCGACATCGCCGAGGACATCGCGATGCTGCGGCGCGGCCAGGCGGAGGTCATCGCCGGGGCCCCCGGCCGCGACTGGGCCGGGCGCAGCCTGGAAGAGCTGTCGCCGCGGGTGTTTCCGGTGCGGGGCTAGGGCCGGCCGGACGCTGGGCCACATCGCTCGGCGATACGATCGTCTTGCTCTCGTGAGCGCCCGATGGTGTAGAACGGCCGCTCACGCGAGGGACGGCTGAGCGCATGCGAACGGACGACGAGGCGGACGGGGGAGCGGATCCGCGGGGCGGGGTCAACGACCGGCTGTTCCTGCAATCGGTGGCGCGCGCGCTCGACGTGCTCGAGGCCTTCGCCGCCAGCCCGCACCCGATGTCGCTCGGCGAGCTGGCCGAGGCCGCGGGGACGAACAAGAGCGCGGCCCAGCGCATCGCGCAGACGCTGCTTGCCCGCGGCTATCTCGATCGCGGCCGCGACGGCGGCCTCGTCCCGGGCCGGCGCATCCTCGACCGTTCCTTCGACTACCTGCGCACCAATCCGCTCATCGAGCGGGCGATGCCGGTCCTCGTCGACTTGCGCAAGGTCGCCAACGAGCGCGTCGATCTGAGCCTCTTCGACGACCTCACGACGATCTATGCGGTGCGGCTGCAGAGCAAGCGCGAGACGTTCTACGCCACGCTCGCCGGCCGACGCGTCCCCACCTTCGCTTCCTCCGGCGGGCGCGCCTGCCTGGCGCAGCTGCCGGACGGGACAGTCGACGACATCCTGGCGCGCTCGGACCGCAGGCCGCTGACGCGGAAGACCCTGACCGAGCCGGCGAAGATCTGGCGCAAGGTGAAGGAGGCACGCCGCGACGGCTACGCCTTCGCCACCGAGGAGGCGCTGATCGGCGAGGTCGTTCTCAGCGCCGCCGTGCTCGCCGACCCGGGCCGGCCGCTGGGCGCGGTCCACATCGCAGGTTCGCTGAGCGAGTGGTCGATCGAGGATTTCCGCAAGCGGTTCGCGCCGCTGGCGATCGAAGCGGCTCGGGCGCTGAGCGGGTAGGGTCCGGAGCCGATCCGCGGGATCGAGTGAAGGGCCGGCGAGGCGCGAGGCTGCGTAACATCTCCCGACGGTGAATCGATCTCCGTAACCGGCTCTGTACGATGCCGAATCAGGCGCCTGCAACAATACAAGCGAGCTACGGGCGATTTATTAAATTTGATTTATATGAATATTATCGGGTGCCATATTTTTGCTGAAATATTTTTGAAGTCGGAGATTTTTGATCGGCAAATATAACATGTCCTGCATGCATCTCTTTATAGTTGCACCCTATTGTCTATTTGCAGATAATATTTTGATTGGTTGATAAATTAAAATATCACAGAATATAATAAAAAATAAAATTTGCTATATAATATTGCAGTAGAGATTTAATACAATCTATTTTGACGATCAAAGGAGAGGATGCAGTGATATCATCTCAACCCCAAGCATCCCGGAAGCGGTGGTTCCGCCAATATGACACTTCCCATAGTCCGAGAAACCGCCCCCGTTCCTCGTGACATTCGCATAAGGCGCATGGCGTTCTTTACTCCGAGCCAGATGCGCTGGACACTGGTGTGAGAGAGGCCGTGGCGTTTGGCGATCAGGCGCGAACTCCAGTGCGTGGCACCCTCGGGCCTGCGCTCCCGGGTGTCGAGGACCAGGGCTTCGACCCGAGCGTCGTCGATGCGGCGGGGTGCGCCGCTGCGGGGCTGGTCGCAGAGCCCCTCGACACGGTCACGCAGGAAGCGGTTGCGCCACTTGCCGACGGTCGCCGGGTCGAGGGCGAGATCGGCGGCAATCGCTTCGTTGGAGGCGCCCTCGTCGGCCAGCAGCAGGATGCGGGCACGCATGGCTAGGCCTTGCGCGGTCTTGCGACGCCCGGCCCACTTCTCAAGGGCGTCACGCTCGGACGGGCGCAGGTTCACCGCAGGCAGGGGACGAGGCATCGGAGCCCTCCGTAGCAGGATCTTCCCCTACGACGTTCGTCACCGAACTTGAGTGCCGGGACACTAAGCAGACTTGCGTTGGCAGGCCAACGCTTCGTCCGCTTAGATCCTTGTTTTATCGCAGATTTTATCCGCAAAACCGGCGGCCACTTTTGCGAAATCTGCTTAGGGCAGCGCCCGATTGCAACGTGATCGGGCGCTGCCCTAGACGAGGGGGATTCGGGAGATGGATCGCTCTCGCCGGGCAAGGACCCTCTTTCTGTCCGCAGACGGCCTATAAGGCTTGGGCCGTGGCCCGCGACGCACGAAACGCTTGCGGCGTCTCGCCGATCTTCTTCTTGAAGACGCGTGAGAAGTATGCCGGGTCGCGGAAGCCGAGGGCGTGGCTGATCTCGGCGAGCGGCAACGTGGTGTAGATCAGCCAGCGCTGTGCCTCGACCAGGACACGGCGCTGGATCAGCACCTTGGGCGGCTGTCCGAACCGACGCTGGCAGGCGGCGAGCAGCCGGTCCTCGGTCACGGCGAGCTGCCGGGCGTAGTCGGACACGGCTTGGACCGTGCGAAAATCCTGTTCGACGAGGTGCTGGAAGCGGGCGATCAGCGCGGCCTCCGCTGATCTCGGTGCGTCCTCCCGGCCCTGCGCGTCCACCAGACGGGCCGCCGCCACCAGGATCCGGATCAGCCCGGCCTCGATGGCGAGCATCCGGGCCGGGGCCGACCACAGGAATTCCTGCGACAGATCGGTGAAGGCGCCGGAGAGCGCGGCCACTGCCTCGGCCTCCAGGCCGCCGATGCAGGCCGCCCGGCGCAGGAGCCGGTCGATGGCCGCCTCGCCCCGGGCAACGTCGGCCGCCATCGAATCCGCCACGGTGACGACCCATCCGTCGGTGCCGGCCACGAAGTCGAAGGCGTGGATCGCCCCCGAGGGGACGACCAGCAGGGCCGGCGGCGTGATCGGGAAGTGCTCGGCCTCGGCACGCATCACGCCACCGCCCTGCGTGACGAGCAGGATTTGGTGCAAGTCCGCATGGGCGTGGGGCGCGATGGTCCAGTGGTGCCGGCCGCTGCGCAAGCGGATCGGCTCGACGTGCAGGAAGCGCGCCTCGACGCTCTGGACCGGCTCCCCGTAGAGAAGAAAGCGCTCGACCGGCGCGGCCTGTCCGGATTCCCGTCTCGTCTGCGCCATCCGCCCCCTCCCGGACACGCCGCGGCCCGCGCGGGAAAAGTGCAATCGAACGCGGCATCTGTCCATTGTGCCCTGCGGGCCATCCGGTAGCCTCCGTGCATGGTCCTCGCGAGGCGTCAGAGCTTGCGAGAGACGGGAGGCAACAGGCGGGGAATCGAGGGCGCGACGCGCCCGATGCCACGGGGTCCGGGCGGTCGAACCGCCGGTCCCGCGCATCCCGGCTCCGCAATACCCGGGAGAGGATGAAGCCATGGCGCCCCAGGCAGCCAGCGATCTCGCTTGCGACGTGCTCGTCGTCGGCTCCGGTGCCGGTGGTCTCGCGACCGCGATCACGGCGCGGAAGCGCGGCCTCGACGTGCTGGTGATCGAGAAGGAGCCGTTCTTCGGCGGCACCACCGCCTTCTCGGGTGGGGTTCTGTGGGTGCCCGGCAACCCGCACGCGGAGCGCGCCGGTCTGTCCGACACGCGCGAGGCTGCCCGGACCTATCTGCGCCACGAGGCCGGCAACGCCTACGACGAGGCGGCGGTCGAGGCGTTTCTCGACGCGGGCCCGCGCATGATCGAGTTCTTCGAGCGCGAGACCGAGGTCAAGTTCGTACTCTCGGGCTATCCCGACTACCATCCGGACGCGCCGGGCGGCGCCAAGGCCGGCCGCTCGGTCACGGCGGCGGCGTTCGATGCACGCAAGCTCGGGCGCGAGATCGCCCGGCTGCGCCCGCCGCTCGAGACGATCACCTTCATCGGAATGATGTTCAATTCCTCGAACGAGGATTTGAAGCATTTCTTCCGGGCGACCCGCTCGCTGACCTCTGCGGCTTACGTGGCGCGCCGCCTCGCCCGGCATCTCAAGGATCTCGCGATCCACCGCCGCGGCGTCCAGATCACCAGCGGCAACGCGCTGGCGGCGCGGCTGGCCAAGACGGCCTTCGACCTCGGCATCCCGATCCGGACCGGCACCGCGGCCGAGAGCCTGAGCGTCAGCGACGGGCGGGTGACCGGAGCGGTGGTGCGCGATGCGGAGGGTGAGCGCCGCATCGCGGCCCGGCGCGCCGTGGTCCTGGCTTGCGGCGGCTTCCCGCACGACCGGGAGCGGGTCTCCGAGGCCTATCCCCACGTCAAGCGCGGCGCCGAGCACCTGTCGCCGACGCCGTCCGGCAATACCGGCGACGGCATCCGCCTCGGCGAGGCGGCCGGCGGCGCGTTCGAGATCCGGATGGCCAACGCGGCGGCCTGGATGCCGGTGTCGCGCGTGCCCCTCGGCGGGGGGCGCACGGGGGTCTTTCCCCACCTCGTCGACCGGTACAAGCCCGGCGTCGTCGCGGTGAACCGGCACGGGCGGCGCTTCACCAACGAGGCGAATTCCTACCACGACACCGGCGCGGCGATGATCCGCGACGGCGAGGGGGCGGGCGAGACCGCGGCCTGGCTGATCTGCGATCATCCGACGATCCGCAAATACGGCCTCGGCTACGCCAAGCCGGCGCCGGTCCCGATCGGCCGATATGTCCGCAACGGCTATCTCGTCTCCGGCCGGACATTGCCCGAGCTCGCGCAGGCCGCGGGTATCGATCCGGACGGGCTCGTCGCGACGGTCGATCACTATAACCGCGGCGCCGCGCGCGGCGAGGACCCCGCCTTCGGTCGCGGCTCGACCGCCTTCAACCGCTTCCTCGGCGATGCGGAGCACCGGCCCAACCCCAACGTCGCGCCGATCGTGAAGGGGCCGTTCTACGCCCTCAAGCTGGTCATGGGCGATCTCGGCACATTCGACGGCCTGCGCACCGATACGGTCGGACGCGTGCTGCGCCCCGATGCTCATCCGGTCGCGGGCCTCTACGCGGTCGGCAACGACCGGGCCAGCATCATGGGCGGCGCCTATCCGGGGGCCGGGATCACGCTCGGGCCGATCATGACCTTCGGCTTCATCACCGGACACCACCTCGCGGACGAAGCGGCCTGACAGAAGCCGCCCGCGCATCACCAAACGACGAAGAATGGAGGAGACGCCATGACCCTCGACCGCCGCACTTTCGTGCGCGCCGGCCTCGCCGGGCTCGCCATGATGCCCGCATCCCTGAGCCGGGCCCAAGCCGCCAACACCATCCGCATCGGCGTCATCACCGACATGTCGGGTGTCTACCGCGACGTCTCGGGGCCGACCACCGTCGCCTGCGTCCAGCAGGCCGCCGACGAGTTCATGGCTCAGACCCCCGATATCAAGGTCGAGATCCTCACCGCCGACCACCAGAACAAGCCGGATGTCGGGCTGACCATCATCCGGCAATGGTTCGATCGCGGCGGCGTCGACCTGATCGAGAATGTCGGCAACAGCTCGATCGCGCTCGGCTCGCGCGGCATCATCGAGGAGAAGAGGAAAGCGGCGCTGATCACCACCGCCGGCAGCTCGGATCTCACCGGCAAGAGCTGCAGTCCGAACTGGGTGCACTGGTCGTGGGATTCCTGGTGCCTCGCCCACTCGACCGCCACGTCCCTGGTGCGGGTCGGCGGCGACAGGTGGTTCTTCATCACCGCCGATTACGCCTTCGGCCACGCGGCCGAGGCGGACGCGTCCCGCTTCGTCAAGGCCGCCGGCGGCAAGGTGCTCGGCGCGGTGCGCTATCCCCTCGGCAGCACCGCGGACTTCTCCTCCTACCTGCTCCAGGCCCAGAGCAGCGGCGCCAACGTCATCGCCTTCGCCAATTCCGGCAGCGAGCTGATCGCCTGCCTCAAGCAGGCGCAGGAATTCGGCATCGAGGGCAGCGGGGTGCGACTCGCCGCGATGGTCGGCTACGTCACCGACGTGCTCGGCATGGGGCTGCCGGTGGCCAAGGGCCTGTCGCTCACCGAGACCTTCTACTGGGACCTCAACGAGCGGACCCGCGGCTTCACGAAGCGCGTCAAGCCGCGGCTTGCCGCCAACGTCCTCCCCAACATGAGCCAGGCCGGCGATTATGCGGGGGTGCTCCACTACCTCAAGGCGGTCAAGGAGCTCGGCGTCGCGCAGGCCAAGGCCGACGGGCGGGCGGTGATCGAGCTGATGAAGCGGATGCCGACCGACGACGACGCCTTCGGGGCGGGCCGCATCCGGGCGGACGGGCGCAAGATCCACCCGGCCTACCTGTTCGAGGTGAAGAAGCCGGAGGAGAGCCGGGGCGCGGGCGACGTCTACAAGCTCGTCTCGACCATGCCGGCCGACGAGGCCTTCCGGCCCGAAGCGGATGGCGCCTGCCCGCTCGTCCGCTCCTGATTCCCGCTCAAGACCCGTGAGGACACCTTCATGACGCTCGATGCGGCAATCGTCGACCTGCGCACCTACACCATCCGCCTGCGCGGCATGACCGAGTTCCTCGACGTCTTCGACCGGCTCGCGATGCCGGTGCAGCTGAAGTATCTCGGCGCCCCGCTCGGGATGTTCACGAGCGCGGTCGGCCCCCTCAACCAGGTCGTCCACCTCTGGGGGTTCGACGATATGGGCCAGTTCGAGGCACGTCACGCCGCCCGGGACCGGGACCCGGACTGGCCGGCCTATCTCCAGGCCTCCGCCCACCTGATCACCGCCCAGGAGAACCGGCTGATCCGGAGGGCGGTCCTGCCGTCCCTGGCCGAGCGGTGATCGCCGTGCACGCATCCTCACGCGGAGCATTCGCACCATGAGCGACAGGGATTTCGACTGGCTGGACCTGCGGGACCGGGTCTGCGTGGTCACCGGCGCCGGAGGCGGGCTCGGGCAGGCGATCGCGCTCGGATTCGCCCGGGCGGGCGCCCGCCTCGTCCTCCTCGACCGCGAGGCCGGGGCGATGGCGGGGATCGCCGCCGAGGTCGAGCGAAGCGGCGCCGAGGTGCTGGCGCTGGCCTGCGACGTGACCGACCCGGACAGCCTCGAGGCCGCCGCGGCGCGGGCACGGCCGCTCGGGCCCTGTGCGGTGCTGGTCAACAATGCCGCGCTGATGCGTCCCGCACCCCTGGAAAACCTGCCGCTGTCCGAATGGAACGCGCTCCTCGCGGTCAACCTCACCGGCTACTTCCTATGCGCGCAAACCTTCGGGCGGCCGATGCGGGAGCGAGGCGGCGGCGCCATCGTCCACGTCGCGTCGATCTCCGGACGCCACCCCCAGGGCTTCAGCGGCGCCTACAGCGTCAGCAAGGCCGGCATCGTGATGCTGTCGCGCCAGCTTGCCACCGAGTGGGGAGGGGCCGGCATCCGCAGCAACGTGGTCAGCCCCGGCCTCGTGGTGACGCCGCTGAGCCAGTCCTTCTACGACGCTCCCGGCGTGCGTGAGCGCCGCGGCGCCGTCGTACCCCTCGGCCGCATCGGCACGCCCGACGATATCCGCGACGCGGTCCTCTTCCTCGCCAGCGACCGGGCCGCCTACGTCACCGGCGACGAGATCACGGTCGATGGCGGCTTCGGCCGCGTGCTGATGAACCTGATCCCACGACCGGGCTTCGAGGCCGGCCCGTCGTCCGGCGGGAGCATACAAAGGAGCGCATCATGACCCGGAGCATCCGGACACAAATCGCCCTGATCACGGGAGCCGCGGACGGCATCGGCTGGGCGATGGCCCGGCGCTTCGCCGCGGCCGGCTGCCGGGTCGCCCTGGCCGATCTCGATCGCGACCGTGCCGCTGCGCGAGCGGCGGAACTCGGAGCCCATCATCTGGCGGTGAGGGCCGACGTCGCCGACGAGGCCTCGGCGATCGCGATGGTCGAGGAGACCGTCTCGCGCCTGGGCGGGCTCGACATCCTGGTGAACAACGCAGGCATCGGCGACAGCCACAAGCCGACCCTGGAGCAGGACCTCGCGACCTTCGACAGGATCCTGCGCGTCCACCTCGACGGCACGTTCGTGGCGTCGCGGGAAGCGGCCCGCGTGATGGAAGGGCAGGGCGGTGCCATCCTGAACGTGAGCTCGATCGCCGGGCTGACCGGCCTGCCGCGGCGCAACGCCTACGGGGCGGCGAAGGCCGGCATCGTCGCGATGACCAGGAGCATGGCCTGCGAATGGGCCGGGGCGGGCATCCGCGTCAATGCCATCGCGCCGGGCTATGTCGGCACTGCGCTGGTCGCCAGGCTGGTCGAGGCGAGCCGCATCGACCGCGGGCGGCTGGAACGGCGGATCCCCCTCGGCCGCCTCGCCGATCCGGCCGAGATCGCCGAGGCGGCATGGTTCCTGTGCTCTCCGGCGGCGTCGTACGTGACCGGCGCAGTCCTGAGTGTCGATGGCGGCTGGAGCGCCTACGGTGATGCCGGCGATGCGTCGCTCATCTGAACAGCCTGACGAAGTGCCGACATCGTGTCGACGTCGACCCGAGACCCATATGATTTCCGCATCGCGAAACGATCAGTCAAAAACCGTGGGATATGAGGAAATCGTAACGATACACCGCCTCAACGATCTTTGGTATTGCAGGCATCCTTTCTATGCCGCCGCCCTATACGACGACGACTTGCAATCGATCAGGGCAAAACTCCGCTGCCGTCGCAATCGACGATCGAATCAGATCTTGTTTGACAAGACGAGACGTCCGGCAACCGATCCGGCCTCGAGACGCCGCATCGCGGCCTCTGCCTGATCGAGGGGGATCGTCTCGGTTTCGACGAGGGTCAGGCCGTGCCTCCGCACGAGGTCGACGAGGTCGCGCAACTCGCCAAGATTACCGACATAGGAGCCAGTCAGCGTCAGGGCGCGCAACGGCAGGAGCGGCAGCGGCAGCGAGATCTCGCCGCCGAACATGCCGACCGTGATCGAGCGTCCGCCCCGCCGCAAGGTATCGATGGCGAAGCGCGCCGTCTCGGCATTGCCGACGAAATCGATCGCTGCCGCAAGCCCGTTCTCGAGGCCGAGGAGGGCCGTGCGTGCGCCGGGATCGACAGGGTCGAGGACCAGGTCGGCGCCGAGCGACAAGGACCGTGCACGCTTGCCGGGCGCCGTGTCGGCAACCGCGATGCGGGTGTGGCCGAGCGCCCGCGCGAGGCGCAGGGCGCTCTGCCCGAGGCCGCCGGCGCCGATCAGCAGCAACCAGTCCCGGGCGGGATCGACACCGACCTTGCGCAGGGCGGAGAAGGCGGTCAGCCCCGAACAGGCGAGTGTCGCGGCGGAGGAGGGCTCGAGGTCCTCGACGTCGATCAGGTAACGGGGATGGGGGACCACGACCTTCTCGGCGAAGCCGCCCGGCCGGTGCACGCCGAGGCAGCGCCCGGCGGCGCACAGGTTCTCCTCGCCGGAGAGGCAGCGGTGGCAGCTGCCGCAGCCGATCCACGGGAAGACGAGGACCCGCCGGCCGATCCCGACGGTGCCCGCCTCGGGTCCCGCCGCGGCGATGCGGCCGAGGATCTCGTGGCCGAGGGTCACGGGCGGTTTCACCCCGCGCTCGGCGAGGCTCAGGCGCCGCCCGCCGCCGAGGTCGTAATGGCCCTCGCGCAGATGCAGATCGGTGTGGCAGACGCCGCAGCGCTCCAGGTCGAGCATCACCTCGCTGCCCTGCGGGACGGGATCGTCCTCCACCAGGGTACAGAGCGGGCGGCCGAATTCGGTGACGGCAAAGCGCTTCACGGCTGCGTCTCCTTCGCCGTGCGCACCAGCGGGCAGCCGCCCTCGGCGAGTGGGCGGAACGCCTCGTCGCCGGGGATGCGGCGTACGAGCTTGTAGAGGTCCCACTCGCCCGTCGATTCCGCCGGGGTCTTGGCCTGGAAGAGGTACATGTCGCGGATCACACGCCCGTCGGCGCGCAACGTCCCGCCATGGGTCATGAAGTCCTCGATCGGCGTGCGGCGCATCTGCGCCATCACGGCATCCGGGTCCTTGCTGCCGACCGCCTTCACGGCCTTCAGGTAGTGCAGCGCGCCGCTATAGGCGCCGGCCTGGGTCATGCTCGGCATGCGCTTCATCCGGGCGAAGAACCGGCGCGACCACGCCCGCGTCGCCTCGTCCTGATCCCAGTAGAAGGCTTCCGTCAGCAGCAGGCCCTGCGCCACCTTGAGGCCGAGGGAGTGGACGTCGCTCAGGAAGGCGATCAGCGCGACGAGCTGCATCGAATCGGTGAGGCCGAATTCCCGCGCCTGCTTGATCGCGTTCGTCGTGTCGGTGCCGCCATTGGCGAGACCCAGGATCTTCGCCTTCGAGGCCTGTGCCTGGAGCAGGAAGGAGGAGAAGTCCTGCGTGTTGAGGGGCGCGCGCACCGCGCCGAGGACGCGCCCGCCGCTCGCCTTCACCACCGCGGCGGTATCGCGCTCCAGCGCTTGGCCGAACACGTAGTCGGCGGTGAGGAAGTACCAGTCGGTGCCGCCTTGGCGCACCACGCTCGAGCCGGTGCCCTTGGCCATGGCATAGGTGTCCCAGGTCCAATGCGCCGTATAGGGCGAACAGAACTTGCCGGTGATGTCGGAGGAGCCGGCGCTGGTGACGAGGGCGATCTTCTTCTTCTCGTTGGCGAGGTTCATCACCGCGAGGGCCATCGCGGAGGAGGGCAGGTCGGTAATGACGTCGACGCCCGAGTCGTACCATTGCCGGGCGATGTTGGCGGCGACGTCCGCCTTGTTCTGCCCGCCGGCCGAGACCACCTCGACGGGTCGACCAAGCACGCCGCCGCCGACATCCTCGACCGCCATCCTCACCGCCTCGACGGCGCCCAGGCCCCCGATATCGGCGTAGGTGCCCTCCAGATCGACGAGGACCCCGATCTTGACCGGGCCCTGGTCGGCGGCCCGTGCCGGGAGGGCGAGGCCGGCTGCGAGGCACGCGGCCGTGAGCCCTAGGGGCAGGCCCTTCCATCGTATGCCTGTCATAGTGGTGTCTCCTCCCTGAAGGTCGAGGCCCGCAGCGTGTTCGCCGTCGGGCCGTGGCGTGTTCAGCCGGTCCCAGTCTCGAACGCGGCCCCGGTGGCGATCAGCACGTCGGTCTCCGCCTCGCTCAGGCCGAGCCCGTGAAGCACGGCACGGGTGTCGTAGCCCGGCGGCGGCGCCGGTCGACCGGCGGCGGCCGGCGCGCCGTCGTGCAGGATCGTCGGCCGGATGGTGCGCACCGTGCCCTCGGTCGGGTGCGCATCCGTGCCGATCAGCCCGACCGCAGCGAGGTGGGGATCATGCTCCAGCGTTTCGAGCGTGTGGCAGGGCATGGCCGGCACGTCGGCCCGAGAGAAGACCGCGAGCCACTCGGCGGTCGTGCGCGCCGCCAGAGCCTCGGAGCGGATGCGGAACCACAGGTCGACGTTGCGGAACCGGTCGGCGACGGTGGCGAGCCGCGGGTCGTCGATCATTTCGGCCCGCCCGACCGCTCGCAGGAAGGCGTGGACCTGCGCGTCGGAATTGGCCGTCAGGCTGATCCAGCCGTCCGCCGTGGCGAGGGGCCGGTTCTCCGGATTGAGCACGCGGGCGTCGCCGGCCCGGCCGAGCGGGGGAACGAAGGTCCGCGGGCCGAGATGCTCGTGGAGCACGAAGGCCGCCATGGTCTCGTGCATCGGCACTTCGAGCGTCGCACCCGCGCCCGTCCGCTCGCGGGCGAAGAGGGCGGCGAGGATCGCCGAGGCGGCGATCTCGCCGGTGACGTGATCGGCCAGAAGCAACGGCGCGTAGAGCGGGCGGCCGTCGCGCCGCTCGGCCAGGCCGGCGATGCCCGACACGCCCTGCACCACGCTGTCATAGGCCGGGCGACCGCGATAGGGCCCGCCGGGGCCGAAGCCGGTGATCGTGCAGTGAACGAGCCGAGGAAACCTGCCACGGAGGCCTTCCGCGTCGAGGCCGAGCCGGGCCAGCGCCTCCGGGCGCATGTTGGCGACGAGGATGTCGCTTCCCGCGATCAGGCGCTCCAGCACCGCGCGGGCGGCCGGCATCTTGAGGTCGAGGCCGAGCGCGCGCTTGCCCCGGTTCAGGTGAAGGTACGAGCCGGCGTGGCGCCCCCCGGGCGAGGGGCCGCCCAGGCAGCGCAGCATGTCGCCGCCGGGAGGCTCGATCTTGATCACCTCGGCACCGAAATCCGCGAGCCGCAGCGTGCAGGCCGGGCCGACCACGACGCTCGTGAGGTCGATGACCCGGATGCCGGCGAGCGGCCGGGCGGCGGGGGAGGGCTCGCTCACCGGAAGGTCGCCTCGAGCGCGACCGCCCCGGCCTCGTCCTCGGCCCAGGCTCGCCATTCGTCTGCCCCACGCCGCGCCTTCAGGTGCATCGGACGCCCGCAATAGAGCGGCCTGAGCGTACGGTAGCCGAAGGCGGCGGGCTCCCGTCCGGCGGTCGCCCGGACGAGTTCCAGGACGAGCAGCGCCGTGAGGGCGCCGTTGACCACGAGGGCCGGGTAGCCCTCGCGGCCCGTGGCGTAGGGCGCGTCGTAATGGATGCGATGAGCATTGAAGGTGAGGGCGCTGAAGCGGAACAGCAGCGTCTCGTCGGGTGTCAGGATGCGCGCGACGTCGAACGGCCGCGGGGGACCGTCCTGCGGCGAGGCGATAGGGTCCGTGCCGGACGGGGCCGCCTCGCGCAGGACGTAATCCTCGTGCTCCGCGACGACCTCGCGCCCGCCGACGCTGAGCACATTGAGAACCGCCACGACGGCGATCCGGCCGCTGCGGCCGGTCTTCTCCGCGACGCTCTCGATTTCGGTCCGCCGCCCGACCCTTGCGCCGAGGGGAATGTCGCCCGTGTAGGCCGCCCGGCGTCCGCCCAGCATGACTCGGGGCAGGCCGAGATCCGGGAGCGGCACCCCCGGCCCTGCATAGCCGTCCGGCCGCAGTGCCGATTGCGCCAGGCCGGTGGGAAAAAGCCCGATGTGCCAGCCACGGGGAAGGACGGTACGCCGCGCGACCTCACGCCCGTCGCGGTCGAGCAGGGCCGCGATCCGGCACAGGAGGCCCGGCGTGGCGATGTCGTCCGTCCACGTCTCCCCATCCGCATCGACCGTCTGGCTCATCGGGCGCTCCTGCGGCGGTCCGGGACGGCGTGACGGACACTCGCTTCTGCCTCGGACCGCGTCGCGATCCGCGGCACCCCCGGCTGGAGCTTCGCGCCGTCCGACCGGTCGGGGGGAGGCGGCGCCACGTCGAGGAGCCCGAACCGATGGAACCGGGTATCGCGCGCGACCGAGCCGAAGCCCTCGCCGACACGTGTGCGCACATCGTCGATGGCGGAAGAGGGGCTGGCCGACGCAGCGCGGAAGATCGCCTCGACGCTTTCAGCCCGCAGGGCGGCCGCGAGCGCCCGCGCGATCGCCACGGGTTGCGTGACGCCCCCACGACCGACCTTCATCGCCCAGCTCCGCTCCTCCGCTCGGTTCATGTCGCCCGCTTTCCGCCGTCCCCCACCCGGGATCGCCCCGCACGCTCGTCGCCATTCACACATGAGAATATCGTTCACTGGGCGAAATGAAAGCGCACAGTCGCCGCTCATCCGCCGATCGCCCGCGTGGCGGCCTTCCGGAGGCGGTAAGACGGCGCTGGACGCCAGGCAGAAGGGTTAGCGTTGCGCCCTGTGAATCAGCGTCGGACCTTCATCGTCGAACACCTCCCCTGTCCGCGATGAGCGTATCATACGAATTCCCACGGATTGCTTCGCAATGCGGATTTCAGCGTCGCTCAGGCGCCGCGCGGGCTCGTGATACGCGTTCCGGAAGGAATTTTCCGGAACTCGTATCGGAGGTGTCCGAGAAACCGGGAAATAATCAATGCCCCCGATGCTGTGTAACTTGTCTTACCAAGCCTCTGGCATTGCCGGAAAACGTTTTTTTCAGTCGAGCGTCGCTCCGGATTGCTTCACGACGGCGCCCCACTTGGCGATCTCGTCGGCCATGAAGGCGCCGAACGCCTCGGTCGAGAGCGGGCGGGAGGTCGCCCCGAGTGCTTCGAACTTCGCGACGATCCCCGGCTCCTGCAAGGCCCGGACGGTCTCGGCGTGGATGCGCTGGATGGTGTCGGAGGGGGTGCCCTTGGGCGCCACCAGCCCGTTCCACGCAATGGCGACGTAGTCGGGCAAGGCCGTCTCGCGGATCGTCGGGATGTCCTTGGCCCGCGGCAGCCGCTCCGCCGAGGTGATGCCGAGCGCCCGCACCCGTCCGCCCTCCACGTGCGAGAGCACGGACTGGGTGGTGTCGAACATCAGATCGACCCGTCCTGCGATCACGTCGGTGATCGCGGGCGCGCTGCCCCGATAGGGGATGTGGGTGAGCTTGACCCCCGCCATCGACGCGAAGAGCTCGGCTGCGAGATGGGTCGACTGGCCGACGCCCGACGAGGCGTAGTTGAGGGCGCCAGGCTTCTCCTTGGCCGCCGCGATGAGGGCGCGCACGTCGCGCCATGGCGCCGCCTCCGGCACCACCAGGACGAGGGGATTTTCCGTGAGGAGTGCGACGGGGGCGAAGCTCTTGAGCGTGTCGTAGTTGAGCTTGCGGAACAGCGTCATGTTGATGGCGTGCGCCGTCGTGGCGACGCCGAGCGTGTAGCCGTCAGGCACGGCGCGGGCGACGACATCCATGCCGAGGTTGCCGCCCGCTCCCGACCGGTTGTCGATCACGAGGGGCTGGCCGAGGGCCACGGAGAGCCGTTCGCCGACGATCCGGGCGGTGATGTCGGTCGACCCGCCGGGCGGATAGGGTACCACGACGCCGATGGGCCGCGCCGGCCAGGCGGCGGCGCGGGCGGCCCGCGGCGCCAGCGCAAGGGCGCCGGCACCGGCGAGGCAGGCGGCGAGGTCTCGGCGTCGGATCATGGCGTGTCTCCCTCCTCATGTCGGATCATGGCGTGCCTCCCTCCTCGCCGCTCTCGAACACGACCGCGTCGAGTGCCGCGCAGTCGTCCGGGGCACTGCCGACCACGATGGGATTCACGTCGAGGCTCAGGATGCGGCGGTCGCCCGTCATCAGCCGGCCGACCGCGACCGCGGCGGACAGGTAGCGGTCGAGGGCAAGCGGCGGCTCGCCCCGGATGCCGGCGATCACCGGCGCGATGCGCAGGCGACCGATCGCCCGGCGCACGTCGTCCTCGTCGAAGGGCGGCAGCAGGAGGGCGACGTCGGGCATCGCCTCGACGTACTTGCCGCCGTCACCCACCACCACGACCGGTCCGAAGAAGGCGTCGCGGTGGGCGCCCAGCATCAATTCGCGCCGCCCGCGCCTCATCGCCGCGACGATCACGCCCGCGAAGGCACTCCCGTGCCGCTCGAGACCTGCGCGGCAGGCCTCGAAGGCCGCTGCGACGGAGGCGGCGTCGCTCAAGCCCAGATGGACGAGGCCGAGTTCGCTCTTGTGCGCCACGTCCGGCGAGCAGCCCTTCACGGCGACGAGCCCGCCGAGGGCGGCCGCCGCCGCGACCGCCTCCTCGGACGTGCGGCAGAGCCGGTGCGGCACGACCGGAATCCCGGCCTGTGCGAGGCGCGCGAGGCTCCGCGCCTCGTCGAGGAGGCGGGGCGCATGCGGGGACACGGGCGCGACCGCCGCGATAGGCGGGCGACCGGCCGCCGCCTGCATCCGCTCGTGGTGGACGATGAACTGGTGCAGCGCCCGCACGGCGGCCCCCTCGCCGGTAAAGACCGGCAGGCCGCGCTCGCGGAACGGTTTTGCGACGAGGTCCTGCGGCGCGACGATCACCACCGGCTTGCCGGTCGCGGCCGCGAAGGCGGCGGTGTCGCGGCCGAAGGCGTCGACGTCGTAGGCCCGGCCCGCCACCGGCACGCCGATCAGGAAGGCATCCGCCGAAGGGTCGCGGGCGATCGCCGGCAGGATCTGGCCGAACAGGGCGCTGTTCGTCATGAGCGCCGCCGTGATGTCGACCGGGTTCCGCACCGAGGCGAAGCTCGGCAGGATCGTGCGTAGCTCTCCTTGCGTATCCTCCCTCAGGGGCGCCAGGGTGAGGCCGGCGGCCGAGGCGGCATCCGCCGCCATCACGCAGGTCGCGCCCGAATTGCTGACCGCCACCATGCGGCGGCCCTCCGGCCGCCAGCCCTTGAGGTAGAGTTCCGCCGCCTCGACGAGATCGGCGGTGTCGCGCGCGCGCCAGATCCCGTGCTGCTCGAGGAAGGCGTCCACCACCCGGTCCTCGTTGGCGAGCGCGCCGGTATGAGAGAGCGCGGCGGCCTGGCCCGCTGCGGTGCGGCCGGATTTCAGCGCGACGATCGGCAATCCGTGCGAGCGGGCGACCTCCGCGGCCTGCGCGAGGTGGTGCGGGTCCGGGATGCTCTCCAGGTAGAGGAGGAGCAGCTTCAGCGCCCGGTCCTCGGCCACGGCGGCGGCGAGTTCGCAGACGGTGACGTCGGCGTCGTTGCCGGTGGCGTGGGTGTGGCGCACCCCGATGCCGCGCCCGCGCAGCAGCCCGTAGGGCACGACGCTCATCGCGCCGCTCTGGCTGACGATGCCGACCGGGCCGTCCAGCGGCGGGACCTCCAGGAACATGCTCGAGAAGCTCGCCACCGCCCCGGTGCCGAAATTCGCCAGCCCTTGGGAATTGGGGCCGATCACCCGCATGCCGCGGGCCCGGGCGCGGGCTACCATGGCGCGCTCGGCCGCCTTGGCTTCCGGGGACTCCGTCTCGCCGAAGCCGGACGCCATCATGATGGCGACCGTGACGCCCATGGCGCCGCATTCGTCGAGGGCGGCGACCGCTGCCTCGCCCGGGACCGCCACGATGGCGAGGTCCGGCGCCCGGGGGAGGTCGGAGAGGCGCGGCACCGTGCGCAGGCCCTGGACCTCCTCTCGCCGCGGGTTGACCGGGATGACCTCGCCGCGAAAGCCGAACTGCGAGAGGTAGAGGAGCGGCCGCCCGCCGATCTTGTCCGGGTTCTCCGAGGCCCCGATCACCGCGATGCTGCGCGGGTCGAGGGCCGCTGCGAGATTCGCCATCACTCACGCTCCTGCGGCAGGCAATAGGGGACGCGCCCGGCCCCGAAGGTCCGGAAGGCGGTGTGCACGGGCGCGCCGATCGCCAGCCCCTCGGCCGCGTGGGCCATGAAGCGGAAGCCCTCCTCGGCGTCGATGAGCGCGACGACGTAGGGCGCGTGGGCGGCGAGTTCCGGCGACGGCGCCCGTGCCACGGTGGTCAGCGCGTAGACCCGGCCGCGGCCGGAGGCCTGCGTGACCTGAAGGTCCCGGGCGCCGCAGGCCGGGCAGAACGGGCGCAGGACATACTGGACGTGGCCGCAGGCGCGGCAGCGCGCGAAGGCGAGGCCCTCGCCGCCCCGCGTCCAGTCCGCGGGCGCGAGGCTCGAAGGATCCGGGTTCATCGGACATTCTCCAGCACGAGGCCGACATGGGAGGACAGGACGCCGCCGTCGCCATGCAGCAGCGCCAGGGCCGGCGGCGGGATCTGGCGGGGCCCCGCCTCGCCGCGCATCTGCCGCACCGTCTCGGCGAGGTGCGCCATGGCGCCCCCGACCCCGCAATGGCCGTAGCTCAGGAGGCCGCCATGCGTGTTGAGCGGCATGGCGCCGGCGGGATCGAAATGCCCCTCGGCGGCGAGCCGCCCGGCCCCGCCCCGCGGCGCGAAGCCGATCTCCTCCAGGAGGATCGCCAGGGTGATCGTGAAGCTGTCGTAGATCGCCGCGTAGCCGATATCGGGCAGACCGACGCCCGCCGCGGCGAGCGCGCGGGCCGCGCAGTCTCCTGCTCCGAAGGTGGTGAGCGAGGGGGCGGCGCTGACGTGCTGATGGGTATGGGCCTGGGCCGCACCGCGGATGCGGGGTCCGCGCCGCCCCGCCTCGTCCCGGGCGATCACGAAGGCCGCGCCGCCATCCGAGACCGGGCAGCAATCGAGAAGGCGCAGGGGCGAGGCGATCGGCTTCGAGGCCCGGACCGCCTCGGCGGTGATCGGATCGCGCAGATGGGCGCCCGGCGTACGGGCGGCGTTGGCGCGCATCAAGACCGCGAGCGCCGCGAGATCCTGCTCGCCGTATTCGTGGGCGTAGCGGGCGGCGACGAGGCCGTAATAGGCGGGAATCGTCGGGCCGAGCGGCACCTCGTAGACGGGATGGCCGACCTGCGCGAGGGTCTGGATCGCGGCGTCGCGGGACTGGCCCGTGAGCCGGTTCTCCCCCGCCACCACCAGGATCCGCCGCGCGGCCCCGGCCTCGACCAGGAGGTGGGCGAGCATCACCAGCGCGAAGCCGGTGGCGCCGCCGAGCTGCACCGCGTGCGCGTAAGTCGGGCGCAGTCCGAAATGCTCGGCGAAGACGGTCGAGAGCATCAGGTGCGGGTGGGTGGTCGAGTAGCCGGTGATCAGCCCGTCGACGTCGCCCCGCTCAAGCTCCGCATCCGTCAGCGCATCGGCGGCCGCGCGGCTCATCAGGTCGAGCGTGGAGTGCCCCTCGTGGCGCCCGAACGGCGTCAGCCCGACGCCCGCAACGGTGCTCACCGGGCCGAAACCGGCACGGGCCGGGGCAAACAGGTCCGTGATGCGGAACGAGGCATCGGGCATCCTCCGGGCGGGCCGCGCGGACATTCCGGCGCGATCTCTGTTCGGAAGATGGTTGCCTTCCCGGTTAGACCCTGTCAACACTGTTACGTCCGCTGGAACGACGTCGGTTGTTGCGGGCGAGGGAGGGGCGAGGGCGACCGTAAGAGTTCCGCGTGACGGAACTCGACCCGAAGGGCGGCGCACTCGCGAAACGCACGGAGAGCCACCGTGGACCGTCGGCTGTGCTTGGGCCTGCTCGCGTCGCTGGCCGTCCCCGGGACGGCACTCGCCGCCTATCCGGACCGGATCATCCGGATCGTGGTTCCGTTCCCGCCCGGCGGGACGACCGACATCCTGGCGCGCCTGGTCGCCGACCGGCTCGACAAGCGCTTCGGCCAGCACGCCATCGTGGACAACCGGCCGGGCGCCTCGGGCAACATCGGCACCAAGGCGGTCGCGGGCAGCGCGCCGGACGGCTACACCCTGGTGATGGCGACCATCAACACCCACGGCATCAACGCCGCGGTGTTCCGCAGCCTGCCCTACGACCCGGTGCGCGACTTCGCGCCGATCACCGTGGTCGCCTCCACGCCGAACGTGCTGCTGGCCAACCCCTCGCTCGGGGTCGCCGACCTCGCGGGGCTGATCCGGCTGGCCCGTGCCACGCCCGAGGGCCTGGCCTTCGGCTCGACCTCGACGGGCGGCTCGCCGCACATGTCCGGCGAACTGCTCAAGGTGATGGCCGGGATTCCGCTCACCCACGTCCCCTACCGGGGCGGCGGTCCGATGCTGAACGATCTCATCGCCGGCCACATCAAGCTCGGGTTCGACAACCTGCCCTCGGCGATCGGGCACGTGCGGGCCGGAACGCTGCGGGCGCTCGCCGTGACGACGGCCGCCCGCTTCCCCGGACTTCCGGAGGTGCCGACCATGGCGGAGGCCGGGGTGCCCGGCTACGAGGTCGCGGCCTGGTTCGGGCTGCTCGCGCCCGCCGGGACCCCGCGACCGGTCGTCGACCTGCTGCAATCGCGCATCGCCGCCGTGCTGGCCGAGCCGGAGACCACGGCCCGCCTGCTCGAACTCGGCGCGACGCCGGGCGGCACCGCCCCCGACGCCTTCGGGCAGGTAGTGCGCAACGAGGTCGCCCGATGGCCGGAGATCGTGGCCAAGACCGGCGTTGCGGTCGAGTAGAAGGTCCGGCGCAGAACTCCAGTAGAAACATCCCGCGCCGCCGTCGAATGAAGTCATTCCGGCGTCGCCATCGATCATAGGGAGGAACGGGATGGCGGGCTTGCGGATCGGATCGGGCTCGGCCTGGTGGGGCGACCGGCTGGAGCCGGCGCGCCTCAATGCCGAGCGGGGCGACCTCGACTATCTCTGCTTCGAGACCATGGCGGAGGCGACGATCTCCGCCGCGCAGGTGCGCAAGCGGCGCGATCCGGACTTTCCCGGCTACGACACCTATCTCGACGACCGGATGCAGCGGGTGCTGCCCGGCTGCCTGCGGCGCGGCACCCGGATCATCAGCAACCAGGGCTGGATCAACCCGGAAGGGGCGGCCGAGCGGATCGTCCATTGGCTGCGCGAATGCGGGGCGCCGAAGGGCACGAAGGTCGCGGCGGTCTCGGGCAGCCTGATCACCGACCGGGTCCTCGGCCTCACCGACACGCTGATGGAGGACGGGCGGCCGAGCGCCTCGCTCGCCGGCTCGATCGTCTCGGCGGAGGCCTATATGGGCGCCGAGCCCATCGTCGCGGCCCTGCGGGAGGGAGCCCAGATCGTCGTCACCGGACGCGTCGCCGACCCGTCGATCTTCATGGCGCCGATGATGCACGAATTCGGCTGGGATCCCCTCGACCACGATCGCCTGGGGCCCGGCAACGGCATCGGCCACGTGCTCGAATGCGGCGCGCAGGCCACCGGCGGCTACTTCTGCGATCCCGGTTTCAAGGACGTGCCGGACCCCTGGGATCTCGCCTTCCCGATCGCCGAGGTCGAGAGCGACGGCTCGGCGGTGATCACCAAGGTCGCCGGGACCGGCGGGGCGGTCACCCTCCGCACCCTGAAGGAACAGCTGTTCTACGAGGTGCACGACCCGGCGAACTACCTCACCCCGGACGTGGTGGTGGACTTCACCACGACCGAGCTCGAGGAGGTCGGCCACGACCGCGTGCGGGTGTCGCGCATCTCCGGCAAGCCGCGCACGCCCACCCTCAAGGTGTCGATCGCCTGCCAGGAGGGCTTCGTCGGCGAGGACATGTTCTTCTACGCCGGGCCGGGCGCCCTGCGCCGGGCGGAACTCGCCAAGCGCATCCTGGAGGAGCGGTTCCGGATCGTCGGCCTTCAGGCCGAGGAGATCCGCATCGACTTCGTCGGCCTCAACGCCATCCACGGCGGCAGCGCGGCGCGCACCGGCCCGGAGCCCTACGAGATCGCCGTGCGGGTCGCCGCACGCACGCGGACCCGCGAGGAGGCGCTCAAGGTCGGCCGCGAGGTCGACGGCATGGCCGTGGCGGGCGTCGGCATGACCGGCAAGCGCGTGCCGCACCAGGACCGCACCCGCGAGGTGATCGGCGTCTGGTCGTCGCTCGTTCCCCGCGAGGCGCTGTCCCCCGTCATCACGTTCTACGAGAGCTGAGAGACCATGCGCCTGCCCCTGCAGCACGTGGCCCATGTCCGCTCCGGCGACAAGGGCAACACCTCGAACATCACGGTCATCGCCTACGAGCCGGACCTCTACCCCTACCTGAAGGAGCAGCTCACCGCCGAGCGCTTCAAGGCGTTCTACGCCGGCATGGTGACGGGCAAGGTCACCCGCTACGCGGTCGACCGGCTGGGCGTGCTCAACTTCGTCGCCGAGGGCGCGCTCGGCGGCGGCGTGTCCCGCTCGCTCTGCCTCGACAATTACGGAAAGGCCCTCTCCGCGGCGATCCTCGGCTTCGAGATGGAGGTGCCGGACAAGGCCGCGAACCTCCTGCGCAACTACCACCCGGAGGTGGCGTGATGGCCGCGATCCCGCCGCTGTCCGAACTCGCCCGGGGCCTGCCCCTCCACCACGCGAACCCGCGGGGCTGAGCATGCACGCCTCGGCGTCCATCGTCCGCCGCTACGCGGCGGGCGGCCTGATGCTCCTCCTCGGCCTCGCGGTCGTGCTGGAGGCCCGCACCTTCGGCCTCGGCACCCTGGCGCGGGTCGGCCCCGGCCTCTTCCCGATGCTGGTCGGCGGTGCGCTAGGCGTGATCGGGCTCCTGATCGCGGTGACGCCGGAGGCGGCGGAGCACGAGGGGGAGGGGGGGCGGCCGGACTGGCGCGGCTGGTTCTGCATCGTGCTCGGGATCGTGCTGTTCATGGTGCTCGGCGAGCATCTCGGCCTCGGACCCGCGACCTTCGCCTGCGTCTTCGTCTCGGCGCTCGGCGACCGGAGCGGCAGCCCGCGCGCCGCGCTGGTGCTGGCGCTCGCGATGACCGTAGTGGCGGGGCTGGTCTTCACCCTGGCGCTGAAGTTCCAGATGCCGTTCTGGCGGGGATAGGGTCATGGACAGCACCGTCGCCAACCTGATCCACGGCTTCTCGATCGCGCTGCAGCCGCACAACTTCCTGTTCAGCCTGGTCGGCGTGCTGATCGGCAACCTCATCGGCGTGCTGCCCGGGATGGGCATCATGGCGACGATCTCGATCCTGCTGCCGCTCACCTTCGGGATGCCGCCGGTCGCCGCGATCCTGATGCTCGCGGGGATCTATTACGGGGCGCAGTACGGCGGGGCGATCTGCTCGATCCTGCTCAACCTGCCCTGCCACCCCTCGCACGCCGTGACCTGCCTCGACGGCTATCCGATGACGCGCCAGGGCCGCGGCGGCGTGGCCCTGGGCATCACGATGCTGGCCTCGTTCTTCGGCGCCGCCTTCGGCATCGTGCAGATGATCCTGTTCGCGCCGCTCCTTGTGCGCATCGCCTTCCAGTTCGGCCCGGCCGAGATCAGCACCCTGATGCTGCTCGGGCTCCTCGCCGGGGCGACGCTGGCCCGGGGCTCGGCGCTCAAGGGCGTGGCGATGACGCTCGTCGGGCTGATCCTCGGCTGCGTCGGCAGCGACCTCGACACCGGGACGAGCCGGTTCACCTTCGGGGCGATGTCGCTCTACAACGGGATCGACCTCGTCGCGGTGGCACTCGGGTTCTTCGGCATCGCCGAGTTCCTGAAGAGCATCAACCGGCTCACCGTCGGCGATCTGTCGGGCGTGCGGGTTCGAATGCGCGACATGCGCCCGAGCCGGGCCGACCTGCGGGAGGCCGCGCTGCCGATCCTGCGCGGCACCCTGGTCGGCAGCCTGTGCTCGCTGATTCCCGGCACGGGTCCGACCATCGCCTCCTTCATCGCCTACGCGGCCGAGAAGCGGGTGAGCCGCCATCCGGAGCGTTTCGGCCGCGGCGCGATCGGCGGCGTCGCGAGCCCGGAGGCCTCGACGCATTCGTCCGTCCAGGGCGATTTCGTGCCGACCATGAGCCTCGGCATCCCGGGCGACGCCGTGATGGCGCTGATCCTCGGCGCGCTGATCATCCAGGGCATCACTCCGGGCCCGCAGCTCATGACCGAGCACCCGGACGTGTTCTGGGGCCTCATCGCGAGCTTCTGGATCGGCAACATCCTGCTCGTCCTCCTCAACGTGCCGCTGATCGGGATCTGGGTGCGGTTGCTGCAGATCCCGTTCCGGTTCCTGTATCCCTGCGCCCTGTTCTTCATCTGCGTCGGCGTCTACAGCACGAACAACGAGATGTTCGGCGTGCTGCAGACGCTGGTCATCGGGATCGTCGGGTACGGGCTGATGCGGCTCGGCTTCCACCCGGCCCCGGTGCTGCTCGGCTTCGTGCTCGGCCCGCGGCTGGAGGAGAACTTCCGCCGCGCCCTGCTGCTCTCGCGGGGCGATCCGTGGACCTTCGTCGGCAGCCCGATCAGCGCGACCTTCGTGGCGCTCGCGGTCCTGCTCGTGGGCATGCAGGTGGTCCTCGCCTGGCGCGGCCGGCGGCGCTCCCGCATGGACGCCGTGCTGGCCGGGAACGAGCGGGGCCGCCGGATGGCGCCGGTCGAGGCGCCCGCGGTGACCGGGTCGCTCGAGGTGTGAGGGGACGGGGAAACCAGAGCCGATCCTTGTCCCGGACAGCGCTGCGGCCCCCGGAGAGAGAACGCAATGCAGCCGCCGCCTCCGGAAGTGGAGCGTCGTGTCGCGGCCAATCGTCGAGACAACGGGCCGGCCCGATCCGGCAGGGGAGGTGTGGGATGCGATCATCAGCGTGGATATGCGGGCTTGTCGCGTGCCTCGGCGTGCTCTCGTCGGGACCCGGCCGGGCGGCGGAGCCGATCCGCATCGGCTGGCTCTCCTCGCTCACCGGGCCGCTCTCCTCGGCGGCCATCGCCGAGAACCAGGGCGTGCAGTTCGCCATCAAGGAGATCAACGCGGCCGGCGGCATCGACGGCCGCCCCCTCGAACTCCTCACCCGCGACACCGCGGGCGAACCCACCAAGGCGGTGAACCTCGCCCAGCAGCTTCTGTTCAGCGACAAGGTGCAGTTCGTCATCGGCCCGGTGAATTCAGGTGAATCCCTCGCGACCGTGCCGATCGTCGCCCGGGCCGGCATCCCCAACATCGTCATCGGGACGATCGACGAGCTCACCGATCCGAAGAGGTACCCGCTGGCGTTCCGAGCCATCAACACCAACCGGCAATGGATCGAGGGCGGCAACGCCTACGCCCTCGACGTGCTCAAGCGCCGGAAGGTGGCGGTGATCGGCGATACCTCCGGCTACGGCACGTCCAGCGCCAAGACGGCGGCCGCGCTCCTGGAGCAGGCCGGGGTGAAGCCGGTCTACTCGGTGCTGGTCGATCCCAACAAGACCGACCTCACCGACGAGATGACCAAGGCGAGGGCGGCGGGCGCCGACGTGGTGATGCCCTGGACCGCCGCCACCGGCCTGATGGCCCGGATCCTCAACACCCGCGGCGACATGGGCTGGGACGTGCCGGTGGTGGGCCACCCTGCGATCATGGCGCTCCCGATCAAGGCCCTGCTCAACAAGCCGGATTACTGGCAGAACGCTTTTGCGGCCGGCTACCAGAGCACGACCTACGTCGACGGCAAGCTGCCGCCGCGGACCCGGGCCCTGATCGACAAGATCAAGCCGGCGCTCGGCGGCAGCATCGACTTCACCTTCTGGTGGGTCGCCCTCGGCTACGACACCGTGAGGATCATCGAGCACGCCGTGAGGCAGGCCGGATCGACCGATCCGCAGAAGATCAAGGCGGTGCTCGAATCGACCCGGGACCTCCCCGGCGTCTATGCCAGCTACAGCTGGAGCCCGCAGGACCACAACGGCTTCCCGGACAAGAACATCGTCGCCGACATCGCCGCCTCGTTCCGGGACGGCTGCTACGAGGCGGCCCCCCGGTGATCGCGAGACAGAGGAGCCACCCATGGCCGTGATCGTCTCGGGCCTCGCCATCGGCGCCGTCTACGCGGCGACGGCGCTCGCCTACAACGTGATGTACTCGACCTCGCGCGTGCTGAGCGTCACGACCGGGCACCTCTGCATGCTGGGCGGGGTGGTCGGCGCCTGGCTCATCGCCGGCCTCGGGCTGCCCACGGCGCTCGGTCTCGCGGGTGCCGTGCTGGCCGGGGCGGCGGCCGGCGCCGTCACCGAGATCGTCGGCGTGCGCCGGGTTCTCGCCCGCTCCGACGAGCACCTCTGGCTCCTCTCCACCCTGGCGCTCGCCACCATGCTGCAGCAGGCGATCGGGCTCTGGTGGGGCACCGAGCCGCGTCCCTTCCCGCGGGTGATCCCGCAGGACTTCTCCGCCGGGCTCCTCGACCAGAAATACTGGCTGCCGGTGGTCGCGGTCCTCGCCATGACGGCCGGGCTCGAAGCCTTCACGCGCCTGACCCTGTGGGGCAAGCTGTTCCAGGCCACCTCCGAGGACGCGTTCGCGGCCCGCGCCCGCGGCATCCCGACCGACCGGGTGCGCCTGACCTCCTACCTGCTGGCCGGCGGGCTCGGCGGGCTCGCCGGCTTCGCGGCCGGCCAGCTCACCTTCGCGTATTTCGCGCTCGGCCTCTCGCTGACCCTCAACGGCTTCATCGCGCTCGCGGTGGGCGGGCTCGGCAGCAACCTCGGGGCGCTGATCGGCGGGGCCGGCCTCGGGCTGCTCTCGGCCTTCGCGACCTACTGGTTCGGCGGCGAGTACCAGCAGACGATCGCGGTCGGGCTGCTGATGCTGGTCCTGCTGCTGCGGCCCGAGGGGCTTCTCGGCAACAAGCGGGTGAGGCCGGTCTGATGTCCCACCCCAGCCTCCGCATCGGCCTGACGCTCCTCGCCGTCCTCGCACTCGCCTCCCTGCCGGCCTGGTCGGGCGACCTCTACCAGGTTCACCTCGCCTCCCTGATCGGCGCCTACTGGGTCCTGGTCGCGGGCCTCAACCTCGTGGTGGGCTTTGCCGGCCAGCTCTCGATCGGGCATGTCGGGCTCCTCGCCGTCGGCGCCTACGGCTTTGCCATCCTCGCCGGCACGGTCGGCCTCGACCCGTTCCTGGCCCTGCCGCTCTGCGGCGCGCTCGGGGGCCTCGGCGGCCTTCTCCTCGGGCTGCCGTCCCTGCGGTTGCCGGGCTTCTACTTCGCCATGGTGACGATGGCCTTCGCGCTGATCGTCGGCGAGTTGTCCCTCGCCTGGGGCGGCCTCACGGGAGGGGGCACCGGCCTGTCGGTGCCGGGCTTCCCGGCGCCCTTCGACAGCCCGCGGGGCCGGTATGCCCTCATCCTCGCTCTCGGTGCCGCCGTCACCGCCATGACCTGGAGCGTGGCGCGGTCGATGTGGGGGCGCGCGCTGATCGCGGTGCGCGACAGCGAGGTCGCGGCGGCCTCGGTCGGCGTCAACCTGTTCCGGGCCAAGCTCACGGTGTTCGTGTTCTCCGGGGTCACCGCCGGGGTCGCGGGCGCGCTGTTTGCCGCGCTCCAGACCTACATCACGCCGGACACGTTCGTGTTCGACATCGGCCTGTTCTTCTTCGTCTGCATCATCATCGGCGGGCGCGGCAGCATCCTGGGCCCGCTGATCGGCACCGCCATGCTGACCGCGCTGCCCGAGATGGTGGCGCCGCTGGCCCGGCTCGGCAACTTCTTCTACGGCCTCGCCCTCCTGGTCGTGGTGCTGCTGGTGCCCGACGGCATCGGCCGCCTCGTCGCCACGCTCGCGAGCCGCCTGCGGCCCGCGACCCATGGCAGCCACGAGGTCCGGCCCGACCTCGCCCGCCTGCGCCGCGCGCTGGGCGCCACGCCCCGCGAGCCGGACGCGCCGGCGCCGGCGCCGCTGGCCCGGGAGTCCCTGCCATGAGCGCGCACGCCACCGACGCCCTCGTCGCGCGTGCGATCACCAAGCGCTTCGGCGGCGTCACCGCTCTCGATGGCGTCACCCTCGACCTCCGCCCGGGGGAGATTCACGGGCTGATCGGCCCCAACGGCTCGGGCAAGACCACGCTCCTCAACCTGCTGTCCGGCTATTACCGCCCGGATGGCGGGGACGTGCAGCTCGACGGCACCTCGCTAGCCCGGCGCTCGGTCCAGAGCCGGCCGCGGCTCGGCATCGCCCGCACCTTCCAGAAGCCGCGGCTGCTTCCCTCCCTCAGCGTGCTCGACAACGCGATGCTCGGCGCCTGGCGCGAGGTGCGCGCGGGCTTCCTCGCGGCGGCCCTCGCCTGGCCGGCGGCGCGGCGCGAGGAGCGCGCGATCCGCGCCCACGCCGCGGATCTCGTCCACGGGATCGGGCTCGGCCACACGATCGACCGGCGCGCGAGCCTTCTGGAGCACGCCGAGCAGCGCTTCCTGGAGATCGCCCGGGCGCTGGCGCTGCGCCCGCGCTTCCTCCTCCTCGACGAGCCGGCCGGCGGCCTCACCGGCGCCGAGATCGGCCATCTCGCCGCCATCCTCGGGGCGATCCGGGAGAGCGGCGTCGGCATCCTCGTCGTCGAGCATCACACCGACTTCGTGTTCCGCGTCTGCGACCGCGTCACCGCCCTGGACCGCGGCCGCCTGATCAAGCACGGTCGCCCCGACGAGGTCCGCCGCGACGCCGAGGTGGTCCGCGTCTACCTGGGAGCCTGACGATGTCCCGTGCCGGTGCGGTCCTCCTGGAGGTCGAGGATCTCCACGTCGCCTACGGCAAGGCGCATGTCGTGCACGGGGTGAGCCTCGCCGTGCACGAGGGCGAGTTCGTGGTCGTGCTCGGGCGCAACGGCGCGGGCAAGAGCACGATCCTGCACGCCCTCTCGGGCCTGATCCCCAAGCAGCGCGGCCGCGTGCGCTTCGCGGGCGCCGACATCACCCGGGCGAGTCCGGGCGACATCGTGCGGGCCGGCCTGGTCCAGGTGCTCGAAGGCCACCGGGTCTTCACGACGCTCAGCGTCGAGGACAACCTGCGCGTCGGAACCTATGCGAGGCGGGAGGGCGCCTCGCGGGAAACCCTTGAACGCATCTACGCCGACTTTCCCGAACTGGCCGAGCGCCGCCACCAGCAGGCGTCGCGCCTGAGCGGCGGCCAGCAGCAGATCCTGGCGGTCGCGCAGGGCCTGATCGCCGGTCCGCGCCTCCTGATCCTCGACGAGCCCTCCGGGGGGCTCGCCCCGATCGTGGTCGACCGCATCCTCGACGTGGCGGCCCGCCTCGCCCGCGCCGGGACGGCCATCCTCCTCGTGGAGCAGCTCGTCGAGAAGGCCCTGCGCCATGCCGGCCACGGCTATCTCCTCGATGCCGGGGCCATCGCCGGGGAGGGGAGCGCCGACGCGCTGCAGGACAGCGCCCTCCTGCGCCGGATCTATCTCGGCGGGACCGAGGCGGCGTGAGCGGTCGCATGCCCGACGAGCCCCCGGGCAAACCCTCCGCGCCCGGCGAGCCCAATGCCGTGCAGAAGGTCTGCGCGGTGATGCGCGCGCTCGCCGCCGCGACGCCGCGGCGGCTCAGCGAGATCACCGCCGAGACCGGGCTCAACAAGGTCACGGCCCTGCGAATCCTCGACACGCTCGCTCAGGAGGGCTTTGCCGCCCGGGCGTCCGACGGGCGGCGCTGGCGCCCCGGTCCCGAACTGACCGCGCTCGCGGCGAGCAGCGGGCGGTCCGACGACCTGCGGACCCTCGCCCGGCCGAGCCTGATGCGCCTGGCCGAAATGTCGGGCGACACCGTGCTGCTCTCGGTGCGCAGCGGCGTCGAGGCGGTGTGCATCGACCGCGAGGTCGGCTCCTACCCGATCCGGGCCAACTACCTCGACATCGGCAGCCGCCGCCCCCTCGGGGTGGGGGCAGGATCGATGGCGCTCCTCGCTTGGCTGCCCGACCGCGAGATCGAGGCGATCCTCGGCATCGTCGCCGAGCGCCTCGGGCCTTATCCGCGTCTTGGGGTTCCGGAGATCAGGGACGCCGTCCAGGCCTCGCGGGCACGCGGTTACGTCATGCTCCTGGACCGTGTGATCGAGACGATGGGTGCCATCGGCGTGCAGGTGAGGGACGCCTCCGGCCGGCCGGTGGCGGCGCTCAGCATCGCGGCGCTGTCCACCCGCGTGCAAGCGCGGGAGACGGAACTGGCCGAAGCGCTGCGGCGCGAGGCGGACCTCATGGAGCGCGAGCGCGTCGACGGTTCCGGCGTCGGCCGGTAGGGGCGTCGGCCGCGTCGCGCCGTCCACCGACCACTCTACGCCCGGTGCGTTGCGCGGCTGCCGCTCTTCAAAGATGTCGTCGCCGATCTCGCCTCGGCGGACGATGATGCCCGTGACGCGCGCCCGATCGGTGCGGCCGAGGTTGAGGGGAGGGGTGAGGCGAAGCTCTACCCCGACCGGGATCGTCGCCTACGCCGTACCTGCCCCGCCGGCCAGCACCTGACCAAGGGGGCGGCCCGGTCCGACCGCCGGGCCGAGGATGACGCCATGAACCACGACCGGCGCCCGGCCGCCTGCGCGGGTTGTGCGCTCGAACCTCGCCGCACGCCTACGAGGACGAGACGGGTCGAGCGCTGGATGTACGAGGGCGTGCTCGATGCGATGCAGGAGCGGCTCGACCGGATTCGGGACGCGATGATGATCCGTCGCCGGATCGTGGAGCCTCCGTTCGGCACGTTGAAGGCCCGGATGGGGCGAGACACTTCCCGGCACGAACTCTGGCAAAGGTCAGAACCGACATGAGCTTGCAGACTCTAGCCTACACCATGAATTGGATGATCCAGATCGTCGGGGTTGGAGCGCTGATCTCGGCGATCCGCGGATAATCCCCCGTGCATGCGAGTGCGCTGCGAGGGCTTATTCCGCTTTCCAGCCACTGATACGCTTTCCGATTGATCGCTTCGCGATGCGGAAAGCGGCTTCGCTCAGGCGCCGCGCGGGCTGATGATACGAAATCCGGAAGTGATCTTCCGGATTTCGTATGATACCAATGGCCCAAGATTCTGACGCATCGGGCCATTGATCCACCTCGAATCTTCGATTTCAAGCCAGAGGCTTGGCGAAAATTCGAGAACGGAATCAGCAGCGACATCATCGTGGTGTTGACCGTCGGCAGCACCAAGGCGGCTCTAGTGCCGCGCGCCGGGCAGGCCGCCCGAACAGATACGTCCACTTGCCGCGTTGGTCGCGTGGCGCCCGCGGGCGCGTCCCCTTGCACGCCCAGACCCGCGTCAGAGTGCCCTGCTGGCCGACGCGCGCCTCGTCCTGGAACCAGATCTCGAGCGGGCGGGCTCGGGCAAGATCTCCGCCACGCGCGCGGCGAAGCTATTTTTGGAAGCCTCCCGGGTCTCGTCGCTGGCCTTGGGATGATGCGGGCGCACCGAGAGCCGCACGAAGCCGAGTTCGGCCAGGTGCTTGCCGACCGTGCGCTCGTGCATCTCGACCCCGAACAGCTCCTCGCTGCGCGCCTGCAGGTCGACCCGGCGCCAGCGCACCACGCCATCCTTGTCGACGTCCGGTCCCGCCTCGACCAGGGCGACCAGAGCTTGCCTCCGCTCAAGGGTCAGCTTGGCGAGCGCGGCCCGGCGCCGTGCGGTCGCTCAGCCCTGCCAGCCCCTCGGCGTTGTGGCGGTGGGCGCCGGACCGGGAAACCGTGAGAGCGCCGGATGCCCCTGCCGTAGCAGCTTGCGGCCACACATCAGGTACAAGAAACCGCGTCATCGGCCGCGGGATCGGCGACAGCTCTGGTGGGCACCACGAGCCTCGAACACGGGCGTCCGGGCCGCCGCGCGATCGCGAGACGGCCCGGGCGCTTTCGGTCCTCAGCCGAAGATGAAGTTCGCCGCGCTGAGGCTGGAGGCCTGCACGTTCTGCAGCGTGAGCACGTCGCCCGCCCCGTACCTGAGCACCGTGTCGGAGCCCACTTGGGTCAATGCCCCCTGCAGCGCCTCGAATGACCCCACGACGCCGCCGTTGAACGCGATCACGTCCGCCTCCGGACCTGCAACCACGAAGTCCCGGATCAGGTCGGAACCGTCCCAGCGGCCAAACCCGAACACGTCCGAGCCGAGCCCGCCCTCCAGCGTATCGCTGCCGATATTGCCGAACAGAAGGTCGGCCCCATCGCCACCGAACAGCACGTCGTCGCCCTCGCCACCGCTCAGGCCATCCCCTCCTGCACCGCCCAGCAGCGTGTCGTTGCCTTGCTCGCCCGCGACCCGGTCGTTGCCCGCCTCGCCCAGTACCAGGTCGTTGCCGGTCCCGCCGAACACCGCGTCGTCGCCCTCACCGCCCAGCACCACGTCGTCGTCATCGTCGCCGTAGACCAGGTCGTTGCCCGACCCACCCTCCACCACGTCACGACCGTAGCCGCCCGACACGAAGTCGTCGCCCGCCTCGCCCCGCACCAGGTCGTCGCCGTCCTGGCCGAACACCACGTCCCGGCCCTCACCGCCCAGCACGACGTCGTTGCCGGTCCCGCCGTAAGCCCAGTCGTCGCCGGCCCCGCCATAGACCCCATCGCGGCCTTCGTCGCCGAACAGCACGTCGTTGCCGTCCTCGCCGTGTACCTCGTCGTTGCCGGAGCCGCCCGATGCGAAGTCGTTACCCGCACCGGCCCCGATGAAGTCGTCGTCGTCCTCGCCGAACACCACGTCGTTGCCGGTCTCGCCGAACAGCGTGTCGCGGCCGGTCCCGCCCTGCATGAAGTCGTCGCCCGTGCCGCCATAGGCCAGGTCGTCGCCGGCCCCGCCATAGACCCCATCGCGGCCTTCGTCGCCGAACAGCACGTCGTTGCCGTCCTCGCCGTGCACCTCGTCGTTGCCGGAGCCGCCCGACGCGAAGTCGTTACCCGCACCGGCCCCGATGAAGTCGTCGTCGTCCTCGCCGAACAGCACGTCGTTCCCGGTCTCGCCGAACAACGTGTCGCGGCCGGTCCCGCCGCGCAGCCAGTCGTCGCCCTCGCCGCCGGCCACGAGATCCTCGCCCTCGTCGCCGTAGAGCGTGTCGTTGCCCGCGGCGCTGGCCACGGTGTCGTTGCCGCCGCCGCCATGCAGGATGTCGTCGTCGGCGCCGAGATACAGGTATTGCTGGTTGGTGTCGCCGTAGACGACCTGCCGGCCGTCGCCGCCCACCATGGTGGCGTTGCCGACCACCGCGGCGAACTCCACGTTGTCGAGGCGGATGGTGACCGGGCCGGCCACCGCCGTGGTGTCGAAGACCAGTGCGGTCGGGGTCGTGCTGGCGGTGCCGGTGCCGCCCAGGGTGTTGCCGTTGACCCGCATCTGCACCGGCTGGCCGGGGGTGACGCCCGGTGCCGTGATGTCGATGGTGCGGACGAGGAGCTGTGCCTGGTTGGGCAGCCCGCCGAGGAAGCCGGAGCCGCCGCCGGTCAGGTCGGTCTGCGAGGTGCTGCCCGGTTCGGTGCGGGCCTTGATGGCGGCGATCAGGCCGGTCAGGCCGGTCAGCGCCTGGTCGGGGGTCAGTCGACTGGTATTGCCGGTGGCCGCGACGCCGACGCCGGTGGGGACGCTGACGGTCAGGCTGGTGAGACTGGTGGGCTGTCCGGTCTGCGGGTCGACGAGGGTCTCGCGCACCACCGGCACGTCGGCCAGATCGGGATTGGCGGTGGTGCCGTCCTCGACGCGGCCGGCATCGGTCGCCGCGATGGTGACCGTTTCGATGCGGCTGCCGTCGGATGCGACGGTGACGCCGGTGTCAACGGTGGCGCCGTCGATGGTCTGCTTCGGCGGGGTGACCGGGTCGGTCGCGGTCGCCTTCCGGGCCGCCGCGGTGACGGGCCCGGCGGCGTTGCCGGCCGGGTCCGTGAGGCCGAGGGTGAGCGTGAGGGCGCCGTCGGCGAGGCCGGACAGGTCGAGGCCGCCGACGCGGGTGGTGCCGGTGGTGGTGGTGCCACTCCCGGAGATCTGGCCGCCGCCCGCCGAGGTGATGGTCCAGGTGAAGCTGTCGCCGGCATCGAGGCTGGTGAGGAGGAAGGCGGCGTCGGTCTGCTCGCCGGCGCCGATGTCGGCATCCTCGAACCGGACGGTGGCGGAGGGGGCTGTGGTGTCGATGACCAGCGACTGCGTCCCGACCGTGGAGACGTTACCCGCCGCATCCTTGGCGGTCACCGCGATCGCGTTGCGGCCGTTGAGGTCGAGAGCGAGCGTGCCGGTCGCCGGCGTGGCGGTGGCGAGGTCGAGCGACCAGGCTCCGCCCGTCGCGGTCGTGGCGTAGGTCGCCCCGCCCACCGTGACGGTCACCGTCGAGCCGGCCTCCGCCGTGCCGGTGAGGGTCGGGGTCGCGCTGTTGGTGAGCGCCGACGATGTGACGGCGGGCGCACCTGGAGCGGCGGTATCGATGACCAGGGATTGCGTTGCGGCCGCGGAGACGTTGCCCGACGCATCCTTGGCGGTCACCGAGATCGCGTTGCGGCCGTTGAGGTCGAGAGCGAGCGTGCCGGCCATCGGCGTGGCGGTGGCGAGGTCGAGCGACCAGGCTCCGCCCGTCGCGGTCGTGGCGTAGGTCGCCCCGCCCACCGTGACGGTCACCGTCGATCCGGCCTCCGCCGTACCGGTGAGGGTCGGGGTCGCGCTGTTGGTGAGCGCCGACGATGTGACGGCGGGCGCACCTGGAGCGGCGGTATCGATGACCAGGGATTGCGTTGCGGCCGCGGAGACGTTGCCCGCCGCATCCTTGGCGGTCACCGCGATCGCGTTGCGGCCGTTGAGGTCGAGAGCGAGCGTGCCGGTGACCGGCGTGGCGGTGGCGAGGTCGAGCGACCAGGCTCCGCCCGTCGCGGTCGTGGCGTAGGTCGCCCCGCCCACCGTGACTTTCACCGTCGATCCGGCCTCCGCCGTGCCGGTGAGGGTCGGGGTGATGCTGTTTGTGAGCGCCGACGATGTGACGGCGGGCGCACCTGGAGCGGCGGTATCGATGACCAGGGATTGCGTTGCGGCCGCGGAGACGTTGCCCGCCGCATCCTTGGCGGTCACCGCGATCGCGTTGCGGCCGTTGAGGTCGAGAGCGAGCGTGCCGGTGACCGGCGTGGCGGTGGCGAGGTCGAGCGACCAGGCTCCGCCCGTCGCGGTCGTGGCGTAGGTTGCACCACCCACCGTGACGGTCACCGTCGATCCGGCCTCCGCCGTGCCGGTGAGGGTCGGGGTCGCGCTGTTGGTGAGCGCCGACGATGTGACGGCGGGCGCACCTGGAGCGGCGGTATCGATGACCAGGGACTGCGTTGCGGCCGCGGAGACGTTGCCCGCCGCATCCTTGGCGGTCACCGAGATCGCGTTGCGACCGTTCGTGTCGAGCCTGAGCGTGCCGGTGACCGGCGTGGCGGTGGCGAGGTCGAGCGACCAGGCTCCGCCCGTCGCGGTCGTGGCGTAGGTTGCTCCACCCACCGTGACGGTCACCGTCGAGCCGGCCTCCGCCGTGCCGGTCACGGCCGGGGCAGCGCTCTTGGTGAGCGCCGCACTGGTGATGACCGGGGCATCCGGGTTGGCCGTGTCGACCGTCACCGTCAGGGCGGTCGAGGCCGAGGACGGGTTGCCGGCGAGGTCCACCGATCGCGCAGTCAGCGTGTGGGTCCCATCCGCAAGCGAACCCGTGGCGAGCGTCCAGGCGCCGAACGTGTCTGCCACGACCGTGCCGACGAGTGACGCACCCTCGAGGAGCAGCACGGTACTGCCCGGCTCGGCCAATCCGCTCAGGATCGGCGTCGTGGCCCGGGTGACGCCATCGCTCGACGAGGCGCCCGTATCCGAGATTGCCGCCAGGACGGGGGTGGAGGGAATGCCCGGTGCCGTGGCGTCGATCGTGACGGTGAGGCTGCCGGAGGAAGCCGCGCTGTTGCCGGCCGCGTCGAACACCCGGGTCGAAAGGATGTGGGTGCCCTCCGCCAGACCCTGGCTGATCCGCCAGATCCCCGTGGGATCGGCCGTCGTCGCGCCGATGAGGGCATTGCCCTCGTAGAGCCAGACCTGCGCGCCCGCTTCCACGGTTCCGGTCAGGGTCGGTGCGAGAAGGCGGGTGACGTGGTCGGTCGCGCTCGCGCCGGTATCGGAGCCGGCGTCCAGCGCAGGGGCGAGCGGCGCGGCGATCGTACGATCCACTGTCACGGTGAGCGCCGCCGATGCCGCGGAGGTGTTGCCGGCCGGGTCGATCGCCGTCGCCGTGAAGGTGTGCCCGCCCTCGACGGCCCCCGGGAGGGTCAGGCTCCAGGCCCCGGTGCCGTCGGCCTCCACCGTGCCGACCGGGTTTGCGGTGCCTCCGTCATAGAGGGTAACGTTGCTGGCCGCTTCCGCCGATCCGGTGAGGATGAGCGCCGAGGCGCGGGTCACGCGATCGCTCGCCGACAGACCGGTATCGCTCGCCGCCGAGAGGGCGAGGCCGGAGGGGGTATCCGATACGAGGTCGATCGTGAGGGCGAGCGCCGCCGACGATGCCCCGGTATTGCCCGCCGCGTCGGCCGCCCGCGCCGTCAGGGTGTGAAGACCTGCCGCGAGGGTGACGTTCGCGATGCTCCAGGCGCCGCTCGTCGCGTCCGCGGTCACGCCCGCGAGCGCAGTCCCGTTGTCGTAGAGGGTGACGAGGCTGCCGGCCTCCGCCGTACCGGTGATGGTCTGGATCCGCTCGCGCGTCACGCCGTCGCCCGGCGTGCCGGTATCGGCCGAGAAGGCCGGGGTGCCGGGGGCACCGGGCGCCGTACTGTCGATCGAGAGGACGAAGCCCGCCGAGGCGACGCTGGTATTGCCGGCACGGTCCACGACCTGCGCGGTCAGGGTGTGCGTGCCGTCGCCGAGCGCCGCGGCACCGACCGTCCAGGCGCCGGAGGCGGGATCGGCATTTCCCGTGCCGACGAGCCGGCCGCCGGCGTAGAGGGCGACGTTGCTGCCGGCCTCGGCCGTGCCGGTCACCGTGGGGGCGACCTGGTGCGTGAGATGGCTGCCGCCGGTCCCGAGGTCGTCGGCGAGGGCCAGGATCGCGGGCGCCGCCGCGGCCGTGTCGACGGTGAGGACGAACCCTGCGCCGACGCTCCCGGTATTGCCGGCGACGTCGACCGCCTGTGCCGTCAGCGTGTGCACGCCTGCACCGAGGGTCGTGGTGGCGGACCACGCGCCGTTCGCCGCGCTGGTCGCCCGGCCGACCACGGTGGTACGGTCGCTGTCGTAGAGGGTGATGAGGCTGCCGGCCTCCGCGGTCCCGGTGACGACCGGGTTCGTGATTCGTGTGAGGCGGTCGGTCGACGAGGCGCCCGTATCCGAGGCCGCCTCCAGCGCGAGCCCGCCTGCCTCGGGTGCCGTGGTGTCGATGGTGATCGTCAGCGGCGTCGAGAGGCCGAGCGCCGCGGTGCCGTCCTGGCCCATGGCGCGCAGAACGTGGGTGCCGTCGCCGAGCGCGGTCGCGGTGATCGCCCATGCGCCGGCGGTGCCGGCCGTCGTGGTGCCGACCGCATTCGTCGTGCCGTTGTCGTAGAGCGTGACCACGACGCCGGCACCGGCCGTCCCGGTGACGGTCGGTGCGGCGACCCGGGTGATGCGGTCGTTCGGGTCGGCGCTGTCGCTGCCGGATGCCAGGGCGAGCCCGCCCGGCGTGCCCTGACGTCCCGCCAGGGTCAGCGTGAGTTGTGCGGTGCCGACATTGCCGGCGGCGTCCGTCGCCTGGGCCGCCAGGGTGTAGGTGGCCGGTGCGAGGTCGGGTGTCTTGATGCTCCATGCACCGGCCGAGCCCGCGGTCGCCGTGCCGAGCACGGCTCCGTTCGAGGGGCTGTCGTAGAGGGTGACGACGCTCCCGGCCTCCGCGGTCCCGGAGACGGTCGGCGCCACGCCGTCGGCATCGGCGATGAGCGTGCCGATGGCCGGGGCGGTGGTGTCGATCGTGACCGTGAAGCCGGCCGAGGCTGCGCCGGCATTGCCGGCTCGGTCGCCGGCGATCGCCGTCAGGGTGTGCGGGCCCTCGATCAGCGCGCTGGCCGCCTGCACCGACCAGATTCCGCTGACCGCGTCGGCCGTACCGGTGCCGATCAGGGCATTGCCGTCGTAGAGCGCGATCGCGCTGCCGACCTCGGCGCTGCCGGTGATGACCGGCGCGGTCCTGTTGGTCACGCCGTCACCGGCCGTGCCGCTGTCGTAGCCGCCGGCGAGGGCGAGGCCGGAGGGGGCGGCCGGGGCCACGAGGTCGAGGGTGATGGCGAGCGGCGCGGAGGCCGCGCTCGTGTTGCCGGCCGCGTCGACGGCGACCGCCGTCAGGCTGTGGCTGCCATCGACGAGGGCGGAACTGGTCACCGTCCAGGCACCCTGTCCGTCGGCCGTGCCGGTGCCCAGGAGAGTCTGTCCCTCGTAGAGCCGGATCAGCCCGTCCGCCTCGGCAATGCCGCTTATGGCGGGGGCCGTCAGGCGGGTGAGTCCGTCCCCTGCATCGCCGGTATCCGACCCGGCCGTGAGGGCGAGCCCCGTGGGTGCGGCGACGCTCCGGTCGATCGTGACGACGAACCCGGCCGAGGCCGAGCCGGCATTGCCCGCCGCGTCCTCGGCCTGCGCCGTCAGGGTATGGCGGCCCTCGCCGAGGCCGCCCGCCGCGATCTCCCAGACCCCCTGTCCGTTGGTGATGGTCGTAGCGAGGGCGGCGGCGCCCTCGTAGAGCCGGACGGTGCTGCCCGCCTCGGCGCTGCCCGTGAGGGTCGGCGCCGCGGCATTCGTCACCGCGTCGCCCTGAATTCCGCTGTCGGTAGCCGCCGTCAGGCCGATGCCCGTGGGTGCCAGCGGGCCGGTCACGTCGATGGTCACGGTGACGTCGCCGCCGTCGCGGGTGTTGCCGGCCGCGTCGCGGGCCCGTGCCAGGACGGTTTGCGCGCCCTCGCCGAGCGTGCTCGACGTGATCGTCCACAGGCCCGCCCCACTGGCGGTGCCGGTCCCCACCGTGGAGCCGCCGACCAGGAGGTCGATCACGCTGCCGGCCTCCGCGCTGCCCGTGAAGGTCGGCGCAGCGATGCGGGTGAGCCGGTCGCCGTTCGAAAGGCCGGTATCGGAGGTCGGGGCCAGCGCCGGCGCGGAGGGGGCGGCCGGCGGCGTGGTGTCGATGGTGACGGTGAGCGATCCCGACGGGGTGCTGGTGTTGCCCGCGCGATCGACGGCGCTGGCGGACAGGGTGTGCGGTCCCTCCGACAGGGTGCCCAGGGCGAGCTGCCACTGGCCCGCGGCGTCCGCGGTCGCGCTGCCGAGCGACGCGCCGTTCTCGATCAGGCCGACGACCGCGAAGGCTTCCGCGCTGCCGATCACGACCGGCGTGGTGACGGCGGTCAGGTCGTCGCCCACGATCCCCGTGTCGGAGGTGGGGCCGAGCGCCAGGGTCGGAGCCGCCACCGTCGTGTCGACCGTGACCGTGAGCGGTCCCGAGGCCGAGCCGGTATTGCCGGCCACGTCGACCGCGGACGCCGTCAAGGTATGGGCGCCGGTCGCCAGGGTCGACGCAACGATCGACCAGAGGCCCGAACCGTCGGCGGTTGCCATGCCGATCGCGAGGGCGCCGTCGTAGAGCGTGACGGTGCTGCTGGCCTCCGCCGAGCCCGTCAGGGTCGGCTGCACGCGGTTCGTGAGGTTATCGGTCGTCGATGCGCCGGTATCGGACCCCGGCGCGAGCCGCAGGCTCGGGCCGGCCGGCGGCGTCGTGTCGATGGTGACGGTGAGCGATCCCGACGGGGTGCTGGTGTTGCCCGCGCGATCGACGGCGCTGGCGGACAAGGTGTGCGGTCCCTCCGACAGGGTGCCCAGGGTGAGCTGCCACTGGCCCGCGGCGTCCGCGGTCGCGCTGCCGAGCGACGCGCCGTTCTCGATCAGGCTGACGACCGCGAAGGCTTCCGCGCTGCCGATCACGACCGGCGTGGTGAGCGCGGTCAGGCCGTCGCCGACGATCCCGGTGTCGGAGGCGGGGCCGAGCGCGAGGGTCGGAGCCGCCACCGTCGTGTCGACCGTGACCGTGAGCGGTCCCGAGGCCGAGCCGGTATTGCCGGCTACGTCGACCGCGGACGCCGTCAGGGTATGGGGGCCGGTCGCCAGGGTCGACGCAACGATCGACCAGAGGCCCGAACCGTCGGCGGTCGCCATGCCGATCGCGAGGGCGCCGTCGTAGAGCGTGACGGTACTGCTGGCCTCCGCCGAGCCCGTCAGGGTCGGCTGCACGCTGTTCGTGAGGTTATCGGTCGTCGATGCGCCGGTATCGGACCCCGGCGCGAGCCGCAGGCTCGGGCCGGCCGGCGCGGTGGTGTCGATGGTGACGGTGAGCGATCCCGATGGGGTGCTGGTGTTGCCCGCGCGGTCGACGGCGCTGGCGGACAAGGTGTGCGGTCCCTCCGACAGCGTGCCCAGGGTGAACTGCCACTGGCCCGAGACGTCCGCGGTCGCGCTGCCGAGCGACGCGCCGTTCTCGATCAGGCTGACGACCGCGAAGGCTTCCGCGCTGCCGACCACGACCGGCGTGGTGATCGCGGTCAGGTCGTCCCCCGCGATCCCCGTGTCGGAGGTGGGGCCGAGCGCCAGGGTCGGAGCCTCCACCGTCGTGTCGACCGTGACCGTGAGCGGTCCCGAGGCCGAGCCGGTATTGCCGGCCGCGTCGACCGCGGACGCCGTCAGGGTATGGGATCCGGTCGCCAGGGTCGACGCAACGATCGACCAGAGGCCCGAGCCGTCGGCGGTCGCCATGCCGATCGCGAGGGCGCCGTCATAGAGCGTGACGGTGCTGCTCGCCTCCGCCGAGCCCGTCAGGGTCGGCTGCACGCGGTTCGTGAGGTTATCGGTCGTCGATGCGCCGGTATCGGACCCCGGCGCGAGCCCCAGGGTCGGGGCGGCCGGCGCCGTGGTGTCGATGGTCAGGAACAGGGCGGCGGAGGCGTTGCTCTCCGTGCCGGACGCGATGGTCTTCGCGATCAGGGTCCAGGCGCCGTCGGTCAGGACCGTGCCCGTGGCGATCGACCATTGGCCGGCGGAGTCGGCCGTTCCGGTCCCGAGGGCCAGGACCATGGCTGCGTTGGGCGGCGTGCCGTAGAGGTTGATCACGCTCCCGGCCGCCGCGGTGCCGGTCAGGGTCGGGGCGGCGATGCCGGTCACGAGGTCGCCCTGCAGGCCGGTATCCGACGCGCTGGCGAGCGCCGGCGCGGACGGCGCAGCGGGACCGGTCGCCGAGAACGGGAAGACGACTTCGCCGGTTCGGCCGGTGACGTCCAGGGTCTGGCCGGACTGGGCGAGATAGAGGGTCTCGATGTCGCTGACGAAGATCGTCCCGGCGGACTCGGACAGGACGACGACGTCGACGCCCGTGCCACCGATGACGGTCTCGACCGCGGAGACCTGCATGGTCATGCCGCCGGCCGAGACGCTCGCGACGACGTCGACGCCCGTGCCGCCGATGACGGTCTCGATCGACGAGACCTGCAGGGTCATGCCGTAGCTCGCGCTCGCGGAGATGGCATCGATGCCGGCGCCGCCGACAAGGGTCTCCACCCGTTCGACCGCGACCGTATTGCCGCCCCCGTCGAGGAGGATGACGTCGGTGCCGCTGGAACCGACGAGCGTTTCGATCGCCGAGACCGACAGGGTGCCGCCGCCGGGAAAGGAGGCGAGGATCACGTCCTGGCCGGACGTGCCGATGATGGTCTCGATCAGCGAGACCCTCATCGTGTTGCCGGAGGAGGCCCACGCGATCGAATCCGTGCCCGGGACCAGCGTCGTCGTCGAATCCAGGTTGGTCAGTTGCAGGACGTCGTTGCCGCCGCCGCCGATCAGGGTGTTGAGGCTCGCCACCGTGACGGTGGTGCCGTGGTCCAGCAGGATGGCGGTGGTCTTGGAACCGGTCCCGCCGACGAGCATCTCGACGCTCGAGACGGCGATCGTGCCTCCACCCGTCGTGAGATTGATGGTTCCAGTCTTGAAGCCGGTCGTCACGACGTCCCGGGCGCTGGAGCCGATCACCGTCTCGACGAAGCCGACGCCGATCGTGCCCCCGCCATCAAGAACGATGACGTCGTTCCCGGCGGCGCTGCCGTTGCCGAGGAAGACCTCGATGCCGCTCACGCCGACGGTGTTGTTGCTGCCCGCGATGGTCGCGATCAGGTCCAAGCCGGCGGTGCCGATCAGCGTCTCCATCAGGGAGACCGCCGTGGTGGTCCCGCTCCCGCCGGCCGCGCCGAAGGTGATGACGTCCTTGCCGGAATTGCCGATGATCGACTTGAGATAGCTGACCGACATCGTATTGCCGGCGGTGCTGGTCAGGCTGATCAGAGCCGTGCCGGTCGTGGCGCCGAGGATCGTCTCGATGTCCTCCACCGCCATCGTGGTTCCGGTGCTGGCGATCTGGACGACGTCCTGGCCGCTGCTGCCGAACAGTGTTTCGAGGGCTCTGACCGAAATCGTGCTCCCGCCGTTGGACGGCAGCAGCGTGACGACATCCTTCCTGCTGAGGCTGTTCCCGCCGGTGAGATGATCGAGCTGGGTGACGGTGAGCGTCTGGCCTTGCGTGTTGAGGGTGGCGCCGCGGGTCCCGTTCCCGACGATGCTGCTCCAGACTTCGGTGCTGCTGAAGACGTAGTCGGTGACGCCCGTCGAGAGCGTGAGCGTTCCACCTGCCGCCATCTGTCGGACCCCACCCACCCTGCGCGGGACGATCGCGGCCTGCCGGCCCATCGTCCCCCTTCGTCGCACACGCCCGGCTCATCCGGCGCGCAAGCCAAGGCTCACGCGCCCAACCAGCGGTCATGCGTGCCAAAATTCGATTAAAAACTGGTTAACCGACGCGGATCGGCATCGCATTCGGCCGATATGCCGCCATCCGGCCGATGGCCGCCGACGCCCATCGACCAGCCCAAGACGAAGGATCGTCTTCGAGCTGCCCGAATAGCGTGCCGGGGCATTTCGCCGATCCGAGCGTATACCGGGAGTGGACTTTCGCCGAAGCCGTGCCGATACCTGAGCCCCGATGCAGTTGTATCTGATTCTTTCTGTCTGATTCTGTACACCGTCGGCGACGGGATTGGGAAGCGGGCGTTTCACGCCCGAGGGTTGCGCCCGGAGGTGTGTGATTTTGGCGACACGGACGCCTGTGGATGCGATCGGCGGCACCGTCGGGCGCCTGGTCTCGGAGGGGATCGATCATCTCGGAGCCGGGCGCGGCGACGCGGGGATCGCGAGCCTGCGGGCGGCGCTGGCCGTGGCCCCGGGACACCCGGACGCCCTGCTCGTGCTCGGTCTCGCCGCCGCGGGCGCGGGCCGGACCGGGGAGGCGGTCGAAGCCCTGACGGCCGTGCTGGCGCGCGACCCGGAGCAGCCGGATGCCCTCTACCACCTTGCCGCCGCGCTCGCCCGCATTCCCCGGGCGCCGGAGGCGGTCGCCCTGCTGCGCCGGCTGCTGCGCCTGCGCACCGACTATCCGGGCGCCGCCTTCCGTCTCGGCACGCTGCTGGCCGCCGGCGACGAGCCCGTGGCGGCCGAGGCCGCCCTCCGCCTCGCCCTGATCGACGCGCCCGGCATGGCCGGAGCGGCCAACAATCTCGGGGCGGCCCTCATGGCGCGCCGCCGCCTCGGAGCGGCGGAGACCTGGTACCGGCGCGCCGTCGCGGCCGATCCCGCCGACCCCCACCATCGCAAGAACCTCGGCATCTGCCTGCTGACCGCGGGGCGGCTCGAGGAGGGCCTCCGGCACTACGAGGCGCGGCTGCTCCAGCCGGTCTGGCGCTGGCGCCCGGATCTCGGGTCGGCGCCGCCCTGGCGCGGCGAGCCGCTCGTGGGACGGACCATCCTGGTGCATTACGAGCAGGGGCTCGGCGACAGCGTGCAGTTCGTCCGCTACCTGCCGCTCCTGAAGGCGATGGGCGCCCGCACGGTCTTCCTGTGCCAGGCGCCCCTCCGGGGCCTGCTCGCGAGCGCGCCCGGCATCGACCGGCTCGTCGCCGAGGGCGAGGACCTGCCGCCCTTCGACTGCCACCAGAGCCTGATGAGCCTGCCCCATCTCTGCGGCACGCGCCGGGAGGCGGTCCCGGCCGTCATGCCTTATCTCGCGCCGGAACCGGCGCGCGTCGCGGCCTGGGCGCGGCGCTTGCCGAGCCGGGGCCTGCGAATCGGCATCCACTGGCGCGCGAGCGGCGCCCTGCGGGCGATTCCGCTCGCCGCCTTCGCGCCGCTGGCCGCCCTGCCGGGCGTCTCCCTGCACAGCCTCCAGCGCGTCGAGGGGCTGGACGAGCTGGCCGAGCACGGGGCCCGGCTCGGGATCACCCGGGCCGAGGCGGATCCGGACGGTGCCGCGGACGGCTTCGCCGACGTGGCCGCGCTCGCGGCCAATCTCGACCTCATGGTCTGCTGCGATTCCTCCGTCGCCCACGTCGCCGGGGCGCTCGGCCAGCCCGTCTTCCTGGTCCTGCCCTGGATGGGCGACTGGCGCTGGATGGACGAGCCTGAGCGAACGCCCTGGTATCCGGGCCACCGCCTGTTCCGCTGCTCGCGTCCCGGCGACTGGGCGGGCGCGATGGCCCGGGTCGCGGAGGCGGTCTCCGCCCTGGTCCGGGATGGGGCGGGCGCGGGCGGCCCGCACGGCGCCACGACGGGCCCGCCGCCCGTCCGGGACATGTCCCGCCCCATCGTGCCCCGCCCCATCGTGCCCCGCCTCCTGGAGACGGCGTTCGAGGCCTACCTGGACGGCCGGCTCGACCGGGCCGGGGCCCTGGCCCGCCACGCTCTCGCGGCGGCGCCCGAGCATGCGGAGAGCCGGTTGCTCCTCGGCCTTGTCGCCGCCGCCGCCGGACGGCCGGAACCCGCCGCGGCGTGGTTCCGGGACGCCCTCTGCCTCGACCCGCGCATCGCGGATGCCTGGATCAATCTCGGTCAGCTGTCGTGCCAGCGGGGCGACGAGGGGCAAGGCCTGCGCCGTCTCGACCGGGCGGTGACGCTCGATCCGGAGCATGGCGAGGCCTGGCTGGTCCGGGGGAGCGCCCGCCTGACGGTCGGCGAGAAGGCCGCTGCCGACCTCGACCGGGCCGTCACCCTGCAGCCTGCGGACGTGCGGGCCCGCATCCTGCACGGTGCGGCCTTGCGGGCGGAAGGCCGCGCCGCCGCGGCCGGCCGCGTCCACGAGGCGGCCGTGGCGTGGGCGCCGGACTCGGTCGAGGCCTGGCACGAGCTCGGCCATACGCGGCGCGGGGCGGGGGATGGGGCGGGCGCCGCCCGGGCCTACCGGCGTGCCGCCCGCCTCGATCCGGACCGGGGCGATATCCTCAGCGCGGGGTTGTTCACAGGCCGCGGGGCCGGCGACTGGGACGCAGCCGCGGACGCGGCGATCACGGCGCGCCTGAGGGCGGTCGCGGCGGCGGACGGCATCGTCCTGCCGCTGGCCAACCTCTTGATCGACGACGATCCGGCCCGTCAGCTGCGCTCGGCCAGGACTTTCCGGCGCAAGACGCTCGGCCCCGTCGCCCCCTGGGCGCCGCCCGACCGGCCGGAGGACCCGGAGCGGCCCCTCACGGTCGGCTACGTCTCGGCCGATTTTCACGAGCACGCCACCGCCTATCTGGCGGCCGAGGTGTTCGAACTCCACGACCGGGCGGGCTTCCGCACGATCGGCTATGCGACCCGACCGGACGATGGTGGCCCGATGCGCCGGCGGCTCCGGGCGGCCTTCGATCGCTTCCACGAGGTCGCCGACCTCCCGGATGCCGCGCTCGCCGAGCGCATCCGCGCCGACGGAATCGACATCCTGGTCGATCTCAAGGGTCCCACCGAGCAGGGCCGGCACCGGCTCTGGCGGCGGCGCCTCGCGCCGCTGCAGGTGCACTGGCTCGGCTATCCCGGTACCCTCGGCGGCGCGGCGATCGATTACCTGATCGGCGATCCCGTGGTCACGCCGCCTGAGCACCAGGCCTTCTTCGACGAGCACCTCGTGCTCCTGCCCGAGACCTACCAGCCCAACGACCGCCGGCGGCCCCGCGCCGCTGCGCCTGCGGAACGCGTGGCGCTCGGGCTCGAGGAGGATGCCTTCGTGTTCGCCGCGATGAACGCCCCCCACAAGGTCGCTCCGGCGCTCTTTTCCCGCTGGATGCGCCTGCTCGACCGGCGGCCCGGGGCGCAGCTCTGGATCTACGCGCCGGACGCCGCCTGCTTCGCGCGGATGCGCTCGCGGGCCGCTGGGTCCGGCATCGCGCCGGAGCGCCTGATCTGGGCCGCGCCCCTGCCGCAGGCCGGGCATCTGGCCCGGATCGGCGCGGCGGATCTGTGCCTCGACAGCTTTCCTTATACCGGCCACACCACGACATCGGATGCCCTCTGGGCCGGGGTCCCGGTCGTGACCTGCCTCGGCGAAGGGTTCGCGGCGCGCGTCGCCGGGAGCCTGCTGCGGGCGGCCGGTTTGCCGGAACTCGTCACGGCCTCCCCCGACGCCTACGAGGACCTCGCCGTCCGCCTCGCCGCGGAGCCGGAGCGGCTCGCCGGCCTTCGGCGGCGGCTGGCGGAAGGGCGCGAGACCTGCCCGCTCTTCGACACGCCGCGCTTCGTCCGTCACCTGGAGAGTGCCTGGCGCCGGATGTGGCGGCGCCAGGCCGCGGGGTTGCCGCCGGCACCGTTCCGCGTGGAGCCGGCGGCGTGATACGGCCTGCGGCACGAGGGGGCCGTCGCGGCACCGCGCCCGGCGGCATCCGCGCCGCCCGGCCCGCACATCGAGGAGGATCCGCTTGGCTCCGCCGACGCTCGCCCTGACGTGGCAACTCTCCGAGCTGCACGGCTGGGGCCTGGTGGGCACGCATACCTGCCTGCATCTCCTCGATGAAGGCCGCCCCCCGCTGCTCCTCTGCGAGCCGGCGCTCGCTTCCTTGCGCCCGCGCAACCGTGCCCGGATCGCGCCGTTGGTGGAGGATGGCCGGCGGATCGGCGCGATCTCCGCCGCCCGGGGCGGGCGGCCCCTGCGGCTCGGGGGCACCGTGGTGCTGCATGCCCTGAGCAACGGCATGGTCTGGGACGAGCCGAGCCGGCTCTACCGGGGCGAGCGCAACATCGGGGTGATCGCCTTCGAGGATACTGGCCTCGACGCGGCTGCGATCGAGCGGGCGCGCGGATTCGACCGGATCGTGGTGCACTCGACCTACAACCGCCACCTGTTGCGCGAGCGCGGCCTCACGGACGTGGCCTGCATCTTCCAGGGCGTGGATCCGGACGAGCTGGAACCGGTCGCGCCGCGCCGCGCCTTCGGCGACCGCTTCGTGATCTTCTCCGGCGGGAAGCTGGAATTCCGCAAGGGGCAGGACATCGTGCTCGCGGCCTTCACCCGCTTCCACCGCCGCCACCCCGAGGCGCTTCTGGTCACCGCCTGGCTCAATCCCTGGCCGCACACGGCCCGCGGCATGGCCGAATCGCGCCACGCCCCCGTCCCGGTCGGCGTGGCGGAGGGCCGGCTCGACCTGGAAGGATGGGCGACGGCGAACGGCGCTTCGCTCGGCAGCGTCGTCGATCTCGGATTCCTGAGCCGCGACCGGCTCGCGGCCCTGTTCGCGGAGTGTCACGCCGCGGTCTTTCCCAACCGCTGCGAAGGCGCGACCAACCTCGTGGCCATGGAGGCGATGGCCTGCGGCGTACCGACGATCCTCTCGGCCAATACCGGTCATCTCGACCTGATCCGGGAGGGCACCTGCCTGCCGCTCCTGCGCCAGGACCCGGTGCCCGACCCGGAGGGCCGTCGCCTCGGCTGGGGCGAATCCAGCGTCGAGGAGGCGGTCGCCCATCTGGAGGCCCTCTACCGGGACCGCGCCGCCGCCCGCGACCTCGGGGCGAGCGGCCGCGCCTTCGTGCGCGCCGAGCGGCTTTGGTCGGATTTCGCCCGCGCCTTCACGGAGGCGGCGGATTGACCCGCCGGCCCTGGGCGAGGGCAAGTGTTACGGTCCGAACTCAACCAGCTTGACCGCATGACGGGCCGCCCCGGGCGAAGGACCGCTCGGGATCGAAAGCGGCCCCGCGCACGGTCAAGCTGGTGGGGTTTCGACCATGGGGGAGGGCACGAGGGACGTGGCGGCCCCGCGTTGCGCGGGCGGGAGAAGCCGTCCAGAAACCGCGATGGCGGGGCCGGCGGCGGTTACCGGATCGGGCATGGGTGGAGAGCCGTGAGCGAAGGTGTGGCGATGGCAGCGACCGCCCGAATCACGGAGGAGCGGGGCGGGGGCGACGGCCTCGGCCTCTCCGTTTCCGTCACGGATCCGGCGCCGCTGCTCGCCCGGGCCACCGCACTGCATAGAGCCGGCCGGACGGGGGTAGATGCGCTCTACCGGCGCGTGCTCGCCCTCGACCCGGCCCATGCGGACGCGCTCCACCTGCACGGCATCGTCGCGCTCCAGGCCGGCGACGCACGGCGCGCCCGGGCCTGGATCGTCCGTGCCATGGCGGTCGACCGGGGCCAGGCGATCTACCGCAACAGCCTCGGCGAGGCCCTGCGCTCCCTCGGGCGGCCGGAGGCGGCGCTCACCCGTTACCGGCAGGCGCTGATTCTGAGGCCCGATTATCCGGATGCGCTCGCCAATCTCCTGAAGCAACCGGCGGACCCGGACGGAGCGGCGCACTGGCTTCGCCGGTTCTGCCGCCTGCGGCCGGCCGTCCCCGCCCTGGTCGCGGTGGCGACCGCCCACCTGCTGGCCGGCCGCGACGGCGAGGCGGCGCGGGCCGCCCGCGTGGCGATCACCCTCGACCCGTCGGCACCGGAGGCCTACGTCAAGCTCGGCATCGCGGCCTCGCTGCGGAAGGATCCGGCGCTGGCGGCGCGGTCCTATGCCCGCGCCCTGCGCCTCGCACCGGATCAGCCCGAGGCGTGGAACAATCTCGCCAGCGCCCGCTGGAGCCTCAACGACGGTGCGGCGGCCCTGCGCTGTTGCCGCAACGCCATCGCCCTCCGGCCCGACCACCCAGACCCCTACGCCAATCTCGGCCATATCCTGCGTTCGCACGCGCAGGGCAGGGCGGATTTTCGCGAGGCCGAGACCCTGTGCCGGCGTGCCCTGCAGCTGCAGCCCGCGCATCGGCCGGCCCGCAACAACCTCGGCATCGTCCATCTCGACCTCGGCGACCTGCCGCAGGCCGAGGCGCTCTTTCGCGGCGTGCTGGAGGCCGAGCCGCACCATCCCGATGCCCGCTTCAACCTGTCGCTCGCTCTCCTGAAGGGCGGTCGCCTGCGCGAGGCCTGGGACCTCTACGAGGCGCGCTGGGAGACCGGGCAGCTGCCCTCAGTGCGGGCGGATCTCCGGCCCTGGCGGGGCGAGCCCCTCGCGGGCCGGACGATCGCGCTGCATGCCGAGCAGGGCCAGGGCGACACCCTGCACTTCGTGCGCTATGCCCCACTGGTGGCCGAGCGTGGCGCGCGGGTGTTCCTGCTCGTGCAGCCGTCCCTCAAGCGGCTGGTCGCCGGGATGCCGGGGGTCGCCGCGGTCTACGGGACGAACGAGGCCTTCCCGCGGCCCGACTTCCACTGCCCGCTCATGAGCCTGCCGCGCCTGTTCGGCACCGCGCTGGAGAGCGTGCCGGCCCGGATGCCGTACCTGTTCCCACCGGCCGAGGCGGTGGCGCGCTGGCTCGCCGTGCCGCTGCCGGGCGAGGGCCTGCGCGTCGGTCTCGTGTGGTCGGGCGATCCCCGTCCGGGCCTGATCAGCGCGCATCTCACCGACCGGCGCCGCAGCATGACGCTCGCGGATTTCGCGCCCCTCGCCCGGGTGCCGAACCTTGGATTCGTCAACCTCCAGATGGGGGCACCCGCCGGGCAGCTCGCCGACCCGCCGCCGGGCCTCGTGCTTCACGACCCGATGGGGGCGGTGCGCGACTTCGCCGACAGTGCCGCCCTGATCCTGCGCCTCGATCTCGTGATCACGGTCGACACCTCCGTGGCCCATCTGGCGGGGGCGCTCGGCAAGCCGGTCTGGGTGCTCTCCCGCTACGACGGCTGCTGGCGCTGGCTCCAGGACCGCGACGACACGCCCTGGTATCCGACGATGCGGCTGTTCCGGCAGTCCGAGCCGGGCGCCTGGGCCGGCGTGGTCGAGCGGGTCGCGGCGGCGCTGGCGGAGATCGCCGCACCGGCTCCGCCTCAGGCCGGATCTGCGGATGCGAGCCAGTCCTGCCACAGCGTGCGATAGGCCGCCTCCACGCTCCGGGCGAAGCGGGCCGCGTCGCCGAGCGGTGCGGCCCGCATCCGCTCGCGGAGTTCCGTACGGAGCGTCGCTCGCCGGTCCGTATCGGCGGCGAGCGCCCTGGCGATCTCCAGATAGGCGTCCTGATTCTCCGCCACGAGGTCGGGCAGGCCGCAGGCGGTGAGCAGGCTGACGCCGACCCGGGCGACGTGATGGGTTCCCGCGAGGCTCACCACCGGCACCCCCATCCAGAGCGCCTCGCAGGTCGTGGTGGTCCCGTTATAGGGAAAGGGATCGAGGGCGACGTCGATCCGGTGATAGGCGCGCAGGTGCGCGTCGAGTCCCGCGACCTGGCCCGCGAGGATCAGGCGCTCCGCCTCCACGCCCGCGCGAGCGAACAGGGTGCGGTACCGCTCCCGGGTCGAGGCCTCGGCGAGGGCGCGGCTCTTCAGGACGAGTCGCGAGCCCGGCACCGCCCGGAGGATGCGGGCCCACAGGGCGACGACCTGGGGCGTCACCTTGGCGAGCTTGTTGAAGGAGCCGAAGGTCACCGGCTCGTCCGCACCCCGCACCGGCCCCGGTTCGGCCTCGGCCAGCGGCGCGAAGCTCAGGAAGCCGCCGGGCAGCCGCACCAGCCGCTCGCTGTGCCAGCCGTCGCTCGGGCCCGGCGGATCGGCCCAGGCATCGGTGAGCCGGTGGCCGATCGCCGTCATGCCGGTGGTGTCGGGATAGCCGAGCCAGGCGATCTGCACCGGCGCCGGGGCGCGGGCGAAGATCAGGGGCCGCGCGCCCGCCGTATGGCCCGCCAGATCGACGAGGATGTCGATGCGGTCGGTCCGGATCGACGCGGCGGCCTGCGCGTCGTCGTGGCCGGAGAGCGGCCGCCAGAGGTCGGCCCGGCGCTCCAGGCGCTCCGTCACGGCATCGCGCCGCCCGGAGAGGTCGTAGGCCACCACCTCCACCGCCTGCCGGTCATGCGCGCCGAACAGCGGCAGGATGAAGGAGGCGCAGGCATGGGTGCAGAGATCGGGCGAGACGTAGCCGACCCGCAGCCGCCGCCCCGGATCGCGCGCATTGGCATGGACGGCCCGCGCGGGCAGGAGGCCCGCGGCGTGGCGGCGGTTCCAGTGGGCATGCGCACGGGCCAGGACCGCGGGCGGAACCGAGGGCAGGTAGTGGAGGGTCAAGAGCAGGTTCGCGTGCAGCAGCGGCAGGTCCGGGTGGAGCGCCAGCCCGTCCTGGAGCAGGAGGGCGGCCTCCTGCGCCAGCCCCTGCGCGTTGAGCGCCTCCCCGAGATTGACCCGGGGCTGGGGCAGGTCGGGCCTGTGGCCCAGCGCGGTGCGGTAGCAGGCGACCGCCTCCTCCAGGGCTCCGGCCTCGGCCCGCACGTCGCCGAGATTGCTCCAGGCCCCGGCGAGATCGGGCCTGGTCCGCGTCGCCCGGCGATAGGCGCCCTCGGCGCCCGCCCGCTCGCCGCGGGCGCGCAGCGCGTTGCCGAGATGGAACCAGGCTTCCGCAAGGTCCGGCCGGAGGGCGAGCGCGCCCTCGGCGAGCGTGCGGGCACGATCCGGCCCCGCGGATTCGCCGACGAGAGCCGCGAGGCTCGCGCGCAAAGCCGCCTCCTCCGGCGCCGCGCGCAGCGCGCGGGTCAGCACGGCGATTGCGTCGGCCGGACGCCCCGACGCGTGCAGGAGCGCCGCGAGGTTGCCCGCCGCGCCCGGATGGCCCGGTGCAGCGGCGAGGATCGCGCCGTAGCCGGCCTCGGCGGCGTCGGTGCGGCCGGCCCCGTGATCGCGGCAGGCCTCCGCGAACCGCGCCTCGACGGCGCTCGCCTCCCTCTCCGATCGCACCCCGACGGCGCTCATGGCTCCTCCGGCGGCGGGGTAAGGCCGAGCCCGCCCAGGATCGTCAGCAGGGTCGCCGCCGACTGGTCCCAGGTGAAGTACCGTCGCAGGTGGTCCGCGGCGGAAGGGAGCGCCGCGCCGTTCCGGATCACGGCCCGAAGGGCCGCGACGGCCGCCTCCTCGTCCGGCTGCCACCAGTCCAGGCCGTGGAAGGGCGCCCAGGGCTCGTCCGCGTAGGGGCGCCTGGCCGGTGCGGTGCGGGCCGGAATCAGGTGGGCGATGCCGTCATGGAGATAATCGACATAGGCGGTGTGGCGCGGCGCGATCAGCCCGAGGCCGAGCGCTCCCGCGGTCGCCATCGGCAGGTCCCAGCCTTCCCCGTGCGAGAGGCTCCAGTAATGGGTCGCCGCCCGGTAGAGGCCGTCCATCCGGACCTCGTCCAGGACCGCGTCGACCAGCAGGATCGGCGCGGCCTCCGCGACGCGGCGGCCCGTCGCCGCCTCGCCGCGGCGCACGAGGTCGGCGAGCTCGGCCCGGCCGTCGGGCCGGCCGCCGATGGCGAGCTTGAGGATCAGGCAGGCCGGGTCCCGGCGGTCGGTGGCCCGCAGCCAGACCCGCAGCAGCCCGTCGACGTTCTTGCGCGGGACGAAATCCGAGACGTTGAGGAAGCGGTACGGGATCTCCGCGACGGGACGCCCGTCCGGCAGCGCGAGGTGCAGGGGGGCGCCGTCCCCGGCTTCCGGGTCGATGCCGAGCGGGCAGAGGCGCAGTCGCGCCTCAGGGAAGCCGCCCGCGATCCAGGCCCGGCGGGAGGCGCGGGTCGGCACGACGACGATGTCGCTGTTGCGGCTGTGCACCTGCCAGCTCGGCGGGATGGGATGGCCCTCGAACATCGTGAAGGTGACCGCCGGCAGGCCCGGCACCCGCTCCACCGCCATCGGGATCAGGACGTTGAGGAGGGCCCGCGCCCGGACCGGGCGGTCGAGGGGCTCGAACGGCCAGCGCTCGTCGCCGAGGAGGCCGAGGATCTCCAGGGGGATGCGCTGCCGTCTCAGGGCCTCGATCAGGCGCCGCGTCATGTGGCTGTAGCCGCTCGCCGTCGCGAAGGCACCGCGCAGGGCGAGGCCGTCCGGGCCCGTGCCCGAGCGGGCGGCCCGCGCGGTCGCCCGGTAGCGTGCGACGCGCACGAGGCCCTGGCGCGCCTCCGCCGCGGCCGGATCGAGGCGCAGCGCGCGCGAGAAGGGCGCCTGCGCCCCGTCGAGGTCCCCGGCCCGCAGGGAGCAGGCTCCGAGCAGCCCGTAGGCGAAGGCGCCCTCGGGCTGCAGAGCGATGGCCTGCCTGAGGGCTGCGATCGCCCGATCCGGCGGCGCGGCCTGGCAGAGGATCGCCGCGAGGTTGAAGCGCTCGTCGATCCCGTCCGGCACGAGCCCGACCGCCCGGCGCAAGGTTCTCTCCGCCCCCTCGAGATCGCCCATCTCCGAGAGCGTCGCGCCGAGCTGGTTCAGGCCCTCGCGGAGGGCGGGATGCTGCGCGAGGAGGCGGCGCAGGCAGGACGCCGCGACGCCGTGGCGTCCGCCATCCCGCGAGACCGCCGCGAGGTTCAGGAGGGCGTCCGCGTGGTCCGGGCATCCGGCCAGGGCGGCGCGCAGGGCCGTCTCGGCCGCCGCCGGTTCTCCGGCCATCCGCAGGCAGACGCCCAGCAGGTTCAGGATGGCCGGCTCGCCGGGATGCTGCCCGGCCAGTTCGCGCAACAACGGCAGCGCGTCCCGGCCCCGTCCCGCACGGTAGAGCCCGAGCGCGGTCTCGAACGCATTCTCCATCCTGCCGGCGATCGTGTTCGTGTCCGTGCTGCGCGCGCTCGCCTGGACGGCGAGGCGGTATCTGAATAAAGCGCGGAGCCGGGGAAGGCTATGGGCAAGGCGGGCGGGCTTCCGGCTCCGATGGATGCGATCATCGCCGATCTGGGCATCGGCCGCCTCGCCGAGGCCGGACGGGGCTGCCGCGACGCCCTCGCCGCGGCGCCGGAGCGGGCGGAGGCCCTCCACCTCCAGGGGATCTGCCTGCTGCAGGCGGGGAGGCCGGCGGAGGCGGCCGCCTGGATCGCCCGCGCGGTCCGCGTCGCGCCACGCCATCCCGCCTTCCGCCTCGCCCATGCGGCGGCCTTGCGCGCGGCGGGCCGCCTCGCCGAGGCCGAGGGGGAGGCCGTCGCGGCCCTGCGCGTCGCGCCCCGCACGGCGCAGGCCTGGGCCATCCTGGCGAACATCCTCGGCGACGGTGGCCGCCACGCGGAGGCGGCGACCGCGCTGGCGCGGGGGATCGACCTCGATCCGCTCGGCATCGAAGCGCGGCTCGGGCTGGCGCGCCATCTCATCCTGGCGGAGCGGGCGGAGGAGGCCGTCGAGGTCCTCATGACGCTCCTCGGGATGAACCCGGTGCTGGCCGCCGCCTACGGCAATCTCGGCGTCGCCCTCCGGCGCCTCGGCCGCGACGCCGAGGCGGAGGCCGCCTACCGCAACGGTCTCGGCATCGATCCGGACGAGCCGGGCCTCCTCAACAATCTCGGGATCGCCCTGCAGGATCGCGGCGATCACGATGGGGCCGGCCGCTGCCAGCGCCGGATGCTGGCGCTGCGGCCGGCGGATGCGGCGGCCTGGCTGAACCTCGCCCTCGGAGCCCAGCACGGGATGCGCCCGCGTGCGGCCGCCGCCGCCGCCCGCCGGGCGATCCGGATCGATCCCGGGCTGGCCGAGGCCCACACCACCCTGGGCTTCAACCTGCTGATCGAGGGCCGCGACGCGGAGGGCTATGCCGCCTACGAGTGGCGCAGCCGCATGGCCGATTCCCGCGCCGCGCCGGCCTTCGGCTCGCCGCGCTGGACCGGGGGCGACCCGGCGGGGCTGACGCTTCTCGTCCACGAGGAGCAGGGCGCGGGCGACACGCTGCAATTTGCCCGCTACGCCACCCTGCTCGCCGCCCGGGGCGCCCGGGTCGTCCTGGCCTGCAACGCCTACCTCGTCCGGGTCCTCGCCGGGCTGCCGGGCGTCGCGGCGGTGATCCGCTACGGCGATCCGGTCCCGCCGCACGACGCCCACGCCGCGCTGCTGAGCCTTCCCCACCTCATGGGTGTCGCAGGGGAGGATCCGCCGGGTCCGCTTCCCTATCTCGTGGCCGAGCCCGCATTGCGGGCGGCGTGGGCCGGCCGCCTGGCGCGCCAGCCGGGCCTGCGGGTCGGGCTCGTCTGGGCCGGCAACCCGACCTTCAAGGGCGACCGGGTGCGCTCGCCGGGCCTTCCGGCCTTCCTGCCCCTCCTCGACGTGCCGGGCGTGAGCTTCCTGTCCCTGCAGAAGGGGCCGGGCCACGCCCAGCTCGCCGCCTGCCCGGAGGCGGCCGGGCGCCTCGTCGATCTCGGGCCGGACCTCGCGGACTTCGCCGACACCGCCGCGGCGATGAGCGGGCTCGACCTCGTGATCAGCTCCTGCACCGGCCCCGCCCATCTTGCGGGCGCGCTCGGCTGCCCGACCTGGACGATCCTGCCCTTCGCCTGCGACTGGCGCTGGCGGACCCGCGGCGACCTGACGCCCTGGTACCCGAGCATGCGCCTGTTCCGCCAGGAGCGGCGGGGCGACTGGAGCGGCGTGGTCGAACGCGTGCGCGCGGCCCTGGCCGGCCTGCTCGCGGCCCGCGCCCTGGCCTCTCCCGATCGCGCCGGTCCCGGCCGCGTCACGTCCACGGCCGGAATGGGCGGATCCGCCGCGCCTTGAGATCGGGTTCGACGGCGAGGCGCAGGCCGGGATTGAGACGGGCGGCGAGGGCGCTGAAGCCGCTGGCCGCGCTGACGCCGACGATGTCGGCCCGGGACAGGACGTGGAAGTCCTGCAGGTAGTCGAGACCCGGCCAGGGCTCGGCCACGTCCGTCAGCGACAGGGGATCGAACTCGGCGAAATCGGCCCGGACGGCCGCAAGGTCGTCGCTCGCGAGATAGAGAACCGGCCGGTCGAGGGTCGGCCAGAGCTCGCGCAGCCATGACACGTACCAGCCCGCATCGGTGATCGGGTAGCCGCAGGCGACGAAGTCGCCGCGCCGCAGGTGCAGCGCCACCAGGGTGCGGCCGAGAAGCCGCAGCCGCGCCACGACGGGGTCGAGCCGGGACGCGAAGGCGGGCCTGGGCCGCAACCAGGACTGGACCCGCTCCCGCACCGCCTCCGGATAGGCGAACAGGAAGAGCGGGGAGAGCGCATCGCAGCCCGCGAGCGGCGGAAGGTGGGCCTCGCCCAGCACGCCCTCGTTCAGGAGGTGGCGCCCGAAGAGCAGGGGGGCCAGCGGACCGGCCGGGGCGGGATCGTCGAGCGCGAAGAACAGCCCGCCGACCCAGTCCGGCGTCTCCAGCACCAATCCGTGCCGCTCGGCGTAGAGGCGCAGGAGGATGTATTCGAGGACGTTGTGGGCGAAACGGCCGCGCGTGCCCAGCGTGCTCGAGGCGAGGCGGGGCCGGCCGGGATCGGCCGGGGGGCGCAGGAGCGTCTCCCCGCGCTCGTCCAGGGCGAGGCGTAGGGCCGCGACCGAGCGGAGGGTGAAGGTCCAGCCGGCCTCGCCGGCGACGGGCGCGAGGCGGGCATAGGCCGCGGCGGGGCGCCCCTGGGCGAGGTCGGCGGCGGCCAGCGCCGTGCGGCCCTCGCCGGCATGGAGCCGACCGGCGAGCGGCTCGGTCTCGAAGGGCGCGAACAGCGCCCGCAACTCCGGAATCCGATTCTGCGCCAGGAGCAGGCCGGTGAGCTGCTCGACCGCATCCGGCACGGCGGTGCCGGGCAGCGGCAGCGCGGCACGCAGTTCGGCCTCGGCCTCCGACGCGCGGCCGAGATCGGCTAGCGCCGCGGCGATCCGGGTGCGGGCGAGGCCGAGCCCGAGGCGGACGGCCCGCCGGTTGCAGAGCAGGGCTGCTTCGGTCTCGCCGCGGGCGTGGCGGGCGAGCCCGAGATTGTACCAGCATTCCGGGCTGCCGGGAGCGAGGCACACGGCGCGCAGGAGGTGGGCGAGGGAAGCGGCGCGCTCGCCCCGGGCGAGGAGGGCGTTGCCGAGGCTCATCTCCGCCTCCGCATCCGGCCGGAGCGCGCGGGCGCGGCGCAGGGCGAAGAGCGCCGCATCGAGCTCGTCGGCCTCCCGCAGGGCGAGGCCGAGCCCACGCCACGCCTCGGGAGAATCGGGCATCAGGCGCGCCGCGCGCGAGAAGGCGGCGACGGCGGCCGTGCCTTGCCCGGGGCCGCCCTGCGCCAGGAGGGTGCCGAGACGCAGCCAGGTCGGGCCGTGGTCGGGGGCCTGATGCAGTAGGCCCCGTGCATCCGCGGTCGCCTCGTCCCGGCGGCCGGCGGCGGAGAGCAGGACGACCCGGCTCTGCCGCGCCTCGACGAGGCCGGGCGCGAGCCGCAGCGCCCGGCCGATCCAGTCGAGGCCCGGGTCGAGCCGTCCCGCCTGCGCCGTCGCCACCCCGAGCATGTGCCAGGCCTCGGGCAGGCCGGGCTCGGCGGCGAGGGCATGGCGGTAGCGGGTGGCGGCTTCCGCCGGGGCGCCGACCCGGTGTCGGGCGAGCCCCGCGTCGAACAGGGCCCGGCCGGTCACGGGCGCGCCCTCAGGGCAGGGGCTCGGCGGAGAGATCGACCGGCCCGTGCCGGAACGGGATCCAATCCTTGTGGTCGGCCCGGAATTGCAGGCCGTAGGGCGAGTTCAGGAAGATGCGGCCCTTGGCGACGCCCTCCTCGCCGAGGGTGCGGGCCTGGTCGACCAGGGGAGAGGGGGCGAGGATCTTCTCCCACAGCTCCGGGAACGGGACCTCGCGGCCGGCCTTGCTCACGTAGTCGCGGATCGCGTCGCTCAGCTCCCAGCTGTCCTCGACCATCCTGAAGTAGTCCACGGCCACCCTCCTCCGGACGTGCCTGTCGCATTTCCCGACGCGGCGGAGACCGGTCCGTCTCGGAAAATGCGGAAAAATCAATTACCTAGCGCCGCGCACGATTGCAACGCGATCGGCGCCGCTCCCGCGCGGGAGGTTCGATCCCCGTCGCGCCCCGGGGCCCGGGACGTATCAGGGCAGACGGTCGGAGGCCAGCCGGCGCAGGGCGTCGGCGGCCCGGGCGAAGACCGGCTCCCAGGCCCGGTCGCGCCCCTGCCGGAACAGGCGCATGGTCGGGTACCAGGGCGTCGCGTCGCCGGAATGGCCGTAGATCCAGTAGGGCACGTGCTGCACGAGGTTCCAGACCGGACGCCCGAGGGCGCCCGCCAGATGGGCGACGGCGCTGTCGGTCATCACCACGAGGTCGAGCCGCGCGACCACGGCGGCGGTGTCGGCGAAATCGTCGAGATGAGGGCCGAGGGGCGTGACGAGGCGTGCGAGGGCGCCGTCCAGCTCGGCCGCCGGCCCGCCCTTCTGCAGGCTGTAGAGGCGCACGCCCGGAATCTCGGAAAAGCGCAGGAAGGGGGCGAGCCGGGTCGCCCGCAGGTGGTTCTCGCCGAAGCTCTCCCGCCCCGACCAGACGATCCCGACCCGGAAGGTGCCGTCGGCAGGCCCGAGCAGGGAATGGGCCTTGCGCTGCGCCGCCTCCGGCAGGGTCGGGCGGACGGGAGGCGGCACCGTCCCGGCCCGCGTTCCGAACAGCCCGGCGAGGCTCATCTGCGAGATCTGGACGTCGAAGGCCGGATGCCGGGCGCCGGGATCGACGAGCGCCGCCACCGGCAGGCCGGCGAGGATCCGGCGCAGCTCGGGATGGCATTCGAGGATCACGCGCCCGCCGCGCTCGGCCACCAGCGGCACGTAGCGCGCCGCCAGGAGGGCATCGCCGAATCCCTGTTCCACCGTGATCAGGAGGGTGCGGCCGGCCAGGTCGCCGCCGTCCCAGCGGGGGCCGTGCAGGATGCGGTTGCGATAGGTCGGAATGCCGAAGCGCGCCTCGTAGTCGCGCAGGCCTCCCTCGTAGTCGCCGATCTGGAGCCGTGCGAGCGCGCGCTCCCAGATCAGGTCCGCCGTCGCGGGCGCGAGGGCGGCCGCGCGCTCCAGCAGCGCCAGCGCGTCCGTGAAGGCGCCGGACTGGCGCAGGGTGATGGCGGCGTTGAAGATCAGGGTCGGGTCCTCCGGGGCGAGGCGGAGCGCCTGCTCGTGCGCCGCCGCCGCCTCGTCGAGCCGCCCGCCATCGCGCAGGGCGTTGCCGAGGTTGGACCAGATCGCGGCGCGCTCCGGCGCCCGCTCCAGGGCACGCCGATGGAAGGCGATGGCGGCCTCGTGGCGCCCGGCCCGGCGCTGCAGCACGCCGAGGACGCTCAGGGCACCGGGATCGGCCGGGTCGGCCGCCAGGGCCGCTTCTGCCTGCGCCAGAAGTTGGTCGTCGGAGCATCGGTCATCGGCGCGCTGATCGTTCGGGCGCAGCTCCTCCGCGACGCGCCCGTCCCGTGTTTCGTGCCTCTCCGCCTCGGAGCCGGGCTCCGGCCGCAGGTCCCGCAGCGGCAGCGCACCGGGTGTCGCCGCGGCCGCGAGGGCGGCCCGGACCTCCGCCGCGACGGGTGCCCAGGCGCCGGGCCGCGGTTGACGGAACAGGCGCATGGTCGGGTACCAGGGCGTCGTCTCGCCCTGCCTGCCCCAGCGCCAGTCGGGCGCGAAGGCGACGAGGTTCCAGACCGGGCAGCCGAGTGCGCCCGCGAGGTGGGCGGGCGCGGTGCAGCAGGTGATCACGAGGTCGAGCGCCGCCATCGCGGCCGCGGTGTCGGCGAGATCGGTGAGGTCGGGCCCGAGATCGAGGCAATCCGGCGGCAGCGGCACCTGCCCGAGATCGGTGCGGCCCGGTCCGGCCTGCAGCACCACCGTCTGCACGCCGGGCACGTCGAGCAGGTCCGCCAGCGCCGCGAGGCCGGGCGAGCGGCGCGCGTCGTCCGGATGCCCGGGGTTGCCCGCCCAGACGAGGCCGACCCGGAAGGGCCGGCCGGGCACAGACCCGGTGGCGAGCCGGGCGCGCCAGCGGGCCGCGAGGGCCGGCTCGACGCCCAGATAGGGCACGATGCCGGGGGTCGTGCCGGCCTCCGGCCCGAGGAGATGGGGCAGGCTGAGCAGGGGCGCCTGCGCGTCGTGGGGCGGTGCTGCGCCGTCGAGGCCGGTCACGGCCTCGAGATCCGGCATCGTCGAGAACAGGCGCCGCAGGGCCGGTCCGCAGGCGGCGATCACCCGCGCGCCGCGCCGCCGCAGGGCCCGAGCGTAGCGGACGAACTGGATCGCGTCGCCGAGGCCCTGCTCCTCGCGGATCAGGATCGTGCGGCCTGCCGGATCGTCGCCGGTCCAGTCCGGCGCCTCCGATGCCCGGCCGGCCTCCCACCCCGGCAGGCGCCGGCGCCACTCGTAGGTCCGGAAGCCCGCCTCCAGCGCCCCGCGGGCGAGCTGGACGAAGGCCAGGACGAGATGGGCCGGGGCATGGTCCGGATCCCGGGAGAGGACCGCCCGGCAGAGCGCCTCGGCCTCGCCATCGCGCCCCTGTCCGGCGAGGAAGCCGGCCAGATCGACGAGGCCCCGGGGCGCATCGCCACCGAGCGCCGCCGCCCGGCGCAGCCACAGCTCGGCCTCCGCTTCCCGGCCCGGCATCCGGGCGAGGACGGAGCCCGCATTGCCGAGGAGCGCCGGATCGGACGGCATGAGCACGAGGGCCCGGCGAAGGGCGGCCTCCGCCGCGGCGTGGCGTCCGAGAGTCTTGCGCAGGATGCCCAGGTTGCTCGGGCTGCGCCAATCCTCCGGGTAGCGCCGGACGAAGGCAGCGAGTTCCGGCTCGGCCTCGGCGGGGCGTCCCGCCCGCATCAGCGCCTCGACGAGGTCGAGGCGGGCCTTCCCGTCATCCGGCGACAGGGCGAGACGGCGGCGCAGCACGATCACGGCGTCGGTCTCGTCCCCGCGGTCCGGAGCGGGCGAGGCGCGGTCGCTCGGCGCCGGGGGCTCGGCCGTCACCGCTTCCGGCGAGGGGAGGGCCGTCGATCGGTCCCGCGACCGCGCCTGCCGGGCGAGGGCCGCGTCCAGGTTCCCGAGCAGGCCGGTCGCCTCGGCGCAATGCGGATCGGCCGCGAGGACGGCTTGGCAGGCGGTGCGGGCCGCGTCGAGGCGGCCGGCCGACGCATGCGCGCGGGCGGCGTCGAGGACGGCGTCGCGGGCGCGCCGGGCGGCCTGCGTCACGACCCTGCCTCCTGCGGACAGAGCCAGCCGCGCCGCCGGTACCGGTCGAGATCCGCCCGCACGCTCGCCGGGAAGCCGGCATCCACCGGCACCCGGGCGAGGTCGCGCCACATACCCGGGACGAGCCCGGCCGAGGGCCGTCCGTCGGCGTAGAACCGGGCGAGGCGGGCGCGGTTGGCGGCCGTGTCGCGATCGAACCCGACGGCCATCTCCCGATGGGCATAGGCCCGCATCTTCGCCTCGAAGCGCTCGATCCCGCCGATCCAGGTGAAGTGCCAGCCGGCCTCCGCCACCGGCCGGCCGAGCCCCTGCTTGACGAGGTAGCGGGCATGGTTCGGCCCGATCCGGCGGATCAGCGACCAGGGCGCCGCCGCGACCGAGAGCCACGGCTCGGCGGCGGCGAGGTCGAGGAAGTACAGGCGCATGGCGAGGCGCGGGGCGAACAGGTCCCCGGGAGCCGTGCGCAGGGCCGCCACCACCTCGGGCCGCAGGATCTCGTCCACGTCGCTGACGAGGACGAGGTCGTCGGGATCCGCCCCGGCGAGGCCCCGGGCGATGGCGTCGCGCTGATGCGCCTCGCGCCGCCATGCGAAGCCGCCCGGATCGTCCTCCACCACCACGTGCACGATGCGGTCGGCATGGGCGGCGAAGCGGGCCCGGTTCTCGGCGAAGTGCAGGGGCTTTTGCAGGCCGGCATGGGTGTGGCGCGCCTCGACGAGGACGAAGCGGTCGACGGCCGGCCCCATCTCGGCGAGACGCAGTTCCAGCATGTCGAGTTCGTCGTTGAACGAGAAGCAATCGTAGACCCGGCGCCCGGCCGGGGGCGCCGGGCGCGCCACGTGCGGTTCCGCCGTGAAGCCGAGCCAGGCCGAGAAGCCCCGCAGGGTTCCCCAGACCCGGCTGCGGATATCCTCGCCGATGGGGTCGAGGTCGAGCATCCCGTCGACCGTCGCGATCAGCCGGGCGGCCTCGGCGCGCCAGCCCGGCCCCGCCTGGCCCCGCTGGCCCGCCTGCAGCAGGGTCTCCAGCGCGTCGAGCATCTGGAACTGCGCCTGGGCCAGACCCGCGGCGACCCGCGCCTCGGCCACCGCGGCACCGCCGGCCGCGCCCGCGCGCCGCAGGAGCGGCAGCGCCGCATCGGGCTCGCCGAGACGCAGGCGCCGCCGGCCGAGGCCGCCGGCCAGGAGGGAGGCGGCCGTTCCCGGATCGGCCGCCTCCGCGACGGCCTCGGCGGTCTCCGCGAGCAGGCCCGGATCGTCGCCGAGCGCGCCGACGAGGCCGGCGAGGCGGCGGAGCCGGTCGACGATCGCGGCCCGGCCCGGAGCCCCGGAGACGGCCTCGTCACCGAGCCCCGTGCGGGCGAGGTCCGCCTCGGCGGCCGCGATGCAGCCCGCCGCGAGAGCGCGGGTCCCGGGCTCGGCGACGAGGTCCGCGGGTCCGAGCGCGAGGGCGCGGTCGAGTTGCGCCAGGGCCTCGTCGTGCCGGCCGAGGGCGCTCTGCGCCCAGGCGACCGCGAGGTGCGGGCCGGCCTCGCCGGGCCGGTGCCGGATCAGGATCCTCCCTGCGCGCAGGACGGTGGCATGGTCACCGGGGCGGGCGGCCTCCCGCATCAGGGCGCGGGCGAGGTCCGCCGCGCCCCCGAGGCCGGCGATCCCGTCGATCTGCTCGAGGGCGTCCGCGCGCTCGGGCAGCGGCGTGCCATCGATCCCCTCGGCGATCGCCCGGCCGAGCGGCGCGAGGTCCCGGTCGATCCGCGCGCCGAGGGCCGCGGCGCGCCGCAGGCGCCGCGCGCCCGCCGCCCAGCGCGCCGCCGCCAGGTCGGCGCGGGCGAGCGCCAGCACCGCCCCCGCCTCGGCCGGGTCGTCGGCGATCCGGCGGGCTGCGAGACGGCCGCCCTGGTCCGGGTCGCCGCGCTCGGGCCCATCCCCCTTTTCGCCGGCGAGTTCGCGGAACCAGGCCGCCCAGGCGGCGGCGCGCACCGGCCAGGTCGCCGTCGCCAGGATCTGCTCCGCCTGCTCGCGCTGCCGGCGCGCGGTGCCGGCCGGGTCGTCCCTCCGCCGCGACAGGACCGCCACCATGCGCTCCGCGTAGAGCGCGGCATGGGCGGCCGGGTCGTCGGGGACCGGCGTCAGATGGGCAAACCCCATGCCGGTCTCGGGCAGCGCGCCTAGCCGGCTCGTCACCGTGAGGCAGCCCGCCGCGAGCGCCTCCATCACGGCGATGCAGGAGGTCTCGGGGAAGCGATTCAGGTAGGCGAGGGCGGTGACGTCGCGCAGCTCCTCCGCAAGATCTCCCTGCGGGACCGCGCCGCGGTAATCGACGCCCTCGGCGGTCCGGCAGCGCGCATACAGGGTCTGGTAGGGATCGGCCTCGCCGGTGATCTGATAGGGGGCGAGGCTCGCGTAGATGCGAAGGACCGTGCCCGGCAGGGCGGCGCGGATCCGCGGCAGGCTGTCGAGGAGCACGTCGAGGCCGCGATAGGGCGTGCTGGTATAGGCGAGGATCGGGGGCCACGGCCGCGCCGCGAGATCCCGCTCGCTCTCCGGCCTCGCGGCGAAGGCCGGGGTCACGGCGTTGCGCAGGGTGCGGCAGCGCTCCGGCGGCAGGCCGAAACGGGTGAGATAGGCCTGCCGCTGCCAGTCGCTGACGAACGCGAAGGCGTTCCAGCCCGTGCGCTGGGCCGGGTCGTGCAGCCCGCGCATCGCCGGCTCGTCGGCCGCGTGCTGCGTCCACAGGATCAGCCGCACGGCGGTGCCGAGCCGGGCGCGCAAGGTCGCGAGCAGGGATGCGTCGGTGCCGTTGAGCACGACCACGACCGAAACGCCCGAGAGATCCGCGAGGGACAGGGCCCGGGTCGAGAGCACCCGCACGCCGTGCACATGTCCGGGCCGGTCGGTCGCCGTCGCCACGGTCACGTCGAGCCCGTCGCGCGCGAGCTGCACGGCGAGATGGCAGAGGGCGGATTGCGAGCCGCCGAGGGGCGCGGCTTCGGGCGTCGCAGGCGTATAGGCCATCGCGCCCGGATCGACGAAGGCGACCCGCATCACCGGCCGCCCGTCGTCCCGCGCGCCCGAAACATGCTAGAGCCGCGCCCGCAGGACCCGTCCGGACGGCCGGGTGCCGCAGGCGGGACGAAGCGAAGGGGGGACCGCACGGTGGCGGCCCCGAAGGCGATTGGCGACATGGACCTCGATCCGGCGGCAAAGGCGCGCGACCTGCTTCTCGATCCGGCCGACGCGACCGCCCTGCAATACCTCGGTCTCGCCGCCCGCGAGAAGGGGGATGGCCTGCGCGCCCTCCGCCTGTTCGCGCGGGCGCACCGCCTGCACGGCAACCGGGAGATCGTCCGCCGGCAGAGCGACGGTGCGCTCCACCTCGCCCTGAACGCGGCCATCGACCTGATCAACAAAGGTGCGATCGACCAGGCGCTCGACCAGCTCGCCCGGACCGCCGAGATCGTGCCGGTCGAGGGCGACCTCGCCCGCCTGCTCGCCACCGTCCGGTTCATCCGCGGCGAGGATGCGGAGGCGGCCCGCCTGCGGGCATTGCTGCCGCCGGACGCGGGCGGGCTCGACGTCGCCGTCGACGGGCTCGCCGCGCGGGCCCGCGAGGAGGCCTGTCTCGGCACCGTGGTCATCCCGGCGTTCCGGGCCGAGGCCACGATCGGGCGCGCCCTCGACAGCGTGGCGGGTGCGGTCGCGCGGCTGCGCGCCGCGCCCGGCCGGGCGGAGGCCGGAATCCATGTCTGCGTCGTGGACGACGCGTCGCCCGACGACACGGCCGGCGCGGTGCTCCGCTGGGCCCGGGCCAACCCGGACCAGAGCCTCGCCCTCACCGTGCTGAGCCGGAACGGGGGCGCCGGCGCGGCGCGCAACCTCGGCGCGGCCGGGGGGAGGGGGGAGGTGCTGTGGTTTCTCGATGCCGACGACACGTTCCTCGCCGACCATCTCCTCGTCACCCTGACGGTCCTGGAGAACCGGCCGGATGCGGGCTTCGTCCGCACCGGCATCGTCTTCGACGCCATCGATGCCGAGATCACGCCGGTCTGGCGCGAGGCCTCGGAGCGGACCTATCCCTGCAACATCGCCGTCCGCCGGGCCTGCCACCGCGCGACCGGCGGCTTTCCCGACGAGCCCCCGTTCCGGCCGGCGGTCGCGGAAGACGTCGGCTACAGCCGCGTCCTGCACGCCCTGTTCACGGGCGTGCAGGTCTCGACCCGCACGGTCCGCTACACGTTGCGGCCCGGCAACGCCTTCGACCGGCAGCGCGCAGCGATGACGAGCGGGCGCCCGCCCGGCGCCGGCGCGCGGCCGGATCCGCGCTTCCAGGCGATCGGCCTGCTGACCGAGCGGCGTCTCTACGCTCTCGGACGCGACAGGCGGCGCGGGGCCACCGCCTCCGGGACGGCCGACGCCCTCCTGCGCCGGCTGCTCGACGCGCCGGCGGGTGCGCCCGCGGGCGTCGAGGACCTGGCGGATCTCTGGCTCGGTCGCGGCGAGGCGGCGCGGGCCGAAGCGCTTCTGCGGGCGGCCGCGCCCCTGGGGCCGGATGACGGGCGGCTCGATCGGGCCCTTGCCCGAACCCTCGCGGCTTCGGGCCGGCCGGCCGCCGCCGCCTTGCGGCGTGCCCTCGTCCGCGAGCCCGCCGACGCGGCGACGTGGTTCGCCCGCGGCCTCGATGCCTACCGGTCGCAGGAGACGGAGCAGGCCCTGCGCGCCTTCCGGCGCACCGCATCGCTCGCGCCGGCCACCGCGGCCGCGGTCTCGAATATCGGCAGCCTGCTGATGGAGAGCGGCGAGGCCGCCGGCGCCCGGCGCGCCACCCGGCGCGCCCTGCTGCTCCAGCCCGACCTCGCCGCGAGCCTGCTGCATCTCGGCCGGGCCGAGGCGCGTCTCGGCGCGCCGGAGCGGGCGGCGTCCTGGCTCGCGCGGGCGGACCGGCTCGCGCCCGGCCGCACCGACATCGCCCTCGCGCAGGCCGAGATCAGCCTCTCCTGCGGCGACGCCGCGGCGGCGGCCTCCCGCGCCCGGCGCGTCCTGCTCCTCGATCCGGCCAGCTACGAGGCGCACGCTCTCCGGGCGCGCGCCCGAGAGGCGACGGCACGGCCGGAGGCGGCCCTCGTCGCCTGGGATCGGGCCGCCCGGTGCAACCCGGCCTACGGCGAGGCCTTCACCCGCCGGGCGATGCTCCGGCTCGCCGCGCGCTGGGGCGCGCCCCCGGCGCCGGCCCGGCCCGGCCCGCAGGGCCGGCGCCTCGCCGTGGGGCGGCTCGGGCTCGACGGACGGTTCGGCAACCAGATCCTCCAGTACGGCTTCCCGCGCCTCTATGCGCAGCGGCACGGCCTCGTGCTCGAGGCGCCGCCCTGGCTCGGGCAGCACCTGTTCGACCGGGACGACCCACCCCTCGGGCCGATCCTGCCGCGCCGGGCCGGGGATGCCGCGGCCCTCGCGGCGGACCGGGACGGCGCCTATGCCGAACAGGACGTCGCCGGCTATTTCTGCGGCGATCCCGGCGGCTGGGCCGGGGAGCGGGATCGGTTCCGGGCCCTCTTCGCACCCGGCCGAAACCTGCGCGCCCTGGCCGAGGCGATCGGCCGGCGCCTCTCGGGCGGGACGCTGGTGGCGATCCACCTGCGACGCGGCGATTACGGCTGGGGCCGTTTCTGGATCGCACCGGAGGCCTGGTACCTGCACTGGCTCGACGCGCTCTGGCCTTCTCTCGACCGTCCGGTCCTCTACCTCGCCACCGACGCGCCCGGCCTCGCCCAGGCCTTCGCCGTCTACCGGCCGCTCACCGCAAGCGATCTGCCGGCGGGACCGGACGGCGCCGAGTTCTTTCCCGATTTCCATGCGCTCTGCCTGGCCGACCGGCTGGCGACCTCGAACAGCACCTTCTCGGGCACGGCGGCCCTTCTGAACCCCCGTGCCACGTGCTGGCGTCCGGACCGGAGCCGCGGCGGCCTCGTCGCCTACGATCCCTGGCACAGCCCGATCCTGCTGTGAGGGAGCCTTGCGTGAGGGAGCCTTGCGTGAGGGAGCCTTGCGTGAGGGAGCCTTGCGTGAGGGAGCCTTGGGGTCAGGTCCTGATCCGCTCCATCGTGGCGGTCGAGGAATGCCCCGCGTGGAAGACGGTGGTGACGACGCGCCCGCCCCGCGCCCGCACGATATCGGCGCCGACGATGTCGCTGCCGGCGTAATCGCCGCCTTTCACCAGGACGTCCGGCGCGATTCGGGCGACGAGGGCGCGCGGCGTGTCCTCCTCGAAGCCCACGACGCAGTCGACCGCGGCGAGGGCGGCCAGCACCTCGGCGCGGTCGGCCAGGGTGTTGACCGGGCGCTCGGGACCTTTCAACCGCGCGACGGAGGCGTCGCTGTTCACTCCCACGACCAGGAGGTCGCCCTCGGCGCGGGCTGCCCGCAGCATGCGCACGTGGCCGGGATGCAGGATGTCGAAGCACCCGTTGGTGAAGACGACCCGCCCCCCGGCCGCGCGGCAGCGCCGGACCCGGTCCAGGGTCGCCTCGAGCGTCATCGGTACCGGGATACCGGGCAGCCCGCTGCCGCTCAGGTCGCTCCCGCCCAGCCGCCCGGCGATGTCGCGGGCGGTGACGACGTAGGTGCCCGCATGCGAGACGGCGATGCCCGCCGCGATATTGGCGAGATCCACCGCGCGGTCGAGCTCCTCGCCCGCGCAGAACGCGACGGCGAGCGCCGCGAGCACGGTGTCGCCCGCCCCCGACACGTCGTAGACCTCCAGTGCCCGGGTCGGATGGCGGCGCACCCGTCCGTCCGCCGAGACCGTGATCATGCCGGCCGGACCGTTCGTGAGCACGAGGTGGTCGATTCCATGCGTCCGGATCGCCGCCAGCGCGTGGGCCGGCAGATCCGCGTCCGAGCAGGCACCGAACAGGAGCCGGTACTCGGCGCCGTTCGGCTTGAGCACGTGGGTGCCGCGGTAGCGCTCGGCTCCGGCCGTCTTCGGATCCACCAGCACCCGCACGCCCCTTGCCCGCGCGAGGGCGATGAGCCGGGCGATCGGCTCCAGGACGCCCTTGCCGTAATCGGACAGCACCACCATCCCGACCCGGTCGAGCGCCAGGGCGAAGCGACGCTCCAGTTCGGCGAGGGTCTCGGGGTCGACCCCGCCCTCCCGGTCGACCCGGGCGATCTGGTGCTGCCGCCCGGAGACGATACGCGTCTTCTCGGTGGTCACGCCGGTCCGGCCGACCACGAGGTCGGTCGTCAGTCCGGGGACGGCGAGGAGGTCGGCCAGCTCCCGGTGACGATCGTCGTCCCCGACCACAGCGAGGAGCTCGCACGTCCCGCCCATGGCCGCGATGTTGGCCGCCACGTTCGCGGCTCCGCCCGCCCGCACCGTGGAATCGCGGGTCAGGAGGACCGGCACCGGTGCCTCGGGCGAGATGCGGGTGACCTCACCGTAGACGTAGCGGTCGATCATCGCATCGCCGACCACGAGGATCTGCCGCGACGCAGCGGTCGCGTTCGGGAAAGTCGTCACCGCTGCCCGCTCCGTTCCATCATCCTCCGAGTCATGTCGCGCTTGATAGCGGCCGGAGATCCGGGATGAAAGGGCGCTGCCACTCGCCCGGAAGCGAGGCTGAACCCCGTTCCGGCTTCCCGCCGCAGGCAACGGCGCCATGCTCGGATCAAGGCTACTCGGCAAGGATCACGTCGATGCATCGCAAGAGTCGCAAAAAGATCATGGTTGCCGGTGGCGCCGGATTCCTGGGATCCCACCTCTGCGAGCGGCTGACGGCCCAAGGACATGACGTTCTGTGTGTCGACAATTTCATCACCGGCGCGCGCGACAACCTGGATACCCTGCTGTCGGAACCAGGCTTCACGCTCATGCATCACGATGTGACGGAGCCGCTTTCGGTCGATGTCGACGAGATCTACAATCTGGCATGCCCCGCCTCGCCGATCCATTACCAGCGTGATCCCGTACGGACCACGAAGACCAGCATTCTCGGGGCGATCAACATGCTGGACCTGGCCAGGCGAAACGACGCGAGGGTGCTCCAGGCCTCGACCTCGGAGGTCTACGGAGACCCCGAGGTGCATCCTCAGCCGGAGGAATACCGGGGGCGCGTGAACCCGATCGGCTTGCGCTCGTGCTACGACGAGGGCAAGCGCTGCGCCGAGACCCTGTTCTTCGACTACCATCGCCAGCATGGACTGGCGATCAAGGTCGTGCGCATCTTCAACACCTACGGTCCGCGCATGCACCCGAATGACGGGCGCGTGGTGTCGAACCTGATCGTGCAGGCCCTGCGCGGCGAGAGCATCACGCTCTACGGCGACGGCCAGCAGACGCGCTCGTTCTGCTACGTCGACGATCTGATCGAGGCGATGATGCGGATGATGCGGACCGGCCCGGAGATCACCGGCCCGATCAACATCGGCAATCCGAGCGAGTGCACGATCCGGCAAATGGCGCAGATCGTGCTCGACGTCACCGGGTCGTCCTCGACGCTGGTCCACCTCCCGCTGCCGCCGGACGACCCCAAGCAGCGCTGCCCCGACATCACCAGGGCCAGGGAGATCCTCGAATGGGAGCCGACCGTGGCCCTGCGCCAAGGCATCGAGAAGACGGTCGCGTATTTCGATCGGATTCTCGCCGATCGCGGGTCGGCGCGGTCATAGCGGGCGACCGTCATGCATGTCCGAACCGTGCAAACGGTTCCTTGAGGATCCAGGCCTGATCCAGATCGTACCCGTGCGGACGGTCTCGCGCTCCGCTTCATGTCACCCTGCGCCGGGACGGGCCGGATCCGGCCACGAAGACGGAGCCTGCGCTTCGCCCGACAGGCGCCGCAGGTCCGCCTCGACCATCTCGTGGATCGTCGCCTCGAGCGTGACCTCGGGCTTCCAGCCGAGCCGGGTCCGGGCCTTGGATGCGTCGCCCTGCAGGGCGTCGACCTCGGCGGGCCGGAACAGAACCGGGTCGATCACGAGGTGGCGCTCCATGTCGAGGCCGGCACAGTCGAAAGCGATCCTGCACATCTCCCGCACGGTGAAGATCCGCCCCGTGGCAATCACGTAGTCGTCGGGGACGTCCTGCTGCAGCATCAGCCACATGGCCCTCACGTAATCGCGCGCGTGCCCCCAGTCGCGCGCGGCATCGATGTTGCCGAGCCGCAGCTCGGTCGCCAGGCCGAGCTTGATCCGTGCCACCGCGTCCGTGACCTTCCGGGTGACGAACTGGATTCCGCGCAGCGGGCTCTCGTGATTGAACAGAATCCCGCTCGATGCATGCAGGCCGAAGCTCTCGCGGTAGTTCACGGTCATCCAGTGCGCGTAGACCTTGGCCGCCGCGTAAGGCGAGCGTGGATAGAACGGCGTCGTCTCGGTCTGCGGCGACTCGCGAACGCGGCCGAACATCTCCGAGGAGGAGGGTTGGCAGATCCGCGCCTCCGGCCGCTCGGTCCGCACCGCCTCCAGCACGCCGACGCAGCCGAGGGCGGTCACGCCGCCGGTGAGCAGGGGCTGCTGCCACGAGGTCATCACGAAGGATTGCGCCGCGAGGTTGTAGACTTCGTCCGGCCGCACCGTCCGGACCGCGCGGAGGAGGCTCGACAGGTCGGTCACGTCGCCGTCGACGAGCTGCACCGCGTCGGCGATGCCGAGCCAGCGGAGGCGGGCATCGTTGATGTCCATGCTGCTGGAGCGGCGCACGAGGCCGTGAACGGCGTAGCCCTTCTCGAGGAGGAGCTGGGCCAGATAGGCGCCGTCCTGGCCGGTGACGCCGGTGATCAGAGCTGTCTTCATGCGGTGCGCGTCGGCGGCTGGAAACGTGGCGAAAGTCCGGGTGCAGCGTCCGTATCGCGCGCCGGTTCCGGCGAAACGGGATGCCGGGCCCTACCATGCCGCCGCACCGGGAAGAAGCAGTCGGCCTCCCATCGGCGTCAGCGGTAGCGGAGCGGACGCAGATACGACGCCACGTAATCGCTCACGCTGTCCTCCAGCGTTGGCGCCTGCCCGCTCCAGCCCGCGGCGCGCAGCCGCCCGGTCGAGGCTTCGGTCACGTACTGGTAGACGTCCCGCAGGGCCTCGGGCATCGGCCGATAGGCGATGGCCTCACGCTTGCCCTCCGCCGCGAAGACGGCCCGGGCGAGATCGGCGAAGCTGCGGGCGCGACCGGTCCCGACGTTGAACAAGCCCTGCCGGACCGGACCCTCCATCAGCCACAGCAGGACGTCGACCGCATAGGCGACCGGAACGAAGTCGCGCCGCTGGCCACCATCCGGGATGGTCGGCCGATGGCTGGCAAAGAGCGAGATCGTCTCGCCCGCGCGCACCTGGGGATGGACCTGGGTCACGAGGCTCGCCATGGCGCCCTTGTGGTACTCGTTCGGGCCGAACACGTTGAAGAACTTCAACCCGATACAGCGCGGCGGCAGCGGGGCTCCCGTCTCGCGCCGCCGGGCCATGGCGAGGTCGAGTTGATGCTTGCTCCAGGCATAGAGATTGAGCGGGCGCAGGCGCCGCAGGGCGGCGAGCGCGGGATCGTCGTCGAAGCCCTGCGCGCCGTCGCCGTAGGTCGCGGCCGAGGAGGCGTAGACGATCGGCACCGCAGCCTCGGTGCACCAATCGATCAGCCGCAGGCTGAAGTGGTAGTTCTCCGCCATGACCCGATCCGCATCCGTCTCCAGCGTCGAGGCGACCGCGCCCAGATGGATGACCTGCTCGATGTCGCGGCGCCCGCGCAGCCGCTCGAACAGTTCCTCGGGGGCGACGAAGGCGGCGACCGCCCGGTCGCGCAGGTTGCGCCAGCGGCCATCCGAGCCGAGGCGGTCGCAGACGAGAACATCCTCGATGCCCCGCTCGTTGAGCGATGCGACCACGTTCGATCCGATGAAGCCGGCGGCTCCCGTAACAACGATCATCCTGCACCCTCCGCACCCCGGCAGGCCGGGCCACGGTACGGACTGGCCGAGCCGGTCGCCCGAATCAACTGAACCGCGCAGGGTTTCATGGGCTGTTTGTCTTGGGTCAGGCAGCCGAGGCTTGGCCGCAGAGATGGGTATGATCGTGCGTGATCCTTCCTCCGGTTCGCGGGCACCTCTAAATTGAAACAGGCTCTACAGGCTTGAGTTCGCACGCAAATCCGAGGCGCTCGATCTGCCGGACGAGCGCCTTGGCGCGGATCGTCGGGGCAGCTTTATGGCCGTGGTTGTGTCCGGGATCGACGTAAGCCGTGCCGGTCTTGCACATGTGGTAGATCGCCGTCAGCAGAGAGGCAGCGACCGCGCAGATCGCCTTCTTGGGACCGCGCCGGCCGCGCAGACGCTGGAACTGCGCCCTGACGTCGCTCGCCTTCTTGCGCATCCCGGCCCAGGCCGCCTGGACCAGCGCGGTCTTGAGCCAGGGCGCGCCCTTGCGCAGCCGCGTCGAGCGCCGCTTGCCCGCACCCTCGTCGTTCCTCGGGCACAGCCCGGCCCAGGAGATCAGATGGCCGGCGGTCGGGAAGCGGCTCATGTCGGGGCCGATCTCGGAGAGGATCACCTGCGCGGTGAGGTCACTGATGCCCGGGATCGTCACCGGCAGCTTCACCGCTTCCCGGAAAGGGCCGAGGTCGCGCTCCACCTGCGCGTCGATCTTCCGTCCCGGAGACGACGACCGGAAGACCGGGTTCACGGGCATCCTCGCCAGAAGTGCCGAACATCAGGTTTTCGCCGTTGCTCCTCGGTAGCGGATCGATGCCGGATTCTCCCTTCGCTGACACCCCGTTTTGAGTAGGCGCTTGCCTCATCATTCGCATAAGTTATGTTATGGAACGTTAGAGGATGCCAGATCGCGCTTCGGCGTCCGCAAAGGCCCGACGAAACGGGAGTGGGATTGCCCCGTTTCTCATGATGCTGGCCAATGCCCTGGTGCGCGACGACGAGATGATCGAAGCCAGCAAGCTGCAGAAGGGTCAGAAGCAAATCAGACAGGGTGAAGCATCCGTCTCCAATGTGGAGGTGGAATCCTGACGAGCAGAACAGCGAAGCCGTCGTCGCTCCTCTGCCGAGCGTTGTGTTCACCGGTGAGAGCGGATCGAGGCCTGCCTTGACGCGCTCACGCCGGTGAAAGGCCTACTCCCCACACCGCCCGATCGAGCGCGGCAGTGCGGATTGGGACCTGACCGGCAATATCGTCGCCGACTGATCGCTTCGCGACGCGGAAATCGAGTTCGCCCAAGTGCCGCGCTGGCTTGTGACACGAATTCCGGAAGTGCCGTGCTGGAATTTGTATCGGGCACTGTCCCGGCCCTTGCCGCTCATCCAAAGCTTAAGCTTGCCCACCCGTTCTACAACAGGGCCTCAGTCCGGCCAGTATCGGCCGACAATGTCGATGCCGTAGCCGGATAATCCGACATAGGCCTTGTCCTTTGCGGCGATCAGATTGATCGAGCTGATGCCGAGATCCCTGAGGATCTGAGCGCCGACGCCGATGTCGAGCCAACGCTTCTTGCGCGCCTGTGCACTCTCGTGATGCTCTCCCGCGCCGTCCAGCCGCTCCTGCCCGCTCGACGAGGCGAGAACGCTAGGCCGTCGCAACAGAACGAACAGGCCTCGTCCCTGTGCCCTGAACTGACGGAGCGCGATGTCCCATCCTTCGCGACCGCTGCCCAGCATGCTGGCGATCACGTCCTCCTGCTGGATCCGGCAGGGTACGTTGCGTCCATCGCCGATCGCCCCGAAGGTGACGGCTACATGTTGCGATGGCTCATCGCCGTCCACGCCGTAGACGTGAAGCGTCGCCTCCATTCCATCGATGATCCGCTGTTCTTGATGCAGGCGGTGGATGAGCTTCTTGTTCTTGAGCCGGTCGGCAATCAGGTCCTCGATCGAGATGATGCGCAGGCCGTGTTCCCGCGCGAAGCGCATGAGATCCGCCAAGCGCTTGACCGTGCCGTCGTCGTTGACCACCTCGGCGAGCACGGCCACGTCCGGTAGGCCGGCCATCTCGGCAAGGTCGATGGCAGCCTCCGTGTGACCGGAGCGCGTGAGCACGCCTCCCGCCCGGGCGATGAGGGGAAACACGTGGCCGGGCCGCAGGAAATCGCGCGGCTGCGCCTCGGCCAGCGCCAGAGCCCTGACCGTGTTGGCCCGCTCCTCGGCCGAGATGCCGGTGGTCAGCCCGACCCGGTAATCGACGCTGACCGTGAAGGCAGTGCGGAGCGGATCGAGGTTGTTGGCCACCATAGGCGGAAGATGCAGCCGTTCCGCCCGCTCGCTGCCCATCGGCGCGCAAATAATTCCGCTCGTATGGCGGATCATGAAGGCCATGCGCTCGGCCGTGGCCGGCGCGGCGGCCATGATAAGATCGCCCTCGTTCTCCCGATCCGTATCGTCGACCACGACGACCAGCTCGCCCGCCCGAATGGCCGCGACGGCGTCGGCGATGCTGTCCAGTCGATCGGCGTCCTGACGCGCGCTCATGGCTCCTGTCCCTGCCTTCTCTCCGGCTCCCGGCCGGCTGCCCCCTCTAAACGCTTCCGGTCCGAGCGGCCAGGGGCCGAACCCTGGGTGAGCACAGGCCCCCTTCCCCCGCTTCCGCGGGGGCGGCCTTGCGTCAGGTACCGCTTGACACGCGATCGGGATCTCGTTTGAATAGCCAATCGAAATTGAATAAATATTCAAACCGGGAGGACAGACGGTGACCAGCCCCATTCTCGGCGGCGCGGAGGTTTCGGTCGCGCTTAGGCCGTGTCGGCCAACCTACGAGCGCACCTCCGACGCGGCACAGCTCGCCGAGATCGCCACTGCCGTCCGATTGAAGATCATCCGCACGATCCATGCGGCACAGCTCGGTCATGTCGGCGGCGATCTCTCGGTCACCGACATCCTGACGGCGCTCTACTTCCACGTCCTGGACATCGATCCGGCGAACCCGACGAGTCCGAAGCGCGACCGTTTCGTGCTTTCGAAGGGCCATTGCGCGGCGGCTTTCTACAGCGTGCTGTCGCTGCGCGGATTCTTTGAACCTGAGGCTGTCAACAGCTTCATGAAGCCGCTCTCGCCGCTCAACGGGCATCCGAACCGGCGCAAGATCCCGGGTGTCGAGGCCAATACCGGCCCGCTCGGCCACGGCCTGCCGATCGCGGTCGGGATGGCCACGGGCGCACGGATCGCCGGCGAGACTTGGCGGACCTTCGTGGTCCTCGGCGACGGCGAGTTGCAGGAAGGCTCGAACTGGGAGGCCGCCATGGCGGCAGCCCATCGCGGCCTCGGCAACCTCACGGCTATCGTCGACCGCAACCGCTTCCAGCAGGGCGCGGGTACCGAGGCGACCAACCAACTCGAGCCGCTGGCCGACAAGTTCCGGGCCTTCGGCTGGGACGTCCACGATGTCGACGGCCACGACGTGTCCGCGCTGGCGGACCTCCTCGGACGGACCGGATCGGACAGGCCGCGGGCCGTCATCGCGCGGACCTTCAAGGGACGTGGCGTGTCCTTCATGGAAGACAAGGTCGATTGGCACCACAAGGTCCCGAGCGCCGAGCAGGTCGAGATTGCCCTGAAGGAACTGGCCCGATGAGCGCTCCCGAAGCCGCCCCCAAGCCCGGTGCAGCCCCGACCTTCGATTGTCGCGTGGCCTTCGCCGAGGAACTCATCGCGCTGGCCCGGGCCGATGCCCGCATCGTCGCGGTGTGCAACGACTCGATCGGCTCCAGCAATCTCGGAGCGTTCCAGAAGGAATTCCCCGACCGCCTGGTCAATGTCGGCATCGCCGAGCAGAACATGGTCGGGGTGGGCGCCGGCCTCGCCAATGCCGGGATGATCCCCTTCGTCTGCGCCGCCGGGCCGTTCCTGTCGGGCCGTGCGACCGAGCAGATCAAGGCCGATTGCGCCTATTCGCAATATCCGGTGGTGCTCTGCGCCATGTCTCCGGGCCTGGCCTATGGCGAGCTCGGGCCGACGCACCATTCGATCGAGGACTTCGCCTGGATGCGCGCCATCCCGGACCTCACCGTGATGGCGCCCGCCGATCCGGACGAGACCCGGGGCGCGGTGCGCTGGGCGGCGGGAGCCGGCCGGCCGATCTACATGCGCATCCCGCGCTTCAAGATCCCGGCCGTGACGACCGGCGGTTTCACGCCCGGCCGGATCGCCACCTTGACCGAGGGCAGCGACGTCACCATCGCGGCGATCGGCACGATGGTGTCGCGCGCCCTCGAAGCCGCCAAGCGCCTGGGTGAGGCCGGCATCTCGGCCCGCGTCCTGAACGTCTCGACCCTCAAGCCCCTCGACGAGGAGACGATCCTTAAGGCGGCGCGGGAGACGGGTGCGATCGTGACGGCGGAGGAAGCCGTGTCCGGCGGCGGCCTCGGCGGCGCGGTGGCGGAGCTCGTGGCCCAGCATCACCCGGTGCCGATGCGCATCCTCGGCGTGCCCGCCTTCGCGCCGACCGGCGACACTCAGTTCCTGCTCGACCACTTCGGCCTGAATGCGGCAGGCATCGAGGCGGCGGCGCGCGCGCTGCTCAAGATCCGGGGCGACGCGTGACGGCCGCCTTCGTTCTCGGCATCGACCAGGGAACGAGCTCGACCAAGTGCCTGCTGGTCGACGGGTCCGGCTCGGTCGTCGCGCGGGGCCAGGCCGCCGTCACCGAGCGGCATCCGCAAGCAGGATGGGTCGAGCAGGACGCCGACGAGATCTGGCGCAGCGTCCAGGCGGCGGTCGGCGCCTGCCTGACGCCCGAGACCGGCCGCGCCGTCGTCGCGGTCGGCTTGAGCACCCAGCGGGAATCGTGCCTGCTGTGGGATGCGCGCACGGGTGCGCCCCTCTCGCCGGTTCTGTCGTGGCAGGACCAGCGGACGTCCGGCCTCGCCCGGCGCATCGGCGTGGGTGACGCGCCCGGGCGGGTCCGGGCGATCAGCGGCCTGCCGCTCGATCCGATGTTCTCGGCCCTCAAGGCACGCTGGCTCCTCGACCAGGTCGACCCGACCGGGACCCGGGCCGCGACCGGCGAGATCCGCATCGGCACCATCGACAGCTGGATCATGAGCCGCTTCGGGTCGGAGCACGTCATCGAGGCGGGCAATGCGTCGCGCACGCAACTGCTCGACATCGAGCGGTGCCGCTGGAGCGCTGAGCTCCTCGAGCTTTTTCGCATCCCGGCCGCGGCTCTTCCGGCCGTGCTCCCCTCGACGGGGCCGTTCCCGTCCGTCAGAGGCCTGTCCCCGTTGCCGGACGGCGTGCCGCTCCTGGCGGTGATGGCCGATTCCCACGCCGCCCTGTTCGGCCACGGCGCCCAGAAGCCCGGCCAGGTCAAGGCGACGCACGGCACCGGCTCGTCGGTCATGGGCCTCGTCGAGACGGGCGCGGATCTCGATCCCGGCCTGTGCCGGACGATCGCCTGGCAGATCGGCGACGCCGTCGCCTACGCGGCCGAGGGCAACATCCGGGCAGCCGGCTCGACCCTGCGCTGGCTCGCGACGCTTCTGGGCGTGAGCCTGGACGAACTCGCCGAGCTCGCCCGCTCGTCGGTCGACGAGGGACTCTGCCTCGTCCCGGGCTTCACCGGCCTCGGCGCACCGTGGTGGGACGACGGCGCCGTCGGCCTCGTCGCCAACCTCTCGCTCGGCACCTCGCGGGGCAGCCTCGCCCGCGCGGCGTTCGACTCGATCGCGCACCAGATCGCGGATGTCGTCGAGGCCATCGAGCGCGGTCCGACCCGCATCGACGCGCTCTTCGTGGATGGCGGGCCGACGCGCAACGACGGATTGATGCAGAGCGAGGCCGACATTCTCGGCCGGCAGATCCTGCGCAGCGACACGGCCGAGCTCTCCGCCCTCGGCGTCGTTCATCTTGCCGGGCTGGGGGCGGGGCTCTGGACGGAAGGCGATCTCACGACGCGGCGGGCCCCGCACGACCGGTTCGCGCCGGCCTTGGATGCCGGAGCGCGGCGGCGGGCGCGGGACCGATGGAGCGAGGCGATCGGCCGCGCGAGATCGCGGCGAACGGAAGCGGACCACTGATCGCGGCACAGACCGCGAGGACGAGGGCGGACACATGACGGCGCGGGTCGAACGGTTTAGCGAAGGCGAGAAGCGGGTCCGGCTCGACCTGACGAGCGGTGTGTGGGGCCCACTCGTCGGGCTCGTGGCGCTGTCGATCTTCTTCTCGTTCAAGGCCGATCACTTCTTCACGGTCCAGAACGCGATCATCATCTTCGACCAGGTGACCGTCTACGGCATCCTGGCGATCGGAATGACGTTCGTGATCATCACGGGCGGGATCGATCTCTCGGTCGGCTCGGTGCTCGCTTTCTCGGCGATGACCACCGGGTGGTTGTTCTCGGCGCTCGGGATGCCCTTCGTCCCGGCGCTGCTGTGCGGCCTCCTGGCCGGATCGGTCTGCGGCCTCGCCTCCGGGCTCCTGATCACCTTCGCGCGACTGCCGCCCTTCATCGCGACGCTCGCGCTGATGACGGTCGCCCGGGGACTGGCCAACAAGTACACCGACGGCAACGTCGTCTCGGGCTGGCCCGACGCCTTCAACACCCTGAACACGACCCGGCATTTCGGCCTCATCACGACCACGACGGCGTTCTTCCTGCTCCTCGTCGTGGCGGGATGGGCCTTCCTCCGGTTCCGGCCGGAGGGACGCAACCTCTACGCCATCGGCGGCAACCCGGAGGTCGCGCGGCTCGCGGGCATCCCGGTGCGCCTCTACATCGTCGGCGTCTACGTCCTGGCGGGCGCCCTCGCGGCGATCGCCGGCATGGCCAATGCCGCTCGCCTCCAGACCTCGCAGCCCTATGACGGCCTCGGCTACGAACTGACCGCCATCGCCGCGGTGGTGATCGGAGGCGCCAGCCTGTCGGGCGGCGTCGGCTCGATGGGCGGCACGCTCATCGGCGTCCTGATCATCGGCGTCCTGAACAGCGGGCTGAGCCAGATCGGCGCCCAGACCTACGACAAGGACATCATCGTCGGCCTGATGATCGCCGCCGCGGTGGCCTTCGACACCCTCATCCGGCGCCGCCGGTGACCCCGTCGGCCGGCTCTCCCTTAAGCCGGCCGACCCAACGACAAGAACCACGAGAGAGGAAACATGACCACGCTACGCTCACTGATGGCCGGTGCCGCCCTGCTCGCGCTGGTTCCGTTCGGCGCCCACGCCGCCGAGCCGGTCAAGATCGGCCTGGCCGTCGCCAACCTGCAGGCCGACTTCTTCAACCAGATCAAGCAATCGGTCGAGCGCAACGCCAAGGAGATGGGCGCGACCGTCGTCACGGTCGATGCCAAGGGCGATGGAGCGACACAGGTCAGCCAGATCCAGGACCTGGTCAACCAGAAGATCCAGGCCCTGATCTACATCCCGGCGGGCGCCGCCGCCGCCGCCGTCCCGGTGAAGACCGCGAAGGCGGCCGGCATTCCCGTCGTGGCGGTGGACCGCAACCCGACCGACGCCCCGGGCGACACCTTCATCGCCACGAACTCGGTGGTCGCCGCCAAGACGCTCGGCGATTACGCCTGCAAGGTCTCCGGCGGGAAGGGCGAGCTCGGCATCATCCAGGGCCAGATCGGCACGACGCCCGAGCAGGACCGCGACAAGGGCTTCAAGGAAGCCATGGCGACCTGCCCCGGCATCAAGGAGGTCGGCCGCGAGGCCTCGAAGATGTGGATGAAGGACGAGGGCTTCAACATCGCGCAGAACATGCTCCAGCGGCATCCCGGCATCACGATGTTCTTCGGCCGGGCCGACGCGCTGGCGCTCGGCGCCGCCCAGGCGGTCAAGGCAGCCAATCTCGGGCGCAAGATCTGGGTCTTCGGCTTCGACGGCGATCTGGCCGGCCTCAAGGCCGTGAAGGACGGCACCCTCGACGCGACCATGACCCAGCGCACGCAAGCCATGGGCAAGCTGGCGCTGCAATCCGCCCTCGATCTCGTCGCCGGCAAGAAGGTCCCGGCCGAGCAGCTCCAGGACGCGGCGCTGACCACCAAGGACAACGCCGAGCAGTACATCGCGAACCATCCCTGACGGGGTGACCGCCGTCCGGCCCTCCGCGCCGGACGGCGGTCGGGGCCGGCGAAGGCCGCAGCCCCAGGTGCTCGATGACGACGAACCGGTCTCCGCTCCGTCGCCCCCCGCTCAGCAGGATGCCGCCCATGACCGACGTAGCGAGTCCCGACGCGACGACACCCGGCACACCGATCCTCCGCGAGGGCCTGTCGATCCGCGGCATCGCCAAGCAATACGGCCCTGTCCCGGTCCTGCGCGGCGTCGACCTCGACGTCCGCCCGGGCGAGGTGGTGGCGCTGCTCGGCGAGAACGGAGCGGGCAAATCGACCGTCTCCTCGATCATCGCCGGCCTGGTGCAGCCCTCCGCCGGCACCATGACCTGGAACGGCCGGCCCTACGCGCCGACGAGCCCGGCCGATGCCCTGAGCCAGGGCATCGGGCTCATCCACCAGGAGATGCGGCTCCTGCCGGAACTCTCCATCGCCGAGAACGTGTTCGTCGGCCACCTGCCCACGCGGCACGGCCGGGTCGACCGCGCGGGCATGGCGCGGCGCGCCACCGAGCAGCTACGCCGCCTCGGGCTCGACGTGTCCGCCGACACCCTCGTGCGCGACCTGCGCGTCGCGGCCCAGCAGCAGGTCGAGATCGCCAAGGCGCTGACGCTCGACGCCAGGCTCCTGATCCTCGACGAGCCCACCGCGGCGCTCGGCGGCGAGGAGACCGACCGGCTCTTCGCGCAGATCGCACGCTTCAAGCAGGCGGGCCTGGGCTTCATCTACATCAGCCACCGCCTGGACGAGATCGCCCGCATCGCCGACCGCATCCTCGTCCTGCGGGACGGTCAGCTCGTGGGTGCCTTCGAGAGCGCCCAAACTCCGGTGAAGACCCTCGTCGAGACCATGGTCGGCCGCCCGCTCGACCGCATGTTCCCGCCGATCGTGCCGAGCCAGGGCCCGGAGGCCCTGCGCGTCGAGGGCCTGACCTCGCCGAGCGGCGCCTTCACCGACGTGTCGTTCTCGGTCAGGGCCGGCGAGGTCTTCGGCATCGCCGGCATCGTCGGGGCGGGGCGGACCGAGCTGGTGCGGGCCATCGCCGGCGCCGATCCGATCCAGTCCGGCCACATCGTGGCCGAGGGGCGGCAGTTCGTCCCGAGGAGCCCGGCCGACGGCCTGAAGGCCGGCATCGTGCTCGTGCCCGAGGACCGTAAGCTCCAGGGGCTCGTGCTGGAGCACTCGATCGGCGACAACATCGCGCTCGGCAATTACGCGCGCGTCGCGCCGGGCAGCTTCGTCCGGCCCGGCGCCGTGCGCCGCTTCGCCCAGGACGGCATCCGCCGGTTCGGCATCAAGGGACGTGCCGGCCAGCCGTGCAAGCACCTGTCCGGCGGCAACCAGCAGAAGGTCGTGCTGGCCAAGAGCATCGCGCGGCAGCCCCGGATCGTGATCCTGGACGAGCCGACCCGCGGCATCGACGTGGGCGCCCGGGCCCAGATCTACGACGTGATCACCGATCTCGCGCGCAACGGTCTCGCGGTGATCGTGGTGAGCTCGGACCTCGACGAGGTCCTGGGCCTCTCCCACCGCGTCATGGTGCTGAGCCGCGGCCGCAACCGCGGCATCCTCGACCACACCGAAGCCAGTCGCGTCGCCGTGATGGAACGGGCGACCCACTGACGATCTCAAGAGCGAGAGCGATGGACATCTTCAGCCTCACCAACAAGGTCGCCTTCGTCACCGGCGCGGGCAGCGGAATCGGCCAGCGCCTGGCCATCGGCATCGCCGAGGCGGGCGCCGACGTGGCGGCCTTCGACATGCCGTCCTCGACGGGCCTCGCGGAGACGGCCGCAGCGATCGAGGCGCTGGGGCGCCGCTGCGTCACCCTCCAGGGTGACGTGACCAGGGGCGACACGGTCGCCGCGGCGATCGCCACGGCCGAGCGCGACCTCGGCCCGATCGAGCTCGCGGTGAACTGCGCGGGCATCGCCAATGCGGCGCCGGCCGAGGAGATGCCGCTGGAACAGTGGCAGCGCATGATGGACGTCAACCTGACCGGGGTATTCCTCTGTGCACAGGCGGAAAGCCGGGTCATGCTGCCGCGCAAGCGTGGGGCGATCGTCAACATCGCCTCGATGTCGGGCTCGATCGTCAACCGCGGCATCCTCCAGGCGCACTACAACACGTCGAAGGCCGGCGTCGTCCATCTGACGAAGTCGCTTGCCATGGAATGGGTCGGGCAGGGCATCCGGGTGAATTCGGTCAGCCCGGGCTACACCTCGACCCCGATGAATCTGCGGCCGGAGGTGGCGGAGCAGGTCAAGCGCTTCGAGAGCGAGACCCCGATGGCCCGGATGGCGGAGGTCGACGAGATGGTGGGTCCGGTCGTGTTCCTCCTCAGCCCGGCCGCCTCGTTCGTGACCGGCATCGATCTCCTGGTCGATGGCGGGTTCGAGTGCTGGTGAGGCGCCGGCGCCGAAGGGCCCTGGCTGCAGAATGGTGGTACTGTCCCGGCGATCGTCCGACCGGCCTCCCGGCGCACAGCGCCGGGGCCGCGGAGGGGACGTGAGGGGCAAGCACCCCTCACCCGGCAACGCGAGCGGAACACACATGTCCAGGGCCGACGACCTGCGCCTGATCACCCGCATCGCCCAGATGTACTACATCGAGTCCAGGAAGCAGTCGGACATCTCCGAGATCCTGCACATCCCGCAGGCGCGTGTGTCGCGCCTGCTCAAGCGGGCGCTCGACGAGAACATCGTTCGGATCACGATCTCGTCGCCGCCCGGCGTCTTCGCGGACCTCGAGGCGCGGATCCGCGACCGGTACGGCCTCGACGACGTCATCATCACCGAGAGCGCGAGCCAGAGCGAGGATTCGATCCTGGCGGCGATCGGCGGGGCGGCGGCGCACTTCCTCGAGACGACGATCGCCGACGACGAGGTGATCGGTATGTCGTCCTGGAGCTCGTCCCTGCTCCGGATGGTGGACGCGATCACCCCGATCAAGCGGGCGAAGGCGAAGCAGGTGGTGCAGATCATGGGCGGGATCGGCAGCCCCGCGGTCCAGTCGCACGCGCAGCATCTCGTGACCCGCATGGCGCAGCTCACGGGAGCGAAGGCGCAGTTCCTTCCGGCGCCCGGCGTCGCCGGATCGGCGGAGAGTCGGGCGGTGCTGCTGCGGGATCCGTTCGTGGCCGAGACCGTGGCCTGCTTCTCCTCCCTGACGCTGGCCTTCGTCGGAATCGGCTCGATGACGCCGTCGCTGATGCTGGCAAATTCGGGCAACGCCTTCACCCGGCAGGAATTGGACGAACTCGCGGCGCAGGGCGCCGTCGGCGATATGGGCCTGCGGTTCTTCGACGGCAGCGGCGCACCGGTGATCACGCCCCTCAACGACCGGGTGATCAGCATCCCGCTCGATCAGATCAAGGCTTCGAAGCGCGTCGTGGGGGTCGCGGGCGGGTTGCGGAAAATCCCGGCCATCACCGCCGCCCTCAACGGCGGCTATCTCGACGTTCTGATCACGGACCACGCCACCGCGGAGCATCTGGCCGGGGACGTCGCCGGGCCGTTCGAGGGGATACTTCAGGGAGACTGAGATTCATGAGCAAGACAGAAGGCCGCTTCTCGGGAAAGACGGTCGTCGTTACCGGCGCCAGCCGCGGCATCGGCGCCGCGATCGCACGGCGCTTCGCGCGGGAGGGCGCTGCAATCCTGGTGAGCGCCAACGAGGCGCGCGTCGAGGAGGTCGCCGCCGCGATCGTGCATGAGGGCGGCCGGGCCGCGTCCTTCCTGTGCGACGTGACCGACAAGGCCGCCGTGACGGCGCTGTATGATGCCGCCGAAGCGCAGTTCGGCGGCGTGGACGTCTCGGTTCAGAACGCCGGCGTGATCACGATCGCCAAGATCGAGGACATGACCGAGGCCGACTGGGACACGACCATGGACGTCAACACCAAGGGCGTCTTCCTGTGCTGCCAGGAGGCGATTCGGCGCATCCGCAGTCACGGCCGGGGCGGGCGGCTGATCAATACGGCGTCGGGGCAGGCGCGGCAGGGCTTCATCTACACGCCGCACTACGCCGCCTCGAAATTCGGCGTGGTCGGCCTCACGCAGAGCCTCGCGAAGGAGGTCGCCCGGGAGGGGATCACCGTCAATGCGTTCTGCCCGGGTATCATAGACACCGACATGTGGGCCTACAACGATGCCGCCTGGGGCAAGCTCCTCGGCAGCTACGAGCCCGGCGAGCTGATGGCCGAGTGGGTGCGCGGCATCCCGATGGCCCGGGCCGGATCCGGCGAGGACGTCGCCGGTCTCGTCACGTTCCTGGCAAGCGAAGACGCCGCCTACATCACGGGCCAGACCATCAACGTCGATGGCGGCCTCATCATGAGCTGAGAGCCTGTGCGAGCGGTTGCGCCGATCGATCCGGCACACATGCTGCCGTCTCTCCGCATCATGTATGGACGGCCCCCGTTTCGCAAAAGTCTGTGAGCATCGGCTTTGGGCCAGTCGGTTCGAGAGCCGTCATGTATCCGCCTGAGCCGGTCCGGGTTTTTCGGAGGCTTGTTGCCTTGGCTCAGGCGGCCACGGCCTCGTCTCCAACGTGGGTTTGATGGCGCGTCTGGGCCTGGGCGGGGATGGACGTTGCCGGTCGGTGCGAGCCAGGCGGCGACAGCTACGGGGGCCGCCGGCCGACTTGTATGGCTGTTGTCAGGCCTCCTCACCGGACAGCCCCAGCATGGCGTCGAAGGGATCGGATGGCGCGTCGCCCGACATGATGGGGTCGAGCAATCCGGCTTCCTCCAGCGCCTCGATGTCGGGCAGATCGCGCAGCGAGGTGAGGCCGAACCGGGCGAGGAACGTCGAGGTGGTGACATACGTCAGCGGCGCGCCGGGCTCCGGCGAGCGCGGCCCGGCTCCAACGAGATCGAGCCGCTTCAGCCGCCCGATCACGTCCCGGCTCACCTCACGGCCGAGCACCCGGGAAAGGGCCATCCGGGTCACTGGCTGCAGGTAGGCGATGGTGGCGAGACCAACTGCTCGCCCGCCGTCAGCGTCCCTCCCCTCGCCTCCTCCGGGACGGTGCTGGCGGCCCGGATGGCGGGGGCGAACTCCGCCCGCGTGCGCAGCTGCCAGCCGCCGGCGACCGCGACGAGCTCGTAGGGCCGGGCGCGCAACTCGTCGCGGATGTCGGCGATCAGCGCGTCGAGCCGGCATTCCGGGCCGACGACCCGGGCCAGGGTCTCGCGCGGAACCGGCGTGGGCGAGGCGAACAGCACGGCCTCGACGTGCCCCATCCAGGCGCGCCAGCGCGCCTCGGGCGGCAGGCCGGCGAGCGCGAGATCGAACGCGCGGGATCGCGCGCGGGCCACGTCAGAGGCCGTACAGGCGGAACGTTGTGCGCCCGGTCTGCTCGCGCACGACCCCGAGCGTGGCCAGGCGGTCGAGGAAGCGCCGGGCGGCTCGTTCAGAGCCGAGGCCGGCAATGTGGCTCGCCGCGACGACGTCGTCGGCGAGCAGGGCGAGGTCGACTGCGCGAGCGTAGGTCTCGGCAAGCGCGGCCGCGTAGCCGGCCTGACAGACGGCGATCCAGTCCGGAGCGCTCACGGACGCGCGGCTGTGATCAAGCCGGGCGCGGAGCGCGGGCTGCGCCAGGGCGGTGGCGAGCAGCGGGACCGGATTGGCCCAGCCGAGGCGGGCGGCGAGAACGAGGTCGGCGACCATCAGGCCGAGGAGCACACCGTCCGGGCCCGGCAGCGCGATCCGCAGGCGCGCGGCGGTTGGTCGCGGCGGCGACGACCGGATCACCGGCGTCGTGGTCGCCGACCGTCAAGAGGAGTGCTCGGGAGCGACGGCGGGGGCCATCAGGCTGCCGAGGCGAGCGAGACTGCCTGAATCGATCCGCGTGGGCTGCGAGGCCAGGCCACGCCAGGCGCGGTGGAGGTGCCCGGCCATGCCGGGATCGTCGGTGGGCCGGGTGAGGTGATGGGCGTCGCGGAACGCGGCGAGGTCCTCGCGCAGGCGGAGCAGGCGCCCGGTCGCGGCGGCGGCGACAAGGGCTTGGCGCAGGCGCAGGGTGCCGAGCCATGGCGGCGCGACGCGCAGGATCTGATCGAGGCCGAGGAACCACCCGCTATCGCTCGGCCGGAACGCCGCTCGCGCGCGACGACCGCCACATCACCGATGTCATACGCTTTCCGATTGATCGCTTCGCGATCCGGAAAGCGGCCTCGCTCAGGCGCCGCGCGGGCTGATGATACGAAATCCGGAAGTCATCTTCCGGATTTCGTATCATGGCCGGCATCCGCCGCAGCCACGCCCGCCCGCCACGCCAGAAGGAGGCAGTGCTCGGCGAGGACCTGCTCGCCATGGCGGCGACGCTCGAGGCCGACCTGAGGGGCCTGCGCGACGAGGCGATCCTGCTCGTCGGCTTCGCCGGGGGCCTGCGCCGCTCCGAGATCGTCGGGCTCGATTGCGGCCCGGGCCAGACGGCGGACGGCGCGGGCTGGATCGAGATCCTGGCCGAGGGGGCGCTGCTAACGGTCCGTGGCAAGACAGGCTGGCGGACGGTCGAGGTCGGGCGCGGCTCGTCGGAGCGCAGTTGCCCGGTCGTGACGCTGGAGACGTGGCTGCGGCTGGGGCGGATCGCCCACGGACCAGTATTCCGGTCGATCACCGGAGCGAAGGGCGAGGTCTCGGCGGCCCGCTTGTCCGACAAGCACGTGGTGCGGCTGGTCAAGCGCACGGCGATGGCCGCGGGCTTGCGCGGCGACCTGCCAGAGAGCGAGCGGGCGCTGGCCTTCGCGGGTCACTCGCTGCGGGCGGGCTTGGCGAGTTCTGCGGAGGTCGAGGAGGCGCTGGTGCAGCGTCAACTCGGTCACGCCTCGGCCGAGATGACAAGGCGATACCAGCGGCGGCGCGAACGCTTCCGGGTCAACCTGACCCGGGCGTCAGGGCTATAGCGCGCTGCGTATCGATTTCGACAGCTCGAGGATGCCGTTGGGGTCGGGGTGCTCTCTCTCTCGACCCTGCGCGGTCTGTGTCCCGGTTTCAGGGGCATCTCGGCAAGGGCGCCTCGGGCGCCGCGGTGCAGAACCTGCGCCTGATGCTCGATCTGGACTGAGGGGCGGGTCGTCCGAGAGGAGGTGACGGGCGCCTTATGGGGCTCCTTTCGACTGACGAGAGAAGAGCAGCGGAGGTGAGGCGGCGCTGCCCGCCTCACCTGCTTGGATGGGTCAATTCAAAAATTTCAGACGAAACTAAAATCGGCAGCTTTCAAGTTGCCGACGTCCACGTTCTGGAGCGTGACTGTGTTGTCGTTATCGAGGGTGATGACCGTGTCAGCTCCGACCTGCGCGGCATGGGCTTGGACGGCCGCGAAGCTCGAGAACGCCGAGGTCGAGAACTCGATGAAGTCGCCGCTGACGAAATCGGTAACAACATCCTTTCCGAACCCACGCTCGTAGAACGCGAAAGTGTCGGCCCCGGCGCCACCGGTCAAGATATCGTTCTGCTCCTCACCATCCAGGAAATCATTGCCGTCGTTGCCGATCAACGGTAATTACCCAGGGGGTATTTTTCGGCACGCGCGTTTTCCGCCCCCCCCTCTTTCACTTGGAGGGGGGGTTGCTCAGGCGGTGATGGTCGCGAGCAGGGTGGTGAAGGGCGTGGCCTTGGTCCGGAGGGCGGCGGTGGCGACGACGGTGCGCACGTCTGCCTCGCCTTTGGCCGCCCACATCGCCCGATAGCCGTTTGTCACCTTGCGCTGGACCACGGCCGGCCGGAGGTCGCGCTCGCAGGCGTTGTTGGTCACGTCGACCTTCCCCGGGAAGGCCACGAAGGTCAGGAGCTGGTCGCGCGCCCGCTGCATCCGGGTCTGGAGCGCTCGGGTGAGGTCGCAGGTGGCGGGCACCTTCAGGAGGGCGTCGAGATCCCCCTCCAACTCGCGCCGTTTGCGCGCCAGGGTCGAGGCGGCCAACGCGGTCAGCCGGCGGGCGAGCCCGAAGGCGTTGTCGAGCCACCACTTGAACCGCAGGGCGAGCAGGTCGTCGCTGGCTTCGGCTGCATAGGCCACGTCGCGGGCGAGGTGCGCCAGGCAGGTCTGCTGGCGCTCGCCGTGTCCCTGCTGGGCCGAGTACCGGTCCGAGAGCCACACCAAAGGCCGGTGCCCGGCCATCACCTCGCCGACGACAGCAGCAGACCGGCTCGGGGCGGCGTGATGCACCACCGCCTCCTCGCAGCGGAACACCCAGTGCCAGCTGTTGGTGCCCTCGATCCGCACCCCGGTCTCGTCCGAGGCCACCACCGGCGCCTGCCGCAGACGCGCCAGCGCCGCGTCCCGGCCCCCGGCAAAGCAGCCTTGGGCGCGCCGCAGCACGTTCATCAGCCCGCCCTGGCTGAGCTTCAGCCCGAACAGGTCCGACAACGCCGCCTGCAACCGTTCGTAGGACAGCGCCTGGAAGGTCTTCAGGTAGGTCGCCACCGCGTGCAGCCGCGACCCGAAGGGTGTCGCGTCGGCTCCCGCCGGGCGTCGGGCGGCGACCCGGGTCCGGCAGGCCGGGCAGGTCACGCACAGGCGCCGGTGCTGCTCCACCACCGGGCGAACCAGCGGCAGGTCGATCCGCTCGTGCACGCTGACGACCTCGGCCGGAAGGTCGGCCGGCAGTGGTTCGCCGCACGACGAGCAGGCGCAGGGCCGATGCTCCACCACCTGATCCGGATCCGGGGTCAGCGCCCGCTTGTGGCCCTCATGCCCGGGCTTGGCCCCGCCGGGACGGGACTTCTCCCGCCTCTCCTTGCGATCCGTGGCCGGCGGCTTGGACGAGGTGCGCGAGGTCTTCTCCGGCCGGTGCAGCTTCAGCACCAGCTCGATCAGTTCCTCCTTGCTCAGGCGCTCCAAATCGCTGCGGCTCATCCCGACAGGGAATCAGCCAAACCATCAGACGGCAAGGGGGGGCGACATGACACCTAAGCCGCGACCGAGCCGCCCGTCACGGCACCCCCCTGGGTAATTACGATCAACGTGTCGTTCCCGCCACCGCCATAGACCCATTCGGCTGAGTCGCTGCCGACGAAGCGATCATCGTAGGCTGCACTCAGCTGGAAGGCTTCGATCGTCGCGAAAATGTCTCCAGCCGCATCGCCACTGCTGTTAACCATTGTCAAACGATCGATGATTACAGCCGCGCCCGACGAGAAGTAACTTGCCGTATCGTAGCCGTTGCCCCCCGTCAGCGCATCCGAGCCCGAGCCTCCGATCAGCCAGTCATCGCCATCGTTGCCGATCAGCGTGTCATTCCCGCCATTCCCGTAGATAAACTCACTAGCCGAGGATCCGACGAAGCGATCATCATACTGGGACAGATGGAAGCGTTCGATGCTAACGAAAGTATCGCCTTCAGCGTCACCGGCGCTGTTGCCTGCGGTGACGCGGTCGATCGTGACTGCCACCCAAGCGCCGGTATAGTCGGCAGTGTCGAAGCCGTCCTGGCCGTCGAGGCTGTCAGCTCCCGCCCCCCCGGCGAGCCAGTCGTCGCCTGCGCCGCCCAGGAGTGTGTCGTTGCCGTCCTGGGCGAAGACGTAGTCGATGGCAGCCCCACCCACGAAGCGATCGGCGTAGGCCGAGAGCCCCCATTGTTCGATGGAGGAGAACGTATCGCCGGTGGCGTCTCCGGTGTTGTTGGCGGGTGTCGGCAGGTCGACGACGATCGCCGCGTCCGAGGCACTGTAGTCGACGGTATCGAAGCCGTCTCCGCCGTCATGGCTGTCGGCACCGGCTCCTCCGTAGAAGACGTCGTTGCCGCCCAATCCCCGGTAGGTGTCGTCGCCGTCCCCACCGGTGAGCCTGTCGTTTCCGGCGCCTCCCGTCAGCATGTTCGCCAGGGTGCTGCCGGTCCCCGTGAATACGTCGGTCCCGAGATACACGAGGTTCTCGACGTTGGAGCCGAGCGTGTAGCTGGCAAGGGTGGTCCGGATCTCATCGGTCCCGGCGCCTGCGGCCTCGGACACGATGTCGGCGGCCGAGTCGACGACGTAGACGTCGTTCCCTTCGCCGCCAGCCATCGTGTCATCTCCGGCTCCTCCGTCGAGGAGGTCATCGCCGCCCTCGCCGTTCAGTTCGTCGCCGCCAGCCTCGCCGTAGAGCAGGTCGTCGCCGTCGCGACCCCAGATGACATCGTTCCCGGCAAGGCCGCGGATCGTATCCGCCGCCGCCGTGCCGTAGAGGGTATCGGCACCAGCGGTGCCGCTGATGACCGGCTCGTCCGCGCCGACGACCGTGAGGGTCAAGCCGGCAGTTGACTGGGCTCCCGCCGCATCCTGAACCACGTAGTCGACGACGATGGTCGCGGTTTGTCCGGAGGAGAGGAGATCGAACAGTGTGCCGGGATGGAAAGCCAGCTTGCCGTTCTGGATGGAGAAGGCGGTCTGCGCCGAGGCGAGCGACAGGCCACCCGGCACCCCGTCGACGCTCCGCACGGCGAAGGAGGCGAGGCTCAGGCTGTCGCCATGATCGACATCGGCGTCGTTGGCCAGCAGGTCGAAGACCTTCACCTCGTTCTCACCGGCGCTGCCGGCATCGGCGACGGCGATGGGCGCGTCGTTGACGGCCGCGATCGTCACCTGAACGGTCTGCTCTGCGATGCCGCCTCTGGCGTCCGAGACGACGACCGTGAAGGCATCGCTCCCGTTGGCATCGGCGAGCGGGGTGTAGGTGAAGGCGCCGCCTGTGCCGAACGAGACCAAGCCCCTGGCGGGTTCGCCCCCCTGCTTGACCGCGTAGGTCAGCGCGTCGCCGTCGACGTCCGATGCGGTGATGCGCGCGGTGGCCGCTTGATCCTCCACGACCTGTAGAGAGAAGGTCGCCGCCAGATCGGGCGCGTGGTTCGCGGCACCGCTGGCCTCGATGGTGATGCTCACGGCCTTGGCAGCGCTCTGCGCCACCCCATCGTCGACGGAGTAGGAGAAGGAGGCCGACCCCGAGAAATTCGTGGACGGCGTGAAGACGTAGGCGCCGCCTTCGTCGACGACGACCGTGCCGCCGACTTCCGATCCGGCGACGAGCCTGTATCGCAGGACGTCGAAATCGCCGTCGAACGCTGCGAGGAGCTGGCCATAGATCGGTGCATTGTGGAGCCCCGCAGCCGTTTCAGGCTCGCCCGCTGCGACCGGAGCGTCGTTGCTCTCGGCAACGTCGATCAGGACCTCGGCGGTTGCCGCGCCGCCTTGTCCGTCCGAGACCTCGACGGTGAAGCGTGCCTGGCCGGAGAATTCGGCGTCCGGTCGGAACGTGACCGATCCGTCGGGATCGAGTTCCACGGATCCGTTGACGGCGTCGAACACCGACGCGATCCGAAGTTTGTCGCCGTCGGCGTCGGCAGCATGCGCCAGAAGATCCGCGGCCGGGATCCTCAGGACCGCGTCTTCGACCATGGTCAGCTGGACACCGGCGGCGGTCGGCAGGGCGTTGTCGGAGATCGCACCGGACGAGGCGTCGATGGCGGCGCGATCCCAGACGAGGCCGTTCGCGAACGCGATCTGCCCGACCCCGAAGGCGCGGTACCCCGCATCGACGAATTGCCGGCTGACGACGATCGTCTCCCCGGTCTCGGCGACGCGCATCACGAGGTCGCCGGACGTCCGGTGGCCGAAGGTCAGGTCGTCGGGATCCAGATCGGTGAAGCGGATCGTGTTCTCGGACGCGTCATTGGCCTCGTCCTCAATGATGTCGCTGCCCTCGCCACGTGCATACACGTAGACGTCGTCGCCCTTACCTCCCGACAAGGCGTCGTTGCCGGCGCCGCCCGACAGGACATCGTCGCCCACGGTCCCATAGATCGTGTCGTCGCTGGCTGTCTGCGCGGCCGCGAGCAGCGTCGCCCTGATCTCGCCGGCGGTCAGAACCGTGCCGTCCGCGAACACGAACCGCTCGATGCCCTGTGCTGGCGCGGCGAGCTGTCCCTCGAGGAAGATCGCGTCGCGCCCGCCCGCGATCGACAGGACGACCGTGTCGCCGCCGCCGGGCCCTCGCCGGAACGAGATGTCGGACCGCGCGATGCCGTCATCGAAGCGGATCTCGTCGACATCGGTGTTCTGGCCGTAATCGATGATGGTATCCACCCCATCGCCGCGGGCGAAGCGATAGATGTCGGAGCCGAGGCTGCCGTCCAGGCGGTCGTCGCCCGCTTCACCCCTGAACTCGTCGTTCCCGCCGGCGCCGTAGAGCTGATCGGCTGCTGCCGAGCCCGTCAACTCGTCTCCGGATGCCGTGCCCTGCACGATCTCGATCCCGGTCACGGAATCCGTTCCGATCGATAAACCGGTTGCAGTCCCGTTCGTGAGGTCCACGACGACGCGGTAGCCAATTCCCGAGTAATCGAGGGTGTCGATGCCCGCTCCCCCGTCGATCTGATCGTCGCCATCGGAATTCTCGGCCACGAACCTGTCGGATCCGTCGCCCCCGAACATCCGATCCGCGCCGGCCCCGCCGACGAGTCGATCGTTGCCTTGCAGGCCCAGGAGCAGGTCGTCACCCGCCAATCCGCTGAGGGCGTTGTCGCCGAAGTCACCCGTCAGGGTGTCGGGGTCGCCGGTGCCCGTCACCGCATAGGTGGGCGTGAAGACGCCGGAGCGGGATTGCATCTCCGCCCGATCCCAGATCGTTCCATCGCCGAAGGCGATCTGCTCGATGCCGCGCTGTGCCGCCCAACTCCTCAGCACCGCCTCGAACTGGCCGACGATGCGGATCGTCTCACCCGAGTCGGCCAGGGTGACGACGAGAGTGTCGTTCTCGAAGCCCAGGCGGACTTGGTCGGGCGTGATGCCGGCGAGGGAGAGAACGTCGAGTTCCTCTTCGTCGGTGCCGCTGTCCTGGATGACGTCGTTGCCGTCGCCGACCGCGAATTCGTACGTATCGGCCCCGGCGCCGCCGTCCTGGACATCAGCCCCGCTGCCGCCGACCAGTCGATCGTCGCCCAGGCCGCCCTGCTGCTCGTCGTCGCCGGCCTCACCGAGGAGAACGTCGTCTCCGCCGGCCCCGTACTGGTAGTCGTCGTCGGTCGTTCCGACGAGCGTGTCGTCGCCGGATCTCCGTGCAGCGGACCGCATCGCTCCCTCGTCGGAGGCGAGGCTGTAGGGAGCCATTCTTTGCAGGTCCGAGGCACCGTCCTCGCCTGTCTGCATGTTGCCGGATTTCGGCAGCACGCCGTACTCGTAATTGTTGGTGACCTTGCGCCTCAGGTCATCGGTCTCGGCGAACGGCTGAGCCCTCATGCCGAGTTGGCCAGACCGCCAGCCGAGGACATCTACAGTGACGGTATGCCCAGCCTTTCCGACATCCATGATCTCAAGACGGAGCGTCTGTCCACCGGCGCCGCCTTCTATGGTCGCTTTGTAGCTCAGAGGATAAATATTCCCGTCCGGGAAATTGAGCTCGCTGCGATATCTGCCCCATGTCCAGGCAGCATTGCCTTCAGTTGGTGCGATGCCGCCGAGGATCGGAATGCCTTTCTCGAGGAGCGAAAGGTCGTATCTGATGTCGCGCAGGGAGACCGACCTAGTCGACCGGATTGCACTTGCACGGACAAACAGCCGATCCGTGCTGTCGGCGCCGACGATCGTGATCTTGTCGGCCTTCGCATCTACGACGAAGATATCGGCGCCGTCGCCGCCATGGTAGACGGCGTCGCCTGCGCCACCGTCGAGGACGTCTCTCCCGGCTTCTCCGACGAGGATGTCCTTGCCCTTGCCGCCGAACAATTTGTCGGCTCCGGCGCCGCCCAGGATGATGTCGTCCTTCGACGAGCCGGTGATCTCGTCGCTTCCCTTGCCGCCGACGATTAGCTGGTTCAGCTTGGACAGCGTGTCACCGGAGGATCCGGCGGCGTACTCGAACGGCTCCTCGCTACTTCCCGCCTGGGCGACGACGACCTTCCAGGGCAGCCCCTTCGCGTTCGGACCGAAGACCTCTTCGGTCGTGATGTCGAGAGCCTTCTCGACAACCTGGGTTCCGCCGCCCTTGATCAGGGCGTTCCAGACGACGCGGTTGATGTCGCCGACCCCATAGGCGAGGCCGTCCTTGTCCATGAAGTCCTTGCCCGTGGCCTCTATGTCCTCGACATTCACCACGACCTTCGTTTGCAACCCGGTTTTGAAGAAATCAGTTCGCTCCTCACCGGAGAAGTTCAGATCAATATTGCCAATCTTCTGCTTGATCTCGTCGATGGTCGAAGTATTCGCGACGACATCGCGCATGACGCCAAGCACCAGCTTCGAGAGGCCGCCATAGAGGGAGGGTTGGGTCGGCCTGCCGCCGCGCCCCTCGCTCACTGCCCCGGTCGCCATCGTCTCGCTGACCAGGCGATGGAACGCTGCGTAGAGATCCGTGTCCGTGCTGATCGACTTGAAGAAGGCCCGCTGGAGGACGGATGGGTCCGGTCCGGCCGCGGCCACGCGGCTCGTCGTCGAGATGGAGGGATCGTCGCCGCGGGCCTTCGTCGGCGCTCCGGCGATCCCGGCCTTGTCGCCGATGAAGATATCCCGGAGAATTGCGTCGTCCTTCAGGAGTTTTGTGAAGCTCTTCGACAAGTCCGCGGCCTCGCTGCGCGCCGCCAGTGCGAAGAACGTGGGATTGTGGAGTGCCACTGCACGGTAAATTCCGAAATATTCCAGTGGACTCAGGCTTAATGCCCCTGCGTCGAACGTCGGCCGCGACTCGCTGAAATGCTTCGCTCCAGCCAGCCCCATGGCGGCAAGGGTCAGTCCATATCTCAGGACCTCGTCCTTGACGAAATACGTATTTGTCAAAGCGATGTTCGCTTCGTATCGGGAGAGATTGTTTTGGTAATGAGTCTTGTACTCCCTCCAGATCGAGGTGTCGTATTTCCTGACGATCTCAAGATCGATGAGATTCGGGTTCGTCGCCTCCTCCGAGACGCGGAGGAAGCCTCCATTCCCGTCGCTCGTCTGCTCGAGGGCTCGTGCCGCCGCGAGGTACATGAGCTCCGTTCGGAAAGGTGCCGGGTCGATCAGGACGCCGCGAACGCCGTAGACCGCTGAGGCGAGGCCAGCGAGGCCGCCCCCGAGCGACGACCGTGACATTCTCCAGCGACCCCACCTTCGCTTTCAGCAGCTCCATCAGGTTCATCACGTCCTGGGCCTGCGTCCCGGCCGGCATCACGCCCTGCCCGAGCGAGCGATCGGCGACGATGTCCAGGTAATCGTGCTTCGGACCGCTCGTCCTGGTTGTAAACATGTCCCAGATTGTCGTCTTATCGACGGCCGCGAGATCCGTCCCGCGAAAGACGACGATAGGACCGGTGTCGCCTTCCACGATCGCGGCCGTGAAGCCTGTCGCGGCATTGTAGATGAAGCCGTCTTTCGCCGACCTCTGAAAGCCATACCGTTCAGCTGCGGCGCGATCTATTTGGACAATTTCATCATATCCCAATTCGCCCAGGCCGAATCCCTGGTCCGCCGTGTCGCGGTGATAGACCCAGTCCGCGAGCCCGGCGTACCGCGACAACTGGTCGGACGGAACGCCAGCGCCAGATTTGGAGATGTCGGTAACTGCACTCATGAGGATAAAGCTCCACTAAGGGGTATAATTGAAGAAGGCGTAGTCATCTCGCTCGAAAACGATCCAGCTACCGCTGCAGCCCCATGACCGGACCCGGACCGGCATCGCGCCGAGACGGCATGTCCGGCGCCCTTCCATGGCGAACCTCTCGGGCGGGCGCTTCAGCAGGGCCTCGACGAGGGCGGGCGGGGCATCGCTGTCGCAATAGACGAAGCCGCGCAGCGACGGCATCTCGTCGACGAGAGCGTCGTGAGAGAAGGCTTCCGCACGCTGCGGGTCCTGCCCCAGGCCCCGCAGCGCTTCGTTGGACAGGACCGGAAACACGGTGTCGTCCGAGGCAGGACCGGCCGAGCGACGGTCGCGATCGTAGCTCTCCAGCCGGGGTCCCTTCGGATCGTTGACGGCTTTTATCTTCAGGTCGTACTCGACCGCTCTCGGCGGCTGCCAGCGCTCCGGCCGATCCGCCGGCCACAGGGCGCGCACCGTGTCGCGCAGCGCCTCCGGCAACCGGATCCGGCGGACGCCCCGGCAGGTGGGCGGGCCCGCATAGCGCCAGGCCTTCTCGGGATGGGCGATATACTCGGCCGTGACCGGGATGTGCCGTCCCAGGAAGAGGTTGTTCGTGCCGGACATGCTCCCGGAGAGATCGGGCGGCAGGAGGCTCTTCGGCCCGGTCTGCAAGAACCGATCGAAGTCCTGCGCGGTCGCCGCCGCCACGCGGGCGCCGCGAAAGCCGAGCCGCGCGATCGGGTTGGCGTAGGCGTCCTGGTTGACGTAGCCGAGCCCGTGGGACAGGTCGTCGGCCCGATCGTACCAGACGACCAGGGGCAGCCAGTCCTTCGGAACGCGGCCATTCGCGGTCGTAGCGCCCGAACACGGATCCGGAATGCCGCGGGCACCGACCGTCCGCACCGTGACGGCATGGCCGCCCGGCAGCGGGACGGCGAAGAGGTAGGCGGACATGCCGAGCGTCTCGCTTGTCCCACCGAGGGCTCTCGACTGGGTGCGGTGCTGCTGGCAGGCGACCACGATGTCGATCGTGAGCGGGGCCTTTTCGAATTCGAGTTCTGCCACGAAGCGGAAATAGACAGGTTCGGTTTTGAACCGGCCGACATCGGCCCGTGCGCCGGCCCCGAGGCAGACGGCACCGGCAAGACTTCCCATGGCAATGGCAGCGCGCATCGCGCTAACAAGTTTTTTTATCGGCGATACATGTTTTTTATCGGCGATACATGCCAACCCGCCAAATGGTCGCTCGACATATGCATGATATTAGTTGAAAATATTTCAAGTTTTACAAACAAATGCGACGCGGATTTGGCAAAAACCATTTGAATTCGTGATTTAATGCGCGAATCAATCACCGAAGCCACCAATCACGAATGTTTCTATCGCGTATTTGATTGTAAGGCACGGTTACAAACTTGACCACACGCCTGGCGTGTGGCCTTCGTTTTATTTCAAGCGCTTGACGCTCAAGCCTCGGAAGGATAACGAACAAATAACAAAGTAACATAATTTGATGTTGATGATGCTGATGATGCGGTTGTGGCGAGAACGTTACGTGCGTCAATCATGATGCTGCGTGGCCTTCCGTTCGCGTCGTGACTAGGGAATTTAGCGGACTGCCTGAGAGATTTCAGATTTAAAAAGCGATTTAATTTTTTGCCCAGTTATTAAAATTTGATGCATATGTTATATTCGATGTTATATTGGATTTTGTTCGATATTTCAAGTGAAAGCGGTAAAATGCACGGAAGATGCCTCGACAAGGTCGCCTCCGGCGAGGTTCGCGAAAGAGGCCATGATGGCAGTGTCCGTCACGGGCCTGCCAGACCAGCGGCTGTTGCCCGCTAGACCTGTCCGGAACCGACCGGTTCTGGACAGGGCGCCCTACCCTGTTCAAAATCTAGCTTCTGCGTATTCCGGACAGGTGTTCATTTCTGGTCAGGGTTTCCGGACAAATCCACCTCATGCCGCGCACCTTCGCCTACCTCCGCGTCTCGACCCCCGGCCAGACCACCGACAACCAGCTCACCGAGATCCAGGCCGCCGGGTTCACCATCGAGCCGCGCCGCCTCGTGACCGAGACCGTGTCAGGATCCACCGCAGTCGGGCAGCGCCGCGGGTTCGCCCGCCTGCTCGATCGGCTCGAAGCGGGCGACGTCCTCATCGTGACCAAGCTCGACCGGCTCGGCCGCAACGCCATGGACGTGGGTGCGACCGTGGCTAGGCTCGACGAGCTCGGGGTGCGGGTCCACTGCCTGGCGCTGGGTGGGGTCGACCTGACGAGTTCGACGGGCAAGCTGACCATGGCCGTGATCAACGCGGTCGCGGAGTTCGAGCGCGATCTCCTGATCGAGCGGACTCAGGCTGGCTTGAGCCGGGCGCGGGCGGAAGGCCGGCGGCTTGGCCGGCCAGCCAGTCTTACCGGCGAGCAGCGCGCGGAGGTCGCCCGCCAACTCGGGGAAGGTGCGAGCGTGTCGGCCCTGGCGCGGAGCTTCAAGACCAGCCGGCAGACCATCCTGCGGATCAGGGACGCAACCGGGCTGCCCTGACTGCCTCCGCATCCCGCCAGCAACGCGGGATCAGGATCAGCTATCAAGCCCTGAAGAAAAACTGCCATTTATCGCTGAAGGTCACAGCCACGCCTCGGCTGCCAACGTGAAACTTGCCCGACAAACCCTATCGGATTGATCAAATGTGCGAAAGCATGGGTCGAGAGATTTTCCGTATATGATGGTTGGGTACATGCGGGCCTCGACGGCCGACGAGCGCCAATCGGTCGACCTGCAGCGCGACGCACTGACGGCCTCCGGCGTCGATGACCGGCCCCTCTACCTGGTTTCATACGCCCTTATGTGAGGGACCATCGACGAACCATTTCAGGATTAATCCAGGATGGTTCGCCGATACGCCACCTTCACCGTTCGTGCCCGGCCGTCGAGGTGGTCTCCCGCACCGGCGACAGCAGGTAGTCGATCACCCGTCGCCGCCCGGTGCGGATCTCGATCGTCGCGGTCATGCCGGGGGTGAGCGCTACCTCCTTGCCGTCGGCCATGATGGTGGTCCTGGACAGCGCCACCGTCACCGGGAAGATCAGGTTCTGGGTCTTGGGCATCCCCGTCACCGGGTTGAGGCCCTGGCCCCGCGCCACCGAGAGCGCGTCGCTGCCGCCGCTCGCCTCGCGGTCGTCGATCGCGTCGCGCGATACCCGCACGACACGCCCCTCGATCGAGCCGTAGCGGGTGAACGGGAAGGCGTCGATCTTCACCACCGCCTCCTGGTCGGGCATGACGAAGCCGATATCCTTGTTCTGGACCTGGGCCTCGACCTCGATCGGCCCGTCCGTCGGCACCACCACCATCAGCGGCTGGCCCGCCGTCACCACCTGGCCGAGCGTCGTCACGGCGAGCTGCTGCACCGTGCCGGAGATCGGCACCTTGAGCGCCGTGCGCTCGCGCTTGAGCTGCGCCTTCACCACGTCCTGCACCAGGGCGTCGCGCTTCTGTGCCGCTTCGGTCAGCGCCTGGTACTGGCGCGCCACGGTCTCGCTGGTGAGCTGGGTGATGCGGCGCTGGAGCGAGACGGCGCCGGCCTTGGCCTCGGTCAGCTGTCCGCGGTCATACGCGAGGTCGGCCGCCACCTGCTCGACCTGCTGCACCGCGTCGATCACCGCCGCCCGGGTGCCGGCGGATTTGGCGACCAGGGTCTCGCGCATGTCGGCGCGCTCCCTCAACACCGCCTGGAGGCGCATCCGGGCCGCGATGCTGGCGGTGAAGCGCTCCTGCGTCGCGACCTTCTCGGCGAGCTGCGCCTCGAACGCCTCGCGGGTCGTGATGTACTGTCCGATCTCGGCCAGCATCGCGCCCTCCTCGCGGGCGCGTACCGCCGGCGGCACCGCGGCCGGGAAATCCACCGTGGCGGTGGGCTGGTTCTTATCCACCGCCTCGATCGTGGCGCGCCGCCGGGCGATCTGGGCCTCCAACGCCGCGAGGTCGCCCTGGCGCGAGGACAGGTCGGCCTCGGCCTCGGTCGGCTCCAGGGTCAGGAGCACGTCGCCGGCCTGGACCCGGCTGCCGTTCTCGACCGCGATGGTCTGGACCTTGCCGGTGTCGAAGGGCTGCACGACCTTCGAGCGGCCGGAGGGCTGGATGCGGGCGGTCGCCACCGCGTGGATGTCGATCTGGGCGAAGATGCTCCAGACGAGCGCCGCCCCGAACATCAGGCACATGACCCAGGTGAACACCACCGCGTAGGGAGAGGGCGGGGTGTCGAGGATCTCGAGATGCGCCGGCAGGAATTCCTGGTCGGAGCGATCGTCGGCGAGCCGCCGCACGCGGTCGCTGAGCCCGCGCGGGCTGAAGCGGGCCGGCGGCGGGGGCTGGCGCCGCGGCGTCGGCAGGTTGGCGGCGGGTTGCGGGTTGGCGCTCACGCGGCCTCTCCCTGGGCGTTGCCGTGGTCGGATTGCAGGCGCCAGAGGCGGCCGTAGAGCGAGGCCGGCCGCTCGACGAGTTCACGGTGGGTGCCGTCCTCGACGATGCGCCCCTCCTGCACCGCGATGATGCGGTCGCAGATCCGCACCGCCGCGAGGCGGTGGGCGATGATGATGACGGTCCGCCCGCGCACGATGTGCTTCATGTTCTCCTGGATGATCCGCTCGCTCTCGTAGTCGAGGGCCGAGGTCGCCTCGTCCAGGATCAGGATGCGCGGGTTGGTGGCGAGCGCCCGCGCGATGGCGAGCCGCTGGCGCTGACCGCCCGAGAGATTGGCGCCGCGCTCCTCGATCGGCGTGTCGTAGCCGAGCGGCAGCCGGTTGATGAACTCGTCGGCGCCGGCGAGACGGGCCACCTGCATCACCTGCGCCCGCGACAGGCCGGGATTGGCGAGCGCGATGTTCTCGAACACCGTCTTGTTGAACAGGAGGTTCTCCTGGAGCACGACGCCGATCTGGCGCCGCAGCCAGGCCGGATCGACCTGGGCGATATCGACGCCGTCGACCAGCACCTGGCCCTTCTCCGGCACGTAGAGGCGCTGGAGCAGCTTGGTGAAGGTCGACTTGCCCGATCCCGAGGGCCCGACGATGCCGATGACCTGGCCGGCCGGGATGTCGAGGCTGACGTCCTTCAGGACCTCCGGGGTGCCGGGCTGGTAGCGGAACGACACGCCCCGCACCGTGACCTGGCCCTTGGCCGGCGGCAGGTGGGCCTGGGCGAGCGCCCGGGTCTCCGGCGGGCAGTTGAGCACGTCGGCGAGGCGCTCCAGCGACACCTTGACCTGCTGGAAGTCCTGCCAGAGCTGGGACAGGCGCAGGATCGGGGCGGTCACCTGCCCCATGATCATGTTGAAGGCGATCAGGCTGCCGACGGTCAACTCGCCGTTCATCACCGCGTAGGCGCCGAAGAACAGCACGAGCGCGGTCGTGACCTTGGAGATGTACTGGATCGCGTTCTGGCCGATGCTGGCGATGAGGCCGGCGACGAACGAGGTCTTGACGTAGGCGGCGAGCCGCTCGTCCCACTGGCTCTTGAGCGTGGGTTCGACGGCGAGCGCCTTGATGGTGTGGATGCCGACCACCGACTCGATCAGGAACTGGCTCGACAGGGCCGAGCGGTTGAAGCGCTCGAGCGTCTTGTCGCGCAGGATCGGCCGCAGCAGCACCGCCACCAGGATGTAGCAGGGGATCGACAGGGTGACGATCAGCGCGAGCAGCGGCGAATAGAAGTACAGGATGGCGAGGAAGAGCAGGGTGAAGGGGACGTCGATCGCCGAGGTGAGCGCCTGGCCGGTGAGGAAGTTGCGCACCGTCTCCAGTTCGCGCACGCGGGCGACGGTCTGGCCGGCGGGCCTGGTCTCGAAATAGCCGAGCGGCAGGCGCATCAGGTGGTCGAACAGCCGCGCGCCGAGCTCGACGTCGATCCGGCTCGCCGTATGGGTGAGGATATAGCCGCGCAAGTATTGCAGCACGACGTGGAACAGGCCGAGCACCACGAGGCCGACCGCGACCAGCGTCAGGGTCGAGTAGCCGCGGTGGACCAGCACCTTGTCGATGGTGATCTGGAAGAAGATCGGGGTGATGAGGGCGCAGAGCTGGATGAACAGCGAGGCGACGAGCACGGTGGCGAGCGGCTTGCGGTAGCGCCAGATCGACGGGACGAACCAGGACAGGCCGAAATGGTGGAGCGCGGTCTGGAGGTTGGCTCGGCGCGCCACGAGCACGATAGTGCCGGTCCAGCGGGCTAAGAAGGCCTCGGCCTCGACGTGGTCGGCGGTGCGGGCGACCGGATCGATGATGCGGAGCTTGCCGTCCTCGAAGCGGCGGCCGAGGACGACGAAGCGCCCGTCCTCGACCTCCAGGATCGCCGGGAGCGGGATGCCGTCGAGGCGGGCCGGCTTCTGGTTCTGGAGCAGGCGGCCCTTGAGGCCGAGGCGGCGGGCACCGCGGACGATGTCGGTGGCGCTCATCACGGTCTGGCCGAAGCCGAGATCATGGCGGACCTGGGCCGGCTCGCACGGGATCTGATGGAACGAGGCGACGAGGGCCAGCGCACCGAGGCCTGTATCAGGTACTGCTACTGACACGTTGGCTTGGTCTTGCACTATCAATAAAACCTCCCTGTGATTTATATTTTATATATCTTTTATTTTTACCACAATATTTTCCGTAATATATACATATATATAAATAAATACAACATTCAATTATCTAATTTAATTGATTAGATCTAACATTTTTATATAGTTTGTTATATATAGACCTTTTTATATATAGATAAAACTATTGACATGAATAAAATTTAGTAATTTCATAGTCATGCTTTAAATAGATCGGAGAAGTACAATTTGGATCGAAGACAAGTGGGAAAGAGATGAGTTCTTCCGACCCGAATGGTCTGCTTTAGGAAATATGAGACTTGAAGTAATTGATATTCCTCGACAGGATATGCAAAACTTATTCAATTCTCAGCCAATGGGTGGTCAAAATCAAACTTTCGAACCTGCTGGTTCATTCGGGCCGCCCTCACAAGCTGATATTGCTGCGCTTTTCAGTGGCACTCCCATGGGGTTCGGGAACGGTTCTTTTTCTCCAGAACCGTCAAATGATCCCGGAAACCTCCCATTTAACAATCAAGTATTTTCGAATTTTCTTGCAAATTTGATTGACGCAGGATTGGGATCTTCAGGGTCTATCGGTGATAAACTCAGATCTTTTTTCTTTTCAGGAGCTGCTGCTCTTTATCAAAGCTATGACTCAGGCAATTTTCGCGAAACAGGGACGAATTTTGGATATGGGAGCTTCTATCCCAGTACCGTGCCTGGAAACAATACTTTCTTGCCGAGCGATCCAGGATATGGTATTAACGATCCTGGTGCTTTCCAAGGACTAGAGGCATATCAAGGGTATGGAAATCAAGGTGGTTAATAATAAAAACAGTCTTATAACTACTTAGTAAAAGCGACACGCAATAGGATTTTTGCGTGTCGACATACAAATAATTCTGAGAGGCGATCGATGCGAAATATTGCAAATACATCTTTAAAATGCGTTACGATGCAATTCTTTCTTTCCGCTTTTATAGTAATTGTTTTTTTATAATCTAGGACTTATTTTTGCTTTTAATATTTACAAATATTATATGATTAGTTTAGCACACGAACAGGCTAAATATACAACTACGTTTTTGATTAATGTTTTTATATTATTTGGATTTATATCAGCAAGTATCTTATTTGGACCCAACATGGAGGTTTTATTTCGTAAATCATTTTCTTTAAACAAAACAGGCGTCTATATAACTATTTCTTGTTTTTTTCAGTAATTTTATATATAATTTTATATTCAACTTTTATCAAGATAGACAATTTTATAGGTTATAATTTTATAAACGTAATTCTATATGCATCTTCTTTTTGTTTGCTTGCTCCCATAGGGGAAGAACTATATTTTCGCTTTGTAATTTGGAATATATTTAGTAAGCGGTTTGGATATATAACTACTTCTGTATTGACATTGTTAATATGGTATATTCTTCATTACGAAGGTAATATAAAAACAATATTTGGAATAGTACCTCTAGGATTTATTTTGACATATATAAGAATAAAAACGGAAAATATCTTTATATGTTCATTTGTACATGCTTGGAACAATATTGCATTTCTTATAATTGCCTTGATTTTTTAAAGTGACAATATAGATTAATACAGCATGCATTTTGTTAATAAATCTGATTTGATTACGGTCAATAATTCAAAATTTTCTTATATATTTAGTACGGATAAAAATTGTGGTTGAAAAAACAACTATTATGATAATACCCCAAATCTGATACATTAACGAGAGCAGTCCCGCAGGAGCGCGTCCGGACTGAACCAGCGTTCAGCTCCACCAGTCATCGGCGGATCACATCGGAACTCTGCTCTGGCACTGGCGCGAAGAGGGTGCAGCTCTGTCCCTCGCCGGCTTTCGCCACAGACGCCTGCACGCCGTCACCAAGATCTTGTTCTCCTCCATCAGCCGGTTGGCGGCATCAATCCAGTCCACCGCATCAGGGTTCGCGAACATCATCAGGCGTGCGCCAGCCCTCGCCCGGCAGGTCTTCGACATCGTGCGGGGCGATCCGGACCCGGAGTGCCCCAAGGGCACTCGGCCGCTGTCATGGCTGGAAAGTATGGTCCTGTTCTGCCGCGAGCGCGGCCCGGCACCGGATTAGGAGGACCCGGGCGCATGGCGCGACATGGTCGACGAGGTCGCCGATTTTCAACGGCGCCTCAAAGAGGCAATGGCCACCGCCTGAACTTACGTTCCATACGCCCCCCTTATGCGAGGGCGAGCAGGACCCGGAGAGGCGACGCAGACGCCCTCCCGGGCGTCGAAGCCGTCGGGAGCCCAGCGCCAGGTGACCGGGCCGGCCTCAAGGCCTTCACGGCCTTGAGGCCGATTCGGGCGGATGGCCCACCAAATGATTTCGGTCGCAGGTCATCGCGCACCGCCTCAGTCGACCGTCACCCGCAGGGCCGAAACCGCGCAGCGGGTTCGGGGGGCCGCCGCAGGCGGCGAGTAGGGCGCGGCCCGGAGGGGACGCCCTGCAAAGTCGAACGTACTACAAAAATATCTCTCGCTTCTTATATCCTATCACGAATATAATTATTTTATGATAGTTTTATGGGGAGGGATCGTTGATTAAAAATCACGCTTGGGCCAAGCGCGACGATTTCGGAACGACGCTTGCTCTCATCGATCACGGTGAGGACGTCGCCGCTGTCCTGTGCGCTGTGCTGACGCAGACCGCCTATCGAGGCAGGATCGAGGGCCTCGCCGGACGCGTCTTGTCCGATCAAGACATCGAGCGATTGTGCACACTCGCCTTTCTGCACGATTTTGGCAAAGCAAATAGCGGCTTCTGGCGGCGCCAATTTCCCAAGATGCCGCGTATCGGCCACACCGAGGTCGCCGGCGCCCTGTTTCACCACAGCATACCGCTCCGTAACCAAGCCGTGGTGCGGGAGCTAAGCGATCTTATCGCGACTTGGGGGGCGGCCGAACATTTCACGGCCGTCATGGCTCATCACGGCCGTCCGCTGGCGAGTTTCAGCACGCCAGGCGCCATGAGCGGATCCAGCACCAGAGAGGCACGGCGTGATGCCGGCTGGTGGCGCCCGATCGACGGCTACGATCCGCTCGCCGAGTTGGCACGGCTCCTCTCCGCTGCCCGCCTGCGCTTTCCGCTCGCCTTCGTGGAGGGCCCACCTTTGCCCGATGCCCCGCGTTTCGTGGCATTGCTCGCCGGCCTGACGACCTTGGCCGACTGGCTCGGTTCGGACACGGCGCACTTTCCCCTCGTGACGCCGTTCGAGCTGTCACGATCGCAGTTTGCGGCACGGCAAGCAGCTCTGGGCGTCACCGTGCGGGGTCTCCGCCCGTTGTCACGCGCAGCGCCCGACTCCTTCGCAGCGGCGTTCGGCTTTCCGCCCTACGAGGCCCAGGAGAAGGCCGCCGCCGCATGGCTTGGCGCCATCTCTGCCCTCGAAGCCGAAACCGGTTCGGGCAAGACCGAGGCGGCCCTGTGGCGCGCCCTCGGGCTGATCCCCCGCGGCGAGGTCGACGGGCTGTACTTCGCTGTCCCGACCCGCACCGCAGCGACGCAGCTGCACGGGCGGATCAACCGCCACCTCGCCCGCATCTACGGCGCCGATGCCCCTCGGGCGGTGCTCGCGGTGCCGGGCTACCTGCGCGCCGGCGACGAGGACGGGCAGCGGCTCGCACCCTTCACGGTGCTGTGGCCCGACGAGGAGGACAACGACGCACGGTGGGCGGCGGAGGCACCCAAGCGCTACCTCGCCGCCCGCATCGCCGTCGGAACCATCGATCAAGCGCTGATGGCGGGCCTGCAGGTCAAGCACGCTCACCTGCGCGCCGCCGCTCTGTCGCGTTTACTGCTCGTGGTGGATGAGGTCCATGCGTCGGACACGTTCCAGACCGAAATCCTGAAGACCGTCATCGGGAACCATGTTGCGGCCGGCGGCCGGGTGATGCTCCTCTCGGCCACCCTCGGCAGCGCGGCGCGTGCGGCCCTCCTCGGTCAGGAGGCGCCGAGCCTCGCACAGGCCCTTGAGACGCCCTACCCGGCACTCTCGGGCTCAGACGCAGCGCCCAGGAAGGTGACGACCGGCGGCCGGCGCAAGGAAATCGCGATCGAAACTGCGCCGCTCATCGCGCACCCGAGGGAAATCGCCATCCGGGCCCTCGCCGCCGCCCGCGCGGGCGCTGCGGTGCTGGTCGTCCGTAACACGGTCGCCGACGCGGTGGCGGTGCAGCAGGCACTCGAAGCCGAGGACGCCGGCAACCTGCTGTTCCGGGTCGGGAGCGTCGCGACCCTGCATCACGGCCGCTTCGCCGCCGAGGACCGGCGTCTCCTCGACACCGAGATCGAGGCGTTATTCGGCAAGGTGGACGACGATCAGGTCCCCGGGGAGCGCCGCGGCCGCGAGCGCCGGCCGATCGTCGCGGTTGGGACGACGACGCTCGAGATGAGCCTGGATCTGGATGCGGATCTTCTGATCACCGATCTCGCGCCGATGGATGTGCTGCTCCAGCGCTTCGGCCGCCTGCATCGGCACCGGCGCGACCGACCGGCCGGCTTCGAGACGGCGCGGGCCATCGTGCTGGTGCCGGAGGCGCGCGACCTCTCGTCCCTGCTCGACCGCGCCCGGCACGGGCTAGGGCCGTTCAAGGAGGGACGCGGGATCTATCCCCGGCTGGCCGTGATCGAGGCGACCTGGCGCCTGCTGGAAGAGCGCGCCCGGATCATCGTCCCGTGCGACTGCCGCCGGCTCGTCGAGCTGACGACCCATCCGGAGGCGCTCGACGCGGTCGCGGCGCAGAAGGGCGGCGCTTGGCTCGACCATGCGACCCGTCAGGAGGGCGGCCGCGTCGCCGACATGGCCCTCGCCGCTCACCATCGGCTCGACATGGCGGCTACCTTCACGGACCTGTCGTTTCCCGAGGACGAAACCGTGCGCACCCGGCTCGGCGCCGACGACCGGCTGATCCGGCCGGAGGTGCCGTTCGTCGGCCCGTTCGGGGTAGAGCGTGTTATGAACCTATGACGTGGCGTGAGCGTTGAGGGGCATGAGTGCTGATCGCCCAGCCTATCCGTCCGACGTGTCCGATGAAGAATGGGCGCTGGTTGCCCCCTATCTGGCGCTGCTGCGCGAGGACTCGGGTCAACGCGACCACGAGTTGCGCGAGGTGTTCAACGGGCTGCGCTACATCGTGAAGACCGGTGCGCCGTGGCGGTTCATGCCCCACGACCTGCCGCCGTGGGCGGCGGTCTACCAGCAGACCCAACGCTGGCTTTCCGCCGATTGCTTTGGCGCGGTGGCGGGCGACCTGCGTGCTGTGTTGCGGGAAGCGGCGGGGCGCGAGCCGGAGCCGTCTGCGGTGATCCTGGACAGCCGGACCCAACGCTCCTCGCCCGAGAGCGGTGAGCGGGCGGGCTACGACGGGGCCAAGCGCAAGCGCGGCTCGAAGGTGCACCTGGCGGTGGACACGCCCGGGCATGTGGTGGCGCTGCACGTCACGCCGGCGAACGTGGACGACCGCAGCCAGGTTGGGGCGCTGACGTGTGCGGTGCAAGCGGAGACGGACGGGAGCGTGGAGACGGCGTTCGTCGATCAAGGCTACACGGGCGAGAAGCCGGCGAAGGCCGCCGACGCGAACGGCATCGCGTTGGAGGTAGTCAAGGCGCCCGAGGCCAAGCGCGGCTTCGTGCTGCTGCCACGCCGGTGGGTGGTGGAGCGCTCGCTGGCCTGGGCGACGCGCTGCCGCCGGCTGGTCAAGGACTACGAGCGCTATGCCACCACGTTGGCAGGCATCTACATGATCGCCTTCGTCTGCGACATGCTCAGCAAGCTTGGACGCATCGTAAACAGTTCATAACACGCTCTAGTGGTCACGCAGCTGCGTATCCTGGGATGGATGCTGACGAAGGCCGGGCCGATCCCCGACGACGCGACCGTCGCGGTCCGGGAGGAGGCGGGCGCCGAGGGCGTGAGGTTCACGTTGGGCACGGTCGAGTTTCGGTACGATCGGCTCGGGTTGCGGGTGGTTTGAAGCATGATGGCTCAAACCGCTGAATGGTGCTGCTGCAAGCTGCTCGAACCGAGCGTGGCACAGCCGCCAATTCGCGCTTGCGCGTGGATCGACTCTCGGGCGGATTGTCCTGGAAAGACGAAGCCCGGAGACCCTAGGAAGTCTCCGGGCTTTGGTCCGATAGCGGCTGAGGACCGCGAGATCGGGTGTCAGTTGACATGGCACTTGTAGATCTTCTGTGTCTTTCGTCAAGCCGAGCCCGTACGAGGTATCGCTGATAAAATACGAGAAATATGCGGTTTCCGGGCGCAAGGCTTGGCGATGGCGCCTTCGCGCCGACAATGGCCGCATCATATCGATATCGCGTGAGACCTATATGTCAGAGCGCGATTGCGATTACTCGATCCTTCTGAGCAAATCATCCTCGGACGCGCTTGTCACAACCGTGTGACTTCGCGGGGCAGAGTCGTTCTGCCCCGACCTGTTCCCTCTCTCAAAGAGGATCGACCACGCTGGATGGTGGCCGCCGCCGTCATGCGGGTTGTTCCCCCGCACTCGTGGGGATAAAATATATATCGAAGAAATGATCCGAGCTTGAAATCAAAACCTCGACAATTCAACAACCAAAAGTTCGCTTGACCGCTTTAACAGAAGCGATATTCTCCAGTTTAAATCCTAGCGCACGCTGCGTGATCCAGGGATGCCGGTGAATATCGCTTCGGTCATGGTGGTCAAACGGGCTTCTCGTATGGATATCCGGTACTGCGATCGGTCCAGTCAGACGAGAACGGCGGACCTGTTCGACATCCTGGCCGCCCTGAGCACCGACGCCGTCGCCGCCTTCCCGGCCTTGCGCCCGCACCAGCGCCAAGCCTGGCACGCCTTCCTGGTCCAGGTCGCGGCGATGGCCTTGCATCGTGCCGGTGCGACGACGCTGCCGGAGACCGGGGAGGCGTGGCGCCGGCTGCTCCTCGCCCTCACTCCGGACTGGCCGGATGGCGAGGCCTGGGACCTCGTGGTCGAGGATTGGAGCAAGCCGGCCCTGCTCCAGCCGCCGGTGGTCCGACCTGCGAACGCCGCGGAGTACCGGGGGCGGATCGAGGCGCCCGACGGCCTCGACATGCTGGTCACGGCCAAGAACCACGACCTGAAGGCCGAGCGGATGCGGGACGCCGCGGACGACCACTGGCTCTTCGCCCTGGTTAGCCTCCAGACCCAGGAGGGCTTCATGGGTGCCGGCAATTTCGGCATCAGCCGGATGAACGGCGGCTTCGGCAGCCGCACGACCTTCGGGCTACGCCCGCAGGGTATTCCCGGCGCCGCCTTCCAGCACGATGTCGGCCAGCTCCTCGCCGGAGGGCGCGACCGGATCCTGGCGAAACAGCCGGCGCTCGCCGCCCGCGACGGGTTGGGCCTCGTCTGGCTCGCTCCGTGGGACGGGCAGGCCTCGCTGGGCTTCGCGGGGCTCGATCCGCTCTACGTCGAGGTATGCCGGCGCGTGCGGCTGGTGCGGGAGGGCGATTGCCTCAACGCTCGCACCGCCGGCTCGAAGGCGGCCCGGATCGAGGCGAAGGCGCTCACCGGGCGGACCGGGGATCCGTGGGCGCCGGTGCTGAAGGACGGCGAGAAGGCCTACACGCCGACCGGAGCCGGGTTCGGCTACCGGCAGATCGCCCGGCTGATGAACACCGACATCATCGTGCGGCCGGTGCTCGCCACAGCGACTCCGGGCATGCCCACCAGTGGTCTCGTCTTCGTCTTCAGCGCCGTGGTCCGCGGCCAGGGCAAGAACGAGGGCTTCCACGAGCGTCACCTGCCGGTACCGGGCTTCGTCGGTGCCCTGCTGAAACAGCGTGGCGACGTGATCCTCGACCGCACCGGCAAGGTCGCGCAGGAGCGCGCCGACGAGGCCGGGGAGCTGGGGCGCATCCTGCGCCACGCCCTCCTGGCGCTGATGCGCGGCGGACGCGACGGCGTGCGGCTCGACGACGAGGCGGCCCAGCGCAAGGCCGCGTCCTGGCAGGCGACCTACGACGGCCGCGTCGAGGCGGGCTTCTTCGACGACGCCTTCTGGAACGAGGTGGCGGAGCGGGACGGGCCGCATCGGACGCCCTGGCGGGGGCGGCTCGCGGGCCTCGCCCGCGCGGTCCTCGCCGAGGCCGCCGAGGCGGCGCCGCGCACCGAGGTGCGGCGCATCCGGGCCCGGGCCCAGGCCTCGGACCTGTTCGAGCGCCGGGCCGGCGCGTTCGTGGCGGAGGTGAAGGATGCCGGGTGAGGCCGAACCGATGACCGAGGCGGGCGAGCGGACGGCACGGCGGGCGCCCTCGCTCTCCGCGCAGCTGCGGTCGATCTCCGGCCGGATGCCGGGTCTGCCGACCGGGACCCGGTCGACGCTGCGGCGCCTGGATCCGGCGGCCCCCGGCCGCGGCGTCGATGCGGTGATCCCGCTCCTGATCGCGGCCGGCGTGAACCGGCGCGCCTTCGCCTCCGACGAGGGCTTTCGCCGCTGGGCGCTGATCTGCCACCTGGTCGCGACCCTGGCCGGCACCGCGGCGCGTGAGGTCCACGCGCCGGTGCGGGAGCGCGGGGCCGACGGACAGATGACGGGCCCGCGGCACCGCGAGCGCGAGGCCGGACGCAGGATCCACGCCGCCGGCGTGTCGGAGACGCGACTGATGCGGCTCACCACCGCCCGGGGGCCCGCGCTCGTCGCCCAGGTCGCCCGCCTCGGCCGGTTCCTGGCCGCCGCCGGCGCCGTCCCCCTCGACCTCACGCCCCTCGCGCACCTGATCCTGAGCGAGGGCTTGGACGAGACGCGGGCCGACGAGGCCCGCCTCGCGCTCGCCCGCGCCTACTACGCTGCGGAAGCAGGCAACGACCGCGATACCGACGAGATCGACGAGGACGCTCGAGCGTGACCACTCCCCGCTTCATCCAGATCCACTTCCTGGCCTCCTATCCGGGCGTGCTCCTCAACCGCGACGATGCGGGGCTCGCCAAGCGCTTGCCGTTCGGCGGCGCCACCCGCACGCGGATCTCGTCGCAATGCCTGAAGCGCCACTGGCGCATGACCGAGGACGCCCGCGGCCTGCACCGGCTCGCCGAGGAGGTCGGCCTCGAGGCCGAGCGCTCCAAGGTCGCGATCGAACAGGAGGTGACGGATCCGCTGCGCGGCCGGGCCGACGAGGCGGTGGTGGACGCCATCGAGAAGGTCTTCGTGGAGAAGGTCTACGGCGGCAAGGCCGGCGACAAGAAGTCCCGCCAGGCGCTGCTGCTCGGCCGCCCCGAACTCGCCTATCTCGCCGAGAACGCCGCCCGCATCGCCCGGGAGGCGGAGGACGCCAAGGCCGCGGAGGCCGCCGCACAGGCCTTCTTCAAGGACGGCGACGGGAAGGCGAACCTCAAGCAGCTGCGCGAGCAGAACCACCTCGCCCCGGGTCTCGAGAGCGCCCTGTTCGGCCGCATGGTGACCTCCGACGTCCGTGCCAACACCGACGCTGCCATCCACGTCGCCCACGCCTTCACGGTCCATGACGAGCAGCCCGAGCTCGACTATTTCACCGTGGTCGACGACCTCGCCGAGCGCGAGGATGCGGGTGCGGCCTGCGTCTTCGATACCGAGCTGACCTCGGGCCTCTATTATGGATACGTCGTCGTCGACGTGCCGCTCCTGGTCTCGAACCTGACCGGCTGCCCGCGCAAGGCCTGGGCCGGCCTCGACCCGGAGGCGCGCGACCTCGCGGCCCGCGTGGTCGAGAACCTGGTCCACCTCGTCGCCACCGTCAGCCCCGGGGCCAAGCGGGGCTCGACGGCGCCCTACGCCTATGCCGACCTCGTGCTGGTCGAGGCCGGCGAACGCCAGCCGCGCACGCTGGCCAACGCCTTCCGCGATCCCGTCCAGCCGCCCCGGAACCGCCAGGCGCTGGAGGATGGCGCGACGCTGGCCCGCGAGACCGCGCGGGCGATCGAGCGGGAGATCGAGGGGCTCGACGGGATGTTCGGCCTGCACGAGACCCGGATGCAGGCCGCTCGCGGCGCGGCGCGGCGCGGCTGTCCGGCATCGACGCGCTGACCCTTCCGGATCTCGCCACCCGTGCCGGCGCCATGGTGCGCCGGGCGTCGATCGTGGGGTAGCGGCCGTGCCGGACCACCTCGTCCTCCTCCTCGACGCGCCGCTCTGCGCCTTTGGCGGCGACATCATCGACGCCTACGGGGTCGTGCGCGACTTCCCCGGTCGCTCGACGGTCACCGGGCTCCTCGCCAACGCGCTGGGCTACGACCGGGCCGACGGTGCCCTGCTCGACCGGCTGCAAGCCCGCCTCGTCCTGGGCTCCGCCCGGGTGGCGGAGGGCCGGCGGGTGCGCGACTTCCAGACCGCCCGCCTCGGCGCCGGCGACCGGGGCTGGACCACGCGAGGCCGCGTCGAGGGCCGCAGCGGCGGGGCGGCGACCTACGACTCGCCCCATATCCGCTACCGCGATGCCGATGCCGATGCGCTGGTGCTGGTCGCCTTCCACCTCGATCCGCCCGAGGAAAGTCCGACCGTAGCGGAGATCGAGGGCGCCCTCGGCCGGCCGGAGCGGCCGCTCTTTATCGGGCGAAAGCCCTGCCTGCCGTCGCGGCCGCTCGTGGCCGGGCGCATCGCATCGAACGATATCCGCACCGCCCTCGACCTTGCCCTCGCTGCGTGCGCGGCAGGCAAGGAGCGCTTTCGCCTCCATCCCTCACGCCTCCGGCAGACACCTGACGGTTGGCCCCGCTCCGAGCGTCAGGTGCGCGCCCAATGACCGGCCAACCTGGGGCCGGCCGACAAAGAGCCAGAGGAGCGTGAGCGCCGCCTGGACATTTGCGACGAGCGCGACTGGGTGGTGGGCGTGCATGGCGGCTCGCGCGGGGTGATCGAGGGCCAGCTGTGCCTTCCGGCGCGCGCTCACGGAGAAACCCCGTGAGCGGTCCGCTCTTGCACCTCGTGCGGACCGCCGTTGCGCCTACAGCGTTGCGGGCCTTCGCGGCGCATCACGGTGTCCTCGACGACGATCTCGGCTACGCGCTGCATCTCGCCCTGCGGCGGCGCTTCGGGGCGGCGGCCCCTCAGCCCTGGCGCCTGATGCCAGGCCGCGACGGCGGACCGGACATGCTGCTCGGCTATAGCCACGACAAGGACGCCCTGCGAGCGGCCGATCCCCGTGCGGATGCGCGCCCCGAACCCCCTCCGGACTGGGAGGCGGACTGGCGCGCGGACGACGACGCCGAGAGCGCGTTGGCGGCGATTTTTCCACATCCGTTCGAGGCGAAGGCGATGCCGCGCGCCTTTGCCGAGGGGGCCGCTTACGGCTTTACCCTGCGGATGCGGCCGGTGGTGCGCTACGGTCCGCGTGCCGCCGCCGCCCGGTCGGCGGCGGACCGCCAGGGCGGCCACGAGCGGGATGCCTTCCTGGCGGCGCTCGAGCAACGCGATCTGGCGGGCGGGAGCGAGGCACGCGATCCACTGGAGCGCGAACCGATCTACCAAGCCTGGCTGGAGCAGCGTCTGGGCTCGGCGGCGCGTCTTTCCGCCTTCCGCCTGGTGGCGCATCGGCGCATCCGCACGGTGCGATCCATCCCGCCGGACACTACATCTCGCCGCCGGCCGGGGTTCGCCGGGCCGGAGACCGTGGTGGACGGGGTGCTGACGATCGCCGATCCGGCAGCCTTCGCCGCCCTGCTGGGACATGGGGTGGGGCGGCACGGTGCGTTCGGCTTCGGCATGCTGCTGCTGCGGCCGGCGGGAGGATAGCGCCATGCTCCTCGGCCGCCTCGGCCTCGACACGGCCCGCGTCCCCCACGGCGACCGGCACGGCCTCCTCTGGCTCGACCGCGGCCGCCTGGAGGTGGAGGATGGCTGTCTGCGGTTCGTCACTCGAGCCGGGCCGGAGGGCGGCGCGACCCTCGCACCGGGCGACTACCAGATCCCGCATCAGTCGGTCTCGGCCGTGCTGCTCGGCCCGGGCTCCTCGGTGACCCACGACGCCCTTCGACTCCTCGCCCGCCACGGCTGCGCCCTGTGCGCCATCGGTGAGGGGGGCGTGCGGCTCTACACGGCGCCGCCGCTCCTGCCGGACACCTCCGCCCTGGCTCGGCGCCAGGTCGAGCTCTGGGCGGTGAAGGCCACGCGCATGGAGGTGGCGCGGCGGATGTACGCCCTGCGCTTCGGCGAGATCGTGCGAACCCGCGACATCGCGGTCCTGCGCGGCATGGAGGGCGGGCGCATCAAGCGGGCCTATGAGCTGGCCGCCGAGCGCTTCGGCGTGCCCTGGCGCGGACGCCGCTATGATCGAGCGAACCCGGACAGTGCGGACCTGCCCAACCAAGCCCTCAACCACGCGGCTGTGACGATGCAGGCCGCCGCCGCCATCGCCGTTGCTGCCACCGGCACGATCCCCCAGCTCGGCTTCATCCACGAAGACTCCGGACAGAGCTTCGTCCTCGACATTGCCGACGTGCGGCGCCACGACGTCGTCCTCGACATCGCCTTCGGGGCGGCCAAGGAGGCGACCAAGCGCCCGGAGAGCATCGACCGGCTGGTACGCCGCCGGGCAGCCGAGCTGTTTCGCCGGCGCGAGGTCATCCCGGGTCTGATCGATGTGATCAAATCCGTCCTGGTGCCTCGGGAGCAGGACGACACCCCCCAGGCAGAGGTCGGTTCGACGACCGACCCCGAGCCGACGTGAACGCGACGAGGAGAGGGGCATGCCGCTCTGCGTGGTTGTCACCCGCGATGTCGAGGATCGCTACCGGGGCTTCCTCGGATCCGCCATGCTGGAGCTGGCCCCCGGCGTGTACGCCTACCCGCGCATGAGCGCGGGCGTGCGCGATCGTGTCTGGACCGTGCTGTCGGGCTGGTACGGCCAGCTCGGCCGTGGCAGCATCGTGATGACCTGGGCGGACACGGCCGCGGCAGGCGCGCTCGGCGTTCGCACGCTCGGTTCGCCGCCCAAGGAGGTGATCGCCCATGAGGGCGTCCTTCTCACCCGCCGCCCGCTGGGCCGCGGAGCGGGGATACCCCCTCGTTCAGGAGGCGGGCTCTTTGATAAGTGAATGATGTCAGTATATTGACTGGCAGAGGCTCCCCCGCATCCGCGGGGATCGACCCCCGACGCGCCACAATGCGTCCGCCCTGGTGACGGCTCCCCCGCATCCGCGGGGATCGACCCGTGTGCGGGTAGATCGAGCGCCGGGACCAGGGGGCTCCCCCGCATCCGCGGGGATCGACCCCACGTCGGCAAGCTCGCAATCTCATTCGAGATGGCTCCCCCGCATCCGCGGGGATCGACCCCGCTCGGCGGTGCTCGCGCGCTACCTCGCGACGGCTCCCCCGCATCCGCGGGGATCGACCCCTTGCCGGCACCGCCGATGGGCTCCTCGCCCTGGCTCCCCCGCATCCGCGGGGATCGACCCCGAAGGGTGTTTTCACAGTGCGGGCGCCGGTCGGCTCCCCCGCATCCGCGGGGATCGACCCCTGAAGCGGCACGGCGAGCCGCAGGGCCGCCGGGCTCCCCCGCATCCGCGGGGATCGACCCCCCGCCGAAATGCGCCATCAGCTGATCGAGTTGGCTCCCCCGCATCCGCGGGGATCGACCCGACCGGATGAAATCGGCGCGCTGGTCGAGCTCGGCTCCCCCGCATCCGCGGGGATCGACCTCGACGTCGGAGGTCCTGTCGGCGGTCAGACCTGGCTCCCCCGCATCCGCGGGGATCGACCTTCGAGGCGACCACCGCCGCCGAGAAGGGACATGGCTCCCCCGCATCCGCGGGGATCGACCCTGGCAGCACTGCGCCCGCATGGCGTTCATGGGGGGCTCCCCCGCATCCGCGGGGATCGACCCGCCCCCGATCACGCTCAAGACGGCCACCAGCTGGCTCCCCCGCATCCGCGGGGATCGACCCGTGAGCGCATCATGAGCCTCTTCACCCTTGATGGCTCCCCCGCATCCGCGGGGATCGACCGTTCTCCGGGTCCGTGCCCATGCACTCGGCGTGGGCTCCCCCGCATCCGCGGGGATCGACCCGATTGCTATCGGTGCGAGAAGTACGTTGCCGCGGCTCCCCCGCATCCGCGGGGATCGACCCATCCCGATCTTCGGCACCCTGACGATGTTCGAGGCTCCCCCGCATCCGCGGGGATCGACCTGATGCCCGCGCGACCCCGCCCCACCCGCTAAAGGCTCCCCCGCATCCGCGGGGATCGACCCCCGAGCCACGTCGTCTCGCTGCGCTCCCGCTCGGCTCCCCCGCATCCGCGGGGATCGACCCCCCATTCAGCACCGCCACGACATAATCGCCGAGGCTCCCCCGCATCCGCGGGGATCGACCTTCTTCTCCCCGGCTGGTGATGACCCATCTGAAAGCTCCCCCGCATCCGCGGGGATCGACCCGTCGTGCGGAAACAGAACGGTTCTGGAGCGCTGGCTCCCCCGCATCCGCGGGGATCGACCCGAGCGATTTCAGCACTTGGCGGTTTTCGGTGGGGCTCCCCCGCATCCGCGGGGATCGACCCCTCTACGATGCCGTCACGCCCGAGACGGTCTAGGCTCCCCCGCATCCGCGGGGATCGACCGTGGCTCCCGGCCGACAAGGCGGGGGATGCGCTGGCTCCCCCGCATCCGCGGGGATCGACCCGCGCTTCAGGTCGACGGGCGGTACCAGAAGGTGGCTCCCCCGGGTCGTGTCCCGTGGAGTGGTGTAGCTGACCGAGAGCGGGAGAGCCCGCCTGCGCGCCCTCACAGCGCAGTAGCAGGCGGGATCTCTCGCGGGGGTGGCCATCGGCGGTGACGGGTTAGGATCGGGTTGTGAGCACCAACCCCGAACCCGGGAGACCCCCGATGACCGATGCCGTTATGAGCCTGCGGGCGCTGGCTGAGAAGAGTGCTGACGCGGACGTGCTGCGCGAGATGATTGGCTTTGCCGCCCAGCGCCTGATGGAACTGGAGGTGGGCGGCCTGACCGGTGCCGCCCATGGCGAGAAGAACCCGGAGCGGCTGGCCCAGCGCAACGGGTATCGTGACCGAGACTGGCAGACGCGGGCCGGCACCGTCGAACTGCGCATCCCGAAGCTGCGGACGGGGAGCGACTTCCCGAGCTTCCTGGAGCCGCGCCGGATGACCGAGAAGGCGCTGACAGCCGTGATCCAGGAGGCCTACATCCAGGGCATCTCGACCCGCGCGGTCGACGATCTGGTCCAGGCCTTGGGCGGGACGGGCATCTCCAAGAGCCAGGTCAGCCGGCTCTGCCAGGAAATCGATGAGCGTGTGAACGCCTTCCTGGAGCGGCCGATCGAGGGCGAGTGGCCCTACCTCTGGATCGACGCGACCTACGTGAAGGTGCGCCAGAACCACCGCATCCAGGGTCCCCATCGCACCCGTGCGATGGGAGCCCGGTCTCGGTGGCCGTCATCGTGGCGGTCGGCGTCAACACGGATGGCCGGCACGAGGGGGCACCCATCGTGGCCTGCCACGATGGGAACCCGTGCTGGGCCTCGACATCGGCCCGTCGGAGGCCGAAACCTTCTGGACCGAGTTCCTGCGCAAGCTGGCCCGGCGTGGTCTGCGCGGGGTCAAGCTGGTGATCTCCGACGCGCACGAGGGCATCAAGGCCTCGATCGCCAAGGTGATGACGGCGTCCTGGCAGCGGTGCCGGGTGCACTTCATGCGCAACGTCCTGGCCCATGCGGGTCGCTCAGGCCGACGCGTCGTCTCGGCCTTCATCGCCACCGCCTTCGCCCAGGAGGACGCCGAGGCCGCCCGCCAGCAGTGGCGGCGCGTGGCCGATCAGCTCCGGCCCAAGGTGCCGAAGCTGGCGGCCCTCATGGACGCGGCGGAGACCGACGTCCTGGCCTACATGGGCTTCCCGGCAGCACACCGGGCCAAGCTGCACTCGACCAACCCGTTGGAGCGCCTCAACGGCGAGATCAAGCGCCGCACCGAGGTCGTCGGCATCTTCCCTGACGAGCCTTCGATCCGCCGGCTCGTGGGCGCCATCCTGCTCGAACAGAACGACGAATGGGCGGTGCAACGCTGCCGGTACATGACCCTGGAAAGCATCGCCCCAATCGGCGATGATCCTCTCGTCACCCTGCCAACCCTGGCAGTCTGACCAGTCCGGCCCGGCCGGTCATCGTGGTGGACCAGCCCCAGCTACACCACACCCTGGGACACGATCCCGGCCTACCGCGCACCAACAACGGTCTGGAGCAACTGTTCGGCTCGCAACGCTGCCACGAGCGGCGCGCCACCGGGCGCAAGACTGCCTCTCCCGGCGGAGTTACGGGAATCCGTGCGGCTGATCGCCGGCCTCGGCACGCGGGCTCAGATCAGATCCGCGAGCGGCCTCAGCCAGGTCGATTATGCGCGCTGGTGCGATCTCCGCGGCTCGCTCGACGAACGCCGGCAGGTCCGGACAGCCCGTACCTGCTTCCGCCACGATCCAGACGCCTACTTGGCCGCTCTCGAAGGCCAAGCTTACGAGCAGACTTTGCCGTCTTGGTTTCTTCGTTTCATGTGCACGGATGGTTTTGCAACGGGGCGGAACCGTACCCGCAACATCGCTAAATGGTTGATAATCTTTGGTATCAGTTGTTCACCGGCTTCGCGGTCCCTAGCGGATGAAACTGTTTCGCGAGCCAGGATGGCAAATGCCACCCTGGCTCGCGATTTTCTATTTAGTTCCACACGGTCCTTCGGCCGACCCGCCCTGGATGACACTGGCGAGGTCATGCGGTTGTGATAGCATGGCACCGCCGTCCGCGAAGATGTCGGTTTTTCTATGGTGCAGAAGAGCCCGTTATTTAGTTGGACCCGCGGCGCCTCGAACACCCCCACTGGAGTCAGGGAGTAGTGATGCTCCTGGAACACGTTGTCTAGAGTTCTTCATCGCGAGGCCCCTCCGCCGACGGCACTGTTGTGGAGCAAGAGCCATGGACGTCATGCACGAGCGTGTTGCCGGCCTTGATGTTCACAAGGCCATGATCGTCGCCTGTGTCCGACTGATCGCAGGCGGCAAGGTCCGTCGGGAGTGTCGAACGTTCGACACCACGACAGAGGGTCTCCTGACGCTACTGTCCTGGCTGGCGGAATCCGGATGCACCCACGTTGCCATGGAAGCGACCGGCATCTACTGGAGGCCAGTCTGGAACATCCTGAGCGATGGGTCCTTCGATCTGATCGTGGCCAACGCCGCTCACATCAAGAACGTCCCCGGCCGCAAGACCGATGTGAACGACGCCATGTGGATTGCCGATCTGGTCGCCTGCGGTCTGGTCAGAGCGAGCTTCGTTCCAGACGAGGCGATCCATAACCTTCGCACGCTGCTGCGTGCCCGCAAGCAACTCACCCGCGAGCAAACCCGTCACATCCAGCGGATCCAGAAGACACTGGAGGCGGCCAACATCAAGCTCGATTCAGTGATCAGCGACATCATGGGCGTGAGCGGCCGGAGGATGATCGACGCGATGATGGCGGGTATCCGCAACCCGACCCAGCTGGCCGAACTCGCCGATCGTCGGATCAAGGCGTCACCAAAGGCCCTGTACGACGCCTTGCATGGACGGCTCACCGATCATCATTGCTTCATGCTCAAGCTCCATCTGACGCAATACGACGGCTTGGCTGCCGCCATCGGACAGATTGATCAGGAGGTCGACGCGCTGGTGGCACGCATGGACGCGGAGGTCGTGGCCGCTCAGGCGACCTTTCGCGCCCTGATCATCCTGCTGTGTACGATCCCGGGCATCGGCCCTTTGGCCGCTGTGACGATCCTGGCGGAAATCGGCTGCGACATGAGCCGCTTTCCGACGGCCGGCCATCTCCTGTCCTGGGCCGGCCTCTGCCCCGGCCACAACGAGAGCGCAGGCAAGCGCAAGTCGTCACGACTGCGCAAAGGCGACCCCTGGCTCAAGATCATCATGGTTCAATGCGCTTGGGCCGCAAGCCGCAAGAAGGACAGCTACTACAAGGCACAATTCCATCGTCTACGGGCCAAACGCGGTCCCAAGAAGGCGATCTGCGCTGTTGCCGCTTCAATGCTGACCGCCATCTACCACATGCTGAAGGATGGCACGGAGCACAAGGACGTTGGAATCA
>NZ_JBYLEN010000002.1:147500-255000 GCF_057747795.1 Methylobacterium sp. 142-1Y | reverse complement strand
TTTGATTGGCCTTTCACCCCTAACCACACGTCATCCAAGACCTTTTCAACGGGCACTGGTTCGGACCTCCAGTGCGTGTTACCGCACCTTCATCCTGCGCATGGCTAGATCACCTGGTTTCGGGTCTAGAGCCACGAACTGAACGCCCTGTTCAGACTCGCTTTCGCTGCGCCTTCGCCTACCGGCTTAAGCTCGCTCGTAACTCTAAGTCGCTGACCCATTATACAAAAGGTACGCAGTCACCCAGAACGAATCTTGGGCTCCCACTGTTTGTAAGCATCCGGTTTCAGGAACTGTTTCACTCCCCTCGTCGGGGTGCTTTTCACCTTTCCCTCACGGTACTGGTTCGCTATCGGTCGCTGAGGAGTACTTAGGCTTGGAGGGTGGTCCCCCCATCTTCAGACAGGATTTCACGTGTCCCGCCTTACTCGTGTCCTGGCATTGGCTTGTCCCGTACGGGGCTGTCACCCATCCTGCCGGCCATTCCAGGCCGTTCCGGTAAGCGTCATGCCAGGCGCTGGCCTGGTCCGCGTTCGCTCGCCACTACTGACGGAGTCTCGTTGATGTCCTTTCCTCCGGGTACTGAGATGTTTCAGTTCCCCGGGTTCGCTTCAAACCCCTATGGATTCAGGATTTGATACCTTCTCAAACCATCGTAGCGCAGACCCAGGATCGCTCCTGAGCCTACGATACGGTGGCTGAAGGTGGGTTTCCCCATTCGGAGATCCTCGGATCAAAGCTCGTTCGCAGCTCCCCAAGGCTTATCGCAGCGTACCACGTCCTTCATCGCCTCTCAGCGCCAAGGCATCCACCAGATGCTCTTAAGGCACTTGATCGCTCTCATGATCGGTGTCCGGCGGTGAGCGAAAGCCTTTGCAGGCTTGGCACACCACCATCCACGGTCACGATAAAGACCGGCAGCAGGTTCTTTCGAAACCGCTGCCTTATGCTTGCCGAACGCACCCCGGCCGACCGCTTTCGCAACGGCCCGGGCACATTCCCTCTTCACGATGTCAGATATCCGCAGCCACCCGCGATTGCGTCGATGGTTGCGAAGCTCTTTGATCCGGACGACCCTCGACCTCACTGCCGATTGGCAGGGGAGGGTGGTGGAGCTGGACGGGATCGAACCGACGACCTCATGCTTGCAAAGCACGCGCTCTCCCAACTGAGCTACAGCCCCGTGGGACGCCGCTCACTGGCAGGGCATCGTCACCTGATCCTGGTGGGCCTGGGACGACTCGAACGTCCGACCTCACCCTTATCAGGGGTGCGCTCTAACCACCTGAGCTACAGGCCCGTCGCTTGGCGTACCGCCCAGCGTGTCCGGATGATGAGAAAGAGAAACGAAGACGGCGCGTCCCGCCAATTGGGTCCTGACTGGACCCTTGATCCAACGACGCCGTGAGAGTGAGCGAACTCACATCAGACAGCATCCTTAGAAAGGAGGTGATCCAGCCGCAGGTTCCCCTACGGCTACCTTGTTACGACTTCACCCCAGTCGCTGACCCTACCGTGGTCGCCTGCCCCCTTGCGGTTGGCGCAGCGCCGTCGGGTAAGACCAACTCCCATGGTGTGACGGGCGGTGTGTACAAGGCCCGGGAACGTATTCACCGTGGCGTGCTGATCCACGATTACTAGCGATTCCGCCTTCATGCACCCGAGTTGCAGAGTGCAATCCGAACTGAGACGGCTTTTGGGGATTCGCTCCAGGTCGCCCCTTCGCTGCCCATTGTCACCGCCATTGTAGCACGTGTGTAGCCCATCCCGTAAGGGCCATGAGGACTTGACGTCATCCACACCTTCCTCGCGGCTTATCACCGGCAGTCTCCCCAGAGTGCCCAACCAAATGATGGCAACTAGGGACGTGGGTTGCGCTCGTTGCGGGACTTAACCCAACATCTCACGACACGAGCTGACGACAGCCATGCAGCACCTGTGTGCACGCCTCCGAAGAGGACAACGGATCTCTCCGCCTAACATGCCATGTCAAGGGATGGTAAGGTTCTGCGCGTTGCGTCGAATTAAACCACATGCTCCACCGCTTGTGCGGGCCCCCGTCAATTCCTTTGAGTTTTAATCTTGCGACCGTACTCCCCAGGCGGAATGCTTAATGCGTTAGCGGCGCCACTGACCTGCATGCAGACCAACGGCTAGCATTCATCGTTTACAGCGTGGACTACCAGGGTATCTAATCCTGTTTGCTCCCCACGCTTTCGCGCCTCAGCGTCAGAACCGGACCAGACAGCCGCCTTCGCCACTGGTGTTCTTGCGAATATCTACGAATTTCACCTCTACACTCGCAGTTCCGCTGTCCTCTTCCGGTCTCAAGCCAACCAGTATCGAAGGCCATTCCGTGGTTGAGCCACGGGCTTTCACCCTCGACTAAATCAGCCGCCTACGCGCCCTTTACGCCCAGTGATTCCGAGCAACGCTAGCCCCCTTCGTATTACCGCGGCTGCTGGCACGAAGTTAGCCGGGGCTTATTCCTCCGGTACCGTCATTATCGTCCCGGAGAAAAGAGCTTTACAACCCTAAGGCCGTCATCACTCACGCGGCATGGCTGGATCAGGGTTGCCCCCATTGTCCAATATTCCCCACTGCTGCCTCCCGTAGGAGTCTGGGCCGTGTCTCAGTCCCAGTGTGGCTGATCATCCTCTCAGACCAGCTACTGATCGTCGCCTTGGTGAGCCATAACCTCACCAACTAGCTAATCAGACGCGGGCCGATCCTTCGGCAGTCAAGCCTTTCCCCAAAAGGGCGTATCCGGTATTAGCTCAAGTTTCCCTGAGTTATTCCGAACCGAAGGGCACGTTCCCACGCGTTACTCACCCGTCTGCCGCTGACCCCGAAGGGCCCGCTCGACTTGCATGTGTTAAGCCTGCCGCCAGCGTTCGCTCTGAGCCAGGATCAAACTCTCAAGTTGAAGAGCTGATCATAGCTGATCACAACATAAACGGAGGCTCACGACCGATCGGCGTTTCCACCTGATCGTGTGAGCACCGAAACGTCAGATCAGCATCATCCTACTCACGATCCCACCCGAAGGCAGGATCCGCAGGGACGACGCCGTCCACGCTTCTCTTTCTCGTATGTACTTGTCAAAGAGCGGCCCGATCGAAACCGGGGCATCATCGGCAACAACGGGACCAGCGCCTGACCAAGGTCAGGCTCGCCGGCCCGGACTGTCTCGAAGATGGCTCAGCGACCGGTCCGCGGGAGCGGCCGGCGCCGATGGGTGGTCGTATAGGCCCCGTTTCCGGCGCCGTCAACACTCGTTTTCCCGGCTCAGCTTCGAAAACTCCCCTCCCCTCTCCAGCGGGTGATCGCCTCGCCGAGGGTGAGCGGCCCGGACGGGGGTCGGATCGCCGAGGGGGTGCCGGAAAACCGGGGTGCCGGTGCGGGCTGGACCGTGCCGTCGACGGTCACGAAGGTTTGCCGCGCCGCGAGGTGCGGGTGACCGGCGGCCTCCGTGAGAGTCAGGACCGGCGCCACGCAGGCATCCGTTCCCTCGAAGAGGCGGCACCACTCGTCACGGGTTTTCGTCAGGAACGCGGCTTCGAGCTTGCGCCTCAGCGCCGGCCATATCTCAGGATCGTCGCGCCGGTCGAAATCCGGGTCGGACTCGAGGCCAATGAGGCGGCGGAAGAGGGCGTAGAAATGCGGTTCGAGCGGCCCGAGGGCGATGTGGCGGCCGTCGCGGCAGGCGTAAGTGCGATACCAGGGCGCGCCGCCATCGAGCAGGTTCGCCTCCCGACGGTCGCTCCAGCGCCCTTGTGACGACAACTCCGAGAACATCGCCATCAGCGAGGCGGCGCCGTCGCAGATCGCCGCGTCGACGACCTGGCCCTGCCCGGTGCGGCCCGCCGAGATGAGGCCGGCGAGGAGGCCCGCCACCAGGTAGAGCGAACCGCCGCCGTAATCGCCGACGAGGTTGAGCGGCGGCACCGGGTGCTCGGCCGGTCCGATCGCCGCGAGGGCGCCGGTGATCGCCAGATAAGTGATGTCGTGCCCGGCTGACCTCGCCAGCGGCCCCTGCTGGCCCCAGCCGGTCATGCGACCGTAGACGAGGCGCGGATTGCGGGCGAGCACCACCTCCGGCCCGAGTCCGAGCCGCTCCATCACGCCAGGCCGAAAGCCCTCGATCAGGGCATCGGCCGTCACCAGCAGCGCGAGAGTGCCGGCGAGATCGGCCGGGTCCTTCAGGTCGACCGTCACGGTCGGGCGGCCGCGTGCCACCACGTTCTTCGAATAGGGATCGCTTCCCCCTGTCCGGTCGAGCCGGATCAGCTCGGCGCCCATATCGGCGAGGAGCATGGCCGCGAACGGGCCGGGGCCGATGCCGGCGAATTCGACGATGCGTAGCCCTGCGAGCGGCCCGCCCTGCCCGGCTGGCTTCATGCTGTCTCTCCCCCCGATGCCGCGTTGATCCGGCGGCTGTCGTCACTTGAGGCGGCGGCGCCTTGACGATGCCTGGCCCGGCCCATAGCGATGGGCCGCAAGGAGCCCTTCGCCTAGCAGACCGGTCGGCACCCCGTCACGGGTGATGCGGAATCGGCGGCAAGCGACAAGGGTCCGTCACCCACCGGTCGAGTGGGGGCGAGGATCGGGGAGGACGCGCATGAAGGTCAACGGCGTAGCGGCCATCGTCACGGGCGGCGGATCGGGGCTCGGCGCGGCGACCGGCCGGGCGCTGGCGGCGGCGGGTGCAAAGGTCGCGCTCCTCGACCTCAACGAGGGCGCGGCTCTCGAGATCGCCGGCGAGATCGGCGGCATCGCCCTCCGCTGCGACGTCGGCGACGCAGGCAGCGCCGAGGCGGCGGTCGCCCGGGCGGCGGAGGCGCACGGGCCCGCCCGCATCCTGGTCAATTGCGCCGGCGTCGCGACCGCCGGCCGGATCGTCGGCCGCAACGGCCCGCTCGACCTCGCGGCCTATGCCAAGGTGATCCAGGTCAACCTGATCGGCAGCTTCAACCTGATGCGCCTCGTGGCGGCAGGCGCCCTGGCGCTCGACCCGCTGGAGGGGGGCGAGCGCGGCGTCATCATCTCCACCGCCTCGGTCGCGGCCTATGAGGGCCAGGTGGGTCAGGCGGCCTATGCCTCCTCGAAGGCCGGAATCGTCGGGCTGACCCTGCCGGCGGCGCGGGAATTCGCGCCGGCCGGAATCCGGGTCTGCGCCATCGCGCCCGGCATCTTCGAGACGCCGATGCTGCGCGGCCTGCCGCAGGAGGTGCAGGATTCCCTCGGCGCCGCGGTGCCGTTCCCGTCGCGGCTGGGCAAGCCGGAGGAATACGCCAAGCTGGCGATGGCGATCATCGACAATCCGATGCTCAACGGCGAGGTCATCCGCCTCGACGGCGCGTTGCGCATGCAGGCGAAGTAGGGAGCGCGAGGATGCTGAGCGACGACCAGATCCTGATCCGCGACACCGCCCGCAGCTTCGCGCAAGAGCGCCTGAAGCCGTTCTCGGCCCAGTGGGACCGGGAGGCGCGCTTTCCCCGAGAGGCGATCTCCGAGATGGGCGCGCTCGGCTTCATGGGCATGCTGGTACCCGAGGAGCATGGCGGTGCCGCTGCCGACCACGTCGCCTACGCGCTCGCCATCGAGGAGGTGGCGGCCGGCGACGGCGCGGTCTCGACGGTGATGAGCGTGCACAATTCGGTCGGCTGCATGCCGATCCTGAAATTCGGCAGCGACGAGCAGAAGGCGCGGTTCCTCGGCCCGCTCGCCCGCGGCGAGCAGCTCGGAGCCTTCTGCCTGACCGAGCCGGGGGCCGGATCGGATGCCGCCGCCCTCAAGACCCGGGCACGGCGCTCCGGCAATGCCTGGGTGCTCTCGGGCACCAAGCAGTTCATCACCTCGGGGGCGAATGCGGATCTGGCCATCGTGTTCGCGGTCACCGACCCGGAAGCGGGAAAACGCGGCATCTCGGCCTTCATCGTGCCGACCAGGACTCCCGGCTACAAGGTGGCGCGCATCGAGCACAAGCTCGGACAGCGCTGCTCCGACACCGCCCAGATCGTGTTCGAGGACATGGAGCTGACCCCCGACCTGATACTCGGCCAGGAGGGCGAGGGGCTGAAGATCGCGCTCTCGAATCTCGAGGGCGGTCGCATCGGCATCGCCGCCCAGGCCGTCGGCATGGCCCGGGCGGCCTTCGAGGCGGCGCTCGCCTACGCGAAGGAGCGCGAGACCTTCGGCCAGACGCTGACGGGGCACCAGGCGGTCGCCTTCCGGCTCGCCGACATGGCGACGCGGATCGAGGCCGCGCGCCTCCTGGTCCTGAACGCCGCGCGCCTGCGCGATGCCGGGCAGCCCTGCCTCAAGGAGGCGGCGATGGCCAAGCTCTTCGCCTCCGAGATGGCGGAAGCCGTCTGCTCCGACGCGATCCAGATCCATGGCGGCTACGGCTACCTGGCCGACTATCCCGTCGAGCAGATCTACCGCGATGTGCGGGTCTGCCAGATCTACGAGGGCACCAGCGACGTGCAGCGCATCGTGATCAGCCGGGCGCTGACGGCGTGAGGCGGCCGCCGCGGTCGCGAGCCCGGTCCGCGTCAATCGGCAGCGGTTGCGCGAGTGGGAGAGGACAGTACTCGTCCGTTCAGCAACAGTTCATCGCCGCGGGATGGTGCATGCGGTGCATCATCCCGCGCTCCCACCGTGAAAGACATCGCTCGGCCTAGGCCGTCTTGTCGATCGGTAGACGGCGCGGCCGAGGCATTTAACGACTCGTTCATTTTTTTGACGTTGTGTCGAGCCTCGCCTGGCGTTCCCGCGCCGATCTGCCGGAAAGGAGCGTGGCGATGCCCCCTCGTCCCGACCGGGAGGCCGACCGCCTCTCCGCCCTGCACGACCTCGGGATCCTCGACACGCCGCCCGAGGCCCAGTTCGACGCGGTCTGCCGCATCGCCCGTGCCCTGTTCCGGGTGCCCTATGCCTGGGTCACGCTGGTCGATGCCGACCGGCTGTGGTGCAAGGCCTCCGACGGCATCGCCTTCGGTCCGACCGCCCGGGACGCGGCCTTCTGCGACCGGGCCATCCTGGGCGACACGCCCCTGGTGGTCGAGGACGCGGCGGAGGATCCGCGCTTTCGCGACGTCGCGCTCGTCGCCGGGCCGTGGGGGGTGCGGTTCTATGCCGGCGCCCCGCTGGCGCTGCGGCCCGGCCTCGCCCTCGGCACCCTGTGCATCGCCGACACCGTCCCGCGCCGGCTCTCGACCGGGGAGCGCGCGCAGCTCGCCGACCTGACGGCGATCGTGGTGGCGCAGCTCCGGCATTACGAGGCCCGGGTGGCCAGCGCGACCGAGGCCCGGCGCCGGCGGGCGAGCGAGGAGGCCCTGGCTTTCGCCAACCGCAACCTGACGCTCGCCGAACAGGTGGCCCGGATCGGCCATTGGCGCGTCGACCTCGTCTCCGGGGCCACGACCTGGTCGGACGAGGTCTGCCGCATGCACGGGCGCGCGCCGGGCGACCCCGCCGCCAGCGTGACGGAGGCTTTGTCCTACTACCATCCGGACGACCGCGAGCGGATCGCCGGCCTCGTCACCCGGGCGCGGGAGCAGCGGACGGGCTTCCACTTCAAGGCGCGGATCGTGCGCCGCGACGGTGCGGAGCGGGTCGTCGTCTCGCACGGCATCTGCGAGCTGGACGAGGCCGGGGCGGCCGCGGCCCTGTTCGGCAGCGTGCAGGACGTGACGGAGATCGACCGGGCCGAGGCCGAGCTGCGCGCCAGCACAGCCCTCCTCGACGCCACCCTGGAGCACATGGACCAGGGCCTGATGATGGTCGACGAGACCGGGATCGTGCGGGTCTGCAACGAGCGCGCGATCGCGCTCCTCGACCTGCCGCGGGACCTGATGCGCGGGACCCCGACTTTCGACGAGGTGCGGCGCCACCAGGTCGCGCAGGGTGATTTCGCACGCTGCGATGCCGCCTTGCGCGAGCAGGTCGCCCACGGTCCGATCACCACCCATCCCCATACCTACGAGCGCGAGCGGCCGAACGGCACGATGCTGGAGATCCGCACGGTGCCGCTGCCCACCGGCGGGGCGGTGCGCACCTATACCGACGTGACCGCCCGCAAGGCGGCGGATGCGCAGGTCGCCCACATGGCCCGGCACGACGGCCTGACCGGGCTGCCGAACCGGGCTTTGTTCCGCGACAGCCTCGACCGCCGCCTCGCCGCGCTGCGGCGCCACGGCGGGACCTGCGGGGTGCTCTACCTCGACCTCGACGCGTTCAAGGCGGTCAACGACACGTTCGGCCACGCGGCGGGCGACGCCCTGTTGCGCGAGATGGCCCGGCGGATCCGCGCCGCCCTGCGGCAGGAGGACCTGCCGGCGCGCTTAGGGGGCGACGAGTTCGCGATCCTGCTCGACGGCGAGGCCGGGGCGGCCAGCGCCACGGCGACGGCGGAGCGCCTGGTCGCGTCCCTGCGCGAGCCGGTGGATCTCGGCGGGCAGGCGGCGACGGTCGGCGTCAGCATCGGCATCGCCTTCGCGCCGGAGCACGGGCTCGACGGCGACACCCTGGTCAAGCGGGCCGATCGCGCGCTCTACCGGGCGAAATCGGAGGGGCGCAACACCTACCGCCTCTTCGCCGCCGCCATGGACCGGGCGGCGGAGGAGCGCCGCCGCCTCGAGATCGACCTGCGCCTCGCGCTCCAGCGCGGCGAGTTCGCCCTGTACTACCAGCCGGTCTTCGATCTCGCCTCCGGGCGGGTCGAGGCGGTCGAGGCGCTCCTGCGCTGGGACCACCCGGCCCGCGGCCCGCTCGGCCCCGCGGCGTTCCTCGCCCTCGCCGAGGAGAGCGGCCTGATCGTGCCGCTCGGCGAATGGGTGCTGCGCAGCGCGTTGTCGGACGCGCAGGCTCTGCCGCAGGGGATGCGGGTGGTGGTCAACATCGCGGGCGGGCAATTGCGCCAGGCCGGCCTCGTCTCCGTCCTCCGGGCCGCCCTGGCGGCGAACGGGACGCCGCCCGATCGCCTGGAGCTCGACATTGCCGAGGGCGCGGCCGCGGAAGCGGGCGGGCGGCTCGCGGACCTCGCCGCCCTCGGGATCGGCCTCGCCTTCGACGATTTCGGCGCCGGCGCCTCCTCCCTCGGCGCCCTGCAGCGCCTGCCCTTCGGGCGGATCAAGCTCGCTCCCGCGCTCACGGCCTGCCCGGACGGTGCCGGCTTCCTGCGCGCCGTCGTCGGGCTGGGCCGGTCGCTCGGCCGGGCGGTCGTCGCCAAGGGCGTCGAGACCGAGGTGCAGCTCGCGGCCTTGCGCGAGGCGGGGTGCACCGGGGCGCAAGGGTTCCTGCTCGGCCGGCCGGTGCCGTTCGGCGAACTCGTGCCGGTGCTCGGGCACTCGCTCACACGCCCCGGAACACGGCGTAGCCGAAGCGCGTGAACTTCAGCGGCAGATGATAGTGCTCCGCCGCATCCACGATGGTGAAGCGGAACGGCACCCGGTCGAGGAAGTGCGGGCCCGGCTTGCCTTGTGCCGTGAAGTAGTCGCCGAGGTGGAACACCGCCTCGTAGATGCCGGGCCCGATCCCGATGCCGCGCACCACCGGGTGGTCGAAGGTGCCATCCCTCCCGATCACTCCCTCGGCGACCGGGCGCGGGCCGGGCTCGTCCAGGGCCGCGAGGGTGACCCGCAGGCCGAGGGCCGGGCAGCCCTCCGCCACGTCGACCGCATGGAGCGAGATGCCGCCGGCCGTCATCGTGCCGCCTCCGAGGTTCCGGGCAGGACCGGCCAGCGATCCGCGAAGGGGCGGCGGCGCTCCAGCGCCTCGGCGATGTCGAGGAGCAGGTCGTCGCGGCCGAACCCCGCCACGAGGTGGAGGCCGATCGGCATCCCGTCCGGTGCCGGATCGACCGGCAGGCTCAAGCCCGGCAGGGCGGCGGCGTTGACCCAGCCCGAATAGACCGCGTGGCCGCGGGGGCCGACGGGCTGCCCGTCGATCACCTCCGGGTAGACCGCATCCGCCGCCCAGGGCATCGCCGCGGCGGAGGGGGTGACCAGGAGGTCGATCTCCGTAAACGCGGCGTTCGCGGCGTTGCGCAGGGCTTGGACCCGCTTGAGGATGGCGGCGAGCAGGGTCGCCGGGGCCCGCGCGCCCTCCTCGGCCATCGCTCGGTACGGCGCGCTCGCCCGCGCGGCGAGGGCCGGATCGGCCTCGAACAGGCGGGCGAGGCCGATCTTGCCGATCTCGGGCCAGAGCGCGTTCAGCCCTGCGATCTCGAAGGGTAGCGGCCCCTCCTCGACCGCGACGCCCAGCGCCTCGAGATGCCCCAGCGCCCGCCGGCACGAGGCGGCGATGACGGGATCGAGGGGCGCGTCGCCGATGCGCTCGACGTAGCGGGCGCGCAAGCGGCGCTCGGGGGCCGGGTTGGGTGCAAAATTCGACCACAGGACCCGCGGATCGGCCCCCTGCATCAGGGCGAGCATCGCGCGGCTATCGGCGACGGTGCGGGTGAGCGCTCCCGCCACCTCGAAATCGAGGAGCGGCGAGGGCAGGCCGCCGTGGCGCGGTACCCGGCCGAGGCTGCTCTTCAGCCCGACGAGGCCGGTATGGGCGGCGGGCCGGCGCAGGGATCCGCCGCCATCGGTGCCGAGCGCGACCGGCGCGTAGCCGGCGGCCGTCGCCGCCGCCCCTCCGCCGGTCGAGCCGCCGGGGGTGAGCGCGACGTTCCACGGATTGCGGGTGACGCCGAAACGGGCAGAGGCCGTGTAACCTTGCACAGCGAATTCCGGCATCGTGGTCTTGGCCAGGATCACGAGGCCGGCCCGGCGTGCCCGCGCGACGGGCAGTTCGTCGTGGGAAGAGGCAGCGGCCTCGCCCGGCTCGGCATAGGTCGAGGGCAGCCCCTCGGTGACGAGGAACTCCTTCACGGTCATCGGCACGCCGTCGAGGGGCGAGAGCGGGGTGCCGGCGCGCCAGCGGGCGGCGCTCGCCTCGGCCTCGTCCCGGGCCCGTGGGTTCTCCCGGGCGATCGCGTTGAGGTGCGGCTCCCACGCGGCGGCGCGGGTTTGTCCCGCCTCCAGGGCGTCGACCGGCGAGGCTCGGCCCGCGGCGAAGAGCCGGCCGAGTTCGGTCGCGGAGAGCCGCCACAGCTCCGTGCTCATGCGATGCCCCCTGTCGTCAAGTCGTGGTCAGTCATGAGCTTTCCCCGAAATGGCATACGATTTGCGACACTTGGGGCAGCAAGATCGATGCCGCAGGAACCCTCACCGTGACACCATCCGGAGCCCGCGCCCAGACCCAGGCGGAAGGCCGGTCCGTCGTGCTCGACGGCATCACCCATCGGTACGGCGGTGCCGTCGCCGTGGAAAACGTGAACCTCGACATCAAGGGCGGCGAACTGGTCTCGCTGCTCGGGCCGTCGGGCTGCGGCAAGACCACGTTGCTGCGCATCGTCGCCGGCTTCCTGCGCCAGACCGAAGGGCGGGTGATCGTCGCGGACCAAGTCATCGACGCCCTGCCGCCGAGCCGGCGCGCCGTCGGCATCGTCTTTCAGAACTACGCCCTGTTCCCGCACCTGACGGTGGCCGAGAACGTCGCCTACGGCTTGGCCGCCCGCGGCGCGCCCCGGACCGAGCAGGCGATGGAAGCCAAGCGCCTCCTCGACCTCGTGCAGCTGGGCCATGCCGGCAACCGCTACCCGCGCCAGCTCTCCGGCGGGCAGCAGCAGCGGGTGGCCTTGGCCCGCGCACTCGCCATCCGCCCCGCGGTGCTGCTCCTCGACGAGCCGTTCGCGGCGCTGGACAAGAACCTGCGCCTCGACATGCAGATCGAGGTCAAGCGCCTCCAGCGCGTCGCCGGGGTGACCACGCTGCTCGTCACCCACGATCAGGAGGAGGCCCTGTCGCTCTCCGACCGAGTGGCGGTCTTGTCGAACGGGCGGCTGGAGCAGTTCGCCGCCCCGACCACCGTGTACGATGCGCCGGAGAGCCTGTTCGTCAACACCTTCGTCGGCTCGGCCAATGCGGTGCAGGGGGTGATGCTCGGCCAGGAAGGCAACCAGCCCCGCATCGTGCTCGATGCCGGCGGCGAGGTTCTGGCCCGTCCCCTCGCCCGGCCGATCGCGCCGGGATCCCGGGTGACCGTGTGCCTGCGGCCCGAGCACCTGCGCCTCACCGACGGGCAGGACGGCATCGCCGGCGTGGTCGAGATGGCCCTGCCGCTCGGCCCCACCGTCGTCCACGAGGTCCGGGTCGGAGCCGGGCGTCCGCTCAAGATCGCCGAGCCGCGCCTCGGCGGGGGCGGCTTGCGTCCGCCCGGCACCCCCGTGCGCATCGCCGTCGCCCCCGGCCTCGCCTCCGCCTTCCCGGCCGCCGCCTGATCCTCGAACGGAGTTTCCCGATGCTCGACCGCCGCACGCTTCTCACCACCGCCCTGTCGCTCGGCGCGATGGAGCTGTTTCCCGGCCTGTCCTACGCCCAGGCGCGGCCGCTCGTCTTCGCCACCTTCACGGGCAGCTGGGAGGAGGCTCACAAGGCCGTGCTGGTGCCGGCTTTCCGCAAGGAGACGGGCAACGCCCCGATCGTCCTCGACCCGATGCTGTCGGTCGACCAGATCGCCAAGGTCTCGGCCGCCAAGGCCAACCCGCCGATCGACGTGATGCTGCACGATCCCGGCCCGGCCCTGACGGCTCTCGCCCAGGATCTCGTCGAGCCCTACCCGGTCGAGCGCAGCGCCGCCTTCAAGGAGCTGATCCCCGACGCGCAGGACCCGCACGGCCCGGCCGCCTTCTTCCAGGTCGTCGGCCTGACCTACAATCCCGACACGGTGAAGACCCCGCCGACCTCCTGGGCCGACCTGTGGCGGCCCGAATACAAGGGCCGGGTCGGCATCACCAACATGAACTCGACGCTGGGCACCGGCTTCATGGTCGAGATCGCCAAGATGCATGGCGGCTCGGAATCGAACATCGATCCCGCCTTCAAGGCGATGGAGAAGCTGAAGCCCAACCTCTCGGCGGTGGCGGCCAATCCGGGTGCGCTCGCCACCCTGTTCCAGCAGGGCCAGGTCGACATCTCGCCGGGCAACTTCAACGCGATCCAGATCCTGAAGGCCAAGGGCGTGCCGGTGGAGTTCGTGGCGCCCAAGGAAGGCGCCATCGCCTTCAAGACGCTGATCCAGATCGTCAAGAACTCGCCCAACCGCGAACTCGCCTTCAAGCTGATCGAGGCGGCGATCTCCGAGCCGGTCCAGACCCGGCTGATGCAGGCGCCCTACCTCGTCGTGCCGACCAACACCAAGGTCAAGATGACCGGCGAGATCGCCCGGGTGCTCGCCAAGGACACCGACGACCTGAAGAAGAAGTTCGTGTTCCAGGATTGGAAGACGATCAACGCGCAGCGCCCGGCCTGGATCGAGCGGTTCAACCGCGAGATCAAGCTGTAGCATCGATTCTCCTTGATCTGCCGCGGCCAAGATAAGGCGCGGGATCCCCTCTCCCGTGTGGGAGAGGGGTAGGGGTGAGGGTGGCTCGGGTTCAGGATAAAGAGCCAAGCGTCGAGCTGTGCAGCTCAGCGTTCGGAGTTCAATCCTGAAGCCGAGCCACCCTCACCCCCGACCCCTCTCCCACACGGGCTAGCGTGTTCACACTTCTCGGTTCGAGAGCTTCTCCCGGTGAAGGTCGCGCGCCTCTCCTCCCCCCGGCGATCCCGGGCTTGCCCGGAATCGCTGCAAGTTGTGGGGAGGAGCTGGAGGTGGGGGTGGTGCCGGATAGAGCGCAGCGGTGCCTCCTGCACCACCCCCACGCGGGATCTTCGATCCCCATAACCCCTCCCCACAAGGGGGAGGGGAAAGCGCGCATATTTACAGAGGGTTAGCTCTCGAAGGAGAAGTGTGAATCCGCTAGCCCACACGGGAGAGGGGAGACGCGCTCTACCTCGACTGTACGGATCACGTCGAAGCCGTAGAAGGAATTGTCACCGTGGCCCCGCCGGACGTCACCACCTACCCTTTGCGGCTGGCGAGCCCGCTCGCCGTGTTCTTCACGGCGTTCTTCGCCGCGCCCCTCGTCGCGCTGCTCGGCCTGTCGCTTCGGGGGGCGGATGGGGGTTACGGCCTGTCGCAATACGCGGCCTTCCTGGGCGACGGCTTCAGCCTCGGCGTGCTCCTCGGCACGCTCTGGCTCGGGCTCAAGGTCACCGCCGCCTGCCTGGTGCTGGGGCTGCCGCTGGCGCTCGTCGCCACCCGGGCCGGGGGCTGGGTGCGCGGGATCATCATCCTGGCGGTGCTGACACCGCTCCTCACCAGCGTGGTGATCCGCACCTTCGCGTGGATCGTGATCCTCGGGCGACAAGGGGTGATCAACTCCCTGCTCTCCTCGCTGGGACTGATCGAGACGCCCTTGCGAATGCTCTACGCAGAGGGCGGGCTCGTCGCGGCGCTCGCCCAGGTGCAGATGCCCCTGATGGTGCTGCCGCTGATGACGGCGCTCGCCCGCATCGACCCGAGCCTGTGGGACGCCTCGGAAGCGCTCGGGGCCGGGCGCTGGCGTACCTTCTTTCGCGTGACCCTGCCGCTCTGCCTGCCGGGCCTGATCGCCGGTTCGGTCCTCACCTTCGCGGCGGCGATCTCGGGCTTCATCACCCAGTCGCTGATCGGCGGCGGACAGATGCTGTTCATGCCCGGCTACATCTACCAGCAGGCCATCGCCTTGCAGAACTGGCCGTTCGCGGCGGCGATGTCGGTGATCTTCCTCGTCGCGGTGCTCGGCGTGGTCCTGGCCTTCAACGCGCTGGGCCGCCTCGCCCGCGGCTACGCCCAGACGTGAGAGTGACGATGTCCCGTTCCCCCGGCGCCCTCGACCGACTCAGCTTCGAGGGCCTGCTGCACCTGCTGGCGATTCTCGCCCTGGTGCTGCTGCTCGCACCCACATTGATCGTGCTGGTGGTTTCGTTCACCGACGGGCTGTCCCTGCGCTTCCCGCCGCCGGGCTATTCCCTGCGCTGGTACGGCGAACTGATGGAGGCCTGGCAGCTTCACTACGCGCTCAAGAACAGCCTCACGGTCGCCGTGCTGGCGACCGCGCTCGCCATCGGGCTCGGGGTTCTGGCGGCCTTGGCGGTGGCGCGCTCGCCGCGTCTCTCGGCCCGCCTCCTCGACAGCTTCTTCCTGTCGCCCTTGATCCTGCCGGCCCTGGCCTTCGGCCTGTCGAGCCTGATGTTCTTCTCGCTCATCGGCTGGCCGGTCTCGGTCGCGACGCTGGTGCTGGGCCACACCGTGGTCTGCGTGCCTTACGTGGTGCGCAACACCGTAGCGGCGCTGACCCAGCTTCAGCCCAGCCTGCTCGAAGGCTCGGCGAGCCTCGGCGCCTCGCGGCTCTATACGTTCCGCCGGATCACCCTGCCGCTGATCCGGCCCGGCATCCTGTCCGGCGGCTTCCTCGCCTTCATGGCCTCGTTCGACAACATCCCGGTCTCGCTGTTCCTGCGCGACGCCGCCACCGACATGCTGCCGATCCGGATGTGGCAGGACCTCGAAGGCCGCCTCGACGTGACCATCGCGGCGCTGTCGGGAATCCTGATCGTCGCGACGATCGGGGGCATCGCCGTGATGGAGCGGCTGACCGGGCTGTCGCGGCGGCTGGTCTAAGCATCATTCGCCGAAGTGGTTACCGGTTCGGCGGTAAAATGATGCGAAGCAGAAAGCTAAGCGGAGTTGCCCGGTGCAACTCTGCTTCGCGCCTCACTCCGCCGGCTGGTGCCCCTCCGCCTCCGGCCGGCCCGGATCGCGGCGGCCGCGGCGCAGCGACAGGACGAGGCGGGTCACACCCGTCCCGAGACGGTCCATGTAGAGGTAGAGCACCGGCGTGATGAACAGGGTGAGGAGCTGCGAGACCAGCAGCCCGCCCACCACCGCGACGCCCAGCGGCTGGCGCAACTCGGCGCTCGCCCCGTGACCGATGGCGATCGGCAGGGTGCCCATCACGGCGGCCGCGGTCGTCATCATGATCGGGCGGAAGCGCAAGGAGCAGGCCTCGCGGATCGCCGCCGCCGGGCTCCAGCCCTGCTCGCGCTGGAGCACCAGGGCGACGTCGATCATCATGATGGCGTTCTTCTTCACGATGCCGATCAGCATCAGCACGCCGATGATCGCGATCACCGAGAGGTCCATCCCGTAGAGCTGGAGCGCGCCCAGCGCGCCGATCGCCGCCGCCGGCAGGCCGGTGAGGATGGTGAGCGGGTGGATGAAGCTCTCGTAGAGGATGCCGAGCACGAGGTAGATGGTGATGACGGCGGCCGCCAGCAGCAGGCCCTGGTTGGCCAGCGCGTCCTGGAACACCTGAGCGGTTCCCGCGAACGTCGTGGTGATGGTGCCCGGCACCCCGAGCGACTCCTTGATCGCCGCGATGCGGTTGACCGCCTGGCCAAGCGCCACGCCGGGGGCGAGGTCGAACGAGATCGTCACCGCCGGCAGCAGGCCGAGCTGGTTGATCGAGAGCGGGCCCGGGACGCGGGTGACGCTCGCCACCGCCGAGAGCGGCACCAGCTTGCCGTTGCTGGCGCGCAGGCGGATCTCGTCGAGGCGGTCGGCGGTCCAGTTCAGGCGCGGGTCGAACTCGGTGATGACCTGGTAGCTGTCGGCGGTGCCGTAGATCGTCGAGACCTGGCGGGTGCCGAAGCCCGTATAGAGCGTCTGGCGGATCTGGTCCGAGGTGATGCCGAGCGCCTGCGCCTTGTCGGTATCGACCGTGACCTTGGCCTGGAGCGCGGCGTTCTGGAGGTCGCTCGTGACGCCCGTGAAGGTGGCGCGGTCCTTGGCCAGGGCCTCGGTCAGGCGCTCGGACCAGCGTTCCAGCCCCGGCCGGTCGAGGCCCTGCACGACGTACTGGTACTGGCTCTTCGACTGGCGCCCGCCGAGCCGCAGGTTCTGCACCGGCGTGATGAACGAGGTCAGGCCCGGCACCGTCGCGAGGTCGCGGCGCAGCTCGGTGATGGTCTTAGGCAGCGGCGGGCGCTGGTCGCGGTCCTTCAGCTCGACGAAGAACGAGCCCTGGTTGAGCGTGCCGGAGAAGCCGTTCGAGCCGGCCCGGCTCACCACATGGGCCACCGCCGGGTGGCGGGCGAGGATCACCTCGGCCTCGTGCTGGAGCGCCGTCATCGCGTCGAAGGACACGTCCTGGCCGGCTTCCGTCGCGATCTGGAGCTGGCCGATATCCTCGGAGGGAAAGAACCCCTTCGGGATGACGACGAACATCCAGGCGGTGAGCGCCACGGAGGCGAAGAACACCATCAGCACCGCGAACGGCCAGCGCAGGCAGAGATCGACGCCGCGCTCGTAAGACCCTTGGATGCGCGCGAAGCCGCGCTCGAACAGGTTCTTCTTCTGACCGTGGCCGGCGGCATCGGCCGGCAGGCGGGCGGCGAGCATCGGGGTGAGCGTCAGGGAAATGACCGCCGAGGCGACGATGGCGATCGTCACCACGATGGCGAATTCGTTGAAGATCCGCCCGACGACGCCGCCCATCAGCAGCACGGGGATGAACACCGCAACGAGCGAGATGGTGATCGACAGGATGGTGAAGCCGATCTCGCCCGCCCCTTTGAGCGCCGCCTCGAACGGCTTCATCCCCTCCTCGACGTGCCGGACGATATTTTCCAGCATCACGATCGCATCGTCGACGACGAGGCCGACCGCGAGGGTCAGGCCGAGCAGCGAGATGTTGTCGATCGAGTAGCCGAGCACGTACATCGCCCCGAAGGTCGCGATGATCGAGATCGGCACCGCGACCGACGGGATCAGCGTCGCGGCAAGACGGCCGAGGAATAAATAAATCACCGCGACGACGAGGACGATGGTGAGCACCAGCGTGAACTGCACGTCGTGCACCGCCTCGCGGATCGAGAGCGAGCGGTCGTTGACAACGTCGATGGTGCCGCTGCCGCCCAGCTGCTCCTGGAACTTCGGCAGCATGGCGCGGACCCGGTCGACCACGTCGACCGTGTTGGCGTCGGGCTGGCGCTGGACGGCGAGCACCAGGCCGCGGGTGCCGTCCTTCCACGAGGCGATGCGGTTGTTCTCGACCGAATCGATCACCCGCGCGACCTCGCCGAGGCGCACCGGCCGACCGTTGCGGACCGCCACGATCACGTCGCGGAATCCGTCGGCGTTCATCAACTGGGTGTTGGTCTGGATGGTGAGGTTCTGGCCCCTGCCCTCGACCACGCCGACCGGCGTCGAGGTGTTGGCGTTCTGGATCGCCGCCTGCACCTCGTCGACGCCGATGCCGCGCGCCGCCAGCACGTTGGGATCGAGCTGGACCCGGACGGCGAATTTCTGGCTGCCATAAACCAGCACCTGGCCCACGCCGGTGATGGTCGAGAGCGAGGGCGAGATCACCGTCTGGGCGAAGGCATCCAGCGTCGGCAGCGGCGTCGTCTCGCTCGACAAGGCGAGCAGGATCACCGGCGCGTCGGCGGGGTTGAGCTTGCGGAAGCTCGGCGGGATCGTCAGCTCGACCGGCAGCCGGCGCAAGGTCCGGGTGATCGCCGCCTGCACGTCGACGGCGGCCTGGTCGATGTTGCGCGACAGCTCGAACTCGACGGTGATCGAGGTGAAGCCCTGATAGTTCGTCGCCGAGATCGTGGCGATCGACGGGATCGTCGAGAATTCCTTGATCAAGGGCGTCGCCACCGAGGCCGCCATCGATTCGGGCGAGGCGCCGGGCAATTGCGCGGTGACCGAGATGGTCGGGAAATCCACGGTCGGCAGGGCCGCCACCGGCAGGAAGCGGTAGGCGAACAGCCCCGACAGCGTCAGCGCGATCGACAGCAGGATCGTGGCGACGGGTCGGCGGATGAACGGAGCCGAGAGGTTCATCGACTTACTCGATCCGGGTGGCGGCGCCGGGCTTGGCCGCCTGCGCCTCGGTCGCGTCCTGCGGCCGCTCGGTGACGGGCAGGCCCTGGCGGACCCGGAACTGGCCTTCCACCACCACCCGCTCGCCGGGCTTGAGCCCCAGGCTCAGGGCGGCGCGGCCGTCGCGGGAGGTGATCACCTCGACGTTGCGGCGCTCGGCCGTGCCGTCGGGACGCACGACCCAGACGAAGCTGCCCTCCTGCCCGGGCTGCACGGCCGCTTGCGGTACCGTCACGGTGCCGGGCCGCCGGCCGAGATCGACCTCGATCCGGACGTACTGGCCCGGCCAGAGCCGGTCGTCCTCGTTCGGAAACAGGGCCCAGGCGGTGACGGTGCCCGACGCCTGGTCGACGCTCGAATCGACGAAGGACAGCCGCCCGACCGCCAGCACCGCCTCTCCGCCACTCGGATAGACCCTCACCGGCGCGGTGCCGGGCCGCATCAGCGCCGCCCGCAACCCGTCGAGGTCGCGCTCGGGCAGCGAGAAGGTGGCGCGCAAGGGCCGCATCTGCGTGATGGTGACGAGGCCGGTTCCGGCGGATTCGTTGCCCTTGACGAGGTTGCCGGTGGTGACCAGCACCCGGCCGAGGCGGCCGGCGATCGGCGCCCGCACGGTGGTGTAGTCGAGCCGGACCTTGTCGGCCTCGATCGCCGCTTGCGACGCCGCGACATTCGCCGATGCGACCTTGGCCTCGGCGGTGGCGACGTCGAACTGCGCCTGCGAGGCGGAGGAGCGCGAGAGCAGCTCGCCGACGCGGCGGACGTCGTTCTGGGTTCGGACCTGGGTCGCCTGGTCGCGGGCGAGCGCCGCCTCGTCCCGGGCGATCTGGGCGCGGATCTCGCGGTCGTCGAGGCGGTAGAGCACGTCGCCGGCCTTCACCACCTGGCCGTCGCGGGCGAGCTGCTCGACGATGACCCCGTCGATGCGCGGGCGCACGATCACGCTCGCCATCGGCTCGACCCAGCCCACCCCCGAGCGGGTGAGCGCGAGGTCGGTGACGCCCGCCGCCACCGTGGTGACGACGGGACGGGACGCGGCGGGATTCGTCGGTGGCGGAGGAGCGGGCGGGACGTAGGCGACCGGCAGGTGCTCCGGCAGGTGTCGGCCGAGATCGGCCGGCAGCGCCCCCCGGGCCGTGCTCCAGGCGGCGTGCGTGTCGCCGCCATGGCGCTGCACGAGCCATCCCGCTCCGGCCGCGACGAGCGCCAGGAGGACGAGGACGAGGCGGATCATCGCGGGGCTCCATGACGCGGTGCGAGAGGCGCACCGAGACCGTTGAGGAAGAAATCGGCGACCGCGCCTGATGCGGGCGGGCGCCGGCCGGTGCCGTGTACCGCCATGCGGATGCCGCCCAGCAGCATCAGCACCGCGAGGTCGATGTCGGGCACGTGCAGCTCGCCCGCGGCGACGCCGTCGCGCAGCAGGCCGGCCAGCGCATCGCGCAACCCGTCGAAGCCCTCGCGCAGGACGCGCCGGCTGCGCTCGCCGAACTCGGCGCCGCGCCCCTCGATCGCGGTGAGCGCCGGCGAGAGGGCGCCGATGCGCCCCAGCACCAGCCCGACGGCGGCGCGCAGGCGCGCGGGGGCGTCCCGGTCGGGGATCGCCCCGATCGCGTCGCGAAGATCCGCCAGGGTCCAGGCGAGCCCGTCGATGAACAGGGCTTCCTTCGTCGGGAAGTAGCGGTAGAGCGTGGGCTTGGCGACGCCGGCGGCGGCGGCGACCGCGTCCATGTGAACGGCTGCGTAGGGAAGGCCCGAGAACAGCCCCATTCCGGCTTCCAGGATGCGGCGGCGGCGCTTGGGATCGAGCAGCCGCTCGGCCGGCGGGCGCGCGACTCGAGGGCGGCCGGCATCAGGTCGATCGGATCGGCGTGCGGCGTCGCTCATGAAGCCCTAACTGAACTGACGGGTTCAGTTAGCGGGGCTGGGCGCGACACTGGCAAGCGCGGGTTTCCGCGACATAATAGCACGATAAGAAAGCGCTGCCATCGCGCGCCTCGCGGCCTCCGGCCGGATCGGGCAGCGACGTGGAGGCGGGGCGGAGCTTGCCCGCCGCACAATCCGGATCAGCATCGCGCCGTGGCCGTCCCGCCGCAGCGTCAGTCCGCGACAGTCCATCGTGATCCGAAAGACAGTCGAGGCGGCGCGGGAAGACTGGTCGGTCGCTTGCTCCGCCTCGTCTCGGCTGGTCTCACCCTCGATCCCGGGCGCTGCCACGCGTGCCCGGGACGACGGTCCCGGGCACGCGCCGGTACGAGGATCACCGGTCGGAGGTCCGAGCGGGCCTCCGGTATCCCGCCTCAGAACAGATGGATCGCGTGCGGGGCGAACAGCCCGATCGCCAGCATGCCGATCCCCGCGATCCCCAGGGCGCCGCCCGCGAAGGCGAGCGCGGCGATGCCGGTGATGACCTGGGCGGAGGCGAGCACGATGCCGATCTGGAAGGCGGCCGAGCCGAGCTCGTAATGGTGGTAGCGGGCGAGCGAGAGGTCGCGCTTGGCCTCGGCCGCCTTGGCCTTGGCGGCGAGCTCCTTGCGGCCGTCGCCGGAGGCCGGATCGGAATCCCAGCGGGCCATCGTCTTGGCCCATTCCTCGATCTGCTTCTTCACCGCCTCCGGGGAGGCGTTCGGCTCCAGCGCGATCTGCTCGCCGGCGGTCTTCAGCACCGTGCCGCGGATCGTGCGGGCCTGGAAGTAGGCCCACTGGTTGGCGGATTCGACGTTGGCGCCGAGCGCGTCGGTCTGGGCGCTCTTCGCCAGGGTCTCGCCGAGGGCGAGAAACAACGCGAGCACCGAGATCAGCAGCGCGACCTTCTTGTTGGAGCTGTCCACCGCCCCGTGACCACCCGACATCGTCGTCTCTCCCGAACCAATCCGACAGGCGCGGCCTCGTCTGGCGAAACCCTGCGACAGGACGAAGAACCGGGGACGCGTCCGATCGATGAAGCCGGCGGCGCCCGCGCCTTCATAGCCGGGTCGCGGGGCTGCGCCAGCCCCCGCTTGCGGGCCGCCCCGGGAGAGGGCAGGCCTTGCGTCACGGCCCCGCCACGAGGGCCGGTCCCGATGAGACGCCCGATCATGCGCCGAGCCCTGTCCGCCGCCCTCCTCCTCGCCGCCGTCGCGCCCGCCCTCCCGGCCCGGGCCGCCGGGCCGGATTGGCCCGACACCTACCTCTCCCGCGTCGAGGCCGTGGCGGTGGTCCAGAGCCTCAACGCCGCCCTGCTGGCGAGCCGCAGCGCCACCGCGACGCTCGAGAACTGGTGCGCCGCCCACCGCATGGCCGAGACGCCCCGCCTCGTCGCCCGGCTGGACCGGGGCGTCGACACGCCGGCGAGCCCGGAGACCCGCAAGCGCCTCGCGGTCGGGCCGGACGAGCCCCTGCGCTACCGCCGGGTGCGCCTCGCCTGCGGCGACCACGTCCTGTCGGAGGCCGACAACTGGTACGTGCCGGCCCGCCTGACCCCGGAGATGAACCGACAGCTGGAGACCACCGACACGCCGTTCGGCCGGGCGGTGGCGCCGCTCGGCACCACCCGCCAGACCGTCGGCTCGGAACCCCTGTGGCAGCCCCTGCCCGCGGGCTGGGACCAGGCCGCCCCGCCCGCCCCGTCCTGCGGGACGCTGAGCGTGCCCGAGCATCTGTTCAGCCACCGGGCGGTGCTGTTCACGGGCGAGCGGCAGCCCTTCTCGGAGGTGGTCGAGACCTACACCCGCGAGGTGCTGGATTTCCACCGCGCCGCCCGCCCGGCCGACCCGGCCTGCCCGAAACCCTGATCCCTTCGCCCGACAGGCATCAGATGTGCGTCCGGAGCCCGAACCCGGAGGCTCCGGCGCCCTAAGTCCCAGGGCTCGGACGGGCAAGACTTGGACGGGACGGAGGCCGACCGACGCCGATGGACACCACCCTGACCCTGCTCGATCTCTGCGGCGCGGTGGCGCTGCTGCTCTGGGGCATCCACATGGTGCAGACGGGGGTGCAGCGCGCCCTCGGGCCGCATCTGCGCCGTCTGCTCGGGGTGGCGCTCGGCAACAGGGTCAAGGCGCTGGCGGCGGGGCTCGGGGTCACGGCGCTCCTCCAGAGCAGCACCGCGACCGGCCTGATGGTCGCCTCCTTCGCGGGCGCCGGGCTGGTGGCGGTGGTGCCGGCGCTCGCCGTGATGCTCGGCGCCAATATCGGCACAACGCTGATCGTGCAGGTCCTGTCCTTCGACGTCGCCCGGGTGGCGCCGGTCCTGGTGCTGGTCGGTGTGATCCTGTTTCGCCGCGGGTCCGAGCCGCGCACCCGCGACCTCGGCCGGGCGGCGATCGGCCTCGGGCTGATGCTGATGGCGCTCTCGCGCCTCGTCGAGGTCATCACCCCCTACGAGGACGTGCCGGCCCTGCGGGTGCTGCTCGGCGCCGTCGCCACCGACCGGCTGATCGCCCTGATGCTCGGGGCGGTGCTCACCTGGGCGGCGCATTCCAGCGTGGCGATCGTGCTCCTGGTGATGTCCTTCACCCATGCCGGCGTGCTGCCCTTCGAGGCCGGGATGGCGCTGGTGCTCGGGGCCAATCTCGGCTCGGCCCTCAACCCGGTGCTGGAGGGGGCTCGCGACGGCGAGGCCGCGGGACGCCGGGTGGCGCTCGGCAACCTCCTCACCCGGGCCCTCGGCTGTGTCATCGCCCTGCCCTGCCTCGGCCTGATCGGGCCGCTGCTGGTGGCCTGGCAGCCCGACCTGTCGCGGGCGGTGGCGGATTTCCACACCGCCTTCAACCTCGTGCTCGCGCTCGTCTTCATGCCGGCGCTCACCCCCTTCGCGGCCCTTCTGCGCCGGCTGGTGCCCGAAAGGATCGACGTCCACGATCCCGGCCGGCCAATCCATCTCGACGAGGCGGCGTTGGAGACCCCGCCGGTGGCCTTGGGCGCCGCCGGCCGCGAGGCCCTGCGGATGGCCGACGTGCTCGCCGAGATGATGACCGGAGCCGGCGAGGCGCTGACCGGCGGCGACCGGGCCAAGGTCACCGAGATCCGCCGCATGGACGATACGCTCGACCGGCTCAACGCCGCCATCAAGGCCTATCTCGTCCGCCTCGACCCGGAAGCCCTGAGCGACGACGACGAGCGCCGGATCGCGACGCTCATCGCCTTCACCACCAACCTGGAACACGCCGGCGACATCCTCTCGCGCAACGTGATGACCCATGCGGCCAAGCGCCTGAAGCGCGGCCTCGCCTTCTCGGCGGACGGCAAGGCGGAAGTGGGAATGCTGCTGGCGCGCCTCTCCGCCAACCTGAGCGCGGCGGGCGCCGCCTTCCTGACCGAGGATCCCCGCGCCGCCCGGCGGCTCGCCGACGAGAAGGCGGTGTTCCGCGATCTCGAGGCCCGGGCGACCGAGGCCCATTTCCGCCGCCTGCGCGAGGCCGGCCCCGGCTTGGGGCCGGCCGAGGCCACGGCGCTCTATCCCGACTTGGTGCGCGACCTGAAGCGGGTCAACGACCATCTGGTGGCGGGGGCGGCCTATCCGATCCTGGAGAGCCGGGGGGCGTTGCGGGCGAGCCGGTTGGAGGGGTCGTGACGGGTTGGCGAGACGCCAGTACCTTGCTCCACCCCGGGAAAAGTGCCGCGTGGCTGCCCCGGCAGCGTCGCGGGCCATGGCGCGCTCAGCAATCCTTTGCAGGATCACGCCAATCAAGCCGGCCCCTAAACAGACTTGCGTGGGCAGGCCAACGCTTCGCCCGCTTAGGTTTTTGTTTTGTCGCAGATTTTTGGCGCCGAACCGGCAACCACTTCGGCGAAATCCGCTTAGACACGTTGCCCCTCCTCCGAGAACAAAGCCCCCCGCCCCGGATCGAACGTCAGTGCAGGAAGTCGGTGCGCAGGAACAGCTCGCGGTAATTGTCGAGCGTCGGCGTGAAGATCAGCTGCGGCGGCAGCGCCATCACGTCCCGGCCGACCTTGAACGAGGACAGGACCGTCCAGGCGAGCGGCGCCAGGACCGCGACCAGCATCGCGGCGACCTGGGCGCGGCCGAGGATCCGGCGGGAGACGGGCGGGGTCGTCGGCATGGCCTCAATAGCTCAGGGCGCGCCGCAGGCGGGCGAAGACCATGACGGTGCAGAGCACGACGATCGAGAGCGTCGGCATCGCCGCCGACGCGTGGCCGAAGGGCGAGAACTCGAAGCCCTGCTGATAGGCGTACATGTTCATGGTGGTCGAGGCGTTGCCCGACCCGCCGCGGGTGGCGATGAAGACGAGGTCGAAGAAGCGCAGCAGATCGACCGAGCGCAGGACGGCGGCGATGAGCAAGGTCGGCCCGAGGAGCGGCAGGGTGACGTAGACGAAGCGGCGCCAGCCGATGACGCCGTCGACCGCGGCGGCCTCGAACACGCTCGCCGGCAGGAATTGCAGGCCGCCGAGCACGATCAGCCCGACGAAGGGCGCCCATTGCCAGGTATCGATCAGCGCCACGCTGAGCAGCACCCAGTGCGGGCTCGCCAGGCACAGGAGCGGGATACCCCGACCGTGCCGAGCAGCCAGTTGACGATGCGACGGAGGGATCGAGGAGCACGAGATTGCGCGCGACCTTGACGCCGTTGAGCACGATGCCGAGCCAGGTGCCGAGCACGGGCTGCATCGCCAGCGCCACCCCGTAGAGCACCCAGGTGACCCGGAAGGCATTGAGGAATTCCGGGTCGCTCGCGAGGTTCAGGTAGTTCTCGATCCCGACGAAGCGCGGCTCGGTCCCGAGCGAGGCGTCCTGGAGCGAGATCCAGGCGGCGCAGACGATCGGGAAGACCATCATCAGGACGACGAAGGCGACCGCCGGCCAGACCATCCAGGAGAACGAGATTTTTGCCTGTCCGCGTCGCGCCCGCTCGGGAACGATGGTGACGGCTGGACTGGCGATGGTGGTCACGTGCGGTCCCCGTGGCGGGATGACGACCGGTGTCGGCGCCTGCGCGACCGACATCATGGGATCCCACCCTCCCCCTCATCCTGAAGTGTCAGTCGATCGAAGATCGAGTGACCTCGAAGGAGGGCTCCAGGGATCGCTGCGCCATCCGGAGGCCTCCTTCGCGGCTCCCTGCGGTCGCACCTCAGGATGAGGTCGAGGGTGGGAAGGGGTCGGCTATCGCGACACGACCGATCGCGTAGCCGAGACGCGGCGGATCCTGCTGTTGCAGCTTCAACGGCGCCGCGTCGGCGTCGCAGGCGGCCTGCTGCGGCGTCTTCTGGCCGAGGACCACCTTCTGCGCCGCCCGGCCGATGATCTCGCGGGTCTCCGGCACCCGGTCGGTCGGCGAGGCGTAGTCGCCGGTGCCGCGGCGGCTGATCTCGCTCACCGCCGCGACCCATTGCCGGCGCACCGGCTTCTGGCTCGCCCAGGCCCGCATCCCCTCGCCCTCGAAGACGGAACTGCGCGAAGGTGCCACGCCGCGATCGACCAGGGTCGCCTGCATCGACGGCGAGGTCGCTCATTGCAGGAAGTACCAGGACGGCCCCTTGCGGCGGGAATATTCGGAGATCGACAGGCCTCAGCCGAAGCCGATCGGCTGCGACACGCCGCCGGCACGCCCCTTCGGCAACAGCTTGATGCCGAGGTCGTCCTCGCGGCCCGAATACTTCATGATATTGGGAAATTCGTTCGAGGATTCGTGGGTCATGGCGACCTTGCCCTGGCCCAGGAGCTCGACCACCTGCGGGAAGCTGCGATTGGTCGCGCCCACCGGCCCGTAATCCTTGAGGAGGTCGGTGTAGAGCGTCAGCCCCGCGACCGATTCCGGCCGGCACAGGCCGGGCTTGGTTCCGTCCACCGACTTGAAGCCACCGCCGCTGTTGAACACGAAGGCGGCCATCGGGTATGGCACGGCGTTGCGTACGCCGCGAGCGGCCCAGGCATCGATCGACGGATCGCAGGCCTTGATCTTGCGCGCCGCGCCCAGGATGTCCTCGAGGTATTCGGGTACCGCGACGCTGCACTTGGCGAAGATATCCTCGCGCCAGTAGAACAGCGGCCCCTCGACGTTGATCGGCAGGCCGGTGAGCTTGCCCCCGAACGTCTCGTTGCGGATCAGCCCGGCGCCGAAATCGTCGAGCTCGAAGACCGGCGCAGTCTGGCTCGGATCCGTCAGCATCGGGGTGACGTCGGCGTACCAGCCGGCCTTGTTGTAGACCGCACCCTCGCGGATCTTGAGCGAGACGTAGACGTCGACGTCGGAGGATTTCGCCTGGAGCAGCGTGTTGAGCCGGGCGCGCTGCGGATCCTCGTTGAGGATCGCGATGCGCAGCTTGATCCCGGTCTTGACGGTGAATGGCTGCGCCATCTCCCGGATGGCGTTGCTCCAGGGATGGTTGGTGAGGACGAGGTTGATGGTCTGGCCGTCATACCGCTTCCAGTCGAAGCCCTCGGCGCGAGCAGCGTCCGGGATCGTACCGGTCAGCACGGCGGCGAGCAGCCCGGCGAGCGCGGCTTTCGGTCCGCGCGTCACTCCTGCCCCGAAACGGGAAGGAGGCGAGGCTGGCGCGCGCTGCATCGTCGTCATGGTTCCTCCTCGGACCGGATGCCCGGCTCCCGTTCACGTCTCGATCCGGACCGGCGCTTTGGCGCCCGGCCCGGTCACTGCATGTTGAGCGAACCTTTAGCGATTGACAGACTGACATGTCAGTGAGAGTTGGGTGACATGAAACAGCGCGACCAAGCCTACGACGCCTTCGTCCAGCAGTTGCTCGACGGGCGCCTGGCGCCGGGCTCCTTCGTGACGCAGCGCGAGCTGGTGGCGCTCACCGGCCTGCCTCTCGGCGCCGTGCGCGAGATGATCCCGCGGCTGGAGGCTGACGGGCTGATCTCGACCCTGCCGCAGCGTGGGTTGCAGGTCGCGGCGGTCGACCTGCGGCTGGTCCACGAGGCGTTCCAGCTCCGGGAGATCATCGAGACCGCGGCGGTGGCGCATTTCGCCCGCACGGCGCCCGCCGCCCTGGTGGCGTCCCTGCGCGCCGCCCATGCGCGGATCAGCGCTGAGGCCGCGGAGGGCGTCACCGAGGCGCTGATCGCCGAGGCGCAAGCCACGGATTGGGGGTTTCACGATGCGGTCGTCGCCCATCTCGGCAACGGCCTCGTCTCGGAGATCCACCGGGTCAACCTCATCCGCATCCGGGTCATCATGCAGAGCCGCGTCGCGCTCTCGCCCGAGGTGCTGCCGCCGGCCTTCGCCGAGCATGCCGCGATCCTGACGGCAGTGGAGGCGCGCGATGCCGACGCGGCCGCCGCCGCCCTGCGCCGGCACCTCGAAACCTCGCGCCGCCGGGCGCTGGGGCTGGATACCGGCCGCGAGGCCGACCGGCACGAGGCGCCCGATTCCCTCGAATCCAGCGGGCGTGAACCGCCCTCTTCTCTCGAGTCAAACGGGCGTGAACCGCCCTCTTCCCCTCATTCAAACGGGCGTGAACCGCCCTCTCGGAGGACCGCATGAGCAACGCCATCACCGGCCTGTGGGTCGCCCTCGCCACGCCGCTCGACGCGACCGGCGCGGTCGATCACGGCGCCCTCGTGCGCCACGTCCGGTTCCTGATGGAGCGGGGCTGCGACGGCGTGGTGCCGTTCGGCACCACCGGCGAGGGCACCTCGTTCTCAGGCCCTGAGCGCCTCGCGGCGGTCGAGGCCCTGCTCGCCGCCGGCATCCCGGCCGACCGGATCGGGCTGGGCACCGGTTATCCGGCGATTCCGGACAGCGTCGCGCTGACCAAGGCGGCGCTCGGCCTCGGCCTCACCCACGCCCTGGTGCTGCCGCCCTATTTCTACCGCGACGTGACCGAGGCCGGGATCGTCGATGCCTTCGCGGCGATCCTCGACGGCGTCGGCGACGACCGGTTGCGGGCGACCCTCTACCACATCCCCCAGACCTCCGGCGTCGGCCTGCCCCCGGCGGCGGTGGCGACCCTGCGAGCGCGCTACGGCCAACTGGTCGCCGGCGTGAAGGACAGCTCGGGCGATTTCGCCCAGTTCCAGGCCTTCCGGGCGGCGGCTCCCGAGGTCGCGGTCTGCGTCGGCAACGAGGCGGATATCGGCCGGGCGCTCGCCGAGGGCGGGGTCGGCACGATCTGCGGCATGGCCAACCTCGTTCCCGACCTGGTGCGGGCGATGTTCACCGATCCCGCCGCCGCCGAGCCGATGCGGGCGGCGATCGGCCTGATCCGCGGGCCGTTCGTGCCGGTACTGAAGTCCGCCATGGCGGCGATGACGGGCGAACCCGCCTTCGGCCGGGTGCGCGCTCCGCTGGTCGCGGCGGATGCCGGAATCGGGCGGCGCATCGCGGCGGAGATGGCGGGCCTGTCCCGCGCCGCAGCAGCGTAAAACCTGTAAGACGATCGAGACGAGCGGCGATCCACGCCGCCCCTCGGGAGGAGACCAGCATGACGGCAATGCCGGACGCGTCCCGCGACGAGGGGGTGGTGGCCGCCCTCGTCGCGGAACTGGGCGAGAAGACGATCCTCTCCGGCGCCGGGCGGCCGGCCCGCAACGCCTCCGACTGGAGCACCCTCGGGCCGCAAGTCCCCCTCGCGGTGGTCAGGCCCACCACCACCGAGGCGGTCGCCGCCGCGATGCGGATCTGTGCGGCCCACGGCGTGCCGGTGGTGCCGCAGGGCGGGCTCACCGGCCTGTGCGGGGGCGCCCGGCCGCTGCCCGGCTCGGTCGCCCTGTCGCTGGAACGGATGACCGGAATCGAGGCGATCGACCCGGCCTCGGCCACCATGACCGTGTGGGCCGGCACGCCGCTCCAGGTGGTGCAGGAGGCCGCGGATGCGGCCGGGTTCCTGGTCCCGCTCGATCTCGGGGCCCGGGGCTCCTGCGCCATCGGCGGCAACGCCTCCACCAATGCCGGCGGCAACCGGGTCATCCGCTACGGCATGACCCGCGAGATGATCCTCGGCCTGGAGGTGGTGCTGCCCGATGGCGGCATCGTCACCAGCCTCAACCGGATGATCAAGAACAACGCCGGCTACGACCTCAAGCACCTGTTCATCGGCTCGGAAGGCACGCTCGGCATCATCACCCGGCTGGTGCTGCGGCTGTTCCCGAAGCCCGCCTGCACCTTCGCGGCGCTCTGCGCCCTGCCGGACTACGACTCCGTGGTCGGGCTCCTCGCGGCGGCCCGCCGGGGCCTCGGTCCGATGCTCTCGGCCTTCGAGGTGATGTGGCCGGATTACTGGGAGACGGTCCATGCCATGCCGGGGGTGCGGGTGCCGCTGGCCCCGGGCCACGCCGCCTATTGCCTGATCGAGGCGCAAGGGACCGACGAGACCTTCGACGGGCCGCGCTTCGAGGCCTGGCTGGAGGCGCAAGGAGAGGCGGGCCTGCTGGCGGATGCGGTCCTGTCCCGCTCGCTCTCCGACGTGAAGACGTTCTGGGGCGTGCGCGACGCCTGCTCGGAATTCCCGCTGGTGCTGGGGCCGCACGAGCCCTTCGACATCGGCCTGCCGGTGGCGGCGATGGACGACTACGTCCAGGCCTGCAAGGCGGCCCTGGCCGAACGCCTGCCCGGCGCCTTCGCGCTGTTCTACGGCCATATCGGCGACGGCAACCTGCACATCGTCGCCGGGCTGAAAGGCGCCGACCCGCAGCCGAAGGACGCGATCCAGGAGGTCGTCTACGGGCTGGTGCGCGCGTTCGGCGGCACGGTCTCGGCCGAGCACGGCATCGGGCTGACGAAGAAGCCGTGGCTCGGCCATGTCCGCTCCGAGGCCGAGATCGCCCTGATGCGGCGCCTGAAGGCGGCTTTGGATCCGGCAGGGGTGCTCAATCCCGGCAAGGTGGTGTGAGTCGCCAGTCGATCACGATCATCGATCGCACCTGATATGATAGACGATATTCCACCATCTCACCTCATCCCGAGGTGTCGGTCGATCGAAGATCGGCTGACCTCGAAGGAGGGCTCCAGATGTCTCTGAGATTCCTGGAGCCCTCCTTCGAGGCTCCTTTCAGTCGCACCTCAGGATGAGGTGGATGGTGGGATGCATTCTTGAATTTTTCGATCAAAAAACTCCAGAGGCATCCCTCACGCCTGCATGAGGAACTGCGCCAGTTCCTCCCGCGCCAGCACCCGCGCGAGGGAATCCTCCGCCGGGCCGTCCACGGCCATCAGCAAGCCGCCGCAGACCGTGCCGCGGCCGGTCACCGCGTAGCGCAGGGTGCAGGCGGGTTCGAGCACGCCGGGCCGGACGACGAAGCCCTGCATGGTGCCGGGCCGCTCGCTGCGGCCGATCACGGTGTCGAGGCCCGCCACCCGGCCGGCGATCGCGAACGGCACCAGGCCGAGGCGCCGGCCGCCCTGGCGGGCCTGGACCCGGCGCGGCCCCTCGATGGCGACGAGCGTCTCGGGCGCGAGCTGCGCGAAGGCCCGGAAGGTCAGGGGGCCGCCATCCTGCGCGGCGAAGCGGTCGATCACCGCGAGGCCCGACAGGTCGTGCGGCAGCACGAAGACCCGCAGGTGCCTGACGCCCGGCCCGTGCACGTTGGTCTCGATCGCGTGGGCGACGGCGCCCGGCAGCGCCAGGCTGCCGCGGTGGAGGCCGCGCCCGGCCACCGGCTCGGTGCCGTCGATCACCGCGACGTTGTGGGCGCGGGACGAGAGCAGGTAGTGGCGCGCCGCCCCGATCTCGACCTGCTCCGAGCCTCCGGCCTCGACGATCCAGCGCGTCGCCCCCGCCGCGTAGACGAAGGACGTGCAATCGGCGTGGCCCTGGGGCGAGGTCTCGGCGAAGGTGCAGGCGAAATGCGCCCAGCCGCGTCCGGCGGTGTCGTGGCGGGCGCAGAGGCCGTCGGGCAGGAGCGTCGAGGAGGACGCGGCCTGTTGCGCGGTCGGGCGCTGCGCCACCAGCCCGGCCTTGCCGCGCAGCCGGGCGATCCAGCCGGCATCGTCGGTGCCCGCAAACACCTCGCCGAAGGGCGGCAGCCGCCCGCCCGGATCGAGGAGGCCGGCGAGGTCCGAGAGCGCCGCCTCGGTCCGGGCGGCGACGAGGGGGCCGGGCGCCGCCTCGCCGAGGGGCTCGCGCAGGGCCCGCCCGAGGGTGACGAGGTCGAGGCGGCGGTGGAGCGAGGAATCCGAGAAGTGCCCGTCGACCGGCAGAAGGGCCGGCACGCCGTCGCGTAGGGACTCGCGGGCGAGCCCGTCCCAGTGGCCGGAGAACGGCAGGCGCGGCAGGGCGGAGGCGAGGGCCAGCAGCGCCGCGGCGGCCTGGAGCTGGTGCAGGCTCCGCCCGAAGGTGTTCTGGCCGACGATCTCCGCCAGGGCGAAGCCGTGCCGCACCGCCTCCCCGGTCAGGACCGGCGCCGCCGCCCCGGCGCCCGGAAGCGCGAGGAGCCCGATCCACACCTCGGCCCGGGCCGGCAAGGCGCCCGGATGCAGGCTCAACGGATCGGCCGGCTGGCCCCAGGGGTTGGCCCGCGACCAGGCCTGGGCGAGGGCGAGCGCCCGGGCCGGCGCCGCCTCGGCGAGCGCCAGCAGCCAGGTCAGCGACTGGTAGGCGAGGCGCCAGGGGATGGCGCGGGAGGGCACGGCGCGGAACGGATCCTCGCGGAAATCCGGAGGCTCGGGCAGGGTCCAGTCCGGGCAGCCGGCGAGGCGCAAGGTGAGGCCGCCCTCTTGCCGCAGGGCGACCGGACGCTCGGTCTCGGATCGCAGGGACCGGGCGCGGGCGAGCGGCAGGGCGGCGGCGCCCGCCTCCCCGGGCCCCGGGATCCAGGCGGCCTCGGCGCCGGGATCGCGCCCGAGCCGGGCCGAGAGGCGGGCGAGGAAGCCCGGCGCGTCGAGGAGGTCGTCGCCGCACAGGCTCTCGAGCCGGAACCGGTCCTCGAGCGCCACTTCCGGCGGCCCGAGCAGCTCCACGGCGGGCAGCCGCTCGCCCTCCTCCTCCCAGGTGCAGAAGCCGAGATCGAGGGCGGTGGCGCCCGGCGGCGGCTCCAGGGCGAGGGTGAAGCGGCGCGCCTGCGGCTGGGCCGGCAGGTTGATCGCCGCCCCAAGGGCCGGCCTCTCCCCTTCGCCCGGCTCCTCCGCGCCCGGCTTCGCGCCGAGACCCGGCACCGCGACGGTGCCCGGATAGGGCGGCGGAATCTCCGCCCCGTCGCGGTCGCGGTAGACGAGGCTCACCCGCGCGGCGTGCTCGGTCTGCCGCGCAGCGTGGATCTGCCCGCGCACCACGAGGCCGAGGCCCGGGACGAGGCCGTGGCGCAGGGGCTCCGGATGCGGCCCGAGGCGCCGGCGGCGGAACGCGCCCGGCCTCGAGGGCATGCCGGGGCGCAGGCGCGGCTCGGCGAGCGTGACCCCTTCGCTGTTGCGCCAGGAGCGGAGCGTCAGGGCGAGGCCGCGCGCCTGGGGCGGCACCCCGAAGGCCACCCGCAACGGCGCCATCCGCACCAGCTCGCTGCCGGCGGGCTGGCAGGCCGGCCCGGCGATCCAGGCACTGTGCGGATCGAGCAGGGTGCGGACGAGGCCGGGCACCTGCTCGACGTCGAGGCTCGACCCGTCGGCGGCCAGGAAGTCGAAGCCCGCGAGGAGGAAGTCGAGGGCCTGCCCCCCCTCCTCCTCGGCCGTCCAGGCGAGGGTGGCCTCCAGGCAGCACCAGGCCTCCGCCGGCAGATGGCGAAACGTCAGCTGGACCCGGGACCAGCGGTTGTTGGCGGTGATCGCGTGCTCGCCCTCGCGCGTGCCCGGTCCCGCCCCGCCCGCGTAACGGGCCTGGACCGGGAGGAAGACCGGCTCGGAGGGCAGCAGGGCCGGAAGCATGCGCTGAAGGGGGGACGAGTGCGGGCGGGTACCCCGCGGCAGTGCCGGGGAGTGGCCGTCCCTGTCAAGGCGCGGGGATGCCTGCTGCGTGCGCATCCCCACCGGGCGACCCTCCCGCGAGCCCCGCAAGCTTGCGCCAGCCTCGGGCAAGGTAGCGCTTCTAAACCCTCCGTTACGCGGCAGGGCCCGGGCGTCGGGTCGTTTCGGCACAAGGTAAGGAGTGACGGACATGGAGGGGTTCGCGTGACGGGGATCTACCTGTTCGAGCTCGCCTCGCTGCACGGCAACTACCTGTCGGTGCGCCAGTCGACGATCGCCGGCAACGTGGCCAATGCCAACACCCAGGGCTACAAGGCCCGGGACACCGTGCCCTTCGCCCAGGTTCTCGCCGGAACCGGCGGCGACATGGCGACGACAGCGCAGGCCCATCTCCACGCCCCCGGCCTCGGCGTGCCGGTGCGGACCGACAAGTCCGGCTGGGACGTGCTCGAGACCTCCAGCAGCGTCAGCCTGGAGCAGGAGATGCTGAAGGCGAGCGACGTGTCGCGCCAGCACAACCTCGATATCGGGGTGGTGCGCAGCTTCGACCGCATGCTGAAACTGGCCGTGAGGGGCGGATCGTGATCGACCCCCTGCTGGCCGCCTCCCGTCTCGCGAGCGCGGGCCTTGAAGCCCAGTCTCTGCGCATGCGGGTGGTGTCGGAGAACCTCGCCAACGCCCAGTCGACGGGCAACGCGCCGGGGGCCGACCCCTATGCGCGCAAGACCGTGACCTTCAAGGCCGAGCTCGATCGCGCGATCGGTGCCGCCTCGGTGCGTGTGCGCGACATCGACACCGACGACACCCCGTTCCGGGTCGAGCACGACCCGAGCAACCCGGCGGCGGACCAGAACGGCAACGTCAAGCTGCCGAACGTGAACGCCCTGATCGAGATGGCCGACATGCGCGAGGCCAACCGCTCCTACGAAGCCAATCTGCAGGTGATCAAGCAGGCCCGCGCGATGGTGGCCAGCGTGATCGACCTCCTGAGGACATGAGCATCCGATGATCGAGGCCCTCACCCTCTCGGCCTTCGACCGGGCCGCCGCTTCCGCCCGGCCCGAGGCGGCGGCCTCCGTCCAGCGCGCCGCGCTGCCCCCGATGTCCGGCGCCGCGATGCCGGGTGCCGACGGTGCCGCGCCGGCCGATTTCGGGCAGATCATGGCGAGCTTCGCGAGCGGCGTGCGCAACGACCTGCGCGCCGGCGAGGCCGCCTCCATCGCCGGCATCCAGGGCAAGGTCTCGACCCAGCAGGTCGTCGAGGCGGTGATGTCCGCCGAGCAGAGCCTGCAGACCGCCGTCGCCATCCGCGACAAGGTCGTGTCCGCCTATCTCGAACTGAGCCGCATGGCGATCTGAGGACCTTACGCAGATGAGAGCGCTCGCCGTCGCCGCCACGGGCATGTCCGCCCAGCAGCTCAACCTCGAAGTCATCGCCAACAACATCGCCAACCTGAACACCACCGGGTTCAAGGGGGCGCGGGCCGAGTTCACCGACCTGCTCTACCAGGCCGAGCGGCAGCAGGGCGTGCCCAACCAGTCCGGCCAGGAGGCGGTCCCCGAGGGCGCGATGCTCGGGCTGGGCGTGCGCGCCGCGGCGATCCGCAACCTGCACCGCCAGGGCCAGCTCACCAATACGGCCAACCAGCTCGATCTCGCCATCAATGGCCGCGGCTACTTCCAGATCACGAGCCCGAGCGGCGAGATCAATTACACCCGCGCCGGCGCCTTCAACAAGAACGCCACCGGCCAGCTCGTCACGCTCGAAGGCTATACGGTCGATCCGGCGATCCTGATCCCGCCGACCGCGACCGAGATCACCATCAACCAGTCGGGCCAGGTCTACGCCAAGATCGACGGCCAGGTGGCGCAACAGAATATCGGCACGATCACCATCGCCAACTTCGCCAACGAGTCGGGTCTCGAGCCGCTCGGCAACGGCCTCTACCGCGAGACCCCGGCCTCGGGCGCGGCGGTGATCGGCAACCCGGGCGATGCCAGCTACGGCAAGCTCCAGCAGGGCTACCTCGAAGGCTCGAACGTCGATCCGGTGAAGGAGATCACCAGCCTGATCACCGCCCAGCGCTCGTTCGAGATGAACTCCAAGGTGATCCAGGCCGTCGACGAGATGGCGGGCACGATCTCCAAGGGCATCCGGTAAGCCGATCTTTCGGTGAGACTGCCACGCCGCCGGACCCGGCGGCGCCCCTCCTCCCGGCGCGACACCCCCATGCGTTCCCTCCTCCGGCACTCCCGTCTCCTCCTGGCGCTGGTCCTCCCGGCCCTGGTCGGCCTGTGTCTTCCGGCCGCCCTCGGCGTGGCCGCGCCAGTCCCGTCGTCACCCGCCGACGCGCCCTCGGCCCTCACCGAGATGATGCTGCCGGTGCCGACCGTGACGATCTATCCGGGCGACACGATCAAGGAGACGATGCTGCGGCTCCAGGCCTACCCGACGACCTACCGGGCCCGGGCCGCGGTGATCGACGCGCCGATGGCCATCGTCGGGCGCACCGCCCGCCGGATGCTGCTGCCGGGCGAGCCGGTGCCGGTCAACGCCGTCGACGATCCCCGCCTCGTGAGCCGGGGCACGCCGACCCAGATGATCTTCGAGGAGAACGGCCTCGTCATCACGGCGGTCGGGGCGCCGCTGCAGAATGGCGGCCTCGGCGAGACCATCCGGGTGCGCAACACCGACACCAACCGCATCGTGCTCGGCACGGTGATGGCCGACGGCCGCATCAAGATCGGCGGTTTCTGATGCGGGCCCCGTTCCGCATCGCCCTCGCGTTGGCCGTGGCCCTGGTGCCGGTCCTGCCCACCCGCGCCGCCGCGCCGGTCATCGCCAGCGGCGGCTACGCCCGGATCAAGGACGTCGCCAGCCTCAAGGGCGTGCGCGACAACCAGATCGTCGGCTACGGCCTCGTCACCGGCCTCCAGGGCACCGGCGACACCCTGCGCAACGCCCAGTTCACCGAGCAGTCGCTGCAATCGATGCTCGACCGGATGGGCATCAACGTGCGCGACGCGCGGCTGCGCACCCGCAACGTCGCCGCCGTGATGGTGACCGCCGACCTGCCGCCCTACGTCGGCGCCGGCTCGCGCATCGACGTCACGGTGACCTCGCTGGGCGACGCGACCTCGTTGCGCGGCGGCACCCTGCTGATGACCCCCCTGTCGGGCGGCGACGGCAACGTCTATGCGGCGGCGCAAGGCCCGCTCGCGGTCTCGGGCTTCTCGGCTCAAGGGCAAGCCGAGCAGCTGACGCAGGGCGTGCCGACCGCCGGCCGCATCCCCAACGGCGCGCTCATCGAGCGCGAGGTGCCGGGTGCGTTCCGCGATCTGCCCGAGCTGATCTTCGAGCTGAAGAACCCCGACTTCAAGACCGCCACGATGGTGGCCGACGCCATCAACACCTACGCGATGGGCCGCTTCCGCCACCGCATCGCCAGCCCGCGCGACCAGCGCTCGGTGGTGCTCCAGCGCCCCCGCGACATGATCCTGCCGCGCCTCGTCGCCGAGATCGGCGACCTGACGATCCAGCCCGACGTGCCGGCCCGGGTCGTGGTCGACCAGCGCACCGGCACGGTGGTGATCGGCCGCAACGTCCAGATCTCCACGGTGGCGGTCACCCACGGCAACCTCACGGTGCGGGTCACCGAGACGCCGGAAGTGTCGCAGCCCGCGCCCTTCTCCAACGGCCAGACCACGGTGGTGCCGCGCACCGAGGTGGCGGCCCGCGAGGAGCAGGGCCGGCTCGCGGTGCTCGGCGGCTCCGACCTCCAGACCCTGGTGCGCGGCCTCAACCAGGTGGGGCTGAAGCCCACCGACATCATCGCGATCCTCCAGGCGGTGAAGACCGCCGGCGCCCTCCAGGCGGAGCTCGTCGTCCAATGACCCGGATCCTCCTCACCGCCCTCCTGCTGGCGCTGGCCGGTCCGGCGCTCGCCGCCGGCGACGGTCATGGCGGGGCGGCGAGCGACCCGGCCAAGGATGCGGCGATGCGGGCCATCGCCGCCCGCGACGCGCCCAAGGAGCCGACGGCGCAGGACTTCGCCGCCGGGGCGGCCAAGGACCCGGCCAAGACCGGCTACTGCGCCACCATCGCGGATGCGGCGGCCGATGCCCGCTTCGCCTGGCAGAAGGATCAGCTCGCCGCGCTCGAGAAGCAGGTCGAGGAGCGCATCCGCCGCCTCGAGGAGAAGCGCGCCGAGTACGAGGCGGTGGTCCAGCGCCGCAAGGAATTCCTGGCTAAGGCCGACGAGAGCGTGGTCGCGGTCTACGCCAAGATGCGCGCCGACGCGGCGGCGCTCCAGCTCACCAACATGCCCGAGGACAACGCCGCGGCGATCCTGGTGAAGCTCAACGCCCGCACGGCGAGCGCGGTGCTCGCCGAGATGGAGGCGTCCCGCGCCGCGTCGCTCGCCCGCAAGATGGCCGAGGCCGGCCGCCGCAAGGACAACGAGAAATCGTGATGACCCATTTCGCTTCCTCCGGCCGCCTCCTGACGCTCCGACTGCTTCCCCTGGCGGCCGCCGGCCTGGCGCTGGCCGGCTGCCAGAGCAAGCTCGACGAGTTCGGCCGTCCGCCGGTCCTGACGCCGATCGGCACCGGGCTTTCCGCCCCGCGCGAGGCCCTGCCCTCGACCTTCGGTTCGCTCCAGAGCCGGCACAGCTATCACTCGACCTGGACGCCGGCGAGCGCCGACCTGTTTCAGGATCCCCGCGCCCGCAACATCGGCGACGTGCTGACGGTCAGCATCCTGATCAACGACAAGGCGCAGTTCGACAATGCGAGCGACCGCTCGCGCAGCCAGAAATCGAGCCTCGGCTTCGATTTCGGCTACGGCGTCTCGGGCCTGAAGGATTCGGCCACCGCCGATACCGGCATCCGCTCGGGCACCGAGACCAAGGGCCAGGGCACCATCGACCGCAAGGAGAACCTGAGCCTGTCGGTGGCCGCGGTGATCACCGAGGTGCTGCCGAACGGCAACCTCCTGATCAGCGGCTCGCAGGAGATCCGGGTCAACAACGAGGTGCGCGTGCTCAACGTCGCCGGCATCGTGCGGCCGCGCGACATCTCGCGCAAGAACACCATCGACTACGACAAGATCGCCGAGGCCCGGGTCTCCTACGGTGGCCGCGGCCGCCTGACCGACGTGCAGGGGCCGACCCTCGGCCAGCAGATCTTCGAGACCGTCGCGCCGTTCTGACGGCCTTGAACCCGGGGGACCCGCGATGGCGGACAAGAAGGACGAGAAGAAGGGCGGCGGAAAGGCCTGGATCGGCGCCCTCGCCCTCTGCACCCTGGTGGCGATCGGCACCGGCGCGGGTCTCGGCCTGTACCTGATGACGAGCGTCGAGAAGGCGGTCGACCAGAAGACCCGCGAGGCCCAGGAGCACGAGAAGGCCACCAAGGTCCTGAACTATTCCGGCGACCTCACCCTGCGCAGCGTCGGCTCGGTGGTGACGAACCTCGCCGAGCCGGCCGATTCCTGGATCCGGCTCGAATCCTCGGTGGTGTTCAAGACCGGCAGCCTGCCCACCCCCGACATCACGGTGGCGGAGATCAAGGCCGACATCGTCGCCTACCTGCGCACGCTCTCGACGGCGCAGATCGAGGGGGCGAGCGGCCTCCAACACCTGCGCGAGGACCTCAACGAGCGCGTCGCGTTGCGCACCAAGGGGGCGATCCGCGAGCTGATCGTCGAGGCGCTGGTGGTGCAATGAAGGGTGTTCGCGTGAGCCGGCGTCTCAAGGTCGTTCTCGGGGTCGTCGCCCTCGTGCTCCTGCCCGCCGGGGCCGCCCTGGCGCAGGGCGCAGGCGGCGCCGCGGGCAGCGTCACCGGCATCCCGGGCCTCGACGCGCTGCTGCCGCCGGGCAACGGCGCGGCGAGCGGGCGCATCCTGCAAATGGTGGCGCTGCTCACGGTGCTGTCGCTGGCGCCGGGGCTGCTCGTGATGGTGACGAGCTTCACGCGCTTTGCCGTCGCCTTCTCGTTCCTGCGCTCGGGCCTCGGCCTCCAGAGCACGCCGGCCAACCTGTTCCTCGTCAGCCTGTCGCTGTTCATGACCTTCTACGTCATGGCGCCGACCTTCGACCGGGCCTGGAACGAGGGCGTGCGCCCGCTTCAGGAGAACCGGATCACCGAGGAGGAGGCCTTCACCCGCATCACCGACCCGTTCCGCGAGTTCATGTCGGCCCAGGTGCGGCCGAAGGACCTCCAGACCTTCCAGGATCTCGCCAGCCGCACCTTCCCGAAGGCACAGGACGGCGAGAAGATCGACCTGCGCATCCTGATCCCAGCCTTCATGATCTCCGAGCTGCGCCGCGGCTTCGAGATCGGGTTCCTGATCGCCCTGCCCTTCCTCGTCATCGACATGATCGTCTCGACGATCGTGATGTCGATGGGCATGATGATGCTGCCGCCGACGGTGATCTCGCTGCCGTTCAAGGTGTTGTTCTTCATCTTGATCGACGGATGGAACTTGCTGGTGAGCGGGCTGGTCCGGTCGTTCTTCTAGCTTCGTCTCGGGATCGAGCGTACGCTCCAACCCTCCCCCCTCTGCGGGGGAGGGTGGCGAACGCAGTGAGCCGGGAGAGGGGCAGCGCGACGCTGTTCCAGGTGGCGCCCTTCATCACAGTCGCGACCTCTCCGGAAGCGGCGTCCCCTCTCCCGCCCCGCTCCGTGGGGTACCCTCCCCCGCAGAGGGGGGAGGGTTCGGGCGCGCAGCGTCGATCGGCCTCTCCCCGGGTCCCGCCAGCAGCCGGTCGCTCTCGTCCTTCAGCGCCACGCCGGTCAGCCGCCGGCTCAGCGCCTGGTCGATCAGCCAGTGCAGCTTGAACGCCGCCAGGTCGGGCTTGAGCCCCGCCGCCCGCACGTTCGACAGGCAGTTGCGCTCGGCATCGGTGCGGCCGGGCCGCGGATCGAAGGTGAGGTAGATCCCGAGGCTGTCGGGCGAGGACAGGCCGGGCCTCTCGCCGATCAGCACCGCGACGGCGCGGGCCCGGAGCAGCGCCCCGACCGCGTCGCCCAGCGCCACGCGGCTCTGCGTCGCCACCACCACCGGTGCGACGCGCCAGCCGGACCCGGCGAGCGCCGGCTTCAACGCGTCGAGAAACGGCACCGCGCCCTCGTGGACGGCGCGAGCCGAGAGTCCGTCCGCCACCACGAGCGCGAGATCGACCGGATCGCCGGCGGCCGCGGCGAGCGCCTGCGCGGAGGCCGCGTCGAGCCGGCGCCCGAGATCGGGCCGGCGCAGGTAGGTCGCCCGGTCCGGTGCCGCCGAAGCCGCCGCCAGGGTCTCGAAGCCGAGGGCGGCGATCCCGGCCCGCACGCCGTCCGCATCGAGGGGCGTGTGCACCGCGTCGCGGGCCTGGGCATGGGCGAGGCCGAAGCGCAGCACCTCCCGGGTCGGCAGGCCGGAACCGGCGCGGCCGAGCGCGATGCGGGCCGGGGTGAGGGCGGCGAGGCGCTGCCAGATCGCGGCCGGATCGTCGTCCCGGCTCACGCCGCGAGCCCCGGTGCCGCGGCGAGGAGCGGCGCGCCGCCGCCGGGCCGCAACGCCCCGTCGGCCTCGGCCAGCCCCATCCGGGCGAGCCAGTCCGCGAATTCGGGCGCCCGCCCGAGCCCCATCACCTCGCGCAGGTAGAGCTGGTCGTGGAACGAGGTCGATTGGTAGTTCAGCATCACGTCGTCGGCGCCCGGCACGCCCATGACGTAGGTCACGCCGGCCGCACCCAGCAGCGTCAGCAGCGTGTCCATGTCGTCCTGGTCGGCCTCGGCGTGGTTGGTGTAGCAGACGTCGACCCCGAGCGGCACGCCCATCAGCTTGCCGCAGAAATGATCCTCCAGCCCGGCCCGGATGATCTCCTTGCCGTCGTAGAGGTATTCCGGGCCGATGAAGCCCACCACCGTGTTGACGAGGAGCGGCCGGAAGGCGCGGGCCACCGCGTAGGCCCGGGCCTCCAGGGTCTGCTGGTCGATGCCGTGATGGGCCTCGGCCGACAGGGCCGAGCCCTGCCCGGTCTCGAAATACATCACGTTGTCGCCGACCGTCCCGCGCCTCTGCGCCAGGGCCGCCTCGTGCGCCTCCTTCAGCAGCGGGAGCGTGACGCCGAACGAGGCGTTGGCGGCTTGCGTCCCCGCGATCGACTGGAACACGAGATCGACCGGCACGCCGCGATTCATCGCCTCCAGAGTCGTGGTGACGTGGGTGAGGACGCAGCCTTGCGTGGGGATGTCGAAGCGCTCGATCAGCTCGGCCAGAAGATGCAGTAGGCCGGTCAGCCCCTGCACCGAATCCGAGACCGGATTGATGCCGATGCAGGCATCGCCGCAGCCGTAAGCGAGCCCGTCGAGGATCGAGGCGGTGATGCCTGCGGGATCGTCGCTCGGGTGGTTGGGCTGGAGCCGCACCGCCAGCGTGCCGGGCAGCCCGATCGTGTTGCGCAGGCGCGTGACCACCCGGGCCTTGCGGGCGACCAGGATCAGGTCCTGGTTGCGCATGATCTTCGACACCGCGGCGGCGATCTCCGGCGTCACCCCGGGGGCGATCGCCGCCAGGATCTCCGGCGAGGCGGTGAGGAGGAACTCGCGGAAATCGCCCACGGTCAGGTGCTTGACGCGGGCGAAGGCCGCCGCATCGTGGGTGTCGAGGATCAGCCGGGTGACGTCGTCGGCTTCGTAGGGAATCAGCGGCCGGGCCAGGATCTCGGACAAAGGCACCTCGGCGAGGCACCAGCGCGCCGCCACGCCTTCCTCGGCGCTTTCCGCCGCCAGGCCGGCGAGCCGGTCGCCGGAGCGCGGCGGGCTCGCCTTCGCCATCAGCTCGGCGAGATCGGAAAAGACGAAGGTCCGGGGTCCGACGACGTGACGGTAGCGCATGCGAGGCCTCCGGTGGAGAACCTAGCGCGGGCCGTCCCCCGCGTCAGGACCCTCGTCCGCCGTCGCGATCGCCGCTACCGTCCGCTCGCCGGTCTCCGGCGCGCCGTCGGCCCGATCGATGCGGATCTCCATGCCGGTCGGCTTCATCTCGCCGAAGGGGGTCGCGAAGGCGATCTCGGCCGCGTCGCGCCCGACACCGATCCGCACCAGCCCGTCGAGATTGGCCTGTCGCGTCGCGTCGAACAGCCACCAGCGGCCGCCGAGATAGGCCTCGAACACCGCGTGGAAGTCGGGCGGCACCAGGCCGTAGGCGTAGCAGCTGACGAAGCGGGCCGGGATGCCGAGCGCCCGGCAGAAGGCCGCGCCGAGATGCGCGAAATCGCGGCACACCCCTGCCCGTTTCAAGAGCGTCTCGTCGGCGGTGGTCTCCTCGTCGCTGGCGCCGCGCACATAGGCGATGTGGTCGTGGATCCAGTTGCAGATCCGGCTCACCCGCTCGAATCCGGGGGGCGCATCGCCGAACTCGGCCTGGGCGAAGGGCGTGAGCCGGTCGGAGGAGACGAAGCGGCTCGGCAGCAGGTAGGGCAGGATGTCGAGGGGCAGGTCCTTCACCGGCGTCTCGGCGATGCCGGCAGGATCGGCCCGATGGGGATCGAGGGTTACCTCCGCCGCGTAGTCGAGGCTGAACGATCCGGGCGGCACCGTGACGGCGACGTAGCGGTTGCCGGTCTCGGGCGCTTCGTGCCGGCGCATGGGCAGGTCGGGTGTCAGGCGCAGCGTCTCCCGCAGGTCGCAGTGGCGCGCCAGCCGGGCGACCTCCAGGTTGAAGATGAAGACCGTCTCGGTCTCGACCTCATAGGCGAGATGGCAACCTAAAGTGTAGCGCACGGCTTGAGACCCTTCCCGTCGGCGGGCTAGAGCATTTTCCGACGAAGCGGATACCGGTTCGTCGCAGAAAATGCGGCAAAATCAAAGACCTAGAGAGCTTTGCGATTGCAACGCGATCGTGAAGCGCTCCAGGGTCACGCAAGAGCCGCGCCGATTCGGCGGGTTTCGCGCGCCGCGCCGGTGCGGCCCGGTCTTTGCTTCGATTGGCTTAGCCTGCGTTAAGGCCGCTTGTCGTCGGGCCCGGCAAGACCGGAGCGACCAGGGAGGATACGCCGTGCACCGCTACTTCTTCGACCTCGATGCCGGAACCTGGGACGCCCGCGACACGATCGGCGTGGTGCTCACCGACGCCGGCGCCGCCCATGCCGAGGCCGTCCAGGCCCTGCGCTCCTGCGCCCTCGACCCGGCCCGGTCCGCCGGTGCGATCCTCGCCATGAACGTCCGCGACGAGACCGGGCGGACGGTGTTCCGGGTGTCGCTGACAGCCGCGTAGGGCCGACACTTCTTCCATAGCGACATCGCCACTCCGGAGCAGGATCCGGAGTGGCGTCTCGAAGCCTCAGATCATCGGCTTGCCGCCGGTCACCGCCACGGTGGCGCCCGAGACGTCGCTCGCCTCCTCGCTCGCCAGCATCACGGAGACGGGCGCGGGCTCGACCGGCTGGCCGGGGCGCTTCATCGGTACTTGAGAGCTGGACGGGAGTATGTGGGTTCCGATCCAGGCCCTGCCTCCTGCGAGAGCATGTTGCCCAATGGGCAACCAAGTCGGCGGATCGGCGTTTCCGGTGTCCTTGGATGGACGGCCTCACACGCCCACGGAGACCACGATGCTGACCCGCTTCCTCGCCGCCGCCGGCGCCCTCGCCCTCACCACCGGCCTCGCGCTGGCCCAGACCACGGCGCCGACCGCCCCGACCGCGCCGGGCACTGCCCCCGCCGCGACAAGCGACATGAAGGACATGAAGGAGTGGCAGGCCGCCAAGCTCGCCAAGGTCAGCCTGGCCGATGCCATCACCACCGCCCAGCAGAAGGACGGCAACGGCCGCGCCATCGACGCCGACTTCGAGAAGGCCGACGGCAAGAACCCGATGCACTGGGCGATCAAGGTCGTCTATCCGGACGGCAAACTGGTCGAGCACGGCATCAATGCCGAGACCGGCGCACTCTACAAGAGCGAGAACCAGCCGATCGAGCGCTACTTCACCCGCCTGAAGGTCGCCGACTTCAACAACGCCAAGGTCTCCCTGAAGGACGCCCTGGCGATCGCCGAGAAGCAGGCCGGCGGCGGCAAGGCCTACGAGGCCGAGGTCGAGCGCGACGGCAAGGCCGTCGCCTACGAGATCAAGGTGGCGCTGGCGGATCGTGAGCAGGAAGTGAAGGTCGGGCCGGATGGCCAGATCATGAAGGACTAAGAAAACCTGAGACCGGCTCCCCATCCCCGTGACGGGGAGCCGGCCCTGATCCGTCGCGCCGAGCCGTAAAGGCGAAAGGCGGGTGCGACGGTTCCCCTGCCCCCGTGCTAATCGGGGCAACGGTCGGGAATGGCCGAGGTCAAAGGGGGAAACGATGAGCGTCTTCTTCGGCGAGAGTCATCGGCGTCTGCAGGACGAGCACGGCACGCGCCGCCTCGCCGACCGCCTGGAAGAGCACGCACACGACGCGTTCGAGATGCCGGAGCGCGACTTCATCGCCGGCGCCACGATGGTCTTTCTGAGCACCGTGGACGGCAACGGCCAGCCGACCGTGTCCTACAAGGGCGGACCGCCCGGGTTCGTGCGCATCACCGGACCGAGCGAGCTGGTTTTCCCGAGCTACGACGGGAACGGCATGTTCCTGACCCTCGGCAACCTTGGGCAGAATCCCCGCATCGGCCTGCTCTTCATCGATTTCGAGAACCCGCACCGTCTGCGGATCCACGGCACCGCGACGCTCGCCGACGAGGCCGCCCTGCTGGCGCTCTATCCCGGCGCCGACCACGTCGTTCGGGTCACGGTCGACACGATCTTCGTCAATTGCGGCCGCTACATCCACCGGAGCCGGGGGACTGCGCTCTCGCCGCACCTGCCCGACGCGGACGGGCACCAGCCGTTCCCGGCCTGGAAGCGGATCGACATCTTCGAGGGCGCCCTGCCGGAGGGCGACGACCGTGAAGTTGCCCGCAAGGGCGGGACGATCCCGCTCGATGCCTATCGCGGCGAGGCCGATCCGGGCTGACGCCTCAGGCCCCGCCGACGACGCTGCCCCCGGCTTCCGCCAAGGCTCCCTCGCGCAGCTCGAGCGCGAGGAACCGCCCCGGATCGACCGGGCCCGGCAGGGTGAGCTTGCGCGGCGGCAGCACCCGGAAGCCGAACCGGGCGTAATAGGGCGCGTCGCCGACCAGGATGACGAGGCCGTGGCCGCCGGCCCGGGCGGCATCCAGGGATGCGCGCATCAGCGCAGCACCGATGCCGCGGCTGCCGAAGGCCGGATCGACCGTCAGCGGGCCGAGCACCAGGAGCGGGCTCGAACCCGCCCGGGCCGGCGAGACCCGGATCGAGCCGACCAGCAGCGTGCCGACGAGCGCCGTGAACGAGAGATCGGGCAGATGGGACACGCCCTCGCGCAGCCGGAAGGCGGTGCGGGCATAACGGCCGGGGCCGAAGGCGCGCTCGTGCAGGCGCTCGATGGCGTCGTTGTCGCGCGGGGTCTCGGGCCGTATGACGAGGGGAAGCGTGGTCACGGAGGCACACTCGGGGCAAGGCGTCGGATGGGATGGGCGGAGCGGTCACCCGATCCGTCGTCGCGCCTCTGCCCTCGGGGCCATCGGTCCACTCCCGGCGGGCGTCTCGCCCGCGCCGGGCCCGATTGCCCGAGACGGGCGCCATAGCAGCGCTCTGCTGTAAGTGCAAACCGTCGCTGGCATGCCGCTCGCATCATGGCGGTCACAGGATCCCAGTTGCAGGCGCTTGCCTTGAGGCCAGCCTTGCGGGTTAGCTGAGCATGGAACGCCTCAAAGGTCCGGGAACGACGCCACAATGACAATCAGGTCTGCTCTCGCCCTCGTCCTGTCCCTCGCCCTCGGCACCGCCGGGACGGCCCGGGCCGACGACACGGTGCCGGCGACGGTGAGAATCGCCACCGAAGGCGCCTACGCGCCCTACAACTTCACCAAGCCCGACGGCACCCTCGACGGCTACGAGATCGAGCTCGGCCGCGAGATCTGCGCCCGCGCCAAGCTGAAATGCGAGTTCGTGGCCCAGGACTGGGACGGCGTGGTGCCGGGCCTCAACGCCAAGAAGTTCGACGCCATCATGTCGGGCATGACCATCACCGACGCGCGGCTGAAGGTGGTCGACTTCACCAAGCCCTATAGCGGCGATTCCTCGGGCTTCGCGGTCGACCGCAACGGGCCGCTCGCCAAGCTCCCCCTGGGTGGCGAGAAGTTCAGCCTGGCGAACGAGGCCGACGCCCAGAAGGCACTCGACACGATCAAGCCGCTCCTCAAGGGCAAGACCGTCGGCGTCCAGGTCTCGACCATCCACGCCGCCTTCATGGACAAGTACCTCAAGGGCACCGTCGAGGTGCGCGAGTACAAGACCACCGAGCAGCACGACCTCGACCTCGCCGCCGGCCGCCTCGACGCGATCTTCGCCAACGACGCGCCGCTCCGGGCCACCGCCGAGAAGCCGGAATTCGCCGGCACGGTGATGCTGGCAGGTCCCCGCTTTCGCGGCGGCATCCTCGGCCGCGGCGTGGCGATGGGCCTGCGCAAGGGCGAGGCGAAGCTGAAGGCGCGGCTCGACGAGGGCATCGATTCGGTGATCGCCGACGGCACCCTGAAGAAGCTCTCCCTCAAGTGGTTCAAGGCGGACCTGACCCCGCAGAGCTGATGGCTCGGGACCAGACGGGGATCGGATCCGCGTGAGCGCCTTCACCCTTCTCGGCTTCGGCCCCGGCGGCTGGGGCGGCGCGCTGCTGCTCGCCGCCGGCACCACGCTGGCGCTCGCCCTGTGCGGCTTCCTCCTCGGCGCCGTGCTCGGCGGGTTGGCGGCGAGCGCCAAGCTCTCCGGCCTCCTGCCCCTGCGGCTTGCCGCCGACGGCTACACCACGCTCCTGCGCGGCGTGCCCGACCTGCTGGTGATCTACCTCTTGTATTTCGGCGGCAGCGCGGCCCTGGGCAACATCGCAGGCCTGTTCGGCGTCACCGGCTTCGTCGGGGTGCCGGCCTTCGGAGTCGGCGTCGCGGCGCTCGGGATCATCTCGGGCGCCTACCAGGCCGAGGTCTTTCGCGGCGCCTATCTCGCCCTCGACCGCGGGCAGATCGAGGCGGCGCGCGCCGTCGGCATGCATCGCGGGCTGATCCTGCGCCGGGTCGTGGCGCCGCTGGTCGCCCGCGACGCCCTGCCCGGGCTCGGCAACGTCTGGCAGATCCTGCTCAAGGATTCGGCGCTCGTCTCGGTTACGGGCCTCGTCGAATTGCTGCGACAGGCCCAGGTCGGGGCCGGCTCGACCCGCCAGCCCTTCACCTTCTACCTCGCGGCCGGCGCCCTCTACCTCGCCATCACCTCGCTCTCGACCTGGGGTTTCTCGCGGGCCGAGGCCCATGCCCGCCGGGGGACCCGATGATCGACGTCGCGTTCCTCGAATCGACCATCCGCACGCTGCTCGGCGGCGTGCCCCTCACCTTGAGCCTCACCGCCGGCTCGGTGGCGCTCGGCGGCGTGCTGGCCGCTTTCGCGGCGTGGGGCCGCCTCTCGGGTGTCGCCCCGGCGGACTGGCTCGCCCGCCTCTATATCTTCGTGTTCCGCGGTACGCCGCTGCTCGTGCAGATCTTCCTGATCTATTACGGGCTCGGCCAGTTCCGGCCGACGCTACAGGCCTGGGGCCTGTGGACCTTCTTCCGCGAGCCGTACTGGTGCGCGCTGCTGGCACTGGCGCTCAATACCGGCGCCTACACGGCCGAGATCTTCCGGGGTGCGGTGCTGTCGGTGCCCTATGGCGCCCTGGTGGCGGGGCGGGCCTGCGGCATGCCGCGGCTCCTGCTGTTTCGCCGCGTCACCCTGCCGCTCGCCGCCCGCCAGGCCCTGCCGGCCTACGGCAACGAGGTGATCTCGGTGGTCAAGGCGACCTCGCTCGCCTCCACCATCACGCTGATGGAGATCACCGGCATCGCCCAGAAGCTGATCGCCCAGAGCTTCCGCGCGCTGGAGGTCTTCGTCTGCGCCGGCGCCTTCTACCTCGTCCTCACCTTCGTGATCATCGGGCTTTTGCGGCTCGCCGAGGCCTGGCTGTCGCCGGACCTGCGCCCGCGCCCGGTGGCTCGCCCCGCCTGACCCCGGAATCCGCCATGCTGGCCCCCTCGCCCACCCGTCCCGAGGCCGTCGCGGTCCGCGACCTGCACAAGCATTTCGGCCACCTCGAAGTCCTGCGCGGCGTCTCGCTCTCGGCCCGGGAGGGCGAGGTGGTGGCGATCCTCGGCTCATCCGGCTCCGGCAAGTCGACGCTCTTGCGCTGCATCAACCTCCTCGAGGTGCCGGAGGCCGGCGAGGTCGTGGTCGGCGACGAACCGGTGGCCTGGCGCGCGCGCCGCGGCGGCCGGGTGCCGGCCGACACGAAACAGGTCGACCGCATCCGCGCACGGGTCGGCATGGTCTTCCAGAGCTTCAACCTCTGGTCTCACCGCACGGTGCTGGAGAACGTGATCGAGGCGCCGGTCCACGTGCTGGGGCGCCCCAAATCCGAATGCATCGCCGAGGCCGAGGGGCTGCTCGCCAAGGTCGGCATCGCCGACAAGCGCGATCATTACCCGGCGCACCTCTCCGGCGGCCAGCAGCAGCGCACCGCCATCGCCCGGGCGCTCGCCATGCATCCCCGCGTCCTGCTCTTCGACGAGCCGACCTCCGCCCTCGATCCCGAGCGCGTCGCCGAGGTCCTGCGGGTGATGCGGGCGCTCGCCGAGGAGGGACGCACCATGCTGGTCGTCACCCACGAGATGGCCTTCGCCCGGGACGTCGCCCACCGGGTGGTCTTCCTGCACGAGGGACGGATCCTGGAGGACGGGCCGTCCGAGCAGGTGTTTTCCGCGCCGCAATCGGAGCGGTTCCGGCAGTTTTTGGCGCGGGGGGAGTGAGGCGGGGCGGTTGATTCTCTTGCGCCAGCCGCTACCCGCGACCTCATCCTGAGGTGCCGCGTAGCGGCCTCGAAGGAGGGCTCCAGAAGACACTGCGATTTCTGGAGCCCTCCTTCGAGGTCAGTCGATCTTTGATCGACTAACACCTCAGGATGAGGTGGGAGTGCAGGATATCTCTCCCTGCCCGATATCGTTCGTCAACAATCAACGCATTCGACGAGATGGTCAGGTGATCCGCCCGATGATCGCCTCCCGGGCCGCCCGCGATCCGGAGAGCCGCTTCTTCGCCCGCGCCACTACCGCCTCCGGCGCCTCGGCCGGGGTGCCGGCCTCGAAGGGCGGGGCCGGCGCGTATTCCAGGGCGAGCTGAACCGTCTCGGCCTCCTCGCGGCCGAGGAGTTCCGCCACCACCGTGAGCCCGAAATCGATGCCCGAGGTCACGCCGCCGGCGGTGATCAGAGTGCCGTCGCGCACCACGCGGTCCTGCACCGGCACGGCGCCGAAATGACTGAGGAAATCGTGCGCGTACCAGTGCGTGGTTGCCCGCTTGCCCTTCAGCAGGCCGGCCGCACCGAGGACCAGCGCCCCGGTGCAGACCGAGGTGAGGTAGCGGACCTCCGCCGCCCGCGCCCGCACGAAGTCCAGCACCGCCTCGTCCTCGAGGAGCGCGTTCACCCCGCTGCCGCCCGGGATGCAGAGCACGTCGAGGGGCGGGCAGGTCTCGAAGGTCGCGGTCGGCACGAAGGGCAGCCCGGTGGCCGAGGGCACGGGATCGCCGTTCTTCCAGATCAGGTGGACCGCGCTGTCCGGCACCGAGGCGAAGACCTCGTAGGGCCCGGTGAGGTCGAGTTGCTGGACCTGCGGGAAAACGAGGATTCCGAAGCTGAGCGACAAGGGCGAGCCTCCCGGTGGGGCGGCAGGATCGTATGGGCGGGGATGGGTTGCAAGGGTGGAAGAGACCGTCCGATGGGTGAGGACGGTCGGCCGGCAGGGTTCCGTGTCATACCAACGGCCGTTGAAAACGACCTCTGGTTCCGTTCTCGAGTTTTCGCCAAGTCTCGAATTTTCGCCAAGCCCGAGGTCCCGGACTTCTGGGCGTGGTGTCGACAATTCGAGATGGGTCAACGGCCCCGTCGATCTCGGGCTTGCCCGAGATCGCATCGATGCGTCACCAACTTGGGCCGTTAGTAATCTTGGGCCGTTAGTAATCTCGGGCCGTTAGTATCAGAGCCTGAACCGGTCCCTGCTCCCCGCCCGCACGTAGCCTTGCGAGATCAGCCGGTCCTGTTGGCGGGTGCGCCGCTCGGCCTCGCCGAGATCGGCGAGGGCGTCTGCGATCGCCCGGCGCAGGGCGACGCCCGCATCGCCCCCCGCCGCCGCGAGATAGGCAGTTGCGATCGTCTCGACGCCGGGCGCCCTCCCGTCCCGTCGCTCCGCCGGCTCGTAGCTCATGATTCACCCCTGCACGGCGCCGGCCGGGGCCGACTCACGTTAGAACATAGAGTGAACAAGCCACGACAGGGTCGGTTCGGTCAAGCTGTCTTCGCGCGGCGCGAGCCGGCACGCGGCGAGGTGTGGAGAGCGGGGACGAGCGTCGCCTCAGGGCGTCCGGATCACCCGCCACGGACGCGCCGAGATGGGCGACGTCGACGATGGCGCGTCGGCGATCGAGCCGGTGCCGATCGAGACCTGCTGCGTCATGCCGGCGCCTCGCGACGGGGATGCCCGGATAATGCCCCGGCAGAGTATCTGTTCCCACATGCCTACGAACGTGCCGGTTTCGTGATGTTTCTGCCACGGCCGTACAAAAATGAACAAATGCGAAACGATCGTGGCGCCGACCGGACTTTTTCGCGGCTAGCATGGTCGCCAGCGCGTTCCGGCGCCGTCCCGGAAGAAGAAGTCCGAAAAGACCGCGATCAGATCGAGGCAATTTGATGCCAATCCAGACACAGTCGAGACGCCATGCGACGGCCGCCCGCGGCCTGATCGCGCTGCTCTGCTCGACGATCTCTTACGCAGCGTTGGCCCAGTCGTCCGGTTATCAGGATCCCGGGCGCCTCGGCGATGCGGCGAGCTGGCGGACGCCGGAATATCTCGGCGATTGGGGCCTGACCTCGATGCGGGCCGACCAGGCCTATGCACGCGGCATCACCGGCCGCGGCGTGGTGGTGGGCTCGGTGGATTCGGGCTTTCTCGCCACCCATCCGGAATTCGCCGGACAGGTGACGCCGCTCACCGTGCAGGGCACCTACCTGGCGGACGGCTACCGCTACGAGACCGCCGGGGGCGTGCGCAGCGACCTGTTCACGGCCGGGAGCCCGTTCTCGGTGCCGGGCACCTGGATCCGGGGCGTCAACGACGACCACGGCACCCATGTCGACGGCACCATCGCGGCGCGGCGCGACGGCACCGGCATGCACGGCGTCGCCTTCGGGGCGAGCCTGCTCGCCACCAACACCAACGCCACCGATTCCGCGATCTACGGCGCCAACCAGGACTACACCTACTTCAAGGCCGCCTACGGCAACCTCGCGGCGGCGGGGGCCCGGGTGATCAACTCGTCCTGGGGCAGCCCGCATCCACCTGAGAACTACAACACCCTCGCGGGGGTCGCTTCCGGCTACGCCAAGTTCCAGGGCCGGCTCGACTGGCTCGACGCGGTGGCGGAGACCGCCCGGCAATACGGCACGATCATGGTCTTCGCCGCCGGCAATGCCGGGGTGAACAACCCGACCGTGCGGGCCGCCCTGCCCTATTTCCAGCCCGACCTCGAATCGCGCTGGATCGCGGCGTCGGGCCTGACCATCGACGACGGCACGGCGTTCAACCGGTGCGGGCTCGCCAAGTACTGGTGCATTGCCGCGCCCGGGCGCGGCATCCTGAGCACCGTCACCTCGACCACGGGCGTGGCCGGCTACGGCTCGAAGAGCGGCACCTCGATGTCGGCGCCCCACGTCACCGGCGCGCTGGCCCTGGTGATGGAACGCTACCCCTACATGACCAACGAGCAGGCGCGCGACGTGCTGCTCACCACCGCGACCCATCTCGGCAGCGGCCCGGCCGACGTGCCGAACGAGACCTTCGGCTGGGGCAAGATCGACCTCGGCCGGGCGATGAACGGCCCGGGCCAGTTCCTCGGCCGCTTCACCGCCACCTTGCCGGGCGGCACGCTCGACGTCTGGTCCAACGACATCTCGGACGCAGCCCTGCGCCAGCGCCAGGCCGAAGACAGCACCGAGATCGCGACCTGGCTGCTGAATCAATCCGTCAGCAACCCGAGATCCGGCCAGCCGGTGGTGGCCCTCACTGCCGATCAGCAGGCCGAGTACCTCTGGCGCGAGGCGCGCAGCCAAGCCTACCTGGCCCGCACCTACCAGGGCGGACTGACCAAGGCCGGGGACGGCACGTTGATCCTCGCCGGCAACAACTCCTATACCGGGACCACCGAGGTGAATGGCGGCCTTCTCGCCGTCACCGGGCGGGTGACCTCGCTCACCAACGTCAATGCCGGCGGCACGCTGGGCGGCTCGACCCTGAGCGGCGGCGGCTTGCTCGGCAGCGTCAACGTCCGCTCCGGCGGCACCCTCTCGCCGGGCGTCGGCGGCCTCGACTCCCTCATCGTGGTCGGGGACCTGAGCTTCGCCCGCGGCTCCCGCTACGCCGTCGAGGTGGCGCCCGGCATCAGCGACCGCGTCGCGGTCCTCGGCACGGCGCGGATCGAGGGCGGCACCGTCGCGGTCACGTCCCCGGGCGCCGACAGCCTGACCCCGGGCGCGCTGCGCAGCCTGCTCGGCCAGCGCACCGTCATCCTGCGGTCGACGAACGGGATCGTCGGCCGCTTCGACGGCGCGACCCCGGGCTACGCCTTCATCGGGGCGAGCCTCGACTACGACGCACGCGACGTCGGCCTGACGCTGGCGCGCAACGGAGCGACCTTCGCGTCGGTCGGCGCCACCCGCAACCAGGCGGTGACGGGCGGGGCGATCGAGGCTCTCGGCGCCGGCAACGCGCTCTACGAGACCGTGCTGGTCAGCACCGATGCGGGGGCGGCGCGCAACGCCTTCGCCTCCCTGTCGGGCGAGGTCCATGCCAGCGCGGTGACGGCGCAGTTCGAGACCGCGTTCTTCGTCCGCGAGGCGATCCTCGACCGCCTGCGCCGGGGCGACGTCCCGGGCGCGCCGGTCTTCGGAAACCTCTCGGCCCCCAGCCTGCCGGCGGCCTACTCGGCCGACCTGCCGGGCCGGGTCGCGCCGCCGGTTCAGGTCCCGGCGCAACTGGCCGAGCCGCGGCCTTACGCGGTCTGGGGCCAGGGCTTCGGCGCCTTCGGCCGCACGCGGGGCGACGGCAACGCCGCCTCGCTGTCGCGCCAGATCAGCGGCTTCGTGCTCGGCGCCGACGCGCAGATGGATTTCGGCGGGCTCCCCGGCGCCTGGCGCCTCGGCGTCGCCGGCGGCTACACCAATACCAGCCTCGACGTGACCGGCCGCGCCGCCTCCGGCGTGATCGAGAGCGGCTTCGGCGGCCTCTATGCCGGCACCACCCTCGGACCGGTCTCCTACCGCTTCGGCGGCATCGCCGGGGGCAACAGCCTCTCGCTCCGGCGCAGCATCCTGGCGCCCGGCTTCGCCCAGGGCCTGAGCGCCCGCACCGGCGGCATCACCGCGCAGGTCTTCGGCGAGGTCGGCTACCGGGTGGCGTTCGGGGCCGCCGTCATCGAGCCCTTCGTCGGTGCGGCCGCGATCCGCATCGGCCAGGACGCGTTTACCGAGCGCGGTGGGCCGGCGGCCCTCTCCGGCCTCGGCCGCGACAACGACCTCGCCGCCACGACCGTGGGGTTGCGGGGCTCGACCCGCCTCTCGGCCGACCTGCCGGTGACCCTCACCGGCCTCGTCGGCTGGCGCCGGGCCTATGGCGACGTGGTGCCCAAGGCCCTCCTCGCCTTCGGGGCCGGTCAGACCGGCTTCCTGGTCGCCGGCGTGCCGATCAACCGCGACGCGGTGGTGGCGCAAGCCGGCCTCGACTGGGCATTCTCCCCGGCGGCGACGCTCGGCGTCTCCTATACCGGCCAGGCCGGCGAGCGGGCGCAGGACCATGCGGTGAAGGGGAACTTCACCTACCGGTTCTGACGAGCCGAAACGAGAAAGGCCCGCCGCCTCGGCCGAGGCGGCGGGCCTTTCTCGTTCGGGCGGGGCCGAGCGCGTCAGCGCTTGCCCAGCATCTCCATCGGCGTCCGGTAGGTCTCCCGCGCCGTGACGATCGACAAAGCGGCGATCGCCGCCGTGGCGGTGACGAAGACCGCGACCGGGACCCAGCCGGTCGGGCCGGTGCCGAGGAGCGAGGCGCTGATGACCGGGGCGAAGCCGCCGAGGGCGAAGCCGATCTGGGTGCCGATCGCCATGCCCGACAGACGGACCTTGGTGTCGAACATCTCGCCGTAGAGCGACGGCCACACCCCGTTGGCGGCGCTGTAGACCACGCCCGAGAGCAGGATGCCGAAGGTGAAGATCAGCGGGATGTTGCCCTGGCTGATCGCCCACATGTAGGGCCAGATCAAAGCGGCGGAGCCGAGCGCGCCGAAGATGAAGACCGGACGGCGGCCGATGCGGTCGGAGAGCGCCGCGAAGGCGGGAATCGCGCCGAGCGCCACCACGTTGGCGAGGATCAGCACGGTCAGCATCGTCGAGCGGTCGATCTGCATCGTGTTGACCGCGTAGGACAGGGTGAAGACGCTGAAGATCGTGCTCACCACCGAGACCAGCGCGGCGAAGATCACCCGCAGCACGTCGGCCCACTGGGTGCGGAACAGCACGGCCACCGGCAGGTCCGCCTTGGCGTGGACCTGCGTCTCCTGCTCCTTCTCGAAGACCGGGGTCTCCGGCAGGGTGCGGCGGACCCAGAAGCCGACCGCGACCACGAGGGCGCTGAGGAAGAACGGGATGCGCCAGCCCCAGGACAGCATCTGCGCCTCGGGCATCTGGGTGATCGGCAGGAAGACCAGCGTGGCGAGGATCAGCCCGGCCTGGGTCCCGCTCAAGGTGAAGCTGGTGAAGAAGGCGCGCTTGTTCGACGGCGCGTGTTCGAGGGTCATCGAGTTGGCGCCGGCCTGCTCGCCGGCCGCCGAGATGCCCTGGAGCAGGCGGGCGATGACGAGCAGGATCGGCGACAGGATGCCGAGCTGCTCGTAGGTCGGCAGGCAGCCGATCATGAAGGTCGAGAGACCCATCAGGAGCAGCGTGAAGGTCAGCACCTTCTTGCGGCCGAAGCGGTCGCCGATATGGCCGAGCGCCACCGCGCCGAGGGGCCGGGTGATGTAGGCGACGCCGAAGGTCGCGAACGAGGCGATCGCCGCCGCCTGCGGGTTGTTCGGGGCGAAGAACAGTTTCGGGAAGATCAGCGCCGCGGCAGTGCCGTAGATGAAGAAGTCGTAGTATTCGACCGCGCTGCCGATCCAGCTCGCGAGTGCGGCCTTCTTCGGCGTCTTCACGGCCTCGGGTTCGGCGACCGCGGCGGCGGTCGCGGGATAGACGGAGGAGGTCATCGGGCGTTTCCTAGGGAATGGAGACGGACGGGCCCGTTGGATCGGACCGCATTCTTCGGGGGATTGGGTGGCGGCTCGGGCCGCCGACCGGGACCGGTTCAGGCCGTCCGGCCGAGCTCGGCGAAATGGCGGAGCATCCGCTCCGGGTCCGGGGTCAGGCCGGTGATGAGGCGGAACGCCTCGACCGCCTGGAACACCGCCATGCCGCCGCCGTCGAGGGTGCGGCAGCCGATCCGCCGCGCCTCGCGCAGGAGCGCGGTCTCGAGCGGGAAATAGACGATCTCGGCGACGAACAGCGTCGGGTGCAGGTATTCGGCCGGCAGCGGCAGGCCCGGATACTTGTCCATGCCGGTCGGCGTGCAATGGACGAGGCCGTCGGCCGCGGCGACTTCCGCCGCGAGGTCGGTGCAGGCCCGCGCCCGGCCAACGCCGAACCGCTCGCAGAGCGAGGCCGCGACGCCAGCCGCGCGCGCCGGGTCGATGTCGTTGAGGACGAGATCCTTGACCCCGAGGGTCAGGAGCGCGTGAGCGACCGCCGCACCGGCACCACCGGCGCCGAGCTGCACCACCCGGTCAAGCGCCGCGTCCGGCAGGCCGCGCCGGAACGCCTCGGCGAAGCCCCACCAGTCGGTGTTGTGGCCGACGCGCTTGCCGTCGCGCAGGACCACGGTGTTGACCGCGCCGAGGGCCGCCGCTTCGGGCGACAGCTCGTCGAGATGGGCGAGCACCGCCTGCTTGCACGGATGGGTGATGTTGAGGCCCGAGAAACCCATCCGCTCGGCCGCCGTCAGCAGGTCCGGCAGGGCGTCGGCTCCGAGGCCGAGCTTTTCCAGATCGATCTTCTGGTAGAGGAGCCGCAGGCCCTGCGCGTCGCCCTCGTGCTCGTGCATCGCCGGGGTGCGGGAGGCCTGGATGCCGTTGCCGATCAGGCCGGCCAGGACGGAATGAGTGGCTGCGCCCATGCGACGGGCTCCTCTCTCGAAACGTTCCTCGGATGACGCGATTGCGACGCGCTTGAATCCAAATGTACTAACCGGTACGTTCATGTCAAGCGCGAAAGACGGTGGGCTGCCAGGTCCCCGGTTCGGGCTCGACGGAGCCGGCCCCGTTTGCGATGGAGAGCCGGCGGACAAGCGGACGGGAGAACGCGATGAGGAAGGCGATCGCCACGGTGTCGGTAAGCGGCACGCTGATCGAGAAGCTGGAGGCGATCGCGGCGGCGCGCTTCGACGGGGTCGAGATCTTCGAGAACGACCTCTTGTTCCATACCGGCCCGGCGCGCGACGTGCGCCGTTACGCTTCCGACCTCGGCCTGTCGATCGACCTGTTCCAGCCCTTCCGCGATTTCGAGGGCGTGTCGGACGAGCAGCTGAAGCGCAACCTCGACCGGGCCGAGCGCAAGTTCGACCTGATGGAGGAGCTCGGCGCGCCGCTGATCCTGGTCTGCTCCAATGTCGGCACCGAGGTCTCGGACGACGACGCCCGGATGGCCGACCAGCTCTACCAGCTCGCCGACCGGGCGGCGAAAAGAGGCCTCAAGATCGGCTTCGAGGCCCTGTCCTGGGGCACCAAGGTGCGCACCTTCGATCGGGCCTGGGGCATCGTCGAACGGGCGAACCACCCGCATCTCGGCCTGATCCTCGACAGCTTCCACACGCTCGCGCTTCCCGACGACTGGTCGGGCATCGCCGATCTGCCGGGCCAGCGGGTGTTCTTCGTCCAGCTGGCGGACGCGCCGCGCATCGGCATGAACCCGCTGACGCTCAGCCGCCACTTCCGCTGCCTGCCGGGCCAGGGCGACCTCGACGTGCCGGGCTTCCTCCAGGCGGTGCTGGCCTGCGGCTATACCGGCACGATCTCGCTCGAGATCTTCAACGACGACATGCGCGCCGCTCCCCCGCGCCAGACCGCCGCCGACGGCCACCGCTCGCTGCTGTTCCTCGAGGAGAAGGTGCGCCGCACCGACGAGGCGGCGGCTTTGTCTCCCTCTTCGCCCAAGCGGCCCCGCCGCCGGGTCGAGCTGTTCGATCCGCCGCTGCCGCCGGCCATCGCCGGCCACCGCTTCATCGAGGTGGCGGTGGACGAGCGCTGCGAGGGCGCGCTGGCGCGGCTGCTGGGCCAGCTCGGCTTCACCCGGCTCGGCCGCCACCGCAGCAAGGCGGTGACGCTCTACGGCCAGGGCGAGATCCGCATCGTGCTCAACCGCGAGCCGGATTCCTTCGCCTCGTCCTACTTCCTGATGCACGGCCCCTCGGTCTGCGCCCAGGCCATCACCACCGACGACGCGCTGGCGGCTCTCGGCCGGGCCGAATCCTACGGCGCCGCCCGCTTCGGCGGCCGGATCGGACCGGACGAAAACACCTTCCCGTCGATCCGCGCACCCGACGGCAGCCTGATCATCCTCACCGACGCGACGACCGGGGGCGATTTCGAGCGCGACTTCGTGCTGGACGAGGGCGCGGAGCCGGCGGGCCTGCTCACCCGGGTCGACCACGTGGCGCAGGCCCTGCCCGAGGGCCAGCTCGATTCCTGGGTGCTGTTCTACCGCGCGGTGCTCGGCCTCGAGCCGGAGGACGTGGTGGTGCTGCCCGATCCCTACGGGCTGGTGCGCAGCAAGGCGATGTCGAATGCCGAGCGCACCATGCGGCTGCCGCTCAACATCTCGGAGAGCCGCAACACCGCCACCGCCCGCCTGGTGACGAGCTTCGCGGGGGCGGGCGTCCACCACATCGCGCTTGCCACCGACGACATCTTCGCGGCGGCCGAACGCCTGAAGGCCGCCGGCGCGACCTTGCTGCCGATCCCGGCCAATTACTACGACGACGTGGCGGCCCGCTTCGGCCTCGACGACGCGACCGTCGCGCGGATGCAGTCCTTGAGCATCCTCTACGACCGCGTCGGCGACGGCGAGTTCCTGCAATTCTACACGACGCCGTTCGAGGAGCGGTTCTACTTCGAGATCGTGCAGCGGAAGGGCGGCTACGACCTCTACGGCGCGCCGAACGCACCGGTGCGGATGGCGGCCTTGGCGGCGTTGCGGGGTCCGAACCTGTCGCAGGTGCTGCGGTAGGGCCGGGGGGCGGCAGGAACCCGCTCGACGATATCGACACCCTCCGGTCATTCCGGGGCCGCGCCGCGGAGCCCGGGATTTCCGATGTGGACGGCCCCTTCTCGCAAGCAGAGCAGTCCGGCCGAGCGTTCGCGTCGCATCCCGATTTCCGGCCTGGGTGCAGCCCCGGGGACCGCAGCCGACAGGGTGGTTCACGACAGGCTCCGCCATGGGAAACACGGCCTCGGACGGCCCCTGGTTTCCACGGAATTGCGTGCGTCGCAGCCGGAGTTGCCAACCACTCCGAGCCTGTTTGATACGAAATCCGGAAGATCACTTCCGGATTTCGTATCATCAGCCCGCGCGGCGCCTGAGCGAAGTCGCTTTCCGCATCGCGATGCGATCAATCGGAAAGCGTATGAGTCGACCGACCGCCTTGGAACCCTCGATGTCATCCCGGGGCCGCGAAAGCGGAACCCGGGATCCATCACCGCTGACGATGCAGGATGAAGCGGAACGCCGTTCGCTCTTTCAAGATGAGTCAGCGTTTATGGATCCCGGGTTCTCGTCCTCGACGAGCCCCAGGATGACGGGGAGAGTTTGGATCGGGCCGGCCCGCTCAAACAGGCTCTCACACAGTTCCGATTGATCGCTTCGCGATGCGGAAGCCGTATCGCCAGCATCCGCTTGCAAGCTCACGGGCGCCTCGCGGAGGCGCCGCCGTGAAGGAACGAGGGCGGACTTTGCGGCGTCCTCACCCGACGTAGAACCCCGCCCCCTCGAACGTCACGCCGGCGAAATCCCCCCGGCGCCAGCGCAGGCGCACCGTGAAGTTGCGCAGGTCGTGGGCGGCGATGACGAGGGGAAAGGTTTCCGGCAGGGGGATGCGGGTGGGGACGCGAAGCCGCGCGCCCGCGGTCGAGACGTCCACGACCTCGCAGGCGACGGAGTGGTCGGGGCCGAGCACGATCCGTCCCGGCTGGATCATGCGGCGGCGGCGGCCGACGCGGGGAGTGGGGGCGGAAACCCGACCGTCATCGCCGTCGGTCTTCCGCAGATCGGTCATGGAATCCCCGCAACCGGGCCCCGTGCCCGCACGGCACGCTTACGGCTTTCCGCCGCCCGCGCAAACCCGGCGCGGGTCGAAGCGGCTCCGTTAACCAGGCGTCAAGCATGTTCCTTCATGCCTCGTTAGCCATCAACCGTCGGACACGTCCCGGCCCATGCCCGCAGCCCCGGTCCCGCGCAAGCGCCCTTCCCTCCCGCCCGAAAGCCCGGTCGCGGGCCTGATCGCCCGTCGCCGCGCCCGGGAGGCGGCGACGGAGCGGGGCGTGTTCGGCGCCGCCATCCTGCTGGCGCTCACCGCCACGGGCTTTGCCGGCTACACCCTCTCCCAGCCGACCCGGCCCTACGACGTGCGTCAGGTGCTGCCGGCCATGATGACCGGGCCCTTCGCCTGGCAGCGGACGATCACCGAGGCGCGCGCCCCCGAGCCCGACCTCGATCCCCTGATCACCGGTTCGCTGGCGGAGAAGCCGGCCGCGCCCGCCGCGGCGGCGGCCGTGCCGCTAGCGCCCGCCGGACCGCCGCCCGCCGGCTTCGCCCTGCGGCGCGCCTCGGCGGGCCAGGCCGTGGTCGAGGGACGCGACGGGATGCACGAGATCGCCATCGGCTCCACCCTGCCGGGCGCCGGCCGGGTGCTGTCGATCCGCAGCACCAGCGCCGGCTGGATCGTCATCACCACCGAGACCATCATCGGACCGACCCCGCTGTGAGTGCGCTGCGGCAAACTCCAGGGCTGAAGCAAGCCTGGAGCAAGCGTGGCCGCCTAGAGCGGGAGCCTCATCGGGAGACCGCGCCGCAGCGGCGGGCGGACCCGCCCCACCGCGCCGACGGGCCGGAGACGCATCCGTGACGAACACGCTGACGAGCTACATGCTCCTGTCGCGGAATCTCGCGACCTCGCTGCAGCGCAAGGGCAACGATCCGGTCGTCGCCCGCGACACCGCCTATTACCAGGCCAATATCGGCAAGGTGAAGTCGGTCGACGACTTCATGGCCGATACGCGGCTCTACAATTACGCCGTCAAGGCCTTCGGCCTCGAGGACATGGGCTACGCCAAGGCGTTCATGAAGAAGGTCCTGACCGAGGGCACGGCCACGTCCACCGCCTTCGCCAACCGCCTGGCGGACGACCGCTACGTCGCCTTCGCCAAGGCCTTCGACTTCACGCAGAACACCACCGCGAAGGGGACCGACCCGGTCGTGGTGTCGCCGACCCAGCTGACCCCGGCGGGCAGCGCGAAGCTCTCCCTGCCCTACGCGCTCGCCGCATCCTACGACTTCACCGGCACCAACGAGGCGAGCTTCACCCTCTCGTCGCAGGTCGACGCGACCACGACGAAGAGCGCCACCATCGTCCTCAACAAGGCGACCCTCGCCGGCAAGGTCGCGGACCTCGCCAAGGTCACCCCGACCGAGATCGGCGCGGCGATCAACGCCCAGATCGGCGCGTCCGGGGCCGACGGGCTGATGGGCAAGGTGCAGGTCGGCATCGGGGCCAACGGCAACCTGTTCTTCGAAACCACCGGCTACACCGATCTCGGCCTCGACGGCGCGCCGGGCGGCAGCGGCGTGAACGCCGACACGGTCTACCTCGCCGGCGGCACCAACCGCACCCTGACGGTGACCAATGCCGCCCTGTCCGATCCGGGGCAGACGGCCGTCGGCATCGGCAACGGGACGGACCTCACGCCGGGCGCCAACGTCAAGGGCGTGGTCGACGCCTACCTGCAGCAGAGCCTCGAAACCGATGCCGGCGCCGAGGATACCGGGGTGCGCCTCGCCCTCTATTTCGCCCGCAAGGCGCCGTTCCTCAACAGCGGCTACGACATCCTGAGCGATCCCGCTCTCACGCAGGTCGTCAACACGGTGATCGGCCTGCCGGCGACGAGCAGCGCCACCACCAGCGATGCCCTGGCGAAGCGCGCGGCCCTCATCTCCTCCAAGGTCGATTTCACGAGCTTCCTGGACCCGGACAAGGTCGAGGCCTTCGCCCGGCGCTTCGCGGCGATCTGGGACGCGCAGAACAACACCGCCACGGATCCGATCCTGGCCCTGTTCAGCAACGGCCAGGCGTGAGGCGGCGATGCAGAACAGCCTCTACGTCAACCTCTCGGCCCAGGTCGCCCTCGACAAGCGCCTGACCACCACCGCCAACAACGTCGCCAACATGGCGACGGCGGGCTTCCGCGCCGAGGAGACCAAGTTCTCGGCGCTCCTCGCCCAGGCGACCAAGGGCGCCGTGGCCTTCGTGAACTCGGGCGACACCTACCTCTCGCGGGCCTCCGGCCCGATCACCAAGACCGATTCGCCCCTCGACGTCGCGATCCAGGGCGATGCCTGGCTCAGCATCGGCGGCCCGTCCGGTCCGGTCTATACCCGCGACGGGCGCATGACGATGGACGCGACGGGTCAGTTGCGTACCCTCACCGGCCAGCCGGTGCTCGATCCGGGCGGCTCTCCCCTCCTCCTCGATCCGCAACAGGGCCCGCCGACGATCGGGCGCGACGGCAGCATCTACCAGGGCACCAACCAGGTCGGCGGGATCGGCCTGTTCGTCATCGACAAGAAGGCGACGCTCACCCGGGCGCCCGGCAACGCCGTGACCGCCAACATGCCGGCGCAGCCGGTTCAGGATTTCACCCGGATCGGCATCGTCCAGGGCTACGTCGAGGGCTCGAACGTCAACCCGATCATGGAGATGACGAAGCTCATCACCATCCAGCGCGCCTTCGAGAGCGCCGCCACGGCGACGACGGAAGCCGAATCCTCGCTCCAGAGCGCCGTGAAGTCGCTCTCGCCGCAGGGTAGCTGAGCATGGACGCCGACCCGCTCGCGCGCCTTACCGAGGCGATGACGTCGGCCCGGCAGGACGGGGCCCTGGTGCGGATCGGCGGGCCGATCCGCGAGGTGACCGCGAGCGCCTGCCGGATCGGCGGCGTCGCGCCCTTCGTGCGCCTCGGCGACCGGATGGCCTTCTCGACGGGCGGGCGGTCGCAGGTCGGCGAGATCGTCCGGGTCGACGCCGAGGGCGCGACCCTCAAGGCCTATGAGAGCCGGATCGAGGCCGGGATCGGCACGATCGCCCGCCGCCTCGGGCCGGCGGAGCTGCGGCCCGATCCGAGCTGGAAGGGCCGGGTGATCGACGCCCTCGGGCGCCCGATCGACGGGGCCGGCCCGCTGATCGCGGGCGAGCGCGCCGTTCCCCTCGACGCCGACCCGCCGGCGGCGCTCGGCCGCGCCCGGGTGCGCGCGCCGCTACGCACCGGCGTGCGGGCGCTCGATCTCTTCACCCCGCTCTGCGCCGGCCAGCGCATCGGCATCTTCGCCGGTTCCGGCGTCGGCAAGTCGACCCTGCTCGCGATGCTGGCGGGAGCGGAAGGATTCGACAGCGTCGTGGTCGCCCTGGTGGGCGAGCGCGGGCGCGAGGTGCGGGAATTCCTCGAAGGCGCGCTCGCACCGAGCCGGAGCCGCGCCGTGGTGGTGGTCTCGACCGGCGACGAGAGCCCGATGATGCGCCGCCAGGCACCGAAGGTGGCCCTCGCGGTGGCTGAGGCGTTTCGCGATCGCGGCGAATCGGTGCTTCTCATCGTCGATTCGGTGACCCGCTACGCCCATGCCGCCCGCGACGTGGCCCTGGCGGCGGGCGAGCCGGCGGTGGCCCGCGGCTACCCGCCGAGCGTCTTCTCCGACCTGCCGCGCCTGCTCGAGCGGGCGGGCCCGGGCCTCGAGGGGCGCGGCACCATCACGGGGGTGTTCTCGGTGCTGGTCGACGGCGACGACCACAACGATCCCGTCGCCGACAGCATCCGCGGCACGCTGGACGGCCACGTCGTCCTCGACCGGGCCATCGCCGAGCAGGGGCGCTACCCGGCGGTCGACCTCCTCGGCTCGATCTCGCGACTTGCCACCGAGGTCTGGACGCCCGAGCAGCGCGACCTGATCCGCAAGCTCCGGGCGATGATGGCCCGGTTCGAGGAGACCCGGGACCTGCGCCTGATGGGCGGCTACCGGTCCGGGACCGACGCCGAGCTCGACCAGGCCATCGCCCTGGTGCCGCGGATCTACGACGCCCTGCACCAGGACCCGACCCAGCCGCCGAGCCGGGACGCGTTCCTGGAGCTCGCCCAGAGCCTGCGGGGCTGACGCGCGATGGCCGAGCCTCTCCCGTTCTCCAAGCCCCGCGCAAGCCTGGGCGGGTCTAGTCCGTCCCGAGTTCCGGCTTCGCGAGTCGCATCTCCGCAAGCCCAGTCCCGCCTGCATCCCATTCGAAGCATTTTGACGAACGAGGTCCCGCAATGAGTCTCATCGGCGTGCTCCGCTCCGGTGTCTCGGGCATGAACGCCCAGTCCAACCGCATCTCGACGGTGGCGGAGAACATCCAGAATTCCAGCACGACGGGCTACAAGCGCGCCTCGACGGAGTTCTCCTCGCTGCTGATCGCCGATACCGGGACCGGCAACTACAATTCGGGCTCGGTCGAGACGACGGTGCGCCGGGCGGTGAGCGAGGGCGGCACCATCAACGCCACGACCTCAAAGTCCGACCTCGCGATCGACGGCAACGGCTTCTTCGTCGTCCAGGACCCGTCGGGCGCGCCGCTCCTGACCCGGGCCGGCAACTTCAAGATCGACGCCACGACCAACAATTTCACCAATGCCGCCGGCATGACCCTGATGGGCTACAGCCTGCTCAACGGCGAGCCCTCGACGACCCTCAACGGCGTCGCCGACATGGTGCCGATCAGCCTCGCCGCGGTCAACAGCCGGGCGACGCCGACCACCGCCGGCTCCCTGTCGGGCAAGCTGCCGGTCGACGCCACCGCGGCCGGGGCGGACCAGTACTCGAAGAAGTACTCGGTCGTGGCCTACGACAACGTCGGCAAGTCCCGGACCGTCGACGTCTACCTGGCGAAGAACAACGACAACACCTGGACGGTCTCGCTCTACGACGGCGCTGCCACCCCGACCCCGTCCGGCACCGCCCCGAGGCTGCCCTTCGACGCGAGTGGGGCCACGATCGCGCCGCTGGCGAGCACCACCCTCGGCTTCAATGCGCAGGGCCAGATCACCGGCACCGGAGCCAAGGGCTCGGGAACCTATACGGGTCCGAAATCCCTCACCCTCACCACCCCGGGCGGGCAGAGCACGACCTTCGACCTCTCCGGCCTGACTCAGCTCGCCGGCGACTACGCCATCACGGGCACGGCCAACGGCAAGTCGCCGGCCGCCGTGACCGGCACCTCGTTCGACGCGGACGGCACCGTGTACGCCAATTTCGACGACGGCACCCGCCTAGCGGCCTTCAAGGTCCCGGTCGCCACCGTGCCGAGCGCCGACAACCTCGAGCCGCGGTCCGGCAACGTCTACCGGCCGACGGTCGATTCCGGCGCGATCCAGGTCGGCTTCGCCAGTCAGGGCGGCCGCGGCAAGATCCTGTCGGGCTCCCTCGAGCAGTCGAACGTCGACGTCAGCACCGAGCTCACCGCGATGATCGAGGCGCAGTCGACCTACACCGCCAACTCGAAGGTGTTCACGACCGGCAACGAGATGCTCGACACCCTGATGAGCCTGAAGCGGTAACGGCAGAGGAGAGCAGCGCCTGATCGCGCCGCGATCGGGCGCCGCTCTCGATCTGGTTTTGCCGCATTTTCTGCGACGAACCGGTCTCCACTTCGTCGGAAAATGCTCCAGCCAACCGGAACTGACAGATGGGTCTCTCGCTCGCGCTCGATTCGGCACGCTCGGCGCTCCTCGCGACGTCGAGCCAGATCGCCACCAACGCCCGCAACACCGCGGGGGCGAACGACCCCGGCTATTCGCGCAAGATCGTCAGCCTGGTGACCGGCGCGGGCGGGACCACGGTCGTGGTGACCCGCGCGAGCGACGCGGCCCTGTTCACCCGCAAGCTCTCGGCGGCCTCGGCGGCCTCCGAGAGCCAGGCCCTGCTCGACGGGCTCACCAAGCTGTCGATGACGGTGGGCGATACCAGCGACGCGGGGTCGCCGGCCGCGCGGCTCGGCGCCCTCAACGCGGCGCTCCAGGCCGCCGCCAACCGCCCGGACGATGCCGGGCTCGCCCGGACGGCGGTCGAGAGCGCCCGCGACCTCGCCACCAGCCTCAACGGCGCGGCGGACGCCGTGCACGATGCCCGCGCGACGGCCGACCAGGGCATGGCGGACTCGGTCGCGCGCATCAACGACCTGCTCGGCCAGTTCGACATCGCCAACCGGGCGGTGATGCGCGGCACGGCGAGCGGCCAGGACGTCAGCGACAGCCTCGACACCCGCGACCGCATCGTGTCGCAGCTCTCGGCCGAGATCGGCATCTCCGTCTCCGACCGTCCGGGCGGCGACATGGCGATCTACACCGACAGCGGCGTGACGCTGTTCGACCGGGGCGCCCGGACTGTGAGCTTCACCCCGACGACGGCCTTCGCGGCGGGCACGGTGGGCTCGGCCGTGACGGTCGACGGCGTGCCGGTCACGGGGGCGAGTTCGCCGATGCGGCTCGCGAGCGGGCGGCTCGCCGGCCTCGCCTCGTTGCGCGACGAGAGCGCGGTCGCTTACGAGAACCAGCTCGACGCCATCGCCGGCGCCCTGATCGACACCTTCAAGGAAACCGGCGCCGCCGGGTCGAAGACGGGCCTGTTCACGGCCGGCGCGAGCGGCGCCCTGCCGGGTTCGACCGCCGGGCTCGCAGGGAGGATCGCGCTCAACGCCGCCGTCGACCCGACGAGCGGCGGCGACGTCACGACCCTGCGCGACGGCGGCATGAACGGTGCCGCCTACAAGGCCAATCCGGGCACCGACGCGGCTTACGCGACGCGGCTGAACGGGCTGGTCGCCGGGCTGGCGACGGCGCGCAGCTTCACCCCGGGCCCGCCGCTGAACGAGACCGCGACGCTCGCGGGCTTCGCGGCCGATTCCGCCGGCTGGCTCGAAGCGACCCGCAAGGCCGCCTCGGGGGATGCCGATTACCAGAAGACCCTGCTCGGGCGGGCCAGCGACGCCCTGTCGAACGCCGTCGGCGTCAACGGCGACGACGAGACCGCCCAGATGCTGCAGCTCCAACGCGCCTACACGGCCTCGGCCAAGATCCTGACCATGGTGGACGACCTGCTGCAGACCCTCCTGACCGCGATCCGGTGAGGCGTCCCGGCGATCCCCCGCAAGACAGAGCCCTGCCTGCCATGATGACCACCAGCTACATCTCCAGCCTCAGCCTGTGGAACACCCCGCGCAATGCCGCGGGCCGGCTCCAGACCGAGATCGCGACCGCGACCCAGGAAATCACGGCGGGGCGCTACGCCGATATCGGCCTCGCCCTCGGGTCCCAGGTGAGCCGCAGCTTCTCCCTGCGCCAGAGCACGGCGGAGATCGCCGCCCTCAAGGACGGCAACGGCGTCACCGCCCTGCGCCTCGGCGCGACCCAGAACATCCTGCAGCAATTGCAGAAATCCGCCGACACGCAATTCGCCGCCCTGACCGGGCTGACCTCGGACAAGCGCGTCGCCGCGATGGCGGCCTCGGCCGGCGACACCCTGGCGTCGCTGACGAGCCTCCTCAACTCCTCCGCGAGCGGGCAGACGCTGTTCTCCGGCATCAATACCGGCGTGAGCCCGATCAAGGACGGGGCCGTGGCCAATGCCCAGGCCGCCGCGACCGCCGCGTTCCAGACCGCCTTCGGCTTTCGGCCGAACGACCCCCGCGCCTCCACCCTGACGGCGGCGCAGGTGAAGAACTTCCTCGAAGGCACGGTCGCGGCCCAGTTCGCCGACCCGAACTGGGGCAACACCTGGTCGCAGGCCTCGAGCACCGCCGTGACCAGCCGGATCTCGCTGAGCGAGACCGTGACCACCTCGGTCTCGGCCAACGGGACGGCGTTCCGCCAGCTCGCCGAAGCCGCCATCGTGTCGAGCCTCGGCCTCACCGGCCTCTCGGCCGACGCCCAGGCCGTCGTGTCCGACCGGGCGATGGGTCTCCTCAGCCAGGCCAGTGCCGGGCTGGTCTCGCTCCAGGCCGATCTCGGCCGCAGCCAGTCGCGCATCACCGACGCCAATACCCGGCTCGACGCGCAGGCCTCCCTCTTCCAGAAGGAACTCTCCCGCCTCGAAGCGGTCGATCCGGCCGAGGCCAAGACCCGGCTCGACGCCGCGCAGACCCAGCTCCAGATGTCCTACTCGCTGACCGCGCAGATCCAGCAGCTGTCGCTCCTGAAATACCTCTCGTAGCCCGGCGACCCCGCCGGCCCGCGCGACGTCATCCCCGCGACCCCATCCAGACGCGTAGACACAGACCGACGAGGCATCGGCTCGATGTACCGCTTTTCCTATTCCGAGATCCTGGAGGACGCCCCGGAGGTCGGCCGCGAGCGCGAGCGCGCCGCCTTCGACCGGGCGCTCGCCCAGCTGCGCGACGTCGAGGCCCGGGGCCTCGCCGGGCCGGAGCGGACCGCCGCGGTCGGCTTCGTGCAGGACCTGTGGAACGTCCTGATCGCCGACCTCCTGGGGCCCGAGAACGCCCTGCCGCCGGCGCTTCGCGACGACCTCGTATCGATCGGCGCCTGGACCATGCAGGAGGTCGGCGAGGTCCTGCGCTCGCCCGAGCGCAGCCTTTCCGCCTTGATCGAGGTGAACACCTCGATCCGCGACGGCCTGAGGTGAGCCGCACCATGCGCCTGTCGCTGCGAGCCGGGGAACGGATCTACATCAACGGCGCCGTTTTGCGGGTCGACCGCAAGGTGGCGATCGAACTCATGAACGATGCAACCTTCCTGCTCGAGAGCCACGTGCTCCAGGCGGAGGACGCGACGACGCCCCTGCGTCAGCTCTACTTCGCCGCCCAGACCATGCTGATCGATCCCGCCCAGGCGGCATCGGCGCGGGTCCTCTACGACGGCCTGCGCGACGGCCTGCTGGCGACGACCGGCGAGGCGGTCCTGCGCGACGGGCTCGCCGCCGCCCACGCCCTGATCGAGGGCGGCCGGCTGTTCGAGGCGCTGAAGCTGATCCGCGGGCTCTATCCCCTCGAGGCCGCCCTGATGAAGGCCGGGGACGCGCCCGCCGTTCCGGCGCCGGCTCCGGCCCTGACCGCGCTCGCCCGCCGCACCCGCAGCCCCGAGCGGCCCCGCGAGCGTACGGCCGTGCGGCCGCCTGCCACGAACCGCCGCTCCGCCCATGCCGCTCTGCCCGCCCGCGACCCGGAGGCCTGAATGACCGTCGACAGCACCACCAGCGCCACCGCCGCCGCGGGGACCTCCGCGACCGCCGCCGCCGCCAAGGCCGGCAGCTCCTTCGCCGCCTCGATGAACTCGGACACCTTCCTGACGCTGCTGATGGCGCAGCTGAAGAACCAGGATCCGACGAAGCCGATGGACTCGACCGCCTATGTCGGCCAGCTCGCCACCTTCTCGCAGGTCGAGCAGGCGACGAAGACCAACACCAAGCTCGATTCGCTGCTCGCCTCGAGCTTCCTCGACCAGGCCGACACGGTGATCGGCCGCACCCTGACCTCGGCCGACGGCACCCAGACCGGCACCGTCCAGTCGGTGCGGGTGACGAGCGACGGGGCGCTGGCGCGCCTGACCAGCGGCCAGGACGTGCTGCTGACCTCCGGCGTCACCATCCAGTAAGGTGCGCCATCCGGCGACGTGCCGGGCGCTTCGGAGACACCCATGAACGAGGTCGACGCCCTCGAACTCGTCCGCGCCGCGATCTGGACCGTGATCGTCGCCGCGGGCCCCGCGGTCGGCGCCGCGATGCTGGTCGGCATCGCGGTGGCCCTGCTGCAGGCGCTCACCCAGATCCAGGAGGTCACCCTGACCTTCGTGCCGAAGATCGTGGTGATCCTGCTCGTCCTGCTGGTCACCGGCACCTTCATCGGCGGCCAGATCAACGCCTTCGCGGAGGCCGCCTACGGGCGGATCGCGACGGGATTCTGAATGCCCAACCCCCGCGCAAGCTAGCCGTGGCACACCCACCTGCGAAAACCCTTCGCGGAGGATGGTGGGATCATGGCGGTGGGCGCGGCTCCGGCAATCGAGCGCAAGTCGCGGCGGGATTTCGGCTTCGCGGCCGGCATCGTGGCGATCCTGGCGGTGCTGTTCCTGCCGGTCCCGGCATTGCTCATCGATGTCGGGCTCGCCTTCTCGATCGCCCTGTCGGTGCTGATCCTGATGGTGGCGCTCTGGATCCAGAAGCCGCTCGAATTCTCGGCCTTCCCGACCGTGCTGCTGATCGCCACGCTCTTGCGGCTGGCGCTGGGCATCGCGACGACCCGGCTGATCCTGGCCAACGGCCAGAAGGGCGTGGACGCCGCCGGCCACGTCATCCAGGGCTTCTCGCAGTTCGTGATGAGCGGCGACTTCGTGATCGGGATCGTGGTGTTCCTGATCCTGATCACCGTCAACTTCCTGGTCATCACCAAGGGCGCGACCCGCATCGCGGAGGTGGGCGCCCGCTTCACCCTCGACGCGATTCCCGGCAAGCAGATGGCGATCGACGCCGATCTCAATGCCGGGCTGATCGACGACAAGGAGGCGCAGCGCCGGCGCCGGGAACTGGAGGAGGAGAGCGCCTTCTTCGGCTCGATGGACGGCGCCTCGAAGTTCGTCCGCGGCGAGGCGGTGGCCTCGCTCATCATCATCGCGGTCAACGTCTTCGGCGGCATCATCATCGGGACGACGCGGCACGGCCTGCCGCTCGGCACCGCCGCCGACATCTTCACCAAGCTCTCGGTCGGCGACGGCCTGGTCTCGCAGATCCCGGCGCTCATCGTCTCGCTGGCCGCCGGCCTGCTGGTCTCGAAGGGCGGCACACGGGGCACCGCCGAACAGGCGGTGATCGGCCAGCTCGGCGCCTATCCGCGCGCGCTGCTGGTGGCGGCCGCGATGATGGGCATGTTCGCGCTCGTGCCCGGCCTGCCCTTCCTGCCCTTCATGGCGCTGAGCGGGCTCCTGTTCTTCATCGCCCGTACCATCCCGCGCCGGCTCCAGGCGAAGGCGGCGGCGACGGAGGCCAAGGCCAAGGCCGAGGAGGCGATGAAGCAGGCCGAGACCAAGGAGAAGGACTCGGTCAAGGAATCGCTCAAGACCCCGGAGATCGAGCTCAGCCTCGGCCGCCAGGTCGGCTCGCAGATCCAGGCCTCGCAAGGAGAGCTCGGCCACCGGGTCGCCAAGATGCGGCGCAAGTTCGCCCGGCAGTACGGCTTCGTGGTGCCGGACATCAAGGTCGCGGACAACCTCGCCTTGCCGCCGAAGAGCTACCAGATCCTGATCCACGGCACCGTGGCGGCGAGCCAGGAGCTGCGCCCCGGCGAGATGCTGGTGGTGGTCGGCGACGGGCCGAAGCCCGACGTGCCGAGCGACGAGGTGCGCGAGCCCGCCTTCGGCCTGAAGGCCTTGTGGGTGATGGATTCCTACGCCGCGGAGGTGCGCCGCGGCGGCTTCGAGCCGATCGACGGCGCCTCGGTGCTGCTCACCCACCTCTCCGAGGTGATCCGCAACAACCTGCCGCAATTCCTGTCCTACAAGGACATGCGTGCGCTCCTCGACCGGCTCGACCCCGAATACAAGCGCCTGCTCGACGAAATCTGCCCGTCGCAGATCTCCTACTCCGGCCTCCAGGCGGTGCTGAAGCTGCTGCTGGCCGAGCGGGTCTCGATCCGCAACCTGCACCTGATCCTGGAGGCGATCGCCGAGATCACCCCGCATGCGCGCCGGGCCGAGCAGATCGCCGAGCACGTGCGGATGCGCATGGCGCAGCAGATCTGCGGCGACCTCGCCGAGAACGGCGTGCTCAGCGTGCTGCGGCTGGGGGCGAGCTGGGACCTGTCGTTCCACCAGAGCCTGAAGCGCGACGCCAAGGGCGAGGTGGTGGAGTTCGACATCGACCCGCGCCTCGTCGAGCAATTCGGCACCGAGGCCTCGGAGGCGATCCGCTCGCGGATGAAGGAGGTGCACGGCTTCGCCCTCGTCACCGCGCCCGACGCCCGGCCCTACGTGCGGATGATCATCGAGCGGATCTTTCCGACCCTGCCGGTGCTCTCGCATCTCGAGATCGCGCGGGGCGTCGAGATCAAGTCGCTGGGCACGGTCTCGTGACCAAGATCGGGCCGGACAGCTTCCTCGCCGTCTTCCTGATCTTCTGCCGGGTCGGCGGCTGTCTCCTCGTCGTCCCGGGTTTTTCGAGTCCGCGGGTGCCCCAGCAGGTCCGGCTCCTCATCGCCGGGGCCGTCTCGCTCGCCATCGCCCCGTTGATCGTGCCGCAATTCGAGCCGCGGCTCGCCGGGCAGCTGCCGGTGCAGACCCTGGCCTGGATCGCCAGCGAGACCCTGACCGGGCTGATGATCGGCTTCCTCGGCCGGATCTTCATCCTGGTGCTGGAGACGGTGATGAACGCCGCCTCGACCATGGTCGGCTTCGGCGGCATGCCAGGCTCGCCGGTCGAAGGCATCGATCCGGTGCCGGCGGTGGAGGGGCTGATCCTCCTCACCGCGGCCGCGATCATCTTCGCCGCCGACCTGCACTGGGAGCTGTTTCGCGGCCTCGTCGAATCCTATTCCCGCATCCCGCCCGGCGAGGGGCTCGGCAGCCAGCTGATCCTCACCCGCATCGTCGACCAGGTCACCGCCGCCTTCATGCTGGGCCTGCGCATCGTCGCGCCGTTCATCCTCTACGCCATCATGGTCAACCTGGCGGCGGGCTTCGTCAACAAGCTCACGCCGACGATCCCGGTCTACTTCGTCGCCACGCCGTTCGTGATGTTCGGCGGCCTTCTCATGCTCTACTACCTCGCGGGCGAGTTCATGACGCAGTTCCTCCGCGGCTACGCGGCCTGGCTGGTGCGCGGCTGATGGCGTCGGGCACCGGCGACCGGCTGAAGCGCGCCAGGCGCCTCGTCACCGTGCAGGAGCAGATGCGCCGCGCGGCCGAGATCGAGCTCGCCGCCACCCGCGAGCGCGCGGCCGAGATCGAGGCCGACCGGTCGCGGCTGCTCGCGGCGCTCGCCTCCTCCGATCACGGCCCGATGCTGCTGGAGGCCACGGCCAGGCGCCTGCGCGGGCTCGCCGCGCAGGCGACCGCGCTGGAGGCGGAGGCCGCCGCGCAGAGGGAAGCCGTACGCGAGCGGGGCCTCGCCCAGAAGCGCGCCGAATCCCTGGCCGAGCGCCGGGCCGACGATCACCGCCGCGAGGCGGACAAGCGCGACGACCTCGAACGGCTCGACGGGCAGGTGGCGCGGCTCGCGGCCCGCTCGGGCCGTCCCGACGCAAGCCTCCCGTAAGCCAGGGCCGTTAAGATCCTGTTGACGTAACCGATCCTGATTCGAGCCGCCGATGAGCATCTCACCGCCCTCCGACATCGTGCTCGACGTGGCCCGGGCGGCCGATCCGCAGCGCTTCCAGGAGGCCGCCGCCAAGCTGTCGCAGCCCGGCAGCGCCGGCGCCACCGCCTTCGCCGATGCGGCGCGGGATGCCGGGCTCTCGACCCACATGCCGCTCGATGCCCGCGGCTCTCTCCTCAGCCTGCAGAACCAGACCGCGCTGACCGGCGCCGGCAGCGACCCCTACAAGAAGTTCGAGGGGCTGGTGATGCAGCAATTCGTCGAGGCGATGATGCCGGAGAAGTCCGAGACCGTGTACGGCAAGGGCAATGCCGGCGGCATCTGGAAGTCGATGCTGGCCGAGCAGATCGGCACCCAGATCGCCAAGGCCGGCGGCATCGGCATCGCCAAGATGCTGAACGCCGCTCATCCGGCTGCCCCCGCCGCGCCGGCGGTGGATGCCGCCAATCCCGCGGCCAAGGTGTGACCGTCATGCTGCTCGCCTGCATCAAGCGGCTCGAAACCGTGATCGAGGAGGAGACCGAGGCGCTGGAGGCGCGAGGGGCGGCCGATCTCGACGGCCTCAACCGCCGCAAGAGCCAGGGACTCCTCGAACTCACCCGCCTCACCCGCGGCCTCGACCCCACCGGCCTCGACGCCACCACGGCGATCCACCTCGCGCGCCTGCGCGACAAGCTCGCCCGCAACCAGCAGGTCGTCGCCCTGCACCTGCGGGCGATGGAGGAGATCGACGACACCGTGACCCAGGCGGCGCTCGCCGCCGAGTCGGACGGGACCTATAGTGCGCGGACGAGCCTCCGGTCATGAAGATCCTGATCACCGGGCTGTGGATCTGCGCCGTCACCATCGCCTCCTGCTACGGTGCGGTGACCTTCGGCGGCGGCATCTTCTCGGGCAAGAAGACCGAGCCCTACCTCGAAGGCCTGCAATACCAGAAGCTCGCGCCGATCAACATCCCGATGATCGCCGACGGCAAGGTGCAGGGCTACGTCATCGCCGTGCTGGTCTTCACCGCCGACGCCAAGCTGATGCACACCCTGCCGGTGCCGCCCAACGCCTTCGTGGTCGATGAAGCCTTCCGCCAGATCTATGCCGACCCGGCGCTCGACTTTCGCAAACTGGCGAAATACGACATCACCAAGCGGCTGGCCGAGGTGCGGGCGAAGGTGAACGAGCGCCTGGGCGGCGACGTCGTCAAGGACGTGCTGGTGGACGAAATCAATTTCGTCGCGAAGCGGGAAGTACGGTCGTAAGCTTGCCGAGGCAGAAAACCCCCGGCAGAATGACCGCATCGTTTCCACCCGCACAGGGTCGTCCCGGGGCCGCGCAGCGTTGGCCCGGGATCCAGAGCCGCGGATAGGTCAGGAAAGGCGGAAGACGAGCGAATCCGCCATTGGTTGAGAGCCTGCTCGAGTGAGATTTTATTCTCGACATTTAAGACAAGCGGGATGTTCCTATCCCCTTACCTCATCCTGAGGTGCGACTGAAAGGAGCCTCGAAAGATGGCTCCAGATAGCGCCGAGACTTCTGGAGCCCTCCTTCGAGGTCAGTCGATCTGCGATCGACCAACACCTCAGGATGAGGTGAGTGGGTAGGATGAACAATCCGCCAATCGGTCGAAGCAGGTTCTGACGCACCTGAGTCCCTGGATTCCGGGCTCCGCTTTCGCGGCCCCGGGATGACATCGAGGGTGTCATGGAGACGGGCGCCACGCCTCGTCGAGCTGAAGGCGCCGCAGCACCCGCCTCCCGCCCCCTACCCCCCGAACACCGACGTCAGCTGCTGCCCACCCCGGTTGATCGTCACCTCCCACATCGAGGCGGCGGTGCGGGTCATGCGCTCCAGGTCCTTGGTCGAGGTCACGGGCGCCCCGTTCACCGCCACCACGAGGTCGCCCTTCTGAAGGCCGGCCCGGTTCGCGAGGCTGCCGCCCTCGACCTCGGCGATGATGACGCCGTCTCCTTGCGCCTGCGTCGGCAGGTCGAGCTGCAGGTCCTCGACCACGGCCGGCGACAGGTTGACCGCGGTGGCGCCGAGGAACGGCGAGCGGGTCTTCACCTTCAGGGTGTCGCGCGGGCGGGTCTCAGGCGCGGGGCCCAAGCGCACCGGCACCGTCGTGCGGCTGGAGCCGCGCAGCACCGTGAGCTTGGTCTCGCCCTTGATGCCCTTGAGCGCGAAGCGGTAGCCGAAGGCTTCCGGGTCGTCGACCGTCTGGCCGTCCACCGCCAGGATCACGTCGCCGCGCTTCAGGCCCGCCTCCTCGGCCGGGCTCTTCGCCTGCATCGAGGCCACCAGCACCCCGGTCGGATGGTCGAGGCCGACGCTGTCGGCGATGTCCGGCGTCACGTGCTGGAGCCGGGCGCCGAGCCAGGGCCGGCGCACCGTCTTGGCGCCGCCCTTCGCCGTCTCGACCACCGCCTTGACCATGCTGGCCGGGATGGCGAAGCCGATGCCGTGGCTGCCGCCCGATTGCGAGTAGATCGCCGTGTTGATGCCGACGAGGCCGCCGTTGAGATCGACCAGCGCGCCGCCGGAATTGCCCGGGTTGATCGCCGCGTCGGTCTGGATGAAGAACTGGTAATCGGCCGAGCCGACCTGGGTGCGGGCGAGCGCCGAGACGATGCCTTGCGTCACCGTCTGGCCGACGCCGAACGGGTTGCCGATGGCGATCACGAAATCGCCGACCTGCAGGTGCTCGGAATCGCCGATCTCCATCGGCGTCAGGCCGCCGCTCGGGCTCTTGATCTTCAGGATGGCGAGGTCGGTGCGGGGGTCGCGCAGCAGGATCTGCGCCTCGAACTCGCGCCGGTCGTTCAGCGCCACCTTCACCTCGTTCATGTTCTCGATGACGTGGTTGTTGGTGACGATCAGCCCCGAGGCGTCGACGATGACGCCGGAGCCGAGGGACCGCTGGGCCCGCTCCTGCGGCAGGTTGGGCGCCGCATCGCCGAAGAAGCGGCGCAGGAACTCGTCCATGGCGCCGCGATTGGCGGCGCGCTTCTCGACATGGGTGCCGTAGACGTTGACCACGCTCGGCGCCGCGCGCTTGACCAGCGGCGCGAAGGAGAGCTGCACCTGCGCCTTCGAGTCCGGCACGGCCCGGTTATCCGTCAGGGCGCGGAACGGCGGCACCGACTCGGCCTGTGCGGCCGCCGGTCGGGCGACCCCGAGGAGGAGCGCGGCGAGCAGCAGGGAGGTCGTCGGGCGGTGCATCGGCATTCGGCTCCGAAAGTTCGGGTTTGACGCTGGATGCTCTCTCACATGACAGCACTGCGCTGAAAAGATGGCGCCTCGGCCGTGCCCGTCATCCCGGCATAGAGGTCGCACAGGGCGTCCGCGTGGGCGGCGAGGGTCATCGGGGCGGACCAGGCGCGGGCATGCGCGGCCGCGCCGAGGCGGCGCACCAGAGCGTCGTCCGTCAACCGGCCGAAGGCTCCGCTGAGCGAAGCGAGGTCGGGCGCGGTGACGAAGCCGGTCTCCCCGTCCCGGATCTTTTCCGCCGCGCCGGCCCGGTCGGAGGCGATGGCCGGGATGCCGGCGGCGAGCGCCTCGTAGACCGTCAGCGGCCCGGTCTCGAGCCAGCGCGACGGCGCCGCCACGGCGCGGGCTCGGGCGCGCAGCAGCGCCTCGACCTCCGCCGGGGCGCGCCAGCCGACCACTTCGGCCCCCGGCACGGCGCGCAATTCGTCGGCGAGCGGCCCGTCGCCGATGAACAGCGACGGCAGCCCCGCCCGGTGGGCTCCCTGCGCCACGAGGTCGGCGCCCTTCTCGCGGGTGAAGCGGCCGACAAAGGCGATCGCGTCATTGGCGGCCGGATCGGCCGGGGCGGCGCGCTCGACCCGGACCGGATTGTCGATGCGGTGGTGGCGCACGGGCGCGCCCCGCATCATCGTCTCGATCCGGGTGCGGCTGCCGTCGGAGACGTGGACGAGGTCGATCGGGCGACGGTCGAAACCGCGGGTGATCGCTGCCCATTGCGCGACGTAACGCGCCACCCGCACCGCCTTGTGCGCCCGCGATTGCGGATCGCACGATGCCGCGAGGCAACCGGGCGAGACCGGGCGCAGGGTGCAGGGCTCGGCCGTGTCGAAGCGGTAATAGACGCCGTTCGGGCAGGCGAGGAAGTAATCGTGCAGCGTGATCGCCACCGGCAGGCCGCTGCGCGCGAGGACGGGAAAGATCGCCGGCGAGAGCGAGCGGGTCCATTGGTGCAAATGCAGAACGTCGGGCCTCACCGGCAGGGCCGCCAGGGCCGCGTCCAGACGCCGCGCCGCCTCGCGATTCCAGATCCCCTCGATCGCGCCGCGCCAGGCCGGCCGCTCCCACACGTCGGTGAGGCCCAAACCCACCCGGCGGATGCCCGGATGATCGAGCATCGGGTCGGCCGGCCCGTCGGCGCCGTGGATCAGCGTGACCGCGACGCCGCGTTCGGCAAGCCCGCGGGCGGATTCGAGCGCGACCTTCTCGGCGCCGCCCTTCGGCGTCGCGAAATTCGTCAGGATGCCGACATGCATCGGAAGGGTCCTCTCACCCGCGGGACCCTAGCCCGGGAGGCGCCACCGTCCGGTTAAGCGCGCCACGGACGAAACACCCCCGGTCCCCGCGCGTTAGCCGGGCAGACTGCTCCGACCGAGGAGACCACCATGAGCGACACGAAGACCCCGAACCAGGACCAGCCCGGCTTCCGCCGCGACAGCGCGTCGCCGGACGACAAGGCCCGGCCCGAGAACCAGCAGAGCAAGCTCAGCGAACGGCTCGACGAGGGACTGGAAGAGACGTTTCCCTCGAGCGATCCGGTCTCGGTGAAGATCACGAAGTAGGCGGCAGGCGCGCCGGTCCGTCGGCGACGAGACCGGCGCGCCTCCCCGCTCCTGCACGGGACAGGCGATCCCGATGAAATCATTCATACTTCTGGTTTCATCAGTTGATCGCCGGCTTGCCGCGGAAATGCCCGGCCCCTAAATCCGCGCGCGGCGCGGCCTGACCTGGGGAACGACGATGTCGGGGCGACGCGGGAGAGCCGCCCCATCCGCATGATCCGTCCGCCAAACCGATCCGCCTGGCCCGCGGCCGCGCTCCTCCTGTTCGCGACCGCGCCCGCCCTGGCCCAGTCCAGCTTCGCCCGCGGCACCGCCCTCGACTGGCCCGCCGTGCTGAGCGGCGCCTTCCTCGGCTTCCTGCTCCTGCCGATCGCCTACAACGCAGCCTTCTTCGTCATCCTGCGCGAGCGGTTCCTGCTCTGGGACACCGCCCGCATCCTGACGCTCGTCGCCCTCACGCTCTGCCTGTCGTCGCTGCCGCTCGGTCCGCTCCTGGAAGCGGAGAGCGTTGCCCGGCAGGTCGCGATCAACGTCCTGTTCGACGGGGTGATCGCCCTGATGGGGCCGTTCCTCGGCACGCTGCTCGAACCCGGCACGCTGCCGGCGGGCTTCCGCAAGGCTCTCGTCCGGCTGCCCGTCGCGGTGGCGCTCACGACGCCCGCGATGCTCCTCGACCCCTGCCCGCCCGCCTACCGGGCCTTTCGCGATGTCGTCCTGGTGGCGATCCTGGTGCTGTATTGTACGGCTTTGGGCCTGGCGCTCGCCCGCGGCAGCCGCGCGGCGCGGTTCCAGTCGGCGGCCTCGCTCTGCGTGCTGTCGGTCTGCGCGGTCAGCCTCTACCACGACATCGTGCTCGGGCGTCCGTTCGGCCTCTTCCTCTACGTCCTGTTCGGCGCCATCGCGCTGGAGATGCTGCTGAATGCCGCCAGCGTCGGCGACCGGTTCATGCGCCTGAAGCGCGAGCGCGACCAGGCGCAGGCCCGGGCCGACACCCTCGACCTCGTCGCCCATACCGATCCGCTGACGGGCCTGCCGAACCGCCGCGGCCTGGAGCGGCATTTCGCTCAGGCGCGGCCGCGCGCGGTCGCGATCCTCGACATCGACCATTTCAAGCGGATCAACGACACGTTCGGCCACGACCAGGGCGACGCGGTCATCGTCGCGGTGGCACGGGCACTCGCCGCAGGCCCGGCCTTCGCGGGCCGGCTCGGCGGCGAGGAATTCGCGCTCCTCCTCTCCGACGAGGCCGCGCTCTCCACCGTCGAGGCCCTGCGGCGGACGATTCCCGTACGGGCGGCGGCACAGGTGCCGATCGTCGCCGGCCCGGTCACGGCGAGCGCCGGGGTCGCGCGGGTGACCGAGGCCATGAGCTACGCCGAGGCCCTGAAGGCCGCCGACCTCGAACTCTACGCCGCCAAGGCCGCCGGCCGGAACTGCTCGGTCGCCGACCGCGCCGTCTACCGGGCGCGGGCGGCGTGACGGGATCGGGAGCCTGGCTGAGCGAGGCTCCCGATCCCCCTTACTGCACTTCGAGCAGGCGGCGGGCGATGACCTGGGCCTGGATCTCGGCCGCGCCCTCGAAGATCGACAGGATGCGGGCGTCGCAGAGCAGGCGGCTCACCGGGTATTCGAGGGCGAAGCCGTTGCCGCCGTGGATCTGGAGGGCGTTGTCGGCGGCCGCCCAGGCGACGCGGGCGCCCAGCAGCTTCGCCATGCCGGCCTCGAGGTCGCAGCGCTTGCCCTCGTCCTTCTGGTGCGCGGCGAAGTAGGTGAGCTGGCGGGCGATGGCGATCTCCACCGCCATCATGGCGAGCTTGTCGGCGACCCGCGGGAACGAGACCAGCGGCTTGCCGAACTGCACCCGCTCCTCGGCGTAGCGCAGGCCGACATCGAGCGCCGACTGGGCGACGCCGATGGCGCGGGCCGCGGTCTGGATGCGGGCCGATTCGAAGGTCTGCATCAGCTGGGCGAAGCCCTTGCCCTCGACGCCGCCGAGCAGGTTGCCTTCGGGAACCGTGAACCCGTCGAAGGCGAGCTCGTACTCCTTCATGCCGCGATAGCCGAGCACCTCGATCTCGCCGCCCGACAGGCCCTCGACCGGGAAGGGGTTCTCGTCGGTGCCGCGGGGCTTCTCGCCGAGCAGCAGCGACAGGCCCTTGTGGCCCGGCTCCTCGGGCTTGGTGCGCACCAGCACGGTCATCAGGTCGGCGCGGACCGGGTGGGTGATCCAGGTCTTGTTGCCGTGGATCCGCCAGGTGTCGCCGTCCTTCACCGCCTTGGTGCGCAGCGAGGCCAGGTCGGAGCCGGTATTGGGCTCGGTGAAGACCGCGGTCGGCAGGATCTCGCCCGAGGCGATCCTGGGCAGGAAGCGCTGCTTCTGCTCCTCGGTGCCGCCGCCCAGGATCAGCTCGGCGGCGATCTCCGAGCGGGTGCCGAGCGAGCCGACGCCGATATAGGCCCGCGACAATTCCTCCGAGACCACGCACATCGAGATCTTCGGCAGGCCCATGCCGCCGTATTCCTCCGGGATGGTCAGCCCGAACACGCCGAGCTCGGCCATCTGGCCGATGATCTCGAGCGGGATATAGGCGTTCTCGAGGTGCCATTCATGGGCGTGGGGCGCGACCTCGGCCTGGCCGAAGCGGCGCATCTCGGTGCGGATCGCCTCCATGTCCTCGTCGAGGCCGCTCTCGCCGACGGTGGCGCCCGAGCCCTCGCGGATCAGCCGCACCAGGGCGGCGCGGTTCTCGGCGGTGTTGCCCTCCGCGATCAGGGTCTCGACGGCGTCCGAGCGGTGGCGTGCGACCTCCTGGGCCTTGAGGCCGAGCGACGAGGTCGGGCGCACCATCTCGCCCTGGCTCATCGGGATGCCGGTGAAGAGCTGTTCCAGGTATTCGCCCAGCCCGATGCGCACCAGCAGCGTCTCGGTCTCGCCGAGGCGCCCCTGCTCGGCGAGGCGCGCCGCATAGGCGCCGAGCTGGCTGATCGCCTCGGCATAGGTCGAGAGCCAGGCGAGCCCATGGGCGGCGTGCTGCTCGGTCTCCAGGCGCTCGGGCGAGAGCCGGCCGTCGGGGCCGACGAGGCCGGCGCGCACGCGCCTCGTGGCGTCCGCGGCGAGCGCCTTCGCGGCGAGGCCGGCTTCCTGCGCCAGGGTGACGAGATCGGTCGGGGCGGGGGCGGCCTGGGCGGACATCGGGCAGGTCTCCGGTGATTTTGCTGCGGCGCATACAAATAGCGGCGAATCGCCGGTCTGTAGAGGGCCTGGGCTGCCGCTGGGGTCCGACTTTATGGGGAGCGGGGATTATTGCGCGGTGACGCCGCCGTCGATCACCATCTCGGCACCCGTGACGAAGCCGGCCTCGTCGGAGGCCAGGTAGGCGGCAAGCCCCGCGATCTCCTCGGCGGCGGCATTGCGTCCCAGAGGCACGGAAGCACGCAGGCGCTCGGAGAGTTCGTCGGGCGTGTAGCGGCTGCCGGCGGCGAGGTCGCGCAGCATGTCGGTCTCGGTGAAGCCCGGATGGATCGAGTTGCAGCGCACGCCGTATTTCTGGCGCGCGCAGTGCAGGGCGACCGACTTGGTGAGGAGCCGCACCGCCCCCTTCGAGGCGTTGTAGGCCGCGAGGTTGTGTCCGCCGACGATGCCTGAGACCGACGAGAGGTTGATGATCGATCCCCCGCGGCCGGCCGGCGGCTTCATCGCCCGCACCGCGTGGCGGCAGCCGAGGAAGGTCCCGTCGACATTGACCGCCTGGACGCGGTGCCACTCTTCGAGGGTGACCGACTCGATCGTGCCGACGACCGCGATTCCCGCATTGTTGACCAGCACGTCGAGGCCGCCGTGGCGGGCGACCGTGCGGTCGACGGCCCGGGCCCAGTCCTCGTCCTTCGTCACGTCGAGGGGGCAGGGATGGAAGGCGGGGTTCTCCGGCGCCACGCGCGCGGCCTCGGCCTCGTCGAGATCGGCGAGGATCACCGCCGCCGCTCCCTCGCGGGCGAAGCGCCGCGCGATCGCGAACCCGATTCCCCGCGCGCCGCCCGTGACCAGGGCGACCTTGCCGGCCAGACGCTGCATCCGGTGTCCCTCCCCGCCGCTTGTCGCGCGGCTTGTCCCGGAGGCTAGCCGGCCCGGCGGCGTTGCGCCAGCCGATCGTCGCAGGGATGGCGTCACCGTGTCATACGCTTTCCGATTGATCGCTTTGCGATGCGGAAAGCGGCTTCGCTCAGGCGCCGCGCGGGCTGATGATATGGAATCCGGAAGTGATCTTCCGGATTCCATATCAGAGCCGCGCCTTGAGGCCGACCGACAGAAGCATGGTTTCGGCGCTGCCGCTGCCGGACGGAGCCGGCAGGGTCGTCGTCGCGCCGGTGAGACCCGAGGTGATGCGCGTCGGGCCGTTGCCCTCGAAATATTGCTGGTACTCCACCCGGCCCACGGCCGAGAGGAACGGGTTGATACGGTACTCGACCGACGCCGTGGCGCCGAACATGCCGGTTGTGCCGAAATCCTCCCGGAACACCAGGTGGCGCGCGGCGTGATGATCCTTGTCGTTCCCATAGGCGAACGGACTGCCGATCAGCTCGCCGGACACGCTCCAATCGTCGTACGCGAAGGAGCCGCCGATGCCGACATACGGCGTCTGCCACCATTGCTGGTAGGCGACGCCGATCTTGTCGTCCGGGAAGGTTCCGGCCGTGTCCCGGAATCCGTTCTGCGAGTAGATGAACCCGCCGCCGCGGGCGTTCGATTTCAACGTGAGCGCCCGGTAGCCGGCAATGGCGTAGACCTTGGTCTCCTCGTCCTCGTAGAACGTCGCTGCCGCGCTGATGTCGAGCTGCCAAGCCTTCGGCGTCTGGGTGTTCGGGCTGTTCGAGTAATGCGACCAGCTGTTCTTGCCGGCATAACCGTAGAGCCAGTCGTAATCGCGCATATCGGCGCTGGAGGCGACGGCGGCCCAGCCGCGGCCCCGGATCGCCAGCCAATCCAAGGGCTGGAGGGCGAGCCGGCCGCCGACCACGGCGGCATCGGTGTTCCAGTTGAGCTGGCTGACCCGGGCGCGCGAACCCACGTCGTTCACGTATTCCCGCACTTCACTGCGCAGGTATCCGGTGAACACTTCGCCCGAGAAGGTGTTGCCGCGCAACACCTCGGCGGTGTCCTCGGCGAACAGGTCGGCGGCTCCGGCGGCCGGCATGAACAGCAGACTGGCCCATAGACCCAAAAGAACGGTGCGCATCACGGCTCCAACGGGTCGGCCTCTCCCCCGGGCCGATCACGCCTGCGATAGTGACTTGTTTACCCTAATATTTGGTTTCCGTACGTCACCGACCCCGAAACGAGACGCCCGGCGCGGTAGGGCGCCCGGCGTCTCGTTTCGGGGTCGGGGCGCCGACGCGGCCCCGGTTTTCGGATCGGTTTCGCGCACGAGGATGTGTCTCGTCATACCAGCGGTCGTTGGACACGACCTTTGGTTCCGTTCTCGAATCTTCGCCAAGCCTCCGGCTTCGAAACGAACATTCGAGATGGATCAATGGCCCGATGCGTCAGCCTCTTGGGCTATTGGTATCAGTTCGTCACCGGCTTTGCCGTCCCTGGCGGATGAAACGAAGCGGTGATCATCCGTACATATTATAAATTATCGAAGACAGTTTTTATTCTGGGGCGGGTCCCATTCTCCAGGCGATACCGGGCAAGCCCGGCATCGCCTGGAGAGGGGATCCCGCGCTCAAAATTCGATCGCAACATCAATCGCTTGGGTCCGGTTTCTGTTCAGTACGGTCCGACACCGCCCAGGCCCGGCAGGGCGAGGCCGTTGCCGAAGGCCCAACGCAGGCCGACCCGGAACTCGTTGGCGGCGATGTCCTTGATGCGGGTATTCTGGGTGTAGGCGTCGAAGCCGGTCCGCGCCTTGCCGACTTCGAGGTAGCGGTAATTCGCGTCGATGCTCACCCCGGCACCGATCTCGTAGGAGATGCCCGCCATGGCCGCCCAGGCGAGGCCGATCGCCGTGTGGTTGGCGCGGGCGTCGAACCCTTGGGCGCCGAGCTGGTAGGCGCCGTCGACGCCGCTGCCGCAGGCGGTGGTGAAGCAGGTGGTGCCGGTCCAGGCGTCGTGGAAGCGCTTGCTCGCCATGCCGACGCCGGCGCCGATATAGGGCGTGAAGCCCCACCAGGTGCCGAGATCGACGTAGACGTTGAACAGGCCGGTCAGGACGTCGAGCTTGCCGGCCTCGGTGTTGAAGCCCTCGACGAAGTTGGTGCGCGAGGAATAATCGCGGAAGCGGCTGCGGGTGCGGCCGTCGACGGTGACGTCGGCGCGCAGGAAGCTGTTGAAGCGGTAGCCGATGCCGCCGCCATAGCCGTCGGTATTGCCGAGGCGGAAGCCGACGAGCTTGGCACCGTCGGTGCCCGGCAGGGTGTCGTCCTTCGGGTGGCGGAAGTCGCTCGCCGTGTAGTCGCCGCGCAGGTACCAGCCGGAGCCGACCTCCACCGGGGCCGGCAGCGGCGGCGGTGGGGGCGGCGGCGGCAGCAGGTCGGCGGCGCGCGCCGGCGCCCCGAGCAGGCCGAGCCCGAGGGCCGCGACCGGGATGCAGTGACCGAACCGTGCCATGGGAGCCCTTTCCTGCCCCTACGGCTCCTCAGCCGGGGCGTGCTTCACGTTGTGATGATCACTTGGGGGTGACGGCGGACCCGAGAGGCCCGATGCCTTAAGGTAACGAAAAAGGTTTAGCGGCGACTTAACCCTAACGGCCCGCCGTCGAGGTCTCCGGCGCGGGACGCGCCGGAGTCGAGTCGTGAAGCGTCAGTACTTGCGCACCAGCGGCATCATCGGCGGCGGGGGCGGCTCGTAGGCGGCCACGACCGGCGCGCCGAACATCCAGCGCATGCCGAGCTTGATGTCGTGGGACTCGATGTCCTTCACCTTGATCGGCGTCAGGGTGCTGCCGCAGAAGCAGTTGAGCACGCCGGTGCTCCCCTCGCCCATGTTGAGGTAACGGTAGGCCAGTTCGAGTTTCAGGTTCGGCGTGACGGCGTAGGACAGGCCGGCATGCAGGGCCCAGGCGAAGCTCGTCTTGATCTGGGTCTTGTAGGTGCCGCCACTGATGTTCTGGTAGCCGACCGCGCCCGCATCCGGGTAATCCGGATAGGTGTAGCTGCCGGTGATCTGGCTCGTCTCCGACAGGCCGGAGAAGCGGTGGAACGCCGCGCCGACACCGGCACCGATGAACGGCGTGACACCGTAATAGGTGCCGAGATCGGCGTAGCCGTTCACCAGGACCACCGCGGCCGAGTAATTGCCGTTGGTGGTCTCGTGGGTGGTCTCGTCGTAATCCTTGCGCAGGCCGTTGTCGTCGTAGGTCGAGTATTGCGACTTGATGCGGTCGTTGGTGCGGAAGCCGCTGGAGAAGCGGTACTCGCCGGTCACGTCGCCGCGCAGCCAGGAATTGAACTGGTAGCCGACGCCGATGCCGGCGAAACCGCCGCCGCCGAGATCGGTGTTGTAGTAGTTGACCACGTCCGGGCTCGGCACGGTCGAGAGCTTCGGCCGGGTGTAGATGCTGGCACCGACATCGCCGCGCAGGTACCAGCCGCCACCGAACTCGACCGCCGGGGGCGGCGGAGGCGGCGGGGGCGGCAGGAAATCGAGGTCGGCGGCGTGGACGAGGCCCGGCGCTGCCACGCTCGCTGCGAGCGTGAAGATGCGCGCCAGCGCGAGTGGCTTGCTGCGGCGGCCCATGACGGTTCCTTGTTGTGGAGGGCCGCGGAGACGTCGGGCGGCCATTCCGGAAGACGTCATGACTGTCGCCGGGTTCGGTAAACCCGCGCTTAACGTTAAGCCTTAGGGCTGAGAAAGAGTTGCACTCGATTGATCGGTGTCGTCGCCCAGGCGGAAGCACGATGAGGCGAGCCCGGCTCGCACAAATCCTGCGCGTAAGGTCCTCGCCTGTTCGCGCCTCGGCTGTGGCGCGGAGGGAGCGGACGCGGCGCCCGCTCCCGAGGTGTCCGGTCAGGCCGCGACCTTGCGCAGGGCCTCGACGACATCGTCGACCACCTGCACCACGAGGTCGCGGTCGTCGCCCTCGGCCATCACGCGGATCACCGGCTCGGTGCCGGAGGGCCGGATGACCAGGCGGCCGCCCTCGCCCAAGCGCTGCCGGGCGCCCTCGATGGCGGTAACGACGGAATCCTGGCGCAGGGGCTCGCCGCCGGCGCCGTAGCGCACGTTCTTGAGCACCTGCGGCAGCGGATCGAAGCAGTGGCAGACCTCGCTCACCGGGCGCTGCTGGCGCTGCACCACCGAGAGGAGCTGGAGCGCCGCCACCAGCCCGTCGCCGGTGGTGGCGTAATCCGACATGATGATGTGGCCGGATTGCTCGCCGCCGAGGTTGTAGCCGTGCTCGCGCATGTGCTCGAGGACGTAGCGGTCGCCCACCGCCGTGCGGACCATGCCCAGGCCGAGGCCGCCGAGATAGCGCTCGAGGCCGAGATTCGACATGATGGTGGCGACGATGCCGTTCTTCGACAGGCGCTGGTCCTCCTGCCAGGAGCGGGCGACCACCGCCATCAGCTGGTCGCCGTCGACCCGCTGGCCCTTCTCGTCCACCACCAGCACCCGGTCGGCGTCGCCGTCGAGCGCGATGCCGATATCGGCACGCAACTCGCGTACCTTGGCGACCAGAGCCTCGGGCGCCGTCGAGCCGACGTCGCGGTTGATGTTGAAGCCGTCCGGCTCGGTGCCAATGGCGATCACCTCGGCGCCGAGCTCCCACAGGGTCTCGGGCGCCACCCGGTAGGCGGCGCCGTTGGCGCAATCGACCACGACCCGCAATCCGTCGAGGGTGAGGTTGCGCGGCAGGGTGCGCTTGGCGAACTCGATGTAGCGGGCATGCACGCTCTCGATGCGCTTGGCCCGGCCGAGCTCGCCGGCGCCGGCGAGCTTGGTCTGCAGGTTCGAATCGATCAGGCGCTCGATCTCGCGCTCGACGTCGTCGGAGAGCTTGAACCCGTCGGGGCCGAAGATCTTGATGCCGTTATCCTCGAACGGGTTGTGCGAGGCCGAGATCATCACCCCGATATCGGCGCGCATCGAGCGCGTCAGCATCGCGACGGCCGGCGTCGGCATCGGGCCGAGCAGCAGCACGTCCATGCCGACCGAGGTGAAGCCCGCGACGAGCGCCGTCTCGATCATGTAGCCCGACAGGCGGGTATCCTTGCCGATCACCACCCGGTGGCGATGGTCCCCGCGCTGGAACACGAGCCCGGCGGCCTGTCCCACCTTGAGCGCGAGTTCCGGCGTGATGACGCCGTTGGCCCGGCCCCGGATGCCGTCGGTCCCGAAATACTTACGCACGGCTGTCCACTCCTTGTCCCGTTCCGGGCCATCCGGCCCGCCGGTCGGCGACGCCGCGCAAGGCCGGTGCCGCCTCGATCCGGACGACGCGGCCCTATCGCCCCGGGCTATTGCACGGTTCGGGTTATTTTGAGGCTGCCGCGCGAAGAGCCGCACAGGCGAAGGGCACAAGAGAAAGGGCGGCGGGATCGCTCCCGCCGCCCTTCGTCGTCAATTCAGTCGCTGTCTCAGGCCTGCGGCTGCGGCTCGTAGCCGCCGTCGTTCTCCCGCGGCCGACCGCGGCCGGCGGAGGGGACCGGCGAGCCGCGCGACGGGTTCGTCGGGTAGTCGCCGGCATCGCGCACCGGGGGCTTGCCGTCGAGGAGGCCGCGGATCTCGTCGCCCGACAGGGTCTCGTATTCGAGGAGGCCGCGGGCCAGAGCCTCGAGATCGGCGCGCCGCTCGTCGAGGATGCGGCGGGCATCCTGGAGGCCGGCCTCGACCAGGCGGCGGACCTCGGCGTCGATCTTCTGGGCGGTGGCCTCCGACACGTTCTGCTGCCGGTTGACCTGCATGCCGAGGAAGACCTCGTCGTTGTTCTCGCCGTAGGCGACGGTGCCGAGCTCAGGGCTGAAGCCCCAGCGGGTCACCATCATGCGGGCGAGACGGGTCGCCTGCTCGATGTCCGACTGGGCGCCCGAGGTGACCTTGTCGTGGCCGAAGATCATCTCCTCGGCGACGCGGCCGCCCATCATGATGGCGAGGCGCGAGGTCATCTGCTCGAAGGACATCGACAGCTTGTCGCGCTCCGGCAGCTGCATGACCATGCCGAGCGCCCGGCCGCGGGGGATGATCGTCGCCTTGTGGACGGGATCGGTCGCCGGGACGTTGAAGGCCACGATGGCGTGGCCGCCCTCGTGATAGGCGGTGAGCCGCTTCTCGTCCTCGGTCATGACCAGGGTGCGCCGCTCGGCGCCCATCATGACCTTGTCCTTGGCGTCCTCGAACTCGTGCATCGTGACGATGCGCTTGCCCCGGCGGGCGGCAAGCAGGGCCGCCTCGTTGACGAGGTTCATCAGGTCGGCACCCGAGAAGCCGGGGGTGCCGCGGGCGATCACCTTCAGGTCGACGTCGGGCGAGAGCGGCACCTTGCGGACATGGACGCGCAGGATGCGCTCGCGGCCGATCACGTCCGGGTTCGGGACGATGATCTGGCGATCGAAGCGGCCCGGGCGCAGCAGGGCGGGATCGAGCACGTCGGGGCGGTTGGTCGCCGCGATGATGATGATGCCCTCGTTGGCCTCGAAGCCGTCCATCTCGACGAGGAGCTGGTTGAGGGTCTGCTCGCGCTCGTCGTTGCCGCCCCCTAAGCCCGCGCCGCGGTGACGGCCGACGGCGTCGATCTCGTCGATGAAGATGATGCAGGGGGCGTTCTTCTTCGCCTGCTCGAACATGTCGCGGACGCGGCTGGCGCCGACGCCGACGAACATCTCGACGAAGTCCGAGCCCGAGATGGTGAAGAACGGCACGTTGGCCTCGCCCGCGACCGCCCGGGCGATCAGGGTCTTGCCGGTGCCGGGGGGGCCGACCAGCAGGACGCCGCGCGGGATGCGGCCGCCGAGGCGCTGGAACTTCTGCGGGTCGCGGAGGAACTCGACGATCTCCTGCAGGTCTTCCTTCGCCTCGTCGACCCCCGCCACGTCCTCGAAGGTGACGCGGCCATGGGCCTCGGTCAGCAGCTTCGCCTTGGACTTGCCGAAGCCCATGGCCCGGCCGGCGCCGGACTGCATCTGGCGCGACAGGAAGATCCAGGCCCCGATGAACACCAGGATCGGCAGCCAGTTGACGAGCAGCGCGATGAACCACGGCGTGTTGTCCGACGGCGGACGGGCCGTGATGGTCACGCCCTTGCCCTGGAGCTTCGACACCAGCGAGGGGTCGTTCGGCGCGTAGGTCGTGAAGGTGCCGCCGCTCGTATAGGTCCCGCTCACCTCCTGGCCGGAGATGACCACGCTCTGGATGCGGCCCTGATCGGCGTCATTCAGGAGCTGGCTGTAGGCGATCTCCCCGCCGCCCGAGCGGTGACCCGGGTTCTGGAACAGGGTCACGAGGGCCAGCACCAGCAGGAAGATGACGACCCACAGGGCGAAATTGCGGAAATTGGGGTTCATCGAAGAGTCAATCCCTGAGGAGCGCGGTACCGGGCGGGCGTGCTGGGTGGGGGCACCGGCACTCGGAACGCAATGTAGGCACCCGCCCGGGGCTTGCCAAGTAATCGCCCGCGCCTGCGGCGCCGCGGGCCGTCCCTCGCGTCAGGCCGGGCGGGATCCCGGGAAGCGTCTGGGCGGCGCCGGGCTCATCGTCAGCCGGCCGCCGCCGGCGGCCAGGAGGAGTCCCGCGACGGTGCGCCGGCAGGGCAAGCCGCCGCGCAACGCCGGCAGGATCTCGCCGAGGACGATCCGCTCCAGTCGGTCCAGGCGCGGCGGATAGGCGCGAGGATCACCGTGTCCCGCCTCGCCCTGCGCGGCCGCGACCGCGAGGCCGACGACCCGCAGGGCCAAAGCCTCCGGCAGGGCCGCGAGCCCGGGCCCGTCGAGGGTCAGGGAGCCCTCCCCGCCCGGCGAAAGACAGCGGAGGTCGCGCAGGGCCGAGGCGGCGGCCTGCGCCAGGGCGTCCTCGTCGCGGCGCAGGCGCCCGGCGAGGCGGGCGAGTCGTCCGGGCGTCAGCCCCTCCTCGGCGAGCAGCGGCATGAGGTGCCGCAGGCGGGCGCGGCCGAAGCGCGGATCGGTGTTGGAGGGGTCGCGCACGAACGGCCAGCCCTGGGCGTCGCAGGTGGCGACGAGGCGGGCCTTCGGCACGCCGAGGAAGGGCCGGCCGAGGGTGAAACCGTCGAGGGCGCGGGCCGGCGCCATGCCGGCGAGGCCGGCGGGACCGGAGCCGGCGCAGAGGCGCATCAGCACGGTCTCGGCCTGGTCGTCGAGGGTGTGGGCGGTGAGGACGAGGTCGGCACCGGTCTCCCGGGCGAGGTCGGCCAACAGGCGGTAGCGCGCCGCCCGGGCCGCCTCCTGGAGGCGCGAAGCGGGCTTGGGGCCGGTCCAGGGGAGGATGCGATGGATGAGCCCGAGCCGGGCGGCGAGGCCGGCGACCCCCTCCGCTTCCCCGGCCGAGGCGGGGCGCAGGCCGTGGTCGACGGTGGCGGCGATCACGGGAATCCCGCGTTCCGCCAGGGCGGCGCAGCCCATCAGCGCCGTCGAATCGGGTCCTCCGGACACCGCCAGTACGGCGCCCCGATAAGTGGCAGCCGGGCCGATCCAGGGCCCGAGGAGAGCCGCGCCCTCGGCGGGACTCAAGGGTTCGTCGACAGGCGGCCCTTCCGGGCGGGTCACGCCGCGCAGCGCGCGCGCCGCTGCTCCCGGTCGACCCCCTGCCTGACCGTCGAGGAGGCCTGCGGGAACTTGCGCTCCAGCTCGGCCAGGGTGGCGCAGGCCTGCTCGCGGGCGCCGAGCGCGTTGAGCGAGGCGCCGAGCTTCAGCATGGCGTCCGGCGCCTTGCGCGAGCGGGCATAGTCGGTCGAGACCTTCAGGAACTGCTCGGCCGCCTCGCGGGTGCGGTTGCGCTGCAGGTAGCTCTCCCCGAGCCAGTAGGTCGCGTCCGGCACCAGGGCATCGCGGGGATGGGACTGGATGAACTGGCGCAGGCTCATCTCGGCCTGCTCGTACTGGCGCTGGAGCACGTAGGCGTAGGCCGCCTCGTAATCCGCCTTCGCGTCGCCGCTGCCGGTGGCCGCGACGCTGGCGGAGGGCCGCGGCGCCGGGGTCGGCGCGGCGGCGGCCGGACGGGAGGGTGGGCGCAGGTCCACCGGCTCGCCGTATTCGGGCGCCGGCTCCTCGATCGCCGCACGGGGCGGCGCCAGGGCGGCGGTGGCGCCCGGGGTCGCCGGGGCGGTCGACCGGGGCGCCTGAGAGGGCGTCGTCGCGCCCAGCGTCTGGGGCGCGCCCGGCGCGTCGGGATTCTGGGACGGGTCGAAGGCGTCGCTGCGCTTGTGAGGCTTGGCCGGCGGCGTCGAGGCCGCGGGCTTCTGCCCGCCCTTCGACTCCTGGAAGCGGAACTCGACGTCCTCCTGGAACTTGCGCAGCTGCTCCTTGAGCTGGCGGTTCTCGTACTGGAGCGATTCGATCTGGCCCGCCATCTGGCGCGACTGGTTCTCCAGCCGGTTGAGGCGCACCACGAACTCGGCGGCGTCCTGGGCCGCGGCCGGGCATGCGGCGGCGAGGGCGAGCCCCGAGACGGCGAGGGGGGCGAGGAGCAGGCGGCGAAGCATGGCGGGGCGCATCACGGCTCGGGTCAGGCGGCGGGTCCGCACTCGGGAGCGGGGGTTAGCAGATGCCGCGGCTCCCGGCAAAAGGAACGGCGGGCGCCGTCCCGTTCACCTCGGTCCGAAAGGGACGGCGTGCGCCGCCCCTTTCGCTCTGCAAGACGGCGGCTCGCGCCGCACGGTTCGCTTCGCGGGACGGCGGCGTACGCCGCCGGGTACTTTCCAGGACGGCGGCGTACGCCGCCCTGGCCTCACGAGCCGGCGCCGCCGTCCAGCACCGTGACGGCGCGGCGGTTCTGCGACCAGCACGAGATGTCGTTGCAGACCGCGACCGGGCGCTCCTTGCCGTAGGAGACGGTACGCATCCGGTTCGAGCCGATGCCCCGGGAGGCGAGATAGTCCCGGACGGCCTGCGAGCGGCGGGCGCCGAGGGCGAAGTTGTACTCGCGGGTGCCGCGCTCGTCGGCATGGCCCTCGATCAGGAAGGTGTAGCGCGGGTAGCGCTGCAGCCACTGGGCCTGCTTGTCGAGGGTGGCGGTGGCGGTAGAACTCAGGTCCGTCGAGTCGGACTCGAAGAACACCCGGTCGCCGACATTGACCACGAAATCCTGGGCGCTGCCCGGCGTCGCGGGCCCGCCGCGGCCGCCATAGCCGCCGGGTCCGCCGGCCCCGTAGGCCGCCGAGGCATCGGCGAGGTCGTTGTTGCTCGCGCAGGCCGCCATCGACAGGGCGAGCCCGAGGGCGGCGGCGATCTTGAGCGCGCGCAGGGGCGCGAGCGACAGCGGCATCGACTGGGAACTCCTCTGGCGACCCCGTGGGGCCGCACCCGGCGAGGTCCGAGCCGTACGAGGAGCCCGGCAACGCCGCTTCACGACACGCAATCGTCCATAGGCCCGACCGGTTAAGCGAAGGTTTTCGTCAAGCTTGACGGAACCTTGCGTCCCGGCGGGACCGCGCGGCACGGAGCCGCCGTCAGGCCGAGCCCCGGCACGCGACGGGGCGAGTCCCAGACACCGTTGAAATACGGCTACGCTGCGGCGCGGGACGCGATCGCCGCGCGCGCCCGGCCCTTGTTGCATTCCCGCAACATCCTGGCCCCGATCCGTTGACGTTTCATTAACCAGGACGTCGGACCGTCGCCGGACCGACGATCGAGATTCGCCCGCGATGCCCGCGACACTGCCCTCGCCCCGAATGCCCCATTCGGGCTCCAAGCCCCCGGTTCGCAAGCCCTGCGTCCTGATCGTCGAGGACAGCTACATGCTGCTCGAGCTGCTGGTGACCCTGTGCGAGCAGCACGGCGTCGAGACGCTGACCGCGTCGAGCGGCGAGGCGGCGCTGACCCTGCTGCGCGAGCACGGCGCGCGGATCGACTGGCTCCTCACCGACATCCGGCTTCCGGGTCTCGTCGACGGTTGGGGCGTGGCCGAAGCCTACCGGCGGATCCAGCCGCTCCGGCCGGTGATCTATTCCTCGACCACGGCGAACCTGAACCACCCGGCGGTGCCCGGGAGCATCTTCGTCACCAAGCCCTTCGTGATCGCCGACATCCTGCGTCTCGCCCGGATGATGGCCAGCGAGATCGAGGCGTCGCGCCAGCTCTGTGCGTGAGACGGCTCACGCGCCGGTCGCGGCCCGGGCGGCTGCGGCGGCCTTGGCGTTGGCGGCCTCCTCGGCGGCGTCCGCCGCGTCGCCGAGATGGAAGTTCTTCGCCCGCGCCTCGCAGCGGGCGCGCAGGGAATCGAGTTCCTCCTCGGTCAGGTGCTCGATGCCGATATAGGCGTTCTGGGCCGCGCTCGCCCGGATCAGCTCGTCGAGCTTGGCCTGGATCGCCGCCCCGTCGCGGTTCTGGGTGTTCTGGATCAGGAACACCATCAGGAACGTCACGATGGTGGTTCCGGTGTTGATGATCAGCTGCCAGGTATCCGAGTAGTGGAACAGCGGGCCGGTCACCGCCCAGACCGCGATCAGGAGCAGGCTCGCCGCGAAGGTACCGGGACGGCCCGCCGCCCGGGCGACCGCGGCGGCGAAATCCGAGAAGGTGCGGACAGGTGTCGTCGCCATCGTGGCTCCCGCGGCGGCCCGGTTTCCCGGAATGGATTCCTGGAAGATTTCCCCAAGGTTTCCAAGGGCTCCGGGCTGATTGAGATCCCGCTTACGAATTCCGATCGTGCGCATCCGGTTCCCCTCTTGACGCGGCCGGCAGGCCGGCGCAGTGACAGGCCGCTCGCGGCGCGCTCTCGCGCTACGGCACTCCCGGACACCCCCGAACTCCATGCCGAGCGACAGTCACAGTCGACCGCCCTTGCCGTCTCCGGCCTGAGGTCCCGCGCGCTTCGCCTGTCGGCGGCTCACCGCGACCGGCCGGGGACGGCCGGCCGACGCCAGCGCCCCAAACAGGTGAGCCATGATCGACACCGTGATCGACGCCCCCGTCGAGCCCGCCGCCCTCGCCGCACGCCTCTCCGAGGAGAGCGCCCCCGACATCGCCGAGGCCCTGAACCGGGAGGCGCCGGAGGTGGCCGCCGCCATCCTGCTCAGCCTGCCGCACGACCGCGCCGTCGAGGTGCTGGACCAGCCCTCGCTCGACTGCGCCCCCGACATCATCGAGATGCTGCCGCGCGACCGCGTCGCCTCGTTCCTGTCGGGCATGTCGGCCGACCGGGTCACCGACGTGTTCAAGGAGATCGAGGAGCCGGGCCGCTCCGACCTGCGCGCCCGCCTCGACGCCGAGACCCGCGGGGCGGTCGACACGCTCATCGCCTATCCGGAGGAGAGCGTCGGCTCGATCATGACGACCGAGTTCGTCGCCGTGCCGACGACCTGGACCGTCGGGCTCACCCTCGACTACATCCGCAAGGTCGAGCGCACCCGCGAGACCGTCTACTCGATCTTCGTGCTCGATCCGCGCACCGGGGCGCTCGCCAAGGCGGTCCCCCTGCGCCGCCTGATCACCGGCAACCCGGAGGACAACATCCTGTCGGTGGCGCCGAACCGCCGCCCGGTGGTGGTCTCGGCCGATGCCAGCCGCGACGAGGCGGCCCGCCTGATCTCGAAATACGACCTGCTCGCCGTGCCGGTGGTCGATGCGAGCAACCACGTCGTCGGCATCGTCACCGTCGACGACGTGATCGACGCGATGATCCAGAAGCAGACCGAGGACGTGCAGCGCTTCGGCGGCATGGAGGCGCTCGACGAGCCCTACATGTCGATCAACTTCCTGACCATGATCCGCAAGCGGGCCGGCTGGCTCTGCGTGCTGTTCCTCTCGGAGATGCTGACCGCCAGCGCGATGCAGGGTTTCGAGGGCGAGCTGGAAAAGGCCCTGGTCCTGACCCTGTTCATCCCGCTCATCATGAGCTCGGGCGGCAATTCGGGCTCGCAGGCGACCTCGCTGCTGATCCGGGCACTGGCGCTCCACCAGGTGCGCCTGTCCGACTGGTGGCGGGTGGCGCTCCGCGAGATCCCGGCCGGCCTGACGCTCGGGGCGATCCTCGGCACGATCGGCGTGGTGCGGATCGTGATCTGGCAGAAACTCGGCTTCTACGATTACGGCGAGCATTGGTTCCTGGTCGCCGCCACGGTCGGCACGGCGCTCGTCGGCATCGTGCTGTTCGGCTCGCTCACCGGCTCGATGCTGCCCTTCATCCTCCAGCGCGTCGGCTTCGACCCCGCCACCGCCTCGGCCCCGTTCGTCGCGACCCTCGTCGACGTGTCGGGTCTGGTGATCTACTTCACGGTGGCGCTGGTGATCCTGAAGGGGACGTTGTTGTAGCACGCCAAAAGCGTCGCTGTGTCGGTCCTGTCCATCCCACCCTCAACCTCATCCCGAGGTCGAGGGTGGGGTCGAGACCATGACGTGCTTTAGCGCTCCTCGATCGTCAGCTTCTGGAACCCCTTCGCCGCCAGCTTCGGCCGCTTGGCGCTCAGGATACGGGAATTCACCCCCGTCCAGCCGATCTCGCCCGAGAGCCGCCCATACTCGATCTTCGGGCAGCGGTTCATCACCACGGTGACGCCCCGCGCCTCGGCCCGGGCCGCCGCCTCGTCGTTGCGCACGCCGAGCTGCATCCAGATCACCCGAGGCAGCGGGTCGAGGGCCAGAGCCTCGTCGACCAGCGGGCCGGCGGCCTCGGAATTGCGAAAAATCTCCACCATGTCGACCGGCTGGGCGAGGTCGGCGAGCCGCGCCACCACCGGCCGGCCCAGGAGCTCGGTCCCGGCGAGGCCCGGATTGACCGGGATCACCTGATACCCGCGCTCCAGCAGGTACTTGGTGACGATCCAGCTCGGCCGGGCCGGGTTGGCGGAGGCGCCGACCAGCGCGATGCTGCGCACCGCCTGCAGGATTTTTCGGAGCGCCTCGTCGTCGTAGCGGTCATGATGGCTCATCGCGCTGCCTTCTTGTCGAGGAAGGCCGCGATGCCATCTTCGGCCGCGCGAGCCAGCATGTTCTCGGTCATCACCCGTCCGGCATGGGCATAGGCCTCCGCCAGCGGCATCTCCAGTTGCTCGTAGAAGGCGCGCTTGCCGACCCGCACCGTATAGGCGCTGCGCGCGGCGATCCCGGCGGCGAGGTCCTGCGCGGCGCTCAGCGCCGTGCCGGCGGGCACCACCCGGTTGACGAGTCCGAGCGCCTTCGCCTCTTCGGCCTCCGCCATCTCGGCGGTGAGCAGCATCGCCATGGCGGCCTTGCGCGACAGGTTGCGCGAGAGCGCCACCATCGGGGTCGAGCAGAACAGGCCGATCTGCACGCCCGGCGTGGCGAAGCGGGCGTCCCCGCCGGCCACCGCGAGGTCGCAGGAGGCCACCAGCTGGCAGCCCGCCGCCGTCGCGATTCCTTCCACGGCGGCGATCACCGGCTGCGGCAGGGCGGGGATCGCCATCATCACCGACGAGCAGAGGTCGAACAGGTCCTTGAAGCGCTCGGCGCCCCGGTCGGATTCCGCCCGGTAGGCGGTCATCTCCTTGAGGTCGTGGCCGGCGCAGAAAGCGGGCCCTTCGGCCGCCAGCACCACGGCGCGTACGCTCCCGTCCCGGGAGAGCCGGGAGAATTCCTCCGACAGGGCGGTGAGCATCGCGTGCGAGAGGGCGTTGCGGGCCCGCGGCCGGTTGAGAATCAGGGTCGCGACGCCGTCGCGGTCGTCGCGCAAGAGCTGGGTGTCGGTCATGGTATCGGACATGGGGGCTCGGAGTCGCGGTCTCGGGTCAGGGCGGAACGGATGGCCTATTGTCCGGTGCCGGGCGCCGTGCTGCAAGATCGTGCATGACACCGACCGGAAACGCCCCACGCATGCCTGCCGCCCCCATGATGGACCGCGACGCGGTCGCGGCCTTCCTCGACGAGGCCTTTCCGCAGATCCATCACGGCGGCCCCGGCCCGGTGGTCGAGAGCGTCGGCCCGATGACGGCCACGATGCGCCTGCCCTATCACGAGCGCCACCTGCGCCCCGGCGGCACGATCTCCGGCCCGGCCATGATGGCGCTCGCCGACGTTGCGCTCTACGTCGCGATCCTGGCCCAGATCGGCCCGGTGGCGCTCGCCGTCACCACCAACCTGTCGTTCAACTTCATGCGCAAGCCCGCGCAAGCCGATCTCCTGGCCGAAGCGCGCCTGCTCAAGCTCGGGCGCTCGCTCGCCGTCGGCGAGGTGCTGATCCGGAGCCGGGGCAAAAAAAACGATCAGGGCCTCGACGACCTCGTCTGCCACGCTACCGGCACCTACGCGATCCCGCCGAAATAGCGGTATCATGATACCGCTACGCGGAAGCCGCTCGAAAAGCTCGCTTTTTTGCCGTTTCGGGTTTTCCGGTCCGCTTGACGTCGGCGGGAACCTCCGTTACTGAGCCGGCATCGCCGCTGCGCGCTCATCACTGACCGCAGCGGCGTCCTGTTTTTTTCGTCAAGACTTCCGGGACTTATCCGCGATGAAGACTTTTTCGCTGAAGCCCGCCGACGTCGACAAGAAGTGGGTGGTCATCGACGCGGAGGGCCTGGTGGTCGGCCGCCTGGCGTCGATCATCGCGATGCGTCTGCGGGGCAAGCACAAGCCCCAGTACACGCCCCACGTCGATTGCGGCGATAACGTCATCGTCATCAATGCCGAGAAGGTGAAGTTCACCGGCCGCAAGTATAACCAGAAGGTGTACTACCACCACACTGGTTACGCCGGCGGCATCAAGGAGCGCTCGGCCAAGTTCATCCTCGAAGGCCGCTTCCCCGAGCGTATCGTCGAGAAGGCCGTGGAGCGCATGCTGCCGCGCGGCCCGCTGTTCCGGCAGATCCTGGGCAACCTCCGGGTCTACAAGGGCAACGAGCATCCCCACACCGCCCAGCAGCCGGAGACGCTCGACGTCGCCGCTCTCAACCGCAAGAACGTGAGCGCGTAAGATGGCGACCCTTCAGTCTCTCGCCGACCTCGGCCAGGCCAGCAAGGCCCAGAACTCCTCGCAGGGCGAGAACGAGGCCCCGGTCCACGTCCAGAAGCTGGACTCCCTCGGCCGCGCCTACGCCACCGGCAAGCGCAAGGACGCGATCGCCCGCGTCTGGATCAAGCCCGGCGCCGGCAAGATCACGGTGAACGACCGTCCGGTCGACACCTACTTCGCCCGCCCGGTGCTGCGGATGATCCTGCAGCAGCCGCTCCAGATCGTCGACCGCGTCGACCAGTACGACATCGTCGTCACGGTCGCTGGCGGCGGCCTCTCCGGCCAGGCCGGTGCGGTGCGTCACGGCCTGTCCAAGGCCCTGACCTATTTCGAGCCCGAGCTGCGCTCCCCGCTGAAGCGCGAGGGCTTCCTGACCCGCGACCCGCGCGTGGTCGAGCGCAAGAAGTACGGCCGCAAGAAGGCTCGCCGCAGCTTCCAGTTCTCGAAGCGCTAAGGCGACCTTTCCGGTCACGGAAAAAAAGGAGGGCGGGCCCGCGAGGGCCCGCCCTTTTTGCGGTTACAGGATACCTGTTCAGGCGCCCAGCGCCCGCTCCAGCTCGCCCTTCGACATGGTGGAGCGGCCCGGAATGTTCTTCGCCCGGGCCTTCTGCATCAGCTCGGCCTTGGTCGGGCCGCCGTCCCGGCCGCCGGTCTTGTGCGAGGCCTTGCGCGCGGCGGCCGCCTTCTTCGCCACGTCCTTCGGCTGCTTCGAATGCTGCCGGCCCTTGGCGCTGTCGGCCCGCTTCTTGGCCGTCGAGCGCTTGTACTCGTCGTCGGACAGCTCCTCGCGGGCCTTCTTCGGCAGGTAGCGCTCGCCGGTCTTGCCGCTCTCCTTGCCCGACTTGGTGCCCCACTCCTCGTCGGTCCATTGCTTGAGGTGGTTGTCGGACGACTTCTTGCCCTCGTAGCCGCCGCCCTCCTCCTTGTATTCCTGCACTGCCATCTGCGCCTTGCGGGCCGACCATTGGCCGGGCTTGCCGCCCTTCGCGGAGCGGGTGACGTCCTTCTTCACCTTCTCCCACAGCTTCGGGTCGGTCTTCTTGGCGGTACCGGCCATGATGGGCTCCTGATGTCGTCTGCTCTGATCTGGCAGCACAACCGGGCGGCGAGGGCCGGGTTCCTCTGGGGCGGGTTCTCCGGCTGTGGACAGGCCTGCGACATGAGACCGTCGCGAATCACGCCGCACAGTTCCTCCCCTCACGGACCGTCATTGCCGATTGACTCGACGGCCCCCCGTCCCCCATCACGACGCGCGTCGTTCGGCATCGGCCGGTCCGCGCCACGGAGACTTCGCCCATGACCCGCACGCACAGCCCGAGCGTCTTCATCGACGGCGAGGCCGGCACGACCGGTCTCGGCATCCGCGAGCGCCTGGACGCCTTCGACGACATCACGGTCCGGTCGATCCCGCACGAGAGCCGCAAGGACCCGGAGGCGAAGCGCACGCTCCTGTCCGAGGTCGATCTCGTCATCCTCTGCCTGCCCGACGACGCCTCGCGCGAGACGGCGGCGCTCGCCGATTCCCTGCCCGGCGGCGGCCCGCGGCTGCTCGATGCCAGCACCGCCTACCGGGTCGATCCGGCCTGGACCTACGGCTTCGCCGAACTGGCGCCCGAGCAGGAATCCGCCATCAGGGCGTCGCGCCGCGTCTCCAACCCGGGCTGCTACCCGACCGGCGCCATCGCGCTGCTGCGCCCCCTGGTCGATGCCGGGCTGATCCCCGCCGACCACCCCATCAGCATCAACGCGGTCTCGGGCTATAGCGGCGGCGGCCGCAAGATGATCGAGGCGTTCGAGGCCGGCGAGGCCCCGGCCTTCCAGCTCTACGGCCTGGGTTTTAGCCACAAGCACCTGCCCGAGACGCAGAAATATGCCGGCCTGACCCGTCGCCCGATCTTCGTGCCGTCGGTGGGCAACTTCCGGCAGGGCATGCTGGTGTCGATCCCGCTGCATCTCGACCTGCTGCCCGGCCGACCGAGCGTCGCCGATCTCGAAGCCGCGCTGGCTGCCCGCTACGCCGGCGCCACGCTGGTCAAGGTCGTGACTGCGGCTGAGGACGGCGCCGACCGCGAGCGCATCGAGCCCGAGGCGCTGAACGACACCGACACGCTCGAGCTCCGGGTGTTCGGCTCCGACACCCACCGCCAGGCGGTGCTCGTCGCGCGCCTCGACAATCTCGGCAAGGGCGCCTCGGGCGCCGCGGTGCAGAACCTGCGCCTGATGCTCGATCTGGACTGAGGGGCGGGTCGTCCGAGAGGAGGAAACTCCTCCGGCAATCGAAGAGCCTGTTCGATGAACCCGACAGCACCGACATCCTCGATGTCATCCCGGGTTCCGCTCTCGCGGCCCCGGGATGACGATGGAGAGGTGGAGTTCGGTCTACCCGATCGAACAGGCCCGAGCCTATCCCCGCGACGGGATCTCCAACCCGCGCTGCACCGCCGGGCGAGCGAGCCCCCGGTCCAACCAGGCCGGAACGGCCTCGAGCGCGTCGTAACCCACCATTTCCCGCGCTTCGTAGAAGCCGATCAGGTTGCGCACCCAGCCGAGCATCGCGATGTCGGCGATGGTGTAGTCGGCGCCCATGATCCAGTCGCGCCCGGAAAGCCGTGTCTCCAGCACTCCGAGCAGCCGCTTCGACTCGTCGCGATAGCGGTTGAGCGGCCGCTTGTCCTCGATCTCGCGGCCGGCGAATTTATGAAAATAGCCGAGCTGGCCGAACATCGGCCCGAGTGCCGCCATCTGGAAGAAGAGCCACTGCGCCGTCTCGTAGCGCCCGGCCGGATCGGCCGGGATCAGCCGCCCGGTCTTCTCCGCCAGATAGAGCAGGATCGCGCCCGATTCGAACAACGCGAGCGGCTTGGCCCCCGGCCCGTCCGGATCGATGATCGCCGGGATCTTGCCGTTCGGGTTGAGTGACAGGAACTCGGGTTTCCAGGTCTCGTTCTTGCCGATATCGACGGCGTGCGGCTCGTAAGGGAGCCCCAGCTCCTCCAGCGCGATCGAGACCTTCACGCCGTTCGGCGTCGGCCAGGAATAGAGCTGGATCCGGTCCGGATGCCGGGCCGGCCAGCGAGCGGTGATCGGGAAGGTGGAGAGGTCGGGCATCGCCAGGAAACTCCCTTGAGAGGGTCGCGACGATACCCGACCGTGCCGACCCGCGTCAGTCCTTGGCCGCGAAGTGCTTGGCCGCGAAGTGCTTGGCCAAGAGCGGCAGGTGGTCGGCACCGTGCCCGGCCTCGACCAGCCCGTCGAGATCGGCCAGCACCCCCTCGGCGACCGCGCGCTCGGCGCCCAGACCCTCGGCCATCGCCACGTAGTAGCTCAGGTCTTTGCGGGCATTGGCGATCGAGAACCGCATCGGCGAGGAATCGCCGGCGAGCAGGAAGGGCGACAGCCGGTCGAGCGCCGCGCCGTGGCCGCCGCCCTTGCGCAAAACCTCGACCAGCACCTCGGGCGCGATACCGGCCCGGCCGGCGCAGGACGCCGCCTCGGCGATCAGCGCGACGGAGCCGAGCGAGACGTAATTGTGCAGGAGCTTGAGGGTGTGGCCCGCCCCGGCCTCGGACCCGGCATGGAAGATGTTCTCGGCGAAGGCCGAGAGCAGCGGCTGCATCGCCGAGAACAGCTCCGGCTCGGCCCCGACCAGGAGGTTGAGACGCCCCTCCGCCGCCTCCTTCGGGGTGCGGGTCATCGGCGCGTCGAGGAAGCGCCCGCCGGCGTGGCGCACCGCCGCCGCGACCCGCGCCGTCGAGGCCGGGACCGCGGTCGAGCAATCGATCACCACCGTGCCGGGCCGCAGGGAGGCGAGGAGCCCATTGTCACCGAGCAAGACGTCCTCGACCTGCGGCGTACCGGTGACGCACAGGATCACCACCTCGCTCGCCCGCGCCAGCGACGCCCGGTCGGCGTGGCGCGTCGCACCCAAGGCGTCGAGGTCGTCCGTCGGCTGGTTGCCCGGATGGTCGAGATAGCCCAGCGGCCAGCCCTTCCGGGCGACGTTGAGGGCGATGCCATGCCCCATCAGCCCGACGCCGACGATGCCCACGCTCTGCTTGCTCATATGATGAAGTCTCCTCGACAATGAGTTCAGGCGAGCGCCCGGCGCACCGCATCCGCCACCGCGGTGCAGGTGGCGGTGCCGCCGAGATCGCGCGGCACCGCCCGCCCCTCGCGCAACACGGTGCCGAGAGCCGCCTCGATCCGGTCCGCCGCGACGGCCAAAGCCGCATCGTTCCTCCGGTCGGCGAGCCAGCGCAGCAGCATCACCCCCGACAGGATGGTGGCGACCGGGCTCGCGACGTTCTGCCCGGCGATGTCCGGCGCCGAGCCGTGGGCGCCCTGGAACAGGGCGTGGCCGTCGCCGATCTCGCCCGAAGGCGAGATGCCCATCCCGCCGACGGTGGCGGCGCCGAGATCCGAGATGATGTCGCCGAACATGTTCTCGGCCACGATCACGTCGTAGAAATCCGGCCGCTTGAGCATGTGCACGGTGATCGCGTCGGCATAGGCGTAATCGATCCCGATGCCGGGATACTCGGATTTCACCTCGTCGCAGATTCGGCGGAAGAAGGCGTAGGACCGCAGGATGTTGGCCTTGTCGCAGACCGTCACCCGGCTTTGCCCGTCCCGCGGCGCGCCGGAGCGCTTGGCTGCCAGATCGAAGGCGAAGCGCGCCACCCGCTCGGTCCCCTTGCGGGTCACGACGAGGCTGTCCGAGGCGATCTCGTCGCGCAGGACCACCCCGGCGCCGCGGCTGGCATAGAGCCCCTCGGTGTTCTCACGCACGATGACGTAGTCGATGCCGCCGCCCTCGAAGGCGCGCAACGGCGAGAGCACGCCGGGCAGGAGCTTGATCGGCCGGACATTGGCATAGAGGTCGAGGCGGAAGCGCAGGCGTAAGTGCAGGTCGTTGCCGACTTCCGTCCCGTCCGGATAGACCACCCCCGGCAGGCCGGCGGCCCCATGCAGGATCGCGTCGGCGTCGCGGCAGCCCGCGAAGGTGTCGTCCGGCAAAACCTCGCCGCTCTTCACGTAGTGGCCAGCGCCGCCCTCCAGCATCTCGAAGGCGAGGGTGCCTGCGCCGCAGGCCTCATTCAGCACCGCCATCGCCGCCTGCGTCACCTCGGGCCCGATGCCGTCGCCCTCGATGGTGGCGATGCGATATTGCGCCATTTCTCCGCCCCTCCCTTGAGATCCGCGGCCCGCGCGGAACCTTTGCCAGGGCGCCTAGCACGGCGCCGCGGGCCGCGACATCCGGTCCGACGCATGCGAGGGATCCACGGCACGGGATCCGACAAGGCAAGAGATCCGATGAGAGAGGAGCCGCCGATGACGGGAGAGCCGTTCACCTACCGCGTTCCGGATGCCGCCCTCGCCGACCTGCGCGAGCGCCTCGCCCGCACCCGCCTGCCCGACCAGGCCCCCGAGGCGCCCTGGACCTACGGCACCGACGTCACCTACCTCGCCGACCTCGTCGCGTATTGGCGCGACCGGTTCGACTGGCGCACGCAAGAAGCCGCTCTCAACGCCTTCCCCCAGACCATCGCGCGCATCGGTGAGATCGACATCCACTGCCTGCACGTACCGGGCCGCGGGCCGAATCCTCGCCCGCTCCTCCTCTGCCACGGCTGGCCCGGCTCGGTGTTCGAGTTCCTCGATCTCATCCCGCGCCTGACCGATCCGGTCCGCTTCGGCGGCAGGCCGGAGGATGCCTTCACGGTCGTGGCCCCGTCGCTCCCCGGCTACGGCCTGTCCTTCCGCCCCGGCCAACCGCGCCTCGGCGTCGAGGAGATCGCCGACCACTTTTCGGAATTGATGACGCGCCTCGGCTACGACCGCTTCATGGCGCAGGGCGGCGACTGGGGTGCCTTCATCACCACGCGGCTCGCCTGGCGCCATCCGGACCGGGTCGAGGGCCTGCACCTCAACATGCTGCCGGTGCGCCGCGACCTGTCGGGCCGCGATGCCACCCCGGAGGAAGCCGCGCATTACCGGCGCGTCGCGGCCTGGCTGAAGGAGGAGACGGGCTATCAGTCGATCCAGGGCACCAAGCCCCAGACCCTGGCCTTCGCGCTGACGGATTCCCCGGCCGGCCTCGCCGCCTGGATCGTAGAGAAATTCCGGTCCTGGTCGGATTGCAGCGGCACGATCGAGAGCGCGATTCCCCGCGACCGGATGCTCGCCAACATCTCGTTCTATTGGTTCACCGGCGCGATCGGCTCGTCGTTCCATCCCTACTATTCCCGGATGCACCGGCCCTGGCCGGTGCCGGACGGCGAGAAGGTGCAGGTGCCGACCGCCTACGCGGCCTTTCCGAAGGAGATGGTCCGCCCGCCCCGCTCGCTGGCGGAACGGACGATGTTCGCGGATCTCCGACGCTGGACCGAGATGCCCCGCGGCGGCCACTTCGCCGCCCTCGAGCAGCCGGACCTCCTCGCCGAGGACGTCCGGGCCTTCGCGACCTCGCTGCCACGCGAGGAGCGTGCCGCCCGGGCTTGAACGCGGAGCGTGCAGACCCAGCCCGTGGACACACCGACCGCAGGGGCTGGGCAGGCCCCCTGCCCTCCCCTTGTCGCCGCGGCCGCAATCCTCGGATAGGGCTGTGTTGACAGGCGAGCCGGCTACCCTTAGACAGCCGCTCACCGACGGGGCGCCGACGAACTGGCCGCCGCGAAGGACTTCCCCAGAGACGGTGAAGCAAGGGCCAGGGAAACCCGGCTCGGCTTTCTGTTCTCCGGGGTACAAGGTCTGGCTCCCGGCCCGGCCCGCTCTTTGACAAGTTCATACGAGAAAGAGAAGCGTGGACGGCGTCGTCCCTGCGGGTCGGTTCCTTCGGAACCGGTCGTGAGTAGGATGATGCTGATCTGACGTTTCGGTGCTCACACGATTGGTGGAAACGCCGGTCGGTCGTGAGCCTCCGTTACTATTGTGATCAGCTTTGATCAGCTCTTCAACTTGAGAGTTTGATCCTGGCTCAGAGCGAACGCTGGCGGCAGGCTTAACACATGCAAGTCGAGCGGGCCCTTCGGGGTCAGCGGCAGACGGGTGAGTAACGCGTGGGAACGTGCCCTTCGGTTCGGAATAACTCAGGGAAACTTGAGCTAATACCGGATACGCCCTTTTGGGGAAAGGTTTACTGCCGAAGGATCGGCCCGCGTCTGATTAGCTAGTTGGTGAGGTTATGGCTCACCAAGGCGACGATCAGTAGCTGGTCTGAGAGGATGATCAGCCACACTGGGACTGAGACACGGCCCAGACTCCTACGGGAGGCAGCAGTGGGGAATATTGGACAATGGGGGCAACCCTGATCCAGCCATGCCGCGTGAGTGATGACGGCCTTAGGGTTGTAAAGCTCTTTTCTCCGGGACGATAATGACGGTACCGGAGGAATAAGCCCCGGCTAACTTCGTGCCAGCAGCCGCGGTAATACGAAGGGGGCTAGCGTTGCTCGGAATCACTGGGCGTAAAGGGCGCGTAGGCGGCTGATTTAGTCGAGGGTGAAAGCCCGTGGCTCAACCACGGAATGGCCTTCGATACTGGTTGGCTTGAGACCGGAAGAGGACAGCGGAACTGCGAGTGTAGAGGTGAAATTCGTAGATATTCGCAAGAACACCAGTGGCGAAGGCGGCTGTCTGGTCCGGTTCTGACGCTGAGGCGCGAAAGCGTGGGGAGCAAACAGGATTAGATACCCTGGTAGTCCACGCTGTAAACGATGAATGCTAGCCGTTGGTCTGCATGCAGGTCAGTGGCGCCGCTAACGCATTAAGCATTCCGCCTGGGGAGTACGGTCGCAAGATTAAAACTCAAAGGAATTGACGGGGGCCCGCACAAGCGGTGGAGCATGTGGTTTAATTCGACGCAACGCGCAGAACCTTACCATCCCTTGACATGGCATGTTAGGCGGAGAGATCCGTTGTCCTCTTCGGAGGCGTGCACACAGGTGCTGCATGGCTGTCGTCAGCTCGTGTCGTGAGATGTTGGGTTAAGTCCCGCAACGAGCGCAACCCACGTCCCTAGTTGCCATCATTTGGTTGGGCACTCTGGGGAGACTGCCGGTGATAAGCCGCGAGGAAGGTGTGGATGACGTCAAGTCCTCATGGCCCTTACGGGATGGGCTACACACGTGCTACAATGGCGGTGACAATGGGCAGCGAAGGGGCGACCTGGAGCGAATCCCCAAAAGCCGTCTCAGTTCGGATTGCACTCTGCAACTCGGGTGCATGAAGGCGGAATCGCTAGTAATCGTGGATCAGCACGCCACGGTGAATACGTTCCCGGGCCTTGTACACACCGCCCGTCACACCATGGGAGTTGGTCTTACCCGACGGCGCTGCGCCAACCGCAAGGGGGCAGGCGACCACGGTAGGGTCAGCGACTGGGGTGAAGTCGTAACAAGGTAGCCGTAGGGGAACCTGCGGCTGGATCACCTCCTTTCTAAGGATGCTGTCTGATGTGAGTTCGCTCACTCTCACGGCGTCGTTGGATCAAGGGTCCAGTCAGGACCCAATTGGCGGGACGCGCCGTCTTCGTTTCTCTTTCTCATCATCCGGACACGCTGGGCGGTACGCCAAGCGACGGGCCTGTAGCTCAGGTGGTTAGAGCGCACCCCTGATAAGGGTGAGGTCGGACGTTCGAGTCGTCCCAGGCCCACCAGGATCAGGTGACGATGCCCTGCCAGTGAGCGGCGTCCCACGGGGCTGTAGCTCAGTTGGGAGAGCGCGTGCTTTGCAAGCATGAGGTCGTCGGTTCGATCCCGTCCAGCTCCACCACCCTCCCCTGCCAATCGGCAGTGAGGTCGAGGGTCGTCCGGATCAAAGAGCTTCGCAACCATCGACGCAATCGCGGGTGGCTGCGGATATCTGACATCGTGAAGAGGGAATGTGCCCGGGCCGTTGCGAAAGCGGTCGGCCGGGGTGCGTTCGGCAAGCATAAGGCAGCGGTTTCGAAAGAACCTGCTGCCGGTCTTTATCGTGACCGTGGATGGTGGTGTGCCAAGCCTGCAAAGGCTTTCGCTCACCGCCGGACACCGATCATGAGAGCGATCAAGTGCCTTAAGAGCATCTGGTGGA
>NZ_JBYLEN010000002.1:0-142500 GCF_057747795.1 Methylobacterium sp. 142-1Y | reverse complement strand
GCCGCCGCGCACCACCGTCGCCGGCGTCCCGGCCCGGGTGGTCTCGCGGGTCCCGCCCCGCGAGGAGCCGGCCCTGACCATGGACCACATCTTCGGCGACGGAATTTAGACGGACGCTTGCGCGGGGGTAGCGTTCGGGCTGCCTCCGCGAGCGCTTGACGCGAAGCCCTGGACCACGGGCCTGCGAGGCCGCCGCGGGATGCTGCGTGGCGGCTTGAACAGGATACCGACCGCACCTGCGGCATGGAGCGCCGGCCCCTGAACGACCTGGGTCCATCACGACAACGCCGAGGGGCCGGCTGCCCTGGTCGAGACTGGGCCGGAGGTCGGCAAAGGGCGGCGTAGTGCCCCTGGGATCGGCCTGCAGGCGCGCATCAAGTCGCTGTTTGGGGTGGGATGCACGACCCGCGGGTCGGCAGGCAGTTGGCAGAACGCGGCGTCGCAGGCTCTCGGTGAGCCTCCGGCCTCCCAAGGCCGACGGCCAGGCCCAGAAGGCGTAAAAAAGACAGTACCGCCACGACGCGCCACCCGTGAGGCTTGGCTGTCGGCGGCAGGACCGCATCGCCGTGCTCCGCGCCCGGCGCCGACGCGGCAGGCCGTCCCGGCCCGCAGCGCGATCGAGATGCGAGGAATGCGCAGGATCGGCCCGGCGCACGGCGGAATATGCTGCGGCGCCCGGACTCTCCAGCGGCATCCCCCGGCGGCTGCCTGCTAGGCTGCCTCGGTCAAACGGAGCCGACCATGCCAGCACCTCTCCTGCATATCGACACGACGCCGGACCTGCCGGAAGCTGCCGACGTCGTGGTGATCGGCGGCGGCGTGGTCGGCACCTTCACGGCCTATTACCTGGCGCGCCGCGGCGTCAGCGTCGCGCTGGTCGAGAAGGGCCGGATCGCCGCCGAGCAGTCGAGCCGCAACTGGGGCTGGTGCCGGCAGCAGAACCGCGACGCCCGCGAGTTGCCGATGGCGACGAAGAGCCTCGACCTGTGGGACCGCCTCAAGGCCGAGATCGGCGAGGATGTGGGCTTCCGCCGTTGCGGCCTGCTCTACCTCAGCAACGACGAGGCCGAGATCGAGCGCTGGGCGAAGTGGCGCGACTTCGCGGCCGGCGAGGGCGTCGTCACCCACGTGCTCGGCGCGGCGGAAGCGCGCGAGCACGGCAAGGCGACCGGGCGCGCCTGGAAGGGCGGCGTGTTCTCGCCGACCGACGGCATCGCCGACACCTCGCGGGCGGTGCCGGTCGCCGGCTTAGGCGTGATGAAGTACGGCGGCACCGTGCACCAGTTCTGCGCCGCCCGCGGCCTCGAGCTCCAGGGCGGCCGGGTCTGCGGCGTGGTGACCGAGAAGGGCACCATCCGCACCCGCACGGTGGTGATGGCGGGCGGCGCATGGGCGTCGTCCTTCGTCCGCCAGCTCGGCATCCGCTTCCCGCAGGCGGCGGTGCGCCAGTCGATCATGGCGGTCGGCCCCAACGTCTCCGGGCTGCCGGACGCGCTGTACACGGCCGGCATCTCGCTCACGCGCCGCGGCGAGAGCGGCGGCTACAACCTGGCGATCAGCGGGCGGGCTCGCGTCGATCCCACCCCGCAGCAGATCCTGTTCGCTCGCGAATTCGTGCCGATGTTCGCGCGGCGCTGGCGCTCCCTGGCGCCCGGCGGCACCGAGGCCTGGCGCAGCGGGCACGAGGGCGTGAAGAAGTGGCGCCTCGACCGGCCGACGCCGATGGAGCGGATGCGCATCCTCGATCCCCGCCCCGACCCGACGCTCATCGCCGAGACCTACCGCCGTGCCCTCGAGATGCTGCCGGCCCTGCGCGAGACCTCGATGACCGCCTCCTGGGCCGGCTACGTCGACTCGACCCCGGACGGCGTGCCGGGGATCGGCGAGGTGACGGGCGTGCCCGGCCTCGTCCTGGCGGCGGGTTTTTCGGGCCACGGCTTCGGCATCGGCCCGGGCGCCGGCCACCTCATCGCCGACATCGTGTCGGGCGCCGACCCGATCGTCGATCCCAAGCCCTACCATCCGGACCGCTTCGGCGCCTCGGCCTGGGGGAAGGTGGCGGAGTTCTGAGGACCGGGGCCGCACCTTCCGCGCGGAGGTGCGGTGCTCCGGGTGGAGCAGGGTGGCGTCACGAGCCGGCCGAGGGAAACGTCACCCCGAGCAGGTGCGGACGCTCCGGCCGGCCGGCGCGGCAGCCTTCACGATCGGGACCTCGGCGCTCGACGGCCGGCTCCCGGCGAACGGCCCGACCCTCGACCTACAGGCTCCAGGCGATCGACCGGCCGCCGCCCGAGCAGGCTTGCGTCGGCAAGCCACACGGTACACGACAGAGTGATTCGTCCGTGGCGTCGACCCTTCCAACCCGCGACCTCATCCCGAGGCGCGGGTGACACGAGCCTCGCAGGACGAGGTCGCGGGTGGGAGAGCGCCATGCCGGCAGCCCTCACGGACACCCGTCATGACCAAGACCTACACCATCGCGGCGATCCCGGCCGACGGCATCGGCATCGAGGTCATCGCCGCCGGCATCGAGGTGCTGGACGCGCTCTCCGAGAAGACCGGCACGTTCCGGTTCCGGTTCGACCATTTCGACTGGGGCTCGGACTACTATAAGAAGCACGGCACGATGATGCCGGCCGACGGTCGCGAGCGGATCAGGAACCACGACGCGATCTTCTTCGGTGCGGTCGGCGCGCCGGACGTGCCCGACCATATCAGCCTGTGGGGCCTGCGGCTCGCGATCTGCCAGCCCTTCGACCAATACGCCAATGTCCGCCCGACCCGGATCCTGCCCGGCATCACCAGCCCGCTGCGCCACGTCTCGGGCCCGGAGCTCGACTGGGTGATCGTGCGCGAGAACTCCGAGGGCGAGTATGCGGGCGTCGGCGGGCGCGTGCACCAGGGCCACCCGGAGGAGGTCGCCACCGACGTCTCGATGATGACGCGCACCGGCGTCACCCGCATCATCCGCTACGCCTTCCGGCTAGCGCAGGGCCGGCCGCGCAAGCTGCTGACGGTCGTCACGAAGTCGAACGCGCAGCGCCACGCCATGGTGATGTGGGACGAGATCGCCGCCGAGGTGGCCCAGGACTTCCCGGACGTGACCTGGGACAAGATGCTGGTCGACGCCATGACGATGCGGATGGTGATCAAGCCCGAGACCCTCGACACCATCGTGGCGACGAACCTGCACGCCGACATCCTGTCGGACCTCGCCGCGGCGCTCGCCGGCTCACTCGGAATCGCGCCGACGGCGAACATCAACCCGGAGCGAAAATTCCCGTCGATGTTCGAGCCGATCCACGGCTCGGCCTTCGACATCGCCGGCAAGGGCATCGCCAACCCGATCGCGACCTTCTGGACCGCCTGCCAGATGCTCGAACACCTCGGCGAGGAAGCGGCTGCCGACCGGCTGATGCGCGCGGTGGAGCGGGTGACCGCCGATTCGAGCCTGCACACCCCCGATCTCGGCGGCACGGCAACGACGCGCCAGGTCACGGATGCGGTCATCGCGGCGATCCGGGGAGATAACGCGTAGGGGCGGGAGCGACGGCCGGGAGCCTGATCCCTCCCCCGCAGAGGCAAGGCTGTCCGGGGAAAGACGAGGCGCAGGAAATCCCCTCTCCCCGCGGGCGGGGAGAGGCTTTCGTCCCCCTTGTCGGGGACGAAAGGAGCGGAGGCGAAAGCCGCAGCGAGGGTGAGGGGGTGTTTCCGGATGAGGCTTCTTCGGAAACACCCCCTCACCCTCGCCCTGTGGGCTTCCTGAGCCCCTTCGGAGCTCAGGCCTCTCCCCGCCCGCGGGGAGAGGGGAAACCCGCGCTTTTTTCTTTCCCCGGACAGCCCTGCCGCGGAGGGGGGAGGGTTCACGCGCGGCGGACGTCGCCCCCATATCAAGCAATCTATTGTGTCTTTCATTATGAGTTAAATAAAAAATACTTCTGGTGCTGTTGTTTTCGCATCATTCTCATCGTCGAACCGGTAACCGCTTCGGCGAAGGCTGCTCCGAGCCTGCCTCCTCCCCCGCCCCCCTGACCAGCAGCCCCTCCACCGCGCTCTCCACCAGGGTGACGTGCCGCAGCATCGCCGCATGCGCCTCCCCCGCCTGCCCGCCCAGGATCGCGGCGACCACCGCCCCGTGCTCGGCATGCGAGCGGGCGAGGCGCCCGGCCTGGCGGAACTGCGCCTCGCGGTAGGGCTGGAGGCGGCGGCGCAAGGAGCGCGCGAAGTCGGACAGGACCGCGTTGTGGGCGCCGGCATAGATCGCGCCGTGGAACGCCGTGTTGGCTTGGGCATAGGCCGCCGGGTCGCCGGCCCGGGCCAGCTCGCCCATGGCGTCGTGCAGTGCGTCGAGGCGGCGGCGCTCCAGCGGGCTCATCGAGAGGGCGGCGAGCCGAGCGCAGGTCGCCTCGATCTCCGCCATGGCGACGAACAACGCGGCGAGCTGGTCGGGCGTCACCTGCGCCACCACCGCACCCCGGCGCGGCCGCACCTCGACGAGCCCCGACGTGCCGAGCTGGCGCAGGGCCTCGCGCACCGGCGTACGCGACACGCCGTATCGGTCCGCGAGCGCCTGCTCGTCGAGGCGGTGGCCCGGCGCCAGCGCCCCGGTGACGATCGCCTCGGCGATCTCGGCCGCCAGCCGCTCGGTCCGCGTCCGTCCTGCCGCCTCGTCCATCTCAGCCCCGTCACGCATGGCCCGCACCCTGCCGCATCGTCACCGCGCAGGCATGCCCGAAATTCAGGCGCACGCGCCCAAACAACATGCGTGCAAGATCTCCGAAATGCATGCACTCTTTCCATGTTGCATACAATTTTTGTCCCGGTCCGAACCTTGCCTCGCTGCGGCGCGACGCCCGCCGCGCGGGCATTCGCCCCCTCTCTGACGTAAGGCCCGTGCCGCATGATCACCCGCCGCACCGCCCTCGCCGCCGGGCTCGCCGCGCCGTTCGTGGCCAGGAGCCAGGCTCAGGCGCAGAACCCGACCCGCAACGAAACCCTGCTGCTGGTGCAGGAATACGGGCCGAATTCCCTGGACATGCAGGGCATCGGCGCCTCGCAGCCGGTGAACGGGGTCGCGCTCAACTGCTACGACCGGCTCCTGCGCTTCAAGCCGGTGCCGATTCCGGGCGGCGGCGGCAATGCCGTGAAGATGGGCGAGATGGAAGGGGAGCTCGCCGAGAGCTGGCAGGTCGCCTCCGACGGGATGAGCTGCACCTTCAAGCTCCGCGACGCCAAGTTCCATTCCGGACGGCCGGTGACGGCCAAGGACGTGAAGTGGTCCCTCGACCGGGCGGTGTCGATCGGGGGCTTCGCCACCACGCAGATGAATGCCGGCTCGCTGGAGAAGCCCGAGCAGTTCGTCGCCCTCGACGACAAGACCTTCCGCATCGACTTCGTCCGCAAGGACAAGATGACGATGTCGAACCTCGCGGTCACGATTCCCTTCGTGATCGATGCGGAACTGGCGAAAGCCAATAGCGGCGGCGATCCGTGGGCCAAGGACTGGCTCAAGAACAACGTCGCGGGCTCGGGCGCCTACCGGGTCGAGAGCTGGAAGCCCGGCGTCGAGACGATCTATGCCCGCAACGATGCCTGGGCGTCGGGCAAGCTGCCGCAGCTGCGCCGGGTCATCGCCCGCGACATCGCTTCGCCCTCGACCCGGCGGGCGCTCATCGAGAAGGGCGACGCCGACATCTCGTACGGGCTGCCGCCGAAGGACTTCAAGGACCTGATCGACGCCGGCAAGATCAAGGTCGTCGGCGTGCCGATCCCGAACGGGGTCTGGTCGGTCTATCTCAACACCGCGGTCGGGCCGTTCACCGACGTGCGGCTGCGCCAGGCGGTGGCCTGGGTACTGCCTTACGAGAAGATTCTCCAGGCCTCGCTGTTCGGCCGCGGCCTCGACATGTCGGGCGGGCCGGAGACGCCGCGTGTGGCCTGGCCGCAGCCTTATCCGTACCGGACCGATCCGGCGAAGGCGAAGGCCCTGGTCCAGGCGGCCGCGCCCGGCGGGCTCACGACCACGCTGCTGTTCGATGCCGGCAACGCTACCGTCGCCGAGCCGATGGCGGTGCTGATCAAGGAGGCACTCGCCGGGATTGGCATCACCGTCGAGATCGGAAAGATTCCGGGCGCGAACTTCCGGGCTGAGATCTCCAAGAAGACCAACCCGATGGTGCTCAACCGCTTCGCCGGCTGGCTCGATTACCCGGACTATTACCTGTTCTGGACCCTGCACGGGGCGAATTCGATCTTCAACATCGCCTCATACCAGAACCCGGAACTCGACAAGCTGATCGACACCGCGCGCTTCACCGAGGATCCGGCGGTTTACCAGAGAAGCGTGATCGACTTCGTGTCGCTGGCCGAGCGCGAGGTACCCATGGTGCCGATCGCCCAGCCGACCCACGACGTCGCGATGCAGCGCACGATCAACGGCTACCAGTTCCAGCCGTGTCGGGAGCCGGATTTCCGGTATCTGACCAAGGGGACGGCGTCGTAGGGCGCGTGGCTTCGCCCCTCCTTTTTCACTGAACTGTCAGGCGAAAGAAGAGGCGCGGGTTTCTCCTCTCCCCGCGGGCGGGGAGAGGGATGTGTCTCCGTTCAGGAGACACAGCAAGCGAAGGCGCAGCCGGAGCGAGGGTGAGGGGGTCTCGACCAGTGAGGCTCCTCCGGAAACACCCCCTCACCCTTGCCCTGCGGGCTCGCTGCATCGCCTGAACGGCGACGCAGCCCTCTCCCCGCCCGCGGGGAGAGGGGAACCCGCGCCTCGTCTTTCTGCGGAACGTCTTGCGGAAAGCAAAGAATCCGGACCGGCCAGTCAAAGCCCCGCGACACACACCCAGGAGGGCCACACGACGATGCTGCGCACGCTCCTCGACCGCCTCGCCACCACCCTTCCGGCACTCGCCGGGGTGGTCGTGGTGTCGTTCCTGCTCACCCGGGTCCTGCCCGGCGACACCGCCGCCTATTTCGCCGGCCCCGCCGCGACCCCGCAGGCGATCGCCCAGATTCGCACCGAACTCGGCCTCGACCGGCCGCTGCCCGAGCAATTCGCCCGCTACGTCGCCGACCTCGCCCGGGGCGATCTCGGCCGCTCGCTCACCACCGGCCAGCCGGTCACGGTCGATCTCGGCGCCCGGCTGCCGGCTTCGGCCGAACTGACCCTGTTCGGCCTCGTCCTCTCGCTTCTCGTCGCGGTGCCGCTCGGGGTCGCGGCAGCTTTGCGGCAAGGCTCCCTCGTCGATCACGCCTGCCGGGTGGTGGCGACGGCGGGCGTGTCGCTGCCGGTGTTCTTCACCGGCCTCCTCCTCGTCTACGTCTTCTACTTCGTGCTCGGCTGGGCCCCGGCGCCTTTGGGGCGCCTCGACGCCTTCGCCTCGCCGCCGCCGACGCGGACCGGCTTCCTCCTCCTCGACAGCCTGGCCGCCGGCGATCTCGAGACCTTCCGGGCGGCGCTCGGTCAGATCACCCTGCCGGGCCTGACGCTGGCGATCTTCGCGCTCGCCCCGATCGCCCGCATCACCCGGGCGGCGATGCTGGCGGTGCTCGCCGCCGATTTCGTCCGCACCGCCCGGGCCGCCGGCCTGTCGCGCCGCCGGGTCGTCGTCACCTACGCGCTCCGGAACGCGATGCTTCCGGTGGTGACGACGCTCGGCATGGTGTTCTCCTTCCTGCTCGGCGCCAACGTGCTGGTGGAAAAGGTGTTCGCCTGGCCCGGCGTCGGCTCCTACGCGGTCGAGGCCCTGATCGCCTCCGACTTCGCCCCGGTCCAGGGTTTCGTCCTGGCGATGGCGCTGCTCTACACGGTGCTGAACCTCCTGATCGACCTCGCCTACGGGCTGATCGACCCGCGGGTCCGGGGGGCCGCATGAGCGCCACCGGCTCTCCCGCCCTCACCCCCGCCCGCCCCCGCAGCGGAGTCTCGGCGACGCTGGCGCATGCCGGCAGCGTCGTCGCCGGCAACCCGGTCACGGGCTTCGCCTTCGCGCTGCTCCTCGGCCTCGTCGCCTGCGCGGTGCTCGGGCCCTCGCTCGTGCCCTACGATCCGCTCGCCTCCGACACAGGCTCGGCGCTCCAGGCCCCGACGCTGGCGCATCCCTTCGGCACCGACCAGCTCGGGCGCGACATCCTCTCGCGGGTTGTGGTGGCGGCGCGGCTCGATCTCGCCATCGCGGTCTTCTCGGTGGCGCTGGTCTTCGTCGCAGGCGGGCTCGCCGGCATCATGGCCGGGTTCTTCGGCGGCTGGACCGACCGGATCGTGGGACGGCTCGCCGACACCATCATGGCCTTCCCGCTCTTCGTCCTAGCGATGGGGATCGTGGCGGCGCTCGGCAACACGGTCGGCAACATCGTGCTCGCCACTGCCATCATCAACTTTCCGCTCTACGCGCGGCTGGCCCGGGCCGAGGCCGCGCAGCGCCGCAATGCCGGCTTCGTCATGGCGGCGAGGCTCACCGGCAACACCGATCTGCGCATCGTGCTGACCTTGATCCTGCCGAACATCCTGCCGCTGATGATGGTGCAGATGTCGCTGACCATGGGCTACGCGATCCTCAACGCGGCGGGTCTGTCCTTCATCGGGCTCGGCGTGCGTCCGCCGACCCCGGAATGGGGGATCATGGTGGCGGAGGGCGCCGGCTTCATCGTCTCGGGCGAGTGGTGGATCGCGCTCTTCCCGGGTCTGGCACTCATGCTCGCGGTGTTCTGCTTCAACCTCATCGGCGACGGCTTGCGCGACATCGTCGATCCCCAGAGGCGGACATGACCGCGATCCCGCTGCTTGCCATCCGCGACCTCACGGTCGAGTTCGCTACCCGCCGCGGCCCGGTCCAGGCCGTGCGCCAGGTCGACGTCTCGGTCGCCAAGGGGGAGACCGTCGGCATCGTCGGCGAATCCGGCTCGGGCAAGTCGGTCACCTCCTACGCGGTGATGCGCATCCTCGACCGGGCCGGCCGCATCGCCGGCGGCGCGGTCGATTTCTCCGGGATCGACCTGCGCGCGGCGACCGAGCGCCAGATGCGCGACCTGCGCGGGCGGGAGATCTCGATGATCTTCCAGAATCCCCGCGCCGCGCTCAACCCGATCCGCAAGGTCGGCCACCAGATCGAGGACGTGCTGCGCCAGCACGCCGAGGCCGGCTCGGGCGACGCCAAGGCGAAGGCCATCGCGGCGCTCGAACAGGTGAAGATCGCCCGGCCTGAGGAGCGCTACCACGCCTACCCGTTCGAATTGTCCGGCGGCATGTGCCAGCGGGTGGTGATCGCGCTCGCGCTCGCGTGCCGGCCGCAGCTCCTCATCGCCGACGAGCCGACCACCGGCCTCGACGTGACGACCCAGAAGGCGGTGATGGACCTCGTCACCGACCTGACCCGGGAGCGCGGCATGGCGACCGTGCTCATCACCCACGATCTTGGCCTCGCCGCCACCTATTGCGACCGGATCGTCGTGATGGAGCAGGGCCGCGTGGTCGAGACGGCGCCCGCCACGACGATCTTCCGGACGCCCGAGCACGCCTATACCCGCAAGCTGATGCAGGCGACGCCGCGCCCGGGCGTCACTCTCCGTGATCTCCTGCCCGAGGGGGCGCCGGCAGCACCCCTGGAGCACGCTCAAGGAGCAGGCGCCCCGCTGCTGGCGGTCTCGGGGCTGGTGAAGGCCTATCCGAAGCCGAAATCCCTGCTCTCGCGCAAGGCGGCGGAGGTGCCGTTCCGGGCGGTCGACCATGTGAGCTTCACGGTCGATCGCGGCGAGAGCGTCGGACTCGTCGGCGAATCGGGCTGCGGCAAGTCCACCACCTCGACGATGGTGATGCGGCTCCTCGACCCGACCGAGGGCTCGATCGTGTTTGCCGGCGAGGAGATCGGCCGCGTGCCGGCGGCGCGCTTCGCCCGTCATCCTCTGCGGCCGAAGATCCAGATGGTGTTCCAGGATCCGACCGAATCCCTCAACCCGCGCTGGACCGCGGCGCGGGCCATCGCCGATCCGCTCCTGCGCTTCCGCACCGTGATCGGCTCGGATGCGATCCGCGCGCGCTGCGAGGAACTCGCTCGCCTCGTCGGCCTGCCGGTCGATCTCCTCGACCGCTTCCCGCACCAGCTCTCCGGCGGCCAGAAGGCGCGGGTCGGCATCGCCAGGGCCATCGCCCCCTCCCCCGACCTCGTCATCCTCGACGAGCCGACCGCGGCCCTCGACGTGTCGGTGCAGGCGGTGGTGCTGAACCTGCTCGCCGACCTCAAGCAGGCGCTCGGGATGAGCTATCTCTTCGTCAGCCACGACCTGCAGGTCGTTCGGATGCTCTGCGACCGGGTGATCGTGATGCGGTCCGGCCGCATCGTCGAGGAAGGCACGACGGAAGCGGTGCTGGAGGCGCCGCACGCCGAGTATACCCGCGCGCTGCTCGCGGCGATTCCGAGGCCGCCGGTGTGAGGCGGCTGCGCATGTTCCTCCCTCCCCACCCTCAACCTCATCCTGAGGTGTCGATCCATCGAAGATGGACTGACCTCGAAGGAGGGCTCCAGGAGTCTCCGAGTTCCCTGGAACCCTCCTTCGAGGCTCCCTCCGGTCGCACCTCAGGATGAGGTCGCGGGAGGGAACGACAAGTTCCGCCAACACGGTACGTCACCTCATCGATCCACCCGCGAGGCTCGCCCATGACGACAGCGCCCCCCTCCCCTCCCCTGCTGCTCGACGACGAGTCCGCCGGCGCGGTCGTCGACGCGATGATGCCGCTGGTCGGCATCCCGATGGCGCCGGAATGGCGCGGAACGGTGATCGCCAGCGTCAAGGCGACGGCGGCAGCCGCCAAGCTGGTGCTGGACTTCCCTCTCGACGACACCGTCGAGCCGGCGCCGGTGTTCCGGGCATGACGACGGCTGGCATGAGCGGGCAGGATACCGCTTCCGGAATCGCCGCCGCCGTGGCGGCGCGCCGGCTCACCGCCGCGGCCGCCATCGAGGCGGCCCTGGCGCGGATCGCTGCCATCGACCCCGGCGTGAACGCCTTCACGGACGTGACCGCCGACCGCGCCCGGGCCCGGGCGGCCGAGATCGATGCCGGCCTCGCCGCGGGGCGGGCGCCGGGCCCGCTGGCGGGGGTGCCCTTCGCGGTCAAGAACCTGTTCGACGTCGAGGGGATCCCGACCCGCGCCGGCTCGAAGATCAACCGCGACAATCCGGCCGCCACCCGCGACGGCGCCCTGGTGCGGCGGCTCGAGGCGGCCGGTGCGATTCTCGTCGGCGCCCTCAACATGGGCGAATACGCCTACGACTTCACCGGCGAGAACGCCCATGACGGCCCCTCGCGCAACCCGCACGACCGCGAGCGGATGTCCGGCGGCTCGTCCGGCGGCTCGGGCGCGGCGGTGGCGGCGGGGCTCGTGCCGCTCACCCTCGGCTCGGACACCAACGGGTCGATCCGGGTGCCCTCGGCCTTCTGCGGCACCTTCGGGCTCAAGCCCACCTTCGGCCGGCTGTCGCGGGCGGGCTCCTTCCCGTTCGTCGCGAGCTTCGACCATCTCGGGCCCCTCGCCCGCTCCGTCGCCGATCTCGCCCTGGCCTACGACGCGATGCAGGGGGAGGATTCCGACGATCCCTGGCAGGCGCCGCGGCCCGTGGAGCCGGTGGCGGGTGCCCTCGCGCAGGGCACGACGGGCCTGAGGGTCGCGGTGGCGGGCGGCTACTTCGCCCGCGGCGGCGAGCCGGATTGCTTCGCGGCCGTCGCCCGCGCCGCCGAGGCTTCGGGTGCCTCCCGCACGATCGAGATCCCGGAGGCCGCCCGCGCCCGCGCCGCGGCCTTCCTCATCACCGCCTCGGAAGCCGCCGGCCTCCATCTCGACCGCCTGCGCGAACGCCCCGGCGATTACGACCCGGCGGTGCGCGACCGGCTGATCGCCGGCACGACCATCCCGGCGGCCTGGGTGCACCGGGCCCAACGCTTTCGCAGCTGGTACCGGGCGCGGGTGCTGGCGCTCTTCGACGAGGTCGACGTGATCCTCGCCCCCTGCACGCCCTGCCGGGCGCTGCGGGTCGGCCAGGCTACGATGGAACTCGACGGCGTGACCGTGCCGGCGCGGCCGAATATCGGCGTGTTCACCCAGCCGATCTCCTTCATCGGCCTGCCGGTCGTGGCCGTGCCGGTGCGGGTGGGCGGCGGGCTGCCGCTGGCCGTGCAGGTGATCGCGGCGCCGTGGCGGGAGGACCTGGCCTTGCGGGTCGCCGGAGCGATCGAGGCGGCGGGGGTGGGGGCGGCGCCGGTGGCGGGGTGAGGCCTTGTCCAACCCTCCCACCTCATCCTGAGGTACTGCCGCATGCGGCAGCCTCGAAGGAGGGCTCCAGAGGCCACAGAGATTTCTGGAGCCCTCCTTCGAGGTCAGTCGATCTTCGATCGCGTGCGATCTGCGATCGCCAACACCTCAGGATGAAGTCGCAGGCGGGATGAATTTGGATGATCACAACCTGCTTTTCTAGAAAGGAAACCCCATGGACATCGACCACCCCGACGTGAAGGCCGAGGTCGAGGCGGCTTTCGCGGCTTACGAGACCGCCCTCGTCACCAACGACGTGCCGACCCTGGAGGCCCTGTTCTGGGACGATCCCCGCACCATCCGGTACGGCATCGGGGAGAATCTCTACGGCATGGACGCGATCCGGGCGTTCCGCCGGGCGCGCTCGCCGGTCGGGGTCGAGCGGCGGATCGATCGGACCGTCATCACCACCTTCGGGCGCGACTTCGCCACCGCCTCGACGCTGTTCTGGCGCGAGGCGCATCCCGGCAAGGTCGGGCGCCAGATGCAGTCCTGGGCCCGGCTCCCCGAGGGCTGGCGGGTCGTCGCCGCCCATGTCAGCCTGATCGACGAGGTTCCCGCGTGACCGATTTTCCTCTCACCCTCGCCGATTACCGGACGGCCTACGCCTCGGGATCGCTCACGCCCGAGCAAGCCGTGCGCGAGGTCTACCGGCGCATCGCGGCACATGACGATCCGGCGGTCTTCCTCACCCTGCGGCCCGAGGCCGAAGTGGCGGCGGAAGCGGAAAACCTGCCGGCCGGCCCGCTCCACGGCATCCCGGTTGCGGTAAAGGACAATATCGACGTGGCGGGCCTGCCCACCACCTGCGCCTGCCCCGATGATGCGCGCGTCGCGACGCAGGACGCCGCGGTGGTGGCGCGGCTGCGGCAGGCCGGGGCGCTGGTCATCGGCAAGACCAACCTCGACCAGTTCGCCACCGGCCTCGTCGGGGTGCGCTCGCCCTACGGCGTGCCGCGCAACACCCTCGATCCGGCGCTCGTGCCCGGCGGCTCGTCGTCGGGCTCGGCCGTCGCGGTGGCGGCCGGGCTGGTGCCGCTGGCGCTCGGCACCGACACCGCAGGTTCCGGCCGGGTGCCGGCGGGGCTCAACAATATCGTCGGGCTCAAGCCGAGCCTCGGGGCGCTGTCGACACGCGGCGTGGTGCCGGCCTGCCGCACCCTCGATTGCGTCTCGGTCTTCGCGCTGACCGTCGAGGACGCCTTCGCGGGCTTCTCGGCGCTTGCCGGATTCGACGCCGCCGATCCGTTCTCGCGGGCCATGGCCGTCGGGCGGCCGGGACCGCTGCCGCGGCGAATCGGCGTGCCGGACGGTGCGAGCCGGCGATTCGGCGGCGACGCGCTCTCCGAGGCCGCCTTCGATCGCGCCCTCGCCGATCTCGAGGCGCTCGGCGCGACCCTGGTCCCGGTCGACCTGACACCGTTCTTCGCCGCCGCCGCCCTCCTCTATGACGGGCCGTGGGTGGCCGAGCGCTGGGAGGCGATCCGCGACCTCATCACCGAACGGCCGGAGGCACTGCACCCGGTCACCCGCGCCATCACGGAACGCGCCACCGCCTTCTCAGCCGCCGATGCCTTCGCGGGCCGCTATCGGCTGGCGGAGTTGCGCCGGGCCACCGAACCGGTCTGGCAAGGGATCGACGGAAAGGGAATCGACGCGCTCTGCGTGCCGACCTTCCCGCGCCCGCAGACCCTGGCGGCGCTCGCCGCCGACCCGATCGGCCCCAATGCCGAGCTCGGCACCTACACCAACTTCGTCAACCTGCTCGATCTCTGCGCGCTGGCGGTGCCGAGCCATCCCCGCGCCGACGGATGGCCGGCCGGCGTGACGCTGATCGCCCCGGCGGGCCGGGATGCCGCCCTGGTCCCCCTCGGCGAGGCCCTCCACCGCGCCGCCGGCCTCGCCATGGGCGCGACCGGCGCACCCCTGCCGCCGGCGCCCGCGCCGGGCCCGGCACGCGCCGGCGACGACGAGATCGAACTGGTGGTGGTCGGCGCGCACCTGTCGGGCCTTCCCCTCAACGGCGAGCTGACGGCGTTGGGCGCGCGGCTCCTGCGGGCGGTCGCGACCACGCCCGATTACCGGCTCTTCGCCCTGCCGGGCGCAGGCCCGCGCCGTCCCGGCCTGGTGCGGGTGGCGGCGGGGACGGGCACGTCGATCGCCACCGAGGTCTGGGCACTCACGCCCGAGACCTTCGGCCGCTTCGTCGCAGGCATTCCCGCCCCCCTCGGCATCGGCACCCTGCGGCTTTCCGACAGCACGACCCCGAAGGGATTCCTGTGCGAGCCGGAGGGGGTCCGGGACGCGGAGGACGTGTCGGGCCATGGCGGATGGCGCGCCTATCTGGCGGCCGGCCGGGCTTGAGCGTCCGTCCGGGCGCCCCGCCTCGTCCTTTCCGAGGAAATCGCCCGGCTCCGGAGGTCGAAAGCCCGTTCGGTTCGATCGCCCGTCTCGACGCCCTCCCGGTCCCTGCGGTCCCGCGCAGCGGGGCCCGTCGTGACTCAGCAGATTTCGCAAGAGTGGCGGCTGGATTCGCGATGAAAATCCGTGATAAAACAAGAACCTAAGCGGACGAAGCGTTGGCCTGCCAATGCAAGTCCGCTTAGGAGGGCGTCGATCCCGGGGAGACCGATCGGACAGGCTCTCGGGCCGTCATTCCCGAAAGGAGTTACTTCTCCTTCGACTCCACGGACGTCTTCAACGGATTGGTCGATCCGAAGATGTGGCTGACGGAGGTGCTTGCCTGCGCCTGCGTTTCTTTCGGATTCGAACTATGACAGGCGAAGCAGTTGGTGCCCGAGGTGGACTTGGTATCGTTCCCCTGCGCGAAGGTCTCCATCGTGCCGTTGGCCAGCATGCTGGTGCCGATCTCGTTGCCGCCCTGGGGGAAGGGGCCTGTGGGCCGGGCTCCGCCCAAGGTCCACGTCGCGCCCATCAGGAGGTAGTTGAAGCGCGGATCGGACGCGGCTCCGACGGCACTGAGCTTCGCGCGGATGTCGGTGTTGAGCGAGACGATCTGGTTCGCGGCGATGGCCGGGGTTTTGTCCGCCTGGTTGGGCTGGCCGTCCGAGGCGACACCCCAGGCCTTCTGATGCAGGACGTCGTTCGGCGCGATCTTCACCGGAGGGGATGCCGTCGAGACGATATGCTGGTTCGCCTTGTCGTACTGGGCCAGTTGCGCGTTGTAATTGGTCTGCGGGCCGCTGGCCGAGAACGTCCACGGGCCGGTCGGATTGCTCGGAACGGGGGTCTCCTTCCCGCCGGACATGTAGCTGTAATCGGCGAGCGGCGCGTTGGCCTGATGCTCGAAGGTCGCCCAGACCATCTCGGGATGGCCGTTCGTGCTGCCGACGACATGCGCGCCGACCAGCGCGACCTGGGTCCGATTGGTCTTTCCCGTCGGCGCCCAATCGGCCGGATTGGTCGTCCGATCGTACTCCGGTACCTCGGCCTGCGCCGTGATGTACCCCTTCCCCCCATCGGGCAGGGTCGCGGCCTCGACCCAGGCCAGCTTGACCTCGACCGCGAGCGCGTTGCCGTCCGCCAAGCTCGACGGGCCGCCGTGTTTCTTGGCGAAGTCGAAGATCGCCGTCAGATCCGGCTGCGAGGTCGGGAACAGGCCGAACGTGGCCGGATCGTCGGCGTCGTAGGTCGGGGCGATGCCGTTCGGCGTCTTGCGGCCGGTCAGGTACCAGGCATAGACGTCGTTGACGAGCACCTCGTAGTACACGATCGCATCGTTCTGCGAGACCAGGACACCGTGGTCGCCGGCCTGGCCGGGACTCAAGGTGACGATGTCGCCGCTGCCGGCCTCGACGAAGACCGGGCCCGTCCGGGTGGCGATCTTCATCAACACCTTTTTGGCGGTGAGGGCATCGGCGATCTGCCGGCGCTCACTGGTCGCGCCCGGCGCCCCGCTAGTCGTCGTCGGTGCGGCCAGGCCGGCCAGGCGGCCGAGCTGCTGCGGCAGCATGCCGGCGGTCACCTTCGGCGCGAAGGTCTGGATCGGCTTGCCCTCGGCGTTCAGGAATTCGGCCTTGCCGCCGGCCCCGGCCCTCACCGCGGCGATCTCCGCCGTCCCCTCGGCCCCGAGCGCGTTGCTGGCGGTGAGGCCGGCGCGGTCGGGGACCGTGACGAACTCGCGCAGATGCCCCTTGGCGTCGAGCACGAACGGCAATCCATCGGGGCCGAACTTGGTCGCGCTGAGGGAGAGGTTTCGCGCGAGGATGCCGTCCTGCTTGATCAGGTTGCCCTGGTCGAGCCGGTAGAACGCCTCCGAACGGAGCACCCGCTTGTCGTGGAGCGTGCCGGCGTCCGGCGAGGTCAGCCACAGGAACATCTGCGCCGACCATTTATAGAAGTTGCAGTTGTTGCTCGTATCGAGTCCGAGACTGTTGGCCGGATTGACGGGCTGGTTCAATCCGGGCTTCGATTTGAACCAGCCGGTGAAGTCCTGCTGCGGCACGGTGCAGGTCGGATCGGGCGATGGCGGCAGGACCTGAGCCCCGGCCGCACCTGCGATCCCGGCCGCGAGGCTCGCGGCGAGGCCGACGATGCCTCCCGCACGGAGCCAGGACGAACGGCTGCAAGACGAACGCAAATGTTTCATCGCATCTGACCTTCGATAGTCATGGTTGAAATGTCGGACGATCGTTGTGTCACGACATGGCGGCTCCGGCAGTCGAGCCCTTCGGCTCGATCCGGCAACTCATACAAGTTCCGATTGATTAATTCAGGCGACCCCAACAGAGATCGTCTGAAGCACTGCGGAAGGCGGCTCCGCTCAGGCGCTGCGCGGGCTGATGAGATGAGTTCCAGAAAAAATCTCCGGAATTCATCTCGTACCAGCGGACCAGGATAGAGCGCTTCACGATCGCGTTGCAATCGCGAAGCTCTCCAGGTCTTTGGTCATGCCGCATGTTCTTCGACGAACCGGCATCCACTTCGTCGTAAAAAAATGCTCGAGGGCTTGGCGACGATTCGAGACCGAAGCCAGGCAGTCGGTGGCGCGCGATCGTCGGTCCGCCGCCCCCCTGGCGCCCTACCGGGTGAGGTCGGGCGTCAGCAGCTTCAGGCTCGTCACTTCCGCGGCGGTCGGCGCGCGCGCCGGCTCGCCCCCTCCGACGATCGTGACGCGAACGGACAACGTCCGGTCCCGGATGGCGCCGGCCGGCACCGGCAGCGTGTAGACGCCACCGCCGCCGCGGGCGGCCGGACCGAACGGCGCGACCGTGCCGATCGGGACACCCGACGGCGTGGTCACGTCGACCCGACGGCCGGCCGGCAAGGCCCCGACCTCCACTTCGAGGAAGGCACCGGCTGGCCCGGCGGGCGGCCGGGAGAGCGTGAACGTCCGCTCCATGTCCGATCCCTCTCGACCGGGTCCCTCTTGCACAGATCTGTCCTGACCATGGGCGGGCATGGCGGCGAGCACCAGGAGGATCGCCGCCCGCAGCGCCCGCCGGCCGGCCGGCGCCGCATGCCCGCCGCGCCGCCGCGCCCGCGACGCGTGACCGGGCATCCGGCGCGACATGCTAGAGCGGCCCGATGGCGACGGACTTGAGAACGTTGGGTGCGTTCCTCCCGCCATCCGCGGGCACGACCCGCACCACCACGTCCGCCGGCCTCTCGCCCGCACCCGCAGGCCTGGTGCCCGCCTTCGCCCGATCGGCCAGAACGGGATTCGTCGGCGGCAGGGCGATCGCGAAGGTCGTCTCGTGGCCGCCATGCCCATGCGCCATGGCCGGACCGAAGAACCCGATCGTGCCGGCGGGGTTCGCATCGCTCCCCGCAGCGTCGCCGAGCAGCACACGGAACTGCCTGACATCCGAGCCGGCCGCCGCGCGATCGAGCGTGATCAGCGCCACGATCGGCCGCGCGGTCTCGGCCGCGGCCCCCGGTCGCCGCAGGGCCGCAGCCGGCAGGCTGAGGGACGCGGCATTGCCGGTCGCACGGGCGGTCGTCAGCGTCGGCGCCGCGGGGACGGGCGCCGCGATCGTCGATCCGATCAGTTCCTCGCCGTAGCCCGCGCGGTCGTACTCGTAGTTGAAGCGGTCGGTCGAGAGATAGTCGCCGGCCTTGCCGTCGAGGACCGCCTTTTCGTCCGCATCGACGAAGAACAGGAACGGCTCCTTCGAAAGAAGATCGAGGTCCTTCCCTTCCGGGAGATACGGCTGCTTGAACGATTGCTGCTTGCGGACCCAGACGTCCCAGAGGCGGTCCATGTTGGCGTGATGCAGGAAGAAGATCGGATCGACCGGCGAGAGGAAGTTCGTCATGTTGCCGTACGGCCCCGGATCGAAAGGCCCGACCCCGCCGATGCAATTGTGGACGAGGTTGTGCGGCTGCCCTTCGAGAACCGAGAAAGCCGGCTTCTCGGCGGGTGGGGCGGTATGGGACGGGCTCTTCGAGCTGGTGAAGCTGAGCGAGACGGTCGGGTCGTTGAAGTGCGGTGCGAGCAATCCGGCAAGCACGGTGTACTTGGACACGGCGGTTGTGGCGCCCGCGTCAAGACCCGGCTTGTCGCGGGAGAGGTACCGGGCGCGGGACGTGGCCGCGAAGGCCTCGTTCCCCGGATCGTACTTGCCCTTCCCGTCGATGCCCGTCACGTCGCTCCAGGCATTGCCGAGAGTCTTGTAGCCGCGCGCGGCGAGTTGCTGTTGCTGGGCCGGCGTGAGGCCGCCCCAGTAGCGCTCGAAGCCGGGCTTGAAATACGCCGTGAAGATGTCGAGCGTCTTCGTATACGGCTCGAACGCGGCATCGGTCGGCGTCAGCCCGGGGCCGAACATGCCATCCGGGATCTTGGGCTCCTGCGTCCAGTCCCAGTAGGGAAGCGCGAAGTCCGGATCGCCGCTGAGCTTGCGGATCGTCTGCTCGAAATAACCGATATAGCCGCGATGCCAGACGTAGAACCACCAATTGCCGTGCGGACAATCCATGAGATGGACGAACGCGTTGCGGAACCAGTTGTGGGGATGGTCGGCCGGCAGCTTCAGCATCGCCTGGACGCCCTTGGCGTAGCTCGCCAGCGCCTTCTGCCCCTCCGGCGTGGTGACGAGGCATCTCTTGTACCGCGCCGCCGCCCTGGCCCGTCCGATCGGCGGGGCGATGCTGGCCGCCAGGGCCGTGCCCACGAACGCGCGCCGTGTGAACCGCATGTGCGTCTCCGTCTCTCTTGATGGTCCGGCGATCAGGCTTGCGCCCGCTGCGGGTAGTCGATCGGCATCTGCGGGTCGCGGTGCCAGTCGTACTCGGCCGAGGCGACGGCATTCTCGGCCACGGCGCGGCCGGCGAGCCGCGACACGAGGTAGAAGCCGAGATCGATCCCCGCCGAGACGCCGGCGGACGTCGCGTAGCGGCCCGCATCGACCCAGCGCGAGACGCTGTCCCAGAGGACGGCCGGCCCGTGCTGCGCCACCCAGGCGAAGCTGGCATGGTTGGTGGTGGCGGGATGGCCGTCGAGCAGCCCGGCGCGGGCGAGCACCGCGGCGCCGGTGCAGACCGACGCCATGAGCTTCACCCGTTCGTCCATCCGGCGGACCCAGTCGAGCAAAGCCGCCACGCCCTCGGGGTCGGTCGTTTCGTCGAGGAGGGGCCAGGTTCCGCCGCCGCCCGGGATCATGAGGACGTCCAGCGGCTCGGCCAGCGCCTCGGCCAGCGCCTCGGCCATGTCCCAATCCGGCATGACGGCGGGGCCGTTGATGCTCCGCACCGGCTCGCGCCGATGCCCGATCAGCTTGACCGAGAACGGATAGGGCGGCGGGCTGTCGTAACCGGTTCCGACGAACCGGGCGATCGTGAACGCCTCCGCGAACCCGAACACGTCGATCGGCTCGAAGTTGTCGTAGACGAGAATCCCGACCCGCTGCGTGGGCGGAAAGGCACCATGGGCTAAGGGCGTCGTCACGGCATCCTCCGACGAGGTTCATCGATGACTGCGCATCGACTGGAAATTATTCGTGGATTTTCAGAACCGCGGCAAAATCTTCAGCGAAGACAAGAGGATGCAAATAATGCATCTTCAAAGCACACCATCAGATCGACGATCTTCGATGCTGTGAGATGATTGACCTCGAAGGCATCGACCCGATGCGTGTCTACTGCGCTCGAATCAATTACACCCTGAGGTGGGTGATTGCAATTTCAGATCAGAAAAAATCTCGATGGCCGGCTCAGGACTCGCTCGTCCGGATTGCAAAGGACGAACAATTCGTCTTGCCAGCTGCGAAGATCGTGCATCGAAGCGGCCATGAAATATCGTCCACGTCGAAGCATCGGGCAATCGATCTCACAATTTGGCGGTACAGTCGAACATTCTTTGCTTTCGCCGAAATCGGCTCGCCGGCATCGCAAGTCTTCGTGGCTGCGCGCACGGGAGCGTTCATCATCATACTATGCCCCGTCGAAAGCCGTCTGCGCCGACGGTCCGCTTCCCGATCGGCTCCTTCATTTCGCGGTGCAGACGGGTCCCTCGAAGCCCCCTCCCCCGCCACCGCAGGTCCACCCCCCGTCCCTGACGACGAACTCGTTGTAAAAAAGCGATGTCCTCCTTGGGGGAGGAGAGCTGCGCTATCCCCGAAGGGGGAAGCGCTCGCACCGAGATGCGTGAATGCGACCACCTCGCTACGGAGGTCGTTCTCGGCTGTCGGCGGGCGAAGGACGTCCGTGCGTCAGAACGACGTCAGACGGACCGGATCATAGGCCGGCGGCGGCACGACGGGAGCGTCGTCGCTCCTCTCACACGATTCTCCGCTGATCACTTCGCGATGCGGAAATCGGCTTCGCTCAGGCGTGTGAAGCGAAGCTTCACCGTCGCGGGCTCGTGATACACCACCGGGACCGGCGCTCACGCGCCGGCCTTGAACTCCGCATACAGGTCGCGCAGGCGGGTCAGCACGAACTCGGCGAAGTCCGGCGACTTGCGCCGGTCGATGGTGAGCGAGACGCGGTCCTCGTCCTGCGTTACCTTCGCCAGCGTCTCGCCGTTCGCCGTGGACCAGCTCTCCGCCTTGGCCCGGACCGGCGGCGGCTTCGTCGCGGCGATGACCTGCTTGAACCGGGCCTCGCTCTCGAGCGCGGCGAAGGCCGGATCGGCGATCGCCCTACGGATCGCATCCGCCCGCCCCTCCTCCGCCATCAGGCCGACCAGATCGAGCCAGGCCCGCCGGCCGATGCCGGGCGCCGGACCGATGGCGTGGATGATCTCCTCGGGGATCCTGGTGGCGACCGAGAGCATGTTCGACAGGTCGCTCTTGTAGATCGACATCGCCGCCATGATCGTCGCGCGGGTGAAGCCGCGCCGCTCCAGGCGATGCGCGAACAGCGCCTTCTCGATGTAGGAGAGATCCTCGCGCTCGTGGTTCTCCTGTCCCTGCGCGACGACCAGCTGCTCGTCCGTCAGCTCGCGGACCACGGCCCGCACCGGGAGGCCGAGCGCCCGCACCGCCCGCAGCCGGCGGTGGCCGAAGGCGACCTGGTAGCGGCCAGGCGCCTCCGGATGGGGCCGGACCAGGATCGGGTTGAGCTGGCCGTGGTCGCGGATTTTTTCGGCCAGGCTCGCCAGCGCCTGCTCGGAGACCGGCATGCGGTCTGAGACGAAGGACGGGTCGACGAGGTCCGTGTCGATCGCGACGATGACCTGGCCTTCGGTCAGCTTCTTCTCGATCTCCTCGGCACGCTTGGCGCGCTCGCTGACCTCGCCGAGCGACTGGCTGATGGCGCCCACGGGCTTGGCGGCCGTATCCGCGATGAGGTCGGGCGAGCCGAGGATGGGCCGCGCCCGCACGCGGGCGACCGCGGGGGCCGGGACCTCGGGGGCTTGAGACTCGCGATTGCCGATCGCGCCGAACAGCGCCTTCCTGCTCAAACCGCCCTCCCCCAGGCCTTCTTGATCTGGGCCTCGATCTCGGTGTTCACGTTGGTCACCGCTTCCACGGCGCGGTCGTAGGTCGAGCGGGTGAATTGCTGCCGCTCGACCTCGAAGATGGTCTGGTTGGTGAGGCCCGCATCCGAGATCGCCGTGCTCTTCAGCATCGGGTGAATCAGGACGTGCTCGCCGAAGATCGAGCGCAGGAACGCCACCATCTGGTTCTGCGGCCCGTCCCCCGGCTCGAACCGGGTGATCAGGTACTTCATCCAGTCGTAGGAGGTGGAGGCCCCGTGCCGCGACACCTCGTCGAGCAGATCGCCGGTCATCTGGAGGAACTGGCTCATCGACATCACGTCCAGCATCTGGGGATGGACGGTGATCAGCACCGCGGTCGCGGCGGTCAGCGCCGAGAGCGTCAGGTATCCGAGCTGCGGCGGGCAATCGATCACGACGACGTCGTAGAGGTTCTGCGCCTGCCCGATCGCCTGGCCGATCCGGGCGAAGAACAGGGTGTCGCCGGAGCGGCGCTGGAGCAGGGCCTTCGGGGTATCGTGCTCGAACTCCATCAGTTCGAGATTGGCCGGGACGATGTGCAGGCCGGGAATGTAGGTGCCCCGGACGATCTCGGCGATCGGGCGGCGCTGGTCGTCGTAGCGGATCGCGCCGTACAGCGTCTCGTTCGGCCCGACATGGGTCTCGGGCTGGTGCCCGAACAGGGCCGAGAGGCTGGCCTGCGGATCGAGATCGATGGCGAGCACCCGGTAGCCGTGTAGCGCAAGGTGCTGGGCGAGATGCGCCGCGGTCGTCGTCTTGCCGGAACCGCCCTTGAAGTTCATCACCGTGACGACCTGCAGGTGCTCGCCCGGGCCGCGATGCGGCAGGTAGCGGCGGTTCCCGCGCGTGCCCTGGTCCAGGCGCTTGCGCAGCTCGTGGATATCCTCGACCGAGTAGCTGCGGCGGCCGTTCTTCACCAGAGGCGTGATCCCGTTCTCCTCGGTGGCGACCTGCCGGAGGTAGGATTCGTGGATCCCGAGCAGCCGGGCGGCTTCCGCCGGGCTGAACGGCCGGATGGTCTTCTCGGCTTCCGGCGGAAAGATGTTGCGGTGGTGGGCCTGCAGCTGGGCGGAGAGCTCGGCGCCGTGACGCTGCACCAGCTCTTTCAGCTCGGAAGGAGGCGCCGCCCCGGGCATGGCCGCCGCATTCGCCGTCTCCGCACTCATCTCGTCGTCCGTGGCCAGAATCGCATTTATCGGCAGAATCGATGAAACTGCGCGGCTGGCAGGGTAGAAGCGATTCCGGGCGATATTCAAGCGGTATCTCGCCGGTAATTCGACGATCCGGTTCGGGCGGTGCGCGCGTGTTAGCCGCGGCTAACGCGGGTCGCTTCCCGGCTTCGCGGAGCCAACGGGCGAGCGACCGGGGCGGGTCAGGGCGCGGAGGAGCGTCGAGCGCGATCACCCGGCCGACGGAATGCGCGCTGCTCATCGTCGCTTTCACCTTCACGACACGCGCTTGCAGGGATGGCCGAGGACATGTGTTAGCCACGGCTAACGCCTGCCGGATGGCGAAGCGACGGGGGGCTTCGGTAACCGGGAGCCACAACGCCGCGATGCGTCGCAAGCCTGCCCGTCACGACCTTCCTCCGCCATGGAGCAGGCCGTTTCGGGGAAGGACGAGGCACGGATTCTGCCTGCCAGACCAGCCCTGCACCATGTGGGCAAGAATGCCGCAGCGTGCCCGTCCGCGCGTGGGGGCGGACCCAGAGCGGCGCCCGATCGCTCCTGCGGTTGCCGGCCGACGGCCGGGCCATGCGCCAACAGGGTTTGCTCGATCGCCGTGCCGGCTTGGCCGATGTCCGGACCTGCGGCGCATCCTACCATGAACAACGTTCCGGCTCGGATAGGCCGACATGCCGGGCGCCGGGGAGGGGCGGCCGGTGGGAGTGATGAGAACGCGGCCACCGTCGGTCTCGCCCATGCGGCACCGATTATCCTTTGCTTAACGATAGACCGACCGCCCCGATATCGTCCCGCCGGTCGGTGGCGCTCCCGCTCCGGACCGCACCGCCGGATCGTGGCGGCCTTCCTGCGGGGTCGGTCCCGCGTCGTCACGCCGTGCTCGCGCCTCACCGGATACTTTGCGGCGATGGGCGGTCGAATCGCCGTCGCGCCGTCCGGGCCGGGAAGGGAGGCCTGAAGGGGAGTCGTCCGCCAACCGATCGCCGTGCGGTGTCCGGACGGCCGAAGCCACCGGCCCGCACGACACCGCGAATCTGGAGACGAATGCGCAAGGTGGTACTGTGCTATGGTAGCGCTTGAGGAACTGGTATGCCGATGGCGAAGCTGCATCTCAAGACGCGCGAGGAGTTCGCCCAACTCTCGCTCCACGAGAAGAACGAGTACCTGCAAGGCGTCGCGCAGCAGGTCGCGCACTTACGTGGGGACGAGTTCACCCGCCTGTCGAAGGATGGCCTCAGCCGCATCCGGCGCTTCTACAGCCGACGCTCCTTCGCGGACCTGAAGCTCGCGGAGTTCGGCGAGGAGGAGCCGCTCCGAAAATCCCTCACGGTCCTGGCGGAGGCGATCCGCTCCGAGGAGGTCGCCAAGATCGTCGAGCACGAGGTGGTGAGGCCCCCGCGCGCCCTCGTCCGGCCGCCGCCGATCGACGACGCCCAGCTGGCCTTCTTCGTGCCGACCGTCCACGACGCGCCGATCAAGGACGACATGAACCTGATGGACATCGCGCCCTTCGCCCTGTCGAAGACGACGGGGGAGGGGGTGATCCGGTACGAATTGAAGGATTCCGTCATCACCGTCGAGGGCGGCGCCGAGGTCGGGCTCGCCACGGCTTACGACTACGACATCGTCATCAACATGATCTCGCATCTGGCGGAGCAGACGCGCCAGTACCGGATCGACGATTCCAAGGGGTTGCGTCCGTCCCTGCCGCCCCGGACCTACCGGCCCGCCGCCTCGGAGATCCTGAAATTCTGCCGGCGCGAGCTCGGCGGCAAGCAGTACGAGGATCTCGAGCGCGCACTCGATCGCCTGCAGGCGACCCGCATCAAGATCACCAACCTGTCGAGCGACAAGGCCAAGACGCGCCGCCGCGAGACCGAGGCGTTTCCGCTGATCGGCCGCTACAAGGTCGTGTCCCGGACCAGCGCCGACCGTATCGACCAGGTCGAGATCGACATTCCGGACTGGGTCTACGAGGGCGTCGTCAAGCCCGACGGCAAGCCGTCGATCCTGACCCTGAACCCGGACTACTTCCTGATCACGCGGCCGATCGCCAAGTTCCTCTACCGCCTCGCCCGCAAGGCGGCCGGGCAGACGGAAGCCCGCTACGGCATGACCGAACTCCACAAGCGGAGCGGCTCGAAGCTGCCCAAGCACAAATTCCGTCAGGCGATCAAGGAGATCGTCGAGGCGGCGGTGCCGCTGCCCGATTACGACCTCAGCATCATCGACGGCGAGCGCGAGCCGGTGCTGCGGATGGTGAACCGGTCCAATGACAAATCCGCCGTACATGAGTCCGGCAATCCGTGACAAAACCGGGCAGGGGAGGGGGCTGCCAAAACCCCCGTATTTCGATCCGCCCGGCTTTGCCAAAAAGCGAGACGGCCTAGAAGCGAATCGGTGACCCCGGATTTTGGCGGGCGCCGTACATCGGTCCGGCCCGATCATGACAAAAACGGCCCCTGTGGACGGCTGTGGATAAGCCGAATCCTGGCGTACATCACTCCGGGACGCGCCGTACATCGATCTGTCGACGGCGTAGATCGATCCGGCAGCGCCGTACTTGGGACTCCGGCAACCGGAAATTTACCTTAACGATCATCGCTTTAGGGCGTGGTCAGGCACCTAAAACTTAGAATCAAAACTAGAGAAACAGATTCTTGAAACGCCTTCGGCTGACAAAAATCATTCGATTCCGAGGAAGAAGAGGGAGAGGCGTATTTCGGTCCGTTCACGCCTCGATTCGCACAAGCACGGTTTTCGTGCCAGTCGAGAGAGGCAGAACAGCGACTCACCTCCACCGACCACAGGCCCTGAACCGGTCCGTATCCTGCGATGACGAAGGCCGATGCACAGTCGCGGCGACCGAAGCGTCGGCGCTCCGTCGATTTGCCGCCGCATGATGCTCCGGCCGGCGGCCCGTGCCGGATCGTCCCGTCGAGGATTGCGTCGTGCGCCATGGTCCGCGGTCCCGCCATTCCGGCGTCCTCGCGATTCTCACAGGCCGGGTCGCTCGGAACCGCCGCCACCGGCTCGGACTTCTCGATTCCGAATCGCAACCGTGCCGCAGACCGGTTGCGATTCGGAATCGAGGCGGGCTCGAATGTCTCCCGCGATGTGGCGGCGGGTGGCAGGGGAGGGACTTCACATCGTCGAGGTAAGCCACGAATCTCGGCCCGTGCGACACGGGCCGCGTGCGACATGGGCTGGGTTCGATGGGGCGCCCCCCGCCGCACAAGACAGGTGCGCCGCGCGCCGGTATCGCTCGCGCCGTGCCGATTCCGGTCCGCCCTATCGCGAGTGACGATCCATGAGAGATGATCCGCGCAGCCACGGCCTCTGGGAGCTTTCGGCTCCCCCGGCTCCGCCGACGCAGCCACTCGAGGGTCGGATCGCGGTCGATGTGGCGATCGTCGGCGGCGGGTTCACGGGCCTGTCCGCCGCGCTCCACCTCGCGGAAGGGGGGGCGAGCGTTGCGATTCTCGAAGGCGTCGAGATCGGATTCGGCGGGTCGGGCCGGAATGTCGGGCTCGTCAATGCCGGGATGTGGGTCATGCCCGACGACCTGCCGGGCGAACTCGGCGATCGCTACGGCTCAGCCCTCCTCGACCTGCTCGGCGCAGCACCCGCCGCGGTGTTCGATCTCGTCGAGCGGCACGGCATCGCCTGCGAGCCCGAGCGCCGGGGAACGCTGCATTGCGCGGTGGGCAAGAAGGGCCTCGCCGAGTTGCAGGAGCGCGCCCGCCAGTGGCAGGCCCGCGGCGCGCCGGTCCGGCTGCTCGACGCGGAGGAGACCGCGGCCAAGGTCGGCACCCGCGCCTATGCGGGCGCGCTGCTCGATGCGCGAGCCGGCACCATCCAGCCGCTCGCCTATGCCCGCGGCCTCGCAGGCGCTGCGATTAAGGCCGGGGCCCGGATCCACACCGGCAGCCCGGTCGTCGCCGTCATCGATGCGGGCACGCATTGGCGGCTCGACACCCCGCACGGCCGCGTCGAGGCCGCCCAGGTGATCGTGGCGACCAACGCCTATACCAGCGCGGTCTGGCCGGAGATCCGGACGGAACTCGTCCATCTGCCGTATTTCAACATGGCGACCGCACCGTTGAGCGACAACTTGCGCCGCTCGATCCTGCCCGAGCGCCAGGGCGCCTGGGATACCCGCGAGGTGCTGAGCTCGTTCCGGTTCGACCAGGCGGGCCGGCTCGTCTTCGGCAGCGTCGGCGCCTTACGCGGGACGGGCCTGCCCATCCACCGCGGCTGGGGCCGGCGGGCCCTCGCCAGGCTGTTTCCGCAACTCGCGGGCGTATCCTTCGAGACCGAGTGGTACGGAGAGATCGGCATGACGGTGAACAACCTGCCGCGCTTCCACCGCCTTGGCCGGAACGTCGTCTCGTTCAGCGGCTACAACGGCAGGGGCATCGCGCCCGGCACGGTCTTCGGCCGCTGCCTCGCCCAACTCGTCGCCGGCGCGATCGGTGAGGACGCGTTGCCGCTCCCGGTCACCGATCCGGTCGCGGCGCCCCGGCGGCGGCTGAAGGAGGCCTTCTACGAGGCCGGGGCCCAGCTCGCGCACCTGACCGATGCGCGTTTCTGATTGCCCTGCCGTCTCGGTCGCCACCGGAGTTAGCCGCGGTTAACAGCCATGCGGCACCGACGCACGAAGCGGAATGGTGCAAAGGCGATCCGCCAGCCCTTGCACGGGCCCGCACCGGTCGGCATCCAACGGGAATGGCTCGGATGATTCTGGACGAGAGCAGCCTCGCCCCCTTCCTGGCAGCCTTCTACGCGCGCGTCCGCAGCGACCCGCTCGTCGGGCCGGTCTTCGCCGCCGCGATTCCGGAGGCCGAGTGGCCCCGGCACATGGCGACGATCGAGGCATTCTGGTCGTCGGTCCTGTTCAAGACGGGCCGCTACAAGGGCAATCCGTTCGGCCGGCACCAGGCGCTCGGCGCCTTGAGACCGGAGCACTTTGCGCGGTGGCTCGCCCTGTTCCGGGAGACGGCCGCCTCGTGCTTCGCCCCGGACGAGGCGGAGGCCCTGCAGGCGCGGGCCGAGCGGATCGGCGCGAGCCTTCAGGCCGGCCTGTTCTTCCGCCCCGGCGACACCGGCGCGGTCCCTACCGCTTGCCGAGCAGGTAGACCTGCCAGGTGATCATCATGCTCGCCACCATGAGGGCGGCGTGCAGGAGGGTGAGGACCTGGGGGGCATCGGGCATGGATATCGTCCCTGCGGGCGGGCCGTTCGTGGGCCGACCCCCATGCAACGATCGGGCCCTCGCCAGGCGGATGACGGCCGGTACCGGGACCTGCGCGCGCTTCCTCGCTTCGGCGTCGCCCGCTCACGAGGGCAGCAGGGCCTGCGCGGTGGCGGCACGGGCCAGGGTCGCCAGCATGTCGGTCTGCGTCACGATCCCGAGCACGCGGAGATCCGGCCCGGTCACGACGACGGCGTGGCTGCGGCCGTCGGTGAGGACCGGAACCAGGGCCGCCGCGGGCTCGTCCGGCCCGGCGGTCCTGGCGGCCGAGAGCGCCTGCGCGATGTCGCCCGCGGCCTGCAGCGTCACCTCGCGCAGCCCGACCGTGCCGACGAGCCGGTCCCTCTCGTCCACGACCGGCAGCGTGCGGACGTCGTGCTTGAACAGCAGCTCCCGTGCCCGGGCGGCCGGCTCGTGCAGCCCGATCGTGACGACGTCGCGGGACATGATGTCGGCGCATGTCACGGTGCCGCGGGACCGGACGAGCGCCTTGTGCTCGACCTCGCGCAGCAGCCGGTCGAGGTCGGCGCGGTCGATGTCGAGGGACTCGTTGAGAGTGAGCAAAGCCGCGTCGATGTCCTCGGCATGGAATCCGACGCGCAAGGCGGCGGGCAGGTCCGCCGTGTCGTGGGCATTGGCCGGTACCGCGGCCGGGACATGGGGATACTGGCGGCGGGCCAGCCGGTGAAACACGATGCCGAGGCCGACCAGGATAAGCGAGTTGAGGCCGACGGGGACGAACGGGAACAGGAACCCGGACGAGGTCACCGCCGGGCCGCCGATCAGCGCGGTCAGCGCCGCGGCGCCGCCGGGCGGGTGAAGGCAGCGGGTGAGCGACATGACCGCGATGGCGAGGGAGACGCCGACGCCGATCGCCGCCACCGGATCGGGAATGACGTGGGCGGCGGTCACCCCGATCAGGGCCGAGAGCGTGTTGCCGCCGATGATCGACCAGGGCTGGGCCAGCGGACTGGCGGGGACGGCGAAGAGCAGCACGGCGCTCGCCCCCATGGGCGCGACGATCATCGGGATGTGCGGCCCCTGGCCGACGATCCAGCCGCTGATCAGGCCGGTGAGCGCGATGCCGATGAGGGCGCCCAGGCAGGCGAGCAGGCGCTCGCGTAAGCTCGCGCCCGGGAGCATGGGCGTCGACAGCCGTCCTGCCCATGTCCTGCCGCCCGCACGCAGCGGCCGGACGATCCGTGACAGGCGCGACATCCCCCACATGCGGGCTGGATCCTTGGACGAGCGGAGCGTGACGGGGCCGACGGAAGAGCGCCGACGGCGCGTAGCTCTAAGCGCCACGCTCGCGCTTGCAAAGATTCGGGGCACCGTGCTCGCCATGACGGCAGCCGATGGCTGCACGTCTCCACGCCACCCGCGGAAGCGAGGAAGGATCGGACCCGTGCCGGGTATGGCGGAGACCCGCGTGACGAACGCCCGGTCGCCCCGGCCGACCCCCGGCGGGCAGGGGAGTAGCTAGAGCGCTTCACGATCGCGTTGCGATCGCGAAGCTCTCCAGGTCTCCGGCCTCGTCGCATTCTCTTTCGACGAACCGGCATCCACTTCGTCGGACAATGATCTAAGCAGATTTCGCAAAAGTGGCGGCCGGTTTTGCGACAAAAATCTGCGATAATTCAACAACCTAAGCGGACGAAGCGTTGGCCTGCCAACGCAAGTCTGCTTAGCCCTTCGACCTCCGCGCCAGGGCGCGGGCGAGCGCGTCCCGGTGTTCCGCGCTGGTATGCGCGATCGCCTGCGCCGTGGCCGAGAGCTGGAGCAGGGTCGGCAGGGTGGTGGAGCGTCCTTCGCGCAGGAGGCGCTTCGTCGCCCGGACCGCCTGGGGCGGGTTGACGGCGATGCGCGCGGCGAGCGCGCGGCTCGCCGTCATCAGCTCGGCCCCCGGCACCACCTGCGAGACCAGCCCGCAGGCCAGGGCCTCCGCGGCCGAGATCGCGTCGCCGGTCAGCGCCATCTCGCAGGCCTTCGACCAGCCGACGATCCGCGGCAGGAGCCAGGCGCCGCCGTCGCCCGGGATGATGCCGATCTTGACGAAGCTCTCGGCGAAGCGTGCCGTGTCGGCGGCGATGCGCAGGTCGCACAGGCAGGCGAGGTCGGTGCCCGCGCCGATCGCCGGGCCGTTGACGGCGGCGATCACCGGCACGTCCAGCGCCTCGAAGGCCAGCGGGATGCGCTGGATGCCCTGCGTGTAATAGGCGATCGTGGCGTGGGGGTCGCGGGCACGCGCGTCCAGGGCGTCCTGCATCGCCCGCAGGTCGCCGCCGGACGAGAACGCGCTGCCGGCCCCGGTCAGGATCGCCACCCGGACCGACGGGTCGGCGCCGAGCCGCCCGAGCGCCGCCACGAGGCCGTCGACCACGTCGCGCTCGGAGATCGGGTTGCGCGTCTCCGGCCGGTTGAGCGTCAGGGTGACGATGCCGCCATCCTGCTCGTAGAGCACCGCATCGGTCATGGGAAATCTCCGATCATCTATGCCCGAGCCCGCGGGCGATGCGACGAGGAGCCGGAACGGCGACAGGAATCGCTCCGGCCCGCTGCGCTTACGCGCGAGCTCGCCGGTGACCTGTGCCCCGTCCTCGCCCTGGCGCCCGAGGAGCGCGTCCTCGGGACGGGGGACGTCCTCGAACACCACCTCGTCGAAATGGTGCTCGCCGGCGCGGTTGCCGACTGGCCGGATCGATGTCCGTCCGGATGTCCATCATGTCCGCGTCCCTGCAGCCGGGCGGGTGCCGCCGTTCGTGGAGCGGGCCGCCGCGACCCTGGGCAGCGACGATCCGAAGGCGAAAGCCGGACACCATCGCCGGGACCCGCCGCCGCCTCGACGGCATGCCGCTCGCGATCACGATCGCGTCGGCGGTCCTATGATACCAACGGTCGTTGAAAACGACCTTTGGTTCCGTTCTCGAATTTTCTCGCCGAGACTTTGGCTTGGTGTCGGAAATTCGAGATGGATCAACGGCCCCGTCGATCTCGGGCCTGCCTGGGATCGAATCGATGCGTCAGCATCTTGGGCCGTTGCCATGATTCCAGCGCTCGCCCGTCGACGAGACCGGCCCCAAGCGGCGGAAGCATGCGAACTTGCACAGGGATGGAGTCCCGATCGATCAAGCGGCGCCTGCAAAACCACCGATGATCGGACGGCCGCGCCCATCGATCGCCGTCGCGGTGTTCCACCGCCGGACCCGTGGCGGCTGCAACCCCCGCGTCGACGGGATCGTCCCGATCGACGACATCGAGGACCGTCCGACGTGCGGAAAGCCGAGCCGAGCGTGCGAGCCCCCTGCGTCGAGCGAGATCGGGATCGACCGCTCGCCCGTCCCGGTCGCCGGGGTCGCGCCGGATCCGAAGAACTCCAGCATGCTTCCAGGGGAGGCCTGTCATGAGACCGATGCTGCGCCATGCGGCCGGTGTGTCGTCCCTGTCGCTGATGCTGGCCATCGGGATCGGTCCCGTCTCCGCGCAGGCGCCGTCGCGACCGAACGCCGTCGTGCTCCCCACCGACCGCACGGTGCTGCCGATCCCGGAGCCCCGCATTCCGCACAGCACCGTCTTCGACGTCCGCAACGCGACGCCGCCGCCCCGCTTCGAGGTCAAGGCGCCCGCGCAGGCGCCGAACGTCCTCATCGTGCTGATCGACGACATGGGCTTCGGCCAGTCGAGGGCCTTCGGCGGCCCGATCGCCATGCCCACCGTGGAGGCGCTCGCAGCCGGGGGATTGCGCTACAACCAGTACCACACGACGGCCCTGTGCTCGCCGACGCGGGCCGCCCTGCTCACGGGGCGCAATCATCACACCAACAACATGGGCTCGATCACCGAGACCGCGACCGCGTTCCCCGGCCAGACCGGGCAGCGCCCCAACGGCGTCGCGCCGCTCGCCGAGATGCTGCGCCTGAACGGGTACAGCACGGCCGCGTTCGGCAAGTCGCACGAGACCGCGGCCTGGGAGGTCAGCCCCTCCGGCCCGACCGACCGATGGCCCACCCGCTCCGGATTCGACAAGTTCTACGGCTTCATCGGCGGCGAGACGAACCAGTGGGCCCCGCGGCTCTACGACGGGATGAACCAGGTCGAGCCGCCGCGCGATCCGAACTATCATTTCATGGCCGACATGACCGACCAGGCCATCGCCTGGATGAACTATCAGAAGTCGCTGACGCCCGATAAACCGTTCTTCATCTACTTCGCCCCGGGCGCCACCCACGCCCCCCATCAGGTGCCGAAGGAGTGGATTGCGAAGTACAAGGGGAAGTTCGACCGGGGCTGGGATGCGTTGCGAGAAGAGACGCTCGCGCACCAGATCGCCATGGGCATCGTTCCCGCGGGAACGACGCTCGCGCCGAAGCCCGAGGCGATCAAGGACTGGGCCGCCTTGAGCGACGATGAAAAGAAGCTCTTTTCCCGCCAGATGGAAGTGTTCGCCGGATTCGGCGAATATGCCGACACGGAAACCGGCCGACTGGTCGAGGCGATCAGGGCGGCCGGCCAGCTCGACAATACCCTGGTCTTCTACATCGTCGGGGACAACGGCGCGAGCGCCGAGGGCGGGATGAACGGCCTGTTCAACGAGATGACCTACTTCAACGGCGTGCCCGAGAAGACGGGGGACATCCTCAAGCATTATGACGAGCTCGGCAGCCCGACGACCTACGGTCATTACGCTGCGGGCTGGGCGGTCGCGGGCGACACGCCGTTCACCTGGACCAAGCAGATCGCCTCGAGCTACGGCGGGACCCGCAACGGGATGGTGGTCCACTGGCCCAAGGGCATCGCGGCACGCGGTGAAGTGCGGTCGCAGTGGCACCACGTCATCGATATCGCGCCCACCGTGCTGGAAGCGGCCGGGCTGCCCGAGCCGACAAGCGTGAACGGAACGGCCCAGATTCCGATTGCAGGGACCAGCCTCGTCTACACCTTCGCGGATCCGGGCGCCCGCGATCGGCACACGACCCAGTATTTCGAGATCTTCGGCAACCGCGCCATCTACCGGGACGGCTGGCTCGCCGGCACGGTCCACCGGGCGGCCTGGGAATACACGCCGCGCCGATCGCTCGAGACCGATGTCTGGGAATTGTACGACACCCGCTCCGACTTCAGCCTCGCGCATGACAGGGCGGCGGCCGATCCGGCCAAGCTCAAGGAGTTGCAGGGCGTGTTCCTGGAGGAGGCGGTCAAGTATTCCGTGCTTCCCCTCGACGATCGCACCCTGGAGCGCCTGACCGCGTCCCTGGTCGGACGGCCCGACCTGATGGCCGGCCGTACCTCCCTGACCGTTCACGCGGGCATGACCGGGATGTCGGAGCACGCCTTCATCAACGTGAAGAATCGTTCCCACTCGATCACGGCCGACCTGGACGTTCCTGCCGGCGGCGCGAGCGGTGCCATCCTGGCCCAGGCGGGGCGCTTCGGAGGCTGGAGCCTCTACCTCGACGACGGCAGGCCGACCTACACCTACAACTGGCTCGGCCTTGAGCGTTACACGATCGCCGCCGATGAACCCCTGCCTCCCGGAAAAGCGAGCTTGCGCTTCGATTTCGCGTATGACGGCGGCGGCCCCGGAAAGGGCGGTACGGGCACCCTCTCGGTCAATGGGCGAAACGTCGCCACGGGACGCATCGCGCAGACCCAGTGCTGCGCCTTCTCGGCCGACGAGGGCGCGGATGTCGGCGCCGATGAGGGCACGCCGGTGACAGAGGCCTACCGGGTGCCGTTCACCTTCACGGGCAGGATCGACAAGGTCACGATCGCGCTGAAGGACATCGAGAAGGCCGAACAGGACGACGCCGAGCGCGCCCGCGAAACCGGGGCCTTGAAGAAAGGCTTGGCTGATTAGATCGCGAAGGAAGCCGGGCTGTCGATCGCGGTTCGCTTATGAGGCAGAACGAAGATACGGAGGATGATCGATTCTCCAGGGAGACGTGCAGCAGACCGGACCTCGCCGACTAAATAGAAACTGGCTCTACGGGTTTGATTTCGCACGCAAATCCGAGGCGCTCGATCTGCCGCACGAGCGCCTTGGCGCGGATGGTCGGGGCCGCCTTGCGGCCGTGATCAGGCCCGGGATCGACGTAAGCCGTGCCGGCCTTGAGCATGTGATAGATCGCGGTCAACATCGAAGCGGCGACCGCGCAGATCGCCTTCTTGGGGCCGCGCCGGCCGCGCAAGCGCTGGAACTGCGCCCTGATGTAGCTCGCCTTCTTGCGCACTCCGGCCCAGGCGGCCTGCACCAAGGCCGTCTTGAGCCAGGGCGCGCCCTTGCGCAGCCGCGTCGAGCGCCGCTTGCCCGCGCTCTCGTCGTTCCTCGGGCACAGCCCGGCCCAGGAGATCAGATGGCCGGCGGTCGGGAAGCGGCTCATGTCGGGGCCGATCTCGGAGAGGATCACCTGCGCGGTGAGGTCACTGATGCCCGGGATCGTCACCAGCAGCTTCACCGCTTCCCGGAAAGGGCCGAGGTCGCGCTCCACCTGCGCGTCGATCTCCGCGATCGCTCGCCCCAACCCGTCGTACTGGCGTAGATGCACACCGAGCAGGAAACGGTGGTGATCCCCGATCCGGCCCGTGAGCGCGGCCCGGATCGCCTCGGGCGCCGCCTTCACCCGTGGGCTGACCAGCGCCTGCAGCCCAGCCGGATCGCGCTCGCCCTTGACCAGCGCGTCGAGCACGGCGCGACCGGACTGGCCCATGATATCGGTGAGCACCGAGGCGAGCTTGAGGTTGGCCTCCTCGAGGGTCTTCTGGATGCGCTGGACGTGGCTGGCCTGCTCGCGGACCAGTTGCTTGCGGGTGCGCAGCAGGTCGCGCATCGCCTGGGTCTGGGCCTCGGGCACGAAGCTGGCGCGGATCAGGCCGTGGGCGAGCAGGTCGGAGAGCCAAACCGCGTCGGCGACGTCGGTCTTGCGGCCGGGCACGTTCTTGACATGGGCGGCATTGGCCAGGATCAGGGTGCGGCTGTCGGCGTCGAGGACCTGCCAGACCGGGCGCCAGTAGATGCCGGTCGCCTCCATGGCGACATGGGTGCAGGCGTGCTCGTCGAGCCAGGCGGAGAGGTCGAGCAGAGCGGGCGTGGTGGTGGCAAACGTACGCACCTCACGCTGAACCTCGCTGCTCTCGGCCAGACGGATGGCTGCGACGACGGTGTCCTTGTGAACATCGAGGGCGGCGCAGCGGGGGTAGAGGACCTCCATCACGATCTCCTTGCCGTCAGGCCGCCGGCGCAGGCTCCCGTGAGATCAAATCTAAATGACGCGCTCCGGGGCTGGCCCGAGGACCGGCCCGTGACGCAAGCGAGGGGACTGAAGAGGAGCCCGGATCCAACTGATACGCGGGGTCTGGCACACCAAAGACGAACCGATCTCTCCGCCGACGGCAAGTCCACTCTGCCATATGTTTCATCCGCAAGGGACCGCGAAGCCGGTGACGAACTGATACGAAATCTGGACGATCACTTCCGGATTTCGTATCATCAGCCCGCGCGGTGAAGCCGTAGGCTTCACACGCCTGAGCGAAGCCGCTTTCCGCATCGCGAAGCGATCAATCGGAAAGCGTATGAGACGATTTCTGTGCGGTCGGCGCAGGGAGCGGTGCCGACGAGCGGGCTTTATCCAGACAAGGCCGCCCGCGCCTTTTCGCTGACGTCGTTGCCGATCTGCATCACGTATCGAAACCAATCATCGAAATTTTCAAATGATACGACGTGAGCGAATAGCCTGGTTTTACTGTCTTTCCCTCGTCAAATTCTCGCTCATGCACCATGGGAGGGGGACGTGGGAATGCAAGCTGGAGCCCGGTCGAGACACTGGATCGTCGCCGCCATTCTGGCACCGATGAGTCTCGCGGCGACGGAGGCCGCCCGCGCCGCCGAATCGGCGCAGGGCGTGTACGTGCTGGGCAATCGCGGGCCGCTCGCCGGCGTGACCCCACCGCCAGGGTTCTACGTCGGAAGCCAGACGTATTATTACTCGGGAAACCTCGGGGGCAACCGCACCTTTCAGAGCGGCGGCGTCGCTGCCGCGAACGTCAAGCTCGATTTCAGCGCGGACTTCGTGACGCCGGTCTGGGTGACGCCGGCCGAGATCCTCGGCGGGAACCTCGGCCTCTCTATCACCCTCCCGTTCGGCACGCCGAATGTCGGCGCCGGGGCCGTTCTGTCCTCGCCGCGCATCGACCGCATCGTTGCCGGGCGCGAGCACGATGCCAATGTCAACGTGGGAGACATCTATCTCACCTCGTTCGTGGGGTGGCATTCCGGCAACCTCCATTGGAGCGCCACGCTGCTCGGCGTCGTGCCGTCCGGCTCCTACCAGCCCGGCCAGTTGTCCAACGTCGCGCTCAACCGTCCGGCCCTCGATCTCAGCGGCGCCCTGACCTATCTCGATCCGGTGCTCGGCTACGAACTCTCGGTGGTACCGGGGATCACCTTCAACTGGGTCAACCCGGCGACCCAGTATCTCACCGGAACCGAGTTCCACCTCGAGTGGTCGGCGTCGAAATACCTGAGCAAGGAGCTGTCGGTGGGGGTCGTGGGCTATTTCTACGATCAGCTCACGGGCGACAGCGGCGCGGGGAACCGCATCGGTCCGCTCAAGGGCCGGGTGACGGCGCTGGGCGGCCAGGTCGGCTACACGTTCAAGGTAGGCGACATCCCGGTTTCGACGAATGTCAGGTTCTTCCGGGAGTTCGACGTCCAGAACCGGTTCACCGGTACGGCGGCCTACCTGACGATATCGGCGCCGCTCTGGGTCGCCCCGTCGAAGCCGGCTGCCGAAAAGAAGCCCGCGATCACGAAAATTTAGGTTACTTCACGAGACTTTGGCCGTGCAGGCCCCGTGGGTCGGGCGCGCCGCGCAGGCCTCGCGCCCGCGCAGCGTCGACCGGGGGAGGGGGCAGGACCATGCGGACGCGCCTGCCCCCCTAGTCGACGCTCAGGCTCTTCGACGCGGCCGGCCGGCATCTGAGCTTCGCGCATGCGGCGGCCGAGTTGAACGTGACGCCCAGCGCGGCGAGCCACGCCATCCTCGCCCTCTGCCACATGCCGGTCGGCCTCGGCGCGACGGCCCTGGCGGTGATCGGCCTGTTCAACATGGTCGGCAGATGGGCCTGCGGCTGGCTCGGCGGCCGTTTCCGGCCGCGGCACGTGCTCGGCTGGCTCTGCGTGGTCCGGGGCGTCGCGACCGGCCTCTTCGTCGTCGCGCCGAAATCCGACACCGTCGTCGTCGCGGCGGTCATGGGCCTCACCTGGCTCGACACCATCCCGCTGACGAGCGGGCTCGTCGCGCGGGTCTTCGGGGTCCGTCATCTCGGCACGCTGTTCGGCATGGTCTTCCTGAGCCACCGGATCGGATCGTTCCTCGGGGCGTGGCTCGGCGGCGTCTTGCTGGACGTCACCGGCTCCTACGACGCGCTGTGGGCGGCCACCGCCCTCGCGGGGCTGCTGGCCGCACCGCTCCACTTTCCGATCGACGATCGGCCGGTTTCCGCCCGCCGGCTCCTCGCCGGGCACGCCTGACGGACGCCGCTCCCGGCGCGCGGAACGAGCCCGACCGGCCGTCCCGGAAAGAGTTCGGTGCGTCACCGCACCAGGTATTCCTTGCGCAGCATGCAATGCACGCCCTTGTGCTGGTTGACCGTCTGCGTCACCCGCAGGTCGGCGGCGATGCTGCAGAGCGCATAGGCCTCGTCGCGGGTGATGCCCGTGCGGGCGACCACGAGATCGATCATCTCCCGCAAGGCCCGCTCGGCGCAGCGGTCGAGGTCGGGATCGAGACCCATCGTGACGACGTGGTCCGGCGTCTCGGCCCGGGGGGTGGTGAGCCGCAGATCGCGGCGTATATGGAACTCGAAGGTGCCGGTGAGCGCCGTCTCGATCGCCGTGACGTTGACCTCGCCGTCGCCCTGCGCCCCATGCCCGTCGCCGCAGGAGAACAGGGCGCCCTCGACGAAGACCGGCAGGAAGAGCGTCGAGCCGGCGGTGAGCTCCTTGTTGTCGAGGTTGCCGCCGAAGGCGCGCGGGATGATCGAGGTGCAGCGGCCCCATTCCGGTGGCGGGGCCACCGCCATCACTCCGAAGAACGGCGACAGCGGGATGTCGAGACCCCAGGGCATCCGGGCGGTCAGGCGATTCCGGTCGAGGGGGATATTCATCTGGTGGAAGACGGGAAAATCGTCCGGCAGGGTCCCGGCGAGCGGCCGGTGGCGGTTGAAGCCCCAATCCTGGCGTAAACCGACGTCGAGGATCCGCACTTCCAGCACGTCGCCGGCCTGCGCGCCCTCGATCGCCACCGGACCGGTCAGGATGTGGCCTTGCGGGATGCCGGTCTCGGCGGCGTGGATCGCCAAGAGCTCCGGCGGCACGTGGAAGCCCGCTGGGGGCAGGGCGTCGGGGCCGCCGGAGACCGTCTCGATCGTGACCCGCTCGCCGCTGCGGACCGTGAGGACCGGCGGCACGGCCGCGTCGAGGTAGCCCCAGCGGCAGGTCTCGGGCGAGGCGGTCAGGCGATGCGTCATGCGGAAAAATCCGGGATCGGCGGGAGGCCGCAGCATCGCCCGGCGCCGGGGCTGCGTCGAGACCGTCGGCTGCGCCTTCCCGGCGCCGGGACCCGCGCGTATCCTCGCCGCCGTCAGGACTTGGGGAGACGTAAAGCCAGTGCGCCAGCTTGCGGCCCGACACGGTTTCGACGCGCAGGGCGCGGTCCGGGACCTCGCACTCACGATCGAGGACGGGCGGATTGCCGCGATCGGCCCCGCGGCGGCGGCGGACGACCTCGTCGTGCTGCCGGCGCTCGCCAATGCCCACGACCATGCCCGCCCGCTGCGGCCGAGCTCGGTCGGCGGCTTCAACAAGCCGCTCGAGACCTGGCTGCACCGGCTCGCGCTCCTCGCGCCGGTCGATCCCTATCTGGCGACGCTGGCGCCGCTCGCGCGCGCGGCGCTCGGCGGCCAGGGCGCGGTGATGATCCACCAGGTGCGTCCGGTCGGGCTGACCGACTACCCGACCGAAGTGGAGGCGATGGCGCGCGCCGCCCGCGACGTCGGTGTGCGCATCGCGCTGGGCATCGGCCTGCGCGACCGCAACCCCCTGGTCTACGGCGACCACGGGCCGGTGCTGGACGCCCTCGACCCCGAGGCGCGGGCGGAGATCGAGGCGCGCTTCCTCGCCCCCATGCTGCCGCTCGCCGAGCAGCTCGCCCGCGTCGAGGCGGTCGCCGCCTCGGTCGGTGGCCCGATGGTCGACGTGCAATACGCCCCGAACGGGCCGCAATGGGGCTCGGACGCGCTCTGGGAGGCGGTCGCCGAGGCCTCCGCCCGCACCGGGCGCCGGGTCACGACGCATCTCTTCGAGACCCGGTACCAGCGCGACTGGGCCGACCGGACCTATCCCGGCGGCCTCGTGCGGCGCTGGCGCGAGATCGGGCTGCTCTCGCCGCGGCTGACCCTCGCCCATTGCGTCCATGCCCGGCCGGACGAACTGGAGATGATCGCCGAGGCCGGCTGCATCATCGCCGTCAACACCTCGTCCAACCTCGCGCTCCGCTCCGGGATCGCGCCGGTCGCCGAGATGGTGCGCCGCGGCTGCCGGGTCGCGCTCGGCCTCGACGGCCAGGCCTTCGACGAGGACGACGACGCCTTGCGCGAATTGCGCCTGCTGTGGTCGCTCCATGGCGGCTGGGGCTTCGACGGCGAGGTCTCCCCCCGCCAGGCCCTGGCGATGGCGCTCGAGACCGGCCGCGCCGCGATCGGCGCGCCCGAGGGCGGGCGGATCGCCGTGGGGGCTCCCGCCGACCTCCTGGTGCTCGACCGCGCGGCGCTCGACGAGGACGCCCTGGCCGAGGTCGATCCCCTCGACCTGCTCTTCGCCCGCGCCACGAAAAGCCATGTCCGGGAGCTGATCGTCGCCGGGCGCACGGTCGTGCGGGACGGTGTCGTGCTCGGCGTCGATCTCGATGCGGCGCATCAGGCCTTGCGCGACGCGTGCCGGGCGGCGATGCCCGGACGCGCCGGCCTGTGGCGGGCGATGCCGGGCTTCGAGGCGGCGGTGGCCGGGTATTACCGTCGTGTCGGGTGTTGCTGAGGGGTTGTTTCGAGCATTTCTCTCGACTGGAGGCTTGATATGAGCAGTGTTGTCTCACCCTCTCACTTCATCCTGAGGTGTTGGCCGATCTTCGATGAACTGACACCTCAGGATGAGGTGGTTGGATAGGATTGTCGGATTATTTTTCAAAAATCTGATTGAATATTGTTTTTCGCCGCCGACTTGAGTAAAAATCCTACTTGATGAGCGTCATGTCAGTGATGCCCGGCCATATGCTGCCCGATCACCCCGATCTCGGCCCCCGCCGCCTCGGTCTCGTAGACGAGGCGGCCCTCCGACATCACCACGATCCGGTCCGACAATTCGAGGATCTCGTCGAGATCCTCGCTGATCAGCAGCACCGCCGCCCCGCCGTTGCGGGCTGCCACGATCTGCGACCGGATGTCCGACACCGCGGCGAAGTCGAGGCCGAAGCACGGATTGACCACGATCAGGAGATCGACCGGGTCGGTCAGCTCCCGGGCCAGCACCGCGCGCTGCACGTTGCCGCCCGACAGCGTGGCGATCGGCGCCTCGGCGGAGGCGGTCTTGACCCCGAACCGGGCGATCAGGTCGCGGGCGCGCCGGCGCATCGCGCCCTTGTCGAGCCAGAGGCCGGTGCGCCCGTCGTCGCGCCGGTCGAAGGCGCGAAAGCCGATATTCTCGGTCACCGACATCTGCGGCGCGCAGGCGTTGCGCAGGGGCTCCTCGGGGATGAACCGGACCTTTCGGCTCCGGCTCTCGGCCCGGGTTCCCGCGTAAGGCGCGCCCGCCACCGCGACGCGGCCGCCGGTGGCGCGGAGCTGGCCGCCGAGCACGTCGGCCAGCTCCTTCTGGCCGTTGCCGGAGACGCCCGCGATCCCGACGATCTCCCGGGCCCGCACGCGCAAGTCGTCGATCGCGATGCGGCGCAGGCCCGACGCATCGGTGGCGGTGACGCTGTCGAGCTGCAGTACGGTGCGGTCCGGATCCGGCGCGCCTGACCGGGCGGCGACCGCGCGGACCCGGCGCTCGCCCATCATCATCGCCGCCATGTCGTCGCGCGAGACCGCACCGACCGCGCCGCCGCCGGCGCGCCGGCCACGGCGCAGCACGCTGAAGGAGCGGGCGAAGGTCTCGACCTCGCGGAACTTGTGGCTGATCATCAGCACGGTCAGCGCCCCGGCATCGGTCATGCCGCGCAGCAAGCCCAGCACCTCCTCGGCCTCGCCAGGCGTCAGCACCGAGGTCGGCTCGTCGAGAATCAGGAACCGCGCCTTCAGATAGAGCTGCTTGACGATCTCGAGCTTCTGCTTCTCGCCCGCCGAGAGCGTGGCGACCGGCCGGTCGAGGTCGAGGCGGAACGGCATCCCGGCCATGAAGGCCGCGAGCGCCGCCCGCTCCCGGCCCCAATCGATGAGGCGCGGCACGTCGGCCCGGGCGATCACCAGGTTCTCGGCCCCGGTGAGCGAGGGCACCAGGGTGAAATGCTGGTAGACCATGCCGAGGCCCTGGGCCTGGGCTGCCTTCGGGCCGTCGATCGCAACCTCGCGGCCGTCGACGAGCAGGCTGCCGGCAGTCGGGGCGTAGAAGCCCATGATGCATTTCACCAGGGTCGACTTGCCGGCCCCGTTCTCGCCCAGCAGCGCGTGGAAGCCGCCGGCCTCGATCTTGATCGACACGTCGTCGAGGGCCGCGAAGGCGCCGAAGCGCTTCGTCATGCCGATCGTCTCGACCGCGAGGGCGCCCATCAGCGAAACGCCTCCAGAATCGCCGCCGAGGATGCGACGGCGCCGAACACGCCGCCCTGCATCGTCACCATCTTCAGCGCCGCCGCGTGGTTGCCCGGATCGGTCGCCGCGGTCGCGTCCGAGACGATGACGCATTCGAAGCCGCGGTCGTTGGCCTCGCGCATGGTGGTGTGGACGCAGACGTCGGTGGTGATCCCGGTCAGGATCAGGTTGCGGATGCCGCGCTGGGTCAGGATCAATTCGAGGTCGGTGGCGCAGAACGAGCCCTTGCCGGGCTTGTCGATGACCGGTTCGCCGGGGAGCGGCGCCAGTTCCGGGATGATCTCCCAGCCCGGTTCCCCCCGCACCAGCACCCGGCCGCAGGGGCCGGGATCGCCGATGCCGGCACCGATCCGGCGCGAGCGCCAGCGCTTGTTCGCCGGCAGGTCGGCGAGGTCCGGCCGGTGGCCCTCCCGGGTGTGGATGACGGTGTAGCCCGTCTCCCGCGCGGCCGCGAGCAGCCGGCCGATCGGCCCGATCGGGGCGCGGGTCAGGCCGAGATCGTAACCCATGGCATCGACATAGCCGCCCTTGCCGCAGAAATCGGTCTGCATGTCGATGATGACGAGCGCCGTAGTCCGGGGCGAGAGGCTGCCGTCGTAGGGCCAGGGATAGGGCTCGGCGGCGACGAAGGTGCCGGTGGAGGGGGCTTCCGCGCTGTCCGTGGCGATGCTCATGCGGCCTCCGCGATCTTGGTGCCGGGACGATTTTGTATTAACATCATGGTTGTGACGACGCGATTCGAATGGGACCCGGTCAAGTCCACATCGAACCTCCGAAAGCACGGCGTGAGCTTCGAGGAAGCGGCGCGCGTGTTCAGAGACGATCGAGATCATCCACATCATTTCCGCACGACGCGCCGGACGGGCCGAGCGAAAGCGATATGCGAACGAAGCACTCTAGCGTCACGATCGATGCCGCCGATCTGCCGCCGCTCACGGCGGAGCAGAACGCCCGGCTCGAAGCCTTGGCCGCGCGGCCCGACGACGAGATCGACTACAGTGAGATCCCGCCGCTCTCGGATGCGTTCTGGGCCGATGCGGTGCGGGGTCGATACGATCGGCCGACGAAGACGTCGACGACGGTCCGTATCGATTCCGACGTGCTGGCCTGGCTGCGAGCGCAAGGGCGCGGCTACCAGACCCGCATCAATGCGATCCTGCGCCGCGAGATGCTGGCGGCACTGAAGCGGGAAGAGTGACGCACCGCTCACTCCGCCGCCTCCTTCGCGCCCGCCGCCGCCCCGGGCCGGTAGCTCCGCGTCGGCGCCGGGATCCCGCAGGAGGTGCCGTCGGTGATCCTGACTTCCGCCTCCCAGGGCAGCCGGTAGCGGCCGGCGGCGAGGTCGTGCATGTAGGTGTAGGGGCAGTCGCCGGCGCCGCCCTTCACGGCGGCGTAGCCGCGATGGCCGAGCTGGTAGATGTTGTTCTCGACCCCCCAGTGCCGGCGCGCCTCGCGGACGAGATCGGGCCGCACCTCGGCGGTGATGATCTCGTCGGGCCGGCCGGAGGTGCCGTGGGCGATGATCGTGCCGTCGAAATTGACGACCATGCCCTCGCCCATCGAATCGAAGGTGCCGTCCGAGCCGCACATGCAGACGTTCGCGGTCACCATCAGGTTGCAGAAGGCGTTGGACTGGTTGGTGAAGCGCCAGGCCTCGCGGATCGGCGCGGTGTAGCCGGCGGTGCGCAGCATGATCTCGGCGCCTTTGTAGGCGCATTCCCGCGCCATCTCGGGGAACATGCCGTCGTGGCAGATGATGAGGGCGAGCTTGGCCCCTTTGGGCCCGTCGATCACCGGGATGCCGGTGTCGCCCGGCTCCCACGGCTCGACCGGCACCCAAGGGTGCATCTTGCGATAATAGAGCCGCAGCTCGCCGGTGTCGTCGATGATCAGGCCGACGTTATAGGGATTGCCGTGGGGATTGTACTCCATGATGGAGAAGCAGCCCCAGATCCGGTTGTCGAGGCAGGCCTGTTTGAACGCCGCGACCTCCGGCCCGTCGAGGCGGCACATAATCTCGGGATTGGTGTCCATCGAGAGGCCGTGCAGGGCGTATTCGGGGAAGACCACGAGGTCCATCCCGGCGAGGTTTCCCCGCGCCTTGCCCACCATCGCGACGATGCGGGCGGTCTGGGCCGCGAGGTCGGCCGGGGTCGCGACGACCGGCAATTGCAGCTGCACGAGGCCGATGACGACGCCGTCCGGCGCCTTGTTCAATCCGCCGAGGCCATTCATGCGGTACTCCTTTTCCTTTGCGCTCCTGCATCGCCATGGCGATGCAGGAGCGTTCGGCGCATCGGCGCCGGCGCCCGGTCGGGCTTGCCCGGCGCGGTCGACCGAAGCCGTTCGACAACGCCGCGAATTGCGTTCAACGCGACAGGCCGAGCTCGCCCGGCGCGCCCGCCAGCGCCCGGTCGGGCGAGGAGGTGGCGACGAGGAGCCCGAGGGTGAGGACGTAGGGGGCGGCGTAGAACAGGTAGTAGCCCGAGGAGACGCCGACCGATTGCAGGGCGGGGCCCAGGGCGCCGGCGCCGCCGAACAGGAGCGCCGCGCCGAAGCAGGCGAGCGGATTCCACCGGGCGAAGATGACGAGCGCCACCGCCATCAGCCCCTGGCCCGACGAGATGCCCTCGTTCCACGAGCCCGGATAATACAGCGACAGGTAGGCGCCGCCGATGCCCGCGAGCACGCCCCCCGCCATGGTGGCGAGCACCCGCACCCGCGTGACGGAGGTGCCCATGGCCCGCGCCGCCTCGGCGCTGTCGCCGACGACCCGGACCACCAGGCCCGCCTTGGTGTGGCGGAACGCCCACCACAGCACGACGCTCAAGGCGGCGCCGACGAGGAATAGCACGTTGACCCGCAAGGCCGCCTGGACCTGTGGCAGGTCCGACCAGAACCCGAACGGAATCGACGGCAGGGGCGGCGCCGAGGGCTGGATGAAGGGCTTGCCGAGGAAGAAGGCGAGGCCGAGGCCGAACAGCATCAGGGCGATGCCGACCGCGACGTCGTTGACCCGCGGCAGCGAGCAGATCACCCCGTGCAGGAGGCCGAAGCCGGCGCCGGCCAGGCCCGCCGCCGCGACGCCGGCCCAGGGCGAGCCGGTGAGGAATGCGGTGGCGTAGGCCGCCATCGCCCCGAAGACCAGGGTGCCCTCCAGGCCGAGATTGATCCGCCCGGCCCGCTCGGTGATCGTCTCGCCGAGGCTGACGAACAGGAACGGGGTCGAGACGCGGATCGCGCCGCCGATCACCGCGAGCGGCACCGTCCAGAGGCCGAGATCCTGGCTCATGTCGCGGAGGCCTTCCTGGACGCCCAGAGATGCGGGCTGAAGATCTTGAAGCGCCCATAGGCCGTCTCGCCGACCAGCAGGCAGAGGAAGAGGAGGCCCTCCAGCACCAGGATCGTGGCGTCGGGCAATTGCATCCGGCGCTGGATCAGCCCGCCCGACGCCTCCAGGCCGCCCAGCGCCAGCGCCACCGGCGGGATCGCCAGCGGGTTGTGGCGGGCGAGGAAGGCGACCAGGATGCCGGTGAAGCCGTAGCCGGCGGCGAGCGTCGCGTTGGCGTTGCCCTGAACCGCCGCGACCTCGAAGAAGCCGGCGAGCGCAGCAGCGGCGCCGCCCAGCGCCGTGAAGCCGACGATCAGGCGGCGCACCGGCAGGCCCTGGATCTGCGCCGCCCGCACGTTGCCGCCGGCGATCCGGACGGAGAAGCCCAGCGTCGTGCGGTCCATCAGCAGCCAGGCGGCGAGGCAGGCTACGACGCCGGCACCGAGCCCCCAATGCACGCCGATTCCCGGCATGGCCCCGAGCATGTTGGCCTCGCCGACCGGCAGGGTCGAGGGCTTGTTGAGGCTCGTCGGATCGCGCAGCGGCCCCTCGATCAGGTGGTTGGCGAGCGCGATCGCGATGTAGGACATCAGCAGGCTGGCGATCGTCGCGTCGACGCCGCGATAGGCCTTGAGCGCCCCGACCGCGCCGATCCAGGCGGCCCCCGCCAGCATCGCGGCGAGAGCCATCGCGGCGATGACCAAGGGCGCCGGTGCGCCCGAGAGGGGAGGGGCCGCGACAGCCGCCGCGAGGCCGCCGAGCACGATCGCCCCCTCGCCGCCGATCACCACCAGCCCGAGCCGGGCGGGCAGCGCGACGCAGAGGCCCGCGAAGAGCAGCGGCGCGGCGCGCTGGAGGCTGTTCTGCCACGCGAAGGCCGAGCCGAAGCCGCCGCGCCAGACGAGATCGACCAGGGCGGCCGGAGACTTGCCGAGGGTGACGAGGAACAGGCTGAACAGGGCGAGCCCGACCAGCACCGCGCCGAGCGGGATCGCCACCGCCTCGGCGCGCCGGGCGAGCCAGGCCAGGGCCCGGATCGCGGGCGCGTGCCGCGTCTCGGCGGCCGTCATGCCCGATGGGGCGGCATCGGCGACCATGGGGGGAACCCTCCGGTACCGCGGCTCACACCGCCCCCTTCACCCCGGCGACGAGATAATTCGTGCTCTCCAGTTCGATCGCCTTCTCGGGCAGGCCCTTGCCGGCGGCGAGCACCTCCTTGCCGGTATTGTCCTTGAGCGGTCCCTTGATGATCTCGTAGCCGCCCTTCATCATCTCGGCCTTGACCGCATCGGCGTTGCGCCGCGCCCCGTCGCTCACCGCCGGCCCGTAGGGGCTCATCTTGACGAAGCCGTCGGCGAGCCCGCCACGCAAGAAGTTCGGCGGGCTGCGGCCGGCCTGCACGTCGGCGACGAAGCTCTTGTAGATCGGCAGCCAGTCCCACTCGGCCCCGGTGAGGTAGGTCTTGGGGGCGAGCGGCGACTGGTCGACGTGGTAGCCGCACACGAAGGCGCCGCGGCGGGCGGCGGTCTCGACCGTGACCTTCGGGCTGTCGACGTGGCAGGTGATCACGTCGGCGCCGCCGTCGATCAGCGCGTTGGTGGCCTCGGCCTCCTTGACGGCGAGCGACCATTCACCGGTAAAGATCACCTGGCAGGTGATTCCCGGATCGACGCTCTGCGCGCCGAGCAGGAAGGCGTTGACGTTGTTGAGGACCTGCGGGATGGGCTTGGCCGCCACGAAGCCGATCTTCTTCGACTTCGTGGTGTGGCCGGCCACGATGCCGTTCAGGTACTGGCCCTGCGCGATGTAGCCGAAATAGGATCCGGCATTCTTCGGGTCCTTCTCGGTCCACAGCCCGCCGCAATGCCGGAACTGCACCTTCGGGTTCTTCTTCGCCTCGGCGACCACGAAGGGGTTGAAGTAGCCGAACGAGGTCGGGAACAGCAGGCCGGCCCCGTCGAGATTGATCATGCTCTCCATGGTCTTCTCGACGGCGTTGGTCTCGGGCACCCGCTCCTCCTCGATCACCTCGAGGCCGGGCAGGCCCTTGAGCGCCTTGGCGGCGACCGCGTGGGCCTGGTTGTAGCCGTAATCGTCCTTCGGCCCGACATAGATGAACCCGACCGTCAGGGGCCCGGCGGCCCGCGCCCGCCCGGGCAGGCCGGCGAGGCCGATTGCGGCCGCGCCGCCGAGAAGATGCCGCCGGGTGAGATCAATCTTCGTCACAGCGTCGCGCTCCGCCGGCAAGAAATCCGTGCAGACCGAAGACTAGAACCAGGTGTTCCGGCGGCGAAGCATGGAATTTCGGCACCGCGCCGCCGCCGCCGCGCTCGGGCGGGCGAAGGATTCGGACGCCCTCGCCCAAATTCGCATCCTTGTATGCACAATCGCGCGCCAGGTCTCGCGGGCCCGGACGGGTTTCGCGCTGGATACCCGGGGGCCATAGCGGTTCGCAGGATGGCCTTCCGCGGCATCGCCATGTATGCACGGCGGTGGCTGCGGAACCCGGCTCGCGCAGCCGGAGGAGGCGGCCGCGCCGGACCCCGATGTCGGGGATCGTGTCATCGTGAGGAGGGCGTCCGTTCCCGTGGCCGTCTCGAAGACCCGCGCCGACCTCCTGTCCGAGCGCATCGCCGACGAGATCCTGGCCGGCATCCTGCCGCCGGGGATGCATCTCGACGAGCAGGTGCTGGCCCGGCGCTTCGGGGTGTCGCGCACGCCGGTGCGCGACGCGCTGCGCCTGCTCAGCGGGACCGGGCTGATCGACATCCGCCCGCGGCTCGGGGCTACCGTCCGGACGGTGACGACCGAGGAGCTCGACACCCTGTTCGTCGCCATGGGGGAGATCGAGGCGAGCTGCGCCCGCCTCGCGACGCTCTGCATGACCCGGCCCGAGCGGGCGGCTTTGCGCGCCCATCACGAGGCGATGGCGGGGCTCGCCGCCGCCGGCGACCGCGAGGCCTATGTCGAGGCGAATCTCGAGTTCCACGGCCTCATCTACGCGGGCGCCCACAACCCGCCGATCGAGGAGGTCGCCCGGGCCCTGCGGCGGCGGCTGATGCCCTACCGGCGCGCGCAGTTCCAGGCGCCGGGGCGGCTCGCCCGCTCGCATGCCGAGCACGACCTCGTGGTCCGCGCGGTCCTCGCCCGCGACGCCGCCGGGGCCAATGCGGCGATGCTCGTCCATATGAGCGTGGTCGAGGACGTGGTCGTCGACATGACGGGGGCGAGCCAGCGCGAGGCCCCGTGGCCCGGTGACCCGCCTCCCGGGAGGCGCGGGGCGCCGCGCCGGGACGACGGCCCGCCCGATGCGCGCCCTGCCCGAAACTCGCGCAACGCCGCGCGCCGATGAGGCAGGCGCTTTTGCTTGCGTGCATACATGATGGCGGCAAGACGCCTCGAGGACATCCCATGCCGCGCATCCTCACCATCCCCGCCGAGCCCGGACCGCTGACGATCGACCTCGACGCCACGGCCCTCGTCATCATCGACATGCAGCGCGACTTCCTGGAGCCCGGCGGCTTCGGCGAGAGCCTCGGCAACGACGTGTCGCTCCTCGCCGCGGCCGTGCCGCCGTGCGGGGCGCTGCTGGCGGCGGCGCGGGATGCCGGCCTCCTCGTCGTCCATACCCGCGAGGGCCACGCGCCGGACCTGTCCGACGCGCCGCCCGCCAAGGTCGCCCGCGGCGCCCCGCGCGCCCGGATCGGCGAGCCCGGCCCGATGGGCCGGATTCTGATCCGGGGCGAGGCCGGGCACGACATCGTCCCCGACCTCGCGCCCGCCCCCGGCGAGATCGTGATCGACAAGCCCGGCAAGGGCGCGTTCTACGCCACCGGTCTCGGGGCGGTGCTGGCGGAGCACGGCATCGCGAACCTGATCGTCTGCGGCGTCACCACCGAGGTGTGCGTCCACACAACGGTGCGCGAGGCGAACGACCGCGGCTATCGCTGCCTCGTCGTGTCGGATGCCTGCGGCTCGTACATCCCGGCCTTCCACGCGGCGGGCCTCGCGATGATCGTCGCGCAGGGCGGCATCTTCGGCTGGGTGGCGCCGAGCGCCGTCGTGCTCCCGGCCGTCGCACGGGTGGGCAAGCCGTAGCCGGGGGGCACAGCCGCGCGGCCGGGGTGCCCCGACGGCCGCCTCCGAGGCCTGAAAAACTTGGGGTCGATGAAACATTGGGCCGAGCAAAACCCGGGTCAGTAAAATTTGCCGTTCGGCGACCGTTCTTGCTTCGATGAAGGTAGGAGCCGCGGCACACTCCTTGCGTGACTTTCCTGTGCCGTCGGGGCGGGGCGAGGACACCGTGCGACCCGCTCCCGCGCAGCCGCCGCCGATTGCGGGCCGGCCGATGCCGCCTCAGGAAGCAACGGTGTCGGCGGACCGGGACGTGAATCGCGCTGGGGGGGGCCGGTGTCTCGTGTCTTCCGAGACGAAGGAGATGCGATCAGATGACGGCTGTCGATCGGAGGGACGAGATCGTGAACAGGCGGGATATCCTTGTCGGCGGCGCCGCTTCCCTGGCCGCCGGCCTGACCGGCATGGGCCCGGCCCGGGCGGCGGGGGAGGTGCTGATCGGTGCCGTCTACCCGATGTCCGGGTCGAGCGCTCAGGTCGGGGTCGATGGCCGCCACGCCCTCGAGACCGCGATCGAGATCGTCAACGGCGTCCACGACCTCGACCTGCCGGGCGCCCGCACGGCCGGGCTCGCCGGTCTCGGCGGCGCGAAGATCCGCCTGGTCATGGCCGATCACCAGGGCGATCCGCAGAAGGGCCGCTCGGAAGCCGAGCGCCTCATCACGCAGGACAAGGTCGTCGGCGTCGTCGGCACCTATCATTCCTCGGTCGCCGCGACGGTGAGCGTCACCTGCGAGCGCTACGGCGTGCCCTTCGTCGCCGCCGACAGCTCGTCGCCGAGCCTGCATCGACGCAATCTGAAGTATTTTTTCCGCCCCGCCGCCCACGACGAGATGTTCTCCGTCGCCATCTTCGATTTCCTCGATGCCCAGAAGAAGGCCGGGCAGACGATCGAGACGGTCGCCCTGTTCTACGAAGACACGATCTTCGGGACCGACTCGTCCAACGTGCAGCGCAAGCTGGCGAAGGAGCGCGGCTACAAGGTCGCGGCCGACGTCAAGTACCGCGCAAGCTCGCCGTCCCTGACCGCCGAGGTCCAGCAGCTCAAGAGCGCCGACGCCGACGTGCTGCTGCCGTCCAGCTACACGACGGACGCCATCCTTCTCGTCAAGACCATGGCGGAACTCGGATACAGGCCGCGCAACATCATCGCGCAGGCGGCCGGGTTCGCCGAGAAGGCGACGTTCGACAGTGTCGGCGACAAGCTCAACGGCCTCATCAGCCGCGCGTCCTTCGCCCTCGACCTGGCCGCGAAACGCCCCGCCATCGGCGCGGTGAACGGCATGTACAAGGCCCGCGCCGGCCGGGACCTCAACGACAACACGTCCCGGCTCGTCGAAGCGATGCTGGTGATGGCGGATGCGGTCGACCGGGCCAAGTCCACCGACGGCGCGAAGATCCGCGACGCCCTGATGGCGACGGACACGCCGGCCGAGCAGACCATCATGCCCTGGCGGGGCATCAAGTTCGGGCCCGATGGGCAGAATACCCTGTGCGATCCGGTCCTCATCCAGTACCAGGACGGCCAATTCGTGACCGTCTTCCCGAAGGAGTTTGCATCATCCCGCCTGCTGTGGCCGATGAACGCCTAGAGCATTTTCCGACGAAGTGGAAACCGGTTCGTCGCAGAGAATGCGTCAAAACAAAGTCCTGGAGAGCTTCGCGATGGCAACGCGATCGTGAGGCGCTCTAGGGCCGATCGATCATCTTTCCGGAAGACGATCCTTCCTCGGCCGAGAGGGACCGGAGATCGTTGCGACGGGCTCCGGTTCCGGGGCTTGCTCGGCCGGCAGGCAAGGGCAATGCGTCGTCGAAATCCAGAGTTGTGGCGCGAGCAGTCGAAAAATAGTGCTCTGGTGCGCGAAACCGGACGACTTGTGCAAGGATCGGGGCTGGTTTTTCTTACGAAAGGCATCAGAAGGCATTTATAAATCTCTTTTACCGTAATATTATGCCGATATTATGTTTGTCTGCACGAGATCGGCTTCGCAGAAAAATTTTCCCTTCCCATCCGCAACCTTATCCTGAGATGCGGGCGATCGAAGGTCGCTGAGCCTCGAAGGAGGGATCCAGAAGTCTCGCGATCCCTGGAGCCCTCCTTCGAGGTCCGTCGATTTTCCATCGACTGCCGCGCCTGACCGGTCCGGTCGTCGACGAGGGTCGTCGTTGATCCAGCGCAACGTGCCCCCGGGCCGGGCTGCCAGACTCGCTCGCAGACTCAACTTGGCGTTGGACACGGGCGGGGCGGCCATGATCGAGAACCTGCGGACCATCCTGATCGCCCTGACGGAGCGGCTCGGCGACGAGATGCCGTCCAGCGCGCTCGCCTACGGCCTGTCGCTGGCGGAGCGCGCGCAGGCGCGGGTGACGGTCCAGGCGGTCTCGGTCCGGCTGGTCCTGCCGCATGCCTGGATCAGCCGCTTCGTCGGCATGGTCGTTGCCGCCGAGAACCGGCGGCTGCGGGAGCTGGCGCAGGAGGTGGCCGAGCGGGCCTGGGGCGACGCGGCCGCCGCCGGCATCCTGTGCAGAGCGGAGGCCGAGCACCTGTCCTACGACCGCCTGCTCGCGCGCTTCGCGGGTGAGGGGCGGCTGCACGACCTCGCGGTGATCGACGCCGAGCCGCGGGCGCTGACGGGGGATCGCGGCCTGATCGAGACCCTCCTGTTCGAGAGCGGACGCCCGCTGATCGTCGTCCCGCCGGGCTGCGCGACGTTCACGGTGCGCCGCATCCTGGTCGCCTGGGACGGCAGCGCCCAGGCGGCCCGCGCCCTGCGCGACGCCCTGCCGTTCCTGCGACAGGCCGACATCGTCGAGATCGTCGCGGTGACCGGCGAGAAGGATCTGTCCGGCTCGGTCCCGGGGGTCGAGGCGGCGCCGGGCCTGGCGCATCACGGCGTCGCCGTGACCGTTACCGATCTGCCGGCCGCGGATGGCGATGTCGCCGGGACCTTGCGCCGCCACGCGACCGCGACCGGGGCGGACATGGTCGTGATGGGCGCCTTCGTCCACTCCCTCCTGCGCGAGACGGTGCTCGGCGGGGTGACGCAGGAGATGCTGCGCGCCTGCCCCGTCCCGCTCCTGATGGCGCATTGAGCCGGATCGGACTCCAGACGATCGACGGACGCGCCGCCGGACGGACCCGTCCGGCGGCGCGTCGGCGTCACAGGCCGGCCGGGAAGGTCTCCGGAACCTCGCCGGGCTCCCAGGCGGCACCGGCGTCCAGGGGCTCGACCGCCCGGGTCTCGTCGAGATGCACCACCGCCTCGAACTGGTCGGGCAGGCGAGCCCGGAGGTAATGGCTCTCCCGCTCCGTGTCGGGTCGGTAGATCACCCCGATCGCCCGCTGGAGCCGGCCCTCGCGCAGGGCCTGCGCAGCCCGCGTCCCGGGCGCCGGGATCAGGCAGAAGCGGCCGAGGCCGAGGGCGTGGAACAGGGCCTCGTGGCTGCCGGGCAGGGCCGGGCGGACCCGCTTGCGCTCGACCGGCGCGCCCCAGTCCGCGGCGGCCGCGACGGTGCCGGAATGGGTGGTGAAGCCGATCCGCACCACGGCGCGGCCGTGGCGCTCGTGCAGGATCTGGCCGAGGTTGATCTCGCCGCGCTCGCCCATCCCCGTCGCGCGCGCATCGCCGAGATGCGAATTGTGGGCCCAGACCGCGACCTTCGTGGCGCGGCCCGTGCGGCCGAGATGCGCGACGAGCGCCCCGACGCAGTCGGCCATGTGGGTGTCGCGCAGGTTCCAGGACGAGACCTCGCGCAGGAACATCGTCCGGTAATACTCCTCGGCGGTCCGGACCACGCCTGCGTTCTGCTCGGCGCAGAACAGCTCGTCGCGCTCGGTGCTGCCGGTCCAGGCCAGGCTGTCGGCGGCCCGGCGCCGCAGCGCCGCGAGCTGCGCGACCGCTTGCGCCTCGCAGGAGGGTGCGAGCGCCATGCCGGTCATGAAGCCGTAGACCTGGCTGTCGTCGCCGAACCGGTCGAAGCAGGCATAGCGGTCGCGGGCCTTCGCCGCCGCCGCCGGATCGATCGCGTCGAGATAGGCCAGCACCGCCTTCATCGAGGCGTGTAGGCTGTAGAGGTCGATGCCGTAGACGCCGACCCGGCTTCCCTCCGGCTGCGTCGCGTTGTGACGGTGCAGCCACTCGACGAAGGCGGCCATCTCGGTGTTGCGCCAGAGCCAGGTCGGGAAGCGGCAAAAGCCCGAGAGCGCCTCGACCGCGTCGAGATCCTCGCTCTCGCCGCGCACGTAGCGGTTGACCCGCCAGGCGTCGGGCCAGTCGGCCTCGATCGCGACGGCCCCGAAGCCTTTCTCGCGGATCAGGCGCTTCGTGATCTCGGCCCGCTCACGGTAGAAATCCTGCGTGCCGTGCGTCGCCTCGCCGAGGAGGACCAGCCGCGCCTCGCCGATCATCGCCATCAGAGGATCGTAGTCGCGGGCCTCGCCGGTCAGGCGGATCGCCTCCTGCCGCAGGAGGGCGAGGATGTCGCGATCCTCCGCCGGGACCGGGTCGCCGTCGGGCGCCGCGCCCTCGTCGCCGAGGAGCCGCCGGACCTCGGCGTCGCTCGTCTGGGTAAAATCCGCGTAGGCCGCACCGACGAAGTGGAATGGCTCGGGGCTGTCGACGCAGACCACGACGTCGGCCTCGCCCTTGAGCCGCGCCAGCGTCTCGCGCGAGGCCGTCGGCACCGCGACGACGAGATGGGCCGGCCGGCGCAAGCGCAGAGCCTCGATCGCCGCCAGCATCGTGGCGCCGGTCGCGAGCCCGTCGTCGACGAGGATCACCGTGCGGCCGCGCAGGTCGGCCGGCGCCCGGCCGCCCCGGTAGAGGCGCTCGCGCCGCTCCAACTCGCGCTGCTCGCGCGCCGCCACGGCATCGATCGCGTAAGGAGGGATCCGCAGAGCCGCGACGAGGTCGGCGTTGAGCGTGCGGATGCCGCCGCTCGCGATCGCCCCCATGGCGAGTTCCTCGTTGCCGGGCACGCCGAGCTTGCGCACCACGAACACGTCGAGGGGCGCATGCAGCGCGCGGGCGACCTCGGCCGCGACCGGGACGCCGCCGCGCGGCAGCGCCAGGACGCTCACGTCCGGGTCGGCGGCGTAGGCCGACAGCCGGCCGGCGAGGGCGCGGCCCGCATCGGCACGATCCTGAAAGACGGGTTTGCGCATGCCTGCCTCCAGCCTGACATCGCGGTCGGGCTCCCGCCCGCACGGGCCACATTCTCGGGCCAACTCGCGTCGGGCGGACAGCCTGGCTGCATGGTCCCGGAATGACGTGGTGCGGGTCGATCTTGAACCGGTCCGGGTCTTTGGTCCAGGCCTGACGGATGGTCTGGAACGGGGTCCTCCAGCGCAGCGCCTCGAAGTGTCCGGCGAAGTTGCAGGCTGCCCCGCCGCCCCGGCTCGACACGCCCGCTCCTGTGCTCGCGCACGTCACGATCGCGCGGCAATCGCGAAGCTCTCTGGATCCTTGATTTGTCCGCATTTTCTTCGACGAACCGGCATTTGTTTCGTCAGGCAATGCGCCAGCCGCGAAATCTCGCCCCAACCCGACAGGCTGCGAGCGGACCGCTCGAACCCGCGTCGTCCCAAGTCGGCATTCTCCCAAGTCGGCATTCTCCCAAGTCGACATTCTCCCAAGTCGGCATCACGCGGTGGCGTTCGCGAGATGGTCCGATACGGTCGAGATGAATGCACGAAGACGCTGAAGACGCCGCAGGTCCCGGTGATATCCCATCCAGATGTCGCGTGCCGGCGGCGGCGTCGGCATCTCCAGGTTGCGGAGACCCGGAATCTGATCGCCGACCACCCGGGGCAGGACGGCGATGCCGACGCCTTGCCGGCACATGCGCCCCTGAACGTTGCGGTTGTTCGATCGCAGGACCGGCTTCGCGTTGGGGAAACTCTCGGTGAGCCATGCGATGTCGGGGAAGTGGCCCGTGGACGTGTCGTGGGTGATCAGCCGAAAACCGGTCCCGTCGCCATATTGGGGGTCGGCCGCCTCCTCGGCGATGTAGACACCGTATTCGAGCCTGAACAGCCGCCGCTGAACGACATCGGCCGTATCGAACGGAACGATCCGAAAAGCGACGTCGGCCTCCCGCTGGGCAAGGTTGAACAGGCGCGTGCCGGTCAGGATCTCGACGTCGACATTGGGGTAGGCCTTCGAGAAATCCGCCAGGATGGGAGGGAGGACATAGGCCCCGAACCAGTCCGCCGACGAAATCCGCAGACTGCCTTTGAGGTTCTGCTCCTGCCCCGCGAGCCGGCGCTCCATGGCCAGGGCTCCCTCTTCCATCTGCTCGGCCAGCGCGATGATCCCGTGACCCTCGTCGGTCAGTACGAGACCGTCCGCCGTGCGCTGGAAGAGCGTGTGACCGATCGCCTGCTCGAATGCGCGAAGGCGCCGGCCCACGGTCGGATGGCTCGTCTGGAGAGAACGCGCGGCGCCGCCGAGCGTGCCGGATCGCGCGACGGCAAGAAAGATTCTGACGTCGCTCCATTCCATCGCGACCACCCGCACAAAAATGAACGGCGAGAGTACAATGATGTCAGTTTCAGTACAAATCCGATCATCTAGATTGCCGCCATCGCCGGACGACGCGTCCTGTCTTGGATCGTCCGGCCCATGAGGACGGCCGCTCGGGCTCCACCCGAACGACGGGAGACGGACCATGCAGATCGGATTCATCGGCCTCGGCAGCATGGGCTCGGTCATGGCCATCAACCTGGTGAATGCCGGCCATGACGTGCGGGCCTGGAACCGGAGCAAGGTCGCGAAGGACAGCGTTCCCGGGGTCACGCTGGTCGAACGCGCGGCGGATGCATTCGAGGCGGACGCCGTCTTCACGATGCTGTCCGACGACACGGCCATTCGGGAAATAATCATTGACGCCGGCCTGCTGGCGAGTGCGCAACCGAGAATCATCCATGTCGTCACATCGACGATCTCGGTCGCTTTCGCACGGGAACTGGAACGCCTGCACGACGAGGCGGGCCTCGGCTACGTGTCCGCACCGGTCCTCGGTCGACCGACCGTCGCGGCGAGCGGTCAGCTCAACATCCTGGCGGCCGGGAAGGCCGATGCCGTTGCGGCGATCGAGCCGCTGCTCGCCCCCCTCGGCAAGAAGGTCTGGAAGCTGGGGGAGAACCCCGCTCGGGCGAATGCGGCAAAGCTCGCCTGCAACATGATGATCGCCATGGCGATCGCGGCGATCGCGGCGATGGCCGAGGGCGTCGTGCTGACCGAGAGCGTCGGCCTCGACCGTGCGGATTTCTTCGACCTCATCCTGGGCACCCTGTTCTCGGGCCGCGCCTACGAGAGCTACAGCGCGCAGATCACCGAACGATCCTTCGAGCCGGGTTTCAAAGCCAAGCTCGCCCTCAAGGACATGCGCCTGGCGATCGCGGCCGGCGACGAGATCGGACGCAGGCTTGTGCTGCTCGAAGCCGTCCACGACGGGCTCGGCCGAGCCGTCTCGGCAGGCCTCGGGGACAAGGACTGGTCGATCATGGCCGACATGACGGTTCGCGGCGGCTTCGAAGAATACGACGGCAACCAGACCGGCGATCCCGACAAGGCCATCGCGGTGATCCTGCGGGCAGTCGACGCCGACGACGCTCCGCTTCATCTGCCGCTCGGCCCGATCGCGCATGCGATCGCCGAGCGGAAGCTGGCGGCGTTTCGCAGCGATATCGATGCCTGGCGCGAACTCTCGATCGCCACGGATTTCGATCGGCCCTGAGCGCCCGCCGCCAGCGCCATACTATCCCCACCATCCGACCGGAGTGCGATCATGATCGCAGCTTTGCAGGGATTTACCCAGCAACTCGTGCCCGTGAACGGCATCAGGCTCAACGCCGTCACCGGAGGCGCCGGCCCGCCGGTTCTCCTGCTTCACGGCTGGCCTGAAACCTGGTGGGAATGGCACCATGTGATGCCGCTGCTGGCCGCGCATTTCAGCGTGGTGGCCATCGATCTGCGCGGCGCGGGCTTCTCCGACTGTCCGCCCGACGGCTACGACAAGGCAACGATGGCGCGCGATGCGCATGAGGTCATGGTCGCCCTCGGGCACCAGCGCTACGCGGTGTGCGGGCACGACATCGGCGGCATGGTGGCGCTGCCGCAGGCGACGACCTACCGGGAGGCGGTCACGCATCTGGCCGTGCTCGACGTGCCGCTTCCCGGCTGGACCGGATGGGAGGCGACCACCGCGAGGCTCTGGCATTTCGGCTTCCATATGAACCGGGATCTGCCCGAGCGCCTGATCCACGGTCGCGAGTACGACTATGTTTCGACGTTCATGGCCGAGCGGTTCTACGATCACGGCACCTTCGATCCGGCGGACATCGAGATTTACGCCAGGGCGATGGCGCTTTCCGGCCGCACGCGCGGCGGCATGGAATGGTATCGCACCCTCGCCGTCGATCATGCGGCGGCCCTCGAATACAAGAAGCAACCGCTCACGATACCGGTGCTTGGCCTGGGCGGAGACCAGCGGTTCGGGGCGCAGATGGTACCGATGCTGCGAGAATTCGCCGGCAACGTCACGGGCGGTTCGATTGCACGATGCGGCCACTATGTCGCCGACGAGCGGCCGCACGACGTCGCGGCCGCTCTGATCGCGTTCCTCGAGACCGACTGAGGATCGGCGCCCGCGAGAGAGTGCGGGCCCGAGCCGGTCGCGACCCTCCGGGCAAGGCCCGGTCGACGGGTCGCGAAGGATCCAGTCAAGACAAGGAGACCGTCATGTCCGCATCCGTCATTCGCGGCGTCAATCATATCGGCATCACGGTGCCCGACATCGAGGCGGCGCAATCGTTCCTGGTGGAAGCCTTCGGCGGCCAGGTGATCTACCAGTCCTTCGGACCGCAGGATCCGCCGCGTCAGGGACCCGAATTCGAGCGGGCGGTCGGCGCGTTCCCCGGAACGGTCGTTCGTGCCCAGGCGATGGTCAAGATCGGCACCGGGGCCGACATCGAGCTGTTCGAGATGCACGGCCCCGAACAGGCCGAGCCGGTCCGCGCCAGCGACTTCGGCATCACGCATTTCGCGCTCTACACCGACGACATCGAGGCGTCGGTCGCGCGCTTCGAGAGGGCTGGCGGCACGCCCCTGACCGCGCCGCGCGCCATTCCTTACGCGACTGAAAAAGGTCCGGGAAACAAGGTCTGCTACTGCCGGATGCCCTGGGGCACGACGATGGAATTCATCACCACACCCGACCGCATGGGCTATCGTGACCAGACGGATCTGCGGAGGTGGCAGGACGGGGACTGATACGGTTTTCCGATTGATCGCTTCGCGATGCGGAAACCGGCTTCGCTCACGCGCCGCGCGGGCTGGTGATACGGCTTCCGGAAGGAATCCGCCGAAGCCGTATCGCCAGGGCGCGAGAAGGACGTCGCGTCAGTCCACCACCGCGCGACGTAGGCGCGTTGCCCATCACCCGGGGCCTGTTTGATTGGTTTGTACAGAGTCTGAGCCCGCCGTGTCATTCGGGGCTCCGCCGCGCGGCCCCGGAACGACGAGGAGGGTATGAAGACCGTCGATCAGGTCAAACACGCTCTTATGCCAACAACCCAAGATGCTGACGCATCGATTCGATCTCGGGCAGGCCCGAGATCGACGGGGCCGTCGATCCATCTCGAATTTTCGATCCCGAGCCAGAGACTTGGCGACAATTCGCGAACGGAACCGGAGGTCGTTTTCAACGACCGTTGGTCTTACAGGAACCCGATCGAGAACCACGGCACGAAGGTCAGGACCAGGAGGCCGAGGAACAGCGCGCCGAGATAGATCCAGATCCGGCGCATCCCTGCCTCGGGCGGAACCCCGCCGATGATGCAGGCGGCGTAATAGCAGAGGCCGAAGGGTGGGGCGAACAGGCCGAGGCCCATCGCCAGGATCACGATCATGCTGTAGTGGACTTCGTGGATCCCGAACTGGTGCGCGATCGGGAACAGCAGCGGGCCGAACAGCACGATTGCCGGGATACCTTCGAGCAAGCTTCCGAGCACGATGAAGGCCACGACCGAGATCAGGAGGAACCCGGTCTTGCCGCCCGGCACCGCCGCCATCGCGCGGGCGAGATCGTGCGAGAAGCCCGACTGGGTCAGCGCCCAGGCCATCGCGCTCGCCGCTCCGACGATGAACAGGATCGCTCCGGAGAGCGAGGCGGTCCGTGCCAGTATCGGGACGACGTTCCGAGCTTTCAGCCCGCCTCGATAGATCACGAGGCCGAGCACCAACGAGTAGACGATCCCGATGGTCGAGACCTCGGTGGCGGTGGCGACGCCCTCCACCACCGCGGTGCGGATCAGGAACGGGAGCAATATGGCCGGAAGCGCGACGATCAGGGTCTTGCCCACCACCGACATCGGCGCGCGCGGAATCGCGACCGCGTCCTCCTCGCGACCGGCGCGGTAGCGGGCCACGGCTGCCAGCACCAGGGCGAGCACCAGGGCCGGCAGGATCCCGGCGGTGAACAGGGCGGCGATCGACACGCCGGTGGCCGACGCGATGGCGATCAGCACGATGGAGGGCGGGATCGTCTCGCTCATCGCCCCCGAGGCGGCGAGGATCGACAGCAATTCGCCGTCCTTCATCCCGCGCTTGCGCATCTCGGGAAACAGGACGGGCGCGACCGCCGCCATGTCGGCGGTCTTCGAGCCGGAGATGCCCGACACCAGCAGCATCGCGCCGAGCAGCACGTAGGACATGCCGGCCTTCACGTGGCCCAGCAGCGAGGCGAGGAAGGCCACCATCACCCGCGCCATCCCGGTCGCGTCGACGAGCTGGCCGAGCAGCACGAAGAGCGGGATGGCGAGCAGGATCAGGCTGCTCATCCCCTCGTCCATCCGCCCGACCACGATGGTGAGCGGCGTCGAGGTGGTGGTGAGCAGGTAGGCGGAGGTGGCGAGCGCGAACGAGAACGCGATCGGCACGCCGGCCAGGATGCCGATCCCGAGCAGCCCGACGAAGAACACCAGGAGCGCCCAATTGCCCATCCCCGCGAGCGCCGGCGCCGCAAGGGCGAGGAGCGCGGCAAGGCCCAGGAGTACCGCGCCGACGCCGATCAGGTCGGCCGGGCGGTGGCGCGCGAGGCGCAAGCCGCAGGCCAGCAGCGCCAGCACGAAGCCGACCGGCACGGCGAGCGCCCGCACCGTGCCCGACCAGCCCAAGGCCGGCGTCTCCACGAAGGACTGGTCCTCGGTGTAGTCGTAGGCCGCGTGCATCAGCAGGACCACGAAGGCGAAGATCATGCCGACGGCCAGAGCCTCGCACCAGGCCCGGGCCCGCGGCGAGAGCGAGCCGACCACGAAGGTCAGCCGCATGTGCTCGCCCCGCTGCACCGCCACGACGCTGCCCAGCATGGCGAGCCACAGGAACAGGATCGAGGCGAGCTCGTCGCTCCAGATGATCGAGTGCCCGATCGCCCGCGAGACGATGCCGGCGAACAGGATCGCCGCCTCGGCGGCGACCAGGATCGCCGCCGGCACCTCGACGACGAGGCGCAGGGCCCGCTCGGCCGACGAGAGCCAGTCGGCGGGAAGGGCTGCGGGCGTGGCATCGGCCTGGGCGAGCGCGCTCATGCCAGGTCCCCCGTCACGGCCTCGAGCGCCTTCCACGCCTCGGGCCCGAACTTCTCCTTCCAGTCGCGGTAGAAGCCGGCCTGGGTCAGGGCCTTGCGGAAGGCCGGCTTGTCGGCGGCTTCGAAGGCCAGGCCGCGGGCGGTGAGCTGCCCCTTCAGGGTGCCGGTCAGCCGCACGATGTCCTCGCGCTCCTCCATCGCGGCGCGGTCGAGCTCGCGCCGGACGATCTCCTGCAGCGCCTCGGGCAGCTTCCCGAAGGCGCGCCGGTTGGCCACGATCCAGAAGGGGTCCCAGATGTGGTTGGTCTCGGAGACGTATTTCTGGACCTCGTAGAGCTTGCCGGCCTCGATCGTCACCAGCCCGTTCTCCTCGCCGTCGACCAGCCGGGTCTGAAGCGCGGTGTAGAGTTCGTTGAAGTTGATCGAGGTCGGGCTCGCCCCGAGGCTGGAGAACAGCGAGGTGAAGATCGGCGCCACCGGCACGCGGATGCGGTAGCCCTTGAGGTCGTCGGGCGTCTTGATCGGCTTGGCGTTGGAGGTAATCTGGCGAAAGCCGTTGTCGGCGGCCTTGGCCGCGACGACGAGGCCGGCCTTCTCGATCTGGACCCGGACGTACTGACCGATCGGCCCGTCGACCCCGCGCCAGACGTGGTCGTAGTCGGAGAAGGCAAAGCCGACATTGGTGATCGCCGCGCCGGCCGCCACCGTCGAGATCACCGAGCCGGCGATGTTGAGGAACTCGATTCCCCCGCTGCGCACCTGGGTGATGAGATCGGTGTCGGAGCCGAGCTGGCTCGCCGGGAAGAACTTCAGCTCCATCCGTCCGCCGGATGCCTCGCGGATGCGCTGGCAGGCCTGATCGAGCCGGGCGTTGATCGGCTGGGTCAGGGACTGGCCCGTGGCGAGCTTGTAGGTGAACTCGGCCGCCCGCGCCGGGCCCGTGCGGATGGCGACGAGCGGGAAGGCGGCGGCGCCAGCCAGGAACAGGCGGCGCGAGGGTCCGGATTCGGGCTTGGACGTCATGGGTTTCCTCCGGCGTGCCGGCATCCGCGGGGCATGCGGTGCGGCATCGTTCAGGTCGAGGCGGAGGAGGCGCGAGGCTGTTCGCTCGTCATCCTCCGTAAGCGGCACCCCTGTTCCGGGGCGTCCCGTCTCGCTGGGAGGCGACACTATGGAACGAGGTCCATGTAGGACAATCCAGATTATTTGCGCATCCATGAAGCGCTGCTAAACTGTTGCGATGTCGGTCCCGCTCCGCGCCATCACGGTCTTTCACGCCGTCGCCCGTTCCGGCAGCATCACCCGGGCGGCGGAGGATCTCGGCGTCACGCCCTCGGCGGTGAGCCAGCAGGTCCAGGCGCTCGAGGTCGGCCTCGGCACCGCGCTCATCGCCAAGGCCGGCCGCAACGTAGTGCTGACCGAGGCCGGCGAGCGCTACTTCGAGATGATCGGCGGCGAGATCGACCGGATCATGGAGGCGACGCAGCGCATCCAGGGCTTCCGCTCGGTGACGACGCTGACCGTCAGGGCGACCCCGAGCCTGTCGACGAAGTGGCTGCTGCCGCGTCTCTCCGGCTTCATCGAGGCGCATCCGGACATCGAACTGCGCCTCGACGGCACCAACGAGCCGACGGCCTTCCTGAAGGAGAGCGTCGACGTCGAGATCCGCCACGGCAGCGGCGGCTGGCCGGGTCTGTTCGCCGAGGGATTGGTCGAGGAGAGCTTCCGGCCGGTCTGCGCGCCGTCGCTGGCCGCGCCCGGCAGCCTCGCGGCGGCCGACCTGCCCCACCACCTCCTGATCCACTCGGTCAAGTCGCAGGTGCAGTGGGCGCACTGGTTCAAGCTCGCCGGCATGGTGCCGACGACGCGGTGGCGCCGGCTTCTGTTCGACCGCACCCACATGGCGATCGACGCGGCCGCCGGCGGCCTCGGCATCGCGCTCGAGAGCGACCTGATGTTGTGGGGCGACCTGCGGGCCGGACGCTTGGCCTGCCCGCTTGCCGCGCCGCCGCGGATCACCCTCGTCACCCAGTGGGTGACGTGCCCGCCCGACCACCTGCGCCACCGCAAGGTCCGCGCCTTCCTCGACTGGATTCGCCGCGAGCGAGACGCTTGGGCCATGGAGCGGGACGCCGCGAGCCTTTAGCGTTGCTTCATGATCGGCTCGGAAAACTGGATTGTCCTTCACGGATACGGCTTCTAGCTTCCCGGCCGTTGGGTCCCGCCGAGCCGATCGCTCGCGCCGCCGGGATCGCGCCGAGACCGGCCCCGCCATCCTTCGAGGACCGGCGGCGAGAGCCGGTCGGCAAAGGAGGAAACCGATGAATCTCTCCACCCTGCTCCTTGCCCGCGCAGCGTCCGGCCGCCCGGTCCGCGTCGGCCTGATCGGCGCCGGCAAGTTCGGCTCGATGGTGCTGGCCCAGGCCCAGCGCATCGAGGGAATGCACGTCGTCGCCGTCGCCGACCTCGATGTGGGCCGCGCCCGCACCTCGCTCGCCCGCGTCGGCTGGCCGGAGGAGCGTTACGCCGCGACCTCGATGGGCGATGCGGTCAAGAGCGGCCGCACCTTCGTCACCGACGATGCCGGCGCGCTCAGTGCCTGCGACGAGATCGAGTGCATCATCGAGGCGACCGGCCACCCGATCGCCGGCATCCGCCACGCCATCCAGGCGATCGATGCCCGCAAGCACGTCGTCATGGTCAACGTCGAGGCCGACGTGCTGTGCGGCCCGCTGCTCGCCGAGCGGGCGCGCCGCCAGGGCGTGGTCTACTCGATGGCCTACGGCGACCAGCCCGCGATCATCTGCGAGCTCGTCGACTGGGCTCGCTCCTGCGGCTTCGAGCTGACCTCGGCCGGCAAGGGCATGAACTTCGAGCCGCGCTACCGCTACTCGACCCCCGACACGGTGTGGGGCTTCTTCGGCTGGTCCGAGGAGGAGGTGAGACAAGGCGACTTCAACCCGAAGATGTACAACTCGTTCACCGACGGCACCAAGGCGGCGATCGAGATGGCGGCGGTGGCCAACGGCACCGGGCTCGACTGCCCCGACGACGGCCTCGCCTTCCCGCCGACCGGCCTGCACGACCTCGCCCGGGTCTTCCGGCCGGTGAGCGACGGCGGGCGGTTGCCCCGCAGCGGCCTCGTCGACATCGCGGCGAGCCAGGAGCCGGACGGGCGCGAGGTGTTCAACAACATCCGCTACGGCGTGTTCGTGACCTTCAAGGCGACGAGCGAGTATACCAGGGCCTGCTTCAAGCAGTACGGCCTGCTGACCGATCCGTCCGGCTGGTACGGCTCGATGTGGCGGCCGTTCCACATGATCGGGCTCGAGACCAGCGTCAGCGTGCTCTCGGCGGTGTTGCGCGGCGAGCCGACCGGCTGCTCGAAGGAATTCCGCGGCGATGCGGTCGCCACCGCCAAGCGCGACCTGCAGCCCGGCGAGATGCTCGACGGTGAAGGCGGCTACGCGGTCTGGGCCAACGCGATTCCCGCCTCGAGGAGCCTGGCGCTCGGCGCCCTGCCGATCGGGCTCGCCCACAACGTCAAGCTCAAGCGCCCGGTGGCCCGCGACACGATCGTGAGCGTCGACGACGTGGAACTCGTCAACGACCTCGACGTGGTGGCGCTGCGCCGTCAGATGGAGGACACGACCCGGCAGATGGCGGCACCGAAGGCGGCCTGACGCGAGACGGGCGGCGCCGGCCGGTCGGCGCCGCTCCCCGCTCGTCCAAATCTACCCCTGCAAGATCTACCCCTGCAAGATCTATCCTTGCAAGATCTACCCCTGCAAGCCGAGTCCAGCCATGCCGTCCTCACCCCGGCCCTTCGTGGTCATCGCCGAGTTCCGGGTGAAGCCCGGCTGCCTCGACGCCTTCCTCGCCCTTGCCCGGGACGATGCCCGCGCCTCGGTGGCGCACGAACCGGGCTGCCGCGCCTTCGATGTCGCGGTCGACGAGAGCGACACCCTCACGGTGGTGTTCTACGAGGTCTACGACGGCCGCGCCGCCTTCGACGCGCATCTCGAGACCCCGCACCTCGCCCGGTTCCGGGCCGGCTTCCCGGCCCTGATCGAGGAGGAGCGCCCGGTGCGCTTCCTCACCCGCACGTCGAGCGGAACGGATGCCCCGTGATGGCACCGCTGACGGTCGGCTTCCTCGGTACCGGTATCATGGGCGGCCCGATGGCGCGCCATCTGTGCCGGGCCGGACACGCCGTGCGCGCCTGGAATCGCTCGCCCGGCAAGGCCGCCGCGCTCGCGCAGGCGGGGGCGAGCATCGCGGCCGATCCGCGCGCAGCTTCGCGCGGCGCCGACGCGGTGATCTGCATGCTGAGTTCCGGTCCGGTCTGCGACGAGATCCTGCTCGGCCCGGACGGTGCGCTCTCCGCGATGCCGCATGGCAGCCTGCTCGTGGTGACGAGTTCGATCCCCGTCGAGACGGCGCAACGCCAGGCCGCGGCCGCAGCGCAGGCCGGTCTCCATTACCTCGACGCACCGGTCTCGGGTGGTGAGCGGGGTGCGATCGCCGGCTCGCTGGCGATCATGGCCGGTGGAAGCCCGGAGGCGTTCAGGCGGGCCGAGCCGCTTCTCGCCGCGATGGGGCGCCCGACCCATGTCGGCCCGGCGGGCTGCGGACAGCTGGCCAAGCTTGCAAATCAGGCCATCGTCGCCTCGACGATTCTGACGGTGGCGGAAGCGATCACGTTCGTCGAGCGCGGCGGCGCCGATCCGGCAAAGGTCCGCGAGGCGCTCCTCGGTGGCTTCGCCGACTCGACGATCCTCAAGCAGCACGCCCTGCGGATGATCGAACGCGATTTCGCGCCCGGTGGCCCTGCGAAGTACCAGGTCAAGGACACCGGAACGGCGCTCGCCCATGCCGCGACGCTCGGTCTGACGCTTCCCGTCCTGTCCCTCGTCGATCAGGTCTTTTCAGACATGGTCGCGCACGGCGACGGCGATCTCGACCACAGCGCCGTCCTCCGCGAGCTTCACCGCCGCAACGGCCTGCCTCTTCCATAGGCGGCGCCACGGATTGTGAACCATCGGCGGGCACCGAGAACGCTTTCGCGTGAGGTGTGTTTGCCATGCCGAGAACCCGTCCCCCGTACCCGGCGGAGTATCGCCGCCAGACGGCCGAGGTGCTCCGCGCCGGGGGGCGGTTGCCCTGAATCAAGCCCTTCCGCGAGCGGCATCCCGACCGTCACGGCGCCTCGCCGCCCTGACCCGGGGCGAACCGTTCCGCCACGGTCACGGGACTGCGCCGATCGCGGCGCCACGCGCTCGGGGTCGTGCCGGTCCAGCGCCGGAAGGCATGCGTGAAGGCCGCGGGCTCGGAGAATTCGAGGGCCGACGCGATCTCGGCCAGGCCGAGATCGGTATCCGCCAGCAGCTGCCTCGCGACGGCGAGGCGGGTCTCGTTCGCCACCGAGCGGTAGCAGGTCCCCGCGGCCTTCAGGCGCCGGCTCAGCGTCCGCCGGTGCACCGCCATCGTCTCCGCGGCCTGCTGCGCGCTGAGCCGCCCGCGGATCAGGGTCGACCTCAGGTGGCGGCGCAGTACCTCCGTGAGGTCGCCGCCCTCGAACCGGCGCAGGCGCCGCTCGGCGATCCGGCGCAGGACGGGGTTCGCGCCGCCGATCCGGCGGTCGAGGAGTGTTGCCGGAAACACCAGCGCGGCGATTTCCTGCTCGAACCGCACGGGAGCGCGGAAGAACTCGGCGTAGGGCTTCGCGTCCGGCGGCTGCCGGCGCGGTACCAGCACCTCGTCGGGCGCCCAGTCCGCATCCTGGAGCGCGCGCATGACTGTCGTCAGGGCGGTGAGCGCCCGCTCGCAATGCAGCGCGATGCCGTCCGCATCCGGTTCGTAGGGCGCGTAGCTCGCGATGGCGACCGAGCCGCTGACCCCGACGTCGACGACGGCGCCGCGGTCGAAGAGCCCCTGGTGCCGCTCGAGGGTCCGCAGGGCATCGCCGAGCGTGTCCGAATGCCTCATCAGCAGGCCGAGCTCGCCGAGCGAGGCCAGGCTCGTGCGCTGGCCGGCCAGGAGCCCGATATGGGGACAGCCGCTCCGGTGCTCGGCGACGGCCATCAGGCGGCCGAGCGCGGCGAACGAGATCGGATCGGCAGGCCCGGGGCCGAACGGATCGATGCCGCTCTGCGCCAGCGCCCGATCCGGTTCGATCCCGAGCGCGGCCAGGGTCTCGCAGACCGCCTCGACGGCGCTGCCGGAGACGAAGCCGACGGCCATCGGCGGCCGTTGGGTGCCGTCGCCTTCGGCCTCCCGTGGCGATCGCTCGCGGCCGGCGGAGAGCGACGTCGTCATGCTCGTTCCTCCCAAATCCTTGCCTCCCAAATCCTTGCCTCCCGAAGCCTTGCCTCCCGACCGTCCCGCCGTGTGCCGGATCCGATCGCGGTCGCCGCCATGCCGGCCGGCACGATCGACGAGGCGTCCCGTCGCCGGCGCCCGAAATTGGCGGACTATCAGGGTGTGATGTATGTCTCGTCTTTCAAATTGAGCCTCTGTTATAGAATAAATGAATATTATGATTTGACTTTCGTTTAAATTTGTTACATATTCAAATAATATGGACTGTAATTACTGTAAGACGATTGCGATATCATGTCGAGTGCATGTCGCGATCGTGGTCGCCGATGCCTGTGCCCGTGCGTGCGGATGCTGCGCGGCTCGTGCCATCGGTTGTCTCGGCGGGGATGCGAGCGACGGCCTGCCTGCTCCTCGATGCCGAAACGGTAGCCGACACGGCACAATCGGCGTTGACATGGATCAAGAACTATCTTGCTCAGGCGCGGCTATCCGCAGCAAGGATGTGCGATAAAGTCGTTTCATTGCAAGGAAATGAACAAGGTATTGTTGTTTTGTAGTCTGGAAGTGGATCCGATGCCCGCTGAAACTGCGACCGCTGGCGGGGCGAGGCCTGCCTGGGCTCGTATTCCGCCGACTGCGATGCCTCGGGGCGAGAGTCTGGCGCGAGGGTGCCGAAGCCGGGCGGGGATCGGATGCCGTGCCACGCTCGCGGCGGGCAACCCGCCCGATGATCCTGGCCGATGTCCTCTCGTGCTTGATCGAGGGTCGCGCTCTGCTTCGGATCGCAGTCGGCCGCGCGGTGCATTCTGACGTGCAAGACTTCTTCGCCGACAAAGAATTCGTCGCCGATGAAGCGCCGCCGTCGCGAGCGATGAAGCGATGATACGGCCTCATCCCGGCCGACCCGAGGCACAGATCACGGTTCGGCTGTGTCTCGTGGTCTTGTTGCTTTGCGATATTGCGGGCATGCGGTCGAAATTTTCCGTCCCCCGGCCCCGTTGTCTCGACAGATCAAGCGCGTTGCCGGCGACCCGCCACAATGCTCGCGACCGTCCGATCGACCGGATGGCATGACGAGGGAGAGCACGATGCTGTCATGGACGTGGCGCAGGATCGGGCGCAGGACGCGCCTGACTGCCGGATTCGGATTGGCGCTGGCGAGCGGCCTTGCCTGCGCGGCTGCGTCGGCTCAGCCGCTGGTGGTGCGCGTCAACCCGCAACTCGCTCAAGGCGGCGTGCTGATGTCCGGCGGCACGCCCGGCACGATCGACACCCTGTTCGATTCGGGGCCCCGCTACTCCGAGCCGAGCGGCGTGCGCGTCGGGCGCGGGAGCGTGATTCCCGACTGGCTCGAGCTCGGGTCGTTCCAGAACGTCTCGATCCCCGGCCTGAACCCGGTCGGATATTACGGCTACTACATCTCGCCGGACGATCACGCCGTGGTGGTCGATCTCGGTTCCCGCCGGGTCATGCGAGTCATCAACCATTGAACGAACCCGGCCGTCGCGCCGGACGAGCCTTTCGCGGGCCGCATCGGCCGGAAAGGCGAGACATCCGGCGCGGCACCCGATCGATCGAGGCGGCCTCGTTCGCGGCCGGATCGAGGGGATTCGCGATCGTGCGATCTCCTCCTCCGCGCCGCTGCGAGACGATTCGGACAACGGACGCCCGAGCCGTCGGCGGCCGCCTTCTTCCCGCGTCCGACACCGCCCATCAGGAGGCAACGATGCACAAGAGCATGATCGGCATCGCCATCGCGATCGTCATGACGGGATCCTTGACGGGATCTTGGACGGGATCTCGGACGGGATCCTGGGCCGGATCGTCCGCGGCCCGGGCCGCGGACGTGTCGACGACCGGCGCGATCGGCGAGAACGGAACCCTGAGCCAAACCAACTTCAAGGTCCTGACCGATGCCCGGATCGGCGTCGTGAAGGCCGTGCTCCAGCTGACGCCGGAGCAGCAGCGCTACTGGCCGGCCGTCGAGGAGGCGATCCGCGCCCGTGCGGAGGGGCGGTATCACCGGCTGTCCACCGTGGTCGGGCACCTGCAGCAGCGGGGTGACGTCGATCCGGTCGCCCTGATGCGGGCGCGCGCCGACTCGCTCGGCCAGCGCTCGGCCGAGCTCAAGCGGCTCGCCGATGCATGGCAGCCCCTCTACCAGGCCCTCGGCCCGGACCAGAAGGAGCGGATGCGGCTGGTCGCGGCCCGGATCATCGGCGGGGTGCGCGAGGTGGTCGAGACTCGCCGGCGGGAGATGATCGAGGACGAGGACGACGAGGGCTGAGCCTCGGCCGCGCCGAACCGGGCGACCTGTTGCGATGACGATCCGCGGGGAATCCCGCACGCGGGACACCTTGCGGATCGCTGCGATCGTCATCGGTCGGGACGCCCTCCCGCGGGACTGTTCAGTATGCGAGCCGTGCCCGGCGGTAGGGAGCCGGAGCCTCCCACCACGGCGCCGCGACGACCGTGCGGGGCACGGGAGGCGCGGGATCGAACGGCATCACCGACGCGCCGAAGGCGATGAAGCCGGCGGCGGCGCGCACGTCGTCGGGCTGGTGCGGGTCGCGCGAGATGAGATCCGCCTTCCGGAACAGGCGCATGTTGCAGAAGCGGGACGGAAGGCCGCCCGCCGGCGTGCAGGCGTCGTGCTGCGCGCAGGCCGCGTCGAGCGCGTCGACCGGCGGGAGCGGGAACCGGTTTCCCAGGCCGCAATAGTTGCCATGCACGAGGAGAGACGGATCTCCCCCGTGCCCGTTCGATTGCGCCTGCGCGCAGGACAAACAGGACAGCCCGGCCGTGGCGAACAGCAGAATCGCGATCGGTGTGTGCATGAATGTCGCTCCGGCACTGGAGCATCGTCCGATGCCGTGGATGCCGGTTCGTCGGACGATGCTGCAAACTCGGGAAACCCTCCCCGTCGTTCCGGGGCCGCGAAAGCGGAACCCGGGATGACGGGGAGACGTGTCGGCCTCTGCGCCGGATCATCGGCGCGACCCGTCAAGCGGGCTCTCAATACGGTTGGCACCGGCCCGTATAGGCGTCCCAGTACCGGTAGGGGCCGCATCTGGCGCGGGTCGCGCCGTAATAGCCTGCCGCGGCCGCGGCCCCGGCGGCGCCGACCGCGAGCCCGTAGGGCCGGTAGCCGTACCGGCCGTAGCCGTAGCCGTAGCGACCGTATCCACCCCGGTAGCCGTAGCCCCCGCGATAGCCGTAGCCGCCCCGGTAACCGGCCACGCGTCCGCCCCGGTAGCCGGCCGCACCCCGATACCCGCCGCCCCGATACCCGCCGCCATGAAAGCCGCCGCCATGAAAGCCGCCGCCATGAAAGCCGCCGCCATGAAAGCCGCCGCCATGGAAGCCGCCACCGCGCGCCTCGGCGGCGGTCGCGAGGAGCAGTGCGGCCAGGGAGGATGCCGCGATCATGAAGCGTCTCATCGGTTCGTCTCCTTCCTCGTGTCCGGATGGTGGTCGCCCGTCCGGCGGCGTGGGCCGTGGGCCGTCGGCGCCGGCTCCGTCGGACGGTAGCGTCGGGACCTTGCGCATGCTTGATCGGACGGGCCGCGATCGGGGCCGCAGGGCGATGTCCCGCCGGGCGGTTACCGCCGGCCTCGCCCGCCGACGCCGCGCCCGCCGTAATGGCCGACCCGGTACCCGTAGCCGCCGCGGCCGCCATACGCACGGCCGCCATAGGCGCGACCGGCATAAGCGCGCCCCCCGTAGACGCGCCCGCCATAGACCCGCCGGCCGTAGGCGCCGCGATAGGCGTAGCCGCCCCTGTAGTAGCCCGGCGCGCCGTAGTATCCGCCGGCGTTCGGCCGACAATAGCCGTAGACGTTGCGGTGGAATCCCGGGCCGCATCCCTGGGCGGCCTGCGCCGGCGCGGCACCGAATCCGAGCCATGCCCCGAAGAGGAGCGCGGCTATGGCAGTCGGAATGGATGTTTTCATGACCGTGCCTCCCTGTCTCGGTCGTCGGTCGAGTTCACTGCGATCTCGCCGAGCCGCCCTTGATCGAGATCAAGCTTCGCATCGCCGATCGCCGTGATGGATCGTGCGCTGTCGCGACCCCGCAACGCGATCGGCAGGGCGCGTGACGGTCGCGCCCGATCGAATGGCATTGTCAATATCACTGACGGACGCCGCAGATCGATTGCAATATAGGATGCCAAGAGTTAGCGTCATACAGCACAGAAAGTCGAAAACCGCTGGCGATGTGACGGTCTTGCGCCGTCGATCGCCACGATTTCATTGATGGACTCCGCGGCCGCCACCCGGCCCGGCGCAGCATCGATCCGACCATGGCCGATGACGGATTCTACGAGATCAGGATCATGACGGGAGCCGCGGGAGCGATCCTGCGCGCTGCCACCGAGCGCGCGGTGGCCACCAAGGCCGAGACCCTGATCCGCCGGGCCCATTCCCGCGGCGCCGCCATCGCGGTCGCGGTGATCGGCCGCGACGGCGAGGCCGTCCGCCGCCTCGAACTCTACCTCGCGGATGTCGTCTCCGACGTCGAACGCGCCTGATCGCGGCCCTGCCTGGATCCGACCCCGCCGCTTCGGCCCGCGCCGATACGCGGGACCGGATTCTGGTTGCCGCTCCAGGTGGTCGATCGTGGCGCATTTTTCTGCGACGAACCGGTATCCACTTCGTCGAAAAATGCTCTAATACCAGTATGCCCGACGATAATAGACGCGAGGATATCCCCATCGGTAGCCTGTGCGCCAATAGGACCGTCTGTAACCGTAGCGATAGACGGGATACGCATAATATCCAGGGCCGCCGTATCCTCTCCAATAGACGCGACGATAGGGGCGATAATATCCTGGATAGGAGTAGTAGGCCGGATAATAGGCCGGGTATCCATACCAGTACGGGTTGAGCGGAGCGGTGGCCGCCGCCGCGAGGCCCACGGCGCCGCCCACGATGGCCCCCGCCGCCAAGGCGCCGCCCCAGGCAGGCCCCCATCCGTACCAATAGACGGATTCCGTGATCGACCGGCCGGCGATCTGCTCGCCGGACACGACCGGGAACGGTCCGGCACCGGCCGGCGCGCCGGAGCCCAGCGCGATCGCAGATCCGAGCGCCCCAGCGGCCACCATTCGTCGCATGTCGAGGATCATGAGTAGCCTCCCGGTTTCCGGCTTCGGTCTTTTTTCAGGCGCGCAATTCGCCATCGAAATATCGGCCTTGAAATATCTTTAGGTATTTATAAAATACTGTCCGATCGGACAAAATTTGACAATTCAACCGATCGGTATTCGATGTATTCGATGTCATGCACGCTTCGGTCTTGAGAAATCGATCGGATTGGAGCACGCCTCGCAGGCAGAGGCTTGATCGAACAGGACAATCTCGCGCGCAGTCTTCCTGCGGCACGGATGATCCGGTCGAATCGCTCGCGATGGTGCGAAGGCCCGGCAGGACTTGTCCATCCGGTCTTTCCCATCCGGTCTTTCCCATCCGGTCTTGGCCGATCGACCTTGCCGTCCTGCCGGCCCAGTCGCCGGGCCCACCCCGAAGACTGCCGCCTGCCGCATCGTCCAAGCGCGCTCGGATCAAGTGCGCTCGGATCATGTCCCCTCGGATCAAGTCGGCGAGGCGCGTCCGGGCCAGTCTGGGCCATCTGCGCCGCTCCGTCTGGCGCCGGGGTCGCGGCCGAGAAAGCCGCGCGATGCGGCCGGTGAGCCGGAGGCGAGCTGATGATGGACGAGGCAAGGCTCATCCCCGCCGATCCCGATCGGGTGGGGGCCGATCACCCCGATCCCGATCGCCCCGATCCCGTCGTGCCGCCGCGGCGGGGATGGGGCCGCACGATCGCGGTGATCGGGGTGCTGCTCGTGGCGGCGGCCGGGTTCGGGCTCGCCCATGTCTGGTCGCCCCACGCCGATCTGCGCATCACCACGGGCCCGCCCGGCAGCGCGGCCTATCGCTTCATCACGGCCTTCGCGTCGGTCTCGAAGGTCCAGCACCCCCGCGTCGCCCTGCAACTGGTGCAGGTGGACGGCCTCGCAGGCAGCGCCAAGGCGCTGGAGGAGCGGCGGACCGATCTCGCGATCCTGCGCAGCGACGCGGCCCCGCCCGCCAATGCCCAGACCATCGTGATCCTGCGCCGGGACGTGGTCGCCTTCGTCCTGCCGCCCCACAGCCCCGTCGGCGCGGTCGCGAACCTGGCCGGCCGGACGGTCGGCATCCCCTCCGGCCCGCTGCAGGCCGACAATGCCCGGATCCTCGACACCGTGCTGAGCTTCTTCAACGTCCCCGCGAAGGAGGTCGGACGGGTGTTCATGCCGCTCGACGACCTCGCCCAGGCCGTGAGCCACAAGAAGCTGGCCGCCATCCTGGCGGTCGGCCCGATCGCCCCGGGCGAGGCCGTCGACGCGGTCGCCGCGGTCGCGCGCGCGACCAGGGGGACGCCGGGCCTCCTCGCCCTCGACGAGGCGGAGGCCATCGGCAAGCGCTTCCCGGGCTTCGAGTCGATCGACGTGCCCGCCGGGGCGCTCCGGGCGAGACCGGCCACGCCGAGCGACACCACCACCACCCTCGCGGTCACCTACCGCTTCGCCGCGTCGGAACTGATGCCCAACGTGGTCGCGGCCGCGATCGCACGCTCGATCCTGACCACGAAGGCCAAGCTCGTGGCGGTCACGCCGCTCGCCGCCCAGATCGAGGCGCCCGATCCCGACGACAAGAGCCCGATCCTGCCGCTCCACCCGGGCGTCGCCGCCTATCTCAGCAACGGGGACGAGAGCTTCTTCGATCAAGCGCAGCAATATTTCTACGTCGGCGGCCTGGTCGTCAGCCTCGCCGGCTCGCTGTTTGCCGCATTGTCGAGCTACTGGACGAGGCGGCGGTCGGCCCAGGATTGGCGGCCGATCCAGCGGCTGGTCGCGATCGCCGACGAGGCGCCGCGGGCCGCAGGCCCCGAACTGGCGGTGCTGGAGAGCGAGTTCCGGGCTCTCGTCTCGTCCGTCCTGGGCCGCTCGCCCGGCGCCGCGGATACCGACCGGCTGTCGGCCTTCTCGACGGCGCTCGCGCATGCCCGGCACGCCCTGGACAGCCGGCGCGCCGTCCTCGGCCCCGAGGCCCCCTCCCGGCCGGCCGCGACCCCGGCCCGGTCCGGGTGACATGGCGAGGATGTCCGGTCGACGCGGCCTGTCACGTCCGCGCCGGGGGAGCGTCGGGGCCCGTCGCCGCCGCATCCGCCCGCCGCCCGGCTGGTTCCAGGAGGAGCGCGCGCAGCCTCGCCCCGCCGGTCGCGCGGTCGATCTCCCGGTAGGTGAAGTAGGGGATCAGGGCCACGAATATCACCCAGGCGAAGGAGGCGAAGCCGCGCGGGCCGCCCGCCATCTCGGGCAGGACGGCGCGCGGCGCCTTCCCGTGCCAGGCCCCGACCAGCAGCTCCTCGAGCACGTAGGCGGCCATCAGGACTGCCGTGAACAGGAGCGAGCGGTACAGGATCGCGTAGACGAGCGGCCCTTCCCCGAGGCGCCGGCCCACGGTCAGCGAGCCGAGCTTCGCCGCCTCGGCGATCAGCATGAACTTGGCCAGGACGAGGGCGTTGATCAGCCCGAGCGCGTAGAAATGATAGCTTGGGAAATGCGGGACGTCCTGGTCGGCCCTCGCGTAGATGTTGACGCTGAACAGGATCAGGGTGCCGAAGATGACCAGGAGATAGGTGGCAAAGCCCAGGTAGCGCCCGGCCTCGCGGGCGGCCCGTTGCGCCAGGGTCGGCCTCGGCGGGCCGGCACCGGCACGGTCCTGCGGGTCGAGGGCGGCCTGTCGGGGGGATGCGGCGGGCATGGCGTGAATCTCCGGAGGTCCCGTCTCCTCGCGCGGCTTCCGGGCTTCGGCCTGCGCCGGCCCGCATGGACGAGCCCGATCCCCGCCCACGATCGAAGGCCCCGCGCCGAGGGTGCGGCGCGGGGCCTCGCCGGTCGGGCTCAGGCCGCGAGCTTGACCGCGTGCTTGCTCTCGATGGTGCGGCGGATCAGGCGGCCGGTCCGCTCGATGAAGGCCATCTTGTCGGCCAGGCAGCTTTCCAGCAGGACCCCGACGCCGAAATGCCCGCTCACGTCGGCCATGGCGATCAGGGCCCGGTACTCGGCGATGCGCAGGTGCATCAGGTGGTTGGCCTTGACGAGGATGAACAGCGCCTTGGCCGCCGGTGCCTGGATCTCGGAGAGCTCGCGCCGGAAGTCCTCCATGAAGACCTCCTGCAGCCTTCCATTGGCGGTGATCGGCTTCTCGCCGATCAGCTCGAAGCAGCGGTCGAGCGACTTGATGATCTTGTCCTGGATGAAGGCGCGCGACTGCAGCGCTTCCTGGATGGCCGGATCCTGTGCGACCTGGCTCAGCTCGTCGTAGACCTTCGTCGCCCGCTCGGCATGGTGCCGCGCGTCGCTCAGCATCCGCACGAAGAGTTCCCTTGGTGTCTTGACCGGCATTGTAACCTCCGAAGACGACCTCCACAGACGGCCCGGCTTTCGATCCGGGCGCCACCCTGGAGGCTAGGTCGCTTCGCGGCGGCCCGCTTGATCGGAGGTGACACGTCCGAGTGGTCCCGTGGCGAGCGGCCCTTCGGCGGGGCCCGCCGTCGCCCGGGCGATCAGGTCGTATTTCGTGCGCGTCACGCTCACGTCCCGGAACCAGCCGACGAGGTCGCCCCACGGGTCGTTCATGTGGGCGAGGCCCGACACGAAGGCCACCACCGTGCCGAGCTCCGCCCCGCCCGTCGCGACGGCGTAGCCGCCGACCGCCAGGATGCCGGCGACGCCGAGGTGGTAGGACAGGTTCATCAGGAAGTTCATCGAAAACTTGTAGCCGAAGATGCCCATGTTCAGGCGGAACACGCCGTCGAGGCGGTCCAGCTCCGCCGGCGTCGGTCCCGGCAGCGCCGCCGGCCGTTCGACCAGCCCGCCGCTGATCCGGCGCAGCAGCCCGACCCGGGTGGCGACGCGGCGGTTGATCGCCCGCTGCATCAGCGGCACGAAGACGAGCTGGGGCGAGAACACCGCGAGCGTCACCAGGGCCATCGGCGGATGGAGGAGCGCCAGGTAGGTCAGCGTGGAGACGAGCACGCCCGCCTGCAGCAGCGGCTCCGACAGGCACACGCCGACGAAGCTGCCGACCGGCTCGGCCTCGTCGAGCACCATCGCGATCTCGATGCCCCGATCCGGGCCGGAGGCGGCATGGACATCCGCCATGATCGCGGCGCGCAGGCGCCGGACGGCGCGCTCGCCGACGAAGCCGCGGCCGAGATTGAGCGCGAGCTTGAGCCCGCCGAGGCCGGCCGCGGCCAGCACGTAGAGCAGGGCGAGGCCGAGGAGCGGTCGCGGATCGGCGCCGCGCACGGCGAGGCCCACCGCGCGGCGCTGGAGCTCGATCGGGGCGAGGCCCGCCAGGAACACCGCGACGGCGAGCAGCGCCAGCCCGGCCTGCGCGAGCGCGCTCTCCCGCCAGATGAAGGCGAGGAGACTGGGCGCCGTGCGGCGCGGGGCGGGGGAGGCGGTGTCGGACGGCTCCGGCCGCCGGGTCCGGGAGAGGTCGGCCAAGTCCGTATGCAGGCTCGTCGGCATGCGTCGTCCCCGATGCCGTCGCCCCCGGGAGCGAGGACGAACCCTCGGCGAGAGCCGCCCCCGGCGAGCGCTCGTCTACCCGTCGGCGGCCCGCCGCCGCCTTGAGGCGGATCAAGATCGGCCAAGATCGGCCAAGATCGGCAACCCCGGCTTGCGCTGCATCAAGGTGGCGACGCCCGATCGGGCCGATCCTGAGCGCGCCTCATCCAGCGGGAGCAGCAGCCGTGATCAAGGATCTGACGATCGTCGTCGACGGGGTGGGCCGGCGCGCCGCGCCGTACGGAATCAGGCTCGCGGCGCAGTTCGAGGCCTGCATCTCCGCCGTGAGCGTCCTGCCGCTCGTGCCGTTCCAGACCTTCGCGCAGGCCGAAATCCGCTACGACCTGGTCGTGGCCGCCGAGCAGGATGCCCGCGAGCAGGCCGATGCGGCGGTCGCGGCCGTGGCCGCCGCGGCCCAGGCCGCGGGCCTGTCCTGCGAGACGAGCGTGATCTGCACCTCGGCCCCGCTCGCGCCGCGGCGCCTCGCCGAGTTCGTCCACCTGAGCGACCTCGCGGTGATCGAGCAGGCCGACGACACCGCGCCCAAGCCCGCGGACGCCTATCTGGACGACCTCCTGTTCCAGGGCGCGCGCCCGGTGCTGGTGGTGCCCTACATCCACGAGGCGCCGCCCCGGCTCGCCTGCGCGGTGGTGGCCTGGGACGGCAGCGCGCCCGCGGCGCGCGCCCTGAGCGACGCGATCCCGATCCTGCGCCGCACCGCCCGGGTCGAACTCGTCGGCGTGACCGACGAGCCGGTGCCGGAGGCGACGCGCTGGCGGGCGATCCGCCATCTCGCCCGGCACGGGATCGAGGCCACGGTCCACACCATCCCCGGCGGGGTGCCGGTGGCCGAGGCCCTGCTCTCGCACTGCGCCGATCGCGGGGCCGATCTCCTGGTGATGGGCGCCTACGGCCATTCGCGCCTGCGCGAGGCGATCCTCGGCGGGACCAGCCGGACGATTCTCGCCTCGATGACGGTCCCGGTGCTGATGTCGCGCTGACGGGCCGTCCCGGTCGCCTTTGATGCACCTCAACGCGGGCGCGTCGCGGTGGTGGCCTCCTCTGATTCTGCCGGCCGTGCCCCGGCCGGCCTCGAACAGGGAGACCGCCATGAACCTCAAATCCCTCCTCGCCTTCAACCGGGGCGACGACGCGGCGGAGCGGGCGCTGCCGGCCACGTTCCCGTTCCAGCGCGAGATCGACCGGATGCTGGGCGACGTCTGGTCCGGCAAGGTCCTGTCGGGCATGCCCGCCTTCCTCCAGGCCGGGCCGTTCCCGCGGATGGACGTGGTCGAGCGCGACGACCACGTCGAGGTGACGGCCGAGCTGCCGGGCCTCGAGCGCGCCGACGTCCATATCGAGCTCGCCGACGACCTACTCCTCATCCGCGGCGAGAAGCGTCAGGAGAAGGAGGAGACGAACGGCGCCCGCAAGGTGACCGAGCGCAGCTACGGCGCCTTCTCGCGCACGATCGAGCTGCCGCCCGGCACCAGGCCGGAGGAGATCGACGCCCGGATGGACAAGGGTGTCCTGACCCTGAAGCTGCCGAAGCCCAAGACCGCCGCCGTCACCCCGAAGGCGATCGAGATCAAGGCGGCGTGAGGCCGGACATCCGCGGCGGCGCTCACGGCACGAGCACCGCCGCTCCCTCGATCCCGGCCCGGTGCGCCGCGATGGCCGCCTCGGCTTGCATCAGGCGGAACACCCGGGTCCGGGTCGTGATCCCGGCCCGCGGTGCCAGGGCGAAGAAGTCCTTGGCATCCGCCCGCGTCAGGTTCGCCACCGAGAGGATCCGGCGCTCGCCCCAGAGCAGCGCGTAGGGGAAGGACGGGATGTCGCTCATGTGGATCCCGCCGCAGACCACGCTGCCGCCCTTGCGCACGGCCTTGAGCGCCGTCGGCACGAGGGCGCCGTCGGGCGCGAAGATCAGCGCGGCGTCGAGCGGGACCGGCGGCGGGGCATCCGAATCCCCGGCCCAGGCCGCGCCGAGGTCGCGGGCGAAGTCTTGCGCCTTGCGGTCGCCCGGCCGGGTGAAGGCGTGGACGACGCGGCCCTGGTGGCGGCAGATCTGGGCGACGATGTGCGCCGCCGCGCCGAAGCCGTAGAGGCCGATCGCCGCCGCCTCGCCCGCCATCCGCAGGGTGCGCCAGCCGATCAGCCCGGCGCAGAGGAGCGGCGCCGTCGCGACCGGGTCGATGCCGTCGCCCAACGGGATGGTGTAGGCGGCCTCGGCCAGGACGTGGGAGGCGAACCCCCCGTCGCGGGTATAGCCGGTGAAGCCGGCTGCCTCGCACAGGTTCTCGCGGCCCGCCGCGCAATAGGCGCAATGTCCGCAGGTATGGCCGAGCCAGGGCAGGCCGACCCGGGCGCCGATCGCGGGCCCGGCCGTGCCGGCGCCCGCGGCCTCGACCCGGCCGACGATCTCGTGGCCGGGCACGATCGGCAGGCGGAGGTCCGGCAGGTCCCCGTCGATGACGTGGAGATCGGTGCGGCAGACCGCGCAGGCCTCGACCCGGATGCGGACCTCGCCCGGACCCGGCACCGGATCGGGCCGGGTCTCGCGGACCAGCGGGCCGTCGATCCGGTGCAGGACCATCGCGTCCATTGTTTCGGCCTCTCCGGCACTCGCGCGGCTCAGGCCGTGACGGACCGGGCCGCCTTGCCGGATTCGGGCACGGCGGTGTCGACCACGTCGCGGGAGAGCGTGTCCGCCTCGCGCTGGTAGTCGGTGAGCGTCTTCATCACGAAGTCCGCCTGGAGCTTGAGCGTCTCGGCGGGCGAGCCGCAGCGGCCGAGCGCCGCGACGTGCTCGGCCTGTGCCTGAAGGCGCCGGCTGCCGAAGCTCAGGATCTCGGCGGTGAGCCGCAGCGGCAGGTCGACGCCGAGGCTGCGCCAGAGCTTGGATTCGGTGGTCAGCAGAGCGGACATGTCGCCGAAGCCGGCGAACCGGGGCGTCTCGCTGCCCATAGTTCTGGATGCCATGGTGATCTCCTGGTCGCGTCGCGTCCGGGGTGGACGTCCTGCCGCGCGGGGTGGACGCTGGGAACGCCGCACGGGTTTGTCAGGCGGCGCGCACGCCGCCATCCGGTCCGTCGCCCGGCGGCGGATCGGCGCCGTTCGTCCGGGCATCGATGGAGGCCAGCCCGTCGCGGACCATCTGCACCCCGGACACCGACTCGGCCGCCGCCCGGATCGCGGCGCGCTGGCGCTCGCCGACCAGCGTCCCGTGCAGGGTGACCGTGCCGTCCACCACCGCGACGGAGATCCGGCCTGCGGGGAAAAGGCCCGTCTCGGCGATGGCCGCTTCGACGGTGGCGCGGATCTCGGCATCGCTCCGGGCGGATGGGCTCGGCGTCGTCGCGCGGGATCGCCCGAGGGCCGCATGCAGGGCCCGCAGGAGATCGGCCCGGGCGACGATCCCGGCGAGCCGTCCCTGCGCGACGACCGGCAGGCGCCGGATGCGGTGGCGCGCCATCAGCGCGGCGGCCTCGGCGAGCGTCGCCTCGGGCGAGACGGTGACGAGGGCGCGGGTCATCACGTCGGAGACGCGCCGCCCGTGCTCCCGGGCATAGGTCTCGGCCAGGCGGCCCGGATCGACGATGTACTGGATCCAGCCGGGCTGCGGCGGGGCGGTGTCGAGTTCGCGGCGCCTCAGGAAGTCGCCCTCGCTGACGAGGCCGACGAGGGCGCCGGCGCGATCGAGGACGGGCAGGCCGCTGACCCGCCGCTCCAGCATCAGGGCGATGGCCGCCTCGATCGCAGCATCGTCCTGCACGGTCGCGACCTCGCGGGTCATCACGTCACGCACGATCATCACGGCCTCCGCTCACGGCCTCCGGGGCGTTGCGCCGATCGGCTCCCGAGCGGCGTCGCCCCGTACTCTGGACGGGCCGGGCTGACGGGCCTTGATCTGGATCAGGGTCCACCGGCCCCGGCGCCCGGCCGTCCGGCTACTCGGCGATCACGGCACGGGGCTCGGCCCGGTAGGCGTCGGCCTGCCTCTGCCCGTGGGGGGCGCCCGGCTTGGTGCCCGGCATGATCTCGAAGCGCGGATCGAACGCGACCATCGTGGCGGCGAGCTGCGCCAGGATCCCGGCATCGCCCTCGACCCGCGCGGTCCCGTCGGCGATCTGCGCCTCCAGGGTCCTTTCGCCGGTCATCGTCCGCTCGAGCTCGGCCCGGTCGATGGTGAGCGTCAGGTCCGGATTCTCGGCCTGGAAGCCCGCGATGTTGGTGAGCGTCGCGTTCTCCATCTCGATCACGAACCGTTCGCCGTTGTCCGGCGTGACGAGGTTGATCGTGAAGCGCAGTCCCTCCGCCTTGCGGCTGTCCATGCGGATGCCGAGGAAGTTCAGGAACAGCTCGGTCGTCATCGCCCGCACCACGTCGGGGCTGCTCGAATTCGCGGTCGCGCCCTCGGGGATGCCGGAGCGCAGCTCGTAGGCGCCGGAGAGGAAGCTGTTGCGCAGGCCGGGATTCTCCTGCTGATAGCCGATCTGCTCGAAGATGTCGGCGAGCAGTTCCTTGGCGGCTCGGTTGTGCGGCTCGGCCTGGATCAGCGTGTTCACGATCTCCTGGGCCAGGCGATACTTCCCCTCGTCGTGCAGGCGCCGGCCGCGGGCGAGGATCGCGCCCGCCCCGCCCATCATCTCGACGTAGAGCGGTGCGCTCTCGGAGGCCGGCAGCGGGATCAGCGTCGCCGGGTTGCAGTCCCAGAAGCCGAGATAGCGCTGGATCACCCCGCGGCTGTTGTGCTCCGGCGAGCCGTGATAGCCGCGGCAATGCCAGGTCTGCTGCAGGCTTTTCGGCAAGGCGTAGACAGTGTGGATCTCGTTGATCGTCACGCCCTGGTTTGCCAAGTGGAGCACCTGGTTGTTCATGTGGGCGTAGAGGTCGCGCTGCGCCCGCAGGACCTCCTGGATCCGCGCGTTGCCCCAGCGCGGCCAATGGTGGGAGGCAAACATCACCTCGGCTTCGCGGCCGAAGCGGTAGAGCGCCTCGTTGATGTATTTCGACCAGTTGAGCGGATCGCGCACCGGCGCGCCCCGCAGGGTGTAGATGTTGTGCAGGGAGGCGATGACGTTCTCCGCCATCCAGAGCGCCTTCATGTCCGGCAGGTAGGTGTTCATCTCGCGGGGCGCTTCGGTGTCCGGCGTGTTCTGGAAGACCATCCGGACACCGTCGACCTCGAATTCCTCGATCGGCTTCTCGACGTGGCGCGTCGGGGCGATCAGCCCGCTCGCCCCGGCCGAGACGCGCTGGCCGAGCCCCTGCCCGACATAGCCGTGCGGGCCGGACGGCAGGAGCAGCCCGTACTGGTAGAACAGGCGCCGGTTCATGGCGTTGCCGGCATAGACGTTCTCCGCCACGGTGTGGGCGAGGAAGCCCGCGGGCGCGATCACCGGCACCTTGCCGGAGCGCACGTCCTCCTCGTCGACCACGCCGCGCACGCCGCCCCAATGGTCGCCGTGGGTGTGGGAATAGATCACCGCCGAGACCGGCCGCCCCTCGCCGACATGCTCCTGGAACAGCGCGAGGGCGGCCCGCGCCGTTTCCCGGCTGACGAGCGGATCGAACACGATCCACCCGGTCCGGCCGCGCACGAAGGTGAGGTCGGAAAGATCGAAGCCGCGCACCTGGTAGATGCCCGGAATCACCTCGTAGAGCCCGTAATTGTTGTTGAGCCGCGAGATCCTGAGCAGGGACGGATGGATGGTGTCGAACGCGTCCTCTTCGTCGAGGAACCGGAACGGCCGCATGTCCCAGGCCAGATGACCGGCATCGGCCGGGATCGTCATCGCGGTCATCGGGGCGATCAGCCCCCTGCGCTGCTCCGCGAAGTCCCGCTCGTCCGAGAAGGGGAGGGTGGACCGCGCCCGCCGCAGCACCTCCCGGGTGAAGGCGGAGGGCGGCTTGCCCTGCGGGTGGAAATGGTCGGCGAAGGCCGGGACGGTCCGCTCGTCCCCCGCCCGAGGGGCGCCCTCGCCCCAGACGGCGCTGCCGGCGAGGGAGAAGGCGGCCCCCGCGCCCGGCAGCGCCTTGATGAACGCGCGTCTCGTCGACATCGGCTCGCTCCGTTCCGGGCGGGTCGAGCCGGAAGGCCCGGCTCGGTCGGCGCAAAGGCAATCGCGCCAAGTCTTTGGTGCCAAGTCTTTAGTGACGAATCGCAAGTGCCAAGTCGTCGGCACCCACGGTCCTCGCCGGGGCGGATCATCCGAGGGGCCCACCTCTCCCACCCGCGACCTCATCTGAGGTGTTGGTCGATCGAAGATCGGCTGACCTCGAAGGAGGGCTCCAGGGATCGCCGAGACTTCTGGATCCCTCCTTCGAGGCTCCTTTCAGTCGCACCTCAGGATGAGGTTGCGGGTGGGACGGAGGATCACCGCGGCCTTCTTGCACCTCATGTACCGTAGTCGGCGCCGGATACTCGTCCGTGCAAACCATCAACGCCAGGTGCAGACCCGGCGCCCGCCCCGCCACCAGCAGACGCGGCGCCGCCGCCGTGGGGCCACGATGACGGCCTGGGCCTTCTGCACGAGCGGGTCGTCGTTCGGCCCGCCGACCTGCCCCAGGCTCGCCATCCCAACGCTCGGCATCGCGGCTTCGGCGGTTCGCGCCGCGACGGCGAGCCCGGCCGCCGCCACGGCGGCGGACGAGAAGCCCGCCAGGACGGCACGACGCGACAGCGTTTCCCGGGTTCCCTTCATCGATCCCATGGCCTTCACTCCCTGGTTGGACTGCATGTCGAACCCGCATGGCGGCGCCACCGGGGCCGTCTCACCGCGAGAGGGCCGGCGCGGCCTGTGCCTCGCCGAACAGGCCGACCCCGAGCCAGGACAGGCCGGTGCCCAGGAGGTCGCAGGAGACGAACAGCCCGATCGCCCACAGGCCGGAATACGGCCACTGCCCGATGATGGCGGCGCCCAGCAGCACCGAGAGCACGGAGAACAGGATCACGGCGGCGCGGGACGTCCGCATCTCGTGGGCGGCGGCCCAGATCGCCCGCGCCACGCCCGAGGCGATCAGGGTTGCCCCGAGAACGAGCGTGAGGGCGAGCGAGGCCTCGAGGGGCCGGAAGACCGCGTAGAGCCCGCCGATGAGATACATCAGGCCGGCCAGGAAGCGCCCGATGCGGGAGCTGAGCGCTTCCGCCTCGTCGGACCGCGCGAGGGCTTCGACGATCTCGACGATGCCGGCGACGAGCAACAGGATGCCGAACCACAGCGTGCTGGCGATCGTCAGCGTCGTGACCATGAACAGGCCCGCGGCACCGAGGAGCAGCAAGGCGCAGCCGATCGCGATGAACCATCCACGGTCGCGCCCCGCGCCGAGCGGCGACCGATCGAAGATTGCCGAACCGCTCATCTGTCGCCTCCATCTTCAGTTGTGAGCGAGAGTCGATAGTGTCGAAATGGTCGGGATTGTGTGGGCGATATTGACGGTATGGCGTTGATGTGGATCAATATGAAGTATTCCGCCGGGCGCGGTACGATCCCGCCGCTCGGATGGCCGAGGGGCTCGTCGGAGACGGGACATCCCCTGCCGTGTTCGATCGCCGCCGCCCGCGCCCGACCTGCCCCCGGCTTCCGGCCTCGGCTTCCCTTGTCCTCATCCTCATGACCGTGGAGGGCCGCGCGGCGTCCACGCATGCCGACTGGTCCGAGGCGGTGGTCGAGCCTGTCGACCGGGCCGTGGCGGCGTTCTCCGGCGGGCTGCGGGCGCGGCTCGACCAGATGATGGCGGCCGGCAACGATCTCGACCTCGTCCGCTCCACCCTCGCCGCCGCCGACTGGTCGCCGATGCCGCTCCTGGCCGGGATCGCGGCCGTGCTGGTCGCGGGCCTCGCGGCATACCGGCTGACGGCCCGCGCCCATGGCGACTCCTTCGGGGGAGCGAGCGGGAGGTTTCTCGCACGCCGCGTCCTCGCCGCCGCCGCCGCGCTGGCCGCCGGCCTCGTCGCCGCCACCCTCGTCGCCGGGGAGGCGGAGGCCGTCCGTCGTACCTTTCGCGCCTGGGCCCTCGTCGTCCCGCTCGCCGGGCTCGCCGCGTCGCTGATCCGGGCCGCGATCCTGGAGCGATCCGCCGCCCCGCACCGCAAGCGTCTCGGTCCACTGGCGCGGGACCTTACCGTGGCGGTGACCTGGGCGCTCGGCGGCATCGCCCTCCTGAGGACGCTGGCGATCTGGGAGGCCGGCAGCGGCCTGCGCGACCTCGTCGGGACGGCGTTCGTGGCGCTGCCGACCGCCGGCCTGATCGCGGGCGCCTATCTGCGCTCCGGCCGGCCGCTCGCCGCCGCGCTCGCCGGACCGCGTCCGCGCAGCGGGGCGCGGCGCCTCCTCGCCCGGTGCTGGCCGGTCGCCGCCGTCGCCGTCGTCGCGGTGACACTCGCGGCCTCGCAGGTGGCGACGACGCTCGGGCGCCCGCTCCCGCCGCTCGCGACCCTGGTCACGCTGGTCCTCGTGCTGACCTGGCCGCATTGCGACGGGCGGATCGCCGCCTGGGCCGAACGGGGTTTCCAGGTCGAGACGGTCCCGGCGGCGGCGGTCGCGGCCCGCCGCACCGCCCGGATGGCGCTCGCCGCGGTGATCGGCGCGGCGCTCGCCGCCCTGTGGGGGGCGCCCGCCGCCCTCGGTCTCGGCATCGCGGTCGGAACGCTCGCCCGGACCCTGATGGAGATCGCCGCCGTCGCGCTCGCCACCGCCTATCTGTGGAACGTGATCGGGGTCGCCGCCGGCCGGCTCCTGGCCGGGGAGCGGGGCGCGGGGGCGGAATCCGGGGGCGAGGAGGCCGAGGAGGCGCCGCGGACGCGCCTCGGCACGGTCCTGCCCCTGCTCGCCGGGGCGGCGAAGGCGGGGCTCGCCGCGCTCGCGGTCCTGTCGGTCCTCCTGGCGCTCGGGATCAACGTCTGGCCCCTGGTCACCGGGCTGTCGGTGTTCGGCCTCGCCATCGGCTTCGGCTCCCAATCCCTGGTCAAGGACGTGGTGTCGGGCCTGTTCTTCCTTGCCGACGACGCCTTCCGCCTCGGCGAATACATCGAGACCGCCGGCGCCAAGGGCAGCGTGGAGAAGATCTCGATCCGCTCGGTCTCGCTGCGCCATCCTCGCGGCGCGCTCGCGACCATCCCCTACGGCCAGATCGGCAAGGTGCAGAACTACAGCCGCGACTGGGTCATCGAGAAGCTGGCCTTCCGGGTCGCCTTCGACACCGACGTCGAGAAGGTGCGCCGGCTGTTCAAGCAGATCGGCCGGGACCTCGAGGCCGATCCGGAGTTGCGCCCGGATCTGCTGGAGCCGTTCAAGAGCCAGGGCATCGCCGCGGTCGAGGACGGGACGCTGGTCATCCGGGGCAAGTTCAAGGCCCGCGCCGGGCGGCAATTCGCGATTCGGAAGGCCGTGCTGGCGGCGGTGCAGCGGGCCTTCCACGACAACGGCATCGTCGCGGTCGCGCATCCGAGCCTGATGCCCGGCACGCGCGGCCCGCTGGCAGAGCACGCCGCCCGCTGAGCCCTCACTCCCCGGGCGACGAAACGCCGTGCGGCCCGGCATTGACCTGGCTCAAACCGGCCGGGCCGGCGCGCCCCTACGATGCACGACCGCGACGGCCGCGGGCGGCCCGGCGCCTTCACCGCCGCGCTCCCGCGACCGGCCCACCTGACGGAGGGAGGCCGCCATGGACATCCGCAAATGCACCGCCGAGGCGATCGGCACCTTCTGGCTCACCTTCGCCGGCTGCGGCAGCGCCGTCATCGCCGCCGCCTTCCCGCAGGTCGGTATCGGGCTCCTCGGCGTCGCGCTCGCCTTCGGTCTCACCGTCGTCACCATGGCCTACGCGATCGGCCACATCTCGGGCTGCCACCTCAACCCGGCGGTGACGATCGGGCTTGCGGCCGGAGGCCGGTTTCCCGCCCACGACATCGCGCCCTACGTGATCGCGCAGGTTCTCGGCGGCCTCGTCGCGGCGGCTCTGCTCTACGCGATCGCCGCCGGCGCGCCCGGCTTCGACCTCGCCAAGGGCTTTGCGGCCAACGGCTACGGCGAGCACTCGCCCGGGCAGTATTCCCTGATGTCCTGCCTCCTCGCCGAGGTGGTGCTGACGGCGATGTTCCTGTTCGTGATCATGGGGGCGACCCACGGCAAGGCGCCGGTGGGCTTTGCGCCCCTGGCGATCGGCCTGTGCCTGACCCTCGTCCACCTCGTCGGCATCCCGATCACCAACCTGTCGGTCAATCCGGCCCGCAGCACCGGCCCGGCCGTGTTCGTAGGCGGATGGGCGCTGGCGCAGCTGTGGCTGTTCTGGGTCGCGCCGATCGCCGGCGGGGTCCTGGGCGGCGTCCTCTACCGCGCGATGAGCGAGGAGCCCCCGGTCCAGGTCGCCGGCATGGCACCGCCCGCCCCGGCGGAGTGAGCCGGGATCGGAACCCCGACGACCCCGACGACCCGATCCGAAGACGCCGAGGAGCGAGCGATGCCGCACGCGATTCCCCTCGACCGCCCCGACGCACCGCCGGCACGGGACGACATGGTCTTCCTGCCCGGCGGAACCTTCCGCATGGGCTCGGACCGCCACTATCCCGAGGAGGCGCCGGTCCACCGCGTCGCCGTCGACGGGTTCTGGATCGACCGCACGCCGGTCACGAATGCCCGGTTCCGCGCCTTCGTGCGGGCGACGGGCCACGTGACGCTCGCCGAGCGGGCGCCGCGCGCCGCGGATTATCCGGGCGCGCTCCCGCACAAGCTGAAGCCGGGCTCGCTCGTGTTCAAGCCGCCGAAGGGACCGGTCGACCTGCGCAACCCCCTCGCCTGGTGGCGCTTCCGGCCCGGCGCCCATTGGCGCTGCCCGCTCGGGCCCGGCTCCTCGATCGCCGGCCTCGACGACCATCCGGTGGTGCACGTCGCCTATGCCGATGCCGCGGCCTACGCGGCCTGGGCCGGCAAGGCGCTGCCGACCGAGGCGGAATGGGAATACGCGGCGCGCGGCGGCCTCGACGGGGCCGAATTCGCCTGGGGCGACACGCTCGTGCCGGGCGGGCGGCACCGGGCCAATACCTGGCAGGGCGCCTTCCCGTACGAGAACTCGGCCGAGGACGGCTACGAGCGCACCTCGCCGGTCACCGCCTTCCCGCCGAACGGCTACGGCCTGCACGACATGATCGGCAACGTCTGGGAATGGACCGCCGACTTCTTCGTGCCGCGCCACCCCGACGAGGCGCCGGGCGCCTGCTGCATTCCCCGGAACCCTCGCGGGGGCCGGGAGGACGCGAGCTACGATCCGGGCGAGCCCGCGGGTCCCATCCCGCGCCGGGTGCTCAAGGGCGGCTCGCATCTCTGCGCGCCGAATTACTGCCGCCGCTACCGCCCGGCGGCGCGCCACCCCCACCCGGTCGATACCTCCACGAGCCATGTCGGCTTCCGCTGCGTCGAGAGGAGAGGGCCATGACGGAGCAACGACTGACGGAGCAACGACCGGCGGATCCAGGATCGGCAGACGCCGCCCACCGCGCGGGCGACTCCGACGGGATCCTCGACCGCCGCCGCATCCTGCTCGGCGGCAGCGCGCTCGCCGCCGCGATGGCGGGGACAGGGGCCGTGCCGGCGCGAGCCCAGCAGCCTGCCCCGGCGCCCCAGCCGGCGCCGCTCCGGCCCGCCGGCGCGGGCCGTCCCGTCAACATCCTGGTGATGTTCGGCGACGACGTCGGGCAATCGAACATCAGCGCCTACACCTTCGGCCTGGTGGGCTACCGCACGCCCAACATCGACCGGATCGCCCGCGAGGGCATGATCTTCACCGATTACTACGCCGAGCAGAGCTGCACGGCGGGCCGCTCCACCTTCATCACCGGGCAGGCGACCTTGCGCACCGGCCTGTCGAAGGTCGGCGTGCCCGGCGCGACGGTCGGGCTGCAGAAGGAGGACGTGACGCTCGCCGAACTGCTCAAGCCGCTCGGCTACGCCACCGGCCAATTCGGCAAGAACCACCTCGGCGACCGCGACGAGTTCCTGCCGACGAAGCACGGCTTCGACGAGTTCTTCGGCAACCTCTACCACCTCAACGCCGAGGAGGAGCCGGAGCAGCGGACCTATCCGCGCGACCCCGCCTTCCGCAAGCGGTTCGGGCCGCGCGGCGTCCTGCGCGCCTCGGCCGATGGCCGGATCGAGGATACCGGCCCGCTGACCCGCAAGCGCATGGAGACGATCGACGACGAGACCTCGGCGGCGGCGATCGACTTCATGCAGCGGCAGGTGCGGGCGAACACACCCTTCTTCTGTTGGTTCAACGCGACCCGGATGCACTTCCGCACCCATGTCGCCGAGAGCCGACGCAGCCCGCCGGGCCTGACCGCGCGCACGGAATACGCCGACGGCATGGTCGAGCATGACGGCCATGTCGGCCGGCTCCTGAAGGCGCTCGACGAGCTCGGCATCGCGAACGACACCATCGTGCTCTACACGACCGACAACGGCCCGCACCTGAATTCCTGGCCGGACGCGGCGGTCACGCCGTTCCGGAGCGAGAAGAACACCAACTGGGAGGGGGCCTTCCGGGTGCCCTGCATGATCCGCTGGCCGGGCCGCATCCAGGCGGCGTCGGCCTCGAACGAGATCGTCAGCGGCCTCGACTGGCTGCCGACCCTGATGGCCGCCGCCGGCGAGCCCGACATCGTCGCCAAGCTCCTGACGGGCTACGGCGTCGGCCCGCGGACCTTCCGGGTCCATCTCGACGGCTACAACCAGCTTCCCTACCTCACGGGACGGCAGGAGCGCGGGGCGCGCAACTCGTTCTTCTACTTCAACGACGACGGCGATCTCGTCGGACTGCGCTACGAGAACTGGAAGCTCGTGTTCGAGGAGCAGCGGGCGCTGGGAACCCTGCGGGTCTGGGCCGAGCCGTTTACCCGCCTGCGCGTCCCCAAGCTGTTCGACCTGCGGGCCGATCCGTACGAGCGCGCCGACGTCACGTCGAACACCTATTACGACTGGTTCCTGTCGCAGCCCTATCTCGTCTTCGCGGCGCAGGCCGAGGTCGCGAAGTTCCTGGCGACGTTCCGGGACTTCCCGCCGCGCCAGCGCGCCGCGAGCTTCAGCGTCGACCAGATCATCGAGCAGATGCAGAAGTCGATGGAGGCGTCGGGCCAATGACGCATGGCCGTTCCACCGGCAACGCGGACACGACAGAACGGAGCCGACCATGCGTCTTTCTCGACGGATCGCAGGACCTGTCCTCGTGGCATCGCTGATCGCGGTGATGCGGCCGCCGGCCGCGCTCGCCTGGCCCGGTCCCGTGCCCGCCACGGCTCCGGCGATGCGGGATTCCCATCTCGTCGTCGTCCGGGGCTTCGGCTGGGGCGGCCGCCACCGGGCCCACCGCGAGCGGGGAAACCGTTCGTCGGACCCGGGGCGGAAGACCGACAAGCGATAGACCGCGGGGGCCCTCGCCGCGCCCCTCACGGCCGGGCGGTCGCGGCGAGATCCCACACGGCGAGGCTCTTGTCGCGCCACCCGCCGCCGCCTTCCTCGCAGCGCTCGTCCAGGAGCCGCAGCGGCGGTCCCCAGGCGAAGGGCGCGCGCTCGAAATTGAGGGCGCGCCAATCGCCGTCCTCGCAATCCCGGTTGGCCTGCCACTGCGTGAAGGTCGTCGTGACGAGCCAGCGTGCGCCCGAGCGCCTGAAATTCGCCAGAGCCCCGTCGATGTTCGAGAAACTGAGATGAACGAGGCCGTCGCGGCACAGGATGGCATCGGCCTCCGGCAGCGTGTCGCGCGTGATGTCGGCGACGCGGAACTCGAATCCGGGCGGATGTTCGGTCCTGTTCCGGGCGATCAGGTCGGGCACGATGTCGACCCCGACGTAACGGATCGCGCCGAGATCGACGCCCACGATCCAGCCGGCATCGCCGCACGGCGCATCGAGCAGGGTCGCGACGCCCAATCCGTCGAGGAGGCCGGGCAGCCCGTCGCGGATCGCCCGCGTGGCACCCGCCTCCGAGCCGAGGCCCGATGCCGACGTCGCCGCGCCCCAGAGATTGTGGTCGTGGATGAACCGGAACCTGTCCTTCAGCGACAGGGAGGCCAAGGCCTCCCGACTCGCCAGGAACGTCTCATGGGCGAGGACGACGGGGCGGCCGTCGTCCGGCAGGCGCGGTCGGTCGTGCGGCATCATCGCGTCCTTGCGCGTCGGCGGGCCGGCCGGTGGTGACGGAAAGCCGAAGGCCACGCTCGAACAGGGTGCGCCGGCGGCCGCGCCGATGCGCGCATCGCTCCGGCGAAACGACCCGTTCAGGCGTAGCGGGCCGTGAAGGGTCGGGTCGCGATCGTTACCGCAATCGCGATCCTGCGCCTCGCGACTGACCCAGGCCGTTGCTCTTGGCCAGATCGGACCGGGTTTTCGCATAGGCCTCGCACACCATCGGATAATCGGCCGGCAACCCCCATTTCTGCCGGTATTCCTCGGCCGTGAGGCCGCGGCTCGTGAGGTGGCGCTTCAAGGCCTTATACTTCCGGCCGTCTTCCAGACTGATGATGTAATCGTAGCCCACCGTCTTCCTGATCGCCACGGGCGGCTGCGGGCGGACGGGCTCCGGTTCGGCCGGGGCGCTGAGCTTGCCGAGCGCCGCATGCGTCGTCGTGATCAGCCCCGGGAGGTCCGCGGCGGGCAGGCTATTCCTCGTCACATAGGACGAAACGATGCTGGCTGCGAGGCTAATCAGATCGTATCCAGAAGTGTCGATTTTTGTCATGCGGTATTACGATCCTGCGATTTCTGTCTCGGCATCACTCTTCCATTGGACGAATGCGTGAAAAATATCAAATAAAGTCATTCATGCCCTGTGGATTGCGCTCCGGACACGACAAATCCAGGTCGGATGCTGCGGCATGACGATGGCTCTTGCATAGACTTGGGCGCGGTCAGACCGACCTCGCGAAGGATCCCGGGACGAGCCGGCCCGTCCAGCGCGCGGGCGACGCTGTCGAACGACACGGAGGCGAGCGCCGAGGGCCGGCGATGTTGCCGTCTTTTCTCGCGGCATCTGGCGCATGCGGCACGGCTTGCGGTCGAGCAAGGGAGATGGAGTGTCCCGGCTCTTCGCGGGCGGTGTCCGCAGGGGAATCCAACCGAGCCCGTGCTTGCATGTCGCGCCGCACGCGATGCATCGATCCCGCCTGTACCTCTGCTATGCCGGATCGCGGCCGACGTCCCCAAGGTCAATGCAGCGGACGGGATTCCTCTCTGCAGTCCTTCATGTCACCAAGACAATGCCGCCTCCGCTCCGCCGGGCTTGCTCTGCAGAGAGGTGCCATCTCGATCAATATACTCCAATTTAGTATCCGCGGGCATGCGTGGGCCGGACTGCTCCGGTCAAGCAGCGAATCGCCCGTGAAACGGTGACGCGGCTGGAGACACCCCGGGCGGGAACCGCGCCGCTATCAAATGATAGCCACAGGCAGGGCGCGCGAAGCGATAATGCGCGAGAGAGCGAGCCTGGAGCCTCGCTTCCGGACTGAGCGATGATCGACCCGGTGACCGCAGCGCCTGTGGATCCAGGCGGCACCGACCTTCTCAGTGCCGACGAGCTTCGGCGGACCCTCGACGAGGTCGGCGTCTGCATCTGGTCGCTGGACGTGTCGCGGGGCCCGATCACGGTCTCGCCGGCCTGTGCCCGCCTCTTCGGCGTCCCGTCCGACCGTCTGACGACGTTCGCGGCGACCCAGGACCTCGTGCACCCCGACGACCGGCCCATGAGGGCCGAGGCGATCCGGCGCGCCCTGGCGGAGGGCGGCGCCTACGAGATCGTCTATCGCGTCGTGCGGCCCGACGGCGAGTGTTGCTGGTTGCGCTCGCGGGGCCAGGTGCACCTCGACGCCGACGGAAAACCGGTCCGGCACCGCGGCATCATCGTCAGCATCGACGAGCAGAAGCGGGTCGAGGCCGACCTGCGGGCCCGCGAGGCCCATCTGCGTTCCATCCTCGACACCGTGCCGGACGCGATGGTGGTCATCGACGAGGCCGGCCTGATCCACTCCTTCAGCGCCGCCGCCGAGCGCCTGTTCGGCTACGCGGCCGGCGAGGCGATCGGGCAGAACGTCCGGATCCTCATGCCCGAGCCGATGGGGTCCGAGCACGACGACTGCCTCGCCCGCTACCGCCGCACGGGGGAGCGCCGCATCATCGGCACCACCCGGGTGGTGACGGGGCGCCGGCGCGACGGCTCGACCTTCCCGATGGAGCTCGCCGTCGGGGAGATGCGCTCGGGGACGCAGGTCTTCTTCACCGGCTTCGTCGACGACCTGACCGAGTACCAGCGGATCCAGGCCCGCCTGCAGGAACTCCAGTCCGAACTGGTCCACGTCTCGCGCCTGAGCGCGATGGGCGAGATGGCCTCGACGCTCGCCCACGAGCTCAACCAGCCGCTCGGCGCCATCACCAACTACACCAAGGGGTGCCGCCGCCTCCTCGCCCATTCCGATCCCGGCTCCGTCGCCACGGCGGTCGAGGTCCTCGACAAGGTCGCCGAGCAGGCGCTGCGGGCCGGCCAGATCATCCGCCGCCTGCGCGACTTCGTGGCGCGGGGCGAGACCGAGCGCCGCGTCGAGCCGGTCGCGCGGCTGATCGAGGATGCCTGCGCGCTCGCCATGGTGGGCGCCCGCGAGCAGGGGGTTGCCTTGCGCCTCGCCCTCGACCGGCGGGCCGGCTCGGACCTGGCCGACCGGGTGCAGATCCAGCAGGTGCTGGTCAACCTGATCCGCAACGCCCGCGAGGCCGTGGCGCAGGGCCCCCGCCGCGAACTCGGCATCGCCGCGCGGCGCCTCGCGCCCGACAGGGTCGAGATCGCCGTCTCGGATACGGGGCCCGGCATCGCCGAGGACGTGGCCGGGCGCCTGTTCCAGCCCTTCGTCACCACCAAGCCCGGCGGCATGGGCGTCGGCCTCTCGATCTGCCGCACCATCACCGAGGCGCATGGCGGGCGACTGGAGGTCGAGCGCAACGCGTCCGGCGGCGCCACTTTCCGGCTGATCCTGCCGGCCGACCATGCCGGCGACGCGCGACGGGGATCGGGGCCATGACGATTGACCCCATGACGATTGATCCCAAGACGGCCGATCCCAAGACGGCCGACCCCAAGACGGCCGACCTGGTGCACGTCGTCGACGACGATCCCGCCATGCGGGATTCGCTCGCCTTCCTGCTCGACACCGCCGGTTACGCCGTGCGCCTCTACGCGACCGGCCTCGAACTGCTCGACCGGCTCGCGCGGTTCGCAGCGCCGGTCTCGGGCTGCGTCCTGACCGACATCCGCATGCCCGGCATCGACGGGCTGACCCTGCTCCGCCGCCTGCGCGAGGCCGGGAACCGACTGCCGGTGATCGTGATGACCGGCCACGGCGACGTTCCGCTCGCCGTCGAGGCGATGAAGCGCGGCGCGCGCGACTTCATCGAGAAGCCGTTCGACGACGAGGTGCTCCTGCGGGCCCTGCGCGCCGCCCTGGCTCCCGATCCGCCGGCCGCCGGCTCCGACCCGGCGGTGCAGGACTTCCTGCGGCGGGTCGCGACGCTCAGCGAGCGCGAGCGCCAGGTCCTCGACCGCCTGGTCGCCGGCGCGACCAGCAAGGAGATCGGCCGCGCCCTCGCCATCAGCCCGCGCACCGTCGAGATCTACCGGGCCAAGCTGATGGCCAAGACGCAGGCCGCCACCCTCCAGGACCTGGTGCGCCGGGCGGTGCTGGCCGGCCTCGCCTGAGCCGCTTGAGGCAGGTCAAGGCGGGCGGCCTCCGGGCGAACGAGGGTCGGATCACGCATCCGAGCCTCGTTCGCCACGGGGGGCCCCATGCCGAGCGCCATGCCGAGCCCCATCTCGACCCCTGCGCCGCGCCTCTCTCCCATCTACGTCGTCGACGACGATCCGGCGATCCTGCACTCGACCCGCTTCCTGTTCGAGTGCGAGGGGCACCGCGTCGAGACCTTCGCCAGCGGGCCCGAGCTCCTGTCGGCCTTCCCCGGACCGTGCCCGCTCTGCGTGCTGCTCGACCAGGTGATGCCGGGGATGGACGGGCTCGAGGTCTGCCGGCGCCTGCGGCTCCTCGATGCCGCCGTGCCGGTGATCCTGATCACCGGTCATCCCGACCCGCGCATCCGGGCCCGGGCCCGGGATGCCGGCGTGCCGCTCATCGACAAGCCGCTCGCCTTCGAGGCCTTCGTCGGCCTCCTCGCGGCCGGCCGCATCGCACCGGACCCTCACGGCCATGCATGACGGCGCTCGGCCCGCCCCGACCGGGCAGCCCGCCGCGGGACTTCGCGGGCGCGGCGGCTTTTCGCGGAGCGGCCCAGAGCGAGCCTCGGGAGGGCAGGGCGCGCTTTCCCCGTTCCGGCTGGAGGCCGAGCCTGACGGGCCCCACGTCCGGTGCCTTGATCCAGCGCAAGTGATTCTTGGCAAGTGATTCTTGGCAAGTGATTCTTGGCAAGTGATTCTTGGCGAGACGAGGCCGTAGGCGATGCAGACCGGCCGGGCGGGCAGCACGTAGACCCGGAGCAGGATCTGAAGGGCGCCTGCCCCCTCGACCCGGGCCGCATCGTCGAGCGCGCGGGACGGACTTGAAGGTCCGGCGCGGCAGGACGATGCCGAAGGCCGATTGCGGCCGCTCGGAGAGCTCGGCCGGCGTCGCGCTCCGATCGGTCCCGGGGCGGGGCACCTGCGTGACGCTGGGCAACCTCCCGGTGGTGCGGGCGCCGGTCCTCGACGGCGAGTGTGGCGCCGGCTCGACCCGCCCGCCGCCGTCCGCGGCCTGCGGGTGCTGCTGATCGAGGACGACGAGGCGGTGCTGACCGCGACCGCCAGTCTGCTGCGCAGATGGGGCTGCGAGGTCCAGGCCGAGCCGGGCATCCCAGCCGCGCTGACCGGCGTGGACCTGCTCGTCGCCGATTTCGACCTCGGCAACGGCGTCACCGGGGCCGAATGCATCGCGGCGGTGCGGCGGCTGGCCGGGCACGAGGTTCCCGTGGTGGTCATCAGCGGCCACGACGAGGCGCGGGTGCGCGAGGAGCGGGGCGCGCCGGACATGCCGATCCTGTCGAAGCCCGTCCGTCCGGCCGAGCTGCGCTCCGTCGTCGTCGCGAAGAGCATCGTGGCCAAGAGCATTCTGATCAGGGGCACGGCCGTAGGAGCCGGGTCCCCGGCCGCGTGACGCGGGCGTGCGGCCACCGCCTCCCGGATTCCGATTGCGTCTCCAGCCACGAAAGGATCGCGGCCTTGTTCTCACGTCTCAAGAGACGGGCGGACGGAATTGCGCTCACCTCTCTCGCCGCCGCCCTCGCCGACCCGGTCAACCGGGCCATGGGCGGCACCCTGTTCAATCTGCGGCTCGATCTCCTCGATGCCACCGACGGCAACGTGTGGTCTCTGACGGCCCGCCTGACCCGTCCGGAGGGGAATGTCGACGTGTCGTTGCTCGTGAGCCAGGACGGCGCCCGGCAACCCGGCGTGCTGCTGCAGGTCGTCGAGGGGCGCGCGATGAAGACGGGCCAGGTCGTCGTGGACGCCAAGGCGATGGGCGACGGCCTCGCGTCGTTCGGCCATGTCGCCCTCGACGGGATCCAGTTCGAGACCGACAGCGCCCCCTGAAGCCGGAATCCGATCCGACGCTCGCCCAGATGGCCGCTCTGCTCACGCGGGATGCGGCCCGGCAGGTCTACATCGTCGGCCATACCGACGCGTCGGGGACGCTCGATCACAACCTCACGCTGTCCCAGGCGCGCGCCGCCGCCGTCGCGAAGGCCTTGACCGGCCGGTTCGGCATCGATCCCGGCCGCCTCAATGCCAGGGGCGTCGGCCCCTACGCCCCGGTCGCCGGCAACGCCACCGAGGCCGGCCGGGCCAGGAACCGCCGGCTGGAGCTGGTCGAGAAGTAGGCGCGAGGGGAGACGCCCAAGCGGACTTGCGTTGGCAAGCCAACGCTTCCTCCGCTGAGATCCTTTTTGTGTCGCAGGTTTTTATCGCAAAACCGGTGGCCGCTTTTGCGAAACCTGCTTAGCGTACCACGGGGCCGACATCCTTCGATCCTGCGCCCAACGATGAGATCCCCGTCTCAGGACGGCGGCCGGAGGAGACCGGCGATGGTGCCGGTGCCGTTACCGCGCCTCGCCGGGCGGAGGGGCGGGGAGCACGGTGGTGTAGTTGGCCGGAACCCAGCCGAACCGTCCGTCCTCGGCCCGGATGTGGCCGAGACCCGGGAACGAGATGTGGGCGGCGGCGATCCAGGCGCCGGTGCGGGCCGCCTCCGAGAACAGCGCCTCGCGCCGCCCCTCGGCGCCCGCACCGTCGCTGTCGTAGGTCACCGTGACCTGCGGATCGGGGAACTGGATCGGCGCCACGTGGACGATGTCGCCCCAGACCAGGAGCGTCTCGCCCCCGCTCGACACCCGGTAGGAGCTGTGCCCCGGCGTGTGCCCCGGGGTGGCGATCGCCACGAAGCCCGGCAGGATTTCACCGTCGCCGTCGAACGGCACCAGCCGTCCGGCGTCGCGGTAGGGCTCGAGCGCGGCCTGGGCGCCCTTGAACATCGGCAGGAGGAACGGGGGTGCTGCCGCCTCGTTGCCCGGCTTCAGCCAGTAATCGGCATCGCGGCGGCTGACACGGATCGTCGCGTTCGGAAAGACGGCCCTCCCGTCATGCATGATCCCGCCGACATGGTCCGCGTGCAGATGGGTCAGCAGCACCTCGTCGACCGCCTCCGGGGCGTAGCCGGCGGCGCGCAGGTTCGCCACGAGCTTGCCGCAGCAGGCACCGTAGAGGTCGCCCGCGCCCGCATCGATCAGCACGAGCCGCGACCCGGTATTGACCAGGAACGCGTTGATCGAGCCCTCGAAGGGCAGCGCGAGGAAGTCTCGCGCGAGCCGGCTCTCCGCCTCGCCCGGCCGGACCTCGGAGAGGAGGGCGCGCGGGCCGGCGCCGTCGCGGGGGCGCTGGAGCACGGTCGGGATCGGAAAGGTGTGGGTGCCGTCGAGGAGGGCCGTCACCTCGAAGCGCCCGAGCATCATGCGGTAGAAGCCCGGCGCCTGCCGCGCCACCTGGGGCGCCGTCGCGCGCGCGTCGCCGGACGGTCCCGCCAGGACCAGCCCGAGGGCCAGGGCGCAGGCGCCGCCGAGGCGCCGGAGGATGCCGGCCGCGGCACCGCCTTCGTCCGGCCCGGTCACGGCCGCTCCCCCGTTCCGGCCGGCTCGTCCCCGGGGACGGGGATCGCGAAGCCGTTCAGGGTCACCGAGACGAAGCAGTAATGGCCGACGAGATAGATCAGTTCGTTGGCGCCCGCCTGGCCGAACAGCGCCACGGCGCGCCGGTAGGTCGGTTCCGGCAGGACCCCACCCCTGGTCAGCGCCCGGGCGACGTCGAACGCCGTCGCCTCCTCGTCGGTAAGGTCCGGCGGCCGCTCGCCCGCGGCCAGGGTCGCGAGGCGCTGGTCGCTCATGGCGTGGCGGGCCTGCGCGACCGCCCCGTGCGCATAGATCTCGTAGGCGGCCCCGAACCGCGCGCCGACCGCCAGGATCGCGACCTGCCGCGCCGCGTCGGGCAGGATCTGGAACGCCGTCATCGCCCGGGTGACCGTCCAGAATGCCGCGCCCACCTCGGGCTGGTGCAGCCACGCGTTCCAGGGCCCGAGGAGCGCACCGTCGTTCCGCAAGGTGGTGAAGAGATCGTACTTGGCGGCGACGCCCGACCTCATGTCGTCGTAGAGCGGGCGCTGCCTGTCAGTCAGGTCCGCGGGAGCGATCGGGGGGAGGCGCATCCGGGGATTCTCCTCATCGGCCGCCATGGGCGCGACCGTCCCGGCGGCTTAACGTGGTGGCTCCGGGCCGGCTTGTACGGGATCGCCCTCGATTGGACGTTCGGAGCGGCGCGGAGGCCGCGGAACGTCGATGCCGGCGACGCCCGAACCGTATCGCGGCCCTCGCCACGCCGGCCCTCTCCGGCTCGACGGCGTCGTCGACTCCATGCCCGGTCGGCTCGACCGGAACGGTGATTGACAGTCCACCCAAATGAGCGAAGCATGGAAGGTGCTCAGTTCGCAGCGGCGTCATCGACGGGTGCCGGGTGGCTGTGCATGGCGATACTTCGGCTGGACGATCGCCGGCCTCGACACGCGCTCGGCGTGAGCGGAGATGCGGCACCACCGGGTGTGCGTCCGCGCCCGGTCGCACGGCGATGCTCCGGGTCCCCGATCGTTCCGCAGGGTCTCCGACGACCCGGCCCTCCGCCGCGTCGGACGAGGCTCCGGGGTCCCGCGCAGGTCATGGTGATGTCCAGGGCTGATCCGCGCCGCTCGCTGTTCGCGAAGTACTTCGCCGTCCTGTTCGCGGCGGTGGCATTGCCGCTCTTCGCGAGCGGCGGCCTGGAGGCGTGGTTCGGCTATCGCGACCGGCGCGACCAGCTGCATGCGCTGCTCGCCCTGGAGGCGCGCGACGCCGCCTTCCGCATCCAGGGCTTCCTCGACCTCATCCGCGGCCAGCTCGGCTGGATGGTGCAGCTGCCCTGGCCCGCCGCCGTCGAGGACAGCCAGCGTCTCGATGCGCTCCGCCTGCTGCGGCAGGTGCCGGCGGTCGCGGAGCTCACCCTCGTCGACGGGGACGGCCGCGAGCGGCTGCAGGTGTCGCGGGTCAGCCTCAACCGCACCGGGAGCGGCGCCGACCGCTCGGCCGACCCGGCCGTGGCGGGCGCCCGGACGGCCAAAGCCTGGTACGGGCCGGTGACCTACCACCGTGGCTCCGAGCCGTTCATGACGGTGGCGGTGGCGGGCAACCGCGCCTCGGTCGGCGTCGCGGTGGCGGAGATCAACCTCAAGCTGATCCGGGAGGTGATCTCGGGGATTCGCGTCGGCGAGACCGGGCAGGCCTTCGTCCTCGACGGGCCGGGCCGGCTCGTCGCCCATCCCGACCTCAGCCTCGTGCTGCGGGGCGCCGACGATCCCGCGTCGCGCCGCCTGGCGAGCCTGCGCACGGTCGCACGCAGCGCCGGGGGCATCGCGACGGGCGTGGAGGCCGGCGGGCGCCGCGTCGTCGCCGCGACGGCGATGGTCCCGGGCGTCGACTGGACGGTGGTGGTGATGCAGCCTGTCGCCGAGGCGTTCGAGCCGATCTCCCGGGCACTCCTGCGCACCGGCGCGCTGATCCTCCTCGGCATCGCCTTCGCGGCGTCCCTCGCCTACGGGCTGGCCCGGCGGATGACCGGGCCGATCCGGCTGCTCGAGCACGGCACGGAACGGATCGGCGCCGGGGATTTCGGGCACCGCATCGCGATCGGCTCGGCGGACGAGCTCGGCCGGCTCGCCGCGCGGTTCAACGCGATGGCGGGCGAGCTCGCGCTGTCGCAGGAGCGGCAGGAGCGCATCGGGCGTCTGCGCCGCTTCCTCGCTCCGCAGGTGGCCGAGCTCGTCGACCGCTGCGGCGACGACGGCGTGCTCGACGGGCGCCGGGTCGCGGTCGCGGTGATCTTCGGCGACCTGCGCGGCTTCACGGCGTTCTCGGCCCGCTCGCCCCCGGAGACGGTGATCGAGGTGCTCGACACGCTCTTTGCGGCCTTAGGGAGCGCGATCACCGCGCATGGCGGCACCCTGGTCTCCTTCACCGGCGACGGTCTGATGGCGCTGGTGAACGCGCCGGTGCCGGCGCCGGACCCGGCTTTCACGGCGGTGCAGCTCGCGATCGCCATGCAGGATGCGGTCCGGCCGCTCGCCGCGACCTGGACGGCGAGGGGCTACGGCATCGGGTTCGGGATCGGCGCCGCGATGGGGCCCGCGACCGTCGGGCGGATCGGCTACGAAGGCCGCTCCGACTACACGGCGGTCGGGCCGGTGGTGAACCTGGCGGCCCGCCTCTGCGCCGCGGCGGCGGATGCCCAGATCCTGATCGACGCGGCCCTGGCCGAGGCCGTGCGCGGCCGCTGCGCCGTCACGGCGCTGGGCGCGCTGCCGCTGAAGGGACTGGCCGGTGAGGTGCCGGTCTTCGGCGTCGCGTGCGGCGCCTGACGGTGGATCATTCGATGACGGTGTCGGCGCTGCCGAGGAGCCCGGGCGGGACGGTCACGCCGAGGGCGGCGGCGGCCTGGAGGTTGACGAACAGCTCGACCTTCGTGACGAGCTGCACCGGCAGGTCGGACGGCCGCTCGCCCTTGAGGACCCGGCCGGCATAGAGCCCGGCCAGCCGGTGCGTCTGCGTGAAGTCGCCGCCATAGCTCATCAGGCCGCCCGCGAGGGGGAAATCCCGCGTCTGCGTGACCGCCGGTACGGCGTGCCGGCGGGCGAGGGCGGCGAGCCGCCGGCTGCGTAGCGCGAAATAGGGATCGGAGGTGAAGACGAGGCCCGCGGGCCGTAAACCCGCCGCCCCGGCGAAGACCGGCTCGAACTCCGCCTCGCTGCCGATCGGCGAGGTCCGGAGCCGCACGCCGAGGGTCTCGGCGGCCTCGTGCAGGGATCGCAGCTGCCCGGGCGCGGTCGGGCTCGTCGGATTGTAGGCGACCGCCATCGTGGCGGCGGACGGCACGGCCTCGTGCAGGAATTCCAGCCGCTTGCGCGACACCTCCACGCTCAGGCTGGATACGCCCGTGACGTTGCCGCGCGGGCGCGCCAGATCCTGAACGACCCCGAGCGCGACGGGATCGCCGCCCATCTCGAACACGATCGGGATCGTCGCGGTGGCGGCCTTCGCGGCGAGTGCGGTCGGCGCCCCGCCGGGCGCGGCGAGGACCGCGACCCGGCGCGCAACCAGGTCCCGCGCGAGCCCGGGTAGCCGCTCGTAGTGCCCGTCCGCCCAGCGGAAATCGATCGCGACGTCGCGTCCCTCGACGAAGCCCGCCTCGGCCAGGCCTTCGCGGAAGGCGGCGAGCCGGCTCGCGAAGGGCTCGGGCGATTCGGGGCCGAGATAGCCGACGACCGGCAAGGCCGGCTGCCCGCCGGCCGCGCCCGGAAGGGCGAGCGCGGTCGCGAGCCCGGCGATCACGTCCCGTCGGTTCGCCTGCCGGAACAGGAGGCCTCTCCTGTCGAACGGCCGTTGCGGCGTCATCGCAGGACATCCGAGGAGTTTCGATCTCGAGGCCGGAGCATAGCCGCAATGGCTCGGGGATGCGATCGGAATCGCTGCCGATCGGGGAGGGGATCACCGTCGGCACGCCGTCGAAGGCCCAGGTCGGACCGGCGCTCACTCGGGGCGCTCACTCGGAGAGACGACGAGCCATCCTGTCGATCGGGGGGCGAGCGGGCATTCCAGGCCGTGCCGTCGGGCGGCCCCCGCAACCTGGCGCCGGTGCCCGAACCCGCGGCGGCCCCCATCCGGCCGCGCGACCGTGGCCGGGACGCACTACCTCGCTGAGGCCCGGAGCGGCTACATCACGGCTATGCTCTGCGTCCTCAAGCACGTCCTGATCGAGTACGGCCCCGACCGCGACGCGCATATCGATGCGGCGGTGCGTGCCATCCTGGAGGCCTTCCCCGAGGCCTCGCTCGAGGTGGCCCAGGGCCTGCTCGACGATGATCTCCTGATCGAAGCGCGCATCCCGCTGCGCCGTGCGCACGAATGGCCGGCCGTGAGCCGCATCGCGCATGCGGTGCAATTCGACAGCCGCGACGTGCCGGATCCGGAGATGTCGATCGAATAGACGTTGATAAGTTGAATCAATGCAGAATTTCGACTGCACTATCTAACCGTTAGGCAATAAGAAACTTAGCATACGTTATTTTTCTTGCTCAGGCAGATTTGTCGAAATGGCGCGATCCTGGCTTTGCTCGTGAGGCGAGGTCATGGGAGTGTTTTCGAGCGTGCGGCCTCGGGCCCGGCGCATTCGGGAGACCGGTGGCGAGGACCTGCCGGGGATTTCGGGGAGCCCTCGGCACGGCGCGCATGGTCGAGGGCGCGGCACGCAACGCCGGCTCCGAGGTGCCGATGGAACCCGCCCGCAGGATCGAGAGTCCGTCACGGCATGCGTCATGGGCCCGGCTCTCGCGGTCGCTCCGCTCTACTGCGATCGGCCTGGGGCTCGCGGTCGCGGCCGGGCCGGCGACGGCGGGCCTCTCGGGCTACCAGGGAGCCTGGGTTCTGGCCGGGCGCGACTGCGCCGAGGTCTACGCCTCCGCCGGGCGAAGCCTGTCGTTCCGCAAGCCGATCGACCTCTTCGCCCCCGCCTTCATCGTCTCCGGCCAGCGCCTGAGGACGCCGATGGCCTCGTGCCGCATCAAGGCGGTCCGGACCGTTCAGGGCCGCGACCATCTCGACCTCGACTGTGCGAACGCCGTCGCCGTCAACGACGTCAAGGTCATCATGGCGGCCACGCCCGACGGAAACTTGACGCGGTACTACAGCGACGAGGATCCGACGGGCATCGCGTATCGGCGCTGTTCGGCGCAGGCAAGCCGGACTTCCGCAAAGTAAAGGGCGTGGCATCGCACGGCCTCGCCCGCCCCGCTCGCCCCCTGGAAGGATGGTCCCAGGGGGCGCTCGCCCTTGCCGCCAGGCGATCGGGGGCTGGGAGGCTTGGTCGACCTTCGCCGCTTCCGGCGCGGTCAGTACGTGCCGAACTTGTAGTTCAGGGCGGCGCGCACCACGCCGAACCCGTTATCGTTGCGGTTGCCGTTGGCGAGCAGCAGGACCGTGTTCGTCGGCGCGTTGTAGCCGACAGCTCCGAGCCCGACGGCGGTGTTGTTGCGCCGGTCGTTGCTGATGTTCACGTACATGCCCTCGACGCGGGCGGTCCAGGTGTTGGTGAAGGCGTATTCGACGCCGCCGCCGACCGTGTAGCCGGTCCGGATGTTGCTGGTGCAGTTCAGCAGGCCGTTCCCGCAGATGCCTTTGTCGAGGCTGCCCTCGCCGTAGGCGAGGCCGCCCGTGACGTAGACGAGGGTGCGGTCGATGGCGTAGCCGAGCCTGCCCCGGAACGTGCCGTACCAGTCGAGCGTCCCGAGTACGCCGCGCGGAACGAGGATCGTTCCCGGCGGCAATCCGGGGCCGGTCGCCGTGATGAAGAACGGAGCCGCCGGAACGCCCCCGAATCCGCGCCGGCCGTTGTTTCCGGCAAGCCCCTGGATGTCGGCCTCGGCACCCACGACGAAGCTGCCGACCTGCCAGTTGTAGCCGATCTGCCCGCCGCCGGCGAAGCCGCTCGTGGTGGTGTTGCCGTTCCGCACGCCGGCGCCGGCCGGGACCAGGAAGGTGCCGGAGGTTGCCGCGAAGGCCGGCCCTGCCGCCGCGAAGGTACCCACGGGAGCGACGGCGGCGACGGCAGCGGTACGGTTCTCTTGCGACGAGAACGCCCCGCCCGCATTGACGCCGACGTAGAACCCCGTCCAGGAGAAGATCGGGACCGGGATTGGCGCCGGCGGAGGGGCCTGGGGCGGCAAGTCGGCAGCAAATACAGCACCTGAAGCTGCGAGTACCACCGTCGATGTCAGTAGAGCATTCTTTAACATTTGCACACACCTCCGTTTCAGGTCCGATACGGTCGGACCGACGGCGCATGAGGCTTCTGCCGTGGATAGCTTTGCAAGTGCAATTTGGCAACAGTGTTCGCTGTGTTGATGGATATTGATGCAGAAACGATGGTTTTAGCGGTTGCATTCAAGTTTTTTTATCATATGATGTTTGACGGACGATGGAGCTTGCTATCGGGCGAGATTGCGGCCCGGTCCATGAAGCCGGCTGCCGCCGTGCGGCGGCGCACCGCCCCGCTGTCCCGTTCGATCAAGCCGGCCCGGCGCGACTCGCCACACTGTCGAGCCGCCCTCCGCATGAGGACGGCCCTGCGGCGAGGGCGATCATGCATCAAGGTTCAGGTCACCGTCCGGCGGGTCCCCGTCTCCTCGGTCCCGGCCTCGTCCCGGCGCTGGTCCTGGCGCTCGTCGTCGCGCCCGCCGCCCGCTCCGAGCCCGATCCCGCCGCCCTGACCGTCGGCACCGTCGCTGCCCAGCACAAGGCCATCGACAAGCCCCTCGACTTCGTCGGCCGGATCGAGGCGCCGGCCCGCGTCGAGGTGCGGGCCCGGGTCGTCGGCTACCTCGACGCCGTCCTGTTCAAGGAGGGCGAGGTCGTGCGGGAGGGCATGCCGCTCTATCGTATCGAGCCCGACCTGTTCGAGGCCGCGGTGAAGCAGGCCGAGGGCGCGCTGGAGCGCCGCCGCGCCGCCGAGACCCTGGCGGCGATCCAGCTCCAGAGGGCCCAGGACCTCCTCGACCGCAATTCCGGCACGGTGGTCGCCCGCGACCAGGCCCGCGCCGCCCTCGACCAGGCGAAGGGCGCCGTCACGGGCGACGACGCCACCCTGAGGACCGCGCGGATCAACCTCGGCTACACGAGGATCGCGGCTCCCATCGCCGGCCGGATCGGCCGGACCAGCGTGACCAAGGGCAACGTGGTCGGCCCCGACAGCGGCGTGCTGACGACCATCGTCAGCCAGGATCCGATGTACGTCACCTTCCCGGTGAGCCAGCGCGAGTTCCTGCGGATGCGCCAGGGCGGTCCGATGCCGGAGCGCAGCCGGATCGCCGTGCGGGTCCGCTTCCAGGACGGCACGACCTACGACCAGGTCGGGCGCATCAACTTCGTCGACATCAGCGTCGACCGCACCACCGACACGGTGCCGGTGCGTGCCGGCCTGCCGAACCCGGCGGGCGCCCTGCGGGACGGGCAGCTCGTCCAGGTCGCGCTCCAGACCGGGACGCCCGAGGAGAAGGTGGTGGTGCCGCAAGGCGCGCTCATCGCCGACCAGGGCGGCGTCTACGTCTTCGTGGTCGAGGACGGCCGCGCGGTGGTCCGGCGGGTGAGCGTGGCGTCGGGCGGCAGCGGCGGCGAGGCGGTGATCGAGGCCGGCCTCTCTGGCGGCGAGCGCGTCATCGTCGAGGGGCTGCAGCGCGTGCGCCCCGGCATCCCGGTGCTGTCGGTGCCGGCCGGGCAAGTCACGGGTAGAACCTGACCGGAAGGACCTGATCCGATGCTCTCCGCGATCTTCGTCGACCGGCCGCGCCTGGCGGTGGTGATCGCCATCGTCACGGCGATCGCCGGCGGGCTCGCTTTGCTGGCGATCCCGGTGGCGCAGTATCCCGACATCGTGCCGCCCCAGGTCTCGGTGACGACGACCTATCCGGGCGCCGCCGCCGACGTGGTCGAATCGACCGTGGCGCAGCCGATCGAGTCGCAGGTCGTCGGCGTCGACAAGATGATCTACATGAAGAGCGTGAGCGGCAACGACGGCAGCTACACGCTCACCGCCTCGTTCGAGCTCGGCACCGATCCCGACATCAACGCCGTCAACGTCAACAACCGGGTCCAGATCGCGCTGGCGAAGCTCCCCGAGGACGTGCGCAAGCAGGGCGTCACGGTCAAGAAGAAGTCCTCGGCCCTGCTCGGCGTGCTGGCGGTCTACTCGCCGAGGGCGATCCAGGATCCGCTGTTCATCTCGAACTACGTCACCATCAACCTGCTCGACCGGATCCGCAGCACGCCGGGCGTGGGCGACGCGACCCTGTGGGGACCGCAGGACTACGCGATGCGGGCCTGGATCCGCACCGACCAGCTCACCGGCCTCAACCTGACCACCGGCGACGTCATCGGGGCGATCAAGGCGCAGAACGTCCAGGCGCCGGTCGGCCGCATCGGCGCCCGGCCGATCTCGGACGAGCAGCAGCTCCAGCTCAGCATCCAGACGCAAGGACGGCTCACCTCGCCCGAGCAGTTCCGCAACATCATCCTGCGCACCAACCCGGACGGCTCGCTCCTGCGCCTCGGCGACGTCGCGAGGGTCGAGCTCGGCGCGGCGAGCCTCGACCGCGAGACCCGGCTCAACGGCAGCCCGGCCACCGTCATCGCGATCTACCAGTCGCCCGGCGCCAACGCGATCGCGACGCTCAAGGAGGTCACCGCGAGGGTCGCGGCCCTGGCCAAGGCCTTTCCCGAGGGCCTCGAATGGAAGGTCACCTACGATCCCACCGCCTTCATCGCCGAGACGGTGCACGAGGTGCAGAAGACCCTGGTCGAGGCCTTTATCCTCGTGGTGATCGTGGTGTTCCTGTTCCTGGGCAGCCTGCGGGCGACCCTGATCCCGACGATCGCCGTGCCGGTGAGCCTGATCGGCACCTTCATCGCCCTGAAGGCGATCGGCTACTCGGCGAACTCTGTCTCGCTGCTCGCCCTGGTGCTCGCCATCGGCATCGTGGTCGACGACGCCATCGTGGTGGTCGAGAACGTCGAGCGGGTGATGGAGGAGCATCCCGAACTCTCGCCCCGCGAGGCGACGAAGCGCGCCATGGCGGAGATCACCGCGCCGATCGTCGCCATCACCCTGGTGCTGCTCTCGGTCTTCGTGCCGGTCGCCTTCGTGCCGGGCATCTCGGGCGAGCTGTTTCGCCAGTTCGCGGTCGCGGTCGCGGTCTCGATGCTGCTCTCGGCGATCAACGCGCTCACCCTCTCGCCCGCGCTCTGCGGCGTGCTCCTGCGGCCCCATCACGGGCCGCGGCGCGGCATCATGGGCTTCGTCATGCGGAGCATCGACGCCGTGCGCGACGGCTACGGTGCGGCGGTCGCCCGCATCGTGCGCCTGTCGGTCCTCGGCCTCGTCGTCACCCTCGCGGCGGCCTGGGGCATTGTGCAGTTGGCGCGGATCACCCCCACGGGGTTCCTGCCGGAGGACGACCAGGGCGCCTTCTTCGTCGTGGTGCAATTGCCCGAGGGCGCCGCGGTCGGCCGCACCGCCGACGTCGCGGCCAGCGCCGAGGCGATCCTGCGCGAGGAGCATGCGGTGGCCGACGTGACCACCGTGGTCGGGCTCAACTTCATCGACAACTACTCGCAGAGCAGCGCCGCCTTCATGGTCGTGACGCTCAAGGGGTTCGAGGAGCGAAAAGGCGCGGGCGACGGCGCCGCCGCGCTGATCGCCCGGCTCGGCCAGCGTTTCCGCGAGATCCCGGGCGGCCTCGTCGTCCCGCTGGCGCCCCCGCCGATCATCGGGCTCGGCACCGGCGGCGGCTTCGCCTACGTGCTGGAGGACCTGCGCGGCGGCGATCCGCGCGAACTCGCCCAGGTGCTGCGCGGCCTCATCGTCGCGGCCAACCAGGAGCCGAAGCTCAGCCGCGTGTTCAGCACCTTCTCGGCGACGAACCCGTCCGTCTTCCTCGATATCGACCGCAACAAGGTCCAGATCCTCGGCGTCTCCCTCGACAGCGTGTTCCAGGCGCTTCAGGCCTCGCTCGGCGGCTACTACGTCAACGACATCAACCTGTTCGGCCGGACCTGGCAGGTCCAGGTCCAGGCCGAGGCGACCGATCGCCGGAGGATCGACGACATCTACCGCATCAACGTGCGCAACAAGGACGGCGAGATGGTGCCCCTGCGCAGCCTCGCCGAGGTGCGCATCGTCGTCGGACCGCCCGCGCTCATCCGCTACAACAACCTGCGCGCCGTGACGGTGCAGGGCGGGCCGGCCCCGGGCGTCTCGTCGGGCCAGGCGCTCGCCGCCATGGAGGCGGTCGCGGCCCGCACCCTGCCGTCGGGCTTCGGGGCTGAATGGACCGACACCGCCTTCCAGGAGAAGCGTGCCGAGGGCAAGACCGCGATCATCCTCGCCTTCGCGGTCTCGTTCGCCTTCCTGTTCCTGGTCGGGCTCTACGAGAGCTGGACGATTCCCGTGCCGGTGCTGCTCTCGGTGACCGTCGGCATCGTCGGCGCCTACGCGGCGATGGTCTGGGGCGGGCTCACCCTCGACCTCTACGCCCAGATCGGCATGGTGGTGCTGATCGGACTGGCTGCCAAGAACGGCATCCTCATCGTCGAGTTCGCCAAGGAGCAGCGCGAGCACGGCGTGCCGCTGCGCGAGGCCGCCACCGAGGGGGCGCGGCTGCGGTTCCGGCCGGTGATGATGACCTCCTTCGCCTTCATCCTCGGCCTGCTGCCCCTCGTCGTCGCCACCGGCGCCTCGCAGCTCGCCCGCAAGAACGTCGGCACGCCGGTCTTCGGCGGCATGATCGCCGCCTCCTTCCTCGGCATCTTCGTGATCCCGCCGCTCTACGTCGTGTTCCAGAGCCTGCGCGAGCGGGCCTGGAGCCTCCTCGGCGGCAGGACGACGGAGCCGTCGCCGCCGAAGGAGCCGGAGGGCGCCCCGGGGCGCGCGCCGGAGCACCTGCCCGCGGAATAGAGGAGGACCCGCCATGGACGAGACCGACCCGGGCCTGCTGGCGGAGGTGCCCGACGCCCCGATCGCGACCGAAGCGGGCGAGCGGCTCAAGCGCAAGGTCTACGAGCGCGAGCTTCGCAAGCTCCAGGTCGAGCTGTGCCACATGCAGGCCTGGGTGCGGGCGACCGGCGCGCGCATCATCGTGGTCTTCGAGGGCCGCGACGCGGCCGGCAAGGGCGGCACCATCAAGGCGATCACCGAAGCGGGTCAGCCCCCGGGTGTTCCGGGTCGCGGCCCTGCCCGCGCCCTCGGACCGGGAGAAGAGCCAGCTCTTCCTCCAGCGCTACCTCGCGCATTTCCCGGCCGGCGGCGAGGTCGTGATCTTCGACCGCTCCTGGTATAATCGAGCCGGGGTCGAGACCGTGATGGGCTTCTGCGGCGAGGCGGAGCGGGCGCGTTTCCTCTCCCTGTGCCCGCAGGTGGAGCGGTTCATCACCGGCGGCGGCATCCAGCTCGTCAAGTTCTGGCTGGAGGTGGGGCGCGCGGAGCAGAAGCGGCGCTTCGAGGCGCGCATCGACGATCCGCTGCGTCAATGGAAGCTGAGCCCGATGGATCTCGAATCCTACCGGCGCTGGTACGACTATTCCCGCGCCCGCGATGCGATGCTGGCCGCCACCGACAGCGACGACCTGCCCTGGTACGTGGTGCGCTCGGACGACAAGCGGCGGGCGCGGCTCAACTGCATCGCCCATCTCCTGCACCTCGTCCCGTACAAGCGGCTCAAGGCCGAGCCGGTGACGCTGCCCAAGCGCGACAAGGCGCATGCCTACGACGACACCCTGCGCGACCGTCGCTTCGTGCCCGAGCGATACTGATCCGCCCTCCGGGAGACGATGCCCGGAAGACGGATCGTCGGTCCGACGGCGCTCATACGATGCGTCTCATCGTCGAGCCGAAGACGATTGCATAACCGGCCTCGCACCGTCGAGGGGCATCCGAATGGCGCGGTAAACCCCTCTCCTGCTGCGCCCTCGCAGGTCGTGGACGCTACGCCATGCGCCTGATGGCGATCGCGGGCTTCAGGTTCGGTCCTCGCAGGATCGACACGAGGCGCCAAATCAAGGTGCCGCCATCGGGGACGGTCGCATCGGGACTATCGAGGAACTTCACGCCTCTGATGATCGGCTTGCCGTCTGCACCCAGCACGTAATACTGCCACACAGAATAAGCCGGCTTCGCGCCCAGGTCCTCGGCCAGGAAATACTCACCGGCCGGATAATGCATATGGACCCCTCGCCCCTTAAACGGGCCGGTGTAGGTCGCGCTGAACGAAGTTGCGGACGCGTTCGGTGGCGCCGTCACCTCGAAATCGAATTTGCTCACGTTGGGAATCGCACCCGTCGGAGCGATCCTGTTCGCCTCCCGAAGGACATCGATGACCTTCTGAGTGCCGGTGAGGGGCACCGATGCCCCGAAAAAAATTCCCACCACGCTGAGCTGAATAGCCATCGGTTGCGCGCTCCTCTCACGGCTCGATCTCTGCAAAACGGCCGGCGTTTATTGTCGTGGATTGCAGGCCAGCGGAGACGTGGCGGATATTATGCAAATAAATTAACGCTTGAATAGGCATTAACTGCTATTTTCATATTTTGTAAGGAAATCGATCTTTTTTCTGACAGTCGGCGGGTACTCATAGACAGTATTTTCGGCAAATCATTTTTTCCTTATGCGGACACAACACGGGAAGTTGTTGCAAGAGGGCGCAACTGTGCGATTATACCGACATGCTTGTCGGCTATGCGCGCATCTCGATCATCGACCGGAGCCTGGACCTGCAGCGGGACGCGCTGTCCCGCGCCGGCTGCGCGACGATTTTCGAGGAGACGACAACCGGCAAGGCCGGCGCGCGGCGCCTGGAATTCGAGGCCGCCCTCGCCTCGTTGCGCCCCGGCGACGTGCTGGTGGTCTGGAGGCTCGACCGACTCGGCCGCTCCCTGGTCGAGTTGATGCGCACCATCGACGGCTTGCGCCGGCAGGGCGTAGTGTTCCGCAGCCTGACCGAGGAGTTCGACAGCGGCACCGCACATGGACAGTTCGTTCTCCAGATGCACGGGGCGATGGTCGAGTCCTACATCCATCTCAATCGCGAGCGCACCCTCGAGGGTTTGAAAGCTGCCGTCGCCCGGGGCCGCAAGGGGGGCGGCCGAAGGCACTCGGCGAGGCGGATCTCGAAGTGGGGCGGGCGCTGCTGGCCGCCGGCGACATCTCGGTCGCGGCGATCGCCAAGCGGCTCGGCGTCAGCCGGTACACATTCTACCAGTATTTCCCGCAGGCGCGGACGCGCAGCCAGATTGCAGCTCGGAACGGCCGACCGAGTGGCCGGGGCGCCCTCACAGCCTGAGGCTCGCCCCGATCTCCTCCAGCCGCCCGATCGAGACGTCGCAGCGCGCCTGGTGGTCGAGATCCGCCGAGCTGTCCCGCTCGAGGCGGATCTCCTCGATCTCGGCCGCGATCCGGTCGGCGGTCATCTCCTCGACCGCCGTCACGCGCTCCGCCAGGATCGTGACCCGCGTCGCCCCACCCTCGGCCGCGATCTCGGCGAGGCCGCCGCTGACATAGGCCCGGCGGCCGGTCCCGGTCGCGTCGGTGGCGAAGACGATCCCGGCATGGAGCAGGGTGACGAGGGGCACGTGGCCGGGAAGGACCGTCATCTCGCCGTCGGCGCCCGGCAGCAGCACCGACCGGACCTCGCCCGAGAACACGATCCGCTCGGGCGACACGAGTTCCGCGACAAGACCTGCCATGCTCCCCCCCTCACGCCATGATGCCGAGGCCGCCGTCGACGTAGACGGTCGAGCCGGTGAGACGGGCGGCGTAGGGCGTCGTCAGGAAGGCGGCGGTGAGGCCGACATCGTCGATGTCGACGAGTTCGCCGATCGGCGCGCGCTGGATCGCCTCGTTGAGGAGAAGGTCGAAATTCTTGAGGCCCGAGGCGGCGCGCGTCTTGAGGGGGCCGGGCGACACGGCGTGGACGCGGATACCGCGGTCGCCGAGCTCGTAGGCGAGGTAGCGCACGGCGCTCTCCAAAGCCGCCTTGACCGGCCCCATCAGGTTGTAGTTCGGCACGACCTTGGTGGCGCCGTGGTACCTCATGGTCAGGAGCGTGCCGCGATCGTCATGCCGTAGAGCCCGGGCGGCAGGTGCTCGATGTAGTCGAGGAGATCGACGATCCGCGCATGCTCGCGCCGGGCGACGCTGCCCGAGACGAAGATGCCGGGATGCCCGATGCTCTGGTGCATCAGCCCGACGATGACCTGCCCGTTCGCCTTCAGCCCCGCGGTGGTGGGATAGAGGTCGGCGACCCAGTTGAAGTCCTGCTGCGGCGGGGTGATGGTGTCGCCGAGCGAGGCGAACAGGATGATCGGCGAGCGGATCGCCCGCAGGTCGAAGGCCCGGCCCTCGGCCCATTCGGCGCGGCCTGCGGCCAGCCGGTTGCCGACGAAGAGGTTGTCGACGATCCAGCGGATTTCTTCCCGATTCATCAGGAAGTACCCACCCCACCAGCGCTCGAACTCCAGGTAGCGCGGCGGCTCGGTGTCGATCTTCGAGAACAGTGTGTAGGATTTCCCGAAAAAGGTATTGGCGGGGTCGAGGGATTCGAAGTCGTCGACGAGGTGGGCGCCGTCGAAGACGCCGCCGCCGAGATCGCTGGCAAGCAAAGCCGTCCAGCTTCCGCCGAGCATGCCGCCGGCGTAGCGCATCGGGTTCTCGGCGTCGTTGCCGGCCCAGTAGGACATCGGCGCGCCGTTCACCACGATCGGCCCGACGCTCCCGGGATCGAGGGCGCCCACCAGCATCGCCGCCCAGCCGCCCTGGCAATTGCCGACGATGACGGGCCTGCCGCAGGTCGGATGGCGTTCGCGCACGAGGCGCACGAAGGCGGCTTCCGCCTGCGCCACGTCCGCCAGCGTCTGGCCCGGCACCGGATCGGGAAAGAAGATCGCCACGTAGACCGGATGGCCGGCGCGCATCGCCACCCCGACCTCGGAATCCGGCTTGAAGCCGCCGATGCCGGGCCCGTGCCCGGCGCGCGGGTCGATGATGAGGTAGGGGCGCTTCTCCTCGTCGGCCGGGCTGTCGGCCGGCGGCAGGATCCGCGCCAGGGCGTAGTTCGCCGGCCGCTCGAAGCGGCGGGCATCGGCCACGATCTCGTAGGGAAAGGCGAGGAGCGGCGGCTTGCCGGCCGCCTCGTGCACGAGCCAGTCGTTGCCGCGCTGCCGGAGCGTGTCCCTGAACAAGAGCGAGCGCTGGGCGAAGTCGGTCCAGTAGGTGACGGCGTCGCCGGCGGCCCGGACCGGATTCGTCGGCCGCGCGTGCTCCGGCCAGGCGCCGCCGGCCTTCTGCCAGGCGCCGCCAGCCTTCTGCCAGGCGCCGCCAGCCTTCTGCCAGGCGCCGCCGGCTTTCTGCCAGGCGCTGCAGGCCTCCAGCCAAACGCCGCCGGCGTCCTGCATCGCGTCGAGATACGCACCGAGCGCCGCGGTGCAGCGGTCCCGGTAGATCTCGGCGAAGCGGGCCTGGAGCCGGAGGAGGGAGGCCGGGCCGTTGGTCGCCGCATCCTGCCGGGAGTCGTTGCCTGTCGCGGGCTGTGTCATGAGAGCATCTCCAGTGCCCGCGGCTCAGGCCTGAGCGGCCTTCCAGGTGAGGAAGAAGCCGATGTCGCCCGGCATGCCGTCCGGCCAGTCGACGACCATCGCCCTGAGGCCGTAGCCGGCGGGGTGCAGGCGGTCGCGCCAGAGTTCGTAGGCCTGCCGCGGACGGCCGGTCAGGGTCTCGGCCCAGCCGGCCTCGCCGTTGTTGATCGCCCGGCCCTTGTCGCTGCACATCAGGTTCGGGAAGCGCATCACGAGCAGTTCCTTCTGGCCCTGCTCGGCGGCGATGCGCAGCTTGTGCAGCAGGGCCTGCATGATCTCGCCGACCTTTTCGGGCGTGACCGCGACGGGCTCGGCGAGTTGCTTGGCCAGTTCCGCCCGCGCCTTGCCGGCCCGGTCCTGCCCCTCGATCTCCTTCATGGCCCGGGCGGCGCGCATGCGGGCCGAGTAGGCGGCGAGATCGTCGGCCGACATGAAGGGCTCGTCGCCGATCGCGGCGGGCTTCGCGTCGGGATGGGTCGTCAGCGTCTCCATGACATCCTCCTTGGTCTCAGGGCACCGTCAGGCGCGCATCGTCGAGCACCTCGTGCATCCCGCGGGCGATCGTCGCCTCCTCGTCGGTCGGGATGACGTAGGCCTGGGGGCCGGAGCCGGCGCTGATCCGGGAAGCGCCCGCCGCGTTCGCGGCCGCGTCGAGCCGGAATCCGGCCCAGGCGGCGCCCCGCAGCACCTCGGCCCGGGTCGCGGCGTCGTTCTCGCCGATGCCGCCGGTGAAGACGAGGCCGTCGATCCCGCCGAGCGCCGCGACGAGGGAGCCGAGCTCGCGCCCGATGCGGTAGACGAAGAGGTCGATGGCCATCCGCGCGCGACGGTCCTCGGCGGCGCGGGCGCGCAGCACCCGCATGTCGTTCGACAGGCCGGAGACGCCGAGCAACCCCGAGCGGGTGTAGAGCAGGTGCTCCGCCGCCTGGACGTCGAGCTGCATCTCCCGCATGAGGTAGAACACCACGCCCGGATCGAGGCTGCCGCAACGGGTGCCCATCGGCAGCCCGTCGAGGGCCGAGAAGCCCATCGTGGTGGCGACGCTGCGACCGCCCGCCAGCGCACACAGGCTCGCGCCGCTGCCGAGATGGGCCACGATCACCCGGCCCTCCGCGAGGCCGGGCGCGCAGGCGGCGAGTTGCCCGGCGACGAAGGCATAGGACAGGCCGTGGAAGCCGTAGCGGCGCACGCCCCGGTCGGTGATCTCGGCCGGCAGCGCGAAGAGCTGCGCGACCTCCGGCTGGACGCGGTGGAAGGCGGTATCGAAGCACGCCACCTGCGGCAGGTCCGGAAACAGCCGCCGCAGGATGCGGACCGGCGCGAGGTTGTGCGGCTGGTGCAGGGGCGCGAGCGGGACGAGGCGTTCCAGCGCCGCCAGCACCGCGTCGTCGATCCGCACGGGCGCGGCGTAATCCGCACCGCCATGCACGACTCGATGCCCGACCGCCGCCAGCCGGTGCCCGCTCCGATGCTCCCGCAGCCACGCGGCGACGTGGAGAAGGGCCTCCTCGTGACCGAATTCGCCCGCCCCGAACCGCTCCTCGGCGACGACCGCGCCGGCCCGGTCGTGCACGACCATGTGCGCCGCGCCGCCGAGCCCTTCGAAGAGGCCGCGGGAGAGGCGGTGCGGCACGCCGTCCCCTCCCGGCTCGAACACCTGGAACTTGAGGCTCGACGAGCCCGCATTCAGCACGAGGTAGGCCGGGATCATCCCTGGACCCCCGGCCGCGGTGTTTCGGCGCGACGGCCCGCAGCGAACAGCGAGGCGACGGCGCAGGAGGCGAGCCGCGTCAGGCGCGAATCGGCCCGGCTCGTCAGGATGATCGGCACCCGGGCGCCGAGCACGATCCCGGCGGCGTCCGCGTCGGCAAGGAAGGTCAGGCTCTTGGCCAGCATGTTGCCGGCTTCGAGATCCGGCACCACCAGCACGTTGGCGCGGCCGGCGACCGGCGACTGGATCTGCTTGATCGCCGCCGCGCCGCGATCGATGGCGTTGTCGAGGGCGAGCGGCCCGTCGAGGACCGCCCCGGTGATCTGGCCGCGATCGGCCATCTTGCACAACGCGGCGGCATCGAGGGTCGAGGGGACCTTCGGGTTGACCGTCTCCATCGCCGACACGATCGCGACCCGCACCACCTCGATCCCGAAGGAATGGGCGAGGTCGATGGCGTTCTGGACGATGTCGCGCTTCTCCTCGAGCGTCGGGGCGATGTTGATCGCGGCATCGGTGACGATGAGGGGATCGTCGTGGCCCGGCACGTCCATCACGAAGCAGTGGCTCAGGCGGCGCTCCGTCCGCAGCCCACCCTCGCGCCGCACCACCGCGCCCATCAGCTCATCGGTGTGGAGGCTGCCCTTCATCAGCGCGCCGGCCTCTCCGGCCCTCACCAGCGCCACCGCCCTGTCGGCGGAATCGTGGCTATGGGCCGATTCGACGATGCGGAACGCCGCCAGATCCCGCCCGCAGGCCGCCGCCGCGATCCTCGGCCGGGGCCCGACCAGGACCGGGGTGATCAGCCCGAGATCCGCCGCCTCCAGCGCGGCGCCGAGCGAGGCCTCGTCGCAGGGATGCGCGACCGCGACCGTGAGGCGGGGCCGCGCCTGCGCGGCGGCGATCAGACGGTCGTACTTCTCGTGCCGGCGGCGGGCCGGGGCCTCCTGGGTCATCGGGCGCTCCCCCGGGTTGGGCGGGCCCGGACCCGCCGGCAATGTCGCAGGGACCGCGCCCGACCGCTTGATCGGGTGGGACGCGGACCGGCCTCGTGCCGGACGAGCCCGCGCCTCCCGGCGCGACAGGTCGTACGCGTCGCTGCCATGTGGTCCTCTCGTGACGTCCCGGAGCGCGGCTCGACCCCGAGGCGCAACGGGACGTCAGGATGCGGGGCGAGGCGAACGGCGCGTTGACCTGCCTCAAGGACGTGGGCGGTCCTGCATCCAGGATGCGGGACGAGGACACGTCGCGGCGTCGAGGCGTGACGCGTGCAGGTGTCAAATCCCGATCAGCGTGTTGCTGCTCAGGCGCCATCGATATGGACAAGACCGTATCCTGCTCCGACCGGGAATCCGGACCGACGATGTCTTTCGATGCCGCCCTGCGCATCGGCCTCGCCGCGGCGCTCGTCTATGCCTGCGCCCGCATCCTGTCGCCGCTCGCGGAGATCCTGCTCTGGTCGGCGATCCTGGCCGTCATGCTGTACCCGCTGCATCGCCGCCTCCTCGTCGGCGTCGGCGAGCGCGGCTCGGCCGCCCTGATCGGGGTCGTCGGCATCGCCGTCATGCTGGCGGCGACGATCCTGGTCGTGACGTCGCTCGGATCGTGCCTCGTCGCATTCGTCTCGGACCTGCGCGACCAGCGGCTGACCCTACCCCCGCCGCCCGCCCGCCTCGCCGACCTGCCGCTGGTCGGCGGGAGGCTGACGGAGGCCTGGGCGCTCGCCGCCGCCAACGCGCCGGGGGCTCTCGCGCGCTACGGCCCGATGCTGCGCAAGCCGGCGGCCTGGCTCCTGTCGGCCGCCCGTCGCCTGGCGGCCGGCGAGGTGTCGTTCGTCCTGTCCTTCGCCATCGCGGCGATCCTCGTCGGGTACGGCAAGGGGGCGGCCGCGTTCACCCGGCAGGTCCTGGTCCGCGCCACCGGCAGCCCGGCCCGGGGCGCCGCGCTCGCGGCGCTGGCCGTCGAGACCATCCGCGGTGTGGCGCTGGGCATCGTCGGCGTGGCGGTGCTCCAGTCCCTGCTGCTCGGAGCCGGCTTCTTCGTCATCGGCCTCCCGGCCGCCGGCCTGTGGACCCTCGCCACGCTGCTCCTCTGCATCCTCCAGGTGCCGGTCGTCGTCCTGACCCTGCCGGTGATCGGGTACGTCTTCGCCACCGCCGACGCGCTGCCGGCGCTCGTCTTCGCGATCTGGACCATCGGCGCCGGACTGAGCGACAACGTTCTCAAGCCGCTCGTGCTCGGCCGCGGCCTCGACGTCCCGATGCCCGTCATCCTGGCGGGCGTCGTCGGCGGCGTGATCGCCCATGGCCTGCTCGGCCTGTTCATCGGCCCGGTCGTCCTGGCGACGGGGTATGTGCTGCTGGTCGGATGGGTGAGGCGCATCCCGGTCGATGCGCCGCCCGTCGGTGATGCGGCGGCGTGACGGAGCCGGACCCGCCGCCCCGCCTTCCTGCATCAGAACATCCCGCGAAAGGCGCGGCGCACCCGTTCGCGCTCCAGCCGTCCGCCACGGAGATGGGGCCGGAGGAGCTTGTGCAGCGCGTCCATGGCGAGGCCGTATTCCGCCCGGCACAGTCGGGCGCGCGAACGCGGCAGGGCGCCGCTCGCGACGAGATCCCCGAAGGTGCGGCGGTCGGCCCCGTAGGCGAGGCAGAGCAGGCCGTAGAGACGCTGGAGCGCGAGGCTGTGATCGTCGGCGAGTACCGCCGGCTCGGCCCTTTCCTCGGCCGCCAGACTCCGGAACAGGCGCGCGATGCCGTCGACGGCGTGCCGGGCCTGCCCGGGCGGCAATTCGAGCAGCACGAGCGCCGCGAACTGGTCGGCGGCATCCTCCTCCCGGCCGAGCACCGGCACTTCGAGCAGGTGGAACAGGGCATGCCCGGTCTCGTGCAGGAAGGCCTGGGCGACGAGGCCGAAGACCGCGTCCTGCCGCTCCGCCCCTGTCCGGACCGGCGGCGGCGACACCCGATCCTTCACCTCCCGGACATACTCGTAACAGACCGTGACGGTGCGGGTCTCGGGCTCGTACCACGCATCGGCGGCGCCGCGGCATGCCGCGAACCGGAAGGTCAGCGACCGCGGCAGGCGCAAGCCCGCGGCCACCTCCCGCAGGCCTTCGAGGACGCGATGCGACTTGACGGAGCGGTAGATCGCGAGCGACTCCGCCTTGAGGGGACGGTCGTAGAAGACCCTGACCGGAGCACCAGGCGACGGGCTTCGTCGATGAGACTCGCCGCGGCTCGGTCCGGCGCCGAGGAGCAGCGTCGAGGCGATGATGATCGCAAGAGCGCACCGCATTCCTCCGCCCCGGAATCTTGCAGAGTCGAGGTCGTGCGACGCCAGGGCCGCCGTGGAAAAGCCCGCCGGTCGGGGCCACGGGACGGGCCCCATGGGCGGACGTCGCTCTCCTGAAGCCGGGAACGGCTCGTCTCACGGCCGATGCCGAGCGACGGGGCAAATGAGCCCGAGCAAGCGAGCCCGACCGAGAATGATCGCTGCCGCGGCGCGTGCTTGATCGAACGAGACGTGGCCCGGAATGCCCCGCAAGCAACCGGCGGTCCTGACGAAGGCATCGTGCCTGACGCCTCGGTTCCGGATGGCGTTGGAGCCTGTTTGACCCACGAAGAGAAAATCGTGAGTGGCTTTCCTATCCTGACCGGGACCTCATCCTGAGGTGCGAGCGTATGCGAGCCTCGAAGGTGGGCTCCGGAAGTCTCGGCGATCTCTGGATCCCTCCTTCGAGGTCAGTCGATCTTCAATCGACTGACCTCGAAGGATGTGGTTGTGAGTGGGATGGAGTCCTGCGATCGGATCAAACAGGCTCTTATACGGTTTCCGATTGATCGCTTCGCGATGCGGAAACCGGCTTCGCTCAGGCGCCTCGCGGGCTGATGATACGGCGTCCGGAAGGAATCTTCCGGAAGCCGTATCAGACCGCCGCCTTGTGAAAATGGCTGAGGAAGGCCTTGGTGGCGGCTTGCCGCGGATCCTCGATCACCTGCCGGGCCGGCCCTTCCTCGACGACGAAGCCGTCGCGCATGAACACGCAGGTGTCGGCGACGTCGCGCGCGAACGCGATCTCGTGCGTCACGAGCACCATGGTCATGCCCTCCGAGGCCAGCTGCCGGACGACCTGCAGGACTTCCCCGACGAGCTCGGGATCGAGCGCCGAGGTCGCCTCGTCGAAGAGCATGACCTCCGGCTTCATCGCCAGCGCCCGGGCGATGGCGACCCGCTGCTTCTGCCCGCCCGACAGCCGGTCGGGATAGACGTCGGCCTTCTCCCGCAGGCCCACCTTGTCCAGGAGCCGGAGCGCCAGCTCCCGCGTCTCGTCCCGGCCCCTGCCGAGCACCGTGACGGGTCCCTCCATGACGTTGCGGAGGACGGACATGTGGGGGAACAGGTTGAAGTTCTGGAAGACCATGCCGACCGTCGACCGGAAGGCGGCGAGGTCCTTGTCCCGCGGCATCCGGTGATCCTTGCCCTGGGGATCCTTGCCGAAGCGCATCGCATGCGTGCCGATCCGGATCGTTCCCTCGTCCGGGATGGTGAGGAGGTTCAGGCAGCGCAGGAGGGTCGACTTGCCCGATCCGCTCGGGCCGATCAGCGACAGCACCCCGCCCTTCGGCACGCTCAAGGAAATGTCCTTGAGCACGGACACGGTCCCGAACGACTTTCTGACGTGCGCCACCTCGATCATCGTCGTCTCCGGCATAGTCCGCTCCATCGTCGCCTCCACCGTCGCTTCCTGGCATCCCGTGCTCACCGTGCGAGCCTGTTTTCGAGGCTGTGCGCGAAGGTCGTGAGAGGAAACAGGATCGCGAAGTAGATGATCGCGATCATCGTATAGACTTCGAGCGGCTTGTAGGTGGCCGAGGTGATCAGCTGGCCCTGGTAGAGAAGATCGGGCACCGCGAGCACGGAGAGAAGCGAAGTGTTCTTCAGCTGGAGCACGACCTGGTTGACGAGCGGCGGGATCATCCGCTTGAGCGCCTGCGGCAGGACGATGCGGCGGAGCAGGGCACCGCGGCGCATGCCGAGCGCCCGTCCCGCGTCCCACTGGCCGATATCGATCGAGGCGATGCCGCCGCGGATGATCTCGGCGAAGAACGATGCGCCGTAGAGCGTCAGGGCGATGAAGGCGGCGGTCGCGGGCTTCAGCTCGACGCCGATCAGGATCGGCAGGGCGTAGTAGATCCAGACCAGCTGCACCAGCACCGGGGTGCAGCGGAAGATCTCGATGAAGGCCATGAGCGGGATCGTCACCGCCTTCACGTTGCCCAGGCGGGCGACGGCGATCAGGCCGCCGACGGCGAAGCCGGCGATCGCCGTGGCGATGGTGAAGCCGATCGTGTACAAGGCGCCGATCGCAATCAGGCCCTTGTATTGCAGCAGGAACGAAAAGTCCCACTCGTAATTCATGGTCGTCTCCGGTCCGCCTTACGGGTAGCGTGTTTGCAGAAGGCCCGAGTGAAACCAGCGGCCCAGGGTAATGATGTCGAAGACCGGAACGGCGAAGCGCTCGGCGACGGCTCTCGAGAACGGCGGGAGGTTGGTGCATTCCATCAGGATCGCGCCGACATCCCCCCGCCCGACCAGGCGCCCGGCGGCCTCCAGCACGTCGCGCGCCAACGCCTCCGCATCGTAAGGCGCCTCCCGCTCGATCACTCCGCGCAGCGCCCCGTTCGCGGGCAAGCCCACGACCGGCGTCGCGGGATCGGCACCGACCTCGACGAAATGCGCGTCGGTGAGCGCCTCGGCGTCGTAGGTCACGATTCCGGTCCGCTTGGCCCGGGGAAGGCAGCGGTCGATCAGGGGAAGCTGCATCAGGCTCGAGGTCGCGAGCGGCAGCGACATCCGGGCGGCGAGAGAGCGCTGCCGGGCGGCCAGGAAGCCGCACGACGTGATGATGCCGATGGCGCCCCGCGCCCGCAGCCGCTCCCCCGCCTCGACGAAGGCCTCGGCCAGGTCGGCATCCTGCCCGCCCACGACCCGGCGCGCGGTGGCGCCGCGGACGGTCTCGAACAGGACCGGGAAGGGCCAGCTCGCCGCGTGCCCGACATCGCCGGGCGGGCGCTCGAACCGTGTGTCGAGCATGATGATGCCCAAGGGCGGGGTGGGGTCGGGGGGCATGCGGCGAAACCTGTGGGCCTGGCCCGGGGACAAGTCCCGGGCCGCGGCGAGGACCGCGGGGGCTCCCGCGGCGGCGGCTGCGTCAGAACGAGATCTCGGCCGGGATGTCGTCGGGCTTGACGCCGACCAGTTCCAGGCTGGACGTGATCCAGCCCTTCATGGCGCCGAGCCCGCGATTGTATTCGAGCCAGTTGTCGACGAAGGTCCGGAACCGCGGATCGGGATCGGCCCGCACGCCGGCACAGGTCGGCTGTGCGCTCAAGGGGGTGGGGACGATGATTCGGCCCACCTTCGGGTTCTTCTTCACGGTCACGAGCGAGAGCAGCGCGACCTGGATGACGCAATCGGCCCGGTTGGACTGCACCGACAGCATGGCGTCGTCCGGGGTCTTCAGCGCGACCAGCGTGGCGTTCGGGATGACGCGCCGGGCGAACAGGTCGTGGGTCGAGCCGATGTCGACGGCGACGCGGACCTCCGGCTTGTTGAGGTCGGCCCAGGTCTTCGGCTCGAAGCCGGGCTTGGCGATGATGGTGAAGGTGTTCAGCATGATCGGCCGCGTGAACTCGACCGTGAGCGCCCGCGACGGGGTCGGCGACAGGCCGAACATGATGTCGATCTTGTTCGCCTGGAGGTCGAGCACCGCGTTGCCCCAGGTGGTCTCGGCGATCTCGACCTCGGCATCCATCGCCTTGGCGAGATCCTGCGCCATGCTGATGCAGAAGCCCGACCATTCGCCGGACGCGATGTCCTTCTTGTAGTACGGCTCGGTGCCGACGATGCCGGCGATCCGGAGCTTCTTGGTGCGCCGGATGCGCTGGAAGGTGTTCTCGCCGGCCGGACCCGTCTGGGCCTGGGCGGTGCCGATCGGGGAGAGGGCGGCCCCGAGCGCGCCGGCGCCGAGAAACGATGCGATGTCCCTGCGTGATACCATGACGGTGGCCCTCTCCTCGATAGCTTGGCGGTTCCTTAGTACCTTAGACCGCTTGGCGGGAGTCCTGTCTGTAGACGGCTTTCGACTTCGGGCCCGTGCGGCGCGGTGATGCCGGACCTCGACGCGGCGCTCACCCGGATCGTCCGCCGAGGGCGACGCGCCGCGTGATCCGCAGGGCGTCGAGGAAGACCTCGTCGTGGCTGACGACCAGAAGCGCGCCGTCATAGCCGGCAAGGCCGGATTCGAGGGCCTCGACGGCCTCGAGGTCGAGGTGGTTGGTCGGTTCGTCGAGGAGCAGGAGTTGCGGCGGCGCCACATGGCCCAGAAGGCAGGCCAAAGCGGCCCGGACCTGCTGGCCGCCGCTGAGCGCCGAGACCGGACGGTCGGCGGCCTTCGCCCGGAACTGGAACCGCGCCAGGGCCGCCCGGCATCCGTTCGCGTCCTCCCCCGGGTTGAGACGCGCGAAGTTCTCCGCCACCGTCCTGTCGTGGGCGAGCAGCGTGAGGCGCTGGTCGAGCAGGGCGGCGCGTACGCCGACCGACACCCGCCCCGACCAGGGGGCGAGGCGGCCCGCGACGAGATCGAGCAGGGTCGACTTGCCCGAACCGTTGCGTCCACCGAGCGCGACGCGCTCCGGCCCGGTGATCGCCAGCGACACCTCCTGCAGGACCGGCCGTCCCGGCCGATACCCGACCGTGACGTCCTCGACCGTGAGGACGCGCCGGTCGGCGTGAAGCCCGCTCGGCGGAACGGCGACGGCGAGGGGCTTTTCCGACGCGACCCGGTCCCGGCTCCGCGCCAGCTCGGCCTCGGCGGTGAGGTGCTGGCGCTCGGCCAGGCGCGCAAGGCCGCCGGCGGTCCGCTCGGCATTGTCCCGGCGGCCGCCGACGAGGATGCGGGGTAGGTCGCCCCGCGCCCCGCGGCGCTGCCCAGCCGCGTCGCGGCGTTGCTGGCGCTCGACCGTCGCTTGCGTCCGCCGGGCCAGGTCCGCGGCCCGTTTCTCGGCCAGCGCGAGGTCATGCTCGGCCGCGGCGAGGCGCAGGGCCTTCGCGTGCCGGTAGGCGTCGAAATTGCCCCGGTAGAGGTTCGCCCCCGCCGGCTCGATCTCCACGATGGCGTCCATCGCCTCGAGCAGGGACCGGTCGTGGCTGACCACGACCGCGCCGCCGCGCCAGCCCTGCAGCATCTCGTGCACCGCCTGCCGCCCTTGGCGGTCGAGGTCGTTGGTCGGTTCGTCGAGGAGCAGGAAATCGGGCCGCGAAAACATCGCCGCCGCCAGCGCGGCCCGGGCGCGCTGCCCGCCGGAGAGGTGACGGAGCGGCGTGTCGGGCTCCGCCGCAACGCCCATCCGCTCCAGGGCCTCCGTCAGGCGCTCCGCGAGCGTCCAGTCGGCCTCGGCGAGGTCCTCGGCCGTGGCGGAGCCGCTCTCGGCGCGGCGGAGCAGCGCCAGGCCCGCCGCCGCGCCGAACAGGTCGGCGACGGTGTCGTCGGGAGGAAGGCGTGCGAACTGGCGCAGCAGCGCGACCGTCCCGTGGACGACGAGACTGCCGCCCGCCGGCCGCAGCCGGCCGGCCAGGAGGCCCAGGAGGGTCGTCTTGCCGGCCCCGTTGCGGCCGACGATGCCGGTCCGCTCCTGCCCGAAGCTGGCGGAGATGTCGGTGAGGACGGGGCGCCCGTCAGGCGCGGACCACGTGACGTTCAGGAGGGAGAGCTGTGCTGGCATGCGACGAGAGGATCCTGGCGGCAAGGCGGGTCGGCATTGCAGTCAGGTTCAGTCTCATCGGCGTCGCTGCTCCGGTCGGGCGCCTTCGATAGTCCCGGATGGGAGCGGGGGCAAGGTCTGTCGAGTACGGGATGATTTTCGGATTTTTCTCGGATGCCGATCGCTCCCGGTTTTCAGGGAGTGTTTGATCGATCGAGTGCTTCCTCCCGTTTGCGACATCGTCCTGAGGTGGGATGGTAGGATGGTCCCACACGTCTCAAGTCTTGAACAGAAAATCCCTCTTCAAGCAGGTTCTCAGGATGAGGTCGAGGGTGGGAGGGGCGTGGCCGTAGATGAGCCGCAAGCGCAGCCCAACCTCCGCGACGCCGGAGCGATGGTGGGGTAGCACCACCTCGGCTCCGATCCCGGGGGCGATCCGTGATCCGGATCACACAGGGTTCCGGCCCCCATCCCGCCGCCCGGCGGGCGGTGGGCCGCGCCCCAGCCACACGGCGAGCCCCTGCGCGCGGCCGCGGATCGCCGTCGGGTGCGGCCCGTCGAAGGTCTCGCCGGGCGCGCCGATGCCGGCAGCACCCAGGAGGTCGCCGCTGACCGCGAGGCGGACGCCGGCCTGAGAGGCGACCGCGAGCAGGCGGCTCGCGACGTTGACCGTGTCGCCGATCGCCGTGATCTGCTGGTTGGTGTCGCTGCCTAGGCGCGAGAGGATCACCGGGCCGTAATGCCCGCCGATCCGCACGTCGAGGGCGCGCCCGGCGCCGGCCAGCTCGGGCTCGTGCCCGATCCACGCGGCGGTGCGCCCGACGAGATCGCCGGCCGCCGCGACGGCTCGGGCGCTCGCGTCGGGATCGGGATCGAGCGCGCCGAACACCACCATCGCGCCGTCGCCCATGAAGTTGACGACGAGGCCGCCGTGCCGGGCGGAGGTCTCGTCGACGAGGTCGTGGAACGCCTTGAGCACCGCGCGGGTGCGGACCGGCCCGAGGCGCTCGCTCTGGCGGGTGAAGCCGGTGAGGTCGATGAACAGGACCGGGATGTCCCGCGCCACCGGCTCGGCCAGGTAGGCCGGATCCCAGGCGAGGCGGTCCGCCAGGGCGGCGGGCTGCAGCCGGCGCAACGCCGCCTCCGAGCGCGCCAGGGCGGCGGCCCGGCGGCGGTCCAGGATCTGCCGGGCGACCGCGCAGGGCAGTACCGGGAGCCCGGCCGCCGCGAGCGGCAGGGCGGCGCTCCACCACACGCCCCCGGCAAAGGCGACGGCGCCCGCCGCCAGCCATCCCGCCAGGAGGAGGAGCACGAGGACGATCGCCGGACCGGGCGGAGCGAGCGCGATCAGGAGCGCCGCCGCGGCCGCGAGGACGACGGCGGCGGCGGCGTCGAGCCGCCGCACGCCGATGTCGCGGGTGAGCCCGCCTCCCATGATCAGGTGGTCGATGCCGGTCGCCAGGAGCTCGACGCCCGGCATCACGGGGTCGAAGGCGGTGGCGAAGGTATCGCTGCCGCCGAGCGCCGTGACGCCGACCACGACGATGCGGTCGGTCAGCGCCGAGGGCGGGACCGTGCCGTCGAGGAGGCCGGCGGCGCTCACCGTCGGGATCGTGCGCTGCGGTCCGTAGGGGCGCAGCGGCAGGTGACGGCCGAGGTCGAGCGGGACGGTCGTGGTGCCGATCCGCACGGCGTCCGGGCCCACGACCGGATCGTTGCGGCTCGCCAGGGCGGCGGCGCGCAGCACGAAGGCGGCGGCGACGTCCTCCCCCGTCCGCACCACGAGGGGCAGGTGGCGCGGGACGCCGGCCGCATCCTCCGACACGTTGACGACACCCGAGGCTGCCGCGCGGCCGATCTCGGGAACCGGCCGGTGCAGGGCGGCGGCGACCGGGATGCCGTCCTCGCTCGCGCCGCCCTCGAAGACGGCCGCCGCGGCCAGGACCGCCGGCACCGCGGCCAGCGCGGTGCCGAGCGCCCGGTCCGCCTCCGGCTGGCGGCCGGCTTCCAGGAACAGGACATCCACCGCGAGCGCCCGCGGGCGCGACGCGGCGATGGTCTCGACGATCCGCGTCATCGCCGCGCGCGAGACCGGGAACCCGCCCTCGCGCCGCACCGTCTCGTCGTCGATGGCGACGATCACGACGTCGGCCGGCGGCCGGCGCGGTCCGGCGAGCCGCAGGCGCAGGTCCGTCAGGGCCGATTCGATCCGGTCGAGGGGTGTCGCGCGGCCGGCGAGGTGGAGATGGGCGAGCCAGCCGCTCCAGCCGAGGGAGGCGGCGAGCGCGATCAGGGCGAAGCGCCGGTCCAGCCGGCGGCGCGGTCCGGGCACGGCCTGCGGCATCGGGCCGACGATCCTTCAGCGCCCGAAGCGTTCGAGCAGCGCCCTGACCCGCTCCTGCGGCCAGCGCCGCACCGCGAGCGGGCTCCGGTCCATGTCGACGTCGACGCCCTCGCCCGGTCCGAGCGTGACCGCATCGTCCGCGCCGCGCCGCCGCGCGACGACGACGCGTCCCTGCTGCACGAAGACCGAGGTCCGCCCGGTGGTCACGTCGACGGCGTAGACGGTGCCGCGCACCGAGGCGATCGCATGGGGCGTGAGGATCTGGAAGCCCTCCCGGCGCACCCGCGGGCCCGGCGGCAGCGTGACGAGGACGGAGCGGCCGCCGATCTCGGCGCCCTCCAGGTGTCCGTCGCCGTCGCGGTCGATCGGCCGCAGCCCGCTGCCCTGCTCGGTCTCGAGCACCAGCCCGTCGCTGCAGCGAAGGACGCGCAAGGGCGGATCGAACCGCGTCTCCTCGGTGCAGGGCGACTGGGCCGCGGCTTTTCCCGCGGCGAGGGTGAAGGCGAGGGCGCTCGCCGCACGGGCCATCGGTCTCATGCGGGGACGCTCCTTGCTCGGACCCTGCGACGGCTCGCCGAGGGCAGCCGCCCGGCGGCGCTCACGTCGCCTCCCGGGCTCTCCACGCCCGGGCTTTATGGGCGTGCTTCAAGCTCTAACGCAAGCGAGACATCCGCAAGCGAGACGTCAGTCGGCCCTTGCGAGCGCCTGCAGGTACCTTTCCGCCTCGTCCCAGGCGCCGCCTGCCGCCGACAGGCCGACATAGCCGTCGGGCCGGACGACCAGGAGGCCGGACGCGTCGGGGGGCGAGCGCGGCGCCGGCTCCAGGAGGCCGGGGTAGCGCGCCGTCAGCGCCGCCCCACGTTCCGCGTCGGCGGCGTAGAGGACGAAACGAGGGGCGCCGCCGGCGCCCGGCGGTTTTCCGCCATAGGCCTCCGGTTCGAAGCGCGCGCCGGCGCCCGGCCCGACCGACAGGGGCGAGCCCGCATAGGCGATCTCGATCTCGCTCATCGTCGTCGCCATCCTGTCGCGGACCGCATGGAAACCGAGCAGGAAGCGCAGCGCGAGGTTGCGCGCGGCCTGGGCCGCCGGGTTCGCCAGCGTCGCCATGTCGGTGAGCCGGCCGGCATTGCGCAGCACCATGTCTCCCACCGCGCTGCGCTCGGGGCTGTAGCTGTCGAGCAGGCGAGGATCCGCCTCGCCGCGCTGCACCATCGCCAGTTTCCAGGCGAGGTTCACCGCGTCCTGCATGCCGGTATTCATGCCCTGGCCGCCGGCGGGGCTGTGAATATGCGCAGCATCCCCGGCCAGCACGACGCGCCCGCGCCGATACTCGGCCACCTTGCGCTCGTTGATGCGGAAATGCGTCAGCCAGACCGGATCGGCGGCGCGAAAGCCGCCGCCGGCCCGCCGGTCGATGAGGGCCTGCACGTCGGCGAGGGTGGGATCGGGGCGCGGATGCGCCGCGTCCGTCGGGCCCAAGGTGGCGACGACGCGGGCGCGCCGGCCCGGGATCGGGAAGACCACGAAGGGGCCGTCGCGGTGCAGGTAGGTCGCGATCTCGTCCGGCGGCGGTGCCCCCGGACCGTCGAGGCGCACGTCGGCGAGGAGCCAGTCGTCGCCCTGCGCCGCGCCCGCAAACGTGAGGCCGAGCCCGTGCCGCACCGCGCTGTGCGCCCCGTCGCAGCCGATCAGCCACGGCGTCCTCACGCTCTCCTCGCGTCCGTCGGCGTGACGCAGACGCGCCTCGATCCCGTCCTCCGCCGCGTGGAAGCCGACCAGTTCCACCTGCCGCTCGACCGTGACGCCGAACGACCGCAGATGCGCCGCGAGGAGCCGCTCGGTGTCCCGCTGCGGGATCATCAGGGCGAAGTTGTAGGCGCTCGCGATGCCCTCGAACCGGGGAGAGCCGAGGATTGTCTCGCCGCTGCGGATCGAGGCGCCGGGCGCCCGCAGGCCGGCCGCGAGGAAGGCCCCGGTGCAGCCCATCCGATCCATGAGTTCGAGCGTGCGCGACCAGACCACCAGGGCCTTCGAGGTCTCGGTGGCGTGGGGCGCGCGGTCGATCAGGCGCACGCCGATGCCGTAGCGCGCCAGTTCGGCCGCCATGGTCAGGCCGACGGGTCCGGCGCCGACGATGAGAATGTCCGTCATGGGGCCTCCTCTCCTGGGTCTGGGGCGATCGAGCGCCACGTTGCCGGCGGGGCCTCGAGAGCCCTCTGGGTCGTAGTCGGGCTCGTTTCCGCGGACGATACCTCATCCGCTGCCTGGGGAGGCCTGTATTCCGCAGAATTGGCCAGCGCTTTGGAAGGGAGCAAAGGGGCGGGATTATTTCCCGATCATTCGAACAACGGAGCGTCCTGCCCCTTCACTTCATCCTGAGGTGGTGGCGGCCGGGGATCATCTGACGTAAAAAATTTATAAATACATTCATCATACTTATTGAAATATATTTTCATGATAATTTCGTTGGCGCCTCAAAGGCTGTTTGAACGGGATTTTATACTCGGGATCGGCAAAGATTGAGCTTATCCGACCCTCCACCTCAGGATGAGGTGGAAGGGTAAGACATCTCGTTCTCGCTTTCGGTCTTTAAAAGATCAAACCGCTCAAATAGGCTCTCATGATGAGATGATAGGACGCGATTTGCTGCTTCGCCGCAAGATTTTATTCAAAATCCGCTCGCACGAAAACTCCGCCTCACCCCTGCGCCCCCAATTCCGCCGATAGGCGCTCAGCGGCCTCCCGCAGCCGCGGTGCGAGGTTGGCGGCCTGCGCGGCGGTGAGACGCGAGGACGGACCGGACAGCGAGAGGGCGCCGACGAGCCGGCCGCCGGCCCCGAAGACCGGCATCGCCAGGGAGGCGACGTGCGGGTCGGTCACGCCCGAGGTGTAGAGCGGCAACTCGACCGGCGCCCGCTGGGCCGTCCGGTCGCCGAAGGTCGCCAGCACCTGGGCGATCGCCGACTGGTCCATCGGCCGCATGTCGCCCGGCCGCACGTTCATCCGCAGGGGGTAGGGCGAGTCGGCCCGGAACAGGCACAGCCTCTGGTTTCCCCGGCGGATGTAGAACGACGCGGTCTCCATGGATTCGGCCGCGAGCCGCTCCAGAACCGGGACCACCCTTTCCTCCAGCGCGAAGGATTGCTGGTAGACCGAGCCGATCCGCGCCGCCTCGACGCCGAGGCGGTAGCGCCCGTCGTCCAGCCGCTCGATGAGGCCGAACTTCTCGAGCGAGATGCACAGCCGCATGATGGTGCTCTTCACCAGTTCCGTGCGCCGGGCGAGTTCCGTCAGTTCGAGCGCATCGTCGCCGCGCTGGAACGCGGTCAGGACGGTCAGGACCCGCTCGGCCGAGGCGACGCCTTCGAGCTTGGGTCTCGGTCGGGCCTCTTTCGACATTCGTCTCACGCTCGCGGGTCTGAAGCTTCGCGGTCGCCTCCCTTAGCGGTGGCGCGTGCCGCCGCCAAACCCCGGACAGGGCGCTCCCCCTGCGGCATTCGCGCAGGATCCCGCACGCTTGACCCGTCGAGGCGACGGATCTAATCAAAATGAAACGCCGTTGCAAAATCGGCAGGGAGCGAGCGTCATGACACGGGCAGGACCGGCGCAGCCGGATTTCGCGCCGCCGGCTTCGGTCGACGAGCAGGCGCTCCATCGCAAGATGATGTGGCGCATCCTGCCGTTCCTGTTCGTCTGCTACGTGGTCAGCTACCTCGACCGCGTGAATGTCGGCTTCGCCGCGCTGACGATGAACAAGGATATCGGCCTCACGGCGACCGCCTTCGGCGTGGGTGCCGGCCTGTTCTTCTTCGGCTACTTCATCGCCGAGATTCCCAGCAACCTGATCATGATGCGCGTCGGCGCGCGGATCTGGATCGCCCGGATCATGATCACCTGGGGCCTGGTCTCGGCGGCGACCGCCTTCGTCACCGGCCCGGTGCAGTTCGGCATCGCGCGCTTCCTCCTGGGGCTCGGCGAAGCCGGGTTCGTGCCCGGTGTCTTCCTGTATCTCAGCCTGTGGTTTCCCGCCGCGGTGCGCGCCCGCGCCACCGCCCTGTTCCTGCTCGGCATCCCGGTCGCCAACATCCTCGGCTCGCCGATCTCCGGCGCGCTGATCCAGCTCGAAGGCTTCGGCCTCAAGGGCTGGCAGTGGCTTCTGGTCCTCGAGGCGGTGCCGGCGGTGGCGCTCGGAATCGCCTGCCTGTTCGTCCTCACCGACCGGCCCGAGGCGGCGGCCTGGCTGTCTCTCCCCGAGCGCGACGCCCTGGTGACCAAGCTCGCGGCCGAGAAGGCGGCGATCGAGCGGAAGCACAAGATGACGCTCGCCCAGGCGCTGCGGGACTGGCGCGTGCTGGCTCTCGCCTGCGTCAACTTCTGCTCCATCGTCGGGTCGCTCGGCATCGGCCTGTGGCTGCCGCAGATCATCCGGCAGATGGGCCTCGCCACCTCCCTCGTCGGGGTGGTGGCGGCGATCCCCTACATCTGCGGCGCGGTCGCCATGGTGGTGTGGGGCCGGATGTCGGATCGCGGCAGCGACCGGACGATCTATCCGGCGATCTCGCTCTTCGTCGGCGCGGCGGCGCTCATGGGCAGCGCCGTCACCCCCACGCCCATCCTCACCATCGCGGCGCTCTGCGTCGCCGTCATGGGCATCAACTCCTACGTCGCCACCTTCTGGGCGGTGCCATCAAGCTTCCTCACCGGGCGCGCGGCCGCCGGCGGGATCGCCATGATCGTCTCGATCGGCAATCTCGGCGGCTTTGCCGGGCCGTACATGATCGGTCTCGTGCGCGACCTCTCGGGCGGGTTCACCGCGCCGCTCGTCGCGGTCGGGGCCTGCCTGCTGGCCGGCGCGGTGCTGATGCTCGCCTTCGGCCGGCATGTCCGCCGGGCCGATCTCCCCGTCGCGGTCGCGGCCTGACGTCATGATCCCGCGCCTCACTTCCGCCCCCGAGACGGCGCCGCTCCAAGCGGATTTCTGCGCCGAGTTGCGGGCGCGGGACTTTGCCGGCGACCTCTCCCTGGCCGCCGCCGACCGCACCGTGCTGGCGACCGACAACTCGATCTACCAGCTCACGCCGCAGGCGGTCGCCTTCCCGCGCGACCGCGACGACCTCGTGCGGATCGCCAGGCTGCTCGCCGAGGACCGCTTCGCGGATATCCGGATCGCGCCGCGCGGCGGGGGCACCGGCACCAACGGCCAGTCCCTCACCGACGGGCTGGTGGTCGACCTGTCGCGGCACATGAACCGGGTCCTGGCGATCGATCCGCAGGCCCGCACGGTCCGGGTCGAGGCCGGCGTGGTGAAGGACCAGCTCAACGCGGCGCTCAAACCCCACGGGCTGTTCTTCGCCCCCGAACTCTCGACCTCGAACCGCGCCACGATCGGCGGCATGATCTCGACCGACGCGTGCGGCCAGGGCTCGTGCCTCTACGGCAAGACCCGCGACCACGTGCGGGCGCTGACCACGATCCTCTCCGACGGCACGGTCTGGCACTCCGAGCCCCTCGATGCGGCCGGGCTCGCCGCAGCTCAGGCGCGAGGCGACCGGGCCGGGGCCATCCACCGGGAGATCGACCGGATCCAGCGCGAGAACGCGGCGCTGATCGCCGAGCGTTTCCCGCCGCTGAACCGCTGCCTGACCGGCTACGACCTCGCGCATCTGCGGCGCGCCGACGGGCTGTTCGACCTCAACGCCGTCCTGTGCGGCTCGGAGGGAACGCTCGGCTTCCTGGCCGAGGCGACGCTCGCCGTCCTGCCGCTGCCGAGCCATGCGGCCCTGGTCGTCCTGCGTTACGCGAGTTTCGACGCGGCGCTCCGCGACGCGCGGGCGCTGAGCGAACTTGCGCCCGCCTCGATCGAGACGATCGATTCGACGGTGCTGGCGCTGGCCCAGGGCGACCCGGTCTGGGACGGCGTCGCCGCCTTCTTCCCCGAGGATGCGGGCGAGCGGGCCCGCGGCGTCAACCTCGTCGAGTTCGTCGGCAACAGCGAGGAGGCGGTGGCAGGACAGCTCGCCCGCCTCACGGCCCTGCTCGATGCGGCCGGGCCAGGAGCCGGGCAAGGAACCGGGCAAGGAACCGGGCAAGGAACCGGGCAAGGAACCGGGCAAGCGGCGGGGCGGCGCGGCTACAGGATCGCCCGGGCCGAGGCCGAGATCGGCCGGATCTGGACCATGCGCAAGAAGGCGGTCGGCCTGCTCGGCAACCGGTCCGGCGAGGCGCGCCCGATCGCCTTCGTGGAGGATACCGCGGTCCCGCCGGAAAACCTCGCCGCCTTCATCGCCGAGTTCCGGGCCGCCCTCGACCGGCGCGGCCTCGATTACGGCATGTTCGGCCACGTCGATGCCGGCGTGCTCCACGTGCGGCCGGCGATCGACATGAAGGCGCCGGGCGCGGAAAGCCTGGTGCGCGCGGTCACCGAGGAGGTCGTCGCGCTGACGCAGAAATACGGCGGCCTGCTCTGGGGCGAGCACGGCAAGGGCGTGCGCTCCGAGTTCTCGCCTCGGGTGTTCGGCCCGCTCTACCCGGCGCTCCAGGCGGTGAAGGCCGTCTTCGACCCGAGGAACCAGTTCAACCCGGGCAAGATCGCCGCGGGGGAGGGGGGCCGCCTTCTCACCATCGACGGCGTGCCGACCAAGGGCAGCCGCGACCGGGCGATCCCGGCGCAAGTGCGTGCGGCCTACGACAAGGCTCTGCACTGCAACGGCAACGGCGCCTGCTTCACTTACGACCCGGACGAGGCGATGTGCCCGTCCTGGAAGGGCACCCGCGAGCGCCGGCATTCCCCGAAGGGCCGCGCCCAGCTGATGCGCGAGTGGCTGCGGCGACTGGCCATGGAAGGGGTCGACCCGCTGGCGGAGGCGCGCGCGTCACGGGCCCGCCCGGGCTGGCGCGGCTTTCCCGCCCGCCTCGCCGCGACCCTGCGCCGGCGCGACGACGACTTCTCGCACGAGGTGCACGAGGCGATGGCCGGGTGCCTCGCCTGCAAGTCCTGCACGGGACAATGCCCGATCAAGGTCGACGTCCCGACCTTCCGGGCGAAGTTCCTGGAACTCTATCACGGGCGCTACCTGCGGCCGCTGCGCCACCACGCGGTCGCCGCCCTGGAGCCGCTGGCGCCCTGGCTCGCCCGGGCTCCGCGTCTCGTCAACGCGGCGACGAGGCTGGGGGCGGGGAGGGCGGTCGGGTTGGTCCACGCGCCGACGCTGTCCGGGCTCGATCTCGGGCGGGAGATGGCGCGGCGGGGCGTCGCCCTGGCCGAGGCGGACGTCCTGGCGCGGCTCTCGCCGGCCGAGCGGCTGGCGAGCGTCGTCGTGGTGCAGGACGCCTTCACCAGCCACTACGACACGCCCGTCCTGCTGGCCCTCATCGACCTGCTGACGGGCTTGAGGATCCGGCCCTGGCTCGCGCCCTTCCGGCCGAACGGCAAGCCTTTGCACGTCCACGGCTTCCTCGGGGCGTTCGAGCGGGTCGCCGCCCGGAACGCCGAGGGTCTCGGCCGGCTCTCTGCGACCGGCGTCGCCCTCGTCGGCCTCGATCCCTCGATGACGCTGACCTACCGCTCCGAGTACAAGCAGGCGCTCCCGGGACGTGATCTGCCCCAGGTGCTGTTGGTGCAGGAATGGCTCGCCGCGCGCCTCGATGCCCGCGCGGCTCATGCCGGCGGGGAGGCTTACTGGCTGCTACCGCACTGCACCGAGCGGGCGACGGCGCAACCCGCCGTGGCAGCCTGGGTCCAGGTCTTCCAGTCCCTCGGTCTCTCCCTCTCGGTCCTGCCCTCGGGCTGCTGCGGCATGGCCGGCACCTACGGCCACGAGGCCGAGAACCGGGCGACCTCCGAGCGCATCTACGGCCTCAGCTGGGCGAGGCCCGTCGCGTCGATGGGCCGGACCGGCCGCCTCCTCGCCGACGGTTATTCCTGCCGCTCGCAAGCCAAGCTCATCGACGGCGTGCGGCTGCCGCACCCGGTCGAGATCCTGCGCGACCACCTCGCGACCCAGATCCCCGCGCCCCGCCTCAGGCAAGCGGCGCACTGACCCCGACATCACAGGAGCCTCATCATGACCGAGCGCACGCAATTCCGGTTCGGCCTCGTCGGCTACGGCGAGATCGGCAGCACCCTCGGCGCAGGCCTGCGAGGCGCGGGCCTCGAGCGCATCGCCTGCTACGACAAGTACGCCTTCGAGGGACCCTATGCCGACCTGATCCAAGGCCGGGCGCGGGAGGCCGGCGTCACCCTGGTGCGCTCGAACGCCGAGCTCGCCGAGGCCGCCGACCTGATCGTCAGCGTGACGCCGGGCGTCGCCTCGGTCGAGAGCGCCGAGGCCTTCGCGCCGGTGCTGACGAACCGCCACACCTTCCTCGACTTCGCCTCCGCCACCCCGAAGGTGAAGCAGGCCGTCGCCGAGCGGCTGTCCGGCACCGGCGCGCTCCTCGGCGACGGCGCGATCGAGGGCACGCCGCTGCACGGTTATTCCATGCGGATGCTGTCGAGCGGCCCGGCCGGCGAGCGGGTGCGCGACCTCCTGGTGCCCTGGGGCATGCAGATCGCCTTCATGGGCCCGGCGCTCGGCACGGCGTCCGGCATCAAGATCCTGCGCTCGGTCCTCATCAAGGGCATCGAGGCGCTACACGACGAGATGCTGCTCGCCGCCCGGCAATACGGCATCGACGAGGTCGTGCTCGCCTCCGCCTCGAAGACCTTGGACCGGCCGTGGATGGACACGGTGAAGAGCCTGACCCCGTCGGGCGTCATCCATGCCAAGCGCCGCGCCGAGGAGCTGGAGATGTCGGCCGAGGCGGTCGCCGATTCCGGCGTCGAGCCGATCATGGCCCGGGCCATCGCGCAACGTCTGCGCTGGAAGGAGAGCCTGGGGCTGAAGGACCACTTCAAGGGCGTCGTGCCGGCCACCTACCAGGAGGCGCTGGACGCGATGGCGGAGAAGGCGGGGTTGAAGGCGAAGCAGGCCTGAATTCTTCCGGCTCGGTGACAGTTCATCGCCAGCAGACCTCACACCCTCCATCGTCATTCCGGGGCCGCGATAGCGGAGCCCGGAATCCAGAAGCGATGGAGTTTCAGGACAAGGCGGGCGTCGTCCCGCCTCGACGTCTTCCACCTGCGGATCTGGCTTCCGGGCTCCGCTTCGCGGCCCCGGAATGACGCGGCGGGTATCAGATTGTCTTGCGTGAAACCAACACTCTCATTTCCGGGAACAGACCCATGTCCATCGGTTTCAAGATCAATCCCCGCACCCGCACGGTCGAGGCCGCCACGGTCGAGAAGTACAAGGCGATCGCGGTCGCCAACATCAGCGACTCGATGCTGCGCATGACGCATGGCGGGCCGCGGCTTCGGCCGATGCATGCCGGCGGCGTGCTCTGCGGCGTCGCCCTGACCGTCAAGGCGCGCCCGGGCGACAACCTGATGGTCCATGCCGCCCTCAACCGCGTGAAGCCGGGCGACGTCATCGTCGTCGACGCCGGCGGCGACCTGACCAACGCGATCGTCGGCGAGCTCATGCTCTCGCACGCCCAGCAGGTCGGCTGCGCGGGCGTGATCATCAACGGCGCCGTCCGCGACTCCGGCTGGATCAGGGCGAATTCTTTCCCAGTCTACGCCGCCGGCGTGACCCATCGCGGGCCGTACAAGAGCGGTCCCGGCGAGGTGAACTGCACGATCGCCATCGACGGGATGGTGATCGAGCCCGGCGACCTGATCGTCGGTGACGACGATGGCTTCGTCTGCGTGCCGTACGACCTCACGGAAAGGGTCTTCGCCGCGGCCGACAAGAAGCAGCAGGGCGAGGCCAAGACCATGGCGGCGATCAAGGCCGGCACCGTCGACCGGTCCTGGGTCGAGCGCGAGCTCGAGAAGGCTGGCTGCGAAGGCCTCTGACCGACAAGCAAGAATCGATAGACGGGAGGACGGGACGTGAGCGCCACGACAGACGACCCGCAGACCCTTGAGGCAACGACGATGCGCCGGGTGATCCTGCGCCTCGTGCCGTTCCTGATGGTCTGTTACTTCTTCGCCCTGCTCGACCGGGTGAACGTGGGCTTCGCCGCCCTGCAGATGAACCAGGATCTCGGGCTCACCCCGGCGATGTTCGGCTTCGCCGCGAGCCTGTTCTTCGTCTCGTACTTCCTGGTCGAGGTGCCGAGCAACCTGGCGCTGCAGCGCGTCGGGGCCCGGCGCTGGATCGCCCGGATCATGATCACCTGGGGCCTGGTGACGATGGGCATGGCGCTCGTGACCGGGCCGCACTCGCTCTACGCCATGCGCTTCATCCTGGGCGCGGCCGAGGCCGGGTTCTTCCCCGGGGCGATCCTCTATCTCACCTACTGGCTGCCGGGCCGGTACCGGGCCCGCGTGCTCGCGACCTTCACGGTCTCGATCCCGCTCGCGACCTTCCTCGGCTCGCCGCTCTCCGTCTCGCTCCTGGAACTGCACGGCGTCTTCGGCCTCAAGGGCTGGCAGTGGCTGTTCGTGCTCGAGGGCCTGCCGACGGTGCTGCTCGGCATCGCCTGCCTGTTCGTGCTGACCGACAAGCCGAAGGACGCGACCTGGCTCTCCCCCGAGCAGCGCGACTGGCTGGTCTCCCGCCTCGCCGAGGAGGCGGCGGGCAAGACCCCGGTGGGCCACATCTCGCTCTGGGGCCTCCTGCGCAACAAGTACTTCCTGACCATGGCGCTCGTCTGCGCCGGGGCGTCCGCCACCGGCAGCACGCTCTCGGTCTGGCAGCCGCAGATCATCAAGTCGTTCGGGCTCACGAACCTCCAGACCGGCTTCGTCAACTCGGTGCCCTACGGCATCGCGACGGTCCTGATGATCCTGTGGGGCCGCCACTCCGACCGCCGGGCCGAGCGCACCTGGCACACCGCGATCCCGCTGCTGCTCGCCGGCTGCGGGCTCGCCTTCCTCAACCTCGCGGGCGGCCTGACCCTGACGATCGTGGCGGTGTCGTTCGCGCTCGTCGGCGCCTACGCCTTCAAGGGGCCGTTCTGGGCCTTGTCGGCCGGCTGGCTCTCGGCCGGGACGCTCGCGGCGGGGCTCGCCGGCATCAACGCCATCGCCAACCTGATCGGCGGCGGCCTGATGGTGAACGTCGTCGGCCTGGTGAAGACCGCGACCGGCAGCTTCGCCCTCGGGCTCCTGCCGGTGGCGCTCCTCGACCTGGCCGCCGCGGTCAGCGTCGTGATGATCAGCCGCTCGCATGCCCGCACCGTGCGGGCGCAGGCGGTCCCGGCCTGATCGTCCAACCCCGTCGAGGGCTCCCCGATGTACTTCGCTCCCCCGCCTTCCGTCACGGCCGAGACCTTCACCCGCCTGCCCGACCGTTACCGCGTGCGAAAGCCCACGGCCTGGGCCACCGCCAATCGCGGCGGCGAGGCGATCGATTCCTTCCTCGAAGGACCGGTCTTCGACCGCCAAGGCCGGCTCTACGTCACCGACATCCCGCACGGACGGATCTTCCGGATCACGCCGGACGGGGCCTGGGACCTCGTCGCCGAATACGACGGCTGGCCGAACGGGCTGAAGATCCACCAGGACGGGCGGATCTTCATCACCTGCTACAAGAACGGCATCATGCTGCTCGATCCCGACAGCGGGGTGGTCACGCCGTTCCTCGAAACGGCCGGCTCGGAGGGATTCCGGGGCGTCAACGACCTCACCTTCGCGGCCAACGGCGACCTCTACTTCACCGACCAGGGCCAGACCGGCCTGCAGGACCCGACCGGCCGGGTCTACCGCCTGCGCCCCTCCGGCGAACTGACCTGCCTGATCGATACCGTGCCGAGCCCCAACGGCATCGTGATCGACACCGCGATGAAGAGCCTGTTCGTCGCGGTGACCCGGGCCCAGCAGATCTGGCGCATCCCACTGTCCACGAGCGGGCTGGTGTCGAAGGTCGGGGTGTTCGCGCAACTCCACGGCGGGATGGGCGGCCCGGACGGCATCGCGCTCGACGCGGAGGGCTGCCTGATCGTCGCCCATACGGGTTTCGGCTCGATCTGGCGCCTGTCGCCGGTGGCCGAGCCGCTGCTGCGGGTGAGGTCGCCCGCCGGCATCTCGACCACCAACGTCGCCTATGGCGGGCCGGACCGAACGACCCTGTTCATCACCGAGTCCGCCACCGGCAGCATCCTGACCGCGCCGATGCCGGCTCCCGGCCAGCCCCTCTTCTCCCACGCCCGAGATGTCCGATGAGCACGATGACCCGGCGCGACCACCTCGCGCTTCTGGCCGCCGGCCTCGCCCTCGGCGGCACGCCGGCCGCCGCCCAGGCCGTGCGCTGGTCCGGCGGCACCGACAAGCCCCGGATCGCGGTGCCGGCGAACGCCACCGATTGCCACCACCACATCTACGACGCCCGCTTCCCCCCGGCGCCCGCCGCGACCCTGCGGCCGCCGGATGCGAGCATCGAGGATTACCGTGCGCTCCAGCGCCGGCTCGGCCTCACCCGCCACGTCGTGGTGCAGCCCTCGACCTACGGCACCGACAACCGGCTGCTGGTGGACTCGGTGAAGGCCTTCGGGCCGACCGCCCGCGGCATCGCGATGCTCGATGCGAACGTCACTCCGGAGGAGTTGCGCCGCCTCGACGCGGCCGGCATCCGCGGCGTGCGCTTCGGCACCCGCCTCCCGGGCGGCGCCCCGATCACCGATCTCGAACCGGTCGCCCGCAAGATCGCCGATCTCGGCTGGCACATCCAGCTCGTCTCCGAGGGCGAGAAGATCGTCGAGCTGCGCGACGTGCTGGAGCGTCTGCCGGTCCCGGTGGTGTTCGACCATATGGGCCACCTGCCCGAGCCGGCCGGTCCCGACCATCCGGGTTTCCGGGTGATCGCCGACCTGATCGCCAGCCGCGGCGCCTGGGTGAAGCTCACCGGCGCCTACATCCTGTCGAAATCCGGCCCGCCGCTCTACGCCGATCGCGGCCGGCTCGCCCGCGCCTACGTCGCGCTCGCGCCCGAGCGGCTGGTCTGGGGCACCGACTGGCCGCACCCGACCTCCCCGGCTGAAGCCAAGCCGGACGATGCCGGCCTCCTCGACCTCCTGGCGGACTGGGCGCCCGATCCGGCCGTGCAAGCCAAGATCCTCGTCTCGAACCCGGCCCGGCTCTACGGCTTCTGACAGGCCTTTTCGATGCGTCAGCATCTTGGGCCGTTGGTTTAAGACAAGTCGCGAGATTCCCTTTCCCACAAAGGAGAGGAGAGATTTGCTCAAATTTCAAATGACAGAGAAGAATAACAGGGAGGTCACCATGAATGCTGTTCTCGCTCCATCGCGCCGAGACATGCTGAGAGCCACCGGCGCTCTCGCCGCAACGACCTTGCCCGTCGGCAAAGCCCTCGCCCAGATCGCCGTCCCGTTCTCGTCCGGCACCGAGCGGCCGACGACCGAGGTGCCGGCGAATGCCTGCGACTCGCACATCCACATCTTCTCGACGCGCTTTCCCGCCTCAGCCCACTGGAAGGGCCAGCCGGTCGCCGACAGCGACGTCGCCGCCTACCGCCTGTTCCAGCAGCGGATCGGCACGAGCCGCACGGTCGTCGTGACCCCATCGACCTACGGCATCGACAACCGCGCCACCCTCGACGGGGTGGCGCAGCTCGGTGCGTCGGCCCGCGCGGTCGTGGTCGTCGACCTCGACGTGACCGAGGCCGAACTCAAGGACATGGCCGCAAGCGGCGCGGTCGGCATCCGGGTCAACTTCGTCACCCCGCAATCCTGGGGCGTCACCACGGCCGAGCGCCTGGAGACGATGGCCCGCAAGGTCCATCCCCTCGGCTGGCACGTCCAGGTCTACATGACCGGCGACCAGATCGCCGACCACGCCGAGGTGCTGGCGCGCCTGCCGACCCCGCTCGTCATCGATCACCTCGCCCGCCTGCTGCCCGGGCAGGGGCTCGACCACCGCGCCGTCCCGGTCGTCCGCAAGCTCCTCGACGGCGGCCGGGCCTGGATGAAGCTGTCGGGCGCCTACCTCAACACCACGAGCGGCCCGCCGGCCTACGCGGATGCGACCGCGGTCGCCAAGCTGTTCGCGAAGGCGGCGCCGGAGCGCATGGTCTGGGGCAGCGACTGGCCGCACCGCGGCGAGAAGCACATGCCGGACGATGCCGGCCTGTTCGACCTTCTGGCCGAATGGACCCCGAGCGAGGCGGCACGGCGGCGCATCCTCGTCGACAACCCGGCCGCGCTCTACGGCTTCGGCAAGTCCTGATCCAAACGTTCCGAAAGGAGGGCGGCGCTCCGGCTCCCCGCCCTCCGCCCGACAGAGGACGGCTCCTCGCCGAGGGCGGCGGGCGCCGCGGGGCCCTGCCCGGCGGATGGTCAGCCCCGGGTTCCGGGCAGGACCGGCAGGTATTCGAAGCTCGGTCCGACCAGCCGCCCGGGATCGGGCAGGCCGCTCATCATCGCGCGGGCCTGGCTCTTCAGCGACATCATGATCCCGAGCGCCCGGTTGAACTGATCGGGGGTCGCCGCGCCGTTGACCATGGCGTGCAGCGCCTTGAGCAGCGACGTATAAGTATAGTTGAAGGTGTCGTTGGCGACGGAAGCGGCCGAGCCGGCCGGGTACGTCGCGGCGGACGGGCTCGTCGGGACCGCGTAGACGCCCGCCGGATCGAACGGCACCTCGGCGCCGGCATAGCTGTAGCGGTCCTCGGGCTCGACCGCATCCGGGACCGGGACCAGCCGGCGGCCGTGGCGGATCTCCTGGAAGCGGTAGTAATGGGCGTAGCCCCCGCCGACCACCGCCAGCGGCGAGACCGTGGTGCCCTCGCCCTGCTCCACGATCGTCTCGATCGCCTGCCGGGCGCTGGCGAGGTCGGTCACCACCACGGCCTCCGGCATCAGGTCCGGGCCGATCTGGTGGCGCGGCGTGGCGGAGAACAGGTTTGGGTCGGTCGCGGCGAGGTCGGCGAGCGCCTGCGAGATCTTGGCGTAGAACTGCCCGATGGTGACGGGCTCCTCCACCGCCGCAAGGGCCTTGAACGCGAGCGGGTGCTCGGGCTCCTCGATCTGGATGAAGCAGTCGAGCTGGCTCATCCCGTCCGGGACCGTCTTGGAGAACGGTGCCAACTGCACGAACAGGTCGCTCTCCACCCCGCCCGGCAGGGCGCCCGGATAGGTCGGGATGAAGTCGGGTGTGTCGATCCCCGGCGTGCCGCCGATCGCGTTGAGAACGTTGCACGCCAGGATCATGTGCAGCATCTCCTCGACCACCACCTCCTGGATGATGCCGCAGATCTCCCCGTTGCGCTGCGGGTCGAGGGAGTAGAGCGCGTAGAGGTAGAGCGGGATCGTCGAGTGCTCGAGCTGGATCGCCGATTG
>NZ_CM173224.1:3790000-6544603 GCF_057747795.1 Methylobacterium sp. 142-1Y | reverse complement strand
ACGCCGCCGCGCCAGCCCGCCACCATGCTGGCCGTGCGGGGCCGGCGCCTCGCCACCCTGGTGCGGCCCGGTTCGGGACCGCCGGTGGTCTGGCTCGGCGGCTTCCGGTCGGACATGCGCGCCACCAAGGCGGAGGCCCTGGACGACTGGGCAGCGCGGAACGGCCGGGCCTTCGTGCGCTTCGACTATACCGGCCACGGTGAATCGGAAGGCACCTTCGCCGATTGCACGATCTCGGACTGGCTCGCCGATGCGGAAACCGTCATCGCCGCCCTGGCACCGCGGCGCCCGATCCTTGTCGGGTCGTCGATGGGCGGCTGGATCGCACTGCTCGCCGCCGCGAAGGTCGGGCCCGCCGGCCTGGTGCTGATCGCCCCGGCGACGGACTTCACCGAGGTGCTGATGTGGCAGCAATTCCCGGAGGAGATCCGCCGGCAGGTGATCCGCGACGGGGTGTGGCAGCGCGGGTCGGAATACTCGCCCGAGCCGACGCCGGTGACCCGGGCGCTCATCGAGGACGGGCGCCGCCACCTGATGCTCGGCGGCCCGATCGATCCGGGCTGCCCGGTCCACATCCTGCAAGGGATGGCCGATCCGGACGTGCCGTGGCCGCACGCGATGAAGCTCGTCGAGCGGCTGCCGGAGGCGGGCGTGGTCCTCACCCTCGTCAAGGAGGGTGACCATCGCCTCTCCGGCCCCGCCGACCTCGACCGCCTCGTGGCGGCGGTCGAGGGGATCGCGGCGAGGGAAGGCTGAGCCTTGCCACGGGGTGCTCAGCGTCGAGCACCCCGATGGATGCTCAATGGACGCTGACCGCCTGGAGGTCGTGCGCCCAGGCATTGGCGAAAGCCGCATCCCGGCTGTCGGTGAGCAGGATCGGGGCGCCGCTCGCCGAGAGCACGGCGAACAGGTCGAGACCGGGGGTCAGGTCGGGGGCCTCGGGGAAGAGGCGCTTCACCTCCTCCGAGCGCATGGCGCGGATATAGGCCACGTGGCCCTCGCCGAGGGCCGCCAGCGCGCTGGGATCGAGCGTGACGTCGAGGTTCCGGGTGGTGTCGGACATGATGCGCCCTCCTCTGAAAGGCAGCAGGACGGTGATCGGCTTGAGGCCCCGAAGCGGCCCGCCGACCGGTGGGTGAAGGATAGATGGGGACGATCAGTCGCCGTCGCGCGCCCCGATGTCGATCCGTCGCACGATGCGCTCCGGCTCGGGCCGGGCGAGGTCGATCGACAGGAGACCGTTCGCCAGGTCGGCCCCCAGCACCTCCATGCCGTCGGCGAGCAGGAAGGCGCGCTGGAACTGCCGGGCGGCAATGCCCCGGTGCAGGAAGGTCCGGCTCTTGTCGTCGGCCTGCCGGCCGCGGACGATGAGCTGGCTCTCCTCCAGGGTCACGTCGAGCTGGTCGCGGGTGAAGCCGGCCACCGCGAGCGTGATGCGCAGCCGCTCCGGCTCGCGCTCGGTGCGGGGCAGGCGCTCGATGTTGTAGGGCGGGTAGCCGTCGTTGGCGGCCTTGGCGACGCGGTCGAGCGCCTGCTCGATCTCGTCGAAGCCCAGCAAGAACGGGTGCCCGAACGGCGAAGGACGCGTCATGATGTCGGCGAAGCCCTGTTGCGGAGGCACTTCGTAGGCTGTCCGGGCCCGCATCCGCAGCGCCCGTCGGGGCCGACCGCAACTCCGCCGGCCCATCTCGGGATATGAGGGGCAAGAGGTCCCTCATCAAGGGTGAGGTCCCTCATCAAGGGTGAGGTCCCTCACAAGGGCGGGGTTCCGCATCGCGCGCCTCAGCGCTGCATCGCCCCGGTGAGCCGCTGGCTGATGCGCTCGCGCAACGCCCCGGGCAGTTCGAGGTCGACGAGGCGCCAGGTCCAGCCGCGCAGGCGCAGGCGAAGGCGGAACCGGTTCTCGATCGGCCGGTCCGGCGGGTAGCTCACCACCATGCCGCGAAAGCCCCGCGGCTCGGCAGAGCGGAACAGGGCGAAGAGTTGGCCGAGGGTCGAGGCATGAAGGCCAAGTCCGAGACCGTCCTTGCCCTTGGGTGCCTCGGGGAAGGTCGCCGTCGTGTCGCCGGGGGCCGTCTCGCGGGGGCCGCCGTCGCGGGCGAGGCCGGCGCGCACCGGCCAGCCGTCGTCGAGGAGGTCGATCAGGGTCTCGGGCGTGACGAGGGATTCGACCAGCGGCCCGGCCAGCGCGCCGCTCGCCTCGGTCAGGATGGTGCGCTCCCGGGACGACAGGTCGCGGCGGGCCGCGATGGCGTCGACCGCCGCGGCCAGCGCCTGCTTGGTCAGGGACAGCCGCAGGGTGCGGAAGTTCACCCGCTGCTCCAGGGCCGCCGCATCATGCGCCTGCACCGCCTGCGAGATGCGGTAGAGCGCCAGATAGGGCGAGGCCCCATAGCCGATCCACAGAAGCAGGATCGCCAGGCCCGCGAGCCACCAGCGCGTCATGCGTCGTTGCCGGTGGACGGACGCACGAGGCCGGTCACGCCGGTCGCGCGAGATGGGCGAAGGCGGCGATCACCTGCTCGTAGACCGGGCGCTTGAACGGGATCACCAGCGCGGCGAGGTTGGCCAGCGGCTCCCAGCGCCAGCCGTCGAACTCCGCCTTGTGGGCGCCGCCGCCCGGCCGGAGGATGTCGATCTCGCGCTCGTCGCCCTCGAAGGCGAAGGCGAACCACTTCTGGGTCTGGCCCCGGAAGCGCCCCTTCCAGGGCTTGCCCGCGGCGAAGGTCGGCAGGTCGTAGGAGTACCAGCCCGGCGCCTCGGCGAGGAAGCGCACCGAGGCGGGCGCGACGCTCGTCTCCTCGTAGAGTTCGCGCAGGGCGGCGTCCCGGGGCGCCTCGCCCTCGTCGATGCCGCCCTGCGGCATCTGCCAGGCATGGGCGCCGAGATCGCCGGAATCGTGGCGCCGGTGGCCGGCGAAGACCAGCCCGTCGCGGTTGAACAGGGCGATGCCGACGCAAGGCCGGTAGGGAAGGCTGGCCAGCGCGGCCTCGGGACGGTGGATCGATGCCATGGGGCGACCTTAGAGCAATTTCCCGTGAAGGGGACCTCACACTTCGGGAAAATGCTGCGGGAGCGAAACCGACGGGTCAGACCAACGGTCGTGGAAAACGACCTTTGGTGCCGTTCTCGAAGTGTCGTCAAGCCTGCGACCCGGCATCGAAAATTCGAGATGGATCAGGAGGCGGCGCGCAGGGCCCGGCTCGCCGGGACCAGCAGGATGCCGCGGGATTCGAGGTCGCGCGACCAGCGGGCGATCCGGTCGATGGAGAGCGGCAGGGCGGTGGCCGAGCCCAGCGCGAAGCCGGACTTGCGCGCCGCCTCCTCCAGGCGGGCAAGCTCGCGGTCGATGGCATCCGGGCGCGGCACCGCGTCGACGACGATCTCGGCCCGGGCCACCGGCACCTTGGCCTTGCGGCCGATCTCGCGGGCGAGCGAGCGCGGCGAGGTGCCGTCGTCGAGGAAGCCGAGGCCGCGCCCGCCGATCTCGCGCAGCACGGGCTCCAGGGCAGCGCTCTCGCTGGTCAGGCGCGCGCCCATGAAGTTCATCACCCCCACCGCCCCCGGCACCCGGGCGAGCACGAAGGCGAGGCGGTCGAGATTCTCGGCGGGCTTCGAGCCTGCCAGCAGGGTCTGCGGCCCGGGATCGTTGTCGGGGTAGTCGAACGGCTCCATCGGCGCCTGGACCAGCACCTCGTGCCCGGCCTCGCGGGCGCGGGCGGCGCTGCGGATCACGTCGGCGCCGTAGGGGGCGAAGGCCAGGGAGATCGCCGGGGCCAGGCGCTGCACGGCGTCCTGGGTCGCCGCCTGGCCGATGCCGAGGCCCGACACCACGAGCGCGATGCGGCCCGCCACCGCCCCGCCCCGCTCGAGTCCCGAGGCCTCGGGGCGGGCATAGACGTCGAGGGGCCGGGCGCCGTCCGGGCCGATCTTCGGCAGGGTGCCGTAGCGGCCGCGCTCGGACAGCCGCGGATCGGGGGCGGGTGAAAGCTGGATCGGTCCGTTGCCCGGCACCCGAATCACCACCGAATCCGGCGCGGCGGTGCCGTCCGGGCGGGTCACCGAGACACCCGAAGCCCGCTCGACCTCGCCGGCGCTGCGGCTGGCCGGATCGGGACGGAGCGGGACTGCCGGTTCCGGCACCGGGGTGCTGGGCGCCCGCAACTCCACCGTCGCAACGGCGTAGGGCTCGCCCGCGAGGGGATCGTCGCCGAAACCCAGGAAGGCGGCGAGCGCCAGGACGCTCGCGCCCAAGCAGCCGGCAGCGACCACGCGGGGTCGCAGGGCGGCGCGCCAGTGCTGGAGGCGCGCGGTCGCTTCGTCCCTCAGCCCGAGGGGACGGGTCAGGATGGTATCGGACGCGAGCGGCACGGTCGTGAGGTCCCGCGACCGTGTCGCTGCCAAAAAAGCGGAAGGCCCGCAGCGCCGGTCGTTACCGGCATTGCGGGCCTTCGCGGTAAACGCGGCGTTAAGAGCGCCGCAGGACGTCAGCCGATCAGTTCGGCTTCGGGTCCGTGGGCTTGTCGGTGCTCTTGGCGGTGTTGGCCGCGCCCTTCTGCACGCCGTGCAGGAAGTCGACCGCGGCGATGAGCTGCTTGTCCTTGGCCGGGTCCGGCGGGACGTAGGCCGACGAGCCGCCGCGCTCCTCGGTGTCCTTCTGCTTGAGGTGGCCCTTCAGGCCGGCCTCGCCCTTGGTCTCGTCCTTGCCCTTCAGGTCGTCGGGCACGTCCTGCAGCACCTCCTGGTCCGGCTCGATGCCCTTGGCCTGGATCGAGCGGCCCGACGGGGTGTAGTAGCGCGCGGTGGTCAGCCGCAGGGCGCCGTTGCCGCCGAGCGGGATGATCGACTGCACCGAGCCCTTGCCGAAGGAGCGGGTGCCGAGCACGGTCGCCCGCTTGTGGTCCTGGAGCGCGCCGGCGACGATCTCGGAGGCCGAGGCCGAGCCGCCATTGACCAGCACCACGATCGGCTTGCCCTTGGTCAGGTCGCCGGACTTGGCCGAGAAGCGCTGGGTCTCGTCCGGGTTGCGGCCGCGGGTCGAGACGATCTCGCCGCGGTCGAGGAAGGCGTCGGAGACCATCACCGCCTGGTCGAGCAGGCCGCCCGGGTTGTTGCGCAGGTCGATGATGAAGCCCTTGAGCTTGTCGCCCGGCATCTCGCTCGAGAGCTTGTCGACGGCGGCCTTCAGGCCGTCATAGGTCTGCTCGTTGAACTGGGTCAGGCGGATATAGCCGATATCGCCGCCCTCGGTGCGCGAGCGGACCGGCTTGATCCGGATCAGGTCGCGGTTGAGCGTGACCTCGAGCGGGTCCTTCGCCTCCTTGCGGGTGATCTTGAGCTTCACCGGCGAGTTGACGGGCCCCCGCATCTTGTCGACGGCCTGGTTGAGGGTCAGGCCCTGGACCTGGTCGCCGTCGATCTGGGTGATGATGTCGTTGGCCAGCAGGCCGGCGCGGGCGGCGGGCGTGTCGTCGATCGGGGTGACGACCTTGATCAGGCCGTCCTCCATCGTGACCTCGATGCCGAGCCCCCCGAACTCGCCCTTGGTCTGGACCTGCATGTCACGGAAGCTCTTGGCGTCCATGTAGCTCGAATGCGGATCGAGCGAGGTCAGCATGCCGTTGACGGCCGCCTCGATCAGCTTCCCCTCGTCGGGCTTCTCGACGTAGTCGGTGCGGATCTTCTCGAAGACGTCGCCGAACAGGCTGAGCTGGCGGTAGGTCTCGGCCGAGGCGGCAACGGCGCTCGTGCTCGAGAGCAGGTGGGTCTGGGTCGCCACCGTGGCCGTCCCGGCGCCCAACATGGCTCCGAACAGGACGAGGGAAACTTTGCGCATTATCCGCGAACCTTCTCGCTTGACCCTTTGGCCCACCAAGGATCCGGGTCGATGGAGCCACCGTCTTTTTTGAACTCGACGTACAGGACGGGATCGTTCCGCCCACCGGCTCCCGCCGAAGGTGCGGAGCCCGTGTCTCCCATGACGGCGACCGGCTCCCCCGCTAGCACGAACTGACCGACCTCGACGTTGATCTGGTCCATGCCCGCCAGGAGGAGATAGTAGCCGTCGCCCGCGTTGATGATCAAGAGACGTCCGTAGGAGCGGAACGCCCCCGCGTAAGCCACCCAGCCGTCGGCCGGAGAGGAAACGACGCCGCGCGGGCGGGTCATGAGCGATATGCCGCGGCTCGTGCCCCCGGCCCCGTCGGGGCTGCCGAAGGTCCGCACCACCTCGCCGCTCACCGGGCGCGGCACCAGGCCGCGCACCTGGGGGAAGGGAACCTTGGGGGCGAGCCGCGCCGGATCGCGCAGGGCCGCCGCCGCGAAGCGCTCGCGGGTCTCCCGGCTCTCGGCCTCCGCCGCCTCCTTCGCCGCGCCGGCGGCCCGGCGGGCATTGGCGAGGTCGCCGTCGAGGCGGTCGACCAGGTCCTTGAGGCTGCGGGCCTGGCCGGCAAGTCCCGTCGCCCGCTCCCGCTCGGCATTGAGCCCGCTTTCCGCCTCGCCGAGGCGGGCCTGTCGGGCACTGATGAGGGCGCTGAGGCGTTGGCGCTCGGCGGCCCAGCCCTTGATGTCGCCGCGCAAGGTCTCCTGGTCGGCGGCGATGAGGCCGCGCAGACGCACCAGCTCGGCGAGGTCGCCGGCCAGGGTCTCGGCCTCGCCCTGCAATTCGGGCACCACCGCGCCGAGCAGCATCGAGGTGCGGATCGCCGCCAGCACGTCCTCCGGCCGCACCAGCACCGCCGGCGGCGGGCGCCGGCCCATGCGCTGGAGCGCGGCCAAGACTTCCGCAATGACGCCGCGGCGGGCCTCCAGCGAGCGGCGCAGAGCCGTCTCGCCGGCCGCCATGGACTGGAGCCGCCCTTCCAGCTCGGAGATGCGGCTCTCGGCCTCCTGCGCCTTGCGGGCGGCGTCGATCAGGGCCTGGTTGAGGCGGGCGCCGTCGCCCTTGATCTCGGCGACCTCGCGCTCGAGCTTGGCCTTGGTCTCGGCGCTCGCCTGGAGTGCGGTCTCGATCGCCCGCAGGCTCTCGGCCTTCCGCTCCTTCTCGGCCTGGGCCTTCGCCACGAGATCTTGCGCCACGGTATCGGATGCGGGACCCGGCGCCGTCTGGGCGCAGGCGAGGCTCGCGGCGGTCAGCAAGAGGGCGGTCGCGGGGAGGAGCGCTCGGGTCACGGGGCGCCGCGGTGATAGGGGTGGCCGGAGAGGATCGTCATGGCCCGGTAGAGCTGCTCGAGGGCCAGGACCCGGACGAGGCCGTGCGGCAGGGTGGCGGCGCCGAAGGCGAAGACCAGGTCCGCCCTGGCCCTGACACTAGGATCGAGGCCGTCGGCGCCGCCAATCACGATAGCGAGACCGGGCCGGCCGCCGTCGCGCCAGGCGCCGATCTGCTCGGCGAAACCGAGGCTCGTCACCGCCTTGCCGCCCTCGTCGAGGACCACCAGGGCGGCGCCGGGCGGAACCGCCGCCAGGATCGCGCCCGCCTCCTCGGCGCAGCGGTCCGGCGCGCGCCTTGCCCGGCTCTCCGGGATCTCGGTGAGCTGCACGGCAGAAAAGCCGAGGCCACGGCCGAGCGCGTCGGCTCGTCCCCGATATTCCTCGGCGAGGTCGCGTTCGGGACCGCGCTTGAGGCGGCCGACCGCGACGAGGGCGAGCCGCATGGCGGCGTGTCCGTTGCCAGGGTTTTCGCGCGACTAGCCAGCGAGGCGATGGGCCGTCTGATCTTTCGGCCGGTCGGCGCCCCAGATTTTCTCGAGGTTGTAGAAGTGGCGCACCTCGGGCCGGAAGATGTGGACCAGGATGTCCCCACCATCGATCAGCACCCAGTCGCAGGCCGGCATGCCCTCGACCCGGGGATTGCCGAAGCCGCGGCTCTTGAACTCCTGGATCACCTTGTCGGCGATCGAGCCGACATGGCGCTGCGAGCGACCGGAGGTGATGATCATGGCGTCGGCGATGGAGGTCTTGCCGGCGAGATCGATCTCGACGGTCTCCTCGGCCTTCATGTCCTCGAGGCAGGCGAGGGCAACCGACCTCATATCCGCGGCCTCGGGCGCCGCATTCCCAGACTCTTGCCTGGAGTCCTGCGCCTGGGCGTCAGCGGGAAGCTCGTTGTCCTGAGCTTCGTGAGAGACTGCGTCGTTCAGTGCCGGCCCCTGTCGATGAAGGCACCCTGTGGCGCCACGAGACGAAATTGCCCGCGGCCTACGCGGTGCCGATGCCATTATTCGAAGACAGTGGCGAACAGAAGGCGGTTTTTCAAGCGCGTCCAGCATTAATCCCGATTTGTCGCGCCCTGTCGCCTCGGTGCGGCGCCGGCACGCAGGGCCGTCGAGGACAGGCTCGATCGCGGCCCGTGCAGGAACACCCAGGCGGGCGGCGCGCGGTCGGCCAGGGTCGGGGCGGCGGCCTCGCCGATGCGGGAGGCGGCGAGCAGGCGGGCGGCCGGGGAGGCCATGGCCTTCAGGGTGTAGCCCGGCCGGTCGATCACCGCGAAGGGCATCCGGGCGGCGATCTCGCGAAATCCCTTCCAGCGGTGGAAGCTCGCCAGGCTGTCGGCCCCCATGATCCAGACGAAGCGGACCTCCGGGTGCCGCGCGGTCAGCCAGCGCAGGGTGTCGATGGTGTATCTAATCCCTAGGCGGCCCTCGCCCAGCCCCGCCTCGAAGTCGGTGACGGCGATCTTCGGATCGGCCGCCACCGCCCGGGCGCCCGCGGCGCGGGCCGCCGCCTCGGGCAGGTGGCTGCGGTCCTTCAGCGGGTTGCCGGGGCTCACCAGCCACCACACCCGATCGAGGGCGAGGCGCCGTAGGGCCAGCCGGCTGACATGCCGGTGGCCGGCATGGGCCGGGTTGAACGAGCCGCCATAGAGGCCGACCCGGAGGCCCGGCGCGAGGGGCGGCAGGCGCACGATCACGGGAGCGTTCCCCGAGGCTCCCGTCGTCAGGCGGTCACGGGCGGATCTGCCCGGTGCCGCGGACCCGGTAGTTGAAGGTGGTGAGCTGCTCGACGCCGACCGGGCCGCGGGCATGCATCCGCCCGGTGGCGATGCCGATCTCGGCGCCGAAGCCGAACTCGCCGCCATCGGCGAACTGCGTCGAGGCGTTGTGGACGACGATCGCCGAATCGACCTCGGCCAGGAAGCGCTCGGCCGCCGCCCGATCCCGCGTCAGGATCGACTCGGTGTGGTGCGAGCCGTAAGTCTCGATGTGGTCGATGGCGGCATCCAGCCCGTCGACCACCCGGACCGAGATGATCGCGTCGAGATACTCGGTCCGCCAATCCTCCTCGGTCGCTCGCGTCACCCGGGGATCGACCGCCTGCACCGCCTCGTCGCCGCGCACGGCGCAGCCGGCCTCCAGGAGGTCGGACACCAGGGGCGTGAGATGGGTGCCCGCGCAGGCGCGGTCGACGAGCAGGGTCTCGGCGGCGCCGCAGACGCCGGTGCGGCGCAGCTTGCTGTTGCGCACGATCGCGCGCGCCATTTCGAGGTCGGCCGCTTCGTGCACGAAGACGTGGCAGATCCCCTCGAGATGGGCGAAGACCGGCACCCGCGCCTCGTCCTGCACCCGGGCGACCAGGCTCTTGCCGCCGCGGGGCACGATCACGTCGATCGCACCGTCGAGGCCGGTGAGCATGGCGCCGACCGCCGCGCGGTCCGTCGTCGGTACGAGCTGGATCGCGTCGGCCGGCAGGCCGTGGCGGGTCAGCCCCTCGATCATCGCAGCTGCGATGGCGGTGGCGCTGCGGTGGCTCTCCGAGCCGGCGCGCAGGATCGCGGCGTTGCCGGCCTTCAGGCACAGGGCCCCGGCATCCGCCGTCACGTTGGGACGGCTCTCGAAGATCACCCCGACCACGCCGAGCGGCGTCGCCGCCCGCTCGATCGTCAGGCCGTTCGGCCGCTCGTAGGTGGCGAGCACCCGCCCGACCGGATCGGGCAGGCCGGCGATGCTCTCAAGCGCCTCCGCGATGCCCTCGATCCGGGCGGCGTCGAGCGCCAGGCGGTCGAGGGAGGCGGGCGTCAGGCCCTTGGCGCGCCCGTCGGCGAGGTCGGCGGCGTTGGCCGCCAGGATCGCCGCGCTCGCATCGCGCAAGCAAGCGGCGGCCTCGCGCAGGGCGGCATCCTTCACCGGGCCTGGGACCAGAGCCATCCGGCGGGAGGCGGCGCGGGCGCGCCGGCCGATCTCGCGCATCAGCGCGTCGACATCCTCGGAACGGGGCTTCAGGCTCAGCACGGACACGGTCGTCTCATCCCGGCCGCGGCGAGCGGCCCACGATGTCGAAGGGGACCCGTCATGCCACGGCGGACCGGCGGGCGACAAGGGCGTCGGTGGCGACGGGACGGTGGCCGCCCGAGGCGCGAGGCCACGCCCATCCGGGAGAGGGCCGGAACCGATCAGGCTCCTGCCCCACCCCAGTCGAGAACCAGGCGCGCTCTGTTAGATCAAAGAACAGATCGCTCCGGCGATATGATAGAGCGTGTCAAATCGGCAACTCTCACGGTTGTCTCGTGAAAACCTCAAGTGCGATCTTGATTGCCGACGCGGCGTCACGTCTATCTCGGACATCGCTCGAAGAGGCGAATCTGGGGGCATCATGTCAATCAAGCAGATCAGTGCGGCCGTCCTGATGGCGGTCGGTGTCGGCGCCTGCGGCAGCATCGTCCGGGGCACGACGGAGCCGGTGTCGTTCGTCTCCATTCCGTCGGGCGCGGCGATGACGACGGACAAGAAGTATGCGTGCCCGGTCACGCCGTGCACGCTCGACATCGAGCGCTCGGACGAATTCGTCGCGACCTTCACCAAGCCCGGCTACCAGCCGCAATCGATCCCGGTGCGGACGAAGATCGTCGGCAAGGGCGCGGCGGGCTTCGCCGGCAACGTGCTGGCCGGGGGCATCATCGGCATGGGCGTCGACGCCTATACCGGCGCCGCCATGGACCACGAGCCGAACCCGGTGATCGCGACGATGCGGCCCCAGGGCGGCTCCGTCCCCCACACCCGCCGCCGCCGTCCGGGTCCGAACGAGCCGGGCATGTAGACCCGGCACGATCGCTCGACCCCGCCCCGACGCAGAGAAGGCGCGCCACCCGGCCGGGTGGCGCGCCTTCTTCGTACCGGAGGGGTAGGCCGAAGACCCGATCAGGTATCCATCTTCAGGGCGGCGATGAACGCTTCCTGCGGGATTTCGACCTTGCCGAACTGGCGCATGCGCTTCTTGCCCTCCTTCTGCTTGTCGAGGAGCTTGCGCTTGCGGGAGATGTCGCCGCCGTAGCACTTGGCGGTGACGTCCTTCGACAGGGCCCGGATGGTCTCGCGGGCGATGATCTTGCCGCCGATCGCCGCCTGGACCGGGATCTGGAACAGGTGGCGCGGGATCAGGTCCTTCAGCTTCTCGCACATCGCCCGGCCGCGGCTCTCGGCGCGGGTGCGGTGGACCAGCATCGAGAGGGCATCGACCGGCTCGGCATTCACCAGGATCGACATCTTCACCAGATCACCCTCGCGGTAATCCGAGATGTGGTAGTCGAACGAGGCGTAGCCCTTCGAGATCGACTTCAGCCGATCGTAGAAATCGAACACCACCTCGTTGAGCGGCAGGTCGTACACCACCATGGCGCGCTTGCCGACGTAGTTGAGGTCGATCTGCGCCCCGCGCCGGTCCTGGCACAGCTTCAAGACGCCGCCGAGATATTCGTCCGGCGTCATGATGGTGGCGCGGATCCACGGCTCCTCGATCGTGTCGATCTTCATCACGTCGGGCATGTCGGCCGGGTTGTGAAGCTCCTTCTTCTCCCCGTCGGACATGTTGAGGTGGTAGACCACGCTCGGCGCGGTCGAGATCAGGTCGAGGTTGAACTCGCGCTCCAGCCGCTCCTGGATGATCTCGAGGTGGAGGAGCCCGAGGAAGCCGCAGCGGAAGCCGAAGCCGAGGGCGGCCGAGGTCTCCATCTCGTAGGAGAACGAGGCGTCGTTGAGGCGCAGCTTGCCCATCGCGCCGCGCAAATTCTCGAAGTCCGCGGCGTCGACCGGGAACAGGCCGCAGAACACCACCGGCTGCACCGGCTTGAAGCCCGGCATCGCCTCCTTGGTCTTGCGCTTGTCCTCGGTGATGGTGTCGCCGACGCGGGTATCGGCGACTTCCTTGATCGAGCCGGTGAAGAAGCCGACCTCGCCGGGACCGAGTTCCGAGACGTCCTGCATCTTGGGCCGGAACACGCCGAGGCGCTCGACGCCGTGGGCCGCATCGGCCCCCATCATGCGGATCGTCATGCCCTTCTTGAGCACGCCGTCGACGATGCGCACCAGCACCACGACGCCGAGATAGACGTCGTACCAGGAATCGACCAGCAACGCCTTGAGCGGGGCCGAGCGGTCGCCCTTCGGCGGCGGCAGCCGGGTGACGATCGCCTCCAGCACCGCCTCGATGTTGAGGCCGGTCTTGGCCGAGATCGGCACCGCGTCCTTGGCGTCGATGCCGATCACCTCCTCGATCTGCTCCTTGACCCGGTCGGGCTCGGCCGCCGGCAGGTCGATCTTGTTGAGGACCGGGACGATCTCGTGGTTGGCGTCGAGCGCCTGGTAGACGTTGGCGAGCGTCTGCGCCTCGACGCCCTGGGAGGCGTCGACGACGAGGAGCGAGCCCTCGCAGGCGGCGAGCGAGCGCGACACCTCGTAGGCGAAGTCGACGTGGCCGGGAGTGTCCATCAGGTTGAGGACGTAGTCGCGCCCGTCCTGCGCCTTGTATTCCAGGCGCACGGTCTGCGCCTTGATGGTGATGCCGCGCTCCTTCTCGATGTCCATCGAGTCGAGCATCTGCTCGCTCATGTCGCGCGCCGCGACCGCCCCGGTGATCTGGATGAGCCGATCGGCGAGCGTCGACTTGCCGTGGTCGATATGGGCGACGATCGAGAAGTTGCGGATGTTGTCGATGGGGGACGCGGTCATCGTGAGGCTGTCTCCGGCGCGCAGGCGCGGCGATGCGCGGGGCGCACGGCGGTGGGGATAAGAGTCGACGGGAGATAGCAGCGGCACCCCGCCGCGCCAAGACGGCGGCCGGACGCACGCGACACGTTCCACGGCGCGCCTCATCGGCAGCGGTCGGCAGCAGCCCCGTTCCCGCCGGCTCGCTACAGCGAAGTGACTATCACTCCGGCTTCGGCATAATCTCAGTCGCGAGATGACGCAGGGATCGAACCGTGGAAAGAGACAACAGCGATGCGGGGCAGCGACCGAATCTGGTCGAGGTCGACAAGATGGCCATCGCTCCCGACGTTCTGGAACGCCGACATGAGGGTTTTCGCCAGCGCGTCACCATCCATCTGACCTACGCGATCGTTCTGCTTTCCATCTCGGCGATCGGCCTGGTGGTGGCATTTCCGGACAGGACAGCAGCGTTAAAAGATATCTTGTCTATCATCCTGCCCGGATTGTTCGGCGTCTACGGGACTGCGATGGGTTTCTATTTCAGCCAGAGGAAGTGATCCGCCGACCGAAATCAGCGGAACACGACCTCTTTTATGCGCCCATCGCTTTCCTGAATCAGGATCGACGCACCCCGCTCCTTCTGCTCAAGGAGAAACTTTTCGGTCCCAAGCGCGCGACGGACGGCCTCCGAGAGGGTGATATTGCCGTAACGGCTCGCGATCCATTCGAGGATCTGCCTGTTATCAGCCGACAATCTCAGCGTGAGCTTGTCCGCATTCTTGTCCTGCTCGGGCGCACAGGATTCGGTGAATTGTACGGCCATGGGGGCCTCCGCGATGTCGTTCAGACGTCGAAACGTCAACGCATTGACGCCTATTGGCGGTGCGATAAGCGTCAGCGTCAAGTGCCCGTGGCGACACGTCATCCATTGCCGGCCATGGCAGCGAACCTCACGCTCCCAACCGGTCCGCCACATCCTCCGCCAGCGACAGGCTCGAGGTCAGCCCCGGGCTCTCGATGCCGAAGAGATGCACGAGCCCCGGCAGCCCGTGCTCGGCCGGGCCGTCGATGAGGAAGTCGGCCGCCCCCTCCCCCGGACCGGACAGCTTCGGGCGGATGCCGGCATAGTCGGGCACCAGCGCGCCGTCGGGAAGCGCGGGCCAGTAGCGGCGGATCGCGGCGGTGAACAGGGCACCGCGGCCGGGATCGACCTCGTAGTCGGGGGCGTCGATCCACTCGACGTCGGGGCCGAAGCGCATCCGCCCGGCCAGATCGAGGGTGAGGTGGATGCCGAGGCCCCCCTCGACCGGCGCGGGGTAGATCAGCCGCGAGAAGGCCGGCCGGCCGGTGCAGCCGAAATAATTGCCCTTGGCGAGCACGAGCCGCGGCACCCGGGTCTCGGGATAGCCCTCCGTCGCCCGGGCAAGGCCTTGCGCGCCGAAGCTCGCGGCGTTCACCACGGCATCGACCGTGAGCTCATCGTCGCCGAAGCGGGCGACCCACCCGTCGGGCGAGCGGGTGAGGCGGTCGATCGGCGTGTTGAAGGCGAGCGCGCCGCCCGCCCCCTCGATGTCGCCCTGCAGCGCCAGCATCAGGGCGTGGCTGTCGACGATGCCGGTCTCGGTCGAGAGGAGCGCGGCATTGCAGGTCAGGTTCGGCTCCAGGCGCCTCGCCTCCGCGCCGTCGAGGAGCGACAGGCCCTCGACCCCGTTCTCGACCCCTTGCGCGTGGATCGCCGCGATCTTGGCGCCCTCCGGCTCGGTCGCCGCAACGATCAGCTTGCCGATCTTGGCGTGCGGGACCCCGTGGCTCGCGCAGAAGGCGTAGAGCCGGCGCCGTCCCTCGACGCAGTGGCGGGCCCGGCTCGAACCGGTCGGGTAGTACATCCCGGCATGGATCACCTCGGAATTGCGCGAGGACACGCCGGTCCCGATGCCGCCTTCCGCCTCCGCCACGATCACCTCGTGACCGCGCAGAGCCAGATCCCGACCGATCGCGAGGCCGACCACGCCGGCACCGACGACGAGCACCATCATCGGCCGCTCCTCCCTGAGTTTCTTCGTTAGGGCTTATACAACGAGAAAGGGCCCCTCTCCGGGGAGAAGGGCCCTCGCATGATCGAAACCTGAAAAAGATCAGGCCGCGATCGACATGGTCGGCTCGGCGGCGCGCACGTCGGCGTCGACATGGGCCTCGAAGCGCTTGAAGTTGTTCTGGAACATCTCGACCAGGCTCTTGGCGGTCGCGGCGAAGGCCGCCTTATCCTGCCAGGTCTTGACCGGGTACAGGATGTGCGGCTCGACACCCGGCACCGAGGTCGGGACCGCGAAGCCGAAATACGGGTCGCGGCGGAAATCCGCCTTGGCGAGCGAGCCGTCGAGCGCCGCGGTCAGCAGCCGGCGGGTGACACGGATCGGCATGCGCCGCCCGGTGCCGACGCCGCCGCCGGTCCAGCCGGTGTTGACCAGCCAGCAATCGACGTGGTGACGGGCGATCAGGTCGCGCAGCAGGTTGCCGTAGACCGAGGGGTGACGCGGCATGAACGGCGCGCCGAAGCAGGTCGAGAAGGTCGCCTCCGGGCCCTTCAGCCCCTTCTCGGTACCGGCCACCTTGGCGGTGTAGCCCGAGAGGAAGTGGTACATCGCCTCGGCGCCGGTCAGCTTGGCGATCGGGGGCAGCACCCCGAAGGCGTCGCAGGTCAGCATGACGATGTTCTTCGGGTGCCCGGCCTGGCCGGTGGCGCTCGAATTGCTGATGAAGGGCAGCGGGTAGGCGCAGCGGGTGTTCTCGGTGCGCGAGGCGTCGTCGAAGTCCGGTAGGCGGGTGACCGGGTCGATGACGACGTTCTCCATCACGGTGCCGAAGCGCTCGGTGGTGGAGTAGATCTCGGGCTCGGCCTCCTTCGACAGGCGGATGGTCTTGGCGTAGCAGCCGCCCTCGAAGTTGAAGATGCCCTTCGGGCTCCAGCCGTGCTCGTCGTCGCCGAGCAGCACGCGGTTGGGATCGGAGGACAGGGTGGTCTTGCCGGTGCCCGACAGGCCGAAGAACAGGGCCGAGTCACCCTCGTGGCCGACATTGGCCGAGCAGTGCATCGGCATCACGTGAGCCTTGGGCAGCACGTAGTTCAGGTAGGTGAAGACCGATTTCTTCATCTCGCCGGCATAGGACGTGCCGCCGATCAGCACGATCTTGCGCGAGAAATCGACCGCGATGACGGTCTCGCTGCGGCAGCCGTGCCGGGCCGGATCGGCGCGGAAGCTCGGCAGGTCGATGATGGTCAGCTCCGGCTCGAAGGTCGCAAGGGTCTCGCGCTCCGGCCGGATCAGCAGGTTGCGGATGAACAGCGAGTGCCAGGCATATTCGGTGAAGACCCGGGTGCGGACCCGATGACCGGCCTCGGCGCCGCCGACGAGATCCTGGGCGAACAGTTCCTTGCCCTCGGCATGGGCCAGGAAGTCCTCCAGCAGGGTCTCGAACTGGGGCCGGGTGATGCCGCCGTTGTTCTCCCACCACACCTCGTTCTCGGTGTCGGCGTCGCGGACGACGAACTTGTCCTTGGGCGAGCGGCCGGTATGGATGCCGGTCTCGGCCACAAGGGCGCCGCCGGCGGCCAGCTGCGCCTCGCCGCGCTGCAGCGCGTGCTCGTAGAGGCTCGGGGCCTCCAGGTTCCAGTTGACGCGCTTGAGGTTGCGCAGGCCGATCTTGGCGGCGCCGAACGCCTCGTTGAATACGCCGATGTCGTTCACGCCCGTTCCTCCTGGCGCCGACCTCTGGAACCACGGCCGGCAGCCGGTCCGGATCGGGCCGATTGACTTAACCCTTGCGCCGGATCCGGCGACCGATGCTGTCGTAGCAGGTCGCGCGCCTCCGCGCCGAGGCCGATCAAGTCGCCTCGGTGGGGTGCTTTAGTAGGTGGCGAACCTTCGCGGTTCAATCGAATTCGCGCGAATCGGCGGTGACAAGCCGGACTTTGTGTCAGGGGACGGGGGTGGCCCGCGCCTGCGCGGCCATCGCCACCAGGGTGGGGCGCAAGGCGGCGGGGCCGGCTAGCCGCTCCGGAAACGGGACCCGGGCGGTGCGCTCGCCGGCCATCAGGTCGAGCCCTTCCGGGTCGAACCCGGTCAGGCGCCACGGCCCGGGCTCCTCGCCGGCGAGCTGCGTGGCATAGAGCGCGACGGCGTCGAGGTGGTCCTCGTTCATGTGGGCGACGGCGCCGGGCTCGGATTCGGCGAGCGCCTCGAGGCCGGTGAGATCGGTGAGGAGTTCGCCTGCCGTGAGCGTCGCGGCCTTCGCGAAGCCGCCGTTGAGGTGCCCGGCCCGGACCTCCAGCCGGAAGAACGCGAAGTCGGGGAAGTCGGCGTAGAGCGCGGCCTTCGGGTGGCGGGCGAGGAAGCGCGCCCGCGCCCGGGGCTCGGCGCTGCGCTCCGCGCGCCCCGTCACGGTCAGGCGCGGATGGGCCAGCGGATCGCCCTTGCCGCCCTGGGAGAGCAGCAGCGAGCAGCGCGGATCGGCCTCCAGGTTGAGGGTATGGGCCGAGAGGCGCGACAGCAGCAGGAGCGGCGTCCCGTCGACATCCGTCGCCACGGTGACGAGGGACGCGAAGGGCGCCCCGCCTTCATGCTCCCCTTGCCGCTCCAGGGTGGCGAGCGCCCCCGAGCGGATTTTGCGCAGGAGCGACTTGGCGAGGCCGATCGCGTCGAACGGCGCCTCGGCGGCCGGCAGCGGCGCGGCCTGCTTCCTGTCTGCCTCGGCCATGCGGTCTCCCCCCTCGCCTCGCGCGTCTCGCGATCTACCTTGGCGATGGCAGGCAGGCCCGTCCAGGCCGCGCGACGCCGCGGCGCGCGGACCCGAAATCCGGGCCCATCTGTGGCGGCCTCGCCACGGGTGCTCGCTTTTTCGGCGGGATGGCCTTAAGGGAGACAGAATCGTGGCGTCGCGGCCACTGTCCAGCCTTTATTGGCAGGAGGGGCCGCGACACACGAGATTGACCCCGGAACCGGGTCCAGTCGGGTTGCGTTCAGCAGGGCCGGTATGTCCTGCGGGCGACGCCCGCGCCCCAGGGAATGCCCATGCCGACCATCGCCCTCGTCGATGACGACCGCAACATCCTGACCTCCGTGTCGATCGCCCTGGAGACCGAGGGGTACCGGATTCAGACCTATACCGACGGCGCCTCCGCCCTCGACGGCCTGAAGCATTCGCCGCCCGACCTCGCGATCTTCGACATCAAGATGCCGCGCATGGACGGGATGGAGCTGTTGCGCCGCCTGCGCCAGAAATCCGACCTGCCGGTGATCTTCCTGACCTCGAAGGACGAGGAGATCGACGAGTTGTTCGGCCTCAAGATGGGCGCCGACGACTTCATCCGGAAGCCGTTCTCGCAGCGTCTCCTGGTCGAGCGGGTGAAGGCGGTGCTCCGCCGCTTCGCCGCCAAGGAGGCGGGGCCCGGCGCCTCGGCCAAGGAGGCGGAGGCCGCGGCGGCGCGCTCCCTGGAGCGCGGCCAGCTGATGATGGACCCGGAGCGCCACACCTGCACCTGGAAGGGCGAGCCGGTGACGCTGACCGTGACCGAGTTCCTGATCCTCCAGGCGCTGGCCCAGCGCCCCGGCGTCGTGAAGAGCCGCAACGCGCTCATGGATGCGGCCTACGACGACCAGGTCTATGTCGACGACCGCACCATCGACAGCCACATCAAGCGCCTGCGCAAGAAGTTCAAGGTCACCGACAACAGCTTCGACATGATCGAGACGCTGTACGGCGTCGGCTACCGCTTCAAGGAAATGTAAGACACTTGACCTTCGGATCGTCGGACTCCAGAGATGTGATCGCGTGAGCGACGGATCGGCCCGCGGCGCCGTGCGCCGTCTCCTCGGCGGCACCGGCCGCTTCTTCGGCGGCTCGCCCGTGAAATCCTCACCCGTGAAACCGTCGAGCGAGATTGACCCCGACGCCGAGGCCGCGCGCGAGCCGTTCGGCCCGCGGACGGTGCGGCGCTGGATCGCGCAGCGCTTCGCCTCGAGCCTGACCCGGCGCATCGTGGTCCTGAACCTCGCCGGGCTGATCGCGCTCCTGATCGGCTTCCTCTACCTCAACCAGTTCCGCCAGGGCCTGATCGAGGCCCGGGTGCAGAGCCTGCTGACTCAAGGAGACATCATCGCCGGCGCCATCGCGGCCTCGGCGACCGTCGATACCGACGCGATCACCATCGATCCCGACCGCCTGCTCCAGCTCCAGGCCGGCGAAGGCGGCAATTTCGGCGACGAGGCGCCCTCGGGTCTCGAATTCTCCCTCAACCCGGAACGGGTGGCCCCGCTCCTGCGCCGCCTCATCACGCCGACCGGCACCCGCGCCCGGGTCTACGACCGCGACGGCACGATGCTGATCGATTCGCGCGGCCTCTACATAAGGGGCGATCTCAGCCGCGAGCCGCCGCCGGCCCACAAGGAGCGTCCAAGCCTGATCGAGCAGGCCTGGAACGCCGTGCGGACGCACATCCCGGGCCTCGGCCGGCCCTCGTCGGCCGACGAGCCGGGCCCGGCGGACGGGCGCACCCTGCCGGAGGTACAGCGCGCGCTCGCCGGTGCCCGCGGCACGCTGGTGCGCCGCAACGGCCCAGGCGAGACCATCGTGTCGGTGGCGGTGCCGATCCAGCGCGGCCGCACCGTGCGGGGCGCCCTGCTGCTCTCGACCCAGGAAGGCGACATCGACAAGATCATCGCAGCCGAGCGCTTCTCGCTGCTGCAGGTCTTCATCATCGCGGCGCTCGTGATGGTGGTGCTGTCGATGCTGGTCGCCGGCCAGATCGTCGGCCCGGTCGGGCGGCTGGCGGAGGCCGCCGAGCGGGTCCGCACCGGCATCAAGTCGCGCCAGGAGATCCCCGACTTCACCCGGCGCACCGACGAGATCGGCCATCTCTCGGGTGCGCTCCGCGACATGACCCAGGCGCTCTACCGCCGCCTCGACGCGATCGAGAACTTCGCCGCGGACGTCTCGCACGAGTTGAAGAACCCGCTCACCTCGCTGCGCAGCGCCGTCGAGACCCTGCCGCTCGCCAAGACCGACGAGTCCCGCGGCCGGCTGATGCAGGTGATCCAGCACGACGTGAAGCGCCTCGACCGGCTGATCAGCGACATCGCCGACGCCTCGCGCCTCGATGCCGAGCTGGCCCGGGCCGAGGCGGGCCGCGTCGATCTGAAGAAGCTCATCACCACGGTGGTGTCGGTGGCCAACGAGCGCCGGCGCCGGAGCGACGCATCGATCGACCTCACCGTCGAGCCGGCGCCCTCCGGCACCGACGACCCGTTCGCGATCCTCGGCCACGACAGCCGGCTCGGCCAGGTGGTCAACAACCTCCTCGACAATGCCCGCTCGTTCTCGCCCAAGGGCGCGAGCGTCCGGGTGGCCCTGCGGCGGCGGCGCAACGCCGTCGAGCTGACCGTCGAGGATGACGGGCCGGGCATCCCGCCCCACGCCCTGGAGCGGATCTTCGAGCGCTTCTACACCGACCGGCCGGAACAAGGCTTCGGGCAGAATTCGGGGCTGGGCCTCTCGATCTCGCGCCAGATCGTCCAGGCCCATCGCGGCACGATCCGGGCCGAGAACCGCCTCGGGGCCTTGGGCGAAGACGGCGAGCCGGCCTTGCTCGGCGCCCGCTTCATCGTCCGCATCCCGGCCCAGAGCCGTTGAGGGATGGGGGCCGTCCACGCCAGCTGCGTCGTGCTCGGCGAGGATGGGGTCCTGATCCGGGGACCGGCGGGGAGCGGCAAATCGACCCTGGTCCGTGACCTGATCGGGCTCGGCGCTATCTCGGGCGTCTTCGCTGCCCTGGTGGGAGACGACCGCGTGACCCTGACGCCGCGGCACGGTCGTCTCGTCGCCGCCCCGCACCCGGCGCTGGCCGGCCTCCTGGAGATCCGCGGGCTGGGCCTGCAACCCGTTGACGCCACGGTGCCTTCGGCGATCCTGCGGCTCGTCGTCGACCTCGCCGAGGCGGCCCCGCGGATGCCCGAGGCCGCCGACGAGACGGTTCTTCTCCGGGGGGTGGCGCTTCCCAGAACGATCCTGCCGCCGGACCCCGGCCGGGCCGCAACGGTGTTGTGGCGTTGGCGCCGCCTCCGTGTCATGATGATGACCGATTGATGCGGATTTCGCCGCATTGCTCTTGCGCTCGCCTTTGCGCTGCACAAAATGGCGGCTCGGCTCCAACGGGGCGTCGGAACTCGTGTCGATGATTGGAATGGTGCTCGTCACCCACGGCCTGCTCGCGACGGAATTCAAAGCCGCGCTGGAGCACGTCGTGGGGCCGCAAGAGCAGCTCGAGACGATCACCATCGGCCCCGAGGACGACATGGAGGTCCGTCGCAAGGACATCATGTCGGCGGTGTGCCGGGTGAATACCGGCGAGGGCGTCGTCGTGCTGACCGACATGTTCGGGGGCACGCCCTCGAACCTCGCCCTCTCCTGCATGAACGGCGGCTCGGTCGAGGTGGTCGCCGGCATCAACCTGCCGATGCTGATCAAGCTCGCCAGCGTGCGCGACGAGGAATCCCTGGGCGAGGCGGTGCTCCACGCCCAGGAAGCGGGGCGCAAGTACATCAACGTCGCCTCGCGGGTGCTCGCCGGCAAGTAGGCCCTGCACCGCAGGATCGCCGGCAGGACGGCCGAGGGGCCGTACCCTCGATTCCCGCGTCATCCGCTCTAGCTTTCTGCGGAAGCCCGGTTACCGTGACCGGACGCTTCCCGACAACGCGCGCGAGACCCGGACGACGGGCGACAACCCGTCCCACCGGATCCGAGCAGGTGCCCCGACCCATGACGCCCTTTGCCGACACAGACGATGCCGACGGCGAGTTGCCGCCGGTTCCCGAGGGCGCGAGCGCCCGCGACCTGCCGATCATCAACCGCCGCGGCCTGCACGCCCGGGCCTCCGCCAAGTTCGTGCAGACGGTGGAGAAATTCGGCTCGGAGGTCACGGTGAGCCGGGGCGGCGAGACGGTGGGCGGGCGCTCGATCATGGGCCTGCTCACCCTCGGGGCCGCGCAGGGCACCAGCATCCGGGTCACGGCGCTCGGGCCCGACCAGGATTTCTGCATGGAGGCGATCACCGCCCTCCTCGCCAACCGCTTCGGCGAGGACGAGTAGGCCTTCCCCGCTCGCCGGGACCCGTCAGGCCCGCAGGCGCATCAGGCGGCGCAGGGTTCTGGGCTGCGGCGTCCGACGGGCGACGCCCGACGCCTCGATCGTGACCAGGGCCTCGATGCGGGCGGGTGCCGGCGCGAGGGCCGGCGCTTGCGCCAGGCAGAGGCCAGCCTGGCGCCAGATCGTGTCGTGCCGTCCGGTCGCGAGGTGGACGGCCGCCGCCACCACCTCCCCATCCCGCCGCACCAGATCGACGCAGGCTTGGCCGCGATGGGCGAAGCGCCGTGTCACCACCCGGAAGGCGGTGGCGGTCGCGGGGTCGGCGAGCAGGCTGTCGGGGCCGCGCCGGGCATCCAGCACCAGAAAATGCTCGACGGCGTCGCGCAGGCGCGCCGGGTCCCGCACCCGCTCCAGCGAGGTCCGCCCGGCCGGCAGGGTCAGGGGAGCCGTTTCGGGCGCCGGCGCCTCGGCCTGGTCCGCGACCGCCAGGCGGCGCCCCGTACCGCCCGCAGCCTCGCCGAGGGCGACCGCGAGGCCCGAATCCGGCCGCAGGTCCGGCCAGTGCAGGTCGACGAGGCGCAAGCGCGACAGCCGCAGATGGTCGAGGGCGGTGCGCAGCACCGAAGCGGCGTGGCCGGCATCAATCGCCGCCTCGGCAGTGCCGGCGAGCGGCAGGCGCCAGAGCCGAGCGCGGCCGGCCAGGCCCTGGCGCGCCGGCAGCCGCAGCGGCAGCACGCCGCGTAAGGTCGGCGTGCGCAGGCCGTCCTGCCAGACCAGCAGCAGTGCCAGGGTCCGGCCGTCGGCGAGGTGCTGCGCCACCGTCAGGGTGAAGTCCGGATCGGCGTAGACGCTCGGCTCGAGGGCGCGGGCCATCAGGCTGCGCCAGGCCTCCACCTCGGGCTCGCGCAGCGAGGAGGGATGGCGCAGCTCCGCCCGCAGGCTCACTGCGCCCGTCAGACCGCCCTCGATCAGCGTGAAGGGAGTGCTCATCGCAGCCTCGCTCCGGGTCATCCGTCCCATAACGGGACAGGAACACGGCCCCTACGGCCGCGCCGGGCGACGCGGTTCAAGCGGCGTGCCGATCCGTTGCGGGACCGACCTCGCCGGGATCAGCCGCCCGGGATCGCCAGCGGGTTGCCGGTCAGCGCCGCGGCGTCGGGCGCATCGACCGCCGGCCGGCCCAGGAAGGCGTCCCACAGCCGGCGCACGAAGGCGGGATCGAGGTCGCGCACGATCAGGACCAGCCGCGAGCGGGTATCGCCGTCGGGCCAGGCCGGCAAGGTCGCGGGCGTATGGACGACGTGCTGCACCCCGTGCACCACCACCGGCCGGTTCGGATCGTCGGCGAGCGCCACCAGCCCCTTCAGGCGCAGGAGCTTCGGGCCGTGGGCGGAACGCAGCAGGTCGAGGAACATCTCGAACGCCGCGCGCGGCACCGGCGCGTCGCTCACCAGGTGGAAGGCCCGGATCGCCGCATCGTGCCGGTTGACGTCGTGGTGGTGATGATCGTGGCCGTGATGGTGATGATGATGGTCCTCCGCGCCGAGCCAGGCCCGCACGTCCGCCACCTTGCCGTCGGGGTCGAACAACCCGCCGAGCAGCGCGTCAGCCGGGGCGTCCGGCGCCAGGATCGCGGCGCCCGGGTTGATCCGGTGCAGGCGCGCGCGCAGGGCCTCGTCCCGCCCGTCGGCGAGATCGGCCTTGGTCACCACCAGCCGGTCCGCCACCGCGACCTGGCGCAGGGCCTCCGGGTGCGCGTCGAGGGTGCCGTCGCCGTTGACCGCGTCGACCACCGTGACGACGCCCTGGAGCGCGTACCGCATCGCCACGTAGGGATGATAGAGCAGCGCGTGCAGGATCGGCGCCGGATCGGCGAGGCCGGTGGTCTCGATCACCACCCGGCGGAACGGCTGGATCCGCCCGTTGTCGCGCTTACGCAGCAGGTCCTCCAGGGTGGCGATCAGGTCGCCACGCACCGTGCAGCACAGGCAGCCGGCCCCGAGCAGGATCATCCCCTCGTCCACCGTCTCGATCAGCAGGTGATCGAGCCCGACCTCGCCGAACTCGTTGACGATCACCACCGTGTCGGCGAGCTCGGGCGCCTGGAGAAGCCGGTTGAGCAGGGTGGTCTTCCCGGCTCCGAGGAAGCCGGTGAGGAGCGTGAGCGGGATCGGGGCCGGGCGGCCTGGGGTGTCGGTCATGCGGGCGGTCTCGTCGGACTATTCACCGCGAACTGCGCATCCGGCTGCCGAACGTCAATCCCGGCTCGTCGGACCGGTGAGCGGAACCTGCGCCAGCACGCCGCCATCGAGGACCTGATCGTCGGTGGCCCAGAGCAGCCACAGCGCATCGACCGTGAGGCGCAGGACCGGCCGGTCCCACCAACGATCGATCATCTCGGCGAGGAACGCGGCCTCCGCCGGGTCGAGGTCGTCGGTCAGGGCGTGCAGACCGACGAGGTAGAGCCCGCTCGCCGGCCGGCCCATGATCCGCTGGATCTCCGCCAGCACGTCGATCCCGTCCCGGCATTCGGGATAGACCCGCAGGTAGAGCCGGCCGAGGTTGATGTTGCCCGAGAACAGGCCGCGTAGCTCGACCGTGACCGGGCCGAGGGCGGCCAACGCCGCCTGCTGCGCGGGCGTCAGCACCGGCACCGCCTCGGGCCCGACCGCGAGGGAACCGCACAGGGTCGCGTGCAGGCGGTCGGCCCGGCGTGCGGCGACCTCCCAGGCGATCTTGTGCGCGAAGGGTGCGGCCCGCAGATCCCGCTCCAGGGCGGCATGGGCCGGGGCGGCGGCGAGATGCGCCTGCGGCACCGGCAGCACCAGCGAGACGACCCGGGGATGGCGGCCGCGCGTGTAGTACCGATTCTCCCGCGTAGGGATCACGCCCGGATGATCGGGCGCCACCAGGGGCAGGTGCGCGAGGCGGTAGGATTCGTCGAGGGCGAGCCCCCGCCCCGGCACGAACACGGTGCGGCTGCGGTCGTAGGCCAGGGCACCGTCCGGGCAGAAGACCGGCGCCGCATCGGCCACCGGCTCAATCGTCCTTCTTGCGCGCCGACTTCACGGCCGGCTTCGCCGCGGGCTTGGCCTCGGCCTTCTGTGCGGGCTTCGCCGCAGGCTTCGGCGCCTTGCCGGCCGGCTTCGCCGCGGGCGTCACCGCCGCCTTGTGCCCCTTCGGCTCGGCGATCACCGCGGTGGCCGGGCCGGTGGAGGCGAAGGCGGAGGCCGCGGCCGGCGTCGCGCCCTTGTGGCGGGCCAGCAGCTTGGGCTGCGGCACGGTGGCGCCGGTCGCCGCGATGCTGCGGCTCGGGGCGGGCTTTTGCGGCACGGGCTTGGCCAGCTTCACCCGCGCTGGCTTGGCGGTGATGGGCTTGGCCGGCGCGTCGTCGTTCGCCGCGATGGCACTCTCGGCCGGGTCGCGGCCGGTCCAGACCAGCACCGGCTGCAGCGGCGCCCGGGGCGGCAGGGCGCGGTTGCGCAGGGCCGCGCTGTTCATGGTGGCGAAGGCGAGCGCCGAGGAGGGCGGCGCGCCGGCCGCCATCAGCTGCGCGTTGGCGTTGTCGGCATTGCCGCCGGCGGCCGCACCCGCGGTCACCGCGGAGGAATCCGAGTCGGCCGGCATCGGCCGGCGCTTGTCGCAGATATAGGGCCGCATGTCCGGCGGGGCCGCGATCGACGAGACCGGCAGGTCGTTGAGCGTCTGGCCGCCGAAGCTGAACCCCGACTGGCCGAAGCCGTAATCGAACAGGTCGGCGGTCTTCAGGTCGCGCTCGCGGGCGCTCGCCTGGCCCATCACCACGGTGAGGATGCGCCGGCCGTTGCGGTTGGCGGTCGCCACCACGTTGAAGCCGCCCGCGCAGATGAAGCCGGTCTTCATCCCGTCGACGCCGGCATAGCGGCCGAGCAGGCCGTTGTGGTTCGGCATCACCGCGCGGCCGAACTGGATCGCCGAGATCGAGAACAGGTCGCGGTTCTCGGGAAAGTCGCGCAGCAGGGCGCGGCCGAGGACCGCCATGTCCCGGGCCGAGGTCCATTGCCGCGCGTCGGGCAGGCCGTTGGGATTGTACCAGTGGCTCTCGCGCATGCCGAGGCGCTGCGCGGTCTCGTTCATCTGGGCGGCGAAGCCGTCGATCGAGCCGCCGAGATTCTCGCCGATCGCCCAGGCGACGTCGTTGGCCGACTTCACCATGATGATCTTGAGGGCGTTGTCGAGGGTGAGCTGGGTGCCGGGCTTGAAGCCCATCTTGGAGGGCGGCTCGGCCGCGGCGGCCTCCGAGATGGTGAGGAGCTGGTCCATCGAGGCGCGGCCCTGGCGCACCATGTCGAGGGCGACGTAGGTCGTCATCAGCTTGGTGATCGAGGCCGGGTACCAGGGGTCGGTGGCGCCCTGGCTGTAGATCACCTTGCCGGAATCGACGTCGACGACCAGCATCGGCGCGGTGACCGCCCCCGCCGTCCCGGCAGCCAAGGATCCGGCGGCCACGAGGGCGCCGAGGCCGAAGAGGCGTCCGGCGAGGCGCGGCAGCAGCGCAGCTGTGAACATTCCGATGGGTCCCCGTCGTGCCGGTGCCGCCCTGCAGCGCCTCCCGCGACCGTCCGGCCTTGAGAAGAAGGCCGTCCGGTCACGCCGCCCCGGGCACCGCACGGCGGACCGACCATCAATGTAAGGCAAAGGCGAAGCTTTTGACAGCGCCGCGCGACACCCCCATGAACCGACCATCCGTGGCGGGAGCATGGCGGCGCTGCCATCCCGTGCCCGCCCACAGGGCCGTCCACAGGGGCCAAAGGGCACCCGACCTTGCGCGGGAGGCCTGCATCCGGTGGGCTTGCCGGCGCGGCTCCCATCTGACACGGCAGGATGGCCGCAAGAACCACATGGAGCAACGTGCGCGCCGCCACCCGGCGGCGCCCGACGATCGACATCATGAGCTACGCCGTCAAGGAGATCTTTCACACCCTCCAGGGCGAGGGCGCCCAGGCCGGGCGCGCCTCGGTGTTCTGCCGCTTTGCCGGCTGCAACCTGTGGAGCGGGCGCGAGGCCGATCGCGCGCAAGCCGTCTGCCGCTTCTGCGACACCGACTTCATCGGCACCGACGGCATCGGCGGCGGCCGGTTTCCCGACGCGGAGGCGCTGGCCGAGGCGATCGAGCGGACCTGGAACGGGGCGCGGGGCCGGCGCTACGTGGTGTTCACCGGCGGCGAGCCGCTGTTGCAGCTCGACGCGGCGCTTCTCGCTGCCGTCCATGCCCGGGGCTTCGAGGCGGCGGTGGAAACCAACGGCACGCAGGAGCCGCCGCCCGGGATCGACTGGATCTGCGTCAGCCCCAAGGCCGGGGCGCCGTTGCGCCTCACAAGCGGCGACGAGTTGAAGCTCGTCTATCCGCAGGCCGAGCTCGACCCGGACGCGCTCGCCGAACTCGATTTCCGCCACCTCTGGCTCCAGCCGATGGACGGGCCCGACCGGATCGGCAATACCGAGGCCGCGGTGGCCCATTGCCTGCGCGACGCCCGCTGGCGCCTGAGCCTCCAGACCCACAAGCTGATCGGCATCCCGTAAGTCCGGCCGCGGGTGATTTCGCCTGCCGGACCAACGGTGCTAAGGGGCGGCACACATTCATCCCCAGACGCGACCACAGATGAAGATCACCCAGGCCTTCACGTTCGAGGCGGCCCACCGGCTGCCCAACGTGCCCGCGACCCATCGCTGCCACCGCATGCACGGCCATTCCTACCGGGTGGAACTGACCCTCGACGGGCCGGTCGATCCGGAGACCGGCTGGGTGGTGGATTTCTTCGACGTCGAGGCCGCGTTCGGGCCGGTGCTCGAACGCCTCGACCATTACTGCCTCAACGAGGTGCCGGGCCTCGAGAACCCGACCGCCGAGCACATCGCGGTCTGGATCTGGGAGAAGACGCGGCCGGCCCTGCCGCTCCTGTCCTCGGTCAAGGTGTTCGAGACGCCGATGTCGTGGGCGGAATATACCGGGGCGTGATACAGCTTGCGCTTGATCTATTTTGGAAACAATAAAGCGCGGGATCCCCTCTCCCGTGTGGGAGAGGGGTAGGGGCGATCGAAGATCGCGCAGGGTGGAGACGGTACCGCAAGAAGACTGAACCGTTCCGCTGCCAGCACGACGGTCACAGCTTTACACGGAAGCCGAGCCACCCTCACGCGGGATCTTCGATCCCCAGGCCCCTCTCCCACACGGGCTAGTGTGTTCACACTTCTCGGTTCGAGAGCTTCTCCGGTGAAGGTCGCGCGCCTCTCCTCCCCAGGCGATCTCGGGCTTGCCCGAGATCGCTCAAGCTTGTGGGGAGGAGCTGGAGGTGGGGGTGGTGCCGGATAGAGCGCAGCGGTGCCTTCTGCACCACCCCCACCCCTAGCCCCTCCCCACAAGGGGGAGGGGAAGCGCGCTTAATTTCAATGGGTTAGCATTCAGAGGAGAAGTGTGAATCCGCTAGCCCACACGGGAGAGGGGAGGCGCGCTTTACTTTTTCGAACGAATCAAGCGGAATTCGTATGACTCCTGACGAAGCGGAGCACCGACACCGTCTCGCCGCCATCGTCCGGGCCGACCCCGACCTGATGGCGCTTCTGGCGAAGGCCCGCTCCCTCGCCCTGCCGCAATGGCGCCTCGTCGCTGGCTGCCTCTACCAGACGGTCTGGAACGTCCTGACCGGCCGGCCGCGCGGGCACGGCATCCGCGACTACGACCTGATTTACTTCGACGATGCCGACCTGTCCTGGGAGGCCGAGGACGCGGTGCTTCGCCGCGCGGCCCCGGTTCTCGCGGATTGCGTCGGCCCGGTCGAGATCCGCAACCAGGCCCGGGTCCATCTCTGGTTCGAGCGTCGCTTCGGGGCCCCCTACCCTCCCCTGCCGAGCGCCGACGCGGCCTTGTCCCGCTATGCGGCCGTGGTCCACGCGGTCGGAATGCGGCTCGAGCCGGACGACACGCTCTCGATCGCCGCGCCGTTCGGCCTTTCCGACCTGTTCGGGATGGTCCTGCGCCCCAACCCGGCCATCGCCAACGGGCCGGCCTACGCCGCCAAGGCGGAGCGGGCCCGGGCGCTGTGGCCCGAACTGACGGTGATCCCCTGGCCTGGGACGGCGGACGCGCCTGTCAAGTGCGTGCAGGACACGGCAGCGGTTTCCACCGGCCTGTCCCCGGCGCCCTCCCCGCTCTCGACAAGTCCTTGAGTTCGTACAGGTCTTTCGCAGGGCCAACGGGCCCATCAACGAAACGGTCACGATTCCAGCACGTTGCCGCCGGACAGGCTGTGGACCGGGCGTGGGCGAAGGACCGGTGTAACGATCGGTTCACCTTGCCGCCGATCGTTCCTGTTGCGAAAAGTCCCCCGGACAGCCTAGTTTTTGTCCATGCCCGCCGCTCGCGCGGGTCTCGTCCCGCTCTCGATCGACGCAACCGGCCCACACCGCGGCGCAACACCCGCGGGATCGCCGCACCGTGCCGCCAAGCCTCGGCGGCGCCTCGCGGAATTGGGGCCCGGGGGTCTTTAAGAGAAACGAGACCAGTTGTTGATAGACCGGGACGAACCAAGGGGACAAAGGCCGGGAGGGAGTTGACTTCCCGGGCCTGCGACCCGGCCGCCCATCCCCGCGTTCGGGGCCGGGGCGGCAAGCGTATCTGCGTACGGACCGGGAGCGGGCAGCCGCCACCGGGCCGAGAAGGGACCAGTCATGCGTGTGGACGGCAGCTTGGCGGAAGGGGTCGGTTCCGGCCGTGGCGGCAACGGCGACGACGGCCGCGAGGTCGCAGCCGCCGAGATCGCGGGAGCCTGGCAACGGGTGAAGCGCCGCCTGCGGGCGGAACTCGGCGAGGACGTGTTCGCGAGCTGGTTCGCCCGGCTCGAATTGCAGGACGTCACCGGCGGCGTCGCCCGCCTCACCGTCCCGACCCGGTTCCTCAAGAGCTGGATCGAGTCGCACTACATCGACCGGGTGCTGGCCACCTTCCGCAGCGAGGCCGACGGCATCGAGAGCCTGGAGGTCGGGGTGCGCGGCGCGATGGCGCCGGCCCGTCCGGGCGCCGCCGCGCTGACGAAGCCCGCCCCGAGCCCGCGCCCGGCCGCGAGCCCGAGCCCGGTCGTCGAGATGCCCGAGCCCGAGCGCGCCGCCCGCGGTGCCGCCCCCGAGGGCGATCTCGGCGGCGCTCCGCTCGATGCGCGCCTGACCTTCGAGAGCTTCGTGGTCGGCCGCTCGAACGCGCTCGCGCACGCCGCCGCCGAGCGGGTCGCCCGCCACGACGGCGGTCCCGCGCTCTACAACCCGCTCTACTTCCATGCCGGCGTGGGTCTGGGCAAGACCCACCTCCTCCACGGCATCGGCCACGCGGTGAAGAATGCCGGCCGTCGGGTGATCTACCTCACCGCCGACCGCTTCATGTACGGCTTCGTCAATGCCCTGAAGACCCAGAGCGCGCTGGCCTTCAAGGAAAAGCTGCGGGCGATCGACGTCCTGATCCTCGACGACGTGCAGTTCATCCAGGGCCGCTCGATCCAGGCCGAGTTCGGCCACACCCTCAACGCCCTCATCGATGCAGGGCGCCAGGTGGTGGTGGCGGCCGACCGGCCGCCGACGGAACTGGAGGCCCTCGACGAGCGGGTCCGCTCGCGCCTGGCCGGCGGCCTGGTGGTCGAGATCGGCACCCTCGACGAGGCCCTGCGCGCCTCGATCCTGCAATCGCGCCTGGAGGCGGTGCGCGCCTCGCACCCGGCCTTCGAGGTCGGTCCCGCGGTCGCCGAATACGTCGCGAAGGCCATCACCGCCAACGGTCGTGACCTCGAAGGCGCGGTCAACCGGCTCTTGGCCCACGCGACGCTGACCGGCGCGCCCGTCACCCTCGACACCGCCGAGACGGCGATCCGCGACCTCGTGAAGAACCGCGAGCCGAAGCGGGTCAAGATCGAGGACATCCAGAAGCTGGTGGCGAGCCGCTACAACGTCTCGCGCTCCGACATCCTCTCCGAGCGCCGCACCGCGGCGGTGGTCAAGCCGCGCCAGATCGCGATGTACCTCTCGAAGGTGCTGACGCTCCGCTCCCTGCCGGAGATCGGCCGGCGCTTCGGCGGGCGCGACCACACCACGGTGCTCCACGCGGTGCGCAAGATCGAGAAGGCGATCGGCGAGGACACGGCGCTCTGCGACGAGGTCGAGCTGCTGAAGCGGATGCTTCAGGACTAACGCCTCGAAATCGATAACCCTCCTGGATGCGCGCGGGGGAGGCTCGTGGATGAGCCTCCCCCGCCGGCTTGCGTTCGGGGAGCGCCTTCGCCAAAGTTCCCGTCCCGTGCGTGCACGGGGCAACGAGTGCGGTTGCCGGCCTTGAACGGTCGGTCGTTCGAGACACGGATCACCCTGATGAAAGTCACCGTCGAGCGCGCGGCCCTTCTTCGGTCGCTCGGCCACGTGCACCGCGTCGTGGAGCGGCGCAACACGATCCCGATCCTGTCGAACGTGCTGCTGCGCTCGGGGCCGGACGGCCTCCAGCTGAAAGCCACCGACCTCGACATCGAGGTGACCGAGACGATCCCCGCCGACGTGGTCGATGGCGGCGCCATCACGGTGCCGGCCCACGTCATCTACGACATCGTCCGAAAGCTGCCCGACGGCGCCCAGGTCTCCCTCGAGACCAGCGGCGAGACCGGCCAGATGCTGATCCGTTCGGGCCGCTCGCGCTTCACCCTCGGCGCCCTGCCGGAGGCCGATTTCCCCGATCTCGCCGCCGGCGAGCTGCCGCATTCCTTCGAGCTGCCGGCCGCCGATCTCAAGCGCCTGATCGACAAGACCCAGTTCGCGATCTCGACCGAGGAGACGCGCTACTACCTCAACGGCATCTTCTTCCACACCATCGAGGCGGAAGGCTCGCTCAAGCTGCGGGCGGTCGCCACCGACGGCCACCGCCTCGCCCGCGTCCAGATGGAGGCGCCGGAGGGCAGCGGCGGCATGCCGGGCATCATCGTGCCGCGCAAGGCCGTGGCCGAGATCCAGAAGCTCGTCGAGGATGGCGGCGAGACCGTCGGCGTCGAGATCTCGTCCGCCAAGGTGCGGTTCAGCTTCTCGTCGGGCGTCACCCTGATCTCGAAGCTGATCGACGGCACCTTCCCGGACTACGCCCGCGTCATCCCGACCGGCAACGACAAGCGCCTGACGGTCGAGCGCGACCAGTTCGCCAAGGCGGTCGACCGCGTCTCGACCATCTCGTCCGAGCGCGGCCGCGCAGTGAAGCTCGCCATGACCGACGGGCGCCTGTCGCTCTCGGTCAACAACCCGGATTCGGGCTCGGCGACCGAGGAGCTGGATGTCGATTACGAATCCGGCCCTCTCGATATCGGCTTCAACGCCCGCTACCTCCTCGACATCACGGCCCAGCTCGACGGCGACACCGCCCTGTTCCGCCTCGCCGATCCGGGCTCGCCGACGGTGATCCAGGACCGCGAGGGCGCGCCGGCGCTCTACGTGCTGATGCCGATGCGGGTGTGAGGACGGGATTGCCCGCCCTCGAACGTCCTGATTGCACAGCAGAGTCGTCTTTCTCCTACCCGCAACCTCATCCTGAGGTGTCAGTCGATTGAAAATCGACTGACCTCGAAGGAGGGCTCCAGAAGCCTCCGTGATCCCTGGAACCCTCCTTCGAGGCCAAGCGATCTTCGATCGCCCGGCACCTCAGGATGAGGTCGCGGATGGAACAGGATTTTCGGAAAAAATAGCGCTATCGCCGGCTCCCGCGACGACCTGTGATATGGCCCGGGGATGACCGAGCCCGATCCCTTGCGCGTCACCCGGCTGATCGCCCGCGACTTCCGCAACCATGCCGATCTCGACCTCGCGGTCGGGCGCCGCTTCGTCGCGCTGGTGGGGGAGAACGGGGCCGGCAAGACCAACATCCTGGAGGCGCTGTCGCTGTTCGCCCCCGGACGGGGCCTGCGCCGGGCGGATTTTTCCGGGATGGCGCGCGAGGGCGGGGCCGGCGGCTTCGCGGTGTCGCTGACGCTGGAGGGCCCCAACGGCGACCACCGCATCGGCACCGCCTGGGAGCCGCCGCGGGGCCGCGAGGAGCGCGGCGGCCGGCTCTGCCGCATCGACGGCGCCACCGCGCCCTCCCCCACGGCCTTCGCCGAGCAGGTGCGGGTGGTCTGGCTCACCCCCGATCTCGACGCGCTGTTTCGCGGGCCGGCCGGCGACCGGCGCCGCTTCCTCGACCGGCTGGTGCTGGCGGTCGATGCCGGCCACGGCGCCCGGGTCAACGCCATGGAGCGGGCCTTGCGCTCGCGCAACCGCCTCCTGGAGGAGCGGCCCGACGACGGGCCCTGGCTCGACGCGATCGAGCGCGAGGTGGCGGAGCTCGCCGTCGCGGTGGCGCTCGCCCGCCGCGAGACCGTGGAACGGCTCGACAGCCTGATCCTGTCGACCCGCGACGAGGCCTCGCCCTTCCCCTGGGCCGGGGTGCGGCTGGAGGGCGACATCGACGACCTCGTGGCGGTCTGGCCGGCGGTCGATGCCGAGGACCGCTACCGCGCGACCTTGCGCCAGAACCGGTTTCGCGACCGCGCCGCCGGCCGGACGCTCGCCGGCCCCCAGGCCTCCGACCTCGTGGTCCGCCACGGCCCCAAGGACGTGCCTGCCGCCACCGCCTCGACCGGCGAGCAGAAGGCCCTGCTGATCGGCCTGGTGCTGGCCCATGCCCGCCTCGTCACCGGGATGAGCGGATTGGCCCCCCTGGTCCTCCTCGACGAGGTCGCCGCCCATCTCGACCCGCGCCGCCGCGCCGGGCTGTTCGACGCGCTCGAAGCGCTCCCGGGGCAGGTCTGGATGACCGGGGCCGATCCGGTGCTGTTCGGGGAGCTGGGCGGGCGGGCGGATATGGTGCAGGTGGCGGAGGGCGCGATCCGCGTCGCGGCGCCATGATTATGGGACGATGTCGGTCCTGCTGAAGTCGTTGCCGACGAAGAGCAGCTCGGCCTTGCGCGTCCGCGCGCAGGCATAAGCGAAGCAATCGCCCATGTTGAGCTGGGCCGGGTGCCCCTGGCCCTTGCCGAAGCGCGCGAAAGCCGCAAGCGCCTCCCGTGCCTCCGCATCGGCGATCGGCACGACCGCGATGGCGGCCGCTTGCAGGAAGTCCCGCACATGGGCTTCGGCCGCCGCGATCGTCAGCGTCTTCAAGCGCGCGATCGCCATCACCGCCTCGAAGACGGCAAGCCCGCTCGTCGACCGGGAGGACGCGGCGTGCAGGCGCTCCCCGATCCGGAGGTAGCCCGGCTCCTGCGCCAGGATGGCGACGAGCGCCGAGGCATCGACGAACATCAGGGCTGGCCGCTCAGTTCGTCGTAGAAGGCCTTGTCGGCCTTCAGCCCGGTGGACGGAGTGGCCGCGATCGCGTCCTGGATCGGCTTGATGCGGGCCCAGAACTCGGCCAGCGACTGTTCGCGCCGTTGCAGTTCGTTGGCCAACGCCATACGAACCGCTTCGGTCTTGCTGAGTCCCGCCATCGATGCCAGCGTCTCGGCGAGGCGGTCCACGTCCTCATCGCGAATGTCGAGCGTCATGGTGGCGTCCCGCGTCGGCGAGGAAGTGCTATCGTCGATCCGAAGCACCCGCAAGCCAATCCCTCGCCGCCCGCAACGAGCCCGCAGAACCCCGATGACAGACCGCCTCGACGAGGCCCGCGCCGCCCTTCGCAAAACCTTCGGCTACGAGGATTTTCGTCCCGGCCAGGCCGAGGTGATCGGCGCCGTGCTCGACGGGCGCGACGTCTTCGCGGTGATGCCGACGGGTTCGGGCAAGTCGATGACCTACCAGCTTCCCGCCCTGGTGGAGGAGTCGCTGACCGTCGTCGTCTCGCCCCTGATCGCGCTGATGCACGACCAGGTGAAGCAGATGGAGGCCTTCGGCGTCGCGGCCGGCACCCTCAACTCGTCGGTGTCGGAATCGAGCGCCCGCGAGACCTGGCGCGGCATCCGCCAGGGCAGCTTGCGCCTGCTCTTCGTCTCGCCCGAGCGGCTCCTGATGGAAGGCCTGATCGAGGCGTTGCAGGGGGCCGGCGTCCGGCGGCTCGCCGTCGACGAGGCGCATTGCGTCTCGCAATGGGGCCACGACTTCCGGCCCGAATACCGCGACCTCGCCCGCGCCCGCGAGGCGCTCGGCGACGTGCAGACCGTGGCGCTGACCGCGACGGCGGATGCCGCGACCCGGGCCGACATCTCCGAGCGGCTGTTTCCCCGCGGCCGCAAGCCGGAGTTGTTCGTCCACTCCTTCGACCGACCGAACATCCGCCTGACCTTCGCGCCGAAGGAGCACCCGACGCGCCAGCTCTCGCGCTTCCTGCGTCCGCGCAAGGCCGAGAGCGGCATCATCTACTGCTCGTCCCGCAAGCGCACCGAGCAGATCGCCGAGATCCTGCAACAGGACGGCTTCAACGCGCTGGCCTACCATGCCGGCCTCGAACAGAGCGTGCGGATGCGCAACCAGGACACCTTCCTGCAGGAGGACGGCGTCGTGGTGGTGGCGACCATCGCCTTCGGCATGGGCATCAACAAGCCGGACGTGCGCTACGTCTGCCACGCCGACATGCCCTCGACCATCGAGAGCTACTACCAGGAGATCGGCCGCGCCGGCCGCGACGGGCTGCCGGCCGACACCCTCACCCTCTACGGCCTCGACGACATGGCGCTCCGCCGGCGCCAGATCGACGAGAAGGAGGTGCCCGACGACCGCCGCCGGGTCGAGCGCCGCAAGCTCGAGGCGATGATCGCTTTGTGCGAGGGCGCGACCTGCCGGCGTCAGTCGCTGCTCGGCTATTTCGGCGAGCAGAGCGCTCCTTGCGGCCGCTGCGACCTGTGCCGCGGCGGCGTCTCGCTCATCGACGGCACGGTGGCGGCCCAGAAGGTGCTCTCGGCGGTGGTCCGCACCGGCCAGCGCTTCGGCGCGGCCTATATCTGCGATCTCGTCCACGGCAAGGAGAGCGAGCAGATCCGCCGCAACGGCCACGTCCAGCTCAAGACCTTCGGGGTCGGCTCCGACAAGCCGGTGGCGGCCTGGCGGGCGATCCTGCGCCAGCTCTTCGCGGCGGGCGCTGTTGCCGAGAACGGCGACGGCTATGGCGGCCTGTCGCTCACCGACAAGGGCGAGGCGATCCTGTTCGGCCGCGAGCCGGTGCAGTTGCGCCCCGATCCCGAGCCGAAGGCCCCGAAGGAGCGCCGCCGCGGGTCCGCCGCCGACCGCGACGACAGCCTCGGCCTGTCGGAGGCCGACGAGGCCCTGTTCCAGCACCTGCGCGGCCTGCGCGCGACGCTCGCCCGCCAGGAGGGCGTCGCCGCCTACATGATCTTCCCCGATCGCACCCTGATCGAGATGGCGCGCGCCAAGCCCGTCGACCTCTGGGCCCTGCGCTCGGTCCACGGGGTGGGCGAGCGCAAGCGGGATGCCTACGGGCAGCCTTTCGTCGAGGCGGTGGCGGAGTTTCTGGCGGATGCGGCGAAGCGGGCGGGGTGAGCGGGGTTTGCCGCGGCCCCCCGGTCACGCTGCGTTCCCGTGCATCCTGTGGATCCGGTGCTGACCGTCATCTCCTCCACGGCGGTGGTCGATGCGCTGCGTGGTTGACGGCTCCTCTGGTCGGCAAACGTATATTTTCCTTGCAGCCGAGGTTGTCGTGCGGGGTGACCGCGCGCTGTGGATTGGCAGAGCCTTCACCTCCGTCCAGCGGCGGACCTTCCACATCCTGAATCGGTAGCGGTAATCCGCTACCGATTTTTCTCGATCACGCTGCGCGTACGGTGGCGAGGAAGCGATCGACTTCGGTGCCAAGCTGTTCCGACTGCCGGGAGAGCTCGGATGCCGCCGATAGTACTTGGCTCGCCGCGGCGCCCGCCTCCTCAGAGGCCTGCGCCACTCCGGCGATATTGCTCGTCACCTCCCCGGCGCCCGCAGCCGCTTGAGAGATGTTGCGGACGATCTCCTGGGTCGCCGCGCCCTGCTCCTCCACCGCCGCCGCGATCGAGGTCGCAACGTCCGAGAGCTCCTCGATCCGCACCGTGATCTGACCGATCGCGCCGGCCGCCTGGCCCGTCGAGGCCTGGATCGCCGCGATCTGGGTCGTGATTTCCTCGGTGGCCTTCGCGGTCTGCCCGGCGAGCTCCTTGACCTCCGCGGCGACCACCGCGAAACCCCGGCCCGCCGCGCCCGCGCGTGCCGCCTCGATGGTGGCATTGAGCGCCAGGAGGTTGGTCTGGGCGGCGATCGACGAGATCAGCCCAACCACGTCGCCGATGCGGGCCGTCGCTTCCGTGAGCGCACGGACCTGATGGGCGGTCTGCCCGGCCTCGGTGACGGCGGCCCGCGCCAGTCGGGCCGAGCCATCGACCTGGCGGCCGATCTCCTGGACAGAGGCGCCGAGTTCCTCGGCCGCCGCCGCGACGGTGCCGACATTCGAGGAGGCTTCTTCGGCCGCAGCCGCCACGGTGGTCGATTGCGCGGCGGTCTGCGTTGCGGTGGCGGTCAAGGTCCGGGCAGTGGCGTGCAGCTCGGTGGCGGAGGCCGAAACCTGGCTGACGATGCCGCCGACCGCTCGCTCGAAGGCGTCGGCCATCTGGCGCATGCCGGCCCGGCGCTGCTCCTCGGCCGACGCACGGGCGAGCGCCGTCTCCTCCTCCAGCTCCCGGGTATGGATCAGCCCATCCTTGAACACCTGCACGGCGGCGGCCATGGCGCCGATCTCGTCGCGTCGCACGACGCCCGGAATGGCCGTGTCGGTCTCGCCTGACGAGAGGCGCTGCATCGCCGCCGCCAGCCGGGTGATGCCGCCCACCACGCGCCACTGAATGACGACGATCGCCACCGCCAGCATCGCGGCGACCAACAGGGCGACGACACCATGGGTCACGAACATCCGTTTCGCCTCGGCCGCCCGATCTTCAGTCTGGCGAACGACGTCGTCCATGATGGCCATGGTCATATCGGTGATGGTGTTGCGGCCGGCGAAGATGGTCTTATCCCACTCCAGCTTCGAGACCGATGGCCGACGTCCCTCGACAAGGGCCGCGAGGACGTCCTTGCGCATCGCCGCCATCGCTCCACCGAAATAGGCTGCGGTGGCGCGGGCATGGGCCTTCCGGACCGTGTCGCCGATGGCGCCGGACGCGACCAGGCGGCCGACGATGCTCCAGCCCAGCTCGGTCTGCAGGTCGAGCTGGGTCAGGTCCCGGATCTCGGCGGGCGTCGGCGGGCGGTCCGCCAGCACGAGCAGGCTGAAGGTCGAGCCCAAGCGGCTCGTCATCATGCGGACCTGCCACGCGACGGCCTGGGCGTTCAGAGGCACGCCCATGCTCGGCTCGTCGCGCTGGATCCGCGCCGTCACCGCGTCGGACGCCGCTTCGAGCTGGGCGATGACGCGGCCGGACAGCTCGCCGCCCCGCTTGACGAGGGTCTTGTCCCGCTCGGCGAGCGGCTTGGCGTAGTCCCGGTCGATCTCGGGCCGCAGGCCGGTCCACGCGTCGAGCGTTGCCTTCAGTTCGCGGCCCTTGCCGGCGAGATCCGCATCCGGCAAGCCGGCCAAGGCGTTTGCGGCGGCCGTGAAGGCCTGATCGAGTGCGGCGCGGGCCCCCACGGAGATCTGCCGCTGCCAGAGGCCGGCCTCCGGCTCCATCACCAGGGCGTTCAGTCCGTGGCCCCACTCGACTCGGACGCCCACGAGACTCGCGAACAGATTGCGGTTGATCGTGGAGTCCTGGGTGACCCGCCCCGCAACGGCCTGGAGCGCGTAGCTCGTCAGCAGCCTCTCTCCAGCGAGGCCGAGGGCCGTCGCGGCGATCATGGACATCAGAGCGAGTAGGATTTTTTTGACAGACATCGTGATTTCCGCCACGAATCGATTTTGGTCAGACGCTGAAATCTACGGAATTTTGAATAATACTCTCTTAAATGAACGCGAACGCTGCGTCGCTTCCCACGTGGATGCAGGGGCTTGGGATGCAGGGAGTTCCCCGGCAAGAGGCTGAGATACTCGCGTATTGCGGCGCGTTCAGCTCGCCCTCACGAATCCGACCGGACGCTCCACCACCGCGTCTGCCAGGACATCGAAGGCGCTGAAGTCTAAATCGATCCCCGTGGGGGGAGCCTCCGCCGTTTGTCGGTCCCAGGTCGATGCAAGTTCCCGGGCCGTGACTGCTTGGTCGGCGAACGACCGTTGGTCGACGCAGGCTCGGGGCATCAAGCCACCGAGCTCCTTATCGGGACAAGATAAACCGCATTCGCCTCACAGACGTCAGGATGGTCCGATCGCCATCGGCGGCTTCTTCCGACGCGCCCGAAAGTCCCGCAGGGTCGCGTACAGTCGCTCCCGCAACGCCGTCTCCGACAACGGCCCGGCGACGACGAGACTCGCCACCACCTCCGGATGCTTGAGCCGCTGCTTCGGCGTGCGGGCATGATTGGCCACCCGCAACTGCCCTTCGGCACCGGGCAGGCCGAAGTAGAAGCTCTCGCCCCGCGTCCCCTGCCCGACTTCCGAAAAGCCCTCCGCCAGAAGGAGCGTCCGGGCGCGGTCGATCGCCGCTGCCGGGGTCACGGCCGCCAGCCCGCCTCGTCCTCCTCGCCGCTTTCGTCGGTCTCGCGATACGGCCCGTCGGTCGCCTCGGCGCCGCGATAGCCGGTCGCCAGCACGTAGAGCTCGCTCGAATCGGCCCGGCTCGCCGCCGGCTTGACGTGGCGCACGCTCGCAAAATCGCGCTTCAGGTCGGTGAGCAGGCCGCCCTCGGTGCCGCCCTGGAGCACCTTGGCGAGGTAGGTGCCGCCCGGCGCCAGGATCTCGCGGGCAAACGCCAGGGCCGTCTCGGCGAGCCCCATGATGCGCAGGTGGTCGGTCTTCTTGTGGCCGGTGGCGTTGGCGGCCATGTCGGACATCACGACGTCGGCAGGTCCCCCCAGCATCTCGGTGAGGAGCCCCGGCGCGGTCGGGTCGAGGAAGTCGAGGGTGACGAAGTCGACGCCGGGCATCGGCTCGATCTCGAGAAGGTCGATGCCGACCACCCGGCCCCGCGGCATCGGGGCGCCCGGATGGCTGCCGACCTTGGCGGCGGCGATCTGCGACCAGCCGCCCGGCGCCGCGCCGAGATCGACCACCCGCTGGCCCGGCCGCAGCAGCCGGAAGCGGTCGTCGATCTCCATCAGCTTGAAGGCCGCCCGCGAGCGGTAGCCCTCGCGCCGGGCGCGGGCCACGTAGGGGTCGTTGAGCTGGCGTTCGAGCCAGAGCTTGGAGGAGACCGTGCGCCCGCGCCCGGTCTTGACCCGCTGCTTCAGGTCGCCCCGGAGGCCGCCGCCGCGACGATCGCTCATATCCCGTGACCTTCGATGATCGAAAAAATCGTTCAAGGTCAATGACGCCCCGGGCCTGTGGGCGCAAGCCCGCTTCTTAAAAGCAAGCCGGCGCAAGCCCGGAGCGGTCGTCAGCCCGGCCGCACGCCCCGGCGCCAGACGCCGTCCTCGCGCATCATGTTCATCAGGAGGCCCTCGCGCAGGCCGCGATCGGCGATGCGCAGGCGCTCCGACGGGAAGGCGCGGCGGATCGCCTCCAGGATGGCGCAGCCGGCAAGCACCAGGTCGGCCCGGTCGCGGCCGATGCACGGGTTCTGCGCCCGGTCCGACAGCCGCGTGGCGAGAAGGCCGTCGATCGCCTCGGTGACCTCGCGGTCGCGCATCCACAAGCCGTCGATGCGGCGCCGGTCGTAGCGCGGCAGGCGCAGGTGGGTGGCGGCCAGGGTCGTCACCGTGCCGGAGGTGCCGAGCAGGTGGAAGTTCGGCGCATGGGCCGCAGCACCCGCGATCAGCGCGAACTTGGTCAGGCGGTCGGCGACCTCCTCGACCATGCCCTCGAAGACCGGACGGGTCACGTCGGCCCCGCCATAGCGCTCGGCCAGGGTGACCACGCCCACGGGGAGGGAGTCCCAGGCGCGGATGCGCAAGGTCGGGTCGGCGCTGCGGGCGAGCGCCGCCGAGCCGTCGAGCCAGACGATCTCGGTCGAGCCGCCGCCGATATCGAAGATCACCACCGATTCGGCGTGCCGGTCGGCGAGCGCGGCGCAGCCGGTGACGGCGAGATAGGCTTCCGTGCGCCGGTCCACCACTTCGAGGTCGAGGCCGACCTCGCGGTGGACGCGCTCGACGAAGGCCTGGCCGTTCACCGCGAGCCGGCAGGCCGCGGTGGCGATCGACTTCGACCGCACCACGCCGCGGGAGCGCATTTTCCCCAAGCACACCGCCAGCGCATCGACGGTGCGGTCGATGGCGTCGTCGCTCAGGCGGTCGGTGCTCCCCAAGCCTTCGCCGAGGCGCACGATGCGCGAGAAGGCATCGATCACCCGGAACCCGTAGGGTGCCGGCTCGGCGATCAGGAGCCGGCAATTGTTGGTGCCGAGATCGAGCGCCGCGTAGGCGCGGCGCTCGCTCCGGCGTGGGCCATGATCCTCCGCCACGCGAGGCGGAGGCGCGGTCGCGCGCGCTGTCTCGGCGTACTCCGCGGCGCGCGCCGGCACGGAGACGACCGTCTCATCCCTCATCGGCGATGCCGATATCCTTCATGGTCGCCCCCTGGCGGGGCGAAAGTCCATCACATGATGGGGAGCTTACGTGGCTCCGGGCGGAACGCAAAGCAGCGATCGTGCCGCGCGGCCCGCCAACTCGCCGTGACGGTTCGGACCAGAGGACCCGGATCGCCGGTCAATCGACCGCCGTTCCGGTCAGTTCGGCCTGCGTGAAGCGCTGCTGCTCCTCCATCACCAGCCCGGCGAGTTCGCGCTTCAAGGCGTTGAACTCGCTCGACGCCGTGTCGCGCGGGCGGGGCAGCGGCACGATCAGGTCGCGCTTCATCCGGCCCGGGCGGTAGGTGAGCACGACGATGCGGTCGGCGAGGTAGATCGCCTCCTCGATCGAGTGGGTCACGAACACGATGGTCTTGCGGTACTCGGCCCAGATCCGCAGCAGCTCGTCCTGGAGCGTGCGCCGGGTCAGCGCGTCGAGGGCGCCGAACGGCTCGTCCATCAGCATCACCGGCGGGTCGAGGGCCAGGATGCGGGCGATCGCGACGCGCTGGCGCATGCCGCCCGACAGGTCCTTCGGAAAGCGGCCGAGGAAGTCGGACAGGCCGAGCTTCTGGGCGATGCCGGCGACGACCCTGTCGGCCTGCCCGCGCGCCACGCCCTTGATGTCGAGGCCGAAGCGGATGTTCTGCTCCACGCTCATCCAGGGAAACAGCGCGTATTCCTGGAAGACCATGCCCCGGTCCGGGCCCGGATCGACGATCCTGTCCCCGTTCATGCGGATCTCGCCCGCGGTGAGCGGCGAGAAGCCCGCGATGGCGTTGAGGAGCGTGGACTTGCCGCAGCCCGACGGCCCGAGCAGGCAGACGAACTGCCCGCTCGGGATCGCCGCGGTGACGTCCTCGAGCGCCACCACGGCGCCCTCGCCGGTGCCGAACACCTTCGAGGCGTGCGCGATCGTGATCTCGGCGGCGCCCGGGCCGGGCCGGGCGGCGGGCTCCGACGTGCGGAGCGTTGCGGTCGCGGTCATGGGTCAGCGCTCCAGGCCGCGATGCCAGCGCAGCAGGTGGTCGTTGAGGCGCGACATCGCGCCGTCGATGACGAGGCCGAGGATGCCGATCGTCAGCATGCCGCCGATGATCTTGTCCGACCACATGTATTCGCGCGCCTCCAGGATCCGGTAGCCGAGCCCGTCCGAGACCGCGATCATCTCGGCGACGATCACCACGATGAAGGCGGTGCCGATGCCGATCCGCATGCCGGCGAGCACGAAGGGGCTCGCCGCCGGCAGGATCACCCTCCGGAACATCGTCCAGGAATTGGCGCCCAGGTTGCGCGCGGCCCGGATGTAGATCGAATCGACCTGTCGCACCCCCGCCACCGTGTTGACGAGGACCGGGAAGAAGGTGCCGAGCGCGATCAGGAACAGGGCCGGCGGGTTGCCGAGGCCGAACCACACGATGGCGAGCGGGATGTAGGCGATCGGCGGGATCGGCCGCAGGATCTGCAGGAGCGGATTGACGAGGCCGTAGAGCCGGTCGCTCGTGCCCATCAGCAGGCCGACCGGCAGAGCGAGGCCGACGCCGATGGCGAAGCCCGCGATCACCCGGCCGAGGCTCGCCACCGCGTCATGCGGCAGCTCGCCCGAGACCAGCCACGCGGCGTAGCTCTGGCTGGCGGGATCGTAGGGCAGGGCCGGGACGAGGCTGGCGACCCAGCGCGAGGCCACCGCGCTCGGCGGCGGCAGCACCACGGCGGAGAACAGGCCGGCCCGGCTGGCGATCTCCCAGAGGATCAGCAGCCCGACCGGCAGAAATGCGCCGCGGAAGGCGGAGAGGCGGTTCACGATGACGGCTCAGTTCGTTTTGGTATTGGCCTTGGCGCCGAGCTCGGCCTTCGCCTTCTCGAGCAGGTCGAGCTTGACCCATTCGGCGTCGCCCTTCGGCGGGTTCACCATCTTGCCGAGACCATACTTGTGCATCAGGTCGGCCGTGACCTGCATGTGGCCGGCGGGCATGTCGTAGGTGTAATCCGCGTTCTCCATCGAATCGCGGAAATCCTTGCTGCTGAGCTGGCCCTTGAAGACCGTGTCGCGGACGTATTTTTCCGCGAGGTCCGGCTTCTCGATGAAGGTCTTGGTCGCCTCGACGAAGAGCTTGAGGACGCGGGCAGCGACCTCCGGCTTCTCGGTATACATCTTCTCGGTCATGACCAGCGGGCGGTAGGGCACGCCGACCGGGGTGTCGTAGGGCTTGACGATCTCGTAGCCCCAGCCGTTCGAGATGGCTTGCGTCGATTGCGGCTCGCTCTGGCAGATCACGTCGACGTATTTCTGCGCCAGCGCCTGGTTCAGGTCGGCGTAGTTGTTGAAGTAGACGAGCTGCACGTCCTTGCCCGGCCGCTCCGACCAGGTCAGGCCGTTCTTCTCCAGCTCGGCGAGCAGCATCAGGTCCTGGGTGCCGCCGCGCACCACCGCGACCTTCTTGCCCTTCACGTCGGCGAGCGTCTTGGCGCCGAGATCGGGCCGGCCGAGGATGCGCACGCCGCCATTCGCGAAGCCCGCCACCACCAGGAGCTTCACGCCGTTGCCGCGCGCCGCCACCGCGCCGTCGGCGCCCGAGGCCGCGATGTCGATCTGGTCGACCGCCATCGCCGGATAGATGTCGGCGCCCTTGGCGAACTGCTTCTCGTCGATCTTGAGGTTATACTTGGCCGCGATCTCCTTCATGTAGGAGATCGCGCCGTAATGGGCGAATTTCAGGTTGCCGAGACGCACGACGTCCTGGGCGGCGGCCGGGCCGGCGACGGCCGCCCAGACGGCGGCGATGGCGGCGAGGCGCGTGAGCATGGGTCTCTCCCTGTCCGTCCGGACGGCAGGGGCGCCCGGTTTGGTGCCGGATACTGGACAAAGGTCGAGCCGGCCGAAAGCCGGATTACGGCGCCAGGGATAAGACTTTAGACTCGCGGATTAAATCGCCGCGCGTACTCGACCGCGTCAGAGCATGCCCTTGACCACCGCCGCGGCGGGCAGCCGCGGCTGGGGCCGCAGCAGGCTCTTGACCTGCGAGAACGGCCGCGGCCGGTTGATGACCTCGTCGAGGCGCGACCACAGGGTCTTGGGCGAGAACGGCTTGGCGATGATCTCGTTGACCCCGAGATTGATCGCCCGGTCGACCACGTTGCGGCGCGGCTGGGCCAGCATCAGGATGATCGGCACGGTCGGGGCCGGCGAGGTGGCCGGGGTGCGGGCGAGGCGAATGAACTCCTCGCCGGACAGGATCGCAAGGTCCCAGTCGAGCACGACGAGATCGGGCTTGCTCTCGGCGAGCACGCCGAGCGCCTCCGCGCCGTCCGGCGCCTCGAGCAGGCGCTTGATGCCGACGCGCATCAGCATGTCGCGCACGATGCGGCGGATATAGAGGCTCTCGTCGACCACGAGGGCCGACAGGTCCGGGAAGGTCGGGGTGGCGATCATCGCGGGCTCGGTCTCGACTGACCAGAGGTTAAGCACGATCAACCCTGCGGCTTCGCTAACCGAGATGGTTAACGTAAACCCAACCTCGACGGCGGCGCGGCGGCGGGGCAGTGTCGCGCTCCCTCGAGAACGGAGCGCACGCATGTCCACCGAACTCCTCTTCCGCGACGATGCGTATCTCCGCGAGGCGGAAGGCCGGATCGTGGCGGCGGACGAGGCCGGCCTCGTTCTCGACCGGACCCTGTTCTACGCGCAGGGCGGCGGCCAGCCCGGCGACCGCGGCCGGATGGTGCGGGAGGACGGCAGCGAGATCGCCGTTCTCGACACCGTCTACGGTCCCGACAAGCGCACGATCCTGCACCGCGTCGCGCCGGGCACCGCTCTGCCGGCCCCCGGTGAGCCTGTCCGCCTCGTCCTCGACTGGCCGTTGCGCCACGCCCGCATGCGGGTGCACACCGCCCTCCACCTGCTCTCGGTCGCCCTCCCCTACCCGGTCACCGGCGGCTCGATCGGCGACGGCGAGGGCCGGCTCGATTTCGACATCCCGGATGCCGGCCTCGACAAGGAGGCGGTGACGGCGCGCTTAACGGAGATGATCGCGCAGGATGCCGCCGTGACGACGCGCTGGATCAGCGACGAGGAGCTCCTGGCCAATCCCGGCCTCGTCAAGACGATGTCGGTGAAGCCGCCGATCGGCAGCGGCCGGGTGCGGCTGGTGGCGATCGAGGGCCTCGACCTCCAGCCCTGCGGCGGCACCCATGTGAGCCGCACGGGCGAGATCGGCAAAGCCACCGTCACGGCGATCGAGAAGAAGGGCAAGCAGAACCGGCGCGTGCGGCTGTCGCTGGCTTGAACCTGGGATCGATTCGACTGGCAGATCCGCTCTGTAGGAGAAGCGGACCTGCCAGTCGCGGTCATGCCGTCGGCTCGCCGGGCCTGGAGCGCTTCACGACCGCGCTACTTCGTGTCGACGCGGTCGCCGGCAGTCGACGCGACTTCGATCAGACTCTTCGTCGTCGCGTGAGCGAGAAATGCGTCCAGCAGGTCCACTCCGAGCGCCGAGTGCCGCGGCACGGCGATCGCCTGTTCGATCGCCATGAACCGGCCCGGCAGGACACGGAGGTCGCCGCCTTCGGCCGCGAACGCCTCGACGGCCTGCCTCACGCCTGCCGCAACCTCGCACCCGCCCTCGCGGAGACGACGCAGAGCCTCGTTCGGCGTCGGCATCGCCACCAGCTCGGCCTGCCGGAGGGACCGGAGCAGATGGCCGTGATAGGCGGCCCCGGCCGCCGACGCGACCCGCACCCGCGGCCGGTCGACCTCGTCCCCACTTCGCAGTGAACTCGTCTCCCGAACGGCGAAGACGCCCTCGATCTGCATGTAGGGGCGGCTGTACGTCACGCGCTCGGCGCGGGCCGGATCGACGGCGATGAACGCGACGTCCCACCCCTCCTCGCCGAGGGACGCCATGAGCGATCCGGCCGACGGGAAGGTCACGAGGCGGACCGGCCGACCGAGCCACTCGCCGAGGGCGCGGCCGAGGTCGACGGCGATCCCGTGCGGTTCGCCGTCGTGCTCCCGGGTCCGCACGAGCGCCGTGTTGGCGAGGTTGATCGCGATGCGCAGGGGCCGGGATGCGGCCGGGTCGAGAGCCCGTGCGCCGTGGTGACCACACTCACTCATTCGTTGGTGTCTCCCCCTCATCGAGACCGCGCCTCGCGCTCAGGCGCAGCCCGGCCGCCCCCTGCCTCGGCCGTCCGTCGTCCCTTGGACCGGATGGCGGCCGCCGGGAGGGTCGGACATGCCGGGGCGATCGGGATGGCCTGGATTTTCCAGACGAGCCCCAGGAGCACGTCGCCCGATATCGGCGCCGAGGATGCTGCCGAAGCGGCCCATGCCGGGCATCCAGGTTGCGCGGGGCGTCCGGCCGGGAGGCGGCGAGTAAGAGCCCGGGCTGTCGCCGTCTCCCTCGCCGCCGCCGCCGTTACTTCATCGTCGGCATCACGAACTCGGCGCCGGCGCGGATGCCGGTGGGCCAGCGGGTCGTGATGGTCTTGAGCCGGGTGTAGAAGCGCACGCCCTCCGGTCCGTGCATGTGGTGGTCGCCGAACAGCGAGGCCTTCCAGCCGCCGAAGGAGTGGAACGCCATCGGCACCGGGATCGGCACGTTGATGCCGACCATCCCGACCTGGATCTGGTGGGCGAATTCCCGCGCCGCGTCGCCGTCCCGGGTGAAGATCGCCGTGCCGTTGCCGAATTCGTGCTCGTTGATCATCTGCGCGGCGGTCGCGTAGTCCGGCGCGCGGGCGACGGCCAGCACCGGCCCGAAGATCTCCTCCTTGTAGATCGTCATGTCGGGCGTGACCCGGTCGAACAGGGTGCCGCCGACGAAGTAGCCGTTCTCGTAGCCCTGGAGCGTCAGGCCGCGGCCGTCGACCACCAGATCGGCACCCTCGGCGACGCCGCGGTCGATGTAGCCCTTCACCTTGTCGCGGTGCTGCGCGGTGACCAGCGGGCCCATCTCGGCCTCCGGATCGGTGCCGGGCCCGACCTTCAGCGCCCGCACCTTCGGGATCAGCTTCTCCATCAGCCGGTCGGCGGTCTCCTCGCCGATCGGCACCGCCACCGAGATCGCCATGCAGCGCTCGCCGGCCGAGCCGTAGGCGGCGCCCATCAGGGCGTCGACCGCCTGGTCCAGGTCGGCGTCGGGCATCACCACCATGTGGTTCTTGGCCCCGCCGAGGCATTGCGCCCGCTTACCGGTGCGCGCCGCCGTCTCGTAGATGTACTTGGCGATCGGGGTCGAGCCGACGAAGGACACCGCCTGGATGTCGGGGTTGTACAGGAGGGCGTCGACCGCCTCCTTGTCGCCCTGGATCACCTGGAACACGCCGTCGGGCAGCCCCGCTTCCTTCAGCCACTCGGCCATGATCAGCGAGGCGGAGGGATCGCGCTCGGAGGGCTTGAGCACGAAGCAGTTGCCGCAGGCCAGCGCGACGGGGAACATCCACATCGGCACCATGGCGGGGAAGTTGAACGGCGTGATGCCGGCCACGACCCCGAGGGGCTGGCGCAGCGAATGGGAATCCACCCGCGTGCCGACATTCTCGGTGATCTCGCCCTTGAGGAGCTGCGGCGCGCCGGTGGCGAACTCGACCACCTCCATGCCGCGCTGGATCTCGCCCTTGGCGTCGGAGAGCACCTTGCCGTGCTCGGCGGTGATCACCGCGGCGAGCTCGTCGATGCGGTCCTCGAGGATGCGAAGGAACTTGTTGAGGATGCGGGCGCGGCGCAAAGGCGGGGTCGCGGCCCATTGCGGGAAGGCGCGCCGCGCGCTCGCCACGGCGGCATCGACCTCCTCGCGGCTGGCGAGGGCGACGCGGCCGCTCTCCTCGCCGGTCGCGGGGTTGAAGGCGGGCGCGGTGCGGCCGCTGCGGCCGGGCGTGCGGGCGCCGTCGACGAAGTGGGTGATCTCTGTCGGCATGGGTCGTCCTGTCTTGGTAAGGAAGAGGAGCGGGCGCGGCCCGCCTTGCAAAAAAGGGACGAGGCGCGGGCTCAGCCCGCCTTGAACTGACGCGCCAGGGCCTCGGTGCCGCGGGCGAGCACGCCGACGTCGATGGCGACCGCCGTGAAGGTGGTGCCGATCTCGATGCAGCGTTTCGCAAACGCCGTGTCGGGGGTCAGGATGCCGGCGGGCTTGCCCGAAGCCCGGATGCGGCGCACCGCGCCCTCCACGGCTGCGACCACCTCCGGGTGGCCGGGCTCGCCGACATGGCCGAGGCTCGCCGCCAGGTCCGCCGGCCCGACGAAGACGCCGTCGACCCCCTCGACCGCGCAGATCTCCTCGAGCCGGTCGAGCGCCTCAGCGGTCTCGACCTGCACCAGCAGGCAGATCTCCTCGGCGGCGCGCCTGGCGTAGCCCGGGACCCGCCCGAACCGCGTGGCGCGGGTGAGGCCGGAGACGCCGCGCACGCCCTCAGGGGGATAGCGCGTCGCCGCGACCGCAGCCCGCGCCTCGTCGGCATCCTGCACGTAGGGGATCAGCAGGGTCTGGGCGCCGAGATCGAGGAAGCGCTTGATCAGCACCGCGTCGTTGGCGGCCGGCCGCACCACCGCCGAGACGTCGTAGGGCGCCACGGCCTGGAGCTGGGCCAGCACGGTGAGCGGATCGCCCGGCGAGTGCTCGGTGTCGAAGAGCAGCCAGTCGTAGCCCGATCCCGCCACGGCTTCCGCCGCGTAGGAGCCCGGCAGGCTGCACCACAGGCCGATCTGCTGGCGGCCCTCGCGCAAGGCGCGCTTGAAGCGGTTCTCGATCATCTTGAAGCCTCAGACGAAGGAGACGCCGATGGCGCCGATCGGGCCGTAATCGGCCTGGATCACGTCGCCCTTTTTGATGTCGACGGGACGGGTGAACGAGCCGCCGAGCACGATCTGCCCCTTCTTCAACCCGGAATCGACCGCCGCGAGCTTGTTGACGAGCCAGGCGACGCCCGCGGCCGGATGGCCCATGATGGCGGCCGAGACGCCGGATTCCTCGATGATGCCGTTCTGCGACAGGGTCGCGCCGATCCAGCGCACGTCGACGTCGAAGGGACGGATCGTGCGCCCGCCGACCACGATCGCCCCGAAGGCGGCATTGTCCGCGATGGTGTCGACGATCGCCCGCGGCACCTCGGTGCGGTAATCGATGATCTCGAGGGCCGGGACCACGAACTCGGTCGCCCGCATCACGTCGTAGATCCGGCAGCCCGGGCCCGACAGGTCCTCGCCCATGATGAATGCGAGCTCGACTTCGAGCCGCGGCTTGATGAACAGGTCGGTGCGGATTTGCGCCCCGTCGTTGAACAGGGCGTCGTCGAGGATGCGGCCGTAATCCGGCTCGGTCATCTTCGAGGCCATCTGCATGGCGCGCGAGGTCAGGCCGATCTTGTGGCCGGCAAGGCGCGCGCCGGCGGCGATCCGGGCCTCGGCCCAGAGATCCTGGACGCGGTAGGCATCCGCGATCTCCATGCCGGGAAAGGTCTTGGAGAGCTGTGGGCAGGGCACCCGCTCGCGCTCGGCCTTGAGGATGGCCTCGGCGGCCTTGCGGTGGTCGTCGTCGCTCAGCACGGCTTGTGTCCTCCAGAGTTTCACTTGATCGGCGGGCGCGGCAGCACGGCCTCGCCGGGCTCCATGACGTAGGTGTAGTCGAGGGCGTACCAGGGCGCCGTCGCATCGGCCGCCTCCGGATGCGGGCGATCGTGGCGCACGAAGTCGCCGACCAGCGCCTTGGTCACGCCGAACTGCACGTCGGAATCGATATGCGGGTCGTTGGCGTCGTAGACCTGCGAGATCAGCACCTTGAAGCCCGGCTTGAAGATCAGGGCATGCAGGTGGGCCGGGCGCATCGGGTGGCGGTCTTGCGCCGCCAGCAGCCGGCCGACGACCCCGTCGGTGGGGATCGGATAGCCGATCATCATCACCGAGCGGAACCAGAACCGGCCGTCGTCATCGGTGGTGAACTTGCCGCGCAGGTTCATCTCGGCCTGCTCGGGATCCTGGTTCTCGTAGAGGCCAACGGGCGAGGCGTGCCAGACATCGACCTCGGCGCCGGCGATCGGCCGTCCCTCGCCGTCGATCACCCGGGCATTGACGAAGAGCGGGTCGCCCGGCGTGTCGGAGCGCACGATGGTGCCGCCATTCTCGACCCGCGGCGCGTTGAGGCGCCAGAACGGCCCGAGCAGCGACTGCGAGGTCTCGGTGTTGCCGTGGTCGCCGTTGTTGAGGAGGCACACGAGGGAGGACACGCCGAGCGAGCCGGCCATCAGCACGAACTCGTTGTGGGTGTCGGAGGCGAGCGCGCCGATCTCGTTGAGGATCGCGGTGGCGTCGCGGAACTCGGCCTCGGTGAGGCGCACGTCGCGGACGAAGCCGTGCAGGTGGGTGATGAGCGAGGTCATGATCTCGCGCAGGCGCGGATCGCGCGTCCGCGCCATGACCTCCAGAACGGCAGGCGTCACGTCCTGCTGGCGCTCGATACGCATGGCTTCCGCCTCCCTGAATCTGCGCCCTGGTCCCATATCATCGATTATTCGTCAAGAAGCGATTGTGAAGATGCGGGATCCGGGCTCCCAAAGAGCGCCGGATGCGGCGCATCGGACCGCTCCCGTCGCCACCCGTGCTCGTGATGTGCCCGCCGTCCTGGGCACTCTCGGGCTGTCCCAGCTAAGGGTAAGACCCCCTATTGAAGAAGGTTTTCTGACTGGCATCACCGATCGGGAGAGGTCGGGCCTCCCTCCGGGGCCAAGTCGCATCCCGACCCGGTACGGCGCCCGGCCGCAGGGACGGCGCCACCGTGATTGACAAATAAAATCGTTTTTCTTATGGATCGTCGACGAAGCGCCGAATCGCATGTCGGGGGAGAGCGTCTTGACCGAGGCCAGGAGCCGACGCGCTGCGGGTGACCGGGACGGCATTCAGTCTGCCCTGGCCATGCCGGGCCCCGCCCTGGTCGACGACGGCAAGAACACGATGGCGAGCCAGCTCGTCGATCGCTTACGCGAGGCGATCGTGTCCGGTCAGCTCGAGGCGGGCAGCAAGATCAACCTGGAGCGTGCCCGCGGCAGCTTCGGAGTCTCGCTCAGCCCGCTCCGGGAGGCGCTCGCCCGGCTGATCGCCGACGGCCTCGTGGTGTTCGAGGACAATCGCGGCTATCGCGTCGCGCCGGTCTCGCTCGCGAACCTCGAGGAGATCACGCGGCTGCGCGAGGAATTCGAGATCCTGGCCCTGCGCCAGGCGATCGCGATCGGCACCGTGGACTGGGAGGGCGACGTGATGCGCGCCCTCCACCGCATGAACCGGACCGAGCGCGATCCGGAGCAGCCCGACACGCTGGAGCGGTGGGAGGCGTATCACCGCGAGTTCCACCTCACGCTGATCGCCGGGTGCCGCATGCCGCTGCTGCTCAATTTCTGCGGCGTGCTCCTGAGCCTGAACGACCGCTACCGCCGCTCGTTCCTGCGCCGCACGCCCGGGGGCGACCGCAACGTCGCCCAGGAGCATAGCGAGATCGCGCAAGGCGCGGTCGCCCGCGACGCCGACTTCGCCTGTGCCGCCTTGCGCGAGCACATCCACCGGACGGGCACCAACCTGCAGCGGCATCTCGCCGACAGGCTCGCCCCGTAAGCGCCAGCGCCTTCCCGATCCTTCGAGCGACCCTCATGCATGCCTCCTCCGACTGGCCGCTCGGCCTGGCCCACTTCACCTGCATCGGGGTGCCGCCCGTCGACCTCGTCCGGCTTGCCGCCCGGACCGGCTGCGCCTCGGTGGGCCTGCGGCTCCATCCGGCCTTTCCGGGGGCTCCGTTCTACGAGCTGCCGCCCGGGAGCGACGCCTTCCGGGCGATGCGCCGGGCGCTCGCCGACGAGGGCCTTCGCGTCTACGACATCGAGTTCGTCGTCGTCGGGGAGGATTTCGTGCCGGCCTCGCTGTCCGGCATGCTCGAGGCCGCCGCGGGGCTCGGCGCCCGGCGCCTGAGCGTGTGCGGCGACGATGCCGACCGCCCGCGCCTCGTCGCGCGCTTTGCCGAACTCTGCGATCTCGCGGCCGGGTTCGGGATGGGAGTCGACCTCGAATGCATGGCCTGGCGCCGGGTCGCCAGCCTGCCCGATGCCGTCCGGGTGGTCGAGGCCGCCGGCCGGCCGAACGGCGGCGTCCTCGTCGACGCGCTCCACCTCGCCCGGACGGGCGGGTCGCCCGAGGACGTGCGCGCCGTGCCGCCTCACCTCATCCGCCACGCGCAGCTCTGCGACGCGCCGGCGCAGGCGCCGGACTCGACGGAGGCGATCATCCAGGAAGCCAGGGCGGGGCGCCTGCCCCCGGGCGAGGGGGCGCTGCCGCTGCAGGCGCTGGTCGCGGCCCTGCCGCCCACGACCGCCCTCTCGATCGAGGTGCCGGTCACCGGCACCACCACGCCCGAGGACCACGTGCGGACGAACCTGGCCGCGGCCCGGCGCGTGCTCGCCGGCTGAAACGCCGTACGGGCGCGGCTACGATCCGCACGGACCTGGCCGGCATCCGGGACGCCACGCCGGTCTCGAGAAAACACGAACGATGCGCCGGAGCCTGCCGATCCAGGCCGACGATCAGCGCGCCTTGACGAGGGAGGAACCACCATGACGATACAGGGCAATTCATTAAAAACTGCCGGGCACGAACCGTCCGGCGCGCACGAGCCGAAGAAGGCCGCGCTCGCGAGCTGGATCGGCAGCGCGGTCGAATACTACGACTTCTTCATCTACGGCACCGCCGCGGCTTTGATCTTCCCGAAGCTGTTCTTCGCGCCCGACAACCCGCAGGCGGCGGCGATCGCCTCGTTCGCGACCTTCGGCGTCGCCTACATCACCCGGCCCCTCGGCGCGGTGGCGCTCGGCCATATCGGCGACCGCTTCGGCCGCAAGAAGGTGCTGACCTTCACGCTGCTCCTGATGGGCTTCTCGACCTTCATGATCGGCTGCCTGCCGACCTACGGCCAGGCCGACATCCTGGCGCCGATCCTGCTCGTCATCGCGCGCCTGCTGCAAGGCGTCTCGGCCGCCGGCGAGCAGGCCGGCGCCAGCTCGATGACGCTGGAGCACGCGCCACCCCACCGCCGCGCCTTCTTCACCAGCTTCACCTTGAGCGGCACCCAGGCCGGCCTGATCCTGGCGACGCTCGCCTTCCTGCCGGTCTCGGCGATGCCCGAGGACCAGATGCTGTCCTGGGGCTGGCGCATCCCGTTCTTCCTCAGCGCCCTCGTCGTCGCGGTCGGCTTCTGGGTCCGCCGCACCCTGCCGGAGACCCCCGCCTTCGAGGAGGAGAAGCACCAGCACCAGGGCGAGCCCGCCCCCGTGCTGGCGCTGTTCCGCAACCAGTGGCCGGACGTGGTGCGGGTGATCTTCGCCGCGATCATCTCCGTGGTGAGCACGATCTTTGCGGTCTACACCTTGTCCTACGCGGTCAACGTGGTGAAGATCCCGCGGCCGACGATGCTGACGCTGCTGATCCTCGCCAACGTGATCGCGCTCGCGGCGATCCCGCTCTGGGCCATGCTGGCCGATCGGATCGGCCGCCGCCCGGTCTTCATCTTCGGGGCGATCGGCTGCGCCGTGCTGATCTATCCCTATCTGTGGGCGATCAGCCGGGCCGACATCACGCCGATCTACGTGCTGGGCCTCCTGCTCTCCGGCATCGTCTACAGCGCGGCGAACGGCATCTGGCCGTGCCTCTACGCCGAGATGTTCGAGACCCGCATCCGCCTGTCCGGCATGGCGATCAGCACGCAGATCGGCTTCGCCATCGGCGGCTTCGCGCCCAGCATCGCGGCGGCCCTCCAGGGCCAGGGCCAGGACGGCTGGGTTCCCGTCGCGATCTTCGTCATGATCACCTGCGCCATCGCGGCGGTCTCGATCACGACCGCGCGCGAGACCTATCGGACGCCGATGAACGAACTCGGCAAGCGGCGTGCAGCCGCCGCGGTCCGTGTCCGGACCGCGTAGCACCGGGAACAGGGAGCGGCCTCCCGGCCGCCCCGCAAACCACAAGGCAGACTTGCGTTGGCGGCCGACGCAAGTCTGCCCAAGCTCTTATTTTTCGCAGTTTTCTGTCGCAAGACCGGCGGCCGCTTTTGCGAAACCTGCTGAGAGGCAAGACCATGATCCGCGGTACCACGACCCTCATCGCCCATCTCGGCTACCCGACCGAGTCGTTCAAGGCGCCGATGATCTACAATCCGTGGTTCGAATCGCGCGGGATCGACGCCGTGGTGATGCCGATGGGCGTCAAGGCCGAGGATTATCCGGATGTGTTCCGGTCGCTGTTCCGGCTCACCAACATCCGCGGCGCCCTCGTCACCATGCCGCACAAGATCACCACGATCGGGCTGCTCGACGAGGTCAGCACCACCGCGACGATCGCCGGCTCGTGCAACGCGGTGCTGCGGCGCCCGGACGGGACGCTCGTCGGCGACATGTTCGACGGTGCCGGCTTCGTGCGCGGGGTCCAGCGCAAGGGCCGCGACCTCGCAGGCGCCCGGGTCCTGGTCGTCGGCAGCGGCGGGGTCGGCTCGGCCATCGCCGCCTCGCTGGCGGCGGCCGGCATCGCGGGGATCGGGGTCTGCGACCACGATCCGGCCGTCGCCGAGGCGCTCGCCGGACGCCTGCGCGCGCATTACACGGCGCTGGAGGTCGTCACCGGCAGCAACGACCCGGCCGGCTACGACGTCGTGGTCAATGCCACGCCGCTCGGCATGAGGGACGGCGATCCCCTGCCGATGGACGTCACCCGCATCGCGCCCGGCACGTTCGTGGGCGAGGTGGTGATGAAGCAGGAGCATACGCCGTTCCTGCGCGCCGCCCTGGAGAAGGGCTGCCCGATCCAGGTCGGGACCGACATGCTGTTCGAGCAGATCCCCGCCTACCTGGAATTCTTCGGCTTCGGCACGACGACCGCCGAGGAACTGCGGGCTGTCGCCCGCCTGTCGTACTGAGGATCCCGGAGGAGCCCCGTCATGAGCCGCCTCGTCACCGTGCTGAACGGCCCGAACCTGAACCTGCTCGGCAAGCGCCAGCCGCACATCTACGGCAGCGAGACGCTCGCCGACGTCGAGGCCTCGTGCCGGGCGCTCGCCGGCGAGCTCGACCTGGAGATCCGCTTCCACCAGTCGAACCGCGAATACGAGATCATCGACTGGATCCACGAGGCGCGCGAGACCGCCGGCGGGATCGTCATCAACCCGGCGGCCTTCACCCATACCTCGGTGGCGATCCTCGACGCGCTCAACACCGTCGAGGCGCCGGTGATCGAGGTGCACATCTCGAACGTGCACAAGCGCGAGGCCTTCCGCCATCACTCCTACGTCTCGCTGCGCGCCGACGGGGTGATCGCGGGGCTCGGCACGCAAGGATACTTGCTGGCGTTGCGCCGGGTCGCGCAGTTGATCGACACGAAGGCGTGACGCACCGACCCATCCGGACCCGACGGCATCGAGGGTCTTCGTCGCAGGACGGGGACCCTCTCGCGAGAGCATTGTCCGACGAAGGGGCTGCCGGTTCGTCGCAGACGATGCGGCACGATCGAATGCCCGGAGCAGCGCCGTCCACCCTCCGCGGCGCTTCGCATGCTCAAGCCGATCGCCTTTCGACGCTCAAGCAGGCGGCGCGTGCGGAGCGACGATGAAGTCGCGAATCGCACCGAACACCCGATCCGGGTCATCCCCATGAATGTCGTGGGCGCACTGGTCCAGACGCTCGAAGTGCAAGAGGTGAGCGGGAATGGCCGCGGCTGTCGCCTCGGCCAAAGGTATCGGCACGATGGGGTCGTGCTCACCCGCCATCAGCAGCACGGGGCAGCGCAACCTTTCGAGGTCATCGCGGAAGTCGAACCGTCCTTGCTCGTTCCGGGGCCCGTTGAAGTGCAGTGCCACCTCCGTTCGCATGATGATGCGCGAGAGGTTCGGGGGCGGTCGGTCACGACGGTGCCGGTAGAACGGCCTGCAGCGCTCGATGTAGCGGGCGCGTCCCTCCGGGGTTGGATTCATCCAGTAGCTTTCGGCCAACGCGCCGATGTCCGGGCCGCCGACACGCTCGAACGCGGCGAAGATCGTCGGGAAGTCGATCCTGGCGGCCGTGCTGAGCAGGATGAGCTTGCCCGGGTGGTCGGGGTAGCGGGTGGCATAGGCTTGCGCGACGAAGCCGCCGAACGAGAGACCGCAGACGATGGGCCGGACGATGCCGAGCGCGTCGCAGAGGCCCTTCACGTCGTCGGCCCACTGCGCCAGGTTCCAGGTCGCTGGATCGTCTCCCTCGCTGCGGCCGTTGCCGCGAAGATCGCAGAAGACCACCTGGGCGACATCGCTCAAGCCTGCGAATGCCTCCTTGAAGCCGACGTGATCCCAGCCCGGCCCGCCGTGCAGCATGAGGAGGGTCGGCTTCTCGCGCAGGGTGTCGCCGTCAGGCACGAGGCCGAAATTGGCGACATCCACGAAGAGTCGCACTCCGTTCACGAAGATGAGCATCGTGACGATCCTCCACGTGGTCGGGTCCGCGCGCTGACGCGCTTGGGGTTTCGGTAACATGACGTTCGCCGCAGGCTCGGCCCTCGTGCGCCCTGCACCCTACGCGAGGCCGCCCGTTCGCGCGGGAGGGAGGATGCGGTCGACGAGGCCCCAGTCGAGCGCCTCCTCCGCCGTCATGAAGCGGTCGCGGTCCATGGCGCGCTCGAACTCCTCGTAGGACCGCCCGCAATGCTCGGCATAGAGCCGCGTCATGCGCTGCTTGGTTCGCAGCGTCTCCTGGGCGTGGATGAGAATGTCGGATGCCTGTCCCTTGTATCCCCCGAGCGGCTGGTGGACGAGGATGCTGGCATTGGGCAGTACGGCCCGCTCCCCGGGCTCGCCGGCCATGAGCAGGAACGAGCCCATCGAGTAGGCCATCCCCATGCACAGCGTATGCACCGGAGCGCGGATGTGGCGCATCGTGTCGTACATGGCAAAGCCGCTCGTGACGACGCCGCCCGGCGAATTGATGTAGAGGTGGATCGGCCGCGTCGGATTCTCGGCCTCCAGGAACAGGAGCTGGGCGCAGACCAGCGCCGAGACCGTGTCGTTCACCTCCCCGTTGAGGAAGACGATGCGCTCACGCAGGAGGCGGGAATAGATGTCGAAGGACCGTTCCCCGCGGCTGGACTGCTCGACGACCATAGGGACGAGTTGCATCGCGTCGCGCATCGGCGACCTCCGATCTTCCGGGATGGGACTTGGATGGGGTAAGCCTTGGTACGAGCCGCGTCAGGCGGCGCGCAGCACGGGGGCGTTGCCGTTCGCGGCGGTCGTCGTCAGCGGCGCGAACCGGGCATCCGTCAGGTCGTGAACGATGCGCAGGCAGGTGCCGCCCGTCCCGTTCGGGGCGATGCGGAACGTCACCGTGCTCTCAAGGTACGGCGGGGTGGCCTCGCGCATCCGGTAGCTGACCTCGCACCCTGGCGTGACGGCAATCGGTTCGGGCGCGGCCAGCGCCGCCCCGGGCAGCCAATGCTCCCGAAGCGCCGGGATGCTGAGCGCGCGCCACACCTTCGCGGGCGGTTCGCTCAGCTCGTAGGCCTGCTCGATGCCGGGGCCGGGCTCGTCGCACGCCGCGTCGCTCATTGATCCATCTCCTTCAGCACGGCCTTGAGCGCGTCGATACGGGCGGGCCAGTAGGCGCGGTACTTCGCCAGCCACTGCGCGATGAGCGCCACCCCGGCCGGATCGACGTCGTAGTTCACGAAACGGCCCTGCCGCTCCTCGCGCACGAGCCCGGCGCCCCGCAGCACGGCGAGATGCTGGGACATCGCCGGCTGGCTGATCGCCATGCCCTGGCGGAGCGCGCTGGCGTTCATGCGCCCGCCCGCGAGCTTCTCGAAGATCGCGCGTCGGGTGGGGTCCGCCAGGGCCCGGAAGATGTCGTCCTCAACCATGGCAATAGATAAGCAGATGCTTATGTCATACGCAAGCCCGGAGCGCCTGCCGCGAAACGCGGGACGTGGACGCCTCGTCCGCAGCACGGGCGCGTCGACGGGCGTGGCGGGTTCCGGAAGGGAACCGCCGATCCTTCGCGAGAGCGCCGGAACTCGACACAGGAAATCCGGCTACGGGATACAGGCCTCCGCCTCGACGAGGCGTTCGACCGGCCAACCGACCGTCCCGCGGGCCCAGCTGTCCCCCGACCGGCAATCAGGCAGCCGACGGGCGTTCGGATGCGCCGAGTTCGATGCAGGCGGCGTCCCACGGGCCGAACGGAGCCGGCATGTCAGCGTTGGCGCGTTCGATGGCGCATCCGCAGCATTCGACGGCGAGGCCGGCGACCTCGTCCTCCGTGGGGCGCGCGCCGCGCCGCGTCGGTGCGATGAAGGCGAGCCGTCAATGGGTGGGGGAGGCCAAGCAGCCGAAGCAGGCCCGATGTCCCGATCACGTCCCTCGCGATCGGCGATGACGAAGGCCGCCTCTGCCCGCCATCCGGACAAGGGTCATGTGCTGGCGCCGGACGGACGAGGATTCTGGGTGGAACAGATCCGCTCGCGGATACCACCGACCCAAGCTAAGTTCTTGAAAACTATGGAGCGGGCGATCGGGATCGAACCGACGACATTCAGCTTGGGAAGCTTTAGAGACGGGTTTACTGGCACCCGCAAAACCTATTAACCACCCCAGCTAAATCACTTATATCACACAGATATATTGCATTTCTGCGCAGTCCGCTGCGTTGCAGGGCCGCGCAGGGCCGTGTTGTATCCCCCGTTGTATCCCGGTTGGAGGTCACGGTGGCGAAGGAGCGACAGGGCTACGAGCGCGAGCGCGTCCATCTCACGGCGCAAACCGTGGCTAGGGCGATGCGGATGATCGACGAAGGCCAGGTCCCCGGCCGCGGCATCGAGTTCGCGGACACGGCCAAGGACGCCGCCGGCCTGACGCTCCGGGTTACGAGGGCGAGCGCGACTTGGTACCTGCGCCACCGCCGGGGCACGATCCGGCTCGGGGGCGTCGACGTGCTGGACCTGCAGGCCGCCCGGATCGCCGCCGCACGAGCGCGTCTGGACTTCGCCGCCGGGTTTGACCCCAAGTTCGACGCAGGGATCTTCGAGCGGTCACTCGGCGAAGGCACGGCCCTACCGAAGGCGGTCGAGCTGGCTTATCCGCCGAGTGAGCATTTGCCACCCGAAACACCTCAGGAAGAACGCCGCCGCAAGGGGCCGTGGCAGTGGCGGGATCTCGTCGACCTCTATCTCGAAGCGCATCTTCCGACGCTAAGGGAGAGCTGGCAGCCGCAGTACGAACGGTCCCTGCGCCTGCCCGAGTTCGATGAAATCGCCAAGACGCCAGTGAGCAGCCTAACCCTGGCAAGGCTCGAGAAAATTAGGGACGCCCTTGTGCGGAACCAGGCGCCGAGCACGGCGTCCCGGGCGATGTCGAACGCCCGCGCGGCGCTCGACTGGGGCCACAGTGATCACTCGGGCCTCTGCGGCTGGACTGAGCAAGACGTCCCCTGGTGGTCTAATCGGGCCAAGGTCCGGTACAAGGCGGACACGCGCGAGCATACGCCTACGGTGACAGAGCTCGTCCGCACGATCCTTGTCGCGGAGCACTGCAGGGCGCTCGGCGGCACGGACCAGGAGACAACACCGGGGACGATCGCGGCGCTGTGGGCCGTGGTCCTGACCGCACAGCGGACCGGTGCCCTCGGGTGTACCCGGCGGGATGGCATCATCGACGTGCCCGACCACCCCGGTTGGCTCGCCTGGACTTGGACCGGCGAGGAAATGAAGGGCGGTACGTCGGCGGCGCGCCCACACGGCCTGCCCATTCCGCCCGAGGCGCTTGAGGTACTCGCCCGGTTCGAGCGGGAGAACGAGACGAACTGGCTATTCCCCAGCCGAGCGAGCGGCAAGCACGTCACGTCGGACGGCCTCAATCAGATGTTCTACCGGCTGCAAGGTAAGGCGAAGAAGGGCAAAAAGGGCGCCGTCACCGCCCGCAAGAGGGACTGGCTGAAGCTCGTCGGGGTCCGGCATTGGACCCCGCACGATGCCCGCCGGACGCTCTCCTCCTACCTGGCCGACGAGGAACTTGGCGGCGCCGGCAGCGCGATCCTGGCGCACAGCACCGGCAAGAAGGACGATGAAGACGCGAGGGTCGAAGACATCACGCGAAGGGTCTACGCGAGGGCTCAGAGGTTCCCGCTCAAGGCCCGGGGCATGAATGTGTGGGTCCGGCACGTGCTCGATACGTACGAGCGCGAGCGGCCGATCGTCGAGCGGATGCTGCGATCTGCCCCCCCGGTCGATCCGCCCGAGCCCACACCGGATCCCGAGCCTGTCGTGCGTGGGCCAGGCCGGCCACGGAAGCCGAAGGCAGAGAAGAAGATCCGGCGGTGAGGCCCCCTCCCCTTCAGCTATGTCCGCTTACCGGACAGACCCTGGCCTTGCGGCGCCCCCTCCGCAGGGGCATCATCTTGGCATAGGGGACCGGCTCCGGCCGGTCAGCCTCCCGCATCCCCTTGAGGGCTCCCATCGATCGCACCGGCCGCCGCGCCGGGCAGGAGCCTTCTCATGCGGGAAATCCCACTCAGCCAGGCCGAGACCCTCATCCGCGATGCGCTGCCCCGCGCCACGGACGAGGAGGTAGCGTTCCTCGTCAGCCGGTTCGCAGGGCGGTCGTTTCACATCGACCACGCAGAACTTTTCCGGCCCTTTACCGACAGGGAAACGCCACAAAACCGCGTCCGCCGGATCCAGAGGGCTATCGGCTGTATCGTGACCGGACGCTTTAATGGTTGGGATATCGGCCCGGTGAGCCTGACGGTCACGCGGATCGTCGAGGCGGCCGTCGCGCGGGCCTGACCTCAGCACCCGCCCGAGCTTGCCCCGGGTCCCGGCCGGCGCGATCCTGCGGGCATGCCCGATCCCGACGAGCCCACATACCCGCCCGAGACCGCCCGCGTCCTTGATGGGCTGGCCCCGCCCCGGCGGCCGGCCGGGCACGTCGAGGACGTCCCTGATCCGGCGTGGCTCGCCCTCCCGCCGGAGGAGCGGGCCGCCATTCTGGAAGCCGAGGCGGCCAAGGGCGCGGGGACCCGGGCCTTCGAGGAGCGCGTCGCGCGCATGCGGGCCTCGGGCAGCTACGTCGACCTATCGAGGGACGTGGAGCCCCCGCCCGTGCGTAAGGCCGCCACGGAGGACGTGGTCGCCACCGTGCGCCTGCGCGCCGACGGCGGCTTGGTCGTCTCCGCGCCGGGGGCGCCCCCGACCCGCATCGTCGCCGTCCGGGCCAAGCGGTCCCGCGCCGCGGCGCAGCGGGTCGCGGAACTCATCGAGGAAGCCTTGCAGGCGAGGGAGCGCCGGGAGCGGGACGGAGAGGGCTAGGGTTTAAACCGGATCATCTTGGCCTTGCGAAGGGCCGCTGAGGGTGGGAAGCACCGGTTTGCCGAATGGATGCCGAGCGGCCGGATTGCGCCATTTCCAGACCTTCGCCACTGGCTGTTCGAATGGTCGCTCGCCGTCCGACAGCGGACTTCAGAGGGCCGTGATTGCTTAGCAGGTGCCCGAGCATATTAGGGGGTATATTTTGGGCTGTTCCTGGGCGAGCGGCTGGCCGCCCCGAACTGGCTCGGCATCGCGCTCATCGCCGCCGGCGCCGTGCTGGTCGCCTACCGGGCGTGAGGATGGCCCCCCGAAACGGAAGGGGGCGATCCGACGACCGCCCCCTCGGCACCGTTACTGCACGGCTTGGACCTGGACCGTCGCGCCGGTCTCGCCGGGCTTGCCCTCGACGATCACGAGGATGCGCCGCGCCGCGGCGTTCGGGTTCTGCGTCACCTGGCGGATCGGTCCGACTGCGTTGACGATGGCGGCGCCCGCAGGGTTCGTCATGAAGGCGGCGAGCGGCTCCAGCGTTCCGGTGCCCTTCGGGTCGGTGGAGAGAGCGAGCAGGTAGGGTCTCTTCGGCGTTAGCCCGGTGACCGCGGCCTGCAGCGTCTGCAGCACGCCCTGGTCGAACAGCGTCACCTGCGTCGCCGGCTTGCCGTCCGGCCCGTCGAGGGTCAGCCGGCTTGACTGGCCGGCCGCGCCGAGGGGCTGCAGGTTCGGGGCGCCCGCACCCTCCGGGACCGCCTCGGGCAGGTAGGCGACGCCCTGCGGGCCCTGGCCGATCGGGATCGTCGCGGCGACGGCGTTGGTGCCGGTGTCGATTACCGCGACCGCATCGGCATTCTCCAGGCCGACATAGACCCGCGACCCGTCGCCCGAGGGCCAGAGGCCGTGCGGGAGCGCGCCGGTCGGGATCGTCGCGACCTGCGAGAAGTCGTCGGTGCGGAACACCTTGACCTGGTTGAGCCCGCCCACCGTCACGTAGGCGAACTGGCCGGCCCTGGTGCGGGCGATGTTGACGTGATTGGTGATCGGCCCCGTCTCGAGGGTCTTGAGCGGCTTGAACGGCGGCGAGGCCTCGAAGACCTGGACCCGGCCGACATCCTTCAGGGTGAACCAGACCTGGCTGCCGTCGGGCGTCGCCGCGATGTCGGGGCAGAACGGGCTCTCCTGCTTGATCCGCCCGACGATCTGCCGGCTCTTGACCTCGATCGCGACCGTCTCGGGGCTGAAGCTGGAGCAGACGTAGCCGTACCGGCCGTCGGGCGAGAAGATCGTCATGCCGGGCCCGTTCGGCACCGTGATCCGGCCCGTCTCCTTGCCCGTCGCCGCGTCGAGGATCGCCACGTAATCCTCTCCGCGCACGCTGACCCAGACCTCGCGCCCGTCCGGCGTGAAGAACGCCTCGTGCGGCGAGCGGCCGACATAGGTCGTGTGCCGCACGGTATTGGTGGCGGTGTCGATGAAGCTGACCGAGTTCGAGCCGATCGAGACCGCGAGCAGGGTCTTGCGATCGGGCGAGAAACCCATGCCGTGCACGAGGAGCTGGCCGCGATAGAGCGGGCTCAGGTTCGCGGGCGTGGTGTCGCCGAGGCGGATGACGCCGAGGAGCGTGTTGGCGGCGGGGTCGATCACCGAGACCGTGTTGGAGAACTGGTCCGAGGTATAGAAGCGGTCGCGGGGGCCGACCGGCACGTCGGGCGCCGAGGCGGGGCCAGGCGCCTGGCCCGCGAGCGCGGTTCCGCCGAGAAGGGCGAGCACGAGGGCCGCCGGAATGAGGTGTCGCATCGGATGTCGTCTCGCTGGGTGTGTGGGTCGGCCGGCTCAGTGATGGTGCGGGGCCGGAGCTTTCGGCGTGGCGGAAGCGGCGGGAGGGCGCTCGGCGAGCGCGCGCCGCATGACCTCGATCTCCTGGGCCTGCTCGACGATGATGCCCTGGGCGAGCCGGCGCAGGACGGGGTCGCGCCCATAGGCGAGTTCGGCTTTCGCCATATCGATCGCGCCCTGGTGGTGCGGGATCATCATGGCGGCGAAGTCCCGGTCCGGATCGCCGGAGGGCGGCACGGCCATGTCGGCGTGCATCCGGGTCATCGACTGGGCCATCAGCGCGTCGAAGCCGTCCGGGGCGCTCTCGGCATGCCCGGTCCGCATCATCATCATGCCGCCGCCCGCCAGGCCGCCGGCCATCAGGGTGGCGATCAGGATCGCCGTTGGTGCGCCGCGCATCGTCTCTCCCGGTTCTCGAAGGTCACGCCGGGAGAGATGCCGGGGAGCGGCGGATATTCCCCGACCGGGCGAAACGCACCGATCACGGCTGCGTGATGCGATTTTCCGACCGGACGGGGGAATACCGCGGCCTCATCCGGCATCTTTCGTCGCGAGCCGCGGCATCCATCCGCCACCGCCCGCCCCGAAGAGCGCCCTTGTGGAGAACGCCTTGGACGACCTCGCCGCCCTGATCGAGCCGCAGATCCCGGCGTTGCGGCGCTACGCCGTCGCGCTCCTGCGCGAGCGCGAGGCGGCCGACGACCTCGTCCAGGACGCCCTCGAACGCGCGATCCGGGCCTGGCCGCAGCGCCGCCGGGACGGCGACCTGCGCGCCTGGCTGTTCGCGATCCTGCGCAACCGCTACCTCGAAGGGGGGCGCGGCCGCCGCGGCGTCGAGGTCGGCCCGGAGCTGCTCGACGACGTCGCGGATGCCTCCGCCGATCCCGGGGCCGCCCTCGGCGTCCGGGACGTGCTCGACGGGCTCGCCGGCCTGCCCGAGGATCAACGCTCGGTCCTGCTCCTCGTCGCGGTCGAGGACATGTCCTATGCCGAGGCCGCCGCGGTGCTCGCCGTGCCGATCGGCACGGTGATGTCGCGCTTGAGCCGGGCGCGGGGCCGGATGCGCGCTTTCCTGGACCTCGCACCGACCGTCGTCACCGGACACCTGCGGAGGGTGAAATGACCGCGTCCGACCCCCGGCCCGTCGGCGAGGACGATCTTCACGCCTTCGTGGACGGCCAGCTCGATCCCGGCCGCCGCGCCACCGTCGAGGCCTGGCTCGCCGAGCACCCGGACGCGGCGGCCCGGGTCGCCGCCGACGGGCAGGCCCGCGCCCGCCTGCGCGCCCGCCTCGCCCCGATCGCCGACGAGCCGATCCCGGCCCGGCTGCGGGTCGCCCATCTGGCGCGCCCGCGTCCCGCCCGAAGCAGCCGCTGGCTGCCGGGCGCCGCGGCGGCGATGGTCTGCCTCGCCTTCGGCGGGGCGGTGGGTTGGGTCGGGCGCGGGGCGGTACCGCCCGCGGCGGCGCCGGTCGAGCCGATGACGCAGGCGGCGGTTTCGGCCTTTCGCACCTACGTGGTCGAGGCCGTCCATCCGGTCGAGGTCCGCGCCGACGGGACGCCGCATCTGGAGCAGTGGCTCTCGCGGCGCGTCGGCCGGCCGGTCAGGGCGCCGGATTTGCAGTCCCAAGGGTTCCGCCTGATGGGCGGGCGCCTGCTGCCGGCCGGCGACGAGCCGGCGGCGATGCTGATGTATGACGACGACCGCGGCACCCGCCTGACGCTCTACAGCCGCGCCGGCGCGGCCGGGGGACGCGGCGTCTTCCGCTACGCCCGCGAGGGCGACGTCGCCGCTTTCTCGTGGATCGATGCCGGGATGGCCTACGTGGTGACCGCGCGCACGGACGAAGCGCGGCTGCTGCGGGTCGCCGAGGCGGTCGACGCCCAGGCGAGCGGACGAGAAAGCGGGCCGCGGTGACGCCGGGCCAAGCTCGGTCGAGAAGATGGGCAGGGGGAGCGAGCATGACGGAACGCGTGCCGGGGCCGTCCGGACGGCCATGACCCTCGACCAGCTGCGCATCTTCGTGGCGGTGGCCGAGCGCCAGCACGTCACCCGGGCCGCCGAGGCGCTCAACCTCGTCCAGTCGGCGGTCAGCGCGGCCATCGCCGCCCTGGAGGGCCGGCACGCCGTCAAGCTGTTCCACCGGGTCGGGCGGGGCATCGAGCTGACCGAGGCCGGCCGCCTGTTCCTCGCGGAGGCACGCGCGGTGCTCGCCCGCGCCGAGGCGGCCGAGCAGGTGCTCGCCGACCTGAGCGGCCTGCGCCGCGGCACCCTCGCCATCCGCGCGAGCCAGACCATCGCCGGTCATTGGCTGCCTCGCCACCTCGTCGCGTTCCGGGCGGCCTATCCGGACATCATCCTGCGGCTCGGCATCGGCAATACCGCGCAGGCAGCCGAAGCGGTCCGCTCGGGAATGGCGGAGCTCGGCTTCGTGGAGGGCGCCGTCGAGGATGACGGCCTCGCGAGCCTTCCGGTCGCGGAGGATCGGCTCGTCCTCGTGGTCCGCCCCGGGCACGAACTGGCCGGCTGCTCGCAGCCGGGCCCCTCGGACCTCGCCGCAATCGCCTGGGTGCTGCGCGAACCCGGATCCGGGACGCGCTCGGCTCTCGAATCCGCCGTCGCGGCCGCCGGCCTCGCACCCGACGCGCTCACCGTGGCGCTGGAACTGCCCTCGAACGAGGCGGTGCTCGCCGCCGTCGCGGCGGGGGCCGGCGCGAGCGTCCTGTCGGAGGCGGTGGTCGCCCCCTCCCTGCGGAACGGGACACTCGTCGCCGTGCCGCTCGGTCTGCCGGCACGCACCTTCCGGGTCCTACGCCACAAGGAGCGATACCGCAGCCGGGCCGCGGATGCCCTGCTCGACCTGATCCGGGGGGCCGAGCCGTGAGCAACGTCGAACCCGACGATCCGCGCGTGCGGCTGGCAGAAGACCGGACGGTGCTCGCCGCGGAACGCACCTACGCCGCGTGGCTGCGCACCGGGCTCGCGTTCCTGAGCGTCGGTTTGGCCGCGCAACGCTTCCTGTCGGAGGTGCTGCCCGGCTGGCCGCTGCGGATCATGGCCCTGGCGCTCGTCGCCTGCGCATTCGGATGTTTTTGTGCGGCGGCCTGGCGCGATCACGCCGTGAGGCGGTCCCTCGCGTCGGCACCGATGCGGATGATGCCCCGCGCCCTGACCCTCGGCATCGCGCTCCTGCTCTCCGCCGTCGCGAGCCTCGCGGCCGTGACGCTGTGGCAGGTCTGAGTACCTCCCGGCGCTCACTCCACGGTCACGCGCACGCGGTGCCACGCGGCGCTGAGGTAGCCCTTGTAGTTCCAGGTGTCGTCCGGCAGCGCAGGCTGGGTCTGCCCGGCCTCGTCCCAGGCGCGCACCGCCAACTCATGCTCGCCCGGGGGAAGATCGAGGTCGATCGTCCAGAACGTCCAGGCGAAGCGCGCCCGCGCATCATGCTCGAGCGCCGCCTGCGCCCAGGTCCGCCCGCCATTGCCGGAGACGTCGACGCGGACGACGGTGCGGTCGCCCGACACCGCGTAGCCGCGGATTGTGTTCGCCCCGGCCGCCAGCCGTGCCCCGCGTGCGGGCTCGCAGATCGCCGCGTTCAGCGGCATCGTGTTGATGGTGTGACCCTGGGCGGGGTCGGCCGTCTCCGCCGTTACGTCCGACGGGAACAGCTTGTAGTCCTCGGCCTGGATCGGGTTGTCCGACGGGTGGTCCTGCACCGTGATGCGCTTTAGCCATTTCGGGCTGCGCACCCCGGCGAAGCCCGGCACGACGACGCGCAGCGGGAAGCCGTGCTCCGGCAGCAGCGGCGCGCCGTTCATCGCGAAGGCCAGCAGGGTCTCGGGCGCGAGCGCCTTGGCCAGCGGAATCGAGGCTCCGTAGGGCCGACCCTCGACGAGGTCGTGGCTCTCGAAGGCGACGTGCAGGTCTGCACTCTCGGCGATCCCGGCCTCGCGCAGCACGTCGCCCAAGCGGACACCGGTCCAGTCGGCCGTGCCGATCGCGCCGCCGTCCCACGGGTCACCGGAGACCGGCGCCACCGCCCGCATGTCCGCGCGGCGGTTGCCCGCGCACTGCATCGTCGCCGTGACGGTGGCCTCGGCATAGCGCGACCGCATGTCGTCCAGCGACAACTCCAGCGCCGTCGGGATCGCGCCATCGAGGCGGAGGCGGTAGCCGTCCGCATCGATCTCCGGCAGGTCGCCGTGCGAGCGCACGTAGAAGTCGTCGGCTGCCGTACGATAGTAGGCGCGCAGCCGCGCGAGGGGCGGCTCGGCATTGTACGGCGCCTCCCCGTGGACGATCAGGCGCGCCTTGCGCTCGGCCAAGCTCGACATGCGGGTCTCCGGGCTGATGGATCGCGGGACAACGTGCCGGGACCGGATCGGTCCCGGCGTGCTTCCCCGGCTTTGCCGTCGCGACGGCGGGCCGGGCACGTCGCCGTCAGGGCTGCGGCTTCATTGCCGCGAGGTAGTCGACGATGGCCTTCACGTCGGCCTCGTCGATCGGTGCCTTGTAGACGTGGACCATCTTGTTGACGGTCTCGGTCCACTGCGCCTTCGACAACTTGGGCTGGGTCAGCACCATTCCGGCCGAATGGCAGGCAAGGCAGTTGTTGTTGGCGGCCTCCGCCCCGGGGCCCTCCGGGAAGAAGCGGTCGGAGGTGGGCAGCTCGACCTGCTGCGAGGTGAAGCGCATCGGCTCGGCCGCCTCGGCGGCGAATGTCGGGGCGGAGGCCAGCGCGAGCGCGGCGAGCAAGAACGCGGTGCGGGATGTGACCATGGCTCTCTCCCTCAGGCGACGTGAAGCGACACGGTCTCGACGCCGTTCTGCATGAACCCGGCCCCGTTCCAGACCCGCTCCATCGGCTGGGCCAGCCCGTTCGTGTTGGTGCAGCGGACCTTGATCGCGTGGGTGCCGGCCGCGAGAGCCGGCAGGTCGCCCTCGAACCGCCGGAAGCTGTAGGGGCCCTCGTCGGCTCCGAGCTTGCCCAAGGACCACGTCGCGCCACCGTCGGCGGAGATCTCCACCGTCCTGACCCCGCAATCGCCCCCGAAGGCGATGCCGCGGACCGCCACCGGCGAACCGGCCGTCGCCTGTGCGCCGTCGCGCAGGTTGGTGACAAAGGAGCGCGGGACCATGCGGTTGATCGGCACCGTCTTGAACCCGGTCTGACCGGGCTTGATGTTTGCCCCCGGCACGTCCGGGATGCGGTAGGCGGTCTTCATCCAGTACTGGTCGTCGGGCTTGTCCAGCACCTCGATGTCGGACAGCATCTTGACCCAGTAGGTCGAGTACCAGCCCGGCACCACCAGGCGCAGCGGGAAGCCGTTGAGCAGCGGCAGCTGCTCGCCGTTCATCGCGTAGGCCAGCATGACCTCGCCGTCGCGGGCATGGTCGAGGTCGAGCGACTTCTTGAAGTCGGGCGCTTCGTCCACGACCGGTTCATCGAGGCCGCTGAAGCGGACCTGCACGGCCCCGGCCTTCACCCCGGCACGGTCGAGCACGTCTTTCAGGCGCACGCCCGTCCAGCGCGCGTTGCCCATCGAGCCGTTGGCCCACTGCGCCCCCGGCACCCGCGGCTCGAACAGGCCGCGGGAATTCCCCGAGCATTGGTTGACGGCGGCGATCTCGAAGCGCGGCAGCCGGGCGAGCTCGTCGAGCGACAGCGACAGCTCCCGGTCGACATGGCCACGCACCGTCAGCCGATAGGCGTTCGCGTCGACCTCGGTGGGGATCGAGGCCCAGTGCCAGCGCACGTAGAAGCGGTCATTGGGGGTGAATACGCCCTGGTCGAACACCTCGAACGGAGTCTCCAGGAGCGGCGGGCGCGTCCGCTGCAGGATCATCGGCCCCTTGCCGGGGAAGGCTGTGGTCAGGTCGCGCAGGTCGGGGCCGCCGGGCAGCGGGAGCTTGATCGTGCCCGCAGCCCAGGCCGGCAGCGCGGCCGCGAGGCCGCCGAGGCCGAGACCGGCAAGCATCGCGCGGCGGGGAATGGCAGGATGGCTCAAGGGTGTTCCTCCGGGTCCGGGCCGAGCGTCTCGCGCTCTCCCTTGGGTGATGGAAAGTATCTTCCATGAGACAGGGCTTCCAACGGAAAGTCCTGCTCGTTCCGATCGATTGGAGAGATCGTTTCCCTCCGGCGCGCCGGGAAACGGTCGTCCGAGGACGCTCGGTCAGGCGATGCCGAGGATATGGATCAGGCAGAGGCTGACCGCGGTGAGGGCGAGCAGGGAGGCGACCACCGCCAGCGTGACCCGCAGCCCCGCGCCGGCGACGCTGCGCACGTCGACCCCGAGCCCGAGCGCGGCCATCGACACGATGGTGAGCACGTTGGCGGTCGCGGCGATCGGCGGCAGGGCGGCTTGCGGGATCAGACCGCCCGAGCGCAGGCCGGCCATCGCCAGGAACGCCAGGATGAACCACGGCACGAGGCGGTGGATCGCGACGCGGCCGGGCTTCGGACGCTCTCCCGCAGTGACGTGCGGGGCCAGCTCGTCCGTCTCCTCGCGCAGCCGGCTCGCGCCGAGGGAGAGCGCCAGCACCACCGGGCCGAGCATCAGCACCCGGACCAGCTTGACCAGGGTACCGACCTGGACGCTCAGCGCCGCCACCGGCGCCGTCGCGGCGAGCACCTGCGGCACGGCGTAGACGGTGAGGCCGGCGAGCACGCCGTACTGCATCGGCGACAGGCCGAGGAGCGGCACGAGCAAGGGCAGGCCGAGCACGACCAGCACCCCGAGCACCGCCGTGAAGGCGATGGAGGAGGCGACGTCCTCGCCGTCCGCACCGATCACCGGGGCGGTCGCGGCGATCGCCGAGTTGCCGCAGATCGAGTTGCCGCAGGCGACGAGGATCGCGAGCCGGGGGTGCAGACCTAGGGCGCGGCCGATGCCGTAGCTCGCCGCGATCGCCGCCATCACCACCACGGCGATGCCGACGAGAAGGCCGGGTCCGGCCGCCAGCAGGGTTGCGAGGCTGAGCGAAGCGCCGAGCAGGACGACGGCGACTTCGAGGACCGTCTTGGCGCCGAAGGCGATGCCGGGGAAGAAGCGCGCGCCCGGGTTCCACGCGGTGCGGAGGGCTGTGCCGAGCACGATCGCGAGCACCAAAGCCTCAAGCCAGGCGCGGCCGAACAGGTGCTCCTCGGCCGATTCGAGCGCGAGGGCGGCGCCGGTCACCGCGAGGCACAGGAGGAGGCCGGGCAGGATGCGGCGCAGGGGGGCGAGGAGGGATGCGATGAGGGTCGCGGTGATCATAACGGTCTCGCGGGGTCGCTTGGATCTGTTCCCACCGTGCCGATCCGCGAGCATTCGATCCAACAGAACGTTGCGATAATTTTGTTCGTCATTGTCGATGATTGCGACTGTGCCGATGACGATGCCGGTCGTCGGATGGACAGGTTCGCCGGCCCTTGAAACTCCGAGCCCATGACCAAACTTGCCGGTGAACGGTCACGCCCGGCAGACGGGCATGATCCTGCGACCGGAGCAGGTGCGAGCCAGCCTCATGATCCTCGATCGGCCGATCGTGCGCCTGCTGGCGGCGGTGATCCTCGTGATCCTCGCCTCCCTCGTGCCGTCGGCAGGCCAGGCCCATGAGGGACACGCGCAGCACGCCGGCAACGGGCCCGCGACGCACATGCGGACCGCCTCGGTGGCAGCGGTTCCGGCCGTGAATCCTGCCGGGCATGTCGCCCGGGGCGAGCCTCCGGCCTACCTGGAGACCGCGCTCCGGATCACTGCTGTCGGGCCTGTCCGGGACGATGGTTGCTGCCCCGGCCCCTGCCGGGTCCGCTGCTGTGGAACGATGGCCTGCTGTGCCGCCGGCATTCTGCCCGGCCCGCCCGCCCTGGCGCCGATCCCGTTCCGGGCCGTCAGGCTGGTCCCGCGCGATGCTCCCGTTCGCACCGGCGCCGGACCCGAAGCCCTGCCCAGGCCTCCCCGAGCCCGCGCGTGAGATGAGGCGCGCCTGAAGGCGCGCAACGCCCGAGTTGTGCCCGCATCGACGGTGCACCTCCGGCCCTACCGGCACGGGGAGATCCCGTGGCTGCCGATCCCGCCTCTCGCCGCCCTGGGTGCGGCCGACCCGCCTCCTAGGCGAAGTCCGCGCACGCCCCGGCCTCACCCGGGGCCGTCCCGGGCGGCCGTTCGATTTGATTCCCATTCGAAACAGAGACCGATCCATGACCTCCCCTCGCACCTTCGCCGCCATCGTCCTCATCTCGGCCGGCCTCGCCGGTCCCGCCCTCGCGCAGGCGTCGCACGACCATCGCTCCATGCCCGGGCACGGGATGGGCAAGACGAAGCCGGACCCGAAGGACACCGTCTCTACCGTCGCGTTCAAGGCCGCCGACGCGGCGATGATGAAGGAGATGGACGTCGCCTATACGGGCGACCCGGACGTCGACTTCCGCACGCACATGATCCCGCACCACAGGGGTGCTGTCGCCATGGCGAAGGTCGCGCTGACGCACGCCAAAGACCCCGAGACCCGGGCGATGGCGCAGACGATCATCGACGATCAGGAAAAGGAGATCGCCGACATGGAGGCGTGGCTGAAGCGGCACGGCCGGTAGGCACCGCACGGGCCGGGCTCATCCCGGTCCGCTTCCCCCGATATCGACAGACTGCTTGAGGAAATTCGCATGCCAGCCACCGCCCAGAAGGCCGTCCTCTACCGCATGGTGATGGAGAAGCACCTCTGCCCGTATGGGCTGAAGGCCAAGGACCTGCTCGAACGCCAGGGTTTCGCGGTTGAGGATCACTGGCTCACCACGCGCGAGGAGACCGACCGCTTCAAGGCCGAGCACGACGTCAAGTCGACACCCCAGACCTTCATCGACGGCGCGCGCGTCGGGGGGTACGACGACCTGCGCCGTCGCTTCGGCACAACGGCGAACGACCCAAACGCGACGACCTACACGCCGGTCGTTGCGGTGTTCTCCATGACGGCGCTGATGGCGCTGGCGGCCAGCTACGCCGTCACCGGCACGCCGTTCACGATGCGCGCGGCCGAGTGGTTCATCGCCTTCAGCATGTGTGTGCTCGCCCTCCTCAAGCTGCAGGACGTCGAGAGCTTCTCGTCGATGTTTCTGGGCTACGACCTGCTCGGCCAACGCTGGGTCCGCTACGCCTACGCCTATCCGTTCCTGGAAGGCCTCGCCGGCATCCTCATGGTCGCGGGAGCCCTGAACTGGCTGTCGATCCCAGTTGCCTTGTTCATCGGGACGATCGGGGCCGTCTCGGTGTTCAAGGCGGTCTATGTCGACAAGCGCGAGATCAAGTGCGCCTGCGTCGGCGGGTCAAGCAAGGTGCCGCTCGGCTTCGTGTCGCTGACCGAGAACCTGATGATGGTCGCCATGTCGGTCTGGATGCTGGCGATGCACGCATGAGCGCCGCGGCCGGCCGACGTCGCACATCAGGCGGCATCCAGTCTGCCCGGGTTCGGACGGGGCAGAGATCTGCTTTGAGTCCAAGGCCCAAGCACCCCCGGGACCGTGCCGGTCCGGGCCCGTTGCACTGTTTGCTCGACGCGTCGAGCGGCTCTCGAAGCGGCGAAGCTGCTCGGCTCTAGAAACGACCGTGCGGGCATCGGAGAACCCGATGCCCGCACGGTCACGCGCCTCGAACCTCGATGCTACGCCGCCCGGCGGGCGTGCCCCTTGCCGCGGCGCGACACGCCGAGGCCCTTGCGGGCATCGCACTTGAGGCCGTGGCTGTGCCAACCCTCCGCGGGGGCCTGCTGCCAGCCATGATGGCAGCCATGCGCCGCGGCAGGGCCGATCCAAAGAGCCGTCAGCAATCCGATCGAGACAGCGAGGGTGCGCATGCGAAAATCCTTATCAGGTAGGGAAATCGGGTCTCAGAACCGGCCGGCGAGGGTCAGCCGCACGGCTGTCGGCTCGACCGGGTGGAAGTGGCGATCGGCGACGCCGGCCGCGTCTTCGCCCGGCAGGCGTGACACGTAGTAGTAGGTGATCTGATCCGCCTTGGCATTGGTCAAGTTCAGCACGTCGAGGGAGAGGCTGACCCCGTTGTCGAAGTTGTACCCGACCCGGCCGTTGAGAAGCGCGGTCGGCTTCGAGCGCACCGAGTTGTCCTCGATCAGAGGGCGCGGCCCGAAATAGCGGAAGCGGAGGGAGCCGAACCAGCCCTGGCCTTCGCCGAAGGTGATGCCCGCCGACGCGATCGTGGTCGGCGCCTCGGGCACCCGCCGGCCGACCGGGTCGCGGTCGGCGAAGCGGGCGTTGGTGATCGTCAGGTCGCCCTCCAGGGCCAGCCAGGGCGTGACGGCGTAATGGTTGCTCCACTCGATACCGAACCGCCGTGTCGGCCGGCTCGGCTCGGTGGTGCCGGTGTCGCCCTGGAACAGGTTCTCGGACGCGAAATCGAGCCGGAACAGCGCCAGGGAGGTTTCCAGCCCGGCGATCGAGCGGTTGCGGATGCCGACCTCGTAGCCGGTCGAGGGCACCAGGAACGGCGAGCGGGACACGTTGAACAGCGGACTGACCGGATCGACGGTGGCCGTGACGCCGCGAGCATCGTTCGAATGGAAACCGCCGCCGTAGTTCACGTACAGCTCGGTATCCAGCCACGGCCCGAGCACCGCCCCGAGCTTCGGATTGACGATGCCGTCGCGGGCGCGGCCCGAATTCGCCGGGGTGTCGGAGCGGACATCGGCATAGTAGCCGTCTGCCCGGAAGCCGACGCTGGTGCGCAGCCAGTCGGTCCAGCGCACCCGGTTCTCGTAGTAGAACGCCGCGCTGGCCTCCAGCACCCGGTCGTCCAGCACCGTCGAGCGGTACTGCCGCGCCGTCGTGTTGAACAGGCCGACCCGGATGTCGTCGGTGCGGGTCTGCACGCCGATCTCGTTCTCCATGGCGAGCCCGAACAGGTCACCCTGGAACACGCGCGAGATTTCGCCGCCGCCGAGCACGCGGCTGTCGCGCTGGCGGAACTGGTCGCCGTTGACCGGATCGTTGAGAAAATACGTGAAGTTGTTCCAGAGGTTCATCTGGTAGCGGATCACGTAGGCCGACGCCCGGGTGATGCCACCGGCATCCGACTGGCTCCAGCGCCCCGACAGCGAGAAGCGGCCGGTATCGCCGCCATCGCTCGGGTCGAGGGTGCCGTAGCGGCCGATGATCCCCTCCGCCACCGCCCGCTCGGGAATCTGATTGGTGGCATTCCACTTGGCCCAGTAGGCCATGCCGGTGACCGCAAAGCCGTCGAGCGGCGTGCCCTGGCTGTAGCGCACCACGCCGTTGAACTTGCGGAGGGTATCGGGCACCACCCACGGGCCGTCATAGGTCTGCGCCTCGCCCGCCACGAGCAGGTTGCCCGCGCCGAGCGGTGCCGAGGCGGCCGAGAGGGCTCGCTTGAGACCGAAGCTGCCCAGCGTCGTCAGCGCGATGTTGCGGTTGAGCTTGTCGAGATAGTCGATCCGCACCGAGCCGGCCGCGGCGAAGTCGCCGTCGCGCACGAAGTACGGGCCCTTGTGGAACTCGACCGCGCCGACGAGCTCGGGGATCAGGAAGTTGAGATCGGCGTAGCCCTGGCCGTGGGCATGGGTGCGCATGTTCACCGGCATGCCGTCGACGGTGATGGCGATGTCGGTGCCGTGGTCGAGGTTGAAGCCACGCAGGAAGTACTGGTTGGCTTTGCCCTCACCCGAGTGCTGCGTGATGATGAGGCCCGGCACTTCCTCCAGCACCTCGCCGGGTCGGGTCACCGGGCGGCTGTTGATCTGCGCCCCCGTGATGATGCCGGCACTTGCAGCATCAACCGGTCGAAGTGCACCGCCGATGCCGGTAACGCCGCCGACATAGCCGGCGCTGGCGTTAGGTGTGCCCGAAGTCGTGGCGGCCGGTGCTTCCGGTGCGACCGTGATCTCCGAGAGCGCGATGGTATCGGCGGTCTCGGTCACCGGCGGCGCGGCCCAGGCGTGGGAGGCGACCAGCAGGACGGTGGCGGAGCTGAGCAGGCTGTATCGACGCACCCGGAGGGCAGACGACAAGGTAGAGCGGGCCAACGGCATTCCAGAAGCGGCATCGAGGCGTGCCCCTCGCACGTCCCGCGTATGAGAAATCTACGCAAAGTTCACACCGCCGGCTGTGGCCGGCGGTCCTCAGTGGTCAGCGTTGTCATCGTGCGGGTGCGGGTGGTTGGCCGGCTCGGCGCTGTTCTCGGGAATGAGGTGCAGGTGGCCGTAGCGCACACCCCGCTGGGTGATGATGCGATCGGCGTAAGCCTGCATGGCCGGCACAGATCCATGCAGCACCGCAACTTCCAGGCAATCGTCTCTGGTCAGATGCACATGCATGCTGGCGATGGACACCTCGTGGTGGTGTCCTTCATCGGTGAGACGGCGCGCCAGGTCGCGGGTACCATGATTGTAGACGTAGCTCAGCGTCCCGTAGTAGGGCGCAGCACCCGCCTGATCTCCTTGGGATGGGGCGACCGCATCGCGGACGAGGTCACGCACGGCCTCCGAGCGGCTACCATAGCCGCGTTCGGTGCAGAGACGATCCATCGCCGCCAGCAGCTCGTCGTCAATGGTGATCGTGATGCGCTGCATGCCCGCTCCGTCAACTGCTTGATGGCTTTGGTAGGAGCATGGCGAGCGCGTGAACAGCTAGGGGAATGGCGGGCCTTCGCACGGCTCATGCCTCCAGCGTCCATCCATCACATGAACTGGCATGTAAGAAAATCGACCCGTTCCTGACAGCCAGAAGATCCTTCGGCGGTGACGCACTTGACGCGAGAGCCCGGCGACGCAGCGAATGTCAGGAAGCCGTGTCATGAAATCAAATGTCTGGAAAATCCTCGCGACCGGACATTCCCGACAGAGCTTGCGAGGAGCCGCTTCGGGTCAGGAGTGTGGATTGCGCAAGTACCACCGGAACATCTGAGTGGGGTCGGAAGCGGCCCCTCACACGCTCAGGCTAGTTGGGTTTTGACCCTAGCGATGCCGGGGCTCCATCAGTTCCAGAAGCTCGCGACCGCCCGCGCGCCGCGGCGACCTGCCGGGCGAGGATCTCGACCGTCGCGACGATCGCCACGGCGGCGAGCAGCAGCCCGGCCGAGATCGCGATGACGAGGTCAGGCAGGCTCATGCGCGGGGCCCCCCGAATAGGGGGCGCTCGACCAGCCAGCGATCCCGCGGCGGCATCAGAGCGAGCAGGTCGTCCACGCGGTCGTAGAGATCCAGCGTGTGCGTCCGCGCGACGGCCCCGAGGATCCCCAGCTCGGCCCAGGCCCGCTCGACGCCGTCGGGCGCCCGGCCGCGGCGCACCGCGGAGACCGCCCGGCGGAACGCGGTTTGCTGGTCGCGGTCTAGGGCGTAGAAGGCGCGCCTCACTGCCGCTGCCTCCGCCGTTCCCTGCGCGACCTAAGGGCTCCGGGGATCACGAGGCAGCCGTAAGAGGCGAGGCCGGGGCAGAGGAAGGCGGCCGAGATTACGTCGCCTGGTGTGATCACGAACGCCGTCGTCACGCCCGGCCCCCGTCCATGAGGCCCTGGTGGACGAGCGCGGTGTAGACGGCGCCAGCCTGCTGGAGGGTCGAGAGGCCGTCGGCCTGCGTGCGGTCGAGGACCTCGCGGATGACCAGCCAGGGCGACGGGGCCGCCGGGGCGGGCGGGGCCCACCGCGGCGACTTGGGGAACCGTTTATGGAGGCGGGCCCGGATCGCCGGGTCGATCGCCTCGGCGGTCACGCGGCCTTCTCGCGACGCGTGAACTGCTGAGGGTTGGCCTCGGCATAGGCGTTGGCCGTCCCCAGCGCGACATGGGCGAGCATCTCGCCAAGCGGCGCTGGCTCGCGGTCGAACTCCGCCACGATGAGCTCGGTCCCGTCGTGATCCCGCTCGACAAGTCGACACGTCACCGAACCGCAGTTCTGCCGCTTCCAGTCGGTTAGTCTGAACCGCTTTTCGACCATCTGGCCCGTCCCGTTGTCCACAGGATTTCAGGCTGCCACGCCTCATCGATTCGCACTGGACGCTGGCAACGAAAAAGCGCAGCGGGCCTGAGTCGCAGAGGGCGTCCCTAGGGAGGGGCGGTCTCAACGAGGCTTAGGTGCGGGCATCCGCCGCAGGTGAGCTGGCCAGGATTCGAGCGGTCTCAGTAGGGGATCGGCAACCAGTTTTCGGCCGTCCGACGGCTGTCCGGAAGAGGGCCCTTGCCCGGCGAGGGCGTCCAGGGAATGATGGTGGCTCGACTGGGAGAGCCCCCCCGTGACCCTCGCTCGCTGCTTATCGAAACGGATCTTACCGACCGCCGCCTGAGCCACCCGCTCGGCGCCCCTGCGCGTCCTCCGTTTTCCCAGCGAGATCCCAGATGCCCAACACGAAGCACAGCCGCCAGGCGGCGGCGAATGCAGTCGCGCGCGCCATGGCCGGCGACACGACGATCCCCGGCCCCCGCGAGCCGAAGTCCCCCCAGGGGCGCCTGGAGATGCTGGCCGGCGGTGAATTCGTCGGCTGGTCCGCCATCGAGGACGCGGTCGCCCGCCTCAAGGGGCTCCCGATCGAGTGGCTCTCCGAGCGCTCCCGGCGCGCGGTCGAGAAGGCGATCGCCAACCCGACCTTTAAGGCCCTGCGCCGGGCGCGGGCCGTGCTGTTTGATGAGAGCGCGCGTCGGGATCTTCCCGACATGTATACGAAGGACTGCGCGGTCGTCCACGAGATGCTCGCGTTCAACCTCGCCGCGCTTGGGTGTCCTCAGGCGCACGGAGAGATTACGGCAGCCGCGCTCGATCGTTTCAGCCAGCTTCTAGGCGCCGGCCGACACGCCGAGGCGTGCATGTGCCTAAGATCGGCTATCGTCTGGGCCGGCAATGCCTCCATGGATTTCACGGACCAGCCTTATTACAGCGAGCCTAACTACTCTCAGCTGTCCCAATACCGCTTCGACACGCGGCGGCTGCTGCAATTCGCGATGGCTCTTCACGACGCGGAGGCCCAGTCGCTGATCGCGGACGCAATCCTGAAGGGGGGCGCTGGACAGCTTCCTTCCAAAGACGGGGACGGCGACCTCGCCCTGGACCTGCCCGACCGCGACTTCATGGCGGGCACTCAGGATCTTCCGGAGCCGGAAGAGCCGCTCCCGATCCCCGCGCCGGTCGGACGGACGCTCGTCGTCGTCGGCTCGCTCGAACACCTGCCGAAGCCGGCCGTGCACGCCCGGGAGAGGCGCGATAGCCCCCGCGCGGAGTTCGAGCGGATCGAGAAGAAGCTGCTGCCGCTGCTCCCCGCGCCGGATCCGCACGAGTTCGTCGAGGAGGGCGTGCGCCGGGCGCCCTGGCTGCGGCCCATCTTCGAGGTGCTCGCGGCAGATCTCGTCGGGGCCCCCTTTGCCTGGACCCGCCCGACCGCACTCGTCAGCCGCCCCGGTACCGGCAAGACGGCCGCGATCCGCGCGGTCGCCCGCGGGCTCGGCCTGGCGCTGCGCGTCTATAACGCGGCCGGGGCGGCGGACGGCTCTTTCGGCGGCACGTCGCGGCAGTGGGCCACCGGCCGCGCGTCGATCCCTCTCCAGGCTATCCTGCAAGAGGGTGTCGCCAACGTCATGATTGGCGTTGACGAGATCGAGAAGGCTTCCCTGGATCGCAGAAATGGAGCGCTCTCAGACACGCTCCTACCTTACCTTGAGCGTGAGAGTTCAAAGGCTATATTCGACAGCTATATCGAGGCGAATGTAAATCTCTCGGCTGTCTCGTTCCTCGTGACCGCCAATTCCATGGAAGGCGTCCCCGGGCCCCTCCGGGACCGCCTCAGGATCCTAGAAGTCCCGGCTCCGGGACGGGAGCATCTGCCTGTCGTCGCGGCGAACCTCGTCGCCGAGATCCGCGCCGAGCGCGGGCTCGATGCGGTGTGGATGCCTGACCTCGATGGCGACGAGATCGCCCTCCTGGCCAAGCACTGGAAGGGGGGCAGCCTGCGACCCCTGCGCCGGCTCGTCGAGACGATGCTCGCCAGCCGGGACCGGCTGGCCCCCCGGCACTAAGGGGGCCGTCATGCAGCGACACGACGACCTTTCGTCCATCGCCTCCCAGATCCAGGCCGCCTGGAAGAGCGGCCGGGTCTGCCCCCTTGTTGGCCGGGGAGCACGGGCCCGCGTCGTCCGCCTCGGCCGGCTCGTATCGGCCGGCCTGCTCTCCTCCTCTGAAGCCCTCGATCGCGCCCGTGAGGCCGAAGCGCTCGCGCTCTGCTTCGCCCCACTGCCCTACGCTGGAGCCTGCCGCCATGCCGATTAGAGACGAGTTCCTCACGGTCGCCTCCCGCGCACTGCGCTCCCACAGTGGCGCCGACAGCGTCACCGCGACGGCGGTTCGTCCCAGCCCGGCAGGGCCCCTCATCGAGTGGCGGGCGCCCCTCCTTTCGCGCGAGCGCGAGCGGCGGCCGATCACAGGGGGTTTCAGTGTCCTCGGCCCGCCGTCGGGCACGCTCCTTCTGACTGTGCTGGCGCGGTACCTCGCGTGTCGATGGCGCGCGGGGCCGCCCCACGCACCGAAGACGTGGGCGGAGGACCTCGCCGCCAAGCACCCCGCGATCTTCGACTTCCCGCCCTCAAGTCACGCTGGCTGGTCGTGGCTTTGGGAGGCTGGGGCTGAGCTCATCACAGAGCATGGGACCCCCCGCGGCTTCAAGACGACCGACACGAAGGAAAAGTTTGGCACGCTGAGATGGGATATCCAGGCTAACGAGTGCGCCGACTATGCAGACAGCATCGTCGATTGCATGGATCATCTTTCAGGTTATATCTGTGAATACTGCGGTGCCCCGGGTATTCTTCGCAAGGGATCCTGGGTCAAGTGCCTATGCGATGCCCACAGCGAGGGCAAGTCGGCATTCCGAGCGGAGGGGTGGTAGATGCGCGCGATCCTGACACTCGTAGCCCTCGCCGCCGGGCCGGCCCCGGCGCAGGCGGAGCCCCCGGTCACCCGGTACAGCGTCGTCGTCGTTGAGCGGACCGCCGGCGGGGAGCTCACCGCGACGCTCACGGCAACCAGGCGGCGCTACACGACGGCCTGGACGCTGGAATGCACGGGCGCCGGCGACCGCCATGCCCGCCCCGAGGCCTCGACGTACCGCGGGGCCAGCGTCGCGGACGACCGGTGGCTCGAACACCGCGGCGCGGCCGGGCGCTTCACGATCGCGCTGGCCGAGCCGAGGCTCTGGATGTCGTCGCTGCCCGGCTGTCCCCGCGTGGGGCAGCCCCAGATCGAGCCGCTGCCCTGATGCAGGGAAATGCTACCGAAATGGCCTTCGCTTCCAAACGAGGAGGGCCCCGGGTCATTCCCGGGGCCCTCTGCTTCTTCAGGCGTCTCAGTCGAAGAGGTGTAGGTCTCTGGCTGCAGCGAGGACCCTCCTCATATCGGCGGGCACAGGAAGCAAGGGGTCCTTGCCTGCCACGATGAGCCTGGCGAGGCGCGTCACGCCGCGGGGGGTGACCCACAGCCGGATGACGAGCTTCTCGCGGACGGTCCCGTCCTGCCGCTTGACAGGAACGGTCTCCGGGACCTCGACGAGCTCCTCGGCGTCGAGGCGATCCTGCCAGCCCACGTCCTCGCCGCCCTCGGTCCGCTTATAGAACCAGCGCACGCGGGCCCCCGCGTCCCGCATAGTCGAGGGCGGCCTCACCGTAGAGGCCGGCCCGCAGGAGGATCGCCGTGACGGCGAGGTCGACCTCCGGAGGCCGAATGTCGTCCGGGACCGGCGGGGGGACGGCGACCGTCATACGGACCGCTCCCACTGCTGCGGGGGATCCGTCATCGGCGCGGCCGGGATCTCCTGCCGCGCCATGAGGGCGATCCCCGTGAGGACGCCGATCGCCCACGCCGCTAGGGCGACTGTGGGGATGAGTAGGAGCCGCATCATGGGCGGCCCCCGCGGCGGCGGTTCAGTGCCTCCGTGTTGTCCTCCGAGGCCCCGGTGAGGTGCCGGATCGCGCGCGTGAGCTCCGTCACAGACTCGCGAAAATCGCCGAGGATCTCGCGGTCGTCGGCGTGCAGCCGGACGACGGGCGCCGGGGCCGGCTCTGGGAACGTTACGTCGGGGGCCCGGCGCCCCTTGAGCACCGCGCCGACGACGGCCCCCATCGCCGCGAGCGCCGCGAACGCGGATCCGAGAACTTCCTTCCAGGGCGTGAGCGCTTCGGCCACGCCAGCGAGCCAACCGTTCACGGTGCAAACCCCTGGGGCATGGGCGCGGGCGGGTTGTCCCGCATCCACGCATGGACGCGCTCGGCGACGGGGATGTCCCGGCCGGAGCGGTAGGCTGACCAGACGTGGGCGAGGGCGGCGACCGTGTAGACGCCGACCCCGGTTTGGATCCGCCGAGCGCCGGCGCATACATGAGCATCGCGACGTAGCCCCACACTGCGGCGCCGAGGACGGCGCAGATGGCGCGCAGCAGGGGCGTCCGGCGCCAGCGCCCATTGATCGTGAGCGCCAGCATCCGGACGACCGCGAGCGCGATCATCAGGCCTGCCCACGCCCCTTCGGGCATGATGGCGGCGAACCGCTGCCGGTGGAGGCCGGTGGCGAACGTGTTGCCCGGCAGGGCCAGCACGGTGCCGAAGGCGAAGGCCATGAAGGCCCCCAGCCATTCGAGGTCGCGGGCCGGCGTGTAGACGGTCGGGACGACGCGGATGAACCTCATTGCCGCCACCCGCAGGCCTTCGCCCCGAACTCGTTGTGGGCCAGCACCGCCCGGCGCCGCTCGGGCGTCATGGCCTGGATCTCCGCCCGGGAGGGGCGCTGCGGCGCGGCGGTCTCGCAGAACGATCCGCCCCGGCTGCCGCCGGTGGTGACGCATCCCGCGAGGGACAGGGACGCCGCGACCGCCGCGGCGAGGACGACGGGTCTCATCGGGACCACCTCTCCAGCCGCCGGGTGACCTCTTCGTCGGATCGGGAGGCGACGTCCCGGTCGATGCGCGCCCGCTCCTCGCGGGCCTCGGCGTTGCGGCGGAGGACCTCGGCGAGGGCCTCGTCCCGGCCGGCCTTGCGGGATCGGCCGAGGGCGACGAACAGGGCCCACGCCGCGGCCGCCACGATCGCGGCCCCGCGGGCGATCCGGCTGTTCGCGAGGAGCGCCAGGGCTGGCGCGCCCCACGGTGACATGACGAGGGCGCAGAGGGCCGCCAGCGGCAGGCCCGTGAGGAGGATCCAGGTGTTCACCGGCGGTGGCTCCGTGCGGGAGGGGTGACGGCCTCGATCGCCGCCCGGACATCGGACGGGGTCGGGGCCGGGGGGACAGGCTCGCCCAGCAGCGCCGCCATGACCTCGCCGGGCACGGGCTGCCGATCGGCCCGGGGGCACATCGGGGCCGAGGCCAGGGAGGCGGCGAGCGCCGCGGTGGCGAGGGCGCAGGTCACGCGGCGGCCTCGGCGTTGACGGGCTTGGCCTCGGCGCTGTTCGCCTGGACGATCCGGTAGAGGCCGTAGCCGACCGAGATCACCGTCAGGACCGTGCAGATGGTCCTGATGGTGCCGACGTCGGCGAAGGGCTGGATCTGCGCCAGGATGTCGGCCGACTTCTCGCCGATGATGCTGAGGGCCGTGACCGTCGCGGTCTTGATGCCCCGGAGCTTGGTCAGCGCGACCTTGGCGGCGTCGGCGCCGCGGGCGGACGGGGCTGGCTCGACGCTGACGAGGGCGAGCGGCCGGCCGGGCATGATCATGCCCTTCGCGAGGGTCCGCACCTCGCCGACACGCCGGGTCCAGCCCTTTCCGTACGTCGCCCAGTTCTTCAGCCGCTTCATGTAGGCAAGGCGGGCGTCGCTGATCGCGTCGATGAGCGCGGACGGCTGCACGGCACGGACGGCGGCCAGGGTCTCCTCGTCGAGGACGCCGTCGACCTTGAGGCGTTGCCCGAGGGCGGCGAGGGCCTGCTCCAGGACGAGGGCGGCCTTGCCGACGCCGGAGTTGATGGCGAGGTCGAGCACGGCGTAGTCGACGCCGTTGGGCAGGTCATCGAACCGCACGGGCCGCGCGTACTTCCGGCGGTAGATGTCGACCGCCTGCTCGGACGTGATGTTCTTGATGTCGAGCGTAGGGAACGAGTTGGCGGCGATGCCGAACTTCGTGCCCTTGAGGACGCCGACGCCCTTCTTCCCGCCGGTCCAGTTGCCGGGGTCGCGAGGGTCGATGGTGAACCCGCCCTCGTGCTGCAGGACGAGGGCCATGACGACCTGGAAATTCGATGCTGACACGGAGGCGTCCCCTGATGTGGGGCCGCCCCCGGCGATCCGGTGGACGTCCAAGCGAGCGGGGGACGGGGTGAGGCGTCGCCGGTGGCCGGGGGCAGCGTCGGGATAGGGGACGGCCCAGCCGTGCAACTTCCAACACATGCCGGGGGGCTCACGGGGCGAACGCGAGCGCCTTCGTGCGCTTCAGCCCCACGGCGGTCGCGAGCTGGTAGGCGACCTCGACGCTGATGGAGTAGCAGCCCTGGTCGAGGCGCTAGTGCTTCTCGGGCGTCCACGACGTGACGCCGGCCCGGCGGATATCGGCCGGCTTGATCCCTCGTTCCTTGATCCGCTTGCGGACCATGTCGAGGATGTCCGACTTGTCGTTGTTGAGCTCGTCCGTCACGTACGGACGCATCCTAATCGCCCACGCATCCCCCTGGGGATAGACCGCGATCGTCCCGTTGACCCGCTCGCTCATCTGCCTGCTGACCCCCCGGCGAGACACCGAATCGTTTTTTGCTCGCCGCGAGAAATCAGGGTGCCACTGATCTTGTCAGTGTCTAGGCATGGCTAGGCCGAGCGAACTAATGCGCCCGGCCTAGTTCGGTTCCCGGCGTCCCGCGCGAGGGAAGTCAATCCTCCTCGGCCCCGGGCCGGCCGGGGGCGCCCGTCGGGGCCAACGCGATCGTGCGGGGATAGCCGTGGAACGTGGAGGCGTTATCGTATCGCTCGCGGAACGAGGGGCGTGTCGCCCGCGCCTGAGCGGCCGCCTTGGCCTTGGCGGCCTCCTGCGCTCGCCACTTTTCGTACGCCTCCTTCCTCCGAGAGATCATCCACTCGCGCTTGCTGGCGAGGTCCTCCACTAAAACGTCGAGCTTCTGCCCTTCGACCAGAAACGCGAACCCCTTCCCGAGGACGAGCGTCGCTGCCTCAGCGAGGCCTGCGTCGAGATGCTTCGGCGCCTCCGGCACGCCATCTTCGTTAAAGTTCTCCTTAGTGACGCCGAAGATCTTAGCCAGGAGAACGATGCTGTTTCCGTATGGCCTTCCAAGAAGGACATCAGCCTCGCAGAGCAACGGAAACCGGCTCTTGAAATCGACCTTCAAAAACTGCTTGGCCATCCGCGCCGTGTTGGCAAACGGGAAATCCACGGCGAACTGCCAATGCCAGCCGAGCGCCTTCGCCTCTTTGCGGGCTTCGGGCGTCGCCAGGATCGCCATGGCGCGGGCGACGGCATCCTCTCCAACCGGGGCGGGCTGGGGGGCCGGGGGCGGCACGGGCGCGGGGGCGGCTTCCTTGATCACAGGTTTCTCACGCGAATCGGTGGATTCCCGTTTTGGGACGGGCGCCGGAATGGTGCCATCCGCGCGCGCCTCGCGCACGGCCTGCCGGCGTTCCTTCGCCGCCGCTTTCCTCGCCGCGTCCGCCCGAGCCTTGCGCGAGGCCTCGATCGCCACGCGCAGCCTCGCCTTGGAAGGGCCCTCCAGTGCCGGCGCGATATCTGGCGCCTCTGCCTCGGCCATCGAGAAGGCCCAGAACGCCCGGTCGGCCCCGTCGCGCGCGATGGCGTCGAGGAGCCGCTGGCCGCGCAGCGGAGCGGTCTCATGAGCCTCGGTGATCGCCTCGCCGGTCAGGGCCTCATGGATCGCGGCGAGCCAGTAGAGGTATCGGGTCTGCATCTCGGAAGAGAGCAGCGGTTGGGCGCCGCCGCGCACCTTCCTGGTGAGGATCGTGGAGGGAAGCGTGCTGCCGAGCCGCACAAGCGTCTCAGGCCGGATCGCGAACGGGGGCGCGTCCATGCGCTCGCGGAGGAAGGCGAAATTTTCCTCGCCGATGGCGCGGGCCGCGGTCGTCTCAAGGCGCTGGGGCGGGCGCAGGCGGATGGTCAGCACGATGACGGCGACCGCCCGGGCATCCACTAGCTGTCCGTCCTCGCCGCGGACGAGCTCACCGGCGCGACGACGGGCCTCGTGATGGGCCGAGACGTCGAGGAGCTCGAACGCGCGCACGTGCTCGCGGATCTCGGCGATGGCCGGATCCACGTACCGGAGGCGCAGCTGCCCGACGTGATGAGGTTCGGGCATGCCGAGGATGTTGGCGAGTTTCTCCGGCGCGTAGGCGATTGTGAATGCCGACGCGCCCGGCTCGTACCGGAGCTTCTCCGACGCAACGTGGGCGAGGATGTCCCGATAGAGGAGCGTGGAGGCGCGGCGCCGGAACCGGGCGAGGACGGCGAGGTCCAGATGGGCGTAGCGCGTGCCGGGCTGCTGGAGCGGGACGGTCCAGGCGGGGACGTGGAATGTGAAGCTGGCGTCGCGCTTGAGGGGGTCCGGCTCGCGACCGAACAGGCGGGCGAGACTGGCAACAAGCTCGCGGGGCTGCGCCGGGCTGCCGCCCACGGACAGGACCGTCAGCGCCCTCTCGACCGTACACTGCCGCGCGGCGCGGATGCTGTCCTCGGTCTCCGCCCCAGTCGACGCGGCGGTCAGGGCGAGGAGCGTCTCCAGCAACGCCACGTCGCGGGCGGTGACGTCGGACCGGGCCAGCGTCCCGTCCCGGAGCCACATGACCGATCGCGGGACCGACGGGGCGATCGCCAGGAAGTCCTCCGGCGACGCCAGTGCGGCGACGAGGTCGCCCCGGACGCCAGCGACGAAGGGCGCCCGGCGACGGGACTCGGCGGGTCTGGCGTTGGCGGCGGTGCTCATCGGGGCGCCCGTTTGTAAAGCTTCAACGGGAGTGTACGCCCCAGCTGGCGTTCTACAAGAGGGCGGAGCGTGTCCGTGGCGCCGATTTCCGAGCCCTAATACTAAATCTCAGGGCCGACCGGCCCGAGACGGGCCTGGAGCGGCCCTGACGGCCCATGGCCGGGGGAGAGCGGTGTCGGTGTCTGTTAGTATTGCAACCGCGCATCGGCCGGGAAACCGGCCCAACTGACCCGTTCGCCCTAGGGGAACGGGGTGGGATCAAGCCCGGACCTAGCGCGCCTTCCGTTGCAAGTTTACACGAATAGCGGTGCACTTTTACACGCCATCGGGCGCGATCCCGGTTGAAGCCTTGCAACGAGCCAGGATGGGGCCGAAGGGGAAGCGCGATGGCGCGTGAGCTCGCTCGCATCATGACCGCGCTCACGGACAAGCCGTGGGCCATCACACAGGGAGGCCTCGACACGCTAGTCGCTCTCGCCGCCCGGCAGACGCCGTCCTTCGAGGCGCTCGCCCGCAAGGCCGAGCAGCGCGCCACGGACGGCCAGGCCCCCGCGTCCTCGGATGGTGACGAGCCCAAGCGGGACGCGCTCCAGGAGGGAGACGAGTACCTGCGCGACGTCGGGGCCGCCTTCGTCCGCGAGGGCGTGGCGGTGGTGCCGGTCTACGGGCCCCTTATCGCGAAGGCATCCTGGCTGGAGGACCTGTGCGGGATCACATCCTACGAGCGGATCCGCAACGACCTCGCGGCGGCCGTCAGCTACGGCGCCCTGACCGCGGTGCTGCTCGATGTCGACAGCCCCGGCGGACAGGTCACTGGATGCTCGGAGACCGCGAGCATGATCCGGTAGGTGTCGAAGATCCTGCCGGTCGTGGCCTACGTCTCGGGGGACGCCTGCAGCGCGGCCCTGTGGCTCGTGAGCGCCGCCTCGCACGTCGCGGCCACGCCCACCGCCGGGATCGGCTCGCTCGGTTGCTGCTGCTCGATCGTCGACAACCGCGAGCAGCAGGCCAAGCAGGGGATCAAGACCTGGGAGATCATCTCGTCCCAGACGCCCGGCAAGCGCCCCGACGCGGCGACGGACGCCGGCCGCGCCGCGATCCAGCGGGTGGCCGACAACACCGCGCAGATCTTCATTGAGGAGGTCGCCCGGTACCGGGGCCTGAGCGTCGACCATGTCGCGAGCCCGGCGTGCGGACAGGGCGCCGTGCTCATCGGGCAGCATGCCGTCGATGCCGGGCTGGCGGACGAGATCGCGACGTTCGAGGAGGTCTTTTCCGCGCTCGTCCCGGATGAGGAACAGGGCGAGAGGGAAGGCGTGCTGTCCGCAGTCTAAACGACGTGCGAGGGGGCCGGGGCGGTTTCCCGCTCCGACCCCCGAAGTCCTGTTCGCCGCTTAGTATCTCACGGGGTAAGCGTGAGGGAAGCGGCGCTTGTGGACGACGTGGCACACCGTGCCGACGTTGAGGTGCATGATGATCGCCGCCTCGGTCTGAGTGAGACCCAGGACATCGACGGCATAGAGAACGTTGCACGCCTTCTGGAACGTGCAGGGGAAGCGGCCGCGCATGGCGAGCCCTCCTGTGGATATCAGGATTAAGGGGCTCCCGGGTTGAAAACTGCGGCCAGAAGTGAGACTGTTGGCGTGCGGCGCCGTTCACTTAAGCCACGGCTCCCCACCCGGGAGCGGCTTGGTTGACGGTCCTGACGGAGCCGGACGGTGGAACGCCCGGCTCCGTCTACTTCGACTGGTCGGACCAGGCCGCCGAAGTGTTGGTCATGAGCCTGCTCCTATCCTAGTTGTCGTCCGAGGAGTTTTGCTCAGGTGCCTGCTTCGTCACAAACTTGAGCAAAGCGTCAAAAGCGTCGACTTCGGGTTCGCTCGCGGCGCTACCTTCGTTTTCGCCTTCATCCTCCTCTTCCTCGATATCCTCGTTCACGTTAGGCGCGCTAAAGTTTTCGGAAGGTATCCGGTCGAAACCGAACCTCTCGACGGCGTTCTTCGTGACGAGGAATCCTTCCTCCGACGATCCCTCAAGCAGGCCCTGCTCGACGTAAAGCCGGGCGCGATCGCGGATCGATGAGAGGGTGGTGTTGATATTGCTCTGATGCGCGGCAGTCAGCATAAGTTCGTAGTGGAAGCGCTCGCCAAGGCCATAGAGAGAGCCTAGGGCCTTACGCCAAGGGAACGAGATGCTGCCCGGCTGACGGCCGCGCTTTTTTCCGCCGGCATGGTCCGAAGCGCTTTCGTTGAGGTTGGGCTTACCGGTCGGACGGAGCCGCGCGGCCTTCTCAAAAGCGGCAAGCTCGACGTGTGCGAGCTTCAAGCCGTCGCGCAGTCGCGTGATCGCCGTCTCGTGGCTGGCGATCTGCGCCTCCACGTCGACGATGTCCTTGCGCTTCGCGGCGATGAGGGCTTCGAGGGCGTCCATGCGGCCTATAGAGCCACACCGCGGTATAAAGAGCAAGCCTAAACGTCGGCTCGTCCCCACCCGAGTTACCGGCGCCGGTAATTTCCAAGGCGCAGGAATCCTGAGGCGTTAAAAATGCGCCCGCGCGGCCCGGCTGCGGCCAGCGCGGCGGGGGCCAGGCCCGGGTCTAGCGGGTCCTAAACGCGGCGCGGCCCGGTTGCGGCCGGCGCGGCCGGGGGCGCCGCCCGGGTGCGGCTGCCAGCCAGCAGCCCGCTGCACCCGGGCCCCCGAAAAATCCCTGTGGGCATGTGTTGGAGGTTGCACGGGCGGGAGGGAGCCTCCCCGGGACAGCAGGAATTCGGGCCCCCACCGGGGCTCCCCGCACCCCGGAGTTGCCCATGTCGACCGCCCGTCTCCGCGCCAAGCTGGCCGCGCCCCGCACCGCCTCGGACCAGACCGAGGAGGAGAAGATGAAGGGCAAGAAGGGCGCCGACGGCAAGGAGGAGGACAACGAGGCCTCCGACAACGACGAGGACGACGGCGAGGGCGTCACGCCCCCGAAGAAGGACGGGAAGAAGGCCGCCGCGGCCGCCGCCCCCGTGAAGGCGCTCTCGCCCGAGAAGGCCCGCATGAAGGCGATCACCGGCTCCGCGTCGGCCACCATGCTGCCCAAGCTCGCCGACCACCTGGCCTACGACACCGACCTGTCGGCCGAGGACGCCGAGGCCGTCATGCTCGCGGCCCTGGAGGACGTGGACACCGAGGCCTCCGACGCCCCGGCGCCGCGCGAGGCCACCGAGTCCCCGAAGGCCGGCGCCTTCCGCAAGGCGATGGAGGCCTCCGCCCCGAACCCGAAGCTCGGCACCGGCGCCGGCGGGAAGGCCGAGCCCGAGGATCCGTGGCTGGCCGCTGCCAAGAACATGGGCGTCGCTTGACCGCGCCCGCCGCAGAACGGCGGGGGAGCGCAGTACCTCGGCTACAACGTCACCCGCGACGTCATCAACGACCAAGTTCTCATCCTGATCGACCGCACAGGCGCCGTGACGGTGAAGGCGCTCGGGCTGCAGAAGCGGACCCGCACGGTCGTCCAGGCGTGGCGCCGCAATGCGACGAGCAATTTCTACAAGCGATCGGGCAACGATATGACGTCGCTCTACATCGCCGACTTCCCGACTAACACCGAGGCCCCGCTGCGCCCATGGCCGACGGCGATCCTCGGCGACTATCTCTACGGGACGAAAGGCAGCGGCCTTCCCGGGCTCTACAAATGGGCGCTCGCCAACCCGGTGCTGGGCGCCACAGCCAACCGGCCCGACGGCGCGACCAACAATTTCCCGTTCGCCCTGCCGAGCGACGGCGCCTTGATCGCGGCCTCGAACGATGGGGCGAAGCCGCTGGCCTACTCGAAAGACGGCGGAGCGACGTGGACCCCCTGCACCGTTCAGGGGCAATTCCCGACGCTGCCGGGCGCGCCTAATCTGCAGCCGCTCTACCTGACCTGAGCCAGCCGGGCGGCGAGCGCCGCGTCGAAGGCGGCCGGGAATGCGGCCGTCGCCGCGCCGGTGACCAGGTCGTAGAAGGGGAGCCGCGCGACGTCGTAGTGGATCTCGTGCACGATCATGGCGAGGACCTCCAGGCGCCCGCCGGTCCTCCTCACGAGGGCCGGCGGCTCGCCCGGCTTGAGGCTGACCCAGGCGGCGCCGTCCGCGATCTCATCGTCGACATAGTGGCGGGGCATGTTCCCGTAGGCGTCGAGCTGCGCGTCGGGCCCGGGTACGAGGGGGCCCAGCGCGGTGGTCGCGTAATCGCCCGGGCCCCGGGTTCCGCCGAGGATTTCGTACTGGAGGTAGGCGGCCTGGTCCGGCTTGATCCGGACGAGGGCCGCCGGGTCGCGCAGTCCTGCGGGATCGACGACCGCCGGGAACGTGCCGACGCCCAGCGTCGTGAACGGGGTCGGTCGGTCGATGTAGGCGGGCATGGCCTCGACGACCGCGAGCCGGCCGGCCTCGGCTGCCGCGTTGAGGGCGTCCACCATGGCGGGGCCGACCGCGGTGGAGACGACTGCCTCGGCAGCGGCCTCGAAAGCGCGGACGTCGAATTCGATTTCCAACTTCATGAGGGAAGGCTGCGCCGCCGGTGCGCAACCTCCAACACACGCCGGGGGTGGTCAGGCCGCCGCGTATGGGTTGGGCCGCCCGGGCGCAAGGCGAGCGTGCAGCTGCCTGGCCATCTCCTGCCGCGGGATCACGGGCTCGCCCCGGCGCAGGACCGCCGCTATCACCTCGCGCATGCCGATCCTGGCGGGGCCCTCGATCCCGGCGCGGCGATTGGCATCGTCCCGCTCGGCCAGCTCGACGAGAAGCGCATCGACGATCGCCGCATCGAGGGCCGCCCGGCGCCGGAGCTCCGCGGCTTCCTCCTCACGGCGGGCGCGCCATTCCGCTGCGCGCTGGGCCGGCGTGCGGCGCGGGGGCTCCTCGGTCTCGGCGGCGGTGGTCGGGATCGGGATGTTCACGGGCTCACCCAGCGTACGTATGCGTTCGTACGCCCAGTTGAGCCCATACGTACGCAAGCCACCATGCCCCCGCGCCCGCCGCCCCCCTCGGGCGCGCCCGTCCATCCGCAGGAATCCTGGCGTACGAATTTCGAAATCCTCGTTACACTGTCTAGGAGTAACGGGGAGAGTGACGGACCTATCGATTTTGGCTCGCCCATACGAAGGCCGAAGGTAACGCGAATTCGAGGATTTCCGGTAAGAGGATGGAAAGGCCAATAGAGGCGCACGGCGGTCCAATTCGGGCGCACAGGGCAAGGCACAAGAGGAAATCGACAGCCAGGACGAGATTTCCGCATCGAGCCCAGGGATAACCTAGCCAGACGGCGTTGACCCCGGGTCCCGGCCAGGCGCTCTATATACGGGAGAGATCGAGCCGCTAGGAGAGAGCCCCGATGAGCGCCACGAGCCATGTAGCACTGAGCAGCGCCTCCAGGATCGTGACGGGCGGCCTCCTCCTCGGTGGGATCGTCGATGCCGTGGCGGACAGCGTCGCGATGCGCCGGGCCGAGCGCGCGATCGCCAATGCCAGCCTCGCCGACCGCCTCGCCATCGTGCGCGCGTCCGAGCAGGAGGCCCTGTGTGCCGCCCGCGACCTCGCGGCCGAGCTCGCCCGGACCCGCCGGGAGCTCGCGACCGCGCAGGCCGCGCTCGCCGAGGAGCGGGCCGCCCTGGCGCAGGAGCAGGCCTACAGCCAGCGCGTGACCGCTGCCCTTCGGCAAGCCGGCGCTCGCTGAGTCAAATGCGGGATTCCTGAAATGAAAAGGCCCGCCCGGTCGCCCGGGCGGGCCTTCTTCTTGGTGCGGTGGCTGCGGGCTCAGTAGGCCCGGCCCGAGGGGGTCCCCGCCCGGAGGATCCGCTCGGCGTCCTCGTCGTAGACGGGCTCCGTGGGGAGCCGGGGGCGCGGGCCGGCGCCGGGTCGCCCCGCCATAGAGGCGATCTCCGCCTCGTCGGATCGCATCGTCGCCATCGAGCGCTTGACGAGCCGCGCCATGTCAGCGTCGGAGAGGCGCCAGTCCGTCGAGGCGCCCGCCACCGGCGGCAAGCCCGGCACGTTCGCGACCCCAGCGACGTGGCGGTACAGGTCCCCGTTCGGCAGAGCCATCAGGCGCCGGGCGTCCGCCTCGCCGAGCGTGCACAGCCACCGCTCGACCTGGGCCGGCAGCCGCGCGAGGGACGCCTGCGCGGACAGGTCGCCGGCCTGCATCCGCCGCACGGCGTCGTGCACTGCCGCGACGGTCTCCACCGGAGACAAGGCCGGGCGGGGCGCCGGCTCGGGCATGGGGACCGGGACGGGGGCTGGCGTCGCGGCGAGCTCCGCCCTGACGTCCGCCCGCAGGTCGGCACTGGCCCGCGCCTCCTCGTTGTCGTGCGAGCTCACGGCCGCCGCGACGTCGAGAGGCCCGGGAGCCGCGCGCGGCACGAGGGCTCCGAGGATCTGGCCCGTGACGCGCGCCGCCCCGTGCGTCAGGCGAAGGCCCGCATCGAGTGCATGCCCCGCGCCGACCAGAGCATGCCCGCCCGCGTCGGCCGCCCGCCCGGCGAAGCGCTTGGCTGCCCGCACGTCGCCGGCGAGTTCGTTGACTGAGCCGCCAAAGAGGAAGGCCCAGGCCTGCCGGAACAGCCGCACCAGGGCCATCGCCAGCTCCCGCCATGCCTTCAGCTTCTCCGCGTCCGGCACCTCCACCTCGGCCGGCGCCTTCGTCGTCGACAGCAACCCCGTCTTCATGTCCATTCTCCCGTTCCCGTGGTCAGTAAAGCAGCGCGGCCAGCAACTCAGAGTGCAAGGGCGGCTTGGGCAGGCGCTGCCGCCGGCGCGTCACCGGCCAGCCGGGCGAGGAGGGCCGGCGGCAGTTGGCGGCGATGCACGGACAGCAGCGCGAGCGCGTGGGCAGCCTCGGCTGGCGTGAGGCTCTCCCGGCCGGCGAGCGTGTGCCCGACGCCAGTGTCGTCCGCCCCCCAGCCGCGATCGTTCCGCTTCGTCGCGCGGTCGGCGTCGCGCTCGGACAAAAAGACGCACCCCTCCAGCGCCGCCTGCCGGACGTCCGGATCCGCGGCGAGAGCCCTCCAATCGCGGGGCGCGATGCGTCGAAGGCGCGCTTCGGCATTCGCGACCGCCCGGTCCGCGGTCGCGAGGAGCGCCACGATCCTCGACGCCGCCGAATCGGTAAGAGGCTCTTCGAGGATCCGGGCGGCCTCGGAGGCCAGCCGGCCGAGCTACCAGGGCGAGCTCTGCACGATGCCGGCGAGCCGCGCCGCGCCGGCCCGCCCTCGCTCGGCACGGGCGGCGTTCGCCTCCGCAACCGCGGCCGCCGCACGCGCACGGGCGCGCTCTTCCTCCTCCGGGATCCCCGCGACGCGGGCGCCGAGGTCGGCCAGCTCTTCTGCGGTCGCCCGGCAATCGGAGGGCCACCAGACGTCGTGGAGGGTGAGCCCCGTCGCGCCGGGGAGGCGGACGTAGATGCCGGGCCGGAAGCCGGCGCGGGCGAGATCCCTCTTAAAGAGCCTGCCGGCTTTCGCCGAGAGCTCCGTCGGGGCGGCGATCCAGATCGGCGTCTCCGTGCCCTTGCGGTCGTTGCGGTCGCTGCTCGGCGAGAAGGCGGCGCCGAAGTCGAAGGGCGGCGTGGTCGGCAACATGGGGGTCTCTAGAGGGTTAACGGAGTCCTTTTTCAAGAATCTTCACGATACGGCTTGCGTGAAGATTCTTGAAAAAGGTCGCTCCGTAAACGTTGTTCACGGGCTCGATCGTCCCAGGCTTCCTGGAAACTTTCGGATCGACGCGATTATTCGCATTGTAGCCCTCTTGGCCCTATTGCAAAGCGCAATCGGCTGCCTATTCCTTATGTCAAGGCCGAATTCGGCCGCCCCCCGATGGAGACTTCAGTGGCTTCTTCGAGCGCCCCCGGCTGCGCGGTCGATCCCGCGCGCCTTCCCGACACCCCGGCGCCCCCGCCGGCGCCGCCCGCGGTCGCCATCGTCGTCGACGACGCGACCGTGCTCCGTCTCCTCCGCGCCGCCGTCGCCGCGGCCGGGTCCCAGCGCGCTTACGCCGACCGCGTCGGCATCAGCCAAGGCGACCTGTCCAGCGCGCTCAGCGGCCGCCGCCCGCCGACGGCGATGCTCCGGCGTTCCGTGGGAGTGGAGAGCGCTCTCGTGATGCGGGGGGCGGCCCGGTGACCTGGCCTGCCCTTGCGAAAGCCCGCGTGTGCGAACTGTGGCTGAGCCGCACGATGCGGGCATCCGAGATCGCCGGCGTCATCGCCGAGGAATACGGCGTCTCCGCCTCGAAGAGCGCCGTGATCGGGATCGCCTATCGCGCCGGTTTGGCGAACGCCGGCTGGAAGCGCCCCGCGGCGGCGAGCGCCTCCCGGATCGCCCGGAACGCGCGCCAGAACGAAGCCCGCCGCGCCGCCCGCGAGGGCCTCCCGCCGAAGCCGCCCCGCCCGCCGAAGGCCGCTCAGCCGAAAGCCGCCCCAAAGCCCAAGGCGCCCCCGCGCCCGAGGATCGAGGCCGCCTCTGCGACGGGCCTGCCCGTCTCCCTGCAGATCCCCCTGACGGACGTCCGCGACGGACAGTGCAGGTACATCGCCGACGACCCGAAGGGCGGCCAGGCCACGTGCTGTGGGCACCCCGCCGTCTCGGGCTCGCCGTGGTGCGAGGCGCATCGCGCGATCTGCGTCAGCGGGACCGCTCCCCGGCCGTCCGCCTTCATCCCGTACTCCCGCCTCCGGAGGGCCGCATGAGCAGCATCGGTTTCGACGACGGTCCGGTGGACTGGGACCGCATGCGGGAGGAGAGCGAGCGGTACGACGCGTCCTGGCACGCTATCGAGGAGCCCCTGCGCGCGGACGGCCTGCCGGTGCCGGAGCATCCCCACCGCGAGATCGCGGAGGAGCGCCTTGACCTGGCCGCGCTCTGGCGCGGGCTGTCCGACGAGGAGCGGGGGGCGATCGGGATCCTCGGGCTCGGCGTCCTCGTCTCTGGGGAGATGGCGGCCCGGGCCGAGAACACCGCGCCCGCCGCATCGCGGGCCTACGCCGCGCACTATCACGCCTGCCTCGACGAGCTCGGCAGTGCGCCAGTGCCGGAGACTGTGCTCGCCGCGCTGCGCGGGACGGCCTGGAAGATCCCCGCCGATCTCGGGCCTGTCTGCCGGTCGTGCGGCTGCTCGGAGGCTGACGCCCGCCGCGGCGGCTGCGGATGGGAGGACGAGCGGCAGATCCGGTGCACGGTCTGCGCGAACCCGCCGTCCCTCGACGAAGATGTCCCGTTCTAGGAGGCCCCGGTGAGCTCGGAAACTCTCCCCCTCATCAATTCGAACCCGGTCGCGTTCCCCGCCACGTTCGATGCCACCGTCCTCGACGGCGGCGGCTATACTTCCGGCGACGGCTGCTGGAATGCGTACGTCAACGCCGACATCCTGGGCGTCTGGGGCGCAGACGATTGGCTGGGCCGCGTCGCCATCGTGGAGCGCCACTCCGCCGGCCTGCGGGCGCGTTTCTCCCGATACAAGGGCACGGCCGACGAGCCCCGGACGTGGGCCGATGCCGGCAATCTCGTCCATCACGCTGTCCGCCTCGGGCTCCTTCGCGAGGAGGCCGGCCCTGGCGGCGAGCGAGGCTGGCGGATCCTCGACAGGGAGCCGCACTGGATCGTCGTCGGCACCGGCTACCACCGGGAAGCCCGGCAGGTGCGCGGCCTTCCGCCGGCCGAGCAGGCTGCGATCGACAAGGCGGCCGCGACGGCGCGCAAGCGAGCCGCCACGCTCGATCGAAAGGCTCGGTTCGCGGCCGAAGAAACGATCGCCGAGAGTGTCCGGGAGATCCTCAGGAACGACTCAGCCTCGATCGTCCCTGAGAAATGGGCCGCGCGGGGTTACGTCCCGACGTGGCTCGTTGGCACTCGCCTCGATGCCGGCACTGCGGTCGTTCGCGACGCGCATCACGCGGTTGAGATGACGCGCGAGACGCTGAGGCATTGGCTTGGAGATCTCAGAACCGAGGCCGCGCTCGCCCTGATGCGCAGCGCTCGACGCCAGAGCGAGATCGACGCTCTGCCCGAGCACGCCGTGATCCCCGTCGAAGATGCCGAAGCCCTGGGAGCCCTGACACTATGAGCATGCCCCTCAAGCCCAACGCCGTCCGCTGCAAGGACGGCACCGTTTTCTCCGTCGGTCCCGAGGGCTGTCGGGATCGACCGGGCGCCCGGGTCGTCGTTCACGCCAGCTTCCGCGACGCCATGCGCCAGTCGTCCGGCCTCGCCCAGTTCGAGATTTTCCACGAGCCCGGCGATGCGTCCGCCGAGCACGCGGGCATGCCGGTGGAGATCGTGCGCGCTTACGCCCGGGCGCACGGCGGCGTCGCCGAGGCGGGCCCGGAGGCGCTGGCTTTCCTGAAGAGGCTGGCCTCCGCCGCGGCCGAGACGCCGGCGCCGATACCCGAGGCCCCGCCGGAGCCCGAGACCGCTCCCATTCCCGAGACCACCGTCGGCGGCGAGGAGGCCGCCTCCCGCCCTTTTGCGGTGAGCCGGCAGCGGCCGGCGCCCCGGTTCACGCCGGAGTGCCGGCACGTCGTGACGCCGCCCCCGGAACAGATGATCTCCCGCTCGACGACTTGACGCCGGCGGTGATCCAGGGCCGCAAAGCGGTTGTCTACTGGGAGAGAGGGCTCCGCTTGCGCGACGGCCGCCGGCCCGCTCACCACGGCGACTTCTCCGACGCCTGGTCGTCCCGGTGCTCAGTGATAGCTGCGGCGCACAGCAACCTCGTCGTCGCGACGAACCCCCGGTACTCCGCGCACCCGCTCCTCGCCGAGGCGGTCGCGCTGCGCCGCCAGCTCGGCGAGCTCGCGGATCAGGCGTTCCCGGAGGCTCGGGAGGCCCGCACGCGAGCGCGCGTCGGGAAGCGCCCGAAAGACGAGTGGCTACAGGAATCCGCGATCGGCTGAAAAATAGTTAACGGAGAGGCTTGCATTCTGCCCGAGGTGTCCTCATTATGAGGACCACGAGACGGCCATGCCGCTCTGCGCCGCTGCACAAGCGGTCCCAATTGGGAAACCATGGAGAACGATGATGACGAAGAAATCCTACGACCGCGCCGGCATCCTCCGCAGCGCCTGGACCGCCGCCCGCGAGGCCGCGGCCGCCGCCGGCGAGGGCGTCCGCCAGCACATCGGCGCCGCCATGAAGGCCGCCTGGTCCGTCGCCAAGGCGGCCGCCGCGCAGCCGGTCGATGCTATGGTGCCGCTGCCGGTCCAGCAGGCGCAGGCCTGCGCGGCCCCGGCCGAGACCCAGCCCGAGCCGGCCCCCGAGCCCGTCGCCGAGGTCGAGGCGCCGGCGCAGCCCGAGAGGATCGAGCTGGAGCTCGGCCGCGGCCGCCTCTGGCGCGTGGGGGACAATATCCGGTTCTACGGCGAGGTCACGGGCGGCGGTGCCCACGGGCCCGGCAACGTCGAAGCCGCGACCGGCCTTGAGGCCTCGATCCGCATCCGGATCGCCCGGGACGACCGGTCGGGCTCGAAGCGCAGCGGCTCGTGCTTGTGGGATCTGGAGGCCGATCGCCTCTACGTCCTGACCGGCGTCGCGTACAACTCGCGCTCCTCCGAGAGCTATTACGTCTCGACGTACGGCGGCGCGCTGACCGAGCTCTCCCGCGGGGAGTACCGCGCCGAGCTGCGCCGGCTCTATCCCCTGCAGGCGGACGAGCACGACCAGGCCCAGGCCCGCCGCAAGCGCGAGGAGGAGGCCCGGATCGAGCGCGAGAGGGCCGAGGTCGAGAGGCGCCGGATCGAGCGTGAGGCCCTGACGGCGCAGAACGCGGCCGAAGCGGCCCGCATCGAGGCGGAGGGGCAGCGCGAGGTCGACGGGATGCCGGCCCTGTCCGGGACCCCGAAGCAAGTCGCCTACGCACTGAAGATCAGGGACGCCGTCCGCCGGCAGTCCCCCTCCACGCGGGCGATCAAGACCGCGACGACCGCCAAATACTGGATCGAGACGCACCGCTCGGCCCTCTACCGCTGACCAGCCCCGGTCGGGTCCGACCCCAGACCACCGACCCCTTCCAGCCCCCTCATTCTCCGGAGAACCCCCTGTGAGTTACCTCCGCCGATGCGGCGTCATCGCCGATTATGGCTCTCTCGAAGCATACAAGGACTTCCTGACGACCGCCCGCAACAACAGCGCTGCGGTCCTAGGAATTAAGGCGCGCACCGCCGTCACTGAAGCGGACCACGCGTACGTCGACGAGTGCCGTCTAGACCTGGCGGACTGGGAAGTTGACCTCGCGTGGGTCAACGATGAACTCGCGAAGGACGCCAGGTGATGGCGATCTCCCGCGAAGTCCTCGCCGAAATCGGGGCGTTCCTGCACGGCACGGAGTGGCGCCGGGCGCTCGCCCGCGACCTCGGCCCACATCATCCGCAGGGCGCCCGCGAGACGATCGACCCCCGCCTCGTGGCGAGGTGGGACACGGGCGAACGCGACATCCCCGATTGGATCGGGGCCGCCCTCGTTGCCGTCCTGACCGACCGCGCCGGCGAGGCTTTGAACTTGGCCCGCCGCCTGCAGAGAGGAGCGTGATCATGGCCCGCGCTATCATCCGACACGACGACCTCGCTGGGCAGCGCGCGTGGCTCGATGCGATCCGCGCCGAGACGTACACCGGCATGCCGCGCCGCCTGCCGCGCATCACGCGCCCCAAGCCGCCGGCCCAGGCCCCGCAGCCGCTGCTCTTCGCGTGCCTGCCCGAGCTGCCGAGCCCCCCCAAATCGGTCGAGTTGCCCCGCGCGGTGGCGCGCCCGGCCGCTCCGGAGTTCTCGCCGCTGACGCCCGAGGACGTCCAGGCGCTGGAGATCTACGCGAAGGGGATCGCCCCCGGGTATCCGGAGGCGTACGGATCGATGTGGAACGCGTTCGTCCTGAATGGTGCTAGGCCCGTCCCCATCGACGTGCTGGTCACCAAGACTGTGCAGGCAGCCCTTCGCCTCACGCGGACGCGCCTGGGCTGGACGGCTGGATATGAGCTTACGGTCGACGGAAGTTGGAGCGGCGACGGCGGCTTCCAGCACCCGAACTGCGACGTGGTCGGCTGGTTCATGTGGGATAGCCGGCATGCCGCAGAGCGGGCCGCGGCGCATGCCCTCTTGAGCGCGTGCGCGGATTCGGGAGTTGCTCAGCGTATCCGCGACAGCCTCGCGCGCCTTGGGATCGACGGAAGCGAGGAGCCAGGCGAGACCGCGAAGCTGCGCCTGATCTCGCGGGCGCACGCCGCTGCGATCACGGCCGCTGGCCCCTCGGAGCGCGAGCTCGCCATCCAGGATCCGGGCCCCAGCGAGGACGTGAGGGCGTACGAGCGCGCCCTTGGTCTGACTGACGTCGATGGCCCCCCTCCCGAGCCGCCGAAAAAGAAGCGGGCCTCCAAGCCCACGGAGCTGCCCATCGTGAAGGCGCGCCCGGCCGAGCCGGTGCCGGACGAGTTCTCCGCAGAGGAGCTCGCCGAGATCGAGGCGTTCGTGGCCGACGGCCAGAAGCACGGCAGCGTTGGCGACGCCGCCCGCAAGCGCTGGGACGCGTGGATCATGGCCGGCAGAACCGTCGAGCGCAAGATAACGCGGCTGCCAGGCGTGCAAGGCCACGCTGACGTTCAGGTGTTGGAGACGCGTCTCGGTTGGGCCGCGAACGTCTGCTACGCAACGACAAAGAATACAGCCACGCACGTCTGGTTGCTGCACCGCCCTGAGATTGACACGGACTGCCGCTACTTCTGGCGGACGCGGGACGCGGCAATCGCCTATAGTGCCAATATGGCCTGGAAAGTAGGCCTCGAACACCAGGGTCACGAGCGCGCGCGGCGGTCGTGGGCGAGGTTCGCCGACGAGATGAGGGCGTTCCTCGCGCGGTGCGGGATCGACGTGACGGTCCCGCCGCCGCAGAGCATGAAGAGGATCCTCATCACCGCGGCCCGCGAGAGGGAGCTCAAGGCCGGCGCGCCCCCCGCCCTGGCGCCGGCTCCCGCCGCGACCACGCCGCCCCCAGCGCAGGCCCCCGCCGACCCCAAGCCCAAGGCGGCCGAGGAGCAGCCCCAGCCGCCGCGCATCGAGAGGGACCGGAAGCGGACGCTCGCGCAAGTCGTCGCCGGTGCCGGCGTGCTCTCGATGCGCGAGCCGACGCTGCCCGACCGGACGGAGATCCACGCCGCGATCGGGGAGGCCCTGCCGCCGGGTGTGCCCACGTACGTCCGGGACATCGTCGCAGTAAACCGCGCGCCCGGGCAGAAGGGGGGGCGAATAATCGCGGACCTCCGCCTATTCGACGGTGCGGTCGGCCGGATCGAGATATCGGGGCAGCCCGGCGGGCGCGGTTACCGCTGGCACAGCAGCGGGATCGAGCGGACGGCTTTCCACTGGGACGAGAGAGCCCGGTCCTGGGTGCGCGTCTCTGAGCCAAAATAGCAAAGGGTACCGGCGTAGGCCCGCCCCCGCGTAGGGGCGGGATTTCCAAAAAATGGGGGCCGCGATTCTAAATCACGCGGCCTCTGGCACCACAGCGGAGAGGCTCGGGGATGGGCTCGCGGCCCGCTGCGCATTTGCCTCGGATACAACGCCGCCTAAGGGTGTGGCGTTGTATCCCCGTTGTATCCCACTCTTTCGAGGGCGGTACGAGGTGGTTGAGGAGCCACCTACAAGCACCTGTAACAACTAGGGAAAATGTGTGGAGCGGGCGATCGGGATCGAACCGACGACATTCAGCTTGGGAAGCTGACGTTCTACCACTGAACTACGCCCGCGGTGGTCATCGTCATACGGGGTCGCCCGGGCGCTGTCCACCCCAAAATGCCGCGCCACGAGGCCTGCGCCGGCTTGCCCGGCAGTCGGTCTTCCGGGTCAGCGTTCCATGCGCTGCGACTGGGGAGCGTTGGCGTCGCCGCCGCCGGCGCCGAAGAGCTTGCGCAGGAAGCCCGGAGCGATCGCCGAGAGCGGGTTGACGCTGATGTTGGGGGCGCTCATCGCGCCGGCGACCCGGAAGTTGATGCCGAACAGGCCCTCGTTGTGGCCGCCACCCAGGAGCGGGCCGAAGATCGGCACCTGGGACACCACGTTGTTGAGGCCGTAGAGCGGCACGAAGGTGCCGGAGACGTCGGTGCGGTCCTTGGCCGTGTCGATCCAGCCGCCGAGGGTGAAGCCCATCGCCGGGCCGGAGATCGCGGCCTCCGCGAAGGCGATGCGGGTGCCGGTGCGCTGGAAGGCGGCGCGCAGGCGGTCGAAGCCGACGTCGTTGGCGTCGCTGCGCCGGTCCTCGGTCTCGCCCTGGGCCAGGATCCGGCCGAGCGCCGGCTCGTTGCGCAGGGCGAAGGAGCGGACCTGCACCAGGCCCGATTGCGGCCCGTCGTTCAAGCCCATCTGCAGCGACAGGAACCCGCCCTGCATACGCTTGTAGATGTCGAGGAAGCGGAGCGCCGCGCCGGCATCGCTGGTCTCGGCGTTGAGCACCGGCGGGCTGGACCGGTCGGGCTTGGCCACCTCCAGGCTCACCCCGGCCGAGCGCAGGCGGCCCTGGATCCGGGCCTGGCGCACGTCGTCGCCGCGCAACGACAGCTTCAGGCTGGCATTGGTCATCGCCTCCTCGTTGAAGCCGGTCAGGATCGCGAAGCTGAGATCGGCCTCGATGTCGCGGGCGGACGTGTCCTTGCCGCCTTTCTTCGGCGGCGCGGTCATCGCGCGCAGGAAGGGCCGGGCATCGGCGACGCCGCCCTTGGCGGTGATGCGGTAGCCGGTGCCGGTGCGCTCGACCTGGGCGCGGATGTCGTCGCCCGGAGAGAGCTTGAGGCTGGTGAGGTCGGCCCGCTCGAAGCCGCCCTCGGGATTGAGCGAGGCGCTGCCGCGCAGCTGCACCGGGCCGGAATCGAGCGCGATGTCGCGCAGCTCGCTGCCCTGGCCGGTCTCGGTGAGGGAGAGCGTCAGGCGCCCCGGCCGGCCGGCGGCCTTGGTCCAGCCCGGGAGGAGCCCGTCGATGCTCGCCTTGCCCAGGTCGGCCTCGACCCGGATCGGAGCCTTGCCCGGCCGGCCGAACGGCACGACGAAGCGGGCATTCACCGGGCCGGCGAGAAGGGGCGCGGTCGGCAGGCCTTTCCGGGCGCGGGCCGCGTCGTCGAGGGCCATGGTCACCAGGGCCTCGCCCGGCGCCCCGGCCTTCGGCTGGTGCAGGTCGACGGTGAGCGGGGCGCCGGCGAGCCGCCCGTCGCCCTTCAGGCTGAAGCCGTTGCGGTCGTAGGCGAGCGCGAAGCGGCCGTTCTCGAGCTTCTCCTTGCCGACCAGGCGCTCGGCCGCGATATCGGTCAGCGTCCCGCTCATCACCACCGGCAGGTCGGCGATGTCGGGCACCGCCTCGAGGGAGAGCGGGAAGTCGATGCGCAGATCGGCCTGGCCGCGCAGGGTCGCCGGATCGAGTTCGGTGCCGGACAGCGAGCGGAAGAGCTTGGCTTGCATGAGCGAGGCCAGGGCGTCGGCGCCGCCGGTGAGGCGAAGCCCGATCTGCGCCGTCACGGCGTTCGGCACCGCGTCCTTGATGACGAAGGAACCGTCCTGGAGGGCGAGCGCCCGCCCGTCCGGCATCCGGATCTCGGCATTGGCGCCTCGGATGGTGGTGTTACGCCCGGTGACGAGTCCCGAGACCCGGGCGCGGGAGAGCGGCGGCGCGTCGTTGGAGATGGTGAGCCCGCCCTCGCTCACGCCGAAGGCGATCCGCACCGCCTGGTCGGGCATCGGCTCGCCGCGGGTCGCCGCGGCGAACTCGGCCATGCTCATGTCGACCAGGATGTCGAGGCTGTCGAGGCGCCCGGCGCGCAGGTTGTCGACGAGGTAGGTGCGGATCGGCGGCGCGACGTTCTCGGGCCAGAGCCTCAAGGCCGCGCGCCCGTCGGTGCGGTCGGCGGTGATGCGCAGGGTCAGGCCGCCCTCGTCGGCCTTCGTGCCGAGGGTGCCGCTGAGGGTGCCGTGCACGGCATCGCCCGACAGGGTGAGCGCGTCGACCTGCACGCCGTCGTCGCGGCCGGAGAGGCGGGCCTCGACCTTGGCGATCTTGACGGGAGCGTCGCCGGGCGCCGCGCCGCGCAAGGTCGCGTCGGTTCCCGTGAAGCCGGCCGTCCAGCGCGGCCCGGCGCCGTCGGGGCCCGCCACCCATTCGCCGGCGAGGCGCACGCGGTTGCCGGCGCCGCGATAATCGAGGGCATCGACCTTGAGGGCGCGGCGGGTCTCGTCCCAGGTGGCGTCGACCGTCACCGCCTCGATCGTGACCGGGTTGAAGTCCTTCTCCTCGATCAGCAGGTTGCCCTCGCTGGTGGTCATCCGCATCGTCATGCCGTCGAGGCGCGCGCCGTGCATCGCCACCTGGGCACGGCCGGAGAGCTTCAGGTCGGTGGTGAGCGGCAGGCGCGACTGGCCGGAGAGCAGCAGCAGGTCGGAGACCGGCAGGTCGTCGAGGGTGAGCACGCCGTGGCGGCCCCCGTCCGGCGCCTCCTCGACGTCGCCGCCGAAGCGCCAGGGCCCGTGCGGCCCGACGATGCGCATCTCGAACACCCGGGCGGGGCGCGCCGCATCGCGGTTGAACAGCCCGTCGACCCGCGGGAAGACCACGCGCTCGGCGCCCGATTCGTCGAGGAGCGTCAGGCGGGCATTGGTCAGGCGGGCGCGATCGAGGCTGCCGATCACGCCGGAGGGATCGAGCACCAGGCTCAGGATCGACGCCACGGTGGCCGAGACCGGCGAGACGGTGCCGCGGGCGGCCACCACCGCCGGCGGCGTGTGGGGTTTGGCGTCGGACGGGTCGTTGGAGGCCGCGAAGGCGATCGAGCCGTCATGATGCAGGAGCGCCCGCAATTGCAGGTCGCGGAACTCGACCGAGCGGGCCTGGACCGACAGGCCGAACAGCGACCACAGGTCGATGGCGACGACGGCGAGCGGTGCCCGCACCACGAGGTCGCCCTCGGGGTTGCGGATGTCGAGGCCCGCCGTGCGCAGGGCCAGCGCCCCGTCCCGGTCGATCTCGATGGCGCTGTCGTGCAGGCTCACGCTCCAGCCCGGGCCGAGGCGCTCGGCGATGCCCGCCGCCACCCGGGGCTCGAGCCAGGCGAAGCTCACCGGGCCGCTCGCCAGGCGCAGGTAAGCCAGGCCGAGGCCGATTCCGAGCAGGATGACGGCCGCGAGCTTGAGCAGCAGGACGCCCCGGACGCAGGTCCGCAGCAGCGACCGGGGCGCCGCCTTGATCCGCGCGGCGCAGGGGACCGGGGCCGCGTGGTCCGGCTGCGGGACGGGGTCTGGTCCTGGTGTCGCTCGGCCTGTCGTCACGCGTGCGTCGCCACTCCGGGCGCTCGCTGTCCGAGCGCCGCCATTTGATGAGGCCTCAGGCCCCCGAGCGCGCGGGTCGCGCTCCGGGGGCCTGAGGCCGCCGCCGATGATTGCCCGCTCCGGTGACCGGAGGGTAACGTTCTGCCGCTTATCCGTCGGGCGGCGCGCCGGGCCGGCCCCTCGCCCCGCGGCTCAAGTCCTGCCCGCCTCCCCTAGAGGCACACCATCAATCGGCCGAAAGGAAGGCACGATGGCGCTGAACCCGGGCGATCCCGCCCCCGACTTCTCCCTGCCGGCGACCGGCGGCGAGACCCTGAGCCTCGCCGGCCTGAAAGGGCGCAAGGCCGTCCTGTATTTCTACCCCAAGGACGACACCAGCGGCTGCACCCTGGAGGCGCAGGCCTTCAACGGGCTGCGCGACGCCTTCGCGGAGGCCGAGACCGCGGTGATCGGCGTCTCGCCGGACCCGATGAAGAGCCACGACAAGTTCCGGGAGAAGTACGCCCTGGAATTCCCCCTCGCCTCGGACGAGACGAAGGCGATGCTCGAGGCCTACGGCGTCTGGGTCGAGAAGAGCATGTACGGCCGCAAGTATATGGGCGTCGAGCGCACGACGTTCCTGATCGACCGCGACGGCACGATCGCGAAGGTGTGGCAGAAGGTGAAGGTGCCGGGCCATGCCGACGCGGTCCTGGCGGCGGCGAAGGCGCTGTGAGGCGCGCGGGCCGGCGGCGTGCGATGAGTGAGCAGCGTGTACCCCCTCATTGACAATCAAAGCGCAATTCCCCTCTCCCGTGTGAGAGAGGGACCAGGCGCGAGGGTGACACGCTTCAGTGTAAAGCCTGAACTGTCGTGCTGGCAGCTCAACGCTTTTAGCTAGAATCAGAACCGCAGCACCCTCATCTCTACCCCTCTCCCACTCGGGAGAGGGAATTCCGCGACTTATTATTTATCGGACTTCGATTTTCCAGCGCCCGGAGGACCTTGCGCGAAGGCCGGCACGAGACTGCCGCGGGACCCCGGTTCGTCTTCGCCCTTGAAACATCCTTAACCTTAACCCGCGACGGTCCCGATCAGGTTACGGACCGTCCCGATGCTCCCCTCCCGCCTCTCGTCCCTCGTCGCCTCCCTCACGTCGCCGGCCGGCCGCCCGGATCGGGTCTGGGTGGTGCGGCGCCGGACCCTGGTGCTCGCCGCCCTTGCCTTCGGGGCGCTGTCCCTGTGGGCGAGCGCGGCGACGTGGTTCATCGTCTTCCGCGACGAGGCGCTGGCGCGGTTCATGGAACGCCAGGGCGCGATGCAATACGCCTACGAGGAGCGGGTCAGCGCCCTGCGGGCCCGGCTCGACCGGGTGGCGACACAGAAGCTCCTGGAGCAGGACGGGGTCGAGACGCGGCTCGCCGACCTCGCCGGCCGGCAGGTGGCGCTGGAGGGCCGGCAAGCGATGCTGATGGGGCTGGCCGAGCAGGCCGGCGGCCCGAGCGCGATGGGCGAGGACGGCATGGGAGGGTCGGCCGCGGGATTGGCCACGTCTTGGCCGGCCCGCGACGCCAGGACCGTGCCCTCGGCGATGTCTTACGCCCCGCTGCCCGCGCCTCCCCCGCTCCCTGCGCCGACGCCCGAGTCGCTCGGCCTGCGCACGGAGGCCGACAGTCTCGCGCCTGCCCTCTCGCCCGCCCCCTCCCCCGGGGTGAGCCTGCGGATGGCGACCCTGGAACACGCCCTCGACGGGCTGGAGGCGCGCCAGAGCCTGGCGGTCGGCCGCCTCGCCGCGAGTAGCCGCAGCGAGGCGGCCCGCCTGCGGATGATCGTGGCCGAGACCGGGCTCGATGCGCGGCGCTTCGCCGCGCCCCACGGCGGCGGCATCGGCGGCCCGCTGGTGCCGGCCGGCTCGGGCCCGTTCGAGACCGCCGTGCTCCAGGCCGAGCGCGACCTCGGCGAGCGCGACAGTTTGAGGAAGATCGTCGGCGCGATGCCGCTGCGGCGGCCGATGGCGACCGATCACGGACTGTCCAGCACTTTCGGCTACCGGTCGGACCCATTCACCCGCGGCCTCGCCCTCCATACCGGCATCGACCTGCGCGGCGAGTACGGCGCCCCGGCCCGGGCCACCGCCGCCGGCACGGTGACGCAGGCGGATTTTGCGGGCGGCTACGGCAACATGGTCGAGGTCGATCACGGCCACGGCCTCGTCACCCGCTACGCCCATCTCTCGGCGATCACGGTGGCGCCCGGTCAGAGCGTGGCGGCGGGGCAGATGGTCGGCCGGGTCGGCTCGACCGGCCGCTCCACCGGCACGCACCTGCATTACGAGACCCGGATCGACGGCGAGCCGGTCGACCCCCAGCGCTTCCTGCGGGCGGGCGCACGGCTGGCGTCGCGCTGATCTCGAAGTCCCTCGAGCGGGGGATATCGATCGATCCGGCAGATACGTCGACATCTCTCCACGTCATCCCGGGGCTCGTCGAAGACGAGAACCCGGGATCCATAACCGCTGACGATTCAGGACAGGACGACCAGCGTTCCGCTTCATCCTGAACCCTCAGCGGTTATGGATCCCGGGTTCCGCTTTCGCGGCCCCGGGATGACATCGAGGGTTCCAATTCGGTCGGCCAACTCGAACGGGCTCTTCGCGAGAGCCTTAACCGCCCACCGTCTCGACCGGGGCATCGCCCGTCGCCGGGACGGGCGCGGCGTCCTCCCCGGCAGCGTCGCGCCGGCCCTCCAGCTCGGCCCGCAGCTCGCGCTCGGCGAGGAGCCAGAACTGGATCTCGTAGCCGTCCGGGCGGTGGTTGCGCTCCCAGATGTCGTAGGCGCGGGCCCGGATCGCCGCCAGGGGTATCTCACGCATCACCGATGACCTCCTCCCACGCCGGCCCGCCAGGTGCCGGGGGCCGGCTCAACGGGGCTCCTATACCGTGGGTCGGTATCGCTGTCGCGACGGAACGGCAGCGCCGGAGCAACCTTCGCGCTCCGGCGACAACCTATGTTGGTCCGGACGATCCCGGATCCGACGTCAGACCAGCCGGCTCTGCTCGATCGCCGCGGCGACGAAGCTCTGGAACAGCGGATGCGGCTCGAACGGCCGCGACTTCAGCTCCGGATGGAACTGCACGCCGATGAACCAGGGATGGCCCACCACCTCGACGGTCTCGGGGAGCAAGCCATCCGGCGACAGGCCGGCGAAGCGCATGCCCTTGGCCTCCAGCCGCTCGCGATAGGCCATGTTGACCTCGTAGCGGTGGCGGTGGCGCTCGGCGATGCGGGTGCCGCCGTAGATCCTGGCGATCTGCGAATCCGGCTCCAGGGCCGCGGTGTAGGAGCCGAGCCGCATCGTGCCGCCGAGGTCGCCCTCGGCGATGCGGCGCTCCAGTTCGTTGCCGCGCATCCACTCGGTGAGAAGACCCACCACCGGCTCCGGCGTCGGGCCGAACTCGGTCGAGTTGGCATCCGCGATGCCGGCGAGCGAGCGGGCCGCCTCGACCACCGCCATCTGCATGCCGAAGCAGATGCCGAAATACGGGATCTTGCGCTCGCGGGCGTAGCGGGCGGCGCGGATCTTCCCCTCGGCGCCACGCTGGCCGAAGCCGCCCGGCACCAGGATGCCGTTGAGGCCCTCCAGGAACGGCGCCGGGTCCTCGCGCTCGAACACCTCGGACTCGATCCACTCCAGGTTGACCTTGACCCGGTTGGCGATGCCGCCGTGGCTCAGCGCCTCGATCAGCGACTTGTAGGCGTCCTTGAGGCCCGTGTACTTGCCGACGATGGCGATCGAGACCTCGCCCTCCGGGCTCTTGATCCGGCCGACGATGTCGCGCCAGCGGTCGAGCTTCGGCTCGGGTCCGGTCTCGAGGCCGAAATGCGCCAGCACCTCGCGGTCCAGGCCCTCTTCCTTGTAGGAGAGCGGCACCTCGTAGATCGTGCCGACGTCCCGCGCCTCGATGACGGCCGATTCACGCACGTTGCAGAACTGGGCGAGCTTGCGGCGCTCCTCGCGGGGGATCGCGCGGTCGCAGCGGCAGAGCAGGATGTCGGGCTGGATGCCGATCGAGCGCAGTTCCGCCACCGAGTGCTGGGTCGGCTTGGTCTTCAATTCGCCGGCCGACGGGATGTAGGGCAGGAGCGTCAGGTGGACGTAGGCGCAGGTGCCGCGGGGCAGTTCCTGGCCGAGCTGGCGGATCGCCTCGAAGAACGGCAGGCCCTCGATGTCGCCGACGGTGCCGCCGATCTCGACCAGCACGAAGTCGTAGGCGTCGTTGCCGTCGAGGACGAATTCCTTGATGGCGTTGGTGACGTGCGGGATCACCTGGATGGTGGCGCCGAGATAGTCGCCCCGGCGCTCCTTGGTGATGATGTCGAGGTAGATCCGGCCGGTGGTGATGTTGTCGGCCCGCGTCGCCGGCACGCCGGTGAAGCGTTCGTAATGGCCGAGATCGAGGTCGGTCTCGGCGCCGTCGTCGGTGACGAAGACCTCGCCGTGCTGCGTCGGGCTCATCGTGCCCGGATCGACGTTGAGGTAGGGGTCCAGCTTGCGCAGGCGGACCTTGTAGCCGCGGGCCTGGAGCAGGGCCGCGAGGGCGGCGGAAGCGAGACCCTTGCCGAGCGAGGAGACCACGCCGCCGGTGATGAAAACATACCGCGTCATGGGACTTGCTCCATACACAGGCGTGGCCGGGTTGCCAAACGCCGCCAGCACAACAGGGTCATGTCCGGACGGCAAGGCCGACCGGACTCACAGGATTCTTTTGGGAGAGAGGGGCGGCGCGGATGCGCCGCCGGTCTTTCCGCGCAGATCAGCGCGACTGGGGTGCCGCGGGGGCGGCCGGCGCGGCGGGCGCCGCCGGAGTGGCCGGAGCGGAGCCTTGGGTCGCCGGCGCATCGCCCTGCTGCTGGCGCAGCTGATCGAGGACGTTGCCGGCCGGGGGCGCGCCGGTCTGCCCCGCCGGGGCCTTGGTGCCGGCGCCGTCGAAGATCGAGCGCGGGCCGGCGCCCCGGTGCGACATGATCGCCAGCACCATGCTGGTGGCGAAGAACAGGGCGGCCAGGATCGCGGTGGCGCGGGTGAGCGCGTTGGCCTGGCCGCGGCCGGTCATGAAACCCTGCGTGCCGCCCCCGCCGCCGAGGCCGAGGCCGCCCTCGGAGCGCTGCAGCAGCACCACGCCGATCAGGGCGAGGACGATGATCAGGTGGACGACGATCAGGACGGTCTGCATCGGGCTTCCGGGCCGGCCCTCGACGGGCCGCCAACGTGGCAACGGCCGGCACGCGGAACGCGCCCGGGCCTCCAATTCCGGGCGCTCCTATACGAGATATGCGCCGGAGCCAAGGGTGGAGGGTGGAATGGAGGGGAAGAAGACACAGTCTGGCGCCGCGGTATAATCCTCCCCCCTCTGCGGGGGAGGGTGCCCGGCGGAGCCGGGCGGGAGAGGGGACGCCGCTTCCGGATGAGGCGGAACCGCTCTGACGGGCGTCCTCTGAATCAGCGTCGCGCTGCCCCTCTCTCGGCCTGCTCCGCAGAGGGGGAGGGGGAGGGGGCCGTGGCGCCTCACCCCCGCGCCGGGAACCCTTCCTCGAACCGCACCGCCTCGCCCCGCGACGGCTCGGTGAGCGCGCCCTCCCACATCACCGCCTGGCCCCGCACCACCGTGCCGACCGGCCAGCCGGTGACCTCGCGGCCGTCATGGGGCGTCCAGCCGCATTTGGAGGCGATCCAGGCATTGGTGATGGTCTCGCGGCGCTTCAGGTCGACCACCGTCACGTCGGCATCGTAGCCCACCGCGAGCCGGCCTTTCCGGGCGATGCCGAAAGTGCGCTTCGGGCCGGCGCTGGTGAGATCGACGAAGCGTTGCAACGAGAGCCGGCCCGCGGCGACGTGGTCGAGCATCACCGGCACCAGGGTCTGCACGCCGGTCATGCCCGAGGGCGAATCCGGGTAGACCTTCCGCTTCTCCTCCAGGGTGTGGGGCGCATGGTCGGAGCCGAGCACGTCGGCCACACCCTGCGACAGGCCCCACCACAGCCCGTCGCGGTGGTCCGCCCCCCGCACCGGCGGGTTCATCTGGACGAGCGTGCCGAGACGGGCATAGGCCTCGTCCCCGTCGAGCGTCAGGTGATGGGGGGTCAGCTCGCAGGTGGCGACGTCCTTGTGCTGGCTGAGATACCGCATCTCCTCCTTGGTGGAGATGTGCAGGATGTGGATGCGCGCTCCCGTCTCGCGGGCGATGCGCACCAGGCGCTCGGTGGCCTTCAGCGCGGCCTCCGGCGAGCGCCAGACCGGGTGCGAGGACGGATCGCCCGGCACCCGCAGGCCCTTGCGATCGCGTAGCATCGCCTCGTCCTCGGCGTGGAAGGCCGAGCGGCGGCGGGTGCGCTTCAGGATCTCGGTGATGCCGGCATCGTCCTCGACGAGGAGCGAGCCGGTGGAGGAGCCGATGAACACCTTGATCCCGGCCGCCCCCGGCAGGCGCTCCAGCTCGGCGACATCCTTGGCGTTCTCGTGCGTGCCGCCGACCCAGAACGCGAAGTCGCAATGCATCCGGTGATGGGCGCGCTTCAGCTTGTCGTCGAGGGCGCCCGGATCGGTCGTCTGCGGCACGGTGTTGGGCATCTCGAACACCGTGGTCACGCCGCCCATCACGGCGGCGCGCGATCCCGTCTCCAGGTCCTCCTTGTGGTCGAGGCCCGGCTCGCGGAAATGCACCTGGCTGTCGATCACGCCGGGCAGGAGGTGCAGGCCGCGGCAATCGAGGGTGCGGCCGGCCGACGCCTGCGACAGGTCGCCGAGGGCGGCGACGCGCCCGGCCGTGACGCCGATATCGGCCAGACCCTCGCCGTCGTGGTTGACCACGGTGCCGCCGCGCAGGAGGAGGTCGAAGCTCTGGCTCATCGGTCGCATTCCTCGTTCGCCCCTGGACCGCGATTGAGGGCCGGGCGCAGGCGGCTTATGTCAGCCCCGCCCGCGGTTCAAGCAAAGGACCCCCGATGCCGCTTGCTCTCCTGCCGGACCGCGCCGTCGTGGCGGTCACCGGCCCCGACGCGCCGAGCTTCCTCCAGGGTCTCCTGACCTGCAACGTCGAGACGCTGCCGGCGGGCGAAGCCCGGCTCGGCGCGCTCCTCAGCCCGCAGGGCAAGATCCTGTTCGATTTCCTGGTCTGCCGCGCACCCGACGGCTTCCACCTCGATGTCGCCCGCGAGAAGGCGCCCGATCTCCTCAAGCGCCTGACGCTCTACAAGTTGCGGGCGAACGTGACGGTCGAGGCGCTGCCGCTCGCCGTGGCGGCGGGATGGGGCATGGAGCCCCCCTCCCCGTCCTTACGCGACGGCCGCCTCGCCGACCTCGGCTGGCGCCTCCACGCAGCGGAGTTTCCGGCGGCCGATGCCGATGCCGCAGCCTATGCGACCCACCGCATCGGCCTCGGCGTGCCCGAGGGCGGGACCGATTTCCCCTTCGGCGACGCCTTCCCGCACGAGGCGCTGATGGACCAGCTCGGCGGGGTCGACTTCAAGAAGGGCTGCTATGTTGGCCAGGAGGTGGTGTCGCGCATGCAGCACCGCGGCACCGCCCGCACCCGCATCGTGCCGGTGGTCTATCGCGACGGGGAGGCCGGCCCGGCGGGCGAGCCGGTGACGGCCGGCGACCGGAGCCTCGGCCAGACCGGCGGCGGGGCCGGGTCGCGCGGGCTGGCGATGCTGCGGATCGACCGCCTCGGCGAGGCGCTGGCGGCGGGGGAGACGGTACGGGCCGGCGGGCGGGTGGTCGCGGTCGAGAAGCCGGGTTTTGCGACGTTTGCGTGGCCTGTACCTGTAGACGGGTAGCAGACATAATTTTTCCTGCAAATATAAAATTGTAGCGATCATCCCCTGGCAAAGCTGGGGGTTTTAGAAACGATCCGCTCACGGTGCTGCACCTGAGCAACATCCTATTTGATTCGATACATCTATACTAAAAATAAATCCAACTTTTGAATCTTGGCGGCTTGCAAATCCCTCATCATTTGAGAGAAAGCGTAAGCCGTGACGTCGATCCGTGCCTGCCGTTGCAAAGATCGCCGCTCACGGCATCGGATGCTGTCCACAAAAATACTTCATGACCCGTTAAATCGCTACTGACAACCCAGCAAATCTGATTTTTTCTATCATGATAATAAGTATTTCAATATCGATTTATCTGTATAGCAATAAACAAAGACCAAATTTCTCTTTTTAAAGAAATTATATTCATGAGATTTCTTGCATTATTGTGAACATTAGAAAGTAAACATGTAAGAACATTGACAAGCCATGGAAATGTTTTATAAACAATCACGCACATATGGTCCGGGCGATAAAGCATCTCGGAGGACTGCAGGTATGTTTTTCTGATTGGTCGCCCTACCGATCTTTGCTTCCACCTGCTACGCTTCAGTTTTAGGCGCCAAGGAGCTGAATACCTCTCAGATATCATTAATTCGAGAAACGGTTACAAATATTTGTAATACGGTTAGTGGTGCAAAGGGGCTAAAAACAGAAGCTCAGATTGCAGGTGATGTCAAAGCTCAGTTAGGAGGTTTGGCCGGAAAACTGGCAACCGCTGGATTGGAAGGCCAGACATCAATTCGCCGCGACGCTTTCGAAGGGTTGTCCCAAGAAGCAACGGCTGAGGCCCTGCAAGGAGATCGCCTTTGCAGAGAGCGATTATTTGTGATAATGTTTGACACTACCAACAGAGAAATAAACAACATACCACATAACATCGTAAACAAGCCGCAGCTCAACGAGCCGAGCGCAAGAGACTCGTTCGTTGGGGAGTGGGTTGGAACCGTGATATGCCAAAACGATAAAAATTTTTTGATAACCCTCGACATCAAGAAACAGAACGGGGACACAGCTTCTGGCACCGCGGATTGGCGCGGCCATCTTTCAGGAGGTGCGGGATTTGTAATTACCCAGGGGGTATTTTTCGGCACGCGCGTTTTCCGCCCCCCCCTCTTTCACTTGGAGGGGGGGTTGCTCAGGCGGTGATGGTCGCGAGCAGGGTGGTGAAGGGCGTGGCCTTGGTCCGGAGGGCGGCGGTGGCGACGACGGTGCGCACGTCTGCCTCGCCTTTGGCCGCCCACATCGCCCGATAGCCGTTTGTCACCTTGCGCTGGACCACGGCCGGCCGGAGGTCGCGCTCGCAGGCGTTGTTGGTCACGTCGACCTTCCCCGGGAAGGCCACGAAGGTCAGGAGCTGGTCGCGCGCCCGCTGCATCCGGGTCTGGAGCGCTCGGGTGAGGTCGCAGGTGGCGGGCACCTTCAGGAGGGCGTCGAGATCCCCCTCCAACTCGCGCCGTTTGCGCGCCAGGGTCGAGGCGGCCAACGCGGTCAGCCGGCGGGCGAGCCCGAAGGCGTTGTCGAGCCACCACTTGAACCGCAGGGCGAGCAGGTCGTCGCTGGCTTCGGCTGCATAGGCCACGTCGCGGGCGAGGTGCGCCAGGCAGGTCTGCTGGCGCTCGCCGTGTCCCTGCTGGGCCGAGTACCGGTCCGAGAGCCACACCAAAGGCCGGTGCCCGGCCATCACCTCGCCGACGACAGCAGCAGACCGGCTCGGGGCGGCGTGATGCACCACCGCCTCCTCGCAGCGGAACACCCAGTGCCAGCTGTTGGTGCCCTCGATCCGCACCCCGGTCTCGTCCGAGGCCACCACCGGCGCCTGCCGCAGACGCGCCAGCGCCGCGTCCCGGCCCCCGGCAAAGCAGCCTTGGGCGCGCCGCAGCACGTTCATCAGCCCGCCCTGGCTGAGCTTCAGCCCGAACAGGTCCGACAACGCCGCCTGCAACCGTTCGTAGGACAGCGCCTGGAAGGTCTTCAGGTAGGTCGCCACCGCGTGCAGCCGCGACCCGAAGGGTGTCGCGTCGGCTCCCGCCGGGCGTCGGGCGGCGACCCGGGTCCGGCAGGCCGGGCAGGTCACGCACAGGCGCCGGTGCTGCTCCACCACCGGGCGAACCAGCGGCAGGTCGATCCGCTCGTGCACGCTGACGACCTCGGCCGGAAGGTCGGCCGGCAGTGGTTCGCCGCACGACGAGCAGGCGCAGGGCCGATGCTCCACCACCTGATCCGGATCCGGGGTCAGCGCCCGCTTGTGGCCCTCATGCCCGGGCTTGGCCCCGCCGGGACGGGACTTCTCCCGCCTCTCCTTGCGATCCGTGGCCGGCGGCTTGGACGAGGTGCGCGAGGTCTTCTCCGGCCGGTGCAGCTTCAGCACCAGCTCGATCAGTTCCTCCTTGCTCAGGCGCTCCAAATCGCTGCGGCTCATCCCGACAGGGAATCAGCCAAACCATCAGACGGCAAGGGGGGGCGACATGACACCTAAGCCGCGACCGAGCCGCCCGTCACGGCACCCCCCTGGGTAATTACCGGGATTTAGGCTGGTGCCGGATCCAAGTCTCAAAGGAACGCCATCGTATATCTATATTCCGAACAGACCAGATGTATATTCATATAAATTTACCAGAATCAACAAAGACAAACTCGTTGGCCAGTCGACAGGATCTGAAAAATGCGACATTATATTGGAGAGATAAATCGACAACTACAATTTCTTCAACGGCGTGAATTTGATTGTCGCATCAAGTAAATCCACCGACTTGACCTCATACGTCATCGAGCGTCGAATTTAGTGCACGCTCGATGAAACTAATCTTTCATCCCAAGTTTCTTGTTCGCCTCCGCATGCTCGGGCCACGCCGCTCTGAGCACGAACACCCGGATCGCCGAGGACAGATTCTGCTCGCCCCGCTCCGCATCGATCCGCCCGACCAGCGCCTGGACCGAAAGCCCCCGCGCCACGGCGAGCTGGCGCAACGCCTCCCAGAACGCCGCCTCGAGCGACACGCTGGTGCGGTGGCCGGCGATGACGAGGGAGCGCTTGAGCAACCCGCCCTCGGGCAGGGCGCCCGACGGCGGATCGCCAGCGAGGCTCATGCCTCGCCGTCGGGGGTCTTCAGCCGGTGGCCCTCGTGCCGGGCGGTCTCCAGGCTCTTGCGGGCCTCCTCGCGGGTCTTCGCCGCCTTCGGGCGGCCGAAGACGACGCGGTTCTCCACCGCCTGGGCCTCCTTGGCGGCCCGCTCGCGGGCCTTGCGGACCTGCTTCAGGTTGATGATCTCGGCCATGACCCGATCCTCCGCGCCCCCGCCACCCTGAGAGCATTTTCCGACGAAGTGGAGACCGGTTCGTCGTAGAAAATGCGGCACAATCAAAAACCTAGAGAGCGTCGCGATGGCGCTGCCATCGCGACGCTCTCTAGAAACGCCCCGCGCGGCGATAAGCTGCGCGGGGCGGGCGTCCGATTGCGGTTATTCGGCGCTCGGCGCCAGCATGTCCTCGGGCCGCACCACCGCGTCGAACTGCGCCTCGGTGACGTAGCCGAGGCGAAGCGCCTCCTGCTTCAGCGTGGTGCCGTTCTTGTGCGCGGTCTTGGCGATCTCGGCGGCCTTGTCGTAGCCGATCGAGGGCGCGAGCGCGGTGACGAGCATCAGCGAGCGGCTCATCAGGTCGGCGATGCGGTCGCGGTTCGGCTTGATGCCGACGACGCAATTGTCGGCAAAGCTCACCGCGGCGTCGGCCAAGAGCCGCACCGATTGCAGCACCGCGTTGGCGATCACCGGCTTGTAGACGTTCAGCTCCAGGTGGCCCTGGCTGCCGGCCATCGACACGGTGGTACCGTTGCCGATCACCTGGCAACACACCATCGTCAGCGCCTCGGCCTGGGTCGGGTTGACCTTGCCGGGCATGATCGAGGAGCCGGGCTCGTTCTCGGGCAGCGAGATCTCGCCGAGACCCGAGCGCGGGCCGGAGCCCATCAGGCGGATGTCGTTGGCGATCTTGAACAGGCCGCTCGCCAGCGCGTTGAGCGCGCCCTGCGTGAAGACCAGGGCGTCGTGGGTCGCCAGCGCCTCGAACTTGTTGTCGGCCGAGGTGAAGGGCAGCCCGGTCAGCTCCGCCACCTTGGCGGCGAACTTTTCGGCGAAATCGGGATGCGCGTTGAGGCCGGTGCCGACCGCCGTGCCGCCCTGCGCCAGCGCCAGCACGCCGGGCAGCGTGGCGCCGACGCGGGCGCCGCCGAGCGCCACCTGGGCGGCGTAGCCGGAGAATTCCTGGCCGAGCGTGACCGGGGTCGCGTCCTGCAGGTGGGTGCGGCCGATCTTGACGATCTCGCCGAATTCCTTGGCCTTGGCGTCGAGGGCGGCGTGCAGGTGCTGGAGCGCCGGCATCAGCCGGTCGTTGATCTCGCGCGCCACCGCGATGTGCATCGCGGTCGGGAAGGTGTCGTTCGAGGACTGGCCGCGGTTGACGTGGTCGTTGGGGTGGACCGGCGACTTGCCGCCGCGCTGTCCGCCGAGGCGCTCGTTGGCGAGGCTGCCGATGACCTCGTTGGCGTTCATGTTCGACTGGGTGCCCGAGCCGGTCTGCCAGACCACCAGCGGGAACTCGTCGTCGTGCCGGCCCTCGACCACCTCGGCGGCCGAGGCCGCGATGGCCTGCGCGAGCTTCGGCTCCAGCACGCCGAGATCCTGGTTCACCAGGGCCGCGGCCTGCTTGACGAGGCCGAGCGCGTGGACGAGGGGTGCGGGCATCCGCTCGGTGCCGATGCGGAAATTCTGGATCGAGCGCTGGGTCTGGGCACCCCAGTAGCGGTGCGCCGGGACTTCGATCGGCCCGAACGTATCGGATTCCGTGCGGGTGGTTGTCTCGGTCGGCGACATCTTGGCCTCTTTGGCGGTGCGAAACGGCGCCTACTTAAGCCAAGAGTGGCGATTGCGCGATGCCCCGGCACGCCTCGAATCACGCCACCGTCAAGGAGTCCGGATGCCCTCCCCTGCGGCGGCCGTGGCCGCCCCCTTCCGTCCCGCCGTGCCCCGCCCGCGCACCGAGCCGATGGGGCTGTTCGCTTTTCTCCGTGCCGCCCGCGCCAACCCGCTGACCACTTGGTACGCGGAGCATTTCGAGCAGCCGATCGTCACCGGCGAGGGCGCGCTCGGCCGGGTCACGGTGGTGAGCGATCCGGCCGCGATCCGCCACGTGCTGGTCGACAACGCCGCCAATTATCGCAAGGACGACCTGCAGCGCCGGGTGCTGGCACCGGGCCTCGGCAACGGCCTCCTCACCGCCGAGGGCGACGAGTGGCGCCTCCAGCGGCGTACCCTCGCCCCCATCTTCTCGCCCCGCCACGTCGCCCGCTTCGAGGCGCCGATGGCGGAGGCCGCCAGCCGCCTCGCCCGCCGGATGAGGAAGCGGGACGGGCAGAGCGTCGATGCCGCGCTCGAGATGACCCGCGTCACCCTCGACGTGCTGGAACGCACCATCTTCACCCACGGCCTCTCCCGCGAGCCCGACGCGCTCGGGCGCGCCATCACCCGCTACTTCGAGGCGCTGGGGCCCATCGACCCCCTCGACGTGTTCGGCATGCCCGACTGGGTGCCGCGGATCGGCCGGCTCAAGGCGCGGCCGGCGCTCCGCTTCTTCGCCGAGGTGGTGGACGAGCTGATCGAGCGCCGCCGGGCCCTGGTCGCGTCGGGGGCAGAGGCTCCGCACGACCTCCTGACCCTGCTTCTGAAGGCGCAGGACCCGGAAACCGGCCGCGGCCTGTCCGACCTGGAGGTGCGGGCCAACATCGTCACCTTCATCGGGGCCGGCCACGAGACCACCGCCAACGCCTTGACCTGGACGCTCTACTGCCTGTCGCAGGACGGCGCGGCGCGGCAGAGCGTGGAGACCGAGATCGACGCCGCCTTCGCCGCAAACCCGGCTCCGGGCTCGGACACCCTGCCCCGCACCAGGGCGGCCCTGGACGAGGCGATGCGCCTGTTTCCGCCGGTGCCGTTCATGAGCCGGCAGGCCCTCGCCGAGGACCGGATCGGCCGGATCAAGATCCCGCGCGGCTCGCTGGTGACGGTCGCGCCCTACGTGCTGCACCGCCACCGCCGGCTCTGGGACGAGCCCGACGCCTTCATCCCCGAGCGCTTCCTGCCGGAGAACCGCGCGGCAATCGACCGCTTCGCCTACCTGCCCTTCGGGGCCGGCCCGCGCATCTGCATTGGCGCGAGCTTTTCCGTGATGGAGGCGACCCTGGTGCTCGCCCACCTGCTCCACGCGGTGCGCCTCGACCGGGCGCCGGAGGCCGGGCCGGTGGTGCCGCTGCACCGGGTGACGCTCCGACCGCGGGACGGCTTGCGGATGCGGGTGACGGCACGGGGGTGACCCGACGCCGGAGCCGCCTCTCTCTCCTGCCGCGCCTGGTCGGCTCCGCTCCAGGGCACCGGACCCGGCTGCGGTCCGTCGCCTGCGCCGATGCTTTCGACGCCACCGGCCAACCCGAACGACGGCCGGGCAATCGATCGGCGATCAGATGAGATCCCGAGCCGGTCATCGGACCGGAGGCGCCCAAATCCCGCGGGCGGCGGTGTCGACGGGGCGCGGCAGCAGCCCCTCGGCGCGGCACGCGCCGGCGATCGTCTGCCGCGCGGAGAGCCCGTCCCGGGTGACGGGCTCGACCGGGTCGCTGCGATGGGCATTCGCCGCCGGGACGATCTCGGGATCGAGCTTTTAGAGCGCGGCGAGCCGTGAGGCGGCTTCGGCCGGGTTCGCCTTCACCCAGGCCCCGGCCTGCGCGAGCTTGCCGAACAGGAGGCCGAGCACCGGCCCGTTCGCCGCCACGTCGGTGTCGGCGGCGAGGTCGTAACGCTTGTGGAGCGACAGCCCGGCCCCGTCTCCGCCCCGACGAGCGGCCCGAGACGCACGAGCACGCGACCTTCGGGGAGGCGCTGGACCGCATCGTGTTCCACGGCGTGGCGCAGTGAGCCTGTTGGCCTGCCTCGCCCTTACCTCAACCCTGGTGCTGGCGCGCGGGGCGGGTGCGGTTCCGGGGTTGAGGCGGGCGGCGCGGCGGCTGGATGAGCGGGCAGGATGAGTGATACGAAATCCGGAAGATCACTTCCGTGATTTCGTATCATCAGCCCGCGCGGTGAAGCCGTAGGCTTCACACGCCTGAGCGAAGCCGCTTTCCGCATCGCGAAGCGATCAATCGGTAAGCGTATGAGGCATGACCGCAACCCCCGTCGAGCCTATGTCGAGGAGGGGCGCGAAAACGAGCCCGCCCCTGTGACGGGTCGATGGCCGTCAGGTCCGCTGTGAACAGGGGACGGGAATGGGGGACGGAGGTCGGCCAATTCCTCATGAAACCGTTCGCATACCGGGAAGTTAACGCCCGCTGGAGCACTTCACGATCGCGCTGCAATCGCGACGCTCTCTAGGTCTTTGGTTTGCCGCATTTTCTACGACGAACCGGTCTCCACGTCGTCGGAAAATGCTCTCATTGCGGGCTGGAACCGATGTCGAACACCAACTCGAGCTTCACCGACGCCAACGCTCCTACCCGCAGCTTCGGCAGCGACCACGACCCGGTGCTCGACGGTGTCACTCGTGGCCTCGAGGCGCTATTTCCCCCCGTGTATCAGTTCGTGAGCCGAGACGAGGATCCGGAGGCGGCGCAGAACGATCGCGAAGCGTGACGGGGTCCGATTCAGCCATCGGGCGTCGAGCGACATCGACATCGCCGATGTCGCAGCACTTGTTCCGGCCTGCATCCCGGCCGCAATCTTGGTACTCCGGCGGTGAACTCGACATCCTCGATCCTGGCGGCTCGCCATGAGGGCGCGTCGATGATCCGCTGTTCTGCGAATGTCGGACTTCTCGGCCGCCGCCGCCTCACTCCGAGATGGGACCGCCGACCCGGAGCAGCGTTGTCCAGCCAGGCGATCGGTAACGGAGCGACGGGAATGGCAAAGCTCTTCATCGCGCATGTCCGCGGACTGGTCGGCCAGCGTCCCCTCGTGACCGTGCGCGCCGCGGCGGAGGGCGAAGCGAGATTGTTCCTTGAGGCGGCATATCCGGACGATGAGGTGGTCGAGGTCGTCGAGGCCGGCGATTGGGTCAGTACGTCGGACACCGGCACGGAGGCCGGCGACGTGCGTGAGCATCCCGACACCGAGTGGCAGGCGTCGACGTCAGGCTTGTAGAGGGGGTGCCCTGTCTGCCGGAGGACGTTCGCGCGCTGGCCCTCATGCTGCCGGAGGCGATCGAGGGAGCGCACCAGGGCCATCCTGACTTCCGGGTCGGCGGCCGGATCTTCGCGACCCTCTGGACCGATGAGGATCGTGTCGTCGTGAAGCTGACACCCGAGCTGCAGGCGGAAATGGCAGAGGCTCGGCCCGCTGGTTTCGAGCCGGTGCCTGGTGCGTGGGGCTCCCGCGGCTGGACCAGCGTCGATCTGTCTGCAGTGGAGGAGGAGGTGCTGCGCGGCGCTCTCCTCGCGGCGTGGAAGACTGCTGCACCACCCGGCCTCGTGGCGCGGTTCGCCGCGCTTGCCGTCGACCCGGACGACGATCGGTGAAGGAGGAGCGAGGCTGCCCGATACGGCACCGCGCAATGCGGCTTGCACGCCGAGCATCGGCGCCGCCGCCGGTGACCCCTGTTCCGGTACAGGGCCATGGGCGGCCTGTATCCGTCACCTGAGCCTGACAAGCGTGTCAGCCACGGGCTAAACCTCCCGGATGTCACAGACACTTGTCCCGGGTCGTAGCTGCGGCCCTTGTACCGCATGCTGCCAGGTTCTTGAGGTGAAGGCTCTCGCCAAGCCGGCCGGCATCCTATGCGAGCACAGCACAGGTGCGTCCTGTGGTATTTACCGTGATCGCCCGCGGGCGTGCGCCAAATGGTACTGCCTCTGGCGTAAGATCGGGGCGCTCCCAGACGAATTGAGGCCCGATCGATCGGGTGTACTACTCTCCCTCGAAATCGACCCCACCGCAGACGATCCGTTTCTTCGCACTCGTATCGTCTGCCGAGCGGTATACAGCGCCGATGATCTCGATCGGTGGGAGGCGATCGAAGCCGTCGCGATGTTCGCGCGCGAAGGCTCGCTACCGGTCTGGACGGCCGCCGGACAGAGGGAGTCCCTCACCTACCCGCACGAGGTGCATGCAGACCATCTTCGAAGCGCCATTCTGGGCGCGGAAGCGCCGGCGCTGCCAGACCCTGAGGCTGCAGCCTGGCGGCGGAAACTCGGCTTCGAGCCCGGGGATGCGAATTGCGCGGGAGACGGCGAGCCACCGGATCGGCTAAAGCGCATATCCATCCATGGAGGTACGCTTATGGCAACCGGTACGGTGAAGTGGTTCAACGGAACCAAGGGCTTCGGTTTCATCCAGCCCGACGACGGCGGACAGGATGTGTTCGTCCATATCTCTGCGGTGGAGAAGGCAGGCCTTCGCGACCTCGCGGACGGCCAGAAAATCTCTTACGAGGTGGTGGTCGACCAGCGGCGCGGCAAATCATCTGCAGAAAATCTGAAGATCGATTAAGATTTTTCTCGTGACGGCGGCGATCAGAGCCGCCGTCACCCACAAAAAACGCATAATCCAATTACCGTCTCCCACCCTGCGCCAGGCATCCCATCACCTTTTAATAATAGAACGAGATCTCTTATCCGCGAGCAGGGCGCTGCACGACACGTCGATAGGCGGCATTACGAGGCTGGAAGCGCTGGCTCAAGATTGCGCGATGATGGCCTCCCTTGCCGAACGGGATGGCAATCAGGAGTTCGCCGCGACTCTGTCCACTCGCTGCGATAGCTGATACCGCGGGACGCTCTCATCGACGGGGTAACGCCTATGCGGCCTTCGGGCATGTCAGCCGGGACGAGTCGGAGCGAAGCTCTGGAGGGCGTCGTCGACATCGCGCCGGCTGCGATCGCTGCGGTGCCGATCGGATTGCTGTTCGGCGCTCTGGCCGCGAGCAAGGGCCTCTCGATCGCCGAGGTCGCCCTCATGTCCGCGCTGGTCTGTGCCGGTGGGGCGCAATTCGCGATCATCGAACTCTGGACGTACCCTCTCGCGATTGGGACGCTCGTGGCCTCGACCGCCCTCATCAATCTCCGCCACATCCTGATGGGAGCATCCCTCGCGCCCAAGACGGGTGCGTTCGGCCCCTGGCAGCGCCTGCTCACGTTCTACGCGCTCGTCGACGAGACCTGGGCTTTCGGCGAGCGGCGAGCGGCCGCCCGTTCCCTGACGCCGGCCTATTTCGGTGCCATGGGGGCGACGCTCTGGATCAACTGGGTGACCTGTTCGACGCTGGGCGCCGCCGCGGGGTCCTTGCTGGGTGACCCACGGTCCGTCGGCGCCGACTTCGCGTTCACGGCCCTCTTCATCGGCATCGTCGCGGCCCTTTGGCGGGGTCGCAGCACGGCGGTGCCGGTCATTGCCGCAGCGGTCGCCGGAGCATTGTGCTACCGGCTCGTCGGCTCGCCCTGGCACGTGATGGCCGGCGCCGCTGCCGGCATCGCAGGGGCGGCGCTCGCCTGGCGCCCGGACGAGGCCCGATGATCGTCGATCTCCCGACCCTTGTGACGATCGTCGCGATGGCCGTGGTGACGTATGCCACGCGCATCGGCGGATTGGCCCTCGGCGACCGGCTGCAGCTCGGTCCGCGCGCCAAGGCCGCCGTCGACGCGATCCCGCCCGCGGTGCTGGTTGCGGTGATCGCGCCCTCACTTCTCGCGACGGGCTGGCGCGAGACTGCAGCCAGCGCGATCACCATCATCGCCGCGACCCGGTTCCCTCTTATCGGGACTGTGGCGGTCGGCGTCGGGACGATCGTGCTGCTTCGGCACGTCGTCCCGGGCTGACCTCACGCGGCCAAATTTGCCAAGTCCGCGGCGCTCCAGAGCGTTTTTCCGACGAAACGAATACCGGTTCGTCGCGGAAAATGCGGCAAAATCAAAGACCTAGAGAGCTTCGCGATGGCAACGCGATCGTGAAGTGCTCTAGCAGAGCCAGAAATCGCCGTCCCGAAGCGACCGATCGGATTTGGGATGAGGCCGCGTGCAACCGATCCGAGCGATTTGGTCAACAGACGGTAAGGCATGGTCGCCAAAGCCCGGATGCGCGGCCCCAAAGGGTAAGAGTCCGTTTACTTCGAACCTTTCGCTTAGGCAGTATGACCTAACCCTAGGCGGCCGCCCTCATGCGCTTTCTTCTCGCACCGGTTCTGCTCGTCGCCGCGTGCTGCACCTCCCTCGCGGCCGCCCCCTCCCCGTTCCGCGCGTCCCTCGCGGCGGCCGGCGGCTGCGGCGCGCACCGCGCCCTTGCGGAAGAAAGGCTCGGCCGGCTCAGCGCCGCCACGGTGTCCGCCGTGCCGCAGGGCGAGGCCGACCTGTTCGGCAAGCCGGCCGGGCAATGGACCGAGGACGAGATTCGCGACGCCCTTTCCGCCTTCGCAGCCTGCGAGATCCGCTCCGAGCCGGCCGGCACCGGACGGAGCGAGCGCCTCGCCCGCGACCTACGCGGCCTCGACACGGCCCTGCGCCGGGCCATCGTCGTCGGGCACGCCCGCGCCCCCATCGAGGCGGGCGAGGAGCGGGCGCCGCACGGGTCCGGCCGCGGTCACACGATGCCCGGGGCCGCCAGGCTGCGGCAGGGCCCGGCCTTCACCCCCGCGCTGCGGAGCGGCATCCCGGCGGAAGGCCTGCGACCTGTCGCGGCACCCGCAGACACCCCGCACGCAGAAGCGCCAAACGGGGTCGCCGTACAGTCGGCCTCTTCCGATGCATGGGACGACGCGCCGCCCGCCCAGGCTTGGCGCACGCAGCCGCCGGTCGCCGATCCGGCGCCGGGTGTGCCGGCCCGCCCGGCGCTGGCGCCGGTCGCCGCATACCGGCCGCCGACCGAGCGGACGCAGTGCCCGGTCAGCCTCGTCGCCTTCGAGCTGCTCCAGGCCGAGATGCGTCTCTCCGAGGTCGAGAACCTGCTCGGCTGCCGGGGCACCATCGACGCCACGGCAACAATTCCAGGACTCGGCACCTTCGTGACGTATCTCTGGTCGGACCGCGGCAGCGGCGCCACCGTCACGCTCGTCTTCCAGAACAAGCGCCTGCGCTCGAAGGCGCAGCGCGGCCTCGGTGCGGAAGCCCGGCGCGCCGGCTGAGCAACCGGGCGGGAATTCATCCCCACCGGCGATCGACCGCATGATCCGCAATCTCCGTCCTGACGCGAACCCCGCGCTACCTGAACCATCATCTCGTCCGGGAGGGGGCGCTGTCGCTGCAAGGCCTCCTCCGCCAGCGCCTCAAGCCAGGTGCGCCACTCCTCCGCGGCGGTGAGCAGCCGCGCCACGTTCTGCGCCTGTGGCGTTCGAGATCCGCGCCCGCACCTCCTCGGCCGACAGCGTCCCACCGGGAGGCCTGCGCCTCCAGGAAGGCGACGATCTCTGGAGCTTCGCCTCGCGGAGCGCCCACCGTTCCTCGGTGAGCGCCATCATCACGTGCCCGCACCCTCATGCGACGCGCTCAAGGGCATCCGGGCCGATCGGCGGGGGCATCGAAGCGGGAGGCCCGCTCCGGATCGACAGCGGCGGGGATGGGGGCGCCCGGCTGCGCCCCGGTGCCGGCGATGGCCCGCGCGATGGTCGTCGTGTTGACCGGCACGAAGTGGTGGCGCCGTCCGGCTCGAGCGGTTCCATGTCCTCAAGCCCGAGGATCTGGTTCGGCGACAGCCCGCCGACCCCGAACAGCAACGGGTACAACCTGGACCGGATCACCGACATGCTGATTCGCAGCGTCGGCAACGAAGCGAAGCTGGATGCCCGGGCCAAGGCACTCGCGAAGGAGGAAAGGCGGCTGATGGCCGAGCTCGAAGCGCTGCCAGACGTGCCGCAGATGGTGGCGCGGCATCCCGCAGCTATCGCCTCTTACGAGGAGGCGCTGGGACGGCTGGACGAAGCGCCGGACGCCTGCGCCAAGGCCGGCGATCCGGAGCTGGCGTCCGCTCTCCGCGACCTCGTGGACACGGTCACGGTTGGCGGGATCCTGAGGTGAAGGGCGGCATCGAGGTAGAAATCTCAGGACGCCTGACTGCACTGCTCGGGCCTAAAGCTTATCCGAACAAGGTCCGTGCAGTGGGGGGACCTGATGGTAGCGGAGGAGGGATTTGAACCCCCGACACAAGGATTATGATCTGAGCTGAAAACCCCCTACCCCACTGATCGGACAGAGCTTTTTTTCAGCTGCGCTAGGAGCGTGCTAGATGGCCTTCAGGGGCTTCAAGGGCGTTGTCGGTCGCGGAATGCTGGGGTCAGCATGAACACTGTCGGCGATTTCCATCAACCGGAAGCTTCGATGGTGAGGCCAGCTGATTGCGATGACGATCCGTCGTGATGCAGCCATCTCCCGCCCTGTTCTCGAAAACGATCGACGTATGGGGCATTTCCGGCTGTTCATGATCATACCGCCATTCGCTCCTCGTCCGGTGTGGACACCAGGCGCGCAGCGGCTTCGTTGGCGGCGTGCAGAGCGTCTTCGCAGGAATCGCCGTGGGCCAGACGAGCCGCGAAGGTGCCGACGAACATGTCGCCCGCGCCGTGTGTGCTGACGACCTCGACGTCGAGACCGGGCAGCGCCACCGGGGCGATGGCGCTGCCCGCCATCGCGACGCCATCGCCGCCTGCCGTCACCACGACGAGCCTGCGAGCATCCGCGAGGGTGCGGGCGGCCGATGCCGCGTCCTGAAGCGACGTCACCGGTCCTCCGCCGAGCATCTCGGCTTCGATCGCGTTGACGACCAGAATGTCGATGTGATCCGCGAGATCGGTCGTGAAGGGACGGGCCGGCGCGGCGTTGAGGATCGTCGTGAGGCCGAGCCGCTTGGCGCGGCGCGCCACCGCGGCGTTGATGAGTTCCGGGATCTCGTTCTGCAGGATCAGCACGCGCGCTTGGCCCAGGCACTCGTCCGGGATCTGCTCCGCCTCGATCGCGAGGTTCGATCCGGACACGATGACGGCGCCGTAATCGCCGTCGTCGTCGAAGATCGCGACGCTCATCCCGGAATTCCGGCCCGGCAGGACTGCGACGGCGGAGCGGTCCACGCCCGCGCGGTCGAGCCCGGCCAGCAGCGCACGGCCGAAATCGTCGGCGCCGACCGCGCTCACCATGGCGGTGGGCGCACCCTGGAGCTGGGCGGCCGCGGCCTGGTTGCCGCCCTTGCCCCCGAATTTCGGGGACCAGCCCCGCCCGGTCACCGTCTCGCCCTTGCGGGGGCGGTCCGGCGCATCGACGGTGATGTCGTAGTGCAGGCTTCCGACCACGACGATGACGGGTCGAGGATCGGGGCCGGCATGGTGCGGAGTATCGTCGACCATGGTCATGAGCGTCCCCGGGCGAAGCGGTCGACCAGCATGGCGAGCAGGATGATGAGGCCGGTGGCCAGCAGCTGGTAGAACGCCTGCACGTTCATCAGCGTCAGGCCGTTGCGCATGGCTCCCAGGATCACCGCTCCAAGAAGCGTGCCCAGGATGCTGCCCTTGCCGCCCATCAGCGAGGCCCCGCCGATGGCCGCCGCCGCGATGGCGTCGAGCTCCCACAGGTTGCCGAGGATCGGCTCCGCCGCGCCGAGGCGGCCGACGAGGATCGTCGCGGCGAGCGCCGCGAGGACGCCCGACAGCATGTAGGCGCCGATCTTGGTGAGCGCGATCGGAACGCCCGCGATGTGGGCGGCCTCCTCGTTGCCGCCGACCGCCAGGAGGTACTCGCCGAACGGGGTCTTGCGCAGGATCAGCCCGGCAAGGAGTGCCACGACCAGCACCACGATCACCGCCATCGGGATCCCGGCGATGGACCCGTTCACCATCGCGCGGAACGCCGGCGGAACGCCGAAGATCGGGTTCCCGTCCGTGGCGATGAGCGCCAGTGCCCGGTAGGTGCTGAGCGTGCCGAGGGTGACGATGAAGGGCTGCAGGCCGCCAAAGCAGATGAGCGCGCCGTTGATGAAGCCGCACAGCGCGCCGAGCGCCAGCCCGGCCAGGATGGCGAGCATCGGCGGCACGCCGGCGACCATCAGGCTCGCCGAGAGCACGGCCGAGAGCGCCGCGACCGGGCCGACCGAGAGGTCGATGCCGCCCGAGATGATCACCAGGGTCATGCCGAGCGCCACGCAGGCGTTGATGCTCGATTGCTGCAAAATGTTGAGGAGGTTGCGCTCGGTCAGGAAGCCCGGGGCCGCGACCGTGAACACCAGGACGATGAGCACGAGGCCGAGCAGGGTGCCGAAGTCGCGCAAGGGCACGTGGAGGCGCGGCGTCGCGCCGGGCGCGGAAGCGGCTTTGTCGGTCAGGGAGAGCATGATCGGGACTCGAAGGCGCACGGGATGGGCGAAGGGCGGACGATCAGGCGATGCGGGCGGATTGGGGGACCGCGTGGGCGACGATCGCCTCCTCGCTCAATTCGCCGCGCGAAAGCTCGGCCGCGATCCGGCCCTGGCGCATGACGAGCACCCGGTCGGAGAGGCGCAGTAGCTCGGGCAGTTCCGAGGAGACGACGATCACCGACTTCCCCTCGGCCGCCAGCCGCTCGATCAGCGCGTAGATCTCCGCCTTGGCGCCGATGTCGATGCCGCGGGTCGGCTCGTCGAAGAGCAGGATCTGGGTACCGGCGGCGATCCAGCGGGCGATGATGCCCTTCTGCTGGTTGCCGCCGCTGAACAGGCGGATCGGGCGGTCGATCTGCATCGGCCGCAAGGCGACCTCGGCGAGGAGGCGCGCGGCCTCGGCGCGCAGGCGGCGCCGGTGCACGAGGCCGCGGGGGGCGAACCGGGGCATCGACGGGAGGGCCACGTTGGCGACCATCGAGCGCTGGGGCACGATGCCGTCGCGCTTGCGCTCCTCGGGCACCAGCCCGATGCCGGCCGCGATCGCCGCGCGGGGACCGGTCCGCGTCAGCGGCCGGCCGTTGACCGTGATGGTCCCGGCACTGCGCGAATCGGCGCCGGCGATGAGGCGGAGCAGCTCGGTGCGGCCGGAGCCGATCAGCCCGGCGATACCCAGGACCTCGCCGCGCCGCAGGTCGAAGCCCGCATCGACCACCCGCGTCCCGGCGGTCAGGCCGCGCACCGACAGGGCGGTCCCGGACTGCACCGACGAGCGGTGCTGCGCCACCGCGAGCTCGCGGCCGACCATCTGGGCGACGACGGCGCTCTCGGTGGTGCCGGCGAGGTCGACCTCGGCGACGAACCGCCCATCGCGCATGATGGTCGCGCGGCTGCAGGTGCGGAACACCTCGTCCATCTTGTGCGAGACGTAGATGACCGAGACGCCGCGCGCGGCGAGCCCGGCGATGACCGCGGCCAGGCGCTCGAACTCGCTCGGCGTCAGGCTCGAGGTCGGTTCGTCCATGGCGATGACGCGCGCGTTGTCGAGGAGCGCCCGGCCGATCTCGACGATCTGGCGCTGCGCCACCCTGAGCGTGCGGACCGGTGCGTCCGGCCGGATCGACGGGTCGAGCGGCGCCAGGGCCTCGGCCGCCATCGCCTCCTGACGGGCCCGGTCGACGAAGAGCCCGCCCCGGCGCAACGAGCGGCCGAGGAACATGTTCTGTGCCACGGTCAGCTCGGGGACCTGCTGCAGCTCCTGGTGGATCATCGCGATGCCGGAGCGGCGGGCGGCGAGCGGCGAGCGCAGGGTCAGCGCCTCGCCATCCACCGCGATGGTGCCTTCGTCAGGCCGAAGCACGCCCGACACGATCCGCATCAGCGTCGACTTGCCGGCGCCGTTCTCGCCGAGCAGCGCGTGGACCTCCCCCGGCGCGATCCGCAGCGACATCTCGCCGAGCGCGACCACGCCCGGAAAGCGCTTGGTCAGGCCCTGGACGTGGAGTCGCGGCGGCGCGCCGGACGACGCGATCGCGGGCGACGGGGCAGGAGATGAGGCGGGGGAGTCGAGGGCGGAAGACTCGGCGCAGGACATGGGGCTGACCGCGAGGTTCGAGGAGGCGGCGCGGGCGTCGAGCCGTTCGGGGCGGGCGCGTCCGCCCGGCGTGGCGCGACGCCCGGCCGCGAGCGGCTGGGCCGGGATCCGGGCGACCCAGGGGGCCGTGGGGCGACCGAAGCGCCCCACGGGGCTCCGGTCACTTGCCCGACCGGAGGTCCTCTTCGAGCGCCGCCCGCAGGTCGGCGCCCTTGCCCTTGTAGCGCTCGATGTTCTCCTTGGTGATCAGCGCCTGGGGCGTGGCCACGACCCGCGGGACCGGCTCCTTGGCCAGGATGCGCAGAGCGGCCTCCATGGCGACCTCGCCGGTCAGCACCGGGAAGCTGTCGACGGTACCGGTCAGCTCGCCGGCACGGATCGACGCGTGGGCATCCGTGATGCCGTCGGTGCCGAACACCGCGACCTTGCCCAGCCGGCCCGCGCTCTTCACCGCCTCGACGACGCCGAGCGCCATCGTGTCGTTGTTGCAGTAGAAGCCGACCAGGTCCGGGTGCTGCTGCAGGAGGGTGGTGGCCGCGTCGTAGGAGAGCTGGCGGTCCCAGTTGCCGGGCACGCTGGCCACGACCTTGAAGGCGCCGCCCTCGGCCGCGATGGTCGCCTTGAAGCCGGCGGTGCGCTGGGTCGCCGCAAAGACGCCGGCCTGGCCCTCGATGACCGCGAGCTTGCCGCCGTTCGGCCGATTGGCGATGAACCAGCGGGCGACGCGCACCCCGTTGTCGCGCTGGACGTTGCCGACGTAATGGGCGGCCTGCGGGATCACCGCGTCGTTGACGTTCACGACCGGGATGCCGGCGGCCTTGGCCTCGCCGAGGACCGGCTCGAGGTTGGCGTTGGTCTGCGGCGAGACCAGCAGCACCTTGACGCCCTGCGCGATCATCGTCTCGGCGATCGAGAGCTGGCCGACCTGATCGCCCTCGTTCTGGGCCGCCTGGTAGGCGACCTTCACGCCGAGCGTCTTGCCGAACGACTGGTAGCCCTCGCCGAGGAGGCGCCAGTACTCGTTGGTGAGGGTCTTCGACACCGCCCCGACGCGGGTGCCGGCAGCGGGTTTCGGCATCGGGCCGAACTTGGTCCCGAGCTGGCTCCAGTCGATCCGGTCCGTCTCGGTGTCCGGGTTCAGCGGCTTCAGGTCCTGCGCGACGCTCGGGGCGAGCGCGGCGAGCAGCATGAACCCGGACAGCAGCAGCGACTTCATGGGATTCCTCCTCGTGTTCTTGGTCGTGTTCTTGGTGGTCGCGGCCGGCTCAGCGGCCGAGCATCGCCTTGCGGACGAGGTTCTGGCTCGCGACGGCGTCCTGGCGGGCGATAGCGGTTGTCAGCTCGTTGTCGCCGTCGAGCGTGTCGACGACGCCGAGCATCGCCGTCACGGTGGCGATGTTGGCTTCGCACTCCGCCACCGGGTCGAGACCGGTCAGGTCGGGGAAGGTGTCGAAGTAGATCGGACCGTGAAAGCCGTCCTTGCGGACCTGCCGCAGCAGCTCGATCGTCTGGACCGGGTGCACGGCGCCCACCATCAGCCCGTCGTCGCGCTTGGCGTAGCCGTCGTTGAGGTGCAGGCCGAGGATGCGGCTGTGCCGGCCGATCAGGGCCGCCACGAAGGCCGGCTGCTCGTCGGCGTAGAGCACGTGCGCGAAGTCGAGCGTGACGCCGAGATTCGGCAGGTCGATCTCCTTCAGGGCCAGCAGCGTCGTGGCGCAGTCGGGCAACAGGCTGTAGGAGCGTGGCTCGTTCGGCTTGTACTCGATGCTGATCAGGCAATCGGGATCGTGCAGCGCGGCCTCGCGGATGCCGTCGATCTCGTCGGCCCAGAGCTTCGCGTAATCGGCCTGAAAGGCGTAGTCGAAGCCGTCCTGGCCGAGCCACAGGGTCATCAGGTTGCAGCCGGCCTCGCGCGCCGCATCGATGCCGCGCTTCGTGAGGTCGATCGCCTCGCGCCGCACCGCCGGATCGGGGTTGGTGAAGGCGCCGATCTTGAACGCGGGGTTCGAGTAGTACCGCATCGCGAGACCGTTCACGCTCAAGCCGAGGTCGCGGATCGCGCGGCCGGTCGCCCGCGGGTCGGACCCGAGGTGATCGGGGAAGTTCAGGTCGACGTCGGTGAGGCCGCGGGCCGTCGCGGCGCGGGCCGCCATCTCCAGCGGGCTCGGCTTGCCGTGGCCCTTGGGCCAGAAGGCGTCGGGCTGCGAGGCGAACGAGTTCAGGCGCGTCGCGAAGCGCGCTGCGGCGGATGTCACCGGCAATTCTCCTGTGTCTCGCCAAGACATCACGGATCGCGATACATTTGTAAAGTGACGAAATGCCTGCCCCGCCTTCCAACGCGCCCAATGCGACTTGCTGCGGTGCAGCGTGGGACGCCAGTGGTACCGTTGGGGTAACGCTTGACAGGCCCCACACTTCACGATTACCGGTGTTGCAGTAAATAACGCGGGACGGCTACGGCCGCTCGCGACGGGGCCGGGGAACGCACCATGGATCGACGCACCACGCTCAAGATGCTCGGCGGCCTGGCCGTCGCAGGGTCGCTACGCGCCGCCCCGGTCTTCGCGGCTGCCCCGAGGACGATGGCGACGGTGGTGAAGACGGCGGGCGTGCCGTGGTTCAACATCCTCAACCAGGGGCTCGAGACCGCCGGCAAGCAGTTCAACATCCAGACGACGATGGTGGGCCCGGCCCAGGTCGATCCGGCCCAGCAGGTCAAGCTCATCGACGACCTGATCGCCAAGAAGGTCGACGTGATCGGCCTCGTGCCCCTCGACGTGAAGGTGACCGCCCAGGCCGTGAAGCGCGCCCGCGATGCCGGCATCGTCGTCATCACGCAGGAAGGCGAGAACCAGGACGGCAAGACCTGGGATCTCGAGCTGATCAGCGCCAAGGGCTACGGCGAGATCCAGATGAAGGCGCTCGCCCGCGAGATGGGCGAGGAGGGCGACTACGTCGTCTATGTCGGCACGCTGACGACCCCGGGCCACAACCAATGGGCCGACGCGGCCATCGCCTACCAGAAGGCGCATTACCCGAAGATGCGGATGGTCGCCGACCGCTTCCCCGGCGCCGACCTCATCGACGATTCCACCCGCGTGACCCAGCAGGTGCTCCAGACCTACCCGGACGTGCGCGGCATCCTGTCGATGGGCTCGAACGGCCCGATCGGCGCCGGCAACGTGATCAAGCAGCGCCGCCTCGAGAAGAAGGTCGCGGTCGTCGGCACCATCATCCCCGCCCAGGCGCAGGCCCTGCTCATGAGCGGCGCGATCCGGGAGGGCTTCCTGTGGAACCCGAAGGATGCCGGGTTCGGCATGGTCGCCATCGCCCGCATGGTGCTCGACGGCACGCCGATCAGGACCGGCATGGAGATCCCGACGCTCGGCACCGCCACGGTCGACGAGGCGCAGCGCGTGATCCAGGTCGACCGCGTCCTCACCATCAACAAGACGACGGTCGGCGACCTGGTGAAACAGGGGCTTTGAGGCGGGGTCGCGATTGCGGCAGGACTGTCCTGGGACAATCGGATCGCAGGAAATCTCCTCTCCCCGCGGGCGGGGAGAGGGCTGCGTCTCCGTTCAGGAGACGCAGCAAGCGGAGGCGAAGCCGAAGCGGGGGTGAGGGGGTGTTCCCGGAAGAGGCTCATCCTGAAACACCCCCTCACCCTCGCCCTTCGGGCTCGCCGTACTCCCTGAACGGGAGCACGGCCCTCTCCCCGCCCGCGGGGAGAGGAGAAGCCAGTGCCTCGCTTGTCTCCGGATAGCCCTGCCCAGACGGGAGAGTCGATCCCGCCCTTTTTCGTGACAGGTTTCTCCCGACCAGCCCAGCACATACGGACTGCACCGATGATGTTCCTGGAAATGCGGGGCGTGTCGAAGCTTTTCGGCGGGGTCCAGGCCCTGTCCGATCTCGACTTCGACCTCGCGCGTGGCGAGATCCACTGCCTCGTCGGCGGCAACGGCTCCGGCAAGTCCACGATGATCAAGATCATCGCGGGCGTGCAGGATCCCGATCCCGGCGCCCGCATCGTGGTCGAGGGCCGCGAGCACGCGCGGCTCACGCCCGTCGAGAGCAGCGCGCTGGGCGTCCAGGTGATCTACCAGGACCTGTCGCTGTTCCCGAACCTCACGGTCGCCGAGAACATCGCCATCGCGCAGCACCGCGGCCTGACCGGTCTCGTGAACCGCAAGGCGATGCGGACGGTGGCCGAGGCGGCGATGCGGCGCATCGGCGTCGCACTCGATCTCGACGAGCGGGTATCGCACCTGTCGATCGCCAACCGGCAGCTCGTGGCGATCTGCCGGGCGATCGCCGCGGAGGCCAAGCTCGTGATCATGGACGAGCCGACCGCCTCGCTCACGCGCCGCGAGGTCGACGCCCTGCTGGCGCTGACCCTCGAACTGAAGCGGCGCGACATCAGCGTGCTGTTCGTCAGTCACCGCTTCGACGAGGTGCTGGAGATCGCCGAACGGGTGACGGTGATCCGCGACGGCGTGAAGCTCGGCACCTACGACGCGAAGGACATGACCGAGCAGCGCCTCGCCGTCATGATGTCCGGCCAGTCCTTCACCTACGAGACCCGCGATCGCGCGGTCGTGCGCGACAATCCGGTCCTTGCCGTCGAGGGCCTGTGCAAGGCCGGCGAGTACCAGGATGTCGGCTTCCAGCTCTATCCCGGCGAGATCCTCGGGCTCACCGGCCTGCTCGGCTCCGGCCGGACCGAGCTGGCGCTCTCGCTCTTCGGCATGAACGCGCCGGATTCCGGCACCATCCGGATCGATGGCGCGGCGGTCGCGTTTCGCTCGAACCGCGACGCCATCGCGCACGGCATCGCCTACGTGCCGGAGGACCGCCTGTCGCTGTCCCTCGTGCTCGAGCAGTCGATCGGCGCCAACATCACCGTCACGGTGCTCGATGCGCTCAAGGACCGCCTCGGGCTCCTGCGGCGGCGCCGGGAGGCCGGCCTGATACGCGACTGGATCCGCGACCTCGCGATCAAGATCGGCACCCCGGACGATCCGGTGCGGACGCTGTCGGGCGGCAACCAGCAGCGGGTGGTGATCGCCAAGTGGCTCGCCACCCGGCCCCGCATCCTGATCCTCGACAGCCCGACCGTCGGCGTCGACCTGCACGGCAAGGACGGCATCTACGGGCTCGTGAAGGAACTCGCGGCGCGAGGGCTCGCCGTCATCATGATCTCCGACGAGATTCCGGAGGTCCTCTACCATTGCGACCGCATCCTGGTGATGCGGGACGGCCGGCTGACCGGCGAGGTCATGGCGCATCACGTCGCCGAGCCCGCCTTACGGAGGATGGTTCATGCGTAACGGATCGCGCGGCGGGCGCGCACCGCAGGAACTCTGGCTCGGGCTCGTCATCCTCGGCATGGTGGTCGTGCTGACCGCGCTCAGGCCGAATTTCCTCAGCGTCCAGAACATCCTCGAGATGCTGAACGCGACGGCGTTCAACGGCATCCTGGTCTCGGGACTGCTGGTCGTCCTGATCGCCGGCGGCATCGACATCTCGTTCGCGGCGGTCGCCTCGGTGGCGCAGTACGCGGCCCTCACCGTCGCCAATGCGACCGGGGCGGGCTGGGGCGAGATCGTCGCCATCGCGGGCGGCATCGGGCTCGCTCTCGGGCTTATTAACGGCGTCCTGGTGAGCACGCTCGGCATCGCCAGCATCATCGTCACCATCGCCACGCAGAGCGTGATCTACGGCCTTCTGCTCACCGTGACCCGGGGCCAGGACATCTTCACCCTGCCGGCCTGGTTCGGGGACGGGGTCGACCTCTTCGCCACGTCCGACGCCGGGGGCAGCGTCTACGCGGTGAGCCTGCAGATCTGGGCGCTGGTGCTCGCCTTCGCGAGCGCCTGGTTCCTGCTTAACCGCACCCGTTTCGGCCGGCAGGTCTTCGCGCTCGGCGGCAACCCGGAGGCGGCCCGGCGCGTCGGCTTCGGCACCGCCCGCCTCAACCTCCTGGTCTACGGCTATATGGGCCTCGTGGCCGGCCTCGCCTCGCTGGTGCAGGCGCAGTACACCCAGTCGGTGTCGCCCACCGCGCTGGTCGGGCGCGAGCTCGAGGTCGTGGCCGCTGCGGTGCTCGGCGGGGCGAGCCTCGACGGCGGCCATGGCTCGGTCCTGGGCGCGATCCTCGGCCTCGCCCTCGTCATCATCCTGAAGAACGGCCTCGCGCTGCTCGGCGTGTCGTCCTACTGGTCGGACTTCGTCACCGGCCTCGTCATCGTCGCCGCCGTCGCCGGCATGGCGGCCCGCGCCCGCCGCCGCTGGCACGATTCCCCGGGGCTCGCCTGATGCCGGCCATCGTCCTGCGCACGATCGGCCGCACCAACCTGCGGCTCCTCGCCCTCCTCGCCGTGCTGTGCCTCGCCGTCGCGCCGCTCGTCGGCGACCGGCTCTTCGCCCCGGCGGGCCTGCGCTCGATGGCCACCCAGCTGCCGGAGCTCGGTTTGCTGTCGCTCGCCATGATGGTGACGCTCCTCTCCGGCGGCCTCGACCTGTCGATCATCGCGACCGCGAACTTCGCGGCGCTCGCGGCGGCCACGGTGCTGAAGGCGACTCCCGACGGCGCGGGCGGAGCCCTTCTTCTTGCCTATCAGGCCGGGGCGCTGCTCGCCGGGCTCTCGGCGGCGGCCCTGGTCGGCCTCCTCAACGGCACCCTGATCGGCTATCTCCGCGTCTCGCCGATCCTGGCGACGCTCGGGACCATGACGCTGGTCAAGGGCCTGGCGATCGGGCTCACCCGCGGCAGCGTCATCTCCGATTTCCCGCCCGCCATCCTGTTCCTCGGCAGCGGCGCGGTCCTCGGCATCCCGATGCCGCTCCTGCTGTTCGGGATCGTCGCGCTCGGCCTCGGCATCCTGCTCACCCGCACGCCGTTCGGCATCGTGCTGACACTGATGGGCTCGAACCAGCAGGCGGTGCGATTCTCCGGCATCGACACCCGGGCGGCATTGCTGCGCATCTACGTCCTCACCTCGCTCGTCGCCGCCACGGCCGGGTTCGTGATGATGGCGCGCTTCAACTCCGCCAATGCGGCCTATGGCGAGAGCTACCTCCTCGTCACGATCCTCGCCTGCGTGCTCGGCGGCATCAGCCCCACGGGCGGGTTCGGGCGGGTCGGCGGCCTGGTCCTGGCACTGATCGTGCTCCAGCTGATCTCGACCGCTTGCGTCCTCCTCGACCTCAGCCAGTTCCTGACGCTGGCGGTCTGGGGCGGGATCCTGCTGTCGGTCAGCCTGATCGCGGCGGTCCGCGATCAGCTGCGCCCCCTCCTCGCGGGCTTGCGCGCGCCGGTCCTTCGCCCCGCGGCGCCGCGGGCGTGACGCGGCGCGATTCGGCAATACTGAGAGGACACCGATGCTGAAGGGACTGGACCGCGCCTTGTCGGCCGAGATGCTCGGCATGCTGATGGCGATGGGGCACGGCGACGACCTGCTGATCTGCGACGTGAACCACCCGGCCGCCAGCATCGCCCGCCACACGGTCCACGGCCGCGTCATCGACATGGCCGGCTGCGACCTCGGCCGCGCCGCGGAAGCGATCCTGTCGGTGATGCCGCTCGACACCTTCGTGCCGGCCCCGGTGAAGCGGATGAAGGTCGTGGACGATCCCGACCGGCTGACGCCCGCCCATGAACGGATGCAGGTGGTGGTCGACCGCGCCGAGGGACGGCCGATCCTCGTCGAGGCGCTGGAGCGGTTCGACTTCTACGCCGCCGCCAAGCAGGCCTTCGCCGTGGTGCGCACCGCCGATCCCGGCCCGTATGGCTGCTTCATCCTGCGCAAGGGCGTGGTCTAAGGGATGGGCGGGGCGCTCGGTCGAGCCGGGTGGTGGCCGATCCAGGCCCTCACGGACTAGTGTTGCGTATCCTGGAGGAGACGGACCCGATGAACGACGTGATGGATCCAAAGTCGGTCGGACCGCGGATCCGCATGATGCGGCCCAGCCTGACCCCCCTGGAGGCCAAGGTCGTCGACAGCGTCTTCGGGCGGCGCGATTTCAGCATCGAGACCGCCCTCAAGGACGTGGCCGAGACCGCCGGGGTCTCGGAGGCCATGGTGGTCAAGATCGCCAAGAAGCTCGGCTTCTCGGGCTACCGCGATTTCCGCCAGAACGTCGCCGACTACGTTCGCGTCTCGGATGCCGAGATGAACGACGAGCTCTCACCCGACGATTCGGGCGCAGAGATCGTCAGCAAGGTGTTTCGCGCCTCGATCCAGGCCCTCGAAGAGACGCTCGCCATCGCCGACGTCGCGGCCTTCGAGCGCGCGGCCGATTTCATCGCGGATGCCCGCCAGCGCGACCTCTACGGCGTCGGCGGATCGGCGCAGATCGCCCGCGACGTCGCCCACAAGTTCCTGCGCATCGGCATCCGCGCCTCGGTCTACGACGACGCCCACATGATGGCGATGTCGGCTTCGCTCCTCGGCACGCGGGACGTGGCGATCGGCTTCTCGCATACTGGTGCCACCCTGGTGACCCTCGAGGCGCTCCAGATCGCGAGGCGGCAGGGCGCTCGAACGATCGCCATCACCAACTACTCGCATTCCGCCCTGGCCGAGACCGCGGACGTCGTCCTGTGCTCGACCGCGCGCGGCTCGCCGCTGCTGGGCGAGAACGCGGCGGCGCGCATCGCGCAACTCAATCTCCTCGACGCGATCTTCGTCCTCGTCGCGCAGCGTGACATGAAATCCGCCGAGGCGGCCCTCGTCCGCACGAAGGAGGCCGTGCGCGATAAGCGCCGTGCCTGACCGGGTGAAGCAGCAAATCTGCGCTTCAGACCCCGCACGGACGGCACGATCGACGTCCTCAACGGCGCCGCCGAGGCGGGTCGGCGGGCCCTCGTGCAGTCGATGCCGGGCGTCTTCGACGAGCCCACGCCCTTCGCCCTGGACAGCGTGCGCGTCTTCAAGGCGACCCGCCGCTCGGACGGGGGCGCCCCATCGGCACTGGTGTTCGTCACGGACGAAGCGGCCACCTATCTCGACGTCGAGATCACGGGCGGCACCAGGCGCGCCGGGGACGCCAGCACGACACGCCTCGGGCCCCTCGTGCCCGGGCCCGCGGCCCCGCGCGACCGCTTCGGCAATCTGCCCAGGGGGTTCGTCGCCGCAGCCATGCGGGAGCCCGGCGTCGCATGGGTGACGCTCAAGCCCGGGCAGCCGCCCGCCCTCGTGCGCCGGGCCCCCGGCAAGCGCCTGGAGGTCCTCGCCCTCATCGTCGAGGAGACGCACTATGAGGCGCGCTGGGACTTTTACGGGGTTATGACCCGGGCGGTGGCCGCGTACGTGGGCAAAGCCGGAGCCCTGCGGGTGTTCGAAACGTGACGTGACATCACGAACGCGGCCTCAGACGAGGAAGAGGGGCACCGCGCTCCTGAAGCCGGCGAGGTCAGGGTTCGTGCGGATCGGGGCAGCCCCGTTGATCTGGCTCGACCAGACCACGGCGCTCGTCCACGTCCGCCCGGCGTCGAACGAAATCTGGACCACACCCCGGTCCTGGTAAGCCGTGCCGCCGGTGTCGCCCCAGCTCACGAGCGCCCCGAGGTGCGGGATCCCGAGGAGCGAGGCCGACAGGCCTGCCGAGTTGCCGCCATGCGTGGATAGCTTCTCCGAGTGCTCGCGAACTCCGTCGCGCAAGGCATTCCGTCGTGCAGGGCCTGCAGGCTGCCGATGTTGTCGACACACAAGTTCGAAACTTAAGCAGCTTGACCGTGCGAACGGTTGCTTCCGATCCCCTTGAACGTCATTTGCCCGTGCTTCCAATCCACGCTGCTGACCCGGTGCGGTCGTTCAATGGTGGCGGTTCGAGGGTCCGCTTGGGGTCATATCCGGCTGGCTCACGAGGCGCCCTCCTGGCAGAGCTGCCCCACAGGGGCGAAGCTGTCGTGCTAGGCTCAGGATGCCCCAGGACCAGCGGAGCAGCGCTGAAGCATGCGAGCAGCAGGACGCCCTCGAACGCACTGTATGACGCTCCTAGCACCTCAAGGCTAGGTATACTCCCCCACGCGGGGTGACGGCGCGGCCTGCTATGCGTACGCCGTCAACGCTGCCGCGTTCGTCCGCCTGCGGTCGGTTTGAACATGCGCGGTATCGATCAGGCCCTTGCAATGGCGATGGAGATCATGACCCTGGAACCGCGGTCGTGCTGCTGGCGTAGTTCCGCTTCCTCGGCGGCGCATGTCTAGCACCGGTTCCGGCGGCCGTACCCAGCCCAGGTGCCTCCAGCCAATCAGGCAACAATCGTTGGGAGAGGGTCTTTGAGTTTGTCGAACGCACTCGCACGCGGTGTTTCGTTGATCGGTGGAGCCGCATCCAGGCTGCGGCGATTTCGCGATGGCAGCTACGAACCTGCCTGGGGCAGTGCGCCCACCATTCCGACCGCGAAGCCGCAGGGCCGGATCATGACGCTGAAGATGCCCTCGGCACGCGGGTGGTCACCGGGGCAGCTTCCGGTCGCTGCTCCCGGCCTGAAGGTCAATGCCTTCGCCACCGGGCTGGACCACCCACGCTGGCTTCATGTGCTCCCGAACGGGGATGTGCTGGTCGCCGAATCGTCGGGCGAGCCGCGCAAGGTCATGCGGCACCTGTTCGACCACGCCATGACCGCGACCATGAAGCGCGCTCGCGCCGCGGGGGTGAGTGCAAACCGCATCACGCTGCTGCGCGACACGGATGGTGACGGTGTGGCGGAGACGTGCGAGCCGTTCCTTACGGGCCTCAGCCAGCCATTCGGCATGGCCCTCGTCGAGGACAAGTTCTACGTCGGCAACACCGACGGCATCGTCGTGTTTCCCTACGCCGAAGGCACCACCAAGATCGCTGAGCCCGGCCGCAAGCTGGTCGATTTCAAGCCGGGCGGCCATTGGACACGCAGCCTGCTGGTCAGCGCGGATGGGACGAAGCTGTATGCTGGCGTCGGCTCGCTGAGCAACATCAGCGACGACGGCATGGCGGTCGAAGAGGGCCGCGCGGCCGTCTACGAACTCGACCTCGCCAGCGGCGCGAGCCGTATCTTCGCCTCGGGACTGCGCAATCCTGTCGGCCTCGCCTGGGAGCCGAGCACGAACGTGTTGTGGACGGTGGTCAACGAGCGCGACGGGTTGGGCGACGAGACACCGCCGGATTATCTCACGTCCGTGCAGGATGGCGGGTTCTATGGCTGGCCGTACTCGTATTGGGGGCAGACGGTCGATGACCGCGTGCCGCAGGACGCCGCCGCCGTCGCCCGCGCGATCACACCGGACTATGCGCTGGGCGGCCATACCGCATCACTGGGTCTTTGCTGGATGGCGGCAGGAACGCTGCCCGGCTTCCCGGATGGTATGGCGATCGGGCAGCACGGCTCTTGGAACCGCAGCACATTGAGCGGTTACAAGTTGGTCTTCGTGCCGTTCGAGAACGGACGTCCTTCCGGCCCGGCTCGCGACATCCTGTCCGGCTTCCTGGCGCCGGACGAGAGTGTCTCTTACGGCAGGCCGGTTGGCGTCGCGCTTGGTCCCGACAAGTCGCTGCTGATGGCTGACGACGTCGGCAACGTGGTCTGGCGTGTGACCGGAGCCTGACCCCAGCTTCGAGGCTGCAAAGCCGTCTTGACCCTGGCCCGGTCGCTTGGCGCTGAGCTGCCGGCGGCGTCGACGCCCTGAATGGCGTCTACGTTGCCTCTCCGGATCTTCCTGCCCTGATAAGCGAGGCGTATGGAGACAGCTGTACTGACACAGCAGGAACAGCTGCTCCCGACACCACACGGCCCCCCCATGGAACCGGTTCGAAGGTCCGGGAGGGGATCATATCCGGCTGGATTTACGGGGGATCTACTGGCAGAGCTGCTTCATAGAGCTGAAGCTGTCATGCTGGGCTCAAGATGCCCCAGGACCGACAGGGCAACGCAGCAGCTGCCCAGCAGCAGGACGCCCCTCGAACGCGCTGTACGACGCTCCCAGCGCTTCAGCGCTGGGAGCCCTCCCCCACGCGGGGCATAGAGGCTAACCAGACCTAAGGATGCTGCTTGTTGGGGACCCCCTCGACACCTCGGTGCGCCCATCGCTCATGGCAGCAGCGAAGCCCCGGAAGGCTTCGCTGCTGCTGCACACCTCGATTAGCGCAGCAGCTGAAGGATGCCCTGGCTGGCCTGGCTCGCCAGGGACAGCGACGACACCGCCAGGGACTGCCGGGTCGACAGCGCCTGCGAGTTCGCCGCTTCCTCGTTCATGTCGGCGTTCGTGAGGTTGGCCGCCCCCGTCGTCAGCACGTTAATCATCTCCTTCGTGAAGGTCTGCCGGTTCTGAACCGTCGACAGGTTGGAGCCGAACGTGGAGGAGATGGATTTCAGGTTGGCCAGCGCGTTGCTGAGCGCATCCGCGGCCTTGGTGAGGTCCGCGTTGTTCTGGATGCCGATGTCAGCACCCAGCTGAGCCGTGGCGCTGTCCTTGAACTCGCCGATACCCAGCGCGGACGCGGACAGCGACGTACCCTGGATGTCCAGCTTGGATTTGGCCGCGCCGGTCTTCTCGTTGAACGCGATGCTCAGGCTGTCACCGGCCAGCAGGTTGGTGCCGTTGAAGCCGGCGTCCCGGGCGGCCTGATCCAGCTGCGTGCGCAGCGCGTTGAACTGACCCACCAGGGCCGAGCGCTGAGCGGACGTGCCGCCGGCCGCCGAGGGGGTTGCGCCGCCAGTGAGCTTGGCGGTCTCCGTGGCATCCACCGCGAAGGCTCCCGAGGTGGTCTTGCCCAAGCCCACCGAGAGGGTGTCCGATCCGGCGCCGGTGATCTGCAGCTGGCCCTGCACGTCGATCGTGGCCGTGGCGATGCCCGACTTATTGATGTTGCTGACGAGGTCACTCACCGTGTCGGTGGCGCCGATGTCGAACTTGTAGGTGGTGAAGCCCGCGCTGAGCTGCATCTGGTTGGCGTTGCTCGTGTTGATGCCCACCGCGCCGGGAGTGCTCGAGGTGGCCGCCGCGGCCGTGCCGGCGAGCGTCTTGCCCATCGATACGTCGTAGATGCTCTTGCCCGTGGCGGTGGCTTCGCCGGCCGTGGCGAGTGCCCGGGTGCCTTGCAGCTTGGGCAGGTTGGAGGTGGCGTTGGACTGCGCCTGGGTCACCACCGATTGCATCTGCTTGACGACGGTGGTGACTGCATCAACCCCTTTCGCGGCGGCCTGGATCGTCTGGATACCGTTGGAGACGCCATCGAGGAGATCCGACAGCGCGGACGCACGATCGCTGAGGCCCACCGCCGTAAAGTAGTTGACGGGGTTGTCGAGGGCCGAGTTCACCTTCTTGCCCGTGGAGAGCCGGCCCTGATTGGTGGCTGCCAGTGCGGCAGTGTCCTGCAAGGACAGCAGGTTCTGGCGAGTAGCAGCGGAGAGCGTGATGGACGACGACATGAGCTGACCCCTTGGAATTGCCTCGCGTGGATCGCGAAGACTTCGGGGATTATTGCTGTCCGTGCTCAGTTGGGCGGTTAATATTTTGTATCAGGCTGACCAATGTTCAGATGAGGCGTACTGATCTACCGACGATGCGTACTTGCCAGCATGATGGCGATTGCCCCTCGTATGCTGATGCTTTGTGAGCCACCAACGGTCCCCATCCTGATCGTGGGCCTCAAGCGGAGGTCAGTCGCGGCGGAACTGCGAGGTACAAGCTCGGTCAGATCGAGGGGGGCAAAAGCCCTGTTGCGACCGAGGCTGTATGAAAACTCAGGGGCCGTAGAAGGATCTCCCCTTCGTCCGTTCTGGGCAGCGGCCACAGCGGCATCCCGACGGCAATCGGCCGCCAACCCGGATCCTCGGATGGCAGCAGCGCAGAGGATTGTTCTACAAATTCGGGGTGCGCCTGAGTTTTCACACAGGCTCGACCCCTCTCGGACCTTCGGAAGGTCTGCTTACCGGCAGCGTGATTGGCTCCGAACGACCGACCCTGGCCGTAAGCGTAACGGCTATTTCGGAGATTCATGGCCGGAAAAGCGGATGGCCTCCAGTCGACCCAGCCCGGTCGCCTGCAAATGTTCCTGAATTCCGCAAGTTGGGCTGGCTGGCCTCTGCTGCACGTGCCAATGAGAAAGTTGATCAGGATCGCTCGAGCCGAGCTTCACCGAGGACGCGCTCGATTGGTCTGACAATTAATTGAATAGGCTAAATCGGCACCGATGTCCGAACACACGCAGCTTCGCTCGTACGCGGCTCTCGCCGAGGTGCTAACACCGGCCGAGTGCCAAGCGCTGGAGGCCTCGAGATGACGACGCGGCTTGTGGATAGCGGGTGGTCCCAGGAGATCTCTGAGGGGTTGCGCGCGGACTCTAGTGAGTTTCGGATCATTTCCCCGTTCATCAAGACGGGAGCATTGCAGCGACTACTCTCGGTAAAGCCGCAGTCTCTTAGGGCGATCACTCGGTTCAATTTGGCTGATTTTTCGGAAGGCGTCAGCGATATCGCGGCGCTGCGGAAAATGCTGAATTTGGGCGGTAGCGTGCGTGGCGTAAGGAACCTCCACGCTAAAATGTACTTGTTCGGTTCAACACGGACGATCATCACCTCGGCTAACCTGACTGGGGCGGCACTAGATAAAAACCACGAGTTCGGCCTGGTATCCGAAGATACAAACATCATTGAGGCATGCCATCGTTATTTTGATGGCCTTTGGGATCGCAGTGGTGCCGATCTAGTGAATGGGCAGCTCGATCAGTGGGATGCGACGGTAACGCGCCATCGAGCAGCAGGTGGACGTCCAAATCTTTCTAATATTCTCGAAGATTTCGGCGCTGATGCGGGCATAGTTGCCTCTCCATTTCCTCTCTTAAAGAACATCGTTGCAGATGCGCAGCATTCGTTCGTAAAATTTTTGGGAGAGGGGCACAACCGAGCCGCATTGTCACTTCCAATCCTTGATGAGATCGATGGTTCTGGCTGTCATTGGGCTTTGGCCTATCCTGCGACGAAAAGGCCGCGAGCGGTCGGCGACGGCGCTGTAATGTTTATCGGACGCCTGACCTACGATCCTAACGACGTCCGCATTTTTGGCCGGGCTACTGGAATGCGCCATGTTCCAGGCCGCGACGATGCTACTGCCGAAGACATTGAGCGACATGAATGGAAGGCAATTTGGTCTCGCTATGTCCGAGTGCATCACGCCAAGTTTGTCGCAGGCACTTTGGCCAACGGAGTTTCACTCAACAATTTGATGGACAATCTTGGTTCAGACTCATTTGCTTCGACAAAACGCAATGCCACTAAGGGAGAAGGTAATGTTGATCCCCGTCAAGCCTTTCGGCAGCAGCCAGCTGTCGAGTTGACTACCGAAGGCGCCACATGGCTCGGCGAACAATTGCAAGCTGCGTTCGATCGGCATGGAACCATACCTCAATCCGATCTCGACCTTCTCGATTGGCCGCAGGTCCCGTGATGCCAAACTCGCCAGCAGCATGGGGATCGACGAGGGCCGCGCTCCGGAGACCGCAGAATAACCCTCCCAATTGCCGCCGCTGAGGCGATCTTGCGCAGTCGTTTCGGCGAACCAGCTAAACCGCCGACCGACTACGTTGTTGGCTTCGCGACACCCAACGGCAAGGTCTTGGCGATCCATCGTGAGGCGGCCGAGACCCGCATCTGGTTTCAGCCGCCCGCGCCGCCTGAGCTGGCCGGCGTCCGATTGATGGGCGCGGCGTCTAACGGCAACTCAAACATCAATGGGCCGCTGCAACCGCTTCGCGCGCCGATGACGTTGCGCGTGGAAGTTGATAGCGCGGGCGCGCTGAACCGATTTCTCGACTGGTATGCCGGAGCGGGAGCTGCGCCACGTATCATTGGCACAATAGCGCCCATTGATCCGCGCGGCTTCCGAGAGGCGTTCGCGCGCTTCCAAGTTCTGGTCATGGCACGGTCCGGCTATGCCTTCACGAACTTCAACGAAGGGCTCGCCGCAGTCTGGGAGAGCTATAAGCCGCGCCTAAGGGATCACGCGCGCGGTCTGCTTCGCGCCAGTGCATGGTCGGAAGCTGAGATCGGCTCGGGCACGATTCTGAACCGCCTGATCGAAGCGATCGAGATTCAGGATACCCGTGCCAACCTGACGAACAACCTCGTCTTCTGGCAGAACCGCTACGGCCACGCGAACCGCGATCACCGCGCCCTGCTGGAGGCGGGATCGAACCCGAAGCTGTGTCGCGAGATTGAGGGCCTGCTGTTTAATCTCTTTCTCGGTACTGATGATGAGGACGCAACGTTCGACCGATTGAGTAAGTTGACGTTCGGTAAATATCCACTCCTCGCGTATCTCTACTTCCTAAAGGATATGGACCGGTTCATGCCGATCCAGCCGACCGGCTTCGACCGCGCCTTCCGCGCGCTCGGCATCGACTTGTCAACTCTGCGCCAATGCAGCTGGGCGAATTATTCGACCTATAACTGGACGCTTGCCGCATTGTGTCCGCTGATCGAGGCGGCGACCGGCATTAAGAAGGTTCGACTAGTCGATGCGCATTCATTCTGCTGGATTTTCTCGACGCTGCTGAAGCTTGAAACGGAAGGTGCGATCGTCAAGTCGACTGGTAGCAAGGACGAGGGCCGCATCCTTGGCGGGCGCGAAAGATCCATCATTGCTATGCGCCTCTCGGTCGAGAATACCGTCAAAAACGCAAACGGCCAGGTCGTGCCGCGTGTCGTAAAAAACAAAGAATTGCGCATGACGCCAACCGAGTTAGAAAAGATGATTGCTTTACTTCTCGACCTTCAAGACAACCGTTGCGCCCTGACCGGCCTCTCCTTCCAGTTTCACGGACCCGAAGCGGATAAAAATCTCCTGCCGTCGCTCGATCGCATCGATAGCGCAGGGCATTACGAGGTCGGCAATCTGCAGGTGGTCTGCCAATTTATTAACTTCTGGAAGGGCGACAGTGACAACGCCGATTTCCAAAGGTTGCTGATGCAAGTTCGTGGCGTCGAAATCTGATGACGATCTGGCTTGCTGATATTGGAGCTGCGCCCGACCGATCTGCAACGGTAGTCAGGGTGAGGCGTTGACGGGCTGAGTAGGCACCGATGCCGGCAGCCCTACCCCTTCGCGGCCCTCTACGAGTATCAAGCGGGGCTTGGGGTGTGCACTTTGGCAATTCGCGCAATAGCCGCTGGATGGCCGAGATGGGCGCAAGGCGGAACGTCCGTTCGCGGGCGGCAAGCTGATCCCCGCTCCCCACCCCCTGCGGTCCTCGCGAGGTGTGCTGCAATGTCGTGGAGGCGAGTGCGGGCTACCCGCGATATGGGCCACTGGTGCATTCGCGATACAGCAGGACGCACCAACTGCCGTTGGATCGCCTGAGGCCGCTGCGATGCTGTGCGGCTCAAAGCTCGCGCAGCCATCCCAGCAGCGGGGCATCTGTAGGGAGCGGCACCCGTATTTCGGGTCCGGGCTGCACCTCGCTGGGGTTCACCCCGTACTTGCGCCGGAAGGCCCGGCTGAACACGAGGTCACTGCCGAAGCCGCACTCATGGGCGAGCCGCGCAATCTTGGGGCGCCGGCCCTCGCTGTGCCGTAGGCGCCGCATGGCCTCGGCCAGTCGGCGATCCCGGATGTACGCGTACACGCCGCCATCGGGGGCAAACAGCTGGTACAGCGGCGTTCGTGAGAGCCCGAACCGGGCGCTCAGCATGGGTAGATCCACCTGCGCCAGATGCTGCTCGATGAACTGCTGCACGGCGAACCGCAGTTGGGTATCCCCGGAGGGTGCTGCTGTGGCGCTGCCGCTGACCTCCCAGGCCAATGCCCGGCACAGGTCCACCGTAGCCGGCACCAGATGGTGCGTGAGCCCGGGTGTCGCCGACACGGCGCATTCGTTGAAGTGGCGTAGGAAGTCCGACAGCAGCTGGGCTAATGGGTATGCGGAGCCGGCGAGAACGCCACCGTGCATACTGGCGAGCTCATCGGCGCGATCCCCAAGCGTGCGGCGCGGCAGGAACAGCGTTGCCCCCCGGCCCTGCTCCGTCTCCATGCGGATCGGCCTGGCTAGGTCGAGCACGAGGAGATCGCCGGGGGCGGCCTCGATGGGGCTGCCACCCACATCGACCCGGATGCTGCCGCTGACCGTCGTCCTCAGCACCAGATGATCCAGTCCCTGATCCCGTATGCGCTCCGAGCTTCGCTCCACGGACTGGGCTGGCACCTCATCCGCGGCGAGCACCATCTGGCCGAGGTGCTGGTAGCGCTGAAACGCGATGATCGGTACTTCGGTCTCCGTGGGGACCGAGGCATCGAAGATGGGGGCGAGGCTGGTGATCCAGGCCCGGCGGCGGCGACCGGGTTCGGCTATGTGCTCGAAGCGATGTTCGAGGATCACGGCGTAGCTGCCGCGGTGAGCCGGCCGCAGCGGGTGCCCGGTGGCTCAAGCTGCACCTGGGAATGCCGGGCCCTTACGCACACGCGCGAGAGCGCGTCTCGGCATGGGGATGCCGAAATCTGGCCGATCTGGCTCATTTTCAGAAGATCACTCTGTCTTGGCGGGATCGCGAGGACGAGTGGAGTTTGCGTTGAGCGTGTTGCTGCGCCCGTTATCGAACAGAAAGCAGACAATGCGTTTGCATATGCTGCGTACTAGAGTGCATACTCTGCGTACTTGAGCCGGCTGTACGTTTGGATCGCTATAGATCGCGCTGCGTCAGGTTGCAGCTGATACCATCGGACACAAGGACGTGGCCGGCTCCCCGCGACCAAAACCCGAATTCGCGCAGTTGCTGTGCTGGGCGAACCAACGCGTGCCTAAGCTCTTGTGGGATCGCTCGTTTTTTCTGCGGGATCAGCGGTTTTGACGACACCGCGCCACGCCGGGATCACCGCATGTGAGGTGACGGCGCTGCCCCCATGTACGCGCGCCGTCACCGCAGCGGCCTCACGCCGCCTTCTTCTTGCGTCGCTCCGCCATCATGAGACCCCGCGCCACCGCCGCTTCCTTGATCTGAGCGTCCAGCTCCCCTGCCCTCACCGCGTTGATCAGGGCGTCGATGATCACTGGCAGCTTGTCGAGCGTGCCGATGCCGATGGCGGCCTTGCCCGGCTGCAGCGGCATGGGCTTGCCGCCCACGCGGAGGATGAAGTGCGTGGTACCGGCCTCGTCCTGGAACCAGCCGCGCCGCACACGCCGGTTGACCTCCATACGCACGCGCTGACCCTGGGCGTCCTTGCGCATGCCAAGGGTCTTGGGGGGCTGGAATACCCGGCCTTCGAGGGTGGCCGTCACCATCTCCTTCTGCTCGGCGAGCTGTCCAAGCAGCTTCTCCCGCGCCCGCGCGAGGGGATCGTTGGCCGACACGGCGGGGGCGGCAGCGCTGAGCTTGAGGGTCTTGAGTACCGACATGTGTGTGTCCTTCGTTTGAGCACGACCAGTTCTCATGTCCAGAACAATACTGCCGTTGCCCCACTGTTCAACCTTAGAATAGAACGCGATGATCTAGGACATCGACCCATTCGTGATTGATAGCAAAATGCACAAGAACGCACAAGGAAACTGTCCAGTCAGGGTCCAATTCTTAAGTAATTGATTTTGCGCTCTAATTTTTCGCTATTTAGGGCTCTTTGGTGTCACCGCGGTGCCTGCTCGCCCGCGGCACCCTCTCCCAAAGCTATTACGACCCAAAACCAGATGGGTAGACTGGAAGTCCGCGAGTGGCGCTCTCCACGTAGCGGCAGCGAAGTGGCGCCACGAGCAGCCATCGCCAGATGGCTGCGAGAGCAGCAGGCGCGGAAAGCTCGTCCCGACGGAGCCGCGGGTGGCTGGCTTGAAGAGCCAGACACGACGCGGAACGTCAGGGACAACGCCTGATTGTGCTTCGTTGGATAGCGTCTTAAGGACGAGTAATCTCTCTATATAGAGAGATTGTTCTTTCTTATGTCGTTAGCCAATGATGCATTGTCAGTCGGATGAATATTATATGTTCTTACCTATGTGGCATAAATATCGACGGGCACGAGCCCGCTGTCGTACAAAGGGATATGAGCAAAAAGGAGATGCCCATGAAGAAACAAATTGAAGACTGGCTGAATGTTGAGACGGAGACGCGAGATTGGCTACATGCCCAACTCGAACGCTCGCAAAAATATCAAACTAGCCGAGGCGTGCGGTTCGATCTGAGTTTTTCCGACTATGTGGATCTGTGGGGCTTCGCGAGGATTAAAAAGGTAACGAGCCTGCTTAAGTCGGGGAAGCTGTTCAAGAGAATGCGCCATCCCGACAAAGGATGGGTTCTTAGTTGGACGAGCAAGGACGCGCGCAAAACAAGAGAAATGAATTACACGATCGCGCGCATTCTTCAACGCAATACGAGCAGGCATCGCTTTTATCTCAAAGCCGGCGAGAAGCATACAGACGAAGCAAAGCGCCGAATTGGAGATGCCAAACGAGGGAAGCCACTTTCAGATTTACACAAACAGAGGATTAGCGACGCTCGTACAGGTGTTCCTCAAAGCGACGATCATAAGAACAAGCGTATTGATGCCATTCGCGCTACTAAACAGAGACAACGTGAAGAGCGTGCCAGGCTGCTAGATTGCGCAGCTTGAAATTTTGATGACCGGCTTAAGATTGGCCAATTGATACTGTGGCCAATCTGCCGTAGTATCACGCATCCAATATGAACCAAACAAAAAGAGGTGAAAGAATGCCCCGCAAACGAATTAGCTGCCTTGTACGGCCCATTCAGTCGTTGCCTTGCGATAGAAGTATGAACGTCGGTGAACATGTTGATCTTTGGATCGCCTGTGCGCGCGTATCTCCCGAACTGCGCCAGCGAACTGAAGACGATATGATCCAGCTCATACTCAAGATGAACCCCGGTTATCGGGATACGCCCTCACGGAAACGAAAATAGCACGAAGTCACGATTGGGTCGGTGCGGTATCATATAATTTGTACCTGCACAGATCCATTCATGGCTTGAAGAAATACAAACATTCAGCAGAACCTGTGTGCTAAGTCCGACGCTCCACCGAATACGCGGGTGCTGTCAATATGGGTCGTCGCATGGTTTGTAGTTTGTGCTTCCGACCACGCGCGGCTTGCTCGCTACCCTATGCGACCAGCGAAACCTTCTGAGTGGACCGACGGCATCCGTTACAAGTTCACGCGGCGAGCACGCGATCGTACAGGTCCGCTCCGGAGAAGAAGCGCGAAATCTGCTGCTCGCATGCTGTCAGGCTGTACCCACTGCTGACCACGCGATCCAGCACGGCCGAGAGATGCGCCACCAATGCCGGCTTGTGCCGCTGGTACACCGCCCAGCTGGCTGTCCACTCCGCGGGGTACCGGAACTCCTCGGGGTACATCTCGCGGTAGCTGAGACGATCCGGCACCACCGGCACCGCACCCGCCACTACCCCCTCATAGCAGCCGATGCCCAGGGTCTCCTGCAGGCTGCACGAGAACACCACCCGGCTCCGGGCGAGCAGGTCGTGGTAATCCCGCTTGGCGAGAGCCGTCTCCTGGCACGCCACGAACTGCCAATCGGGGAACGATCTCGCCAGATCCTTGAAGATGTCCGGCTGCTTCTCCGGTGCCAGCCGGTGGGGGAACAGCACGATGTTCTCCTTGGGCTGCTCGAGGTGCGGCTGTAGCTCAGCCGCCAGGTACTCCATGGGCCACCCACACACGGCCACTCGCGGATCATCCGCCGCCACGCTCACCCCTGCGCGGAACAGCTCGGCATGGGCCTGCGTCGCGAACACGCTGACATCGTAGGCCTCGAACAACGCTCGCTCCATGGCCTTCGCCCATCTCGCATCACGAGGCACGATCCGGCCGAGGAAATCGTTAGGGTCATAATGACCCGCGTGGAACAGCCCGAGAACGCGCACGGGTTTCCGCAGCAGCGCGCTCATGTACCGGATCTGATGCACGCCGGGATGCCATGCGTCGGTGATCAGGAACGTGTCGCCCGGCTGCACCTCTCTCCGCTGAAACCGCCGAGCTACCTCGGCGATTTGCGTGCTCTTGAAGATGTTGGTGCCGGCGAAATCGAGGAAGGCGCCCGCCAGGGGTACCGGCGGGGGCATCTCACCCTCGATCTGTATCACCCTGGCTGGCACCCCGCGAACCGCAGCTGCCTGCGCCAGCTGCATGGGGAGATGGTGCAGCCACTGCCCCGTGTAACGCTGCTCATGCCCCTCAATGGGCAAAATCCAAATGGTCACTTGCGGTGCTCGCTGGCCGTGTACTGCGAGTAACTACCGCACTCTCCGTCCTCGCTTACCTCGATCCAGACATCGCGGTCGGGGTATTTAGCGGCTATGTTCCCGTACAGCTCGTCGCTGATGATCTCGCAGCTCTTTCCATCCAACTGGAGTATGCTGTCTTGATACAACTCCTCCAGCCATTGGAGGAATGTATGGAATTCCACCTCGCGATCACCGTGCCATACCTGTATCCACACGCGAAATTTGAACAGGTGTCGGTGGTTAGCGGAAAGGTACGCGCGGTCCCCAGATGCATCGGGCCAACGATGGAAGCCGGCGCGCTGGAACGTAACCCAGATCATTCGAAGCGGGGTAGCGGATGCGATTGTTGCAGCAGCGGTCATGTTCATTCAGCCGGGGCTAGAGAGCTACGCTTGTTGTGCAGATGCCAGAGAACCAGCCAGATCACGAATGTGGCCAGCATTTTTCCAGCGTAATGTGAGATATAATTGGGCCAGGTAAGTTCATTTAGGCCGTGCAATATGAGGGCACCGTCGAAGAGCGTTGCAACGGCTGAAGACCACAGGATGCGATCTTTGAGATCCTCTTTTTTGAGGGCGTGGAAGGCTAGAGCGTGTTATGAACCTATGACGTAGCGTGAGCGTTGAGGGGCATGAGTGCTGATCGCCCCGCCTATCCGTCCGACGTGTCCGATGAAGAATGGGCGCTGGTTGCCCCCTATCTGGCGCTGCTGCGCGAGGACTCGGGTCAACGCGACCACGAGTTGCGCGAGGTGTTCAACGGGCTGCGCTACATCGTGAAGACCGGTGCGCCGTGGCGGTTCATGCCCCACGACCTGCCGCCGTGGGCGGCGGTCTACCAGCAGACCCAACGCTGGCTTTCCGCCGATTGCTTTGGCGCGGTGGCGGGCGACCTGCGTGCTGTGTTGCGGGAAGCGGCGGGGCGCGAGCCGGAGCCGTCTGCGGTGATCCTGGACAGCCGGACCCAACGCTCCTCGCCCGAGAGCGGTGAGCGGGCGGGCTACGACGGGGCCAAGCGCAAGCGCGGCTCGAAGGTGCACCTGGCGGTGGACACGCCCGGGCATGTGGTGGCGCTGCACGTCACGCCGGCGAACGTGGACGACCGCAGCCAGGTTGGGGCGCTGACGTGTGCGGTGCAAGCGGAGACGGACGGGAGCGTGGAGACGGCGTTCGTCGATCAAGGCTACACGGGCGAGAAGCCGGCGAAGGCCGCCGACGCGAACGGCATCGCGTTGGAGGTAGTCAAGGCGCCCGAGGCCAAGCGCGGCTTCGTGCTGCTGCCACGCCGGTGGGTGGTGGAGCGCTCGCTGGCCTGGGCGGCGCGCTGCCGCCGGCTGGTCAAGGACTACGAGCGCTATGCCACCACGTTGGCAGGCATCTACATGATCGCCTTCGTCTGCGACATGCTCAGCAAGCTTGGACGCATCGTAAACAGTTCATAACACGCTCTACCTGGTCGATCCCCTCGCTCACGAGGAACGCCAATGCGCTATAGTAGGCCAGGTCTCGATCTACGCAAAAATATACGATGATCGTGGCGATGAGCATGAATGCTGCGACCCAATCCCCGATGAGCCTTTGCGTATAGTCACGCATTACAAATATCAGGCCCACCAGCAGCGTGCCGGGGATGAGCGGAAACGACACTGGCGGATTGCCGCTGAACGGTAGTTTTAAAGGGTATACAGGCAGATATTTCGCGAATGCATTTACCGCTACGCCGGATGCAATATACATCACGATGAGCGCGATCGTAAGATCGAGATGATCATTCCATCGAGGCTTGTAATCGCCTCGAAAAAATCCAGCAAGCTCTCTTTGTCTAATCATATCGATAATTCCGCGGCTATTAGGCTTGCGACCGATCACGGGCGGCTTAAGGCAAGCTTGCATTCGCAGCGGATCTGGCACCGCTGGGGCCGTGTCGTTCCAATTTGAGTGCTCTACAAAACGAGCGCGTCCAAGCGCTGTCGATTTTGTTCGATGAAATCATGCGCCTTGTAGGGCGAGACACTTGCTATCGGCGACGGGAACTCCGCCGTTGGATAGTCCACCTCCATCGGCGGTTGTTCGCTCAGCTCATCTATAAGGTCGAGCACGCGGTTGGGTGCAAAAATTATTTCGATAAGGCTGCGGATCACCAGGAGATCGACGGGGAAATTATTTCGTGTCTCGCCATCGTCGCTGAGCCAGTTGGCAGTCACTTGTTCAAGCGCCCGCGTTGCGGCATCCACATTGTGCGCGCACATGAGCAGTGAAGTCTTACTATCTGGCTTGACGATAAAGTTGCGGGGATCTGGGTCCTGGCGATCATGGCGCACCACCGCAATATCATTCACCGCAAGGTGCTGGCCGATGATGCTGATACCGGCATTAGGCGTAGCCCGGCCATGCATGGCGGGATATGAGCCCTGCGCGTCTTTGATTAGCCTGTGTGCTTCAGCCTGCGCGCGGGCGTGACACCAATCGTTGATAGCGAACGTCAGCTCGCTATGATGCCGAAACTCGCTGAGTTCAGCGTCGGATGGGCGATTATATTCGATCGAAAGTGATTTGTTATCAGCTACATAATAGGCGAGCAGGCTGTAGCGCTCGTTCGCCTCTTGAAATGGCGTAGCCGTATCAAAAGTGATTTGAAGATCTGGATTGATGCTTGCTCGAATGCATCGCTGGATCGTCGTCAGCACACATGCGCTTGCAAGCGTACCCCTTCCAAGAACATGAATGTGCTTGATGCGCGCGAGCGTGCCGTCGTCGCGCATATCGACGAGGCGGCGCAGCATCAGTCGGTAGCTGATATTGCTGGTACCAGCGAACGCGATGCCCTCGGCGGCATCAATGAGCGGCCGGTGGACACGATACCACTCGCGGCTCTCGGGCTCACTCGTGCCCTGCAGCACCACGAGAAAACCTCGCTCGGGCTGCCGGTGGATCAGCATGGTCTCCGTGTTGATGTAAGTCTGCCGAAGGCACCCGTTGAATGCCACGCTCAATCCGTTGGCTCGGCTCATGGCCTCGAGGTTTTCGCCGTCCACATGGATGAGCCGATGAATGTGCGCGGCCATTTTGCCCGTGGCGATCCCCCCGGTCGGGAAGTCGAGGGCCATCACGAAATCGCCGTGCTCCTCCTGCCAGCGGAGTGATTGCAACACGGTGTGCGTGTAGCGCCAGGGTCCCAGCGTGCCCTGCTGGATCTGAAAACCTCCACTATCCGCGACCACGAACGATGTTTTGCGATCGCGCTCGGTGATGTTCGTGCGCGCCGTGCTGAGGCTGCCGCTCTCCTGCATCACTTGCCCGGCACTCGCGAGAGTTGCTGGGTAGTGAAACATACTACCTGACCGCAGATAGTTAAGCATTGGACCTAGCAGGCCCTCCGCCTGCCACGTCACATCATTCGCGGATTTGGCATACCCGTGGCTAATCGCCGGCAGGTAGCGAGCCACATTGGTTTGGTGAGGGAAAAGGGCATCCAACATGTAGATATGTGTCGGCGCTCGCCTATTAACATGCCGCTAATGCCGCAGCGATACCCAGGGTCTCCAAAAAAATTTTAGATATCTAAAAAGTTGCAGGCCCAGGATGAGTGCAAGCCATAAGTGTCTGTCCGGGATCATGCTGATTGTTGGCAGAGTTTTCTGAGCATGATGCGGATGGAAGCAAGGCGCAGGAAAGCCAGCGCCTTGCGGGTGCGGCACTCCCAATCCTTCGCCAGCCGCCGGCAGCGATTGAGCCAACCAATCGTCCGCTCCACGATCCAGCGCTTGGGCAGGACCTCGAACCCGACCGCCTGATCCGACCGCTTGACGATTTCCACCGTCACAGACCGGCAGACCCGTTCCAACGCCTCCCGGAACACCGGCCCCTGGTAGCCGCCATCTGCATACAGCTTCAGCAGGAACGGGTAGAGACTAAACAGCGTCGCCATGACCCATACGCCGCCATCACGATCCTGCACGTCGGCCGGATGCACCAGAGCATGCATCAGCAGACCTTGCGTATCGACGAGGAGATGGCGCTTCTTGCCTTTGATCTTCTTGCCCGCATCATAGCCGGACGGGTCGATCGTGCGCCCCCTTTTTCCGCGCTCTTGACGCTCTGGCTGTCAATGATCGCTGCCGTTGGGCTGGCCTCACGTCCTGCCTGTTCGCGGCAGAGAACGTAGAGGGTGTGATGGATGCGCAGGAGAGTTCCGTCGTAATCCCATAAATCGAAGTAGCCATGCACCGTCGAGCGAGGCGGTAGATCTTTTGGGATAGCGCGCCATTGGCACCCCGTTCCAAGGACATACATCAAGCCGTTGACCACCTCGCGCAGATCAACCGTTCGTTTGTTTCCCCCGCGTCGAGCCGGTGGGAGAAGGGGAGCAACAAGCGCCCATTCCTCATCCGTCAAATCAGTGGGATAGCGAAGCTTGCTGCGGTCGTACCGCTGGCGGTTCTCAGGCGTCCACATCGCTCAAGCATACGCCTGTCGGCGCGAACCGCAACGCGCTCCGAAAAAACAAATTCTTCCCGGACAGACTCTAACACCCAGCAACCCTCCCTGAAGAAGGAGCTGGACGATATTGATAGCCGGCTGAGCGCCGCTCAACGTCACGCGGGCAAGGCTCGCAAGCACGAGGACGCGTTTTGGTCGCGCGTGTATGCGGCGCTGCATGACATCTATGAGGTCTGGCAGCCCCTGATCAATAACGACGATCTAATTAGAGCCTATTGCGATCGTCATGGGCTCAAATGCAATAGTATTAAGCTAAACAACCGATTTTATGCGCCCGTCCAGCTGTGTTTCAAGAACGCGCGAAGCGCTACAGCTGTAACGCAGTATGCCACCACGCTCCTTGAAGCAGATCGACTGGGGAAAGCACCAGTCGATCTAGTCGGATGGATCAAAAGCATCGGCAGCCCATCAGATGTTTATGATAGCGTAAGGAGCGCCACTAAGGGGCCTGCACTCGGTTCCGGTAACGTACCCATTACAGCGCCGCAACCTGCAATGAATATCACGGCCTCAAGTGGGGGTGCGTCGCCAACTGCCAGTGCCAATCTGCCAGCCTCCACACACGCGCCTGCCGCCGTCTTGCTGCCGCCGCAAACCATTATCTCTAACATCCTTCAGGGCTGGGTCACGATCAAGCGGCTCGTTGACGGAAAAGAGAAAAGAGGCAGCGGTGCCGATAAACGGAAAATTCTCATTCGGAACATGTCTGTTGGAGGCGAGACGTTCTTATGCCTGGAGAATATAGATACGGCCTACACGTTTACAACGGCACGAGTGACTTTGCCATTTGAGTGGGCGGAGTTGGGAGATCGCTGGTACACGCTCTCGTTCCGTGAGGCTGACCGCCTGACATTTAATTTTCCCATTGCGTCCGGATGGAATGGCACGATTGCCGTGGATCACGTGGAATTTTCCGCCTCTAACGGAGTTCGGGTTGTCGCCGAAGTCTTCAATGATATGGATACAGATTTCCAACATATGGCCTTGCCGGTCAGTTATGGTCCACATTTACAACTGACCGCACAGCGAGCGAAATCCTTTCTGGGTTGGCACAATCTTATAAAGCGCAGCATCAAGCTCAAATCCCGTCAGCTGCGAAACGACATAAGACATCAGATCGAGCGTAACGAAGTAATCATATCAAATTTGCGGATGCAGAACCGCAGGGTCACGTATGGTGCACGGAAAATCATCTTCGCGCCATCGACAGACCGGCGTCTCGACCACCGCTCATACGAATATCAAATGCCCGACAAGGTCGCGATACCCCGGGCGCTTGATCTATCAAGCGATAGGTTAACCTATAAAATACCATTGGAAAGCAGCAACGGATACCAAAATGATAGAGACAAGCTAGTTACCGAATATCATATTGATGCACACCATTTTGCAACGTCCGTGCTGCCCTTTGATAGCCGCGCGGACAACATGAAGTGCCGGCTGTTCGATGCGGTAGGGCCAGTTCCCATCGATCAAGATGTCCGGCTGCCAGTCCTGGAAATTGTAGGCCTGTGCAAGCTCCTCAAGGCACACGATGTGGGAGCGAAAGCGCAGTTCGTTAACACGGATGACCGGCAAGCCGCTTTGCTGGTTGAGTTTGCCACCCCTGATAATCGGGTCCGCTACATGGTACCTACCGTCAAGTCGGCCTCCATGCTCCGCCGACACGCTTGCGAGCCATTGAGCAAGACCGCTACGGGCAGTGCGCCAAATTTCGTCGGAGCAGAAGCGCAGTTCTGTGCCTATATCATATCGTACCGCTCGCCTGATCCAGCTAAGTGGCAGCTAAGGAGCGCGAATTTCCTTGAGCAGCTGAATTGGTGGATGGAGAAAACCGACGTATCCATAGCGATTTTGCTTAGTGGGTGGAGCCAGAACGACATTGACAGCTTCAATGTCCAAGGCGCTGGTGTCTTCGACGAATTGAAGGCCCGATTTGGTGACGCTGCCATCCGCGAAGTTGAGGGACGACCGCTCATCACCAACCGTATCACTTGCTTGGAATGGTTTTACAGCAGTATGTACGATTGGGGCGTCATGATGGATGACGACGCCATTCTCGAAACAAAATATCATAAGAGCGCCGAGATAACTTTTTTTGATGAGATGGCTGCAAATGAACCCACAGCCTACGTTGGTGTAGATATGTTCTTTCCCTACTGGGATGGAAAGGCCCCTCACCACCCAGCTGCTTTTTGGAATAAGCCTAGTCGTGATTTTGACAGCAATCATATTTTCTACAAAAATCCAGATCTAAAAGGTAGCCTCTTTGTGCTGCGGAATTTCCGGAAGGAGGGCCGCCGCAAAGTCTTCCCCAACCCCACGTATGATATTCATGGAGAGGACACACTGCTCGCCACGGAGGCCATGTCGCTGGGCTATACGGTCATGATGTGTGCCAACATCGTGCTGCGCGAACTCGATGGGCCAAGCTATTTCGAGGAGGATCGCCTCAAAAATATGCGCGCCGCGCATATGAGAATTGCAGAGATGTACAAGCATCTCGGGTTGAGGATGAAGGATCCAGCGGATCCCGAGAACAAGTCGTTTGATAGGACGGAATTTTACGATCGCTGTTGGGATCAGCTCAAGGAGCAAACTGTTCCAAAGCCCTGAGGCTACAGAGGGGGCGCCTTCGCAGCTCCCCCGTTCCGTCGGAGCACGGCGCAATCACTGCACCGTCGCACTGGCCGTTGGCACCTCGTTCAGTCGCGTGGTGAAGCGCGGTGAGCGCATCTCGAACTTGGTGGACCAGATGCGCTTGTCCACCAAGCCCGCCCGCGCTGACACCACCGCTTCGCGCCCGAACCGGCTGTTGCAGGCGTCCATCGCCGCCATTAGCGCGCCGGACTTCTTCGGGTCGTGCGCGTCGAAATCGAGGGCACGGTGCGTCGCCCACCAGCATGATGTCTGTGGTGACTAACCCTCCCCTGCCGTCGCGCCAGGGCGACGGCCCTTACTCCTTCCGGGCCTACAGCCGCCGCACCGGCAGGGTCCAGGCCAGCACTGCATTGGCTATGGCGAAGAGCGCAATGGTCGAGAAGGCGGCTGAGAAGCCGCCTTGAATGTGTGTCACCGCCGAAGCGCGCGACGCTTCTGGCAAGCTCGCCAGAGCGGCAGGACCGTGTCGAACGGCGTCGGCGAAGACATCAGCAATCGCAGCGCTCCAGCCCAACGTGACGAACAGCACGGCCATCGCGATGGTGACGCCGATGGCCGAGCCGACCGAGCGCGACAGTTGCACGGACGCGGACGCAGCCCCCAGCATGGCGGGCGGAGCCTGGGACTGCATCGTGATCTGAGCCACCGGCATGGCCGAGCCCTGAAACACCGCCACGACCGCCAGCATCGCCGGAAGACCCCAGGGGCCGAGCACCGCCCCGACCGGCCCCATCCCGAACGCCACGAGCAGCAAGCCCAGCGCGGCTGCGGTCTGACCCACTGCGGGGAAGATGGCGACACGCCCCGTACGCGAGACCAGTCGCCCCGTGATGAGCGACCCTACCCCAACCGTCGCAGTCAGAGGCAGCATCATCAGCCCGATCTCTCCGGCCGAGGCCCCGTCCACCGCTCGCAGGTGGATCGGCAAGATGGTCGCTTCGCTCACCAGCAACGCACCGGAGCAGGCGGCCATGGCGTTCGCCCGCCACATGGCCGGGCGGCGCAGTAGGTCCAACGGGAACAGCGGTTGCGCCGCTCGCCGCTCCTGCCGCCCCAGCAGAACGAGGCAGATCAGAGACATCCCGATCCCGAGCAGCGTCGCAGCTTCGACACGCTGCAGTTGCTCCAGCGCCAGCAGGAGCGGCACCACCGATCCGGCAAAGAGGAAGAGACTCGGCCAGTCGAATTTCCCGCTCTCACCGCTGCCCTCGCGGCCGGGTAGCCGCACCAACAGCACCATCGCCAGCAGGCCGAGCGGCAGGTTCACCAGGAAGACCGAAGGCCATCCGAACGCCTGCGTCAGCGCCCCGCCTGCCACTGGCCCGAATGTCGAGGAGGCCACGATCACCGCGGCCATGAACCCTTGAGCCCGGCCCAGCTGATGCCGCGCGACGTTCTCGGCCAGCACCGCCTGGCTCAGCACCATCAAGCCGCCGCCACCGAAGCCCTGCAGAATGCGCGCGCCAACCAGCGTTAGGAGGCTATGGGCTAAGGCGCACAGCACGGACGCCGTGACGAACAGCGCCAGGGCCAGCAGCAGCATGCGTCGCCGCCCAAGAGCATCCCCCAGCCGGCCGTAGACGGGCGCCGCCACGGTGCTGGCCACCAAGTAGGATGCGACCACCCAGGTGACCCGCTCCACGTCGCCGAACTGGCTCGCCATCGCAGGCAGCGCCGCCGTGATGATGGTGCCGTCAACCACGGCTACGAATGTCGGGAGCAGGATGGGCGGAAACACCCGCCGGAGCGGCAAATTCATCGGTGCCATTCTCAGATCGGACCAGCTGCGACGGGGCTGGCGGTGGCGGTTGTGGGGAGCGGTACACGGATGTGAAAGGCGGAGATATGGCACCGCTGCTCGCCGCCGTTGCACCCACATCAAGGCCAGATCGTCCCCCGATGCCGTCCCTGATCATCACGGTGGAGTGGGTGGCTTCGGTCGGGTATGGCAACGAGCCGACTGCCAGGATGCATCCCGGGGGTAACCGGGTCGGTGTGATGCGGACCGATAGGTCGCACCACCAGGGCGGATCGGTGGCTGAACTCTGATCGTCCCCGCTGCTCCAAAAAGACGAAGGGTGGGAAACCGTGGCTGTGAGTGTGGGGCGTGCCGCTGCGCCCGTGGGGGCCATCGGCGGCATCGTGATGATGCTGCTAGGCGTGCTGTTCTTCGCGCTGAACGACACCATGGGCAAATGGCTGCTTGGCACCTACGCGGTGGGTCAGCTTATGCTCGTCCGCAGCATCTCGGGCCTGTGCGTGATGGCGCCCGCCATCCACCGGGTCGGGCTCAGTGGGTTCCGCAATGCACCGCGCCCAGGATTGCAGCTGGTACGAGCAGGCTTCTCGACGCTCGAAGCCTCGCTCTTCTTCTGGGGCGTTAGCACGCTGCCCCTGGCCGAGGTCGTGACCTACTACATGGCTGGTCCGATCTATGTGACTGCCCTCTCACCCTTGCTGCTGGGCGAACACGTGGGCTGGCGTCGCTGGGCAGCCATCGGGGTGGGCTTCTGCGGGGTCGCGCTCGCTCTGCACCCGTCACCGGATTCGCTGTCCGTGGGAGCGGTGTGCGCCCTCGCCGGCAGCTTCTTCTACGCGCTGTTCCTCATCACCACGCGCAAGCTCGCGGCCGTGCCCGGCACCGTCCTGATGACGGGTCAGCTCGTGTCTTCCCTGATTTTCGGGGCGGCTCTGGTGCTGGCCTATGGGTGGACCTCCACCGGACCCAAGGACTTCGCACTGATGCTGCTGCTGGGCGTAGGATCGCTGCTGGGCAATTTATGCGTGAACCAGTCGCTCCGGCTGGCGCCTGCGACGACGGTCGTGCCCTACCAGTACACGTGATCCTATGGGGAATGCTGTTCGGCTACCTCTTCTTCGGTGAGATGATCGGCCCGCTCACATTGGCTGGCGCTGGCATCATCGTTGCCAGCGGCCTATTCATCTTCTTGCGGGAGCAGCAATTGGGGCGGAGATCGAAGGCCCGTGGCGTGCCATCTGAGCCAGTCATTGCAAAGCTGCACGATCTTGACTGAGCAGGAGCAGCCAACTGCCTCTGGACGCATGAACAGCCAGGTGCCGGCCGTCGGCCGCCCGCTATGAGTGGCGGTGCAGCACGCCTGTGTGGATCTATCCCTTTGAGAAAGAGAAGATCGCCCTAAATAGAATTGAGATGGGGCACCGAGGATGCATCATGATCGCGCAACCTGCCCTCACTGACCCCCTTCCGCTCATAGCCGCACTGGCGGAAGAGCTTGCCTTCGCCATGACCGAAGATCTTATGGTGGAGCAGTACCGGAAGCCGAGCGCTGCCCTTGATCGGCTGGCGGCGGCGAAAACCTATCTCGAACGGCAACAGCACCCTGTGGGTCCACATGCGCAGGAAGCCGTAGAGATCGCCACCGCGCAGGGTGGCTTGCCTGCACCTACGACCGCGGAAGCCGGGAGCACCGGCTCGACCTCGAGATGAGGGAGAAGGCTGGTGAGTAGCCGCCGCCAGCATTCTCGAAGCCTCTCCTTACCCTCCATCCTTCCGCTCTCCCCGAGCGACTTCGGCCATCGTTTGATCCGGCAGGGGTCGTTGCAGCTGAAGCGCCTCGTCGACGGGCGCTTCGAGCCACGTGCGCCACTCCTCGGGGGTCGTAAGCAGGACCGGCATCGCCTTGGGGTGAACCGGACTGACTACCCCGTTTGCCTCTGTCGTCAGGAATGAGAACAGCCGGTGCTCCTCGGGCACGGGCTCATCGCGCTTCGGACCACGTGCGCCGGTCCAGGGGCGCCAGATCCCGGCGAAGGCGAAGAGCGGCCGGCTCTCGTCAAGGGCGAACCACACCGGGGTTTTACGGGGCTTGGTGTCCGCGTACTCGCTGAACGAGGTAGCCGGCACGAGGCAGCGGTGCGCTGGCTTGAGCCAGGGCCTCCAGTAGGGCGAGGCGACGTTGCGCACGTTGGTGACCGGCTGCGTGCCGAGCTTCGGGGGCGGTGGGAAGCCCCAGCGCATCATCGTCAGCACCCGCTCATCGTCCGCGGTGTGGACCACGGGAGCCAGCTGGTCCGGAAAGATGCCGGGCAGCGATGGCAGGTTGCCGGCCTCGTCGCGGTCAATGGCGAAGGTGCGCCGGATCTCGTCCTGAGAGCGGGAACTGCTGTAGAGGTTGCACATGATCGGGATCGTAGCCGATCGAGCCCTGCCAGTCCTGGATGCTGTGAGGGCGGCGCTTTTGCATCAAGGCGCTCCTTGAACAATGCCCACCGAAGGACCGCATGGGGTGGTGAGCCGTCTCATTGGGATGAGGCCCGAAAGCCGACGTTCGGCTGTGCGCCAATTTCGTAAAAAACTCGGAGGCTTAGTTCCAAGGGTTATCCAAGGTGGTGCCCCGAAAAATTTTCGCCTCTCACGAGACACTGAGTCGTCGAGCGGCTGGCAAGGAAACTGGCATTGCGCGTTGCTCTGAAGGATCTACTGGGCAATTTTATCCTGCTCGCGGTAGATTTTTTTTAAAATTGGGCTTGCCGCGATGGTTTTTTCTAAAGGATATACCGGCGGAGCCACGAAAATCGCAGACGTGTTATTGAACTGGATTATCCCGCGGCCATCCTTTGATATCGACAAAGTTGGTCCAAGATAAAAATCTTTTTTCTCGGACTTTTTACAGGACGAATTGTATAGATACGGCTCCTTAGGAACATGCGGTTGGAGAAAATCAGTCGATTTCATATAATTCCATTGACATATATTCGGTTGAGCAAAATTGTCATAGGCAATTATTGATCCAACCTCAACTAAATTATATTTAATTAGACGCGCAGGAATTAGATTGGCCCGATCCCCCCCTTCAATTTCACTTATCGGGTATATCGCGTAACCGAGTTTCCTGTTTACCTCTCGCGCTGTACCAAGTCTCACAATAACTGGCGATTTCTGGTTGAAAAGAACATATATTTTCTGAGGTAGACCTTTATACGGGATTTTTTGTCCACAATCTGAATTCGTCATAACGAGATTAGATGGCAGCAAAACAGCTACGCAGCGAAGATAAGAAGCCGACTCATATTGCACGATAGTCCGACCAACAAAATAATGTTCGTCTTTGGGCGCAAGATTTCTTTCGTAAAGACTCTCGATGATACATTTTATCCCATCTCCTTCGCACCACTTTGCTTCGGAGGCGCGAGGCAGAGCGAGTGCTGCTGCCATTATGCTCCCTGACAAGAGAACTGCAGGCTTTGACATGCGTCTCTCCATCACTTTCAGCAAGTGCGTGCATTTTATACTGCGCTCCCGCGGCCCTAGCAAACTACGGATGCCGTACTTCTTAAGCCGTAAGTCGGGGAAGTCATTTGCCGGTTAAGCGAGGCGGCGGGACTTCACAGACAGGTCGAGCATGCTAGGAATTGGGACTGATCGGACCGGTGGCGTTCGCTTCTATCGGCGCCGGCCGCAAAGCGGTCTTTCCGCCCTCGGCTAGACCCGGCCGCTCAGGGTCAATCAGACCGCCGGTAAGCGGACCTTCCGAACGCCCGAGACGGGTCGTGAGCGGCGGTCCGGCGTTTACGGATCCAATTTCGGCTCCTGGCGCACTGCGAAGGTTCGGTGGTAGTCCACCGGGCAGCCACCTTCCACGTTAATCGACACCTCAACGCTCAAGCTGAGCGGGGCTGATCCACGTCGACAATCCGCCCGGCTTCGCGCGCCGCACGTGCATAGGTGGAGATCGGATAAGCAGGCCGGAACGAGGTATCTCGCTCCAAGCCGATTGCGAGACCCGCACTTACCTCTTCAATCTCGGCCAGGCTTACATAGCCGAGTTCGGGCTCGCCAAAGCCGAGGTCGCACAACCCAAAGAGGGTGTCCCCGTCGGCCTCCATCGCGCAGATCAGCCACGTGGCTGGCCCCGTAGGATTGAACAGCTTGAGCACCGGGTGATGGTCACGGTCGCGATTTCGGCCATTGGCCAGCAGCTGTTCGCGGGTGGCGGCATCGATCAGGCGCATGGGGGCTCCTCGCTTGTGGGGCGAGGAAGCCGTGCAGCCTTTGGCGAGGGAGCGCGAGCTTGGAGGGCGGGTCAGCGGCTTAGCCACAAACATCATAAAACAAACATTCTGTGATTTTTCCGGCTAAGCTGTTGATCCCGTTGAGCACAGCTATGTGCTCGCCCTCATGCGCGCCTGGAAATATCATACTTTGCAGCGAAACAGCTTGAAGTATGAGGTTTCGGTGAAGCAAGCGCGGGTGCCCACCGAGGCAGAGTTCAAGCGCCTTACAGCCGTAGTGAGCCAGGGGCGCTACGGCCCGCGCAACCGGATGGCCCTCATGCTGAGCTATCTTGCGGGGCTTCGGGTAGGCAAGATCGCCTCCCTCCGTTGGGGCGACCTTCTCGATGGGGAGGGAAAGGTACGCGAGCAGCTGCGGCTCAGCGCGGCAGTGACGAAGGGCGGGCACGCGCGCGTGGTGTTCCTCAATGCCCGGCTGCGACGCGAGATTGAGCAGTACCGATCCTCCCTGCCCTCCTCCCCTCCCCACGAGCAGCCGGTGCTCGTCACGCAGAAGCGAGCGGCGTTCAACGGGAACACCCTGTGTCAGCTAATGGGCGGGTGGTACGATCAGGCGGGCTTAGATGGCGGATCCAGCCATAGCGGTCGCCGGTGGTTCATCACCCGCCTCGCACACGCGGGTATCTCGCCTAAAGCCATCATGATGCTGGCGGGCCACCGGCATCTCTCGACTACCCAGCGCTATATCGACGTGAATGACGAGATGATGCGTGCTGCAGTCGATTTGTTATAATCGCGCTTCGTATTTGCTATTTTAAGACGCGACTGTACCGACGACTATACGAGGCAACCAGCTCTCGGGAAGCGGATGCAATAACTTTACTTTTTCTTGAGATTGAGCTATTTATTATACGCACAGCGGGGCTGCCGACCTCGAGTACTTGATCGTTCCTACGATCGCCATATGAACAGATAGCTACATGTGGCGACACCGGCAGCCACATTTCAGCAGTAGGATCTATCAATCCGTCTCTAAAAGTTAATCTTCCAAGAAGCCTCATAATTGGATTGCTTCCTAAAATGAAGCTAGATTTCTTATCTCTTATAACTCCAATTGTTATACCTCGATTTAGCACAGCCGGTGAGGACAAAGCTAAAGGCTGCGGCGCAAGTTCCGCCATTAGATTACGTCTTATTCGATGCGCCAAGCGCCCACTCTGCAACTCAGCTCGCTCCACGTCCGTGGCAGGTCCAAACCTTTCTTCCCACTCTTCAAAAAACCGCCTTATGTCGTCGTTAGTGCCGTGCTGAGAAATAGCTGCGTCAAAGTGATCAGGTGATCGTCTCATTTGCGATATGAAAAGATCTGCCAGCGCCTGACGATCCAAATTCGCAAAATTGATATCCAATTTCGAATTGACGCTCGAAATGATAAGCTCTAGTACTGGGCCAGCTCTGCTCTCGATTGCCGAAAGCAGAGCTTCCGATGATCGATCTCTTACATTGCCTGATCTCACTACCGTATAAAGCTCCCACTCGCTAAATAGTCGCGCAATCGGCTTTCTCTCTATGCCATAATCCCAGTGCCTCTTATCAAACGACCATAGATGAAGATCAGGACCGGAGAAGCGCCTTAGTATCATTTCAGGCACGTAATGATGTCTTTTAGCCTTGGCTTGACGCTCGCGCCCCGAGCCTTGAACCTTTTCTACTGGCATAAGGGTCCACCAACTTTATTTTGAGATCATTTATTGTGGGGCAAGCCCTACAGAGCAATATCATGCTGTATTTGATATTTCAATAACTGGCCCACCCTTACTCTCAGACCTTAGGTCTCGACTGGCATATTGCGGCGCACATATGACAACGGAGCATCAGCAGGTTCTATAATCTGCCGCATCGCCTGAAGGTTGTCAGACCCGCAAATGCGCGTTAAGCCGAGCTGTGGGTAGGGATCATGTCGGAAGCTGGAAAAACCTTTAGGTTACGGTATGTCGGCGCGCGCTTCGAAGGCACGCGCTTGTCAGTTGACGTCTTATTAGATCTACCCGCTTTCAAGGATCTTTTGATTGCGTACGCCAAAGAGGAATGGCGCAGAGCTAATTCTGGCCGTGAACGAGTTCCAAAAGGGTTTGACAAAAGTATTTCGCTGGATCTAGTCGCGCTTGAGGATGGTAGCGCTGTCCCCGTACTGCATTGGGACAGGAGCTCAGCCCAGGCAACCCTTCCGGGATTTAGGGACGAACTCGAATATATCGTCGATGCTTCATTTGACGATATTGTTAAATTGATCGATAATGCAAGTCGTGATGAATTCCCGAGATCGCTTTCAGCCGAGCACATTAGAGCGTTAAATAAATTTGGCTCAGGGCTGCGCGATGGTGAGCGCATAGAGTTTTTAAATACGCAAGATAATTCTGGAAATGTTGTATATCTTGACAACTTTCGCCGTAAGAAACTCATTACTCGCGTCAGAGAAACATACCAATCTAGGATCGAGGGATCTGGCATTCTCCAGGGCGCTGTCGTAAATGACGCCATTGGAGGATATATTGTCATTGATACTAGAGAATTTGGCAAAATAGATCTTTCCCTCGAAGCAAGTCGTGTCATTGAGGATTTTGATGGTAATATTAATGCAGATGTTCAGTTTGATCTGTTATTTGAACTTGATAATAATGATAAATTCAGAAGCGTTGTTGAAATATATAAAATCGGACTGGTTGACGATCAGATTGGATCCAATCTTTTGCGATGTCGGGATCGTTTAACAGAAATTCGACGTTTGAAGGCTGGTTGGTACGAGGGAGCTGGGGAAGTAATTGACACAGATGCCGCCAATGCTGCTGAAGATTTTCTATCAAAGAAATTTGATCTAAGCGCCGTATATAAGATATATCCTATGCAGGACGGCCGCATACTATTTGAATTTGAAGTCGGAGGATGGGATTATTCGATCGAGTTTGGACCGGGACAATCTATAGAAATGTATGGAGTGGAAATTGACGGCGACGGGGAAATGGAGCCTTTGAATTTTCAAAACCTCAATGACGAGTTTCTGAGAGAGTTTCATAATCGCACGGGGCGCTGATGAGCAACAAGCTTTCGGATCAATCCGAGATCATGTTTCGGCAAATTCATCCGAATTTTTTGGAAAATGGCGAGCCAGCGAGTGACCGCTTTAGACCGTCCGAACGTGATGCAAACATGTTGTCGGTCGATCGATCCGCCATTGTGACCGCCGAACAGTCGTTTGCTAACTATATGGCAAGCGGGCTTTCTTCGGCTGCTGTTTTTGGCTTAAGTGTTGCTGAGTTTGGCGTCGAGTGCATCAGCTGTATTGAAGATCCAATCGCGGGCGACGCAACTACGCCTGCCAATCCCGCACACGCATTGGCTGATTACAGCCCACACATCCCAAAGAGCCATAAGCTCATAGCGAAACGGCTGAAGCGGGCTGCGGTCGCGCGCGGTCGTCTCCATCCTCCCCTGAGCCGAGACTAGTTTGACACTCTCTGTCTAAAATAAACGTAAGTCGCTATGCTCGCTTCCACTCTGGCCTAAGACGGTCCGCTACTCGCTCCAACCGCACCTGGCCGTAATGTTTATCGATCATTGCCAAGGACGTGCGGCAGTTGCGAGCCACGTCGAGTACCTCGGAGCCGTTGGCCAGCTGCTCGCTGATGTAGAAGTGCCGGAGCGAGTACGGCGTGCGCTTGATGCCGCGGTGGTCTCGCTCCAATCCGGCTGCCTTCAGCAGTTCGGTGAAGCCATTGGCCACCGACGTGATGCGCTTGCCCGTTTCGCTCGCGAACACCGGATCGGCATCCACGGGTTCTCGACCCATGCTGCGCTCGAACAGCATCCATAGGGTGTCGAACCACGGGATCGCCGCTTTCTGCGGGATCGCCTTGCCGCTCTTGCCCTTGCCACGCACCTGCAACCGGATGTCGCGCTGATCCACGGACTTGCCCCGCCCCGCCCGGTAGCCGAGCACATCGCCCCACGTGAGATTGTACATCTCCGTGGGCCGCAGCCCGGAGAACGCACCGATCATCACGTAGGCGTGCAGCAGAGTGCGATCCCGCCGCGTATGGTCGTCCAGCCGCTTGATGCGCCAGCGACGCTTGTCGCTGGCCTCCACGAGCGCACCCGTACCATCCATGATGGGGTCTACCAGCCGGCTGAGGCTCACCTCCTGCAAACGAGCGAATTCGTGCGGCTCGAAGCTGGGTCGCCGGTTGTCTGGCGTGCGCCGGGCCTTAATGGTGACCTCGGGCGGCGTCTTCAGGTAGCCCTGCCGCGAGGCCCAGCGTAGCAGCTGCCGCAGCACCACCAGCTCGCCCCTCTGGCGGCTCAGAGAGGGCGCAGAGCGGCGTACGGGCCGACGCAGGCGGTGGCCTCCCCTCTCGTACTCGATGTGCGTGACAAGCTTGCCAGGACCCTCGGTCCAGTAGGTGCGCCGCCACTCCGCATAGCGCTCCAGGTCGGCCTCACTGACGGCATCCACGGGCTTCTGGCCGAAGTACCCCACGAAGTACCGCCGGATCACCGCAGGCTCGCTCTTGCCCTGGTCGGCCCGGCGTTCGCCCCGCTCCACCTCGCGCAGGATCTGCGCGATGTACTCCTCCGCCACGCTCTCGAAGGCGTGGGCACGAGCGGTGAGCCCTTGTTGCGCCCGATACGTCGCTTCGTACCAGATGGCCTCTGCCCGACGCTGCGCCTCGCGGAGATCATCGGTGTCGAGAGACCGTTTGAGCTGCCCCTGCCCGCGGATGCTGAAGCGCATCTGCCACTTGGAGCTACCGGAGCGCTGGAACAGCTGGAAGCGCTCGTCGGGGACGTTGCCAGGGGGTCTCAAGGGGCGGCCCTGTCTGGTTACTGCGGTGCAGATGACTGCGCTAGGAGTGCGCTAGAGTGCTTTCTGACCCCCCAGCAAACCGTTACGGGCGCAGGGCAATTTTTTGGGCTGCGCTAGCACTGCGCTAGGAAATATTGCCGTTCTGGCGCAAGGGCAAGGCAATGAAAAACCCCGTTAACTGCTTAGCGGGGTTGAAAAACTTTGGTAGCGGAGGAGGGATTTGAACCCCCGACACAAGGATTATGATTCCTCTGCTCTGACCAACTGAGCTACTCCGCCGCGCGGTGGCCGGTGCGTGTCCGGCTCTGCGGTGGCGCGGATATAGGGGGAGGCGGGCGGGCCTGTCAAGGAACCGTCGCAGGCCTTTTTGCGCCGCGCCATTCGGGGCGCGGCGCGGCCGGGCTCAGAGGGCGTCGCCCAGGATCTCGGCGACCTGGGGGATGTCCTTGTCGCCGCGGCCGGAGAGGTTGACGACCATCAGGTGGTCGCGCGGCAGGCTGGGGGCGAGCTCCTTGACCTTGGCGAGCGCGTGGGCGGGCTCGAGGGCCGGGATGATGCCCTCCATCAGCGAGCAGAGCCGGAACGCCTCCAGGGTCTCCGTATCGGTCGCCGACAGGTAGGTGACGCGGCCCATCTCGTGCAGCCAGGCGTGCTCGGGACCGATGCCCGGATAGTCGAGGCCCGCCGAGATCGAGTGGGCGTCGGCGATCTGGCCGTCGCCGTCCATCAGCAGGTAGGTGCGGTTGCCGTGCAGCACCCCCGGCTTGCCGCCGGTGAGGGAGGCCGCGTGCAGGCCGCTCGATACGCCGTGCCCGGCCGCCTCGACGCCGTAGATCGCGACCTCGCGGTCGTCGAGGAAGGGATGGAACAGCCCCATGGCGTTCGAGCCGCCGCCGATGCAGGCGACGAGGGAGTCCGGCAGGCGGCCTTCCATCTCCAGCATCTGCGCCTTGGTCTCGATGCCGATGATCGACTGGAAGTCGCGCACCATCGCCGGGTAGGGATGCGGGCCCGCCACCGTGCCGATGCAGTAGAAGGTGTCGGCGACGTTGGTGACCCAGTCGCGCAGGGCCTCGTTCATCGCGTCCTTGAGGGTGCGGGTGCCGGATTCGACCGGCACCACCTCGGCGCCGAGCATCTTCATCCGGAAGACGTTCGGCTTCTGCCGCTCGACGTCGACGGCGCCCATGTAGACGACGCATTTGAGGCCGAACCGGGCGCAGAGCGTCGCGGTGGCGACGCCGTGCTGGCCCGCTCCCGTCTCGGCGATGATCCGCGGCTTGCCCATGCGCCGGGCGAGCAGGATCTGGCCCAGCACGTTGTTCACCTTGTGCGAGCCGGTGTGGTTCAGCTCCTCGCGCTTGAAGTAGATCTTCGCGCCGCCGAGGTGCTCGGACAGCCGCTCGGCATGGTAGAGCGGGCTCGGCCGGCCGACATAATGCGTGAGGTAGGAGGTCATCTCGGCCTGGAAGGCCGGATCGGCCTTGGCCGCCGCATAGGCCTCCTCCAGGGCGAGGATGTTCGGCATCAGGGTCTCGGCCACGAAGCGGCCGCCGAAGATGCCGAAGCGGCCGCGCTCGTCGGGGCCGGTGCGGAACGAGTTCGGATTCTGGGGAGCGGTCACGGCGGGAGCTCTGCCTCTGGAAGGATTCGCGAAAGAACTGTGTCGGCGGGGCTTACGCCCTTCGCGCCGCAGGGGCAATTTCCGGTGCGGTCGCACCCCCGACGGCACGCGCGGCGGCTTTCGCGGTGCCTGCGGCAGCCTTGGCTGCCGCCACGAAGGCGGCGATGCGGTCCGGATCCTTGTGGCCGGGGCGCGATTCGACACCCGACGAGACGTCGACCGCCTGGGCGGCGGTCACCGCGAGAGCCCCGGCGACGGTCTCGGGGGTGAGGCCGCCGGAGAGCATGAACGGCTGGTCGCGGCCGGCCCCGGCCAGCAGCGACCAGTCGAAGGCGTGGCCGTTGCCGCCGGGCAGGATCGCGTCAGGCGCGGGCTTGGCGTCGAAGAGCAGCCGGTCGGCGATCGCCGCGTAGCGGGCGGCGCGGGCAAGATCCTCGGCGGTGGCGATGCCGAGGGCCTTCATCACCGGGCGGCCGGTGCGGGCCTTCACCTGGGCGACCCGCTCCGGGCTCTCGGCGCCGTGGAGCTGCAGCCAGTCCGGATCGAGGGCCGCGATCACCGCCTCGATCAGGGCGTCGTCGGGATCGACCAGCAGCGCGACGCGCAAGGCCCGCCCCCGCGCCTGCCGCGACAGGGCGGCGCCGAGGGTGAGATCGACGTGGCGCGGGCTCTTTTGGAAATGGACGAGGCCGATCTGGTCGGCGCCGGCGGCGAGCGACGCGTCCAGGGTCTCAGGGGTGCTGAGGCCGCAGATCTTGACGAGGATGGGAGCGGTCGACATCCGCTCCCTATACGCCGATCCGCTTCCGCCCGCACGTGAAACGGGCGTTCAGGACGGCCGCGTCAGGCTCTCCCACACGCATGCGGCGGCGGCGAGGTCCTCGATCGCGGCGCCGACCGACTTGAACACCGTGATGGCCTCGGGGCTTTGCCGCCCCGGCGCCTCGCCGCGGCACAGGGCCGCGAGGTCGCCCGTCACGGCATCCGGCGCGAGCGCGCCGGACTGGATCGCCACCGCCACGTCGCCGCCCTTCTTCAAGGCGTCTTGCGTGTCGACGTAGACCGGCCCGCGCAGGAGGGCCGCGTCGTCGGCCTCGCGCATCGCCGGCGTGAAGGCGCCGACGAGGTCGAGATGGGTGCCGGGCCGCAGCCAGGCGCCGCGCACCAGCGGCTCGGTCGAGAGGGTGGCGCAGGACACCAGATCCGCCTGCCCCACCGCCGCCGCGAGGTCGGTGACCGGATAGGCCGGGATGCCCTCGGCGGCCAGGATCGCGGCGAGGCGCTGGGCGCCTTCCGGCCGGCGGTTCCAGATCGCGACATCGCGGATTGGCCGGATGGCGGCATGCGCCCGCACGAGCGCGGGGGCGAGCGCACCGGCCCCCACCATCACCATCCGGGCGGCGTCGGGCCGCGCGAGGTGGCGGGCGGCGAGCGCCGAGGCGGCGGCGGTGCGCCAGAGCGTCAGGCGGGCGCCGTCGAGGAGGGCAAGCGGCCGGCCGTCGCGTCCGTCGCAGAGCAGGACCCCGCCCTGGATCGTGTCGAGCCCCCGGGCCGGGTTGCCCGGGAACAGGGTCAGGATCTTGACCCCGACATAATCGGCCGTCCAGGCCGGCATCAGCAGCAGCGAGGCCCCGTCGGGCGCGGTCTCGATCGCGTGGTGGTGGCGCGTCGGCGCCGTCGCGCCGGCCCGGAAGGCGACGCTGAGGGCGTCGATCATCCGCAGCGGGGTCAGCGCCGCGTCGATCTCGGCCTCGCCGATCAGCCGCATCTCAGGCGCGGCTGATCGGGGCCGGCAGGGCGGTACGGCCGACCGTGGCGCTGCTCGGAGAGGCCTGGCGCAGGCGCTCGGCCTCGTGGCGCAGGCGGGCGAGCTCGCGGCCCTTGGCGCGGCGGTCGCGGCGGGTATCGCCCTGGCCGAGCCAGGAGCCGACGCCGCCGACCACGATGCCCAGGGCGACCGCGGCGAAGATCAGCGCGTAGAGCGGCATCGGCAGGCTGAAGGCCGGCGTGCCGTCGGTGAACGGATCGAAGGACAGCATCACCGGCTGGCGGTTGGCCACCGCCAGCAGCACGACCACGATCGCAATGGGCAGCAGGATCAGGCCTTTGAGGAAGCGGATCATCGGGAAACCCGGTCTTTCGTCGGTGATGCGGGAAGGGAGCGGGACCGCCGGACGGAGCCCCGGAGAAGAAAGTGTAACGCGCGGCAGCCGGGAGGCCAGTGCCGACCTCGCACGGGGCCGACCTTGCGTCAGCTCGCGGCGGCCTCGGCCCGGCTCGGCTCGTCGGCGCCGATCCCGGCGGCGTTCAGGCGCAGGCGCATCTCCTTGCCGGTCTTGAAGACCGGGATCGCCTTCTCGGCCACCGCCACGGCGGCACCCGTGCGCGGGTTGCGGCCGCGCCGCGCCTCCCGGCGCTTGACCGAAAAGGCGCCGAAGCCGCGCAGCTCGACCCGGTCGCCCCGGGCGAGCGCGTCCGCGATCGTGTCCAGGATGGCGTTGACGATGTTCTCGACGTCGCGCTGATACAGGTGCGGGTTCTGCTCGGCGATCTTGAGCACCAGCTCGGACTTGATCATGGGCGGTATGGTCTCGAGAAAGGCGGGGCCGGCGGGACGATGGCGCGGGAGGGGTCTTTTTAAGGGCGCCAGACCGCGAGCAGGCCGCCCTGCGTCAGGCTGGCCGTCTCGTCGCCGGCCTGCCGCAGCCGGGCGGCGAGGTCGTCGTAGCCGAGAAGGCCCGCGCCGGCGGCCGCGGCCGAGAACAGGCCGAAGCGGCTGTCGGAGCGCGGCTTCCAGTCCCGCACCGGCAGGTTCTTCGCCACGCCCTTCTCGCGCTCGAGCCAGGCGACGGCCTGGCGCTCGCTGCCGGTCTCGTCGATCAACCCGAGGGGCACGCTCTGGCGGCCGCTGAACACGCGCCCGTCGGCCACCACCTTGATCTGGTCGGGATTCATCTTGCGGCGCTCGGCCACCAAGTCCTTGAACCAGCCATAGGTGTCGCCGACGATCGCCTGGAGCGCCGCGCGGGCCTCTGGCGGGGTCGGGTGGAAGCCGCTCGGCTCGGCCTTGAGCGGCGAGGACTTCACCTCGTCGACCTTGACCCCGACCTTGTCGAGGAGGCCCGACACCTCCGGGTACTGGAACAGCACGCCGATCGAGCCGACGAGGCTGGTCTCGCGGGCGACGATGTGGTCGGCGGCGATCGCCGTGATGTAGGCGCCCGACGCCGCGGTGCCGTCGACGAAGGCGACGATCGGCTTCTTCTCGGCCAGCGCGCGAAGATTGCGAAAGAGTTCTTCCGAGCCGGTGGTGGTACCGCCCGGCGAGTTGATCGAGACGACGACACCCGAGACCGCGCTCGAATCACCGACGCGCTTCATCAGCTCGCGGGTCTTCTCGCTGCCGGCGATGAAGCCGTCGATGCTGATGCGGGCGATCTGCGGCGTGACGGCGGAGAGCCCCCTGCCCCCGGCCGCCCGCCAGCCGACGGCGCCGGCGGCGACGATCAGTGCCCCGACCCCGATCGCCCGCCACACCGACAGCTTCCGGCGTAAGGACCGCCGGTCGAGGAGAAGTTCGGCATCGATGGCCATGCGGCGCCCGTATCCTGGTCTGACCCTGGAAGGCCGCCCCGCCCGCAGGGTGTTCCCTGCAAGTCATTGGCGTGCCTCGCTCCCGGGCTGTTCTACCCCCGGCCGTCGCGCAGCGGCAAGACCGGTTTTGCGGGCATGCCCCTCCCCGATCGCGGTAAGCCGGACATGCGGACGCCCGCGCAGGGGGTGTCCCCGCGCGGGCGTCCGGTCTCGTTCGGGGTGTCCGGGCCTCGCGGCCCGGACGGATCCCTTACTTCTTGTCGGCCTGACGGGCCTTGAGGGCCGCGCCGAGGATGTCGCCGAGCGAGGCGCCCGAATCGGCGGAGCCGAACTGGGCGATCGCCTCCTTCTCCTCGGCCATCTCGAGGGCCTTGATCGAGAGCTGGACGCGGCGGGCCTTGCGGTCGAACTGCGTCACACGGGCGTCGAGCTTCTCGCCGGCGGCGAAGCGCTCGGGGCGCTGGTCGTTGCGCTCGCGGGCGAGATCGGCCCGGCGGATGAAGGCCTGGAGGTCGGAATCGACGATCTTGACCTCGATGCCCGAATCCTTGACCTCGAGCACCTCGCAGGTGACGACCTGGTTCTTGCGGATGCCGTCACCGGCATCGGCGAAGGGGTCGCCGGCGAGCTGCTTGATGCCGAGCGAGATGCGCTCCTTCTCGACGTCGACGTCGAGAACCTGGGCGCGCACCACGTCGCCCTTCTTGAACTCGTCGATGACCTGCTCGCCCGGACGGTTCCAGTCGAGGTCCGAGAGGTGGACCATGCCGTCGACGTCGCCCTCGAGGCCGATGAACAGACCGAACTCGGTCTTGTTCTTGACCTCGCCCTCGACCTCGGTGCCGGCCGGGTGCTTCTCGGAGAAGGCCTCCCACGGGTTCTGCAGGGTCTGCTTGAGACCGAGCGAGATGCGGCGCTTGACCGGATCGACTTCGAGGATCTGGACCTCGACCTCCTGGGAGGTGGAGACGATCTTGCCCGGATGGACGTTCTTCTTGGTCCAGCTCATCTCCGAGACGTGGATCAGGCCCTCGATCCCCGGCTCCAGCTCCACGAAGGCGCCGTAGTCGGTGATGTTGGTCACGCGGCCCTTGAGCTTGGCGTCGACCGGGTAGCGGGCGGCGATGCCCTCCCACGGATCGGCGAGCAGCTGCTTGATGCCGAGCGAGATGCGGTGCGTCTCGTGGTTGATCTTGATGATCTTGACCTTGACGGTCTGGCCGATGTTGACCACCTCGGACGGGTGGTTGACGCGGCGCCACGCCATGTCGGTGACGTGCAGCAGACCGTCGATGCCGCCGAGGTCGACGAACGCACCGTACTCGGTGATGTTCTTGACCACGCCGTCGATGACCTGACCCTCTTCGAGGTTGGCCACCAGCTCGGAGCGCTGCTCGGCCCGGCTCTCCTCGAGCACGGTGCGGCGCGACACCACGATGTTGCCGCGGCGGCGATCCATCTTGAGGATCTGGAACGGCTGCGGCGTGCCCATCAGCGGGGTGACGTCGCGGACCGGACGGATGTCGACCTGCGAGCGCGGCAGGAACGCCACGGCGCCGTCGAGGTCGACGGTGTAGCCGCCCTTGACCTGGTTGAAGATCGTGCCGGAGACGCGCTCGTTGTTCTCGAACGCCTTCTCGAGCTTGACCCAGCTCTCCTCGCGGCGGGCCTTGTCGCGCGAGATGACGGCTTCACCGAGCGCGTTCTCGATGCGGTCGACATAGACCTCGACCTCGTCGCCGACGGCGATCGGCTGGTCACGGCCGGGGCCCGTGAATTCCTTGAGGGCGACGCGGCCCTCGGTCTTCGCCCCGATATCGATGACGGCGACGTCCTTCTCGATCGCCACCACGCGGCCCTTGACCACGGAGCCTTCCGTGATCTCGTGCTCGCGGAACGACTCTTCCAGAAGGGCGGCGAAATCTTCGCGGCTCGACGAGGCGGCTTGCAAACCTGCGGACATCCATGCTCCTTTTCGTCCCGCCCTATCCGGGGGGACGGCGCCGGCGGCTCGTATCAACGGGCCGCTTCCGCCCGCCGGAGTTCCGGGGAGATCCCCGAAACCGCCGCTCCCCAAAACGTGAAGGGGCGCGGGCCGGCGCATGATCGACGGGCAGAAACGTGTACTCCGAAGGTCCCGGCCGGGGCGCGGTGCGGACGGGCGCGAGGCCCGGCACGCGGCATCCCGGCATGGGACGACCGGAGTTGCGGCCGATACACGAAAATCGAACTCCCGGCAAGGCGTTGCGGGGCGGGGCGCGGCAACCTGACGGTGAACTGGCGGCTTGCCGACACGCGCGGGTCCGGGTTACCCATCCCTAGCCTTAAATCATTCTCATGTTCGGGCGTGGTGCGGGGCTTTCGATGCTTCGGCCCGCGGGATGCGTCCCGGGGCGGAGCGTCCAAGATGCATGAACGCACGCCGCATGCACGGCGTGAGGGAGGAGTGCGGCGCCGTCCGGTCCGGGGGCCGGGGCGCCGAGACCGCAATCGACGAGAGGGAGGCGGCGTCGCGACCGGAATCGTGTCCGCGGGACGCCGGAGAAGCCTCCCGAAGCCGGAGGGCGACGATGATCAATCTCAACGTGAACGGTGAGGAGCGCCGGTTCGACGGCGATCCCGAGATGCCGCTGCTCTGGTACCTGCGGGACGAGCTCGGCCTGACGGGTACCAAGTTCGGCTGCGGCGTCGCGGCCTGCGGCGCCTGCACCATCCATGTCGGCGGCACCGCGATGCGGGCCTGCCAGACCCCGGTCTCGGCCGCCGACGGCCAGCCGGTCGTGACGATCGAGGGCCTGTCGCCGGACGGCAACCACCCGGTCCAGGCCGCCTGGCGCGACCTCAACGTGGCGCAGTGCGGCTATTGCCAGACCGGTCAGATCATGCAGGCGGCGGCGCTCCTCAAGGAGACCCCGAAGCCGACCGACGCCGACATCGACAACCAGATGAGCGGCAACCTGTGCCGCTGCGGCACCTATCCGCGCATCCGCGCCGCCATCAAGCAGGCGGCGGGGCTGACCCCGAAGGCCGGCCAGGGAGATCGCCTGTGATTCACGACCTCTCCTCCCTCCTCAAGGCCGCCCCGGCCGACGAGCCGGAATCCATCGTCGCCAGGGTCTCGCCCGGCCAGCTCAGCCGCCGCGGCCTCATCGCCGGGGCCGGCGCCCTGGTGCTCGCCCTGTCGCTCAAACCCCAGGGCGCGCTCGCCGCCGACCCGCCGAAATTCGGCGCCGACGGCATGCCGCATGGCTGGCGCGACGATCCGACCCTGTTCGTGGCGATCGCGCCGGACGGCACCGTGACGGTGACCTGCACCCGCTCGGAGATGGGCCAGGGCGTGCGCACCTCGGTCGCCTTCGTGGTCGCCGACGAGCTCGACGCCGACTGGGCCAAGGTCAAGGTCGCCCAGGCGCACGGCGACGAGGAGCGCTTCGGCAATCAGGACACCGACGGCTCGCGCTCGCTCCGGCACTTCTTCATGCCGCTGCGCCGCGCCGGCGCCGCCGCCCGCGCCATGCTGGTCGCGGCCGCCGCCAAGCAGTGGAACGTGCCGGCCTCCGAGGTCACGACGGAGAACCACGCCCTCGTCCACGCCAAGTCCGGCCGCCGGATCGGCTTCGGCGAGGTCGCCCAGGCGGCAGCCGGCATGCCGGTGCCCGACCGCGCGACGGTGACGCTCAAGGACCCGTCGGCCTTCCGCTACATCGGCAAGGGCCGCGTCGGCCTCATCGACAATGTCGGCATCACCACCGGCAAGGCGCAGTACGGCCTCGACACCCGCCTCGACGGGATGCTCTACGCCGTCGTCGCCCGCCCGCCGGTCTTCGGTGGCAAGGTCAAGAGCTTCGACGAAGCCGCCGCCCTGAAGGTGCCGGGCGTCGTCAAGGTCGTGACCATCGATCCGCCGGCCCCTCCCTACGAGTTCATGCCGACCGGCGGCGTGGCGGTCATCGCCCGCAACACCTGGGCGGCGATCAAGGGCCGCGAGGCCCTCAAACCCACCTTCGAGGACGGCCCGAACGCGAGTTACGATTCGGACGCCTATCGGGCCACCCTGGAACAGGCCGTGCGCAAGCCCGGCAAGGTGGTGCGCCAGGAGGGCGACGTCGACGCGGCGATGAAGAAGGCGGTGAAGCGCCTGGAGGCCGAGTACTACATCCCCCACCTCGTCCAGGCCCCGATGGAGCCGCCGGCCGCGACCGTCCGGATCGCCAAGGACGGCACGATCGAGGCGTGGGGCTGCGTGCAGTCGCCCCAGGCCGCCCGCGACCGCATTGCCAAGCGCCTCGGCGTCGACCCGAAGACGATCACCGTCAACGTGACGCTGCTCGGCGGCGGCTTCGGCCGCAAGTCGAAGCCCGACTACTTCGTCGAGGCGGCGCTCTGCTCGAAGGCGATGGACGGCGCCCCGGTCAAGATGACCTGGACCCGCGAGGACGACCTCCACAACGGCTACTACCACACCGTCTCGGTGGAGCGCCTGGAGGCCGGCCTCGACGACAAGGGCATGCCGATCGCCTGGCTGCACCGCAGCGCGGCCCCGACCATCGGCTCGACCTTCGTCGCCGGCGCCAACGAGCAGATCCCGATCGAGCTCGGGATGGGCCTCGTCAACGTGCCGTTCGCCATCCCCAACATGCGGATGGAGAACCCGCCGGCGGATGCCCATGTCCGGATCGGCTGGTTCCGCTCGGTGTCGAACATCCCGCGCGCCTTCGCGGTGCAGTCCTTCATCGACGAACTGGCCCAGATGGCCGGCCGCGACCCGAAGGACTACCTCCTCGACGTGATCGGCCCGGCCCGGATCATCGATCCGGTCAAGATCGGCGATGCCTGGAACTACGGCGAGGATCCCTCGCGCTATCCCTTCGATACCGGGCGCCTGCGCAACGTGATCGAGGCGGTGGCCAAGGGCGCCGGCTGGGGCCGCAAGGTGGACAAGGGCCGTGGCCTCGGCATCGCGGCGCATTACAGCTTCGTGACCTACACCGCCGCCGTCGCCGAGGTCGAGGTGTCGCCGAAGGGCGAGGTCACCGTCCAGCGGGTCGACATCGCCATCGACAGCGGCCAGCAGGTCAACCCGGAGCGGGTGCGCTCGCAGCTCGAGGGCGCGGTGGTGATGGGCATGGGCCTCGCGCTCACCGCCCAGATCACCTTCAAGAACGGCCGCGCCGTCCAGGACAACTACGACACCTACGAGCTGACCCGGATCAACGAGGCGCCCAAGATCATCAACGTGCACCTCGTGCAGGGCGGGTCCTGGGACAAGCCGCTCGGCGGCGTCGGCGAGCCCGGCGTGCCGCCGGTGGCGCCGGCCATCGCCAACGCGATCTTCGCGGCGACCGGCCGGCGCATCCGCCAGCTGCCGATGCGCGACAAGCTGAGCGCGTGAGCGAAGACCCCGCGGGGCAGCGCGCCCCGCGGGGTCTTGGTCTGACGCAAGACGTACGAAGCAATCTAATCTCGGTTTGAGCGCTTTCCCCTCAAAGGTAGCGCGCCTCTCCTCCCCCTTGTGGGGAGGAGCCGGAGGTGGGGGTGGTGCCAGATAAGGCTCAGCGGTGCCTTCTGCACCACCCCCACCCCTAGCCCCTCCCCACAACTTGCAGCGATACCGGGCAAGCCCGGGATCGCCGGGGGAGGGGAAAGCGCGCATATTTACAGAGGGTTAGCTCTCGAAGGAGAAGCGTGAATCCGCTAGCCCGAGTGGGAGAGGGGTAGGGGTGAGGGTGACACGCTTCCGAGTAACGCTCCGGATGTCACGCTGCCCGCGCGACGCTCAGTGCTTGATCTTGAAGCGTGTCACCCTCACCCCCAACCCCTCTCCCACCCGGGAGAGGGGAGTCGCGCCTGCTTTTTCCGGTCCGTCTCTCACTCTCGCCGGAACCCCCGCCCACGGGCCGGTGTTCGCGGAGCGGAGCCCTTCGCGCCAAGGTTCAATGATTGGCGCGATTCAACGACAGGGAGAGACGCCATGAAGCTCATCCTCGCCGCCGGCCTCATCGCCGGTCTCGCCGGTCCGGCGCTGGCCGGCGCCTGCGGCACCGAGATCGACGCCCTCGAACCGCGCCTCGACGCGAAGGGCCGCGAGACCATTGCGGCGTCGAGCGGCGGCAAGGAGGTGGCGTCGCGCCGCGAGGCCCAGGCCGAGGCGGCGACCGAGAAGGGCACCAGCCCCTCCGCTCTCCCCAAGGGCCCGGCCCCCGGCTCGGCCGAGACGCAGGCCACCGCCGACGTCGCCAAGGCGAGCGGCGGCGGCACCGGCGTGATGGAGGCCCGCGCCAGCCTCAACCGCGCCCGCGAGCTCGACAAGAAGGGCGACGAGGCCGGCTGCATGAAGGCGGTGTCCGACGCCAAGGAGCAGATGGACAAGTCGTGATCCCGGGTCGGGTTTAATCCCGACCGCGAGGTGAGGCAGCGCACATCGCGGGCCGGGCCGCCGGCCCCGCCCCTGGTCTGTTGCACTGCAGCGCCCACATCTCACCCGCATCGCCCGGCCCTTGAAGCCGGGCTCGATCCGGAGATTTCCGACAGTGCCTTCCCTGTTCGACCCGATCCAGCTCGGCGCCATCCAGGCTCCGAACCGCATCCTGATGGCCCCGCTGACCCGCGGCCGCGCCTCGCGGACCCACGTGCCGACCCCGATCATGGCGGAGTATTACCGCCAGCGCGCCGGGGCCGGCCTGATCATCAGCGAGGCGACCGGCATCTCGCAGGAAGGCACCGGCTGGCCCTTCGCCCCGGGCCTGTGGGCGCCTGAGCAGGTCGAGGCCTGGAAGCCGGTGGTCGCCGCGGTGCACGAGGCCGGCGGCCGCATCGTCGCGCAGCTCTGGCACATGGGCCGGGTGGTGCACCCGGACTTCCTCGGCGGGCAGGCCCCGGTCTCGGCCTCCGCCACCACGGCGCCCGACCAGGCCCACACCTACGAGGGCAAGAAGCCCTATGCCGAGGCACGGCCCTTGCGCGAGGACGAGATCCCGCGGCTCTTGGCGGATTACGCCAAGGCCGCCCGCAACGCGGTCGAGGCCGGCTTCGACGGGGTGCAGATCCACGCCGCGAACGGCTACCTGATCGACCAGTTCCTGCGCTCGGGCACCAACCTGCGCCAGGACCGCTACGGCGGCTCGGTCGAGAACCGCATCCGGCTCCTCGCCGAGGTCGCCCGCACCGTCGCCGACACGATCGGAGCCGACCGCACCGGCGTGCGCCTGTCGCCGAACGAGCCGATCCAGGGCGTCGACGATCCCGAGCCCGAGACCCTGTTCCCGGCCGCCGCCGCCGCGCTCTCGCAGATCGGCGTCGCCTTCCTGGAACTGCGCGAGCCCGGCCCGAACGGCACCTTCGGCAAGGCCGCCCGCCCGGCCGTGGCGCCCGCCATCAAGGCCGCCTTCCGCGGTCCCCTGGTGCTGAACTCCGACTACGACGGCCCGAAGGGCCAGGCCGCCCTCGACGAGGGCCGCGCCGACGCGATCGCCTTCGGCCGCACCTTCATCGCCAATCCGGACCTGCCGGAGCGGATCGCCAAGGGCGCAGCCCTCAACAAGGACAATTACAAGACCTGGTACAGCCAGGGTCCGGAGGGCTACATCGACTATCCGGCGCTCGAACAGGGTGCCCGATAGTCCGAATTGTCGCAGAGCAATCACGCAAACGGGTCGCCCGGACCGCCGTCCGGGCGACCCTCTCCGCACGAGGGGGCCATAACTCGATCGCGATCGATTTGCCTACAACGTAAGTGACGGAAGAGGACGTCGTTCCAACTCTTTTGTTAGATCATGAAATAGTTCGAATCGCTCCAGAACAAAATATTTACATTTGGTTACCGTCACGGCTAAGCTCCGCGCCCGTTCCGCCGGAACGAGGATGCGCGGAGCTCGACATGATGCGTCTGTCCTGCGGTTGCAGGCCCTCTGAGGCAGGATCGTGCTACGAGGCGGGGCCGACGTCGTGCAGCGCGCGGCCGGACGTGCTCGACAGCATCAGGGCTCAGGTCGCGGCCGGTCGGGTTCTCTCGACGGGGGATGCCAGGCTGGCGACCCGGGCCGGGTGGCTCGGCAACAGGGCGGCCGCCCTCAGCGGCTTCAACGACGGCGTCGTCTACCCGCCGCCCGCCGAACAGGCGGCGCCGGCCGCGTTCGACGATCGGTCCGCCGAGCGTCTCCCCCGCCTGATCAAGCGCGACGGGATCACCCACCTCCATTGCCTGGTTCTGCTCGTCGACTTTTCCGACCTTCCGGGGAAAAGGTCGAAGGCCGAGTACGAGCGGCTTCTGTTCGATCCGGGCAATCCCGGTTCTCTACACAACTTTTATCGGGAGATGTCGTACGGGCGACTGCACATCACCGGGGAGGTGATCGACTGGCAGCGCGCGGCCCATCCCTCCGGCTATTACGCCGACGGCCAGAGTGGAACCGGCACCGGCTTCCCGCGGAACACGCCGGGTCTCCTCGACGAAACCTTGCAGCGCTACTGCACGGCCAACAGCCTGGAGCCGTTCGATCGCAACGGGGACGGCTTTCTCGACGGGCTGGTCCTCATCCATGCCGGCGGCGGCGCCGAGGCGGAACCGGATCCCGCGTTGCGCAAGGCGCGCATCTGGTCGCACAAGTGGACGCTGCCCCATCCCGTCACCCACGGCAAGGTGAGCGCCTACGCCTACTTCACCGCCCCGGAGGATGGCCGGCTCGGGGTGTTCGCCCACGAGTTCGGGCACTTCCTCGGGCTGCCGGACCTCTACGACACGAGCTATCGCGGCGCCGGCATCGGCGACCTGTGCCTGATGAGCGGCGGCTCCTGGGCCGGCGGCGGCCATCGCCCGGCCCGCATGTCGGCGTGGTGCCTGGTGGAACTGGGATGGGTCACGCCCGTGACGGTCACCGTCTCGTCGCGCGTCTCGCTCACGACGCTGGAACGCGATGCGACGGCGAGCATCCGCATCGACGGTCCTCCCGGCTCCCTCGAATACTTCCTGCTCGAGAACCGCCAGCGGGTCGGCCGTGACGACGCGCTGTTCGGTTCGGGCCTCGCGATCTGGCATATCGACGACAGTCAGGCCGACAACGCCAATCCGCGGATCTACCGGGTCGCGCTGATCCAGGCCGACGGTCTGCGCGATCTCCAGGCCGGTCGCAAACCAGCCGATCCGGCCGACCTGTTCCCGGGCACGGGCGGGGTCCGCGCGGTCGACGATCGCGGTGCCGCTCACCCGCATCTGCGCTGGAACGACGGGACCGCCAGCGGCCTCGCCCTCTCCGACATCACGGAACGGGACGGCCTGATCGTGGCGACCCTCACGATCGCTCCGGTCGCCACCGCTTGACGCGGGGGCCCGGCGGACGTCAAGGGCGCCGGGCCTTAACATCCTGAAGGACCTTGGCATCCTGGAGCACGACGCGCTCGCCTCCCGGACCGCCGAGGACGGACGCGGTCACCGTATAGGACTGGCCCGGCTTGACCGCTCCCAGATCCGCCGTGAACATCGTCACGGTGCTTCCTGCCGCGGCGCGGACGAAATCCGAGTAGCCGTCGGCCGGCTTGCTTGTCTCGACCGCGAACTCGACGGTGCCGCCCCAGCCGTCCGGTGCGGGGTCGACGCGCTGCGCCCGGCCTTCGATCACGGTCTTGTTCGGCATGACCTGCATGGGAACCTTCCGGAGGTTGCCTCAACGGACGACCCTAGCACGATTTCACGCAACGAGCCCCGTCCCGCGGAACCCGCAGCACTGTGGCGCGTCTCTATCCACTGGGACTTCGCGCAGCGGGAAGCCGGGCGCCCCTCTTGCGATGCACCATGATCCGGCTTGACGCGCGGCCCGGCGTTTGCGACCCCGCTCGCGCCTGCCCGGCGGGCGGGCGCCGTCCGTCGGACCGGACGGGCGGCATCATGGCGGCACGCGGAGACGACGCGCATGAGCAACCCGGGCAACACCCCTGCGACCTCCCAGGAGCCGAAGCAGCTCCTCCACCTGGTGTTCGGGGGCGAGCTGACCGACCTCGACAGCGTGACCTTCCGCGACCTCTCGAAGCTCGACGTGGTCGGCATCTTCCCCGACTATGCCAGCGCCGCCATGGCCTGGAAGGCGAAGGCGCAGCAGACCGTCGACAGCGCCCAGACCCGCTACTTCATCGTGCATCTCCACAAGCTCCTGCAGCCCTGAGGCGCATCCTCGCGGAGAGGCATGCAGTCACCGCGCATCCGAAAGCCGGTGACTTGCGCATTCCGGCGCACATGAAAGCATTGTGACGGTATCCCGGCACTGATAAGAGCCTCGCCCGTCACACACGAGAGCATCGTCGCGCGAGGGGCCCGCATTCGCGCGAATCTCGATGCGATCCTCCCCTCGCCCCGGCGCGCGCGGTCTCGACGAGAGCATCGTGCGGCAGCGCCGGGGCTCTTGGCGCGGGCCACGATGGAAGCACGATGAAATCCTCGATCAAGATCGTCGCCGGCAATGCGAGCCGCCCGCTGGCCGAGGCGATCGCGGCCTATCTCGAGAAGCCGCTGGCGGTCTGCTCGGTGCGCCGGTTCGCCGACATGGAGATCTTCGTCGAGCTCCAGGAGAACGTGCGCGGCGAGGACGTGTACATCGTCCAGTCGACGTCGTTCCCGGCCAACGATCACCTGATGGAACTGCTCATCATGATCGACGCCGCGCGGCGCTCCTCGGCGCGGCGGATCACCGCCGTGCTGCCCTATTTCGGCTATGCCCGCCAGGACCGGCGCACCTCGGGCCGCACCCCGATCTCGGCCAAGCTCGTGGCCAACCTCATCACCGAGGCCGGCGCCGACAGGGTGATGACCCTCGACCTGCATGCCGGCCAGATCCAGGGCTTCTTCGACATCCCGACCGACAACCTGTTCGCCGCCCCCGTGATGGTGCGCGACATCAAGGAGCGGATGGACCCGGCCGACATGATGGTGGTGTCGCCCGATGTCGGCGGCGTGGTCCGCGCCCGCGCGCTCGCCAAGCGCATCGACGCGCCGCTCGCCATCGTCGACAAGCGCCGCGACCGGCCCGGCGAATCGGAGGTGATGAACATCATCGGCGAGGTCGAGGGCCGCTCCTGCATCCTCGTCGACGACATCGTCGATTCCGGCGGCACGCTCGTCAACGCCGCCGAGGCCCTGCTCGCCAAGGGCGCCAAGGACGTCTCGGCCTACATCACCCACGGCGTGCTCTCGGGGGGCGCGGTGTCGCGCATCGCCTCCTCGAAACTCAAGGAGCTGGTGATCACCGATTCGATCCAGCCGACCGCCGCGGTCAAGCTCGCCCGCAACATCCGGGTCGTCACCATCGCGCCGCTGCTCGGCGAGGCGATCGGGCGCACCGCCGAAGAGTCGAGCGTCTCGAGCCTGTTCGTCTAAATAGAAACTGGCTCTACGGGTTTGATTTCGCACGCAAATCCAAGGCGCTCGATCTGCCGCACGAGCGCCTTGGCGCGGATGGTCGGGGCCGCCTTGCGGCCGTGATCAGGCCCGGGATCGACGTAAGCCGTGCCGGCCTTGAGCATGTGATAGATCGCGGTCAACATCGAAGCGGCGACCGCGCAGATCGCCTTCTTGGGGCCGCGCCGGCCGCGCAAGCGCTGGAACTGCGCCCTGATGTAGCTCGCCTTCTTGCGCACTCCGGCCCAGGCGGCCTGCACCAAGGCCGTCTTGAGCCAGGGCGCGCCCTTGCGCAGCCGCGTCGAGCGCCGCTTGCCCGCGCTCTCGTCGTTCCTCGGGCACAGCCCGGCCCAGGAGATCAGATGGCCGGCGGTCGGGAAGCGGCTCATGTCGGGGCCGATCTCGGAGAGGATCACCTGCGCGGTGAGGTCACTGATGCCCGGGATCGTCACCAGCAGCTTCACCGCTTCCCGGAAAGGGCCGAGGTCGCGCTCCACCTGCGCGTCGATCTCCGCGATCGCTCGCCCCAACCCGTCGTACTGGCGTAGATGCACACCGAGCAGGAAACGGTGGTGATCCCCGATCCGGCCCGTGAGCGCGGCCCGGATCGCCTCGGGCGCCGCCTTCACCCGCGGGCTGACCAGCGCCTGCAGCCCAGCCGGATCGCGCTCGCCCTTGACCAGCGCGTCGAGCACGGCGCGACCGGACTGGCCCATGATGTCGGTGAGCACCGAGGCGAGCTTGAGGTTGGCCTCCTCGAGGGTCTTCTGGATGCGCTGGACGTGGCTGGCCTGCTCGCGGACCAGTTGCTTGCGGGTGCGCAGCAGGTCGCGCATCGCCTGGGTCTGAGCCTCGGGCACGAAGCTGGCGCGGATCAGGCCGTGGGCGAGCAGGTCGGAGAGCCAGACCGCGTCGGCGACGTCGGTCTTGCGGCCGGGCACGTTCTTGACATGGGCGGCATTGGCCAGGATCAGGGTGCGGCTGTCGGCGTCGAGGACCTGCCAGACCGGGCGCCAGTAGATGCCGGTCGCCTCCATGGCGACATGGGTGCAGGCGTGCTCGTCGAGCCAGGCGGAGAGGTCGAGCAGAGCGGGCGTGGTGGTGGCAAACGTACGCACCTCACGCTGAACCTCGCTGCTCTCGGCCAGACGGATGGCTGCGACGACGGTGTCCTTGTGAACATCGAGGGCGGCGCAGCGGGGGTAGAGGACCTTCATCACGATCTCCTTGCCGTCAGGCCGCCGGCGCAGGCTCCCGTGAGATCAAATCTAAATGACGCGCTCCGGGGCTGGCCCGAGGACCGGCCCGTGACGCAAGCGAGGGGACTGAAGAGGAGCCCGGATCCAACTGATACGCGGGGTCTGGCACACCAAAGACGAACCGATCTCTCCGCCGACGGCAAGTCCACTCTGCCATATGTTTCATCCGCAAGGGACCGCGAAGCCGGTGACGAACTAAATAGAAACTGGCTCTACGGGTTTGATTTCGCACGCAAATCCAAGGCGCTCGATCTGCCGCACGAGCGCCTTGGCGCGGATGGTCGGGGCCGCCTTGCGGCCGTGATCAGGCCCGGGATCGACGTAAGCCGTGCCGGCCTTGAGCATGTGATAGATCGCGGTCAACATCGAAGCGGCGACCGCGCAGATCGCCTTCTTGGGGCCGCGCCGGCCGCGCAAGCGCTGGAACTGCGCCCTGATGTAGCTCGCCTTCTTGCGCACTCCGGCCCAGGCGGCCTGCACCAAGGCCGTCTTGAGCCAGGGCGCGCCCTTGCGCAGCCGCGTCGAGCGCCGCTTGCCCGCGCTCTCGTCGTTCCTCGGGCACAGCCCGGCCCAGGAGATCAGATGGCCGGCGGTCGGGAAGCGGCTCATGTCGGGGCCGATCTCGGAGAGGATCACCTGCGCGGTGAGGTCACTGATGCCCGGGATCGTCACCAGCAGCTTCACCGCTTCCCGGAAAGGGCCGAGGTCGCGCTCCACCTGCGCGTCGATCTCCGCGATCGCTCGCCCCAACCCGTCGTACTGGCGTAGATGCACACCGAGCAGGAAACGGTGGTGATCCCCGATCCGGCCCGTGAGCGCGGCCCGGATCGCCTCGGGCGCCGCCTTCACCCGCGGGCTGACCAGCGCCTGCAGCCCAGCCGGATCGCGCTCGCCCTTGACCAGCGCGTCGAGCACGGCGCGACCGGACTGGCCCATGATGTCGGTGAGCACCGAGGCGAGCTTGAGGTTGGCCTCCTCGAGGGTCTTCTGGATGCGCTGGACGTGGCTGGCCTGCTCGCGGACCAGTTGCTTGCGGGTGCGCAGCAGGTCGCGCATCGCCTGGGTCTGAGCCTCGGGCACGAAGCTGGCGCGGATCAGGCCGTGGGCGAGCAGGTCGGAGAGCCAGACCGCGTCGGCGACGTCGGTCTTGCGGCCGGGCACGTTCTTGACATGGGCGGCATTGGCCAGGATCAGGGTGCGGCTGTCGGCGTCGAGGACCTGCCAGACCGGGCGCCAGTAGATGCCGGTCGCCTCCATGGCGACATGGGTGCAGGCGTGCTCGTCGAGCCAGGCGGAGAGGTCGAGCAGAGCGGGCGTGGTGGTGGCAAACGTACGCACCTCACGCTGAACCTCGCTGCTCTCGGCCAGACGGATGGCTGCGACGACGGTGTCCTTGTGAACATCGAGGGCGGCGCAGCGGGGGTAGAGGACCTTCATCACGATCTCCTTGCCGTCAGGCCGCCGGCGCAGGCTCCCGTGAGATCAAATCTAAATGACGCGCTCCGGGGCTGGCCCGAGGACCGGCCCGTGACGCAAGCGAGGGGACTGAAGAGGAGCCCGGATCCAACTGATACGCGGGGTCTGGCACACCAAAGACGAACCGATCTCTCCGCCGACGGCAAGTCCACTCTGCCATATGTTTCATCCGCAAGGGACCGCGAAGCCGGTGACGAACTGATACGAAATCCGGAAGATCACTTCCGGATTTCGTATCATCAGCCCGCGCGGCGCCTGAGCGGAGCCGCTTTCCGCATCGCGAAGCGATCAATCGGAAAGCGTATGACAAGCCCCTCGCCCGCCGCCCGGCCGGCGGCGGGCCGCCCCTTTCGAAGGGACGACACCCGACCCGCAGAGTCTTTCGACCGACCGCTTGGTCGCCCACTCGGCGGCCCTTTAGCCTGCGAAAGCGGTTTGCGCCGGGCCTGAGACGTGCCTATATATCGGGCGATTCCCTCACAGCGTGAGACAGGCCGTCCTGACCATCCCGGGACGCCGGCGGGGCCTCCCGGCTCCGCCCCGGGCGCCCTGTCGCCGGCGAGGGGCCCGTGTTTGTATTATGGCCGCTTCCCGGACGGGCGGCCGTCGCGCTCCCGAGGGAGCGCCCCGAGGAGGTGTGGTATGTCCCAGGGACCGTTGATGCCGAAGGCGACGGCCGTCTGGCTCGTCGAGAACACGTCGCTGTCCTTCGATCAGATCGCCGATTTCTGCAAGCTCCACCCCCTCGAGGTGAAGGGTATCGCCGACGGCGAGGTGGCGGCCGGCATCAAGGGCCTCGACCCGGTCTCGACCGGCCAGCTCACCCGCGAGGAGATCGAGCGGGCGCAGGTCAACCCGAACCACCGCATGAAGGTGGCGGTCTCGAAGGTGAAGCTGCCCGAGGTGAAGCGCACCAAGGGCCCGCGCTACACCCCCCTCTCCCGCCGCCAGGACCGGCCGAACGCCATCCTGTGGCTGCTGCGCAACCACCCGGAGCTGAAGGACGCGCAGGTGATGCGCCTCGTCGGCACCACCAAGTCGACGATCCAGCAGATCCGTGAGCGTACCCACTGGAATTCCGGCTCGCTGCAGCCGATGGACCCGGTGACCCTCGGCCTGTGCTCGCAGATCGACCTCGATTTCGAGGTCCAGCGCGCTGCCAAGGATCGTCCGCTGGTGGAATCCGCCGAGGGCGGCGCCACCCTGATGCCGCCCGAACTCTCGGTCCTGCCCGAGCCCGAGGATCACGACGCCGATCGCCGGCCCGGCCGCGGCGACGAGCGCCTCGATGCGGATTCGGTCTTCGCCCGCCTCAAGCCGATGCGGAAGGGCGGCGAGGACGAGGACGACGACGAGTATTGAGATCGGGGGAGCGGCCGTTCCGCGAGACGGGACGGCCGGTGCCCTCATGTGGATCGGGGCGGTGCGTGATCGCTGAGGCGATCGGGCAGCGCCCTTTTTTGTCCCGGTGCCGTTGTCCGCTGCCGGCGTCGCGCTCAAAGCCTGCTTGATCGATCCAACCGCTCGATCCCACCCGCGACCTCATCCTGAGGTGTTAGTCGATCGAAGATCGACTGACCTCGAAGGAGGGCTCCAGTGATCAATATGGTTCCTGGAGCCCTCCTTCGAGGCCCGGCCACCTTCGCCCCGCACCTCAGAGCTTTTTGAACAGTTTTTTCCGCTAAAATATTGATACAAGTTTCATTATTCTACCATCTCATACGATTTCCGATTGATCGCTTCGCGATGCGGAAAGCGGCTTCGCTCAGGCGTGTGAAGCCTACGGCTTCACCGCGCGGGCTGATGATACGCAATCCGGAAGCGATCTTCCGGATTGCGTATCACTCATCCTGAAAGCCTGTTTGAGTGGGCCGCTCCGATCCAAACTCTCCACGTCATCCTGGGGCTCGTCGAAGATGAGAACCCGGACCCGAAGGGGCGCGTAGCGCAATCCATACCCGCTGACGATGCAGGACCAGGCGGAGCGAGGTCCGACTTCTTCTGGAATCTCAGCGGATATGGATCCCGGGTTCCGCTACGCGGCCCCAGGGTGACATCGAGGGTTTCAATTCGGCCGGCTCAAACAGGCTCTGAGGTGCTGGCGATCGAAGATCGCTAAGCCTCGAAGGAAGCCTCCATATGCCTCTGCGATCCCTGGAGCCCTCCTTCGAGGTCAGTCGATCTTCGATCGACTGACACCTCAGGATGAGGTCGTGGGTTGGATAAAAAACTCGCCGCGATGCCCTACCCGCAAGTCAAACAGGCGATCGAGACTTTCCGCCTCAGAGACTGGCCCGCTCCGCCGCCTGCAACACCGCCGCCGGGATCGCGGAGACGTGCTCCGCCTGGGCTCCCCGTCCGAGCGCATTCCCGACCATCACGATCGCCGGCCCCTCCAGCCCAGCCGCCTCGACCCGGTCGGCGAGGTCGTGGGCCTGCCCCTGCACCACCGCCTGGTCGGGCCGGGTGGCGTTGAACACCACCAGAGCCGGGGTCGCGGGCGGCAGGCCCTCGGCGACCGCCTTCGCCAGCAGGGTGCGCATCGTGCGCTTGGGCATGTAGATCACCGTCGTGACGGTGGGATCGGCGAGGGCGGCCCAGTTGAGGTCGTCGGGCAGGGCGCCGCGGCGGTCGTGGCCGGTGACGTATTGCAGGCGGCGTGCCGCGTCGCGGTGGGTGAGCGAGATGCCGAGCGACGCCGCCGCGCCCTGCGCCGCCGTGACGCCGGGCACCACGGTCACCGGGATGCCGGCCTCACGGCAGGCATCGATCTCCTCGCCGGCCCGGCCGAAGACCAGGGGGTCGCCGGACTTGAGCCGCACCACGCGCTTGCCGCTTCCCGCCAGCGACACCATCAGGGCGTTGATGTCGTCCTGGCGGCAGGAGGGGCCGTGGCCGGTCTTGCCGACCAGCATCGTGCGGGCCTCGCGCCGGGCGTAATCCAGGATCTCCGGCGCGACGAGGTCGTCGTACAGGATCACGTCGGCGCTGCGTAGCGCCCGCAGGGCTTTGAGGGTGAGGAGTTCGGCGTCCCCCGGGCCGGCCCCGACCAGGACCACGCTGCCGCCGGTCGGGGCGGCATCGTTCTCGGCGATGAGCCCGTCGAGATCGGCCCGGACCGGCGCCCGGTCCGGATGGGCGAAGGCGAGGTCGGTGAAGCGCTCCCAGAACGCCCGGCGCTCGCCGAACACATGGTAGCGGGCGCTCACCTCGGCGCGCCAGTCGCGGGCGGCGGCCACCCAGGCCTTGAAGCCCGAAGGCAGCATCGCCTCGATCCGGGCCCGCACGGTCTGGCCGAAGACCGGGACTGCGCCCTCCGTGGAGATGCCGACGACGAGGGGCGAGCGGTTGACGATGGCGCCGAACGACACGTCGCAGAGATGCGGCCGGTCGATGGCGTTGACGATGGCGCCCGCTGCGCGGGCGGCGCCGACGAAGCATGCGCATTCGCCCTCGTCCTCGAAGGCCGCGATGGCGAAGGCGGCGCCTTCGAGATCGGCCGGCGACCAGTCGCGCTCATGCAGCACCACCGTGCCGGCGACGGCCTCGGCAGGTGCGCCGCGCATCTCCTCGGTCGGTTCGGGGGCGAACACGTCGACATGGGCGCCGGCGGCGGCGAGCAGCTTCACCTTCCAAGCCGCACCCCCATTGGCCCCGGCCAGCACCGCGCGCTTGCCCGTGAGCGTCACGAAGACCGGGAGAACGGCCAGGGGCTCGAGGCCCGGGGAGCGGGTCTCTCGGGGGGCACGGGGCGTACGCATGGGACGATGAGTGTCTGACACGAGTCTCGGGAAATCCTGCGGCATCAGATGCGCCTATGCGGAAACGGACGCAAGTTCCGCCGCCAGCAGCTTGCGGATCTCAGGGATGCACGAGCCGCAATTGGTGCCGGCCTTGCACGCGGCCCCCACCGCCTCGACCCCGTGCGCCCCGCCCTTGATCGCGCCCCGGATCGTGTCGAGCCCGACCGTGTGGCAGGCGCAGACCAACGGGCCGGTGCCGGCACTCTCCGCTCTCCCCGAGATCAGGGCCCGGCGGGCCGAGGGCTCCAGCAGTTCCTGGGTGCGGAAGAACGCTTTTGCCGCGTCCCAAGTCGGGCGCTCGGCGGCCGGGGCCAGGGCCAGCACGCCGAGCAATCGCCCGTCCCGGAAGGCGGCGGCGCGGTAGCGGCCGCGGGCCGGGTCGGCATACTCGCTGAGGGCCGCCCCGGGAAAGGTCTCGCGCATCAGCGCGGCGGCCTCGGGCGCACCGTCCTGGGCGGCGAAGATCAGGCCGGTCCCGCCCTCCAGGCTCGTCCGCGCCCACCACCAGCCGAACGGCGCGGCCACCGTGTCGCGGGTGATGAGGTAGCCGCGGGAGCGGTAGGGTTCGGGGGCGATCGAGGCCGGGGTCGCCTTGAGTTCCGGCTGGCCCGAGACCGGATCGACCGCGCCTTGCGCGAGCGCACCGACGCGGCCGTCCGAGGTGTTGGCCTCGCTCCAGTGCATCGGGGCGAACAGCATTCCGGCTTGCGCGCCCGGCGTCACCATGACTTCGAGCACCGCCGCGCCATGGGCGGTGCGGACGCGGGCGAGGTCGCCGTCGGTGAGGCCCGCAGTCTCGGCATCGTCGGGGTGGATCTCGACGAAGGGAACGGCGCGGTGGGCCGAGAGGCGCGGGCTCTTCCCCGTGCGGGTCAGGGTGTGCCAGTGGTCGCGCACCCGGCCGGTATTGAGGCGCAAGGGGAGCGCGTCGCTGGTGGCCTGCGCCAGCGCCGGCTTCTGCACCGCGACGAAACGGGCCTTGCGGTCGCGGGTGAAGAAACCGCCATTGGCGAAGAAGCGGGTCTGCGGCGCCTTGGCCTTGCGGGTGAGCGGCCACTGCACGGGTGCTGCCGCGTCATAGGCGGCGTCGGTGATGTCGGCGAGGCCGCCGAGGTCGAAGTCGCGGGTGCCGCGATTCTCGAACTCGGACAAGGCGGCATGCTCGCGGAACACCGCCGCCGCGTTGCCCCAGGCGAAGGGCTTGGCGTGGCCGAGGCGCTGGCCCACCTGCGCCATGATCCACCAATCGGCCCGCGCCTCGCCGGGCGCCGCCAGGAAGGCGCGCTGGCGCGAGATGCGGCGCTCGGAATTGGTCACCGTGCCGTCCTTCTCGCCCCAGGCCAGCGCCGGCAGCAGGATCGCGTTGCGGGCCCGCACCGTGTCGGTGTTCGCCACCACCTCCGAGACCACGTAGGTGTCGAGCTTCGCGAGCGCCGCCCGCACCCGGTCGGCCCGGGGCATCGAGACGGCCGGATTGGTGCCCATCACCCAGAGCGCCTTGATCTTGCCGCGCTCGATCGCCTCGAAGAGCTGCACCGCCTTCAGCCCCTCGCCGGTGATGATGTTCGGCGCGTTCCAGAACCGGCGCACCAGATCCACCTCCTCGGGGGTGAAATGCATGTGGGCGGCCAGCATGTTGGCGAGCCCGCCGACCTCGCGCCCGCCCATCGCGTTGGGCTGGCCCGTGAGCGAGAACGGCCCCATGCCGGGCCGGCCGATGCGGCCGGTGGCGAGGTGGCAGTTGATGATCGCGTTGGCCTTGTCGGTCCCTTGCGCCGACTGGTTCACCCCCTGCGAGGTCGCGGTGACGACCCGCGGCGTGGTGCGAAACAGCGTGAAGAAGGTCTCGACCTCGGCCTCTCTCAGGCCGGTGGCGGCGGCGGTCGCGGCCACCGTCGGGGCGATCTGGCGGGCGCGCTCGAGCGCCGGCTCGAAGCCGGCGGTGTGCTCGGCGATGTAGCGCGGATCGAGGGCCTGCATGTCCGCGAGATGTACGAGGAGGCCGGAGAACAGGGCGGTGTCGGTGCCGGGCCGGATACCGAGGAAGAGGTCGGCCTCCTCGCCGGTCTGGGTCTGGCGCGGATCGATGACGACGATCTTCGTCCCGCGCTTCTCCCGCGCATCGAGCATGCGCCGAAAGAGGATCGGGTGGCACCAGGCGGTGTTCGAGCCAACGAGCACCAGGAGGTCGGCCTCGTCCAGGTCCTCGTAGCAGCCGGGCACCGTGTCGGAGCCGAAGGCGCGGCGGTGCGCCGCCACCGAGGACGACATGCAGAGCCGCGAATTGGTGTCGACGTGCGGCGTGCCGATGAAGCCCTTCGCCAGCTTGTTGGCGACGTAGTAATCCTCGGTGAGCAGCTGGCCCGAGAGGTAGAACGCCACCGAATCCGGTCCATGCGCCGCGATGGTGCGCTTGAACCCCTCGGCCACCGCGTCGAGCGCTTCGTCCCAGGTCGCCCGTCGCCCGGCGATCTCCGGGTGCAGCACCCGATCGTCGAGGGAGAGGGTTTCGCCGAGCGCCGAGCCCTTCGAGCACAGCCGGCCGAAATTCGCCGGATGCTGCGGATCGCCCGCGACGCTCGCGCCCCCCTCCCCGTCCGGCCGAGCGAGCACGCCGCAGCCGACGCCGCAATACGGGCAGGTGGTCCGGACGGGGGCGGCCTCGGGAGTGAGGGCCGGCACGTGCAGGTTCATCGCGGGAGCCTTTCGCCGGGCGTGGGGTGAGGGCCGGTGGGTTGTGGGCAAGCAAGGGGTGGGCCGACGGCATCAGTGCTCGACGGACCTGACACCCTCCGCGTCATTCCGGGGCCGCGAAAGCGGAGCCCGGAATCCAGACGCTTAGGTCTTTGACGGCAAGGCGGATCGCGTTCCGCTCTGTCCTGAACGATCCGCGGCTCTGGATCCCGGGCTCCGCTTCGCGGCCCCGGGATGACGCGGAGGGTGGCAAAGACGTCGAGGGAGCCGGACTCTCTGCCGCCCTCAATACACGTCAGCCTGGTACCGGTTCGCCTTCTTCAGCGCCGCGAGATACGCCACCGCCTCGTCCGGGTTCTTGCCGCCATGGCTCGCCGCAACGTCGATGATCGCTCGCTCGACGTCCTTGGCCATGCGCTTGGCATCGCCGCAGACGTAGAAGTGGGCGCCCTCCTCCAGCCAGCGCCACAATTCGCGGCCGTTCTCGCGCATCCGGTCCTGGACGTAGGTCTTCTCGGCCCCGTCGCGCGACCAGGCGAGCGACAGGCGGGTCAGCACGCCCTGGTCCTTCAGGCCGTTGAGCTCGTCGCGGTAGAAGAAGTCCGAGGCCTGGCGCTGATGGCCGTAGAACAGCCAGTTCTTGCCCGGCGCCGCGGTGGCGGCGCGCTCGCGCAGGAAGGCGCGGAACGGCGCGATGCCGGTGCCCGGACCGACCATGATGACCGGGGTCTCGGGCGTCGAAGGCAGGCCGAAGCCGTGGGCCTTCTGGAGGTAGACCTTGACCTTGGCGGTCTCGGCCAGGCGCTCGCCGAGATGGGTCGAGGCGACGCCCAGGCGCAGGCGCGAGCGGTGGCTGTAGCGCACCGCATCGACGGTGAGCGAGACCCGGCCCGGATCGGCCTTGGGCGAGGACGAGATCGAGTAGAGCCGCGGCTGCAATTCGTCGAGGGCTTCGAGGAAGACCTCGGCGTCGGGACGGGCACCCGGGAATTTGTGCAGCGCCCCGAGCACGTCGAGATAGGCGGCGTCGCCGTCCGGATCCTCGCCGGCGCTCAGCGCCTGGGCCTTCCTGCGCTGTGCGCCCGAGGTGAGGAGCGAGAGGAGCTGGAACAGGCCGTCGGGGGCACCGCCGAGGGAATAGTTGGTGAGCAGGTGGTCGCGCAGGGTCTTCTCGCCGAGCTTGGTGGCGATGATCCGCTCCGGCCGGGCGCCGAGCTCGGCGATGACCGCATCCGCCAGGGCCGGGGCATTGGCGGGGAAGAGGCCGAGGGAATCGCCGACGACGTAGTCGATGCCGGTGCCGGCCAAATCGATCTCGACGTGCCAGGTCTCCTTCTCGCCGCCCGGCGCGTTGAGGCGGCGGCGTGACAGGAACACCGCCTCGGCCGGGTTCTCGCGGCACAGGCCGTAGGGGCCGACCGGGGCGTCTGCCTTCGGGGCGTCGTCGGAGGCCGCGGCGGCGGCACCGGCCGGCGCCGCGGTGCCGAACTCCGCCTCCAGCTTCTTCAGCATCCGGAGCGTGTCCTTGCCGCCCGGCTGGCACAGGTTCAGGCGCTCCTCCTTCTTGAGGAAGAGGGCGTTGGCATAGTCGGCGCAGTTGTAGCCGCACTGGCCGCAATCCTGCTGGGCCATGGCGGCCATCAGCTTCTGCGGCTCGGAGCGGTCCTTGGCGAGCGCCATGCGGTCGTCGAGCCCCATCGCCGGGTCGTGCCAAGGGGCGTCGTCGTTGTCGGCCAAAGCCGGCCCGCCGGGCGCCGCGCCGGCCGGAAGCGCCGTCGCGCCCTCGACCGCCGGCCCGAGCAGGGCGGCGAAGTAGCCCGACAGCCAGGCGCGCTGGTCGGCGTTGAAGGGGGCGGATTCGGGGATCAGGACGAGCGGGGGAGCGACGTGCTGGGTCATCGGGGGTTACCGGAGAAGAGTGGCAGTCGACATCGGTCGGTAAAGCGCTGGCTTCTCCTCTCCCCGCGGGCGGGGAGAGGGCCGCGACGACCTTGTCGTCGGCGCGGCGAGGCGTCAGCCGAGGGTGAGGGGGTGCTTCCGGAGGAGCCACATTCGGCACGTCCCCCTCACCCTCGCGGCGAACCTGCGGTTCGCAGCTCGCTGCATCCCCTGAACGGGGACGCAGCCCTCTCCCCGCCCGCGGGGAGAGGAGAAGGGTGCCTTACTCGGCCGCCTCCAGCAGCCGGGCGTCGGCGAGGCCCTTCAGCGCCTCCGGCCCGCGGCGGGCGGTATAGGCCTGGAAGCTCTCCTGCGGGCCGGTGCGGTGTCGGAGGTAGTCGGTGAGCAGGGCCTCGACCCGGCTGGGGCAGTCCTCGGCCTTCACGGCCTTCCAGATCTCGGTGCCGATCTTGGCCGCCTCGCCGAACCCGCCGCCGACCACGATGTCGTAGCCCTCGACGGTGTCGCCCTCCTCGCTCACCGTCACCTTGGCGCCGATGAGCCCGATATCGCCGATATAGTGCTGGGCGCAGGAATGGTGGCAGCCGGTGAGGTGGACGTTGACCGGCACGTCGAGACCCGGCACCGCGGCCTCGACGTGGTCGGCGATGAGGAGCGCGTGGCCCTTGGTGTCGGCGGCGGCGAACTTGCAGCCGCGGTTGCCCGTGCAGGCGACGAGGCCGGCGCGGATGCTCGACGCCTTGGTGGAGAGCCCGAGGGCCGCCACGCGGGCTTCGACCTCCGCCACCTTGTCGTCGGGCACGCCGGAAAAGAGAAAATTCTGCCACACGGTCAGGCGGATCTGGCCGTCGCCGCACTCCTGCGCGATCGTGGCGAGCGCCCGCATCTGGTCGGTGGTCATCTTGCCGACGGGCAGCACCACGCCGATCCAGTTGAGGCCCGGCTGAACCTGGGCATGCACGCCGACATGGGCGTAGCGGTCGAAGCCGCCGCGGGGCTTCACATGGGCGGGATCGACCCGCTCCAGCTTGCGGCCAAGCTTCTCCTCGACGGCGGCGAGGTACTTGTCATAGCCCCAGGCGTCGAGGACGTATTTCATCCGCGCCTTGTTGCGGTTGGTGCGGTCGCCGTTCTCGATGAAGACCCGCAGGATCGCATCGGCGACGGCGTTGCACTCGCGGGGCCTCAGGACTACGCCGGTGTCGCGGGCGATGTCGCGGTGGCCGGTGATGCCGCCGAGGACGAGCCGCATCCAGATGCCCGGCTCGACCGCGGCGCCCTCCAGAACCTCGATCGCCTGGAAGCCGATATCGTTGGTCTCCTCCAGCACCGGCAGCACGCCGCCGCCGTCGAAGGCGACGTTGAACTTGCGCGGCAGGCCGAAGAGCGAGCGGTCGTTGAGGATGTGGTTGTGCCAGGATTTCGCCAGGGGGCGCGTGTCGAGGAGTTCCTGGGCGTCGATGCCCGCCGTCGGCGAGCCGGTGACGTTGCGGATGTTGTCGGCGCCCGCGCCCCGGGCGGTGAGGCCGAGATCGATCAGCCCGTCGAGGAAGGGCTGGCCGTGCTCGGGGCTGATCTCCCGCACCTGGAGGTTCGCCCGCGTCGTGACGTGGCTGTAGCCGCCGCCATGGGCGTCGGCGAGATCGGCGATGCCGGCGAATTGCCAGTGATGCAGGATGCCGTTCGGGATCCGCAGGCGGCACATGTAGGAGTTCTGGGCCGGCGCGACCCAGAACAACCCGTGATAGCGCCAGCGAAAATTGTCCTCGGGCTTCGGGGCCTTGCCGGTCTCGGCCTCGGCGATCAGCCGGTTGTGGCCGTCGAAGGGGTTCTCGGCCCGCTTCCACTTCTCCTGGTCGGCGAGCTTGCCGCCGTTCTTCACGATGCGGTCCTGCGCCTTGATGTGGATCGCGTCCGGCCCGGTCGGCTCCGCGGCGGGCGCAGGCGCAGTTCCGCCGCCGGCGAGGCCGCCGGTCATGCGGAGGGCGGCGATGCCGTGGGAGAAGCCTTCGAGGTAGCGCTTCTGCTCGGCGTCGAAGTCGTCGGCCATTGCGGGCTCCTTCACGCTGCGAGGGGTTGGGGAGTGGGGCGCCCGAACATCAGGTCGTCCCGGTCGTCGGACGTGATGGTGTCGCCGGTGCGGATCAGGGTCTTGCACCAGCCCTGCTCGGCGACGTCGCCGACGAAGACCGCGCCGATCAGCTGGTCGCCGTCGATCACGAGCTTGCGGTAGAGGCCGGCGGCCGGATCGCTCCAGGTCACGGCTTGCGCGCCCTCGGGCACGTCGACCGCACCGGCGGAGAAGACCGGCAGGCCCGACACCTTGAGGCTGGTCGCGAGCGAGGTGCCGGCGTAAGCCGCCTCGATCCCGCAGAGATGGCGGGCCAGCACCTCGGCCTGCTCGTAGGCCGGCTCGACGAGGCCGTAGGTCTGGCCCCTATGCTCGGCGCATTCGCCGAGGGCGTAGATGCCCGGCACCGAGGTCGCCATCGTATCGTCGACCCGGATGCCGCGGCCGACCGCGAGGCCGGCGCTGGCGGCGAGCGCCGTCGAGGGGCGCACGCCGACCGACATCACCACGAGATCGGCCGGCAGCACCGTGCCGTCGGACAGGATCAGGCGCTCGACCCGGCCGTCGCCCTCGACCCACGCGGTGTCGGCCTTGAGCAGCACCCGGACGCCGCGGGCCTCCATCGCCTCGCGCACCAGGCTGGCGGCGGCGTGATCGAGCTGGCGCTCCATCAGCCGGTCCATGACGTGGAGGAGCGTGGTGTCGACCCCGAGCCGCGCCAGCCCCACCGCCGCCTCGAGCCCCAGCAGCCCGCCGCCGATCACGATGGCCCGGGCGCCGGCCACCGCCGCCCGGCGGATCGCCGCCACGTCGGCGAGGTCCCGGAAGGTGATGACGCCCGGAAGATCCATCCCGGGCTTCGGCAGCCGGATCGGCACCGAGCCGACCGCCAGGACCAGCTTGTCGTAGGGCAGCACCAGCCCCTCGCCGACCTGCACCACCCGCTCGGCGGTGTCGATCGCGGTCGCCGGCGCGCCGGTGACGAGGGTGATGCCGTGCTCGGCGTACCAGTCGAGCCCGCGGAAGGTGCAGGCCGCCTCGTCGACCTCGCCGCCGAGCAGCGACGACAGGAGCACCCGGTTATAGGCCGCCACCGGCTCGGCGCCGATGCAGGTGACGGCGTAGCGGCCGGGGGCGGCATCGAGCAGGCGCTCCAGGAAGCGGAGCGAGGCCATGCCATTGCCGATGACGACGAGGCGCTCGGACATGGGATCAGGCCGCGATCGCGGGTTTGGCGTGGCGGGCGTAGAGGAATTCCAGCACCTCGGCCCGGGCATGGGTGTAGGTCGGGTCCTCGACGAGCTCCAGGCGCTTGCGCGGCCGGGCGAGCGGCACCGTCAGGACCTCGCCGATCGTCGCCGAGGGTCCGTTCGTCATCATGACGATCCGGTCGGAGAGGAGCACCGCCTCGTCGACGTCGTGGGTGATCATGATGACGGTGTTCTTCAGCCGCAGGTGGATCTCCATCAGCTGGTCCTGGAGATGCGCCCGGGTCAGGGCGTCGAGCGCACCGAAGGGCTCGTCCATCAGCAGCACCTTCGGCTCCATGGCGAGCGCCCGGGCGATGCCGACGCGCTGCTTCATGCCGCCGGAGATCTCGTGCGGGCGCTTCTCGGCGGCGTGGGTCATGTTGACCAGCGCCAGGTTGTGCTCGATCCAGTCGCGTCTTTCGGCCCGGCTCTTCCTGGCCTTGAGCACCTTGTCGACGGCGAGCGCCACGTTCTCGCGCACCGTGAGCCAGGGCAGGAGCGAGTGGTTCTGGAACACCACCGCCCGCTCGGGGCCGGGACTGTTCACCTCCTTGCCGTCGAGGAGGACGCCGCCGGTGGAGGCCTTCAGAAGACCCGCCACGATGTTGAGCACGGTCGACTTGCCGCAACCGGAATGGCCGATCAGCGAGACGAACTCGCCCTTGTCGATCTTCAGGTTCACGTCGCGCAGCACTTCCGTGGTGCGCCCCGACCGGGTGAAGCTGATGCCGATCTGCTCGAGGCTGAGATGGGTCGAAGTGAGAGTGGTCATGGGGGGCCTCCCTCAGGCCGTGGCGGTGCCGCGGGTGACGAGGTGGCCGAGGCCGGCGACGAGGCGGTCGAGCACGAAGCCGATCATCCCGACATAGACCAGGGCCACGATGATCTCGCTGATATGCGAGGAGTTCCAGGCGTCCCAGATGAAGAAGCCGATGCCGACGCCGCCGATCAGCATCTCGGCGGCCACGATGGCGAGCCAGGACAGGCCGACGCCGATGCGAAGACCGGTGAAGATATACGGCGCCGCCGAGGGCAGCATCACCTTGGCGAAGAACTCGAAGGCGTTGAGGCGGAGCACTGCGGCGACGTTGCGGTAATCCTGCGGGATGTTGCGGATACCGACCGCGGTATTGATGATGATCGGCCAGATCGACGTGATGAAGATCACGAAGATCGCCGAGGGCTGGCCGTCCCGGAAGGCGGCGAGGGAGAGCGGCAGCCAGGCGAGCGGCGGGATGGTGCGCAAGACCTGGAAGATCGGGTCGAGCCCGCGCATCGCCCATTCGGACTGGCCGACGAGGGTGCCCAGCAGCACGCCGGCCACCACCGCCAGGGTGAAGCCGAGGGCCACGCGCTGGAGGCTGGCGGTGATGTGCCAGAACAATCCCTTGTCGGTGCCGCCATTGTCGTAGAACGGGTGGACGATGATGTCCCAGGCATCGGTCACGACGCGCGAGGGCGGCGGCAGGCCGGCGCCGGGGCGCCCGCACAGGACTTCCCAGACGAGCAGGAAGACCGCCAGCACGACGAGCGGCGGCACGATCCGGAGCGCCAGGCCTTTGAGGGCGGCGCGGGTGACGAGGGGAGCCCGCGCTCCCTCCCGCCTGGCGGCGACGACGCGCCCGAGAGTGGTTCCGAGAGCCATCACGCCACCTTCTTGATGCCGAGGCTGTTGAGGTAGGCGGACGGGTCCGCCGGATCGAAGATCTTGCCGTCGAAGAAGGTCTCCTGGCCGCGCGAGGTCGAGGCCGGGGCGGTCACGCCCATGCCCTTGGCCACCTCGCGCCAGATGTCCTCGCGGTTGACCTTGTCGATCAGCGCCTTGGTGTCGGTCTGGGGATCGAACTTGCCCCAGCGGATGTCCTCGGTAAGGAACCAGAGGTCGTGCGACTTGTACGGGTACGAAGCGTTGTCGGCCCAGTACTTCATGATGTGCGGGCTGTTCGACACCTTGCGGCCGTCGCCGTAATCGAACTCGCCCTTCATCCGCTTGACCACGTCGCTCGCCGGGACGTTGATCCACTGGCGCTTGGCGACGATGCCGGCGAGCTCGTCACGGTTCTCCGGCTTGTCGCACCATTGTTGCGCCTCCATCACGGCAGCGAGCAGGGCTTTCGCGGCATTCGGGTGCTTGTCGACCCAGGACGCGCGCATGCCGAGCGCCTTCTCCGGGTGGTCCTTCCACAATTCGCCGGTCGTGAGCGCAGTGTAGCCGATGCCCTGCGTGATCAGCTGCTCGTTCCACGGCTCGCAGACGCAGAAGCAGTCCATCGTGCCGACCTTCATGTTCGCCACCATCTGGGCCGGCGGCACGACGATGGTCTCGATGTCCTTGTCGGGGTCGATGCCGCCGGCGGCGAGCCAGTAGCGGATCCAGAGGTCGTGGGTGCCGCCCGGGAAGGTCATCGCGGCCTTCACCGACTTGCCGGACGCCTTCTTGCGCTCGAGCGCCGCCTTGAAGGGCTTGGTATCGAGGGCGACCTTGTCGCCCATATGCTCCTTGGCGACCGAGATGCACTGGCCGGCGAGGTTGAGCCGGGCCAGGATGTACATCGGGACGGGAACGTTGTTCTGCGTCACCCGGCCGGCACTGATCAGGTAGGGCATCGGGGTCAGGATGTGGGCGCCGTCGATGCCGTTGCCCTCGGAGCCCAGCACCAGGTTGTCGCGGGTGGTGCCCCAGGAGACCTGCTTCAGGACCTCGACGTCCGGCATCCCATGCTTGGCGAAGATGCCCTTCTCCTTGGCGGCGAAGAGGGGGGCGGCGTCGGTGAGCGCGATGAAGCCGAGCTTGGCGCCCTTCACCTCGGGTCCGGCTCCCTGCGCGAAGGCGCCGCCGGGCAGGGCCACGCGGGAGGCCGCCGCCAGCGACAGGGCGCCGGCCGCCCCCTTGAGGAGGCCGCGACGCGTGGTGTGCTCAACGCTGCTCATCGATCACTCACCCTCAAAGCCCTGCGCCGCGTTGGGCGCGCGATCCGGTCCCGAACGCAAAAAACCGCTGCCCAAGGTCTTCCGCCGGCCGCGCGGTTGCGGGCCCACAGGGGAACTCGGGTCAGCGGCTCTGCTGACGGTCGGTGCCCGTCGGCGCTGACGGACGGGACAGGATGAGCAGGTTCCGTGCCAACTGCCTCGCGGGCCAATCAAGTGCTTGAAACTGGTATCGTTCGCAGCTTGGCCGGGCAGGCGGCGGCATCAGCTCGGCCGGCGAGTGCGATGCACAAATGATAGGCTGGACGGGCGGGGAAATGGGCAGCCGTGCCGTGACCGGAAACGTTGCTCCCCCTTGATCGATCTCCGATCGGTCGGCCTGGGCGAGGGTTGCCCTGCGTTCCTTGCAGCCACCGATGGTTCCTTCACGATCGGGATGCCGCCTCTCGACATGGCTCGTGAGGACTTGGCTCGTGAGGACTTGGCTCCCGAGAACCTGGCTCCCGAGAACCTGGCTCCCGAGAAGGCCGCGCCGACGCGACCGCGTCGCCCGAACGCGGCTTCGCCTGTCCGGGTGGCCCTCCCGTCGCGCCCCGTCCGAGCTGCGGCGTCAGGTACCAGACCACGGCGGCCAGAACGATCGCGCCTCCCAGCAGCGCGCCGGGGCCGGGATCTTCGGATACGACGATCCAGACCCAGAGCGGGCCGAGCACGACGTCGAGAAGTCCGATCAGCGCCGCTTCCGTGGAGGGGATATGACGGCTGCCCATCAGGAACAGGAGGAAGGACAAGGCCGTCGTCAGGATGCCCAGGGCGGCGAGAAGGGCCAGGGCGGTCGTGCCCGGCACGGCACCCGAGGACAGGGGCAGGGCCACGAGCACGCACAGAAGCGCGGCGACGGCATTGACCCGGACGAGGTCGACCCGCTCGAAGCGGCGCGCCACGATCAGCAGCCCGGCAAAGGCGACGGTCATCAGGACGGCGAACCCGTTCCCTGCCGCGTCGTCGAGACGCGCCGACCGACCGGCGACCATCAGGACCCCGATCAGGGACGCCGCACTCGCGATCAGCATCCGCCGCGATGCGCGTTCGCCCAGCAGCCACCAAGCCAGCCCTGCGGCGGCGAAGGGGAGCGTCGCGTAGACGACCAGGACGTTGGCCACGCTCGTCAGGGTGAGCGACGCAGCGTAGGCGGCCATCGTGACGGCGGCCAGCACCGACGCGCCGAGACCGGTCCACCCGAACCTCATGCCCCGGGCGGGACGGAGGATCGCGATCGCCAGGAGGGCGAGGCCGGCGAACGCGGAGCGCCACAGGATCAGGTCCCAGACCGGCAGATCGATCAGGCGCACGAACAGCCCGGCGAGGCTCCAGAGGAATGCAGCGGCCGTCACGAGGACGAGCCCGTCTCGGCGTCGATCATCCATGCCCGCATCTCCCCTGGCGCGCCATCGCTTGAGACGACCGGTCTACTCATAACGTTGACGCTTTGAGACGACCAGTCTAATTTTTGCGCCATGGCACGACGAGACACGCGCGAGATCCTCATCGCGGAAGGCCTCAAGGCCTTCCTGGCCCGCGGCTACGAGGGGATCGGCATCCAGCCCATCCTGTCCGGCGCGGGCGTTCCGAAAGGGTCCTTCTACAACTTCTTCCCGAGCAAGGAGGCCTACGCGCTGGAGATCGTCGACGCCTATGCGGCACGATACGAGGCTTTCCGGCTCGCCTGCTTCGCGGCGGACGGCTCACCGCTGCAGCGGATGCGGGGCTACTTCGAGGCTCTGGAGGCCGAGATGGAGGGGGCCGGCGAGACGGCAGGATGCCTCTACGGCGTGCTGGCGCAGACTAGCGCGCCGCACAGCGAGGCGCTTCGCTCACGGCTCAAGGCGGCCTTCGCGAACTGGCGGTCCCATCTGGCGGACCTCCTCGACACGGCGAAGGCCGCCGGCGAGTTGGCGCCCGCGACCGATACCGTCGCGCTCGCCGACGCCATCATCGACGCTTACGAGGGCGCCGCCGTGCGGATGCGCGCGGAGGGAAACACGGCTCCGATGCGACGCTTCCGCGAACGAACGATGGAAGCGCTCCTGTCCGCTCATGCGGCCTGTGATACGCGCGAGCCTGCCCCGTGACTCCTTCGGCCAGAAGATCGCAGCCGGCTCCATGGCCGGCGGGCCCATGGATGTGGTCCTGGGAGCCTGTTTGATCCGCGCGACAGTCTTCAAGCTCACTGCGTCGTTCCGGGGCCGCGCAACGGAGCCTGGAATCCAGATACGCCGGAGTTTCCGGACAATGCGGACGGCGTCGCGCTTCGTTCTTACAACTCAGCGGTTCCGGGTTCCGGGTTCCGCAGCGCGGCCCCGGAATGACCAGGAGGGTGTCAATTCCGTTGGATTGCACCAAACACGGTTCTCACGCCGGCGCCAGCAGGTCCGGCCTGTACAGACCCACCGCCTCCGCCGGCACCGCCCCGCCCTCGATCTGCCCCGCCGCCGCCATCTCGTCGATCATCCAGCCGAGGGCGCGAGGATCGGGGGTGAGTTCCGGCTCGCCGAGCACGAGATAGTCCGAGGCCTCGACCATCGGCCCGCCCGGCGCGAGGCGCAACGCCCCGGCCAGGCCCCGCACGATCAGCGCCGGATCGATCCCGAGATGGCGCGGGGCGCCGAGCAGGCCGGCCAAAGCCTCGCGGTTGTCCGGATCGCCGCACCAGCGGGCGCTGCGCTTCAGGGCGCGCAGGAGCGGGGCGGCACGGTCCTCCATCTCGGCGGGAAGCGCCAGGACCTTCTCCGGGCAGCCCGGCGCGATCGCGCTGCCCAGGGCCGCGATGCGGCCGACCCCGGCCTCGACGGCGACGCTGCTCCAGGGGGCGCCGACGCAGAAGCCGTCGATCGCGCCGCCTTGCAACGCCGCGACGGTGCGGGGCGGCGGGACCACGACGAGGCGGACCGAAGCGAGCGAGCTGCCGCCGAGCGCCAGCAGGCGCCGCCACTGATAGGTGTGGCTGGAATAGGGATGGACGGTGGCGAGCGTCAGCGGGCGCCCCCCGGCGGCGCGGGCCTCGGCCACCCGGGCGAGCGCGCGCGCCACATCCGCCACGGCGTCGGATGCGGCAGCGAGTGCCTGCCAGAGCGGCAGCGACAGGGTCACGGCGTTGCCGTTGCGGGCGAGCGCCGCCGGCGCGATCAGGCGCGCCTGCGGCCCGCTCAAGCCTAAATGGCAGGCGAGCGCCAGCGGCGCCAGCATGTGGGCGCCGTCGAGGAGGCCGAGCGCCAGGCGGTCGCGTAAGGTCGCCCAGGAGGGTTCCGCCACCAGGTCGACGGCGAGCCCCTCCTCGTCGGTGAAGCCGCGCTCCACCGCGGCGATCAGCACCGCGGCGTCGGTGAGCGGAACGTAGCCGAGCTGCAGCCTCATCCGAGCAGGTCCGCGGCGGTGACGATCGCGCGGGCGATGTCGACGATCTTGCGCTTCTCGTTCATGGCCTTGCGCCGGAGCTGCTTGTAGGCCTCGTCCTCGGTCAGCCCCTTGGCGCTCATCAGGATGCCCTTGGCGCGCTCGATCAGCTTGCGGTCGGCCAGCTCGCCCTTCGCCTCGCTGAGCTCCCGCTGCAGCCGCGCGAAGGCGTTGAAGCGCAGGATCGCGATCTCGATGATGGGCTTGATCCGCTCGGCCCGCAGACCGTCGACGATATAGGCCGAGATGCCGGCATCGACCGCCGCCTGCATCATCGGCGTGTCGGTGCGGTCGACGAACATCGCCACCGGCCGCTCGACCAGGCGCGAGACCCCGAACATCTGCTCCAATACGTCGCGGCTCGGGCTCTCGAGGTGGATCACCACCACGTCCGGCGAGACGGCGGAGAGCCGGTCGAGGAGGTCGGCGGTGTCGGGGATGACCACGACCCGGGCGCCCTCGACGGCGCGCAGGCCCTCTTCCAGGATCGCGGCCCGGGCGCGGCTCGGGTCGACGACGGCGATGGTGAGGCTCTCGCCCGGGGAGGGGGCGGAGGAGGCCGGAGACGGTGTTGCGCGGTCGGGCATGGCGGCGTCGGATCACGCAAATGTTGGGCCTTCGCGGGCGGCGGTGCCGCCCGGCCCGGTTGCCCTTACCCCAGGGAGAGCGCAGGCGGGAGGGCCCGATTGTGGGGAGTATCGGCGCCACGCCCCCGCCCGGCATTCCGCCCCTCGACACGAAACCGCAAAGAAACGGCCCCGCTTCGGCCCGAAAGCCGCGCTTCACTCCGGCATCGATCGGCGGGGAGGTTCGGATGCGGCAGAACGGGCGGATGCGCAAGCCGGCGGAGGCGAGCGCGATCGGAAGCCTGCCCGGCGCATCGCGGGGCTACCTGCCGCTCCTGCCCACCGCCTGCATCGCGATCTGCCTCGCGGCCGGCTCGCTGTACTGGCGCGAGGCGCCGCCGCGGGCGCCCGAGGGCCACGTCGCCGCGATGCAGCCGCTGCCGCCGGGAAGCGACCTCTTCCGCATCGGCACGGAGGGGGACGGACGCGCGCGCGCGCCCTACCCGCTCGAGTTCGAGCAGCAATTCCCGCTGATCGCCGGCCTGCCGGCCGAGGTCGCCGCGCCGGTGCTGCCGACCCCCGAGACCAAGCCCGACGGCAAGGCCCCGCGCCGCACGGCCGCGCATCGCTCCAAGGTGATGCCGGCGTTGGCGGTGCCGGCGCTCGCAGACTTGCGCCCGCCGCCCCGGCCCGACGACCTCAAGCCCCGCAAGGCCAATGCGGCAAGTCCGGAGCCGGCGACCCGCACGGCGAGCAGCGGGGCGGAGCCGGAGCGCTCGGCGCCTTGGCTGCCCTTCGCGCCGACCGGCCGGATGGTGACGCAGACCATGGTGGCGCTCGGCGACGGCGTGACCAACGCGGGCGCCGCGATGATCGACCTCATCGACAGCCGACGCTGAGCCCGGATCGGCGAGGGCTCCGGTCGAGCAAGGCCGGGTTGGCCGAAGGGAAGGCCGCTCTAGCTAACGGCGTCACGGCTTTCGTTCGGGACGCATCATGGCGTTGCTCATCGAGGATTACGCGCTCGTCGGCGACGGGCGCAGCGCGGCGCTGATCGGGCGCGACGGCAGCGTCGACTGGCTGTGCTGGCCGCGCTTCGACGCGTCGGCCTGTTTCGCGGCCCTGCTCGGCACCCGCGCGGATCACGGCCACTGGCGCATCGCGCCCGCCGCCGAGGCGACGACCACCCGCTGCTACCGCGAGAACACGCTGGTGCTCGAGACCACCCACGAGACTGCCGAGGGCGCGGTGCGGGTGGTCGATTTCATGCCGGTCGAGGACGGCACCCATCTCGTGCGCCTCGTCGAGGGCGTGCGCGGCCGGGTGGCGATGCGCATGGACCTGGTGGTGCGCTTCGATTACGGCTCCGCCGTCCCCTGGGTGTCGCGCAGCGAGAACGACGACCTGCGGGCCATCGCCGGGCCGAACAAGCTGGTGCTGCGCACCCGTGCCCCCCTCAAGGGCGTCGGCCAGACCACGGTGTCGGACTTCACCGTCGAGGCCGGGCAGAGCGTGGCCTTCGTGCTGAGCTACGGCCTCTCGCACGAGGAGGATCCGCCGCCGATCGAGCCGCGCCGGATGCTCGCCGGCACCACCGCCTGGTGGCGCTCCTGGTGCCAGCGCTGCCGCGGCGGCACGCCCTGGGACGCGGTGCTGACCCGCTCGCTCCTGACGCTCAAGGCGCTGATCTACCGGCCGACCGGCGGCATCGTGGCCGCCCCCACCACCTCGCTCCCCGAGCAGATCGGCGGCGTGCGCAACTGGGATTACCGGTTCTGCTGGCTGCGCGATTCCACCTTCACGCTGCTGGCCCTGATGGATGCGGGCTATATCGACGAGGCCCGGGCCTGGCGCGACTGGCTCACCAGGGCGGTGGCCGGCAGCCCGGCCCAGGCCCACATCCTCTACGGCATCGCCGGCGAGCGCCTGCTGCCCGAGATCGAGCTCGACTGGCTGCCCGGCTACGAGGGGTCGCGGCCGGTGCGGGTCGGCAACGCGGCGGCCCAGCAATTCCAGCTCGACGTCTACGGCGAGTTGTTCGACGCCCTGTTCCAGGCCCATCAGCGCGGCATGCTGGCCGACGAATCCGGCGTCCGGGTCGGCCGTGCGCTCCTCGATCACCTGGAGCGGGTCTGGCGCGAGCCCGACGAGGGCATCTGGGAGGTGCGCGGCGGGCGCAAGCACTTCGTCCACTCGAAGGTGATGGCCTGGGTCGCCTTCGACCGGGCGATCCGGTTCTACGAGGACCAGGTCTCCCAGGCCCGCCCCGACGACGAGCCGACGGCGGGCGACGCCGAGGCGGTCGCGCGCTGGCGCGGCGTGCGCGACGAGATCCACCGCGAGGTCTGCGAGAAGGGCTTCGACCGGGACCTCAACAGCTTCGTGCAGTATTACGGCGCGAAGGACCTCGACGCGAGCCTGTTGCTCATCGCCCATATGGGCTTCCTGCCCCAGGACGACCCGCGCGTCGTCGGCACCGTCGAGGCGATCGGCCGCGACCTGATGCACGAGGGCTTCATCCTGCGCTACGACACCAGCGGCCAGACCACCGACGGCGGTTCTACCGACGGCTTGCCCGCCGGCGAGGGCGCGTTCCTGCCGTGCAGCTTCTGGTACGCCGACAACCTGATCGGGCTCGGCCGCTGCGACGAGGCTCGCGCCCTGATCGAGCGCCTGCTCGCGCTCTGCAACGATGTCGGGCTGCTCGCCGAGGAGTACGACCCGGTGCGCAAGCGCCAGGTCGGCAATTTTCCGCAGGCGTTCAGCCATGTCGCGCTCGTCAACACGCTTCTGAACTTCAGTCGGGCGACCGGACCCGCTAAGGAGCGCGGCGGAGACCCGGACGCGGCGGGCCATCCGGGCGAGCGGCCCGTGATGCACCCGCAGGCGGCCGAAAGCCCTGCGACGTAGAACCATCGCGGAGCACCGCCCCTTTTCTCGACCGACGAGGCCCTGACATGAGCGCAGCCGACACCAAGCCGAAGGCCGGCACCAGCGAGATCGACCAGCGCAGCATCGACACGATCCGCACGCTGACGATCGATGCCGTGCAGAAGGCCAATTCGGGCCATGCCGGCGCGCCGATGGGCCTGGCTCCCGTCGCCTTCACCCTGTGGAACCACTATCTCCGCTACGACCCGGCGAACCCGCACTGGCCGAACCGCGACCGCTTCGTGCTCTCGGTCGGCCACGCCTCGATGCTGCTCTACAGCCTCCTCCACCTCGCCGAGGTGGCGGAGAAGGACGGGGCCAACGCCCCGGCCGTGAGCCTTGAGGACCTCAAGAAGTTCCGCCAGCTCGACAGCCGCACCCCGGGCCATCCGGAATACCACTTCACCACCGGCGTCGAGGTCACCACCGGGCCGCTCGGCCAGGGCGTGGCGAACTCGGTCGGCATGGCGATGGGCGGCCGCTTCCTCGGCGAGCGCCTGGCCTACGGCGACCGGCCGCTCTTCGACTACAACGTCTACGCGATGTGCAGCGACGGCGACCTGATGGAGGGCGTCTCGGCCGAGGCCGCCTCGATCGCCGGGCACCTGCGCCTGTCGAACCTGTGCTGGATCTACGACAACAACACCATCACCATCGAGGGCCATACCGACCTCGCCTTCAGCGAGGAGGTCGCCGCCCGCTTCCTGGCCTATGGCTGGCAGGTGCTGCGCGTCGCCGACGCCAACGACACCGTGGCGGTGTCGCACGCCATTGAGACCTTCCTGCAATCGGGCGACCGTCCGACGCTCATCATCGTCAACTCGGTGATCGGCTACGGCGCGCCGACGAAGCAGGGCACGCCGAAGGCCCATTCGGACGCGCTCGGCCCCGACGAGGTCAAGGGCGCCAAGCGCGCCTATGGCTGGCCGGAGGACGAGCAGTTCCTGGTGCCGGACGGCGTCTACGACAATTTCCGCAAGGGGCTAGGCGCCCGCGGCAAGGCCCTGCGCGAGGAGTGGCTGGCGCTGGTCGAGGAGGTGAAGGCCGGGGATGCGGGCCTCGCCAAGGACCTCGCCACCTATCTCGCCGGCGGCCTGCCGGAGGACTGGGACGCCGACATCCCGGTCTTCCCGGCGGATGCCAAGGGCCTTGCCACCCGCGAATCGTCGGGCAAGGTGCTCAACGCCATCGCCAACCGGGTGCCGTGGCTGCTCGGCGGCTCGGCCGACCTCGCGCCGTCGAATAAGACCAAGCTCGAGAGCCCGGAGGCCGGCACCCTCGGACCCTTCACGCCCGGCGGCCGCAACATCCATTTCGGCGTGCGCGAGCACGCGATGGGCTCGATCGTCAACGGCTTAGGGCTGGTCGGCCTGCGCGCCTACGGGGCGACCTTCCTGGTCTTCTCCGACTACATGCGCCCGCCGATCCGGCTCGCCGCCCTGATGGAGCTGCCGGTCTTCCACGTCTTCACCCACGATTCGATCGGGGTGGGCGAGGACGGGCCGACCCACCAGCCGGTCGAGCACCTGCTGGCGCTCCGCGCGATTCCCGGCCTCGTCACCTTCCGCCCGGCCGACGCCAACGAGGTGGCGGAGGCCTACCGCGTCATCATGCAGCTCAAGCACCAGCCGGCGGTGCTGGCGCTCAGCCGCCAGCCGCTGCCGACCGTCGACCGCGAGAAGTATGCGCCGGCCTCGGGCACCGCCAAGGGCGCCTACGTGCTCGCCGGGGCCGACGAGGCGAAGCCCGACGTGATCCTGATCGGCACCGGCTCCGAGGTGCAGCTCTGCCTCGGTGCCTACGAGACCCTCAAGGCCGAGGGCGTGAAGGCCCGGGTGGTGTCGATGCCGTCCTGGGATCTGTTCGAGCAGCAGGACGAGGCCTACCGCAACAGCGTGCTGCCGCCCGAGGTGACGGCCCGCGTCGCGGTCGAGCAGGGCTCGGTGATCGGCTGGGACCGCTACACCGGCAGCGCCGGCACGATCCTGGGCATGCACACCTTCGGCTCCTCGGCGCCGATCAAGGATCTGCAGACCAAGTTTGGCTTCACGCCGGAGAAGGTGCTGGAGGCGGCGCGCGCCCAGCTGAAGAAGAAGGGCTGAGACACTTGTGAAGTCCGCCGGCGGTGTCCGGCGGGCTTCACACCATTCATGGTCATCCCGGAGCCGCGACGGAGCCCCGGATCCATAGCCGCCGACGATGCCGGATGAAGCGGGAGGCACCTCTCCTTCGATCGGGGCTTTGGGCCGAAAATCCAGTCAGCTCGATCGTGCGAAAGACCACTGAGGGTGGGGAGTGGACCCTACCCATCTGCCCAAGAGCGGACGTTTCGCGTCCGACCCAAGTCGGACGCTCGGGCCGCACTCGGCGCTGCTCGAAAGCGGCTACTCAGACGCCAAAGGTCACTAGTCCGCGCTCATCGATCACCCATGCTGGGTTCCAAGCTATCTCCCAGGCATGGCCATCAGGATCGCTCAGATATCCGCGGAACCCACTATGTGGCGGCTCATCAGCTTCTCGCAGCAGCTTTCCACCCGCCGCAATGAGCCGTTGAATAGTGGGCTCAACTTCGCTTTGGTTCTCGACGTTATGAGCAAGGGCGAAGGCGCTCGGGGTTGGTCCGCTCACCCGCCGCATGTCGCCATCCAGCCCGGGATTTAGCCACGTTCCGAGCACGAACCCGTTCATCTGGTAAAAGATGATCTCCTCGTTCTCGAAGATCGGCGCCCAACCGAAACCTCCGACATAGAAATCGCGGGATCGGTTGAGTGACGACACGCCGAGCGTGATCACCGAAATCTGCTGCTGCATAGCCAAGCCCTCTCGTTTGCTTGAGCAATAGCGCTCAGAGCATTTAAGGTCTTGGGCCGTCGACGGAGCGACGGAAGGACCCGCTTGCGCGGGGGCCGGGCCAACCGCACCGACCTAACCTGTTTCAGACGAGGCATCGTGCTTGATGCAGCGTCGCCCTGCAACTGCTGAACGTCGGCTCGCACATAGAGTGAGCCGAAAGCCGACAGGCAGGAAACCACCCAACGCAGTCGTTGACCCCTGCCGCGTCAACGGCCTGGAAGCGGACCTTCCCGGGGGCCGCAACGGGTCGAAAGCAGCCCCCCGCACAGCCAAGCTGTTTCGGTTTCGATCCTCCGGTAACGCCGGCTCACGCCGCCTTCACCGCCGCCAGGAACCCGCCGACCTCGCGGGTCAGGCCGTCGGAGTGGCGCGCGAGGACGAGCGCGGCGTCGAGGACCTGGCCAGCGGTCTCGCCGGTTTCGCCGGCCTCCCGGCGCAGCGCGCCCAGGGTCTCGGTGACGTGGCCGGTCCCTTCGGCCGCCTCGCCGACGCTGCGGGCGATCTCCCGGGTGGCCGCGCCCTGCTCCTCCATCGCGACGGCGACGGACGCCGCGGAGGCCGACATCTCGCCGATCACCCGGCCGATGCGCTGGATGTCGGCGACGGCCGCCCGGGTCGCGGCCTGGATCGCCTCGATGGTGGCGTTGAGCGCCAGGAGGTTCGTCTGGCCGGCGATGCCGGCGATGACCGCGACCACCCGGTCGATGCGCTCGGCGGCCTGCGCCAGCGCACCCACCGTGGCGTCGGTGCGGCGGGCATCCTCCACCGCCTGCCCGGCCATGCGCGAGGTCCGGGCGACCTGCTGCACGATCTCCTGGATCGCGGCCGTCATCTGCCCGCTCGCCGCCGCGACGGCCTGGACGTGGCCGGAGGTCCGCTGCGCCACGCCGGCCGCCGCGTCGGTGCGCCCGGCCCCGGCCTCGGCTCCCGCCGCCATCGCCCGGGCGGCGGCCTCCATGGTGTCGGCGGCCCCGGCGAGGTCGCGGGAGAGGTCCCCGACCTTGGCCTCGAAATCCTGCGCGAGGCCGTCGACCAGGGCGGCGCGCCGGGCGGCCGCCGCGTTGCGCTCGCTCTCCCGCTCGGTCAGGCGCCGCATCTCGCCGGCGGAATCCTTGAAGACCTGAAGCGCCCGGGCGAGCGCGCCGATCTCGTCCCGCCGCCCCGTGCCCTCCACCGCGACCGCGAGGTCGCCCGCCGCCAGCGCGTTCATCGCCCGCGCCATCCGGGCGAGCGGCCGGGCGATGCCCAGGACCGCGATGGCCGCGAGGGCCGAGAAGGCGAGGACGAGGCCGAGCCCGGCCAGCAGCGTCAGGCGCGTCTTGGTCGCGGCGGCGGCAGCCTCCGCCGCGTCCCGGGCCGCCGCCAGCGCGGCGAGCGTGCGCTGCACCCGCGCATCGATGGCGGCGGTCGCCTTGGCGCGCCGCCCGGCATCCTCCTGGGTCGAGAGCGCGAAGGCGACGTCGGTCATGCCCTGCTGGGCGTTCGCCACCACCTTGGCCGAGAAGGCGAGGTAGTCGGCGATGCCGGCGCGGGCCGCCTCGTCCTGCCGGCGCTCGTCGTCCCCCTCGGCGAGGGCGACGAGCCGCTCGGCCTCCGCGCCGGCCAGCGCCTCCGCCGCCCCGTGCTGCTTGGCGAGGGCCTGGCGCACCGCGTCGTCGCCCTCGATGATGACGCTCTTCTGGGCGATCGCCGCTTCCTCGACGGCATTCGCCACCCGCAGGGCCGCCACCGCCCGGCTGGTGCGGATGTCGACGATCTCGCGCGTGGTCCGCCCCATGGCGTCGAGCCCGTCCCGGGCGAGCCCGACCAGCCCGAGGGCCACGATGAGGACCAGCCCCGCCGGCAGGGCCAGCTTGGCGATGAGCTTGAGATCGTTGAAGGCGCGCATGGGCGATCTCCGGCATGGGGAGGCCCGGGCCCGCACGGCCGCACCGTCCCATCGGACAATGATGACGCCAGGTAGTCGTCGTCGGTTTAACATAATATTGCTATGTCATATCGCCTTGACGCTGATCATCGCAATCCGTCGTGCAATAATTTCCCGATTATTCGTCAGATCATACGACTCGTGTACGATAATTCTACTTTAGGAAAAATGGTGCAGGCGGCAGGATACCGGTCCGCCGGGCGGGGCCTCCGCGAGCGGAGGCGCTCTCGCGACCGATGGGCCGCGGATATCCGCTCGAGACAAAGAAGAGGCGCGGGTGCCATCCTCTCATCCGCGGGCGGCCCGGCAATCCGGGGAAGACCGGACAGCCCCGTGCGGGCGGGGAGAGGAGAGAGCGCCCCATCCCAAGCCCCAGCCGGCAAAGCTCTCCCGTGCCTGCGAAAATCGGCCTGCCGCCCGGTCATTGGCGGTCGCCAAGGCGGACGGAACGCGGTAGATCCGTCGGCAACCAGTCAAGACGGGGGTCTTCAGGCGATGAGCGATTCCACCGACCGGTTCAAGCGCGCGCCCAAGCGCAAGGCCGCGCAGGCGCGCACCCTCACGGTGTCGCCGGAGGCCAAGGCGGCCTACGAGAAGCTGATCCGCGAGAAGGAGGAGCGCGAGGCCTACGCCCGCAACCTCCCCGCCGACCAGAGACCGCGCTGACCCGCGCGCCCTACTCGCTCTTGTCGAACGGGTTCTTCGAGGTCCGGAGCGACAGGCGGATCGGCACGCCCGGCAGCTCGAAGGCCTCGCGCAGGCTGTTGACGAGGTAGCGGGTGTAGGATTTCGGCAGCGCGTCGAGCTGGTTGCCGAACAAGGCGAAGTGCGGCGGGCGCGACTTCACCTGGGTGGCGTAGCGGATCTTGACCCGCCGGCCGGACACGGCCGGGGGCGGATTGGCCTGCGTCGCCTCGCTCAGCCACTGGTTGATCTTGGCGGTCGAGATCCGGCGGTTCCACACCTCGGCGGTGGAGGTGACCGCGTGCATCAGCCGGTCGATGCCCTCGCCGGCCAGCCCCGAGAGCGGCACCACCGGGGCACCGCGCACCTGCGGCAGCAGGCGGGTCGCCTTCTCCTTGAGGTCCTTCAGGAGGCCCGGCTGGTCGGCGACGAGGTCCCACTTGTTGAGACCCATCACGAGGGCGCGCCCCTCCGACTCGACGAGATCGACGATGGTCAGGTCCTGCTTCTCGAACGGGATCGTGGCGTCGAGGAGCACCACCACGACCTCGGCGAAGCGCACGGCGCGCAACCCGTCCGAGACCGCGAGCTTCTCCAGCTTGTCGTCGATCCGGGCGCGGCGGCGCATGCCGGCGGTGTCGTGCAGCTTGATCCGCCGGCCGCGCCACTCCCAGTCGAGCGAGATCGAATCGCGGGTGATGCCGGCCTCGGGGCCGACGAGCAGCCGGTCCTCGCCGAGCATCCGGTTGATCAGCGTCGACTTGCCGGCATTCGGGCGGCCGACGATCGCGACCTTAAGCGGCTTGCCCTCGCCCCCTTCCTCGTCATCGTCGTCGTCCTGCTCCGGCAGCACGGCTTCCAGCGCGTCGAGGAGGTCGCCCATGCCCTCGCCGTGCTCGGCCGAGAGCGGGACGGGATCACCGAGGCCGAGCGCGAAGGCCTCGTAGGCGCCGGCCATGCCGGCCCCGCCCTCGGCCTTGTTGGCGAGCAGGATGACGGGCTTGTCGGCCCGGCGGACCAGTTCGGCGAAGGGCTGGTCGGCGGGCAGGAGACCCGCGCGGGCATCGATCACGAACAGGACCGCGTCGGCCTCGGCGATGGCGGCCTCGGTCTGGGCGCGCATCCGGCCGGCGAGCGAATCGGCCTCGGCCTCCTCGAGCCCCGCGGTGTCGAGGATGCGGAAGCGCAGGTGGCCGAGGCGCACCTCGCCCTCGCGCCGGTCGCGGGTCACGCCCGGCCGGTCGTCGACGAGGGCGAGCTTGCGGCCCACCAGACGGTTGAACAGCGTCGACTTGCCGACGTTGGGACGCCCGACGATCGCGACGATGGGCATCGACATGGAGGTCTTCCTAAAAAATAGCAGCGGGCGGGCACGCCGCGAGGCGCGCCGCCCTGTCGAGATGATGATGCGGGACGCAAACGCCCCGCGCTATGGGGTTTTTAGCGCGTCGCCGCGGGTGCAGGGGCCTCTTGGGCGGGGGCCTCTTGGGCAGGTGCCTCTTGGGCGGGTGCCTCTTGGGCGGGTGCCTCTTGGGCGGGAGCGGGCGCGTCGGTGACGACCGGCGGCGGGGGCGCCGCCGGGGCCGGGGCTGCCGCTGCGGTCACCTGCACGGGACCGCCGGCCACCAGGCCGACATAGATCTCGAGCCGCTGGCGCAGGCCCGCCGGGGTCTCGCGGTCGGCGGCGATCTGGTCGAACCAGCGGCCGGCCCCCTCGAAGTCGCCCTTCTTGAGCGCCACGAGGCCCAGCATCTCGCGGGCGGTGTGGCGGAAGGCGTTCGCCGGCGCGGCGAGGCTCTGGAGCGTGTTGAGCGCGGTCGCATCGTCCTTGTCGACGAGGAGCAGCGCCCCGCGCAGGCGGGCGAGGTCGCGCAGGGACTGGCCGACCGAGGTGTCGTCGGCGATCGCCGCATAGGCCTTGGCGCCGGCCGCCGGATCGGCCTTGCCGGCCTCGGCCGCGGCGCGCAGGCGCGCCAGCAGGCGGTAGCCGAACGGCGCCTCGGCGGCGACGCCCGCGAAGGCCTTCTCGGCATCCTCCGGCGTGCCGTCCTTGGCGCGGCGAAGCGCCTCCTCGAAGCGCTGGCTCGCGGCCTCCGCCTGCTGTCCTTGCGCGTGCTGCCAGTAGCGCCAGCCGCCGACGCCCAGCACCACCAGCACCGCGAGACCGATGAACACGCCGCTGTAGCGCGACCAGATCTGGGTCAGGCGGTCGCGCCGGTACTCGTCGTTGACCTCGCGGATGAACTCGTTCTCGCTCATGATCTTCTATGGCTCGCCGCCACCTGAGGAACCGGTGGGCTCTTCGCCGCGACCGTGCGACAGGGCCGGTCGCGTAGCACAGTCCCGGCGGGAAGTCAGGCCCGGTCGGGAATTGCTCAGGCCTGGCCCGGCCACACCGCGACGCCGATGAGCCAGGGGTGCAGCACCCGCGCGAAGACGAACCAGGCGGCAATGCCGATCACCACTGCGAGCGCGTCGTTGCGCCAGCCCGCCTGCGCGACGACGGGACCGCCATGCGGCTTCACCTCGTCCCGGCGCTCAATCTTGTCGCGACGCTTGGCACTGATCCGCGCCATCACCGCCCAGGCCAGGATCGTCCCGAACAGGATCATCGAGCCGAGATCGCCGTTGGCGAGAAGATGCGCGGTGGCCCAGATCTTCACGCCGAGCAGCATCGGGTGCTTCGCCTTCGTCTTGATCCGCCCCGGCAGGTAGGCGGCGACGAAGCTGATGAAGGCGAAGAGCACCAGCAGCAGGGCGAGGTGCCGGGTCCAGACCGGGGGCGACCACACCTCGATCATGCCGTGCGCCCGGTACTGGCCGTAGCCGTAGCCCAGCAGCACGAGGCCGGCGAGCGCCAGGACCGAGTAGCCGATCTTGTAGGGGCCCTCCCCCACCCGGGCGATCAGGGCGGCGCGGGGGCTGCGCGCCATCGTGAAGGCGTGGGTGCCGAGGAACAGCACGAGGCCGGCGATCAGGAGGAGCATCGGGGGAAAACCCTCACGAGAACGGCCGGACTCGGCGAAGACCGAAAGCAAGCCTCAAGCACTCTTGGGCAGGCTCGAAAGCGAAGTCCAGGGTCGCCGCATGCTCCTCCGCCTCCTCCTCGCGTGTCTCTGCGTCGCGGTCACGCTGAAGCCTGCCGCCGCCGAGCCTCCCCTCTCGGCCCTGACCCTTGTCGGCGCGCCCCGCCTCGTCTTCACGCCCAAGCGCGACGCCTGCGACGGGCACGACGTGCCGGACGCCCCCGCCCGGGCGTTCCGCGAGGCCGAGGGCGGGATCGTGCTGTTCGGGATGCATTATCGCAATCGCGCCTTGCGCGGCCGCGACTTCGACGCCTTGAAGCTGGACTGCACGGTGGTGCTCGATTCCGCCTTCAAGCCGGAGCCCGAGGCCTTCGACGACCGCACCTGGATCACCGCCACCTGGACCGAGGACGGCAGGCGGGTCGAGGCGCTGCTGCACGAGGAGTACCACGCCGACGAGCACAAACGCTGCCGCACCACGGGGACCTTGGCCTGCTGGTACAACGCGGTGCTCGCCGCCCGCTCGAGCGATGGCGGGCACAGCTTCAGCCGCACCACGCCGCCGACGGTGGTGGCGGCGGCCCCCTTCCGCCAGGAGGTCGAGCAGGGCCGCCACCGCGGCTTCTTCAACCCGTCGAACATCTTTTCCGACGGCCGCTTCCGCTACTTCTATGCGTCCACCACCGGCTGGACCGGCCAGCCCTTCGGCGTCTGCCTGTTCCGCAGCGACGACGTGGCCGATCCCGCCCGCTGGCGTGCCTTCGACGGCAAGGCGTTCACCGCCCGCTTCCCCAACCCGTACCTGAAGGGCGCCAAGGCGACGGGCCCCTGCGCCCCGGTGGCGCCGTTCCCGGCCCCGGTCGGCTCGGTGAGCCGCCACCGCGGCACCGGCGCCTGGATCGCCGTGTTCCAGGCCGCCGCCGGCGGCGTCTTCCCCCGCTCCGGGATCTACTGGAGCACGTCGCGCGATCTCCTCGCCTGGGACGCGCCGCGCCTGCTGATCGCCGGATCCACCCTCTACGACGATCCGTGCACGTCCGGCGGCGAGCTCGTCAGCTACCCCTCGCTGATCGATCCCGCCGCCCCCGGCCGCAACTTCGACACGGTGGGTGACACGGCGACGCTGTTCTACGTCACGCTCAAGACCAAGGGCTGCGAGGTCACCTCGGAGCGCGACCTCGTGCGGCGGCCGGTCTCGATCAAGGTCTGGCCGTGAGCGGATACGGACAAGAGACGAGAGAGAGAAATAAAGACACAGTCAACACGTCGACAAGATCTGACGAGATATGGGCAAGTCGAACAGACTACGAGACCACTGGCCCTCCGCCTCACGCTGCGTCATGATGCCGGCGGGGAAGCGCTCGGAGGAACGGCGATGCGGTGGCGGATCCTGGCATGCGTGGCGGCCGTCTCGATCGCGGGCGTCGGCCCGTCCCGGGCGATGAGCCTCTCGGAGAGCGGCGATCAGGCCACCCTCGCCGGTGCGATCGTGCCCGGCGACGGCGAGGCCTTCGCCCGCTTCCTCGCCGGGCCGCACGCCCGTCCGCTGCGGGTCGTCTACCTCAACAGCGGCGGCGGCAAGGTGCTGGAGGGCATCGCCATCGGCCGGGCGATCCGCCGCGCCGGCCTCGTCACGGCGGTGGATGCGCAGGCGGCGCGGTGCGACAGCGCCTGCACGCTGATCTTCGCCGGGGGCGTGCGGCGCCACTACATCCACGGCGAGGACGTGTACGAGGGGATGTCGGGCCGCTCCGGCCTCGGCTTCCACACGGCGCACCGTCCGGGCAACCGGGTCGAGGCGAACACGCTCAACCAGCGCGGCACCGACAACATGCGCCGGTTCTACGGCGAGATGGGCCAGCCCGGCGCCGCGACGCTGGTCGACAAGGCCGCGTTCGACAGCCTCTACCGCCCGTCGGGCAGCACCGCCCTGACCCTCGGGATCGCCACGAGCCTGCAGGCGCCGTGATCGGCTTCTTCGACGGGATCGTCAGGAGAGCGTGGCGAGCCTCGGGCCGATGACGGGCGCGACGGCTCACCCCCGCCAGGTGAGCAGGTAGGCGCCAACCACCACCAGCCCGACCCCGAGCCAGTTCACCCCCGACAACCGCTCGCCGAGCAGCGTCGCGCCCAACACGGCCACCAGCACGATCGACAGCTTGTTGAGGGTCGCGACCTGCGCCGCCCCGCCGACCTTGAGGGCGCGGAAGTAGCAGGCCCAGGAGCCGGCGGTGGCGAGCCCCGACAGGCTAAGTAGGCCGAGATTGCGCCCGGTGAGCGCCCGCAGGGCCTGCCACTGGCCGGTGGCGAGGCAGAGTGCCCCGAGCGCCGCCAGGATCACCACGGATCGCATGAAGGCGGCGGCGTCCGACTCCGCCCCGGCGCTGCCGGCCCGGGCCAGCACGGCCGTGATGGCGGTGAACACGGCCGAGACCAGCGCCCAGATCTGCCAGGACATCCCGCGACCCCTCTTTCCCGCTTTTGCCCATCTCGGGCGGCATCATGAATGGCCGGCATGCGCGGATGCCGACAATGCGTTTCACTGGCGCACCGCCCTGCTCCAGCTTGCCGCGCCAAGGCCCGACGGAGCCCGACGGCCCGAGGCCGGCACGCATGGGGGAACGCATCATGGACCAGACGCGGCGGCTGTTTCTGGGGAGCGCGGCGCTCGGCGCCGGCATGGTGGCGACGGGCGCGAAGGCCCTCGAGCACGACCACGGCAACCCGGGCGACGGCGGCTACGGCCGGCAGTCGGTGTCGCTGCCGCCGGGCGCCAAGGTCGCCTACCACGATCCGCAGGATGTCGGGGCGATGCCCGAGTTCCGCTTCTCGCTCGACGGCAACCGCCCGAAGGTGACCTCCGGCGGCTGGGCCAAGGAAGCGACCGTCCACCAGTTCCCCATCAGCAAGGGGATCGCGGGCGTGCACATGTTCCTCGAGCCCGGCGCCTCGCGCGAATTGCACTGGCACGCCATCGCGGCCGAATGGGCCTACGTCATCGACGGCCGCTGCCAGACCGTGGTGCTCGATCCGAGCGGCGCCAGCGAGATCAACAACTACGAGCCCGGCGACCTCTGGTACTTCCCGAAGGGCCACGGCCACTCGATCCAGACCATCGGCGACAAGCCCTGCCACTTCATCCTGTCCTTCGACAACGGCGCCTTCTCGGAGCACGGCACCTTCTCGATCACCGACTGGATCGACGTGACCCCGAAGGACATGCTGGCCCTCGATTTCGGTCTGCCGGCGAACGCCTTCGACGCCTTCCCGAAGGGCGAGGCCTATATCCAGGCCGGCCCGGTGGTCCCGGTGTCGGACGCCCTCGACGCGCCCTGGCCGAAGGAATCGACCCACAAGTTCCGCCTGCTCAAGGACCCGCGGGCGGTCCGCGAGTTCGAGGGCGGCACCTTCCGCCTCGCCACGGTCGACGAGTGGCCGATCCAGAAGACGATGTCGGGCGGCGTGATGACGATCCGGCCGGGGCAGATGCGCAAGCTGCACTGGAACGTCAACGCCAACGAGTGGCACTATTACCTGAAGGGCAAGGGCCAGGTGGCCCTGTTCGGCTCGGGCGGGCGCGGCAAGGTGGCCGAGTTCAAGCCCGGCGACGTCGCCTACATCCCGATGGGCTTCGGCCACGCGATCAAGAACACCGGCGACGAGGACCTGGAGATCGTCCAGACCTGGGACAACGGCAAGTTCGAGGAGATCGACCTCGACACCTGGATCAAGTCGAGCCCGCGCTACCTCCTGTCGAACAACTTTTCGGGGGTGCCGGGCGAGACGCTGACGAAGATGAAGCAGGGGTAAGGCGAAGCCCATCGCGACGCGCGCGAAATCTCCCCCTCTGCGCAAGGCCGTCCGGGGAAAGACATGGCGCGGGTTACTCTCCTCTCCCCGCGGGCGGGGAGAGGGCCGTGTCCCCGTCCAGGGGACGCGGCAAGCGGAGGCGAAAGCCGAAGCGAGGGTGAGGGGGTGTTTCAGGATGTGCCTCCTCCGGCATCACCCCTCACCCTCGCCCTGTGGGCTCGCTGCGCTTCCTGAACGGAAGCACAGCCCTCTCCCCGCCCGCGGGGAGAGGGGAAACCCGCGACCCTCGTTTCCCCGGACAGCCCGCCGCAGAAGGGGGGGAGGGTTCGCGATGCACAGCCTCCCCCCACCGCCTATCCCCCGCCGCGCCGCTCCGCTACAACCCGCGCCCGTGAACTGGGACGCGTTCGACTTCAAGCTCCTCATCGTGTTCGACGCGATCATGCGCGAGCGCCACGTGACGCGCGCGGGCGAGCGGCTGGGCCTGAGCCAGTCGGCGGTGAGCCACGCGCTGCAGCGGCTGCGCCGGGCGCTCGGCGACGAATTGTTCGTGCGCGGGCCCGAGGGCATGAGCCCGACGCCCCGGGCCCTCGACCTGGCCGAGCCGGTGCGCCGGGCGCTGGCCGAGATCGAGGGCGCCCTGCACCAGGACCGGTTCGACCCGGCCACCTCGACCGCGCGGTTTCGCCTGGTGCTCAACAATACCGCCGCCGTGGTGCTGGCCGCGCCGATCGCCGAATGGATCGCGAGCCGGGCCCCTCGTTTGAGCCTGCACATGAGCCCGAGCGGCACCGTGCGGGTCGACGACCTCTTGGATCGCGGCGATGTGGATCTTGCGATCGTCGGGACCGGGCGGGTCGAGGGCGAGCGCTTCGGCACCGCCACGCTGATCCGGGACGGGTTCGCGGTCGTCGCCCGGCGCGGGCATCCAGGCCTCGCCGCGCCCCTCACCTACGAGCGCCTCGCCGACCTCTCGCACCTCGTCGTCTCCTCCACCGGCGACGATGTCGGCTTCCTCGACGGCATCCTGGCGAGACGGGGCCTGCCGCCGCGCCGGGTCGCGATGGCGGCCCCGTTCCTGTCGGCGGCGCCGATCCTCGCCCGCTCCGACTTGGTGGCGGTGATGGCTGAGCGGATCGCCCGTACCCTGGCGACGGTACATCCGGTCGCCTGCGAGCCGCTGCCGGTGGATCCGGACCTGCCGGTCACCCGCTCGGCCCTGGTCTGGGCCCGGCGGGTCGAGCGCCATCCCGACCATGCTTGGCTGCGCCGGCAGATCGCCGATTGCGCCCGCAGCCTCGGGGACGGCCCGGTTCCAGGTCCCTAGTCGTCGAATGGATCGCCGGTAACCGAAAATTATCGCGGTCGCTCGCATCAGTTGTAGACCTGAATAGGTGCAACCGAGCCATGGATCAGACCGTCGTCTCCGCCGCGCAAGCCCGGCGCTTCGCCACCTTCGGCCTGACGGACGACGATCTCGTCCGCCTGCGCGGCCTCGAAGGCTTCGCGCGGGAGCGCCTGCCGGGGCTGCTGGCCGACTGGAACGCCCGCTTCGCGGACTGGCCGGAGATCCAGGAGACCTTGCGCGATCCGGAGGTGCACGCGGCCCGGGTCGCCCATTGGGTGCGGGTGGTGAGCGGCGATTTCGGCCCGGACTTCACCGCCTCGGCCGAGCGCCTGGCCTCGGTCTTCTACGCCCGGCGGGTGCCGGCCTACGCGGTCGCGATCTGCCACGCCACGGTGACGGCGGGGCTCACCGAGGCGCTCGGCCTCGCCGGGCCGCGGCGCCTGCTCGGAGGCAAGGCCGAGGCGGCGCTCCAGGGTGCGCTCACCCGGGCGGCCTGGCTCGACCTCGAAGTGCTGCTCGAGACCTATGCGCAAGCCGAGCAGGCGACCCGGCGCCGCACCACCGCCGCCCTGGCCCAGGCCTTCGAGGAGCGCGTGCTCGCGGCGATCGGCGCGGTCGCCGACCGGGCCCGGGCCCTCGACGGTACCGTCGGGGCGCTGTCGCGCAACGCCTCGCGCTCGTCGCAGGCGGCGACCTCCGTCGCGGCGGCGGTGACCCAGGCCTCGGCCGGGACCGAGCAGGTGGCGCGCTCCGCCGAGCAGCTGCGCGCGGCGATCGCGGAGATCGCCGGCGAGGTCGGCCGCTCCCACAATATGGCGGCGGATGCGGTGGCGCAATCCGACGCGGTGGCGGCGCAGGTCGCGTCGCTCGCCGGGGCGGTGGCGCAGATCGGCGAGGTGGTGACGCTGATCACCGGCATCGCCGACCAGACCAACCTGCTGGCGCTCAACGCCACCATCGAGGCGTCCCGCGCCGGTGCGGCCGGCCGCGGCTTCGCGGTGGTCGCCGCGGAGGTGAAGGCCCTGGCCCAGCAGACCGCCCGCGCCACCGGGACGATCACCGGGCAGATCGACACCGTGCGGGCGGCGGCGGACGGCTCGGTCGAGGCCATCGCCCGCATCCGCCGGACGATCGGCCAGGTCAGCGAAAGCAGCGCGATGATCAGCGCCGCGGTCGAGGAGCAGAGCGCCGCCACCGCCGAGATCGCCCGCAGCACCCGCGACGTCAGCGCCGGCACCGACGAGGTCGCCCGCCTGATCGACCGCGTGCGCGAGGATGCCGGCGGCACCGCCGAGGCCGCCGCCCACGTCACCGACACCACCCGCGACCTCGGCCGGCAGGCGGAGGCGATGAACGCGGCGGTCGGGGCGTTCCTGGGCGAAATCCGGGCGGCGTGAGGAGGAGCCCCGGCACCGGTCGGTCGTCCCGGGGACCGAGGGGAGAAAACCAAAGGCCCCGCCGCGTGAGCCGCGCCGGGGCCTTTGTTCGTCGAAGGACCGGCGGAACCCGAGACGATCCCGCCGGGAGGGTCGCGCGTCAGGCCGCCTGGATGTCGCGCAGGAAGCCGTCGACCTCCTGCTTGACGGTGAGCGACTGGGTGGCGAGTTCGGCCGCCGCCATCAGCACCTGGGAGGCGGCGCTGCCGGTCTCACCGGCCGAGCCGAGGACGCCGGCCATCGCGGCGGTGACGTCCTGTGTGCCCCGGGCGGCCTGCGAGGCGTTGCGCGAGATCTCGGTCGTCGCGGCGGTCTGCTCCGTCACCGTCGCGGCGATCATGCCGCTGATCTCGTTGATGGTCGCGATGGTCTGGCCGATCTGCCCGATGGCGCCGGCCGCCTGGCCGGTGGCGGCCTGGATCGCCGTGATCTGACCGCCGATCTCCACGGTCGCCCGGGAGGTCTGGGCGGCGAGCTCCTTCACCTCCGCCGCGACCACCGCGAAGCCGCGGCCCGCCGCGCCGGCCCGCGCCGCCTCGATCGTGGCGTTGAGCGCGAGCAGGTTGGTCTGGTCGGCGATGGCGGTGATCGTCGCGACGGCGGCGCCGATCTGCGTGGCGGCGGCGCTGAGGCTCGTCATGGCGGCGTCGGTCGCCGCGGCCTCGCGGGTGGCGTTGCCGGCGACCTCGTTCGAGCGCAGCACCTGCCGCTCGATCTCCTGGAGCGAGGACACCATCTCCTCGGCCGCCGCCGCGACCATCTGGACGCTGGCGGAGGTCTGCTCGGCGGTGCCGCTCGAGGCCTGCGCCTGGGCGCTGGTGGTGTCGGCGACGCTCGTCATGGTGCGGGCCGTGGCGTCGAGCTCGGTCGCGGCCGAGGTGACGATCTCGAGCGAGCCCGCGACCCGGTGCTGGAAGCCCCGCACCAGCTGGTCGACCCGGTCGGCGCGGCGCTGGCGGGCGGATTGCTCGTCGCGCTGCTGCGCCTCCAGTTCGATCCGGGCGAGGGCGTTCTGGCGGAAGACCTCGACGGCTTGCGCCATCTCGCCCATCTCGTCGCGGGAGTCGCGGGAGGGCACGGCGAGGTCGGTCTCTCCTTGCGCCAGCCGCTTCATCGCCGCGGTCATCCCGCCGATCGGCCCGACGATGCTGCGGGCGATCAGGACGGCGAGGCCGGCGCCGAGGGAGAGGGCGAAGGCGATCAGGGCGAACTGGATCACCTTCGTCCGCGCCGTCATCGCTTCCGTTGCGGCGGCGATCTCGCGGACCACGGTCTCCACCTTAGCCCGAACGGTCTTGGTGGCCTCGTCGATGGCGGTGAGGTGCGGCCTGATGCCGGTATCGTAGATCTGCCGGCTCTCGCCCGACGCCGTGCCGTAGGCCTGGAAGGCGGCGACGTAGGCGGCGAGCGCCTGCTCGGTCGCGCGCATCGGCTGGGCGAAGGAGCCGGCGGAATCGAGCCCGCGCAGGAGCTTGAGGGCGGCGTCCGCCTTGCCGGCATTGGTCGCGAAGGTCGCCGGGCCGTTCGGGTCCTGCGTCGCCAGGAAGCGCCAGTTGGCGACCCGGACCAGCAGCATGGCGCTCTCGGTCGCGGCGGCCTGGAGCACCTGCGCGTCGCTGGCGCGGGCCCGCATCTCGGCCACGAGGGCGTTGGTCGCGCGGGTCAGCTCGTCGCCGCCCTTGAACAGCTTGTCCTTGGCCTCCGCCATGCCGCGTCCCGCCGCCGCCAGGCGCTGAAGGTCGGGCTTCAGATCGCGGGCCTGGTCGCGGATCTCCGCGTAGAGCTTGCGGCGGTCCTCGGCGATCGACCGCTTGGCCATCATGTCGCCCGATTCCTCGATCGACCGGCGCTCCTCCTCGATCCCGGCGATCAGCTCGGGCCGCGGCAGGATCCGGTACTGCTCCGCCTGGCCCGACATCGACTTCGTCGACACGATCACGGACAGCGCGGAGCGGGACAGATCGTCGAGCAGCGCCCGCTTCTCGTATTGCTCGACGAGACCGGCCTGCTGGTAGATCGAGAAGCCGCCCAGGCCGGCAGCGATCATCACCAACGACCCGAAGCCGACGTAGAGGCGGGTGCGGACGGTCAACCTGCGCAACATGCCGAGAATCCAGTAAGACGTTGTTTACTCACTATGGATCGGCGCCATTAATGATCAGTTACAAACTGACCCTGTGGTAGAAAGATGCCGCAGCGTGCACCCAGGCTGCGTTCATGTCGGGCCGCGCGCATGGAGGGTCCGGTGCCGGGCCCGTCACCGGACGTCGAAGACCCGCGCGCGTCACGCCGCCGGGGCCGGCTCCGGCGGATCGCCCGCCCCGGCCGGCCGGAAGCACGGCACCGGCGTCCCGTCGCGCGACGACGCGAAGACCAGCTGCACCGGCAGGCCGATCGCCAGGGCTTGCGGATCGCAATCGACCAGGCTCGTCAGCATCGTCGGGCCTTCCGCCAGGGTGACGTAGGCGACCGTGCGGGGCGGGTCCTCGCGGGCGAGCACGGTGTAGCTGTAGATCGTGCCCTCGCCCGAGGCCTCCTCCCAGGCGGTCTCACCGAAGCAGAACGGGCAGAGCGCGCGCGGATACCAATGCGCCTTGCCGCAGGCGGCGCAGCGGCGCAGCAGGAACCGGCCCTCGCGGGCCGCCGCCACGAAGGGCGCGGAATCGGGGCTTGCCGGCGGGTCGGGCCAGTCGCCGTCGCGCAGCGGGATGCGGGTCGAGGACGCTTTCGTCATCTGTCTCACTCCCTCCCGAGGATCAGGGTCGCGGCGCCGTGGCGGCTGCCGAGCAGGCCGCCGATCCCGGTCGCGACGGCCAGCTCGCAGTTCCTCACCTGCACCGCCGGATGGGCCTCGCCGCGCAGCTGGCGCACCGCCTCGATCACCTTGGTGATGCCGCCCCGGTTGGCCGGGTGGTTGTTGCACAGGCCGCCGCCATCGGTGTTGAACGGCAATCGTCCGGTGCCGGAGATCAGGTTGCCGTCGGCGACGAAGCGGCCGCCCTGCCCCTTCTCGCAGAAGCCGAGATCCTCGAGCTGCATCAGCACCGTGATGGTGAAGCTGTCGTAGATCGAGGCGTAATCGATGTCGGCCGGGCTCACCCCGGCCTCCGCGAAGGCGGCCGGACCCGAGATCCGCGCCGCCGACCAGGTCAGGTCGACCTCGCCGCCGAGCTGGCCCTTGTGGGCCTCGCCCGCCCCCATCACGCGCACCAGCGGGTGCTTCAGGCTGCGGGCGATCTCGGGCCGCGCCACCACCAGCGCCCCGCCGCCGTCGCTGACGACGCAGCAATCGAGCCGGTGCAGCGGATCGGCGACCATCGGCGAGGCCACGACATCCGCGACGCTCACCACGTCGCGCAGCATCGCGTGCGGATTGTGCTGCGCATGGTGCGAGGCCGCGACCTTGATCCAGGCGAGCTGCTCGGACGTCGTGCCGAACTCGTGCATATGGCGGCGCGCACAGAGCGCGTAGAGGTTGACCGTGGTCGGGCCGAACGGCGTCTCCCACGGGCTGTCCGGGGCGTCGGCGATGACGGGGCGGGCCGCGGTGCCGGAATGGCCGGCGCTGCGCGGCCGGCCGGCCAGCGTGATCAGCGCGACATTGCACTTCCCCATCGCGATGGCCTCAGCCGCATGCGCCACATGGGCGATGTAGGAGGCGCCGCCGATATCGGTGCTGTCGAGGTGGCGCAAGGACAGGTTCATGTAGTCGGCCATTGCCAGCGGCCCGAGGCCCGGCGCGTCGCCGGCGCAGAAATAGCCGTCGACGTCGTCCTTGGTCAGCCCGGCATCGGCGAGCGCGCCGGCGGCGGATTCGGCGTGGAGCTGGGCCACCGACTTGTCCGGGGCCTTGCGGGTCGGGTGCTCGTAGGCCCCGACGATGTGGGCGCGTCCGTTGATCGTCATGGTCACACCGGGTCCCAGGAGAACACGTCGGGGCTGCGGTCGAGGGGGGCGAGGTGGCCCGACAGCGCCGGCATCCCGTGCTCGGCGATGGTCTCCGGCGTCCAGCCCTCGGAGCGGTGCACGCCGCGCACCGGGCGGGGGTGGTTGAAGACGAACAGCTCGTTGTGGCGGGCGGCGAAGATCTGGCCGGTGACGGTGCTTGCCTGATCGGAGGCGAGGAAGACCGCGAGCGGCGCGTTCTTCTCCGGCCCCATCGCCTGGAGCTTGGCGACGCGGGCCTTCTGCTCCGGGGTCTCGGCCGGGATCGAGCTGGTCATCCGGCTCCAGGCGAAGGGGGCGATGCAGTTCGAGCGCACGCCGAACCGGCCCATGTCGAGGGCGATCGACTTCGACAGGGCGGCGACGCCGAGCTTGGCGGCGGAATAATTCGCCTGGCCGATGTTGCCGATCAGGCCCGAGGTCGAGGTCATGTGGACATAGGCGCCGGCCCCTTGCTTGCGGAAGGTTTCGGCGGCGGCGCGGGAGACGAAGAAGCTGCCGTTGAGGTGGACGTTGATGACCGACAGCCATTCCTCCGGCGTCATCTTGTGGAAGATCTGGTCGCGCAGGATGCCGGCATTGTTGACCACGATGTCGAGGCGGCCGAAGGCATCCAGCGCGGTCGCCACCATGCGTTGCGCCGCCGCCCATTCGGCGACGCTGCCGGTATCGACCACCGCCTGGCCGCCGCGCTGCTCGATGATGGCGCGGGTCTGCTCGCCCGGCGTCGCCGAGGTCTCGCCGAGGCCGCTCAACGAGGCGCCGACGTCGTTGACCACCACCCGGGCGCCGGCGAGCGCCATGGCGAGCGCGATCTCCCGCCCGATGCCGCCGCCCGCTCCGGTGACGAGGGCGACCTTTCCGTCCAGTAGGCCCATGGGGTTCCTCCTTCGATGGTCTGTTTGGCTGGTCTGAGAGCTTGTTTGACTATGATGTGAATGCTGCAGAGGACTTTTTCTTCCAGCCCACAACCTCATCCTGAGGTGTTAGCCGATCGAAGATCGGCTGACCTCGAAGGAGGGCTCCAGGGATCGCGCAGGCTTCTGGAGGCCTCCTTCGAGGTCAGTCCATCGTTGATGGACTGACACCTCAGGATGAGGTCGAGAATGGGAAGAACTTACCCTTCAAGTCAAACAGTCTCTGACAGTTTTTCCCAAACACGACCTCATCCTGAGCGCTCGTTCGATTTGCCCGACACTCTCGATACCCTCCGCGTCATTCCGGGGCCGCGAAAGCGGAGCCCGGAATCCAGAACTGCCGATCGTTCAGAACAAGGCGGATCGCGTTCCGCTTGATCCTTTCATACCTGCGGCTCTGGATTCCGGGCTCCGCTGCGCGGCCCCGGAATGACGCCGTGGATTTGAGATCTATGGCGATCAATCGAACAGGCTCCCCATCACCGTCCCGTCCAGCGCGGCGGGCGCTTCTCGATGAAGGCGCGGGGCCCTTCGCGAAAATCCTCCGAGGCCTGGACGCGGGCCCGGGCCGCGGCGCTCGCCGCCCGCAAGGCCGCCTCGTCGGCCGCCGTGGCCAGGCGCGCCACCGCCAGGCTCTCGCGCACGGCGAGCGGGGCGTTGCCGGCGATCACCGTCGCGAGCGCCACGGCCGCGTCCCGGGCCGATCCCCGCGGCGCCAGCCGGCCGACGAGGCCGAGCGCGTGGGCGCGGGCGGCGTCGAGGGGCGCGCCGGTCAGGATCATCTCGAGCGCGACCGCCCGGGGCAGCGCCCGCGGCAGCCGGTAGAGCCCGCCCGCCGCGGCGACGAGGCCGCGGGTCACCTCCGGTAGGCCGAAGCTGGCCCCCTCCCCCGCCACGATCAGATCGCAGGCGAGCGCGATCTCGCAACCACCGGCCAAAGCCGGGCCCTCCACGGCGGCGATCCAGGGCTTGGCCCGCACGGCGTGGACGAAGCCGGCGAACCCGCCCCCTTCGGTCCAGAGATCGTCGGCGCGGCCAGCCGCGACCGCCTTCAGGTCGGCCCCGGCGCAGAAGACCGGGCCCTCGCCGGCCAGGACCACGGCGCGGATCGCGTCGTCGGCCTCCGTCGCCGCCACGGCGTCGCCGAGGGCGCGGGCGAGCGCCGGGTCGACGGCGTTGCGCGCCTGCGGGCGGTTCAACGTCAGGAGAGCGACGTGATCGCCGATGCGGTCGAGGCGGAGGGGATCCGGCATCAGGCGGCCTCCCACTCGAGGAGCCCGTCGCGGGCCGTCCGCAAGGTGCCGTCGAGGCCGACGGGAGAGCGGTCGAGATCGGTCAGCGCCGCCAGGGTGGCGCGGTCGGCGGCCGGCACCCGGGCGAGCAGGCGGGTCTCGCCCTGGCGCAGGACCACGACGCCGCGCTCCGGCGCGCCCTCGCGGTCGAACAGCACCGTATGGGTCTCGACGACGGCGCGGCCCGCGGCGTCCTCCACCACCGGCGGCACCGGCCCGCGGCGGCTCTCCGCCGCGTCCTGGACCGAGACCGGCGCGTCGTCGAGCCCGTCGAACCCGCCGCCCAGCACCAGGGCGTGGTGCTTGGTGACGAACTCGCCCTGGCCGTAGAGCAGACCGGCACGGCCGGGCGCCTCGCGCAGAAGCCGCACCATCGCGCAGGCGGCATGCGCCATGTAGCCGTTGAGGGGCGCGCCGAAGAAGGTCAGCCCGCCCGCCACCGTCGGCACGGCCTCGTCGGGCAGGAGGAGGCGGCGGCGCGCCATCTTGGGCACGCAAGGGAAGCAGCTGTAGAGTTCGAGCGCGGTGAGGTCCGAGGCGGCGAGGCCGGCCCGGCGGAGCGCCGCCGCCAGCACCGCATCCTGCGCCGGGGCGTGGTCGAAGCGGTCGCGCGACAGCCAGTCCCGTGGCTCGTTCGCGGCGGCGCCGGGGCCGATCGGGACCAGGCGATGCTCGGGGAGGCCGGCGGCGCGGGCAAGGCCCAAGCTCGTCACGATCACGGCGGCGGCCTGGTTCACCACGGGGTTGGCCACCATCAGCTTGGTGTAGGGCCAGGCGATCGGCCGGTTGGCGGGCGTCGGCGTGGCGATCTCGTCGGGGGTGAAGGACCGACGCAGCCATCCATGCGGATTGTCGGCCGCGACCCGGGAGAAGGCCGCCCCGAGTGCCGCCGATTCGTCGCGGCCCTGGCGCGGGGTCTGGCCCCAGGCGGCCTGGAGCGCGGTCTCGTAGAGGGGATAGACGGCGACCGGCTGCGACAGGCCGTGGCGCAGGGCCTGGGGGTGGAGGTAGTCGCGCGCCCGCGGGTTGGTCCAGGCCGGGTCCGGCGCGGTCCAGGGCGGGGTCGCGTCGCGGTCGGGCGTCAGGCCGGCGCGGCGCGCCGCCGCAGCGCTGTGCTCCGCCTCGCCGCTGCACAGGGCCGCCACCGCGGCCTCGCCGCGCGCGATCCGCCGCGCCGCCTCGTGCAGGAAGCGGACCGGCGTCTCGCCGCCGACAGGACCGTAGGCGAGGCGGGCCGGGCGATGGCCGAGGAGGTCGGCGAGGCGGGCCGGCAGGTCGGCATAGGGCCACGACACCGCGTTGACGACGTCGAGGGAGCCGATCCGCGAGAGCCAGCCGCCGCCGGCATCCGCGTCGGCGCGGGCCAGGGCCTCGGCCATCAGGGCGGCGGGCTCGGGGCCGATCGGGCCACGGCCGGGGGTGTCGGGCCGGTCGGCGACCTCGCCGATGCCGATGATGACGGGGATGCGGGCGGGGTCGGTCATCTCGCCGGCCTCATGCATCGGGAGATGCGCCGGCCCGAACCCTCCCCCCTCTGCGGGCTTGCAGATCCACACAACGCCCCTGATATCCAACCCTTTGTATAATCAGGCGCTTTCCCCTCCCCCTTGTGGGCAGGGGTTAAGGGGTGGGGGTGGTGCCGCGTAGAGCGCGCGGATTCTCCGGCACCACCCCCACCCCTAACCCCTCCCCACAAGGGGGAGGGGAGGCGCGCTACCTTCAAAGGCGGAAGCACGCGGACCGAAATGCGTGAATGCGATAGCCTCTGCGGGGGAGGGTTCACGCGCGAGACCTCCAATCCCATTCTCATCACCCCGCCTCCCCCACCTCGATCACCGCATCCGCCGCGAACGCCCCCTCGGGCAGGGCGAAGACCGGGTTGAGGTCGATGGAGGCCAGCCGCGGCCCCGCCGCCACGGCGAAGACCGAGAGCCGCGACAGCATCCGGGCGAGCGCGGCGATGTCGCAGGGCGGCCGACCGCGGGCGCCGGTGAGGAGCGGCGCGGCCTTGATCGAGCGGATCATCGCCTCGGCCACGTCCTCGCCGAACGGGCAGCGCCGGAACACCACGTCGCGCATCACCTCGACGAAGACCCCGCCGAGGCCGACCATCGCCACCGGGCCGAAGACCGGATCGCGCTGGATGCCCATGATGCACTCGACCGCCCCCCTGACCTGGCACGCCACCAGCACGCCGTCGATCCGGGCGTCAGGCGCGTGGCGGGCGGCGCGTTCGATCAGGATAGCGTAGCCGCGCCGGACCGCCTCGGCATCGCCGATGTCGAGCAGGACCCCGCCGATCTCGGTCTTGTGCAGGATGTCCGGCGACAGGATCTTCATCACCACCGGAAAGCCGAAGGATTCGGCCGCCGCGACCGCCGCCGCCGCGTCGGCGCACGCCGCCTCCGGCACCGTCGCGATGCCGGCGGCCGAGAGCAGGCGTTTGGCCTCGGCCTCGCTCGGGTTCTCGTCCGGCAGCCGGACGGGCGCGCCTGCCGGCGGCGGCACCGGCTCGATCTCCGAAAAACTCGCGCCGAGGCGGCCCATCGCGTCGAGGGCGACGACGGCGCGGGCCGGATCCTCGTAGAGCAGGTAGCCGTCGGCCTCGTAGTCCCGGTTGCGCTCCTCCGAGGCGAGGACCGAGAGGGCGTAGAGCCGGTCCGGATGGCGCGCCTTGACGGCGTTGAGCTGGGCGCGGATCGCCGGCGCCATGCTGGGAGCGCCGCCGATCTGGGTGAAGAAGGCCAGGATCGAGGCATAACCGCCCTCGGCGATCATCGCCTCGGTGAAGCGGCCGATCAGCGACAGGTCGTTGAAGGCCTGCGCGGTGCAATCGACCGGGTTGCGCGGCGCGGCGATCGGCAGGATCGCCTTCAGGCGGGCCTGCGCGTCCTCCGGCATCGCCGGCATCGGCAGGCCGACGGCCTCGGCGGCATCCGAGATCAGCACCCCGGCGCCGCCCGAGATGGTGATGACGCCCAAGCTGTTCGGCACCGGGTAGATCCGCCGCGTCGCCGCATAGGCGATGTCGATCAGCTCTTCCGTCGAGCGGGCCCGGATCACGCCGTGCTCGGCGAGCACCGCGGAGAACACCGCGTCGTTGCCGGCGATCGAGGCGGTGTGCGACCGCGCCGCCGCGCTGCCGATCGCGCTGCGGCCGACCTTCATCATCACCACGGGCTTCTTCGCCCGCCGCGCCTCGGCAAGCGCGCCGGCGAAGGCCGGCCCGTCCTGCACGCCCTCGGCATAGGCCATGATGACGTCGATGCCGTCGTCCTGCGCCATCCAGCCGATCGCGTCGGCGACCGACAGGTCGGCCTCGTTGCCGGTGGTGACCAGCATCGCGGTGCCGATATGGCGGTTGCGGCAGGCGGTGAAGAGGTGGGTGCCGTAGGCGCCCGACTGGCTGGCGATGCCGATCCGCCCCGGCAGCGGCAGGCCGCCTTCGAGCGAGGCGGAGAAGATCGGGTAGAAGCCGGTCGCCGCGTTGAACAGGCCGAGGCAGTTCGGCCCCAGCAGCCGCATCCCGTGACGCCGCGCCGCCGCGACGAGGGCTCCTTGCGCCTCCGCCCCCGCCTCGCCGATCTCGGCGTAGCCCGCCGTGAACAGGATGGCGAAGCGCGTGCCCCGCGCGCCCAGTTCCTCGACTGCCTGGAGCGCCGCCGCGCCGGGCACCGCGATCACCGCCACGTCGGGCGCCTGGGGCAGGGCGGCGACGGAGGGGAAGCAGGGAAGGCCCTGCACCTCGGCCCGGTTCGGGTTCACCGGCAGGATCGCGCCCTGGAAGCCGGCGCGCAGCATGTAGGCGATCGGCCGGCCGCCGATGCGGGTCGGGTCGGCGGAGGCGCCGACGATCGCGACGGCGCCGGGCCGGACCAGGGCGGCGAGGTCGGCGGCGTCAGTTCTTGACATAGGGGCACCCGCCTTCGCTGAGCGGCCGGAACGCCTCGTCGCCCGGGACCGTGGTGACGAGCTCGTAGAGGTCCCACTTGCCCGTCGACTGGGACGGCTTCTTGAAGCGCATCAGGTACATGTCGTGGACCATGCGGCCGTCGGCCCGGACCTTGCCGCCTTGCGCGAAGAAGTCGTTGACCGGCGTCTCGCGCATCTTCGCCATCACGGCGGCCGCATCGGTGGTGCCGGCGGCCTGCACCGCCTTCAGGTAATGGGTGAGGGCCGAGGTCACGCCGGCCTGGTAGGCGGTCGGCATCGCCTTGCGCAGGGCAAAGAAGCGCTTGGCATAGGCCCGGGTCTCCGGCGTGCGGTCCCAGTAGAAGCTGTCGGTGAACAGCGCGCCTTGCACCACCTCGAGGCCGAGGGAAGCGACGTCGGTCAGGGTCACCTGCAACGCCGCGATGGTCTTGTTCGACTGGGTCAGGCCGAATTCATGCGCCTGCTTGACCGCATTGGCGAAGTCGCTGCCCGCATTGGCGAGCGCGATCACCTTGGCGGGCGAGCTTTGCGCCTGGAGCAGGAAGGACGAGAAGTCGGGATTGTTGAACGGGTGGCGGACCTTGCCGAGGACCTGCCCGCCCGCGGCCTCGACCGCCCGGGCCGCGTCGCGCTCCAGCGCGTGGCCGAAGGCGTAATCGGCGGTGAGGAAGTACCAGGATTTTTCACCCCGGCCGACCAGCGTCTTCGCCGTGGCGTTCGACGAGGCGTAGGTGTCGTAGGTCCATTGCACGCTGGTCGGCGAGCACGACTTGCCGGTGAGGTCCGACGAGCCGGCGCCCGAGATCAGGAAGATCTTGCCCCGCTCCCGCGTCACCGCCTGGACCGCCAGCGCGACCGCGGAATTCACCCCCTCCGCCACCACGTCGACGCCCTTCGTGTCGATCCAGTTGCGCACGATGGTCGAGGCGATGTCGGGCTTGTTCTGGTGATCGGCCGAGATGATCTCGATCCGCTTGCCGAGCACCGTCGGGCCGAAATCCTCGACCGCGAGCCGCGCGGCGGCGACCGAGCCCTCGCCGTTGCCCTCGCTGTACTGCCCGCTCATATCGGTGATGATGCCGATCCGCAGCACGTCGCCGTCGGCGCGGGCCGCGGCCGGCGCGAGGAAAGCGGTCGCGGCGCAGAGCGCCCGCAGCATCGCCACGGCGCAACGCGCCACCGGAGCCCGTCGGGTCCGTGCCATCCTGGTCCTCCCATGATGTCCGGCCCTTGTCCCGGGCCGCGCGCGGATCGGCGTTTTCATTCCATCCGCTGAACGCTATTCTGTACCGTAAACGATCGAGGCGGCAAGGGGGGCGGCGGGATGGAGGAGGCGGGCGAGCGGACGGCGGTGATGGAGGTCGGCCGCGAGGTCGGGGCGGTGACGCAGGCCGCGGCGATCCTGCGGGCGATCGCGGGCTCGCGGGAGGCGCTGGGGGTCACGGCGATCGCCCGCGCGGCGGGGGTCAGCCCCTCGACCACGCTCAACATCCTGCGCACCCTGGTGCACGAGGGCTTCGTCGCGCTCGTGCCGGAGACCAAGACCTACCGGCTCGGCCTCGGCCTCCTGGAGGTGGCGCGCCCGCTCCTCAACCGCTCGGACGTGGAGCTGCTGCAACCCGGCCTGCAGCAGGTCGCGACGGAGTTCGAGGCGACGACGACGGTCTGGCAGGTGGCGCCCGACGACAAGGCGCTGCTCCTCGGGCGGATCGTCCCGGCGAGCGGCATCCACATCGAGTTCCGTCTCGCCACCCGCATCCCGGCCTATGCCGGCGCGATCGGCCGCGCCGTGGCGGCGGCGGGCCAGAGCGCCGGGGCGCTGCCGCGCGCCACCCTGCGGGCCCGGTTCGGGGCGATCCGCTGGCACGTGCCGGTGCCCTTCGACACCTTCCTGGAGGAGGTCGCGGCCGCCGCCGAGCGGGGCTATGCCGTCGATATCGGCCAGCTCATCCGCGGCGTGACCACGGCGGCCGCGGCCCTGTGCGACCATAACCGGCGCCCGCGCCTCGTGGTGGCGGCGCACCTGTTCCAGGGGCAGTTGACTGACGAGCGGCTGGAGGCCCTGGGGCTGGCGCTACGCGGGCTCGCCGCGGCGGCGCAGCCGGGGATGTTCGGGGTGGTGGAGGGGGTGGGGGTGAGGCGGCGGGGTGGGGGGCGGTGACGAAGCCCCGCCGTGGAAACCCTGGCTCAGGTTCGAGGTTGCCCACCGGCTGGCCCGCAATGCCGGCGCCTCGATCGGAGCGACTCGACCCCATGAGCGAACAGCGCGACGTGACCACCCCGGACGGCACCGCCTGGACCTGCATCGAGGCGCTTGCCGACCTGCCGGAGGCGGCGAAGGACAAGCTCGCCGGTGCGGGACGCCGGGCGGTGGTGTGCACGCCGTCGGGCGGCGCGCAATCGGTGCGGCTGTCCCTCGCCGAGGATTGGCAGGCGACGCCGGATGCCGACCTCGCCGCCGCGATCCAAGCGGGGCTCGCGCGCGGCGACGGGTGAGCGCGGCCGCTCAATCGTGGTGGAACACCTCTTCCATCATCGCCCACCACTCGCCCTCGGCCCGGCTCTCGAAGGGGCGCTGGCACGGGATGGTCAGGGTCCACCATTCCTGGTTCTTGGCGTCAGCCGCCATCCTGGCCATGTCGGCCTCGAAATCGGTGCCGTGGTACTCCCAGGTGCCGAACAGCAAGTTCTCCGGCTCGCGCAGGAAGATCGTGTAGTTGCGGATGTTGCAGCGGCTGATCAGGTCCAGGACCTCCGGCCACACCGCCTCGTGCAGGCGCTTGTAGGTCGCGATCTGGTCCGGGTTCACGCCGATGACCATGCCCATGCGTTGCATCTCAGCTGCTCCTCACGCGCGATCGAGTTGGTAGAAGGCGATGGCGTTGCCGCCGAACACCGCGTCGTGATCGGCGGGCGACACGAGCGCCCGGCAGTGCCGGAGCCAGGCTTCGTAGGTCCCGGCGAGGTTCAGCACCGGCCAGTCGCTGCCCCAGAGCACCCGGGCGGGCCCGAACAGGTCCAGAATCGCCTCGGCATAGGGGCGCACGGCCTCCGCCCCGCCCTCCCCCGCCTGGGTCAGGAGGCCGGAGAGCTTGCACCGGACGTTCGGCCGGGCGGCGAGTGCCGCCATCGCCTCGCGCCACCCGGGCGTGCCGCCCGCCGCGATCTCCGGCTTCGCGCCGTGATCGACGACGATGCGTAAGTTCGGATGGCGTGTGGCGAAGGTCAGCAGGGCGTCGAGCTGGCGCGGCCGCACCAGGGCGTCGAAGGCGAGGCCGTGCGCCACCATCGTGTCGGCGGCCGGGGCGAGGACCGGGTCGGCGATCCAGGCATCGTCCGGATGGTCCTGGAGCATCGGGCGCAAACCCTTCAGGTGCGGGTCGCGGGCGAGCCGGGCGATGGTGGCCGGCGCGTCCGGCGCCTTCAGGTCGGTCCAGCCGACGACGCCGCGGATGACGGGCGCGCGGGCGGCGAGCGCCAGCATCGCGTCCGTCTCGGCCTCGTCCTCCAGGGTCTGGACCAGCACGGTGCCGTCGATGCCGCCCGCAGTGAGCAGCGGCGCCAGGTCGTCGAGGGTGAAGTCGCGGTGGATCGCCGCGAGGTCGGGCGGCGGCCAGTGGCCGGCCCGGTCGGCGATGCGCCAGAGATGGTGATGGGCGTCGATCGGCATGGGAGACTCAGATCGGGGCTGCGTCGTGGATGAGGCCGCGGGCCTTCAGCCGGGCCCAGAACCCGTCCGGGATCGGGTCCGCGAACCAGGCGGCGTTGGCCTCGACCTGCGCGGCGTTGCGGGCTCCGGTCACGACGGTGACGGCGGCCGGGTGCAGCAGCGGGAATTGCAGCGCCGCCGCCTCCAGCCGCACGCCCTCCTCGGCGCAGGCCGCCCGCAGGGCTTCCGTCCGGGCCACGAGGGCGGGCGGCGCCTCGGCGTAGTTGTAGGTGGTCTGCCCGGCGAGCAGCCCGGAATTGAACGCGCCGGCCACCGCGATCCCGATGCCGCGGCGGGCGCATTCGTCCATCAGCCCCAGGCTGTCCTGCTCCAGCAGCGTGTAGCGGCCGGCCAGCATGCAGAGGTCGAGATCGGCCACCCGGATGGCCTCGGCGACGATCTCCCACTCGTTGACGCCGAGCCCGATCGCCCGCACGGCGCCCTCCTCGCGCAGCCGCGTCAGGGCCCGGAATCCGCCGCCCGCGGTCAGCTGCTCCCAGGTCTCGGCGTGGCGCTCGCCATGGGTGACGCGGCCGATATCGTGGACGTAGAGGATGTCGGGGTCGAGGATGCCGAGACGTTGTTGACTTGCCTCGAAGGAGCGCAGCACGCCGTCATGGCTGTAGTCGAAGGTCGGGCGGAAGGGCAGCGGCTCGGCATAGCCCTCCTCCATCGGGCCGACGCTCGGGTCGGGCACCATCACGCGGCCGACCTTGGTGCTGACGACGTAGGCGTCCCGCGGCTCCTCGGTGAGGAGCGTGCCGAGGCGGCGCTCCGCGCGGGTGAAGCCGTAGAACGGCGCGGTGTCGTAGGTGCGTACGCCCCGGTCCCAGGCCGCCCGGAACGCGCCGGCGGCCTCGTCGAGGCGCGTCGCCTGGAACAGGCCGCCCATCTGCGCGCCGCCGAGCCCGAGGGCGGTGAGGGTCAGGCCGGTGCGGGCGTGGCGGCGGGGGGTGGCGGGGTGCATGGGGGCCTCGGAGGTGGGGGCAGCGGATTCGGCCGGACAGCCGAGCGATGGCGACGGCCGCGAACCCTCCCCCCTCTGCGGGGGAGGGTGCCCCACGGCGAGTGCGAAGCACTCGCGCTGGGGCGGGAGAGGGGACGACGCTTCCGGAGAAGTCGCGACCATGGTGACGGGCGCCAACCCGGCATCGTCGCGCTGCCCCTCTCCCGGCCCCTGCTGACGCAGGGACCACCCTCCCCCGCAGAGGGGGGAGGGTTCATGCGCTCGAGCGACGCGTTCAATACAGAACGTTCTTCGCTTCCTCCGTCCCGATATTCTCCTTCGTCACCAGCACCACGCCGGTATCGATGGACTTCTCCACCTTCTGCTTCGCCAGCACCTTGGCGATCGTTGCCACTCCCAGTTCCCCCATCCGGAACGAGCCCTGGACGACGATCGCCGCCAGCGTGCCGTCCTTGACGAAGTCCTGGAGGTCCTGGTTGCCGTCGAAGCCGACGGCCGCGACCTTGTCGGCCCGGCCGGCCTGCTTGAGGGCCCGGCCCATGCCGATGGCGGTGGGCTCGTTGGCGCCGAAGAGGCCCTTGAGGTCGGGATGGGCGGCGAGCACGTCGGCGGTCTGGTTCAGCGCCGTCGCCATCTGGGATTGCGAGTAGTACGGGCCGATAATCTGCAGCTTCGAATGCGCCTTCACGTAATCGGTGAAGCCGCCGACGCGGCCGACCTCCGAGCCGGTGCCGGCGACGTAGGACATCACTGCGATCTTGCCCTCCGGACCGGTCCGGTCGATGAGCGCCCGGGCGGCCAGTTCCCCGGCCTTGCGGTTGTCGGTGGCGAGGAAGGACTGGTAGGTGGCCTCCGCCCCCTTCGCGAGGCCGGAATCGAGGATCACCACCGGGATCCGCGCCTCCCAGGCCTTCTTGACCGCCGGCACCAGGGCGTCGGGATCGGAGGGCGCCAGCACGATGCCGGCGACGCGGCGGTTGACCGCGTTCTCCACCATGTTGACCTGGTCGGCGATGGCCGATTCGGCGGCCGGGCCCTGGAAGGTCAGGGTGTGGCCCTGCACGCCCTTCATGGCGGTCTCGGCGCCCTTCTGGACGTTCTGCCAGAAGGTCGAGTTCACCGTCTTGACGATCACGGCGATCTCGCCGGCCCGCGCCGGGACGGCGGCAAGCAGGCTGGAGACGAGCAGGGCGGCGGCGAATGCTTTCATGGGGTCCCCTCCAAGGTCGGCGCCGGGTTCTCCCGGTCGCGATTGTCAGCGGCGGTTGCGGAGCTGGTCGATCCAGACGGTGAGCAGGATGACGAGGCCGATGATGATCTGCTGGGTGAAGGCCGAGACCCCGTTCATGTTGAGGCCGTTGCGCAGGATGCCGATCACGAAGGCGCCGATCACCGTGCCGGAGATCGTGCCGACCCCGCCGGCGAGCGAGGTGCCGCCGATGACCGCGCTGGCGATGGCGTCGAGTTCGTACATCACGCCCTCGTTCGGCTGGGCGGTGACGAGGCGGGACATCAGCACGCAGCCGGTGAGCCCGGCGAGCAGCCCCGAGAGCACGTAGGTCAGGGTGACGACCGAGGTGACGGCGACGCCCGACAGCCGCGCCGCCTCGGCATTCGAGCCGACCGCGTAGACATGGCGGCCCAGCACCGAGCGCCGCAGCAGAAACGCCACCACGAGGGCGAGGCCGGCCATCAGCAGCACCGGATAGGGGATGCCCGGAAACACCACGTCGGGGAATCCGTCGTCGCCGACCCGCACGATGCGCAGGAGCGCGCCGTTGCCGAGTTCGCCAAAACTCTCGCCGAGGCCCGAGACCGCCCGCGCCCCGGTGATCTGGAGCGCGAGGCCGCGGGCGATCAGCATCATGCCCAGCGTCGCGATGAAGGGCGGCAGCTTGAGCCGCGTGACCACGAGCCCGTTGACGAGGCCGCAGACCCCGCCGACGCTGATCCCGACCAGCATGGCGAGCGGCACCGGGAGACCCACCTCCTTGACGCAGAGCGCCGCGACGACGCCGGACAGCGCCAGGACCGAGCCGACCGACAGGTCGATGCCGCCCGCGATGATGACGACGGTGGCGCCGAGCCCCAGGAGTGCGATCGAGGTGACCTGGAGGCCGATGCTCATCCCGTTGCCGAGCGACAGGAAGGCGTTGCTGGTGAGCGAGAACGCCGCCACCAGGGCGACGAGGCTGCCCAAGGCCGCGAATTTCTGGATCAGGTCCTTCTGCCGGTCGGACAGGCGCCCGCGGGCAGGCGCGACGGGAGGATTCAGGCTCGCCGACATGGTTTAAGGCTCCGTCCCGCCGAGGCCCGAGGCGTAATGCATGATCTCCTCCTGGTCGGTGCGGGCGGTGTCGAGGATGCGCACGAGGCGGCCGCGGTGGAACACCGCGACGCGGTCGGTCAGCCCCAAGATCTCGGGCAGCTCGGAACTGATCAGCACCACGCCGATGCCGCGGGCGGCGAGCCCATCCATGATCGTGTAGATCGCGAGCTTCGCGCCGACATCGATGCCGCGGGTCGGCTCGTCGAACAGCATCACCCTGGCGTCGCGAAACAGCCACTTGCCGATGATGATCTTCTGCTGGTTGCCGCCCGACAAAAGCCGCACCGGCTGGTGCAGGGACGGCGTCTTGATGCCGAGCCGGTCGATATACTCCCGCGCGGTCGCCGCGTGGCGATCCGCATCGATCAGCCCGAACCGGTTCGCCACCGCGCCGAGATTGGCGAGCGTCAGGTTGGCGTCGACCGGCATCTTGACCGCCAGGCCTTGCGCCTTGCGGTCCTCCGACAGGTAGGCGATGCCGGCCGCGATCGCGTCGCGGGGATTGCGGATCGCGAGCGGCCGGCCCTCCAGGGCGATCGTGCCGGCATCGAGCGGATCGGCCCCGAACAGGGCGCGGGCGACCTCGGTCCGGCCGGCCCCCATCAGCCCGGCAAAGCCGAGGATCTCGCCGCGGCGCAAGGTGAAGCTCACGTCCCGAAAGAACCCGGCCCGGGTGAGACCGGCGGCCTCCAGGATCACGTGATCGGTCGGGACGGAGGTCCGCTCCGGGAATTTCTCGTCGAGGGCGCGGCCGACCATCCGGGCGACGATCTGATCGATGGTGGTGGCGGCGAGGTCGTCGGTCGAGACGTGGCGCCCGTCGCGCAGGACCGTCACCCGGTCGACGATCTCGCGCATCTCGTCGAGCCGGTGCGAGATGTAGACGATGCCGACGCCCGCCGCCTTCAGGTCGCGGATGACGGCAAACAGCCGGCGCGCCTCCTGCTCGGTCAGGGACGAGGTCGGCTCGTCCATGATGAGCAATTCGGCGTCGAGCGACAGGGCCTTGGCGATCTCGACGAGCTGGCACTGCGCCACCGAGAGGTCGCGCACCAGCGCGTCGGGATCGATGTCAGCCGCAAGGCGGTCGAGGCAGGTCCTGGCGCCGGCCCGCAGGGCGCGCCGGTCGACCAGGAACCCGCGCGTCGGCTCGCGGCCGAGGAAGATGTTTTCGGCCACCGTGAGGTGGGCCACCAGGTTCAGTTCCTGATGAATCATCGCGATGCCGGCGGCCTCGGCCTCCAGCGGCGAGGCGAAGCGGCGTTCGGCGCCCTTGTAGAGGAGGCGGCCCGCGCTCGGAGCGTGGACGCCGCTGATGATCTTCATCAGCGTCGACTTGCCGGCGCCGTTCTCGCCGCAGACGGCATGGACCTCGCCGCGGCGCAGGTCGAAATCGACGCCCGACAGCGCCCGCACGCCCGGAAATTCCTTGACGATGCCGGACAGCGACAGGAGCAAGCGCTCCGGCGCCCGGCCGGGCACGGTCGCGAGGCCGTCCGACGCGGCCGCGTCATCTGCGCCGTCGAGCACGGCAGCAGCCCTCCCCAGGGCGATTCGTTTCATTCTGCCTGCAATCGTTATCAGGTTCGGAAAATTGGTAAAGCCACTTTCATGACGCTGCGACAGCGTCTTGCTACGGTCTACGCCAGCAAGCAGAATGGCCGGGCATATTGGTCAGGCCAGTTCGGAGGCGGGCGATGAGCGCGGGCAGCCCTGTCGAGGGCCGGCTCTACCAGCAGGTGGCCGACCGGATCCGGGCGCTGATCGAGGCCGGCAGCCTCCGGGCCGGCGACCGCCTGCCGGCCGAGCGCGAATTGGCCCAGCAGCTCGGCGTCTCGCGCCCCTCGCTGCGCGAGGCGCTGATCGCGCTGGAGATCGACGGCACGGTCGAGATCCGGATGGGGTCGGGCATCTACGTGCAGGCGGCCAAGGACGCGGGCAAGGGCGCGGGCCGCACGGCGCCGGCCGGCGACAGTCCGGAGGAACTGATGCAGGCCCGGGCCGCGCTCGAAGGCGCGGTCGCGGCCCTCGCCGCCGCCCGGATCACGCCGGAGGCCCTGCACTCCTTACGCCGGACGCTCGACCGGATGGGCGCCGACATCGCGGAAGGCCGCGCGCCGCTCGACAGCGACCGGCTGTTTCACCTGACCCTCGCCGAGGCGACCGGCAACAGCGTGCTGGCCCGCCTCGTCGCGGGCCTGTTCGACACCCGCCACAGCCCGATCGCCGCCCGGCTGCGCAGCCGCTTCGATTCTCCCGCCACCTGGGCCCTGGCGCTGGCCGAGCACGAGGCGGTGCTGGCGGCCCTCGAGGCCCGCGATCCGCTCCGGGCGCAGGCGGCGATGCATGCGCATCTGGAGCAATCGACCCGGCGCTGGCTGGAGGGGGAGCCGCGGTGAGGGCCCATTCTCTCAGCGGACTTGGATCGGCAGGCTCTACACGGTAACCGACACAGAGCCGATCGAGCGGTACGATAGCGACGGCTGCTCCTTCCCCGGCCTGGCACGAGTGCTACGCACTCGCCGCAGGCCACCCTCGCCCGCAGAGGGGGGAGGGTTCATGCTCTCGACCGTCGCTCTCGCACCCGCGCAGCGTCCCGTGTCGTGCACATGGGCAGCCCAAGCCTCACTCCACCGGCGGCTCCCGCAGATATCCGGCCTCCCGCAACGCCGTCTCGACGGCATCGCACAAAGCTTCCTCGGGACCGTCGTTGACCGCCTGAGGTGGCGTGAGCGGCGCCATCGGCGGGAACTGCGCGAATTCCTCCGGCAGGGCGGCCAGGACCGCCTCGTCCGGCGCCGCGTCGTGGTCCTCGGGCAGCCTGTGCGGACGCAAGGTGGAGATCAGCCGGCCGATCATGCAGGGTCCCTCACGTCCTCCGGTTTACCGACAATCATTATGCAAGCCAAGCGTGCGATGCCAGTGAAGGCAAGGATGCTGAAGCGGCCACGCAAGGCATGCACGCAAGGAACGTGCGCGGCACCGGTTTCGATCCACGCCCGCCCCCTGCCCTCTTCACCTCGGGGGTCGGGCTCCCATCTCGGAACTCTCCCGAGAGCGAAGGAGCGCCGGATGCCCTGGACCGCAGCCTTGATCCCGCCCCAGGCCGGGCGCCGGGCGCTCGTCACCGGCGCGACGAGCGGCATCGGTTACGAGGCGGCCCTGGCGCTCGCCGGGGCCGGGGCCGAGATCGTGATCGCCGCCCGGGACTCAGGCAAAGCCGAGGCGGTGGCGGAGGCGATCCGCCGGGCGCATCCGGCGGCGGTCGTGGAATGCCGCCCGCTGGATACCGCACGCCTCGCCTCGGTGCGGGCCTTCGCGTCGGCCTGGCGGGCGGAGGGGCGGCCGGTCGACATCCTGCTCCTGAATGCCGGCATCGCCGCTTTGCCCCGGCGCGAGGAGACCGAGGACGGGTTCGAGCGCCAGCTCGCCACCAACTATCTCGGCCATTTCGCCCTGACCGGGCTGCTCTGGCCGAGCCTGCGGCAGGAACCCGGCACTGATGGGGCCGGCACCCGGGTCGTCGCCGTGGCGAGCATCGCCCATCGCTCAGGCCACATCGCCTTCGACGACCTGCAGGTGCGCCGCGCCTACGGGCCGCAGAGCGCCTATCGGCAGACCAAGCTCGCGATGCTGATCTTCGCTCTCGAACTCGACCGGCGCCTGCGCGCGGCGGGCTCCCCGATCCGCGCGATCGCGGCCCATCCGGGAATCGCGGCGACCGCCATCGCCCGGCGCGGCGACCGGGCGGGGTGGCTCGCCGAACGCATCGGCGCCGGCCTGCTCGGGCTGATCGGCCAGTCGGCGGCGCGCGGCGCCCTGCCCCTGCTCTACGCCGCGACGGCACCGGAGGCGGAAGGCGGGCAGTATTACGGCCCGGACGGGCTATGGGAGATCCGTGGCGACCCGGGACCGGCGAAGATCGAGCCCCATGCCGCCGATCCCGCGGCGGCGGCGCGGCTCTGGGCCCTGTCCGAGGCGCTGACGGACGTGACGTACCCGGTGTGAGCCCCCTCTCCGACGGCGACCGCTACTCGTCGTCGTCCTCGCCGATCGACGGCGCGACGGAACCGGTGGCGGGCACGTCGATGGACGGAACCTCGATGGAGGGCGTTTCGATGGAAGGAACCCGGATATGCGGGGCCGCCGCCATCTGCGACCGGGCGGGCATCATGCCGGCCGCGAAGGCGACGAAGCCCGCCGCGTCGCGCAGGTCCCGGGGCTGGCGCGGATCGCGGGAGATCAGCGTCGCCTCGCGCTGCAGGCGGGCGTTGCAGGCCGCCGAGGCCAGGCCGCCGCGGGGCGTGCAGGCATCGTGCCGGGCGCAGGCCGCGTCGAGGGCGTCGATCGGCGGCAGGGGTGCGTTGTTGCCCGGGCCGCAGTAATTGCCGTGGATGAGGAGCGCCGGCGGACGGCCGGATTGCGCGAGAGCGGGCACGGCGAAGCCGCAGGCGAGGACGAGCGGAATGGCGAAGCGCATCGGTCTGATCCCTTCGTTGCCCCCGGCCAACGGTACTGCAAAAGCCCAGTTCCGTCTTGCGTCGAACCGTCCCGCTTGACCCCGGACCGGCAAGGAACGTGATCCGGCACCATCGGCGATGTTTCCGTGTTGATCCGCGACAACTTGAACGCGCGAAGGCTTGCCGGCCGCCGCTGCATGCCAAATGTAGGACCGATGATCGCATCCGAATCCGATACGTCCGGGTCCCGCGAGCCGCAGGGCGGCAGCCCGACCCTCGACGCGGCGAGCCGGGAGCGGCTCGGCCGCTACCTCCAGGCCCTCTACGAACCCGTCCTCGACGAAGGGCTCGACCCGCGCCTCGCCGAGTTGCTCCACCAGCTCGACCGCGACCGGGCCGAGCGGGAAGGCGAGTCCTGAACGCTCAGGCCGGACCATGCAGGGCGGCCCTGCCGCTTGCTCCGTCAAGGGCGGCCCTGCCGCTCGGGTAGGGCCGCCCTAAGCAGATTTCGCAAAAGTGGCGGCCGGTTTTGCGACAAAAATCTGCGATAATTCAACAACCTAAGCGGACGAAGCGTTGGCTTGCCAACGCAAGTCTGCTTAGAATCCCCTGCCTTGGGTTCCTGGGCGGGCGAGGGCGGATGGGTCGCTGGGCATGGATGGGGCGGCAGGTCGTCCGGCAGATCTGGTTCCGGGCGGCGCTGATCAGCCTGTTCGGCGTCGGCCTCGCCCTCGTCGCCGCCTTCGTCGGGCCGTACCTGCCGGCGAACGTGCATGGCCGGCTCGGGCAGGACGCGGTCGGGACGATCCTCCAGATCATGGCGTCGAGCATGCTGGCGGTGACGACCTTCTCGCTCACCGCGATGGTCAGCGCCTACGGCTCGGCGACCCAGCTCGCGACGCCGCGGGCGACGCAGCTCCTGATCGGCGACCCGACCTCGCAGAACGCCCTGTCGACCTTCCTGGGCGCCTTCGTGTTCTCGGTCGTCGGCATCATCGGGCTGCAATCGAGCGTCTACGGCGATAGCGGGCGCGTCGTCCTGTTCTCCGGCACGGTGCTGGTCGTCGCGGTGGTGGTGGTCACGCTCCTGCGCTGGATCGGCCACATCACGGGCTTCGGCCGGATGGGCGACGTGATCGACCGCGTCGAGGACGCCGCCGCCGAGGCGATGCAGGCGTTTTCCGTCGATCCGCGCCTCGGCGGCCGGCCGGCGGTCCCGGTGCCGGCGGGCGCGACCCCGGTCTTGCCCGAGGCGACGGGCTACGTCACCCATATCGACGTCGCCTCCCTTGGGGCGGTCGCCCGGCAACGCGACCTCGTGATCCACGTCGCGGCCCTGCCGGGCACGCTGGTCCACCCGACGCGGCCGCTGCTGCATGTCGAGGGCGATCCGGGCGAGGATCGCGAGACCCTGGAGACAACCCTGGCGAACGCCTTCGCGATCGAGCGCCACCGGCGCTTCGACCAGGATCCGCGCCTCGGCCTGATCGCGCTCTCGGAGATCGCCAGCCGGGCGCTGTCGCCGGCCACCAACGATCCCGGCACTGCCATCGAGGTGCTGAACGCCCTGCTGCGGGTGCTGCTGCACCTGCCGCCCGACGAGCCGGAGGGGGAGGCCCTGGCGGAGCGGCCGCCGGTCCACGTGCCGCGCCCGACGCTCGACGACATGCTCACCGACGCCTTCCGGCCGTTGATCCGCGAGGGAACGGCGGAGATCGAGGTGACGATCCGGCTGGCCAAGACGCTTCACGCCCTGCGCGCCGCACGGCCCTACGCGGCGCCCTCCGTCGCGCGCGTGATCGCGCGACTGGACCGGGCCGCCCGCGGCACGATCGCCGATGCCGGCGACCTCGCCGACTATGAGGCGGCTCACCGGTAGCCGGCGGCCTGGAGCTCGAACAGCTCGGCGTAGCGCCCGCCCCGCGCCACCAGCGCGGCGTGGGTCCCCTCCTCCAGCACCCGGCCTTCGGCCAGCACCACGATCCGGTCGGCCCGGCGCACGGTGGAGAAGCGGTGCGAGATGAGGAGCGCCGTGCGCCCCGCCGCGAGATCGGCGAAGCGGCGGAACACCTCGGCCTCGGCTCCGGCATCGAGGGCCGCCGTCGGCTCGTCGAGGACGAGCACGGCCGCGTCGCGCCGGTAGGCCCGGGCGATCGCCACCTTCTGCCACTCGCCGCCGGACAGCTCGACCCCGTCCTCGAAGCGCCGGCCGAGGCGCTGGTCGTACGTGCCCGGCAGCCGCTCGATCACCGCGTCGGCCAGCGCCCGCCGGGCCGCGAGCGCGATCCCGTCCCGGTCCGCCCGCGCCTCGATGCGGCCGACCGCGATGTTGTCGCCGGCCGTGAAGTCGAACCGCATGAAGTCCTGGAAGATCACGCCGATCCGGGCGCGCAAGGAATCGATGTCGTACTCGGCGAGGTCGCGGCCATCGAGCAGGATGCGCCCCTCCGTGGGCGCGTAGAGGCGGGCGAGCAGCTTGACGATCGTGGTCTTGCCGGCGCCGTTCTCGCCCACCAGCGCCACCACCTCGCCGGCCCCGATGGCGAGCGACAGGTGGCGCAAAGCCCACCGGCTCTCGCCCGGATAGCGGTAGCCGACATCCTCGAACACGAAGCCCTCGCGCAGGCGCTCGGGGATCGGCAGGGTCCCGGAGCGGATGGTCGGCGCGATGGTGAAGAACGAGAACAGGTCGTCGAGATACTGCGCCTGGCCGAGCAGCTGCGAGGCGCCGAGCAGCAGCCCCTCGACGAGGCCGCGCAGGCGCAGGAAAGCACCGCCCAGGAAGGTGAGGTCGCCGACGGTGAGGGTGCCGGACAAAGCCTCTCCGGCGATGACGAGATAGGCGGCGTAATAGGCGAGCGTGCCGAGCGTCGCGAAGGCGCCGCCGGCGAGCGCCCGGTGCCGGGCGAGTTCCCGGTTCTCGGCGAGCAGCCGGGAGGCGAGTTCGCGGAACCGCTCGGCGAGGTGGGCGGCGAGGCCGAACAGCTTCACCTCCTTGGCGCTGTGCGCGTCGGCGCCGAGATAGCGCAGGTAATCGGTCTCGCGCCGGTCCGGGCTGCGGCGGAAGGCGAGGCGGTAGCCGCGGGCGTTGAAGTGCAACTCGTTGAGGAAGGCCGGGATCAGGGCGAGCACCAGGAGCAGCACCAGCCCCGGCAGCATCGTGCCGACCGCCACCGCGAGCGTCATCGCGGTGACGAGATCCTGGAGCTGGCCGAGCAGCTGGCCGATCAGGTTCGAGCGCCAGGCGACCTGGCGCCGGGCGCGCTCCAGCTGGTCCTGCACCGCGCTGTCCTCGAACTGCTCGAGGTCGAGGGCGGCGGCGTGCGCCATCAGGCGCAAGGTCGTGGCGTTGCCGACTTTCTCCGCCAGCACCCCGTCGACGTAGGACGTGGCTCGCCCGAGCAGGTCCGAGACCACCGCGAGCCCGAGCTCGATTCCGACGAGGAGCCCGACATGATGGAGCCGCGGATCGGTCAGCCAGCCGCCCGAGGGCGGCGGCCCGGCCCGGCCCGCCACCACGGCATCGACCACGAGCTTGGCCACATAGAGCATCAGGGCCGGCAGCCCGGCGCGCAGGAGGCGCAAGGTCAGGCTGGCGAGGGTGAGACGCGGATCGGTCGCGACGGCGAGGCGGAACAGGGCGGGGAGATGGCGCAACGGCCCGAGCCGGGCGGCGGCGGCACGGCGCCAGGCGGAGAAGCGGCTGTCGGCGGGGATGTCCATGGGGCGGATATAGGGGGGTGGCAGCGTGCGACCGCGCCGTTGTGGCAGGATCCCGCAGCACGCGGGCCCCGGCCCCTGCGCCCTTGGGGGCGGGTGATCGGAGCCGACCATCTTGCGCGCCGATCGGCTGCGCGGTGGCTGGCGATGTCCTGCCCGGCCACGTTGCCGATCAGGCAAGACCCTGGAATCCGAACCTCGCCAGCCCGACCCTGCGAGGGGCTGCCGAGGATGGAGGGCGGATTCTCGGGATGGGTCGGCGAGCCCGCGGGCGGGCGCCTGCCGGCGGGTCAGCCGACAGGCAAGGCGAGAACGAGCCCGAGGCACAGGCTCAGAATGCCGCCCGCACTCCGGCAAACACGCTGCGACCATTGCCGGGGTAGAATGCCGCGAGCGCCGCCGCCCCGCCTGCCGTTGCCGCGGCATTGGTCACCACGGAGATGTCCGAGATGTAGCGCTCGTCCGTCAGATTGCGGGCATCGACGAAGACCGAGACACCGTTCTTGAAGTCGATCCCGGTCTGGATGTTGAACACGGCGTAGCCCGGGACCCGCAGCGTGTTGGCGTGGTCGGCGAACGCCCCGCGCGGCACCCAGTCGACCGAGGGCGAAAGGTAGAACCCGCTCGGGTGCACGTAGCTGACCACCGTGCGCAGGACGTCGTCCGGGATGCCGGCGATCCGGTTGTTGCCGAACACCGGATCATGGACGAAGCGGAAGTCGTTATGCGTCCAGATCTGCGTGACGCTCAGCGTGTCCCCTACCCCCGTCAGGTCACGGGCGACATCGAGCGACACGGCTGCCTCGACGCCCTGATGCACGGTCCGCGGCGCGTTGAAGGTGGCGGCCGGGATGCCGAGCCCGGGGTTGGTCGAGAAGTTGATCAACTCGTCCCGCACGGTCGACCGGAACAGCGTGACGTCCCAGGTCAGCCGATCGATGCGGCCGCGGGTCCCTGCCTCGTAGGTCCAGGCGCGCTGCGCCTGCAGCGGCACGAAGGTAGTCCTCAGGGTGTTCTGCTGCGCCAGGTCCGAGAAGTCCGGCACGTCGCGCGAGCGGGTGACGTCGCCGAAGACCTGGATGTCCGGCAACGGCTGCCAGAGCAGGCCGATCTTGGGGTTGACGCCGTCATAGGTGACGGTGCCGAACTGGACCGCTGGGCTCGCCGGCAGGCCGCCCTTGTTGCTGTAGGTGCGGTTCGACGAGAACGCCTTGGCGCCGGTCATCAGCGCGACCTCGGGCAGGAACCAGAAGCGGTTCTCGCCGTAGGCCTCGTAGTTGGACGCGCTCTGGAGGGCATTCAGGGTCTGCGCGCCCCGCTGGCCGGCGACGTTGACGAATTGCAGGGCGGCGTTCTGGCCGGCGAAGGCGCGCAGGCCCAGGACCGTGTCGTTGCGATAGCCGCCGATGTCGAACGTGCCGGTCCAGCGGGGGGAGATGCCGTAGGTCCAGCCGTCCTGGTCGATGGCCTGGAAGATCGGGTGGTAGAGGCTCTTGTGAATGGCCCAGGTGTCGATGTCGAGCTTGCCGACGTCGAGCAGGAACGAGGTCCGGTTGGCGACCCGCTCGGTCGCGACCTGCCGGGACTGGTTGCCGCCGAGCGCCGTCGGGTTCGCCGCGCGCGGATTGTCGAGGGCGTTGAACAGCGTCAGGGTGCCCGGCAGCTTCTGGTCGGTGAGGTAGGCGCCGATGTAGAACCGGGTTTCGACGCCCGGCGCGAGCCGGTAGCCGATATTGGCGTTGAAATTCCGGGTGCGCTGCGTCTCGTGGATGCGGTAGCCGTCCGAATTCGTGATCGTGCCGTTGATCATGATGTCGGCGGGTCCGGAGATCCGTGAGACCTGGAAGTTCTCGCGGATGGTGTTGAAGCTGCCGCCGTCGATGCGCAGGATGTTGGGCGCGAAGGCCGTGTAGGCGGTCGGCGTGACGAAGTTGACGGCACCGCCGAGCGTCGTCGCCCCGAAGGTGAGGGCATTCCCGCCCTTGTAGACCTCGACCGAGCGCAGGGCGAGCGGATCGATCTGGTAGAAATCGCCGCTGCCATCGGCGAGGTTGAGCGGAATGCCATCCTGCAGCAGCTCGATCCCGCGCAGGTGGAAGCCGCGGGCAATGCCCGACCCCCGGACGGACAAGCGCAGTTCCTGGCCGTAGCGCTCCTGCACGTAGACGCCGGGCGTGTCCTTGAGGACGTCGCGCAGCGTGTTGGCGTAGCGGTTCTGGAAGTCGCCGGCATCGATGAACGCCACGGAGCCGACGGTTGCGTTCACGGCGGCCCGTTGCCGGGCCACGCTCGGCACCGTCACGGACCCGGCGGTCTCGCCGGGACTCGTGCCTGCGCCCGAACCCGGCGGCGCGGCGCCCGCGACCGTGATCTCGTCGAGGGGGATCGTGCCCGAACCGGCCGTCTGCGCGAAGACCGAGGTGGTGGCGAGCAGGGTGAGAAGCAGGGCGGCAGGACGCGCGACCCGCGGCACATGGGACATGACTGACATCCATCATCTGAGTGATCCGAGAGACGATCGTTCAGACGATGGGGGGTGCTCTCGCGCTGGCCCGGCCCCCAGGCGGTGCGCGGGGATGGGCAACGACCTCCGGGCGCCACGAGACGCCGACCGTCCTGCGGACGGGCCAGGCGATGGTTGTCGAGGCCAGGACGGGAGCCGTCAGGGCATCCGGGCCATGCGCCGCCGTACAGCATGCCAGATGGTGATGAGCGGGAGGGGTCTTGGCCGGATCGTCGGATGCCGAACCTGCATCCGGAGCACACAGGATGTGCGGGAGACCCGGGTGGACCGTGACCAGAGCGCCGGAGAGGATCGCCTGCCAGGCAAGCGCATACAGTGCGGCGAAGGCGAGCACCGCACGGAGGGCCATCCCGCTTGTCCACTCCCTCTGCATGGACCCGAGTACGGCGACGCTTCCGAGCCGGTCAAGCCGGACGATCGGGCCACTCACTGTTTTTACGCCGGTGTGTCGCGGACAAGGGCGGGGTCAACGGCGTGTCGGGCGTGAGACAGGATGAAGGTCTGGACGAGGGCGCGGGCGGGTCCCCAAACGGTCAAGCCGACCGGATCTTGATTCCATGCCACCGATCTTGGCCACCGATCTTGCAGCATTGTCAGTGAAGAGCCGGAATTCTCCCCGTCGGACGAGGCTCTCGATGCACGAAGCGGTTCGAAAGGGTCGATCGGACTGCCGGCTCAGGCCTCGGGTCGTCGGGAGAATGGTGCCGCTGGGGAGGATTGAACTCCCGACCTCGTCATTACCAATGACGCGCTCTACCACTGAGCTACAACGGCGCGCCGGTGCCGCGCTGCCCTCCCGGTCGGGATCGGACAGCCTTCAGACACACCGAGCGAAATCTTGAAGACTTCCACTGTGGTGGATGGTGCCGCTGGGGAGGATTGAACTCCCGACCTCGTCATTACCAATGACGCGCTCTACCACTGAGCTACAACGGCCCGTCGGCGCTGCCCGTCCCGCCCGTGACCGGGTGGTGCGTGGTGCGCCGAAGACGAGCGGGGGATAGCGGATCGCCCGGCGCATTGCAACAGGCGCGCGGGCAGGAATCGGAATCAGGAATCGCGGCCCCGGCCGGCCGTGTCGCCCGGGCCGGGCCGGCCCCCTGGCCCGCCCCTTGCTTTGCCCTCTCGCAACGGGAGCCGCCGAGGGGAGAGCGCGTGGACATCGAACTCGTCAGCCTGACCAAGCGCTACGGCGACACCGTCGCGGTCGATGGGATCAACCTGAAGATCCGGTCCGGCTCGTATTGCTGCCTGCTCGGGCCGTCCGGCTGCGGCAAGACCACGACGCTCCGGATGATCGCCGGGCACGAGACCGTCTCGTCGGGCGACGTGGTGGTCGGCCCGAAGGCCGTCGGCGACCTGCCGCCAGCGCAGCGCGGCACCGCGATGATGTTCCAGAGCTACGCGCTGTTTCCCCACCTCACCTGCCGCGACAACGTCGCCTTCGGGCTCAAGATGCGGGGCGTCGCGAAGGACGAGCGCCTCAAGCGCGCCGAGGCGATGCTGGCGCTGGTCCAGATGGACCACCTCGCCGGCCGCCTGCCGGCGCAGCTCTCCGGCGGCCAGCAGCAGCGCGTCGCGCTCGCCCGGGCCCTCGTCACCGGGCCGAAGGTGCTGCTCCTCGACGAGCCGCTCTCGGCCCTCGATCCGTTCCTGCGGGTGCGGATGCGCACCGAGCTGAAGCGGCTGCAATCCGAGCTCGGCATCACCTTCGTGCACGTCACCCACAGCCAGGAGGAGGCGATGGCGCTGTCCGACCTCGTGGTGGTGATGAATGGTGGCCGCATCGAGCAGGCGGCCGATCCCCGCACGGTGTTCGAGCGCCCGGCCACCGCCTTCGTCGCCCGCTTCATCGGCGGCCACAACGTCATCGCGCTCCCTGACCGGCGCATCGCCGTGCGGGCCGACCGGATGCGGCTCGGTCCCGAGGCCGGCCCCGAGGGGATGAGCGCCCGGGTGGTCGCGGTCGAGTACCAGGGCAGCACCGTGCATGTCAGCCTCGAGGCGCCGGACCTCGCCGCCGAGGCCGGGGCGCCGCTCACCGCGATCCTGAGCGACCACGCCTACGCCACTCACCCCCTCGCCCTCGGAGACAACGTGCGGGTGGGCTGGCCGGCGGGCGAGGCCCATCGCCTCGACGCCTGACGACGACTTTCAAAAAAGGGAGAGTCCACCATGACCGACACCAAGACACCCCGCCTGTCGCGCCGCACGCTGCTGCAAGGGGCCGGCGCCGCGGCCGGCCTCGCCGCCGGCTCCGGTGTCATCACGGGCTTTCCGGCGATCATCGCCGCCGAGCCGGTGACCCTGCGCTACCTCGGCACCGCCGTGAACCAGAGCGGCGACATCGCCCGCAAGGTGAAGGAGGATCTCGGCATCACGATCGAGTACATCCCGGTCGTGACCGACGAGGTGTCGAAGCGCGTCGTCACCCAGCCGAACTCGTTCGACATCGTCGATTCCGAGTATTTCAGCCTCAAGAAGCTGATGCCGTCGGGCAACCTCGTCGGCATGGATGCGCGCCGGATCAAGAACGCCGACAAGATCACCCCGGTCTTCACCAAGGGCGAGGTCGGGGGCAAAAAGATCGGCGACCAGGGCACGGCGCCCAAGAAGGTTTTTTACCTCGAAGGCCAGAACTCGACCAAGTTCGCCGCCTCGCCGACCGAGTGGATCACCCTGATCCCGACCACCTACAACGCCGACACGCTGGGCATCCGGCCCGACCTGATCAAGCGCCCGATCACCTCGTGGAAGGAACTCCTGAACCCCGAATTCAAGGGCAAGGCCTCGATCCTCAACATCCCGTCGATCGGCATCATGGATGCCGCGATGGTGGTGGAGGCCACCGGCGACTACACCTATCCCGACAAGGGCAACATGACGAAGGCGGAGATCGACCGCACCATGAAGGTGCTGATCGAGGCCAAGCGCGCCGGCCAGTTCCGCGCCTTCTGGCAGGACTTCAACGAATCCGTGAACCTGATGGCGTCGGGCGAGACGGTGATCCAGTCGATGTGGTCGCCCGCCGTCACCAAGGTGCGCTCGCAGGGCGTCGCCTGCACCTACCAGCCGCTGAAGGAAGGCTACCGCGCCTGGGCCACCGGCTTCGGCCTGCCCAAGACCCTGAGCGGCAAGAAGCTCGATGCTGCCTATGATTTCATCAACTGGTTCCTGTCCGGCTGGGCCGGTGCCTATTTGAATCGCCAGGGCTACTATTCGGCGGTGCTGGAGACGGCAAAAGCCAACATGGAGCCCTACGAATGGGCATTCTGGATGGAGGGCAAGCCGGCCGAGAAGGACATCAAGGCCCCGGACGGCACCATCATGGAGAAGGCCGGCGCGGTGCGTGACGGCGGCTCGTTCGAGCAGCGGATGGGCGCCGTCGCCTGCTGGAACTCGGTGATGGACGAGAACACCTACATGGTGCGCAAGTGGAACGAGTTCATCGCCGCATGAGCACGGCGACGGCTCCCGCTCACCCTCTCCCGGAGGCGGCGCCCGCCGCCTCCACCCCCACGGGCCTCGCCGCGGCGACGCGGCGCCAGCGTCGGCTCGCCTACTGGCAGGCGATGCCGCTCGGGCTGGTCTTCCTCGTGTTCTTCCTGGTGCCGCTGGCGCTGACCCTGATCGTCAGCTTCTGGGAGTACAACGAGTACGAGATCATCCCGGCCTTCACGTTCCAGAACTACAAGGACGTGTTCGAGGGCTGCCTGTCGGGGGGCGATCTCTGCACCACCTTCCGGACCTACCTGTCGACGCTGAAGTTCTGCCTGCTCGGCTGGGCCGCGACCCTGTCGATCGGCTTCACGGTGGCCTACTTCGTCGCCTTCCACGTCCGCTCGACGGCGATGCAGACGGTGCTGTTTCTCATCTGCACCATCCCGTTCTGGACCTCGAACGTGATCCGGATGATCGCCTGGGTGCCGCTGCTCGGGCGCAACGGCCTCGTCAACGACACGCTGATGGGTCTCGGGTTGATCCGCACCCCGATCGAGGGGCTGCTCTATTCCGACTTCTCGGTGGTGCTGGCCTTCATCCACCTCGATACGGTGTTCATGATCGTGCCGATCTTCAACTCGATGATGCGGATCGACCGCTCGCTGATCGAGGCCGCCACGGATGCCGGCGCCACGCCCTGGCAGACCCTGTGGAACGTCATCGTGCCGCTCTGCAAGCCGGGCATCGCCATCGGGTCGATCTTCGTGCTGACCCTCATCATGGGCGACTTCGTGACCGTGGGCGTCATGGGCGGCCAGCAGATCGCCTCGGTCGGCAAGGTGATCCAGGTGCAGATGGCCTATCTGCAATTCCCCGCAGCTGCCGCCAACGCGGTGGTGCTGCTCGGCGCCGTGATGGTGCTGATCGCCGCGCTCACCCGCCTGATCGACCTGCGCCGGGAGCTTTGAGAGACATGCGCCGCGACGGGCCCCGCTCCTTCTCGTTCTACGTGCTCGCCGCCTTCTTCGGGCTGTTCGTGCTCTTCCTCTACGGGCCGACCCTGACGATCCTGGCGCTCAGCTTCCAGGGCCCGCAGGGCGGCCTCACCTTCCCGATGAACGGGGTCTCGACCTTCTGGTTCTCGCGCCTCTGGGCCGGGCTCGGGGTGGTCGACATCTGGGCGGCGTTCCGGCGCTCGCTGGCGCTCGGCCTCGTGGTGATGGCGCTCAGCGTCACCATCGCGTTCTTCGCAGGATTGGCCTTCCGCAAGGGCTTCTTCGGCCAGACGCCGCTGTTCTACGTCGCGGTGGCGAGCCTGATCGTGCCCTCGATCGTGGTCTCGCTCGGCATCGGCCTCGAATTCCGGCTGATCGACGAGGGCATCAAGGCGCTCGCCGCCTGGACCGGCTGGGGCTTCCTCCAGGACCACGGCACGGTGATGGGGCTGTTCACCTCCGCGCTCGGCGCCCACCTGACCTGGACCCTGCCCTTCGGCCTCCTCATCATGTTCGCGGTGTTCAACCGCTTCAACCCGGCCTACGAGGAGGCGGCGCGCGACCTCGGCGCCACCGGTCCGCAAAGCTTGCGCCACGTCGTGGTGCCGATCATCCTGCCGTCCCTCGTCGGCGTCGCGCTGTTCGGCTTCACCCTGTCCTGGGACGAGCTCGCCCGCACCAGCCAGGCGATCGGCGGGCGCAACACCCTGCCGCTGGAGCTGCAGGGCCTCACCACCACGGTGACGACGCCGGAGATCTACGCGCTGGGCACCGTGACGACGGGCGTCTCGCTCCTCGTCATCGGGCTCGCCTTCGGCAGCTTCCTGGCGATCCAGCGCCGCCGCGCCAGGCGGGTGACGCTGCCGGGGACCTGACCCCCTCAATCCGTCGTGCGGACCGTCCAGGTCGCCCGGCGGATGCCCTCGGCGGCGCCTAAGCGCGCGATCACCGCCTCGATCTCCTCCGGCTCGATCGCGGTGCTGACCAGGGTGGCGACCACCTCGACGTCGTCCTCGCCGCGCTCCTCGACATCGACCTCGCTGACGGGATAGTGCGCCGCCTCCAGGCGCTCGACCAGGAGGTCGCGCACCTCCGAGAGGCGACCGGTATCCGTGGTCGCGCGGACCTCGTAGGTCGCCTCCGAATCGCGCTCGTCGATCGGAATGCGGTTGATGGCGTTGACGAGCGGCCGCAGCAGGGTGTTGCCGGCGAGCACCGCCGCGGTGACCAGCGCCGCTTCCGCCGCGAGATCGACCCCCGACAGGGCCCCGACCGCGGCCGAGCACCACAAGGTCGCGGCGGTGTTGAGGCCGCGGACGTTCATCCCCTCCTTCATGATCACGCCGGCGCCGAGGAAGCCGACGCCCGAGACCACGTAGGCGACGATGCGGATCGCCCCGTCGGCGTGCCCGATGCGCATGCCGAGATCGGTGAAGGCCGCCGCGCCCACCGCGACCAGCACGTTGGTGCGCAGGCCCGCGGTGCGCTGCCGGTACTGGCGCTCCGCCCCGATCATGGTGCCGAGCACGAAGGCGCAGACGAGGCTCAAGACCGAGTTGAGGAATTCGCCGGCCTGGAAGGCCTGGATGATCGCCATCGCGTCCGTGCCGCTGGTGAGGGAGGTGCGCGCTGAGCGCCCGCACCGGAACCCCGAGCCTATAGCGGGGCCGTGTGACGGCCGGATAGCGGAGCGGTCAGGGCGCGGCCTTCGGGTCCGAAGCCTTGCCCGCAGCCTTCGCCTTGGAGACGGGAGACTTGGAGGCCGCAGGCTTGGAATCCGAATTCTTCGAATCCGGGCTCTTGGGGTCCGGACTTTTGGAATCCGGGATCTTGCCTGCCGCCGCCTTCACCTTGGCTTTGCGGGCCTTCGCGCCCTCGGCACCGGCCGCGCGGATCAGGGCGGCGAGCCCGGCCTCGGTCACCGCCTCGGCCGCCTCCTGCACGGTGAACCAGCGGCACTCGCGCTCGTGCTGCTCGGGCCAGGTCTTGAGCTGCTTGCGCACCTCCAGGCGGAAGACCTGGACCTGGCACAGCACCGTGTCGCGGCTCTTCAGGCGCTTGTTGTAGAAATAGCTGCCGAGCGCCCGCCGGCCGACCCGGCCGATCAGGCCCGCCTCCTCGTAGGCCTCGCGGGCGGCGGCCTCGTAGTTCTTCAGGCCCTTCATCGGCCAGCCCTTCGGCACCACCCAGCGCCGGGTCTCGCGGGAGGTGATGAGCATGACCTGCAAGGCACCGCCGGGCCCGGGCCGGACCGGCAGCACGGCGACCTGCCGGCGCGGCTCGCCGTTGCGCTCCGCAAAGCCGGTCAGGAAACCCGCCAGGGACCTCAGGCTCTTCATGATCCGGCGCGATCCGCGGCGGAACGGCACCCCGGGCGACAAGGACGGCTCGGGTGACGCCTTGCGCGAAGGCCTGGGCAGGTCACGGGTCTCACGTCGCGGCGCACTCGCTGGTCCGGTCTCGGGGCCAAGAACCCGAGGACTCAGTGGGAGAGTTCCCTCGCGCAGGACTCTCTTGCGAGACATCGCCTTGCTTCGGGACAGATCCGTCGAGGACGCATTCCGCGGCCCGGATTTCCTCGCGGCGGACGGCGCACCTCTCCCGTCCCTTTAAGCGGGGTCGGCCGTGGCACTCAAGAAGGAATTGTTAACCGGCAAAACAATCGCTGCGCCGGTGGCCGGCGTCAGGCGTCGCCGCCGAGGGTGGCGATGAGGGCGTCGAGTCGCTGGCGCAGATCGGCGATCTCGCCCTCGGACATCTTCAGGGTCTCGACCACGGAACGGCGCACCGCCACCGCCTCCTCCTGAAGGGCCTGGCCCTCCTCGGTCAGGCTGATCTCGACCTCGCGCTCGTCGGCCTGCCGCCGGGTGCGGCGCACGTAACCGGCCGCCTCGAGGCGCTTGAGCACCGGGGTCAGCGTGCCTGAATCGAGGCGCAGGCGCCGGCCGATATCCGAGACCGTCAGCCCGTCGCTCTCCCACAGCACGATCAGCACGAGGTATTGCGGATAGGTGAGGCCCAGCCGCTCGAGGAGCGGCCGGTAGCACTTCGTCATCCGATGGGAGGCGGCGTAGAGCGCGTAGCAGAGCTGATTGTCGAGCCGCAACGCTTCCACGCCTGACAGGACAGGCTCGAGAGAGTTCATGTGCACACCATTCCAACGGCACCCGGGCGCCGCCCTCGCCGCAGGATCCTCATCTCGCCAGCGTAACACGCCGGACGGACCACCGAAATCCACACCAATGGGTTCGATGGTGAACAATCATCTCTCGAATGGGGCTCCGTCCGCAACAGCATAAGATGGGCGACCGTATCGCGGCCGCCCGAATCTCACCGCCGGCCCGGATCCTACCGCCGGCCCGGATCCTACCGCCGGCCATCCAGCGGCGGACGGGTGCGGCGCTCGACCACCAGGGGCCGGCCGGCCCGGCGCTCGACGATCACCGTGCGCGGGCCGCGCAGGCCGCCGCCGGTGCTGATGATCCGCTCCGGCGCGCGCTCCGTCTTCTTGGCCGCCTGGGCCTGGGCCGCCTGGAGCACGTGCGGGCGCACCTCCTCGGGGGGCAGGCCGATCAGGCCCGCGGCGATCTCGACCTGCTGCTCGACGTCGTCGGCGAGGTCCTGCGCCGCGGCCACCGCCTCGGAGATGGTGGGGGGCTCCTTGCGCACCCGGATCGGCGGCAGGTTGCGGGGCTTGTCGGTCGGCTTCTTCACGGGGCGGCTCATCATCATGCGGCTGAGCATAGCGCAGGCGTCGCGATTGTTGCAGTGCAACACGCGCATGTCCAACCCTGCGCCGCTCGAATGGTTGCGCCGGTCTCACGGTTAGCCCGCGCTGGCCGCAGGAGAATCCGACCCGCCCGCAAGGCCTCGACGGGATATCGGGCATAAGGTCGCACCCGTGTGGGAGGCCGGCTTGCCCGGGCCGGACCGTCCTGAGACACTGGAATCACCATGACCGATCTTCCCCGCCTCGACCCGCGCCTGACTCCGGCCCGGCCCGATCTCGCCGACGAGCGTCTGCGCGGGCGGGTCGAGGCGGCGGCTTACGTGCCCGGCCTTCCGCACCGGATCACTGTCCCCGTCGCGCCCCTGCGGCGCGCGCCAGACCCGGCCGCCGGCCTCGACAGCGAGGCTTTGTTCGGCGAGGCCGCGACGGTCTACGACATCCGCGACGGCTGGGCCTTTGCGCAACTCGCCGCCGACGGCTATGTCGGCTACCTCCCGGCCGAGGCTTTGGGGCCGGTCGATCCGGCTCCGACCCACCGGGTCTCGGCCCTGCGCACCTTCCTCTACCCCGCCGCCGACCTGAAGCGCCCGGTCCTCGGCGCGCTCGGCCTCGGCGCGCAGGTCGCGGTGGCGGCCCGGGAGGGCGCCTATGCGCGCCTCTCCGATGATCGCTTCGTCTGGGCCGGACACCTCGCGCCCCTCGACGCGGCCGAGCCGGACGTCGCCGCGACGGCCCTGCGCTTCCTCGGTACGCCCTATCTCTGGGGCGGGCGCAGCAGCCTCGGCCTCGACTGCTCCGGGCTGGTGCAGACGGCGCTCGCCGCAGCCGGCCTCCCGGCCCCCCGCGACAGCGACCAGCAGGAGGCCGCCCTCGGCGAGGCGGTAGCGATCGGGCCCGATCTCGCCGGCCTGCGGCGGGGCGACCTGGTGTTCTGGCGCGGCCATGTCGGGATGATGCTGGACGAGACCCGCCTGATCCACGCCAACGGCCACCACATGGCGGTGGCGATCGAGCCCCTGGCCGAGGCGGAAGCGCGCATCCGCGCCGGCCGGACCGGGCCGGGCACGGGCGACGGGGCGATCCGCGCGGTCAAGCGCCTGACACAGGCCGCCTGACGATGCTCCCCGGAGAACGACATTCTCCTTCACGGGTCCCGGCGATCCTTCGGCCCAATCCTTCGGCCCCGGTAACCTTCGGGCAATCCCACCCGGCGGGACGGAGAATCCCCGCGCGAATCCGTGGACATCTGGCGGAATCTTGACGTTGCGCGATTGTGGCCGCCTCGCGCCGGCCATAACCCGTTGTAGAATGGCGCAGACGCTCCCGTCTCGAGCCCTGAGGACACCCGCCCCCGATGCTGACCGGTTCGGCCATCACCCGCGCCCTCGTCATCGTCGTGCTGGCGGCCGGCCTCGCCGGGCTGTGGCAGTTCTTCATGCCGCGCGCGGCCGGCCCGCACCTCTCCGAGCCGCCCAAGGTGTCGGAGTCGCCCAAGGTATCGGAGTCGCCCAAGCGCGCCGAGGCGAGCCGGAGCGCTCCGCCCCCGCCCGCACCGACGAGCGAGGCCGGCGATCCGGTGCGCTCGGTCTATCCCGGCCCGCGCCCGGCCGACCCGCCGGCGCAGCGCCCGCCGGTCGTGGCGGAGGCGCCCGCCCCGGCGCCGGTCCCCGCTCCGGCTCCGATCCCGGCTCCTGCGCCCTCCCCTCCCCCGGTCTTCACCCCGGCCGCCCCGTCCGCACCGCTGCCGCAGGCCGACACGACCGCCGACGCGACGCCCTCGACCGGCACGGTCGACCTCAACACCGCCAGCGTGGCGGAACTGAACGGATTGGGCGGCGGCATGATCGGCAAGGCGATCATCGCCAGGCGGCCCTACGCATCGCCGGGCGAGCTCCTGTCGAAGCGGGTGCTGAGCCGGGCGACGTACGAGAAGATCAAGGATCAGGTGACGGTGCGGTAGGACAGCCGATCGTCGATCCGGCCGGCCCGACGCCTGATTGAGTTGGCCGACACGATCGAACGAGCGAGCACGCAGGTAAAGGGCCGCCTCCCTCCTGCTTCAGTATCGAGCCGAACATGTCGCTGCGTCGGGAACGGGCGGACAGCCAAAGCACGCTGGAAAGTGCCGCCGATCATCGATATCGAGGAACGCTCATCTGGACGAGCGGCGCGCAGTGACGATGGATACCCACGAGCAGCGCCTGGAGGCGATGCATCCCCTGCTGGAGGATGGCGCCGAGGCTCCGGGACGGAGCATACCGAGCACGAGCATCCCTGGGGCTGACCAGTGGGTCGGAGAGTTCCACTGGCGAACGCGGCGCGGTCCGGCCTTCGTGCTCTGGTCGTTCGGTAGGCCCGATGGTGCGCTCAACGCGCGATATCCGGACGGCTCCAGGGGCATGATCGTCAATACGCTGGACCACGGGCCGAGGCGGCGCGCGTCGGGGCCGCGACGATGGACCTACGGGACGATGGACATCGAGGAGAACGACGTCGCTTTCCACGACGGCGTTCAGCCCGTTTACGCGCCGCCCGCACCGGATCCGTTCGACCTGGAAGCCGTGCTGGCGCGCGATCCCGGCTTCCTGGCGGCCCTGGCGGACGATCGCTTCGCGCAGGCGATCTACGCCGTCTTCCAGAATCGGACCTTCATCGAAACCCGCAGCGGCCGGACGTGGATGTGCGGCGACCGGCAGGCCGCTCACCTGGTCGCAAACCTTCGCGGACTGGGGGAGAGCTACCACGACTATTTCCTGACCGAGTTCGAAGGCACGTGGCCGGACGATGAGGCAGCCCGCGTGACGTCGCTCCAGGGCATGATGTCCCTTCTTGGAGGCTCGCTTCCCATCCCCGACATCAAACCCGCGGCGAGACCGGTCCTGAACCCCGACGGATCGCGCGAGGCGATCCGCGACGAGGCGCATGCAGGAGTGGCCGATTCGGATTGGCGCGGGCAAGCCGAGCAGCAATGGCAGGCCGCGAAGGACATGCGAGACAGTTTCGCTTCCAGCGCGCGCGCCGCCCTCGCCGAGATCGAGCGGCAACCGAACCGTGACGTGTACGAAGTCCTGCGCGGCCATCTCGCACGCCTCGGCTGGCGCACGGAGAACGACGAGGACCGCGACCGGGCGAGAGCGGCGGCGCGGGAAGACGGCCTGGAGGTGTTGCAGGCCGTCAAGCAGCGGGAGGGCCGCCCGGCAGGCGAATGCCCGAGCTGGGCCCAGCCCATCCTCGATCGCCGAGGGCGCCAAACCGGCTGGAATGGCTTTCGTCTGGTCGCGACGGCGGTCCTCGCCGGGCTTGGCGAGGACGAGCGCGAGGTCGAGTTGGGCAGGGTCCAGCGCCGGCTCGATGACCTGGCGATCACCGGCCGTCTCGGCGAGGAGGAGTATGCCGATCTATCGGGCCGCCTGTCGAGCAGCGCCCTCGATCGATGACGAGACATCGATCGTCGGCCCCCGATGTGCTCGGCATCGAGGGCCGACCCGATCACGCCGCCAGCGGCGCCGGGATCTCGGTCTCGCGCTCGGTCACGAGATCCGCGGCGATGCGGCCGGAGCCCGCCGCCATGGTCCAGCCCAGCGTGCCGTGGCCGGTATTGAGCACGAGGCCGCGGATCGGGGTGCGGCCGAGATAGGGCACGTTCGAGGGCGTGGTCGGGCGCAGGCCGCTCCAGGCGGTGGCGGCAGAGAAGTTCCCGGCACTCGGGAAGGTGCGGCGGGCATTCTCCAGGATCGCCGCGACCCGGGCGGCGTCGAGGTGGCGGGTATAGCCCGACAACTCGGCGGTGCCGGCGACGCGCAGGTGGCTGCCGAGGTTGGAATAGACGAGCTTGTACTCGTCGTCGGTCAGGCTGACCTGCGGCGCGCCGTTATGCCCCTCGATCGGGATCGAGACCGAGTAGCCCTTGGCCGGGTAGATCGCGAGGTTCACGCCGTAGCGGCGCAGGAACGGCGCCGACCAGGAGCCGAGCGACACGACGACGTTCGGGGCGGCGAGCCGCTGGTGCCCGCCCTCCACCATCACCTCGACCCCGGTGATCCGGTCGCCCGAGGGGGAGAGCAGCAGCCGCGTCGCCTCCGAGCCGTACAGGAAGGTCGCCCCCATCGCGGCGGTGCGGGCGGCGAGCGCCTGGGTGAAGGCGCGGGCGTCGCCGCTCTCGTCCTCCGCCGTGTAGGTGGCGCCGACGACGTCCCGGATGCTGTCGGCGAAGGCGGGCTCGATCGCCAGCACCTCGTCGCGCGAGACCACCCGGCGCTCGCAGCCGTGCCGGCGCATCAGCTCGGCGACGGGCTTGGCGGCCTCGAACTCCTTCAGGTCACGGTAGAAATGCAGGATGCCCAGCGTCTTCTCCGAGTAGGCCAGGCTCTCGGTGGCGCGGATCTCCTGCAGCTTGGCCCGGCTATAGGCGCCGAGGCGCACGATCTCGACGGTGTTGCGGCGCGCCCGCTCGGGGGTGCAGTTACGCAGGAAGCCGGCGATCCACGACCATTGGTGCCGGTCGAGGCGGGGGGTGAAGAGCAGCGGCGCCTTCGCGTCGAACAGCCACTTCATCACCTTGAGCGGCGCGCCCGGATTGGCCCAGGGCTCGGCATGGCTCACCGAGATCTGGCCGCCATTGGCGTAGCTGGTCTCAAGGCCGGCGCCACCCTGGCGGTCGACCACGCAGACCGACAGGCCCGCTCGTGCCGCCCAATAGGCGGTGGCGGTGCCGACGACGCCGGCGCCGAGCACGATGAGATCGAAGGAGGTCTGTTGTCCCGACACGCGTTCCATCCTTCCCGCCTCGTCGAGGCAGGTCACGGGTTTGGAACTCTGTTCGGGTGGCCTGAGAGATTCGCCGGGTTCGCGACCCGGCTTGCTCCATCGGCGGGCGTCGTGGCGCCCTCTCCAGAGTGTCCTCTCGATCGCGGTCCTTTCACCTGAGAGCTTCGGCGCGCAGCACGGCTGGCACGCCTTTCCCCTTCGGTGCCGGCTCGAAGCCGGTCTCTCCCGCGACCATCAACGGACGGCCAAGCCTGTAGCACGGCCGTCCGGATCGCAAAAGGGCCCAGTCGCAAAAGCGCAAGAATCGGTCGCTGCCGCTCAAGAGGGCGGACCGATCCCGCCGCCTCAGGCGCGGCAGGCCTCGAACCCCTTGCGGATCTGCTCCGGGTCGAGGTGGCGGCCGATGAAGACGACGCGGGATTCCCGTGGGTCGCCCGGCTTCCACTCGTCCTGGAGGTCGCCGTCCAGGATCATGTGGACGCCCTGGAACACGAAGCGGCGCGGCTCGTCGGGGAAGCTGACGATGCCCTTGCAGCGCAGGATGTCCGGTCCCTGGACCTGGGTCAGGTCGGAGATCCACGGCATGAACTTGTTGGGATCGACTGCGCCCGGGAGCCGGGCCGAGATCGACTGGATCTCGTCGGAATGGTGGTGGTGGTGGCCCTCCTCCAGGAATTCCGGCTCGATCTCGATGATGCGGGCGAGGTCGAAGGCGCTGCGGCCGAGCACCCGGTCGAGCGGCACGGCGCAATGCTGCGTGCGGTGGATCTCGGCGGACGGGTTGAGGGCACGGATCTGGCGCTCGACGGCATCGAGGCCGGCCTCGTCGACGAGGTCCGACTTGTTGAGCAGGATCACGTCGGCGAAGGCGACCTGATTCTTGGCCTCGGGGGCGTCCTTCAGGCGCTCGGACAGCCACTTGGCGTCCACCACCGTCACCACCGCGTCGAGGGTGGCGGCCTCGCCGACATCCTGGTCGACGAAGAAGGTCTGGGCCACCGGCGCCGGGTCGGCGAGGCCGGTCGTCTCGACGATGATGGCGTCGAACTTGCCCTTGCGCTTCATCAGCCCGTCCATGATGCGGATCAGGTCGCCGCGCACGGTGCAGCAGATGCAGCCGTTGTTCATCTCGAACACTTCCTCGTCGGCGCCGACGACGAGGTCGTTGTCGATGCCGATCTCGCCGAACTCGTTGACGATCACGGCGTAGCGCTTGCCGTGCGGCTCGGTGAGGATGCGGTTGAGGAGCGTGGTCTTGCCGGCGCCGAGATAGCCGGTGAGCACCGTGACGGGGATCTTGTCGGACATGCGGGGCCGTCTGTTCGCGAAGGTTCGGGGCGCCGGGGGGCGCCGCGACGGGTGATATAGTGTGTCACTCCGTCCGGCGCGAGGCCGCATCCGGCAGGCTGAAACGGGCGACGTCGCGCAGCAGGTCCACGAAGGCGCGGGCGCCGTGATCGAGGAGAGCGCGCCCGGCCTCCGCCGTCCCGAGGCGGGCATCGCCGATGGCGCCGTCCGGGTTGAGGTCCTGGGCGTGCCAGGCGAAGGCGGCCGGGCGGCCGGCGCGCAGGTGAGTGTAGGCCCGCTCGATCTCCCGCGTCGCCGGCACGAAATCGCGGATCGCGGCGCGCCGCACCAGGTCGGGCCGGAGCGCCAGCATCAGGGCGGTCTCGATCCCGCCGCCATGGATGCCGTGGCGCACCTCGTCGTCGGGAAACAGCCCCGGCGGGGTGCCGAAGCGGCTCCAGGCGGTGGTGACCGCCACCATCCCGTGCCGGCCGCGCAACCCCAAGGCCACGAGGTCCATGAGCGCGCTGTTGCCGCCATGCGACGACACGATGACGAGCCGGCGGCAGCCCGCCCGCGCGACCCCGTCGCCGATCTCGCCCCAGGCCCGGAGCGCCGTCTCGGGCGCCAGCGTCAGGGTGCCGGGAAAATCCGTGTGCTCGGGCGACAGGCCGACGCTCTGGACCGGCAGCACCCGCACGTCGAGGCCGTCGGGGACGAGCTCCGCGACCCGCGCCAGGTAGCCCTCGGCGATGACGACGTCGGTCGAGAGCGGCAGGTGCGGCCCGTGCTGCTCCACGGCTGCGACCGGCAGCACAGCCACGGTGGCGCTTAAACCGCCGTCGCGGCACTCTTCGGTGGTCAGGTCGCCCCAGGGCCGGGCCGGCATCGCGTCGCTCCTCCGATCGGAGCCCGCATCATAAGCCGCGGACGGATCGGCCGAAACCGGCGAGCGTTATGCGGATCGTCCGTCATCCAGGCGTCACAGGCGGGCTGGCATGTGCGCCCTTGGGGCGCCACGGGGCGCTCGACCCGCTGCGCTTGCGCTCATGGCGCCTGCGCGGCAGGATTGTCTCGAGAACAAGGGCGACACGCCATGGCAGCGAGCGAGCAGGCTTTGGCCGTGGACGTGCCGCGCCGGGCGGCCAAGCGCCTCCGGCCTCCGGGCGCCAAGAGCGTCGGCTGGGCCCTGATGCAGGCGGCGCGCCTCCATCGCGGCCGCATCGGCGACCGCCTGGCGGAACTCGACCTCTTCGCCGGTCAGGAGCAGGTGGTGCAGGCCCTGGCCGCCGCCGGCACCATGACCATGGGCGACCTCGCCGCCACCCTGCGGGTGCGCCCGCCCACCGCCTCGAAGACCATCACGCGGCTCGCCGCCATGGGGGTGGTCGAGCGCCGGACCGAGGCCGGGGACGGCCGCATCGTCCGGGTGCGCCTGACCGAGGCGGGCCTCGCCAAGGCCGCGGCGATCGAAGGCCTGTGGGACGAGGTCGAGGCCGAGATGCTGGGCGGCTTCGACAACAAGGAGCGCCGGCGCCTGCGCAAGCTCCTGCGCCGCGCCACCCGCAACCTCGCCGAGGCCGCCGGCCTCGAGGCGCACGAATCCGACGCCGAGGCGGAGGACGATCTTGACGGCGGGCTCGACGGCGATTCCGGCCGGGACATGGACTGACAAGATATGAACTAACAAATGGACCGGACGGGCAAGCCCGTCCCGGTCCGCCGGATGGACGACGTCGAACGCGCGACGGCCTATCTCGAAAGATCAGGCGCCGTATAACGGTTATTGCCTTACCAAAGGCACCACCCTTCCGTCTTCTGCTGTCCGGACGACCAGCTTGCGGCGGGCGCAAGGTCGTTGGGCCGGTACAGACGAGTGTCCGAACACATCGACGACAGCGGAATCGAGGCGGGATCGCCGGTCATCCGCGCGCGCCCGCTCCGGACCCATATCGCGGCCCTCGCCGTCGCCCTGCTGGTGCCGGCGCTCGTCATCATCGGGTTGATCGCTCAGCGCTGGGTCCAGGCCGAGCAGGCGCGGATGGAGGAGCGGACCGCGACGCTCAACGCGCATGCGGTGGAGCAGATCGACCGCTTCCTCAGCGGCCAGATCGCGATGCTGCAGGCGCTCGCCACCTCGCCGGCCCTGGAGACCGGGGATTTCGCCCGGTTCGACCGCCAGGCGCGGGAACTGGTGCGGCTGCAGGGCCTCAACATCGTGCTGCGCGACCTCGACGGGCAGCAGCGGGTGAACACCCGGCTGCCCCGGGGCGCCGTCCTGCCCCGCTCCGTCCTCGCCCATGACCGGATCGTGATGGCGACCGGCGCGCCGGTCGTCTCGGACCTGTTTCCGGGCACCGCCACCGGACGGCCGATCGTGGCCGTCACGGTGCCGGTCCGGCGCTACGGGGCCGTGACCCATCTCCTGCACGCCACCCTGCCGGCCGCCCTGTTCGGCGAGGTCCTGCGGGCCGCCGGCGTCGCCGCCCCCTATTCCGGCTCGGTCACCGACCGGCAGGGCGTCATCATCGGCCGCTCCGTCGACACCGAGGCCGCGGCCGGCCAGCCCCTGCCGGGCTTCCGGTCGATCGCCGGGTCGTCGGGGCAATGGCGGGGCCGCAACCTGAGCGGCATCCCGGTCTTCGGCACCCATCACCACTCGACGCTCTCGGGCTGGGTGGTGACGATCGGCATCGCGCAGGCGGCCATGCGGGCGCCCCTCGTCACCTCCGTCCTGCTCCTGGCGCCGGTGATCCTCGGCCTCTCGCTGATCGCGCTGGTCGCCTCGCTGCTCGTCGGGCGCCGGATCATGCGCGGCAAGGCCCTCCTGTCCCAGGCGGCGGACGAGCTCAGCCGGGGCGTCCGGCTGCGGATGCCGGTGACGCCGATCCGGGAGATGAACGAGGTCGGGGCGGTGCTGGCCCAGACCTCCGCGATCCTGCACCGGCAGGCGGACGCCCTGCGCGAGAGCAACGCCGACCTGGAGGACCGCATCACGGAGCGCACCCGGGAACTCGTCGAGAAGGAGGCCGTCCTCAAGACCACCCTCGATGCGATGGACCAGGGCCTGATCATGGTCGACGCGCAGGGCCGGGTCGCGGTCGCCAACCGGCGGTTCGCCGAACTCCTCGACCTCGACCCGGCCTTTCTGGCCGCCTCCCCGTCCCGGGCCGAGATGCGGCAGGTCCTGAGGGCGGCGGGCGAGTATGCGGAACTCGATCCGGCCTTCGACCACGCGATCGCGGTCGGGGATCTCTCGGTCATCGGCGGGTGCTACGAGCGCAGGCGGCCGAACGGCACGATCCTGGAGGTCCACAACGCGCCGACCGCGTCGGGCGGGGTCCTGCGCACCGTCACGGACATCACGGCGCGGCGCGGCGCCGAGGCGGCCCTGCGGCACAAGAAGGCGCTGCTCGACGCGACGCTCGCCAACATGGACCAGGGGGTGCTGCTGATCGACGCCGCGGGGGTCGTCCAGCTCTGCAACGAGCGGGCGATCGATCTCCTCGGCCTGCCGCAGGCCTTCCGCCACGGCCGGCCGTCCCTTGCCGACCTCGTCGCCTGGCAGGCCGCGAGCGGCGAGTTCGACGCCGCGGCGGCGGGCGAACCGTGGCTCAGGCTCTCCTGCGACCTCCTCGGCGCCCCGCCGGTCTACGAGCGCACGCGCCCGAACGGCACCGTGCTCGAGGTGCGCACCGTGCGCCTCGCCGAGGGCGGGGCGATCCGCACCTTCTCGGACGTGACCGAGCGCAAGCGGCGCGAACTCGCGGTCCTGGAGGCCAACCGCGTCGCGGAGGCGGCGCGGCTCCAGGCGGAAACGGCGAGCGCGGCCAAGACCGAGTTCCTCGCCACCATGTCGCACGAGATCCGCACGCCGCTCAACGGCGTGATCGGCTACGCCGAGCTCCTCGTCCGCGCGGGCGACCTGCCGCCGGAACAGGCCAGCCGCGCCGAGCGGATCCAGGCGGCGGGCCAGGCCCTGCTGACCGTGGTCAACGACGTCCTCGACTTCTCGAAGATCGAGGCGGGGCAGATCGACCTCGACCCACAGCCCTTCGTACCGGCGGCGCTCGCCGACGACGCGGTCTCGATCGTCCGGATCGCCGCCGACGCCAAGGGCCTGGCGCTGGATGTCACGATTGCCGCAGGCTTGGCTCCCCGCCTGGTGGGCGATCCCGACCGGCTGCGCCAGGTGCTGCTCAACCTCCTCAACAACGCGATCAAGTTCACGCCGGCGGGGCGCGTGACCCTGCACCTGTCGAGCACGCCGCTGGCGGACGGGCGCCACGCCCTGCGGGTCGCGGTCGGCGATACCGGGATCGGCATCCCGGCCGACCGGCTCGATCGCCTGTTCCAGCGCTTCAGCCAGGTCGACGGCTCGATCCAGCGCCGCTTCGGCGGCACCGGCCTCGGCCTGGCGATCAGCCGTCGGCTGATCGAGGCCATGGGCGGCGAGATCGGAGTCGAGAGCCGGCCGGGCGCGGGCTCGACCTTCCGGTTCACCGTGCCCCTGGCGGCGGCGGAGGGAGAGGCGGCCCGGGAGCGGCCCATCCCCGCGCCGTGCGCCCGGCCGGCCCGGATCCTCCTCGTCGAGGACAGCCCGATCAACCAGGACCTCGCCCGCGCGATCCTGGAGCGAAGCGGCCACCGGGTCAGCCTGGCGAGCGACGGCGCCGAGGCGATCTCGGCCGTGCAGGCCGACACCTACGACGTGGTGCTGATGGACGTGCAGATGCCCGGCACCGACGGGCTGACGGCGACGCGCCACATCCGCGCCCTCGGCTCCCCGGCGAGCCGCCTGCCGATCGTCGCGCTCACCGCCAACGTGCTGCCGCAGCAGGTCGCCCAGTTCCGCGCCGCCGGCATGGACGACCATGTCGGCAAGCCGTTCCGGCCCGACGAATTGCTGGCGGCGGTGGAACGCTGGACCGCGAAGCGGACGGCCGACGCCGCCTGATCTCCCCGCTTGCCGCGGCGGCGCGAGACCTCCATCTCTCCGCTCGATCTTTTGCGCCGCAACCGACACCGGAGGAGTCCGTCATGGCCAAGGAACGCAGCGCGTTGATCGTCGGGGCCTCGCGGGGCTTGGGGCTCGGCTTGGTGCGGGCCTTCCTCGCCCGCGGCTGGGACGTCACCGCCACGGCACGGGGCGAGGCGCCCGCGCTCGCGTCCTTGAGCCCCGCCGCGCCTGCGCTTGCCCGGGTCGACATCGACGACGACGCGGCGGTGGCACGCCTGCACGACGACCTCGCCGGGACCAGCTTCGACGTGGTGTTCGTGGTGGCGGGCATCGCCGATGGCGCCCATGTGCCGCTGCCGCAGGGCGACCGGGCGACGGCCTTGAAGGTCTACGAAACCAACGCGGTGAGCCCGATCCGCTTCGCCGAGACCTTCGCCGACCGGATCGCCCCCGGCGGCCTGATGGTGCTGATGAGCTCGGTCCTCGGCAGCGTCGCGCTCAACGAGAGCGGCGGCTGGGAGAGCTACCGGGCGAGCAAGGCCGCCCTCAACACGCTGGCCCGCAGCTTCGCCACCCGCCACCGCGACGCGCCCTTCGGCACGGTGCTGATGCATCCGGGCTGGGTGCGCACCGACATGGGCGGGCCCGACGCCGACATCGACGTCGCCACCAGCGCCGGGGGGATGGCGGAGGTGGTCGAGGGGCGGCTCGGGCAGCGGGGCTGCGTGTACCTGGATTATCGGGGGGAGACGGTGGCGTGGTAGGGCTCTCCGCCACGCCGGAACAGACTGCACCGGCCAGTCGCGCTGACGTCGTTGGAACTGGCTGGTCGATGCACCATGATGGTGTATGATGGAGCATGTCAGAGAAGCGGAAGCCGACTTATGACCTCGACAGCTTCCAAACCTGGGCGACGAGCACACATTTCCGTGTAGCAGGATCGGCCGTCCGGACCGCGGCAGAGATTGGCTTTGGCGCAGCTGACATGATCGAAACCATTCAGAGCATGAAAAAGCGGCATTTTAACAAATCGGTTACCTCGCATCACAATCCGCGCGAGTGGCAAGACGTTTATCACGTTCCTTCGGAAGTTGGCACATTGTACATCAAATTTAGAGCCGACGCCGTCACAGAATTCTTGCTGCTGTCGTTCAAGGAGAAGAACGATGGATGACGCACCTGTCTGTCCTGTCACCGGCGAGCCGATGGTGCGGGACACCCGTCCTTTCGTGGTCTCTTATAAAGGCCGCAGGCACGATGTCGCCTTGCCGGGCTGGTACTGTGATACCAGCGGCGAAAGCATCCATTCGCGTGAGGACCTCAAGGTTTCAGATCGCGCGCTGATGACGCTCAAAGCCGAGGTCGATGGCCTTGCAACACCGAGCGAAGTCGCTCGCGTTCGCAAGAAGCTCGGCCTTTCGCAGGTGAAGGCCAGCGAGGTTCTGGGCGGCGGGCCCCGTTCATTTCAGAAGTATGAGAGTGGCGAGGTCACGCCGAGCCGCGCCATGACGAATCTCCTGCGCGTCATGGAGCGTCACCCGGAGGAGATCCGCCGGCTTGAAGCCAACATGCCTGCGGATAGTGGGTCGTCCTCATCTCGAGATTAGGATCGGACTTCTGTTGATTGCCCGCTCGTTGTCGAACGGGCTTCCGCCGCACCGATAGCGCTCCTCACTCCCCCGCCAACCCCCGCCCCAGCGCCCCCACGACGATCTCGATCTGCCCGCGCAGGACCGGCTCGCTCAGCACCATCAGCTTCTCGTCGAGGCCGAGGCTGACGAGGCCGTGGGTGGCGGAGAACAGGGACCGGGCGAGCAGCGCCCGCTCGCGGTCCCGGAGATCCGGCCGCAGCACCCGCAACGGGGCCTCGATGTAGCGGAACAGCCGCACCTGCTCGACGAGGTACCAGTCGGGCAGGGCATGCGTGACCCGGTGCTGGAACAGGGCGCGCCAGCGCGGCCGATTACCGGCGGCGAAGTGCAGGTAGGCGACCGCCAGCCGGATCAGGGTCTCCACCGCCGCGTCCCTCTCGGCCGACGTCGCCGCCCCTTCCGGCGCCGGCGCGATCGGCACCGCCGTGATCGCCCGCTCGAACAGGGCCAGCGTGCGCAGGTTGACCATCAGGATCAGGGCGTCGAGGTCGGGAAACGCCGTGTAGATCGCGCCGACTGCGCAGCCGACCTCCTTGGCGAGATCGCGCGCCTTCAGGGCCGACAGGCCGTCCGCCGCGATCGCAGCCTCGGCCGCGTCGATGAGGGCCGTCCGCAGCCGCTCCCGCCTCTCGTCGCTCCGCATGCCGTCTCCGCCTCTCCGGTGCGTGCTCGCTCCCACGCACCAGGTGCGTTTCCGCACGTGCGTGAACAACGTTCAAATTTGCGCTTGAACATCGTTCAAGGCTGTGGAAATCTCCGCTCGTGAACGACGTTCACGGAACCGGAGCCGACGATGCTCAACCTCCTCTCCACCCTCGTCCGGGGCGCCGCCGCCCGCGCCGCCGAGGACCTGCACGACCAGCACGCCTTCCTGATCCTGGAGCAGCAGCTGCGCGACGCGGCCGCCGCTCTCGACGACAGCCGCCGGACGCTGGGGCGGGCCATCGCCCAGGAGGCCGCCGACGCGAGGAAGCAGGACGCGCTCGCCACCCGGATGGCCGAGCTGGAGGCCAGCGCCGTCGCGGCCCTCGCCGGCGGGCGCGAGGATCTGGCGCAGGAGGCCGCGGAGGCCCTGGCCGAGATGGAGGAGGAGGCCCAGGCCCTCGCGACGACCCGGGCGGCCTACGGGACCGAGGTCGCCGCCCTGCGCCGCGCCGTGCGCAAGGGCACCCGGCACTTCGCCGAGCTGGAGCGCGGCCAGCGCATCGCCCGGGCGACGGACGCCGTGCGCCGCCTGCGGGCGCGGCGCGGCCAGGGCATGGGAAGCCCGGCGGCGCTCGCCGAGGCGCAGGCCACCCTGCGGCGCCTGCGCGAGGCGCAAGCGGCGGATGCCGCCTCCGACGAGGCCCTGACGATCATCGAGGCGGCGGCGCCCGAATCCCTGTGCGAGCGGCTGGAGGAGGCCGGCTTCGGCCCCCGCGCCCGGCCGAGCGCCGGCAGCGTGATGGAGCGCCTGCGCGCCAAGGCGCAGGCCAACGCGAACGCCGCCTGACCGCACCGAACCCGCAACCCGTTGTCGAGGAGACCCCATCATGACCCCGCAGACCACGCCGCACACCTCCGCCTGGGTGGCGTTCACCTACGCCTCCTTCATCGGTGCCGCCACCATGGTGGCGGGCGGCATCCTGTTCCTGCCGCTCGATCTCTGGACCAAGGCCTACCTCGCCATGGGCGTGACGATGCTGGTCCAGTCCTGCATCACGATGGTGAAGACCGTGCGCGACGTCCACGAGGGCAAGCGCCTCGTCAACCGCATCGAGGATGCCAGGGCCGAGCGCCTGCTGATGGAGATGGGCAAGGAGTAGAGCATCGTCCGACGAAGCGGACACCGGTTCGTCGCAGAAAACTATGAAAATCCAATCACTTATATCATGACTCGATGGTAGCGTCACGGTACGCGACAGGACCGTTCGCGTGCGGCTGCGACCCTTCCCACCCGTGACCTCATCCTGAGGTGTCAGTCCATCGGAGATGGACTGACCTCGAAGGAGGGCTCCAGGGACCGCGGCGGCATCTGGAGCCCTCCTTCGAGGTCGGTCGATCGAAGATCGACTGACACCTCAGGATGAGGATGAGGGTGGGAGAGCCCAAAGGCCGGCAGGCTTCAGGCTACCGTCGTGTCCCGTGTTGCCGCGCGATCGGGTGTTGCTCCAGCCGGCAGGCCGCCCGTCCCGGACATCGGATCGCCACGAGACCGCGGCACCAAAGCCGGTTAGGGTTTACCGGCTAAGGAGCGCCCACCTGCCGCGGCGGCGCCCGGCCCCTCCGCACACCCGTCACCGAGCGAGGAACGCCCCTCATGTCCGGATCGCTGATGGCCAGCCGGCGCTTCGCGCCCCTGTTCTGGTGCCAGTTCTTCTCTGCCTTCAACGATAACTTCCTCAAGAACGCCCTGGTGTTCCTGATCATGTTCGGGGCGGGCGGGGCCGGGGGCGGCGCGGATGGCGGCTCGGCGGCCCTCGTGACGCTGGCCGGCGCGGCCTTCATCGCGCCGTTCTTCTTCCTCTCGGGGTTAGGGGGCGAACTCGCCGACCGCTACGACAAGGCCTTCATCGCGCGGCGCCTCAAGGCGGCGGAGATCCTGGCGGCGGGCGTCGCGGTGCTCGGCTTCTGGCTCGCCTCGGTGCCGATCCTGTTCCTGGCGCTGATCCTGTTCGGGATCGTGGCGGCCCTGTTCGGGCCGATCAAGTACGGCATCCTGCCCGATCACCTCGCCCGTGCCGAGCTGCCGGCCGGCAATGCGCTCATCGAGGCCGCGACCTTCCTCGCCATCCTCACCGGCACCATCGCGGGCGGGCTCGCCGTCACCCATGGCGGGGCGCATGCCTTCGGGCTGCTGGTGATGGGATTCGCGGGTCTCTGCTGGCTGTCCAGCCTCGCCATCCCGAAGACCGGCGAGGCGGCGCCGTATCTCCAGGTGAACCGCAACGTGCTGCGCTCGACGGGCGGCCTGATGCGCGACCTCTACGAGGATACGCGGCTGTGGCGCACCGGGATCATCACCAGCTGGTTCTGGCTCGTCGGCGCCGTGGTGCTCGCCCTGCTGCCGGCGCTGGTGAAGGGCACCTTCGGCGGCGACGAGACCGTGGTGACGGCGTTGCTCGCCCTGTTCTCGATCGGCGTGGCGCTCGGCTCGGGCCTCGCCTCCTGGCTCTGCGCCGGGCGGATCGTGATGCTGCCGACGCCGATCGCGGCGCTGATCATGGGCCTCGTCTCCCTCGACCTGGCGCATGTCGCCGCCACCAGCGTGCCGCCCCCCTCCCCCATCGGCGCCCTCGATTTCCTCGGCTCCTGGCGCGGCGCCCGCATCGCGGTCGATTTCGTGGTGCTCGCCGCCGCCGCCGGCCTGTTCATCGTGCCCTCCTTCGCCGCGCTCCAGGCCTGGACCCCGAAGGAGCGCCGCGCCCGCGTCATCGCCGCCTCGAACGTGCTCGCCGCCGCCTTCATCGTGCTCGGCGCGGTCGGCCTCGCGGTGCTGCAGAAGGCCGGGCTCGCCTCGGCCGGCCAGTTCGTGATCGTCGGCATCGCCAACCTCGTCGCGGGCGTCGCGATCCTGGCGGTCCTGCCGACCAGCGGCTTCCGCGATTTCCTGTCGATCGTGTTCCGGGCCTTCTACCGGCTCGAGGTGCGCGGCCTCGAGAACATCGAGAAGGCGGGGCCGAACGCCATCATCGCCCTCAACCACGTCAGCTTCCTGGATGCCGGCCTCGCCCTCTCGCTGACCGAGCGCGACCCGACCTTCGCCATCGACCACACCATCGCGCAGAAATGGTGGGTGCGCCCCTTCCTGTGGCTGACCCGGGCGCTGCCGCTGGACCCGACGAAGCCGATGGCGACGCGGACCCTCATCAACGCCGTCAAGGGCGGCGAGACGCTGATCATCTTCCCCGAGGGGCGGCTCACCGTCACCGGCAGCCTGATGAAGGTCTATGACGGCGCCGGCCTCATCGCCGACAAGTCCGGCGTGCCGGTGGTGCCGGTGAAGATCGAGGGGCCGGAGCAGACATTCTTCTCGCGCCTGTCCCGCGCCCAGGTGCGCCGGCGCTGGTGGCCGAAATTCACCGTGACGGTGCTGGAGCCGGTGCGGCTCGACGTCGACCCGGCGCTGAAGGGCAAGGCCCGCCGCCAGGCCGCGGGGGCCGCGCTCTACGGGGTGATGTCGGACCTGATCTTCCGCACCGCGCCGATCGACCGCACGGTGTTCGACGCGGTGGTCGAGGCGGCCGAGCGCGAGGGCGGGGCCCGGGTCGCGGTCGAGGACCCGGTCTCGGGGAAACTCTCGTATCGCCGCCTGCTCATGGGCGCCCGGGTGCTGGGGGGGAAACTCGGGAGCCTCGCCCCGCAGGGCCGGGCGATCGGCGTGATGCTGCCGAACGCCAACGCGGCCGCCGTCACGGTGCTGGGGCTGATGTCGTCCGGCCGGGTGCCGGCGATGATCAACTTCACCGCCGGCCCGACCAACATCCTCAACGCCTGCAAGGCGGCGGAGGTCGGGACCATCGTCACCTCCCGGGCCTTCGTGCAGAAGGGCCGCCTGGATGCCCTGGTGGAGACGCTCGGCGAGAGCCTGAGGATCGTCTACCTGGAGGATGTCCGGGCCCAGGTCGGCCGGCTCGACACGCTGCGTGGCCTCCTCGGTTGGCGCCACGCGCTCCACCCCCGGAAGCCCGACGATCCGGCCGCGATCCTGTTCACCTCGGGCAGCGAGGGCACGCCGAAGGGCGTGGTGCTGTCCCACCGCAACATGCTGGCCAACGCCGCCCAGGCCCAGGCGCGGATCGATTTCGGCCGCACCGACAAGGTGTTCAACGTCCTGCCGGTGTTCCACTCGTTCGGGTTGACGGTCGGGCTGGTGCTGCCGCTGGTCTCCGGCGTGCCGGTCTACCTCTACCCTTCGCCGCTGCACTACCGGATCGTGCCCGAGCTGGTCTACGGCTCGAACGCCACCATCCTGTTCGGCACCGACACGTTCCTCGCCGGCTATGCCCGGGTGGCCCACGCCTACGATTTCCGGTCTCTCCGCTACATCCTGGCCGGGGCCGAGCCGGTGAAGCCCGCCACCCGCAAGACCTATGCGGAAAAGTTCGGCCTGCGCATCCTCGAGGGTTACGGCGTCACCGAGACGGCGCCGGTGCTGGCGCTGAACACCCCGATGTTCAACCGCTTCGGCACGGTCGGACGGATCATGCCCGGCATGGAGGCGCGGCTGGAGCCGGTGCCGGGCGTCGCGGAAGGCGGGCGCCTGTTCGTGCGCGGCCCCAACGTGATGCTGGGGTATCTCCGCGCCGAGAAGCCCGGCGTGCTGGAGGCGCCGGGGCAAGGCTGGCACGATACCGGCGACATCGTGACGATCGACCACGACGGCTTCGTCACCATCCGCGGCCGGGCCAAGCGCTTCGCCAAGGTCGGCGGCGAGATGATCTCGCTCGCCGCGGTCGAGGCGGTCGCCGCCGAGCTCTACCCGGACGCGGCGAGCGCCGTCGCGGCGCTCCCCGATGCCCGCAAGGGCGAGCGCCTGGTACTGGTGACCGAGAAGGCCGACGCGACCCGCGCCGCCTTCCAGGCGCGGGCCCGCGCGAGCGGCCTCAGCGAACTCGCCGTGCCGGCCGAGATCGTGACCGTCGACACGCTGCCGCAGCTCGGCTCCGGCAAGGTCGATTTCGCCGCCGTGACCCGGCTCGCCGCCGAGCGGACCAAGCCGGCGGAGGTGGCGGCCTGACCGCCTATCCCGGACACCCTCGTCGCCGGGTCCTTGCAGGGACCCGGCGGCCGGACTCTCAAGCCTCCAGCCAGGTATGTTCGGCGAAGGCCGACCCCATCATGCCGCCGAGCGGGTTCGAGGCCAGTCCCTTCAGCTTCGGCGACGCCGCGTCGACATTCGACTGGAAGACCGGGATGACGGTGCCGGCCTCGTTCGACACCATCGCCTGCATCTCGCCGTAGATCTGCTTGCGCTTGCCCTGGTCGAGGAGGCCGCGCGCCTCCAGCAGCATCGCGTCGAACGTCGGCGACTTGTACCGGCTCTCGTTCCACGCCGCCTGGGACTGGTAGAACAGCGAGAACAGGATGTCGGGCGTCGGCCGCGGATTGACGGTGCCGAAATGCACCGGGTCCTTGAGCCAGTGGTTCGACCAGTAGCCGTCCGCCGGAACCCGGTCGATCACCACGCTCTGGCCGATCTTGCCCGCCGCCTGCTGGATGATCGCGGCGTAGTCGAGCGAGTTGTTCGCACCTTCGGAGGCGACGATGTGGAGGTCCTGGCCGAAGATCCCGGCCTTCTGGAACAGCGACTTGGCGCGCTCCGGATCGAACTCGCGCTGCTTGAGCTCGGCGTTGAAGCTCGGGTCCCAGGGCGGGATCGGGTGATCGTTGGCGATCTCGGCCAGGCCCCGCAGGACCGACTTCTGGATCACCGGCCGGTTGACGAGGTACTTGAAGCCCTCGACCACCCCGGCCTTGTCGCCCGGCGCGAGGTCGAGCCGCAGGTTGAGCCCGGTATAGGTGCCGAGCTTGCTGACGAAGGGCACCACGGACGGGTTGCCCTCCATGATCCGCATCGAGCGCGGATGGAGGTTGGCCGCGAGATGGATGTCGCCCGACAGGATCGCGTTGAGCCGGGCGGACTCATCCGAGATCGCGAAGAATTCGAACGAGTCGACGAACGGCCCGCCGCTCTTCCAGTAATTGGCATTGCGCGCCATCACCGAGCGGACGCCCGGCTTGAACTCCTTGAGGACGAAGGCGCCGGTGCCGTTGCCCTTCGAAAAGTCCGTCGTGCCGTCGGCCACGATCATGAAGTGGTGCAGGCCCAAGATGGTCGGCAGGTCGGCATTGGGCGCCGCGAGCGTGATCCGGACCGTCTGCGGATCGAGGGCCGTCACGGCCGCGATCTGCCGGGTGATCGCGTTGACCTTCGACCCGGTGGCGGGGTCGAGGTGGCGCTTGAGCGAGAAGACGACGTCCTCCGCAGTCAGGCTCTTGCCGTCGTGGAAGGTGACGCCCTTGCGCAAGGTCACCGTCCAGACCTTGGCGTCGCGGCTGTCCACGCTCTCGGCCAGTTCCATCGTGATCCGGCCGGCGCCGTCCATCGTGGTCAGGCGGTTGTAGAGGGCGCAGCAGCGCACGTAGTCGGTGATGTTCGACGCCTTGGCCGGGTCGAGCGTATCGGCCGTGGAGGCGGAGAAGCCCGCCGCCTTGAGATGGCCGCCCCTCACCGGCTGGGCGGCGAGCGCCCCGTCGGCCCGCCCGAGCAGGGCGGCCCCGGAGGCGAGGCCGATTCCGCCCCCGAGCAGCATCTGCAGCAACTCGCGCCGGTCGGCCCCTCGCCGCAGCGCAGTCTCGATCCGCGCATCGTCACGGGGCGTCCAGTTCGGGATGGTGTCGCGCATCGGGTATCCCCAAAAGATCGGTCGAAGAGATCGGACGGCGTTCAGGCAGCAAATCCTGCCCGACGGACGGGAGTGCCGACGTGACGCGCGACCCAGGCGAGATCCGCAAAGACCATCGCGTAAGAAGACGGGCGCTTTCCGGCTCGAAGACGCCGGTCGATCGTCCGCAGGCGCTCCGGGACAAAAACTGATCGCAACATCCGTACCACCCATCCGCGCGGGATCGATCGGCGGAGGGTAGAGGCCTCGGGCGTCGACATGCCAAAAGCCGGCGGCCGGACTTGGATGGGTGATACGGCGTCCGGAAGATTCCTTCCGGACGCCGTATCACCAGCCCGCGCGGTGAAGCCGTAGGCTTCACACGCCTGAGCGAAGCTGCTTTCCGCATCGCGATGCGATCAATCCGGAACCGTATGGGGTCTTGGCTTCGCCCCTCGCCGCCTGTCCGCGAAGGAGGGTCGGTCACGGCGCCGGTTGCGATAAGGTCAATCCTCGGCGCTCGCGGCTCGCGCTGAATCGGCCGAGCTTGGCGGCATAAAATTGCGAGTTCGGGAGCCGGCACGGCAGGCCGCGCAACCTGCCATCCAGGCGTTGCACTCGCACACGCTCAGGTAGGTCGGCCATGCGGCGATGACGGACCATGGGCAGGCACCGGCGAGGCGCGGCCGATCACGTCGCCGCCCTTCGAAAAAACCGGAGCACCGGGGTCGCACAAGGCGGCCCCGGTCGTCATCGTCGGGTGGCCGGGCGCTCGAACGCCCGGCCGTCGAGGAATCAGCGCTTGCGATAGACGAACACGTCCTGATGCGCGTCGAGCTGCATCGGCCGATAGGAGACGGGTTCGAGATCCGGCGCCGCCTCGGCCACCAGGCGCTCGACCGCGTCCTTGGTGAACCAGGTCAGGCCGTACTCGTCGGTGTAGTAGGGGTAGCGGGCGTAGTAATAACCGTCCCGCGCCATCGCGGAGAGCACGGCCGGCTTGTCGAGCCAGTACTGCTCGTAGCGCTCCGCCGTCTCGGCCGAGCCCTGGCCGTGGATGGTGAACACCGCGACGCCGCCGGGCTTCAGCGCCCGGGCCACGTCGCGCAGGTTCGAGACCACGAAGTCCCGCGGCAGGTGGGTGTAGACCGAGAGCAAATAAATCAGGTCGTAGGCCTCGGACGGCTTGACCGCGGCCTGCTCCATCACCGGGACCTTGGAGGCACCGAACTCGGCGGCCGTGAAGCGGGCGCCCTCGTCGATCACGTCGCAGACCGCGATGCGCTCGCCCGGCAGGCGCCGCGACAGCTCGCGCACGATGCGGCCGTAGCCGCAGCCGATCTCCAGCGCCCGGCCGACCGAATCCCAGTCGCGCCCGGCCTCCTTCAGGGCAGTCTCCAGGATGTCGACGAACTGGCGCGCGCCGGTCGTGTAGCTCGCCACCCGGTCGGGGGCGGTCGAGGTCAGCATGAAGTCGTTGTAGTGGGCCCGGCCGATGCCGGCGACCGGCCGCGCCCCGAGGCGCGAGCCGAGGGCGAAGCGGGCCTTGCGCCCGACCGCGTAGAGGGTCGGCGAGCGCTTGATGACGTTCAGCATCCCGGGCGGGATCAGCTTGGTCGAGAGGGAGGGCACGGGTTCGCTCCGGTGGGGACCGCTCTCGCCCGCGATCGACCGAGAGTGGCCGCACGATGCCGGGACCCGGCCGGCCGGACAACGATTGACGCGATTCAAGCCTAACGGGGCCTTGAGCCCGACGGACGCATCCGCCGGGCCCTCTTGTTCAAGTTTCTATTAGGATTCCCGGTTCGATCGTCTGGAAATGGACTTACACCCGCTCGCGCCGGATCTCGGCGCCGCAGCGCACGAGTTTGGCCTCCAGCGCCTCGAAGCCGCGATCCAGATGGTAGACCCGGTTGATCTGGGTCTCGCCCTCGGCGGCAAGGCCCGCAATCACCAGCGAGACCGAGGCGCGCAGGTCGGTCGCCATCACGGGCGCGCCCTTCAGGCGCTCGACGCCCTCGACCACCGCCACGTCGCCCTCGAGCCGGATCCTGGCGCCCAGCCGCGCCAGCTCCTGCACGTGCATGAAGCGGTTCTCGAAGATCGTCTCGCGGATGCGCGACTGACCCCGGGCCTTGGTCATCAGGGCCATGAACTGGGCCTGGAGATCGGTCGGGAAGCCCGGGAACGGATCGGTGGTGATGTCGACCGCCGCGATGCCGTGGCCGTTGCGGCGCACCCGGATGCCGTGGTCGAGGGGCGTCACCTCGGTGCCGGTGGTGCCCAGGATGTCGAGCGCGCTGTGCAGCAGGTCGGCCCGGGTGTTCTCCAGGGTCACGTCGCCGCCGGTCATCGCCACCGCCATGGCGTAGGTGCCGGTCTCGATCCGGTCGGGCAGCACGGCGTGCCGGGCGCCCGAGAGGCGCGACACGCCCTCGATCACGATGCGGGGCGTGCCGGCGCCCTCGATCCGCGCGCCCATCCGCGACAGGCAGGCGGCGAGATCGACCACCTCCGGCTCGCGGGCGGCGTTCTCGATCACCGTGGTGCCGTGGGCCAGCACCGCCGCCATCAGGGCGACGTGGGTGCCGCCGACCGTGACCTTGGGGAACTTGATCTCGCCGCCGCGCAAGCCGTTCCTGGTGCGGGCCACCGCGTAGCCGCCGTCGATCTCGATCGTGGCGCCGAGCGTCTCGAGCGCCATCAGCAGGAGGTCGACCGGGCGCGTGCCGATGGCGCAGCCGCCCGGCAGCGACACCCGCGCCTCGCCGAAGCGGGCGAGAAGGGGTGCGATCACCCAGAAGCTCGCCCGCATGGTCGAGACGAGGTCGTAGGGCGCCGTGGTGTCGATGACGTTCGAGGCGGTGAGCCGGATGGTCTGGCCGGCCTCGGTGGTCTGGCCCGGGCGCTTGCCCACCACCATGTGGTCGACGCCGTGATTGCCCAGGATGCGCAGCAGCGAGGCGACGTCGGCGAGCCGGGGCACGTTCGACAGTTCCAGCGTCTCGCCGGTGAGCAGGCTGGCGATCATCAGCGGCAGGGCCGCGTTCTTGGCGCCCGAGATCGGGATGATGCCGTGAAGCGGCTTGCCGCCGACGATGTGGATGCGATCCATGGTGACAACGTCCCTCGCGCCTCTGCGGCGCGTCCCGCGCGCTGTCGACAGCGCGCCTCGATTCCGAAAACCCGCTTATTGCACCGCAGCGATGCAACCGCTACGCTTGCGCGTCAACGCTCATCCTCGGCGGTTCGATCCACCGGCGGCGCTTGAACCGGCTCGGTCGCCTCGCGGCCCCGGACTTGCGCCTTGCGGCGGCGCAGGTTCTCGCGCAACGCCGCCTTCAGCCGCTCCTCCCGGGTTCCGTCCCCGGACTTGCCTGCACCAGACTTGCCGTCACCCTGCCCGCTCATCGCGCGCGACCCTTCGTCGCCATGACCAATTTCCAGCTTCCGTGCCCGTGCGTGAGGCGGCAGAACGCAGCCCTCGCCCTCGACTTTTTCAAAAGACAAAGCCGTCGCATTTGAGCGAGATCAAGGCGCGACCAGCGGTGGATCGGCGATTCGGCCATCCGCCGCGCGGACCGGCTCCTCCCCGGGGTCAGGCCCGGTCCCGCCCCCGGATTCTCCATCCGGCCAGACCGCGAAGGACCACGATGCCCGAGACCCGGCCCGAGACCCGCCGCCCCGCCACCGCTGAGGGCGCGACCGATTACCAGGCTCTCTTCCGCGGCGCCCTGGAGCGCCTGCACGGCGAGCGCCGCTACCGCGTCTTCGCCGATATCGAGCGCATCAACGGCCGCTTTCCCGCCGCCCAGTGGCGCCGCCCCGACGGCTCGACCCGCGAGATCACCGTGTGGTGCTCGAACGACTATCTCGGCATGGGCCAGCACCCGGCCGTGGTAAACGCCCTGACCGAGACCGCGCAGCGCTGCGGCGTCGGCGCCGGCGGCACCCGCAACATCGCCGGCAACAACTCACCGCTGGTCGACCTGGAGCGCGAGCTCGCCGACCTGCACGGCAAGGAGGCGGGCCTCGTCTTCACCTCCGGCTACGTCTCGAACCAGGCCGGCATCTCGACGATCGCCAGGCTGATCCCGAACTGCCTGATCCTGTCGGACGCCTTCAACCACAACTCGATGATCGAGGGCGTGCGCCAGTCGGGCTGCGACAAGCGCATCTTCCGCCACAACGATCTCGCCCATCTCGAGGAACTCCTGATCGAGGCCGGCGACCGGCCGAAGCTGATCGCCTTCGAGAGCGTCTACTCGATGGACGGCGACGTGGCGCCGATCGGCCGGATCTGCGACCTCGCCGACCGTTACGGCGCCATGACCTATCTCGACGAGGTCCACGCGGTCGGCCTCTACGGCCCCCGCGGCGCCGGCATCGCCGAGCGCGACCGGGTGATGCACCGGGTCGACGTGATCGAGGGCACGCTCGCCAAGGGCTTCGGCTGCGTCGGCGGCTACATCACCGGCTCGGCGGCGCTCTGCGACGCGGTGCGCAGCCACGCCGCCGGCTTCATCTTCACGACCGCCCTGCCGCCGGCCATCGCGGCGGCGGCCATCGCGTCGATCCGCCACCTCAAGCAATCGGGTGCCGAGCGCGAGGCGCATCAGCGCCAGGCCGCCCGCACCAAGGCCGCCCTCCTCGATGCCGGCCTGCCGGTGCTGGCCACCGACACCCACATCGTGCCGGTGATGGTCGGCGACGCGGAACTGTGCAAGGCGGCGGCCGACCGGCTGCTGGAGCGCCACGGCATCTACATCCAGCCGATCAACTACCCCACCGTGCCGCGCGGCACCGAGCGCCTGCGCATCACGCCGTCGCCGTTCCACGGCGAGGGGCATATCGGGGCGTTGCGGGAGGCGCTGGTGGAGGTGTGGGACGCGCTCGACCTGCCGCGGGCCGGGACGGTGTTCGTCGAGGCGGCGGAGTAGCGCGGAAGTCCGCTCTCCTCCCACTTGTAGTCAGGGCTGTCCGGGGAAAGGAATGGCGCGCCTCCCCTCTCCCGTGTGGGCTATCGGATTCACACAACTCCTCTGAGAGCCAACCCTTTGTAAATGTGCGCGCTTTCCCCTCCCCCTCGTGGGGAGGGGCTAGGGGTGGGGGTGGTGTCGGAAGAGCCTTGCGCTCTATGCGGCACCACCCCCACATCCAGCTCCTCCCCACAACTTGCAGCGATACCGGGCAAGCCCGGGATCGCCGGGGGAGGAGAGGCGCGCTACCTTCGAGAGGGAGAACGCTCGAACCGAGATGTGTGAATGCGATAGCCCGCAGAGGGGGGAGGGTTGGGCGCCGAGCCGTTTCCTTCTCCGGAAAGCCCTGCCGCCCGCGGGACGAGGAAAACCGCGCTTTACTTTGTGAAGGCGTGACGGTTCGATCGCATCACTGCACGAAGCTGCGGAACGCCGCCTCCATATCTTCGTCGGTCGCAAACTCGCCGCGTGCGATCTCGGCCAAGCCTTGCAGCACGAAGGGCAGATCCTCCGGTGCGATCTCGGCCCAGGCATCGTTCCGGACGAGCAGGAGGATCACGCGGGCGATCGCGTCCTGCCGATCGGGCGGCAACCGCTCCAGTGCCGCCGCCGCTTGCCGAAGCAATTCCGTCATCGCCGGATGCCCTCCGTCTCCGATCCCGCGGATCGTAGCACGGATGGCACCCGGGCCTCTTTACGACAACCGCACCAGCAACCGCTCCACCAGCGGGTTCTCCGCCGCGAAGGCGTAGTCGATCCGCCGCACGCTCACCGCCTGGGCACCGGCCTGGACCAGGGCCTCGGCGAGGCCGAATACCGCGTCGGCCGGGCAGCGCAGCACGATCTCGCCACGCCCTTCCGGCGCGCCGTAGGGCAGCTCGGCCTCGTGCAGGGCGGCCAGCGCTGCGAGATCGATCTCGCCGGAGGCCGGCATCCCGGCCCGGACCTCGCGGGTGGTGCGGGCCCGCTCCTCGGCGCTGATCCGGCCCAGCACCGCCTGGACGGCGCGGCGCGGGGTCTCGCTCCAGGAGGCGGCGAGCGAGGCGACGAGGTTCGCCTCCGAGCGCAGGATCACCCCGTCGTCGAGGATCTTCAGCGCGTTGGCGGCGAGCGTGGCGCCCGTCGTCGTGATGTCGACGATGATCTCGGCGCTGCCGGAGGCCGGCGCGCCCTCGGTGGCCCCCAAGCTCTCGACGATGCGGTAATCGGCGACGCCGTGCTCGGCGAAGAAGCGGCGGGTCAGGTTGACGTATTTGGTGGCGATGCGCAGGCGCTTGCCGTGGCGCACCCGCATGTCGCTCGCCACCTCGTCGAGGTCGCTCATCGAGCGCACGTCGATCCAGGCCTGGGGCACCGCCACCACCACGGTAGCCTGGCCGAAACCGAGCGGCGTCAGGAGCTCGACCTGGCCGGCGGCGTCCGGCAGGGTCTCGCGGATCAGGTCCTCGCCGGTGATGCCGAGATGGGCCGCACCGCTGGCGAGCTGGCCGGCGATCTCGGAGGCCGAGAGGAAGCGCACCTCGACCCCGTCCACCCCTTTCAGCCGGCCGCGATAGTCGCGGGCGCCGCTGGTCTGGGCGAGCGTCAGGCCGGCGCGGCCGAAGAAGGCGGCGGCGTTCTCCTGCAGGCGGCCCTTCGAGGGCACCGCCAGAACCAGAGGACCGTCGAGAGGGCCATCCATCATCGTGTCGCTCATCAGCGCTCACCCCCGAGGCGTTCGAGCCAGAACGAGCAGCCCACGGCGGGCAGGGCGTCCGTGCTGCCGAGATGCTGGAGCAGGCCGTCGTAGCGCCCGCCGCCGACGAGGGGCTTTTGTCCCTCCTCCGCGACCTCGAAGATGAAGCCGGTATAATAGTCGAGGTTGCGGGCGAAGCTCCCGGTGAACACGAAGCGCTCCAGCGGCAGGCCGCGGGCGGCGATGAAGCCGTTGCGCTCCTCGAACAGGGCGAGCGCCGCCTCCAACCGGGGATCGTCGAGCCCGGCCCGGCGGGCGAGGTCGCGGGCGGCGAGCGCCGCGGCATCGGGATCGCCGGTCAGCGCCAGATAGGCGTCCAGCACATCGCGGGCGCGGGCGCCGAGGCCGGCGCCGCCTTCGGCATGGGCCGCGGCCTTGGCGAGGAAGCGCTCGGCGATCTCGCCGGCCGTGCGGCCGCCGACCCGGCTGATCCCGGCGATGGCGAGCACGTCCTCGACGAAAGCGCGCACCCCTTGCGGGTCCTGGCCCTGGATGGCCGAGAGCAGGCCGGCATGGGCGGCATCGACCGCGACGGGGGCGGCGACCGCGTCGAGGGAGCGGCCCGAGGCCACCGCCCGGAGCGTCCGGCGCTTGGCCGCCGGCTGGACGGCGAGGGCGTCGAGGAGCGCGGTGATCAGCCCCATGTCGCCGAGGCGCACCTGATCGTCGCGGCGCCCGAGCCGGTCGAGCCCGTCGAGGGCGAGCCCGAGGATCTCGGCATCGGCCGCCGGAACGTCGGTCCGGCCGATCGACTCGATGCCGGCCTGGTGGAACTCGTCGGGCTCGGCCGCCCGCAGGCGGAAGACCGGGCCGAGATAGCTGTAATCCGCCGCCTGCCCGTCGGCGACGGCGCGGTGGTGGCGCCCGACCGGAATCGTGTATTCGGGCCGCAGGCAGAGTTCCGCCCCGGCCCCGTCCTGGGTGATGAAGATGCGCCGCCGGATGTCCTCGCCGGACAGTTCCAGGAAGGGCTCGACCGGCTGCAGCACCGGCGGCTCGACCCGCGCGTAGCCCCGGTCCTCGAACAGCGCCAGAAGCGCCTCGTGCGCCGCCGCCGGCCGGGGGGCCGCGGCTCCGTTACCCGTCATTGGTCACAACACCTGCAAATCTCGGACGGCCCTGTAGCAGCCGGAGGCGGGCTTGGCGACAGTGGGACCCGCGCGGCTCTCTGCGGAGTACGGCTGCCGTCGACGATCATCGGATGACGCGCAGGCTTGCCCCCTCCCCGCGGGCGGCAGGGCTGCCCGGGGGAATCTTCAAGCTGGGCGCGTGCCCCGCCGGGCCGGGGGCGATGCGCGCGCCGTTTTCCGTCACCGGACGTTCATCGAGGAGCGGGATCCCTCCGCCCCCCTCACCCGAACGCCCCCACCTCGTGCTGGATCATGCCGCTGATCTCGCGCACGAGGCCGAACAGGCGGCGGATCGGGGCGAACAGGGTGCGGTGCTCGGCCTCGTAGGTGCCGGCGCCGCGGGGGCCCGCCGGCTCGCCGAAATTGAGGCCCAAGGTCGGGTCCTCCGTGACCGGGAAGATGTCGTCGAGGAGCTTGAGGCAGCTCTCGACGTCGAGGCGCAGGATGCGCTCGATCAGGGCCTCGCGGGTGATGCCGTTCTGCGGCCGGAAGCCCGGGATGTGCACCGCCAGGAACCAGATCCGGTGGATCAGCGCCAGGCGCAGGGCATGCAGGAGCGCGAGCCGCGGCGTCATCCCGGGCAGGTCCGGAGCCACGGAGTGCAGCATCAGGTGGTCCTGCGTCAGCCGGCCGAACAGGCGGCGCAGGTGCGGGGCGAGGTTGAGCCGATCGAGGGCGGCGGCGACCGCCACGATCTCTTCCCGCCGCCCGTCCCGTGTGGCCCGGCGCGCCCGCTCCAGCCAGACCGAGGGGTCGAGGGTGTCGATATAGGCGCGCAGCACGTCGAGGTCGCCGACCGCGGTGGCCTCCTGCACCAGCCGGAAGGCGCGGGCGAAGCGCTCCGAGCGCTCGCGCATCTCGACGAACAGGTCCGGCGCGCGCCCTGCCGCCCGCCCGACCCCGTGCAGCGAATTGGCCAGGAAGCCGAGCTGCTGGAGGATCGCGTTGTTGGGGATCGCCCGCATCTGGCGCGGATGGGTGATGGCGACCGGCCCGCCGCCGTCGGATTGCCGAGCCACCGGGCGCGAGCCGGTGCGGTCGATCAGGTTCGGCCCGAAGGTGCCGAGCAAGGCCGCGTAGCCCGGATCGTCGACCAGCCGCTCCATGTCCTGGCGCACGCCGGTGAAGAACTCGGTGGCGAAATCGCCTTCCGCGTAGATCGGATCGGGGGCGGGCTGGAGCCGGCTGTAGATGTGCTCGCCGATGCGCGCCACCGTCGCCTCGGCCAGGGTCTTCGTGCCGAACATCAGGTAGCCGTCGCTGCCCTGGAAGCTCGATTCGAGGCTGGTGCGGATTCCGGCCTCGCGGTTGCGCCGCCGCGCATGGTCGGGGGCGAGGTAGGCGAGGCGATCCGCGAGGCTGGTCGGATGGGCGCCCCGGCCGATCGACTCGCCGTGGGTGTCGAAGATGACGAGCTCGATGTCGGTGAGGTCGTGCGCCGCCATCAACTCGGTGATGCGGAAGCGCAGCCGCTCGATCCAGAAGGTCGCCGCGAGCTGGCCGACATAGCGCCCCGAATCCGAGTAGCCGAACTGCACCACCAGGCGCCCGGTGCGCTTCAGGTAGGCACGCCAGTGGGGAGAGCGCAGCGCGTCCTCGATGACGTGGACGCCCTGTTCCAGCGCCGAGGCCGTCTCGAACAGCGGCGTGATCTCGACCCGGTCGCCGATGCCGAAATGCTGGGCGAGCCAGAGCGCGGCGAGCAGGGTGTAGCCGGTCTCGGTCTCGGCGATCAGGAAGCGGACCGGGTGGGTGCCGTCGATGTGCTTGAGGATCTGGGCGATCGTCATCATCAGCCGGGCGGCGGAGGCCCGCTCTGCGGCGAGCGCCCCGAAATCCACCGGCACCGCCGCGACCGCGCCGAGAAGCGCGTTGATCGAGGCGAGGTGGGAGCGGCGCTGGGCCGGATCGGTCGGGTCGCCGTCCTGGTCGAGCTCGCGGCGCACCGCGTTGTGGACCTGGCTGGCGTTGAGCCGGAAATGCGGCAGGCCGTTCTGGAGCCCGTGCGCGGCGACGCCCGCCCGTAAGGTGCAGAGCGCGAGCCGCGCCGCGTCGTCGGCCGCCTCCGCCACCGCCCGGTCGAGGAGGGACAGCAGCGGGCCGGCCTCGGTCTGGGCCCGGTCGCGCTCGATGATGAGGGCCAGCGCGAAGCGATGCACCGCCTCGAGGCTCGGCTGCTCGCCGAGCTTCGGCGCCACGGCGAGCTGGCGCAGGACGGCGGCCTTCGCCTCCTCGGCGAGCCGCCGGGCGGCTCCTGAGGCGGGATCGTCGGGGAGCTGGGCCAGCACCCGGTCGAACTGGGTGCGCTTCGATTCGAGCCGGTAGCGCAGGGTGTCCCACCAGCCGATATCGGTGCGCCCGTCGGTGTCGCAGCCGACCCAGGAGGCCAGCACCACCGGCATCGGGACGAGCTCGCTCCAGCGATCGGGCCAGCGCTCGCGGGCGGCGCGCAGGAGCGCCTCGTTCAGCCCGTCGAGGGCGGCGCGGCCGTGCTGGACCGCGTGCCGGGCCTGGTCGAACTCGTCGTTGAGGGTGATGACCGGGTCGGCTCGCGCCGAGAGCGCCGCCGCTTCCTCGATCGGGGCGTGCCGCGCCGCCGGATCGGGCTCGGAGGCGGCCTCGGCCAAAAGCCTCGCCACCGCCTTCGGCATCCCGAAGGTCGGGTGGGCGGTGAACACGGCGGCAAAGCGCGTGCGCTCGACCCGGGTCCGGGCGGTCTCGAAGCCCATCTCCGGGTCGCCGAGGGCGGCGGCCGCCACGGCCTGCGTCGCGGCGTGCGAATCCGCCTCCGTCCCGAGGCCGAGATAGGCCCGCAGCCGCGCCGCCCGGGCCTCCAGCGCCTGGGCGCGCAGGCGCACGAACAGGCCGGCCAGATCCTCCTCGCGGATCTCCTCCCGGTCGAACAGACGGCTGATCGCCAGCGCCACGGTCAGGACCGGGTTGCGGAACGGGTCCTGGCTCGCCTGGTGGCGCGCCTCCTCGACCAGACCGAGCAGGTCCGCCTCGAGGGTCGCAGCGTCCTGCGAACCGGAGCCTCGGCCATCGGAGCCGTGGTCGTCGGAACCTTGGATGTGGGAGCCTCTCAGCCTGTCCATCGGGTCGCTTCGTCCTGTGGCCGGATCACCGTCCGGTTCGCGTGGCGCGCGGGCGCGCGCCAGGGGCCGTGACGCAAGGAGCGTTCCGCCGAGCCCACGCTCTAGAGCACTTCACGACCGCGTTGCAATCGTGAAGCTCTCTAGGCCTTTGATCTTGCCGCATTTTCTTCGACGAACCGGCATCCGCTTCGTCGCACAATGCTCTCCGCATCATTCGCCGGAACGGTCGCCGGTTCGGCGGTGAGAATGATGCAGGACAGGGAACCCGGCAGAGTCGCGCTCGGCAACTCTGCCGGGTTGCGGGCGCCTTCCGGGTGGCGAGCCGGCCATAGGGCCGCATGCGGCCGCGGAGAGGCTTCCCGGCCCGGGATCCGGGCGCCGGGGCGCAGACCCCGGTCGCATGCGGGGGCGGCGCTTGCGACCGGACAGGCCGCGGGAAATGCTCTAAGGCTGGCATCACGATGGAGATGATCGTGATTCTGGCTGCGGCGGCAGCCCTGGTATTCGCCGGCCTGGTGCTCGTGTTCGCGCAGGGCCGCGCCCGCAATCCGACCCTGCGCCTGCCCCACGAGCAGGAGCTGGAGGACCGGGGCGACGAGCTGTTTCGCGATTTCGACCAGGACCTCGCCGGCCTGCTCGAGGAGGCGGCCCGTCATCCGGAACTCCAGCAGCGCGCCTATCCGAACGGCCTGGAGGCGCCCGACGCGCCGAGATCCCGGCCGCGGGGCGGCATGACCATCGATCACGATCCGGCGGAGCCCGGCCTGCCCGAGCCCGGGGACCGCAGGGGCCCCCCTTCCGGGTCCGACCCCCATCAGCGTGACGGAGAATCCCGGTGATGCGTGCCGCGGTGCAGGCGGTCCTTCTGGCCGCCCTCTCGGCTGTTCCTCTGGTCGGTCCGGCCCGGGCGGCTCCAGGGGAGACGGCTCCGAGGGAGGTTGCTCCGAGGGAGGCGGCTTCCGGCGGCACGGCGCCCGCCTGCCCGGCGCCGCAGGCGGCCGAGTTCGCGGGCGGGAAGGGGTTTCGCCTCTGGGTCACCCGGCAGGGGAGCATGACCTGGAGCAACCCTCTGCGGCCGCTCTCGCCCGAGACCGTGCAGGTGCTGCAGGTGGTGATCCGCAACAAGCTCGCGACCGCCTACGGCCCCGACCTGTCGGGCCTGCGCCGCGGCCCCTCGCCGGCCGCCCTGGAGGCGCAGAACGGCGCGACGATCCAGTGGGCCGGCACGCCGGACACCCTGCCGCAGACCCTGCGCATCCTGGCCGACGATGGCGGCCAGGTCCTGGCCGAGCTGACGTTCCAGTCCTGCGGCGATCCCCCGAAGGTGGCGGAGCCGAAGCCCGTCCCCACCGCCCGCAAGGGCGCGCCGAAGGCGGCGGCGAAGGCCAAGGCGGCGAAGGCGGCGTCCCCCGAGGCGGAGGGCGCACCGCCGGACGCGGCCGATCCGGCCGCCGATGCGCCGAAGCCGGCGCCCAGACGGGCCGCGAAGCCCCGGCGCGAGAAGGCCGCTGCGCCCGATGCCGCGCCCGCCCGGACGCCCGGCGGCCTCATGCTGCCGCAGGGTGCGATTCCCTGACGCGGTCCCGGGCATCGGCCGGAAACGCTTCGGCGTGAAACACGTCAGCATGAAACACCTGGGCCGTTCCGGCGTTCGTCCGCCGGGCGGTCGCTCCCTCTCACGATCCGATCTCGGAGACGTCTCGCGATGTACGATTCCTGGCTGCGCCTCGGCTTCGACACCGTTCGCTTGGGGCTGGAGGCCCAGACGGTCGTCACCCTGCGGCTGGCCAAGCTCTCGCTCGGCGGCGCGGCGGCGCAGGACGAGGCGCAGCGCATGGTGACGGAGAAGCTGGAGGCCGCAGCGGAGGCCGCGATGACGCTCGCCACCGGCGGCACGGCCGAGCGGGTGGTGCAGGATTATCGCCGCAAGGTGCGGGCCAATGCCCGCAGGCTCAGCCGCGGCTGACGCGCCCGGTCGCCGAAGTTTCGATCGGCGGGACGGGCATCCTCCCGTCCCGGAAAACCGTCACGGGATCGCCGTCGCGCGCAGGCGACCATCACCCTCAGACGATGAACCGGTTGCGGATCACTTGCCGATCACTTGCGGATCACTTGCGGGCGGCCATCATGTCGTGGGTCAGCACCGTCAGCTTGCCGATCAGGCTGGTGATGTCGCCATGGGTACAGGACCATTGCGTGCCGATCGCCCCGCCGTCGGAGGAGACCGACACCACCGCGACGGAGCGCAGCTTGCCCTCGCGTGCGAGGCGCAGCTGCTCCTGCAGCACGTCGATCATCGAGGCGGTGTTCTCATCGACCGGAGCCGCGGCCACGGCCTGCGGGAAGGCGACGATGCGGTTGGTTTCGGCGGCGATTTCGCTCATGGGACTCTACGAACGCTGGAAGGAATCGGATGTGCGGGGGCAGCGCGCGGCCGCATCGCGGACGCGCGGGGTCCGTGAGGCGCCAGGCCGGTCGAGCCGCCCCAGGAGAGCGGCGAGATCCGCCGGCAGCGCCTCGGCCAGGCAGCCGTCGAACGCCGCCTGAAGGCCGGGCGCCAGGAATGCGGCCAACTGGCCGGCATCGCCGGCCTGCCGAACCGCACCGAAGGTGGCGGGTGCCGGCCCGCCGGGTCGATCGTGCATCGCCCGTGACGTCATCGCAGCCTCATGGTCGGGAGCCGCCCTCGCCGCCAAAACTGCCGATCCCGGCGCGGATCACAATCCCCGCTCTGTGGCCGAGCTTCCACTTCCAAACCCGATGTTGTCGGACCGCAACACTGTTCCCAGCGCCCGGCACCCCGATTCCGGCATCGTCCGGCGGCCGGCTCGCAGGTGAGACCGGCACCCTCATTCGGCGTATCCACAGCGTCGAACGGTACCGAACGTATGAAAACTAACAATAATGCATAAATTACATCACCTTTCTACCATAATTAACTTTTGTTATGAGGATTGTGAGCAGAAATGTGTTAATCTCGCAGGTAAAGCGCGATGGCGGGGCATTTTGGCTGAGTTTCTCATCCGCAAGCTCGAGCACTTCACGAGCTTGTCCACCGACGACAAACTTGCGCTCGATCACGCGTCGCGCCAGCGCACGCGCCGCGTCCGGTCGCGGGACGACATCGTCCACGAGGGCGACCTGCCCCAGGGTGTCAGCCTGATCCTCGACGGCTGGGCCTGCCGGTACAAGACCCTCGAGGACGGGCGCCGCCAGATCATCGCCTATCTGCTGCCCGGCGACCTGTGCGACCAGAACGTCTCGATCCTGCGCGAGATGGACCATTCCATCGGCACCGTCACCGCCGTGACCCTGGCCGAGATCCCGACCGAGACCATGCGCCAGCTCACCCACGGCCAGGCCCGGCTGTCGCAGGCCCTGACGTGGGAATCCCTGGTGGCGGCGGCGATCCAGCGCGAATGGACCGTGAATATCGGCCAGCGCACCGCCTTCGAGCGCCTGGGCCACCTGCTCTGCGAGCTCTTCGTGCGGCTGCGCGCGGTCGGGCTCACCCAGGGCAATACCTGCGAGCTGCCCCTGACCCAGGCCGAGATCGCCGATACGATCGGGCTGTCGGTGGTGCACGTGAACCGGACGCTGCAGGAGTTGCGCAACATCGGGCTGATCTCGCTGCGCGGCCGCGAGCTCATCATCCATCGGCTCGAGGCGTTGCAGCGGGCGGTACAGTTCAACCCGAACTACCTCCATCTAGCCCGCGAAGGGCGGCACCTCGACGCCAATGAGGCATGAGGCCGACGCGGCAACGGAAATGGCGGAAGGCCCCGACTTCCGCCGGATGGTCGAGACCATCCCGCATCTCGTCTGGCAATCGAACCCGCTGGGCGACTGGACCTGGGCCAGCCCCCAATGGGCCGCCTTCACCAGCCAGGCCCCGGGCCGCAGCTGCGGTTACGGCTGGCTCGACGCCGTGCATCCGGAGGATCGCGAGCGCACGCGGGAGGCCTGGCGGGTGGCGTCCCGGCGGGGCCACCTCGCCGTCGAGCACCGCCTGTGCCGCCGGCCGGCGATGGCGGGGGAGAGCGATCCCTACTTCTGGTTCTCCACCCAGGCCACGCCCCGGCGCGGCGACGACGGCCGGCCGACGACCTGGTTCGGCACCTCGACCGACATCCACGACCTGCACACGATGCGCGAGACGCAGGAGCGCCTGGTCCGCGAGCTGCAACGCCAGGGCCGCAACACCCTCGCGGTCATGCGCGGGATCGTGCGCCGCGTCGCCGACACGGCGGCGACGGCGGAGGACGTGGTGGCCCATATCGGCGATCGCCTCGGCGCGATGGCGCGCATCCAGGCCGAGGTGTCGCGCGAGCCCCTGGCCGGCGTCGCCCTGGACGTGCTGATCCGGGACGAGCTCTCCGCCCATGCCCTGCCGGATCCGAGCGAGCTCGCCGGCCCGCCGGTGCGGCTGCCGGCCGAGATGGCTGAGAAACTCGGTCTCGCCCTGCACGAACTGGTGCTGAGCGCCGTCCTCGACGGCGACGACCGGATCGCCGCGACCTGGACCGTGGCGACGACCCACCTCGTCCTGACCTGGCGCATGCGGGCCCGGCCCGGCGCGCCGGCCGGCGGCGCCAGGATCCTGAGCGGCGAGATGCTGGAGCGGATGCTCGCCTACGACCTCCGCGCCGTCACGACCGTGACCGAGACCGGCCGCGAGCGCCAGGTCGTCATCGTGCTGCCGCTGCCGCACTGAAGCGGGGCTGTTTCACGTGGAAACGTCGGCCGGACTGCCGTGTTGAGGGTTCGTCAACCTTGACAACGCCCGTGACGGGCGCGGAGCCCGCAACCCAGGCAGGCACGCGGACCGGATTGACGGCTGCCGCAGGCTTGCGCGACAGAACGGGCCTCCCGCTCCCGGTTTCCTGCTCCCATGTCCCACGCGTCCGCCGCGCCGTTCACCCGGGCCGGCATCCTCACGGGCATCCGGCTCAGCCTGCCGCTCTGGCCCAGCATCGCGGTGTTCGGCGCCGCCTTCGGGGCGGCGGCGGCCCAGCGGGGCCTGAGCCTGGCGGAGGCCGCGGGCGCCAGCGCCCTGGTCTATGCCGGCTCGGCCCAGATGGTCACCCTCGAGGTCTGGGGCCAGCCCTGGACGGTGAGCGCGCTCTTGGCCGCCATGACGGTGACCGGGCTCATCAACGCCCGCATGATCCTGATGGGCGCGACGATCCAGCCCTGGATGCGCGGCACGCCGCTCTGGCGTACGGCGATGACGCTGTTCGTCCTCGTCGATGCGAGCTGGCTCATCGGCGTGCGCCACCGTTCCGAGGGCGGCCGCGATCTCGGCGTGCTGTTCGGCGCCGGCATCGGCCTGTGGCCGCTCTGGGTCGCCTCGACGGCGGCCGGCCACCTGGCGGGCGCCCTCGTCACCCAGCCCCGGGCCTACGCCCTCGACATGATCCTGCCGATCTTCTTCGCCGCCATGCTGGCGCCGCTCTGGCGCGGGGTGCGGCCGGCCCTGCCCTGGCTCGCCTCGGGCCTGGTGGCGCTGGTGGTGCAGCGGCTGGTGCCGGGCTACGCCTTCATCGCGGCGGGCGCGGCGGCCGGCCTCGTCACCGGCCTCCTCGTCGACGACGGGGCGGCGCGATGATCGATGCGCTGCTCGCCGGACCCGCCGGGCCCTGGATCGCCATCCTGGCGCTCGCCCTCGTCACCTATCTCTGCCGCGCCTCCGGCGTGGTGCTGATGAGCCGGGTGCGCCTCACCCCCCGGGTCGAGCGGGGATTGCGCGCCCTGCCGGGCTCGATCGTGGTGGCGACCGCCGTGCCCACCGGCCTCGCCGCCGGCCTGCCGGGCCTTCTCGGCCTCGTGACGGCGGCCGGCGTGATGGCGCTGACCCGGTTCGAGCTGGCGGCGGTGCTGGCCGGGATGGGGGTGGTGGCGTTGGGGCGGCTGGTGGGATTGTAGGCCAGCACAGCAGCAACCGGCGTTGTCCCATCCGCGACCTCATCCTGAGGTGCGGGCGATCGAAGATCGCTGAGCCTCGAAGGCGGGCTCAAGACGTCTATGCGCTCTCCGGAGCCCTCCTTCGAGGTCAGTCGATCTTCGATCGACTGACCCTCAGGATGAGGCTGCGGAAGGGAAAAATCGAACGATAAAGATGGCTTGAGGGAAGCCGACGCCCTCACCGCAACCGCTGCCTTATGCGGAACCCCAACCCGTCCCGCACGTCGCGATAGGCGTCGAGGCGCTGCTCGCGGGAGCCCTGCGACACGGTCGGGTCCGGGGTCGGCCAGTACTCGACGTCGGCCGCGACCGTCCGGGTCAGTTCCAGGGCGGCGTGGTGGGCCTCCGGCGAGAGCGAGACGATCAGGTCGAAGTTCAGGCCCTCCCACTCCTCCAGCTCCTCCAGGGTGCGGGGGCGGTGGCGCGAGGCGTCGATGCCGATCTCGTCGAGGGCGGAGATCATGAACGGGTCGGTGGGCTCGCCGCTGCGCACGCCGGCGGACTGCACGTAGACCGACTTCCCGAAATAGTGCCGGGCCAGCGCCTCGGCGCAAGCCGAGCGCACGGCGTTGAAGTTGCAGACGAACAGCACCGACTGCACCCGCCTGCCCGGTCTCGCGGAATCCGGCTTCGACGGGTCGGGTCCCGCGGGAGCGGCGCTGTCCGGAAGGGGGCTTCCGGACACCGGCTCAGCCCTTCCAGTGCAGGGCGAAGATCAGGGTGAACAGCCGGCGGGCGGTGTCGTGGTCGATCTCCACCTTGCCGTCCAGGCGCTGGAGAAGAAGGTCCGAGGCCTCATTGTGGACCCCGCGCCGGCCCATGTCGATCGCCTCGATCTGGCTCGGCGAGGCGGTGCGGATCGCCTTGAAGTAGCTGTCGCAGATCATCTCGTAGTCGCGGATCACGCCGCGGAACGGCGTCAGCGACAGGAGATGGGTCATCACCGGCTGGCCGTCGGCGGTCGAGATCGCGAAGGACAGCTTGTTCTCGACGAGGCCCAGCGCCAGCGCGTAGGGCCCGCCATCGTGATTGGCCACGCGAAAACTGTTCGATTCCAGGATGTCGTAGATCGCGATGGCGCGCTCGTGCTCCTGGTCGGGGTTGCCGCGCCCGATCGAATCCTCGTCGAGCGTCACCGCCGCCAGGCGCTGTCGCGGATCGGGAGCCTCGCTCGCCATCGGATCTCCTCCCCCGTCTCGCGGGGTCTTGTCAGGGCGTGCAAAAGACGCGAGTGCCGCCGCCCGCGCAAGCCGGACGTAGGATGGGACGGGACCGGTTAAAGGTTCAGGCGGATCGCCACCGAGCGGGCATGACCCTCCAGCCCCTCCGAGCGGCCGAGCGCCAAAGCGGCGGGGCCGAGCGCCCGCAGGGCCTCGGGCGTGCAGGAGAGAAGCGAGGTCCGCTTCATGAAGTCGAGGACGCCGAGGCCGGAGGAGAACCGGGCCGAGCGGGCGGTCGGCAGGACGTGGTTGGGGCCGCCGACATAGTCGCCGATCGCCTCCGGCGTGTGCGCGCCGAGGAAGATCGCCCCGGCATTGCGCACCCGCGCCGCCAGGTCCTCGGCCTCCGACGATTCGATTTCCAGGTGCTCCGGCGCCAGGCGGTCGACGAGCGGGATCGCGTCGGACAGGCGCGCGACCCGCACGATGGCGCCGTAATCGCGCCAGCTCGCGGTGGCGATCTCGCTGCGCGGCAGGGTCTTCAACTGCCCCTCCACCGCCGCCGCGACCGCCTCGGCCAGGGCGTCGCTGTCGGTGACCAGGATGGCTTGCGCGGCCGTGTCGTGCTCGGCCTGGGCGAGCAGGTCGGCGGCGACCCAGTCCGGGTTGGCGGAAGCATCGGCGAGGATCAGCACCTCGGACGGGCCGGCGATCATGTCGATGCCGACCTGGCCGAAGACCCGGCGCTTGGCCGCCGCCACGTAGGCGTTGCCCGGCCCGACGATCTTGGCGACCGGGCGGATTGTCGCCGTGCCGTAGGCGAGCGCCGCCACGGCTTGCGCGCCGCCGACCCGAAAGACCTCGTCGACCCCGGCGAGCCTGGCGGCGGCCAGCACCAGCGGGTTGGTGACCCCGTCCGGCGTCGGCACCACCATGGCGAGGCGCGGCACGCCCGCGACCTTGGCCGGCACCGCGTTCATCAGCACCGAGGAGGGATAGCTCGCGGTGCCGCCCGGCACGTAGAGGCCGACCGATTCGAGCGCGGTCCAGCGCCAGCCCAGCGTCACGCCCAGCGCGTCGGTCTCGCGGTGGTCGGCCGGCACCTGGGCGCGGTGGTAGGTCTCGATCCGGTCCTTCGCCAGAGCCAGGGCGTCGAGGGCTTCCTTCGAGCAGGCGGCGGTCGCGGCGTCGATCTCCGCGACAGAGACCCGGATGGTCTCCGGCGTGAGGGCGAGCCGGTCGAAGCGCGTCGTGTAGTCGATCAGCGCGGCGTCGCCGCGCTCGACCACGTCGCGGATGATGTCGCGCACCGCATTGTCGACATCCTCCGCCACCTCGCGCTTGACCGAGAGCAGGCGGGCGAAGTGCGACTCGAAATCGGGATCGCGGGAATCGAGGCGCTGCATGCTGTGTCCGGTCTCGTGGTCGGCGGGCAAGGGATCCCGTCGGGGGATCCCGCCAAGACCCGCCGACTGCCAAAAATTTCAGGCCGCGTCGAGGGGGGCGTGGACCGGCTTGCTCTCGGCCTGCCAGACCGGGCCGAGATCGCGCATCGCCGCCTCGATGCATTCGAGCTCGAGCCGGATCGCAGCCCCGCCGGAGAAGACCAGGGTGGCGATGCCGGACGGCGCCTCGCTGGGCTCGAAGGTGACGGCCAAAAGCTCGAGCGGGCTGTCGGGCTCCTCGCGAGAAATGTTGCGGCAGCGGACGGAGAGCACCCGCTCGAAGTGCAGGCCGGTCAGCCGCCGCCGGGGCGGGACGCCGTCGGGGCATTCCCAGTCGAAGCGCCGCGCCACCAGGGCAAAGCGCCGCTCCCGGGGCAGGTAGGCGAGGTCTCCGGTCCGCAGGACCGCATCCTGGAGGTGGGTCGAGATGACCGCGAGATCGTCGGCGTCGAGGGCAGCGAGCTTCAGGAGCTCCATCTCCGCGTCCTTCACTGTCGGCGTCCCTGTGCTTTGCGGCCGGTCCGTCGTGCGGCCGGCCCGCTCTATCGGAATGATGCTGGGATTAAGTGGCGACGCCCTGCGCCCACGACAACCTTTGCCCGATCGACAGGGGACGGCGATTCGTCACCGTTCCGGCTGTCGCAACGGCACCGAATCGCCTCAGCCGGCGTTCATGTGTGGACGCTTAAGCGTGACCCATGGACACGATGCGGCAACTCGCCGACAGGGAGAAGAGATCCGTGAGAACCGTGACGATTGCGGCCCTGGCCGCCCTGACCCTCGGCCTCGGCGTCGCGCCTGCCTTCGCGCAGTACGGCTACGACGAGGATTATCGCCCGCGCCGCCGCTACGAGGAGCGCTACGACTACGACCGCCCGCGCTACCGCCGCGACGATTACGACCGGCCGGGCTATCGCGAGTATGGCGGCCGCATCGGCCGGATCTGCGTCACCGCCCGCGGCAACTGCCCGACCCGGCCGGCGCCCCTCAACAGCTCCTGCGGCTGCGAGGTCCCGGGCTTCGGCTTCAAGCGCGGCGCCATCGGGTACTGAACCCCGATCGGCCCGATCGGATCGTCACCTGGACGCGGCCTCAATCCCAGATATCCGCGTTCAGGATCTCGTGCGCCAGGGCCCGGCTCGGCTCGCGGTGGAGCCCCGGTCCGGACAGCACGAACTCGACATCGGCCAGCCGCGGCAGGTCCGGGTGGGCCAGTTCCTGCAAGCCGTCCGGGATCAGGCTGCGGGGCTGCGCCATCACGCCGACACCGGCGAGCGCCGCGGCGCGCAACCCGCTGAGGCTGGCGCAGGTGCAGGTGATGCGAAAAGGCCGGCCCTCCTGCGTGAGCGCGGCGAGCGCCACCGCCCGGGTGATGCTGGGCGCCGGGAAGCTCGCCAGCGCCACCGGCTCGCCCCGCTCCGGCAGGGCAGTCGGGATCCCGACCCAGACCAGCCGGTCGCGCCGCACCAGCATGCCTTGCGTCTCGCCGACATGGCGCTTGCCGAGCACGAGGTCGAGTTCGCCCCGCGCCAGCGCGTCGTGGAGGAAGCCCGTGAGCGCCACGCTCAGTTCGAGGTCGACCGACGGATAGGCCTCGCGGAAATCGCGCAGGACCTCCGACAGCCGGCTCTGCACGAAATCCTCCGAGGCGCCGAAGCGGACCTTGCCCCGCACCGGGCCGCCGGAGAGCGCCCGCTCCAGCCGCTCGTGGGCGTCGAGCACCGTGCGGGCGAAGCCCAAGACCGTCTCGCCCTCCGGGGTCAGCGCCACCGAATGGGTGTCGCGCGCCACCAGCCGGTGGCCGGTCTGCGCCTCCAGGCGCTGGACGTGCTGGCTCACCGTCGACTGGCCGAGGCCGAGCTGCTCGGCCGCCCGGCTGAAGCTGCGGCTGCGCACCACCGCCGCCAGGGTGCGCAGCAGCACGGGGTCGATCAGGCGGGTCACGGCGGCTCTCGGCATCCTGCATGAACGACGCGCAGGCTATCGCATTTCACGATAACTGTAATCCTCGCGCCCCGCGTACCCATCCGGGCGCCCGCCGGTTAGGAAGACCGGGACCCCTCTCGACAATTCCTCCCAGACCCGCCGGCCCGCCATGCTCTCGCGCTTTCGCCCCGACAACTTCACGCTGATGATCGTCGGCGCCCTGATCCTCGGCAGCGTCCTGCCGGTGCAGGACCGGGCGGCCGAGTGGCTCGGCGTCTTCGCCGACGGCATGATCGCGCTCCTGTTCTTCCTGCACGGCGCGCGCATCGACCGCCAGACGGCGATCGCCGGCCTGGTGCATTGGCGCCTGCACCTCGTGGTCTTCGCCTCGACCTTCGTGCTGTTCCCGATCCTCGGGCTGGCCGCCGGCCTGCTCAGCCCGGCCCTGCTGACCCCGGCGCTCGCTGCGGGCGTGCTGTTCCTGTGCGTCCTGCCCTCCACCGTGCAATCCTCCATCGCCTTCACGTCGGTGGCGGGGGGCAACGTGCCGGCGGCGATCTGCTCGGCCTCGGCCTCGAACATCCTCGGCATGCTCATCACCCCGCTCCTCGTCGCGGTGCTGCTGAACACGCAAGGCAGCCACCACAGCTTCGACTGGGGGGCGGTGGGCAAGATCATGGCCCAGCTGCTCCTGCCCTTCGCGGTCGGCCAATTGCTGCAACCGCGGCTCGGGCCCTGGCTGACCCGGCACAAGCCCCTGACCATGGTGGTGGATCGCGGCTCGATCCTGCTCATCGTCTACATCGCCTTCAGCCACGCGGTGGCGACGGGCCTGTGGAGCCGCACGCCCCTGCCGGCGCTCGCCACCATGCTGGTCGTCGACCTCGTCCTGCTCGCCCTGGTGCTGACGATCACCACCACCGCGAGCCGCCTCCTCGGCTTCTCGCGGGAGGACGAGATCACCATCGTGTTCTGCGGCTCGAAGAAGAGCCTGGCCTCGGGCGTGCCGATGGCGAACGTGATCTTCGCCGGCCAGGATGTCGGCGGCATCCTGCTGCCCTTGATGCTGTTCCATCAGGTCCAGCTCATGGCCTGCGCGACGCTGGCCCGCCGCTACGCCGCCCGCGCGCAAGCCGCGCTCGCCGCCGAGGGCCCGGACCGGGCCGGCGTGGCGCCTGTCGCGGCGAAGCTCGCGGCGCGTTGAGAGGAGGCTCGCGGCGCGTTGAGAAGCTCGCGGCGCGTTGACGAAAGATTCATCGCGTCGCGCCATTCTCACGGGGAGCCAAGTTGCGTACCGGCTCTTCTGGATATCCGGCCCCGTCGCGCGTTCCGCGGCGGGGCCGCGCCGTTCGATGGGTCCGATCGACCTGTTCGCGATCGTTCCAACTCACGATCTTATCCTGAGAGTCTGTTCGAGCGGATCGATCTGCCGAAAACGAGCAGCCAGCATGGATATATCTCATCCACCCACCTCATCCTGAGGTGTTGGTCGATCGACGGTCGACTGGCCTCGAAGGAGGGCTCCAGAAGCCCCGGCGATCCCCGGAGCCCTCCTTCGAGGCTCACTGCGTTCGCACCTCAGGATGAGGTCGCGGACGGAATACGTTTTACCTCGATCTTTCATGCTTCATTAACCCTGTCGCTTCAGCCGCCGCACACCATCCCGCCGCTAACCTCCCGGGCGTCGTCACTCCGAGAGGCGCCCGATGGCCACGTTCGTCCTGCCGCGCCGCGACCTCGCGGCGGTGCCGTTCCTGTCGCTGCTGCGCGGCTTCGGCCACGTCCTGATGGCGGCGTTCATCTTCTTCGCCTGCTTCGCCTTCTCGGACACGTCGCCCTACGACATCGTGGCGATCCCGGCGATCGTGCTCTGGGTCCTGCTCGGCGTGCGGCTGTACCGGGGCGCGGTGCCCCTCGTCCTGGTGCTGCTCGTCTATGTCGGCGCCACCGTGGTGGCCCTGATGCCCTATCTCGACGAGGAGCTGCCGCCGGTCTGGACGGTGCAGCTGTGCTACCTCGCCGTCACCGGCATCTTCTTCGCGATGTTCTTCTCCGACGAGAGCGACCGGCGGATCGAGCTCGCCCTGAAGGTCTACACCGCCAGCACGCTGCTCAGCGCCGGCCTCGGCATCGGCGGCTATCTCGGGCTGATCGGTAACGAGGAGCTGTTCAGCAAGTACGGCCGGGCGTCCGGCACCTTCCAGGACCCGAACGTGTTCGGCTCGTTCCTGACGCTGGGCGCCTTCTACCTGCTGCACGATCTCCTCACCGGCCGCGCCCGGCGGCCGCTCCTGTCGGCCTTGAGCCTGTTCATCGTGCTCGCCGGCGTGTTCCTGTCGTTCTCCCGCGGCTCCTGGGGCGGCACCCTGGCGATGGGCGCCCTGATGGTCGTGATGCTCTACCGCACCAGCGCCCCCGTCTTGCGCCGCCGCATCGTGCTGCTGGCCGGCCTCACGGCGGGGTTCGGGGCGGTGGCGCTCGTCGGCCTCCTCTCCGTCGGCGACGTCGGCGAGACGTTCTCGAAGCGCGCCGCCGTCACGCAGGATTACGACGAGGGCGAGACCGGCCGCTTCGGCAACCAGCTGCGCGGCATCGGCATGCTGATCGAGGATCCGCTCGGGATGGGCCCCCTGCGCTGGCGCCGCACCTTCAACCTCGAGCCGCACAATTCCTATATCGGCGCCTTCGCCAATGGCGGCTGGGTCGCCGGCGTCGCCTTCGTGTTCCTGGTGCTGATGACCACCCGGGTGGGCTTCCGGCTGATGAGCCAGGACACGCCCTACCGGCGCCACGCCCAGATCGTGGTGCCGGCGCTCCTGATGTTCTTCCTCCAGGCGATGCAGATCGACATGGAGAAGTGGCGTCACGTCTACATGATGCTCGGCATGGTCTGGGGGCTCGAGGCGGCGCGGGTGCGGTGGCTCGCCGGCGGGGAGGCGTGAGAACGAAACTGTGTCGCGGTCTAAAATGACTTGGCTGTCTCGATAGGCGTGATAACTTTCGCTTGAGTGTGAGCAGGAGCGAAACGGATGTTAAATTCTGATGATTTTGAGGAGGAGATTTTAGAAGAAGAAGAGCCAACATTTGGTGATTGGCTTAAGCAAGAAATGGATGAACAAGGTGTTAGTATACCCGATCTCGTGGCCAAAACAAATATTAGCTATGCAGGAATATGGAATATCAGAAATGGTGTTACTATTTCTCCCAGACAAGAAACAAGAGATAAGCTCGCCAAGGCGTTAAAAAGAAAAGTCCCAGTCAAAATACAAAAGCAGATAGACGAAAATGCCTCCGAGATACCGGGCTTGGAGTGGGTGGATTTTACCCCCAGCGACCTTCAGACAATTCCTGAAACAAGCGGAGTATACGTTTTTTACGATACAACAGATAGGCCGGTTTATGTCGGAATGTCAAAAATAAACGTTAGATCTAGGGTGAAAGATCATTCGACTCGCTTCTGGTTCAAAGATCCACTGGTTGTGCGTGGCGCCTTCTTGGCAGTTCCGGATGCTGATTTGTGTATAAAAATCGAAAAAATCTTGATCAAATTTCTTGGAAAACACGCCCTTCTCAACGTTAAGGGTGCAACTAAAGATCTAACCGATTAATTCTGTGTCGCAAAACTCATGGCCGCCCCAATTGCTTGACCCGATTGCAAACGTGAACTCGCGGCAGGCCAAACCGGACTCGGGCATCGAATTGAGACAGTGCCAAGGGCTGGGCCTCGGTTTGCAGGCGCCGGCAAATGGGCTAGAGCCCGGCGAACCCCGCGCCGGCCTCCCGCCCGGGCCCGTCTCCGCGACGGGCGCCCGAGGCCGCGCCGACCGCTTCTTGTGCGAGACCCGATGTCCAAGCCCGCGAAGGCCGAGAAGGCCGCCACCCTCAAGCCCCGCCTGCCGCGCGGCCTCGTCGACCGCGGGCCGGCCGAGATCGCCGCGACGAACCGGATGCTGGACAAGATCCGCGAGAGCTTCGAGCTCTACGGCTTCGAGGCGGTCGAGACCCCGTTCATCGAGTATACCGAGGCACTGGGAAAATTCCTGCCCGACCTCGACCGGCCGAACGAGGGCGTGTTCTCGTTCCAGGACGACGACGAATCCTGGCTGTCCCTGCGCTACGACCTGACGGCACCGCTCGCCCGCTACGTCGCCGAGAATTTCGACGCGCTCCCCAAACCCTATCGCAGCTACCGCGCCGGCTATGTCTTCCGTAACGAGAAGCCGGGCCCGGGGCGCTTCCGCCAGTTCATGCAGTTCGACGCCGACATCGTCGGCGCGCCCACCGTCGCGGCGGATGCCGAGATCTGCATGATGGCCGCCGACACCCTGGAGAAGGTCGGCATCGGCCGCGGCGACTACGTGGTGAAGGTCAACAACCGCAAGGTCCTCGACGGCGTGATGGAGGCCATCGGTCTCGGCGGCGACGACCAGGCCGGGCGGCGCCTCACGGTGCTGCGGGCGATCGACAAGCTCGATCGCCTGGGTGCCGACGGCGTGCGCCTGCTGCTCGGCCCCGGCCGCAAGGACGAGAGCGGCGACTTCACCAAGGGCGCCGGCCTGTCCGACGAGGCGATCGAGCGCATCCTGCGCTACGTCTCGTTCCAGGCCGCTCCCACCGAGGGCGGCGACCGCCTCGCCTTCTGGGAAAATTTCTTCGGCGGCTGGGGCGAGGTCGTCGGCTCCTCCGAGACCGGGCGCCAGGGCATCGCCGAACTGCACGCGATCATGAAGCTGTGCGAGGCGGCGGGCTACGGCCACGACCGGGTGCGGGCCGATCCTTCCGTGGTGCGCGGCCTCGAATACTATACCGGCCCGGTCTTCGAGGCCGAGCTGACCTTTCCGGTCGTCAACGAGGACGGCCAGACCGTGCGCTTCGGCTCGGTCGCCGGCGGCGGGCGCTATGACGGCCTCGTCGGCCGCTTCCGCTCCGAGCCGGTGCCGGCGACCGGGTTCTCGGTCGGCGTCTCGCGCCTGTTCTCCGCCCTCCAGGTGGTCCGCAGCCCGATCGTGTCGGGCAAGAGCGCGCCCGGCCCGGTGGTGATCCTGGTGCTCGACCGGGAGGAGACCGCCGCCTACCAGGCCCTGGTCGCGTCCTTGCGCCAGGCCGGCATTCGCTCCGAACTCTATCTCGGCGCCTCCGGCATGAAGGCCCAGATGAAGTACGCCGACCGCCGCGGCGCGCCGTGCGTCGTCATCCAGGGCAGCGACGAGCGGGCGAAGGGGGAGGTCCAGATCAAGGACCTGATCGAGGGCGCCAAGGCGGCGGACGCCATCGCCAGCAACGCCGAGTGGAAGGCCGCCCGGCCGGCCCAGTTCTCGGTGCCGGTGGACGAGATGGTGGCGCGGGTGCGCGAGGTGCTGGCGCGGCATTACGGGGGGTGAGGGCGAGGTCACTTTTTTGCGGCTCGTCGAAGCACGCATCGGATCTCGCGCATCGTGTCCCCCGTGAGGGGCGGTGCCGTTCGCCGGGAGGGAGGAACGTTCGCGTCCCTCCCCCGGCCCCCCCATTCGGCCTTTCGCGGACATCCTGTCATCCGTTCGCGCCGCCAGAGCATTTTCCGGCGAAGCGGATGCCGGTTCGTCGCAGAAAATGCGGAAAAATCAAAAACCTGGAGAGCTGCGCGATTGTAACGCGATCGTGAGGTGCTCTAGCGACGGTCGTCGTCTCCTGCCGTATTGTCGGCCGAGACGAACCCGAGAGCCGCGCAGCCATGGGCCCGACCGACGACAGGCTCCGCTGCCTCGACGACAGGCTCGGCGAGGCGGCCCTCGATCCCTCGCGCTGGGGCGCCGTGCTGGCGGAGGTCTCGACCCTGGTCGGGGGTGACGGCGCGATGCTGCTGCAGAGTCATCGCCGCACCCCCGGCGTGCCCTGCACCCCCGAGGTGGACGCGCTGGTCGCCGACTATTTCGGGCACGGTTGGCACGTGAAGGACCTGCGGACCCGCGCCGTGCCGCAGGTGATGCGCGGCGAGGTCGTGACCGACCACGACATCCTGACTCCCGAGGAGATGGCCCGCGCACCCTTCTACAACGAGTTGCTGGGGCCGCATGGCTACCATTGGTTCGCGGTCGCGGGCTTCCGGGCCGGCCCTGAGCACTGGGCGGTGTCGGTGCAGCGCCGGACCCGGAGCGGCCCGTTCGAGGCGGCGCAGGTGCGGCCGCTCGCCGGCCTGATGCGGCGGCTCGGCCAGGCCGCCGCCCTGTCGGAGGCGCTCGGCCGCGCCGCCCTCGACGGCACCCTGCGCGGGCTCGACCAGGTCGCGCAAGCGGCCCTCGCCCTCGACGGGGCCGGGCGGGTGATCGGCGCCAACCCGCGGGCGGAAGCCCTGTTCGATGCCGCCTTCCGGGTCGCCGACGGCGGTTTGCGGATCGCCGATCCGCGGGCGCGGGACGAGGTCGCCGCCCTGGTCGCGGCGCTGAATCCGGACCGTCCGCCTCCCGCCGGCCCGATCCTGGTGCCCCGGCGCAACCGCCGCCCCCTGGTGCTGCGCGCTTTGGCCCTGGCGGAGAGCGTCCGCTCGCCCTTCCTCGGAGCCCGCGCGCTCCTCATCGTCACCGATCTCGAGGCCGAGCGGCGGCCCGATCCGGCCCTGCTCACGCAGGTCTTCGGCCTCACCGCGGCGGAGGCGCGGCTCGCGGCACTTCTGGCCGGCGGCGTCTCCCTGGACGAGGCCGCCGACGGGCTCGGCCTCGCGGTCGAGACCGTGCGCAGCCAGATCAAGGCGGTGTTCGCCAAGACCGGCACCGGCCGCCAGGGCGCCCTGGTGGCGCTCCTCGGCGCACCCGGGCTGCGATAGATCGGGATTCGATCAGGGCTTGGCCTCAGGGCTTGGCCCAGACCCCGAGCTTGCCGGTGCGGGCGTGGCGCTCGGCCTCGACGAGATCCGGCGTCGCCTCGGGCGTCGCGCGGCCGCCGCCGTTGTAGAGCACCACCTCGGAGAGGTCGTGCCCGTCGACGGTGCAGATCCAGGCGGTCTTCGCCGGGCTCGGCTGGCAGTTCACCGGCCGGCCGCCGAGATAGCCCGAGAGGTCGCTCGCCTGCGCGCCCTTGGCCGCCTCGACGCCGTAGAGGCGCAGGGTCCGGCCGCCGAGCCGCAGGGTCGCGGTGTCGAGGACCTCGGCGACGCCGGCGACCGGACCGTCCGGCACCAGGGCGCCGGTCTGGACCGGCTCGCGCTTCGCCTCGGCCGGCCTGTCCGGCGCCGGAGCGGGCTTCGCCTCGGCGGCGCGCGTCTCCACCGGCTTTACCTCCGCCTGTCTCGCCTCGGCGGGCTTGCCCGCCGCCGGCTGGTCCATCCCGGAGCCGGGCGCCTGCGCGACCGCGGCGTCGCGGGTGGGTTCCCCCCCGCCGCGGAACGCCGCGTAGCCGATGCCCAGGACGACGAGCCCGCCGAGGACGGCGTAGGCCGGAATGCGGGACGATCTCCTGCCGGGCAGCTTCTGCGGCCGGGCGAGGCCGGGCTTCAGCCCCTCGCCGGGCGGTACCGGCGGACCCACGAGCGGCGCTGCGGCCGGCGGGACCTCCGGCTCCCGCGCCGGCCGGCGCAGGCGCGCGGCGAGCCCGTCCAGGGCCTCCCGCAGGCGCGAGGCATGGGCGGGACGGGTGGGGGATTCGGGCGGCGCCGGGGCGGGCTTCACCACGATCCAGTCCCGCGGGGCCTCGCTCGAGGGCGCGGCGGCAGGAGCGGCAGGGGCCAGGAACATGGTGGGATGCTGGCGGCGCAGCTCGTCGACGAGGTCGCCCAGGGTCAGGGGCCGCGTCTCGCCGCCGACCGTGCGGGTGCGCGGATTCCCGTCCCGGTCGACGATCTGGTAGCCCGGGGCTGCGTCGAGCCGGCGGGTCGCCGATTCCGCCAGCAGTTCGAGGGTGCGACGGGCCACCGCGACCGGACGCTGCCGGTCGATCTCGGCCCGGATCAGCGCCTGCAACTGCTCACGCGAGGTCATGTCCGCCATCGTCCCATCGCCCCCGGCCGCGGGGCCTGCTCGCCGAGCCGCCCGCCGCTCCGGCGGGCGCTCACCCTCTTCATCTAAGCACCATTCGCCGAAGCGGCCACCGGTTCGACGAAAAATGATGCAAAAACAATGAACTAAGAGAGTTATACCATGCCACTCTCCTGGGACCTGATCGGCGCCCCGTCACAGGGCGCCGGGTCCGGTCAGCGGCTCGCCACCGCCTCGCGGCGCACCACCCGGCTGTTCTCGGCGATGATCACCGGGCGCCCCCCGGCGAGGCTCACCGCCAGTTCGAGATCGACGGTACCCTGCGAGCGTACGCCGCGATCGGGGCTGAAGGCCGAGAAATCGACCGTGGCCCGCACCTGACAGACGGCGAGCCCGGCATTGCAGGCGGTGCGCAGGGAATCCGGCCGCGGCCGGTAGCGGCGCTCGGGCCAGCGCTGCACGAAGCGCCGCTTCTCGGACATCAGGCTGGCGACGCTCATCGTCCGGCCGTGGAAGACGACCTGGCTGCCGTAGAAGCCCGGCGCCGCCGCCAGCGTCGTGCCGTTGGATCCTGAGATCGACGCCAGGTAGTCGCGGGCGAGGCGCTGCGACGCCACGGCCCAGTCGCGCATCTGCGAGTCCGACACCGCGACCGGGGCGGGCGCGGGGATCTGGACCGGGAGCGGGCGCTCCGTCCGGGCGAGCCGCGCGGCGCGGCGGGCCGCCGTCGCCGCGTGGATTCCGCTGCGGGCCGGCCGGCGCGCCTCCTCGGCGACCCGGCGCGGGGTGTGGGCCTTCGGCGCCTCGGCCCGGGCGGCCGGGGCGACCTGCGGCGTGGGCGTCACCGGTGCAGGACTTTTGGGTTCAAGACTACTTTTGGGTTCAAGGCTCTTGGGCGCGGCGCTCTGGGGACCCCGGGCGGGCGGATCGACCCAGCCCTGGGCCAGGGCGACCGAGGACAGGAGCGCGGTCAGGCCGAGGCCGAGCAGGGCGGCCGACGGGGTGGCGAGGCCGGGCCGGAGGGGGCGGAGCCGAAGGGAACGAAGCATGGGGGCGGCACCCGGGGAGAGGAGCACGATCAGGCGGGGATCACGCACGGAACTTGAGCTGAGTGAACGTTCGTCGCCGCGGTTACGGTTCCATTGCGGGCCCATGGCCCCCACCCTGCCCTCCCCGATACCCCCATTGCCCACACCCCCGCGGATCTCGCCTGCCGCGGATCTCGCGCAAGGGAACTCCCCGGGACCTTGCCAAGCGCGGCCGCGACCCCACCTGAAGGGCTCCCCGGGTCCGGGCCCCTCTGGCGGTTCGAGGCGTCGACCGCGATGTCGGACCCCTTCTCTGCCTTTGTGCTGACGCGGCACGATCGCACTGGAGGGCCCGCACTCATGCGCGTCGTTCCCCCCATCCGTTCCCGTGCCGTCGCGGGAGGCGCCGATGTCCGGCGCTGACGCGACGCGGCGGGCCCTGCTCGTCGTCAACAAGAAGGCCCGCAACGGCGGCCTCGATCTCGACGCCGTGAAGGACGTCCTGCGCCGCGGCGGCATCGAGCCGGTCGATCCGCCGCCTAGCGAGACCGACTGCAAGGCGCTGATCCACGCCCACGCGAGCACCTGCGACATGGTGATCTTAGGGGGCGGCGACGGCACCCTCAACGCCGCGGCCCAGGCGCTGGCGGAGGCGCAGCTGCCGCTGGGCATCCTGCCGCTCGGCACCGCCAACGACCTCGCCCGCAGCCTCGGCCTGCCCGCCGATCCCCTGGAGGCGGCGGAGGTGATCGCCACGGTGCCGGCCCGGCCGATCGATCTCGGCTGCGTCAACGGCCACTACTTCTTCAACGTCGCCAGCATCGGCTTCTCGGCCGATCTCGCCGGCGAGCTGACGGCCGACCTCAAGCGCCGCCTCGGCACGGTCGGCTACGCGGTGGCGGCGTTCCGGCTGCTGCGCCGGGCGCGGCCGTTCACGGTCTATATCGAGCATGACGGCACGGTGGAGACCGTGAAGACCATCCAGGTCTCGGTCGGCAACGGCCGCCATTACGGCGGCGGCATGACGGTGGAGGAGAACGCCACCGTCGATGACGGCCTGCTCAACTTCTACAGCCTGGAGGTCGCCCATTGGTGGCGGCTGCTCGCCCTGCTGCCGGCCCTGCGCCGGGGCACGCAAGGCAAGGCCGCCGACGTGCGCGCCTTCCAGACGACGGAAGTGATCCTGCGCACCAAGAAGCCGCGCCCAGTCAACACCGACGGCGAGTTGACGACCTACACCCCCGCCCATGTGCGGGTGCTGCGACAGGCCGTCCAGGTCCATGCGCCGGAGTTCCACGCGCCGAGCCAGGCGCGGGGCCGCCCCTCGATCTTCCCGTAAGGAGGGGTGTCCACCGTGGACTCGCTCGTTCAGCTCGCCGCCGACCCGACGGCCTGGGCCGCCCTCGCGACCCTGGTCGTCATGGAGGTCGTGCTCGGCATCGACAACCTGATCTTCATCTCGATCATCACCAACAAGCTGCCGGCGGAGCAGCAATCGCGGGCCCGGCGCATCGGCATCGGGCTCGCGCTCATCCTGCGCCTCGCCCTGCTCGGGACCGTGGCCTACATCGTCCACCTGACCCAGCCGGTCTTCGAGATCTTCGGCAAAGGCCTGTCCTGGCGCGACATGATCCTGATCGCCGGCGGCCTGTTCCTGCTGTGGAAGGCCACCAAGGAGATCCACCACAGCCTCGATCCCGACCCGGAAGAGAAGACCGGCGGCGGCGCCTCGCTCGGCTACGCCGCGGCGATCGGCCAGATCCTGATCCTGGATCTCGTATTCTCGATCGACAGCATCATCACGGCGGTCGGCATGACCGAGCACGTGCCGATCATGGTGATCGCGGTGCTGGCCGCGGTGAGCGTGATGCTGCTCGCCGCCGATCCGCTGTCCCGCTTCATCGCCGCCAACCCGACGGTGGTGATGCTGGCTTTGGGTTTCCTCATCATGATCGGCATGACGCTGATCGCGGAGGGTTTCGGCGCCCACGTGCCGAAGGGCTACGTCTACACCGCCATGGCCTTCTCGGCCGGCGTCGAGGTGCTCAACATCCTCGGCCGGCGGGCGAAGAAGAGGAAGCGAACGGTGGCGTGACGGCGGTAGTCTGATGCAATGAGGCAGCGCCCGATCGTGATGCGGTCGGGCGCTGTTTTCGTTTGGGTCTTCCGCTGTCGCAGACAATCGCCGCGCCGAATCGTATGAAGCGGTTGGTTGCGACCGGGCACCCTCCGGATCCGTCATCGAACGATGGACGGGGCTTGCAGAACGCGGCGCACAACGTAGCTTCTCGACATGGCCAGCCGCGTTCTCACATTCGTCACTGAGACGTCCCCGCGTCTCGCCACTCGGGACCGGGGTGACCCCTCTCGCATCGAGGAACTCGATCGTGTCGAGTTGCTGGCCGACGTCCTCGGGGATGACCAGGTGACGGTGCCGGCGGGCTCGATCGGGACCGTGGTCGCGATCTGGGCTGGAGGTGCGGCTTTCGAGGTCGAGTTCACCCGACCGGTGGACGCGCTCGCGACTGTGGACGCTTCCCTTTTGCGGGTCGTGGGGCACGCGACTGCTTGACCGCCGCCCACCCCTATCCGTCCGCCTTCACGATCTCGGAAGCGAAGGTCGCGGGCTACCTTCTCAATGTGGACAGCGATGATGGGGCATCGAAGGCTGCCCTTCTCATGCGGTTCGGCTTCTCGCCCGATCGGCCTCTTGAACTGATGGACGCCCTGGGGCGGCATCCCTCACCGGCATCGTGGGCTGCGGCCTTCGAGGCTCCACACGGGATCAAGCACTATTTCGAAGCGTCTTTGCGCAGCCCGGACGGTCGCAACCCCACCATCCGGAGCGTCTGGCAGGTCGATTACGATGGGGACGGCCGGACGGCGAAGTTCGTGACCCTCCGCCCGGTGGCACGCCCGGCGAACAGACCGACATGACGACACCCATACCGGACGATCCCTACCCCAGATCGATCCGGAAGCACGCACCCGGCCCCTCCTCCGCCACCACGCCGATGCGCCAGCCATGCAGCTCGGCGATCCGCCGGCAGATGCTCAGGCCCAGTCCGACGCCGTTCGGGGCGCGGCCGTTCGGCACCCGGGCGAAGGTCTCGAAGATCGCCTCGTGGAAGGCCGGCGGCACGCCGATGCCGGTGTCGCGCACGGTGATCCGGCCGGGCTCGCCGGGCCAGGCCCGGATCTCGATCCGCAGAGGCCGGTCCGGGTCGCGGTAGCGGATGCTGTTGGCGACGAGGTTCTGGAACAGGTTGGTCAGGAGCGCCGGCACGCCGTTCACGGTCGGGAGCGGCCCGACGACGAGGTCGGCCGCGGCGGCGCGCAGGTCGAGGTCGAGGTTGCGGGTCGCGTCGAGGACGACCCGGCCGAGATCGACCGGCTCGAAGGTGTGGCTCTCGGCGCTCAACCGCGCATAGTCGAGGAGGCCGGTGGTCATCCGGTTGAGCCGGGCGGCGCAGCCCTCGATCGTGTCGAGGCTGTCGGAGACGACCGGACCGGCCTCCGCCCCCAGGGTGGTGCGCAGGATGCCCGTGAAGGCCACGATCTGGCGCAACGGCGCCCGCAGGTCGTGCGCGGCGACGGAGGCAAAGTCGCGCAGGTTGCGGTTCATCCGCTCCAGCTCGCGCGAGGCCGCGATGATCTTCTCCTCCAGGAGACGCTGCTCGCGGCGCTGCTGGAGCACCCAATGGTCGATCGGCCGGTCGACCTGGTCGACGGTGGTGAGCACCGCGTGCTCGCCCCGTCCCGCCTCCCAGGAGATCGCGATGTCGCAGCGCGGGGCGCCCGGCACCATGGCGAGGCGGATGCCGGGCAGCACGATCGGCTCAGGTGTCGCCCGTTGCTGGGCGCGCATATCCTCCTCCAGGCCCGACAGGATCGGGCTGTCGAAGGCGGAGCGCCCGGGCTCCGGCAGCCAGTCGCTCAACGGCCCGGTGCGGGCGAGCACGCGGCCGTCGGGAGCGAGCGCCGCGACGCCGAGGAGGCCGGCCTCGAGGAGGTGGGCCAGGGTGCGGGAGAGGTCGGCTCCGGCCGGGAGGGCGAGGGCGGCGCGCATGGCACTTACAGGCTCCGTCGCTCGATCGTGGTGGCGAGTTCGGCGAACAAGCCGGTCACGCCATGCCCGGTGCGGGCGCTCGCGAGCGAGACGACGTCGGCGCCGCGCGCCCGGGCGAGGAGATCGGGCGGCAACCCCGAGCCGGGTTCGCCGGATTCACCGGCCACGAGATCGCTCTTGTTCAGCACCGCGGCGCAGGGGCGGCCCGGCAGCGCCTCGCGAAAGCCCGCGATCAGCGCCGCCATCTGGTCGAGGGAGGCGGGCCGGGTGACGTCGGCGACGATCAGCGCCCCGCTCGCCCCCTTGAGGTAGACGGTCCGGAAGATGCTGAGGCCGAAATCGCCGTCGGTGTCCCACAGGACCAGCGGCATCGTCTTGCCCCCGGGGAGCGCGGCATTCGTGGTGTAGATGTCGACCCCGATCGTCGCCTTGTAGCTGGTCTCGAACCGGCCGAAGGCGAGCCGGTTGGCGAGCGAGGTCTTGCCCACGCCGATCGCCCCCAGGATCATGATCTTGCGCGCCGCCACACCTTACTCCGCGCTGTAGGCGAGCTCGAACACGACGCGCCGGTTGCCGGTGACCCGCTCGTCCGTAATCGGATAAGGTGGGCGCGAATTGACGACGACGAGGCGCGAGCGCGGGATGCCGCGGCGTTCCAGGTCGGCGGTGATGCGGTCGGCGCGCAGCCGCGCCGCCTCCAGGTTGGCCTTCGGCGTCCCGGTGCCGTCGGCATAACCGACAATGCGCAGGCGCGCGCCCTCCACCGCCGCCAAAGCCGCGGCCAGGGTCGCGAGGTCGCGCTCGGCGGCGGCCGGGTCGCGGTAGGTCGCGTCGGGCCCGAAGAAGATCGCGGTGCGCTTGACCGCATCCTCGAGCCGCTGGAGCGGCGTGTCGGTGCGGGCTTCGAGCCGCGCCACCTCCTCCCGGGGGGCGAGGCTCGGCACGATCGCCTCGACGGCGGCGGTGCGGGTCTCGAGGGTGCCGAGCCGCGCCCGCGCCTCGGCCCTCGTCGCCTCGGTCGCTTGCGCCAGCGCCTCGGTCCGGCCGGCGAGCGCGTCGGTGCGCCGGTCGAGCGCGGCGGCCTGCCGGCCGACGGCCTCGGTGCGCGCGGCGAGCGACGAAGCCTGTTGCACGGCGGTCTCGGCGCGCGTCGTCAGTTCATCCGTGCGGCGATCGAGGGCATCGGCGCGCCCCGCGAGGAAATCGGTCTTCTGCGCAACCGCCTCGGTCCGGCCGGTGAGCGCGTCGGCCTTTTGCGCGAGGGCATCGGTGCGCCGGTCGAGGGTCGCGACCGCATCCCGCGCGGAAGCGGCGTCGGAGGCCACGGCGATCCGGGCGGCGACCGGCCAGGCCGGGAACGCCGCGGCGAGGCGGTCGCGCAAGGCGGCGGCCGCCTCGCGGCTCGGCAGCACGCCGACCGCCCGGATCAGGCCGGCCTCGCGGTCGAAGGCGAGGTGGAGGGGAGAGTCGCGCAGGTCGGGCGCGTCCTCGATGGCGATGAGCGCGGCCGTCTCGGCGGCGCGCTGCCGGGCCGACAGCACCGCGACGCTCGCCCAGGCGGCAAGCGCCACGGCCACCAGCCCGCCGGCGACCGCCACCGGCCGCACCCGCGGGCGCGGCGGGACGAGGCGCGCGGCGATGGCCCGGTGGAGCGCGGCCAGCGGCGCGCCGTGACCGGCCTCGCCGTGAGTCCCGTCATTCCGGGTCTCGTCGTTCTGCCGGACCGCGTCGAGGAAGGGCAGGAACTCGGCATCGACCACGCCGGCGAGCCGCCCGGCGCCGCGGCCGGCCTCGGTGAGGCCCGCCACGATCAGGAGCGGCGAGGCCCGCAGCAGCACGGTGCGGCCGCCGAAATCCAGCGAGCGCAACTCGCCGTTGACGTCGCTCAGCGCCTGGCCGGCGAATTCGACGATGGCGGTGACGAGGCCGCCGATCAGGTGGAGCTGGCCGTCCGGATCGGCATCGGGCTCTCCGTCGCGGCCGGTGGTGGCGAGCACCGCGCCGGTGCTGCGGTCGATCAGGATCAGGCGCTCGAGCCGGCCTTGCGCCAGCTCGGCCAGGACCAGGGCGGCGTAGGACCGGCCGGTGAGCACGGCCTTCAGGCGCAGCCACAGCCGGCGCGGCGAGCGGCTGAGGGTCTCGTTGATCTCGTCGGAGAGCTGGCGGAAGGCCGCCGCGATCGCCGCCGCCACCATGCGGCCGGCGATGGGGTAGAGGGTCTCGACCATCAGGTCGCGGGATTCGGCGATCTCGCGCCGGATGCCGGCGACGACGAGGGGGGCGATCACCTCGGTCAGGGCGCGGTGATCCTCGACCTCGACGACCTTGAGGGCGACCACGAGGCTGTCGGCGACCGCCCGGGAGAACCGGTCCTCGGTGCCGACCCGCCGGTCGAGCCGCGCCAGTTCGGCCCGCAGGCCGGCGAGGTCGCGGTGCTCGTCGCGCAGCAGCAGCCGCTTCAGGTCGCGGAGAGCCGGGTCTTCGGTCGGATCCCGGGCTGGATCGTGGATCGGCTCCTGAGCCGGACCGTGGGCCGCCGCCGCTCTCATCCCGGATCGGCCCGCGGCTTACGGGTTGCGGTCGGCCAGGGCGGAGATCTGCCGGCCCATCTCGGTCACCGCACCACCGATCGCCCGCACGGCGTTGCTCTGCTCCATCCGCAGCGACAGGGCGAGGGCGTCGATCGACTTCTGCATCTCGTTGAAGCGCTGGACCATGCGCTGCTCGAGGTCGGTCACCGCCTCGCGCAGGTCCTCGTGCCGGCGCCCCTGCGAGCGCATCGCCTCGCCGTAGAGGAGCTCGCGGACCTTCTCGATCGTGTTGGAGGCGTCGGACTGGGCCGTTTCGGTCATGGTCTGCTCGTTGCCCGATCCGGCGTTGAGATAGGTGATCTGGCCGTTCATCGGTCGCATCTCTCGGTCTGGACGATTGTGAGGCCGGGCCGCCCGTAGCGGGTCGGCTCGGCGGCGGGTGAGCGGAAGGCGCGCGGGCCGAGCACCCCGACGATCGCGGCCTCGAACGCCTCGCCGGTGAGGCTGGCCTTGTCGAGGAAGCGCACGGCGCCGGCGCTCACGCACATCTCGCGCACGTCCGGCATGCTGAGCCCGGTCAGCACGATCGCCGGCAGGCCGGGCAGCCGCGCGTCCAGCTCGGCGAGGAAGCGCAGGCTCGATTCGCAGCCGAGCCAGAAATCGAGGATCGCGAGATCGATCCGCTCCCGGTCGACATGCTCGCGCGCCTCGGCGGTGGAGCGGGCGCGCAGCACGCGCATGTCGAGCATCCGGAAGCTGGCCGCCTGGAGGGCGATCAGCTTGGCATCGACATCGTCATCTTCGAGAAGAAGCGCAGTGATGGTGCGCGCCTGGACGAGCCCACATCCGTCATCATGTCGGACAGCGCGCATGGAAGAGTCATCCAACCCGGTCAACCGGATCACAAGTCTTGGAAAAGCAGATCCGGTCACCCGATCGGCGTGGATTCAAGTGATAACGATTCGGTCATCAAAATCAACGACTCGTTATCGCTGCGGTAACGATTCGTCAATCGTCATCACATCCAATTGCGGGCGATTTATCGACTTGAAGTTGAAGATCGATGCCCGGAGTGAGGCCGCGGCCGGGGCACGGGCCCGGCAACATCCTGGTCCGGAAGCTTTATTCCGGAAAGGAATCCTGTACCTGCGCGGGCTGTGGCCTCAGGGCCACGTCGCCTCTTCGCGCGCGCAGGCGGCCGGCTCGGGCCCCGGTTCCGGGCTTGCGGCGGCGAGGTCGGTCCGGGCGCTGTCGAGGTCGGCCCGGAAGGCGGGATCGCCGACGAGGGTGGCGAACAGGGCGCTGCCGGCGAGGCGGCCGGCCTCGACGTCGCTCGCCCAATGCACACCGCAGACGATCCGGCTCTCGCCGTAGATGCGGCCGCGGCGCAGGAGGGCGGTGGCGTGCTCCGGCATCAGGGCGGCGAGGACGAGGCTGAATGTCCAGCCCTCGGTGGCATGGCCGGAGGGGTAGGACAAGCTCCGGTCGAGCGCCTCGCTGCGGTCGACGCAGAGCGGGGCGTCGTTGCCGAGATGCGGCCGGGGCCGGGCGAAGCGGGCCTTCGCGTCGCGCACCAGGGCCACCACGTCGCGGCGGGCGCGGGCGAGGAGCCCGGTGAGGGCCGGCAACCGGCCGGGATCGAGACGCCGGCCGGCGGCGCAGGAGAAATCGGCAAGCAGTGCGGCGACGCCGGAGGGAACGTCGGCGGTGGCGAGGTCCCAGCGCGGCGAGCCGGCAAGCCCCCGTGTCGCCGCGTAGGCCGCCGCATCGGCGTCGTGCGCGGGGCTGCCGGGCTTCGGCGGCGGGGGCAGGATTGCGGCGGCGTCGAGGGCGCCGGCCGTCAGGTAGGGGGCGGGCGCCGGCTCGGCCGCGGCGGCGCCGGCAGCGAGCACCAGGCAGAGGGCGAGCGGCGCCCGCATCGTCTCACGCCTCGGACGCGTCGGAGAGGATCGCGGCCGCGACCGCCTCGGGGGACTCCTCGTGGGCGGCGAGCGCGCCCGGGATCGCGACCCTGCGCACGAGGCCCGATTCGGCGAGCGCCGTCATCTCGGCGCCGGAGCGGCGCGGAGCGTCCTTGGGTTGCAGCATGGTCACCGGCGGCAGGCCGGGTCCGAACAGGGCGAAGAAATCCTCGCGGGTCCGGACCGGATCGAGGCCGCCGGTGACGAAGGCGGCGGTGCCGAAGCGGGCGCGGGGCTGGTGCGTCACCCGCCGCTTGTCGGCGAGCAGAGCCGGGGTGACGCGGGCCGGATCGGCATAGACGTGGGCCTGCATCATCCGCGACACGATCGGCGTGCTGACGTTCAGCCGATAGAGCAGGTTGCCGAGGATCGGCGCCTCGACCGCGCGGCGCAACCGGCCGAACAGCGGCCGGCGCTCCTCGCCCATCGCGGTCGGCAGCGGGCCGCGCCAGGTCGGCGCCACCAGGACCAGCCGGGCGAAGGTGCCGGGGTGCCGGGCCGCCGCGGCGACGAGGTAGCCGGCGGCATGCCCGGCCGCGACCCCGACCGCGTAGGGGCCGGGTTCCCGGTCCAGGAGCGCGTCGAGGAAGGCGTGAAGGGTGTCGGGGGCGAGGGGCACGCGGGCGCGCGGTTGCGCACCGAAGCCGGGCCAGTCCGGCACCAGGCAGCGGTGGCGGGCGGAAAGCCGCGTCGCCAGGGGCCGCATCTCCTCGCGGGTCGCGATCGAGGACAGGGCCGGCAGCAGCAGGGCCGGCGGGCCCTCGCCGATCCGGTCGGCCGGCAGGGTCAGGGACCGCCCGGCCAGGGTGAGGGAGAGAACCTGCGTTTCGATGCCGGCCATGGATGCTCCCCTCAGAACGGCTTTACCACCACCAGGATCACGATGACGATCATCAGCAGCGTCGGCACCTCGTTGAGCACCCGGTAGAATTTCGGGCTGCGGGTGTTCCGGTCGGCGGCGAAGTCCTTGACCATCCGCGACAGCCAGCCGTGGATGCCGCTCATCGCCAGCACCAGGGCGAGCTTGGCGTGCATCCAGCCCTGCGTGTAGGCGGCGCTCATCACCATGAGGGCGATGCCGAAGATCCAGGTGGCGATCATCCCCGGCAGCATGATCGCCTTGGCGAGGCGCCGCTCCATCACCTTGAAGGTCTCGGCCGTAGGCGAACCGGCCGGCAGCGCGGCGTGATAGACGAACAGCCGCGGCAGGTAGAGCATCGCCGCCATCCAGGCGATGAGCGAGATGATGTGGGCGGCCTTGATCCAGAGATACACGGTGGGGTGATTCCTGTGGGGGATGTTCGATCGCTTTGTCCATTTCATCCTACCCTTGACCTCATCCTGAGGTGTCGGTCCATCGGAGATGGACTGACCTCGAAGGAGGGCTCCAGGGATCGCTGCGACATCTGGAGGCCTCCTTCGAGGCTCCCTTCGGTCGCACCTCAGGATGAGGTCGTGGGTGAGAAGGAGCAGGAGCGTGCGAGGTACGACGCCCCCTCCCCTCACCCCCGCAACCGCGCCAGCATCCGCTCGACATGCGCGATCGGCGTCTGCGGGGTGATGCCGTGGCCGAGGTTGAAGATGTGGGGCGTGCCGTCGGTCGCCTCGCGGATGGCGTCGACGGCGGCGTCGAGCGCCGCGCCGCCGGCGATCAGGGTCTCGGGGTGGAGATTGCCCTGCGTGACCACGGACGCCGGCAGGCGGGCCCGCAGAGCCTTCAGATCGACGGCCCAGTCCACCCCGACCGCGTCGGCGCCGGTCTCCTCGGCCACGCGGGCATGGCCGTCGAGCCCCGAGCCGCGGGCGAAGACGATGATCCTGGCGCCCGGCACCCGGGCGCGGATGCCCGACACCATCCGGGCGATCGGGCCAAAACTCCAGCGCGTCAGGGCGTCGCCGGGCTCGCCCGCGGGCACGTCCGGCAGGCTGCCGGCATGGCTCTCGAAGATCTGCACCGCATCGGCGCCGGCCTCGAACTGGCGCACCAGGTACTCGGTCGAGACCGCGACCAGCCGGTCGATCAGCGCGTCGAGGAGGGCGGGATCGCGGGCGGCGAGCGCCCGGGCCGGCGCGAGATCCGGTGTGCCGCGCCCGCCGATCATGTAGCTCGCCACGGTCCAGGGTGCGCCGCAGAAGCCGAGCAGCGTCGTCTCGGACGGCAATTCCGCCCGCAGGCGCCCGACGGTCTCGAAGACGGGCGAGAGGTGGCGCATGATCCGCGGATCGCCCGCCTCGACCAGCGCCTCGAATTCCGGCCGGCCGGCCATCGGGTCGAGGCGGGGCCCCTCCCCTTCCACGAAGCGCACGTCCTGGCCGAGCGCGTGGGGCACCACCAGGATGTCGGAGAACAGGATCGCCGCCTCGAAGGCGAAGCGGCGGATCGGCTGGAGGGTGACCTCGGTGGCGAAGTCGGGGTTGTAGCAGAGGTCGAGGAAGGAGCCGGCCTCGGCCCGCACCGCGCGGTATTCCGGCAGGTAGCGCCCGGCCTGGCGCATCATCCAGGCGGGAGGCGGCGACAGCGCCTCGCCGTTCAGCACCCGCAGGATTGGCCGCTCTGCGGCTCCCCGTCCGGCTCCCGCGGTCCCGCCCATGCTCCGTCCCCCCGAAAACCCGATTCCGCCACGGCGGCGGCTTAGCTCCCTATGCCGAGAACCGCTCTCCGGCGCCAGCCCGACGCGTCGTCGCGACCCGCCACGATGCCCATCCCCACCCAGGCCTCTGAAAAGAAAAGAGAGATTCTAGGAATCTGTTTTTTCTATTGGGGGCAGGCATCGCGGGGCTCCAGCCCCGTCCACAGCCCGTCCCCACCGCCGGTGCGTTAAGAGGCCTTTAACAGATTTGCTCCATTGTCGAAGGACCGCGAGAGTCAGGAGGGGCTTAGGCCCCACTGGGCGAGACTCGGGCGGCCCGGGTCCCGGATTCTCCCACGGGCGGCCCGCCACGAGTGTTAACGGCCGGCCTGTTGAGGCGTCGAGCCGTTAACCCACAGGCCTCCCGCCTGGACCTCCCTTCGTCGGCGCATTATCCACACTGATCGACTCCGCGCGGCCGATCGGTGGACGGCGCACCGGCCCCCGGAGTCTTCGTGTCTGCCGCGCCCGCGGCGAGCCCGGGGAGCCCGCGTGGTCCGCAGCTACTTCCACCTCCACCTCGTGTCGGATTCCACCGGCGAGACCCTGATCAATGTCGGCCGCGCCGCGGCGGCGCAGTACGAGGGGGTCTCGGCGATCGAGCACGTCTATCCCCTGGTGCGCTCGGGCACCCAGCTCGAACGGGTGATCAACGAGATCGAGCAGGCCCCCGGCATCGTGCTCTACACCCTGGTCGGACGCGAGCTGACCGAGCGGCTGGAGGAGGCCTGCCGGGCCACCGGCTCGCCGCTGCTCTCGGTGCTGGAGCCGGTGCACCGGCTGCTGCAATCCTATCTCGGCACCCATTCCACGGCGCGGCCGGGCGCGCAGCACATGCTGAACGCGGAGTACTTCAAGCGCATCGACGCGATGAACTTCACGCTCGCCCACGACGACGGCAACCTGCCGCTCGATCTCAACGAGGCGGACGTGATCCTGCTCGGGGTGAGCCGCACCTCGAAGACGCCGACGGCGATCTACCTCGCCAACCGGGGCTTGAAGACCACCAACATCCCGCTGATCCCCGGCGTGCCGCCGCCGGCCATCCTCGAGACCCTGCGCCAGCCGCTGATCGTCGGGCTGATCGCCTCGCCGGAGCGGATCGTTCAGATCCGCCAGAACCGCCTGCTCAGCCTCAAGGCCGACGATTCCTCGTCCTACGTCGACCGCGACGCGGTGGCGAACGAGATCGCGACCTCGCGGCGGCTCTTCGCCCGCAACCGCTGGCCGGTGATCGACGTCACCCGGCGCTCGATCGAGGAGACGGCGGCGGCGATCGTCGATCTCCACCGCGAGCACCGGCTGAAGTTCATCGCGGATTGACGCCGATGTCGCACGCTCCGTCCCTGTGGCGCGGCCCCGCGCCGCTCCTCCTCGCCTCGACCAGCCCGACGCGGCGGGCCTTGCTCGCCTCCGCGGGGCTCGACCCCGAGACCCGGTCGCCGGGCGTCGACGAGCGCGCCGTCGAGGCGGAGGCCGCAGGCCTGTCGCCCGCGCGGCTCGCCGAGCGACTGGCCGCCGCCAAGGCCGCCGCGGTCGGAGTCTCCGCGCCCGACCGGGTGGTGATCGGCGCCGACCAGGTGCTCGACCTCGACGGCACGGTCTTCCACAAGCCCTCCGACCGGGCGGGGGCCGCCGCCCATCTCGCCCGCCTCCAGGGGCGCACCCACGCGCTCCATTCCGCCGTAGCCCTGGCCATTGACGGCGCGGTGGCGGAGGTCTTCGTCGTCACCGCCCGGCTCACCATGCGGTCGCTCGATCAGACGGGGATCGCCGCCTATCTCGATGCCGCCGGGCCCGCCGTGACCGGCAGCGTCGGCGCCTACCAGCTCGAGGGCGTCGGCATCCACCTGTTCGACCGCATCGAGGGCGACCACTCGACCATCCTGGGCCTGCCGCTGCTGCCGCTGCTCGCGCGGTTGCGGGCGCGGGGATTGCTGGCGTTCTGAGAACCCGGAGGCAGGGCCGTAGCGTGACACCTGTTTCCTTCATCCCACCCGCGACCCCATCCTGAGGTGCTGCTGCTTGCAGCAGCCTCGAAGGAGGGCTCCAGGGATCGCCGAGACTTCTGGAGCCCTCCTTCGAGGCTCAGCGATCTTCGATCGCCCGCACCTCAGGATGAGGTTCCGGGTGGGACCAACTGCGAAAACCATTCGAACTGTCCGAGACTTGGCTTCCCGATGACGACCCCGCACCCCCGAGCCTTCGTGGTCGGCCACCCGATCGGCCATTCGCGCTCGCCGCTGATCCACGGCCACTGGCTCGCCGAGCACGGCCTGCCCGGCACCTACGAGCGCGTCGACGTGCATCCCGACGCCTTCCCGGATTTCATCCGCCGCTTGCGCGAGGCGGGCTTCGTCGGCGGCAACGTCACGATCCCGCACAAGGAGGCGGCGTTCCGCCTCGTCGATGGGTTGACCCCGCGGGCCGAGCGGATCGGCGCGGTCAACACCCTGTGGTTCGAGGACGGGCGCCTCCTCGGCGACAACACCGACGCGCCGGGCTTCCTCGCCCATCTCGATGCCAGCCTCGGCGCCGGCTGGCCGGCGGCGACGGGTGTCGCGCACGGCCGCGCCGCCCTGGTGCTCGGGGCCGGCGGGGCGGCTCGCGCCATCCTGGTGGGTCTCCTCGAACGCGGGCTCGATCGGCTGATCGTGGCGAACCGCAGCGCCGAGCGGGCCGAGGGCCTGACCGCCCTCGATCCGGCCCGGATCACGGCAGTGTCCTGGGACGCGGTGCCGGCGCGGCTGCCGGAGACCGGGCTCCTCATCAACACCACGGCGCTCGGCATGGCCGGGCAGGACGCGCTCGCCCTCGACCTCGCCCCGCTGCCCGCGGCGGCGGCGGTCGCCGACATCGTCTACGTGCCGCTCGAAACCCCGCTCCTCACCGCCGCCCGGGCCCGCGGGCTGCCGGCGGTCGACGGGCTCGGCATGCTGCTGCACCAGGCGGTGCCGGGTTTCTCCCGCTGGTTCGGCCGCACGCCCGCGGTGACGCCCGGTTTGCGTGCCCGCATCGTCGCCGATCTCGGGAGCCATGGATGAGCCGGCCGTTCGTCCTCGGCCTCACCGGCTCGATCGGCATGGGCAAGAGCGCCACCGCGGCGATGTTCGGTGCGCGCGGCGTGCCGGTCCACGATGCCGATGCCTGCGTGCACGCGCTCTACGGGCCGGGCGGCGCCGCGGCCTCCGCCATCGGCGAGGCCTTTCCCGGGACGCTCGGCCCCGACGGCTCGGTCGATCGCGCGGCGTTGCGCAACGTCGTGCTCGGCCACCCCGAGCGCCTGCGCCGCCTCGAATCCCTGGTCCATCCCCTGGTGCGTCAGGCGCGCGACGATTTCCTCGCCGCCCATGCCGCCGCGCCCCTCGTGGTGCTCGACGTGCCGCTGCTGTTCGAGACCGGCGGCGAGGCGGGATGCGACGCCGTCGCGGTGGTCACCGCCCCGGCCGAGGTGCAGCGCGCCCGGGTCCTGGCCCGGCCGGGCATGACCGAGGCGGCCTTCGCGCAGATCCTCGCCAAGCAGATGGCGGATGCCGAGAAGCGTCGCCGGGCCGACTTCCTGATCGAGACCGACCGGGGCTTTCCCCATGCCGAGGCGCAGGTCGACGCGGTGATCGCGGCGGCGAGGCGGGCCGGTTAACGCGTCCTCGCTACACTGGTCCGAAGACCTCTTTCCAAGGGAGCCGCAGGATGCTGCGCGAGATCGTCCTCGACACCGAGACCACCGGCACCGAGGCCAAGACCGACCGGCTGATCGAGATCGGCTGCATCGAGCTTCTCAACCACATCCCGTCGGGGCGCGAGTTCCACCGCTACATCAACCCGCAGCGGCCGGTCTCGGAGGGCGCGTTCCGGGTCCACGGCCTCTCGGATGCGTTCCTCGCCGACAAGCCGCTCTTCGCGCAGATCCTGCCCGACTTCCTGGAGTTCTGCAGCGACGCGACGCTGGTGATCCACAACGCCGCCTTCGATGTCGGCTTCCTCAACGCCGAATATGCGCGGCTGGGCGACAAGGCCCCGCCCCTGATCGACCTGACGTCCGTCGTCGACACCCTGGCGCTCGCCCGCCGCAAGCATCCGGGTGCTGCCAACAACCTCGATGCGCTGTGCTCGCGCTACGGCATCGACAATTCCCGCCGCACCAAGCACGGCGCGCTCCTCGATTCGCAGATCCTGGCCGAGGTCTATATCGAGCTGCTCGGCGGCAAGCAGACGACGCTCGGGCTGACCGTCGAGGGGAATGCCGGCCCGGCCGGTCCTTCAGTAAGGGCCGCCCCCGTCGAGCACGGCCCCCGCCCGATGCGCAGCCGGCTCACCGAGGCCGAGCTCGCGGCCCATGCGGCCTTCACGGCGGGCATGGGCGAGAAGGCGATCTGGCGGGATTATGTGGGGGAGGCGGGGTGAGGCCCCTGTCGTCGAACGCTAGTCACGGATCTTCGTAGAGGCCATCGAGGAAGGCTTGATCGATAGGCTGTGGGTTCGGGCCGGCCTGCTCTCGCAGCCTGCCCGCAAACTCGATCGACCGGGTGACGAGATCGTCCGTCTCACATTCGAGCGCGCCGCCTGGGGCTTGTCGCACCGTCTCGGTCCCGGTGGCGCGCTCGAGGGACGCCGGCTCTTGGGCGAGCGTGTCGACCTTCGGACCCTTGACGAAGAGGGCCATCACTCATGAGCCTCCGTAGATGTCACATTCTCCCCGTCATTCCGGGGCCGCGCAGCGGAGCCCGGAATCCAGACGCTCAGGTGGTCCAGAAAGAGGCGGGAGGCTCTCCGCTCGATCCTGAACCCTCCGCGGTTCTGGATTCCGGGCTCCGCTGCGCGGCCCCGGAATGACAGGTCGGGTTTCATGTCGTCAGGCTCGGCCGAACAATCTCCCGGATGAACCTGATGGCAGCGCCCGATCTCGAGGTGATCGGGCGCCCGAAAAATGCCGATCCTACTCCGCCGCCTTCATGTAGCTCTCCACCGGCGGACACGCACAGACCAGGTTGCGGTCGCCATAGGCATTGTCCACCCGGTTGACCGGCGGCCAGTACTTGTCGACCCGGAAGGCACCGGCCGGGAAGCACGCCGCCTCGCGGGAATAGGGCCGCTCCCAGGCGCCGATCAGGTCTTCCACCGTGTGGGGGGCGTTCTTGAGCGGGTTGTCGGCCCGGTCCATCCGGCCCTCCTCGATCGCCCGGATCTCCTCGCGGATCGCCAGCATGGCGTCGCAGAAGCGGTCGATCTCGCCCTTGGTCTCGGATTCGGTCGGCTCGATCATCAGGGTGCCGGCCACCGGCCAGCTCATCGTCGGCGGGTGGAAGCCGCAATCGATCAGCCGCTTGGCGATGTCCTCGACGCTGACGCCGGCGCTCTTCATCAGCGGGCGCGCATCGATGATGCATTCATGCGCCACGCGCCCATGGGTGCCGGTGTAGAGCACCTCGTAGGCCCCGGCGAGGCGCTTCGCGATGTAGTTGGCGTTGAGGATCGCGATCCGGGTGGCCTGCGTCAGCCCCCGCCCGCCCATCAGCAGGCAGTAGCTCCAGGAGATCGGCAGGATCGCCGCCGAGCCGTAAGGAGCGGCCGAGACCGAGAACTCGCGCCCGTCGGTCTCGACGTGGCCGGGCAGGAAAGGGATCAGGTGCGCCTTGACGCCGATCGGCCCCATGCCGGGCCCGCCGCCGCCATGCGGGATGCAGAAGGTCTTGTGCAGGTTGATGTGGCTGACATCCGCCCCGATATCGCCGGGCCGGGCGAGGCCGACCAGCGCGTTGAGGTTGGCGCCGTCGAGATAGACCTGGCCGCCATGGGCGTGGGTGATGTCGCAGATCTCCCGCACCGCCTCCTCGAACACCCCGTGGGTGGACGGGTAGGTGATCATGCAGGCCGCAAGGTTCTCGCCGTGCTTCTCGGCCTTGGCGCGGAAATCGGCCAGGTCGACGTTGCCGTCGCGGTCGGCGCCGACCACCACCACGGTCATGCCGCACATCTGCGCCGAGGCCGGGTTGGTGCCGTGGGCCGAGGACGGGATCAGGCAGATCGTCCGGTGCCCCTCCCCGCGCGACAGGTGATAGGCGCGGATTGCGAGCAGGCCGGCATATTCGCCCTGCGCGCCGGAATTCGGCTGCATCGAGATCGCCGCGTAGCCGGTGATGTCGGCGAGCTTTTGGGAGAGATCGGCGATCATCTCGGCATAGCCCTCGGCCTGGTCCTTCGGCGCGAAGGGGTGCAGCTCCGAAAATTCCGGCCACGAGATCGGCAGCATCTCGGCGGTGGCGTTGAGCTTCATCGTGCACGACCCGAGCGGGATCATCGCACGGTCGAGGGCGAGGTCGCGGTCGGCGAGGCGGCGCATGTAGCGCGTCATCTCGCTCTCGGCCCGGTTCATGTGGAAGATCGGGTGGGTCAGGTACTCGGAGGTGCGCATCAGCCCGGCCGGCAGCCGCGGCTCGGGCCAGGACTCGTCGTAAGCCAGCGCGTCGCCCCCGAAGGCGCGCCACACCGCCTCGATGATGTCGGGCCGGGTGCGCTCGTCGACCGTGATGCCGATGCGATCGCTGCCGACCTTGCGCAGGTTGATCCCGTTGGCGACGGCGTTCTTCAGGATCACGCCCTGGAACGGGCCGACCGTCACGGTGATCGTGTCGAAGAAGGCGTCCGGATGGGTCTCGAAGCCGAGCTGGTTGAGCCCCGCGGCGAGCCGGGTCGCGTCGCGGTGGATGCGCATCGCGATCGCCTTGAGCCCCCGCGGCCCGTGGAACACCGCGTACATCGAGGCGATGACCGCCAGCAGCACCTGGCTGGTGCAGATGTTCGAGGTCGCCTTTTCGCGCCGGATATGCTGCTCGCGGGTCTGGAGCGAGAGCCGGTAGGCGCGGTTGCCGCGGGAATCGACCGAGACGCCGACGATGCGGCCCGGGAGCGCGCGCTTGTGGGCGTCCCGCGTCGCCATGTAGGCGGCGTGCGGCCCGCCATAGCCCATCGGCACGCCAAAGCGCTGCATCGAGCCGATTGCGATGTCGGCGCCCATCTCGCCCGGGGGCTTCAGGACCGTGAGTGAGAGTGGATCCGCCGCCACCACGGCGATGGCGCCCGCGTCATGGAGCCTGGCGATTATGTCGGTGAAGTCGTGGGCCGCGCCCTCGACGCCTGGATATTGAAAGATCGCGCCGAACACCGAGGCGGGGTCGAGATCGGCGAAGGGATCGCCGACGACGATGCGCCAGCCGAACGGCTCGGCCCGGGTCTTCAGGACCGCGATGGTCTGCGGCAGGCATTGGGCATCCACGAAGAACGTGTCGGGCTTGGCCGTGGCGATCCGGCGAGCCATGCCCATCGCCTCGGCGGCGGCGGTGGCCTCGTCGAGGAGCGAGGCATTGGCGATGTCGAGCCCGGTCAGGTCGCTGACGCAGGTCTGGAAGTTGAGCAAGGCCTCGAGCCGGCCCTGGCTGATCTCGGGCTGGTAGGGCGAGTAGGCCGTGTACCAGGCCGGGTTCTCGAAGATGTTGCGCTGGATCGCCGGCGGCATCGTGGTGCCATGGTAGCCCTGGCCGATCAGCGAGGTCAGCAGCTTGTTCTTGTTGGCGGTGGCGCGCAGGCGCTCGATCGCCCGGCGCTCCGACAGGGCGGCGCCGAACTCGGTGGCTTCTTTCTGGCGGATGCCCGCCGGCAGGGTCTCGTCGATCAGGGCGTCGAGGCTCTCGGCACCGACCATCTCCAGCATGCGGGCGATCTCGTCCACCGACGGGCCGATATGGCGGCGGTTGGCGAAGTCGTAGGGGTCGTACTTGTCCATCGGCATGGGAGTTTGCCCTGGTCGGAGCCGGTGCGAGGCGGCTCGAAAGATGGAGCACGTCTCCCCTCTCCCGTGTGGGAGAGGGGTAGGGGGATCGAAGATCCCGCGTGAGGGTGACACGCTTCAGTATTAAACTCGAAGCGTCGTGCCGGCGGCGGAACGGTTCAGTTTTCTTGCTGCACCGTCTCCACCCTCACCCCTACCCCTCTCCCAAACGGGAGAGGGGATCCCGCGCTTGACTGGTGTCGGAACGGATCGGACGAAGATCGTCGCAGTTCAGCCGACGAAGGCGCGGTAGGCCGCCTCGTCCATCAGCCCGTCGAGCTGCGACGGGTCGCCGAGGCGCACGCGGTAGAGCCAGCCGGCCCCCTGCGGATCGGTGCCGACGCTCTCGGGGTTCGCCACCGCGGCTTCGTTGACCTCGGTCACCTCGCCGTCGACCGGCGCGTAGACGTCGGAGGCCGCCTTGACCGATTCCACCACCGCGGCGGCGGCACCCTTGGTCAGCGTGGCGCCGACCTTCGGCAGTTCGACGAAGACGAGGTCGCCGAGCTGCTCGGCGGCGTGGTCGGTGATCCCCACCGTCGCCACGTCGCCCTCCAGGCGCAGCCACTCGTGCTCGTCGGTGTATTTCAGCATGAAAATCCCCCTTGTTTCAGGAACGCTTGAAGCCGGCGGGGCGGAACGGCAGCGGCACCACCGCGCAGGGCAGGCGCTGGCCGCGCACCTCGGCGAAGACCGGCGTGCCGGGCACCGCGAGCGCGCTCGGCAGCACCCCCATGGCGATCGGCCCGTCCAGGCTCGGCCCGAAGCCGCCGGAGGTCACCCGGCCGACCGGTTCGGCCGCGTCGGCGGAGTCGTAGAGCGCCGCACCGGCCCGCACCGGGGTGCGCCCCTCCGGCCGCAGGCCCACCCGCAGGCGCGCCGGCCCGTCGGCGAGTTCCGCCAGGATGCGCTCGGCGCCGGGAAAGCCGCCGGCCCGGTCGCCGCCGCGGCGGCGCACCTTCGGGATCGCCCAGGACAGACCGGCCTCGACCGGCGAGGTCTCGGGGTCGATGTCCGAGCCGTGCAGGCACAGGCCGGCTTCGAGGCGCAGCGAATCGCGGGCACCGAGGCCGATCGGCTTCACCTCCGGATCGGCGAGCAGCACCCGGGCGAGGGCGACCGCGGCCTTGGCCGGCAGCGCGATCTCGAACCCGTCCTCGCCGGTATAGCCGGAGCGCACGGCGACGCCCTCCTCCCCCGCGAAGGTGATCGGCCGCGCATCCATGAACCGCATCTCCGCCACCGCCGGCACGTGTCGGGCGAGCGCCGCTTCCGCCCCCGGGCCCTGGAGCGCGATCAATGCCCGGTCGATCGGCTCGACCGTGCACGCAGTGCCGATCGCGTCGAGGAGATGGGCGAGGTCGGCGGCCTTGTTGGCGGCATTCACGACCAGCAGGTAATGGTCGCTCAAGTTCGCGAGCATCAGGTCGTCGAGGATGCCGCCGCCCTGCGTCGTGAAGAATCCGTAGCGCTGGCGCCCGGGCTTGAGCCCGAGAACGTCGATCGGCAGCACCGTCTCGAGGGCGCGGGCGGCATCCGCGAGGTCGCCCGAGCGGGCCCGCACGGCGATCTGGCCCATATGGGATACGTCGAACAGCCCGGCCGCCTTGCGGGTATGCAGGTGCTCCTTGAGCAGCCCGAGCGGGTATTGCAGCGGCATCAAATAGCCGGCGAACGGCACCATCCGGGCGCCGACCTCCTGGTGCAGCGCGTGCAGGGGAGTCTGGAGCAGGGTGGAAGCCGTGTCGGCGGTCATCGGTCAGGAGGCTCCCGGGCGCGTCCGGACGCGGGTAGATCGGCGATTCCCGTGTTCCTTGCCGAAGCCGGTTCGGCGAGGACTCATCGACGGGAAGGCCGGCCCCGCACGGCCGGACTTTGCCCGGGACCTTAGGACAAAAGTGCCATTGACGCTACCCGGCGGACACCGCCGCACCTCCGGTCGCCGCCGGGACGGAATGCGTGGCCTTGGCGGTACGATGCGGAAAGATCGACCGCGAACGACCGACCTCGCGAAAATGTTTTGCGCTTTCTCCTCGTCCAGCGGCAAACGAAGCAGCCTCTGCCGCGACCGGGGACTTATCCTGGCGCCAGCGATGGGAGATACGACGCCATGAGCGCGAGCGCCAAGCCGGTCAACGAGAACGAGCGCACCAGCAACCAGGCCAGCAATCAAGCGATCCTTGGCCCCCGCGGCGTGGCCGATCCGGATCCGGCCGAGACCGCGGACTGGCTCGCCTCGCTCGAATCGGTGCTCCGCCACGGCGGCGCGGCCCGGGCCCGCTTCCTGCTCGACCGGCTGGAGCAGAAGGCGCGGGAGATCGGCGTCGTCGAGGAGGCGCCGCCCTACTCGCCCTACCGCAACACCATTCCGCTGGAGAAGCAGCCGCCCTATCCGGGCGACCTCGCGGTCGAGGAGCGGATCACCTCGATCATGCGCTGGAACGCGCTCGCCATGGTGGTGCGGGCCAACATGGCCTACGGCGAACTCGGCGGCCATGTCGCGAGCTACGCGTCGGCGGCCGAGATCTTCGAGCTCGGCTTCAACCACTTCTTCCAGGCCGGCGACGCCACGGGCGCGGGCGCCGATCTCGTGTTCTTCCAGCCGCATTCGGCGCCCGGCGTCTATGCCCGCGCCTTCCTGGAGGGGCGGCTCTCCGAGACCAACCTGAAGCATTACCGCCAGGAGATCGCCGGCGAGGGCCTGTGCTCGTACCCGCATCCCTGGCTGATGCCCGACTTCTGGCAGGTGCCGACCGGCTCGATGGGCATCGGGCCGATGAACGCGATCTACCAGGCGCGCTTCATGCGCTACCTCAGCGACCGCGGCCTCGCCGAAACGAGCGGCCAGCACGTCTGGGGCGTGTTCGGCGACGGCGAGATGGACGAGCCGGAATCGATCGGCGCGCTCACGCTGGCGGCGCGCGAAAAGCTCGACAACGTCACCTTCGTCATCAATTGCAACCTGCAACGGCTCGACGGGCCGGTGCGCGGCAATGGCCAGATCATCCAGGAGCTGGAGAGCGTCTTCCGCGGTGCCGGCTGGAACGTCGTCAAGGTGCTGTGGGGCTCGGAGTGGGATGCGATCTTCGCCCGCGACACCAACCACGCCCTCTTGCGCCGCTTCGCCGCCACGGTGGACGGCAAGTACCAGACGCTGGGCGCCAAGGACGGCGCCTACAACCTCGCCCACTTCTTCGGTGAGGACGAGGAGGTGAAGGCGCTGGTCTCCCACATGTCGGATGCCGACGTCGACAAGCTCAAGCGCGGCGGCCACGATTTCCGCAAGCTCTTTGCTGCCTTCGCCGCCGCCAAGGCGACCAAGGGCCGCCCGACCGTGATCCTGGCCAAGACCAAGAAGGGTTACGGCATGGGGGGTGCCGGCGAATCGCGCATGACCGCCCACCAGGCCAAGAAGCTCGACACCGACGCGCTGAAGGCGTTTCGCGATCGCTTCGCCCTGCCGCTCACCGACGCGCAGGTCGAGGGCCTGGAATTCTACAAGCCGGACGAGAACAGCCGCGAATTGCGCTACCTGCGCGAGCGCCGCGAGAGGCTCGGCGGCTTCCTGCCGAAGCGCCGTCGCACGGCCGCCCACGTCGCGGTGCCGGACCTCTCGACCTATGCGGGCTTCGCGCTCGAGGCCGACGGCAAGGAGATGTCGACCACCACCGCGGCGGTGCGGCTGTTCAGCAGCCTGATCAAGCACAAGGAGCTGGGCCCGCGGGTGGTGCCGATCGTCGCCGACGAGGCGCGCACCTTCGGCATGGCGAACCTCTTTCGGCAGGTCGGCATCTACTCGCCGCTCGGCCAGCTCTACGAGCCGGAGGATGCCGGCTCGATGCTCTACTACAAGGAGTCCCGCGACGGGCAGCTCCTGGAGGAGGGCATCACGGAAGCGGGCGCGATCTCGTCCTGGGCCGCGGCCGCGACGTCGTACAGCGTCCACGGCCTCGCGATGCTGCCGTTCTACATCTACTACTCGATGTTCGGCTTCCAGCGCGTCGGCGACCTGATCTGGGCGGCGGCCGACCAGCGCGCCCGCGGCTTCCTGATCGGCGCCACGGCGGGCCGGACCACGCTCGGCGGCGAGGGCCTGCAGCACCAGGACGGATCGAGCCACCTCGTCGCCGCGACGATTCCGAATTGCCGCGCCTACGACCCGGCCTTCGCCTACGAGATGGCGGTGATCCTCGATCACGGCGCCCGCGATATGATGGAGCGCGACGTCGACGCCTTCTACTACGTCACGGCGATGAACGAGAACTACGCCCAGCCCTCGATGCCCGACGGCGTGCGCGACGGGATCATCCGGGGAATGTATCGGTTTGCCGGCTACGGAGATGGTGAGCCGGCTATTCGCCTCCTCGGTTCAGGGGCGATCCTGCCGGAGGTCATCGCTGCGGCAAAGCTGCTCGCCGAGGAATGGGGCATCGCCGCCGAGGTCCACAGCGTCACCAGCTTCAGCGAACTCGCCCGCGAGGCCCGCGAGATCGAGCGGTCGAACCGCCTGAACCCCGGTTTGCCGGCAAAGCGCAGCCTCGTCGAGGAAGCGCTGTCCGGCTCCGCACCGGTCGTCGCCGCCACCGACTACGTTCGCGCCTACCCGCAACTGATCGCGACCGCGATCCAGGCTCGTTACGTGACGCTCGGCACCGACGGCTTCGGCCGCAGCGACACCCGCAGCGCGCTGCGCGCCTTCTTCGAGGTCGACCGGCACCACGTCGTGGTGGCAGCGCTCGCGGCGCTCGCCGACGAGGGCCAGCTCGACCGGGCGAAGGTGGCGGAGGCGGTGGCCCGCTACGGGATCGGCCCGAACCGGCCGGCGCCTTGGACGGTGTGAGAAATCTCATCACCATACCGATCGCGGCGCTTCCCGACTGAAGCCATGCCGCGGTGATCTTCATCGTCACCGCGGACTTAAGCATACCCCACCCCCCTCACGCACGGGATTGACGGACAGGCAAAGACGCGGCCTGATCCCCCAAAAGCCGGCACAGGAAACACCGGCCCGAGGGGGGAGAGACACTGAATGGCGCGAGGCGCGGAGCAGACCGTGATGCGTAGCATCGCGGGAGCCGACGATCCGGTGCGCGCGCGGCTCCACGCCCTGCGGACCGGCCTCGAAGCGGGCCTGATCGGCGCGTCAGGCCTCGTCGAGCGGCTGCTGATCGGGCTCCTCACCGGCGGCCACCTCTTGATCGAGGGGGCGCCGGGCCTCGCCAAGACCCGGGCGGTCAAGCGCCTCGCCGACGGGCTGCACACCGGCTTTGCCCGTATCCAGTGCACCCCCGACCTGATGCCCGCCGACCTCACCGGCACCACGGTCTGGCGGCCCGACGGCGGCCGGTTCGAGTTCCTGGAAGGTCCCCTGTTCCACTCCCTGGTGCTGGTCGACGAGGTCAACCGCGCGCCGCCCAAGGTGCAGTCGGCCCTGCTGGAGGCGATGGCGGAGCGGCAGGTGACGGTGGCGGGCATCACCCACCCCCTGCCCGATCCGTTCATGGTGGTGGCGACCCAGAACCCGATCGAGCATGCCGGCACCTTCCCGCTGCCGGAGGCGCAGCTCGACCGGTTCCTGCTCCACGTCGTCGTCGAGATGCCGGACGAGGCCTCCGAGCGCCGCATCCTCGACCTCGTCGAGGGCGAGATGACTGAGGAGGCCGCGCCGATGCCGGTGCGCCTGACCGCCGAGGAACTGCGCGCCGCCCGCACCGCTGCCCTCAAGACCCACGTCTCGCCGGCGCTCAAGGACTTTCTCGTCCGCCTCGTCGCCGCCACCCGGGCTGGGCCGGCGGCGGCGGATTTGCGCGGCGCCATCGAGCATCCGGTCTCGCCCCGCGGCACCCTCGCCCTGATGCTCGCCGGCAAGGCCCGGGCCTATCTGCACGGGCGCGATCACGTGGTGCCGGACGACGTGGTGGCGCTCGCCGGCGACGCGCTGGCCCACCGCCTCGCGCTCACCTGGCGCGCCGCCGCGGAAGGCCAGACCGCCCGCGCCGTGGTGGCCGACCTGCTCGACCGGGTGCACCCCCTCTGAGGATGGTGTCCACCGTGGCCCGGCCGCCTCCCAGCACAGACCCGCTCGGCGCACCTGGCATCGCCCTCGAGGCCGGGGCGCTGATGGGCCTGCGCCACCTCGCCCGCCGCGGCGCCGGGGCGACGACGAAGGCCCGCTCGGGCCTGCCCGGCGGCATCGTCACGCGGCGGCGCGGCCGCGGCAGCGAGCCCGACGACGTGCGCCTCTGGACTGATGGCGACGACGTGCGCCACATCGACCGCAACGCCACCGCCCGCACCGGCACGCTGCACGTGCGCACCCACCACGAGGAGCGCGACCGCGCCGTGGTGCTGCTGGCCGATTTCCGGCCCTCGATGCTGTTCGGCACCCGCCGCTCCTTGCGCTCGGTCGCCGCCGCGGAGGCCCTGGTGCTGCTCGGCTGGCGCATCGCCGGCGACGGCGGACGGGTCGGCCTCTGCGCCGCCGCGCCCGAGCCGGTCGCCCTGCCGCCGCGGGCCGGCGGACGCGGCATGGCGGCCCTGTGCCAGGGCCTCGCCCGGGCGCATGAGAGCGCACTCGCGGCCCCGCTTCAGGCCGATCCGCCCTTGGGACCGGTCCTGGAACGGGCCCGCGCGCTGCTGCCGGCGGGCGGCCACCTGGTGCTGGCGAGCGCCCTCGACGCCCCGGGCGAGGGTTTTTCGGAGAGCGTGGCGGCGCTCGCCGAGCGGGTCTCCCTCAGTCTGATCCTGGTGAGCGACGCCTTCGAGCGCGCCGCGCCCCCCGGCCTCTACCCCTACGCCACCCCGGATGGGCGCCGCGGCACCGCCCGGATCGGCAAGGCGCCACCGGTGCCCGAGGATCGCCTCGCGGCCTATACCCGCCTCGGCGTCGCGGGTCTGCGCCTCGACACCGAATTGGGCCCGGAAGGCTTCGCCCCCCTGATGGAGCGGCTCGATGCCGTGCTGTGAGGGCGTGCAGTCCGTTCAAGCGGCGCTGGCAGGTCTTCGCGGCCTGCACGCCCCGCCCGATCCGGGCTGGATCCGGCCCGAGATCCTGGCTGCCGCCGCGGCCGGCCTGGCGCTGGCGGCGCTCGCCGCCTGGCTCGCGCCGCGCTGGCGCGCCCGCCCGATCCGTCGGGCGGCGCTCGCCGAACTCGCCGCCGCCCGCGCCCTGCCGCCGCCGGAGCGCCGCGTGGCTTTGGCGCGGTTGAGCCGGCGGCTCGCCCGCAGCCTGGAGGTCGAGGGGCCGGCGGGGCTCGATAGGCGTCTTGCTACCGATTTCTTCGGCAGCGGCCCCGGCCGGGCGCTCACCGAAAACCTCTACGCCCCGGGTCCCGCCCCCGATCTCGCCGCCGCGGAAGCGGGCCTCGCCCGGCTCCTCGCGCGCCTGCGGGCTTGAACACGATGGCCGGTCTCGCCTCCCTCGACTTTGCCGCACCCCTCGCCGGCCTGCTCCTGCCGCTGCCGCTGCTGGCCGCCCGCTTCCTGCCGCCGCGGCCGGGCGGCAGCGGGGCGCTGGCGGTGCCGCCCTCGCTCGTCGCCGGGCGCGAGCGCGGCGGGCCGCTCACCGTCGGCGTGCGCGGACGCGCGGCGCTCGCTTGGCTGTTCACTTGGCTGCTCTGGGTCTCGCTCGTCGCGGCGCTCGCCGGCCCGCGCCTGGTCCTGCCCGGCGCCGCGCTCCCGGCCTCGGGACGGGACATCGTGCTCGCCCTCGACCTGTCGGGCAGCATGGAGCGGATCGATTTCTCGCTCGACGGCCGCACCACCTCGCGGCTCGCGGCGGTCAAGCGGGTCGGGGCCGAATTCATCCGCCGCCGGGCCGGCGACCGGGTCGGCCTCGTGATCTTCGCCGATCAGGCCGACGTGGCCGCCGCCCCCTCCTTCGACACGCGGGCGGTCGCCCGGGCGCTGGAGGAGGCGCAGATCGGCCTCGTCGGCCGCTCGACCGGCATCGGCGACGGGCTCGGCCTCGCCTTGAAGCGCCTCAACGCCCTGCCGGGCCCGTCCAAGGTGGTGGTGCTGCTCTCCGACGGCGCCAACAATGCCGGCCAGACCACGCCGCGGGACGTGGCCGTGCTCGCCCACGAGCTCGGCATCCGGGTCCACACCATCGCGCTCGGCCCCCGCGACCTCGCCGACGCCGACGGCGAGCAGGACGTGGTCGATTCGCAAGCCCTGCGCGATGTGGCCGCGACGAGCGGCGGCCGATTTTTTCGCGTGCGCACCACCGAGGACCTGCAAGGTGTGGCCGACAGCATCGACGCCCTGGAGGGCGGGCGCGACCGGGCCCCGCCGGTGCCCCTGCGCCGCGACCTGTGGCCGTGGCCGGGCGGGGTGGCGCTCCTCTCAGCGCTCGCGCTCCTGCTGACCCGGAGGGCGGCGTGACCGAGGCCTTCACGCTCCTGCGGCCCTGGTGGCTCCTCGCCCTGCCGCTCCTCGGGCTCCTCGCCTGGCGCGCCGCCCACCTTTCCGCGCCGCTGGGCGACTGGGTGAAGGCGGTGGAGCCGCACCTGATGGCGGCGTTGCAAGCCCGCGGCGCGGTGCGGCCGGGGCGGCGCGTCGGGCAGGGATTGCTGGTCGGCGCGGCCGCCCTCGTCGCGATCGGCCTTGCCGGCCCGGCGCGGGAGCGCCGCGACGTGGCGGGGTTCCGCAACCTCGACGCCACGATCATCGCCCTCGACCTGTCGCGCTCCGTCGCCGAGGGCGGGCGCCTCGGCGAGGCGCGGGCCCTGGCGCAAGGGTTGGCCGAGGCCGCCGGCACCAAGGCGGTCGCGGTCATCGCCTATGCGGGCGACGCCTATCTCGTGGCGACGCCGACCACCGACCGCGATTCCTTGAGCACGATCCTGTTCGCGCTGGACGGCGCCACCGTGCCGGACCGCGGCAGCCACCCGGCCCGGGCCCTGGCGCTGGCCCGCCGGACGCTGGCCGAGGCCGCGGTGGTGACCGGCGACGTGGTGCTGGTGAGCGACGGCGGCGGCGTCGACGACGCCACCTCCCGCGAGGCGTCGGCGCTCCGGGAGGAGGGCCACCGGCTGCACACCGTGCTGGTGCCTGATCCCGCCCTGCCGCCGGAGGCGCCGCGGCCCGACGGCTCCGGCCTGTCCCGCCTCGCGACCCTCGGCGGCGGCAGCGCCGGTAGCCTCGACGCGCCGGGCCCGGTCCTGGCGGCCGTCTCCGAGACGGTCGCCCACCACCTCGCGGAGGGCGGCTACACGGTGCTGGCCTGGCAGGATCTCGGCCGCTGGCTCGCCGGCCTGGCGCTGCTGCCGGTCCTGCTGCTCTTCCGGCGGAGCGCCTGATGCGCCACCTCCTCCTCGCCGCCAGTGTCGTCGCGCTCGTGGGGCTCGCGGTCGAGCCCGCCGCCCTCGCCCGCCTGCTCCTCGGGGCCGGGATGCCGGGGCTGGCGGCAAGCGTCAGCGACGATCCGGACTGGCGCGGCACCGCCCTCTACGCCGCCGGGCGCTACGCCGAGGCGGCGCAAGCCTTTTCGAAGTCGCCCTACAACCGCGGCAATGCGCTCGCGCGCGCCGGCGAGCTGAAAGGGGCGCTCGCCGCCTACGAGGCGGCGCTCGCCCGCGACCCGTCGGACGAGGACGCCAAGGCGAACCGCGAACTCATCGCGCGCCTCCTCGACACGCCGGACGCCCCCGGCGGCCGCACCGCCGGCCAGGCGAACGCCAAGGCCGACGCCGCCACCCGCTACGCCACCAAGACCGAATCCGACGCCAACGATCCCGGCACGGCGTCCACCGGCGACGGTCTCGCCGGCCACCGCGAGTCCTCGTCGGCCGCCGATTCGCCGGGGAATTCCAAGGCTGCCCGCACCGGCCGGGCCGAGCAGCGGGCGGTCGATCCCGGCCGCGGCCAGGCCCGGGGCTCGGCCAGCGACGCGGAGGGCGGCGGGCGCCGGGGCGGCGGCAATGCCAGCGTGTCCGAGGTGGTGGAACGCGAGGTGCGGCGGGTCTCGAAGAGCTTCGAGGCCCGGGAGATCCGCCCGGACCGGCACTGGCTCGCGACCCTGACCGACGATCCCGGGCGCTTCGTCTCCTTGCGCGTCCTGGCCGAGCAGACCCGCCGGCGCGAGGCCGGCACCGCCGTCCAGCCCGGGAGCAACCCATGGTGAGGCAATCCATCGGGTATCTCGTCGCCCTGGTGGTCATGGCCGTCACACCGGCTTTCGCCCTGGAGGACGGCGATCTCAGCCTGACCGTCACCGCCGAGGTGCCGGGCGGCGCCACGCCCTACCCGCGCGAGATGGTGCTGCTGCGCATCCGCGGCACCTACCGGGCGCAGATCGCCCTGGAAGACCTGCGCCAGCCGAGCCTGCCGCATTTCGGCTGGACCCAGCTCGGCCGCGACCACTGGTCCCGCGTCACGATCCAGGGCCAGGAGGCGCGCGGCTTCGAGCGCACCGTCGCGGTGTTTCCGCAAGGCCCCGGCCGCTTCGTCATCGATCCCTTCGTGCATCGCCTGACGATCGTCGATGGCGGCGAGCGCCGGGTGGTCGAGGTGCGCTCCTCCCCCCTGCCCCTCGAGGTCGCGGCCTGGCAGGGACCGGGCGGGCCGGACGCCCCCGAGCCCTGGTGGCTGGCGGCGCAGGACGTCACGGTGACGGACCAGTGGGAGCCCGAGCCCGAGACCCTCAAGCTCGGCGAGCCGGCCCGCCGCACCGTGACGCTCGACGTCCGCGGCGTCACCGCCGATGCCCTGCCGCCGCGGCCGGTCTTGCGCACCCGCGGCGTCCTCACCTTCGCCGGCCCGGTCGAGCGCCAGACCCGCATCACCCCGGCGGGGCCGGTGGCGCGCGTCACCTATCGCTGGGACGTGCGCCCCGGCGTGCCGGAGCCGATCACGCTCTCGGCGATCGCGATCCCGTGGTTCGACACCCGGGCGCGGGTGATGCGCGAGGCCGAGATCCCGGCCCGCATCGTCGGCGGCAGGGCCGCCAAGGTCACCGAGGAGGCGCCCCCTCCCCCGGCCTCGCCCTGGCGCGCACTCGCCGCGGGGCTCGCCGCCTTCGGGCTGGGTCTCGGTGCCTGGGGCGTCTCGCGCCACCGCGAGGCCCCGGCGGCCCCCGCCCTGCGGGCACTGACCCGTGCTGCCCGGCGGCGCGACGCACGCGGTTTCCACGCTGCCCTCACGGAGGCTGCCCGCCGCGATCCGGCCCTGGCGGCGGCGTGGCGCACCGATCCCGGGATCGTTCCGCGCCTCGACGCTCTCGATGCCGCCTTGTTCGGCAAGGGCGATGCCCCGGTGCCGGACCTCGCCGGCCTTGCGCGGGACCTCCGGAAGATCCGGGTTCCCGCCGCGATTCCCGATGCGCTCGCGCCGCTGGACGGCAAGCGCACGGCGCAGGCCTGATCTCGCGGGGCGCGGGGCTGTCCGGGACACTGATCGAGCCGAGAACGGCGCGGGTTCTCCCTCCTCTGCGGCAGGGCTGTTCGGGGAAGGATGAAGCGCGGGTTCCCTCCTCTCCCCGCGGGCGGGGAGAGGGCCGTGCCGCCGTTCAGGGGGCACGGCGAGCCCGAAGGGCGGGGGTGAGGGGGTGTTTCCGGATGAGACTCCTCCGGCACCGCCCCCTCACCCCCGCTCCAGCTTCGCTTCCGCTTGCTGCTGACCCGACAAGGGGTCAGCAGCCCTCTCCCCGCCCGCGGGGGGAGGGGAAACCCGCGCCTTTTCTTTCCCCGAACAGCCCTGCCTCTGCGGGGGAGGGACGATGCCCGGGCCTCTGTCCCCCGACATCCCGCCACATCACGCGGGCATGCACCGCGGGTTGCCTCGACCGGCACCGACCCTGCATACCGCCGGCACCAAGCCCGCAGGGTCGCGAGTGCCATGACCGATGCCATGACCGAGACCACCCCCCGCCTCGGCGCCCGCGTGATGGCGCTGATCGACGATCTCGCCCGCCACACCGACGAGCCCGGCCGGCTGACCCGGCTCTACCTCTCGCCGGCCCACCGGGCGACGGCCGAGGCGGTGCTCGGCCTGATGCGGGAGGCGGGGTTCGCGGCCCGGATCGATGCCGCCGGCAGCGTGGTCGGGCGGATCGAGGGACGCGAGCCGGGGCTGCCGGCCCTGGTGCTCGGCTCGCATATCGACAGCGTGGTCGATGCCGGGCGCTACGACGGTCCGCTCGGGGTCGCGGCGGGCCTGGTCGTGGCGCAGGAGATCCGCGCCCGCGGCCTTCCGCTCCCCTTCGCCCTGGAGGTGGTCGCCTTCGGCGACGAGGAGAACGTGCGCTTTCCGACCTCGCTCTCGACCTCGAAGGCTTGGGCCGGGCAGTATAGAATGGAGTGGCTGGAGGGCCGCGACGCCGCCGGAACCACCTTGCGCGAGGCGCTCGCCGCGTTCGGCGGCGACCCGGACGGCATCCCGGCCCTCGCGCGGCGGCCCGACGAGATCGCCGGCTACCTCGAGATCCATATCGAGCAGGGTCCGGCGCTCGAAGCGGCGGCGCAGCCGGTGGGGGTGGTCTCCGGCATCGTCGGGCTCACCCGGGCGCGCTGCTCGGTGACGGGCGAGGCCAACCACGCCGGCACCGTGCCGATGGGCCTGCGCCGGGACGCGCTCGCCGCCGCCGCCGAGATGGCGCTCGCCGTCGAGCGCCTGGGCGAGGCCGTGCCGGGCGCGGTCGCGACGGTGGGGTCCCTCACGGTGGTGCCCGGCGCCGTCAACGTGATCCCGGGCCGGGTCGATTTCAGCCTCGACCTGCGCGCGCCGGACGATGCCGACCGCGCGGGCCTGTTCCAGGCGATCCAGGCCGAGTGCCGGGCGATCGCGCAGCGGCGCCTGGTGGGATTTTCCTCCGAGACCTTCATGGACAACCCGGCGGTCGCCCTCGATCCGGGCTTCCAGGCCGCCCTCGACCGGGCGGCGCGGCGCCTCGGCCACGCGCCCCTGCTTCTGCCCTCCGGCGCCACCCACGACGCGGTGGCGATGGCGGCGCTCGGCGCTTCCGCGATGCTGTTCGTGCGCTGCCGCGGCGGCATCAGCCACAATCCGGCCGAATCGATCACCCTGGAGGATGCCGACGCGGCGACGCGGGTGCTTCTGGGCACGGTGCTCGACCTCGCCGGCCTGCCCCATTGAACGAGACGAGAGCGATGCAGCAGGACGAGCAGACGGCCGACATCGTGGTGGTCGGCGGCGGGATGATGGGGCTGTCCTGCGCCATCGCCCTGAAGGATCGCGGGCAGGACGTGGTCCTGTGCGATCCCGGCGAGGCCCGGGCGCGCACCTCCTACGGCAATGCCGGCGTGGTGAGCCGCGGCTCGATCCTGCCCATGGCGAGCCCCGCCCTGTGGGGCAAGCTGCCGGCCTACCTGCGCAACGCCGATGCGGGTTTGCGCCTGCGCCACCTCCACCTCCTGCGGGTGCTGCCCTGGGTGGCGCATTTCCTGGCGAGCGCCCGCACCTCTGCCTGGCGCCGGGCCGCCGACGCGCTGGCCCCGCTCACCGACGCCGCCTATCCGGAGCACCGCCGCCTCGCCGACCGGGCCGGCGTGCCCCACCTCCTGCGCGAATGCGGCTGGGTGAAGCTCTACCGCACCGAAGAGGCCTTCGCCGGGGCGGCGCTCGAGCGCGAGATCCTGACGCAGCACGGCGTGCCGTTCGAGATCCTGGACGGGGCGGGCGTACAGGCGCTGGAGCCGGCGCTGATCCGCCCCTTCGCCCGGGCGATGCTGCTGCCGGAGACCGGCGCGGTCGGGGATCCCGGCGGCCTCGTCGAGGCGGCCGAGCGGCTGTTCTCGGGTTTGGGCGGGCGCGCGATCCGCACCACCGTGAGCCGCCTCGAACCGGGCCCGGAGGGCTGGCGCGTCGTCCATCCGGGCGGCGCGATCCGGGCGCGCCAGGTGGTGCTGGCGACGGGAGCGGCGGCCAACGAGCTGTCCCGGCCCCTCGGCTACCGCTTCGCCTTCGCGGCCGAGCGCGGCTATCACCGCCATTACGCGCTGCACCCCGGCAGCCCGCCCCTCACCCGCCCGATCTACGACACCGGTGCCGCCTCGATCCTGTCGCCGATGGGCGAGGGACGGGTACGGGTGCTGTCCGGCGTCGAGGTCGCCGACCGCCATGCCGAGCCGGACTATTCCCAGATCGAGGCGGCGGCGCGGGAGGCCTCCGGCACGGTGCGCCTCGGCCAGCCGCTCGACAACCGGCCCTGGCTCGGCTCGCGCCCCTCGACCCCGGACGGCCTGCCGGTGATCGGTCCCGCCCCGCGCCATCCCGGCCTGATCTTCGCGTTCGGCCACGGCCATATCGGCCTCTCGACCGGCCCGATCACCGGCCAGCTCGTCGCCGACCTCGCCACCGGCCGGGCGCCGGCGGTGCCGGTGGCGCCGTTCGCGCCGGGGCGGCTGCTCGGGTGGCCGCGGTTATAGGCCGGCGCGATGCCGCGTCCGGTCGGCCCGGCATCGGCACGACCGAGCCGCGTGCTTCGGAGACGACCGACACCGGCGAAGGGTTCGATGATCGGAGCGGGTGGGAAAAAGCCGGCTAACGAAACACTTTCTTACGGAAAACGATCGGGTGTTCGCTTCAATCCACGAAGCGGACCCCGATCTCGCATCCATGCTGGCGCATGACCTCGCACGCGCGCACCGGCTTGCCGTCGACCTTGCCGTCGATCTCCAGCATGATCCGGACCGGCAGGCGCACCGGGCGCTCGAGGGAGAGCTTGGCGCCGGACTTCGAGAGATTGAGTACGAGGCAGGGCATCGACTCCACCGGCCCGGACGCCGGTGGCAGCGCGATCCGGCCGGGCAGCGAGGTGCGCATCCGCTCGTCGATCCGCCGCTCTTCGAGGCCGACCAGCCACTCGTCGAGGGTAGCGGCGATATCGGCGACGCCCGCCGCGCTGGTCTGGACGTTGGCGTTGACCTCGCCTGTGGTGATGCGCTGGTGCTCGCTCGCCGCCGCGGTGTCGGCGATGAAGCCCTGGACGGCATCGACCGCGCCGCGGATCGAGCCGAGCGCCGCCCCGACCTCGCGCGACACGCCCTGCATGGCGCCGATCTCGGCCGAGATCCGGCCGGTCGCGGCGCTGGCCTGGCCGGCGAGGCTCTTCACCTCCGCCGCCACCACGGCGAAGCCCCGGCCGGCGGCACCGGCGCGCGCCGCCTCGATGGTGGCGTTGAGCGCCAGGAGGTTGATCTGCTCGGCGATGGCCGTGATGACCTCCACCACCCCGTTCATCGCCTGGGCGGCCTGGTCGAGCCGCGCGGTGGCGGCGCCGGCCGTGCCCATCCGCTCCTGGATCTCGTCCACCGCCCGGCGCGAATCCCCCATCCGGGTCGCGATCGAGACGGAAGTCCGGTGCAGCTCCTCGGCCGCCCCCGAGACCGCCTGGACCCGGGTCAGGGTCTGCTCGGCCGTCGCGATCGCCGCCGCCCGCACAGTCATGCTGTGGGTGACGTCGGTGGCGAACTTGATCACCTTGGAGGGGCGCCCGTTGAGGTCGAGGACGGGGGTGTAGGTGGCCTGGATCCAGACCTCCCGCCCGCCCTTGCCGAGGCGCTGGTACACGGCCGACGCGTAGCGTCCGGCGCGCAAGGACTCCCAGAACTCGGCGTAGGACCGGCTCACGGCCTGGTCGGGGGAGACGAACAGGCGGTGGTGGCGGCCGACGATCTCGTCGAGCGTGTAGCCCATCGCCGTCAGGAAATGGCCGTTGGCATCGAGGATGATGCCGTCCATGTCGAACTCGATCACCGCCTGCGAGCGGAGCGCCGCCTCGATCTTGCCGGCGGTGTCGGCCGCGTGCTGCTTGGCGGCGGTGATGTCGGTGGCGTACTTGACGATCTTGAGCGTGCGCCCGGCGGCGTCGAGGATCGGGTTGTAGGTCGCCTGGATCCAGATCTCGGCGCCGTCCTTGCCCCGGCGCTTGAACTCGCCCCCATGGTACTCGCCGCGGGCGAGCCGGGCCCAGAACTCGCGGTACTCCGGCGCCTCGGCCTCGTCCGCGGTCACGAACATCCGGTGATGGCGGCCGACGATCTCGTCGGCGCGGTAGCCCATCGCCGCGAGGAAATGCGGGTTGGCGTCGAGGATGGTTCCGTCGGGGGCGAAGTGGATCACCGCCTGCGAGCGGTTGATCGCCGTGATCTGGCCGGCGGCGTCGGTCGCCGCCCGTTTCTCGGCGGTGACGTCGAGGGCGAACTTCACGATCCGGAACGGTCGGCCGGTCAAGTCGAGCACCGGGTTGTAGCTCGCGCGGATCCAGACCTCGCGCCCGCCCTTGGCCAGGCGCCGGTACTCGGCGGTCTGGAACTCGCCCCGGCGCAAGGTCGCCCAGAACGCCTCGTAGGCCGGGTCCGCCGCCTCGGCGGGATCGACGAACAGGCGGTGGTGGCGCCCGCGCACCTCGCCGAGGGTGTAGCCCATCAGCCGGAGGAAGTTCTCGTTCGCCTCGATCAAGGTGCCGTCGAGGCCGAAGGTCACGGTGGCCTGCGAGCGCTCGATGGCGTCGAGCTTGGCGGTCTTGCCGGAGCGGCGCGCGGAGGCGAACATGTTTTGTCCCAGACGATCGTGGGCGTTTGTCCCGTTCAAGCACGGGGCGCTTAACGCAATGTCACCTCGCGTAACCCCGCGTCAGGCTGCCGCATGTCGGGCGGGCCCCGATGGACCACCCCGCTCAGGACCGGGCGAGCATCTCGCGGATGCGTGACGCCAGGGCCTCGACCCCGAAGGGCTTGGTCAGCACCTGCATGCCGGGCCCGAGCCGGCCGGTGCCGAGCGCCGCGGTCTCGGCATAGCCGGTGATGAACAGCACCTTCAGGCCCGGCCGCCGCACGCGGCCCGCATCGGCCATCTGGCGCCCGTTCATCCCGCCGGGCAGTCCGACATCGGTGACGAGGAGGTCGATGCGCGCGTCCGATTGCAGCACCGTGAGGCCCGCCGCGCCGTCGGCCGCCTCGATCGCCGTGTAGCCGAGATCCTCCAGCACCTCGGTCACCAGCATGCGCACGGTCGGCTCGTCGTCGACGATCAGCACCGTCTCGCCCTGCTCGGCCCGGGGCGCCGCAGCGAGGGTCGCGGGTGCGGCATCCGCCTCGGAGCTGCCGTGGTGGCGCGGCAGGACGAGGCGCACGGTGGTGCCGCGTCCGACCTCCGAGTCGATCCGCACCTGGCCGCCGGATTGCTGGGTGAAGCCGTAGATCATCGACAGGCCGAGGCCCGTGCCCTGGCCGATCGGCTTCGTGGTGAAGAACGGCTCGAACACCCGGGCGATCACGTCGGGGGCCATGCCGGTCCCGGTATCGGTCACGCCGAGCGACAGGTAGTCGCCCGGCGGCAGGGAGTCGCCGGGCGGCAGATCCTGCGCGCGGGCCGCCGCTTCGTCGAGGCGCAGGTTCGCGGTCGCGATGGCGATGTGCCCGCCCTCGGGCATCGCGTCGCGGGCGTTGAGGCAGAGGTTGAGGAGCGCGTTCTCGAGCTGCGGCGGATCGACCAGCACGGTCCAGAGGTCGGGCGCGCCGTCGACCGCGATCTCGATCGCCGGGCCGACACTGCGCCGGATCAGCTCCTCCATCCCGGCCACTAGCTGGTTGACGTCGGTGGGTCGGGGATCGAGCGTCTGGCGGCGGGAGAAGGCAAGCAGCCGGTGGGTCAGCGCCGCGGCGCGCCTCGTGGCGCCCTGCGCCGCCGCCATGTAGCGGTCGACCTCCGTGAGCCGGCCCTGGCCGATGCGGGTCTGCATCAGCTCGAGCGCACCCGAGATGCCGGCGAGCAGGTTGTTGAAATCGTGGGCCAATCCCCCGGTGAGCTGGCCCACCGCCTCCATCTTCTGCGACTGGCGCAGGGCCTCCTCGGCCCGCATCAGCTCGGCGGTGCGCGCGGCCACCTGCTGCTCCAGGGTCTCGGTCAGGGCCCGCAGCATCGTGGTGGCGCGGTCGCGCTCCGCCTCGACGGCGCGGCGCTCGTTCACGTCGATGAGGACACCGGGAAAGCTCAGCGGCGTGCCGTCCGGCGCGTGGTCGACCCGGCCGTTGGCCTCCAGCCAGTAATACTGCCCGTCGGCGCGCCGGGTGCGGTACTGATGGGCATAGCCGCCGCCGCGGATCACCACCGCGTCGATCGCCGCGACCAGGCCGGCCCGGTCGTCCGGATGCACGGTCTCGATCACCTGCTCCAGGCTCAATCCCTCGCGGCCGAGCGCCGGATCGAGGCCGAAGCTGCGGGCGAAGGCCTCGTCCACGGTGAAGCGGTCGTTCGGCAGGTCCCAGAGCCAGGTGCCGATGATCGCGCCGGCCGCCAGCGCCAGCTGGACCCGCTCGATGTTCTCCCGGGCGACCGCCTCGCTCTCGCGCAGGCGCCGGGTCGCGGTCACCTGGGCGGTGGTTTCGTTGGTGAGGATGAACAGGCCGGCGACGCGGCCCTCCCCGTCGAGGACCCGCGAATAGGAGAAGGTCCACCAGGTCTCGGCCTCGCCCCGGTCGGTATCGAGCGTCCAGGGCAGGTCGACGAAGCGCCGGCTGTTCCCCGCGAAGGCGTCCGCGATGATGGGCTTGGCCTGCTCCCAGCCATCGGCCCAGACCCGGTCGAAGCGCTCGCCCATCGCCCAGTCCAGCCGGGGCCCGAGCAGCGGGAAGTAGGTCTCGTTGAAGAAGAAGTGCAGGTCCGGCCCCCAGGCCAGGATCATGCTCTCGGGCGAGTTCAGCACCAGCGAGAGCGCCGTGCGCAGGGCCTCGGGCCAGGTCTCGGGGGGCCCGAGCGGGTGGCTCGACCAGTCGCGCGCACGGATCATCGCGGCCGCGCGGCCGCCGCCGGCCAGGAATGGGAGGGGGTCACTCATCGGCGGGCGGCGGGTTCACCTGGGCAAGGTCGGGCTCTACGCCGCTGCGACACGGCCCGGCGGGTCTCGAAAGTCGGTTCGGGCGCCGGGCGAAGGCCGGCCCGGACGAGTCGCGTCTTATCGCCCGAAGCGACCGATTCGGCAAAGCCGTTCGGCGCCGGCCCGCGCGGCTCTCCCGCCATGGCGGGAGGCCTACGCTTTTGGCAGGATCGGCCGCGAGCGCCGCGCCGCGCCGCAGGGGAGGACCGGATGGCCCATTTCATCAACGACCGCGCCGCGCTGGTGGCGGAGGCGGTGGACGGCCTCGTCGCGGGCAGCGGCGGGCGGCTCGCCCGCCTCGACGGCGACCCGGCGATCCGGGTCGTGCTGCGGGCCGACTGGCGGGCCGACCGGGTCGCGGTCGTCTCCGGCGGCGGCTCGGGCCACGAGCCGGCCCATGCGGGCTTCGTCGGGCGGGGCCTCCTCACCGCGGCGGTGTGCGGCGACGTGTTCGCCTCGCCCTCCGTCGATGCGGTGCTGGCGGGCATCCTGGCGGTGACCGGGCCGGCGGGCTGCCTCGTCATCATCAAGAACTATGCCGGCGACCGGCTGAATTTCGGGCTCGCCGCCGAGCGCGCCCGGGCCATGGGCTTGTCGGTCGAGACCGTCACGGTCGCCGACGACGTGGCCATCCCGGGGGCGGCGCAGGCCCGGGGCATCGCCGGCACGCTCCTGGTGCACAAGGTGGCGGGCCACGCTGCGGAAGGCGGCCGGCCGCTCGCCGAGGTCGCGGCGGCCGCGCGGGCCGCCGCCGCCGCGGTCAAGTCCCTCGGCCTCGCCGTCTCGGGCTGCACGATGCCGGGCGGGGTGGCGGAAGCCCGCCTCGCGCCGGGCCAGGCCGAGCTCGGCCTCGGCATCCACGGCGAGCCCGGCATCGAGCGCATCGCCCTGCCGCCGGCCGCCGACCTCGCCCGACTGATGACGGCGCGCCTCGGCGAGGCCGTGCCGGGCGATCGCCCGCTCGCCCTCCTCGTCAACACCCTCGGCGGCACCACGGCCCTGGAGATGCAGGTGCTGACGGGCGCGGTGCTGGCGACGCCGCTCGGCCGCCGGGTGCGCCTGCTCCTCGGACCGACCGCCGCGATGACGGCTTTGGACATGCACGGCATCTCGCTCTCGGTCATGCCTCTCGACGCGGCGGCGCAGGACGCGCTCGAAGCCGCGACCGAGGTGGCGGCCTGGCCGCTGGCGGTGCCGGTGACGCCGGCGACGCTCCGCCCCCTGCCTGATCGCGTCGCGCGGCTAAGCTCGGCCGCCTCCCCCTCGCAAGACCCCGCGGTCGCAGGTGCGATCACGGCGGTCTGCACGGCCTGGATCGAGGCGGAAGCCGACCTCAACGCCCTCGACGCGCGGGTCGGCGACGGCGACACCGGCACCACCTTCGCGGCGGCGGCCCGCGCCGTGCTCGCCGATCTCGACCGGCTGCCGCAGGCCGAGCCCGGCGCCCTGTGCCGCGCGCTCTCCGACCGCCTCGCCCGGGTGGCCGGCGGATCGAGCGGGGTACTGATGTCGATCTTCTTTGCCGCTGCCGGTTCCGGCCTCGCGGAGGGGCTGGGCTGGTCCGAGGCGCTGATCCGGGGGGCGGACAGGCTCCAGGCCCATGGCGGCGCCCGGCCCGGCGACCGCACCCTGCTCGACGCCCTGGTGCCGGCCCTCGCGGCCCTGTCCGAGGATGGCGTGACGGCGGCGGCGCGGGCGGCGGAAACGGGAGCCGCCGCCACCGCCCGGATGACACGGGCCGGCACCGGCCGGTCGAGCTACCTCGCCGCCGCCGACCTCGACGGGGTGGAGGATCCGGGTGCGGTCGCGGTGGCCCGTGCCTTCAAGGCCCTGGCCTCCGCGGCTGCAGGGCGTTGAGCTACGCCGACGGTCGGTGCGAGAGCCCGGGCGATGGGCCCCGGCCGATCGTTCCCGGCATCGCAGCGCGGGCCTGAGCAATGACGTGTGATACGGAATCCTGTACCTGATGTGTGGCCGTAGGCTGCTACGGCGAGGGCATCCGGCGGTCTCACGGTTTCCCGGTCTGCGTCCCCTGTCGCTCAACGGCGATGGCCGCACGATCGCCTTCCGGCCTGATCCCGGATGTCCTGATGGCTGCTCCGGACAGTCGATCGGGCCCTGCCTCGTGCAGGCGTCCGCGTACAGGACAGGATCACCCATGTCACACAGCGCCACCATCCCCACCGTGGCCGGCATCGATGTCGGCAAGCACTTCCTCGATCTCGGCTTCTTCCCGGCGGCCAAGCCGGTGCGTCAGGACAATACGGAGACCGGCATCGCCAAGCTGATCTCGACGCTCAAGCAGCGCGGGATCCGCACGGTCGCCCTGGAGGCGATCGGCCCCTACGCCTATCCCCTCATCGCCGCCCTGCGTAAAGCCGAGCTCGACGTCGCCCTGGCCGATCCGCGCCAGGTCAAGGCGTTCCGCTCCGCCGAAGGGCTGATCGCCAAGACAGACCGGCTGGACGCCGCCCTCATCGCCCGCTTTGCTCAGCGCATGAGCGAGCACCTGCGCCCCGCCCCGACCCCCGACCAGATCACCCTCAAGGCTCTCTCGACCCGGCGCCGCCAGCTCACCGAGCTGATCGCCATGGAGAAGACCCGCCTGGCCCAGGCCCTCGACCCGGCCATCGCCGACAGCCACAGGGCGGTGATCAAGGCCCTGACGGCTGCCTGCACCGAGGTCGAGGCCGCTCTCGAGGCACGCATCGCCGCCGAGCCTGGCCTGGCGCGCAAGCGCGCGATCCTGACCTCGATCCCCGGGATCGGTTCGCGCATCGCCAGCGTGGTGATCACCGACATGCCCGAACTCGGCACGCTCGACCGCAAGGCGGCGGCCAGTCTGGCCGGGATGGCGCCTCATCCGACCCAGAGCGGGGCTCACCCGGGCCGCCACGCGATTGCCGGTGGGCGTCCCTGCCTGCGCACGGCCTTCTACATGGCCGGGATGGTGGCGGCGCGCAGCTGTCCGGCCTTCCGCGAGCCGTACCGGGCGATGCGAACGGCGGGTAAGCCGGCCAAGGTGGCGATCGTGGCGTCGGGCCGACGCCTGGTGGTGCTGGCCAACGCCCTGGTGCGCGACGACACGACGTTCGAGGCGAGCAAGTTGCAGCAGGGAGAGGCCGGTCGGGGGGAGGAGAACGCCGCGTCCCCTGCGGGATCCGATCCGTGACGAGCGAGAGGAGCGATGTCTTCATCGCTCCTCTCACCGAGCTTGGCGTTCGCCGGTGGGAGCGGGTCAAGGCCTTGTCGCGCGAAGCGCGAGGGCGCGCAGCGCCCGCCTTGACGCGCTCGCGCCGGTGAACGATCTGACCCCCATACGGCTAAAACCAAGCGCGGCACTGCCGATTGGCCCTTGACCGGCAATACAGTCGCCGGATTGATCGCTTCGCGATGCGGAAACCGGCTTCGCTCAGGCGAGGCGCCAAGATCCCCGCTCTCGTATCGCGGTACGCGACACAGCAGGTCGCGTGGTGCGGGAGCGACGGCCGTGCGCAAGAACCCTCCCCCCTCTGCGGTCCAGCGGATTTATACCAACGGTCGTTGAAAACGACCTCTGGTTCCGATCTCGAATTTTCGCCAAGCCCGAGGTCCCGGACTTCTGGGTTTGGTGTCGAAAATTCGAGTTGGGTCAACGGCCCCGTCGATCTCGGGCAAGCCCGAGATCGACGGGGGAGGAGAGGCGCGCAATTTTCGCAAGGGGACGGCGGTCAGACCGAGATGTGTGAATCCGCTCGCCTCTGCGGGGGAGGGTGCCCGGCTGCGAGTGCGAAGCACGCGTGGGCCGGGCCGGAGAGGGGCAGCGCGACGCTCATCCAGCGAGCGCCCTTCATCATGGTCGCCTCCGGAAGCGGCGTCCCCTCTCCCGGCCTGCTCCGCAGAGGGCAGGACTGTCCGGGGAAAGACGAGGCGCTGGAAATCCCCTCTCCCCGCGGGCGGGGAGAGGCTTTCGTCCCCCTTGTCGGGGACGAAAGGAGCGGAGGCGAAAGCCGGAGCGAGGGTGAGGGGGGGGCCGGAGAAGCCTCACTCGTCGAGACCCCCTCACCCTCGCCCTTCGGGCTTGCCGTGCCCCCTGAACGGCGGCACGGCCCTCTCCCCGCCCGCGGGGAGAGGGGAAGATCAGCGCCTCGTCTTTCCCCGGACAGCCCTGGCGCAGAGGGGAGGGGTCAGACGCGCTTCCCGTCGTTCCCGCACCCGCACAGCTTCCTACGGCGCATTGTGCCCCCTATGGAGGAGACGATCTGAGCGCCTGATCTTTCGGAGGAGGCTCCAGAGCGCCCTGCCGCCCGGCGGAACGATCCTTGCCTCAGGCGCCGCGACGGCCGCGGCGCGGCTTGCCCTCGCCCGGAGGAGAAGCCTCGGGCGCAGCGGCCGGTTCGGCCGGCGTCTCGGGGGCAAAGGACTCGGGTGCAAAGGGCTCGACCGCCTCGGTCCCCTCTTCCTCCTCGCTCCGTACGGGGCGGCGGCGCTGCTGGCCGAGGCCGAGCGAGCGGGCCAGCTCGGAGCGCTGCTCGGAGTAGCTCGCCGAGGTCATCGGATAGTCGTGCGGCAGGCCCCATTTCTGGCGATAGGCTTCGGGTGTCAGGCCGCGCAAGGTCAGGTGGCGCCGCAGCGTCTTGTACGACTTGCCGTCCTCGAAGCTGATCAGGAAGTCGTTGGTGATCGAGCGGCGGATTTCCCCGGGGGTCGCCTTGGGGTGGACCGGCTCGGGAGGAGCTTTGGTCCCCTTGGCCATCTCGCTCAGGGCGCCATAGACGTCCGAGATCAGCTTCGGCAACTCGGCGCTCTGCAAATGGTTGCTGCTGACATAGGCAGAGATGATATCGGCCGTCAACGTGACGATCTGTTCGTGAGTGTTGGCTGTCTCTTCCATCCCGGAACGCCCTGAGAATCACTGAAAATCGGCTTCCTATCCTTAAGTTCGCAGTCCCCGAAAAGGCAAGGATTATCTGTTGATAAAAATCACAAAACCCCAGCAAGAGATCGATCGACCTAACAAGCGCGTGCGGGTTCGATCGCCATGCTGCCCGATTGGGCGAGGCCGCGGCCGGAACCCGGTCCTGCCGCTGCGGTTCTCCCGCCGGATACCGGGGAATCGTGCGGGAGAGGCCTGGATGCGCGTCGTCGTCGACCTGAATCGCTGCCAGGCCTATGCCCAGTGCTGCTACGCGGCGCCGGACCGCTTCGTGCTGCGGGGCGACGAGATCCTGGTCTACGATCCGGCCCCGCCCGCCTCGGACCGCGCGGCGGTCGACCGGGCGGTGCAGGCCTGCCCGGTCCGCGCCATCCGGGTCGAGCACGATCGCGCTCCGGCGGAGCGCGCGGCGTGAGGGACGGGACGATCGTGATCGCCGGCGCCTCGCTCGCGGGTCTGCGCGGCGCGGAAGCCCTGCGGGCGCACGGATTTGCCGGCCGCCTGATCCTCGTCGGCGACGAGCCCCACCTCCCTTACGACCGCCCTCCCCTGTCGAAGCACGTCCTCACCGGCGAGATCGCGCCCGGCGCCACCACCTTGCCGGGTGTCGGCACCGTGGAGGCCGAGTGGCGCCTCGGCGCGAAGGCGCGCGGCCTCGACCGGGCCGGCCGGGCGCTCCTGCTGGCGAATGGCGAGCGCCTCGCCTTCGACCGTCTGCTGATCGCCACCGGAGCCCGCGCCCGGCCCTGGCCGAAGCCCGAGGAGGCGCGATTGTCCGGCATCCACACCCTCAGGAGCCGGGACGATGCGGCGTCCCTGGCGGCGGGGCTCGCGGCCCGGCCGAAGCGGGTGCTGATTCTCGGCGCCGGCTTCATCGGCTGCGAGGTCGCCTCCAGCATCCGCGCCCTCGGGCTGCCGGTCACGGTGGTCGATCCGGCGCCCGCGCCCCTCGCCCAGGCGCTCGGCCGCGTCATCGGCGGCTTCATCGCCGGGCGGATGGAGGCGGCGGGGGTCGATCTGCGCCTCGGCGTGCAGGTGGCGCATCTCGAGGGCGACGGCCAAGGAGAATGTGTGATGCGGCGCGCCCGGCTCGACGATGGCGGGACGATCGAGGCCGATTGCGTCGTGGTGGCGTTGGGCGCCGTGCGCAACACCGACTGGCTCGCCGGGTCCGGCCTCCGGGCCGACGAGGGCGGGCTGTCCTGCGATTCCGCCTGCCGCGCCCTCGACGAGGCGGGGCGGCCGGTCCCGGACATCTTCGCCGCCGGCGACGTGGCGCGCGTACCCTACCCGCTCTACGGCGGCCGCCCGGTCGCCCTGGAGCATTGGGGCAACGCCGTCGCGCAGGCCGCGCACGCCGCCCGGGCGATGCTGGACGGGCCGGAGGCGGCCGGCGCCTATGCCGAGCTGCCGGCCTTCTGGTCGAGCCAGTTCGGGCTCAACATCAAGTCGCTGGGCCTCACCGAGGGGGCCGACGCGGTGGCGATCGTGCAGGGCAGCCCGCGGACCGGCCGGTTCCTGGCGGTCTACGGCCGGGCCGGGCGGACGATCGCCGCGGTCTCGGTCGATGCCGGGCGCTGGCTCCCCGCCTATGAGGGCCCGATCCGGGACGGCGCGCCCTTCCCGCCGATCACCGGCGGCGCCGACCAGCCGGACCCGGATCCGGTATCGCCGGGCCTGCCGGCGCCCGCGACCGCTCGAGGCGATCAATCATGACCGAGACCCCCGACGGTACCCTGTTCGCGCAGGTCCGCGATCCCGCCCACCGCGCCGATCCCTATCCGCTCTATGCCCGCCTGCGCGCCCATCCGGTGGCGCGCCAGGACGACGGGACATTCGTGGCGAGCGGCTACGAGGCGATCCGCGCCCTCCTCGCCGATCCGCGGGTCAGCTCGGAGGACCTGCCGCCGGCCGAGCATCCGGCCACCGGCAACCCGGTCAAGGACTGGATCGTCAACCCGCTGAAGGACTGGATCACCGACCGCCACCGCCCCTTCATCTTCCGCGATCCCCCCGACCACGGCCTGTTGCGCCGCCAGGTGATGGCGCAGTTCACGGTGGCGCGGGTGCGGGGCATGAAGCGGCGCACGGAAAGCTTGGTGGCGCAGTGCCTGGACGCTTGTGCCGGTTCCCGCCGCTTCGACCTCGTCGACGACCTCGCCTATCCGCTGCCCGTCACGGTGATCTGCGAGCTCCTCGGCGTGCCGCGCGAGGACGAGCCGCGCTTCCACGCCTGGGCGACGCAGCTCGCCACGGCGCTCGAGCCCGAGAGCCGCAACGACCCCGACCTGCGCGCCCGCAACACCGAGACCTTCGACGCGATCGCCGACTACATGCGCGACCTGGTCCGCGAGAAGCGCCGGGCGCCGGCCGACGACATGCTCTCCGGGCTCGCCACCGCCAAGGACCCGCAGGCCGGGCGGATGAGCGATCCCGACCTGATCGCCACCGCGATCCTGCTCTTGATCGCCGGCCACGAGACCACCGTGAACCTGATCACCAACGGGATGCTGACGCTGCTGCGCCATCCCGACGAACTGGCGCGCCTGCGCGCCGACCCGGAGCGGGCGCCGCGGGTGATCGAGGAACTCTTGCGCTACGAGCCGCCGGTGCATTTCCGCACCCGGGTCGCGCGGGCGCCGATCCCGATCGCCGGCACGGTGATCCCTTCGGGCGCGCCGCTGGTGCTGCTGTTTGCCGCCGGCAACCGCGATCCGGCCCGCTTCCCCGATCCCGATCGGTTCGATCCGGACCGGACCGACAACCAGCATTTCGGCTTCGGCGGCGCCCTGCATTACTGTGTCGGCGCGCCGCTCGCCCGGATCGAGGCCGAGGCCGCTCTGACGGCGCTGACCGCCCGGCTCAGCGGGCCGCGCCTCGCCGAGGACCCGCCGCCCTACCGGCCCGGCGCGTCCTTGCGCGGTCCGAAGCGCCTCCTGCTCGATATCGATGGAATCGGCTGAAGGCACCGTTACGGCACCCGCGCGTTGCCTGCCGACGATGCAGCGACGATGCTGAGGGCGGGCCATGGCCGAGACACAGGACAAGCAGGACAAACCGGATTTCGCGCGCGGAATCCCGTCGGGCGACCTGCCCGAGGGGGCGATGGTCGAGGGGACCCTCGGCGAGGACAAGGTGCTGCTCCTGCGCCGCGACGGCGTGGTGACGGCGATCGGCGCCCGCTGCACCCATCTCGGCGCACCGCTTGCCAAGGGCATCGTGGCGGAGGGCGAGATCCGCTGCCCCTGGCACCATGCCCGCTTCAGCCTGGAGACCGGCGAGGCGGTCGGTGCCCCGGCCTTCGATCCGCTGCCCTGCTACCGCGCCGAGGAGCGCGACGGCCGCATCACCGTGACCGGACGGCGCGAGGCCGCGGCCAAATCGCCCGGCAAGGGGGTAAAGGCCCCCGGCAAGGTCGTCATCGTCGGCGGCGGGGCCGGGGGACATGCCTGCGCCGAGTGGCTGGCCCGGGCCGGCCACGGCGCCGCCGTCATCCTGGTGAGCGACGATCCCGATCCGCCCTACGACCGCACCTTCTGCTCGAAGCAATATCTCTCCGGCAAGGCGCCGCGCGGGAAGACGCGGCTTGCCGCGGAAGGCTTCTACGGCGGCGACGGCCCCCGCTACTTGAGCGACCGGGTGGTCTCCATCGATCTCGGGGCCGAGGAGATCGTGACCGCGGGCGGCGAGCGCCTGGCTTACGACGCCCTGGTGATCGCCACGGGCGCCGCGCCGCTTCGGCCGGACGTGCCGGGCTTCGAGCGTCCGAACGTGCACACCCTACGCAGCCTTGAGGACGCCGACGCCCTGATCGCGGCGGCCGAGAAGGCCCGCTCGGTCGCGGTGGTGGGCGCGAGCTTCATCGGCCTCGAAGTCGCCGCCGCGATGATCGCTCGCGACAAGGCGGTGACGGTGGTGGCGCCCGAGGCGATACCGCTCGCCACCATCCTCGGCGAGGCGGTCGGCCGCTTCGTCCAGGGCCTGCATGCGGACAAGGGCGTCATCTTCCGCCTCGGCCGCAAGGTGACGGGCTTCGACGGGACGGCGCTCGCCCTCGACGACGGCAGCCGGATCGAGGCCGACCTCGTGGTGCTCGGCACCGGCGTGGCGCCGCGCACCGACCTCGCCGAGGCCGCCGGCCTGACGCTGGCGGGCAAGGACGAGGGCGGCGGCATCGCGGTCGATCGTCGTCTCGCCACCTCGGCGCCCGGAATCTACGCCATCGGCGACGTCGCCGCCTATCCGGATCCGAGGAGCGGCCGGCGCCTGCGGGTCGAGCATTGGGTCCACGCCCAGCGCCAGGGCCAGCACGTCGCCCGCGTGATCCTCGGCGAGACGGCGCCGTTTACCGAGACGCCGTTCTTCTGGAGCGGCCATTACGGCACCAGCCTGCGCTATGTCGGCCATGCCGGCTCGGCGGAGGATGTCCGGGTTGAGGGCGATGTCGGCAAGGGCGATTTCGCCGTGACCTACCGTGAGGAGGGCCGCGACGCCGCGCTCGCCACCTGCAAGCGGGACAGGCAGTCGCTGGAGGTCGAGGCCGCGTGGGACCGGGAGGGCGCCGCGGGCTGACCCGATCATCCCGGGCGCGGCCTCCCGGCTTGCGCCCGGGCCCGATCGCGGGCAGGTGGCGGGCAGTTCCACGGTCGACCGAGAGCCCGTCCAGCGTTGCCGAGCGATGATTCCCCGGGCCTCGCCCGCCTCGAAGGCCTGATCGGCTACACCCTGCGGCGGGCGCAGGTCGCGGTCTCGCGCAGCTTCGTCGAGCTGTTCGCCGATCTCGACGTGCGCCAGAGCCAGCTCGGCGTGCTGACGGTGATCGAGGGCAGCCCCGGCCTGCGGCCGAGCCAGGTCGGCGCGGCGATCGGCATCAAGCGGGCGAATATCGGCCCGCTCCTCGACGAGCTGGAAGCCCGCGCCCTGGTGCGCCGCGAGCCCGACCCGACGGATCGGCGCTCGCAATCCCTCTTCCTCACGGAGGCCGGCGAGGCCCTGATGGCCGAGCTGCACCGCCGCGAGGCCGCCCACGAGGAGCGCATCGCCGCCTTCCTGAACCCGCAGGAACGGAGCGCGCTCCTCGACCTGCTGCGCCGGCTGGAGCAGGGGGCGCGGGAGGTGGCGGGGGATGAAGCGGGACCGGATGACGTGGAGTGAGGTCGCTCGCGGAACTCCGGCTACGTCGTGCGTCCTGAGGACTGCGGCCACTCCGTCCTGCCGACCGGGCTTGCCATCGCCGCCTGCCAGCGCCCGGCATGTACGGAAGCCATCAAGGCCGGGCCGCGTCGATGCAGGCTTCGGTCACCTAATCCTCCGTCTGTTTAGCGATGCACGCGATCGTCGGGTGCTCGGAAGAAGTGCTTTGTCTCACAGACTCTATTCTTTTCGTGAGTTTCTGGGAAAATCGTTGAAGAAATTTTTTCTATTTTTATCTGGAAGTGTTCGGTCGAGTCGACCGAGCCGACATAACTCTCGACGATCCGCCGACCGTACCTTATACCTGCGGCGTCATATGGCCTTTCACCTCATAGCCTTGCGTGATGCCTCATGCTGAATTCTGAGACCGTCAAGCCGGAAGTCGCAGCTTCCATTCCCGGAACCGAGATGAGCATCTTCGCGCCAGATGGCATCGCCCGTCTTGAGCAGATCGATAATTATCGTTCGGTGTCCCCGTTCCCACATCTCGTGATCGACAATATTTTTAATAACGACATGCTGCGCATGATTTTGCAGGAGTGGCCTTCGTCGGGGAATGACTCCGAGCTTCACGACGACGGCACTTATGTGAAGAAAAAATTTGGAACAACCTGGAAAACCAAGTTCGGTCCTTTCACTCAGAAGTTTTTTGCGGAGATGGCGGGCCCATCTTTCTTAAAGACATTGGAGAAAGTTACTGGCATGTGGGGCTTGATGCCCGATCCATACATGTTCGGAGGGGGGTTGCACGCCACGGCGACTGGTGGAAAACTTGCAATCCATGCCGATTTTAACAAGCATCCGTTTTTCAAAGTCGATCGGCGTCTGAATCTCCTCGTCTACCTCAACGAAGGCTGGACGGATGAAAATGGCGGTTGGCTGGAGTTGTGGGATCGAGAGATGAAGGGCTGCATCCAGCGCGTTCTTCCTGTCTTCAACAGGATGGTAATTTTTTCGACCACCAGCGATTCCTACCATGGTCAGCCTGAGCCGATAGCGGGTCCGCCCGACTTGTGGCGGAAATCGGTCGCACTTTATTATTACTCCAACGGTCGCGCCGACGAAGGGTTTCCCCCGGATGACACCGGAGCGCATTCGACGTTATGGCAGTCCCGACCCGAAAAAGGCTATTGAGAAAACAATAGAGATATTATTTTGCGGGAGCGTGTTTCGGTGCATTATCAATAATAGTACAAGAACTAAGTCTCAAAACGATCAGCATTCGGTCGCGCTGCGACCGGATGCTGATCCGAAATGTTGTCGTCGCATATCACAGACGCCGGATGTGCGACGTATCCACCGTCAAAGAGCGGCTGTCGTACCGAGTGGTGAGGCGGAGCGAGGGAGACCGGATGAGGCAATCTCCGGAGGATTGCATCCCGATGCCGGTCACTCCCCCCGAAACCGCCTGACCAGATCCTCCGGGATCGGTGCCGCCTTCATCCGGGACGGGTCGTGGGGATGGCGGCCGGCCCAGACACGGCGCTCGCGGCCCTCGACGGCGAGGTCGCCGGCATTGAGCAGGCGGTGGCGCACGGCGAAGCTCGACCGGCCGACATCCACCACCGTCGAGACGATCTCGACCCGGTCGCCGTAGCGCGAGGGCTTGAGGAAGCGCGCCCCGGTCTCGACCAGTGGGATGCCGAGGAGATCGTAGCGCGCCAGCATCCCGGCCTTCGGCAATCCGGTCGCGGCCTCGCACAGCAGGGCCGTCGACCAGTCGAAGAAGTCGAAGAAGCGCGGGTTGAACACGATGCCGGCGGGGTCGCAATGGCCCCATTCCACCGTCAGCGTGCGGGCATGGGTGAAGCCCTCGTGGTCGGCGATCGGCTCTTGGGCTGAGGTCATGCGGTCTCCGGCAGGATGATGGCGGGGTCGAGAGGCGTGGCGTAGAGGCGGGCGACGGCGTCGGCCCGGTTGCGCAGCACGCCGCGCTGGTTGATCGAGCCCTTGTCGGTCACCTCGTCGCGGTCGAGGGCGGGCGGCTCGGGCAGCAGCAGCAGCCGGGCGATGCGGTTCGACGAGCCGGTGGCCCTTTGGGCGAAGGCCGCGAGGCGCCGGGCGAAGTCGCGCCGGAGCGCCGGATGGGCCAGCACGGCATCGTCGTCGCCCGCCTCCCCGCAGAGCGCCCGGCAGGCGGCGATATCCGGGAAGACCAGGGCGGCGACCTCGTCCCGGGCCTCGCCCGCGATGGCGACATCGCGCACCAGCGGCTGGAACGCGTCGAGGAAGGCGGCCCGCAGGGGGCCGACGCTGACCCAGACCCCGGTGGTGAGCTTGAAATCCTCGTTGAGGCGCCCGTCGAAGGTGAAGCCGCGGTTGCGGTCGGCGGGATCGACCGGCACCAGGGCGTCGCCGAGGCGGTAGAAGCCCTCCTCGTCGAAGGCCGAGGCGGTCAGGTCCGGCCGGCGCCAGTAGCCCGGGGTGACGTTGGGCCCGCGCACCCGCGCCTCGTGCTTGGCGCCGACGGGCGCGACCTTCAGCTCGACGCCGGGCGCCGGCAGGCCGACCTGGCCGGCCCTCGCCGGGCGGTCGTCGGTGACGAGGGCGAGCGGCGCGGTCTCGGTGGCCCCCAATCCCGTCACCATCGGCACCGTCCGGCCGATGGTCTGCCGGGCGAGGTCATCGATGGCGTCCCAGACCGGCTGCGGCAGGCCGGCGGCGGCGAAGAAGGTGACCTGGAGCCGGCTGAAGAAATTCTTCCGCAACGCCTCGTCGTCGCGCAGGTGCGGTACCAGCGCCTCGAAGCCCTTCGGCACCGTGAGGTAGAGGGTGGGAGCCACCTCGCGCAACGCCCGCACGGTCTCCCGGATGCCGCCGGGGGTCGGCCTTCCCTCGTCGATATGGAGGGTGCCGCCATTCGCCAGCACCAGGTTGAAGTTGTGGTTGCCCCCGAAGGTGTGGTGCCAGGGCAGCCAGTCGACCATCACCGGCGGCTCCGCCGTGAGCGCCGGGAACCGGGCCTGGAGCATCGCCTGGTTGGAACTCAGCATCCGGTGGGTATTCACCACCGCCTTCGGCACGCCGGTGGAGCCGGAGGTGAACAGGAGCTTTCCCACCGTCTCGAGCGTCACTGCCGCGTGGGCGGCCGCCACGGAATCGGGATCGTGGGCTTGCATCAGCTCCGCGAATGGCGTCGCGGCCCGGCCGATCGCCGCACGATCGCCGATCACCACCTCGGTTCCTGGCGGGACGGCCGCCGCGATGGCCGGAGCGTAAGTGGCCCCTTCCGCCGCGAAGACGAGGCCGGGGGTGAGCAGGTCCACGATCGCCCGCAGGCGGGCATGGTCCTGCGATACGGTGGAATAGGCCGGCGAGACCGGTGCCACCGCGATGCCGACATGCAGCGCGGCGAGCGAGAGGAGCGCGTGCTCGAAGCCGTTGCCGGACAGGATCATCACCGGCCGCTCGGCCGAGAGGTTCCGGGCGAGCAGGGCGGCGGCGATCCGCTCGACGGCATGAAGAGCCGCCCCATAGGTCAGGGGCTCGAACGCACCCCCCTCCCCGCGCCGGGCCAGGAACGGTCTCTCCGGAGCCTCGGCGGCGTGGCGGGTCAGGTGCGCGGTCAGGCGCTCGGGGTAGGGCGGCAGCGGGGCCGTCGCGGTGACGAGTAGGCTGCCGTCGGCGCGCTCGGTGAAACGATGCGTGTCCATTCGCCCTACCCTTTCACCAGCGGGCAGCCGCCCTCGGCGAGCGGGCGCCAGGCTTCGTCTGCCGGCACGGTGCGGACCGGCTTGAAATAGTCCCAGCCGCCCTTGCTCTCGGCGGGCGTCTTGGTGGTCAGCAGGTACATCGGGTGGAGCTTGCGGCCGTCCTCGCGGATGCGGCCGGGGCCGAAGATCGGATCGTCGGTCGGCATCGCCTTCATGGCCGCCACGACAGTTCGGCCGTCGCCCGCATCCTTCACGGTGCCGAGGCTCTTCAGGTAATGCTCTACCGCCGAGTAGACGCCGGCCTGCATGTCGTTCGGCATGGCGTGGCGCGGGTGGCGGGCGGCATAGCGCGCCGCGAAGGCCCGGGTGCCGTCGGTGAGGTCCCAGTAATACGGCGTGACGATGTAGACGCCCTGCGTCGCCTTGAGGCCGAGCGCCGGCATGTTGGTGATGTTGAGGATCAGCCCGGCGAGGCGCTGGGCCGGGGCGATGCCGAACTCCGCCGCCTGCTTGAGGGCGTTCGAGGTGTCGTCGCCGGCATTCGCCAGCCCGATCACGTCGGCGCCCGACCCTTGCGCCTGGAGCAGGAAGGACGAGAAGTCGGCGGTGCCGAGGGGATGGCGCGAGCCTCCCGTCACGCTGCCGCCCATGGCCTTCACCTCCTCGGCGGCCGAGCCTTCGAGGTCCTTGCCGAAGGTGTAGTCGGCGGTGAGGAAGTACCAGGTCTTGGCCCCCTGCTGCACCAGGGCTTTCGCCAGGGCATGGCCGAGGGACCAGGTGTCGTAGGTCCAATGCACGGTGTTGGGCGAGCATTGCTTGCCGGTGAGCTCGGCGGTGCCGGCGCCCGAGCCGATGAACACCTTGTTCTTCTCCCGCGCCAGGTTCGCGACGGCCAGCGCGACGGCCGAGTTCGGCACGTCGACGATCAGGTCGACGCCGTCCTGGTCGAACCAGCGCCGGGCGATCGAGGCGCCGATATCGGTCTTGTTCTGGTGGTCGGCCGAGACCAGCTCGACCGGGCGCCCGGCCTTGGCTGCAAAATCCTCGATGGCGAGTTGCGCCGCGATGACCGAGCCCTGGCCCTGGTAGTCGGCGTAAGGACCGGACATGTCGTTGAGGACGCCGATCTTCACCGGCCGCTCGGCGGCGAATGCCGGGCTGAGGAGGGACAGGAGGGCGGCGAGAGCCGGGGCGAACCGGCGGATGGGGCGACGGGGCATGGTTTCCTCCGGGGGTGATGAGGCCGGTCTTGATGCCGGTTCCTGGGATTTAGTTGCGGGAAATCTCTGTCTTTGCGAATAAAGAGAAGTCGCGGGCTCCTCTCTCCCACACGGGATAGGGGAAGTAGGCTTGACTTGTTGCGCGCCGCGCTTCCCCTTCTCAAAGACTGTTTAATGGGGTTTGCTTGGCAAGATCTGATGGTGGGGATGATTTATCCTACCCTCACACCTCATCCTGAGGTGTTAGTCGATCGAAGATCGAATGACCTCGAAGGAGTGCTCCAGGGAACGCAGAGATTTCTGGAGCCCTCCTTCGAGGCTCCCGTTGGTCGCACCTCAGGATGAGGTAGGAGGGCAGGACAGTCTCGGTCTCCTCAAGTCTTAAGTAGAAAATCTCGCTCAAGCATTCTCTCAGGGTCATTCCGGGCTCCGCTGCGCGGCCCTGGAATGACGCGGAGGGTGGCAACGGCGGAGCGAAGGAACGAGAGGCGTCTCCCCTACTCCCGCACCTTCTTCGCCCGCCCCTCCAGAAACTCCGCCAGCCGCCGCTTCGCCTCGGCGTCGCTCTGCGCCACCGCGGTCATCAGGGCCTCGGTGAGGTACCCGGTCGCCGGGTCGGCCTCGGCGATGCGCGGCAGGGCGTGGATCAGGGCGTAGTTGGTCAGCGGCGCGTTCTCGGCCGCCCGGGTGGCGAGCGCGATCGCCCGTTCCAGCCCCTCGCCCGGCGGCGTGACGTAGTGCGACAGGCCGAGCCGCTCGCCGCTCTCGGCATCGTGGACCCGGCCGGTCAGCATCATGTCGCGCATCCGCGAGACCCCGATCAGCCGCGGCAGCCGCACCGAGGCGCCGCCGCCGACGAAGATGCCGCGCTGGCCCTCCGGCAGGGCGTAGAAGGCGGAAGCCTCGGCGACCCGCAGATGGGCCGACAGCGCCAGTTCGAGCCCGCCGCCGATCACCGCGCCTTTGAGCGCCGCGACCACCGGCACCCGGCCGAACTCGATCTCGTGGAAGGCCCGGTGCCACATCCGAGAATGCAGCATCCCGGCCGGGGCGTCGCGCTCGGTCAGTTCCGCCAAGTCGAGCCCGGCGCAGAAATGCGGGCCCTCCGCGGCGATCACCAGCGCCCGCACGTCGTCGGGCAGGTTCCGGGCGACGCGCTCCAGCCCCAGCACCATGCCGTCGTCGAGGGCGTTGCGCTTGTGCGGGCGGGACAAGGTGACGATCGCCACGGCGTCCCGCCGGGTGACGACCAGGGACTCGGTGCCGAGGCCCGACAGGTCCTCCGCCATACGGCGTTCCTCCGATTCTCGCTCCGGCCGTTCGCGCCGGATTGCCAAACATGATTTGTAATGTGATATAACTATCTCAACGGGTCAATCGGGCGACAAGCCCTGACAGAGACCCGACCAGGGAGGGCGCCGCGATGGATGACGCGAGCGGACAGGCCGGCGACTATCGCACGGCCATCGGACGGGTGGCGGTGATCGGCACCGGCGTCATCGGGGCGTCGTGGGTGTCGCAGTTCTTGAGTTGCGGCCTCGATGTCGTCGCCACCGATCCGGCCCCCGGCGCGGAGGCGCATTTACGCGAGACGGTCGCTCGGCACTGGCCGGTCCTCGAACAGATCGGACTTAGCCCCGGCGCCGCGCCCGAGCGCCTGACCTTCGTGGCCGGGCCGGAAGAGGCAGCGGCAAACGCCGATTTCGTGCAGGAGAACGGGCCCGAGCGCCTGGAGATCAAGCACGAGACCTACCGCCGGCTCGACGCCGCGGCCGCGCCCGACGTGGTGCTGGCGACCAGTTCCTCCGGCCTCACCCCGAGCGCGATCCAGAGCGCCTGCCGCCATCCCGGCCGGGTGGTGCTCGGCCATCCCTTCAACCCGCCCCACCTGGTACCGCTGGTCGAGGTTCTGGGCGGAGAACACACCGACGAGGGCGCGGTCGCCGCCGCGATGGGCTTCTACGAGAGCATCGGCAAGCGGCCGATCCGCCTGCGGCGCGAGCTCGTCGGCCACGTCGCCAACCGGCTCCAGGCGGCGCTCTGGCGCGAGGCGTTCCACCTCGTCGGGACGGGGGCCGCGACGGTGGCCGACATCGATGCCGCCATCGCCCATGGGCCGGGCCTGCGCTGGGCCCTGATGGGGCCGTGCCTGCTCAACCACCTCTCGGGCGGCGCGAAAGGGTTCGCCCACACCCTCGACCATCTCGGGCCCCTGATGGAGGCGATGTGGGCCGATCTCGGTGACCCGCGCCTGACGCCCGAGCTGAAACAGACCCTCGTCCAGGGCCTCGAACAGGCGCTCGAAGGACGCGACCGCGACGCGATGGTGGCGCAGCGCGACCGGCTCCTCGTCGACCTCGTCCGGCAGAAGCGCGCGGCGCCGGACCTGCCGTAACCCTCGTCTCAACCAACTCAAGGGAGGACAACATGGCCAAGGTGATCGTGACGGTGGCGCCGACCGGCGGCATGGCCTCGAAGGCGCAGAACCACAACCTGCCGACCCAGCCGGCGGAGATCGCCGAGTCGGTGCACAAGTCCTGGAAGGAAGGGGCGGCCATCGCGGCGCTCCACGCCCGCCGGCCCGACGACGAGGCGACCTGCAACGCCGAGATCTACCGCGACATCAACCGGCGCATCCGCGAGCGCTGCGACATCATCCTCAACAACTCGACCGGCGGCGGGTCGAGCGGCGACATGCTGGTGCCGCGCCCCGACGGGCTGTTCGAATCGAGCTTCGAGGAGCGGCTGAAGGGCTGCGAGGCCGGGGCCGAGATGGCGACCTTCGACGGCATGACCTTTGCGGACGTGCATGGCGGCCGCGAGATCCTGGTGGTGACGACGCCGAGCCGCTGCGAAGCGCTGGCGAAGCGCATGCAGGAGCGCGGCATCAAGCCGGAATGGGAGGTGTTCGGCCCCCAGCACATCCTGCAGGACGTGACCCGGCTGATCGAGAAGGGCTACGACAAGCCGCCCTACTACATCAACATGGTGCTCGGCGCCGACAAGGGTTTCCAGGGCGCGATGCCCTATTCCCACGACATCCTGGCGGCGATGATCCGGATGCTGCCGCCGCAATCGATCTTCTGCGTCTCCGGCATCGGCCCGGCGCAGCTGCCGGCGACGACGCAGGCGATCCTGCTCGGCGGCCACGTCCGGGTCGGGCTCGAGGACAACAATTATTACTCCCGCGGCCAGCTCGCGACCAACGAGCAGCTGGTGGCCCGCACGGTGCGGATCATCAAGGAACTGAACCACGAGCCGGCGAGCCCGGCCGAGGCCCGTGACATCCTCGGCCTCAAGGCCGTCTGACGGGAGGGACGACGATGCGCGCCCTTCGCTCCGCCCTGCTGGCGGGCCTGATGACCCTCGCGCCGGCCTTGAGCCATGCGGAGGGCGCCGTCTCCGGCGACCGCGTCAAGATCGGCGTGCTCGCCGACATGTCGACGGCGATGTCCGGCAATTACGGCACCGGCAGCGTCACCGCGGCGCGCCTCGCGGTCGAGGATTTCGGCGCGACGGTGCTGGGCAAGCCGATCGAGATCGTCGCCGCCGATCACCAGAGCAAGCCGGACGTGGCGAGCACGCTGGCGCGCCGCTGGTACGACGTCGAGGGGGTCGACATGATCACCGACCTCGGCAACTCGGCGGTGGCTCTGGGCGTCCAGGCGCTGGCGCGGGAGAAGGGGCGGCTCGCCCTCATCACCGGATCGGGCTCGACGGTGATCACCGGGGCGCAATGTTCGCCGAACGGCGCGCTCTGGGTCATCGACACCCACGCCCTTTCCCGCGCCATCGCCAAGCCCCTGGTGGAATCCGGCGAGACGACCTGGTTCTACGTGGTGGCCGACATCACGCTGGGAAAATCCTTCGTCGCCGACGTGACGCGGGTGGTGACGAAGGGCGGCGGCAAGGTGGTGGGCCAGGTCTTCCACCCCCTGCTCTCGCCCGATCTCTCGTCGCAGATCCTGCAGGCGCAAGCCTCCGGTGCCGGGGTGATCGCCCTGTTCAACGTCGGCGGCGACGCGATCAACGCGGTCAAGCAGGCTTCCGAGTTCGGGGTGCTCGGCGGCAAGCAGAAGCTCGCCGGCTTCTACATGACGGCGGTCGACGTCCACGCGCTCGGGCTCCCCGTCGCCGGCGGCCTCTACCTGGCCGAGGCGTTCTACTGGGACACCGACGACGCCACCCGCGCCTTCGCCAAGCGCTTCTTCGACCGCCAGAAGGCGATGCCGAACAGCTACCAGGCCGGCGTCTACTCGGCGGTGATGCATTACCTCAAGGCGGTGCGGGCCGCCGGCACCGACGCGGCCGAGCCGGTGATGGCGAAGATGCGCGAGATGCCGATCGAGGATTTCATGACCGAGGCCGGGCGCCTGCGGCCCGACGGCCGGGTGATCCGCGCGGTCTCGCTGTTCCGCGTCAAGCGGCCGGAGGAATCGAAGGGGGAGTGGGACGTGATGGAGCGGATCGCGACGCTGCCCGGCGAGGAGGCGTTCCGGCCGATCGAAGAGAGCGACTGCCCGCTGGTGAAGGGCAAGCCATGACCTCTCGATCCGTGACCATTCCAGCCCCCACCCTCGCCCACGTCTTCGATGCCCGTATCGCGGTGACGGTGCCGGTCGAGGTCGGCGTCACCACGGCCGGCAGCCGGCGGGTCATCGCCATCACGGGCGGCACCGTGACGGGCCCGGGTCTCACCGGCCGGATTCTGCCCGGCGGGGCCGATTACCAGACCATCGCAGGCGACGGCCTGACCCAGCTCCACGCCCGCTACGTGATCGAGGCCGCGGATGGCGCCCTGGTCTATGTCGAGAATACGGGCCTGCGCTTCGGCCCGCCCGAGGCACTGGAGCGCCTGCGCCGGGGCGAGCCGGTCGATCCCGGCCTGATCTATTTCCGCACCGCGCCCCGGTTCGAGACCGCGTCCCCTGCGCTCGGCTGGATGCAGACCAGCCTGTTCCTCGCCACCGGGGCGCGGGCGCCGGACCATGTCGGCCTGAGCGTGTACCGGGTGGGGTGATCCGGAGCGGCACCCGATCGCGTTGCCATCGGACGCTGCTCTATATCTTTGATTTTTCGGAATTTTCTGCGACGAACCGGTGTCCGCTCCGACGGAAACCGCGCTAAGCAGATTTCGCAAAAGTGGCCCCCGGTTTTGCGGAAAAAATCTGCGATAAAACAAGGATCTAAGCGGACGAAGCGTTGGCCTGCCAACGCAAGTCTGCTTAGCCCTCCGCCCGCGCCACCGCCACCGTGCCGCCCTCGACCAGGGTGAAGACGATGCCGGCCTTGCGCAGGGCCGCCAAGACGTGGGGGCGCGAGCGCGAGGCCGCTCCCTCGGATTCCTCCTCCAGGCGCCGTACGGTGGAGAGCGAGACGCCGCTCTCCCGGGCGAGGTCGTTCAGGGTCCAGTCGAGGAGGCCGCGGGCCGCCCGCAGGTGGCAGCCCTTGATCGCCGGCTCGGCCCGCGGCGAGGGGCGTTCCGGCACCATATCCGCCTCGGTCTCCAGTGGGGTGACCACGACGGTCCAGCAGATCGGATCGGCGGGGGCATCGCGCAAGGCATCGTCACGCAAGGGCACCATCGTCATCCGGAACGGTGCGGCCGCGCCATCGGCCCGGCGCAGCGTCGGCGTGATGCTGAACGGCCGCCCCCCTGCTGCAAGGCGGGGCAGTTCGTCGCGCCAGCGCGGCCGTTCCTCCGGCACGATCGGCCCGAGCCAGTCCGCCCGCACCTCCTCGCGGCGCAAGCCCACGAGGGCCAGGAAGTCGGGGCCGTACTCGGTCGGCGGCAGGGTCGGCTCGGTATGGATGAAGACCTGCGCCTGCTGCGCCAGGCTGGACCGCCGCTGCTGCTCCAGGCGGTGCAGGTCGGCCAGGCGTTCGCGGTCGGTCACGTCGAGGAGCACGCCGGTCGCCGCGAGCGGGCGCCCCTCTGGGCTGAAGAAGACCTCGCCGCGGCTCACCACCGTGCGCGCCGTCCCGTCCGGCCGGATCAGCCGGACCGTGTGGCTGCCGAGGATGCCGGCCTGGACGATCTGGGCCGCATCCTCGAGCACGTCGCGATCGGCCGGGTGGACGAGGCCGAGCAGCCGCTCGTAGCTCGCCGGCTCGCCCTCCGGCAGCCCGGCCAGGCGGTAGAGCCCGGACGACCACACCTGCCGGCCGGAGACGAAGTCCCAGCGCCACGCGCCGGTGAGGCCGAACGCCTCGATCAGCCGCATGAACTCGCGGGACGACAGGTCCGCCGACCGAAGGGCCGCGTGCGGGTCCGGAGCGCGCGGCGTCATCGGGGGCCGACCCGTGCCGGGTCCCGGCCCCGCCGACCCGGCGCGAGGCTCCGGCTCAGGCCGAGCCCCGCCCGCGCCACAGGCGTGCGAAGTCCACTCTTCAAGGCAAATCTTCCTAATATTCAGCAAGTGCGCTCGGCTGCGGCCAGGCGAATACACCGTAGCACCATTCAATTGTACGCCAAACAATCACGCCATTTCAACCTCGCGCGGGCGAGTGCGGCATCCGACACGCTTGTGCGATAACGATGCCTTGCCGCCGCCGGTTGCGTCGCCGGGGCCGGTCTCCGTCGTGTTCGGGCCGGAGATCGGAGGGCGGCCCGAGGGCAACCGGACGGCCCGGATGCGTCACGACGCTGCACCGGATCGTCGGCGCGACGGGGAACAAAATAAAATTTCTCCCTTGGGGCTTTGAGACAGAAAACATCTTCTCTTCTGTCGTGAAAAATAGAAAACCACATCTATTGCTGCGAAGCCTGCGCACGACCTATCTACAGTCTCGACGGCTCCGATCCGCGGAGCCGTGCGTCATCCGGATTCGACCATGCGTCCTGCCATCTTCGATCCGTTCGGCGAGCGCCTGGACCTTCAGGCCGGGTGCGCCGCGCCGCGTCGCCGGCCGGTCCGGACCCGGCGGATCGTCGGCGCCGTGCTGTTCTGGGCCCTGGCGGCCGGGCTGATCACCGCCCGCTGCGCCTTCTTCGATCCCAGCACCGCCTTCGGGCCCGACGCCCCGGCCCGTGTCGCCTCGACCCAAGCGACCGAACTGGCCTCGACCCAATCCGCCCCGGACCAGGCACCGGTCCTGCGCTGAAGCGGCGCTCCTCAGGCAGGTACTCTTCAGGCAAGGTACTCTTCAGGCAAGGTACTCTTCAGGCAAGGTACTCTTCAGGAACGAGGCTCGGCACCCCACATCAGTCGCGATCAGAGGCGCCTCGCCTCCGGAGCCGAGAGGCTCCGTTCCGAACACCGGAGCGACCCGATGCTGTTCTTCCGCAAGCGCGCCGAGATGCCGGCCCCCGACCAGATTCTGCCGGGGCGGCCCATGCCCCTGCCGACGGCGGAGCGGCACTTCGTCAACGGCCACCCCCTCAAGGGCCCCTATCCCGACGGAGTCGAGACGGTCGTGTTCGGCCTCGGTTGCTTCTGGGGCGCGGAGCGCAAGTTCTGGCAACTCGGCGACGGCGTCTTCGTCACGGCGGTGGGCTATGCCGCCGGCACCACGCCGAACCCGACCTACGAGGAAGTCTGTTCCGGGCTGACCGGGCACAACGAGGTCGTGCTGGTCGCCTACGACCCGGCGGTGATGCCGCTCGCAGCCCTGCTCAAGACCTTCTGGGAGAGCCACGACCCGACCCAGGGCTTCCGCCAGGGCAACGATGTCGGCACGCAGTACCGCTCGGGCATCTACCTGCCCGACGAGACCCGCCGGGCCGAGGCCGAGACGTCCCGCGATACCTACGCCGCCGCCCTGAAGGCGCAGGGCTACGGACCGATCACCACGGAAATCCGCGACGCCGGCCCGTTCTACTTCGCCGAGGCGTATCACCAGCAATACCTGGCGAAGAATCCGGGCGGCTATTGCGGCTTGGGCGGCACCGGCGTGTCCTGCCCGATCGGGGTCGGCGTCGCGGCCGAGTGAGCGACCCGGGACCGGCCGAGGCCGGTCCCGTCCCGTCGTTACCGCGCCTTCAGCACCGTACGGCAGGCATCCGGCAGCCCCGCCAGGGTCATCGGCGGGCGCGGCTTGCCGGGCGGGCGGGGCTTGGGGTTCAGCACCGCGTCGGAGAACCAGTAATCGAGCTCCGAGCCGCAGCCGTCGCCGGAGGGCGGCGGGTCCTGGTCGTGGCAGGCCGAATCGCCCGCCGGGCATTCGAGCCGGATGTGGAAGTGGTAGTTGTGGCCGTAGATCGGCCGCACCTTGGTGAGCCAGCCCCGGTCCGACCCCGCCTCGCGGCACAGGGCCTTCTTGATCGCCGGATTGACGAAGATCCGCGCCACCTCGGGCTCGCGCGACACCATCTTGATCAGCCGCAGGTGCTCCGGCAGCCAGACCTCTGGGTCGATGTCGCGCCGGTCCGGCCGCACCACGTTGGTGGCCGACATCTCCTCGCGCTCGGCCCGCGTCAGGCGCCTGTCCGGCATCGGGGTCAGCCAGATGTCGGCGTCGAGGCCGAGCTGGTGCGAGGCGTGGCCGGTCAGCATCGGCCCGCCCCGGGGCTGGGACATGTCGCCGACGAGCAGCCCCGGCCAGCCCGCCTTGCGCGGCGCCTCCGCGGCGACCTTCTCCAGGAAGGCGACGAGCCGGGGATGGCCCCAGTTCCGGTTGCGCGACAGGCGCATCACCTGCCAGGTCGCGCCGTCGATCGGCAGCGCCTCGGCGCCGGCCACGCAGCCCCGCGCATAGCCGCCGATCGATTGCGGCGGCAGGGCCGCCGGCGTCGTGGCGCGGCCGAACAGGGCCTTCGCCGGCGTGGACGGATCGTCCGGGTTGGCGAGCGGCGGCAGCGGCTTCGGGGTGAGGGTGCCGCGATCCTGCGCAAAGGCGGGCGCGGCGAGAGCCAGGAGAGCCGTCAGGAGGGCGGCGCGGCGGATCGGCGTGGGACGCAGGAGCATGAATCGGAGGCTAGCGCTCCGATCGCCCGGTGTGAATGGCCCCGCTGCTCCGCCATTCGCCGCATCGCACGGCGCCGGAACAGGTTCCGCCGCGGAAGCGTTGCCGGAGGGCAAGGACCGCGATCCATACGGGGCCCTGACTTTCGAAACTCCGACCCGGAGGCATTCCGATGACCACCGTCGCGCCGACCATCGGCGACCGCTCCGACATGGGCAGCACCACCACCAGCGAGACCAGCAAGCTGATCGCCAGCGACCGCGTCGAGGGCACCACCGTGCGCCGTCCCAACGGCGACGGCATCGGCCGCATCGAGCGCCTGATGATCGAGAAGACCACCGGCCAGGTGGTCTACGCCGTGATGAGCTTCGGCGGCTTCCTCGGCATCGGCGAAGGCTACTACACCATCCCGTGGTCGACCCTGCGCTTCGCGCCGGAGCTGGACGCCTACGTGCTCGACCTCACCGAGGAGCAGCTCCGCGCCGCGCCGCCGGCTTCGCCGGAGGGCAACGATCCCTCCTACGACCGGAAATGGGAGGAGCACGTCCACCGCTACTTCAACGCCACGCCGTACTGGAGCATCTGACGCATCCGGCGGAAGACGCTTCACGGCGCCTCCGCCGGCACGCCCGACAGGGCCCAGCGGCACAGGCTCGTCTCCTTCACGGCCAGGCAATCGTAGGCAGTGCCGCCGATCACCACCCGCTCGGCATTGCCCTCGATCCGGTCGCGGCCGACCCGGCTGCAGCCGAGGTGATCGGCCTTCGGGTCCGCAAGCCGGGCCCTGATCGCGGCCGGGTCGCCCGCCGTCTCCGCCAGCAGGATGCGCAGGTTGGCCAAGGATCCGCAGGTCAGGACCTTCGCCGGCATGGCGGGCTTGGGCAGCGCCTTCGGCTTCTGCGCGACGGCCGGACCCATGGAGGCCGGGCTCACGAGAAGCACGAAGACCAGCAGCACGAGGACGGGGCAGGCTCCGGCCACGGTCTCGGCCAGGGTCCCGATGAACGCGCGCCTCACGCGCCGCCCCTCATCGATACCCCATCAGAGGCCGCCCATCCGGCGCACCAGCGCCCATTCCGCCTCGCTGACCGGCTGCACCGACAGGCGCGAATTGTTGACGAGAACCATCTCGCGCAGAGCCGGCTCGGCCTTGATCGCCTCCAGGGTGACGGGTCTGGGCAGGGCCTGGACCGCCTTCAGGTCGACCATGCCGAAGCGGCCGCTCTCGTCGGTATGGTCGGGATAATAGATGCGGATCACCTCCACGATGCCGACCACCGCCTTGCCCTCGTTCGAGTGATAGAAGAAGCCCTGCTCGCCGAGCCGCATCGCTTCGAGGTTCTTGCGGGCGACGTGGTTGCGCACCCCGTTCCAGTACGTCCCCGCCTCCCCGGCCGCGACCTGGTCGTCCCACGACCAGACCGAGGGCTCGGATTTGTAGAGCCAGTACGCCATCCCGTTCTCGTCCCTCTCATACGGTTTCCGGATTGATCGCGTCGCGATGCGGAAACCGGCTTCGCTCAGGCGCCGCGCGGGCTGGTGATACGGCGTCCGGAAGGAATCTTCCGGACGCCGATCACACGATCGCGCCCCCATCGCCCGATCCGGGGGGGGAGTCCAGGGGGGACGGACTGGACCGTCCTGCGGTCACCTGACCCAGGGTTCGCTCGAAACGAGAGCACCCGCGCGACGATGAGGATCGTGGGGCCGGCAGCAAAGGGCGTGAGCGCCCGATGCCCGGGTGCGGAGGACCCGGCGGGCCTTGCGGCTGTTCTCGACCTCGCCATGGCCGGGCCGCGGATGGCGTGCCTTGAGCAGATTTCGCGAAAGTGGCCGCCGGCTTTGCGATAACAATCGGCGACAACACAAGGATCTCGGCGGGCGAAGCGCCGGTCCGCCAACGCAAGGCCGCTTCGTGCCGGCCTCGGCGGAGCAAGGGGAAACGGCCGCGTTTCCCGTGAAACACTTTTCCGACGACGCGCGGGCCGGGGAGACGGCCCGCGCGCGTGCCGGCGTTACGCGTTGCCGCCCTGCATCTGGGCCTCGGCGGCCTTCTGGCGGTAGAGGCCGACGAAATCGATCGGGTCGATGTAGAGCGGCGGGAAGCCGCCGTTGCGGACCGCGTCGGCGATGATCTGGCGGGCGAACGGGAACAGCAGCCGCGGGCACTCGATCATGACCGCCGGGTGCATCTGGTCCTGCGGGATGTTGCGCAGGCGGAAGATGCCCGAATAGGTCAGCTCGAAGGCGAACAGCACCTCGGCGCCGATCTTGGCATCGCCCTCGAGGCGCAGGTCGACCTCGAAATCCTCCTCGGCGAGCTGCCGGGCGTTGACGTTGACCTGGATGTTGATCTGCGGGCCCTGCTGCTGCGGCTGCAGCGAGCGCGGCGCGTTCGGGTTCTCGAAGGACAGGTCCTTGGCGTATTGCGCCAGGGCGTTGAGGGTCGGCGTGACATCGTCGGGCTGCGCCGCGGCGCCGCCGTTACCGTTCGGGACCGGGGAATCGGCCATGGCGGAGGGTTCCTTCGAGGGCTGGACGTAAACGACGGGCCGGCGCGCGCTGGCGCGAAAAACGGCGCGCGCGACGGCGGCGTTGCGGCTATCATGCCCGTAACGCGTGAACAAGCAGAGGCGCCGATCATCCTTCCCGCGTCATGGCTCTCCGCCTCCTCGTGCCGACGGCCGGCCTTCCGTCCAGGACGACGCAGCAGGGGCCTCGGCGGCGGCGACATCCAGGGCGACGACCTCCTCCGGGCGACGACCTCTGCGGCACGAACGCCGCCTCCTCGCGCGCGGGCGCCTGGATACCGCGAGGCCCCGGCCCCATATCCGTCGAATGGCCTGCGACGCGGCGCCGGCCGGACGCTTGCCTTGCCCCGGTCCCGGTGCCAAAGCCGGCGATGTCGCAAGCTGTGCCGAGGCGGTCAGGGATGCTCGGCGTGAAGCCGCCAAGGAAGCCGTCAAGAACGGATCGATGAACGGATCGATGATGCAGGACTCCCTCGACCTTACGACCCTCATCTTCCTCGGGCTTGCGGTCTTCGTGATCTGGAAGCTGCGCTCGGTCCTCGGCCAGAAGACCGGGAGCGAACGGCCGCCCTTCAACCCGCTGGCCCGGCGCGAGGAGCCGCCGGCCGCCCCCCGCGACGGCGATAACGTCGTGCGGCTGCCCGGTGCCGGCCCGGAGCGCGGCGGCGCCGCGCCGGTGGCGACCGCGGTGCCGCGCAACTGGAAGGGCGTGGTCGAGCCGAACTCGCCCGCCGCCCGCGGCCTCGACCTGATCCTCCAGCAGGAGCCGAACTTCGATCCCCGCGCCTTCACCGACGGCGCCAAGACCGCCTACGAGACCATCGTGACGGCCTTCGCCAAGGGCGACCGCAAGACCCTCAAGACCCTGCTCTCGCGCGAGGTCGCGGACGGGTTCGAGCGGGCGATCCAGGGCCGCGAGCGCGCCGGCCAGACCGTCGAGACCACCTTCGTGTCGATCGACCGGGCCGAGATCGTCGGGGTCGACGTGCGCAACCGCGTGGCTCAGGTCACCGTGCGCTACCTCTCGAAGCTGATCACCGCCACCCGCGGCCCGCAAGGCCAGGTCGTCGACGGCAGCCCCGAGAAGGTCGTCGACGTGACCGACGTCTGGACCTTCGCCCGCACGCTGGGCAGCCGCGATCCGAACTGGCAGCTCGTCGCCACCGAAGCCGGACAGTGAGGGCCGGGTAGTCGGACGCGACCGTCCGGCGGCTTGATCGGCCGCCGGCCCTCGACGACAATGGCGCGTCGCCAGAGCCACCTCGTGCCCTAGCGACACGTTCTCGAGCACAGCATTCCGGGGCCGGAGCCCGACAAGCCCATGCCGCCGGCCCTCTTCCCCCGATTCGCCGCTCGTCCCGCCGTCCTCTTCCTCGCCGCTCTCCTCATCGGCGGCGCCGATGGTGCGAAATCCGCCCCCTTGCGGGTCGGCGAGGCCCTGCTCGATCCCGTCCCCTTCAGCGCCCTGCCGGGCTTTTCCGGCGACGACCTCGCGGCCGCCCTCGCGACCTTCCGGGCGACCTGCGCGGCCCAAGCCGGCCCGGTCCTCGCCGAGGCGGCGCCGGGTGCGCCGGGCCAGGATCTCGCACGCCCTTGCGCCGCCGCCGCCGGCGTGCCGCCCGAGGGCGCGAAGGACTTCTTCCAGCAGTTCTTCTCCGCCTATCGCGTCCTGCGGCCGAACCGCGACGCCGCGGCGGAGCGCGAGGCCGGCTTCCTCACCGGCTATTTCGAGCCCGAGCTTGCCGGCTCGCCGGTGCAGACCCCGGACTTCATCGTGCCGGCGCTCGCACGCCCCGACGACCTGGTCTCGCTCGAGCCCGGCGAGACCCGGCCCGGCCTCGACCCCACCTTGCGCGCCGCGCGCCGCGACGGCGACGCCTTCCGGCCCTATCCGGACCGGGCGGCGATCGAGGACGGGGCGCTCGGGCCCGGCGCCCGGCCGCTGCTCTGGCTGCGCGACGCCGTCGACCTCCTGGTGCTGCAGGTCCAGGGCTCCGGCCGGGTGCGCCTGCCCGACGGCCGTTCGGTGCGCCTGGCCTATGACGGCCGCAACGGCCGGCCCTACACTTCGGTCGCCCGCCTCATCGTCACCGGCGGCCACCTGCCGCTCGAAGGCCTGACGCTCGCCCGCTGGACCGGCTGGCTGCGCGACAACCCAGGCCTCGCCCGTGACCTGATCCGCCGCAATGCCTCCTACATCTTCTTCCGCATCGACGACGGGGTCCCGGAGGGCGCCGGCCCGCGCGGCGGGGCCGGGGTGCCGCTGACCGCCGGACGCAGCCTCGCGGTCGACGCCACCCTGTGGCGCTACGGGCTGCCGTTCTGGCTCGACGGGTCGCTGCCGGACCCGGAGGGCGGCACCGCGCCGTTGCGTCGCCTCGTGGTGGCGCAGGATACCGGCTCGGCGATTCTGGGCCCGGCTCGCGGCGATCTCTATCTCGGCACCGGGGCCCGGGCCGGTGCGGTCGCCGGCCTGCTGCGCGATCCCGCGCGCTTCGTGGTGCTGCTGCCGAAGCAGAATCCCGCGGGAGGCGCGCCGTGACCGAGCCGCGCCGTCCCCGCCGGCTGCGCCGTCTCTCCTCGGAAGAGAGCCGGCTCTGGGGCGAGATCGCCCGCCTGGTCACGCCCCTGCGCGGCCGGGCTTTGCCGTCCGTCCCCTCCCCTCCCCCGCCGCCGGAGCCGCCGCTCGCGCCTGCGCCGCCGGCCGCCCTGGTGCGGCCGGCCCGCCCGGCCCCGCGCGGTGCCCCCAAGAAGACCCCGAGCCCTCCGGCTCCGCCTCCTCCCGCGCCGGCCCTGCCGCCTTTGGCACCGCTCGAACGGCGGGTGCGCACCGCCCTGCGCCGCGGTTCACGCAGCGTCGATGCGTCGATCGACCTGCACGGGATGCGCCAGGCCGAGGCCCATGCGGCCCTGATCGGCTTCCTGCACCGCTCCCGAGCCTCCGGCCACGCCGTGGTCCTGGTCGTCACGGGCAAGGGAGGGGGCGATCCGTATTCCGAGCGCGGCGTGCTGCGCCGCAGCGTGCCGCATTGGCTGCGCCTGCCCGAGTTGCGCACCCTGGTGGTCGGGTTCGAGGAGGCCGCCCACCATCACGGCGGCGGTGGTGCCCTCTATATCCGCCTGCGTCGTCGCTGATCCGTGTGGCTCCGACCGCATCGCCGGTCACCCCGCTCATGGGGATACTGCGCCGTATTGGCGGAATACGTCGCTTGCACCATGGAGAAGCTTGAGCTCGCCGGACGGGCAGATGATCGGCGTGGTGGCGTCGAGGTTAGATCCGCCAAATGTTAATGCGGCGACGCGACGACTGCGCCGATAGTTCGCCCTGTTGAGGGCACAGCCGGAGCATCCGCGCCGGGTCCTTCGTCTCCTGCGGGGCTGCCGCTCCGCGCCTTTCCCCACTTTTCCCCACGGGGGACTTGAGTCGACGACGAGGACCCGTTACATAAAGTCGTTCCCTCCTCCATCGTCACGTCACGTCGCATCCAGGGCCCTCCGGCTCTCCCGCGCGACCTCCGGGACAATCAGGCGACGACTTCGCGACCGGTGCCCCTTTTTCGGTCACCCCGTTGCTTCCGCTCGATGCCGCATCCTGCGGCAGCCGGACTTGTCCCGACATGACGCCCCCCAGCTTCGCCCCCGCACCCCGATATCCCATGATCGAAGACACTCTCGCCCCGATCGAGACCCCGGCCGCCCCCGCCATGCGTGAGGTGAAGCTGCAGGATCTCAAGTCGAAGACGCCGACCGAACTCCTCACCTTCGCCGAGGAGGTCGAGGTCGAGAACGCCTCGACCATGCGCAAGCAGGAGCTGATGTTCGCGATCCTGAAGCAGCTCGCTGCCAAGGACGTCGAGATCATCGGCGCCGGCACCGTCGAGGTGCTGCAGGACGGCTTCGGCTTCCTGCGCTCCTCCGACTCGAACTACCTGCCGGGTCCCGACGACATCTACATCTCGCCGACGCAGATCCGCCGCTTCGGCCTGCGCACCGGCGACACCGTCGAGGGGCCGATCCGCGGCCCGAAGGACGGTGAGCGCTACTTCGCGCTGCTGAAGGTCAACACCATCAATTTCGAGAACCCGGACAAGATCAAGCACAAGGTCCATTTCGACAACCTGACGCCGCTGTTCCCCACGCAGCGCTTCAAGCTCGAACTGTCGGAGCCGACCCGCAAGGACTTCTCGCCCCGGATCATCGACATCGTCGCGCCGATCGGCAAGGGCCAGCGCGCCCTGATCGTGGCGCCGCCGCGGACCGGCAAGACGGTGCTGATGCAGAACATCGCCCAGTCGATCACCCTGAACCACCCGGAATGCTACCTCATCGTCCTGCTCATCGACGAGCGGCCGGAAGAGGTCACCGACATGCAGCGCTCGGTGAAGGGTGAGGTGATCGCCTCGACCTTCGACGAGCCGGCGACCCGCCACGTCCAGGTCGCCGAGATGGTGATCGAGAAGGCCAAGCGTCTGGTCGAGCACGGCCGCGACGTCGTCATCCTGCTCGACTCGATCACCCGGCTCGGCCGCGCCTACAATACCGTGGTGCCGTCCTCCGGCAAGGTGCTGACCGGCGGCGTCGACGCCAACGCCCTGCAGCGGCCCAAGCGCTTCTTCGGTGCCGCCCGCAACATCGAGGAGGGCGGCTCGCTGACCATCATCGCCACCGCGCTGATCGACACCGGATCGCGGATGGACGAGGTGATCTTCGAGGAGTTCAAGGGCACCGGCAACTCCGAGATCATCCTGGATCGCAAGGTCTCCGACAAGCGCATCTTCCCGGCGATCGACATCACCCGCTCCGGCACCCGCAAGGAAGAACTGCTGGTCCCGCCGGACTCGCTCAAGAAGACCTATGTGCTCCGCCGCATCCTCAACCCGATGGGCGTCACCGACGCGATCGAGTTCCTGCTCGACAAGCTGCGCCAGACCAAGAGCAACGGCGACTTCTTCGACTCGATGAACACCTGACCCGACCCGCCGGTCGCGATCTCCCGGACGTTGTCGCGCGGCGCCCCGAAAGGGGCGCCGTTGCTGTTTGAGAGATGGCTCGCGGCGTCTGCGCGGCCCCACGGTCTCCGAGAGGGCCATTGGTCCGCGGCGCCCCGGACCTCTTTTTCTCCCCGCGACCTCATCTTGAGCTACCGCGAAGCGGCTTCGAAGGAGGGCGCCAGGCAGCTCCGAGACCTCTGGAGCCGTTCCTCGATGCTGCATCCACCGGCAGCACTCGGGAAGGCGCTCCGAACGGGAGGGAATTCCTTGGAGGTCCTGCCCTGTTCGACATGATCGGAGGCGCGTGTTCCGCGGCATTCGCCGAATCGGCACGATCGCCGGATCGTGCTAGCCACGGTCCGCGACGCCATCCCGGTGCCGTAACCCGGCCTCGGCCCTTCCGTGACTCCTCCATGCTTCCCCTCGACACCATCTTCGCTCCCGCCACCGGCCATGGCCGCACCGCCGTCGCGGTCGTGCGGATCAGCGGCCCGCAGGCCGGCCCTGCCCTCTCGGCGCTGATCGGGGTGCCCCTTCCGCCGGCGCGCCGCCTGTCGCTGCGCGTCCTGCGCGAGCCGGCTTCCGGAGACCTCCTCGATCACGCCTTGGTCGCCTGGCTGCCCGGACCCGGCACCGCCACGGGCGAGGACATGGCGGAACTGCACGTCCATGGCGGGCCTGCTGTGCGAGCGGCGGTGCTGCGCAGCCTCGGCACCATCCCGGGTCTCGTCCCGGCGGAGCCCGGCGCTTTTACCCGCCGGGCCTTCCTTAACGGCCGCATGGACCTGACCGGCGTCGAGGGGCTGGCCGACCTGATCGATGCCGAGACCGAGGCGCAACGGCGCCAAGCGGTGCGTCAACTCGACGGTGCCCTCGGTCGAGCCGTCGAGGCGTGGCGGGACGCCCTTCTCGGCGTGCTCGCCGGCACGGAGGCTGCCCTCGACTTCTCCGACGAGGGCGACGTCGATGACGAGGCTCTGACGGAGGCCGGGCGTGCTGTCGCGTTCGAGATACGCGACGCAATCCGGGCCGCCCTCGCCGATGGCCGCCGGGGCGAACGCCTGCGAGACGGGTTCACCGTTGTGCTCGCCGGTGCACCCAATGCCGGCAAATCGACGCTTCTCAACGCGCTCGCCCGCCGCGACGTCGCGATCGTCTCGGATATCCCCGGCACCACGCGGGACGCGATCGAGGTGCGATGCGATCTCGGCGGACTACCGGTGCTGCTGGTCGATACGGCTGGGTTGCGCGAGGGTACCGACGCGATCGAGGTGGAGGGCGTGGCGCGCAGCCGTCGCCGCATCGATCAGGCCGATCTGGTACTCTGGCTGCGCGAGCCGGGCGGTGATGCTCCCCCTCCCCTTTCCGTGCCCACGCTCGTCGTCGCCACCAAGGACGATCTATCCGCCTCGTCGCCCGACGGCGCGATTGCGATCTCGGCCCGGACCGGCACCGGGCTCGACCGGCTCCTCGCCGAGATCGAGCGCACTGCCGAGACGTCTCTCGGCAGCGGCGACGCTCTGGTGACGCGCGAGCGGCAGCGACTCGCCCTCGAACGGTGTCTTCACCACCTCGATCGCGTCGTGACTCATGGAGCCGAACTCCCGGCCGAACTGGTGGCGGAGGATCTGCGCCTCGCCATCCGCGGTCTCGGCGAGGTGGCCGGGCGCATCGGTGTCGAGGAGATGCTCGATCGGTTGTTTTCCAGCTTCTGCATCGGCAAGTGAGCCGCCCGGGGTCGTGTTTTCACGTGAAACGCGGGACGGCCCGAGAGCGTGATTGACGCCGCCGCCGGGCATCCCCTAATCACCTCATGCTCTCCCACGATTCTCCCCCCTACGACGTGATCGTCGTCGGCGGCGGCCATGCGGGCGCCGAAGCGGCCGCCGCCGCCGCGCGTTACGGTGCCCGCACCGCCCTGGTCACCCATCGCCGCGATACGCTCGGGGCGATGTCCTGCAACCCGGCCATCGGCGGCCTCGGCAAGGGCCACCTCGTGCGCGAGGTCGATGCCCTCGACGGGCTGATGGGCCGGGTGGCGGATCGGGCAGGGATTCAATTCCGACTGCTCAATCGCCGCAAGGGACCGGCGGTGCGGGGACCACGCACCCAGGCCGATCGAAAGCTTTACGCCCGGGCGATGCAGACGCTTCTGAGCGAGACGCCGAACCTCACCATCGTCGAGGGCGAGGTCGCGGATCTCACCGTCATCGAAGGTCGGGTCGTCGGCGCAACGCTCGCCGATGGACGCGCCCTCCCCTGCCGCGCCGCGGTCCTCACCACCGGGACCTTCCTGCGCGGGCTGATCCATATCGGCGAGGTCACGACGCCGGCCGGACGGATCGGCGAGAAGCCGGCGCTCGGCCTCTCCGCGACCCTCGATCGCCACGGCTTCGCCCTCGGTCGCCTGAAGACCGGTACGCCGCCGCGCCTCGACGGCCGCACCATCGATTGGCACGGGATCGACAAGCAGGCGGCCGACGACGAGCCTGTGCCGTTCTCGACTCTGACCGAGCGGATCACCACGCCGCAGATCGAGTGTGGGGTGACCCGGACGGGCCAGGCGGCGCACGACCTGATCCGGGCCAACCTGCATCGCTCGGCGATGTATTCCGGCGGCATCACCAGCCGCGGGCCGCGCTATTGCCCGTCCATCGAGGACAAAGTGGTTCGCTTCGGCGACCGCGACGGCCACCAGATCTTCCTTGAACCGGAAGGCCTCGACGATCCGACCGTCTATCCGAACGGCATCTCCACCTCCCTTCCCGAGGAGGTGCAAGCCGGCATCGTCCGCCTGCTCCCGGGCTGCGAGCGAACGGTGATCCTGCGCCCGGGCTACGCGATCGAGTACGATTACGTCGATCCGCGCGAGCTCGACCCGACGCTTCAGACCCGCCGCATCGCCGGCCTGTTCCTGGCCGGCCAGATCAACGGCACCACCGGCTACGAGGAGGCGGCCGGCCAAGGGCTGGTGGCCGGACTCAACGCCGCCCGTTTGGCAGGCGCCGCCGATCTCGCGGTGTTCGACCGGGCCGAGTCCTATATCGGCGTGATGATCGACGATCTCGTGACCCACGGGGTCAGCGAACCGTACCGCATGTTCACCTCACGCTCGGAATATCGACTCAGTCTGCGGGTCGACAATGCCGATGAGCGCCTGACCGGTCGCGGTCTCGCCCTCGGCTGTATCTCGTCGGCTCGGGCTGCCCGTGATGCGGCGCGCCGCGAGGCGCTTCAGGACGCTCGCCAGACGCTGGAGAGCTTGAGCCTCACGCCCACGGAGGCGCAGCGCTACGGCATTGCCCTCAACCGTGACGGCATTCGCCGCTCGGCCTTTCAGTTGCTCTCCTATCCGGAGATCACCTGGGACCGGCTCCTGGCAGTCTGGCCGCAGCTCCGAGACATCCCCCCTGCCCTGGCCGACCGTGTCTGCACGGATGCGACTTACGCGGTCTATCTCGACCGGCAGAGGGCCGACATCGCGGCCTTCCGGCGCGATGAGGCGGTGGTGCTCCCCGCCATGCTCGATTACGGCAGCATCGCCGGGCTCTCGAACGAGTTGCGGCTGAAGCTCGGGACAGTGCGTCCCCTCACCCTCGGCCAAGCTGCCCGCATCGAGGGCGTCACTCCTGCCGCCCTCACCCTGCTCGCTGCCCATGCCCGTCGCGGCGCTACCGCCGAGGTTCCGGCCGAATGACCAAATCCCCGTTGACGAAGTCTCCTTCCGGCCGAGACGCCGTCCTGCGAGATGCCGGCGTTTCACGTGAAACAGCCGCTGCCCTCGATCTCTACGTCGCCCAGCTCACCCGCTGGCAGTCGATCAAGAACCTCGTCGGACCCTCGACCCTGGCCGAGGTCTGGACCCGGCACGTCGCGGATTCGCTTCAGCTCCTGGCCCTCGCCCCCGATGCGACGCGTTGGCTCGATCTCGGCAGCGGCGCCGGTATCCCAGGCCTGATCCTGGCGATCGCCGGGCGCGACCGTCCCGGCTTCCGCGTCGACCTCGTCGAGAGCAACGGCCGCAAGGGCGCGTTCCTGCAGGAGACGGCGCGCCTCACTGGCGCACCGGCCAAAATCCACGTCGCGCGCATCGAGACGGTGATCGCGGGCTTCACTGATTCGCAGATCGTGACTGCCCGGGCTCTCGCGCCGCTTTCGCAGCTTATCATCTGGACCGCACCCTTGTTGAAAAATGGCGCGATCGGGCTTTTTCCGAAAGGGCGTGATGTCTTAACCGAATTGACCGAGGCCGAGGAAAGGTGGAGATTTGCCGCGGATCTGATCCCGAGCCGGACCGATTCTGATGCCAGAATCGTCCGCGTCTCCAGCGTGAGCGGCCTTCTCCCATGATCGCGGACCCCCCCGAGTCGCAGGCGAGCGGCAGCCCGCGGCCCCTGCGCATCATCGCGCTCGCCAACCAGAAGGGCGGCGTCGGCAAGACCACGACGGCAATCAACCTCGGCACCGCCCTGGCGGCGATCGGCGAGCACGTGCTGATCGTCGACCTCGACCCGCAGGGCAACGCCTCGACCGGCCTCGGCATCGACCGGCGCCAGCGCCGCCTCTCGACCTACGACGTGCTCGCCGGCGAGGCGCCCCTCACCGAGGCCGTACAAGCCACCGCGGTGCCGCGTCTCTCGTTGATCCCATCCACGATGGACCTGCTGGGCCTCGAAATGGCGATGGCGAGCGCGCCGGACCGGGCGCAGCGCCTCCGCCGGGCCCTCGAGCCGCTCGATCTCGGCGACATGCCGGAGGATCAGCGTTTCACCTACGTGCTGATCGACTGCCCCCCCTCGCTCAACCTGCTGACCCTCAACGCCCTCGCGGCGGCGCATGCGGTGCTGGTGCCGCTGCAATGCGAGTTCTTCGCCCTCGAAGGATTGAGCCAGCTCCTGCGTACCGTCGAGCAGGTCAAGGGCGCCCTCAACCCGGGCCTGGCGATCCAGGGCGTGGTGCTGACGATGTTCGATCCGCGCAACAACCTGTCGGCGCAGGTGGTCGCCGACGTGCGCGAGTTCATGGGCGACAAGGTCTACGAGACCATGATCCCCCGCAACGTGCGCGTCTCCGAGGCGCCGTCGCACGGCAAGCCGGTGCTGCTCTACGATCTCAAATGCGCCGGCTCGCAGGCCTATCTGCGGCTCGCCTCCGAGATCATCCAACGTGAGGGCCGTCTTCCGGCCGCCGCCTGAACCAGCGTAATGGAGTCGATGAGAGGATGAAGGGTATGGCGGAGGAGGGAGCGCGGCCGCGCCTCGGGCGAGGTCTCGCGGCGCTGATCGGCGATTTCGGCGAGGAGACTCCCGCGGCCGCCGAAAAGCCGAGGGCCGGCCAGAGGCGCGTGCCGATCGAGTTCCTGCGGCCCAATCCACGCAACCCGCGTCGCCATTTCGCCGAGGCCGAGCTCGAGGAGCTGTCGGCCTCGATCCGCACCCGCGGTGTAATCCAGCCGATCGTGGTCCGGGCGCTCGCCAACGTGCCCGACGCGTTCGAGATCGTCGCCGGCGAGCGGCGCTGGCGGGCGGCGCAGCGGGCCGGCCTGCACGACGTCCCGGTGGTCACGGTCGAGATCGACGACCGCACCTCGCTCGAATACGCGATCCTGGAGAACGTCCAGCGCGCCGATCTCAACGCCATCGAGGAGGCGGCGGGCTACGAGCGGCTGATGAGCGAGTTCCGCTACACCCAGACCGAGCTCGCCGAGATCATCGGCAAGAGCCGCAGCCACCTCGCCAACACCCTGCGCCTGCTGCAATTGCCGCCCGGGGTGCAGGACCACGTGATAACCGGCACGCTCACCGCCGGCCATGCAAGGGCGCTCCTCGCCGTCAAGGACCCGGAGGGAATCGCCCGCCGGGTGATCGAGGACGGGATGACGGTGCGCGAGGTCGAAGCCCTGGCCGCCGGCGAGCAGACCGGTACCGGCCCACGCCCGGGCCGTCCGCGCAAGGCGGCTGTGGAGAAGGATGCGGATACCCGCGCCCTCGAGCGGCGCCTGGAGGAGGCTCTCGGGGTCGTGGTGTCGATCGAGGCCAAGGGCGCCGGCGGCGAGGTTCGCTTGCGCTATGCCAGCCTCGATCAGCTCGACGGACTGTGCCGGCGCCTGGAAGCGTAAGGATCGCAAGGCCAAGCTTCAGGCTCGGCCTTGGAATGAGAGGGGAGGGGGCGCGTCAGCCCCTTCTCGCCGCTTCGCTCGCCAGGCGCAGGAAGAGATCGGCCGCGATGGCGTGCGAGAAGTCGCCCCCGGCCCGGCGGGCATTGAGCACCGCGTCTTGCAACAGCGAGACCGCCCGACGTAACGAGGCCGGGCTCCAGCGGGCGAGTTGCGTCTCGACGATCTTCTGACGCCGGAAATGCAGGCCACGCCATCCCGCCACCATCGCGCTCGGGCTCTTGCCCTCGCCATCGAGGCGGGTGGCGAGAAGGGTGAGAGCGTGGCGGAGCGCTCCGCCCAGCATCACCGAGGCGTCCATGCCCTCGATCTGGAAGCGCCGATAGCTGCGCTCGGTCTCGGCGATCCGTCCGGCAAAAGCTGCATCGATCAGCGCGTTGAGCATCGATCCGGAAACGTCGCTGCCGATTGCCTCGACATCGTCGATGCCGATCTCGCCCTGGCCGCGAGCGTAAAGCGCCAGCTTCTCGATCTCGCCGAGGCTCGCCCGTCGGTCACCACCGAGGCCGCTGGCAAGCAGGTCGCGGGCCTCGCGGGTGATGCGCAAGCCGTCCGCCCGCAACGTTTTGTCGATCAGGTCGGCGAGGGTGCCGGCATCGTCCGGGTAGCAGGGGATCGCGAGCGCCCGTGGCGAACGTTCGCAGATCACGCGCAAGGGCGCCGACTTGGCGAGATCGCCGGCCTCGACCACGATCCGCGTGTCGGCGCTCTCGTGCTTGAGGGCGGCGTCGACCGCCGGCGCGTAGTTGCGGCTGCCAGGACGGACCCAGACAGCCCGCTTGCCGCCGAACAGCCCGACGGTGGCGGCTTCGTCGACGAGGCGGCCGGGATCGCTCGCCAGCACGTCGCCGTCGAGCTTCACCAGCGCGAAGGGGTCCGAGGGATCGTCGACCGCCTTCTCGGCCAGGAGGCGGGCACGCTCGGTCACGAGACCGGTATCCGGGCCGTAGACCAGGATCACGGCGATGCGCGGGTCGGGGCCGCGGCGCAGCAGGCCCTCGACCTCGCCAGCCTTCACGGCGGTCACGACAAGCCTCCGGCGGTCATCATGCGCTCAGGGCTGGGTCGCCAGGATCGCGGCGACGCGTGTCTTGATCTGGTCGGAAAGGAGCTTGGCCAGCCGGATTTCGGCATCCCGGGCGGCGCGCAGGCTGGCGAAGCGCTGGGCCGAGCGGTCGTAGGTGGCGGTCCCTTGCGCGACGCCCTCGGTAATGGTGCGGTCGCCGGAGAGCGTCTGGACCTTGTAGGAGGCGGTGCCGACCAGCGTCGCGGCTTCCGCCCGGCCGGTGATCGAGCTGACGATCGGCGTCTGCACCGTCTCGCTCGCCGCAAGGGTCAGGCGATACTTCTTCTCCGCCGGCGTCCCTGAGCCGTCGAGGTCGAAGACCAGCTCGCTGCGCAGGTAATGACCGAGGCGCTCCTGGCCCTGCGCGGTCTTGGCCGGCTCGACCTGGATCGAGGCGAGCACGGCGCTCAGGGGCGCGCCGGAGGCGGTCGGCCCGTAGAGCGGCCGGAAGCAGGCCGAGAGGCCGAGAGCCAGGGTGGCGACGAGAGTGAGGTTCCGCGCCGTCTTCGCCGTGCTGCCTGCCATGAAGGTCCGTCCTGCCACCGCTTGATTCGTCACCGCGACGCTGACGCGGTTACCGCTACGCTGAGGTTCTGCCAAGGGGTTCTGCCAAGTGGAGTGAACACGCCCCGCGGGCTCCCAGGATAGAGCCGGCGATCTAAAGAATCTCTGCGGCGACAGCAGGGCCGTCGGCCGGTCGGATGGTGGAAATCGGGCATAAGACGACCGGAGTGAAAACGAGAAGGGCCCGGCGATCGGGAGATCGCCGGGCCCTCGTCTCTATCAATCCGTCACGCCCGCTCAGACCACGATGTTGACGATGCGCAACGGCACCACGATCACCTTGCGGGGCGGCTTGCCTTCGAGCGCCCGCTGAATGGGCTCGAGGGCCAGGACCGCATCCTGCACCGCCGCCTGATCGGCATCGCGCGGCACGGTGACGTCGGCGCGCTTGCGGCCGTTGATCTGCACCGGCATCGTGACGCTGTCCTCCACCAGCAGGTCGTGACGGACGGACGGCCAGGAAGCCTCCGCCACCAGGCCGTCCTGCTTGAGCGCCGTCCAACAGGCCTCGGCGAGGTGCGGCATCATCGGGGCGATGAGCTGCACCAGGATCAGCGTTGCTTGGTGCAGGGCAGGGGAGGGGGCATGGCCGCGCTCGGCATTGACCGCCTCCTGCAGGCTGTTCGCCAATTCGTAGATATGGGCGACGCAGCGGTTGAAGCGCAGGCGCTCGATGTCGTCGCCGACCGCCGCCAGCGCCTTGTGCGCCGCCTTCAGCGCGGCCTCGCTGCCGGCGGCAGCGGGTTCGGAACCGCCTTCCGCGATCTCGCTCACCATGCGCCAGACGCGCTGGACGAAGCGCGACGCGCCTTGCACGCCATCCTCGGTCCAGATCACATCGCGCTCCGGCGGCGAGTCGGAGAGCATGAACCAGCGGGCGGTATCGGCGCCGTAGGAGGCGATGATGTCGTCTGGATCGACGACGTTCTTCTTCGACTTCGACATCTTCTCGATCGCCCCGATGGCGATCGGCGCGTCGGTTTTCACGTGAAACGCTTTGCGCGTTCCATCCTCGGTTACCAGCTTGACGTCGACCGGCTGCACCCACGCTCCGGCCTCGTCGCGATAGGTCTCGTGGACGACCATGCCCTGCGTGAACAGGCCGGCGAAGGGCTCGTCGAGCCCGGCCCAGCCGGTCTGGCGCATCGCCCGCATGAAGAAGCGGGAATAGAGCAGGTGCAGGATCGCGTGCTCGATGCCGCCGATATACTGGTCGACCGGCAGCCAGTGATCGGCCACCGCCTTGTCGGTCGGCGCGTCCGTGAGCCACGGGGCGGTGAAGCGGGCAAAGTACCAGGACGAATCGACGAAGGTGTCCATCGTGTCGGTCTCGCGGCGGGCCGGCTTGCCGCAGGACGGGCACGGCACGTTGCGCCAGGCCGCATCGCGCTCCAGCGGGTTGCCGGGCACGTCGAACGAGACCTCCTCCGGCAGCCGCACCGGCAGGTCGGCGACCGGCACCGGCACGACGCCGCAAGCGTCGCAATGGATGACCGGGATCGGGCAGCCCCAGTAGCGCTGGCGCGAGACGCCCCAGTCGCGCAGGCGGAACTGCACCCGGCGCTTGCCGACCGAAGCGCCGTCGAGGGTCTCGGTCTCCAGGCGATCGGCGACGGTCTTGAACGCCTCGTCGGTGCTCATCCCGTCGAGGAAGCGCGAATTGATCATCCGGCCGTCGCCGTCATAGGCGGTGTCGGTGATCGTGAAGGCGGCGGGATCCTGGTCCGGCGGGCAGACGACCGGCGTGTTGCCGAGACCGTACTTGTTGGCGAAGTCGAGATCGCGCTGGTCGTGGGCCGGGCAGCCGAACACCGCGCCGGTGCCGTACTCCATCAGCACGAAATTCGCGACGTAGACCGGCAGGGTCCAGGACGGGTCCAGGGGGTGGCGCACCCTCAATCCGGTGTCGAAGCCGAGCTTTTCCGCCGTATCGATCGCAGCCTGGGCGGTGCCCATGCGCCGGCACTCGGCGATGAAGTCCTGCAGGGCCGGGTTGTCCTTCGCCACCGCGGCGGCAAGCGGATGGTCGGCGGCGACTGCCAGGAACTTGGCGCCGAACAGCGTATCGGGCCGCGTCGTGTAGACCGTGACCTCGGAGCTTGCGCCCTCCGGCACCGCCTCCAGGGCGAAGCGCAGCTCCAGCCCTTCCGAGCGGCCGATCCAGTTGCGCTGCATCAGCCGGACCTTCTCCGGCCAGCGCTCCAGCGTGTCGAGCCGGTCGTCGAGGTCCTGGGCGAAGTCGGTGATCTTGAAGAACCACTGGGTCAGCTCGCGCTGCTCGACGAGCGCACCTGAGCGCCAGCCGCGCCCGTCGATCACCTGCTCGTTGGCGAGCACGGTGTGATCGACCGGGTCCCAGTTCACCTTGGCGGTGCGGCGCGAGACCAGCCCGGCCTTCAGGAAGTCCAGGAACATCCGCTGCTGGTGCTTGTAGTAGTCGGGATCGCAGGTCGCGATCTCGCGGCTCCAGTCCAGCGACAGGCCCATCGATTGCAGCTGCGCCCGCATCGTCGCGATGTTGGCGTAGGTCCACTCCCGCGGGTTGACCTTGTTCTGCATCGCGGCGTTCTCGGCCGGCAGGCCGAAGGCGTCCCAGCCCATCGGATGCAGGACGTTGAAGCCCTTGGCGCGCTTGTAGCGGGCGACCACGTCGCCCATCGCGTAGTTGCGCACGTGGCCCATATGGATGCGCCCCGACGGGTAGGGGAACATCTCGAGCACGTAGTATTTCGGGCGCGGATCGTCGTTGCGGGTGCGAAAAATCTCCCGCTCGGCCCACACCTGCTGCCAGTGGGGCTCGGAATCCTTCGCGTTGTAACGTTCGGCCATGGCGGCGTCTTTGCGACCGGTCGGCGCCGGCGCCGAGAGCACCGGCGGCAGGGATGAAGGGAAAACGTCACGGCCGCAAACGGTTGAGCTTGCTCGGCGCGGCGCCGGCGGACTAGGACACGGTTTGGTCCCGAGGGTCAACAATCAAGCAAGGCGGCGCGCCGCCGGGAAGGATAGCGGTCATGATCGACCCGCAGACCATCGTGGCGAACCTGACCGAGGTACAGGGCGAGATCGCTCGCGCCGCGCAAGACAGCGAACGCGATCGGGCAGACGTCGCCCTCATCGCCGTGTCGAAGACGATTGCCGCCGAGGGGATCCGCCCGGCCCTGGCTGCGGGCCAGCGGCTGTTCGGCGAGAACTACGTGCAGGAGGCCAAGGCGAAGTGGCCCGCCTTGCGCGAGGAATATCCGCAAGCCGAGCTGCACCTGATCGGCCCGCTGCAATCGAACAAGGCCCGCGAGGCGGTGGAGCTGTTCGACGTGATCCATACCCTCGACCGGACCTCGCTCGCGGCGGCCCTGGCGAAGGAGATTCAGCGCAGCGGCCGGCACCCGAGGCTGCTGGTGCAGGTCAATACCGGCGAGGAGCCGCAGAAGGGGGGCGTGGCGCCGGGCGCGGTCGATGCCTTCCTGGCCGAGTGCCGGGACACGCACGGCCTCACCGTCTCGGGGCTGATGTGCATCCCGCCGGCGGCGGATCCGCCCTCGGCGCATTTCGGCTTGCTGGCGGCAATCGCCCGCCGCCATGCCCTGCCGATCCTGTCGATGGGGATGAGTGCCGACTACCCGGCGGCCATCCAGATGGGCGCGACCCATGTGCGGGTCGGCAGCGCGATCTTCGGGGCGCGCCAGCCGCAGGGCTGACGCGCAACCTCAGTCAGTTGGCGTGCAGGCAGCGGATCTCCTCCCGCGCCTGCTCCAGGAAGCGGACACGGTCCTCGTCCGTGAGCAGGATGGGAGAGTTGGGCAGCCCGTCGCGATAGCGGGCGCCGAAATCCCAGAGGGTACCGCGCGCGCCCTCCGCCGCGTGGATCTGTCGGGCACGAACGATCTCGGTCGCGGTGTAGGCGTCGAGCATGCGTCTCTCCCCTGCGTCCGATAAGGCTTTTGTGTGGCAAGCCAGACCCTACAGGATGTTTTCGCGCTGCGCGAGTGTGGCAGCGTTACCAAAATGAAAGAGTTTTTTGTGCTACGCAGCATGATTCGACGAGAAGATCCCGTCGAATTGTTCGCGTTGCCGGAGAACAGCTTGCCTAGATCGTGAGGCGGGTGCCGGGCCCGAGGCGGCGCAGGAGCCGGATCAGGTCGGGGCGGCGCAGGGCCACGCAGCCCTCGGTCGGCCGGAAGCCGGGGCGGGCGACGTGCAGGAAGATGGCGCTGCCGCGTCCGGGACGGATCGGGCCGCGATTGTAGTCGAGGTCGATCACGAGGTCGTAGAGCCCGTCGTCGCGCCACATCGCTTCGGCGCTGATGCCCGGGGCGGGGAGCGGGATCGGGCGGTTGTAGCGCCGGTCGTAGGCCTCGTCGCACCAGCCGTCGCCAGGGCGGATGCGGCGCAAGGGGAGGAGGGTCGCGGGCCGACCCCCGAGCCGGTCGGGCCGGTAGAAGCCGCCGCGCAGGCGAAAGGTCCCGCGGGGCGAGGCGCCGTCGCCCTCGCGCTTCCGGTGGGTCTGGCCGCCCTTGCCGAGGGCGCAGGGAATCAGCACCGGGCCGGCGATCAGCGTGCCGCGGCGGCGGTCGAGGGGATCGGGGCGGACCCGCAGGTGCCGGAGGGTGGTGCGCTTCATGAGCACCGTCTTACGGCGCCGTCGCGGGACCCGTCGAGGGGAGCGTGACAGGAGGCGGGGTCCGGCGGAGAATGGCGCTGAGACCCCGTATCCGAGCCGTCGCCATGCCCGAATCTCTCTCCGTCCTCGATGCCGTCCCGGACTGGCTCGGCTGGCTGCCGCCGCGCCTCGTCGCGGTCGATGTCGAGACGACGGGGTTGTCCGGAGCCGACCGGGTGGTGAGCTTCGGCGCCGTGGCGCTCGCCACCGCCTCGCTGGCCACCGGAACGCCTGAGATCGCCTGCCACCACCTGATCTTCGATCCCGGGCGGGCGAGCCATCCGATGGCCGAGGCGGTGCACGGTTACGACGACTGGCTCCTGCGCCACCAGGACCCGGTGGGCGCCCATGCGGGCGCCCTGGCGGACCTCCTCGCCGGGGCCGACCTGATCGTGGCCCACAACGCCGCCTTCGATCTCGGCTTTCTCGACCGCGAGCTGGCCGCCGCCGGGCTGCCGCCGGTCGCCGCCAAGGTCTACTGCACCATGGAGGCCTATCGCCGCCGGGGCGAGAAGGGGAGGGCGGCCCTCGACGCGGTGTGCCGGCGCATCGGCATCGCCCGGGTCGGTGCCCGCCACGGTGCGCTGGAGGATGCCTGGCTGGCGCTTCGGGCCTATCTCTGGCTCCAGGCCTGCCCGGTGGCGGTGGCGCGCCCGGAACTTGCCGCGCCGAGCAACCTGCGCCCGGCTCCGCCGCGCCCGGACGGCCCCTTGCCGCCCCGTCCGTGAGCCGGCGGCCGTGGACAGGCCGGTCCCCGGCCCTTGCCGCGGCTTGGCGCTCCGCTACTCTGCCCCGCAAGCTGCCAGGCTGCGCTCCGTCCGGGAGTGCCGCCCCGGCCGGCGGCGGGTCGCCCGTTCGCCTTCCTCGAGAGTGCCGGTTCGATGTCGAACGCCCACCGCCTGCTCGTCGTCGACGACGATCCGACCCTGCGCGACACCCTCACCGAGCAGCTCGCCCTGTCGGACGCCTTCGAGGTGGCGACCGCCGAGACCGCGCGGGGCGCGATGGACCGGGTCGCGGCCGAGCGCGTCGATCTCGTGGTGATGGATGTCGGCCTGCCCGATCTCGACGGGCGCGAGGCGGTGCGGCAGATGCGCCAGGGCGGCTTTCGCGGCCCGGTGATCATGCTGACCGGCCAGGTCTCGGATGCCGACACGGTGCAGGGGCTGGATGCCGGCGCCAACGACTACGTGACGAAGCCGTTCAAGTTCGCGGTGCTGCTCGCCCGCATCCGCGCCCAGTTGCGCCAATACGAGGCGAGCGAGGACGCGGTGTTCCAGATCGGCCCCTATACCTTCCGTCCGGGCGCCAAGCTCCTCGTCGGCGAGCGCGGCTCGAAGCTGAAGCTCACCGAGAAGGAGACCGCGATCCTGCGCTTCCTCTACCGGGCCGGACGGCAGGTAGTCGGGCGCGACACCCTGCTCGCCGAGGTGTGGGGCTACAACGCCCAGGTCACCACCCACACGCTCGAGACCCACATCTACCGCCTGCGCCAGAAGATCGAGCCGAACCCGGCGACCGCCTCGATCCTGGTGACGGAGGGCGGCGGGTACAAGCTGCTGCCATAGGCACGGGGGGATGGCTGAGCCGGTCGGTGACCGTGGGTCATCGAAAGTCCCAGGATCATCCCACGCGCAACCTCATCCCGAGGTGTGGAGCGATCGACGATGGACTGATACCAATGGTCCAAGATGCTGACGCATCGGGCCATTGATCCATCTCGAATTTTCGATTTCAAGCCAGAGGCTTGGCGAAAATTCGAGAGCGGAACCAAAGGTCGTTTCCAACGACCGTTGGTATGACACCTCGGGATGAGGGCGTGAATGGGAACGACGCCGGAACGGATGCTCCATTCGTCAAGCGATCATCCCGCGCGCCTCGACCGGCAACGTCCCGACGATCGCCCCGTCCCGCACCGCCACCAGCTCGTCGACCATGTTGACGACGACGCAGACGTGGTTGGGCACCACCTCGACCAGGGTGCCGACCGGGGGCCGCGAGGTGCAGGCCGAGAGGTCGAGGAAGCCGTGCTCCTCGGCGAAGGCGCCGATCCGGGCGCCGGGATGGTCGGGCAGCAGGCCGAACCCGTCGAGGCCGCCGCCGGCGTCGCTGGTGAGCGTCTTGGAACCGGCATCCAGGATGCCGCGCTCGAGGCCTGCCCGGCTCACCACCCGGGCGAGCACCGCGAGGGCGCAATCGTCGAGTGTCGCGACGCCCGCCGCCATCATCATGCGGTCGTTGAAGATCACCGTGCCGGCCCGGTGCTCCGTGGCGCCGCGGACCCGGCCGAGTTCCGGCAGGTTCGGCGTGCCGCCGGTCGAGACGATGCGGGCGGTCAGACCATGCTCGGCGAGCCCCGCTTGCGCCGCGTCGAGGAAGCGTTGCGCGCCGTCGGCGTCGCCGGCTGGGGGATAGAGGAGCAGGCCCGCGAAGGCGAGGCCGGGCCGGGCGGCGATGTCGCGGGCGAGCGCCACCGCCTCGCCCGGGGTCTCGACGCCGGCGCGCTTGCGGCCGGTGTCGCATTCCACCACCACGTCGAGAGTGCGCCCGCCCGCTTGCGCGGCCTCGTGCAGGCCCGCCACCGTGATCGCGTTGTCGGCCGCGACGGTGATCCGGGCAGCGCTCTCGCGCAGGAGCCGGCCGAGGCGCCCGAGCGCGTGCGGGCCGATCAGGTTGTAGCTCACCAGGATGTCGTCGATCCCGGCCCGGGCCATCACCTCGGCCTCGCCGATCTTCTGGCAGGTGACGCCGCTTGCGCCGGCCTCGATCTGCATCCGGGCCAGCACCGGGCTCTTGTGCGTCTTGATGTGCGGGCGGTTGGCGAGGCCGGCCGCGTCGCAGGCGGCCTGGAGCCGGGCGATGTTGCGGGCCACCCGGTCGAGGTCGATCACCACCGCCGGCGTGCCGTGGCGGCGGGCGATCTCCTCGCGCAAGGCGGGGCTCAGCATCGCGGCGCATCCCGGCAGGGCGTCGGCGCAATCGTGTCGGCACGCATCGTGGTCCCTCCTGGCGGCGGTTCTTTCGCGGGCCGGATCCTAGAGCATTTTCCGACGAAGTGGATGCCGGTTCGTCGCAGAAAATGCGGCAAAATCAAAGACCTAGAGCAGCCCTCGATCGCGTTGCAATCGGTACCATGCTGGATCTTCGATCTTGGCTATGTCTTTGATATTGAGATTATTTCTCCTCGACGAGCCGGCATGTGCCCCGCCGCAGGATGCGCCGGCCGCGGCCGTCTGTGCCACCTCGGGCACGTCAGCCATCCACATGAGGGCATCCCTCCGTTTCCGCCGGGCAACCCAATGTTAGAAATCCGCTACTAGAGAGAGAACATCCCAGCACCGCGCAACGGAGCGTCGATGCCGTCCGGACCCCGCAGGCGACCCTCCACCGCGTCCCGCACGCTGGCCGGATCGATCGTGGTTGCCACCCTGGTGATTGGTGCGGTTTCCGGCCTGACGGTCATGCAGATGCGCGCGAGCGCCTGGGATCAGGTCGGCCGGGTGTCGCAGAACCTGCTCGAATCGGTCGAGCACATGGTCGACCGCAACATCGAACTCTATGACCTGTCGCTCCAGGCCGTGGTCGAAGGCCTGCACAACCCGGAGGCCGACGGCATCGCGCCGAGCCTGCGTCAGGTCGTGCTGTTCGACCGGGCCGCCACGGCGACCGGCCTCGGCGCCATCCTGGCCCTCGACGCGCAGGGGCAGGCCTTCGCCGATTCGACCGATCCGGTGCCCCGCCGGCTGAGCTTTCCCGACGCGGATTTCTTCCGAGTCCACAAGGAGCGGGGGGATGTCGGCCTCTATATCGGCAAGCCGTTCCGGACGAAGCCGGACGGGCGCTGGGTGATCCCGCTCAGCCGCCGCCTCGCCTATGCCGACGGGGCCTTCGCCGGCGTCGTCGTCGGCACGATCGACATCGGCTACTTCAACGCCCTGTTCGGCCGCCTCAGCCTCGGCGACCACACCCGCATCGCCTTCTTCCGCGAGAGCGGCGAGCTTCTGGTCCGCAGCCCGGTGATGGAGGACGCGATCGGCAAGGACCTGACGGCGGCGCCGCATTTCCGGAACTTCCTCGAGCACCGCTCGGGACAGTTCGTCGCGACCGGCTACACCGAGGCGATCGAGGGTCTGTTCAGCTACAGCCGGATCGGCGACCGCCCGCTCATCGCCGCGGTGGTGGTGCCCACGCGGGCCATCGCCGAGCTGTGGCGGCCCAGGGCAATGGCGATCGTGGCCGTGGTGGCCTTCCTGTGCGGCGGCATGATCGGGCTGACCCTGGTGCTCCAGCGCGAGCTCGAACGGCGGGCCCGCGCCGAGGAGGGAGCGCTCGCGGCCAACCGCGACCTCGCCCGCCTCGCCCATACCGACGGACTCACCAACCTGCCGAACCGGCGCCACTTCGACGAGGCCTTCGCGCGGGCGCGCGCGGAGGTCGCGCGGACGGGCGTGCCTCTCTCCCTCGTCCTGCTCGATGCCGACCGGTTCAAGCGCTACAACGACACCTACGGCCACCTCGCCGGGGACGAGGTGCTGCGCGCCGTCTCCCGTGTGCTGCAGCGCCAGGTCGGCGAGCCGGACGAGACCGCCTGCCGGATCGGCGGCGAGGAATTCGCCGTGCTGCTGCCGGGGGCGTCCGGTGCCGAGGCCGCGGCCCGGGCCGAGCGCATCCGCCAGGCCCTGGCCCGCCTGCAGATCCCGCATGTCGGCAACGAGGGCGGTGTCGTCAGCGTGAGCCTCGGCGTCGCCGAGGTGCAGCTGGCCGAGACCGCCGGGCAGTCCTTCGCCGCCGCCGACGCGGCGCTCTACGAGGCCAAGCGCCAGGGGCGCAACCGCGTGGTGGCGCGACCCGGCGGCGCGGAGGCCGTGCGGGTCGCGTGACGCTGCGCAGACTGACGGTGGCGCGCCGACGCAAGTCTGCTTAGAGGAGTCTGCTTAGAGCTTGTCTGCGCGGAGCTTGACGCTCGGGCGGACCGGACGGACGCGTGAGGACCGCGCGAGGCGCATCACGGGGAGAGCGGGGCCGTTGGCGCTCGACGACGACATCGCGATTCTGGAAGCGGCGCCGCTGTTCGGCCTGATGAACCGGGACGCCCTGCGGCTGATCTCGTTCGCCGCCGAGCGCCGGCAACTCGCGCCGGGCGCCGTGCTGTTCACCCGCGGCGACACCGCCGAGGGCGGCTTCGTGGTGACCCGCGGCACGGTGGTGCTGGAGCCCCGCGGGCCCCGCGGCGCCCCGGTCGAGGCCGGGCCCGCCGCGCTGATCGGCCAGGCCGCCCTGTTCTTCACCCTGGAGCGGCCGACCACCGCGCGGGCCGGCGACGGCCCGGTCGAGGTCATGGTCGTCACCCAGGCGGTGATGCGCCGGATGCTCGAAGTGTTCCCCGATGCCGCCGCGGTCATCCACGATGCGCTCGCCGACGAGCTCGCCGCGCTCACCCGCGCCTTCGCCGACAGCCGCGCCGCCGACCCGACGTGACAGCACGGCAGGGGCTTTGGTAGAGGGGACGCCGCAACGAAACGAACTCCCGCCTGGACGCCTCCCATGTCGCACGCCGATCTCGCCCGGACCATCGAAGCCGCCTGGGAGGACCGCGCCGGCATCGGCGCCGATACGCGCGGGCCGGTGCGCGAGGCCGTCGAGGCCGCCCTGGTGCTCCTCGATTCCGGCGAGGCCCGGGTCGCCGAGAAGAGCGAGGGCGGTGACTGGCACGTCAACCAGTGGCTCAAGAAGGCGGTGCTGCTCTCCTTCCGCCTCAACGACATGTCGCTGATCCAGGGCGGGCCGGGCGGCGGCGGCTGGTGGGACAAGGTGCCGTCGAAGTTCGAGGGCTGGGACGCCGCGCGCTTCCGCGCCGCCGGTTTCCGAGCGGTGCCGGGTGCGGTGGTGCGCCGGGGCGCCCATATCGCGCCCGGTGCGGTGCTGATGCCGTCCTTCGTCAATCTCGGCGCCTATGTCGGCGAGGGCTCGATGATCGACACCTGGGCCACGGTCGGCTCCTGCGCCCAGATCGGCAAGCACTGCCACATCTCCGGCGGCGCCGGTATCGCCGGCGTGCTCGAGCCGCTCCAGGCCAACCCGGTCATCATCGAGGACAATTGCTTCATCGGCGCCCGCGCCGAGGTGGCCGAGGGCGTGATCGTCGGCGAGGGCAGCGTGCTCTCGATGGGCGTCTATATCGGCGCCTCGACCAAGATCATCGACCGGGCCACCGGCGAGGTCACCTACGGCCGGGTGCCGCCCTACTCGGTGGTCGTGTCGGGCACCCAACCCGGCAAGGCGCTGCCGGACGGCACCCCCGGCCCGTCGCTCTACTGCGCCGTCATCGTCAAGCGGGTCGATGCCGGCACCCGGGCCAAGACCGGCATCAACGAGCTCCTGCGGGACTGATACCAACGGTCGTTGAAAGCGACCCTTGGTTCCGGTCTCGAATTTTCGCCAAGCCTCGAATTTTCGCCAAGCCTCGAATTTACGCCAAGCCCGAGGTCCCGGACTTCTGGGCTTGGTGTCGACAATTCGAGATGGGTCGACGGTCCCGTCGATCTGGGGCCTGCCCGAGATCGAATCGATGCGTCAGCATCTTGGGCCGTCGGTATGAGTCTTCCCCAGCGTCGCGGTCTCGTCTTTCAGACCGCGACGTTGTCGATGAGGCGCGTGCGGCCGAGGAAGGCCGCCGCCAGCACCCGCGCCGGACCCTCGACCCGCTCCAGCGGCGCCAGGGTCTCGGCATCGTTCACCGACAGGTACTGCACCGGCGCAAAGCCCGCCGCCTCCAGCGCCGCCCGGCCCTCCGCCAGGGCGGGTGCCGTCGCCGCCCCGTTGCGCACCGCCTCGGCCACCCGTTGCAGCACGGCATGCATCGCCGGCGCGGCCCGCCGCTCCCCCTCCGAGAGGTAGCGGTTGCGCGACGACAGGGCGAGGCCGTCCGGCTCGCGCAGGGTCGGCGCGCCCTCGATCGCGACCGGGATGTCGAGGTCGCGGGCGGCGCGCCGGATCACCTGGAGCTGCTGAAAATCCTTCTCGCCGAAGATCGCCCGGTCGGGCAGGCCTTGCAGCAGGAGCTTCGTCACCACGGTGGCGACGCCGGCGAAATGCCCGGGGCGCAAGGGGCCGCACAGGACCTCCGTCAGTCCCGCCACCGTCACGGTGGTGGAGAAGCCCTGCGGATACATGGTGTCGACGTCGGGCAGGAAGGCGGCATCGGCCCCGATTGCGGCGAGCAGGGCGAGATCGGCCTCCAGGACGCGCGGATAGCGTGAAAAGTCCTCGTTGGGGCCGAACTGCGTCGGGTTGACGAAGATGCTGACCACGACCCGCCGGCTTCCCGCCTGCGCTTGCCGCACCAGGGACAGGTGCCCCTCGTGCAGCGCCCCCATGGTCGGCACCAGGGCCACGCCCTCCCCGGCCGCCCGCCAGCCCCGCACCTGCGCCCGCAGGGCGGCGACGTCGGTCAGCCGGAGAACGGGGGTGGAGTGGGCAGGGGACGGTGATAGGGTCATCGTCGATCTCCGGTCGGTCGAACCGGCGCGACCGTAATCGGGGCGGGAGCCGGGCGCCAGGGTCGCGCCGCGCCGAGATGCGGGGAAGATCCCCCGCCTCTGCGCCGGCCGCTGCCGGGACTCGAGAGTGTCGAATAGTGCACGTCCCCAGCGGAACGGCGTCAGAGCTGTTGCTGCTTCATCAAGGCCTCGCGACCGAGGCGATATGTGAGATCGCTGTAAGACAGGGAATCCGCGATGAAGCGGTCGAACGCGTCGATCCAGAGCGGTGTCAGGACGATGAACTGTCCCTTGTCACCGTGGCGCGCGAGGAAGCCGTGTTGCTCCGCGGCGAGCAGCATGTTCCGGATATGCGAGCGGGACACCCCGAACCGGGGGGCGAGCGCCGCGAGATCGGCCTCCCGCACGGCGCTGTCCGTGGTTTCCCCCCCGAGGCGGCACAGGGTGAACAGGATCGAGAGGGCACTGGTCGCGGCCAGGAAGAAGACGACGGCGAGGTTGCGCCACGCCACCTTGACGGCACCTTCGAGCACGGGAACGGAGGCGCTGCCGTGGGCCCTCTGGAAGGCCGGGCTGCGATCGAGGGCGAGCGCGTATCCGGGCTCCGGAAACAGGATCGACAGCGGCTCGAAATGCGCCGCCATCCACTCGCGGTCCCATCGCAGCAACGCCTCGGTGGGGACGAGCAGGCGGACGCGGCTATCCGCAGGGTGATGGCGAAGCTCCAGGAACTGGGTCTGGACCAGGCGAGCGACGAAGTCGTCGATGAAACGGGGGCTGGCGAAACCGAAATCCGCCACGGTATCCTTGAGCCGCTTCAAGGTCGGCCACGTTTCGCGATCGTCTTCGATGTAGCGCGCATGCAGGCAGACGATGATCGCCAGCGTCGTGACGCGGCCGGCATCGGCGCCGGAATTTCCGGGAAACCCATCCAGTTTGTAGACATCGATGCAGTTATTGATGTAAAGCATGCGACTTTCTTGAAATCGCGGATGCGACAATATTTCTTCCACTGTATGATGGGCGACCATGTCTTGCGAATCCATATCGTGTCCCATCTCAGGCAGGCCAGTCCCCGGGCAGGCGAGCACCAGGTCGATGCACGGGCCTTGCTGTGCTTACGAAAAGTTAAAATGACGCAATCAAATCTGAATGTGCTCAGGCATCCGTGTATCGCCTGATGCATACTGCGTCATCTGTGGTGGGTAAAGGTGCAAGGTTGGACAGGCCGTCGATCCAAGGCGAAGAATTCGACGGATCCGACCTGCAAACAGGATGGCGTCACCCGCAAGGGTATCCGCGAGGAGGTCCACTTCCCGTAGCGATACGATTTCCCTCCGCAACCCGCATGTTCCCTTGCCGATCGGACCCGGACCGAGGCGGCGACGGCGCGACCCGTGCCTCGTGTCGCCGAAATCCTCGCGATGAGCCCGGTGAGGGCCGGTGCGGCCGCCGATCCTCCTCCCGGTGGCGATCGTCTCAAAGACCGTCCCGATCGTCGCAAAATTTGTCACCCGACGCGCTTGTCGCTGCGGAATCGGGTGGATAGAGCAAGACGTAGATGAGTCGTCGCCTCCATGATCCTGAAGGCCGGGTTCCCGAGCAATCGCGTCAGGTCATGAATGTCCGAGGAAGCCTCGTTCTTACGGCCCCAACGATAAGCGGTCACGATGTCGGGTATTCCTGTCGAACACTTCGCGCCGGATTGCGATCCGGCGGCGGCCTGGAAATCATGGGCAGAGCACCTCGCGCCGATCTTCGATGCGCGTCCGGTACCGGACACGCATGCGGGCCCCGAGGTCGGGATGCGAAGCTACAATCTCGGCTCGATCCTCGTCGGAGAGGTGTCGGCGCCCGCCCAGATGCTCGAGCGGAGCGGCCGCACTGCGGCGCACCAGGGCATCGACCATGTCCTGATCCAGTTCTACCGGCGCGGCACCAGCGTGATCCGGACGGACCGGGCGCAAGCCCGGATCGGCCCTTCCGACTTCGTCATCTACGACCTGGCTCAGCCGGTTTCCGTCGAGGCGTCGGCCGTGGACGCCACCAACATCCTCGTTCCCCGGGCTGTTCTCGGCCACCGCAGCGGGCAGATCGACAGCCTGCACGGCAGCGTGTTCAGCACCGCGCGCGATCGGGTGGCGCAGATCTTCGCCTCCTATCTGTGCGAGGTGGTGGCCGGCTGCAACGACCTGACGACCCAGCACGCGGCGGGCATCGCCCAGGCGGCGGCCTCGCTCTGCGCCACCGCGCTCCCGAACCCCTCGGGCGATGCCGCCGTCACGGAGCGCCGCATCAGCCTCGCCGTCAGGACGTTCATCCAGGACAATCTGGGTGCCAAGGATCTGGGCCCGGAGATGATCTGTGCCCAGTTCGGCCTGTCGCGGGCGACGCTGTACCGCCAGTTCGCGGCCGATGACGGCGTCCAGAACTACGTCCGCAATTGCCGCCTGGCTCAGGCGATGCGGCTGCTGACGGCCCCGCCCGATGGCGTGCGACCGCGGATCTCGAGCGTCGCCTATGCGACGGGCTTCTCGGACGAGAGAAGCTTCAGCCGCGCCTTCAAGCGGCGTTTCGGCAGCCTGCCGCGCGACGTGGCCATGCGCCGGGCGGCCGAGCCGCTTCAATCCGGGACCGGCCGGCAGCTCGGTGCGTGGCTTCAGCAGCTGGGTCTCTGACCGCACGCGCCTTGCGACCCCCGGCTGCTCTTCGGCAACCGGATCGTGCAGGACGCCGAACGCTCGCGCTCACGGCAGCGCACGAGCGGGCAGGGGAGCGGAGGCCGGAGCCCGGCCGGGCGCGGCCGGGCCGGGGCGGCGGGCCCGTCGCGCCAGGACGGACAGGCCCTGCTGGAGCGCGATGAAGGCGAACAGCAGCGCGCCGGTGGCGATCTTCGCCCACCAGCTCGACAGCGTGCCGTCGAAGGTGATGTAGGTGCCGATCAAGGCCTGGATCATCACCCCGAGGAAGGTGCCGACCATCAGGCCCTGCCCGCCGGTGAGCAGCGTGCCCCCGATCACCACCGCGGCGATGGTGTCGAGCTCGACCCCGACCGCGGAGAGCGAATTGCCCGACGAGGTGTAGAGCGAGAACACGATCCCGGCGAGCCCCGCCAGCACGCTCGACAGGGTGTAGATCGCCACCGTGTTCGCACCGACGCGCAGGCCCATCAGCCGGGCCGAGACGCGGTTGCCGCCGAGCGCGTAGGCGGCGGTGCCGAAGCGCGTCAGGTGCAGGGCGAGGCCGCCGCCGACGAAGACCGCCAGCATGATCGCCGCCACCACGGTGAGCCGTCCGCCGCCGGGAAGCCGCAGGCTCGCCTCGCTCACCGCCTCGTAGAACGGCGCTGTGATCGGGATCGATTCGGTGGAGAGGAGAAAGCTCGCGCCGCGGGCTAGGAACATGCCGGCGAGCGTGACGATGAAGGGGGGCAGGTCGAGGAAGGCGATGATCCCGCCCATCGCCGCCCCGAACGCGGCCGCGATCAGGAGCGCGAGGGCGAAGGCGGCGAGCGGCGGCAGGCCCCAGCGCTCGATCGCGATGGCCAGGAACACGCCCGTGAAGGCGATCACCGAGCCGATCGACAGGTCGATGCCGCCCGACACGATCACGACGGTCATGCCGACCGCGACGATGCCGAGGAAGGCGCTGTCGGTGAGGAGGTTGCCGACGACCCGGGTCGACAGGAAGGCCGGGAACTGCGCGGCGCAGAGCGCGTAGCCCGCCGCGAAGACCAGCGCCGTGACCAGGACGGGGAGATATCGGTTCACGACGGCCTCCGCCGGACCAGCAGGGACAGGCCGGCGAGCCGGGGCGACTGGACGAGGAGCACCGCGAGCACCACCACCGCCTTGACGAGAAGGTTCAGCTCCGAGGGCAGGCCCGAGAGCAGGATGCCGGTATTCATCGCCTGGATGATGAAGGCGCCGAGCACCGCGAGCGGCACGCTGAAGCGGCCGCCCAGGAGCGAGGTCCCGGCGATCACCACCGCCAGGATCGCGTCGAGTTCGAGCCACAGGCCAGCATTGTTGGCATCCGCCCCGAGGATGTCGGCGGTGGTGACGAGGCCGGCGAGGGCCGCACAGAACCCGCTCCAGACATAGACCGCGAGCGTCGTCGTGCGCGTGCTGACGCCGGCGAGCGCGCTCGCCCGGGCATTGGCGCCGGTCGCCTCGATGAGGAGGCCGAAAGCCGTGCCGCGCACGACGAGGACCGTGACGGCAAGGACGCCCAAGGTGAGGACGATGGGGGCGGGCAGGCCGAAAACCGCGCCGTTGCTGAAGGCGGCGAGCCCGGGTGCGCTGAAGGTGACGATGCGCCCCTCGGTGAGAAGCTGCGCGATGCCGCGTCCCGCCACCATCAGGATCAGCGTCGCGATGATCGGCTGGATGCCGAGCACCGCGACGAGGAAGCCGTTCCAGGCCCCGCACAGGATGCCGGCGCCGAGCGACGCCGCGAGCACGACCGGCAGGGCGTGGCTGTCGGCAAGCGTCGCCGCGACCGCGCCGGTGATCGCCATGACGGCGCCGACCGACAGATCGATGCCGCGGGTCGCGACGACGAGGACCATGCCGATCGACAGGAGCGCCACCGGCGCGCCCCGGTTGAACACGTCGACCAGGCTGCCGAACAGCCGGCCGCCCTGCATCCGCAGGTCGAAGAATTGCGGCGAGACGAGCCAGTCGACCAGCAGGATCGTCGCGAAGGCGAGGATCTGCGGGGCGCCGCGCCGGGGAAGGCGGAGGGCGGGGAGGCGAAGGGACAGGGCTTGCATGGGTCAGGCGGCCTCCGCGGCCTCGTCGCCGGCGATCGCCTTGAGGATGGCGGTGACGTCGACGGCCTCGCCCTCGAGGGTGGCGATCTGGGCCCGGTCGCGCATCACCACGACCCGGTCGGCGTAAGTGACGATCTCCTCCAGCTCCGAGGAGATCACCACGAGGGCGAGCCCCTCGTCGCAGAGCCGCCGGATCAGCCGGATGATCTCCGCATGCGCCCCGACATCGATGCCGCGGGTCGGCTCGTCGAGGATCAGCACCTGCGGCTCGGTGGCGAGCCAGCGGGCGAGCAGCGCCTTCTGCTGGTTGCCGCCCGAGAGCAGCCCGATCGGGCGCTCCGGATCGGGCGGTCGGATGTCCAGCATCGCGATGTAGCGGCGCGCCAGCGCCTCCTGCTCCCGCCGCGGGATCGGGCGGAACGGCCCGCGCCGGGCCTGGAGCGCCAGGATGATGTTGTCGCGAACAGACAACTCGGCGATGATGCCTTCGGTCTTGCGCTCCTCCGGGCAGTAGCCGAAGCGGTGCCGGATGGCGTCGCGCGGCGTGCGCAGCCGGACCTCCGTGCCGTCGATGCGCGCCCGCCCCGTCTGTGCGATCTCGGCGCCGAAGAGGAGGCGGGCGGTCTCGGTGCGGCCGGACCCGAGGAGGCCGGCGAGGCCCACGACCTCGCCGCGCCGGAGCGTCAGGTCGAACGGCGCGACGTATCCAGGTTTTCCGAATTGTTCGAAGTGCGCGACCTCGCTCCCGGCGGCGCCGGATTGGTGCCGGTCCGCAGGCCCCGCCTCGGCGGTGGCCTCGCTGAGCTCGCGCCCGAGCATCGCCTGGATCAGCGTCATGCGCGGGAGGTCCGCGCTTGCCCAGGTGCCGACGAGCCGGCCGTTGCGCAGCACCGTGATGCGGTCGGTCACGGCGTAGACCTGGTCGAGGAAGTGGGTGACGAAGACGATGCCCAGTCCCCGCGCGGCGAGGCGGCGCATCACGCGAAACAGGATCTCGACCTCGTGCGCGTCGAGGCTCGCCGTCGGCTCGTCGAGGATCAGCACCCGGGCCGACAGGTCGACGGCGCGGGCGATGGCGACGAGGTGCTGCACCGCGACGGAATGGTCGCCGAGCGGCGCGCCAGGGTCGACCGCGAGGTCGAACTCGGCGAGGATGGCGGCCGCGCGCCGCCGCATCTCGCCGTGGCGCACGAGGCCGAACCGGGTCGGCTCGCGGCCGAGGAAGAGGTTCTGCGCCACCGAGAGGTTCGGCAGCAGGTTCACCTCCTGGTAGACGGTGGCGATGCCCGCACTTTGTGCCGCCTCGCCGGAGCGCGGCGCGATGGCGGTGCCGTCGAGCGTTACCGTCCCGGCATCGCGCGTCACGATGCCCGTGACCGTCTTGATCAGCGTCGACTTGCCGGCGCCGTTCTCCCCGAGCAGCGCGTGGATCTCGCCGGCCTTCAGCGTGAAGTCCACGCCTTGGAGGGCCGGGAAGCCCGCGAAGCTCTTCGTGAGCCCGCGGATCGCGAGGAGGGGGGCGCCGTCCGTTTGTGCCGAAGACATATACTCGATCCCGACAAGTCTAGCGCAGCTTTTCCCTCTCTCCCGTTCCTCGGGGAAAGGAAAAGGCGCGGATTTCTCCCTCCCCCCTCTGCGGGGGAGGGTGGCGAGCGGAGCGAGCCGGGAGAGGGGACGCCGCTTCAGGATATGGCGGAACCGTCGTGAAAGGCGCTCGCTGGAACAGCGTCGCGCTGCCCCTCTCCCGCCCGGCGCACGAGTGCTTCGCACTCGCAGCCGGGCACCCTCCCCCGCAGAGAGGGGAGGGAGAAACCCGTGCCATCCTTTTCCCTGGACAGCTCTTCCCGAGCAGGACGGCGGATATAAACTTAAATTCTAATCGAACGACTCAGGCGAAACTCGCCTCAATACCCGAGCCCCTTCTTCGAATCGTAGACCTTCTGCGGATCGTCGGCCGCGGTGAAGAGCTTCGATTCGGTCTGGATCCACTTCGGCGGGACGGTGCCTTTGGTCTTGTAGGCGATGACGGCGTCGAAGGCCGGGCCGGCCATGTTCGGGGTCAGCTCGACGGTGGCATTGGCATCGCCCGCCATCATCGCCTTGAAGATGTCCGGGACGCCGTCGATCGAGACGGTGAGGATGTCCTTGCCGGGCTTGAGTCCCGCTTCCTTCATGGCCTGGATCGCGCCGACCATCATGTCGTCGTTGTGGGCGTAGACCGCGCAGATCGATTTAGCCCCGCCCTCGGCCTTGATGAAGCTCTCCATCACCTCCTTGCCCTTGGAGCGGGTGAAGTCGCCGGTCTGGCTGCGTACGACCTTGATGGTGGGTGTTCCGGCGATGGCCTGCTCGAAGCCCTTCTTGCGGTTGGTCGCGACGCTGGCGCCCACCGTGCCCTGCAATTCGACGACGTTGCAGGTTTTCGACCCGACGGTCTTCACCAGCCAGTCGCCCGCGACCTTGCCCTCGTGGACGCTGTCGGAGGTGACGGCGGTGAGATAGAGGTCCTTGCCGGAGGGGTCGATGTCGCGGTCGAGGAGCACGACCGGGATCTTCGCCTCGCGCGCTTCCTTCAGCACCGCGTCCCAGCCCGTCGCCACCACGGGCGCCAGGAAGATCGCGTCGACGCCTTGCGCCACGAAGGACCGGATCGCCTTGATCTGGTTCTCCTGCTTCTGCTGCGCGTCGGCGATCTTCAGGGTGACGCCCCGCTTCTGCGCCTCGGACTTGGTGACCGAGGTCTCGGCGGCGCGCCAGCCGGATTCGGAGCCGATCTGCGAGAACCCCACCGTCAGGCCGGCCGCCGACGCAGTCGAGGCGGCGAAGCCCGTGAGGAGCGTGGCGGCGAGAAGAAGACGATGCATCTTGGGGCGAAGCATCTTGTGGCGAAGCATCTTGGGACGATGCGTGCTGGCACCGGGCATGGGCGGCTCCCTCGATCCTTGTCGTGGCGCATCTGCGTGCGTGATCCGGAGCATGAGACAGGGGAAGCGGGGACGCAATAGTCATATTGTAAGATTTTTCGATTGGGGGACGTACGGGAAGACGAGGGTCGGTCGATGGATTCGCACGTGCCGGTCCGTCGACAGGGCGACGCATGTTGCCCTGCGGAACCGGATCGGGCACGGCCTTCGAGGCGACGCTCAGCGAGGAGGCCTTGCACCCGTGACCCCGGACGAACTCGCCGGCACGCTCGATTTCCTGCAACGGGCCGAAGCACTCAAGAGCACCCTGCGCAACGGCACCACCGCCTCCGGCCGGCAGGAGAGCACGGCCGAGCATACCTGGCGGCTCTGCCTGATGGTGATGGTCCTGACCGACGGCATCGACGGGATCGACGCGCTCAAGCTCCTCAAGATGTCCCTCGTCCACGATCTCGGCGAGGCGGTCGGCGGCGACATCCCGGCGACCGATCCCCGCGCGGCGGACAAGGGGCTCCAGGAGCGCCGGGATCTCCTCGCCCTCACGGCGACGCTGCCATCGGCGCGCCGGGACGAGATCGTGGGATTGTGGGAGGAGTACGAGGCCGGCACCTCGCCGGAGGCGGTCCTGGCCAAGGGCTTCGACAAGCTGGAGACGATCCTCCAGCACAACCAGGGCCGCAACCCGCCGGGCTTCGACTACGCCTTCAACCTCGCCTACGGTGCCAAGCACACCGCCCGCCACCCGCTGACGGCGGCGATCCGCGCCGTGCTCGACGAGGGCACGCGGGCGCGCATGGCGCCGCGCGTGGAGGGGCCGGACCCTGGCGGCTCGACCCTCGACGGCTGACGGTCGCCTTCAGGCGGGCCGGACGGCCATCATTCCGGCCGTGCGCGCCCTGACGTCGGGAGCGGCGAGGCAGGTCGCCGCGGCCTCGTAGCCCCGCCCGCCCGGATGCGGCACGGCGAGCAGGGGCACGTCGTGGTTGGCCGGGCACAGGATGACGACCTCCTGCGGCGCGAGGGCGTCGAGGTCGAGGATGGACGAGGACCGGGTCATCAGCACGAGGGCCCGCTTGTCCGTGCCCCGCAGACGCAGATGCGCCATCAGGGCGACCTGCGTCGCCGCGCTCAAGCCCTCCTCCACCATGTCGATCACGAGCGATGCGGGGGCGTCGGTCTCCAGCGCGACGACGAGCGCGGTCAGTGCCTCCGATCGCTCCGCACCCTCCTCGACCAGCCACGCCAACCGGCGCTCGACCCGCTCCGCCAGGGGCGCGTCCTCCGCCAGGCGTCGTGCGAGGTCGGGATCGCCCAGGCGGTCGAGGCCGAGGAAGGCGGCATCGGGCAGGGCCGCCGCGAGGCCTCGCGCGAAGCGGGTCTTGCCGCTGCCGAGCGGCCCGGTGAGGAAGGAGAGCCGGGGAAGGTCGTGGAGGGCGAACCATTCTCCGTCCCACGGCCAGGGCAGCACGAAGCCGATCGCCAGGGGTGCGCTCTCGACCAGCGCGCGCGTCACCGCAGCGGGCGCCGGAAGGCTGCCGCGGGCAAGATCCGCGCGCAGCGCCCGCACCCGGGCGAGGGCGGCGGCGGTCCGCTGGCCGGCCTCGCTCAGGCGGGCCTCATGCGCCGCGAGGCCCGCATCGAGGTCGCGCGGCTCCCCGTCGAGCACGCGGGCCACTTGAGCGAGGCTCAGGCCGAGACGGCGCAAGCCGACGATCTCGGCGGCCCGCGCCATCGCGGCCGCGTCGTAAGCACGCCATCCGGTGCGGGTGCGGTCGGGCGCGAGCAGGCCGCGCTGCTCGTAGAGGCGCAAGGCCTTGGCGGAGACGCCGAGCGTGGCGCCGGCCTGCGCGGGCGTGAGGCAACGGAACGACGGTTTCTGCGACGGGGTCATGGCTCACCTCGGTGGGTCGAACCTGACTTCCATCGGACCGGCCGCAGGGGCCGGGTCAAGGGCCTTCTCGACCGGCCCTCTCCGCCGTCACGCGGATCGGCGACCCTGCCCGGGCGGCGGCGATCGCCGCGGCGAGGCCGACCGTCGGGCTGGTGAGGGGGCGTCTCATCTGCGGGGAGCAGGGCGGCGGCGCCGGCCATCGAGGCCTGCGCCAGGGCGACCTGCCTCGCACCCGCGTCTCGCGCGGCGTCGGCGGCGCGGGCGACCAGTGCCCGATAGCGGTCGGACTCGCCCGCCTTGAAGGCCTCCCAGGCCTGTGGGACCACCTCCACGCCGATTTGCGCGCCCGTCGCCCGCGCGGCGGCTTCGAAGAGGCGCCGGGTCGGCTCGACCGTGGTCGCGACGGCGCAGAGCACCACCACCTGGCCGCCCGCCTTGACGGCTTCGGCGGCGAGCGCCGCATCGACCCGCAGGACCGGCGCCGCGACGTCGCGAGACGCGGATTCCACGGCCGGGCCCAGGGTCGAGCAGGTCAGCAGGACCGCATCGGCTTGCGCGGACAGGTCGCGCAGAAGCGCGGCGGTCTCGGCGGCGATAGCCGGCGTGAGGCCGCCCTCGCGCTCGGCGGCGGCGAGCAGGTCGGCGCGCACGGTGTGGTACAGGTGGATTCCGGTCAGGCCGGTGGTTTGCAGCGCCGCGTCGAAAACGGCGGCATTGCTGTCGATCGTGTGAAGGCAGGCGATGCGGGGCATGGGAGACGGTCCGGCGGCGACGGGGCCGGTTTACCCGTCGGGACCGGGGCGACAAGGTCAGTCGGGGTGAATCCGATCCGAGCCTGGTGCTCAGAAGCACCCTCGGACGAGCCGGCGCCCGTACGGGTCGTCGACGCCGCGCGGGGGCGGGAAGCCGTAATAGCTCGGCTTGCCGATGCCGAAGGGCGACCCGACGTAAGTGGGATCGCCCGGCGTGTTGGTCGGCACGAAGACCTGGCAACCGGGATCGCCCCGCGTCGGGGCTGAGGCGTCGCTGTCGCCGCGGGGGAAGTAGCGCGGCGGCGGGACGGGACCCGGTGCGGCCCGCGGCACCGGCCAATAGCCGGGCTCGGGCATGTCGGCCGCTCCCGCCGGCCCCGCGAGGCCGAGGGCGACCGCGCCCGCAACCAGCCCCACGCCGTACCGCATCCGTCCGCCCCCTCGTCCGTTCTCCTCTTCAGCCTTGGCGGATCATGGTTAAGGCAGCGTTTCCGTCAGGTGACGGCCTCGGTCCGGGCCTGGAGCACGCGCACGAGGTCGTCGGGCCTCACCCGCACCTGCAGCCCGCGCTGGCCGCCATTGACGAAGATTTCGGAGAAGCCGAGGGCCGCCGCATCGACCAGGATCGGGACCGATCGCTTCTGGCCGAGCGGGCTGATGCCGCCGACATGATAGCCGGTCAGCCGCTCCGCCTCGGCCGGGCGCATCATCGCGGCGGATTTTCCCGCGAAGGCGGCGGCGAGCTTCTTCAGCGACACCTCCCGGTCGGAGGGCACCAGCACGCAGACCGGCTTGCCGTCGATCGCCGCCATCAGGGTCTTGAACACCTCGCCCGGGGCAACGCCCATCGCCTCCGCCGCCTGGAGGCCGATGCGGGTCGCCTCCGGGTCGTAGTCGTAGGTGTGGACGGTGTGGGGGATGCCGGCGCGGGCAAGAGCCTGGGTGGCGCGGGTGGTCTTCGACATCGATGGGCGTCTTCGAGCGGGGTCAGGCGCCCGGGAAGCTCCGGGCGATCAGCCGGCCCACCTCGGCGTGCACGGCGTCACGCGCGGCGGGCTCGGCCGGCGATCCGGTGAGATACACCGCCGCCAGGATCGGCGCACCGTCCGGCCGGTGGATCAGCGCCACCACGTTGGCGGTGCCGTTCTCGCCGGTGCCGGTCTTGTCGGCCGTGCGCCACCCGTCCGGCAGGCCGGCGCGGACCCGCTTTAGGCCGGTCGGGCTCTCCTGCATCCAGCCGGTGAGCCGGGCGCGCGATTCCGCCGACAGGGCGTGGCCGAGGAGGACGTTGTCGAGGAGGCCGACCATCGCCGCCGGGCTCGTCGTGTCCCGCGGGTCGCCGGGAATCGCGGTGTTGAGGGTCGGCTCGGTGCGGTCGAGCCGGGTGACGGTGTCGCCATGGGCGCGGGCGAAGGCGGTGATGCCCGAAGGACCGCCCAGCGTGTCGAGCATCAGGTTGGCGGCGGTGTTGTCGCTCCACACCACGGCGGCGGCGCAGAGTTCGGCCAGCGTCATGCCGGTCTCGACGTGTTTCGACGTCACCGGGGCGTAGCTGAGGAGCGCTTCGCGGCCGTAGGCGATGCGCCGGTTCAGGTCGTCCTGGCCCTTGTCGGCCCGGGCCAGCACCGCGGCGGCGGCGATCGCCTTGAAGGTGCTGCACATCGGGAAGCGCTCGTCGGCCCGGTGGCCGAAGCGGCGGCCGGTGGCGGTGTCGCGGACCTCGACCCCGAGCATCCCGCCGTCGCGCCGCTCCAGCTGCGCGAGCTTGGCCGCCGCGTCCTCCGCGGCCTGCGCGCTCCGGGCGGTGCAGGCGGCGAGCGCCGCGCCGATCAGGGCGGCGCGACGGGTGAGGCCGGGCTGAAGAAGGGCGGGGTCGGACATGAGCAGGCTCCCTGCGCGGTTCGTCAGGGAGGTTCCTGTGAGACCTGACCTTGGCGATAACACGCTGGGGTCGTGGCCGGATCGGGGCGCCCGCCCCCTCGTTTCACGGGAAACATCCTTAACGGATGTCTCCCGGTGCCGGGGACGGACGCCGCCGGCCTCAATGCGAGCGCGGCGAGTGCCCCTTGCGATCGGGATCGTGCGTGTGGTGCCGGTCGTGCTCGCCGCCGCCGCCCGAGACGTGGGAGCGGCTGTCGCCGGTGGCGGCGCCCGGGTTCGGACCGCCCTTCGCCGTGGGGTCTGGCCGGTCGGGAGCCTGGTGGCTGCTGCCGGGGCCGCCATGATGGCGGTTGGCGGCGTCGGTCTTGTGCGAGGTGCTCATGCGCTCACCGATCCTGCTGATGGCCCTGGTGGGTGGTGTTCACCTTCGCGTTGCCGGCCTGGCCGATCTTGTCCGGATCCTTGGCCTGGCCCGCATCCTTCGTCCCGGTCGCGGTCGGGGCGCGCTCGGCGCTGCCGGGGCCCTTGTCCGAGCGGTTGGCCGGCGGCACGGGGGGCGGTGACGCGGTCATGGCGATCTCCCTCTGATCCGGCGGCGAAGGGTTCGAGGCCCCCGCCGAAGAGGGCGATCAACGCCCGCTGCCTGCCGGCGTTCCGCCTCGGACCGGCCCGCTCGGATACTTTGTCATAGTATGAGTATTCAAGGCGAACCGGCGATGGCGGAGGGCGTTGGCCCGGACACCACGACACCCACGCAGACCCCCCGACAGGAAGGATTCCCCGATGGCCGAGGACGTCCAATCGCTCTACGTGACCGCGCTGAAGAACACCCACGCGCTCGAATTGCAGGCGCTCCAGATCATGGAGCGCCAGGTCGAGCGGCTGAAGCGCTATCCCGACATGGAAGCGGCTCTACGCCGCCACATCACCGAGACGCACGGCCAGCGCGACCGGCTCGACGAAGCGCTGGCGGCGATGTCCGAGAGCCCCTCGGCCTTGAAGGAAGGCGTGCTCGGCTTCATGGGCAACATGGCGGCGCTCGCCCACACCCCGGCCCAGGACGAGATCCTGAAGAACGCCTTCGCCAACCGCGCCTTCGAGAATTACGAGGCGGCGGCCTACGACGCACTGATCACGCTGGCGGAAGCCGCCGGCGAGAGCGCCCGGCTGCCGGCCTTCGAGATGTCGCTGCGGGAAGAGCTGGCGATGGCCCAAAAGATGGCCGACCTCGTGCGGCCTACGACGCGGCGCTACCTCGAATTGACGATCAGCGGCAGCAAGGCGGATCGCTGAGGATCAAAGTCTGTTGATTGGTAAAAATAAGCAGATTCGTATCCTCTTTCCCATCCACGACCTCATCCTGAGGTGCCGCGTAGCGGCCTCGAAGGAGGGCTCCAGGGATCTCAGAGCTTTCTGAAGCCCTCCTTCTAGGTCAGTCGATTTTCAATCGACTGACACCTCAGGATGAGGTCGTGGGCGGGAATCGAGCGACCGATCACATCGAAACATGCTTTTAGAGCCGGAACAGCCCGCCCCGGCCGGTGATCCGGCCGGGATCGGCGCCTGCCGCCCGCAAGGACGCCCACAGGGTGACGGCGATCGAATCGAAGACCGGGATGCCGAGCTCGGCTTCCAGGGTTTCGACCATCGCCGCCCCCGCCATGTTGGTGCAGACGATCGCCACGGCTTGCGCGCCCTCCGCCGCCACCGCCCGGGCCATCGCGGCCACCTCCGAGTCCGGCACCTCCGCGAAGGAGAAGTTGTCGGACAGGCCGCAATGCCGCTCGGCCGAGCAGTCGAACCCGGCCGCGCCCCAATTCGCCTGGATCCTCGCCTGCACGTCGCCGGTATAGGGCGTGACGAGCCCGACCCGCCGGATACGCGCGCGGGTGAAGGCCTCGCGAAAGCCGAGCACCGCCGTCGCCGCCGGGATGCCGGTGGCCTCGGTGATCCGGGCGCACAGGGCCTCGTCGCGGGCAAAGCCCAGCCAGGCCGCCGAGGTGCCGTTCCAGGCGATCGCGTCGACCTTGGCGTCGGCGAGGAGGGAGGCCGCGTTCAGGATCGGCGCCTCGTCGAACTGCCCGAGCCCGGCCGCCGACAGGGTGATCTCGGTGACGCGAAAGCGCGCGAAATGCGCCGTGACGTCGGGCGTGTCGTGCAGCAGGTCCGCGGTCGCCGGTTCGAGCCGGGTGTTCGAGGACGGGGTCAGCATCCCGAGCCGGATCATGCCGCGGCCTTCCGGCTCGATTCCTCGCGGATCATCGCGAGCACCCGCCGCTTCATGTCGTTGAATTCCGGGCTCGTCACGTCCCGCGGCCGGGGTAGATCGAAGGGGATGAACTCGCGGATGCGGCCGGGGCGCCGGCTCATCACGGCGATGCGGTTACCGAGCACCAGGGCCTCGTCGACCGAGTGGGTGACGAAGACCACCGTGGCACCGACCCGCTGCCAGATCGTGACCAGTTCCTCCTGCATCTCGATCTTGGTCTGGGCATCGAGGGCCGCGAAAGGCTCGTCCATCAGGATCACCGCCGGGTTCATCAGGAGCGCCCGGGCGATGCCGACCCGCTGGCTCATGCCTCCCGACAGCTCCGCCGGATAATGCCGCTCGAAGCCGGTGAGCCCGACGAGGTCGATATAGGTCTTGGCCCGCGCGTGCCGCTCAGGTTTCGCCACGCCCTTCAGCTTGAGGTGGAAGGCGACGTTGTCGATCACCGTGAGCCAGGGCATCAGCGTCGGCTGCTGGAACACCACGCCGCGATCGGCGCCCGGCCGCTCGACCCGCCGTCCCGCGACGCGAACCTCGCCGGAGGTGGGCGCCTCGAAGCCCGCGATCATGTTGAGCAGGGTGGACTTGCCGCAGCCCGACGGCCCGAGCAGGCAGACGAACTCGCCCGCCTCGATCGTGGCCCGGGTGCGGTCCACCGCCACGAGGTCGCGCCCGTCGCGGTCGCGAAACACTTTCTGAACGTCGGCGAGGTCGATCGCACTCATGGAGATCTCCGTGAGGAAGGGGAGGGGCGGCTCACCGCCCCTGCACCGTCGTGCCCTTCTGCCAGTGCAGCACCGAGGCCATCAGCGCCTTGAGGCCGAGATCGGACAGGTAGCCGAGCAGCCCGATCGAGATCATCGCGGCGAGCACGATGTCGTAGCGCAGGAAGTAGTAGGAATCCCACAGGACGTAGCCGAGCCCGCTCTTCACCGCGACCATCTCGGCGGTCACCGTCAGCATCCAGGCCGAGCCGATGGCGATGCGCAATCCGGAGAAAATCGACGGCAGGGCGGCCGGCAGGACGATGTCGGTGAGGAGCTGGCGCTCGGAGGCGCCCATCATGGCGCCGGCCCGGATCAGGTTGCGGTCGACCCCGCGCACGCCGTGGATGGTGTTCATCAGGACGGGAAAGAACGCACCGAGGAAGACCAGGAAGATCGCCGGCTTGTCGGCGATGCCGAACCAGATGATGGCGAGCGGGATCCACGAGACCGGCGGGATCGGCCGCAGCATCTGCAGGGTCGGCTCGACGGTGCGCTCGACGAGCCGCCACCAGCCGATCGCGACGCCGATCAGAATCGCCGACAAAGCCGCGATGGCGTAGCCGGCCGCGACCCGGGTGAGGCTCGCCAGCGCATCCGGCACCCAATGGCCGGAATAGGTCTGGGTGCTCTCGTCGAGGCCGAAGAGCCAGTCGCCCAGCGCGTGCAGAACGGCGGTGGGCGCCGGCAGGAGCGCCGCCGGGAGTGCGCCGGAGCGGGCGAACGCCTCCCAGCCGGCGACGAGGAGGAGCGGCAGGGCCGCCCGCTCGAAAAAGGCGACGAGGCGCCGGGGCAGCCGGCGGGCGGGGGCCGGGGCCGCGGGGGTGAGCGGCGCGGTCTCAGTAGCCGAGGCCATCGCGGGTCTTCTTGGTGGCGGCCTCCAGGAACGAGAAGTCCATGTGCGTCTCGACATCCGCCGAGACGTCGCGGCTGATGTATTTCAGGTCCCGCATCATCGCGGCGATCGCCTGGGTCTTGGCGCGGTGCATGCGGTAATCCGGCTCGGCGTTCTGGATCGCCGCGGCGGCGACCTCCTTCGACAGGCCGGTCTTCTGGTTGATCACGTCGATCCAGACGCCCTTGTCGGCCTTGAGCGTCTCGACCAGGGCCACGTCGGCATCGACCACCGCCTGCACGCCGGCGCGGTTCTTGGCGATCACGTCGGAGCGGGTGACGATCAGGTTGGTCAGGTTGCCGGCCGCCTGGTCGTAGGGCAGCACGAAATGCGTGGCGGCCCCCGCCATGCGGATCTGCGAGGCGAAGGGCTCGACAGAGCAGACCATGTCGATCTCGCCCCGCTGCATCGCCGCGAGGTGGTCGGACGGGTTCGGGATGTTGACGAACTGCACGTCCTTGTTCGGGTTGATGCCCTGCTTGAGGAAGGCGCCGCGCATGTGGATGTCCTGCGCGTTGCCGCGGGAGGCCGCCACCTTGAGCGGGGTGCCCGCCACCTTCGCCTTCTCCACCGCCGCCTTGAACCCGGCCCAGTCGTCGGCCTTCAGGTTCAGCGCCTTGGCGGAAAGGCATTCCGAGCCGCCATTCACCTCGCCGGCCACCGCCACGATGTCGAAGCCTTTGTCGAGAGCGGTGACGTAGTGGAGATAGGTGACCTGCGCCACGTCGAGGCTTTTCGCGATCAAGGCCGTCAGCACGTCGTTGCCGGAATTGAAGCCGGTGGCGTCGATCGTCGCGCCTTTGGCGAACCCCGGCAGCAGGGCGACCGGCAGGCAATGGGCGCATTTGGCGTAACCCACCTTCACCGGCGCGTCCTGGGCGGAGGCCGGCGAGAGGGGCCCGGGCGAGAAGGACCAGATGGCGGCGGCCAGCAGGGGGCCGAGATGGCGGCGCATGGTCGATGACCTCGCTAGAGGGGCGCCGGACTCGGTCCGGGCGCTGCGGCGGCGTCTTGTGAGCGGGCGACGGGCAACCGCCGCAGAGCCAGGGTGTGACGGGCTCGGGCGCGGTGCAATTCATTTTTCGTGCTCTGCATGCAATTAATGCCAAATGCCGAGGCAGGCAGCAGAAATGCCTGGAATTGATGCGCCCGCTGCCGGTCGGAGCGGCTATGGTCCACGCCGGACGACAATGGAGAGGACAGGCATGGACCCGGTCCGGCGCCCCCGCGGGCGCCCGCGAAAACCCGTGCTGCTGGAGCCCGCCGCCCTCGGGCCGCGCCGCGGCCTGCACGACCAGGCGGTGGAGCGCCTGCGCGGGCTGATCGTTGCGGGCACGCTGCCGGCCGGCAGCGCGCTGGTCGAGACCGAGCTGTCGGCGGCTTTGGGCATTTCGCGCACGCCTTTGCGCGAGGCGCTGAAGCTGCTCGCCGTCGAAGGGCTGGTGGAGCTGCGCCCCAACCGCTCACCCCGGGTGGCGGAACTGCGCGCGGAGGCCGTGACCGAGCTGTTCGAGGCCATCGCCGCCATCGAGCGGGCGGCGGCGGAACTGGCGGCGCTGCGCATCACGCCCGCCGATCTGGAGCGGCTGCGCCGGCTGCAATCCGAGATGGAGGCGCATCACGCCGCCGGGGCGCTCGCTCCCTATTTCGCCCTCAACCAGCGGATCCACGCCCTGATCGTGGCTTGCGCCCGCAACGGTCCCTTGCGGGAGGCGCACGAGGTCCTGCATGCGAGGGCCGAGATCGCCCGCCGCCGCGCCCTCGACAGCCGGGCGCGCTGGGACGAATCGGTCGCGGAGCACCGGGCGATCCTGGCCGCCCTCGCGGCCGGCGACGCCGCGGGCGCGGGCCGGCTGCTCGCCGACCATGTCGGCCATACCGGCACGGCCCTGCTCGCCGGCCTCGCCCGGTCCGATGCCGCCTGATCCTTGTCTGCCCGATCCTTGGCGGCCTGATCCTTGGCGGCCTGATCTTTGAGAGAATCCCGATGCGCCTGCTGCTCCTCAACCCCAATACCAGCCGCGACGTGACCGAGCTGATGCGCGCCACCGGCACTGCCGCCGCCGCTCCCGGCACCGAGATCCTCACCGCGACGGCGCCCCGGGGCGTGCCCTACATCGCGACCCGGGCCGAGGCGCAGATCGGCGGCGCCATCGCCCTCGAGATGCTGGCCGAGGCGCCGCCGGTCGATGCCGCGATCATCGCGGCCTTCGGCGATCCGGGCCTGTTCGGTGCCCGCGAATTGTTCGATTTTCCCGTGATCGGCCTCGCCGAGGCGGCGATGCTGTCGGCCTGCCTGCTCGGCCGCCGCTTCGGCCTCGTCACCTTCGCCCGGGCCCTGGTGCCCTGGTACGAGGAAACCGTCGCCGCCCACGGCTTGAGCCGGCGCTGCGCCGGGGTACGGGCGCTGGAGGGGCGCTTTTCCACGCTCTCCGGCCTCCAGGAGGAGAAGGAGGCGCAACTGATCGATCTCGCCCACGCGGCGGTCGAGGAGGACGGCGCCGACGTTCTGATCTTCGCCGGCGCGCCCCTGTCGGGCCTCGGCGCCCGGGTGCGCGACCGTCTGCCGGTGCCGGTGGTCGATCAGGTGGTGGCAGCGGTCAAGCTCGCCGAGGCCGTGGTGGCGCAGGCGCCCCGCAAGGCCACGGCCGGCACCTTCCGCCGGCCGGACGCGAAGCCGAGCACCGGGTTGGCGCCGGCTCTGGCGGCGCGGATCGGGCATGGCTGACGAGAGGGGTGGATGCGTGCCCCGATCACGCGTCCCACGGCCGGACAAGGCGCAGGATCCCCTCTCGGGCGATCCCGGGCTTGCCCGGGACCGCCGCGACGCAGGGTGAGGGGAATGGTCGAGGCGAAGGGCGATCTCAGCCGCCGCTGCCCGCCTCGTCCTGGCAGCGGATCAGCTTGGTCGCCCCCGCCGCCCGGTCGGGCTCGGCGAGGCGGAACTCGCCGGTCTCCGGGTCGCGGATGCGCAACTGCCCGGTGGCGATGCCGAAATGCGCGCCGTGGAGCTGGAGCTTGCCCCGCTCGACCAGAATCTTCACGCAAGGGAAGGTCATCAGGTTGCGCAGGCTGTTCGTCACCGTGGCGAATTCGAGCTGCTCGAGGTAGTCGGGCCCCCGCGGCTCGTCGCCGAGCGCTTCCGCCGCCGGGCGGATCAGCGAGACCCAGCGGCCGATGAAGTCGCCGGGCGAGAGCGGCGCGGCGTCGTCCGCGTAGGCGCGCACGCCGCCGCAGCGGGCATGCCCCAGCACCACGATGTGCTTCACCTTGAGCGCCTGCACGGCGAATTCGAGCGCCGCCGAGGTGCCGTGATACTCGCCGCCGGTCTCGTAGGGCGGGACCAGGTTGGCGACGTTGCGCACCACGAACAACTCGCCCGGCCGCGCGTCGAAGATCACCTCCGGCGAGACCCGGCTGTCGCAGCAGCTGATGATCAAAATCTCGGGGCTCTGCCCCTCGGCGAGGCTGGCATAGCGGTCCTGCTCGCGCACGAACCGGTCGTCGAGGAAGGCGCGGTAGCCCTCCGTGAGCGATTGCGGGAAGGGGGTCGCGTCGGCCATGGTTTCGCGCTCCTCAGGAAGATTCCGAGACAGGATTACGCTGCGCCCGGGCCCCAGGACAACGTCACGACCTCCGGGATCGTCTCGCCGGCCACGAGCCTTTTGGCCAGGGCGGCGAGCCCTTGCGGCTCGACGCGCTCGACGGTTGCGGCGAGCTCGTCGAGCGGCCACCAGCGGGTGCCGTAAACGGGATTGTCCTCGGTCTCGGCGAGCCGGCTGGTATCGACCTTATCGTCGGGCAGCCGCACGACGAAGTAGCGCTCGCGGGCGAAGCGCGACTTGTTGAACAGCGTGAACGGCCCGTCGCAGCGCGCGACCTGAGGGCCGAGGGGGACGTCCTTCACGCCGATTTCCTCTTCCAGTTCGCGCCGGCAGGCTTCTTCCGGCGTCTCGCCGGGCTCCATCCCGCCGCCGGGCATGAACCAGAAGGTCCGGTCCCCCGGCCGGCCCGGGTCGACGTCGCGCGAGGCCTCGTAGGCGATCAAGAGGAGGCGGCCGGCCGGGTCGAGCACCAGGGCGCGGGCGATGTCGCGGGTGGGCAGATCGGTCATGGGATCGGTCATCCGTGGGCCTCGCCGAGGGGAAGCGTCCAGATCGCGGCCGGCAGGCCGTGGGCGTCGCGCTCCGGCGGATCGGGATAGGGCACGCCGCGCCCCTTGGCGATGGCCCGCGCCACGGCCAAGGCCGCCAGGGCGTCGAGGAGGTCGTCGGGCTTGGCGCCGCGCGGCGGAACGAGGTCGGCGGGCAGGCCTGCTCGGATGAGGAGGCCGCGCCGCAGGGCCGCGCCCGCGGGCTTGCGCTTCGGCTCGGGCAGGGGCGTGCCGCCGTTGAGGCTCTGGAAGGCAAGTTCCGGATGCACCTCGTAGACCCGCGCCTGAAGCTCGGGCCGGGCGCGCAGGAGGGCGTCCGCCTCGCGGATGCGCGGGAAGATGGCGTTGGCGGGCGGGGAGGGGGCGAAGGGCTGGGTCTCGGGCCGGCGCGACAGGGCGATGGCCGCGGTATAGTCCGGCGCGTAGACGACGCTGCGCGCCGAGGTCGGGAAGACCGAGGCGCGCCGCGGCCCCAGCAGCGCCCGCACCAGCACCTCGGCCGTGCGGCCGCCGGGGCCGACGCGATCGGGCAGGCCTACGGGGATGTCGACCGCCACGATCATCGGAGCTTCCGGGGCGTCGCAGATCGCCTCGAGGCTCGGCAGGACCCGGATGCGGATTTGTTCGGACCCGCCGTCGCTCGGCCCCAAGACCGCGACCCAGCCGCCCGGGCACCCGTCCACCCCTGCGACCCATGGCATGCGCCGATTCCCCTGCTCGGGGCGGAATCTAGGGCGGGGAGGGCGGTTGTCGCGAAGCGCGTCTTTGCCGGGATCGTTCTTCCAACCCGCGACCTCATCCCGAGGTGCGGGCGATCGAAGATCGCTGAGCCTCGAAGGAGGGCTCCAGACATCACTGAGACTTCCGGAGCCCTCCTTCGAGGTCAGCCGATTTTCAGTCGGCTAACACCTCAGGATGAGGTTCCGGGTTGGAGAGGACGACTTGCCGTCGTGGGATGCGTTCAGGTCGAGGTCGCGGCAGTGATACGGATCCCGGGCTCCGCTTCGCGGCCCCGGGACGACCCGGAGGGTATCAGTCGTTCACCAGCTTCGCGGTCCCTGGCGAATGAAACAGTTTCGCGATCCAGGGTGGCAAATGCCACCCTGGATCGCGAGTTTCTATTCAGGAACCGTGGAGGAGAGTGAAGTGCGTCACGCCGCCTTGGCGTAGCGCGACTCGGCCAGATCCCGATGGTCGATCTCCGGCGCCCGGCCGCCGATCAGATCGGCAAGCAGGCGGCCCGAGCCGCAGGCCATGGTCCAGCCGAGCGTGCCGTGGCCGGTATTGGTGTAGAGGTTGTCGTAGGCCGTGGCGCCGACGATCGGGGTGCCGTCCGGGGTCATCGGGCGCAGGCCCGTCCAGAACTTCGCCTGCGAGACGTCGCCGCCCGCCGGGAAGAGGTCGAGGACCGAGCGCTCCAGGGTCGCCCGGCGCGGGCCGCGCAAGGCCTGGCTGAAGCCGGCGAGTTCCGCCGTGCCGCCGACCCGGATGCGGTCGCCGAGCCGGGTGATCGCCACCTTGAAGGTCTCGTCCATCACGGTCGAGACCGGGGCGGCGTCCGCGTCGGTGACCGGCAGGGTCAGGGAATAGCCCTTCACCGGATAGACCGGAATCTCGATGCCGAGCGGCTTCAGCATCATCGGGGTGTAGCTGCCCATGGCGGCGACATAGGCGTCCGCCGTCAGCACCTCGCCGCCGGCCAGGCCCACGCCGGCGATCCGGCCGCCCTCCTGGCGGAGCGAGGTGATCGTCGCGCCGTAGCGGATGGTGACGCCCATGCTCTCGCAGATCGCGGCGAGGCGCTGGGTGAAGAGATGCGCGTCGCCGGTCTCGTCGCCCGGCAGGCGCAGGCCCCCGACGAAGCTGCCGGCGACCCGGGCCAGCGCCGGCTCGGCGGCGATGCAGCCCGCCGGGTCGAGCACCTCGTAGGGCACGCCGTACTCGTCGAGCACGCCGGTATCGTCGCCGACATGGTCGAGCTGCTTCTGGGTGCGGAAGAGCTGGAGCGTGCCCTTCTCGCGGTGATCGTAGGTGATGCCGGTCTCGGTGCGCAGGTCGCGCAGCACGTCGCGGCTATACTCAGCGAGCCGCACCATCCGGCCCTTGTTGCGGCGATAGGCATCCTCGGTGCAGTTCGCCAGCATCTTCGCGAGCCAGCCGTAGAGCTTGGGCTCCAGGCTCGGCCACAGCACCAGCGGGCGGTGACGCATCATCAGCCACTTCATCGCCTTGACCGGGATGCCCGGGGCGGCCCAGGGCGCCGAGTAGCCGGGCGAGACCTGGCCGGCATTGGCGAAGCTGGTCTCGAGGCCGGCGCCCGGCTGGCGATCGAGCACCGTGACCTGGTGGCCGGCCTTGGCGAGGTAATAGGCCGAGGTGACGCCGACCACGCCGCCGCCGAGGATCAGAACGCGCATCGCGAAAAATTCCTTGAGTTGCGCCCTGCTCGTCCATGCCCGACCCGGCGCCCGGTCGATGCCCCTACTGTCGCGCAAGGATCGCCGAATGTCCCGCCGGATCGTCGCAGGCTCTGCGAGACTATGCTACGATACGCAACGATCTGCGACGGAACGACAGGAACTTGCGCCATGGCGGGACGGGACGAGATCGACGCGCGCATCCTGCGCGTCCTGCGCGACGACGGGCGCATCAGCAACGCCGATCTCGCCGCCAAGGTCGGCCTGTCGCCCTCGGCCTGCCTGCGCCGCCTGCGGCTCTTGGAATCGAACGGCACCATCCGCGGCTACACCGCCCTGATCGAGGCCGACGAGCGCGAGCACCACATGGTGGTGCTGACCCAGATCACCCTGGAGCGGCAGACGGAAGAATCGCTCAACCGCTTCGAGGCCGCGGTGCGCCGCTGCCCGGAGGTGCGCGACTGCTACCTGATGACCGGCCTGTCCGATTACCTGATGCGGATCGAGGTGGCGGATGCCGGCGATTACGAGCGCCTGCACAAGGAGGTCTTGTCGCGCCTGCCGGGGGTGGCGCGGATCCAGTCGAGCTTCGCGATCCGGACGGTGGTGGGGCGGGGGTAGCCGTCCAGCCCGCCCGGTCCCGGGTGCCGGGAGCACCGGGGTCCATTCGGGAGGGCCTGCGCCTCAGCGTTTCGCGACACCGATCAGCGCCGTCGACGGGATCGGCAGGACGGCCCGGTCGCCGGCCATGCACCGTGCTTCGGCGATGACGGCCGCCTTCTCCCCGTCGCTCAGGTCGATCCAGTCGGGCGACATGCCGAAGACGGTCTCGGGATCGTCCAGAGTCGCGACGTCGAGGTGATAGTCGAAGGTCACATCGTGGATGCGCGGCGCGCGATAGCCGGCCGCGATCATTGCGCGCGCCAGCCGGTCCGGATCGCCCAGGGCCACCACCCCTGCGGGCATGGCCGCGTTCTCGCGCTCGGGGAACAGCGTTCGGCGGATCTGGCCGAGGAGCAGGAACGTCGAAGCACCCTGCTCCTGCCACGTTGCGACAACCCCGTCGCCGCCGGGGCGTGTCACCCGTGCCATCTCGGCCAGCCCCTTGCGCCAGTCGGGGAACAGGATCACGCCGAAGATCGAGAACACGGCATCGAAGCGGGCGTCGGGCAAGGCGAGGGCCTGTCCGTCCATGACCCTCGCATCGACGTTGGGCCGCCCTGCCGCCGCCACGCGGGCGACCATGCCGGGCGAGAAATCGATGGCGGTCACCTGTGCGCCCGTCCGCGCCGCCGCATGCGCGAGCGCCCCCGTCCCCGTCGCGACGTCGAGGACCCGGCTGTCTGGCGTCAGCGGCACGGTCGCCAGCGCCGCCTCGGCGAAGCGCACCGTGAACGGATGGGCCGTCGTCTCGTAATGCTGGGCGACCTTGTCCCACCGACCGGGGTTTTCGAGCTCTCGCATCACCTGGCCTCCGATATCATGTAACTTCATAAGTATCGTAAGAGCCGGCGCTTGCCAATCTCGACCGGGGCGTGGAGGATCGCCGGGTGCGCACCGACAGCCGTCTCTCACGAACGCTCCACGTTCTCCTTCACATGGCACGCCACGACGGGCCGATGACGTCCGAGGCGATCGGGCGGATGCTGGGAACGAATCCCGTCGTCGTCCGCCGGACGATGGCGGGGCTCCGAGAGGCGGGCTACGTGACATCGGAGAAGGGACACGGCGGCGGATGGACCATCGCCGCGAACCTGGCGGACGTGTCGCTTCTCGACGTGCATCACGCGGTGGGCGGCCCGCGGATCTTTGCGATCGGCAGCGATCATCCGAACCCCGATTGCGCCGTCGAGAAGGTGGTCAACGAGGCGGTGGAGGGCACGCTGCGCGAGGCCGAGGCGCTGCTGATCGCGCGGCTGGGGGCGATCAGCCTCGCCGAGCTGGCCCGAAGCTTCGATGCGCGGCTTCGCGCGCGCGCGTCGACGACTGCTCACACCTGCGGGTGACGCGCCCATCGGCGGCGGCATCGGGTCGATCATGGACCGCCCGGTCGTGGCGGCACCGGCAAAGCCGGCGTCCCGCCCTCGACTGTCCCGCTCGTGGCCGCGCCGCTCGAGTATCGATCCTGGCGGACGGAGAGCCGGAAGCGCGTTCCGCGTCGCGGCACTTGCCCTGCACAGGCCCCTGCACAAGCGCGCGCGTGGGTCAGGCGAAATAGGCCGGCCAGCGCGCCCGGATCTCGTCCCCGAGCGCGATCGACTTCGACAGGTGATCGCGCAACGCCTCCTGCGCCGCCTCGGGCGCACCGTCACTGAGCGCCGCCACGATCCGCCGGTGATCGGCCACGATCTGTTGCGCCTTGCCCTCGACCGGCAGGTGCAGCCGGCGCAGGCGGTCGATATGGCCGCTGCGGCGGCGGATCAGGTCCCACAGGTCGGGGACGACGGCGGCCTCGCATAACGCCCGGTGAAAGGCTTCGTCGCTGGCCGAGAGCCGGGCGAAATCACCCTCGTCGGCGAAGATCGCCTGCTCGGCCACGAAGGCCTGGAGGCGGGTGAACAGTGCCCGGTCGGGCGCCTGCGCAAGGGTGCGGACCACCTCCTGCTCGACGGCGCGGCGCAGGAACTGCGCCTGGCGGGCGGCCGCGAGGTCGATGCGGCTCACCACCGTCGACGATTGCGGGAAGATGTCGACCAGCCCCTCTTCCTGGAGCCGCAGCAGCGCGTCGCGGATCGGGGTGGCGCTCAGGCCGAAGCTCGCCTGGAGTTCCGGGCGCGACAGCACTGTGCCGGGCGCGAGATCGAGCGAGACGATCTTTTCCCGGATGAGATCGAAGACCTGCGGAGCGGCGTGACGCGAGCGGTCGCGGAGACGCTGCGCACCGGCGAAGACGGCGTTCATGACGGTCGCACTCTGGAGACGACGCGGGCCGCCGGAGCGGGCCCGGCCACAAGCCTAGCACGGGCTCGCTCGGGTTGACATACTAATGCATTACCATTTTAGTGAGGAGGCCAGACCGGTGCTTCGACAACAAGCCGGCATGCGCCGCCCCCTCGCGGCCTCGGGAGAACGCTCATGATCCACTCGCCCGCGCGCCGCGCCTTCGCGGCGGGGCTTCTCGCTGCCGGTGCATGCTTGTCCGGGGCGGTCCCGGCCCTGGCGCAGCAGAAGAGCGAGATCGCGATCACCCGCCAGCCCGGCATCATCTACCTGCCGACCCACATCATCGAGAAGCAGGGGCTGATCGAGAAGCACGCCGCGCGGCTGGGCGTGCCGGGCGTGAAGACGAAGTGGCTCACCTTCACCGGCGGCGGCAGCCAGACCGACGCGCTGCTCGCCGGCAACGTCGACATCGTCAATACCGGCACCGGCAACCTGCTGCTGCTCTGGGACCGCACGCGGGGCGGCGTGAAGGGCATCGTCGCCACCTCGGCGCTGCCGCTGCTGCTCGTCAGCCGCGACCCGAAGATCAGGACGATCAAGGACATCGCCGCCGGCGACAAGATCGCGGTGCCGACCGTGAAGGTCTCGACGCAGGCGATCCTCCTGCAGATGGCGGCGGGCGAGGCTTACGGCGCCGACCAGTCCGGCCGGCTCGACGCCAACACGGTACAGCTCGGCCATCCGGACGCGGCGATCGCGCTCGCCAACCCGACCCACGAGATCAAGACCCATTTCGCGGCACCCCCCTTCCAGTACGTCGAATTGCGCAATGTCCCGGGCGCCCACATCGTCGCCCGCTCGCCCGACATCATCGGTGGGCCGCTGACGCAAGGCCAGTTCTTCACCACCACGAAGTTCGCCGACGCCAACCCGAAGATCGTCCAGGCCGTGCGCGCGGCCTCGGAAGAGGCTCAAAATCTCATTCGCCAGGACACGCGCCAAGCGGTCGAGATCTACCGCGAGGTGACCGGCGACAAGACCAGCGTCGAGGATCTGCTGGGCTATCTGCGTGAGCCCGGCATGATGGAGTTCAACCTCCAGCCGCAAGGGACGATGCGCTTCGCCGAGCATCTTGCGCGGATCGGCACCCTGCGGACCAAGCCGAAGGCCTGGACCGACTATTACCTGCCGGTCGCCCACGACCTCAGCGGCAGCTGACGGGAGGACACGCCCTATGAGTACCCTCCTCGACGTCCGCGGGGTCACGCTCCGCTACAAGACCCCCAACGTGCTGGTCACCGCGACCGAGCGCGTCAGCTTCCAGGTCGATACCTCCGACCGCTTCGTGCTGCTCGGGCCGTCCGGCTGCGGCAAGTCCACCCTGCTCAAGGCGGTGGGCGGCTACCTGCATCCGAGCGAGGGCGAGATCCGCATCAAGGACCGGGTGGTCAAGGAGCCCGGCGCCGACCGGATGATGGTGTTCCAGGAATTCGACCAGCTCCTGCCCTGGAAGTCGGTGCTCGAGAACGTCACCTTCCCGCTCCTCAACGCGCGCAAGATGTCCCGCCGCGAGGCGGAGGAGCGGGCGCGGGCCTATATCGAGAAGGTCGGCCTGACGCGGGCGATCGACAGCTACCCCCACACCCTCTCGGGCGGCATGAAGCAGCGCGTGGCGATCGCCCGCGGCATGGCGATGGAGCCCGACATCCTGCTGATGGACGAGCCGTTCGCGGCGCTCGACGCGCTCACCCGGCGCACCTGCCAGGACGAGCTCCTGCAGCTCTGGGAGGAGACGAAGTTCACGGTGCTCTTCGTCACCCACTCGATCGCCGAGGCGATCAAGATCGGCAACCGCATCCTCCTGCTCTCGCCCCATCCGGGTCGGGTCAAGGCCGAGGTGCTCGATGTCGACAAGGTCTCGGCCCAGGACGGCAGCGCCGGCCAGCTCGAGCAGCAGATCCACGACCTGCTGTTTTCCGACGAACCCGGCCACCATTGAGCGATCGTCGAGGAATCGAGCCATGAGCACCACGACGAGCACCACGACGGGCACTATGACGCGCCCCGCCATGCCGGCCCGCATCATCATGAGCGAGGCGGCGCCCGCCGCCGACGGCGCGGTCGAGCGCCAGCTCGGCACCGCCGAGATCCTGTGGAACTCGGGCTTCGTCCGCAAGACCGTGATCATCGTCGTGCTGGCGCTGGTCTGGGAGATCTATGCCCGGATCCTCGACAACCCGCTCCTGTTCCCGACCTTCTCCGACACCGTCACGACGCTCTACGACCAGACGATCGACGGCACGATCCCGAGCCGGGCCTTCGCGTCGATCAAGGTGCTGCTGATGGGCTACGTCGCCGGCATCGGGCTTGCCGCGACGCTGACCATGCTGGCGATCTCGACCCGCATCGGCACCGACTTTCTCGAGACGATGACGGCGATGTTCAATCCCCTGCCGGCCATCGCGCTCCTGCCCCTGGCGCTGATCTGGTTCGGCTTAGGCAACGGCAGCCTGGTCTTCGTGCTGGTCCATTCGGTGCTGTGGGCGGTGGCGCTCAACACCCATTCGGGCTTCCGCGGCGTCTCGAACACGCTCAGGATGGTCGGGCGCAATTACGGCCTCAAGGGGCTCCCTTATGTCACCAAGATCCTGATCCCGGCGGCGTTCCCGAGCATCCTCACCGGCCTCAAGATCGGCTGGGCCTTCGCCTGGCGCACGCTCATCGCCGCCGAACTCGTCTTCGGCGTGTCGTCGGGGGCCGGGGGCCTCGGCTGGTTCATCTTCGAGAACCGCAACCTCCTCGACATCCCGGCGGTGTTCGCGGGACTGCTCACCGTGATCATCATCGGCCTCGTGGTCGAGAACCTGATCTTCCGCACGCTGGAGCGGCGGACGGTGCAGAAATGGGGCTTGCAGCACTGACGCGTACGCCGCCCTGAACCCTCCCCCGCAGAGGGGCTAGCGTGTTCACACATCTCGGTTTGAACGCTTCTTCCTTTGAAGGTAGCGCGCCTCTCCTCCCCCTTGTGGGGAGGAGTTGGAGGTGGGGGTGGTGCCGCGTAGAGCGCGAGGCTCTTCTGGCACCACCCCCACCCCTAACCCCTCCCCACAAGGGGGAGGGGAAAGCGCGCACCTTTACGTTGGGTTAGCTCTCTGACGAGAAGTGTGAATCCGCTAGCGCAGAGGGGGGAGGGGGCGGGCGCCGCGATTCATCGAACGAACGAAACCAACAGGAGCCTCACTCATGGCCCGCGACCCGCTCCCCCCGCCCGACCTCGAACCCGGCACCATCCCGGACGGCCCGCAAGGGCAGCGCCGCGACCCCGCCTCCTTGCGCTCCGCCCGCTGGTTCGGCCCGGCCGACCTGCGCTCCTTCGGGCACCGCTCCCGCGCGATGCAGATGGGCTACGCCCCCGAGGAATGGACCGGCAAACCGGTCATCGCGATCCTCAACACCTGGTCCGACCTCCAGCCCTGCCACGCCCACTTCAAGCATCGCGTCGACGACGTGAAGCGCGGGATCCTGATGGCGGGGGGCTTTCCCGTCGAACTCCCGGCGATCTCGGTCTCCGAGAGCTTCGTCAAGCCGACCACCATGCTCTACCGCAACATGCTGGCGATGGAGACCGAGGAGCTCTTGCGCTCGCACCCCGTCGACGGCGCGGTGCTGATGGGCGGCTGCGACAAGTCCACGCCGGGCCTGCTTCTCGGCGCCACCAGCATGAACCTGCCGGCGATCTACATCCCCGCAGGCCCGATGCTGCGCGGCAACTGGCAGGGCAAGGTGCTGGGTTCGGGCTCCGACAGCTGGAAGTACTGGGACGAATTGCGCGCCGGCAAGATCACCGACCAGGACTGGCTCGGGATCGAGGGCGGCATCGCCCGCTCCTACGGCACCTGCATGACCATGGGCACCGCCTCGACCATGACGGCGATCGCGGAAGCCGTCGGCATGGTGCTGCCCGGCGGCTCGTCGATCCCGGCGGCCGATGCCGGGCATATCCGGCTGTGCTCGGAATCCGGCCGGCGCATCGTCGACATGGTGTGGGAGGACCTGACCCCGCAGCGGATCCAGACCCGGGAGGCCTACGAGAACGCCATCGCGGTCGCGATGGCGATGGGCTGCTCGACCAACGCCATCATCCACCTGATCGCCATGGCGCGCCGGGCCGGCCACGCCATCGGCCTCGACGATTTCGAGCGCTACAGCCGCATCGTCCCGGTGATCGGCAACGTCCGCCCGAGCGGCAACGCCTACCTGATGGAGGATTTCTTCTACGCCGGCGGCATCCGCGCGCTGATGAACGAGATCCGCGAGCACCTGCATCTCGACTGCCTGACGGTGAGCGGCCGGACCCTCGGCGAGACGATCGAGGGGGCGGGTGTCCACAATGCCGACGTGATCCGGCCGCTGTCGAACCCGGTCTACGGCCAGGGCTCGCTCGCGGTGCTGAAGGGCAACCTCGCGCCGAGCGGCTGCGTCATCAAGCCGGCGGCGATGGACCAGCGCTTCCTCAAGCATTCCGGCCCGGCCCTCGTCTTCGACGATTACCCGTCGTTGAAGGCGGCGATCGACGACGAGACTCTCGACGTGACCGCCGATCACGTGCTGGTCCTGCGCAATGCCGGGCCGCAGGGCGGGCCGGGCATGCCCGAATGGGGCATGCTGCCGATGCCGAAGAAGCTGCTCAAGGAGGGGCACCGCGACATGCTGCGCCTGTCGGATGCGCGGATGAGCGGCACCAGCTACGGCGCCTGCGTGCTCCACGTCGCGCCGGAATCCTTCATCGGCGGGCCGCTGGCATTGCTGCGCACCGGCGACATCGTCAGCATCGACGTCGAGGCCAGGGCGATCCGCATGGAGGTCTCGGACGAGGAACTGGCGCAGCGCCGCGCCGCCTGGACCCCGCCGGCCCCGCGCTACGAGCGCGGCTACGGCGTGATGTTCTCGCGCCACATCCAGCAGGCCGACGAGGGCTGCGATTTCGACTTCCTGCGCACCGAGTACGGCGCCCCGGTGCCCGAGCCGGCGATCTACTGACGCTCTGTTCGGAAGGAGTCTTCCGGACAGAGCGTCACAAGCCCGCGCGGCGCTTGAGCGAAGTCGAAATCCGCATCGCGAAGCGATCAATCGGATTTCATATGATAGGGCTCCGGGCGAGAACCCGGAGCACCCCCATGATCCGCCCGAGCATGACCCGCCCGAAGGGAACCGCCGCCGCGACCGGCCGCTCGCTGCGGCTCTATCGCGGCGGGGCTGCGCCCCACGCCGCCATGGACGCGCTCTATGCCCGCTTCGTGCGGCCGGGCGACCTGGTGTTCGATGTCGGCGCCCATGTCGGGGATCGCGTCGCGGCCTTCCGGCGCCTGGGCGCCCGGGTCGTCGCGCTGGAGCCGCAGCCCGGGCCGATGCGAGCCTTGCGCCTGCTCCACGGCCGCGACGCGAGCGTGATCCTGGTCGCGGCGGCGGTCGGCGATGAAGCGGGCGAGGTCGTGTTCCATCTCAACTCGGCCAACCCGACCGTGTCCTCGGTCTCGGCGGAGTTCGTCGCCGGGGCTTCGGGCGCGCCGGGCTGGGAGGGGCAGGTCTGGGACCGGACGATCACGGTGCCGGCCACGACCCTCGACCGGCTGGTGGCCGGGCACGGGCGCCCGGCCTTCGTGAAGATCGACGTCGAGGGGTTCGAGGACCGGGTGCTGGCGGGCCTGTCGGTGCCGCTCCCCGCCCTGTCCTTCGAGTTCACCACCATCGCCCGGGACGTGGCGCTCCGCTGCCTCGACCGGCTGGCCTCGCTCGGCGCCTACGGATTCGATGTCGCGCTCGGCGAGAGCCAGGCGTTGAGCTTCGGCCATCCTGTCGGCCGCGACGCGATGGCGGCGTATCTGATGGCGCTGCCGCAGGCGGCGAATTCCGGGGATGTCTACGCCCTGCTCCAGCCTTGAGCGGCCGCACCGGTCCTGCCGTTGAGGAGTCGTTCACGCCTCGCAGGCGACGCTCGGTCACGTCGAACGGAGAGCGGCATGGGCGCGTGGATCGGGATCGGTGGGGCGGCCGTGCTCGGCGCGTTGTGGCTCACCGGGGCGGCCCAGGCCGGCTCGCCGGACCGGACGCAACGCTACCTCGACGCGATGACGCGGCACGACCTGTGCGCCCGGGACGATGCGGGGTTGAGGCGGCTCCACCGCGATCTGTCGAAACCCTCCGCCGCGAGGGTCGGCGCGAAACGCTGAGCAGATTTCGCAAAGGTGGTGACCGGTTTTGCGACAAAAATCTGCGACAAAACAAGAACCTGAGCGGACGAAGCGTTGGCCTGCCAACGCAAGTCTGCTTGGGGGCGGATGCCGGCCCGGGGCCGGCACCGATCGGTCGAGCGGGCGGCTCAATCGGCCGAGCGCACGATCTTGGTAATGGCGAGCGGGGGCTTGCCGGACTTTTCCGCGATGTCGCGGTCCTGCTCCTCGATCACCTGGCGCACGGCGCCATCGACGTCGTGCTCGAGCGTGGCGGTCCGGGGCACCCGGCGGTTGGAGCGGCGCGAGCCGTCCTCGTAGTAGACGTCGAACAGGACGTAGCCCGTATCCTGCACTTTCGGCTTCTGCTTCGAACGCAGCATGGTCGTTGACTCTTCTTGGCGGCGGGGCACACGGCACGACAACGCGGCCCGTGAGGCCACGCTGACATGCGGCCCGCGCCGCGAGGGGGAGGATCGATCGAGTGACGGCGGTCCTTCGGGCACTCGGCCGGGGGCCTGCCTCGAAGGGGCGGGCGCGCGACGCGAGCGAGGATATGGGCCCGAACGACGCCGAACGCCAGCGCGAAGCGCCAGCGTCGATGCCGCAGTGCAGGAAAATGCGGAGCGGTGCGGCGCTCAGCCGGTATACATCACTGCCGCCACCGGGGCGGCCTTCGGGCGGGCGGTGTGGGTCATGGCCCAGATCGACCAGGCGGCGAGGCCCGAGCAGGAGAGCAGCACCAGCCCGCGGACGTAGCGGCCGCGGTGGATGTCGCGCACGGCATAGACCGGCAGCAACGCCGCCTTGGCGAGGTTGCGCAGGGCCAGAACCATCAGGATCGCCATGAAGGCCGTCACTGTCCCGAGCATGTCCATCCCCCTTCGGCCGTGGGCCATGGCGGAGCTTATCCCCGCAACACGGCGAAACGAAGCCACCCGCTCGAAATTATCGCTGCGACGTGTCAACCCGGCCACAGCGATCCTGCACGCCGAATGGTTAACGATGCGTAACGGAGCCGCGGCGCTCACCGCTCCCGCCTGACATCCGGCCTCGCAGGGACGCAGACCGCCGCCCTGCCGAGGGGGGACGTGCCAAGTCCTCCCAGAGCAGGCGGTTCTTGGCTTGGCCTTCGTCTCGTGCCGCCCGAGCTTGCGCCCGGCGCCGTGGGCCAGCGACCACCGACGGCCTATACGGATTGGGAGCCGCTCGTGGGCGTGGGGGCCGGAAGCCGTCAGTAGCCCCGCGCCGCATCCACCGTGTCCGGCGGCACCCGGCCCGCGCGCACGGCCTCGGCCGCGGCGAGCAGGGTGCGGGCGACCGCCTGGGGGCTCGCCTCGCAGGCCTCGTGCGGGGTGATGCGGATCGCCGGATGGTCCCAGAACGGGTGCTCGGGCGGTAGCGGCTCGGTGGCGAACACGTCGAGGGCGGCGCCCGCGAGACGGCCGGATTCGAGCGCCGCCAGGAGATCGGCCTCGATCAGGTGCTCGCCGCGGCCGACCTGGATCAGGACGCCGCCGGGGCGCAGGGACGAGAAGAGGCGCGCATCGAGAATGGCGCGGGTCTCCGGCGTCAGCGGCAGCAGGTTCACCAGGACTTCCGTTTCACCGAGCATGGCCGTGAGCCCGTCCGGGCCGTGATGGTGGGTGACACCAAGGTCCGCCTCCTGTGGCCTGCGGCTCCAGGCCCGGACCGGAAAGCCGAGGGCGGCCAGGTCGCTGGCGACCCGTCGGCCGATCTTGCCGTAGCCGAGAAGGCCCACCGGCACTGCGCTCGCATCGCGCGGATAGAGGCGGCGCCAGATCCGGTCGCGCTGGTTCTCGGCGTAAGTGGCGAAGCGGCGCTGGTGGCCGATGACGTGCCAGAGCACGAAGCCCGACATCGCCCGCGCCTGGTCGGGATCGACCACCCGCACCACCGGCAGGTCCGGCGGACGTCCGGGACAGGCGAGGAGATTGTCGACCCCCGCTGCGATCGAGCACAGGGCCGCGAGGTTGGGGTAGCGCGCCAGCGCGTCGGCGGGCGGGCGCCAGCCGAGCGCCAGACGCACCCGCTCGGGGTTCGGTGCGGGGTGATCCACGATCTCGACGTGATCGGAAATCCCGGCGAGCGCCGCGCCGAACAATCCGCGCAGGTCGGTGGTCGCGCTCAAGAGCACGCAGGGAAGGCGGTCCATTGTCAGATCTGTTCGGGCAGAGGTGTGGTCGAATTCGGGAAGTGGGTGGAATGTCCCATCCACGACCTCATCCTGAGGTGCGGGCGATCGAAGATCGCTGAGCCTCGAAGGAGGGCTCCAGCTCGCTCGGAGAGTTCTGGAGCCCTCCTTCGAGGTCAGTCCATCTCCGATGAACTGACACCTCAGGATGAGGTCGTGGGTAGGATATGCCCTGCTGTTTCCAGCTTTATGGAAGACGATCCTGCTCAAACAGACTCTCAGGATGAGGTCGGTGATTGGAAAAACGGGATCACGGGACCCTCACGCCGCTTGCCGCACCCGGCCAGGCACCGCCTCGAGAAGCGCGCGCGTATAGGGATGCTCGGGATTGGCGAACAGCGCGCTCGCGCTCTTCAGCTCCACGATCTCGCCCTGGCGCATCACCGCGATCCGGTCGCAGATCTGGGCCGCCACCCGCAGATCGTGGGTGATGAACAGCATCGACAGGCCGAGGCGCGCCTTGAGATCTTCCAGCAGCGCCAGCACCTGGGCCTGGACCGAGACATCGAGGGCCGAGACCGCCTCGTCGGCGACCAGCACCTCGGGTTCGAGCGCGAGCGCCCGGGCGATGCCGATGCGCTGGCGCTGGCCGCCGGAGAATTCGTGCGGGAACCGCTCCAGCGCCTTCTCGTCGAGGCCGACGAGGGAGAGGAGGCGGCGTGCCCGCTCCGTCGCTTCCGTCACCGAGACCCCGTGCGCCACCGGCCCGTCGGCGATGATCTGACCCACGCTGCGGCGCGGGTTGAGCGAGGCGAAGGGATCCTGAAAAACCATCTGGATCCGGCTGCGGGCCCGGCGCAGGGCCTCGCCCTTCAGCCCCGTGAGGTCGGTGTCGCCGAGGCGCACGGCCCCGGCATCGGGGTCGATCAGCCGCATGACGAGGCGCGCGACCGAGGATTTCCCCGAACCCGATTCGCCGACGAGCCCCAGCGTCTCGCCGCGGTGGAGCGTGAAGGCCACGTCCCGCGCCGCCGCGGTGCGGCGCTTCGGCTTCCACAGCCCGCCGCCGGTGACGTAGGTCTTTTGCAGGCCCGTCACCTCGATCGCCTTCGGCCCCGAAAGGGGAGGGCGGGTCGGCGGCTCCATGGTCGGCACGGCGGCGAGCAGGGTCCTGGTATAGGCGGCCTGCGGCCGGCCGAGCACGGCGGCCGCGGGGCCTTCCTCCACCACCCGGCCGTGACGCAGCACCAGCACCCGGTCGGCGATCTCCGCCACCACGCCGAAATCGTGGGTGATGAACAGGACCGCCATGTGGCGGCGGGTCTGAAGGTCGCGGATCAGCTTGAGGATCTGGGCCTGCGTCGTGACGTCGAGGGCCGTGGTCGGCTCGTCGGCGACGAGGACGGTGGGTTCGAGGGCCAGCGCCATCGCGATCATCGCCCGCTGGCGCTGGCCGCCCGAGAGCTGGTGGGGATAGGAGCGGACGATCTGCTCGGGGTTGGGCAGCCCGACCTCGCCGGCGAGCGCCACCGCCCGGGCGCGGCGCTCCTTGGGGTTAAGCTGGCCATGGGCCTCGAACATCTCGGCCATCTGGTCGCCGATCCGCATCAGCGGGTTCAGCGCCGTCATCGGCTCCTGGAAGATCATCGCGATCCGCCGGCCGCGGGTGTCGCGCCAGCCGGCTTCGTTCTGGCCCAAGAGGTCGGTCTCGCCGAGGCGGATCGCTCCGGAGACCGGCCGCACCGCCTTCGGCAACAGGCCCATCAGGGCGTGCGCGCACATCGACTTGCCGGAGCCCGACTCGCCGACGAGGCACAGGATCTCGCCGGCCACGAGATCGAACGACACGCCGTCGACGGCGTTCGGCCGGTCGCCGCCTTCCGGCAGGGCGAGGCTTAGAGATCGAACCGAGGCGGCGACCCGGCGGGTGTCGGAATCCATCTCAGCGCTCCCGGGACAGGCGCGGGTTGAGGGCATCGTTCAGCCCCTCGCCGATCAGGTTGAGGGCGAGCACGGTGAGCAGGATCAGCAGGCCCGGAAAGGCGGTGATCCACCAGGCCTGCCGGATCACCGTGCGGCCGGCCCCGACCATGAAGCCCCAGGACATCCGGTTCGGGTCGCCGAGGCCGAGGAACGACAGCGAGGATTCGAGCAGGATCGCGGTCGCCACCATCAGCGAGGCCAGGACCACGATCGGCGACAGGGTGTTGGGCAGCACCTCCCGCCGCAGGATGGTGAAGGTGGTCTGGCCGGTCACGATCGCCGCCTGGACGTATTCGCGCGAGCGCAAGCTCAGCACCTCGCCCCGCACCAGCCGGGTCACCGGCGGCCAGCTCACCAGCGCGATGGCGAGGATCATCGAGGACAGGGAGGGCTGCAGGATCGCCACCAGCACGATGGCGAGCGCGAAGCTCGGCACGGTCTGGAACAGCTCGGTGAAGCGCATCAAGGCGTCGTCGACCCGGCCGCCGAGATAGCCGGCGAGCGCGCCGAGCGGCACGCCGATCAGCAGGGCGGCGAGCGTCGAGACCAGGCCGACGATCAGCGAGACGCCGGCCCCGTGCATCAGCCCGGCGGCGATGTCGCGCCCGAGCGCGTCGGTGCCGAGCGGCACCCGCTCCAGGGTGAAGGGCGGCACGAAGGGCCGCTGCACCATGCGCCAGGGCGAGGTCGGGTAGAGGACCGGCGCCAGCAGCGCCGCGGCGACGACGAGAGTCAGGATCACGAGCCCGAACACCGCGCCCGGATGGCGCAGGAAGGCGGCGAGCGGCCCGCGGCGGCGCGACCGGACCGGGGCGGCGAGCGGAACGGCATTCTCCATCACGCCACCTCGATGCGGGGATCGACCGCGCGGTAGACCACGTCGGTGACGAGGTTGAAGACCAGCACCATCGCGGAGGAGACCACGAAGACGCCCAGCAGCAGGTTGTAGTCGCGCTGGAGCAGCGCCTCGTACATCAGCCGCCCGATCCCCGGCCAGGCGAACACCGTCTCGGTGAGCACCGCGCCGCCGACGAGCGTGCCGGCCTGGAGGCCCGCCAGCGTCACCACCGGCAGGAGCGCGTTGCGCAGGATGTGCCGGCGCTGGATCACCCCCTCGGTCAGGCCCTTGGCCCGCGCGGTCTTCACGAAGTCGAGGCGCGAGACCTCCAGCATCGAGGAGCGGGTCATCCGCACGTAGACCGCCATGAAGAACAGCCCGAGGGTCATGGCCGGCAGCACTAGGTGGTGGGCGATGTCGAGGGCACGACCGAGCCCGGTATAGCCCGCCCCCACGGTCTCGAAGCCGAAGCTCGGCAGCCAGTCGAGCCGGACCGAGAACAGCAGGATCGCCATCAGCGACACCCAGAACAGCGGCGTGGCATAGAACAGGAGCGCGACGCCGGTGATCGCGGTATCGGCGAGCGTTCCGGCCCGCCGGGCTGCCAGCGCGCCGAGCAGCACCCCGAGGGAGAGCGAGATCGCGAAGGCGCTGCCGGTCAGCAGCAGGGTCGCCGGCAGCCGCTCGCCGATCAGCGTCGCCACCGGCATCTGCTGGCGCACCGAATAGCCGAGATCGAGCCCGGCCATGCTGCGAAGATACGCGCCGAGCTGGCTCGGCAGCGGCTGGTCGAGGGCGAATTTTTCCCGCAGCTGGGCGATGAAGGCCTCGTCGCCCGCCCCCGCCTCGCCGGCCATCACCAGGGCCGGATCGCCGGGAGCGAGGCGGATCAGGAAGAAGTTCAGGACCACGATGGCGAGGAGCACCACGATGCCCTTCGCGATCCGCCGCGCGACGAAGCCGACCATGCCGTTACGATCCCTCAGCGCTCGATCCAGGCGTCCCGGAAGCCGTCATTGACCCCGATGCCGGTGGTGACGAGGTCGTGGACCTTGCAGCGGGTGATGGTCGGGAATTGCAGCTCCAGGAGCCAGGCCACCGGCGCGTCCTCGACGAGCATCTTCTGCACCGCGTCGTAGATCGGCCGGCGCTGGTCGTCGCCGACCGCGACCGCGCCCTTGGCGAAGGCCTCGTCGACGCTCGGGTTGGAGTAGCCCTCGACGTTGTTGAACGGCGAGCCTTTGGCGATCTGCGACGAGACGTAGTTGCGGCCCACCCCGAGCGCCGGGTCACCGTACTGGTAGAGATACGTGAAGGCGATGTCGTAATCCCACTCGGAGGTCTTCTGGTTCCAGCCGGCGACGTCGGTCGCCACCAGCTCGACCTTGATGCCGACATCCTCGAGGTTCTGCTTCACGGCCTCGGCCCAGCGCTGCCAGGTCTCTCCGTAGGGCAGCGGCAGGAGGCGCACGGTCTCGCCCTTGTAGCCGGATTCCTTCAAGAGCGCCTTGGCCTTGGCCGGATCGTAGGAATACTTCGCGGCCTTCGGATCGTGGTAGCGCACGGTGGAGGCGAACGGGCCGGTGGCCGGCTTGCCGAGCCCGTTCCACACCACGTCGCGGGCGAAGTCGCGGTCCAGCGCGTAGGACACCGCCTGGCGGAAGGCCTTGTTGGCCATCGGGCCCTTGCGGTTGTTGAGCCAGAGCCAGGACATCGGGCTGAAGAACTCCCAGCCCTTGGTGGTCGAGCAGGCCCCCTTGAGCGCGGACAGGCGCTGCACGTCGAAATTCTCGACCGAGCCGCCGGGCAGGATGTCGACCTTGCCGGTCTCGAACGCCACCGAGCGGGCGGCGGCGTCCGGGATCACGTGCCAGTAGATCTCGTCGAGATAGGGCTTTCCGGCGACGTGGTAGTTCGGGTTCTTGACCAGCCGGATGTATGAGCCCTTCTTCCACTCCTTGAACATGTAGGGGCCGGTGCCGATCGGCGTGTTGTTGGCCGGATTGGTCTTGTAGTCGGTGCCGGCATAGATGTGCTTCGGCACCATCGGCAGCGAGCCGACCTCGAAGATGCCGAGGAACGGGCCGAACGGCTCGGAGAGGGTGAAGACCACGGTGTACGGATCGGGCGCCGTCACGCTCGCGACGCGGGCGAGGTTGCCGCGGGCGCGGGCATGGGTCTGGCGCAGGAGCTCGACCGAGAAGACCACGTCGTCGGCGGTGAACGGCTTGCCGTCGTGCCAGGTGGCGTTCCTGACGAGCTTGAAGGTGTAGGTCTTGCCGTCGTCGCTCATGCTCCAGCTCTCGGCGAGGCCGGGCAGGGGCTTGAGGGCGGAATCGTAGCGCAGCAGCCCCTCGTAGATGTTGCCGGCCACCATCTGGGTCGGGCCGTTCTGCACCATCGCCAGCATCAGGCCGGGCGGCTCGGGCTGAATCACCGCGTTGGCGGTACCGCCGGGCTTCGGGGTTTGTGCGAAGGCCGTGCCGGCAAGCGCCAGGGAGAGCACGGTGCCGGCCATGAGCGTCTTGAGCATCGAGAGTGTCCCCGTTGGTCCCTGTGGCGGCGTCGTGAGACGGTGAACGCGCGGGTTGCGCGCATCTCCCCTCTCCCCGCCTGCGGGGAGAGGGGAAACCCGCGCTCGTCTCGGCAGCGGGCGGGTCGGGCGTCGCCCTATTCTCTATAATCCGGGTCGCTGCGCTCCAGCATGCGCTTGAAGGCGTCCCACTCGGTGTCGGGAATCCCGCCCGTCTCCATCTTGTCGTAGAACGAGGCGTATTGCCCGGCGGTCTTCGTGGCCACCGCCACTGACGGGCGGATCAGCGGGGCGCCGGCGGCCTGGAGCGCGAGCTGCGCCCGGCACGAGCGCTCCAGGTTGTGCATCAGCTTGAACGCCTCCGCTACCGAGCGGCCGCAGGTCAGCATGCCGTGGTTGCGCAGGACCATCACCGGCTTGTCGCCGAGATCGGCCACCAGGCGCTGGCGCTCGTCGAGGTCGAGGGCGATGCCTTCGTAATCGTGGTAGGCGAGGCGGCCGGCGAACTGCATCGACCACTGGTTGAGCGGCAGCAGACCCTCTTCCTGGCACGACACGGCGACGCCCGCCACCGTGTGGGTGTGGAGCACGCAGAGCGCATCCTCCCGGGCGGCGTGGACGGCGCTGTGGATGGTGAAGCCCGCCGGGTTGATGCCGAGCCCGCAGGGGTCGTCGACCACGCGGCCCTCGAGATCGACGGTGACGAGGTTGCCGGCCTTCACCTCCTCGAACCGCAAGCCGTAGGGATTGATCAGGAAGCGGTGTTCCGGTCCCGGCAGCCGGGCCGAGATATGGGTGTAGATGCTGTCGTCGAGGCCCAGCCGATGGATCAGCCGGTAGGCAGCCGCGAGGTCGACGCGGATGCGCTGCACCTCGTCGGCCTGCGGATGAGCGGATGACGACATCGGACCTCCTCGCGGACAGGTTCGCGGCGGGTTCGTGCGCCACGACATCTTCACGTCTACGGACGGCGCGGCGCGAAGATATGCGCGACGACGGCCGGATGCAGGGCCGGTCGGACCACGACATCACCCGGCATGAGCCTAGACTGACCCGGCCTTGCGTGACGATCAAGCTGAAAGTGTCGACAATCGACGCCTACGCATTGCACAATGCCCGGACGGAGGTGCGATGCGCGCGATGTCCCCACCCGTCGGATTGCCGCTGCTGGCCGAGAGCGATCTCGTGCGCCAGGTCGCGCGCCGGCTCACCGACGCGATCGTGCAGGGGCAGCTCGCTCCCGGCGCCAAGGTGGCGGAGGCGGCGGTCGCCCGCGAGCTCGGCATCAGCCGGGCGCCGGTGCGGGAGGCGGCCCGCCTCCTCGAGAGCCAGGGCCTGCTCCGGGCCTCGCCGCGGCGCGGCTTCTTCGTGCGCGAACTCTCGGCGCAGGACGTGGACGAGCTCTACGCCTTGCGGCTCTGCATCGAGCGCCACGCGGCGGTGGAGGCGGCGCGGCGCCAGACGCCGGAGATCCGCGCCGCCCTGCGCCGCCAGCTCGACCTGATGCGGGATCTCGCCCGGCGCGACGATCCGGCGACCATCGTCGAGGCCGATTACCAGTTCCACCGCCTGATCTGCGAGGCCGCCGGCAATGCGCGGGTGCTGCGCCTGTTCGACGGGCTGGCCTCGGAATTGCGGATCGTGATCGGGCTGATCGGGCGGCTCTACGACGACCCGGACGAGATCGCCCGCACCCACGAGCCGGTGCTGGAGGCCATCGAGGCCGGCCACCCGGAGCGGATCGTCGCCCATGTCGACCACCATCTCGGCGTCGCCCGCCGGGAGGTCGTCCGGCTGGTGCAAAGCCTCGCCCCCACACCCTGAGAAACACGGGAGATTCCATGAAGGCCGTCCATTCCGAGGACCACCGCCGCCACGACCCGAAGTTCTTCCTGGTGCGCGGCCAGGTGAGGCCCGCCGCCGATCAGCCCGAACGGGCCGACCGGCTGCTCGCCGGGCTCAAGGCCGGCAACCACGCGATCGTGGCGCCGCAAGGCCACGGCGCGGGCGCGCGGGCGCGGGTGCACAGCCCCGATTACCTCGCCTTCCTGGCGGAGGCCTGGGAGGAATGGGAGACGCTGCCCGACCACGGGGCGGAGATGATCGCCAACATCCACCCGGTGCGCGAGGCCGCGACCTACCCGACCCACATCGTCGGCAGGCTGGGCTGGCACACGGTCGACACCGCCTGCCCGATCGGCCCGGGCACCTACGCGGCGGCGGCGAGCGCCACCGACGTCGCCGCGAGCGCGGCGCAACTGGTGCTCGACGGCGAGGACGCGGCCTACGCGCTCTGCCGCCCGCCCGGCCACCACGCCTATCGCGACCGGGCCGGGGGCCATTGCTACTTCAACAACAGCGCGGTCGCCGCCGCGCATTTGCGCCAGACGCACGCCCGGGTCGCGGTGCTCGACGTCGACGTGCATCACGGGAACGGCACGCAAGGCATCTTCTACCGCGATCCGAGCGTGCTCACCGTCTCGCTCCATGCCGATCCGCGCGGCTTCTACCCCTTCGTCTGGGGCTACGCCCACGAGCGCGGGGAAGGGGAGGGGATCGGCGCCAACCTCAACCTGCCGCTGCCGCTCGGCACCGGCGACGATGCGTATCTCGACGTGCTGGAGGGCGTGGCGAGCCGCACGGTGAAGGCCTTCGCCCCGACGGCGCTGGTGGTCGCGCTCGGCCTCGACGCCTCGGAGCACGATCCGCTCGCCGGCCTCGCCATCACGACGCCGGGCTTTCGCCGCATGGGCGCGGCGCTCGCGCGTCTCGGCCTGCCGACCGTGCTGGTGCAGGAGGGCGGCTACCTCTCCGACCTGCTCGGGGAAAACCTGACGGCGGTCCTCGCCGGCTTCGAATCCGCCCGCTGAGGAGTTTTTCGCCCGATGGCCTTCGCCTGCACGATTCCCGCGATCCCGACCGTCCAGCACGACGACGACACGGTCCGCATCACGCGCTGGGACTTTTCGCCCGGCGCGGTCACCGGCTGGCACGAGCACGGCTGGCCCTATTTCGTGGTGATGATCACCGCCGGCACCCTGCGGGTCCACGACGGCACGACCGTCACCGAGGTGCCGCTCGCCCACGGCCAGTCCTACCGCCGCCCGGCCGGCATCCGCCACGACGTCCAGAACGGCTCCGACCACCCGATCGCCTTCGTGGAGATCGAGGTGAAGAAGCCGGAGGGGCTGGCGGGTCTCGCCTGAGAGCCCCCCGAAACGGGAACGGCCGGGGCGTGAGCCCCGGCCGCTTCTTTCGTGAGGTGTTGTTCGCCGATCAGCGCAGGAGCTGGAGGATGCCCTGCTGCGACTGGTTGGCGAGCGACAGGGCCGAGATGCCGAGCGAGTTGCGGGTCGAGAGAGCCTGCGAATTCGCTGCCTCCTCGTTGAGGTCCGCATTCGTCAGGTTCGCCGCGCCCGCATCGAGCACGTTGATCATCTGCTTGGTGAAGTCCTGCCGGTTCTGCACCACCGCCAGGTTGGCGCCCAGGGTCGAGGCCTGGTTCTTCAGCTGGCTCGACGCGCTGTTGATCGTCGAGATCACGGCGTTGATCGAGTTGCTGTCCTGGAAGTCGGTCTGGCCAACCGCGACCATGCCGAGCAGCGAGGCCGAGACCTGAGTGCCGGCGATCTTCAGCGAGGAGGTGCCCTTCTCGTTGAAGCTGACGTTGACGGTGTCGCCGGCCAGCAGGTTCGTGCCGTTGAAGCCCGAATCCGCCGCCATCTGGTCGATCTGGGAAAGCAGGTTGTTGTAGGTGCTCACCAGGTTGCTGCGGGTGTTGGCGCCGTCGCCGCCGATGATCGCGCTCGAGGTTGCAGAGCTGAACGGGTTGCCTGCGCCGCTCGCCGACAGAGTCAGGTTATCCGCGCCCGCCTCGTTGGTGGTGGTGATCTTGATCGCGCCGGTCGTGCTGTCGATGCTCGCCATCGCGTTACCCGGAGCCAGGGCAGCGTTGAGCTGGTTCAGGGTCGAGATCTGGCCCGCAGCGGTGCCGAAGGACAGGTTGATCGTATTGCTGCCTGCGACCTTGACGCTGATCGTCTTGCTGTCGAGCGCACTCTTGGTGAAGGTCTGGGTCGGGGGGGTGCCGGCCGTCGCGACCGTGGTGCCCTGCCCGGCGCCATAGCTCTTGATGAGCGAGAAGCCGAGGTTCGACACCTTCGCGGTCGAGGTGCTGCCATCGCCGAGCACGATCCCGGTCGCCGAGTCCGCCGCCGTGAAGCTGAACTTCTTGGCGGTGGCGTCGTAGGTGGCGCTCACCGTGCCGGCGGTGGCGGTGCTGACCTTTTGGGCGAGAGACGACAGGGTGTCGCTGCGGCCGACCGTGACGGCCTGGCCGTTGACCGTGAAGGTGTCGCCGGCGACGAAACCAGCGCCGGTGGCCAGGCTGGTGGCGGTCGGCACGAACACACCCGCCGTCCGGTTGGCGCCGGTGGCGAACGCGGACGTCGTGACCGAGTCTGTGCCGAGCGCGAAGGCACCGCCGTCGGTGGTACCCTTGAGCGTGATCACGTTCGTGGCCAGGGTCGCCGTGACGGCCGATCCGGCTGCCTTGAGCTGGTTGTTGATGGCGTCGGTGACGGCCTGGCTGCTCGCGCCGTCGGTGGCCTGGTTCAGGGTGACGTTGACGCCATCGATCGAGAGGGTCGCGGTGCTGCCACCGGCGGCGGTGAAGATGGCCGCGATGCCGGTGGAATCGAGGGTGTTGCTGACCGCCTGCTGCCTCGTCACGCTGGCGCCGCCGATCGCCGCCTCGGCCACCGCGGTGGTCGCACCGACCGACAGGAGGTTGTTGGCGGTGGCGCCGCTCAGGGCGGTCGAGCCGACGCTGGCCTTGGCGGTGAAGGCGTTCGAGGCCGAGAGGGCCTGCTGAGCGACGGACTTGAGCTGGTCGGTTAGGCCCTGCAGCTTGGTGATGCCGGTATTGGCGGCCTGGATCGTCTGGATGCCGTTCGACACACCGTCGAGCAGGGTGGTCAGCGCCGACGAACGCGAGGACAGGCCTTGAGCAGTGAAGTAATTGCTCGGGCTATCGAGGGCGGTGTTGACCTTCTTGCCGGTCGAAAGGCGGGACTGTGTGGTCGACAGTAGGTCGGCGGTGCCCTGGAGCGACAGGAGGTTCTGGCGGGTGGCGGCCGAGAGGGTGATTCCGGAAGACATTGGGCGATCCTATTGATCGGTAGACCTTCGTGTTTTGAAGGCGAGGTCAGATTGGCCCCGTCGCCCTTGCCCGGTCCTTACCGCAAAGCTGAAAAGGCCTCCGTTCCCCTGGTTCCAAAGGTCATGACTTTCAGAACGTTAATGACCGTACCCATCTCGACTGATCGATTTACCTTAATGCCGAAGTTACCATGATTCACGCGCAGCTGAGAGCGAATGGTCGAGGGATCGAATGAGGGGTGGCAATGGGTTGCGCTGCTTGAGGACACGTCAGGCGTCAGCGACCACTGGAAGCATGCCACTGTGCTGTCCATGGCAAGCGTAGCCGCTCCAGTGGCTGGCCGATCTGGCTGCCCGTCCTGCAAGATCAGGCTCGGCGGCACCCTTTGCGATCCGCTGAGACACGATCGCCGGAGGATGCATTCACAGAGATGGTCAGGGCCTGTTTGAGTTGGTCGACAAAAGCCAACCCGTCCATTTCATCCCAGGTTCTCATCTTCGACGAGCCCCGGGATGGCGAGAAGAAATATCGACGTCTGCTGCAGATAACTCGAACTGCACGACGCGGGAGGCCGCCGGGGTGCCAGAGCGACGGCCGAGAGCATGAACCCTCCCCCGCAGTGGGGGGAGGGTTCATGCTTTCGGCCGTCTCTCCCACACTGCGCAACCCGCTGTGTCGTGTCCTGTGCCGGTAATCGGCGCGACGATTCGGGCGGGCTCGGGCACAATGAAAGAATCCCAAGCAGATGCGCATCATACGCATCTGCTTGGGATTTCTCGGAATCGGCGCCGTACGGCGTGAAGCAACGACACGCATGTCCCGTGGCCCGTCGTAGAGAGGCCGTTCGGGATGCACGAAAGGCTCAGGCTTCTCGTCTCTCATACGATTTCCGACTGATCGCTTCGCGATGCGGAAATCGGCTTCGCTCACGCGCCGCGCGGGCTGGTGATACGAAATCCGGAAGTGATCTTCCGGATTTCGTATCACACGAGAGGCGGGGAGCCTGAGCCTGTTCCGCTCGCGTGATCAGCCGCGCAGGAGCTGGAGGATGCCCTGCTGGGCCTGGTTGGCGAGCGACAGGGCCGAGATGCCGAGCGAGTTGCGGGTCGAGAGGGCCTGCGAGTTCGCCGCCTCCTCGTTCAGGTCCGCATTCGTCAGGTTCGCCGCGCCCGTATCGAGCACGTTGATCATCTGCTTGGTGAAGTCCTGCCGGTTCTGCACGACCGCCAGGTTGGCACCCAACGTCGAGGCCTGGCTCTGGAGCGCGGTGTTCGCGCTGTTGATCGTGGCGATCACGGCGTTGATCGAGTTGCTGTCCTGGAAGTCGGTCTGGCCGACCGCGATCAGGTTCAGACCTGACGCCGTCACCGCCGTACCGGACACCTTGAGCGAGGAAGTGCCGCGCTCGTTGAAGCTGACGTTGACGGTGTCGCCGGCCAGCAGGTTCGTGCCGTTGAAGCCCGAATCCGCCGCCATCTGGTCGATCTGGGAGAGAAGGCCGTTATAGGTGTTGACCAAGTTGTTACGGGCATTGGCGCCGTCACCGCCGATGATCGCGCTCGAATTACCGGAGCTGAACGGGTTGCCGGCGCCGGTCGCCGTCAGGATCAGGTTGTCGGCGCCCGCCTCGTTGGTGGTGCTGATCTTCAGCGCACCGGTCGTGCTGTCGATGCTCGCCATTGCGTTGGCCGGAGCCAGGGCAGCGTTGAGCTGGTTCAGGGTCGAGATCTGGCCCGCAGCGGTGCCGAAAGTCAAGCTGGTGAAGCTGCCGCCTGCGACCTTGACGCTGATCGTCTTGCTGTCGAGCGCACTCTTGGTGAAGGTCTGGGTCGGGGGGGTGCCGGCCGTCGCGACCGTGGTGCCCTGCCCGGCGCCATAGCTCTTGATGAGCGAGAAGCCGAGGTTCGACATCTTCGCGGTCGAGGTGCTGCCATCGCCGAGCACGATCCCGGTCGCCGAGTCCGCCGCCGTGAAGCTGAACTTCTTGGCGGTGGCGTCGTAGGTCGCGCTGACTGCGCCGGCGGTGGCGGTGCTGACCTTTTGGGCGAGAGACGACAGGGTGTCGCTGCGGCCGACCGTGACGGCCTGGCCGTTGACCATGAAGGTGTCGCCGGCGACGAAACCGGCGCCGGTGGCCAGGCTGGTGGCGGTCGGCACGAACACACCCGCCGTCCGGTTGGCGCCGGTGGCGAACGCGGACGTCGTGACCGAGTCTGTGCCGAGCGCGAAGGCACCGCCGTCGGTGGTACCCTTGAGCGTGATCACGTTCGTGGCCAGGGTCGCCGTGACGGCCGATCCGGCTGCCTTGAGCTGGTTGTTGATGGCGTCGGTGACGGCCTGGCTGCTCGTGCCGTCGGTGGCCTGGTTCAGGGTGACGTTGACGCCATCGATCGAGAGGGTCGCGGTGCTGCCACCGGCGGCGGTGAAGATGGCCGCGATGCCGGTGGAATCGAGGGTGTTGCTGACCGCCTGCTGCCTCGTCACGCTGGCGCCGCCGATCGCCGCCTCGGCCACCGCGGTGGTCGCACCGACCGACAGGAGGTTGTTGGCGGTGGCGCCGCTCAGGGCGGTCGAGCCGATGCTGGCCTTGGCGGTGAAGGCATTTGCGGCCGAGAGGGCCTGCTGGGTGATGGCCTTGAGCTGGTCGGTCAGGCCGCGCAGCTTGGTGATTCCGGTATTGGCGGCCTGGATCGTCTGGATGCCGTTCGACACGCCGTCGAGCAGGTTCGTCAGGGACGACGACCGCGAATTCAGGTTCTGGGCGGTGAAGTAGTTCACCGGGCTGTCGAGCGCGCTGTTGACCTTCTTGCCGGTCGAGAGGCGCGTCTGCGTCGTGGAGAGCAGCGCGGCCGTATCCTGGAGCGACAGGAGGTTCTGGCGGGTGGCGGCCGAGAGGGTGATGTCGGACATGGGTGGCGACCTTTTTGATCGTCGGGCGAGGCGTCTTTTTGACGACGCCGTCACCATCGCCGCACAGGCCTTTCGTCTTTCTTAAGCCTAACGGTCGCGCCGATCATGCCCATCCTGTTATGGTTAATGTTGGATAAATCTATCGCCGGGGCAGTCGTTTCGGTCGTCGCTACAGTGAATTCTTAATCGTCCGCGCCCTAGCGTCGGGCCCATGTTCACCCATTCCCTCCCTTACGCCCCGCCTCGGGGGCAGGCCCGCCGGTCGCTTCCATCTCCGGATGGGGCGGCGCCGGTCGTGCCGCCCGCGTGCCCCGGCGAGGCGTCGGAGCGGGACGGGCGGCGGGGGGCGGCGCGGTCCTCCGCCGGCCCGTCGGGGTGACGGACCGGATGCAACCCAACTCGTAAAGGCGCACCCTTCGCCCAAGATCATACGGACAGACGCCCATGCCCCTGCGCATCCACCTGAAGCCGTTCGAGCGCCTGATCATCAATGGTGCTGCGCTCCGCAACGGCGAGCGCTCGACCAACCTGCTGATCGAGAACACCTGCAAGTTCCTGCGCGAGAGCGAGATCATCCCGGAGAGCGGGGCCGACACCGCCTGCAAGCGCCTGTGCGTCACGCTCCAGCTGATCTACCTCGCCGATCATCCGATGGAGGCCGACGACCTGCTGGTGCGGCAATCGATGGAGATCCTGCGCGGCATGCCGACGAGCGCGCCCTACCTGGTGGCGATCCAGGACGAGCTCGCGAACAAGCAGTATCACCGCGCGCTCAAGGTCGGCCGCGAACTCGTCGCCTACGAGCGCAGCCTGATGGAGCGGCTCGCCGGCGCCACCAACGCCGCCTGACACGCCCTCGCAACGAATTCGCCCCGGCCCGGCCGCAATGGGGTGTGATGACGCGGCCATGAGCGACCGCACCCGCATCGACTGGAGCACCCCCGCGCAGCTCGTCGTCTGGCCGGGCGACGACACGGCCGAGAGACCCACCGTCACCTTGCGCGAGGCCGTGGCGGAAGCCGGCCGGATCGAGGGCGGCGTGGTGTGGATCGTGCTCGCCGACGGGCACATCCTGCGGCCCAACCAGATCGCCGAATTGCAGGCCGCCCTGCCGCGATCTTGAGCGCTCCGGGTGCCGCTCATCGCGCCCAGCGACGTCATCGCCCCCAAACCTTCCCAGCCCCGCGCGCGTTGCCCTCCTTCAGACTGGAGGGGTGATGCTGATCTTCGAATGGATCGCCGGCGTGCTCGTCGTCGCGGTCCTGCTCGCCGGGGTGGCGCGGCGCCTGGGGGCGCCGTTCCCGGCTTTCCTCGCCATCGGCGGGGTGGTGCTGGCCTTCGTGCCGCAGGTGCCGCGTCCCGGCCTCGATCCCGACCTGGCGCTGGCGCTCTTCCTCGCCCCGGTCCTGCTCGACGCGGCCTATGACACCAGCCTGCGCGACCTCAAGCGCAACTGGATGCCGATCGCCGGCCTCGTCGTCGGGGCGGTCGGGGTCACGACGGTCGCGGTGGCGCTGGTGGCGCGCTGGCTCGTGCCCGACCTGCCGCTCGCCGCCGGCATCGTGCTCGGTGCCATCGTGGCGCCGCCGGACGCGGTGGCGGCGCTCTCGGTGCTGGCCCATCTCCGGCTGCCGCACCGCCTCGTCACCATTCTCAAGGGCGAGAGCCTGTTCAACGACGCCTCGTCGCTGCTGATCTACCGCCTCGCTTTAGGGGCGGTGGCGACGGGCTCGTTCTCGGTCGCCGAGGTCGCCCCGACCTTCCTGATCGGCGTCGTCGGGGGACTGGTCGCCGGGCCGGTCCTGGCGATGCTCTACGTCCGGCTGATGCGCCGGGTCACCGATCCGCCGAGCGCCGTCGTGCTCCAGTTCGTCGCCACCTTCGGCCTCTGGCTTGCCGCCGAGCGGGTCGAGGTCTCGGGCGTGCTGACGGTGGTGAGCTTCGGGCTCACCGTCTCGCGGCTCTCGCCCCAGACCATGCCGGCGCATCTGCGCGTCACCTCCAACACCGTCTGGGAGACGGCGGTGTTCGTGCTCAACGTGCTGGCCTTCGTGCTGATCGGCCTCCAGATCGGCCCGATCCTCGAGGGGTTGAGCCCGGAGGAGCGCCGCCACACGGCGGTCGTCGCCGCGGCGGTGTTCGCCACCACGGTGGTGGTGCGGCTCGCCTGGGTGCTCGGTGCCCGGGCCGTCGCCCGGCTCTGGCACCGCCTGTTCGGTCCGGTCGGGCCGGCGCCGATCGGCCTGCGCTCGGGCACGACGGTGGCGTGGTGCGGGATGCGCGGTGTCGTCACCATCGCGCTGGCGCTGGCGCTGCCGGGCGACTTCCCGCATCGCGATCTCGTGGTGCTGACGGCGTTCTGCGTCGTGCTCGGCACCCTGGTGATCCAGGGCCTGACCTTGCGCCCGCTGCTGGCCTGGTTCTCGCTCGGCGACGACGATCCGGTCGGGATCGAGATCGGCCGGGCCCGCGCCGCGGCCTACCGGGCGGCCCGCGACAGCCTGGCCGACGAGACCTCGCCCCATGCCGAGGCCCTGCGGCGGGAATTCGACGCAGCGCTCAGCGAGGCGGAGGACCATGACGAGGGCCTCGCCCCGGAGAGCCTGCCGGCCGACCGCTTGCGCCGCCGCGCCGTCGAGGCCGCCCGCGCGGTCATCCTGTCCTTGCGCGAGCGCGACGAGATCGGCGACGACGCTTACTTGCGCCTCGAGGAGGAGCTGGACTGGACCGAGCTCAGCGCGACGCCGCGGGAGGAGGTCGCCCCTTGATCCACGCGGTGCCGGGCCGCGCCGGGCGCACGGCGAAAACGATGGTCAGACCCGAACGGTTGATTGTATCCCGGGCGGGCTTGAGACCAAAAACCTGCGCGCCGGGCCAGAGGGCCGTCCCCGCCAAGGCTGTTCCCCGCGCAGGGCGAGAAGAGACGTCAAACGAGCGAGACGCCATGCACGCCACCCGAATGCCCTCGTCGCGGCCGCCATCCTGGATGTCGCGGTTCTTCACGAGCGGCCCCGTCACCTGCATCGAGGACCTGCGCGTGCTCGCCGAGCGGCGGGTGCCGCGGATGTTCTACGACTACGCCGATTCCGGCTCGTACACGGAGGGCACCTACCGGGCGAACGAGGACGATTTTTCCAAGATCAAGCTGCGCCAGCGCGTCGCCGTCGACATGACGAACCGCACGCTCGCCAGCACCATGGTCGGCCTGCCGGTGAGCATGCCGGTGGCGCTGGCGCCGACCGGGCTGACGGGCATGCAGCATGCCGACGGCGAGATCCTGGCCGCGCGTGCCGCCGCCAAGGCCGGCGTGCCGTTCACGCTCTCGACCATGAGCATCTGCTCGATCGAGGACGTGGCCGAGAACACCGATGCGCCGTTCTGGTTCCAGCTCTACGTGATGCGCGACCGGGACTTCATCGACCGGCTGATCGACCGCGCCAAGGCGGCGCAATGCTCGGCGCTCGTGCTCACCCTCGACCTCCAGATCCTGGGCCAGCGCCACAAGGACGTGAAGAACGGCCTCTCGACCCCGCCCCGGATGACGATCCCCAACATCGTCAACCTGGCGACGAAGCCGCGCTGGTGCCTGAACATGCTGCGCACGCAGCGCCGCACCTTCCGCAACATCGTCGGGCACGCGCAAGGGGTGGGGGACCTGCGCTCGCTCTCGTCCTGGACCGCCGAGCAGTTCGACCCGCGCCTCAACTGGGACGACGTCACGCGCATCCGCGACCGCTGGGGCGGCAAGCTGATCCTGAAGGGGATCCTCGATCCCGAGGATGCGGAACTGGCGGCGCAGAGCGGCGCCGAGGCGATGATCGTCTCCAACCACGGCGGGCGCCAGCTCGACGGCGCGATCTCGTCGATCGCCGCCCTGCCCGAGATCGTCCGGACGGTGGGCGACCGGATCGAGGTCCTGATGGATGGCGGCATCCGCTCGGGCCAGGACGTGATCAAGGCGCTGGCGCTCGGGGCGCACGGCGTCTTCATTGGCCGGGCCTTCCTGTACGGGCTCGGGGCCGGCGGCGAGGCGGGCGTGACCCAGTGCCTCGACATCATCCGCAAGGAACTCGACGTCACGATGGCGATGTGCGGCCTGCGGGACGTGCGCCAGGTCGACGAGCGGATCCTGGCGGGTCAGCCGGCTCCGACGAACCGGCCGTTCTGACGCGAGACATCTGACGAAGGAAGGCTCCGCCCGGCCGCGGGACGACAGGGCCGGGCGGAGCGAAAACCCTTACATGCGGTGCATGTGGCGGTGCATCATGCGGTGACGCATCATGTGCCGCCGGTGCATCATGTGGCGGCGATGCATCATGTGCCGGTGCATGCGGTGGTGGCGCATCATCCGGCGCTCGCCGCGGGTCATCTGCACCGTCTCCACCATGGGAGCGGCCTGGATGCCGGCCGGGCTCGCCGGGGCGGCGGAGGCCGCGCCGACGCCGAAGGAGAGCGTTCCGAGAACGGCGGCTGCCGCGAGGCCCAGAGTCAGCTTCTTCATCTTTGGTGTCTCCTCTTGCGCGGCCCTCAAGCCCTCGAGGGCGCGGACCGGCCCGCCGGAGCGGGAGGCTTTTCCCGCTCGGGGCGGGTCACGAGAAAGGTTCATCCAACGGCATAGGTTCCGGCGACACGATCATTTTTCGTGCGAGCGATGGTTTAAAAAATGTGAGCCGGCGCCGTACCCTTCGGCGCCCCCGCGCGTTTTCCCTCGCGCCCCGCAGCGGTGACGCAACGACAGGGGAGGGGGCAGGCCATGCAGCACGAGGGCATCCGGATCCAGGCCGACGCGGACGGCACCTTCACCCTCTACAGCGATGCCCGGGTGATCCTGCGCGGCCTCACCCGCGAGCGGGCCTATCGCCTCGCCGGCCGTCTCGGCGAGTTCGTGCGGTACTGAAGTCTCACGCCGCGCCGCTCACCAGGGCGGCGGCACGCATCAGCCCCGGCAGGGCCCGGGCGACGGCCTCCGGATCGCTCCAGCGTCCGGCCTCGCCGGCGACATGCAGGGCGCCGAACGGCCGGCGGGCTCCGTCGAGGAGCGCCACCGCGACCACGACCTCGTCCTCGATCACCTCGTGGGCGGCGACCGCGTAGCCGTCGCGCCTGGCCACCGCCACCGCCTCCATCACCGCCTCGGCCTCCGTGCGGGTGAACCGGGTCAGCGGCCGGCGATCCTCCGCCTCCACCAGGGCGCGGGCCTCCGGCTCCGCGAGGGCCGCCAGCACCGCGCGACCGCCGGCACTGCAGAAGAGCGGAATCCGGCGCCCGACCAGGTTGGTGTAATAGGGCTCGGCCCGCGCCTGCAGCCGCAGCGCATAGACCAGCGATGCCCGCGAGAAGAAGCTCAGGTCGACCCGCGCGTCGCAGGCCCGGCGCAGGTCCATCAGGATCGGGGTCGCCCGCTCGATCAGCGGGTGGTTGCGCAGCAGGTGATAGCTCAGATCGAGCACCCGGTCGGCAAGCGCATAGCGCCGGGTCGTCTCGCATTGGTCGAGATAGCCGAGCTGCGCCAGCGTGTGGGCCATGCGCTGGCACGTGCTCTTGTCGTGGCCGCAACGCTGGCTGATCTCCTGCAAGGACAGATAGCGGGCGCCCTGGAACGCTTCGAGTACGGCGAAGCATTTTTCGACGGATTGCACAAAGAGCCGGCTTCGCGCGGTTTCGCCGCTCGCGTCCGTTGACATCGCCTCGTCTCCTGAACCAGCATATCATGCAATGCAGCGTATTGCATGGCAATACAGACGAGCGGAGTTCGGCATGGACGGCACGGTCGCGACGAGGGAGGCCCGTCGATCCCGGCCGAGCCTCGACCCCCGGGCGCGCAAGGCGATCGCCGCCGCCTGCATCGGCAACATGCTCGAATGGTATGATTTCGGGGTCTACGCCTTCCTGGCCGGGTCGATCTCGGCGGCGTTCTTCCCCTCGAGCGACCCCACCGCCTCGCTGCTCGCGACCTTCGCGGCCTACGGCGTCGGCTTCCTGGCCCGGCCCTTCGGCGGCGCGGTGATCGGGCGCCTCGGCGACCGGCGCGGGCGCAAGGTCGCGCTGGTGCTGACCCTGCTGATGATGGCGCTCGGCACGATCGGGCTGGGCCTGCTGCCGACCTACGCCCGGATCGGGATCGCGGCGCCGGCCCTGCTGGTGACCTTGCGCATCCTCCAGGGCATCGCGGCCGGCGGGGAGTGGGGCGCCTCCACGGCCTTCATCATCGAATGGGCGCCGGAAGGGCGGCGCGGGCTGTTCGGCTCGTTCCAGCAGGTCAGCACCGCCTCCGGCATCCTGCTCGGGTCCGGCGTCGCGGCCCTGCTGACCTCGCTCCTCAGCCCCGAGGCGATGCTGGCCTGGGGCTGGCGCATCCCGTTCCTGCTGGGCGCCTCGCTCCTCGTCGTCGGCATCCTGATCCGCCGCAGCGTCGACGAGACCCCGGTCTTCGAGGCGAAGGTCCAGCACGGCAAGGCCGCCGCGGTGCCGCCCGCGGGCGAGAGCGGCCCGCGCTTGGGGCTGCGCGCCTTCGGCTTCACGATCTTCTGGACCGTGTCGTACTACATGCTGCTGTCCTACATGCCGACCTTCACGCAGAAATACGGCGCGCTCTCCGCCTCGCAGGCCCTGTGGTCGAACACGATCGGGCTCGTGGCGATGGTGCTGACCGTTCCGGTCTTCGGCCATCTCTCGGATCGGATCGGCCGCAAGCCGCTCCTGATCGCCAGCGCGGTCGCGGCGATCCTCCTGTCCTACCCGCTGTTCCGGATCGTCGCCGACGGGGCGGGCTTTGCCACCGTGGTGGCGATCCAGGTCGTGTTCGGCATCATCGTCGCGCTCTATTCCGGCCCCGGCCCGGCGGCGATCTCGGAGATGTTTCCGAGCCACCTGCGCTCGACCTGGATGTCGATCGGCTACACGCTCGCGGTCGCGGTGTTCGGGGGCTTCGCGCCCTTCGTCGCCACCTGGCTCATCGCCGCGACCGGCTCGGCGCTGGCGCCGAGCGTCGCCTACCTGATCCCGATGGCGGCGGTCACGCTCGCCGTCCTCGTGCGGATGCCGGAGACCGGCAAGGCCCGGCTCGCCTGATCGGAGTGCCCCCCATGACCGACCCCGCCGCCCTCAAGCCGTGGCAATGGCCCGAGAGCCACTGGCGCCAGCGCGTGAACAAGGTCCGGGCCGGCCGCACCCTGGCCCCGGCCTGGCCCGGGGCCAAGCGGTGCGCGGTCGCCCTGTCCTTCGACGTCGACCACGAGACCAACGAGTTGCGCGACGGCGGCAAGTCGCTCGGGCGGCTCTCCTGGGGCCAGTACGGCAACCGCCAGGGCATGCCGCGCATCCTGAAGCTCCTCTCCGAGCATGATGTCCCGGCGAGCTTCTACGTGCCGGCGGTGGTGGCGATGCTCTATCCCGACGAGCAGCGCGCCGTGGTGGCGGCCGGCCACGAGATCGGCATCCACGGCTGGATCCATGAGCTGAACTCGGTGCTGCCGCGGGAGGCCGAGCGCGACCTGATGCTGCGCAGCGCCGACGCCCTGGAGGCGATCACGGGCACGCGCCCGGTGGGCCTGCGCACCCCGTCCTGGGACTATTCGGACGCGACCTTGGCGATCATCCGCGAGATGGGTCTGCGCTACGATTCGTCGCTGATGGCCGACGATTCCTGCTACGAACTCCTTGAGGACGGCGAGCCGACCGGGGTGGTCGAGATTCCGGTCGAATGGATCCGGGACGACGCGCCCTACTTCATGATGAGCCGGTTCGAGGGCTTGCGCCCGCATATCGGGCCCGAGGACGTGCTCGCGATCTTCATGCGCGAGTTCGAGGGCGCCTATCGCGAGGGCGGGCTGTTCCAGCTCACCATGCACCCGCACATCATCGGCTACCGCTCGCGCCTGTGGATCGTCGAGGAACTGATCCGCGCCGCCAAGGCGAAGGGCGACGTGTGGTTCGCCACCCATGCCGACATCGCCGCCCACGCGGCGACGGCGTTGTGACGTGCCCCAGGTTCCTCTGATTCCGGGCCCGGCGGACCTCGCGCCCGCCCTCGACCGCCTGCGGCGCCTCGTCCTGTGCGAGACGCCGAGCTACGCCCCCGACGCGCTTGCCGCCGGGCTCGCCCTGATGCGGGCGGAACTGGCGGCGGACGGCCTCGCGGTGTCGGACCCCGCCCCCGATCTCGACGCCGCCGGGGCCGTCCGGGCCAGGTACGATCGGGGCGGGGCGCTGACCGGCCCGCCGATCCTGATCCTCGGCCATCTCGACACCGTCCACCCGGTCGGCGAGCTCGCCGCCAATCCGTGGCGGATCGAGGGGAGCCGTGCCTTCGGGCCCGGCATCCTCGACATGAAGGGCGGGATCGTGCTGGCTCTGGAGGCGCTCCGCCGGTCCGGCCCGCATCTCGCCCGGCCGGTCGAGATCCTGATCACCTCCGACGAGGAGATCGGCTCGCCCCGCTCCCGCGGGCTGATCGAGGCGCGGGCGAAGGCGGCGGCCTGCGTCCTGGTGCCGGAGCCCGCCCGCGACAATGGCGGCCTCGTCGTCGGCCGCCACGCGATCCTGCGCTACGCGCTGTCGGCGACCGGCCGGCCCGCCCATGCCGGCCGCGACCCCGCGAAGGGAGATTCCGCGATCCACCGGCTCGCCCGCGCGATCGTCGCCCTAGAGAGCCGGAGCGTGCCGGGCGCGAGCCTCGGCGTCGGGGTGATCGGCGGGGGCACGTGGGTCAATTGCGTGCCCGAGCACGCCTCGGCCGAGATGCTATGCGTTGCCGCCGACGACGCGCGGCGCGCGGAGATCGCCGGGATCGTCGCCGCGGAGGCGGATGAGCGGCTGGCGATCGACCTCGCGAGCGAGCGCCCGCTCTGGCGCACCGGGACGGGGGACCGGGCGCTCTACGAGGCGGCGCAGGCGGTGGCGGCGGCGCTCGGGGTCGTCGTCTCGCCGGAGGTGTCGGGCGGCGGCTCGGACGGGAACTTCACCGGCGCCCTCGGCGTGCCGACCCTCGACGGGCTCGGTCCCTGCGGCGCGGGGCTCCACGCCCATGACGAGCATCTGGATCTCGCGAGCCTGGGGCCGCGGATCGGCGTGATGGCGAACCTGCTGGTGCGGGTCGGTGGGACGGCGTGAGCGCTTGCGGCTCGGGTGCCGCGACCGCGTGGCCGTGGTTCCAGCACGAGCGCGGGCACGCGACACGATCCTCAACCCGGAACCCCGGCCCGCAGGGGCGGGGCCTCCAGCACCGCCCGGTAGGCGTCGAGGACGCCCGCCGTCATCGCCTCGACCGTGTAGGCCTCGGCCCGGGACCGCGCCTCGGCGCCGAGTCGCGCGCGGATCGCGGGGTCGCCCGCCACCATCTCGATGGCGTGGGCGAAGCCGGCCTCGTCGTCGGGCGCGATGAAGATCGCGGCCTCGTCCCACAATTCGCGGAAGGTCGGGATGTCGGAGAGCACCAGGGCACAACCGGCGCTCGCGGCCTCCAGCACGCCGAGGCCGAAGGGCTCGTAGCGGGCGGCGGAAGCGTAGATCGGGGCGCCGGCGAGCCAGCGCGCCACGTCCTGGTCGCTGAGCCGACCGAGGGGGCGCAGGTGCTCGGGCGAGAACTGCGCCGCGTTCGGGCCCTTGAGGTCGCCGGCGGCGAGCAGCGGCAGCTGCATCCGGGCAGCGGCCCGGTCGAGGGTGCGGGCGTTCTTGCCCTCGTCCCAGAGCCGGCCGGCGGTGAAGGCGAAGGGCGAGGCGGCGGCGCCTGCCGGGCTGCGCTGGCCGCGGTCGGCGGGCTTGCGCCGGCCGTTCGGCACCACCCGGGGCGGGGCGATGCCGTAGGTCGCGGCGGTGGCTTCCGCGAAGGCGCGGGTCGGGCTGAGCAGCATGTCGACCCGCCGGTAGCCCTCCGCCACCAGGCTCGCCCGCCAGGCGAGGTCGGGGGGCAGGGGGCCGGGGCGCATCGCCGCCCACCAGGTCGCCACGCAGGAATGCGCGACCGCGATGACGGGGGCGCAGAAATCGGTGATGGCGGCCAGCGCCGGGCTGTTGAGGTGGATCAGGTCGGCGCCGGCCCGCTCGGCCTCGCGGGCGACCAGGGTGGCGGCCGCCTCGACCTCGCGGCGGGTCAGCGCTGTCCAGTCGAGGCTGGCGCCCAGCGGGCACAGGGCGAGGCCGCGGATGGCACGGGCGGCGCGGAGCTGGTCCTGGCTCGGCTCGGGGCCGAGCACCGCCAGGGTCACGCCGACGCCCTGGCGCGTCAGCTCCTCGGCGAGGTCGAGCCCGTATTGCCAGATTCCACCGACCGCATCGACGGTCATGAACAGGTTGAGGGCCGGCGCCCCCCGATAGGTGAGGGGGCGTCCGGCCGGGACCGTCAGGCTGGGCAGCATGCCGCCTCCAACTCGCGCAACGGGGCCGGCCGTTCTTCTTGACCGTCGCCGAAGCGGTCGAACTGGCCGAGGTCATGGGCGCGTGCCCGCTCCCAGGCCTCGCCGTCCGGCTCGCCCCAGAGGCGGCGGTAGTCGGGCGAGGACGGGGAGAGCGGCACGGGATCGTTGGCCCGGATGCCGGCGGCGCGCCGGCGGTCGCGCCGGGCCGCGACCGTCTCGGGGTCGTCGCCCGCGACCTTGATCGGGTTTGCCTGCACGAAGGGCACCGAGCGGCGGGCATGGACCAGGCGCAAGGCGAGGTCGTCGGTCGAGGCGCTGCAGGTCTTGTCGCGCATCGCGCGGCCGCCTTCCATCCGGCCCTCGACGCCGGCCTCGATCGAGACGCAGCCGGCAGCGCCCAGCAGGTCGAGCATGCCGGGCTTCCACAGGTCGATCCGCGTCCGCACCCCGAACTCCACCGCGCGGGCTGCGAGCGCCTCCGGCAGGGCTCTTCGGGGCAGGAAGATCTCGTCGATGAAGGAGAGGTCGCTCAGCCCTTGCGCGATCAACCGGTCGACCTCCTCCAGGATGGCCGGCAGCGCGCGCCGCCGGTATTTGTCCCGGAAGTCGATCTCGGCGCAAAAGGTGCAGGAATAAGGGCGGCCGCGCGAGACCTCGACCTCGGCGCCCGGCCCCTCCGGCGCCCGATCGAAGCCGAGCTTGCCAAGCGTCGTCGCCGGGGTGACCGAGCCGTGCGGGCCGACCGCCACGGTGCGGCCGCCGCGGCCGGCGAGCGCGTCGAGGAAGGCGCGGGGGACCCGCGATTCCGGCTGGGCGCAGCGCCGGAACAGGGAGGTCGAGGCGGTGGTCACCACCGTCATGGCGGGGGCGAAGTCCGCCACCCGGTCGGCGAGGCCTTCGAGCGAGAGACCGTCGAGGGCGCCGTCCGGCATCAGCACGTCGTGGCCGGCCCGCTCCAGCAGCACCTTGCAGGCCCCGAGATCCAGGGGGAGGCGCAGCGAACGACACCCGCAATCGGTGCTGTTCTCGAAGCTCCAGGTCGGGTTGACGAGGGCGATTCTCAAAGCGGCTGTCCTGGACCGGAAACGGGCATCGCAGATACTGGTGGCGACTATGTGCGAAGTGGCGGGTCCGCTCCGGACGACAAGGGCTTTTCGCCCGAATGCGGTTAAGCGATTGATACCGATGAGGCGTCCGCCATGCAGCCGGCGCATGGCATGGGGCCGACCATGCCGCAGCCGCAGGCCCCGAGCTGGAACCGAAACGCGTTTCGCGCGTGTCTCAGGCTGGCACGGCCGTCCGCAGGCCCCGGCTTCCGGCGAGCCAGGCGGCCAAACGCGTGAGGCCCCACCGCGAGGGCAGCGGCCGGGGCAGCCCGAGATCGGCGGCAGCGCGGCGAGTATCGGAGACGTAGCAGTGCCGGTCGCCGGCGCGCCGGTCCTCGAATCCCGGATCGAGGAAACCCAGGTCGAGGGTATGGCCTCCCTGCGGCGCGCGTCACGCTCCTCGAGTTGCCGACCGGCGCCGGCGCAGACGCCCAGGCTGTCTCTACCGGGCGAGAGTGCCGCGAACATGTGTCATCGTTCTGGCGTCATTCAGCCCGATTGATCCACAAGAACGATCCAAGCGATGCCAGCGGGATAGCGCAGCCACGGCGCGTCTTCCGGAGTCCCGCTCCGGCCCCCTCCACCGAGTTCACGCGACCCTCCATGCCCCTCGTTCCCCCGTCGCACGATGCGGCGCCGGCTGCGCCCGGCGCGGACCCTTGCCCCCGTGAGACCGCCGACTTGCGTCGGCGCCGGCTGGCCCTGTTCCTGCCGACGGTGGCGACGGCCCTCGCCCTCGCGCTCGCCGCCCTCGCCGGCACCGGCGTGCCGGACGGGCCGCTCGAAGGCGCGGTGCTGATCCTGTTCTGCCTGGCGATGGCCTGGCAATCCTACATCGCCTGGACGTATCTCTACGGCGCCGTTGCCGCCGGTCTCGGGACGCGGGTGATGTCGCGGGTGGAGCGGCAGGCCGCCGAGATCGCCCCGCAGGCGAGCGGCCGCAGCCGCACCGCGGCCGTGGTGGCGATCCACGCCGAGGACGCGGCGGCGGTGTTCGCGGCGATCCGGGTGATGGCCCGGTCGCTCGCCCGCACCGGCGGCGACGGGCGCGACCTCGACATCTTCGTCCTCAGCGACACGCGCGACCCGGAGATCGCGGCGGCCGAGGAGCGCGAGTTCGCCCGGATCCAGGCGTGGCGCCAGACCGCCGGACCCGGCCTCCCGGCGATCCGCTACCGCCGCCGCCAGGAGAATAGCGGCCGCAAGGCCGGCAATGTCGGCGAGTTCTGCCGGACTTACGGCGGTGATTACGACTTCATGATCGTGCTCGACGCCGACAGCCTGATGACCGGTGCCGCCATGCGCCGCCTGGTGCGGCTGATGGAGGAGAATCCCCGCACCGGCCTGATCCAGACCGTCAGCTACGCCGCCGGGCGCGACACCCTGTTCGCCCGCATCCAGCAATTCGCCGTGCGGCTCTACGCCCCGCTCTCGATCCGGGCGCTGGAGACCTGGCAGGGGCCGGATGGGGGCTATTGGGGCCACAACGCCATCCTGCGCATCGCGGCCTTCGCGGCCAATGCCGAATTGCCGGTGCTGCCGGGCCGCGCGCCGCTCGGCGGCGAGATCCTGTGCCACGACACGGTCGAGGGCGCGTTCCTGCGCCGGGCCGGCTGGGAGCTGCGCCTGCTGCCGGAGGAGCCCGGCACCTGGGAGGAGATGCCCACCAACCTCATCGACCTGCTCGGCCGCGAGCGGCGCTGGTGCCAGGGCAACCTCCAGCATCTCGGCATCATCCGCTCAGCTGGCCTCACCGCCGGCAGCCGCTGGCATCTCGGCGCCGGCATCCTGTCCTACCTCGCCTCGCCGGTCTGGGTCGCCTTCTTAGGCCTGGGAACCTGGCAGGCGATCCGCAGCGGCGATCTCGGGCTCATCGCCTACGGCCTCACCGGCGAGGGGCCGGCGTCAGTCATCCTGGCCTCCTTGAGCCTCGCCGTCCTGGCCCTGCCGAAGCTCCTCAGCCTCGGCCACGTCCTGCTCTCGCCGGAGCGCCGCGCCGCCTTCGGGGGCACGCGCCGCCTGCTCGTCAGCGCCGCCCTCGAACAGGCCCTTTGGGTGCTGCTCTGGCCGGTCATGACCCTGTTCAATGCCGGCGCGGTCGCGACGACCTTCGCCGGACGGGTGGTGCGCTGGGACACCCAGGTCCGCGACGACCGCCGGGTGCCGTGGTCCGAGGCCTGCCGGCTCCAGGCCGATTCTCTGGTGGCGGGCGGCGTGCTCGCGGCGGCGCTCGCCTATGCCGCCGATCCGTGGCTGGCACTGTGGATGGCGCCGCTGGTCCTCGCCTTGCTGGCGAGCCCCGCGCTCAGCGTGCTGACCAGCCGCGCCGATCTCGGCCAGGCGGCGCGCCGCCGCGGCCTGTTTCTCACCATCGACGACACCGCCCAGGCCCCGGAGCTGCGCGACCTCATGATCGCCCGCGCCGCGCCGCAAGGCGCCGCACGGGCGCACCCGGGTCGCGGCGAGGCGCCGGTCTGGCTCGCGACCGCGACGGATGATGCGAAGGCGTCGCCGCCACGCTAAGAACCATGAGCCCGGTTGAGTTGGCCGACTGAATTGAAACCCGCGATGTCATCCCGGGGCCGCGCAGCGGAACTCGGGATCCATGAACGCTGAGGTTTCGGGACGAGGCGGAACGCTGTCAGCGTTTTCAGGATTCGTCGGCGTTCATGGATCCCGGGTTCTCGTCTTCGGCGAGTCCCGGGATGACGTAGCGAGATGTCAACGTATGCGCCGGATCGATCGGCACAACTGCTCGAACAGGCTCTCAGCACAGTCTCATTTCGCCGGCTTACCCAGCACCTTGAGCGGGTCGGTGCGCTGGCTCGGCGAGGGCTCGGCGGTCAGGCTGTCGGCGCGCTCCTCCGGGCGGCCGCGGACGCTGCCGGTGGTGGCGGGGCTGCCCTGGCCGGCGGTGGCGCGGTTGGTCGGGCTCGTCACCGGCACGGCGCCGCTGGCGAGTTCGAGGCAGGTCAGCATCTCGACGTAGCTCGGGAAGCCGCCGGCCGTCGATTGCTGCGAGCACTGCGTCTTGGCCGAGCCGGAGAACTGGCCCCAGCGCTTGCGCAACTCGTCGCCGGCCGAGCGCTCTGAGCGCAGGCAGCCATCGGCGCCGGCCTCCTGGCTGACCGAGGCGCGGCCGGGCGAGTTGCAGGTGGCCGAGATGTCGAGCCGCGGCGGTCCATCCGCCGCGACGAGAACGAGCTGCGCACCGAGGAGCGCGAGGGGCAGGGCGGCGGGCATGGCGGGTCTCCCGTGAGCCGGAGAAGGAAAAGCTTCGCCGGTTCAACGCGCAAACCGCGCCGGAGGCTCCCTCAACCCTGTTGCAGGGCCTGATCGAGGTCTGCGAACAGGTCGTCCGCATCCTCGATGCCGACGGAGAGGCGCAGCAGGTCCGGCGGGCAGGGGGTGCCCGGGCCCTCGATCGAGGCGCGGTGCTCGATCAGGCTCTCGACGCCGCCGAGCGAGGTGGCGCGCTTCCACAGACCCACCCGGGCCGCCGTCCGGATCGCCGCCGCCTCGCCCGCCGCCACCCGGATCGACAGCATGGTGCCGAAGCCGCCGGTCATCTGCCGCGCCGCCACCGCGTGGCCGGGATGCTCGGGCAGTCCCGGATACAGCACCTGCGCCACGGCGGGATGGGCCGAGAGCCGCCGGGCGAGGTCGCCGGCATTCGCCATCTGGGCATTGATGCGCACGTGCAGCGTGCGCATCCCGCGCATCAGGAGGTAGGCCTCGAACGGCCCCAGGATCGCGCCGTTGCCGGAGCGGATGCGCTGGATGCGGGCCCAGAACGCATCCGCCTTCGCCCCGGCAAGGGCACCTGCGATCACGTCGGAATGGCCGTTGAGCACCTTGGTGGCGGCGTGCATCACCACGTCGGCGCCCAAGGACAGGGGCCGGGTCACCACCGGGGAACTCGCGGTCGAATCGACGGCGAGCCGCGCGCCGGCCGCATGCGCGATCTCGGCAGCGGCGGCGATGTCGGTGATCGTCCAGAGCGGGTTCGAGGGGGTCTCGAGCCAGACGAGCTTGGTCTGCCCGGGTCGCACGGCCTGCTTCAGGGCAGCAAGGTCGTCGGTGGCGACGAAATCGACCTTGAGGCCCCAGCGGGTCGCCTCCTCTGAGAGCCAGCGGCGCAGGGCCCAGTACATCACGGTCGGCGCCACGATGTGGTCGCCCGGATCGAGGGCGCCGAACACCGCCGTGGCGGCGGCCATGCCGGAGGAGAACAGGAGCGCGCCGGCCTGCGCCTCCTCCAGCATCGCGATCACGGCTTCCGCCTCGCGCACCGTGGCGTTGTCGGGCCGGCCGTAGACGTAGCCGGAGGAATACTGGTTGTCCTCGTCGCGGATGTAGGTGGTGGCGACATGGATCGGCGGCACCACGGCCTTGGTGATCGGATCGACATGGCCGAGCGCCTGCGCGGCGAGGCTCTTCTTCGACCAGTGGCGCGGGGCGTGGCTCATGCCGGGACTCCAGGGTGCGGGGGAATTGTTTTGCTCCCCCGCCGCCCTTGCAGAACCGGTGCCGGCGCGCAACCTCCATCCCGGTATAGCACCCGAGCCAACGATGCCGCCGACCGCCACGCTGACCGATCCCAGACCCGTCCTCTCCCCCGTGCCGCGCCTGCTTGCGGCGATCGCGCCCGTCGCCGCGGTCGCGGTGGTGGGGAGTCTGGCGACCACGCCGAACATCCCGACCTGGTATGCGGGCCTCGCCAAGCCCGGCTTCACGCCGCCGAACTGGCTGTTTCCGGTCGCCTGGACGATCCTCTACACGCTGATCGCCTTCTCGGGCTGGCGCGTGCTCGGCACCGCCCCGGCGACCGGCGGGTTGCGCCGCACCCGGACGCTCGCCCTGTGGGCGTTCTTCGTCCAGCTCGCCCTCAACGGTGCCTGGACGCCGGTGTTCTTCGCCCGGCACGATCTCGGCGGCGGCCTCGTCGTGGTGGTCGCCCTCCTGGTGATGATCCTGTGGACGATCCGGCTCTTCGCCCCACTCGACCGGATCGCCGCCCTCGTCCTCGTCCCCTACGCCGCCTGGGTCGCCTACGCGACGGCGCTCAACGCGGCGATCTGGTGGATGAATTGAGGGCGCAGGCACCCGCGTTCGTCCTACCCGCAACCTCATCCTGAGGTGTCAGCCCATCGAAGATGGACTGACCTCGAAGGAGGGCTCCAGATAGCTCGGAGATTTCTGGAGCCCTCCTTCGAGGCTCCGCGATCTTCGATCGCTCCACACCTCAGGATGAGGTTGTGTGTAGGAGAAGCGAACCCTTCTCATGTCACGAACAGGGGAGGTGCCTCACGGCACCAACACGATCGCGCCCGTCACCGCCCGCGCCTCTGCCGCCTCGTGCGCCTCCACCACCTTCTCCAGGGCGAACCGCGCCCCGATCTCGACCGAGACGTGGCCGCGCGCGATCGCGTCGAACAGGTCGGCGGCGTTGGCCCGGAAGGTGGCCGGGTCGGCATTGTGCGGGAAGACGGAGGGGCGGGTGAGGAACAGGCAGCCCTTCTTGTTGAGAAGCTCCGGGTCGATCGCCGGCGAGGGGCCCGAGGCGGCGCCGTAGGAGACGACGAGGCCGAACGGCGCGGCGCAATCGAGGGACTTCAGCAGCGTGTCCTTGCCGACCGCGTCGTAGACCACCCGCGCCTTGGCGCCGCCGGTCGCCTTCAGGAAGGCCTCGGGCCAGTCGGGATCGGTGAGGTCGATCACCGCCGCGCAGCCGGCGGCCAAAGCCGCATCGCGCTTGCCCGGCGAGCCGGTGGTGCCGACGACCCTGGCGCCGAGCGCGGTGGCCCAGCGGGTCAGGATCTGGCCGACGCCGCCGGCGGCGGAATGGACCAGCAGCAGGTCGCCCGGCTGCACCGCATGGGTCTTGCGCAGCAGGTACTGCGCCGTCATGCCCTTGAACAGCAGGGCGGCGGCTTCCTCGTCGGTGATGCCCTCGGGGATCCGCACGAGCTTCGCCGCCGGCAGGTTGCGCCGGTCCGCATAGGCGCCGACCCCGGCATTCATGTAGGCCACCCGGTCGCCGGGCTGGAACTCAGCGACCTCCGGCCCGACCGCCTCGACCACGCCCGCCGCCTCGAAGCCGAGCCCGGTCGGGCGCTCCAGCGGGTAGACGCCTCGGCGCTGGTAGACGTCGATGAAGTTGAAGCCGATGGCGGTCTGGCGCAACCGCACCTCGCCGGCGCCGGGCGCGGCCAGATCCCCGCTTTGCAGGGTCATGACCTGCGGCGGGCCGAACTCGGTGAGCACCACGCGGCGTTGGGTCGACATGTCGGGCCTCTTCTCTGGCTCTGTCCAACTCGTGCGCCCGGTATGGACCGGGCCGGCGGCGTGATAAATCCGGACCCGCCTTCGACATTCGAAACGCCGGGTTTGCAATCGATGGACCGTCTCTCGGGCATGGAGGCCTTCGCCAAGGCCGTCGAGACCGGGTCGTTCTCGTCGGCGGGCGAGATCCTCGGGCTCTCGCCGCAGGCGGTCGGCAAGCAGGTGCGCCTGCTGGAAGACCATCTCGGTGTCCGGCTGATCCACCGCACGACGCGCCGGCAGAGCCTGACCGAGGCGGGGCGCGAGCTCTACGAGCGGGTGCGCGTCATCCTGGCCGAGGTCGAAGCGGTGGAGGCGCTGGCGGCGAGCAGCCAGGCGGTGCCGCGGGGCCAGATCCGCGTGAATGCCCCGGTCACCTTCGGCGCCTACGACCTCGCCCGGGTGCTGCCGGCCTATCTGGCGGCCCATCCGAAGGTCGATGTCGCGCTGACCCTCTCGGACCGGAAGATCGACCTGATCGAGGAAGGCGACGAGGTGGTCTTCCGCGTCGGTTCGCCGGTCGACAACGGTCTGGTCGCCCGGCCCTTGCGCCCGATGGATTTCGCGCTTTGCGCCGCGCCGTCCTACCTGGCGGCGCGAGGCGCGCCGCGCGCCCCGGCCGAGCTGCGCCAGCACGAATGCTTGGGGTTCGCCCATATGGCGACGGGGGATCAGTGGCTGTTCACCGGGCCGGGGGGACCGGAGGCGGTCGAGGTGTCGTACCGGCTCCTGGTCAACAATGGCCAGGCCCTGCTCACCGCGGCACTCGCCGGCCTCGGCCTGCTGCTGCAGCCGACGGCCTTGGTGCGGGACGCCGTCGCGGCGGGCCAGCTGGTGCGGGTGCTGCCGGCCTACCGGCCCGTGTCAAGGCCGATGCACCTGCTCTACGCACCCGATCGGCGGATCACCCCGAAGCTGCGCTCGTTCATCGATTTCGCGCTCGCCCACTTCGCCGGCCCGGCTCCCGCGGGTTGACGAGACCCGTCAGCGCGCCGCCACCACCCCGGCGCTGCGCAGGGTGCGGGACACGGTGGCGCGCATGTCGGCGAGGGTGAAGGGCTTCGTCAGCACGTCGGCCACGATCGCGTCGAGGCCGCGGGCGCGCTCGCGCTGGTCGGCAAAGCCCGTCATCAGCAGGATCGTGAGGTCCGGGTAGTCGCGCTTGGCCGCGAGCGCCAGGGCGATCCCGTCCATCAGCGGCATGCGGATGTCGGTCAGCATCAGGTCGAAAGCGGTCTCGGACAGGCGGTCGAGACCGTCGCTGCCGTCGACCGCCGTCACGACCGTATGGCCGTCCATCTCCAGCCCGCGCTTCAGGAAGCCGCGGATCGGTTCCTCGTCGTCGACCAGCAGGATGCGCGCCATGTCCTCTCGTCTCTCTGGGCCGAAAAACCGCGCGGATACGGCAGATGTGATCGGCCCGGCGCTGCCGGGTCAAGCCACCGCCGCAGCTGAGGTTCCGATTTCGTGCGGCGACGCCGCACGAAGCCCGGCGACGTTGCAATCGCGCATCGCTCCGGGCCCGCAACCCTGAGCCCAGATATCCTGATCCCGAAGCCCCGACCCGGGAATTTCAATCCTTGTCGAACAGATCGGGGCCCCCGTCGCCGTAATCGACGAGGCCGACATAGGGCAATTGCCGGAAGGCGTGGGCCACGTCCATCCCGTATCCGACCACGAACACGTCCGGGCAGGTGAAGCCGACGTAATCGGCATCCATCGTCACCGCGCGCTTGCCGGGTTTTTCCAGCAGGACGGTGGTGAGCACCCGCCGCGCGCCGCGGGCCATCAGGAGGTCCTTGGCGTAGACGAGGGTGCGGCCGGATTCGAGGATGTCGTCGATCAACAGCACGTCGCGCCCGCGCACCTCGCTCTCGACGTCGCGCAGGATCGCGACCTGGCCCGACGACACGGTCGCGGCGCGGTAGCTCGACAGGTGGATGAACTCGACCTGCGGCGCGAGGCCGGCCCGGTGCAGCGCCCGGATCAGGTCGGCGGCGAACATGAAGCTGCCCTTGAGCACTGCCACCACCAGAAGGTTCTCCAGGGGCTGGCTGGCGATGGCGCGGGCGATCTCCTCGTTGCGCTGCGCGATGGCGGATTCGTCGAAGAGGACGCGGACGCGGGGCAGGGGCGGGGTCATCGGTCTTTGAGGTTCGCCTGGGGGTTCATCGGAGCCCTCAGGCTGACGGCAGAATCCCCGCTGTCAACCGCGGCAAAGCGGACCAGCACCGCGCGCCCCTTGGCCGGGGCGTTCGGAAGCTCGGCGCGGAAGCGGGCGGATTCCTCGGGCTCCAGCCGGTCCCGCGGCGCCTCTGCGGTCCAGCGGAAGACCACTTGGCCGTGCTCGTCGCGCAGTTCGACGCGCAAGGGCGGCACCGGCACGGCCTCCTTCGAGGCGCTCACCACGTCGCCCTCGACCACGAGGCGGCCGACGCCTGAGGCATCCGGCACCTGGTAGGCGGCGACGTCCCGGAAGGTCAGGCCGCGCAGGTTCACCGGCAGGCCGATGCCGGCATAGAGCCGGGCGGTCTGGGGCAGGGCGTGCACGATGCCGGCGCGTCCCGCCGGCATGAGGGACAATCCGATCGCCGCACAGCCCGCGACCGCGAGCGCCGCCACGGCGAGGCGCCGGTGCGCGGGGGCCGCCTTCGCCTTCGCGGTGCGGGGGCCGGCCCGGCGCGGCGGGGCGGTCTCGGCGGCCGAGAACACCGCCTCGCCGGTGGGCGAGAGCTCGAGGCCCGGCTCAGGCGGGGCGGCGGCGACGAACCAGGGTTCGCGGCAGGCCGCGCAGCGCACGGTGCGCCCGGCCGGGCCGATCTGCTCGGGATCGAGCGTATATTCGCTTGCGCAGGCGGGGCAGACGATCAGCATGGCGAATCAGTCGGGCGCGGCACCGGGGCCGGACCACGACTCCTCACGCCACAGCCTTAATGCGTGGTAAAGCGGCGCGGACTATGAGGCGCCGGCGCATCGAAATCGCCCGAGCGTTCGCGGATCGGGACGCCTCGTGAGGCGATCGCGCATGGAGACCGGATGGACGCGAGAACGGACCGGGGGACCGGAAGCAGCCTGCTCGGCGGGATGGACGAGCCGGTGGTCCGGTTCGAGAATGTCGGGATGCGCTACGGGGTCGGCCCCGAGATCCTGAGCGACATCAGCTTCACCATCGCGCCGCATTCGTTCCAGTTCCTCACCGGCCCGTCGGGCGCCGGCAAGACGACGCTCTTGCGCCTGATCCTGCTCTCGGTGCGGCCGAGCCGCGGCCTCGTCTCGGTGTTCGGCGAGGAGGTGAGCGGCATCTCGAGCGGCGCGCTCACATCCTTGCGCCGGCGCATGGGCGTGGTGTTCCAGGATTTCCGCCTGCTCGACCACCTCACCACCTACGAGAACGTCGCCCTGCCTCTGCGCGTCCAGGGCCGGGCCGAGACGAGCTACCGGGCCGAGGTGGTGGAGCTCCTGCGCTGGGTGGGTCTCGGCGAGCGCATGCACGTGTTGCCGCCGCTCCTGTCGGGCGGGGAGAAGCAACGCGCGGCGATCGCCCGGGCGCTGATCGCCCGGCCGGAACTGCTGCTCGCCGACGAGCCGACCGGCAACGTCGATCCCCAGCTCGGCCGGCGCCTGCTGCGCCTGTTCGTCGAGCTCAACCGCCTCGGCACCTCGGTGCTGATCGCCACCCACGATTTCGCCCTGATGGACCTCGTCGACGCGCGCCGGTTCGTGCTCGGCAACAACCGCCTGCGGATCGAGGGATGAGCCGCGGGGAGACGCATCATGTCTGATGGAGCCACCCTGGAGCGGGCGCCGCGGCGCGAGGCCCCGGCCTCCGACCTGCCGCCGACCCTACGCCGCAACGCCCCTCTCGTGCCGACCGATACCAGCGCCGGCCGGGCGCTGGCGGCGGTGATCGCGATCCTGACCTTCCTCGCCGCCCTCTGCGCCGGGGGCGCCGAGATCGTCGCCTCGAGCGCGGCGCAGTGGCAGGGCTCGGTGGCCCAGGAGGTGACGATCCAGATCCGTCCGGGCCCGGGCCGCGACACCGACGCCGATGTCGCCAAGGCCGCGGCGCTCGCCTCCAGCACCCCCGGCATCGCGGCGACGCGGCCCTTCACCAAGGCGGAATCCGAGCGCCTGCTCGAGCCCTGGCTCGGCAGCGGCCTCGATCTCGGCGACCTGCCGGTGCCGCGGCTCATCACCGTGCGGCTGGGCGCGAGCACGCCCGATCTCGGCGCCTTGCGCCAGCGCCTCGCCGAGGCCCTGCCCGGGGTGGCGAGCCTCGACGACCACGCGCTCTGGCTCTCGCGCCTCTCGACCATGGCCAACACCGTGGTGGGCGTCGGCGTGGCGGTCGTGGCCCTGGTGCTGCTCGCCACGGGGCTCGCCGTCACCTTCGCGACCCGCGGCGCCATGGCGGGCAACCGCGAGGTGGTGGAGGTGCTGCACTTCGTCGGCGCCGATGCCGATTTCATCGCCCGCGAGTTCCAGCGCCGCTTCTTCCGCCTCGGCCTGCGCGGCGGGGCGATCGGGGCGGTGGCGGCGCTCGCGGTGATCGGGGCCGGCGGCGCGCTCGCCCGGCTCTGGCGCGCGGGACCGGCCGGCGACGAGATCGAGGCCCTGTTCGGCGGCTTCGCCATCGGCTGGCGCGGCTATGCCAGCGTGGTCCTGATCGGGGTGATCGCCTCGATCGTCACGGCGGTCGTCTCGCGCCTCACCGTGCGGCGCTTCCTCGACTGAGCATCACTCCGCCGGCCGGGGGCGGCCGGCGCCGAAGTGGCTGCCGGTTCGGCGCAAAGAATGATGCCAAAGCCGATAGCCTCGGCAGGGTTGCGTCTCGCAACCCTGCCGAGGCCAGCCCGGCGCCAGCCAGCGGCGGTAGCGTCGATCCTTGCCCGCTCTCCACAGGGCCGGCCCGGTTGAACGAATCGCCCTCCGGGGCGGTTGCCTCTCGGCCGCCGTAATCGGCACTATGCTCGGCACGGGTGAGATGACCTCGCGGATGCAGCGCGACATGACAACGCGAACCGGGGACGTGGTGGGCTGGTTCTGGTCGGGCGATCGGCCCGACGGCATGCCGCCTGCCAAGTTGCCGGCCCCCAAGTTGCCGGCGCCCAAGTTGACGGCCCCCAAAACGCCCGACCCCGAATCGTCGTCCTGGAGCCTGCGCCGTCGCCTGGCCCTCGGGGTCGCGGGGCTGGGCCTCGTCGCCGGGATCGCCCTCGGCGCCGGCTTCCTCGCCTTCGTGGCCCATCTCGCCCGGTCGGAGCAGCTGCCGCTCGGCCCCTCCGACGGCATCGTGGCCCTCACCGGCGGCGCCCAGCGCATCGAGGATGCGATGGATCTGCTCGCCGGCGGCTACGGCCGGCGCCTGCTCATCACCGGGGTCAACGAGCGCACCAGCCGCGACGAGATCGCCCGGCTCAATCCGGGCCAGCAGCACCTGATCGCCTGCTGCGTCGACCTCGACTACCGGGCGCGCAACACCATCGGCAACGCCATCGAGATCCGGCGCTGGATGCGCGAGAACGGCTTCCGGAGCGTCGCGGTGGTCACGTCGAACTACCACATGCCACGCACCCTGGTGGAACTCGACCACGCCCTTGCGGAAGGCCACCAGGTGGTGCCGCATCCGGTCGTCCCGGAGGGGATCGACCCGGACCAGTGGTGGCGCCACCCGGCCTCGGCGCGCCTGCTGGCCTCCGAATACGCGAAGTTCCTGGTCGCCTGGGTCCGCACCCGGTTCGAGACCGACCCCGAGCATTCGCGGGCGGCGGTGCTGGTCAGCCGTGGGCACCCGGTGAAGGTGGTGGCCGAGCCGCTGGTGCGGTGAGGGGTGATTTCGATTGGCCTGGCGCGCACTGCACGACCCAGGAGGCTGGGCGGGTGCTGCCCTGCGCCAAACCCTCCCCCCTCTGCGGGGGAGGGTGCCCGGCGGAGCCGGGCGGGAGAGGGGGCGACGCTTCCGGCAATGTCGCGACCGTGGTGACGGGCGCCCCCTGGATCAGCGTTGCGCTGCCCCTCTCCCGGCTCGCTCCGCTCGCCACCCTCCCCCGCAGAGGGGGGAGGGTTTTGGCGCGGCGGTCGCCTCACCGCCCCTTGCAGCGGCTCCGCAGCAACTCCGAAAATTCCTTCTCCGAGCCCTGGACCTGGGCCAGGCGCTCGCTGCGCTCCGCCCCCGAGAGGCAGCGGCCGTAGACGGTCGCGGCGCGGCGCATCGTGTCGACGTGCTGGCGCCAGCCGCGGCAGCGGTCGGCGTCGCTGTCGCCCAGGGTCTCCAGGCGCTCGATCGCCGTTTTCTGCGAGGATTGCGCCACCAGGAGATCGCGGGCGCAGGTGCCGTCGGCGCACGCGACGGTGGTCGCGGCGAAGAGGAACGCCGCCGCGCAGAGAGAGGTCCGCATGGTCAGGCCGGCTTTACGGTCACGCCGCTTGGGCGGGGGATTGGGTCAGGAGGGCATAGAGCGCGTCGGCGTCGCGGGCGGCGCGGATGCGGTCGATGATGCCGGGCTCGCGCAGCACCCGGGCGACCCGGGCCAGCGCCTTCAGGTGGTCGGCGCCGGCGCCCTCGGGGGCCAGCAGCAGGAAGGCGATGTCGACCGGCTGGCCGTCCAGGGCCTCGAAATCGACCGGACGCTCCAGGCGGGCCATCAGGCCGAACAGCGTGCCGAGCCCCGGCAGCTTGCCGTGCGGGATCGCCACGCCCTCGCCGATGCCGGTCGAGCCGAGGCGTTCGCGCTGCAGCAGCGTCTCGAAGATCTCGCGCTCGTCCAGGCCCGGCAGGTGGCGGGCCGCCTGGGCGGCCAGCTCCTGCAGAACCTGCTTTTTCCCCTGCGCGCGCAGCGCCGGGAGGACCGCCTCCGGCTTCAGGAATTCCAGCAATGGCATCGAGACCGCTGCCTCATCGGCGGGAAGCGCCCACGGCGCCCCGCACTTGTTCCAGGACCGGAGGCCTTCCGCGAGAAGGATTTGAGCCCGCTCACGGAGTGCCGCGTTCCGGCGGATCGATCCAGCCGATCGCGCCGTCGCCCCGACGATATACGACGTTGACCCGCTCGGTGCCAGCGTGAACGAAGACGAGGACGGGGACACCGGTGAGATCGAGCTCCACCACCGCCTCGCTCACCGTGCGCCGGTGCAGGGTGCGGGTGCTCTCGGCGATGATCGGCGGGTGCTCGCCGGTATCCTCCTCGGGCGCCTCCATCACCGAATAGGCCGCCTCCATCACGGCCGTATCGGGCATGGCGGCACCCGGCAGGCCGCCGTCGATGGCGATGTCCTTGGCGTGGCCGTTCGGGTGGGCCTTGAGGCGGTGCTTGTAGCGGCGCAGGCGCTTCTCGATCCGCTCGGCGGTCTGGTCGAAGCTCGCATGCGCGTCGTGGGCCGAGCCCGAGGCCTCGAGGGTGATGCCCGAGGGCAGGTGCAGCACGCAGTCGGTGCGATAGGCGCTGCCGTCGCGCCCGACCGTCACATGACCGTTGTAGGCACCGTCGAAGTACTTGGCGAGGGCCGCGGAGATCCGCTCCTCCACCCGGGTTCTCAGGGCTTCCCCGAGATCCACGCCACGACCCGACACGCGCAACGCTGCCATCAGCTCCCTCCGGTCTCGTCGTTCGCCGCCCTTGGTTTTCCGGGGACGTCTCCGGCGCAAGGGCCAGCCCTCAAGAGCTAGGAACGTCCGGACGCGAAGTCAACGAAGCCGGTCCCGATGCGGCAGGGGCCTTTCGGAGGGCTTGCCCTCAAGGTCGTGCGCTCACCGCGCCGGCATCGCGGCGCGCTCGCGCCGGCGCTCGATCGAGGACGGGATACGCAAGGATTCCCGGTACTTCGCCACCGTGCGGCGGGCGATGTCGACGCCCTCGCCCTTCAGGCGCTGCACCAGGGCGTCGTCCGACAGCACGTCGTCGGCCTCCGCGTCGATGAGCTGCTTGATGCGGTGGCGCACGGCCTCCGAGGAATGGGCCGCCGCGCCGGCCGCCCCGGGGATCGCCGCGGTGAAGAAGTACTTCATCTCGAAGGTGCCGCGGCTGGTGCCGATCGACTTGTTCGAGGTCACCCGCGAGACGGTGGATTCGTGCATGCCGATCGCGTCGGCGACGGTCTTCAGGTTGAGCGGCCGCAGATGCGCGACGCCGTTGACGAAGAAGCCGTCTTGCTGGCGTACGATCTCGCTCGCCACCTTCAGGATGGTGCGGGCGCGCTGCTCCAGGCTGCGGGTGAGCCAGTTGGCGGTCTGGAGGCATTCCGACAGGAAGGCCTTGTCGGTCTCGGTCGCCGCCCCGCGCGAGACGGTGGCGTAGTAGCTCTGGTTGACGAGCACCCGGGGCAGGGCCTCGCTGTTGAGCTCGACGAGCCAGGAGCCGTCCGGGGCCGGGCGGACGAACACGTCGGGCACCAGCACCTCGACCGGGCCGGCGCCGAAGGCGCGGCCGGGCTTCGGGTCGAGGCGGCGCAGCTCGGACAGCATGTCCGCCAGATCCTCCTCGTCGACCCCGCACAGGCGGCGCAATCCGGAAAAATCGCGCTTGGCGACGAGATCGAGGCGCGAGACCAGCGCCTGCATCGCCGGATCGAACCGGTCCTGCTCGCGCAGCTGGATCGCCAGGCACTCGGCGAGGTCGCGGGCGCCGACGCCCGAGGGGTCGAAGCCCTGGACGATCCCCAGCACCCGCTCGACGATCGCCGGAGCGACGCCGAGGCGCTCGGCCAAAGCCGCCAGATCCTCGCGCAGATAGCCGGCCTCGTCGATGGCATCGACCAGGAAGCCGCCGACCAGGCGCTCGACGGGATCGCGGGTGGCGAGATCCAGCTGCGCCGACAGGTGCTCGTGCAGCGACGATTCGGCCGTCAGCGTCGCCTCGAAATCCGGCGCCTCGCCGTCGAAGCTGCCGCCGGTACCGCTCCAGGGTGCCGGGGTGAGCGACAGCCCCTCCGATCCCGTCGGCAGCTCGCGGGCCACCGGGCCCTCGTCGGGAAACACGTTGTCGAGCCGGGTGCCGAGATCGCCCTCGATCTCGCTGCGGCTCGGGTTGAGATCGTGGGACAGCCAGGGCTCCGCGGCCCCATCTCCGTCGAAGCCGCCGCCGTCGAAACCGTCGCCGTCGCCGCCCTGATCGGCCGCCTCGCCGCGGGGCTCGCCCGGCTCGGGCGCCTCGACCTCGGCCCGCTCCAGGAGCGGATTGCGCTCCAGCTCGGCATCGACATAGGTCGCGAGGTCGAGATGGGAGAGCTGCAGAAGCTTGATCGCCTGCAGGAGTTGCGGCGTCATCACCAGGGCCTGGCCCTGGCGCATCTCGAGCCGTTGCAGCAAACCCATCAGCCAGCCCCGCCCTGCGACGCCCCGGTTCGCGCCGGGGTCGGCACAACTCTTGCTTCAGACATCCCGTAGCAGCTTTAAACCGAAGCGGGACTCGCGTCAAAGCGGACGTGGTCCTCCCCGTGCGTTTCTCCGTCAGGGTGGCGCAGGGCGGGGTGGGTCGCCAGTGGAAAAACGGCTCGTCGGCGCCGCCGTCATGGACGAGACGCCGGGTGAGGCAAGTCCGCCGGGAGCCGGACGAAGCAGAGTGCCGTACCGAGGTTCCGGTGAGCGCCCATCGACGGTTCGGGGATTTCGGTTGCGGCGGAGCGGCGAACCCGGATGACGCCCGCTTCTTGGCTACAGCCGGAAATCTTCGCCGAGATACAGCCGGCGCACGTCCTCGTTCGCCACGATCTCGTCCGGCGTGCCCTCGGTGAGGATGCGGCCGGAATGGACGATGTAGGCCCGGTCGATCAGGCCGAGCGTCTCGCGCACGTTGTGGTCGGTGATGAGCACGCCGATGCCGCGGCCCTTGAGATGCATCACCAGTTCCTGGATGTCGCCGACCGCGATCGGGTCGATGCCCGCGAAGGGTTCGTCGAGCAGCATGAAGGAGGGCGAGGAGGCCAGCGCCCGGGCGATCTCGCAGCGCCGCCGCTCGCCGCCCGAGAGCGCGATCGAGGGCGACTTGCGCAGGCGGGTGATGTTGAACTCCTCCAGCAGCGAATCGAGCTTGCGCTCGCGCGCCTTGCGGTCGGGCTCGACCACCTCGAGCACCGCCCGGATGTTGTCCTCGACGTTGAGGCCGCGGAAGATCGAGGCTTCCTGCGGCAGGTAGCCGATGCCGAGCCGGGCGCGCTGGTACATCGGCAGCCGGGTGATCTCGTGCCCGTCGAGGCTGATCGTCCCGCGATCGGCGGAGACGAGGCCGGTGATCATGTAGAAGATCGTGGTCTTGCCGGCGCCGTTGGGGCCGAGCAGGCCGACCGCCTCGCCGTTGCGCACGGTCAGGCCGGCATCGTGCACGACGGTGCGGGCGCCGTAGCTCTTCTTGAGGCCGGCCACCGCCAGGATGCCGGGCCCGCCGAAGGCCTCGGCGGCGCCGTCCCGCTCCGCCGCGGCCTCGGCCCTGCGCCCGCGGCCGAACAGGCGCCCGAGGCGCGAGACGGGCCGCGGAGCAGGTATGGCCTGGGCTTGCAGGGGCAGGGCGGAGGGAAGGGTCACGGGCTCTCTCGCGAAGGATGCCGTTTTCGGCGCCCCGCCGCGTCGGCCTGATCCGCCCCAGGCGGCCGTGCGGCGGGTGAACGGCGCCGGTTTAGCCGAAGCGGGACCCCGGCCGCAACGCGCTCGGAGTTTCGCCGGGCCCTGCCAGGCCTCGCTTCGTGTTCTGGAACACACTGCCCGAATGCGCTTACAAAGTCGTTCATCCGACTCCTCCCGCCCGGACGGCCCGATGCTCCCGCTCCTCGACCTCTGCGCCCGAATCGATGCCGGCCGGCTGACGCCCGAGGGGGCGGTCGGCCTCGTGCGCGAGGCGATCGCGGCCCGCGAGCCGGAGGTCGGCGCCCTGGTCTGCGTCGATCCCGCGCCGGCGATCCCGGCCAAGGGCCCGCTCGCGGGCATCGCCGTCGGGATCAAGGACATCATCGACACCGCCGACCTGCCGACCACCATGGGCTCCCCGATCTACGAGGGCTGGCGCCCGCGCGCCGACGCGCCGGTGGTGGCGCGGCTCAAGAGCCTCGGCGCGGTGCCGCTCGCCAAGACCACCACCACGCCCTTCGCCTTCCTCGACCCCACCGCGACCCGCAATCCCCATCACCCCGGGCACACCCCCGGCGGCTCCTCGGCCGGCTCGGCCGCCGCGGTGGCGGCCGGGATGCTGCCGCTGGCGCTCGGCACCCAGACCGGGGGCTCGATCATCCGCCCGGCGGCGTTCTGCGGCGTCGTCGGGGTCAAGCCGTCGTTCCGGCTGCTGCCGACGGTCGGGGTGAAGTGCTATTCCTGGGCCCTCGACACGCTCGGCCTGTTCGCGGCGGGCGTGGCGGATGCCGCCCACGCCCTGGCGCTCATCGCCGACCGGCCGGCCATCGCGCGGACCGGCGAGGCCGGCGCGCCCCGGATCGGGATCCTGCGCCAGGAGTTCTGCGCCGCCCCCGAACCGGAGGCGGAAGGAGCGCTTGCCCGGGCGGCGCAGGCCGCCGAGCGGGCGGGAGCCGTGATCCGCGACCTGACCCTGCCGGCCCGGTTCGGCGAGGCCTTTGCGGCCCACGGCACGCTCCAGGATTACGAGGCGCGCCAGGCGCTGGCCTGGGAATACGCGGCGCACCGCGACGCCCTGCCGCCGCGCCTGCGCGCCGCCCTCGACGCGGCGCAAGAGATCGAGACCGCAGCTTACGACGATGCGCGCCGCACCGCCCACCATGCCCGCCGCGGCCTCAAGGACGTCTTCTCCGAGGACGGGGTCGACGTGCTCCTGACCTACGCGGCGCCCGGCGCGGCGCCCGCCGGCCTCGACCACACGGGCGATTCGCGCTTCAACCGCCTCTGGACCCTGATGGGCGTGCCCTGCGTCACCCTGCCGGTCGACCGGACGTCCGCCGGCCTGCCGGTCGGCGTGCAGGTGATCGCCCGGTTCGGCGACGACGGGCGGGCGCTGGCGGCGGCGGGGCTGATCGAGCGGGCGTTGCGGGGATAGGGCGGGATCAGGCGGCGGCTGGGATCCGGCCGCCGTCCGCCGCGACTCCCTGCACCTCCCCGATCGGGCAGGGCCGGCCGAACAGGTAGCCCTGCAATTCGTCGCAGCCCGCCTCGCGCAGGACCGCGGCCTGGATCTCGGTCTCGACGCCCTCGGCCAGCACGACCATGCCGAGCGCCTTGCCGAGGCCGATCGTGGCGCGGACGATCGCGGCGCTGCCGTCCTCCTGCCCGAGATCCTGCACGAAGCAGCGGTCGATCTTGATCTTGTCGAAGGGGAAGCGGCGCAGGTAGCTCAAGGACGAATAGCCGGTGCCGAAATCGTCCATCGCGGTGCCGACCCCCAGCGCCCGCAACCGGTGCAGGATCGCCAGGGTGGCGGCATCGTCCTGCAGCAGCACCGATTCGGTGATCTCGAGTTCGAGCCGCGCGGGCGGCAGGCCGCTCTCCTTCAGCGCGCCCGCCACCTCCTCGACGAGCCCGTCGCCGACGAACTGCGCCGGGGAGAGGTTCACCGCCACCTTGATCTCCGCCGGCCAACCGGCGGCGTCGCTGCAGGCCCGGGCGAGGGCCCAGGCGCCGAGCCCGCGGATCTGCCCGGTCGCCTCGGCGATCGGGATGAACTCGCCCGGGCTGACGAACCCCTCGCGCGGGTGGCGCCAGCGCAGCAGCGCCTCGCGGGCGCGCAAGGCCGACCCGTCGGCGGCGACGATCGGCTGGTAGTGGAGATCGAGCTGCCCCTCGGCCAGGGCGACGCGCAGGTCGGCACCGAGCTGGCGGCGCCGCTGGAGGTCGGCATCCATCGCCGGGTCGAAGAAGCGCCAGCCGTTCCGCCCCGAGGATTTCGCCTGGTAGAGCGCCACGTCGGCCCGGCGCTGCAGTTCGGCGGTGCTGACCTCGGGCTCCTCCGTCGTCGCGACGCCGATCGAGGTGCCGATGGCGACCTCGTGGCCCTGGACCTCGAAGGGCCGTCGCAGCAGCCGCACGATCCGCTCGGCGAGCGCCGCGATACCGGCCGGGTTCGAGGGCGCGCAGCGGATCACCGCGAACTCGTCGCCGCCCAGGCGTCCGACCAAGGCCGTGGCGCCGACCGCCTCCCGCAGCCGCCGCGCCACGAGGCGAAGCAATTCGTCGCCGACCGGGTGGCCGTAGGTGTCGTTGACCTCCTTGAAGCCGTCGAGGTCGAGGCAGAGCACGCTCACCGCATCGTCGGCGCCGCGCTCCGCCAGCGCCGCGTCGAGGCGCTCCTGCAACTGGGTGCGGTTCGGCAGGCCGGTGAGGGCGTCGTGGCCGGCCATGTGGGCGATGCGCGCCTCGTTGCGGCGGCGCTCGCTCACGTCCTCGTGGGTGCAGATCCAGCCGCCGCCCGGGATCGGCACATGCACGACCGCGATGGCGCGCCCGTCGGTGAGGTCGCAGGTGAAGCTCGCCGGCCCGCCCGTGGCGATACGGCGGCGCGCCGCCGCCACCAGGGCCGCCCGCGTCCCGTCCGCCCCGAGATAGTCGAGGAGGGCTGCGAGCGGCGTGCCCTCCCAGCGCAGGGCCTCGGGCACGGCGTGCAGCGCGGCGTAGCGCGCGTTCATCACGATCAGCCGGTCGTCGCGATCGAACAGGCAAAGACCCTGGGTCATATGGTCGAGGGCGATGCCGAACTTCGCCCGCTGGGCGCCGAGCTTCCGCTCGCCCTGCTCCCGCGCCTCGGCGGCGGAGCGTGCGGCCTCGGCCGCGGCGAGCCGCCCTTGCACCCGCGCCTGGCGCAGCCCGAGCAGCACCAACCCGGCGATGCCGAGATCGAGGAGCAGGGCGGCCGCGCCGATGATCCACGCCTGCTGGCGCCAGGCCGCGAGGCTCGCCTCCGCGGTGCGGCTGACGCTCAGGAGCATCGGGTAGCGCGTCAGCGTCCGGCTGGCGATGATGCGGTCGCGCCCGTCGACCGGGCTGAGCGCGCGGATCACGCCCTCGGCTCGTTTCTTGAGCGCGACGGGGGAGGCTCCGACCCTCTGGAAGGTCTTGCCGACGGTGCCGTCGTGCTGGGGATGGCGTACGAGGAGCGTCCCGTCGTCGCGGAACAGCGAAATCACGTCATCCCGGATCGGGGCGATCGTCCGGTAGAGTCGTTCGAAGTAGCCGAGTTCGACGGCGCCGAGAACCAGGCCGAGGAAGGATCCGTCCGGGGCGCGAACCTTGCGGGCGATGTAGATCGTCCACACCCCGTCGCCGCGGTTCTGCACCGGCTGGCTGATATAGCGATCGAGCCCGGGATCGGACGCCAGCACCTTGAAGTAGTCCCGGTCGGCGATGTTGACCGTCGGGATCGGCCAGTAGCGACTGAAGTTCAGGAGCTTGCCGTGCCGGTCGATCACCGTGATCGCGTTCGCTTGCGGCAAGCCGGCGATGCGCGTCTTCAACGCGTCGTGCAGCACCTGCTGCGAGGCCAGGACGGAGTAATCCTCGTCGCTGGCGACTCCCGCCGTTCGGAACTCGCCGATCAGGCTGTCCTGGACCAGCTCGATCGATTGCAGCGCCCGGTCGGCCTGGTCGGCCAGCACCGTGGAGAGTCCGACGAGATTGCCCTCCGCCTCGGTGATCGCGTGCCGGTGCAGGCTGCTCACCAAAAGCCCCGAGGAGACCGCGATCACTGCCGCCAGAAGGCCGGCGGACGCGACGACGATCCGGAAGGAACGGCCGCGCGAGGCGCCGGCCGGCGGAGTGTCGATCGTCGGGCCCACGGCTCTCGTCTGGTCGGTGCGGCGAACGCTTCCCTATGTACCGCGGAGCTTTAAGAAGCGATGAAAATCGGTTGGCGGAATCTGCGCGCCGAGGGGGTATGTCTTTGGGTCAATCGCGGTATCGATTTCGGCGATGATGAAAGAATTTCGGTCTTCTTGCCGGGTTCGATCTCCTTGCCGGGAATGCCGCCGGCGGCGCAGATCCGAGATCGATCGACGGGGGAGGTTCGAGGCGTGCGGATCTCACGGCCGCTCCGGACCGTCTCCGCGCCGGCGCTTCGCTACAGCCCCCCATCCTGCAGCCGGTACCAGGCCACCACCGCCGAGGCGTAGAGCCGGTGCAGCCCGTGCAGCGGCAGCGGCGTGATCGGTGTCGGGGCGATCGGCAGCGCGTCGGCATCGTCCCGGGCGATGAAGGCGGCGATCGCCTGGCCCATCCGGGTCTGGAGCCCGACGCCGCGGCCCTGGCAGCCGATATCGATGAGGAGGCCGGGCGCGGGCGCGTGCAGGTGGGGCAGGTAGTCCCGGGTGACCGCGACCCGTCCGCACCAGCGATGGTCGAAGCCGATGCCGGCGAGCTGCGGGAACAGTTTCGGGACGATCCGCTCCAGATGCGACCAGTCGCCGGACCCCTTGGGCTCGCGGAACGGCCCGCGCCCGCCGAGCAGCAGCCGGCCGGTATGGTCGAGGCGGAAGTAGAGCAGCAGCTTGCGGGTGTCGGAGCAGACCTGGCCCTCGGGCAGCACCGTGCGGCGCAGGTTGTCGGAGAGTGGGGTCGTGGCGACCTGGAACGAGTTCGCCGCGATGATGGTCTGGCGCAAGGACGGCCACAGGTCGCCGGAATAGCCGTTGGTGCACAAGACCACCCGCTCGGTGGTGAGGCTCGGGCCACGTCCCGTCCCGACCGTCCAGGTGCCGCCCTGGCGGGACAGGCCGGTGACGGGGGTATCGGTATGGATGCGTGCGCCGGCCGCCAGCGCCGCTCGTGCGAGCCCGCGGGCATAGGCGAGCGGCTGCACCGCGCCGGCGCGCCCGTCGAGCCAGCCGCCGAGATACCGCTCGGTGCCGAGCAGCCGGTCGGTCTCGGCCTTGTCGAGCAGGCGCACGGGCGCGCCGCGGCGGGACCATTGCTCGGCCCGGCGCTCGGACAGGGCCAGACCCTCGGCGGTATGGGCGCCCTGGATCCAGCCGGTGCGGATGTGGGGCACGTCCATCCGGTGCTTCGCGATGAGGTCGAACACCGCATCCGCCGTCCCGGCCCCGAAGGCGGCGAGGCGCTCGCCGCGCTCTCGCCCGAACATCTGCACCAATTCGTCGGGATCGTGCTTGAGGCCCGGGATCACCTGGCCGCCATTGCGGCCCGAGCCGCCGAAGCCGATCTCGCGCGCCTCCAGCACCACGGGCTTCATGCCGGCTTCCGCGAGGTGGAGCGCCGTCGACAGGCCGCAGAAGCCGGCGCCGATCACGACGACGTCGGCCCGGCCGGATTCGGCGAGCGGCTGCGTCGCGGGGGCGGGCGGGGCGGTGGTGGCCCAGAGGGCCGGCCCGAGGGGGAAGGGTTCGGTCATCGGGTACGCCTCGTCACAGCGGGTTCAGCACGCGCCGCAGGAAGTCCTGGGTGCGGGGCTGCTGCGGGCGGCCCAGCACCTCGCGGGCCGGGCCCTCCTCGACGATCACGCCGCCGTCGAGAAACAGCACCCGGTCGGCGACCTCGCGGGCAAAGCTCATCTCGTGGGTGACGACCATCATGGTCATCCCCTCCTCGGCGAGCCCGCGCATCACGCCCAGGACCTCGCCGACGAGTTCCGGGTCGAGGGCCGAGGTCGGTTCGTCGAACAGGATCGCGTCGGGCCGCATGGCGAGCGCCCGGGCGATGGCGACCCGCTGCTGCTGCCCGCCGGAGAGCTGCGGCGGATGCGCCTCCTCCTTGCCGGCGAGACCCACGCGGGCGAGCAGGGCCCGGCCGCGCTCGGTGGCTTGCCCACGGTCCTCGCCCTTCACGAAGATCGGCCCCTCGATGACATTCTCGAGCGCCGTGCGGTGCGGGAACAGGTTGAAGCGCTGGAACACCATCGAGACCTGGACCCGCACGCTCCGGATCGAGCGGTCGGACCGGTCGACCTTGCGGCCGTTCACCGTGATGGTGCCGCCCTCGTAGGATTCGAGCCCGTTGATGCAGCGCAGCACCGTCGACTTGCCCGAGCCCGACGGCCCGATCACGCAGACCACCTCGCCCTTCGAGACCCGGGCGGTGATGCCCTTGAGGACGGGCAGCGCGCCATAGGATTTGCGGACGTCGTCGAGCTCGATCATCGCCGGCCGGCCTGCTGCTTCTCGAAGTGGCGCACGATCAGGATCAGGGGCAGGCTCAGGCCCAAGTACATCAGCGCCACCAGGGTGAACACGCTGGTGTTCTTGAAGGTCGACGAGGCGATGAGCTTGCCCTGGAGCGCCAGCTCGGCCACCGTGATGGTCGAGGCCTGCGACGAATCCTTCAGCATCATGATCATCACGTTGCCGAAGGGCGGCAGGGCGGCGCGGAAGGCCTGCGGCAGCAGCACCCGCCGCATCGTCAGCCCCCAGCCCATGCCGATGGTCTGCGCCGCCTCGACCTGGCCCTTGTCGATCGCCTCGATGGCGGCGCGGAAATTCTCGGCCTGGTAGGCCGAATAGGCGAGGCCGAGCCCGATGATGCCCGCCTGCACCCCCGTGAGGGACACCCCGAAATCCGGCAGCACGAAGTAGATGTAGAACAGCTGCACGATGATCGGGATGCCCCGGATCACGTTGATGAAGCTCGCGGCGAGGAACGACAGGACGGGCACCCCTGAGACCCGCATCATCGCCCAGACGAGGCCGAGCGCGGTCGAGACCACGAGCGAGCCCGCCGTGATCAGGATCGTCAGCCCCACGCCCTGGAGCAGGATCGGCATGAACTCGCGGGCGTCGGACAGGAAACCGGACATGGGACGGTCTCAGCCCGTCAGGACGGGTTCACCGACGGTTGCAGGCCCCACTTCTCCAGGATTTTCGCCAGTTCGCCGTTCTCCTTGATCTTGGCCAGCCCCGCATTGATCTTGGCGAGCAGCGCCGTGTCGTCCTTGCGCACGCCGATGCCGACCGAGCCGACGACCACCGGCTTGTACGAGGCGACGAGGTGGGCGTTGGGGAAGTTGCCGCTCTTGAGGTTGTAGGCGATGATCGGCGCGTCGGCGAAGACCGCCTTGACCCGGCCGGCATTGACGTCCCGCAGCATGTCGGGGAACGTGTCGTAGGCCTTCACCTCGCTGAACTCGCCCGATTTCTTGAGCGCATCGACGAAGGCGGTGCCGACCTGGGCGCCGACGACCTCGCCCTTCAGGTCGGAAAATGCCGTGTAGGCCTTGGTGTCGGCCTTCGGCACCACCAGCCCCTCGCCATAGGCATAGACCGGCTCGGAGAAGGCGATCACCTCCTTGCGCGGCGCGGTGATGAACATCGCCGCCGAGATCGCGTCGATCTTCCTGGCGTTGAGCGCGGCGATCAGGCTCGAGAACTGGAACGGCTCGATCTGCACCGAGAAGCCGGCCTGCTTGCCGATGGCCGTGATCACGTCCACCATCACGCCCTGGATGGTGTTGGTCTTGGTGTCGAGGAAGGTGAAGGGGACGCCCGTCGGCGTCGAGCCGACCCGGACCGTCTCCTGCGCCAAAGCGGGGCGGGCGAGCGCGCTTCCCGCGAGCAGCACCAGGGCCGCGCCCGCGGCCCGAATCAGACGCCTCGTCATCCTCTGCTCCCCTGACGGTTGTGTGCGGCTCGCCGTCCCACCGCATAAATTTCATTGACATGAACATCAGGCCATAATTCGTTGCATCACGCAATCGAATTTCATGCACATGAAACAGGCGGCAGATCGGCAATCGAACGGGCAGGCAAGCGAGCCGATGGCGGCCGATCTCGCGGTCGGCCGGCGGCTGCGCTCCCTGCGTCAGGAGCGCGGGCTCTCGCTCAAGGCGGTGGCGGCGCTGACCGGGCTGTCGATCGGCTATCTCAGCCAGGTCGAGCGCGGCCTGTCCTCGCCGTCCTTGCGGGTGCTGACGCAGGTCGCGGACCTGTTCGGGGTCGGGCTCGGCGCCCTGTTCGGCGCGCCGGAGCATGCGGCCGCCGACGGGATCGTCACCCGGGCCGGCGAGCGGGCGGCGCTCACGCTGTGGCGCGCCGGCATCACCAAGCAGTTGCTCACGCAGGGCGACGCGGCCCTGAGCCTGTTCCTGATGCAGCTCGCGCCCGGGGCCGGCACCGGCGACGAGCCCCTGGTCCATGACGGCGAGGAGGCCGGGCTGGTGATGGAGGGGGCCCTCGTCCTCACGGTCGAGGGCACGACGGCGGAACTGAGGGCCGGCGACAGCTTTCGCTTCGCCAGCCGGCGCCCGCACCGCTACCGCAACCCGTCACCCGACCGGATCGCCTTGGTGCTGTGGGTCAATGCCGTGCCGCGGGCCTGAGGCTATGACGGGACAATTATCTTAATTCCGCATCCGCAAGGCCGGTTTCATCTTGCGTCAAGATAACGGTGGGAGGGTATCCGTCGACGGAGCCGGACGGTACCATGACCAAGCGCAGCGAGTGTGGGCAGTGCCGGAGCGGCGAACCGCTACCCTTCACCTTCACGATGGCGTTCCACCCGATCGTCGACCTCGAGAGCGGGGGCGTCTGGGGCTACGAGGCCCTGGTGCGCGGCACCGAGGGGCAGGGTGCGGGCTACATCCTCGGCCAGGTCGACGACGACAACCGCTACCGCTTCGACCAGGCCTGCCGCACCAAGGCGATCGAGCTGGCCGGCGGGCTGTTTCCGGCCGGCGACGTGCGGCTGTCGATCAACTTCCTGCCGAACGCGGTCTACGAGCCGGCGGCCTGCATCCGGGCGACCCTGGAAGCGGCGCGCCGCATCGGGTTCGCCCACCAGCGGATCATGTTCGAGTTCACCGAGAACGAGCGCATGACCGACGTGGCCCATGTCCAGCGCATCATCACCGATTACCGCCAGCGCGGCTTCCTCACCGCGCTCGACGATTTCGGCGCCGGCTATGCCGGCCTCGGCCTCTTGGCGCGGTTCCAGCCCGACCTGATCAAGCTCGACATGGAGCTGATCCGCGGCATCGCCGAATCGCCGGCCCGGCGGGCGATCGTGTCGGGCGTGATCGGCATCAGTCGGGCGCTCGGCGTCGCGGTGATCGCCGAAGGGATCGAGACGCCCGACGAACTCGCGGCGCTCCGCGAGGCCGGCATCAGCCTGTTCCAGGGCTATCTCTTCGCCCGGCCCACGGTCGCAGCCCTGCCGGAGCTGAACCTGCCGGGGATGCGGCAGGCGGCGTGAGAGGCTGTTTATTTGAGATCATGCGTGCAATCCTATCCGCGACCTCATCCTGAGGTGCGACCGCAGGGAGCCTCGAAGGAGGGCTCCAGAAGCCTCCGCGATCCCTGGAGCCCTCCTTCGAGGTCAGTCGATCTTCGATCGACCAACACCTCAGGATGAGGTCGCGGATGGGAAGTGGAATTCGATCACGCTGTCGATGTCAGAAGTCAATCCGGTTCTCGAACCAGCCGCGTCATTCCGGGCTTTCGTCTTCGACGAACTCCGGGATGACATCGAGGGTTTCATGACCGAGAGATCGTCCTGAACAGAGGTGCGTGAGCGAAGAGGCATCCTCGGCTCACCCCTCCAGCAGCACATCCAGGTCGGCTTGCGTCAGTGCGCTGGTCGGCGCGCCCTCGTGGTCGAAGAGGGCGTCCGCGAGCGCGCTCTTGCGCGCCTTCAACTCCTCCATCTTCTCCTCGATGCTGCGGGACGCCACGAGCTTGTGGACGAAGACCGGCTTGTCCTGGCCGATGCGGTGGGCGCGGTCGATCGCTTGCGCCTCCACCGCGGGGTTCCACCACGGATCGTACAGGATCACCGTGTCGGCGGCGACGAGGTTGAGCCCGGTGCCGCCGGCCTTCAGGCTGATGAGGAACACCCGCGCCTCGCCGGTCTCGAAGCGCCGGATCGCCCCCTCCCGGTCGCGGGTGCGGCCGGTCAGCTCGGTATAGGCGATGCCGGCCTGATCGAGCCGCGGCTTGATCAGCGTGAGCATCGCGGTGAATTGCGAGAAGACCAGCACCCGGCGTCCCTCGGCCAGGAGCGCGTCGAGCAATTCCTCCAGCCGCTCCAGCTTGGCCGAGCCGGCGGCTTTCGCCCGGTCGAGCTTCAGCAGGCGCGGGTCGCAGCAGGCCTGGCGCAGCTTGAGCAGGGCATCGAGGATGACGATCCGGCTGCGCTCCCAGCCCTTGGCAGCGATGGCCTCCCGCACCCTCGTATGCATGGCGAGGCGAATCGACTCGTAGAGGGCGCGCTGGGCCTCGCCCAGCTCGACCTCCTCGGTGATCTCGGTCTTGGGCGGCAGGTCGCTCGCCACCTGCTCCTTGGTCCGCCGCAGCAGGAACGGCTTGATCCGGCGGGCGAGCAGCCGGCTGCGCTCGGCATCGCCGTGCTTCTCGATCGGCGTGCGCCAGGTCCGGGCAAACGTCTTGCGCTCGCCGAGCAGCCCCGGGCAGGCGAAAGAGAACAGCGACCACAATTCGGCGAGGTTGTTCTCCAAAGGCGTGCCCGAGAGGCAGAACCGGTGCCGGGCCGACAGGCCGTGGATCAGCTGGGTCGTCGTTGCGTCCGGATTCTTGATCGTCTGCGCCTCGTCGAGGATCAGGAGGTGCCAGTCCTGGGCGGAGAGCACCGCCTGGTCGCGGACCACGAGGGGATAGGTCGTCAGCACGAGGTCGTGGCCGTCGATCGCGTCGAAATGCTCGTGCCGGCCCTGGCCGTGCAGCACCAGCACGGAGAGGTCGGGGGCGAAGCGCTCGGCCTCCCGGCGCCAGTTCGCCATCAGGCTCGTCGGGGCGATCACCAGGGCCGGCCGGTCGAGGCGCCTTTGCGCCTTCTCGCGGGCGATCAGCGCCAGGGCCTGCACGGTCTTGCCCAGCCCCATGTCGTCGGCGAGGATGCCGCCGAGGCCGGCATCGCGCAGGAAGGCGAGCCAGGACAGCCCTTCCGCCTGGTAGGGCCTCAAGGATGCGCGAAAGGTGTCCGGCGGTGCGACCTGCGGGATGCCGCCCTCGGCGAGCAGCATCCTTCCCATGGCGCGCAAGGCCTCGCCGCCGCGCCAGGCCAGCATCGCCGCCTCGCTCATCCGCTCCAGGGCCGCGAGCGTCGCGGCATCGACGAGGCCGAGCCGCAGCCGCCCGCCCTCGCCCGAGGCGCCGCCGAGGCTGAGTTCGCGGAGCGCGAGCAGGATCGGCTTCAGCCGCGCGCCCGGCAGGGCCAGGAGCCGCCCGTCGCCGAGCGGCAGCATCACCGGCTCGGGCGAGGCCTCGTCGATCGACTCGATCGTGAAGTCGGGACGCGCCAGCAGCGCGGCGACCGGCTCGGCGAGGGGGATGCGTTCGCCCTCGATCTCCACCCCGAGATCGAGTTCGAGCCAGTCGATGCCGGAACTCTCGTGGATCGCGAACTCGACCGCGGCATCCGGGTGCAGCACCCGGCCGCGAAAAGCCGGATCGGTCACGATCTCGAAGCCTGCGGCCTTCAGGGCCGGCAGCGCGTCGGACTGGAGCGCCGTCCAGGCCTCCTCGCCGCCATCGGGCAGGAAATCCCGGGCATGGGCCTGCGGCAGGTCCATGCGGCGCTCCTGGGCCGGCGACAGGCCGTGGGCGAGGAGCCGCGCCACCGCCCGCCGCTCGGCCGGGCCGTCGCGCTCGACCACGTAGAGCCGGCCGTTCGAAAGCCGCGTCGGCTTGGCCCGCAGGTCGCCGAACGGCACCGTCACCGGGCCGTAGCGGAAGGAGAGGGCGGCGAGGCGCACGGATTCGGGCGGCGGCTTCTCGCCGAGGCCGAAATAGTAAGCGGGCGCCGGCAGCTCGATCTGGGTCAGGCGCAGCACCGGCACCGGCGCCTGGTCGACCACATTCTCCCGCGGCGGTTCCGGCAGGCGCAAGGTCAGGCCCGGCATCTGCCGGGCGAGGGCGGCGTTGAGGGCCGGCGCGGCGGAGGCCGGCACCGGCGGTCCGGCCAGCAGGGCGGCCGCGAGGTGCGGCGGCAACCCAACCTCGATCGGCCCGACCTGCCCGGCCTGCGGGTCGAGATAGGCCGGCGGCTGGGCGGCCAGCGCCAGAACCTGGCTGTCCCCGTTCTCGCCGTCGAGGACGGGCCGAGGCGTCAGCGTCTCCTCGCCCTCGACCCAGGCGAGGTGGCCGGGCCGGGGCGGGCCGGCCACCAGCGCCGGCCCCAGCACGGTCCCGGACCGGGCCCGGCCGGTGGCCAGCACCTGGTCCAGGATCTCGGCACCGGCCTGGTCGATCAGGGGATAGGCCGGCGGCCCGTCGCCGTCGGTCTCGCGCATCCGCCCGTTGAGCGACTTGAGGATGCGCCGGTCGGACGGGCGCAGGTACTGGGCCGGGCTCGCCGCGTAGCCAATGCTCTGCGGATCGACCGGGCGCGCCTTCGCCGACATCGCCCCGCTCTTCAGGATCCGGGCCTGCATCGGCGCGACGGCGAGCCGGGGGGCGGTGCCGCCGCGGCCGGGCAGGGCCAGGATGACGTAGATCAGGCGCCGGTCGATGTCGGGCGGGAACTCCTCGCTGCCGGTCTTGCGGACCTGGTCGAGGCGCGCCAGCCAGTTCGTCAACTCGGGCGACAGGGTGTCGTCGGTCGCGGAATCCTGGAGCCGGAGCAGGCGGGCCGCCCGCTCCTCGGGGGTCGGCGGCGGGGGTGGTGGCGGCCGCACGGCGGTGCCGTTCAGCGCTGCGAGCAGCACGGCCGCCACGTGCCGGCAATTGAAGCGGTCCCGGCAGGTGCAATCCCCGCGGATCGAGATGCCTTGGGAATCTCGCCCGATGGAGATCGAGACGCTGTACACCGTCCGCCCGCTGCGGCTCTCGACGTCGCCCTCGACGTACTCGTCCCCGTCGGCCTCGATGTCGAGCACCCGGCCCTGCGCCAGGTCGCGGGCGCCGTCGTGGAAGGAGGCGTGGCCGCAGTTGCGCAGGATGTCGCGTTCGGTGAAGGACGGCCTCCTGCGCATCGAAACGGGATCCACCTCCGGCCTGCCCTGCCGGGCCTCCTTGGCGAAGGTAGGAAGCCGGGCCGGTCTTGGGAACCGTTGCGGCAGTCTTGCGGGCAAATCGCCTGTGCGTTTCCCTTGGTCCCGGAACGGACGGCCCCGCCTGCCGTTCCGGGACCAAGGGAATGTGAGGAGTCCACGAGCGCTCATGACCATCGACCCCGCGCGCGACGAGCCCGACAGCCTGTTCCAGCCCGGCCGCACCTGCTGGTGCGTGGCGCGGGCCGAGCGGGTCGCGGTGATGATCGATTCCGCCGAGTATTTCGCCCGGCTGGAGGACGCCTTGCGCCAGGCGCAACGCTCGATCCTGATCGTCGGCTGGGATTTCGACGGGCGCATCCGCCTGCGCCACGAGGCGAGCCCGGAGGAATCTCCGCCCTTGGGCCCGCTCCTGCGCGACCTCGCGGCGCGGCGGCCGGAGCTCGAGGTGCGGGTGCTGGTCTGGAGCGTCGCCACCTTGCACGGGCCGGGCGCGGCTTTGCCGCTGCTGTTCGGGGCCGAGTGGGAGGCGCATCCGCGCGTCGAGGTGCGCCTCGACACCCACCACCCGCTCTACGCCGCCCACCACCAGAAGCTCGTCTGCATCGACGACCGGGTCGCGTTCTGCGGCGGCATCGACCTCACGGTCGGGCGCTGGGATACCCCCGCCCACACGGCCGGCGATCCCTTGCGCACCAATCCCGACGGCGACCTCTACCCGCCGGTGCACGACCTCCAGATGGCGGTGGACGGCGAGGCGGCGGCAAGGCTCGGCGATCTCGCCCGCGCGCGCTGGCGGGCCGCCACCGGCGAGGGGCTGGCGCCGGTAGCGGCCGCCGCTCCGGTCTGGCCGCAGGGACTGGCGCCGCTCGTCACCGACGCGCCCGTCGCCATTGCCCGCACCATGCCGCTCCAGGGCGACGAACCCTCGGTCGAGGAGGCGGCGGCGCTCACCGCCGCGTCGCTCGCGGCGGCCAGGGAGACGATCTACCTCGAGGCGCAGTACCTCACGGCGGATTTCGTCGCCGATGCGCTGGCCGCCCATCTCGCGGCGGAGGCGGGCCCGGAGATCGTGGTGGTGCTGACGCGCCGCTCGCACAACTTCACCGAGCGCGTCGCCATGGGCACGCCGCGCGACCGGGTGTTGCGCCGCCTGCGCGAAATCGACCGCTTCGGCCGTCTCCTCGTGGCCTATCCGGTGGTGCCGGGACCCGAAGGAGATTGCGAGATCGAGGTCCACGCCAAGCTCGTCCTGATCGACGATTCTTTCCTGCGCATCGGCTCCTCGAACCTCAACAACCGCTCCGTCGCCCTCGACACCGAGTGCGACCTCGCGGTCGAGGCCCGCGACCCGGAGGAGCGTGCCGCGCTCCGTCGTTTGCGCGCCCGCCTGGTGGCCGAGCATCTGGGCGTGGCGCCGGAGGTGGCGGAAGAGGCGATCGCGGAATTCGGCCTCGTCGCGGCGATCCGCCGGCACATGGGGGGCCCACGCTCCTTGCGGGTCTGCGAGGTGCCGGAGGAGGAGGGGCTGCTCGACCCGCTCGTCAGCTCCGAGTTGCTGGACCCGGAGCGGCCGTTCGGGACGGCGTAGGGGGGCTTGCGCCCAGCGACGGGTCGCGATTCCGCGGTGTGCGTTCATGCTCGGAGCTTGGTCGGATGCTCCATGTCAATCATCCCACCCTCAACCTCATCCTGAGGTGGGAACGCAGTGAGCCTCGAAGGAGGGATCCAGTGATCCCGGAGAGTTCTGGAGCCCTCCTTCGAGGTTAGTCGATCTTTGATCGACTAACACCTCAGGATGAGGTTGCTGGTGGGATAGAGTATGTTGATCGGTCAAACAGGCTCTGACACATCAGGATGAGGTCGAGGGTCGGGATGGAAAAGAGACCGGCGATTCCGCTCGTGCCAGGCGACAGGGCACGCGGTCATCGCCACGCTCCGGTCACGACGACCGCACGGACGCGACCTCCCGCGCCGCTCCACCCGCATCCCGCCACCGGAACACCGCCTCCGTCACCGCGAAGACGATGAGGCCGAGCGCCAGGGGGCCGAGGAAGTACAGGCACCGGAAGGCGATCAGCGGGCCGATCACGTCGGTCTTCGGCAGGAGGTGGACGACCACGCTCTCGATCACCCCGACGCCGCCGGGCACATGGGTGACGAGCACCGCCGCGTTGGCGATGACGAAGACCGAGGCGACGGCGAGAAAGCCGACATCGGAGACCGCCGCCAGCACCTGGTGCAGGCAGGCCGAGACCAGGGCGAAGTTGACCGCTCCCAAGCCTACCTGCGCCGCCGCGAGGGGAAGCGGCGGCATCTCGATCGACCAGCGCCGGAAGGTCACCGGCTTGCGCCACCAGGCGGCGAGGCCGAGATAGGTCGCGACGCCGCCCGCGCAGGCGAGGCCCGCCGCCAGTACCGCACCCTGGCCGAGGCCCGTCACCTCCCGGGCGAGGCCGGGATGGACCAGCACCGCGACGGCGCCGAGCGCCATCAGGCCGACCGCCACGGTAACGCCGCAGAACAGGACCGCCTTGGCGACGTCCGCGGTCCTGAGGCCCCAGCGGGTGTAGAAGCGGTAGCGGATCGCCCCGCTGCTCAGGCCCGCGAATCCGATGCTGTGGCCGAGCGACAGGCTGATGAAGGCCGCGAGCGCCACCCGGGGATAGGGCAGGGGCTTGCCGGCGGCGCGCAACGCCAGCCAGTCGATCCCGGTGAGGCAGAGATAGCTCGCGGCGGCGAAGCCCCCGGCGGCGGCGAGCCGGCCGGCGGGGAGCGCCCGCACGGAGTCCACGAGTTGCGCCAGGCTGTAGCCCGCGAGCGTCCGGTACAGCAGGTAGCCGCCGAGCGCGACGCTGAGGATCGTCAGGAGGATGGTCCAGAACCGGCGGCGGGCGGACGTCTCGTGTTCGTCTTCGGGTCGTTCTTGGGTTCGGTCTTGAGCCTGCGTCACGCGGGTTCCTCCCGGGGCACGGAGATGCGGGGGCCGAGGGCCGGCGCGAGGTCGAGGTCGGCGACGAGCGGCAGGTGGTCGGAGGCGACCCGGGCGAGCCGGCCGCCGAGCGGGCTGACCTGCCGCACCGCGACGCCGCGGCTGACGAAGACGTGGTCGATGCGCAGGAGCGGCAGGCGGGCCGGGAAGGTCGGCCGCATCCAGACCCGTTTCCCGTGCGCGTCCGGCAGCCGGGCGGCGAGGCGGCGATGGACGTGCGATCCCGGCAGGGCGTTGAAGTCGCCGAGCAGCACCACGGGGTCGCGGCAGGCCGGATCGCCGAGGAAGGCGGGCCCGAGCAGCGCCTCGGCCTGCGCCCGTCGCTCGTGCCGGCCGAGGCCGAAATGCGTCGTGACGACCTGCACCTCGGCGTCGCCGGCGGTGACGGCGACCCAGAGCGCGCCGCGCGGCTCGCAGCCGTCCCGCCCCGGCAGGCCGTTCGCCCGCACCAGCCGGGAGGGGAGGGAGGTCAGGATCGCGTCGCCGTAGAGTTCCTCCCTCACCCGCATTGCCGGATGGAAGTGGGAGCGCATCCCGAGATGGCCGGCGATCACCTCAGCCTGGTCGATCCCGCCGCTGCGGGCGCGGCCGACATCGAGCTCCTGCAACGCCACCACGTCCGGCCGGCAGGCGGCGATCACCGCGGCGATGCGCTCCGGGGCAAGCCGGCCGTCGGCGCCGAGGCAGCGGCGCACGTTGTAGGTGAGGACGCGGAGCAACCGGGGGCCTTTTCACGACGGGACGAACCTCCCTCAACGGCCGAGCCTGGCTGTGGTTCGGAGCCCCCGGGCGCCGTCGGAATGTTAGATCATGAGCGGATCACGCCGCCGGGTGGCGCCTCTCGCTGGGCGGCCCGGAGGCGCAGGCGGTGGTCTAGGGGGATCAGGCGATGGTCGGCACGATCCCGCCCTCGACCCGCAGGCTCGCACCGTTGGTCGCCGCCGCAAGCGGGCTCGCCAGATAGGCCACGAGGCCTGCGATCTCCTCGGGCTCGATCATCCGGGCAAGCAGCGAGAGCGGGCGGTGGACCCGGAAGAACTCCGCCTCCAGTTCGGCCGGCGGGGCGTCCGGGTCCGAGGCGACGCTCTTCAGGAAGTCCACGATGCCCTCCGAGCGGGTCGGGCCGGGCATCACCGCGTTCACCGTCACGCCGGTGCCGCGGGTGCGCTGGGCCAGGCCCCGGGTGATCGTCAGCTGCGCGGTCTTCGACACCGCGTAGTGCAGCATGTCGGGCGGCGGCACGAGGCCGGATTCGCTCGACACGAACACGATCCGCCCGGAATTTTTTTCCAGCATGCCGGGGAAATAGGCCTGGGCCAGCCGCGCGCCCGAGACGACGTTGACCTCGAACAGGCGGTGCCAATCGGCGTCGGTGATCTCCTCGAACGCCTTGGCTTCGTAGATGCCGAGGTTGTTGACCAGGATGTCGACCGCCGGCAAAGCCGCGACCAAAGCCGCCGCGCCGTCCGCGGTCGCCGGATCGGCCAGCACCGTGCGGGGCGCCCGCGCGCCGGGCTCGGCGGCGATCACGGCCGCGGCCGCATCGAGCTTGCCCTGGTTGCGGCCGGGCAGCACCACCTCGGCGCCTTCCGCGGCGAGGCGGCGGGCGATGGCGAGCCCGATGCCCGCGGTGGCGCCGGTGACGAGGGCGATCTTGCCGCCGATCTTCAGGTCCATGGTCGGTCTCCGTCTCTGGAGGTCCCGAGATGACGATGCCGGGGATTGATGACCAGCGCGCGGGCCGGCACGATGATCGTGCATCGGACGCAACAATGGACCGGCGATGGACAACCGCCTCGGCGAGATGGAGGCCTTCGTGCAGGTGGCCCGCCGCGGCAGCTTCGCGGCCGCCGCCAAGGCCCTGCGCTGCACCCCCTCGGCGGTGAGCCGGGCGGTGGCGCGGCTGGAATCACGCCTCGGCGTCGGCCTGATCCGGCGCACCACCCGGGCGATGACCCTGACGCCGGAGGGCGAGACGTACCTCGTCCGCGCGGGCGAGCTGATCGCCGAGTTCGACGCGATCGAGGACGGCTTCGGCCGCGACGCCGCCCAGCCGAGCGGGCTTCTCCGGGTCAACGCCTCGGTGCCGTTCGGTATGAAGGCGATCCTGCCGGTGCTGCCGCGCTTTCTCATCGAGCAGCCGCGGATGCGGGTCGATCTCGCGCTCACCGACGACGTGGTCGATCTCGTCGAGGCACGCGCCGACGTGGCGATCCGCATCGGCCCTCTGCGCGACACGAGTCTGCGGGCGAAGCGTTTAGGCCGCAGCCGCCTCGCGGTGGTGGCGGCTCCCGCCTACCTGGAGCGCTGCGGCACGCCCGCCCATCCGGACGCGCTTGGCCCTCACAACTGCCTCAATTTCAGCTTCCGCCGCTCGCTGGACACCTGGCCGTTCCTGATCGACGGGGCGGTGGTGCAGCGGCCGGTCCACGGCACCTTCTTCGGCAATTCCGGCGAGGTGGTGCGGCTGATGGCGCTCGGCGGCGCCGGGCTTGCCCGTCTCGCCCGCTTCCACGTCGACGAGGACATCGCGGCCGGCCGCCTCGTGCCGGTGCTCGAAGAGTTCAGCCCGGGCGACGCGGAGGACATCCATGCCCTCTATGCCGGGCACGAGCGGCTGTCCTCGCGTATCCGCTGCTTCGTGGATTTCCTCGCGGCGCACGCGGTGGTCCGCGGGTGAGGCCGCCCCGGCAGGCCGGCGCGGTCGGTCCGCGTCGTTTGGACGTGGGGTCTACGAAGTGGGACGTACGAGCATGGAGGACACGGTCACGCTCGGGCACACTCCGGACTTCACCGGAGCGCGCGCCGACCGCGCCCGAACGCGGCGGAGTCTGTTTGTCATCATGTCGTCCTGGTTCTTACGGCTCGTCGCCGCCCTCCTCGGAAAGCTGCCGGGGCGTCCGTCCTCCGATCGCTGCGCCTGCATCCTGCTCGGCGACGGGCGTGGCGTCTCGTGGTCTGGGAACAGCGAGGCGGCCGGCCCGACGCTCAGCGGTCCGACTCCGCCACCTGCGCGGTGATCCACTCCCGGAAGCGGGCGACCTTCGGGGCGTCGTCCTCGGTCGGGGTGACGAGGAAGAAGCTGTAGGGGCTCGCCACCTCGTCGGGGAAGGGCCGGACCAGTCCGGTACCGGTGACGAGATCACCGCCCAGCACCCGTGTGGCGAGGCCGACCCCGCCACCGGCGGTGGCGACCTGCAGGATCATGAAGGTGTGGGTGAAGCGGGGCCCGCGCGAGGCATCGATGCCGGTGACGCCCGCCGCGGCGAGCCACTGCGACCAGTCCACCGCCTCGACGTCGATCGGGTCGTCGTCGTGAAGCAGCGTGTGGCGGGCGAGATCCCCGGGTGAGCGCAGCGGCGGCTCGCCGTCGCGCAGGGCCGGGCTGCAGACCGGGAAGACGACGTCGTGCATCAGGAGGTCGGAGCGCAGGCCCGGATAGCGCCCGCGCCCGTGCCGGATCGCCACGTCCGCGTCGTCGCGGGAAAAGTCCACCAGCCGGTTGTTGGCGACGACCCGCACGTCGAGGTCGGGATTTTGCGTCCGGAAGCTGCTCATGCGCGGGATCAGCCACAGGCTGGCGAAGGAATGGGTGGTGCTCACCGTCAGCACGTGGTCCTGGCCTTGACGCCGCAGCCGGGCGGTCGCCTCGGCGAGCCCGTCCAGCAGCTCGCCGGCGGCGACCGCGAAGCGCTGGCCCGCCGGAGTGAGGACGACGCCGCGGCTCGGCAGGCGGCGAAAGAGGGCGAGGCCGAACCAGCCCTCCAGGATCTTCACCTGTTGCGCCACCGCGCCGGCACTCACCCCGAGCTCGTCCCCGGCCTCGTGGAAGGTGGCGTGGCGCGAGGCGGCCTCGAAGGCCCGCACGGCATTGAGCGGCGGCAGGCGGCGGCGGGGAGTCCGGTCGAGGGCCACGATGCGATCCTCCAAGTGACCCAGATTTCCTGGGGCGACGGACGAGTCGATCTGGTTTGATCGGCGGGCTCCGAAAAGGCAATCTCCCTCCATCAGCAACACCCCGTCCGACTTGGAGAGAGCCATGACGACCCTCGTCGCTGGCCGAGGAAACCTGCGCCTCGTTCCCACCATCCGTGTCGGTGCGCCGCGCCGGCGCTCCGCCGTCTCGCTGCTCCAGCGGCTCGAATTGTGGGCCGACCGCTGGCACGAGCGCCGCGCGCTGCTCGCCTGCCCCGACGAACTGCTGAAGGATGTCGGCCTGTCGCGGGCCGATGCGGCGCGCGAGGCGGGGAAGCCGTTCTGGATCGAGTGAGGTCGCCGTGTGAGGCGCGGGCATTCCCCTCTCCCCGACAGATCCCGGGCTTGCCCGGGATCTGCAAGCGACGGACGAAGTCGGGCAAGCCCGACTTCGTTGCGGGGAGAGGCCTGAGCTCCGGAGGGGCTCAGGGAGCCCGGCAGCGAACCGCAGGTTCGCCGCGAGGGTGAGGGGGTGTTTCCGGAGGCGTCTCATACGCTTTCCGATTGATCGCTTCGCGATGCGGAAAGCGGCTTCGCTCGGGCGCCGCGCGGCCCGCACAACGCCTCAGCCGAACCCCCTCACGCCCCCTTACGCCACCAACCCCGGATCGATCGCCCGCGGGTGCGCCAGCCAGTGCGGCACCGGCAGGTCGCGGGCGCGCAGGAAATCGGGATCGAACAGCTTCGAGGCGTAGCGGGTGCCGTAATCGCACAGGATCGTCACGATGGTGTGGCCCGGGCCGAGATGGCGGGCGAGCCGGATCGCGCCTGCCACGTTGATCCCCGACGAGCCGCCGAGGCACAGGCCCTCCTCCTCCAGCAGGCCGAAGACCAGCGGCAGTGCTTCCGCGTCGGGGATGCCGAAGGAGATGTCGGGCCGAAAACCCTCGAGGTTGCCGGTGATGCGGCCCTGGCCGATGCCCTCGGTGATCGAGGTGCCCGAGGCCTTGAGCTCGCCCGTGGCGTAGTACGGGTGCAAGGCCGAACCGTCGGGATCGGCGAGCCCGATCGTCACCCCGGGATGGCGGGCGCGCAACGCCGCCGCGGTGCCGGCAAGCGTGCCGCCGGTGCCGGCCGCGCAGATGAAGCCGTCGACCTTGCCGTCCGTCGCCTCCCAGATCTCGGGCCCCGTCGTGGCGATGTGCGCCTCACGGTTGGCGAGGTTGTCGAACTGGTCGGCGAAGAAGGCACCGCCGGGCTCGGTCGCGGCGAGGCGCTCGGCGAGGCGGCCTGCCACCTTCACGTAGTTGTTGGGGTTGGCGAACGGCACCGCCGGCACCTCGACGAGGTCGGCCCCGGCGAGACGCAACGCCTGCTTCTTCTCCGCCGACTGGGTCTCCGGGATCACGATCACCGTGCGGTAGCCGCGCGCCGCGCCGACGAGCGCGAGGCCGATGCCGGTATTGCCCGCCGTGCCCTCGACGATGGTGCCGCCCGGCCGTAAGCTGCCGGCGCGTTCGGCCGCCTCGACCATGGACAGGGCGGCGCGGTCCTTCACCGACTGGCCCGGATTCAGGAACTCGGCCTTGCCCAGGATGGTGCAGCCGGTCTCCTCCGAGGCGCGCTTGAGGCGGATCAGCGGCGTGCCGCCGATCGCGGCGAGGATGTCGGAGCGGATCATCGCGAAGGTCATCCGGGGCTGGCGGGCCTTGCGCCCGCGGGGGTGGCGGTGATGCCGTGAATGCGAGTGGGCGGCAAGGCGCGCCTGCCTGGAATACCTCCAAGCCGTGTCGTCCGAGCCGCGTTGACGGGGCTGGCCGCAAATGTCAGCCTTCCTGACTTAATCGGCGTGGTCCCGAGAGGCCGGTGAAACCGGCCCGCACCGCGCGAGGAGGAGAGGAACACGCGATGGGTTCGCCCGCGACCACCCCGTCCCTTCGGCCGGTCAGCCTCGACGACAAGTACGATCTCTCCCGCGATCAGGTCTTCGTCACCGGCACGCAAGCCGTCATCCGGATGCTGCTGATGCAGCAGGCCCGCGACCGGGCGGCGGGGCTCAACACCGCGGGTTTCGTGTCGGGCTATCGCGGCTCGCCGATCGGCGGGCTCGACCAGAACCTGGTGCGGGCCAAGACAGTGCTCGACCGGGCCAACATCGTGTTCCAGCCCGGCCTCAACGAGGAACTGGCCGCCACCGCCATCTGGGGGGCGCAGCAGGCCGAGATGCGGGGCGAAGGCCGCTACGACGGCGTGTTCGGCCTCTGGTACGGCAAGGGCCCGGGCGTCGACCGCTCCGGCGACGTGTTCCGCCATGCCAACATGGCCGGCACCGCGCGCCACGGCGGCGTGCTGGCGCTGATGGGCGACGACCACACGGCGGAATCCTCCACCGTCGCGCACCAGTCGGAGTTCCACTTCGTCGACGTGATGAGCCCGATCCTGAACCCGGCCGGCGTGCAGGAGATCCTGGATTACGGCCTCTACGGCTACGCGATGAGCCGCTATTGCGGCACCTGGGTCGCCTTCAAGTGCGTGAAGGAGAACATCGAATCGACCGCGAGCGTGGATGCGCGCCTCGACCGGGTGAAGATTCACCTGCCCGACGACTTCCTGATGCCGCCGGGCGGTCTCAACATCCGCACGCCGGACGGCATCCTGGAGCAGGAGGCCCGCCTCCAGGACTTCAAGCGCGACGCGATGCTGGCCTTCGTGCGGGCCAACAACCTCAACCGGATCGTGCTCTCAGGGGGCCGCCAGCCGAAGATCGGCATCATCACGGTCGGGAAGTCGTATCTCGACGTGCGCCAGGCGATGGACGACCTCGGCCTCGACGAGGTCAAGGCCAACGACATGGGGGTGCGGCTCTACAAGGTCGCCTGCCCGTGGCCGCTGTCGCGGCGCGAATTGGCGGAGTTCGCCGACGGCCTCGACCTCGTGATGGTGGTCGAGGAGAAGCGATCCCTGATCGAGGTGCAGCTGCGCGAGGAACTCTACGGATCGCGCCACCAGCCGGCCTGCATCGGCAAGCGGGATGAGGAGGGCCACTCGCTCTTCCCGGTCAAGGGCGCCCTCGATCCCAACGACATCGCGGTGGCGCTCGGTGAGCGGCTGCTGCGCTACCACCGCAACGACGACCTCGCGGCCCGCGTCGCCCGCCTCAAGGGCGCGCAGGAGCGGCTGGCGGCGACCGCCGACATCGCCGCGCGGATCCCGCATTTCTGCGCCGGCTGCCCGCACAATTCCTCCACCAAGGTGCCCGAGGGCATGCGGGCCTATGCCGGCATCGGCTGCCACTACATGGCGCAGTGGATGGACCGCAGCACCGACGGCTTCACCCAGATGGGCGGCGAGGGCGCGAACTGGATCGGCGAGAACGCCTTCTCCAAGCGCGGCCACGTCTTCCAGAATCTCGGCGACGGCACCTACAACCATTCGGGCTCTCTGGCCCTGCGATGGGCCGTCGATACCGGCACCACCATCACCTACAAGATCCTGTTCAACGACGCCGTCGCCATGACCGGCGGCCAGCCGCACGAGGGCGGGCTCACCGTCGACCGCATCGCCGCCCAGGTCCGGGCGGAGGGCGTCGAGCGCATCGCGCTCGTCACCGACGAGCCGGACAAGTACCCCTCGACGGTGAGCTGGCCGCACGGGCTGACGATCCACCACCGCGACGAGCTGGACGCGGTCCAGCGGGAACTGGCCGGGGTGCCGGGCGTCTCGGTGATGATCTACGACCAGACCTGCGCCTCCGAGAAGCGCCGCCGGCGCAAGCGCAACGCGTTTCCCGATCCCGACAAGCGCGTCATCATCAACGAACTCGTCTGCGAGGGCTGCGGCGATTGCTCGGTGCAGTCGAACTGCGTCGCGGTGCAGCCGGTCGAGACCGAGTTCGGCCGCAAGCGCCGCATCGACCAGTCGAGCTGCAACAAGGACTTTTCCTGCGTGAAGGGCTTCTGCCCGTCCTTCGTGACGGTGCATGGAGCAAAGCCCCGCAGCCGGCCGGCCGGTGTCCCGGTGACGACCGACGCGGCGCCGGATGCGGGTCTCCCCGAGCCCGCGATTCCGGAGATCGCCGGCACCTACAACCTGATCGTCACCGGCGTCGGCGGCACCGGCGTGGTGACGATCGGGGCGATCCTCGGCATGGCGGCGCATCTCGAGGGCAAGGGCCTCGGCATGATCGACATGGCCGGCCTCGCCCAGAAGGGCGGGGCGGTGTTCAGCCACGTGCGGCTGGCGAACCGCCAGGAGGACATCCACGCCATCCGGGTCGGGGCGGGCGCGGCCGACCTCGTGCTCGGCTGCGATCTCGTGGTCAGCGGCAACCGCAAGGTGCTGTCGGCGATTGCGAAGGGCCGCACCCACCTCGTCGTCAACACCGCCGAGGTGATGCCGGGCGAGTTCACCCGCCGGCCCGATTTCTCCCTGCCGGCCGAGCGGATCAAGCGGGCGATCCGCGAGGCCGCAGGCGCCGACGCCGCCGATTTCACCGATGCGACGAGCCTCGCGGTCTCGATGCTCGGCAATGCGCTCGCCGCCAACATGTTCATGCTCGGCTACGCCTGGCAGCGCGGGCGGGTGCCGTTGTCGCGGGACGCACTCCTGAAGGCGATCGAGCTCAACCGCGAGGCGGTGGCGATGAACCTCGCCGCCTTCGCCTGGGGGCGGCGCGCGGCGGCTCGACCCGAGACGATGCGGGCGGTCGAGGCCCCCGCCCCGGAGCAGGCGCCGGATCTCGACGGCGTCATCGCCAGGCGCGTCGCCTTCCTCACCGCCTACCAGGATTCGGCTTATGCCGACCGTTACGGAAAGGCCGTGGCGGCCGTGCGGGCTCGCGAAGCCGCGATCGTGCCGGGCCAGTCGGCGCTCGCCGAGGCCGCCGCGCGCTCGCTGTTCCGGCTCATGGCCTACAAGGACGAATACGAGGTCGCGCGGCTCTACACCGACGGCAGCTTCCAGGCGCAAGTTCAGCGCACCTTCGAGGGCGAGACCCTTCGCTACGAGTTCCACCTCGCCCCGCCGCTGCTGGCCCGCCGCGACCCCGCCACCGGCCGGCCGCGCAAGATGACCTTCGGGCCGTGGATGATGAAGGCGTTCGGGGTGCTGGCCCGGATGAAGGCCTTGCGCGGCACCGCCTTCGATCCGTTCGGCTACACGCAGGAGCGGCGCGAGGAGCGGCGGCTGGTGCAGGATTTCGAGGCGCGGATGGCCGAGATCGCCCGCGACCTGACGCCGGCCAACCACGCCACGGCAGTGGGCCTCGCCGGCCTGCCCCAGCGCATCCGCGGCTACGGGCCGGTGAAGGCGAAGAACCTCGCGGCGGTACGGGAGGAGGAGGCGGCGCTGCTGGCACGGTTCCGCAGCAAGGAGGCCGCGCTCGCGACGGCGGCGGAGTAGGCGCCTTCCTCCTCTCCCCGCGGGCGGGGAGAGGCCCGAGCTCCGAAGGGGCTCGGGGAGCCCGGAGGGCGAGGGTGAGGGGGTGTTTCCGGAGGAGCCTCACTCGTCGAGACCCCCTCACCCTCGCTCCGGCTTTCGCCTCCGCTTGCCGTGTCTCTTGGACAGAGACACGGCCCTCTCCCCGCCCGCGGGGAGAGGGGAAGCCCGCGCCTCTTCTTTTCCCCGGACAGCTTCGCGCCGGGCGGGAAACGCGGGACTCGCGCCCGCCCTGGCTCGGTATTTGCCCCTCTCCTCCGCGTCTGCCACTCCCGGCGCATCCCACCCCACCCGGAGCCCCCGGCATGAAGGACTTTCCCGCCGCCTATCAGGTCAGCGAGGGCTCGGCCCTGTCGGTCGACCGGCCGTTCTACGAGCGGATCGCCGCCGAGACCGGCGGGCGCACCCTGGTCGACGGCTTCACCATCCCGATCCGCTTCGGCCGGGCCTGGAGCGTGCCGGCGGGCCATGTCTTTCGCATCGTCGCGCCGGAGGGGCCGCAGGTCGGCGACCTCAACATCTGGAACCGGCACGATCCGCGCGAGCGGCTCTGGGCGGCGCGGACCCGCCAGCTCCAGGGCGCCCATGTCACGACCTTCGACCGGCTGTGGTCGACCCTGCCGTTCCTGCGCCCGCTCGTCACCATCACGGCCGACAGCTTGAGCCATTACGGCACCGACGAGTATGGCGGCCGGATCCACGATCTCTTGGGAACCCGCTGCGACCCCTATATCAACAAGCTGCTGACCGGCCAGGACTTCCACTTCCACTGCCACTCGAACCTGGTCCGCGCGGTGATGCCGTTCGGCCTGACCGAATTCGACGTGCACGACGTACTCAACGTGTTCCAGGTCACCGGCCTCAACCACGACGACCTGTACTTCATGCGCGACTGCCCGGCGAAAGCCGGCGACTATCTGGAGTTCTTCGCCGAGATCGATTTGCTCTGCGCGCTCTCGACCTGCCCGGGCGGCGATCTCTCGGTGCCGCTCTGGGGGCCCGACGCCCGCGACCCGATCGACGTCTGCCGGCCGCTCGCCGTCGAGGTCTACCGGCTGGACCCGGAACTGACCGAGGGGTGGCAGAGCCCGGCCGTGGCGTCGTATCGCGGCCAGCACGGGCTGCACGCGGAAAAGGGCTGGTGGGACAAGGCCTGAGCATCATTCGCCGAAGTGGTCGCCGGTTCGGCGACAAAGATGATGCAAGAAGGCAAAGCCAAGCAGAGGTGCCCCGTGCAACTTTGCTTAGCGCACCGGGAGCGCCAGGCAGACCGCCACCAGGATCACCGCATAGGCCACCACCCTGAACATCCGGTCGGAGGCGCGGGCAAAGCCGTGCGATCCGATCCAGAGGCCGAACCCGTAGGGCAGGAGCAGCGGCACGGCTTCCGCGAAGCGGGGGCCGGTGAGCACCCCGGTCGCCGTGAACACCCCCCCCGAGACCAGGGTCGAGAGGCCGAAATAGGCCATCAGGTTGTCGCGCACCTGGCGCGCCGAGGCGCGCTGGCTGGCGAGCCAGAAGACGGCGAGCGGCATGCCCCCGAGCGCGGCGAATCCGCTCGCCAGCCCCGAGGCGCCCCCCGTCGCGAGCGAGAGCGGCAGCGAGGGATCGCCCTTGTAGCGCCAGCCCGAGACCAGGGCGGCGAGCGCCAGCAGGATGGCGCCGGCGGTGATCCAGCGGGTCAGGGTCGGATCGAGATGGGTGAGGAGCTGGACGCCGAGCGGCAGCAGGAGGGTGGAGCCGATGAGGAGCGGCACCACCTCGCGCCAGACCGCCCGCGGGGCGGAACGGGCGCCGAACCACAACGAGAACGGCGCATCGACCACCCAGATCAGCCCCACCGCCGCCGCCGGGCCGACGGCGGCCGCGGCGACCGGCACGAACACCATCGCGAAGCCGAAGCCGGTGAAGCCGCGCACCAGCCCGCCGACGAGGGCCGCGAGGAACAGGGTGGCGGCCCGGGCGTCGAGCGGTAGCAGGGTGGCGAGATCGAGCGACATGACGTCACCACGCGCGCCACGGCTACGATTCGTCAAGGGTCTCGCCGCATGAGTGGTCCGGGCGTGTTCACGGAACGTCCCGTGGTGGCGGCGCAGTCGTTTCCCGGCTAAGATCCGACGCTCTTCGCGCCGGGGCGGTTTTTCGGCATGATGCGGGCGCCGCCTGCACCGGTTGACAAGGAACTTCGAGCGGCGATGAGCGAACCGATCCGCATCCTCGGCATCGATCCGGGCCTGCGCCGCACCGGCTGGGGCCTGATCACCGTCACGGGCACCCGCCTCGCCTTCGTGGCGAGCGGCACCGTGACGTCGAACGGCGATGACGACCTCGCCACCCGCCTGCGCACCCTGCACGAGGGCCTGACCAAGGTGGTCGCGACGCTGTTGCCCGACGAGGCGGCGGTGGAGGAGACCTTCGTCAACAAGGACGCGCAGGCGACCCTGAAGCTCGGCCACGCCCGCGCCGTGGCGCTGCTGGTGCCGGCGCTTGCCGGCCTGCCGGTGGCCGAATACGCCGCCAACCTGGTGAAGAAGACCGTGGTCGGCGCCGGCCATGCCGAGAAGGACCAGGTCGGCGCCATGGTGCGCTTCCTCCTGCCGAAGGCCACCGCCGACACCGCGGATGCGGCGGACGCGCTCGCCATCGCCATCACCCATGCGAGCCACCGGGCGGCGCGGATGCGCACGGCCGCCCATGCCGCCGCGGCCGGGCCGGGGGCGGCGCGGATCGCCCGGGCGGTGGCGCGGGGGTGAGGGGAAGGCCGGCAAGAGCAGTGGACCAGAGGCGATCAAACGACTGAAACCCTCCGCGTCATACGCTTTCCGATGGATCGCTTCGCGATGCGGAAACCGGAATCCCGAACCGCGGATCGTTCGGAAAAGGCGAATGGCGTTCCGCTCGATCCTCCACGCACCTGAGTTTCTGGATCCCGGGCTCCCGCCTGCGGCGAGCCCCGGGGTGACCCTGTGAGGCGGAGAGGTCGAGTCCGCGCTCGGATCGCTCGACCGACACGGCGCCGTCACCCGGCCGCCGTGCCGGGATGTCCGTTCGGCACTGCGCCCTCAGCCCTCTCCCCGCTTGTCTTAAAAAACGATCGTTCGTATGAATGGGGAAAATCCAGGGAGGGCGCCGATGATCCCGAACGCCGCGCGAGCATTCAATTTCGGCCTGGGCGAGACTGCCGAGGCGATCCGCGACAGCGTGCGCGGGTTCGCGCAGGACAGGATCGCGCCACGGGCCGAGGAGATCGACCGCACCAACACCTTCCCGCGCGACCTGTGGCCCGAGATGGGGGCGCTCGGCCTCCACGGCATCACGGTCGAGGAGGAGTACGGGGGGCTCGGCCTCGGCTACCTCGCCCATTGCGTGGCGATGGAGGAGGTGTCGCGGGCCTCGGCCTCGGTCGGCCTGTCGTACGGCGCGCACTCGAACCTGTGCGTCAACCAGATCACCCGCAACGGCTCGGACGCGCAGAAGCGGAAATACCTGCCGAAGCTCATCTCCGGCGAGCATGTGGGCGCGCTCGCGATGTCGGAGCCGGGCGCCGGCTCGGACGTGGTGTCGATGAAGACCCGCGCCGAGAAGCGGGGCGACCGTTACGTCCTGACCGGCTCCAAGATGTGGATCACCAACGGCCCCATCGCCGAGACCCTGGTGGTCTACGCCAAGACCGATCCGGCGGCGGGACCCCGCGGCATCACCGCCTTCCTGGTCGAGAAAGGCATGAAGGGGTTTTCGACCGCCCAGAAGCTCGACAAGCTCGGGATGCGCGGTTCCGATACCTGCGAGCTGGTCTTCGAGGAGTGCGAGATTCCGGAAGAGAACGTGCTCGGAGAGGTCGGGCGCGGCGTCAACGTGCTGATGTCGGGGCTCGACTACGAGCGGGCGGTGCTGGCGGCGGGGCCGCTCGGCATCATGCAGGCCTGCCTCGACGTGGTCGTCCCTTACGTCCACGAGCGCAAGCAGTTCGGCCAGGCGATCGGCGAGTTCCAGCTGGTCCAGGGCAAGCTCGCCGACATGTACGTCTCGACCAACGCCGCCAAGGCCTATGTCTACGCGGTGGCGCAGGCCTGCGACCGCGGCGAGACCACCCGCGAGGACGCGGCCGGCGCGATCCTCTACGCCGCCGAGCGGGCGACGCAATGCGCCCTCGACGCGATCCAGCTGCTCGGCGGCAACGGCTACATCAACGACTACCCGACCGGGCGCCTGCTCCGCGACGCCAAGCTCTACGAGATCGGCGCCGGCACCAGCGAGATCCGCCGGATGCTGATCGGCCGCGAGCTCTTCGCCAAGTCCGCCTGAAGGCCTGTCTGAGCTATTGTTCCAGTAATCGACCTCATCCTGAGGTGCGAACGCAGTGAGCCTCGAAGGAGGCTTCCAGAAGACGCGGCGATCTCTGGAGGCCTCCTTCGAGGCCCGCTTCGCGGGCACCTCAGGATGAGGTGAGAGGGTGGAGACGCCGAATGATGTTCAGCTCTCGTCAGATCAAGCCGCTCACACAGGCTCCGAGGTTCTGAAGCCGATGCCGGTCATCCCCACCAGCGCCGACCTCACCTCCGGGGCGGCGGAGCAGAACCGTGCCGCCTGGGCCGATCTGCGCGCCACCTTGAAGGCTCAACGCGCCAAGGCCGCCGCCGGCGGGCCGGCGCGGGCCCGCGAGCGCCACGTCGCCCGCGGCAAGCTCCTGCCCCGCGACCGGGTCCTGCGCCTGCTCGATCCGGGCTCGCCCTTCCTGGAGGTCGGGGGGCTCGCCGCCCACGGACTCTACGGCGAGGAGATCCACGCCGCCGGGATCATCACCGGCATCGGCCGGGTCGCCGGCCGCGAGGTGATGGTGGTCTGCAACGACGCCACCATCAAGGGCGGCACCTACTACCCGCTGACGGTGAAGAAGCACCTGCGGGCGCAGGAGATCGCGCTCCAGAACCGGCTGCCCTGCCTCTACCTCGTCGATTCCGGCGGCGCCAACCTGCCGCAACAGACCGAGGTGTTCCCCGACCGCGAGCATTTCGGCCGCATCTTCTACAACCAGGCGCAGATGTCGGCCGCCGGCATCCCGCAGATCGCCTGCGTGATGGGCTCCTGTACCGCCGGCGGCGCCTACGTGCCGGCGATGTCGGACGAGAGCGTGATCGTGCGCCGCCAGGGCACGATCTTCCTCGGCGGTCCGCCGCTCGTGAAGGCCGCGACCGGCGAGGTCGTGAGCGCCGAAGACCTCGGCGGCGCCGACGTGCACGCGCGGCTGTCGGGTGTCGCCGACCATTACGCCACCGACGATGCCCACGCGCTCGCCATCCTGCGCCGTATCGTCGGGGGCCTCAACACCGTCAAGCGGCCGGACCTCGACATCGCGGCCTCCGTCGATCCGGCCTACGCGGCGGGCGATCTCGACGCCCTGGTGCCCACGGACCTGCGCAAGCAGTACGATGCCCGCGAGTTGATCGCCCGCCTCGTCGACGGCTCGGAGTTCGACGAGTTCAAGCGGCTCTACGGCACCACGCTCGTCACCGGCTTTGCCCGGCTCCACGGCATGCCGGTGGGGATTCTGGCCAATAACGGCATCCTCTACTCGGAGAGCGCGCTGAAGGGCGCGCACTTCATCGAATTGTGCTGCCAGCGCCGGATCCCGCTGATCTTCCTCCAGAACATCTCCGGTTTCATGGTCGGGCGCGAGGTCGAGGCCGGGGGCATCGCCAAGAACGGCGCGAAGCTCGTCACGGCGGTCGCCACCGCGGCGGTGCCGAAGCTCACGGTGATCGTCGGCGGCTCCTACGGCGCCGGCAATTACGGCATGTGCGGCCGGGCCTATTCGCCGCGCTTCCTGTTCGCCTGGCCGAATTCGCGCATCTCGGTGATGGGCGCCGAGCAGGCGGCGAGCGTGCTCGCCACCGTGCGGCGCGACAACATCGAGGCCGGTGGCGGCGCCTGGAGCCCGGAGGAGGAGGAGGCGTTCAAGGCCCCGATCCGCGCCGGGTTCGAGGAGGAGGGCTCGCCCTACTACGCCACGGCGCGGCTGTGGGACGACGGCATCATCCTGCCGGAGGAAACGCGCCGGGTGCTCGGCCTGTCGCTCTCGGCCTGCCTCAACGCGCCGGTGCCGGAGACCCGGTTCGGCCTGTTCCGGATGTGAGGACGCCAGAGGACAGTCATGACCATACGCCGTCTCACTTCCGTCCTCGTCGCCAATCGCGGCGAGATCGCCTGCCGGGTGATCCGCACCGCCAAACGCCTCGGCATGCGCACCATCGCAGTCTACTCGGAGGCCGACCGCGACGCCCTCCACGTCGCGCTCGCCGACGAAGCCCGTTGCATCGGCCCGGCGCCCGCGCCCGACTCGTACCTGCGCATCGACCGCATCCTGGAGGCGGCACGGGCGAGCGGCGCCGCGTGCATCCATCCGGGCTACGGCTTCCTGTCGGAGCGGCCGGACTTCGCCGATGCTTGCGCGGAAGCCGGCATCGTCTTCGTCGGCCCGCCCGCTTCCGCCATCCGCGCCATGGGCCTCAAGGATGCGGCGAAGGCCCTCGTCGCCGAGGCCGGCGTGCCGGTGGTGCCGGGCTATCACGGCGCCCGCCAGGACCCGGATTTCCTCGCCGCGGAAGCGGCGGCCATCGGTTACCCCGTCCTCATCAAGGCGGTGGCCGGCGGCGGCGGCAAGGGCATGCGGCGGGTCGAGGGGCCGGCGGACTTCGCCGACGCGCTGGCATCCGCGCAGCGCGAGGCGAGAGGAGCCTTCGGCGATCCGCGGGTGCTGGTCGAGAAATACATCCTCTCGCCGCGCCACGTCGAGATCCAGGTGTTTTGCGATGGCCACGGCAACGCCGTCCACCTGTTCGAGCGCGATTGTTCGCTCCAGCGCCGGCACCAGAAGGTGATCGAGGAGGCGCCCGCCCCCGGCATGCCCGAGGAGGTCCGTGCGGCGATGGGCCGGGCCGCCGTCGAGGCGGCGAAGGCGGTCGGCTATGTCGGCGCCGGCACGGTCGAGTTCATCGCCGACGGCCGCGAGGGCCTGCGACCCGACGGCTTCTGGTTCATGGAGATGAACACCCGGCTCCAGGTCGAGCATCCGGTGACCGAGGCGATCACCGGCCACGACCTCGTCGCGTGGCAGTTCCGCGTGGCCTCCGGCGAGACTTTGCCGGTCGATCAGGCGGGTCTCGCGATCCACGGCCACGCCGTCGAGGCGCGGCTCTATGCCGAGGATCCGGATCACGGCTTCCTGCCCTCGACCGGCCCCTTGCGGGCGCTCCAGCTTCCGGAAGGGGAGGGGGTCCGGGTCGATACCGGCGTGCGGGCGGGCGACCGGGTGACGCCGTTCTACGATCCCATGATCGCCAAGGTGATCGCCCACGGCGCCACCCGTACCGAGGCCCTGGACCGGCTGGCGGGGGCGCTCGGCCGCACCCTGGTGGCGGGGCCGAAGACCAACGTCGCCTTCCTCAAGGCGCTCGCCGAGGCGCCGGATTTTCGCGAGGGCCGCTTCGATACCGGCTTCATCGACCGCGACCTCGGTGTCCTGACGGCGCCGAGCCCGCATCGCGACGCCGCGATCCGGGCCGGGATCCGGGCGCTGGTGGCACGGGAGAGTTCTGCGCGCACCGGCTCGCCCTGGGACGCGGTGGACGGGTTCCAGCTCGGCGAGGCCCGGCGCCAGGTGTGGCCGTTCGTGCTCGAAGGCGAGCCGGCCGAAGCCGTGCTGCACTGGGGCCCCTCCGGGCCGAAAGTGGACTATGGCGAAGCCGGTCTCGAGCCCGACGCCGTCACGGTGGTCGACGCGCCGCCCGGCGTGCTGGTGCTGGCCGAGGGCCGCCAGATCGCGCTTCAGCCCCCCGATCCCTTCGCGGTCGATCTCGACCACATCGACCAGGGCGGCACCATCAAGGCGCCGATGCACGGCCGCCTCGTCGCCGTGCTGGTCGCCCCCGGCGACACGGTCGTGCGCGGCCAGCGCCTCGCGGTGGTCGAGGCGATGAAGATGGAGCACGCGCTCACCGCCCCCAGCGACGGCATCGTCGCCGAGGTCGCGGGGCAAGCCGGCCAGCAGGTCGCCGAGGGCGCCCGCCTGATCACCCTGACCACGGAGGACGCCGCGTGAGCACGATTCCGGCTTCGACCCACCCGCGCGGCGGGCTGTACTTCGAGGATTTCGAGGTCGGCGCCACGCTCCGCCATCGCCTCACCCGCACGGTGACGCAGATGGACAACATGCTTTTTTCCAACATGACGCTCAATCCGCAACCGCTCCACATCGACGCGCATTTCTGCGCCACCGAGACGGAGTGGGGCAAACCCCTGATGAACTCGCTGTTCACGCTGGGGCTGATGATCGGCATCTCGGTCAACGACACCACGGTCGGCACCACCATCGGCAATCTCGGCATGACCGAGACCCGCTTCCCCGCGCCGCTCTTCGAGGGCGACACGGTGAGCGTGACGACGGAGGTCGTCGCCAAGCGCGAATCGCGCTCGCGCCCGACCGCCGGCATCGTCGACCTCGTCCACCGCGCCTACAATCAGGACGGCACGCTGGTGGCGGAATGCCGCCGCCAGGCGATGATGCGCAAGCGACCGGTGGCGGAGGCTTGAGACGATGCGCTCGCTGCTGTTCGTCCCCGGCGATTCCCCCCGCAAGCAGGAGAAGGGCCTGGAGGTCGGCGCCGACGCCCTGATCCTCGACCTGGAGGATTCCGTCGCGCTCGCCGAGAAGCCGAAGGCCCGCGAGGTCGCGGCCGGCTTCCTGGCGCGGATGCGGGATCGGGCCACGCGCCCGAAACTCTATGTCCGGGTCAACGCCCTCGATACCGGCCTCACCGAGGACGACCTCGCCGCGGTGATGCCGCACGCCCCCGACGGGATCATGCTGCCGAAGGCCGAGGGGGGCCTGAGCGTGGCGCATCTCGGGGCGCGTCTGGCGGTCCACGAGGCCGAATACGGGTTGGAGAACGGCGCCACCCGCATCCTGCCGATCGCCACCGAGACGGCCCGGGCGGTCTTCGCGCTCCAGAGCCTGCCGGGAGCGAGCCCGCGGCTCTCCGGCATTACCTGGGGGGCGGAGGACCTCTCCGCCGACATCGGCGCCGAGACCAACAGGGCTGAGGACGGTGCCTGGACCGCCCCGTTCGCGCTCGCCCGCAACCTGACCCTGATGGCGGCGGCCGCCTCGGAGGTGGACGCCATCGACACCATCAACGCCCAGTTTCGCGACCTCGATGGCCTGGCGCGCGAGTGCCGGGCGGCGCGCCGCGACGGGTTCGTCGGCAAGATGGCGATCCATCCGGCGCAAGTTTCGGTCATCAACGAGGCCTTCACGCCGACCGAGGCCGCCCTCGCCCAGGCCCGCCAGGTCGTGGCCGCCTTCGCGCAATCGCCGGGGGTCGGCGTGGTCGGGATCGACGGCGAGATGTTCGACCGGCCGCACCTGCGCCGGGCGGAGCGGCTGCTGGCGCGGGTGGGGTGAGGCGGGGAGACCCGCACCGCGCTCGACGCCGTTCTGAAGGAGAGAGGCGTCTAGAGCGCTTCACGATCGCATTGCAATCGCGAAGCTCTCTAGGTCTTTGATCTCGCCGCATTTTCTGCGACGAACCGGTATCCACTTCGTCGGAAAATGCTCTAGACTGATTATGATCATGCAGACCTGATGCAGGATCCGCGTGATCTCGACCGCCTAGGCCTGTGACTCCGTGGCGGTGCCGGCCCTCTCACGGGACTTCGAGCGGGGCGACACTCATCCTGAGGCCGAGACGGTTCAACAGATCGATCACGGCGGTCAGTTGCGGCGCTCCCGCCTGCACCTCGCCGCGAGCGAGGCCGCGGGCCCGTGCGACGGCGTCGAGCGCGCGGGCGACCAGGGCTGGATCGTCCTCGGCGAGCGCGGCGTCGAGATAGGCGGCGATCCGTTCGGGGCTATCGAGGTAGTCCGCCGTATCGTAGGGGGTGAGCAAGACATCGGTCATGGGCGTCACCATCGACATTCAGAGAGAAGCTGCCAAGGCCTTCGCTCGGCGGATATCGCGCGGCGGAGAGGATTTGTCACCGCCGCACGGGAGAATGACCATCTCCTCGCCGCGACGCACGAAATAGACTCCATACCCGGGGCCGCCATGAATGCGCATTTCGCTCACGCCATCGCCAACAGGTGCCACGTCGCCCGGATTCCCGAGCGCCAGCCGATCGATTCTTTTCGCGATCTGAGCGAACGCCGTCGCATCGCGCAGCCTTGAAAACCACGCCGCGAATTCGGAATGCTGCCGTATGCGCGTCATGACGTTGCGACAGTTGCCGCTCTCGGCTTGCCGGGCCTCGGATCGCCGGGCAACGACGCCGACGGTACCGTGATCGCGAATCCTTCGTTTCAATCGTGACGCACCGCGCGACCAACGCGCGGGCTTCAGGGAGTACGCCGCATATGCCACGCCACGAAGCCCCTCAGGCTCCCGAATCCACCCTGTTCGCCCGCCTCCCGGCCGCCCTCGCTGCCGCCCGTCAGGCCCCCGCCTACGCCGCCCACCTCGCAGGCCTCGACCCCGCCGCCGTGACCGACCGGGCGGCGCTCGCCCGCCTGCCGGTCCTGCGCAAGGGCGAGATGCCGGCGCGCCAGCGCGAGGCGCTGCCCTTCGGCGGCTACGTGCCGGGGGCGGCCGGGGCGTTTCCACGCCTCTTCACCTCGCCCGGACCGATCTTCGAGCCGCAGCGGGCGGGCGAGGACCCTTGGGGCGGGGCCCCGGCGCTCGCCGCCGCGGGGTTCACGGCCGGCGAGGTGGTGCTCAACACCTTCGGCTATCACCTGACGCCGGGCGGCTTCATCTTCGATACCGCCGCCAGGGCGCTGGGCTGCGCGGTGATCCCGGCCGGGCCCGGCAATACCGAGCAGCAGCTCGACCTGATCGAGGCCTACCGCCCGGCGGGCTATGTCGGCACGCCGGACTTCCTCAAGGTGCTGCTCGATGCAGGCCAGAAGGCCGGGCGGGACGTGTCGTCGCTCGTGAAGGCGCTGGTCTCCGGGGCCGCCTTCCCGCCCTCGCTCCAGGCCGAATTCCGGACGCGCGGCATCGCCGCAGCCCAAGCCTACGCCACCGCCGATGTCGGCTTCATCGCCTACGAGACGCCGGGAGAGCCGGGCCTCCTGATCGGTGCCGGGCTGATCCTCGAGATCGTCCGGCCGGGCACCGGCGATCCGGTGCCGGAGGGCGAGGTCGGCGAGATCGTCGTCACGGTGCCCGACCTCGACCGGCCGCTGATCCGCTACGCGCTGGGCGACCTCACGGCGTCCATGCCCGGCGGCCGCATCCGCGGCTGGATGGGCCGGGCCGACCAGGCCGCCAAGGTGAAGGGCATGTTCGTGCGCCCCGAGCAGGTCGCCGAGATCGCCCGCCGCCATCCCGAGCTCGGCCGCCTGCGCCTGGTGGTGACCCGGGCCGACGAGGCCGACGTCATGACCCTGCGGGCCGAGGCCGGGACGACCGAGGCCGCCCTCGCCGAGGCCGTGGCCGAGACCCTGCGGGCGGTGACGAAGCTGCGCGGCACGGTCGCCCTCGTTCCCCCCGGCAGCCTGCCGAACGACGGCAAGGTCATCGCCGACGAGCGGCCGGTGGGCTGAGCGATCCGGGCGGCCCTCGGGCCGGCCGGGTTCCAGGGCCTTCGGTCCTCAGGCCGCCCGGACCTGCGCCAGGAAGCGGTCGACCTCGGCCGAGAGGCGCTCGGACTGGCGCGACAAGTCGGAGGCCGAGACCAGCACCTGGCTCGCCGCGGCGCCGGTCTCCTCCGCCGCCCCTGCCACGCCGGCGATGTTGCCCGTCACCTCGCCGGTGCCGGCGGCAGCCTGCGCGACGTTGCGCACGATCTCCTGGGTCGCCGCGCCTTGCTCCTCCACCGCCGCGGCGATCGAGGTCGCCACCGTCGAGATCTCCTCGATGCGCGCGGTGATCTGGCCGATGGCCCCCGCCGCCTGGCCGGTCGAGGCCTGGATCGTGGCGATCTGGCTGGTGATCTCCTCGGTCGCCTTCGCGGTCTGGCCGGCCAGTTCCTTCACCTCAGCGGCCACCACGGCGAAGCCCCGTCCCGCCGCGCCCGCACGCGCCGCCTCGATCGTGGCGTTGAGCGCGAGCAGGTTGGTTTGGGCGGCGATCGACGAGATCAGCCCGACCACGTCGCCGATCCGGGCCGTGGCTTCGGTCAGCGCCTGGACCTGGCGGGCGGTCTGCCCGGCTTCCACCACCGCGGCCTGGGCCAGCCGGGCCGAGCCGTCGACCTGGCGGCCGATCTCCTGGACCGAGGCGCCGAGCTCTTCCGCCGCGACCGCGACGGTCTCGACGTTGGCGGAGGCCTCTTCGGCCGCCGCCGCCACGGTGGTGGATTGGGACGCGGTCTGGGTGGCGGTGGCGGTCATGGCCTGGGCGGTACCGCGCAGCTCGCCCGAGGCGGCGGCGACGCCGGCCACCACGCCGGTGATCGAGGCCTCGAAGCCCTGGATCAGCTCGTTCAGCGCCGCGGCGCGGCGCATCCGGCGCAGCTCCTCGGCCTCGCTCTCGCCGCGCAGGCGCTCCCGCTCGATGGCGTTGTCGCGGAAGACCAGCACGGCGCGGGCCATCGCCCCGACCTCGTCGCGCCGCCCGGCTTCCGGCACCGCGAGGTCGGTGCGGCCCTCGGCCAGGGTGCCCATCGTGGCGCGCAGGCGCGCCATCGGCCGCACCACCGAGCGGACGAGCAGCATCGAGGCGCCGCCGAGGGCCAGCATGATGACGAGACCGGCGACGGCGAGGCGCTCGACCTGCTCGACGATCATCGCCCGCAGGTCGCTGACATACTCGCTGACGCCGATATAGATGTCCCACGGCGCGTAGTAGCGGAACAGTCCGATCTTCGGCACCGGCGCGGCCTGGCCCTCCTGCGCCCAGACGTAGCGGAAAGTCGCCACGCCGTCGCGCTTGGCGCGGGGCATGACGTCGGCGACGAAGCGGAAGCCGGTGGGATCGGCCATGCCCATCAGGTTGCGGCCGACCACCTTCGCGGAGGGATGGGCGACCACCGTTCCGGCGGCATCGTTGACGTAGACGTAGTTGTCGCGCCCGTGCCGCATCGCCGCGATATCGGCGAGCGCCGCCTCGCGGGCCGCCGCCTCGGCCATCTCGCCCTTGTCCACCTTCTGCCGGTAGCGCTCGACGATGTTGGCCGCCGCCTCGGTCATGACCGACAGCCGATCGATGCGCTGCGCCATCATCGCGTCGTACTGGTAGGTGAGCGCGATCCCCCCCAGGGCGATCAGGCTCAAGCCTGCGAGCGCGATCAGGAGCGCGAACTTGCGGGGGAGGGTGAGCACGAACATCGAAAGGCCGCTCCGGTTCCGGGTCTCGCCGGACTACCCGTCGAAATAGCCGGGAAAGCGTGAATGGGCGGTATATGCTGTTCGTGTAACAAGCATTCCGGCGGATGATGTTTTTGGCACGCCGCTAAAAAAATCGTCATGGCAGAAGACGAAAAACAACGTGAAATCATGGCGGAATCGAACGTGAAACAAGCAGGGCGCGAGCGCAAATGCGTCGACCATGCCGTTGCGGCAGCGGACGCACGGGACCCGCAAGCATGACGAGGGGGCATCGCCAGCCGAAGACTGGCGATCGACGGCGAGAGATCATCCGTACGGTCGGTCGCCGATCCCCGCGCCTACCCGATCCCCGCCCGGAGCGCCCCGCGCCGCCGCGGCGGCACGGCGACCTCATCGCGGGCGAGCGCCTGCGTCTCGCCTCTGGCGAGCGCCAGCACCATCCCGGTGAAGATCTCCTGCAATCCGTCCGTCGAGAGACGCCCGCCCGGCTTGTACCAGGTGCAGATGCCCGACAGCATCGCCAGGATGGCGAGCGTCGCCATCCGGGTATCGGCCAGGCGGAACTCGCCGGTGGCGCAGCCGTCATCGAGGATGTCGCCGAGCTTGCGCTCGTAGTCGCGCCGCATCGCCACCACGGCGGCGAGGTTGTCCGGCTCGAGGCTGCGCAACTCCGAGTAGCAGATGAACACCTCCTGCGGCCGCTCGACGTGGTAGGCGACGTGGAACGTGGTGAACCGGGTCAGCCGCTGTTCCGCGCTGCCCTCCGCCAGCAAAGCCGCGTCGAGGGCCGCGTGCAGGTCGAGCATGTGGCCGCGGATCAGGTCGAACAGGAATTCCTGCTTGTTGCGAAAGTAGTTGTAGAGCGAGCCCTGCTGGATGCCGACCTCGGCCGCGAGCTGGCGCAGGCTCATCGCGGCGTAGCCGTGGGTGGCGATGAGCCTGAGCCCCGCCCGCCGGATGGATTCTTCGGTCCGCGGTCCCGACGAGCCTGCGATACGCGCCATGCTGGCCCCTAACCCCACCCTCACGGGGCCTGCCGCCCCACGACTTTCGTCGCGCCAGTGTAGCACTTGACGCTCGGAAAAAAACAGTCGAACGTATTTTCAAGGCGGATGACCGGGACGCATACCGGGCATCCGCCACAGGCAGAGCGGCGCCGGACACGAGCGCGGCCGCCATCCCAGGGAGGATCAGGCGTGGCGGAAACCCTCGCGGTTCGCCAGATCTCGTTGCGCTTCGGCGGCGTGAAGGCGCTGACGGATGTCAGCTTCGCGGTCGAGAAGGGCGAGCTGTTCTCGATCATCGGCCCCAACGGCGCCGGCAAGACCTCGATGATCAACTGCATCTCGGGCCGCTACAAGCCGTCCGAGGGCCAGATCCTGCTCGACGGCCGCGATATCACCAAGGCGACGCCGAACCAGCGCCCGACGCTCGGCATCGGCCGGACCTTCCAGAACCTCGCGCTGTTCCACCACATGAGCGTGCTCGACAACATCCTGGTCGGGCGCCACCACCTGATGCGCAACAACTTCGTCACCGGCTCGCTCTACTGGCTGCCGGGGGTGCGGAGCGAGGAACTGGCGCATCGCCGCCGGGTGGAGGAGATCATCGATTTCCTCGATCTCCAGGCCTACCGCAAGGCGCCCGCCGGCACCCTCTCCTACGGCTTGCGCAAGCGGGTGGAACTGGCCCGCGCCATGGCGCTGGAGCCCAAGCTGATCCTCCTCGACGAGCCGATGGCCGGCATGAACCTCGAGGAGAAGGAGGACATGGCCCGCTACATCGTCGATCTCAACGAGGAGTTCGGCATGACCGTCGTGATGATCGAGCACGACATGGGCGTGGTCATGGATATCTCGCACCGGGTGATGGTGCTCGATTTCGGCCGCCGCATCGCCCTCGGGCGACCGGAGGCCGTTCTGGCCGATCCGCACGTGCGAAAAGCCTATCTCGGCGAGGAAGACGAGGAGCCGGCCGCTCCCGAACCGGCGAGGGCCGCGTCGTGACGACCGATTTCTCTGCCATCGCCCGTGAGGCCGACACCTTCCCCAAGCTCCTGCGCCGCAACGCCGCCGCGCATCCGGGCGAGGTGGCGCTCCGCGAGAAGATCTTCGGGCTGTGGCGCCCGACGACGTGGGGCGAGTACCACGCCCGCACCCGCGCCTTCGCGCTCGGCCTGTCCGATCTCGGGATCGATGGCGGCGACGTGGTCGGGCTCATCGGCGACAACCGGCCCGACTGGGTGGCCGGCGAGATCGCCGCCCACGCGCTCGGCGCCCTGTCGCTCGGCCTCTACCGCGACGCGCTCGAGGACGAGGTCCAGTATCTCCTGGCCTTCGCCGAGGTGAAGGCGGTGATCGCCGAGGACGAGGAGCAGGTCGACAAGCTCCTGAACCTCGCCGATCAGGTGCCGAGCCTGCGCCACATCGTGTTCTGCGATCCCCGCGGGATGCGCAAATACGACGATCCGCGGCTGATCTCGGCCGATGCGCTCGCCGCGAGGGGCGAGGCCCTGCACGACGCCGATCCCGGCCTCTACGACCGGATGGTCGATGCGACCGACGCCGAGGCGGTGGCGATCCTCTGCACCACGTCGGGCACCACGGCGCGGCCGAAGCTCGCCATGCTGAGCGGTGGCCGGGTCCTGCGCCATTGCGCCCGCTACCTCGCCGCCGACCCGAAGGGGCCGCAGGACGATTACGTCTCGGTGCTGCCGCTGCCCTGGATCATGGAGCAGGTCTACGCGCTGGGTCAGGCGCTCCTCTCTCGCATGAAGGTCAACTTCGTCGAGGATGCCGACACGCTCATGCACGACTTCCGGGAGATCGCCCCGACCTTCGTGCTCTTCGCCCCCCGGGTCTGGGAGGCGGTGGCCGCCGACGTGCGCGCCCGGATGATGGACGCCTCGCCCTTCAAGCGCGCCCTCTACGAGCGCGGCATGAGGATGGGCCTCTCGGCCCTCGACAGGGGCACGCGCTCGGGCGCCGCCGAGGCCCTGCTGTTCCGGGCGCTCCGCGATCGCCTCGGCTTCACGCGGCTCACTTCCGCCGCGACCGGCGGGGCGGCGCTCGGCCCCGACACGTTCCGGTTCTTCCGCGCCATGGGCGTGCCGTTGCGCCAGCTCTACGGCCAGACCGAGACGCTCGGCGCCTACACCCTGCACCGGGGCGAGACGGTCGATTTCGACACGGTCGGCGTGCCCTTCGACGACAGCATCGAGATCCGGGTGCTGGATCCCGACCGCAACGGCATCGGCGAGGTGCTGGCGCGCCACGCCAACATGTTCCACGGCTACTACAAGGCCGATGCCAACACCCCGAGCGACGTGCGCGACGGCTGGATGCACACGGGCGACGCCGGCTACGTCGACAAGAAGGGCGAACTGGTCGTCATCGACCGGATCAAGGACCTCGCCGTCAACGTCCACGGCGAGCGCTTCTCGCCGCAATACATCGAGAACAAGCTGAAGTTCAGCCCTTACGTCGCCGAAGCCGTGATCCTCGGCGCCGGGCGTGAATATCTCGCGGCCCTGGTCTGCATCCGCTACGCGGTCGTCGCCAAATGGGCCGAGAAGAACCGCATCGCCTTCACCACCTATTCCGACCTCGCCGCGAAGCCGGCGGTGATCGAGCTGATCCGCCGGGAGGTCGAGAAGGTCAATGCGGGCCTGACCGACGTGCAGCGCGTCGCGAAGTTCGTGCTCCTCTACAAGGAGCTCGACGCCGATGACGGCGAATTGACCCGCACCCGCAAGGTTCGCCGCGGCGTCATCAACGAGAAATACGGCGACCTGATCGACACGATCTATGCCGGGGCGCCGAGCTACCGGGTCGATACGGTGATCCGGTTCCAGGACGGCACGACGCAGCGCATCCGCACCACCCTGCCGGTGATCGACCTCACGGCGGCCCCCGCCACCCTCGCCGCCGCCGAATAGGGGCCTTGAGGCCATGAACACCCATCTCCTGCTTCAGCTCGTCGTCAACGGGCTGATCGTCGGCGCCCTCTACGGGGTCGTGGCGATGAGCTTCGTCCTGATCTACAAGGCGAGCCAGGTCGTGAACTTCGCGCAGGGCGAGTTCCTGCTGATCGGCGCCTGGGTGTGCTGGTGGCTGCTCACCACCTACCAGCTGCCGTTCCTCGTCGGCATGGGCATCACCTTCGCGTTCATGCTGGTCTTCGGCATCGCGCTGCAAGTCGTGGTGCTGCGGCCGCTGATCGGCGAGCCGATCATCTCCGTCATCATGGTGACGATCGGCCTGTCGATCTTCTTCCAGGCCCTGTGCAAGTGGCTGTTCGGCGTCTTCGCCCAGCCCTTCCCGCCGATCTTCCAGACCCAGTCGGTGTCGTTCCTCGGGCTCGAGATCCAGACCGTCTATCTCATGAGCCTCGGCATCTCGGTCGCCATGATGGCGGGCTTCGCCTGGTTCTTCCAGTATTCGAAGCACGGGCTCGCCATGCGGGCCACCGCCTTCAACCAGCAGGTGGCGCAGTCGCTCGGCATCTCGGTGCGCAACGTGTTCGCGATGGCCTGGGCGATCTCGGCGGTGGTGTCGTCGGTCGCCGGCATCGTGGTCGGCATCGTCAACGGCGTGTCGTCGGCCCTGTCGCTCTACGGCATCAAGGTGTTTCCGGCCGTCATCCTCGGCGGGCTCGATTCGGTCGTCGGTGCGGTCATCGGCGGCCTCGTCATCGGGGTGCTGGAGAACGTCGCGCAATATGTCGACGGCCAGTACCTGCACTGGGGCAACCTCTACGAGATCGTTCCCTTCTACGTCCTGGTGGTGATCCTGATGATCAAGCCCTACGGCCTGTTCGGCACCCGCGACATCGAGCGCGTCTGATGGCGACCCAGAGCCTGATCCCCGCCGGCGACTACCGCACCACGTATGCCGCCGACACCACCATCTTCCCCACCGCCGGCAGCCGCTACGCGGTCTGGGCGGGGCTGGCCTTGCTCTGCTGCGCGCCCCTGGTGCTCGACCGCTACTGGCTGAGCCTCCTGATCCAGATCGGCTACTTCGCGGTCGCAGCGCTCGGCCTCAACATCCTGGTCGGCTTCACCGGGCAGATCTCGATCGGGCATGCCGCCTTCTTCGGCTTCGGCGCCTTCGCGTCGGCCTGGCTCTCGAACAATTACGGGATTCCCGTCTTCTTCGCGATCCCGCTCGCCGGCGTCATGACCACCGCGGTCGGGTTGATCTTCGGCCTGCCGGCGGCGCGGCTCAAAGGGCTCTACCTCGCCATCGCGACGCTCGCCGCGCAATACATCCTCCAGGACTTCTTCGCCCGGGCGAACTGGTTCACCGGGGGCGTCGCCGGCACGGCGGCCGATGCCTTCTCGATCTTCGGCTTCGCGTTCGACACCGACCACCGCTACTTCTACGTGGTGCTGGCCTACCTGGTGCTGACCTTCGTGCTCGCCACCAACCTGATGCGCTCCCGCGACGGCCGGGCGCTGGTGGCGGTGCGCGACCACTACCTCTCGGCGGAGATGATGGGGATCAACCTCACCCGCTACCGCACCCTGTCCTTCGGGCTCTCGGCCTTCTTCGCCGGCATCGGCGGGGCGCTCTACGCGCATTACCTGCAATTCGTCTCGGTCGAGGGTTTTGGCATCCTGCTCTCGATCCAGTTTCTCGGCATGATCATCATCGGCGGCCTCGGCTCGATCATGGGCACGCTGATGGGCACCGCCTTCATGGTGCTGGTGCCGGAAGCCATGGGCTGGATCACCGACGCGGTCCGCGGCTCGGCCCTCGACCGGGCCTTGTCGCTCAAGGACAACCTGTCCTTCCTGCGCGAGATGGCGATCGGTCTGGTGATCGTGCTCTTCCTGATGTTCGAGCCCGACGGGCTCGCCCATCGCTGGCGCCAGATCAAGGCGTACTGGAAGCTGTATCCGTTCTCGCACTAGACCTGTCTTGACCCGGGGCGGCAGCGCCGTGAGCATCCCTGTTATCCCACCCGCGACCTCATCCTGAGGTGCCGCGTAGCGGCCTCGAAGGAGGGGTTCAGCAAGCTCCGAGACTTCTGGAGCCCTCCTTCGAGGCTCGCTTCGCTCGCACCTCAGGATGAGGTTGCGGATGGGGCAGGCGGATCAAACCCGTCCCGCGAATTCTGAATTCACCGACGAGGCTGGAAAACCAGCCCATCCACCGGAGGAAACCAGACCCATGCTTCGCCTGTCCCTGGCCTCGGCCACTGTCCTCGCTTGTGCTGTCCCGGCCCTCGCCGCCGAGATCCCGATCGGCCATCTCGCCGACCAGAGCGGCGCCACCTCGGATGTCGGCGTTCCCTACGCCCAAGGGGTGGCCGATGCCCTCGCCTACGTGAACCGCAAGGGCGGCATCAAGGGCGAGAAGATGGCGGTCGAGACCGTCGATTACGGCTACCAGGTGCCCCGCGCCGTCGCGCTCTACAAGAAGTGGACCGGCGGGCGCGACAAGGTCGCGGCGATCCAGGGCTGGGGCACCGCCGACACCGAGGCTTTGTCGGCCTTCGTCACCAAGGACGAGGTGCCGTACATCTCGGGGAGCTACGCCGCGCAGGTGAGCGACCCGACCGGCGCCAGCGGCAAGGCCAAGGCCGCGCCCTACAACTTCTTCTACGGCCCGTCCTACTCGGATGCGTTGCGCGCCATGCTCATGTGGGCCGCCGACGACTGGAAGGCCAAGGGCAAGACCGGCAAGCCGAAATACGTCCATATGGGCGGCAACCACCCCTATCCGAATTCGCCCAAGGAAGCCGGCGAGGCGATGGCGAAGGACCTCGGCTTCGAGGTGCTGCCGGCGATCGTCTTCGCGCTGGCGCCCGGCGACTACACGGCGCAATGCCTGACCGCCAAGAATGCCGGCGCGAACTACGCCTATCTCGGCAATACCGGCGGCTCGAACATCTCGCTTCTGAAATCCTGCAAGTCGGTCGGCACCGACATCCAGTTCATGGGCAACGTCTGGGGCATGGACGAGAACGCCGCCAAGGCGGCCGGCGAGGCGGCGAACGGCGTCGTCTTCCCGGTCCGCACCGCGGCGGTGAGCGGCAGCACGGCGCCCGGCATGGCGATGGCGGCCGAGATCTCGAAGGTGTCGGATGCCGCCGGCACCGCCTACCGGCCGGTTCATTACTATACCGGCATCTGCGCCGCCCTCTACATGACCGAGGCCCTGGCCTGGGCCAAGGACAATGGCGGCTTGGCCGGCCCGAACGTCCGCAAGGGCTTCTACCAGAAGAAGGACTGGGTGCCGGCCGGCATGGAGGGCGTCTGCGTCCCCTCGACCTGGTCGCCCACCGACCATCGCGGGATGATGGAGGTGCACATCTACCGCGCCAAGGTCTCGGGCCCGACCGACGGGGCGCTGCCCGACCTGATGAAGGCCGGCACGATCAAGCTCGAGCCGGTCAAGACCGTGACGCTGCCGAGGAAGAGCGAGTGGCAGGGGTGGTGAGAATCGCCGCCGGCGGGTGACCCGCCGCCCTGAACCCTCCCCCCTCTGCGGGGGAGGGTGGTGAACGCAGTGAGCCGGGAGAGGGGAACGCGACGGTGCCGAACGTGGCGCTCGTCATCGCGCTCGCGACCTTTCCGGACACGGCGTCCCCTCTCCCGGCCTGCTCCGCAGGCCGCCCTCCCCCGCAGAGGGGGGAGGGTCGACCTCGCATCTCACCCCTGGAGCCATCCGATGTCGCAGGTCACGACCCTCGAACGCCCGACCCAAGAGGCCACTCAGGCCCCGCTCCTCAGCTTGCGCAACGTCGAGGTCGTCTACGACGACGTGATCCTGGTCCTGCGGGGCTTGAGCCTCGACGTGCCGGTGGGCTCGATCACGGCTTTGCTGGGCGCCAACGGGGCCGGCAAGTCCACCACGCTCAAGGCCATCTCGGGCCTCCTGCGCTCGGAGGACGGCGAGGTCACCCGCGGCGAGATCGTGTTCGACGGCGCCCGCATCGACGGCATCGAGCCCGACAAAATCGTGCGCCGCGGCATCTTCCAGGTGATGGAGGGCCGCCGCATCGTCGCCGACATGACGCCGATGGAAAACCTTCGCCTCGGCGCCTTCTCGCGCCGCGACCGCGAGATCGGCCAGGACCTCGAGCGGGTGCTGACCTACTTCCCGCGCCTGAAGGAGCGCACGGGAGCAGCCGGCTACCTCTCGGGCGGCGAGCAGCAGATGCTGGCGATCGGCCGCGCCCTGATGGCCCGGCCCCGCCTGATCCTGATGGACGAGCCGTCGATGGGCCTCTCGCCGCTGCTGGTGAAGGAGGTGTTTTCCATCATCCGCCAGATCAACCAGGATCTCGGCGTCACCATCCTGCTCGTCGAGCAGAATGCCCGCGCCGCCCTGTCGGTCGCGGATCGCGGCTACATCATGGAGCAGGGCAAGGTGGTCCTCGACGGCACCGTCGAGGAACTGCGCACCAACGAGGACGTCAAGGAATTCTATCTCGGCGGCGCCGGCGATCAGCGCAAGAGTTTTCGGAACCTGAAGAGCTTCAAGCGGCGCAAGCGGTGGATTTGAGGCTCTTTATCCGTCCTGCCCGCGACCTCATCTGAGGTGGCGGCGATCGGAGATCGCACACGGTCGCAGATCGACTGACCTCGAAGGAGGGCTCCAGAACTCTCAGCTGTTCCTGGAACCCTCCTTCGAGGCCGCTACGTGGCACCTCAGGATGAGGTTGCGGACGGGACGATCGCGGTTGGCTGACGGGACCGGCTCGAAGCGAGGTGCCTTGGGGGCGCCATCCCCCAACAGCAAGACCGATCAGGACGTTCTCGGCTCCCTCCGTCATGATGACGGCATGGATCGAAAGCCCCTCCCGCTCCCAGTGCGACGGACGGATGCGCCCATCGCAGGAGACGGCCTGACGGCGAGCGTCGTCAGATCCGGCCGGATTCCGCCATCCAGATCCATAGTCGCGCTCCCGGAAACGATCGTTTTCCATCGGTTCTCTGTTCAGTCAGAAACCTCCCGGACATACTCCCCCCATCGACACCGCGCCGCACCGGCCGCCACGATGGAGACGACGATGACCAAGCCGTACAATCGCCTCGACCTCGACCGGGCCGTCGTCCTTCTGGTCGATCACCAGGCCGGCCTGATGTCGCTGGTGCGCGACTTCGATCCCGATCGTTTCAAGAACAACGTGCTGGCGGTCGCCGACCTTGCTGCCTACTTCAAGCTGCCGACCATCCTCACCACCAGCTTCGAGGACGGGCCGAACGGGCCGATCATGCCCGAGCTGAAGGCCAAGTTCCCGGACGCGCCCTTCATCGCCCGGCCCGGGCAGATCAACGCCTGGGACAACCCCGATTTCGTCGCCGCCGTGAAGGCGACGGGGCGCAAGCAGCTCGTCATCGCCGGCGTCGTCACCGAGGTCTGCGTCGCCTTCGTCGCCCTGTCGGCGATCGCGGAGGGCTACGAGGTCTTCGCCGTCACGGACGCGTCGGGCACCTTTAACCCGGTGGTGCGCGACGGGGCCTGGAACCGGATGTCGGCGGCCGGCGTGCAACTGGTCAACTGGTTCGCGGTCGCCTGCGAGCTGCATCGCGACTGGCGCCGGGATGTCGAAGGTCTGGCGACGCTGCTCGGCGACCACATCCCGGATTACCGCAACCTGATGACGAGCTACGCCGCGATGCAGGGTAAGCACGGCGCCTGAACACCCCCGCCCGCGGCGGCTACTCGGCTGCTGCGGGCCTCTTGCGCCGCAGCAACCGCCCGTCGATCGCCACCAGCCCGGCCCCGATCAGCGCCATGCCGAGGAGCTGGCGCGGCACGACCGGCTCGCCGAGCACCAGGGCGCCGAGGACGAGCGCCGAAACCGGGATGAGGAAGGTGACGAGCATCAGGTTGGTCGCCCCGGCGCTCGCCAGCAGGCGGAAGAAGATCACGTAGGCGAGTGCCGTCGAGAGTGCCGCGAGGCCGAGCACCGCGGCCACGGCGGTCGGGGGCGGCGGCGCCAGGGTCCAGGGCCGGTCGACCGCCAGCGCCATCGGCAGGAGCAGCACGGTCGCGGCGGTGACCTGCCCGGCGGCGGCCGAGAGCGGCGGGATACCCATGCGCTTGAACCGCCGGCCGTAGATCCCGGCGAAGGCGTAGGAGAGGGCGGCAAGCAGCACCGCGCCCTGGGCCAGCGCCTCGCCCCCGAGCCCGGTGAGGACCGACGGCCCGACCATCACGGCGACGCCCGTAAGCCCGGCCAGCACGCCGGCGAGGCGGTTCCCCGTCAATCGCTCGTCGTCGGTGAGCCCATGGGCCACCAGGACGCCGAAGAGCGGCGTGGTGGCGTTGAGGATCGCCGCGAGACCGGACGCGATGTGGGTCTGCCCCCAGGCGATGAGGCAGAACGGCACCGCGTTGTTGAGGAAGGCCGCCCCCAGGAAGGCGAGCCAGACCGGGGCGCCCCGCGGCATGGGCAAGCCCCGCACCCGCAGCACCAGGGCGAGGATCACGGCCGCGAGGCCGACGCGCAGGCTCACCAGGGTGAGCGGCGGCAGCGCCCGCAAGGCGACCCCGACGAAGAAGAACGAGCCGCCCCACAGCACCGACAGGCCGAGGAGCAGACCCCATTCCGACGGGGCCATGGGGCGGTTGGCGGCAGGCTGCATCGCGGGCTCTCCGGTGGGGGAGGCCGCACTCTGGCGCGAGGGCGCACCCATCGGCATCCCGTTCCTTGCGCGGCAATCGGCGCCACCGGCCCGGAGCGGCGCCGGGCGAGGGCAGGGCGCCGTCTCGATCAAGATCCGCGGGCGACCTGACCGAGGTGACGGGGCCTCGTATTCGGTGCCGCTGCGGTCCTGCAGCCCCCGGACGATCCTGCCGGCAGCCCCCGCCCGGACCGAGCGACGGCCCGGACGCGATATCGGTGCGCCTCGTCACGACACGTCTTGCGCCGCCGGCCCGGCAGACCTCGCCGGGCGCGCCCGGCCGCTGGCGAATGCCGGAACGGGCCGGCCTTCCTCCTGTCGAGGACCGGATCTCATCGATCGACGATGGATCGTATTGTTTGCCGTTCTGCCTTCGGGGGAGCAAGCACAGAAGGGCGCATATCGGCCCGATAGTACCGTTAACGACTTATTAACCGCGATTGCGCAGCTTTTACGGGTCGCAAGAACAAATATACCCGGGGGCCCTCGAACCAGGAGGAACACAGCATGGCGCCAGCGACCACCCTCGCGGAGGCCGAGCGCAAGCTCGTCATCGAGACGCTCATCCGTTGCCGCGGCAACCGCACCCACGCCGCCAAGATGCTCGGCATCTCGGTCCGCACGGTGCGCAACCGGATCGCCGAATACAGGAGGATCGGCGTCTGCCTGCCGATCTACCGCAACGTCGTCTGGTCCGACTGGCCGGAGGGGGAGTTCTCGCCGGAGGAGGCCGGGATGCTGACGGCGCCGGCGGAGGTGGTTTGAGGGGCGGTCTCCGCCTTGCTCATGCAAAGGCCCGCAGCCTGCAAAGACTCGGGGCCTGATGGCCCACTATCCGTCCCCGAACCCTCCGCGTCATTCCGGCTCCGCTTTCGCGGCCCCGGAATGACGCGGAGGGTGGCAAAATTGGCGAGTGCAGCGACGGCTTAGATCTCCGTCCGCCGCAACAGGTAATCCAGCCCCCCGACCCGGAACCACCGGTACCCGTAGCCCTCCATGAGCACGCAGTGGCAGCCGTCGTCATTGGCCAGGCTGCGCTGGCCGGTCAGCAGGTCGATCAGGTTGCGGCCGTCGCCGTCGAGGCCGGTGGCGAAGGTGATCTCCTTCGGCTCGGCCGCGAGGTTGTGCAGGCACAGGACCGCGTTGTTGCGCCAGTCGTAGCGCAGCGCCAGGATGCTCGGGTCGCCGGTCTCGAGGGCGGTGAAATCGCCCCAACCGATCTCCGGCACCTCCTTGCGCATCCGGATGACCCGCTCCATCCAGTTGAGGAGCGATTCCGGCGCGCAGCGCTGCGCCGCCGCGTTGACGTGGGTGAAGGCGTAAGCGCCCTCGTGGATCGGCGGCGATTCCGGGTGATCGCTCAAGGTGAAGCCGCCCTGCGGCTCGTCCGACCATTGCATCGGCGTGCGGGCGCAATCGCGCTCCGGCAGCGAGAGGTCGTCGCCCATGCCGATCTCGTCGCCGTAGCGCAGCACCGGGGTGCCCGGCAGGGTGAACATCAGGCTGTAGGCGAGCTCGATCCGCCGCCGGTCGCCGCCGAGCATCGGTGCCAGCCGCCGGCGGATGCCGCGGCCGTAGAGCTGCATGTCCGGGTCGGGGCCGAATTCCTGGAAGACGGTCTGGCGCTGCTTCTCGGTGAGCCGCCCGAGGTCGAGTTCGTCGTGGTTGCGCAGGAAGATCGCCCATTGCGCCGAGGGCGGCCGGTTCCAGGTCTTCTGCAGCGCCTTCACCAGCGGGCGCGCGTCCGCCGAGGCGAGCGCGTAGAACAAGGCCTGGTTGACCTGGAAGTTGAACATCATGTGCATGCGGTCGGCGTCGTCGCCGAAATAATCGAGGTCCTGGCGCGGCAGCACGTTGGCCTCCGCCAGGATGATCGCGTCGCCCTGGCGCCATTGCAGGAACTCGCGAAACAGCCGCAGCAACTCGAACTGCTCGCGCGGCTCGCCCGAGACCTCCGGCCCCTTCTCGGCGATCACGAACGGCACCGCATCCATCCGGAAGCCCGAGACGCCGAGCTGGATCCAGAACCCCATGATCTTCAGGATCTCGGCCTGGACGTGGGGATTGGCGGTGTTGAGATCGGGCTGGAAGTCGTAGAAGCGGTGGAAGTACCAGGCCTTGGCCTCCTTGTCGTAGCTCCAGGTGCTCTTCTGCACGCCGGGGAAGACCATGCCCTCGTGGGCGTTCGCCGGTTTGGTCTTCGACCAGACGTACCAGTCGCGGGTGCGGGCATTCGGGTCGGAGCGGGCGGCCTTGAACCAGGGATGCTGGTCGGAGGTGTGGTTGACCACGAGGTCGATCAGCACCCGCATGCCGCGCTGCTTGGCGGCGTGGGTGAAGGCGACGAAATCGCCGAGCGTGCCGTAGCGCGGATCGACGCCGTAATAATCGGCCACGTCGTAGCCGTGGTCGCGCCCCGGCGAGGGCTGGAACGGATGCAGCCAGATCGCCGTCACCCCGAGGCCGAGCAGATAATCGAGGCGACGTTCCAGTCCCTCGAAATCGCCGATGCCGTCTCCGTTGGCATCCATGAAGGAGCCGACTGAGAGGCAGTAGATCACCGCGTTCTTGTACCAGAGGTCCTCGATCACCGCGGTTCTCCTCACGCCTCGTCGATTGTGGCTCGACTGGACAACTAGGGCAGGCGCAGCCCGAGCGTAGCCTTGGCGTCGACTTGGCGCCGGCTTAGGCAGAATGGCGCCGCGACGGGCATCCGCGGTGGCGAAACGTGGGCAGACGGCCCCGAAATCCGGCGCTTGCCCACAAAATGAGCCCGGGAGCACGGGAACCTTTTCAAAAAATTCCTTGGCACGAGCTTTGCGGATCGCTGCCCGGCCGCATCGGCCCAGGGAGACGATGACGATGACGTGGAAGGGTTGGCTCTCGCGCGCTGCGGTTGCGGGCGGCGTGGCACTCGGCACGCTGGCGAGCACGGCCGCCTCGGCGCAGGAGACCATCAAGGTCGGCATCCTGCACTCGCTCTCGGGCACGATGGCGATCTCCGAGACGACGCTCAAAGACGCCATGCTGATGCTCATCGACGAGCAGAACAAGAAGGGCGGCGTGCTCGGCAAGAAGCTCGAGGCGGTGGTGGTCGATCCGGCCTCGAACTGGCCGCTCTTCGCCGAGAAGGCCCGCGAGCTGATCGCCAAGGACAAGGTCTCGGCGGTGTTCGGCTGCTGGACCAGCGTGTCGCGCAAGTCCGTGCTGCCGGTGTTCAAGGAACTCAACAACATCCTGTTCTACCCCGTCCAGTACGAGGGCGAGGAGAGCGAGCGCAACGTGTTCTATACCGGTGCGGCGCCGAACCAGCAGGCGATCCCGGCGGTCGACTACCTGATGTCGGAGGATGGTGGCGGCACCAAGCGCTGGGTGCTGGAGGGGACGGACTACGTCTACCCGCGCACCACCAACAAGATCCTCGAAGCCTACCTCAAGTCGAAGGGGGTAAAGGACGAGGACATCATGATCAACTACACCCCGTTCGGCTTCTCGGACTGGCAAACGGAGGTGTCGAAGATCAAGGCGTTCGGCTCCGCCGGCAAGAAGACCGCGGTGGTCTCGACCGTCAACGGCGACGCCAACGTGCCGTTCTACAAGGAGCTCGGCAACCAGGGCATCAAGGCCACCGACATCCCGGTGATGGCCTTCTCGGTCGGCGAGGAGGAATTGGCCGGCATCGACGCCAAGCCGCTCGTCGGCCACCTCGCCGCGTGGAACTACTTCGAGTCGATCAAGACGCCGGAGAACGAGGCGTTCATCAAGCAGTGGCAGGCGTTCAAGAAGAACCCCAAGGCCGTCACCAACGACCCGATGGAGGCGAGCTACATCGGCTTCAACATGTGGGTGAAGGCGGTCGAGAAGGCCGGCAGCACCGATCCCGACAAGGTGATCGACGCGCTGCCCGGCATCGAGCAGGCGAACCTCACCGGCGGCACCGCCAAGATGCTGCCGAACCACCACATCACCAAGCCCGTCTTCATCGGCGAGATCGAGGCCTCCGGCCAGTTCGACGTGGTGTGGAAGACCAAGGACCTCATCCCCGGTGAGGCCTGGTCAAAGCAGCTCGAGGGCTCGAAGGACCTCGAGGCCGATTGGGTGAAGCTCAAGTGCGGCAACTACAACACCCAGACGAAGAAGTGCGGCGGCGCGTAACGGCTGAGCACTTCTCCCCTCTCCCGTGTGGGAGAGGGGCAGGGGGATCGAAGATCCCGCGTGAGGTTTCTGCGGTTCTGAGTAATGCACTGATCGTCGTGCTGGCAGCGTGACCACCTGAGAGCCTGTTTGAGTGTTTTTTCTATCGCCAAGATCAATATAATCAGTGATATCCTACCCTCCCACCTCATCCTGAGGTGTTAGTCGATCAAAGATCGACTGACCTCGAAGGAGCCCTCCAGAATCCTCAGCGATCCCTGGAATCCTCCTTCGAGGTCAGTCCATCTCCGATGAACTGACACCTCAGGATGAGGTCGTGGGCAGGATATGCCCTGATGTTTCCGGCATTATGAAAGACGACCCCGCTCAAACAGGCTCTGAGATCGACTCAGCACCGTAGCACCCTCACCCCTAACCCCTCTCCCACACGGGAGAGGGGAATGTTGGCACCTTTCCCCCGGACACTGACTGTATGCGCCGCTGCCTCGTCCTTCTCCTCGTCGCCTGGTGCGCCGTCTGGGCCCTGCCCGCCGCCGCGCAGACCGGCCCCGACGCCGCCTATGCCCGGCTCGCCAGCGACAGCTATTCCGACATCGAGGCCGGCATTGCGGCGCTCGCCACCAGCGGCGATCCCAAGGCCGGGCCGGTCCTGCGTGCGCTCGCCGACAACCGCCTGCTCTACCGCCCGGACGACAAGGCGCTCGCCCTCAAGGACGGCGCCAACGCCACCGATGCCCGCACCGGCGCCGCGGTGAGCCCGGACGGCTTCAAGCCCGTGCGGGTCAACAACCGGGTGCGCCGCGCGATCGACGCCGCCCTCGGCAGCCTCAACCTGCTCGCCCCCGACGCCGCCACCCGCCGCAACGCCGCCGATGCGGTGTTCAAGGCCCGCGACGCCGCCGCGCTCCCGGCCCTCGACGCGGCGCTCGCCCGCGAGACCGACAAGGGCGTGAAGCGCAGCCTGCAGGAGGCCCGCGCCGCGGCGTTGCTGGCGAAAGCCGGCGCCCCGGAGATCGAGCGGCTCGCCGCCCTCGACACCCTTCAGGCCCGCGGAGATTCGGAGGCGCTCGGCATCCTGCGTGGCCTCGCCAACGACCCGACGCCGAGCGTGCGCGACGCCGCCGCCCGCGGCGTGTCCAGCATCGAGACCCGCCAGGCCCTGATGGCGAACGTCCAGAACGCCTGGTACGGCGTCTCGCTCGGCTCGGTGCTGCTGCTCGCCGCCATCGGCCTTGCCATCACCTTCGGGGTGATGGGCATTATCAACATGGCGCATGGCGAGATGGTGATGCTCGGCGCCTACACCACCTACCTGGTGCAGGAGCTGATCCGCCAGAAGGCCCCTGGCCTGTTCGACTGGTCGCTGCCGATCGCGATCCCGCTCGCCTTCCTGGCCGCCGGCGCCGTCGGCATCCTGATCGAGCGGACCGTCATCCGCCACCTCTACGGACGGCCGCTGGAGACCCTGCTCGCCACCTGGGGCATCAGCCTCATCCTCCAGCAGGCGGTGCGCTCGGTCTTCGGCCCGACCAACCGCGAGGTCGGCGCGCCCTCCTACATGTCCGGCGCCTTCGACCTGTTCGGCCTCTCGATCACCTGGGGCCGGCTGTGGATCGTGGTGTTCGCGCTCGCCGTCTTCGTCGCCCTCAACCTGATCCTGAAGGCGACCTCCTTCGGCCTGAAGACCCGCGCCGTCACCCAGAACCGCCGCATGGCCGCCGCCATGGGCATCCGCACGCCCTGGATCGACGCCTTCACCTTCGGCCTCGGCTCGGGCATCGCCGGCGTGGCGGGGGTCGCGCTCTCGCAGATCGACAACGTCTCGCCGAATCTCGGCCAGGGCTACATCATCGATTCGTTCCTGGTCGTGGTCTTCGGCGGCGTCGGCAACCTGTGGGGCACGCTGGTGGCCGCGCTGACGCTCGGCGTCGCCAACAAGTTCCTGGAGCCCTATGCCGGCGCGGTGCTCGGCAAGATCCTGCTCCTCGTCTTCATCATCCTGTTCATCCAGAAGCGGCCGCGCGGCCTGTTCGCGCTCAAGGGCCGGGCGGTGGAGGCCTGACCATGCTGCTCTCCCGCATCGACAAACCGGGCTGGATCTTCCTCGGCGTGCTGGCCCTCGCCTGCCTCGTGGTGCCGGCCCTCAATCTCCTCACCGCGCCGGGCTCCGCCCTCCACGTCCCGACCTACGCCGTCTCGCTGATGGGCAAGTACCTCGCCTACGCGATCCTGGCGCTCAGCCTCGATCTCGTCTGGGGCTATTGCGGCATCCTCTCGCTCGGCCACGGCGCGTTCTTCGCGCTCGGCGGCTACGCGATGGGCATGTACCTGATGCGCCAGATCGGCCCGCGCGGCGTCTACGGCAACCCGATCCTGCCCGACTTCATGGTCTTCCTGAACTACAAGTCCCTGCCCTGGTACTGGCACGGCTTCGATTGGTTTCCCTTCGCCGCCGTGATGGTGCTGCTGGTCCCCGGCCTCCTCGCCTTCGTGTTCGGCTGGCTCGCCTTCCGCTCGCGGGTGACCGGCGTCTACCTGTCGATCATCACCCAGGCGATGACCTTCGCGCTGATGCTCGCCTTCTTCCGCAACGATATGGGCCTGGGGGGCAACAACGGGCTGACCGACTTCAAGGACATTCTGGGCTTCAACGTCCAGGCGCAAGGGACGCGCGTCGTCCTGTTCGTCCTCACCGCCGTGGCGCTGGCGCTCGCCTACCTCGTCGCCCGCTTCATGACGACCTCGGCCTTCGGCAAGGTGCTGATCGCGATCCGCGACGCGGAATCCCGCACCCGGTTCCTCGGCTACCGCACGGCGCATTACAAAGTGCTCGCCTTCACCGTCTCCGCCATGATGGCGGGGGTGGCCGGCGCCCTCTACGTGCCGCAGGTCGGCATCATCAACCCGTCCGAATTCGCCCCCGCCAACTCGATCGAGGCGGTGATCTGGGTCGCGGTGGGTGGCCGCGGCACCCTCGTCGGCGCGGCGCTCGGGGCGGTGCTGGTCAATTACGCCAAGACGCTGCTGACCGGCGCGATGCCGGATGCCTGGCTGTTCGCGCTCGGCGCCCTGTTCGTCGTGGTCACCCTGTACCTGCCCAAGGGCATCCTCGGCACCCTCGCCGAGCGCCTCGGCGCCCGGCGCGCCCGGACCCGGACCGACATTCCCCCCGCCCTGGCCGAGGAGGGCCGCGGATCATGAGCGCAGCGGTCGCCCTGCCCACCGCCGACCCGGTGCACGAGAAGCGCCTCACCCAGGCCCTGCTCTACGTCGACGACATCAAGGTCACGTTCGACGGCTACCGGGCCCTGCGCGGCCTGTCCCTGACCCTGATGCCCGGCGAGATGCGGGCGATCATCGGGCCGAACGGCGCCGGCAAGACCACGATGATGGATTGCATCACCGGCAAGACCCGGCCCGATACCGGCCAGGTGATCTATGACGGCCTGCACGACCTGACCCGGATGGACGAGGCGGCGATCGCCGAGCTCGGCATCGGCCGCAAGTTCCAGAAGCCGACGGTGTTCGAGAGCCAGTCGGTCGCCGACAACGTCCTGCTGGCGCTGAAAGGACCCCGCGCCGCGACCGCCTCCTTGTTCGGCTGGCGCAACCGGGTCGAGCGGGCGCAGATCGACGCCATCCTGGAGACGGTGGGGCTCACCGCCCACCGGGCCCGGCCGGCGGCCGACCTCTCGCACGGCCAGAAGCAGTGGCTGGAGATCGGCATGCTGCTCGCCCAGGACCCCAAGCTCCTCCTCGTCGACGAGCCGGTGGCCGGCATGACCGATGCCGAGACCGAGGCGACCGCGACGCTCCTGCGCCGCATCGCGAAAGACCACGCGGTCATCGTGGTCGAGCACGACATGCATTTCGTGCGGGCGCTGCAATGCCGCGTCACCTGCCTGCACGAGGGCGCGGTGCTCGCCGAAGGCTCGATCGATTCCGTCTCGGCCGACCCGCGGGTGGTCGAGGTCTATCTCGGCCGCTGAGGATCTTTTTCAGTCATGCTCTCCGTCGAGACCATCGATCTCCATTACGGCGCGGCGCAGGCCCTGCGCGGCGTCTCGCTGAGCGCCGAACCCGGCAAGGTCACGGCCGTGCTCGGCCGCAACGGCGTCGGCAAGACCTCGCTGATGCGCGCCATCGTCGGCCAGCAGCCGGTGTCGAAGGGCGCGGTCAGGCTCGACGGCCGCGACATCAGCCGGCTCGCGCCCTACGACCGCGCCCGCCAGGGCATCGCCTTCGTGCCGCAGGGACGCGAGATCTTCCCGCTCCTCACCGTCAAGGAGAACCTGGAAACGGGTTTTGCGCCCTGCAAGCGCGCCGACCGCTACGTGCCGAGCGAGGTCTACGACCTCTTCCCGGTCCTCAAGGACATGCTGGGCCGGCGCGGCGGCGACCTCTCGGGCGGCCAGCAGCAGCAGCTCGCCATCGGCCGCGCCCTGGTGACCCGCCCCCGCGTCCTCGTCCTCGACGAGCCGACCGAGGGCATCCAGCCCTCGATCATCAAGGATATCGGCCGGGCGATCGACTACCTGCGGGGCAAGGGCGACATGGCGATCGTGCTCGTCGAGCAATATTTCGAATGGGCCCGCGATTTGTGCGACACCTACGCGGTGATGGATCGCGGCCAGGTGGTCGAGGCCGGGCCGCGCTCGGGCATGGTCGAGGCGCAGGTCAGGCGGTGGCTGTCGGTGTGAGGGCGGCGGCCTGAGAAGGCCCATGACAATGATGACGGGATCGAGGCTTCATCCTGTCGTCATGTCTTGAAGGGTTACAACGACCGAGGCTCGGCCTTCAGGCGCATCGGGCTCGTATTTGCCGCCGGCACGTCGTCTCCGGCCTCCAAGTCGACCTGGAAATGCCGAGCACTGGCGTCGATGAGACGGCGGAGAATACCTGAGGCAAGGTCGAATTTATCGTCAGGAATCGTCGCAGGCAACCTGCCGCCCGTCTTCGGGTAGCGGAACGCAGTGGCGTAGGTCTTGAGGTAGCCCAGCCCCTGCATCGCGGTCCGGAGAGGATGGTTCTCGGGAAGCCGGTCGGCCAGACGGTCGAGGATGTGGACATCCTTGATCTGGACGTGTTCGCCTTCCGAGGTAAGCAGGGCGAGAAGCAGCTTCTCTGCCGCTTGCTCCAGATGGTAAGCGTCGTTCCTGCTTCTGCAGCCGTGCAGGACGATTGCGTCCTTCAGGTCGCGGTCCGCGAGCCTGAGATGGTTGGCGATGTGAAGACTAGCGGCTGAAGACACGGACGGCATGCCCGGCAATGTCCCGCGTCCGCGAATTGGCAACGGCCAGGTCCGATAGGAACTCGCTCTTGAGAGAGCACAGCACGTCCGCGTAGACGCCCGAGCCCCTTTGGGTCTCGTAACCGAGGAGAGGGTCGAGCAGGCGCTCGTCGGCATCGTCGGGCAGAACCACGAGGATGTCCCAGTCGCTGTCGGGTCCCGCCGTGCCCTTCGCGCGGCTGCCGAACAGCAGCACGTCCTCGGGGGCGTAGACGGCCTCGATCCGCTCCAGGAGTGTCTTCAGCACGGGATACTCGCCCGTGGCGGGCACGAGTTCCGCCACGGATGCCGGAAGCGCCATGATCTGATCCTCCGGGCCGCGATCTTAGCAAGGGCTCGGCATCTCGTCATCCTGACGCGAGGTAGAGGGCGCGGAGCCGGCTCGTCTGCGGCGCTCCTCGGCCGTGACGGGCGCAGACCACCTTGCATTCCGCCCCCACCCGGATTATCTCCTCTTCATCAGTTCTGTTCGTGGCCGATGAGGCTGCGGTGCGGGAGTGGGTCCCCCCGGGGCCCGCTCTTTTTTATTGCCGCAAGCCTCCCCGGGCGCGAGCCGAACGCCAGATTGCCTTCCCTCACGGGACCGCGCCACGGCTTTTCGATCCATGACCGACGCCCCAGACCATGACCCGGCCGAGAAGCGCCTCATCACCGAGACCGGCATCGCCGCGCGCGTCGCGCAGATCATCGAGCCCGCCATCGAGGGCCTCGGCTTCCGCCTCGTGCGGGTGAAGGTGTCCAGCCAGAACGGCTGCACGGTGCAGATCATGGCCGAGCGGCCGGACGGCACCATGTCGGTCGACGAGTGCGAGACCGTCAGCCGCACGATCTCGCCGATCCTCGACGTCGACGATCCGATCGGCGGCGCCTACTACCTCGAGATCTCCTCGCCGGGCATCGACAGGCCGCTGGTCCGGGCCGGCGATTTCGCCCGCTGGGCCGGCTACGAGGCCAAGGTCGAGCTGGCGATGCCGATGGATGGCCGCAAGCGCTTCCGCGGCATCATCCGGGCGCCGCAAGGAGACACGGTCCGCATCGAGCTGCCCGACGTGAAGGAGGGCCTGCCGTCCTCCTACGACATCCCGTTGCGCGACATCGGCGAGGCCCACCTCGTCCTCACCGACGCCCTGGTGCGCGAATCCCTGCGGCGCGGCTCGGCCCCGCCGCAGGACGACGAGGAGGATGACGAGGACGAGGGCGCGAGCCCCTCCGTCAGCCACTAGAAACCGCCCCAGACCCGTAAACGAACGAGAAACCAGGAAGGACTGATCCGATGGCCGTCGTCAGCGCCAACAGGCTCGAACTCCTCCAGATCGCCGAGGCGGTCGCCCGCGAGAAGGTGATCGACCGCTCGATCGTGATCGGCGCCATGGAGGAGGCGATCGCCAAGGCCGCCCGCTCGCGCTACGGCGCCGAGACCGACGTCCATGCCGAGATCGATCCCCGCACCGGCGCGCTGCGCCTGTCGCGCCACCTTCTGGTGGTGGACGAGGTCGAGAACGATTCCCGCGAGATCGACCTGCCGTCGGCGCGGCGCCACAACCCGGCCGCCCAGGTCGGCGACGTGATCTCCGACACCCTGCCGCCGTTCGATTTCGGCCGCGTCGCCGCCCAGTCGGCCAAGCAGGTCATCGTCCAGAAGGTCCGTGAGGCCGAGCGCGAGCGCCAGTACGACGAGTACAAGGACCGTATCGGCGAGGTCGTCAACGGCCTGGTCAAGCGCGTCGAGTACGGCAACGTCATCGTCGATCTCGGCCGCGGCGAGGGCATCGTGCGCCGCGACGAGTCGATCCCGCGCGAGACCTTCCGCCCCGGCGACCGTATCCGCGCCTACCTGTTCGACGTCCGCCACGAGGTGCGCGGGCCGCAGATCTTCCTCTCGCGCTCGCATCCGCAGTTCATGGCCAAGCTCTTCGGCCAGGAAGTGCCGGAGATCTACGACGGCATCGTCGAGGTGAAGGCGGTCGCCCGCGATCCGGGCTCGCGCGCCAAGATCGCGGTGATCTCGCGCGATTCCTCGATCGATCCGGTCGGCGCCTGCGTGGGCATGCGCGGAAGCCGCGTCCAGGCGGTGGTCGGCGAGCTGCAGGGCGAGAAGATCGACATCATCCCGTGGTCGCAGGACCAGGCGACCTTCATCGTCAACGCGCTCCAGCCGGCGGAAGTCGTCAAGGTGGTGCTCGACGAGGAGGCCGACCGCATCGAGGTCGTGGTGCCCGACGACCAGCTGTCGCTCGCCATCGGCCGGCGCGGCCAGAACGTCCGGCTCGCCTCCCAGCTTACCGGCTGGGACATCGACATCCTGACCGAGGCCGAGGAATCGGAGCGCCGGCAGAAGGAGTTCGTCGAGCGCACCAACACCTTCATGCAGGCCCTCGACGTCGACGAGACCGTCGGCCAGCTGCTGGCCGCGGAAGGCTTCCGCTCCGTCGAGGAGATCGCCTATGTCGAGCCGACGGAACTCGCCAACATCCAGGGTCTCGACGAGGAGACCGGTGCCGAGATCCAGGCCCGCGCGCTCGATTACCTCAACCGCATCGAGGCCGAGAACGACGCCCGCCGGATCGAACTCGGCGTTGCCGACGAACTGCGCGACATCGACGGCATCACCACCCCGATGATGGTCGCCCTCGGCGAGAACGACGTGAAGAGCGTCGAGGATCTTGCCGGCTGCGCCACCGACGACCTCGTCGGCTACACCGAGGGCCGCGGGCCCGAGGCGGTGCGCCATGCCGGCTACCTCGACGGGTTCGAGGTCTCCCGCGCCGAGGCCGAGGCGATGATCATGGCCGCCCGCGTCCATGCCGGCTGGGTCGAGGCGCCCCCGGTCGAGGAGACGCAGGAGGAAGACGAGGGCCAGGAAGAAGGTCAGGACGACGAGGCTCAGGGTCCGGACGGCGCGGATTCCGCGGCGGAGCACGCCGAGGGTGAGGAATCCGAGACCGTGCCGGTCGAGGAGGACGCCGCCGCGACCGCCGAGCGGCAGCCGACCTGAGGCGCGTAAGGAGCGATGGACCCGACCATGCAGGATGACGCTCACGACGCGGATGCGCTGCCGCCGGACGTCCTCGACGCCGGCGCCGGTCGCGGCCGTGCCAACGCGGAGCGCACCTGCCTGGTCACGCGGCAGGCGGGCAGGCCGGATCGGATGATCCGCTTCGTGCTCGGCCCCGACAACCAGGTGGTGCCCGACCTGCGTGCCCGGCTCCCCGGCCGCGGCGCGTGGGTCACCGCGACCCGGGCCATGGTGCAGGAAGCGGCCAAGAAGCGCCTGTTCCAGCGCGCCTTCCGGCAGAAGGACGCCCGCGTCGCCCCCGATCTCGCCGATGTGATCGAGGCGGGGTTGCGCGACGACCTGCGCCAGGGTTTCTCGCTCGCCAACAAGGCGGGCTGCGTCGTCACCGGCTTCACCAAGGTGGAGAGCGCGGTGGACAGCGAGACCGGGGTCAAGGCCCTGGTGCATGCCAGCGATGCGGCCCCGGACGGGCGCCGCAAGCTCGCCCAGGCATTGCGAAGGCGCTACGGCGATGCCATATCGCGGGTTCCGGTCGTTGATGACCTGTCCGGTGAAGAATTGGACATGGCCTTGGGCCGGGATCATGTGATACACGCTGCCCTCGTCGCGGGAGCCGGCACGACCGGCTTGCTCGCGCGTTGGCGTCGGCTCCACGTCTTCCGCGGCGGGACGGCGACGTCGGGACGCACCGGAACGGAGCCCCCAGGCTCCGACGCGGCGCTCCCGGACGCTGTCCAGGATGGTGGAACATCGCTGCGGACCGGCCCCCCGGAGGCCGGTGGTTGAGTGAATCGAATGGGATCGGCCCGATTGGCGGGTGCGCTCCCGGGAACACGATGGGAGGCGGCCGCCGGGAGGCCGGGTCCCGGGACGGACGAGAACCCCCAGGGTCTGAACTGAATGAGTGAGACGAAGAATCCGGGCGACAAGACGTTGCATACCGGTCCCTCCAAGACGCTGTCGATGAAGCGTCCGGTCGAGCAGGGGACGGTGCGCCAGAGCTTCTCCCATGGCCGCTCGAAGGCGGTCGTGGTCGAGACGGTGAAACGTCGCCCCGGCGGCGCGCCGGCTCCGGCCGCGCCGAAGGATGCCGCGCCGAACCAGGCGCGCTCCGCTCCCCAGGGGCAGGGCCGTCCGGGCGGGTCGCGTCAGGACCGCCCGGCTGCCTCGAGGTCCGGCGTCGTGCTGCGCACCCTGAGCGATCAGGAGCAGAGCGCCCGCATGGCCGCCCTCGTCGACGCCAAGCGTCGCGAGGAGGAGGACCGCCGCCGCGCTGCCGAGGAGGCCCAGCGCCGTGCCGAGCGCGAGGCTGCCGAGATCCGTGAGCGCGAGGCTGCCGAGGCCCGCAAGCACGAGGAAGAGGAGCGCCGCCGCCAGGAGGACGCGCGCAAGCGCCGCGCCGCCGAGGAGGCCGAGCGCCGCGCCCACGACGATGCGGCCCGCGCGGCCGCTGCTGCCGCTTCCGCTCCGGCCGCCCCCGATGCATCGGCTCCGGCGGCTGCGCCCGCCGTCGCCGCTGCTCCGCGTCCGGCGGCGCCTGCCGCTGCCCGTCCGGCCACCGCGGGTGCGGCCCGCCCGGCAACTCCGGCCGGCGCCCGGCCTGCCGCGGCCGCGGGCGCTCGTCCCGCCGCGGCGGCAGGGGCTCGTCCGGCCGCCGCCGGTGCCCGTCCGGCTGCCCCCGCCGGTGCGCGTCCCGTGGTGCCCGCCGGCACCCGTCCGGCGACCCCGAGCACCGGGATCACCCGTCCGAGCGCCCCGGCCGAGCCGCGCCGCACGCTGACGGCCGATGCCCGCAAGCCGCGCGACCTGAACTTCATGGCCCGCCCGGCGCCGAAGCCCGAGCCCGAGCCCGCCAAGCCCGAGCCGGCGGCGGCGAAGGCCGCGACGACGGCCAAGACCGCCACGGGTGCCGCCGGCGCGGCGCGCCCCGCCACCGGTCGTCCGGCCGCGGCGGAGGAGGAGGCCGAGACCAAGCGGGTCATCCGCCGTCCCGGCATGCCGCTCAAGGTCATCACCCCGCCCAAGACGCCGAAGTCCCCGGGCGGCGACCGCAACCGCGGCCGCCTGACCATCGCGACCGCGACCTCGGGCGAGGACGAGCGCACCCGTTCGCTCGCCTCGTTCCGCCGCCGCAACCAGCGCCTGACCGGCCACCGCCAGGTGGAGCAGAAGGAGAAGCTGGCCCGCGAGGTGGTCATCCCGGAGACGATCACCATCCAGGAGCTCGCCAACCGGATGAGCGAGCGGGCGGTCGACGTCATCCGCATGCTGATGAAGCAGGGCCAGATCCACAAGATCACCGACGTGATCGACTCGGATTCGGCGCAGCTCATCGCCGAGGAGCTCGGCCACACCGTGCGCCGCGTCGCGGAGTCGGATGTCGAGGAAGGCCTGTTCGACGAGGCCGATACCGACGACGACACCCAGCCGCGCCCGCCGGTCGTGACCATCATGGGCCACGTCGACCACGGCAAGACCTCGCTGCTCGATGCGATCCGCAACGCCAACGTCGTCTCCGGCGAGGCGGGCGGCATCACGCAGCATATCGGTGCCTACCAAGTGACCTCGCCGTCCGGCGGCAAGATCACCTTCATCGACACCCCCGGCCACGCCGCCTTCACCTCGATGCGCGCCCGCGGCGCCCGGGTGACGGACATCGTGGTGCTGGTGGTGGCGGCCGATGACGGCGTCATGCCGCAGACGATCGAGGCGATCTCCCACGCCAAGGCGGCCGAGGTGCCCCTGATCGTGGCGATCAACAAGATCGACAAGCCCGACGCGAACCCGCAGCGGGTCCGCACCGAGCTGCTGCAGCACGACATCCAGGTCGAGTCGATGGGTGGCGAGACCCTCGAATTCGAGGTCTCGGCCAAGACCCGGGACGGCCTCGACGAGCTCTTGGAGGGCCTCGCCCTCCAGGCCGAAATCCTGGATCTGCGCGCCAACCCCGACCGTTCGGCGGAAGGCACCGTGATCGAGGCCAAGCTCGACCGCGGCCGCGGCCCGGTGGCGACGGTTCTCGTCGAGCGCGGCACCCTGCGCACCGGCGACATCATCGTGGCGGGCGCCGAGTGGGGCCGCGTGCGCGCCCTCGTCGACGATGCCGGCCGCAACGCCAAGGAAGCGGCCCCGTCGGTTCCCGTCGAGGTGCTCGGCTTCAACGGCACGCCGGAGGCGGGCGACCGCGTCGCGGTGGTCGAGAACGAGGCCCGGGCCCGCGAGGTCACCGAGTACCGGGCCCGCGTGAAGCGCGAGCGCGCGGCGGCCACCGGCAGCGGTGCCGGCCGGACGCTGATGGACATGATGCGCGACCTCAAGGAGGGCGCGGGTCGCAAGGAGTTCCCGCTCGTCATCAAGGGCGACGTGCAGGGCTCGGTCGAGGCCATCGCCGGCTCGCTCGAGAAGCTCGGCAACGACGAGGTGGCGGCCCGCATCCTGCACACGGGTGTCGGCGGCATCACCGAGTCGGACATCACGCTCGCCCAGGCTTCGGGTGCGGTCGTGGTCGGCTTCAACGTCCGCGCCCACAAGGAGGCGAGAGAGGCCGCCGAGCGGGCTGGCGTCGAGATCCGCTACTACAACATCATCTACGACCTCGTGGATGACGTGAAGGCGGCGATGTCGGGCCTCCTGCCGCCGACGCTCCGCGAGGAGCGCCTGGGCGAGGCGCGCATCCTCGAGATCTTCAACGTCTCGAAGGTGGGCAAGATCGCCGGTTGCCGGGTCGAGGACGGAAGGGTCGAGCGCGGCGCCCATGTTCGCCTCATCCGCGACAACGTGGTGGTGCACGAGGGCAAGCTCTCGCAGCTCAAGCGCTTCAAGGACGACGCCAAGGAAGTGGCGGCGGGCCAGGAATGCGGCATGGCCTTCGAGAACTACCAGGACATGCGTCCCCGCGACGTCATCGAGTGCTACATCGTGCACGAGGAGCGTCGCACGCTCTGACGTGAACCCCGCTGCCATCGGCCGTCCGCCGTCGTGGCGGCGGCCAACGAAAGACACCGCGAGCCCGGGACGCCAGCGTCCCGGGCTCGTCGGTTCATGAGACGACAGCCGCGAGGGCCTGACGGCCGAGAAGGCCAGACCCGGATGACCGCCCCGCGGCCCGGTCCGAGCCCGGAGAGACGATGGTGCGCAAACCCCAGGAATCCGCAGGCCCCTCGCAGCGCCAGCAGCGCGTGGCCGAACTCGTGCGGCACGCCCTCGCCGAGGTGTTGAGCCGCGGCGACATCCAGGATCCGGTGCTGAGCCAGCACGTGATCACGGTACCGGAGGTCCGGATGTCGCCGGACCTCAAGCTCGCCACCGCCTACGTCATGCCGCTCGGCGGCCAGGACGAGCGCCCGGTGATCGAGGCGCTGGAGCGCAACAAGAAGGTGCTGCGCCAGGAGGTGGCCCGCCGGGTGGCGCTGAAATTCGCCCCCGACCTGCGCTTCCGCCGCGACGAGACCTTCGATGAAGCCGCGCGCATCGACGCGCTCCTGCGCAGCGACAAGGTCCAGCGCGACCTCGGATCCGACGAGGACTCGGAGGACTAGGCATCCCCGGCCGAATCGGTCACCGGTTCGGCGACGACCGCGAGGCGAAGCCGGTCGGCCGGGCGAAAACCCGCGATGCGGCGTTCGACCCGCACAGGCGCCCGGGCCGGTGAACCGGCCCACGGGTGGCGACTTGGGACATCACAGGATTGGCAGGGACGACAAGCGGGCGGCACGTCCCGCGGCGACCGCCGTTCGAGAACGGATATACAGATGACGATGCACGAGGATCAGCCCGCAGAGCCCGGGCCGCAGGCGACCCGCCCCGCCCGCGACGACGCTCCGCGCGATGGCCAGCGCCAGGATGGTCAGCGCCCCGAGGGCCAGCGTCAGGACCGCCCGCGGCACGACCGGCCGCGCGGCCGCGGCCGCCCGCCGGGCGACCGGCCCAAGCGCCGTGAGATCAGCGGCTGGGTGATCCTCGACAAGGGCGTCGGCATGACCTCGACCCACGCGGTCGCGGCGGTGAAGCGCGCTCTCAACGCCAAGAAGGCGGGCCATGCCGGCACTCTCGACCCGCTGGCCTCCGGCATCCTGCCGATCGCGCTCGGCGAGGCGACCAAGACCGTTCCCTTCGTGATGGACGGCCGCAAGGCCTACGTCTTCTCGGTCACCTGGGGCGTCGAGACCGATACCGACGACGCCGAAGGCCGCCCGGTCGCGACCTCAGACGAGCGTCCGACGCAAGGCGAGGTCGAGGCGATGCTGCCGCGTTTCGTCGGGGCGATCGAGCAGGTGCCGCCGCGCTACTCGGCGATCAAGATCCAGGGCGAGCGCGCCTACGATCTCGCCCGCGACGGCGAGGTGGTCGAGCTGGTTGCCCGCCCGGTGCAGATCGACCGGCTGGCGATCGTGGCGCACACGCCCGAGCGCACGGTGATCGAGGCCGAGTGCGGCAAGGGCACCTATGTGCGGGCCATCGCCCGCGACCTCGGCCGTGCGCTCGGCTGCTACGGCCACGTCTCGGCTCTGCGCCGCACCCGCGTCGGCCCCTTCGCCGAGGACCAGTCCTGCACCATCGGGGCGCTGGAGGCTGCCGAGGCCGAGGCCAATGCCGCGGTGCTCCGCCCGGTCGAGACGGCGCTCGACGCCGTGCCGCACGTCCCGGTCTCCCGCGACATGGCGATGCGGCTGATGCGCGGCCAGCCGGTGATCCTGCGTGGGCGCGACGCCCCGACCGAGGGCAAGGCCTACGCGACCTGCGGCGGCGTGCTGGTGGCGGTCGGCGACGTCGAGCGCGGCGAACTCGTGCCGCACCGGGTGTTCCACCTCGGCGGCACCGCCCCGCGCAACGGCTGAGAGGGGGCAGGGCGATGACCGACGGGTTCGAGGCCGATCCGCGGGTATTGTGGAGCGAGGACGTCCTGCGCTACCGCGACACCGACGCCAACGGCCACGTCAACAACGCGGTCTTCGCCGCCTTCTGCGAGAGCGGCCGGGTGCAGTTCTTCGCCCACCACCTGACCCCGCTGCTCACGCCCGACACCTTCTTCGTCATCGCCCGCTTCGTCATCGATTACCGGGCCGAGCTGCATTATCCGGGCCGGGTCCGTACCGCGACCTGGCTCGCCCGCACCGGCCGCACCTCGCTGGGTTTTCGCCATCGGATCCTCACCGGCGACGTCGTGGCGGGCGAGGCGGAGTCGATCTGCGTGCTGATGGCCAAGGACACCCGCCGGCCGTCGCCGCTCGGCGCGGCCGGCGAGGCGGCGGCGCGGCTGGTGATCGAGGCGCCGGCGGGGTGAGGCGGGATGGGCCGGGGGCTGGCTCGCCGCATCACCTGTCAAAGCCCGTTCGTTTCGCCCAACACAATTCACACCCTCCTCGTCATTCCGGGCTCCGCTGCGCGGCCCCGGAATGACTCGGTGGGTTTCAGATCTGTAGAGGTTCATCGCACAGGATCTCAGTGCGATGTCCGGGGAGCGAGGCCGGCTAACCGCGCTCGTTCCGCCCCAGCGGTCACGGCCCGTTCGCCTCCGGCGCCCCGGCGCCCTGGCGGCGCGCCTCGTCCTCGGCCTTGCGGCGGGCCGCTTCCGCCGCCCGCGCAGCCTCCGCGGCCCTGGCCGCTTCTTCCGCCCTCTGCCTGGCCTGTCGGGCTTCCTCGGCCGCCCTCGCCGCTTCCGCCGCGCGCGCAGCCTCCGCGGCCCTCACCACCTCCTCCGCCCGCTGCCTGGCCTGCCGGGCCTCCTCGATCGCCCGGGCGCGGTCCATCTCCAGGCGGCTGCGGCGGCGGGCGAGTTCGTTGCGGTCGGCCTCGACGGTCTCGATCTTGTCCAGTTCGCGTTGAAGCACGACCGCTGCCAGCAGGTTGCCGAGCGGGACGACGTCGAGCTCGCGCTGCGGCCGGGCGAGGGGGCCGACGAGGGCGAGGCCGAGGGTCGGCGCAGGCGCCGTCCAGGCCCGGGGCGTCGCGGTGGCGGTGAGCGTACCGCGGGCGTCGAGGCGCCAGGTCTTCGCATCGACCTGCACCAGGCCGGCCCAGGTGGCGGGACCGAGATCGAGGGTGAGGCTCCCGGTCCGTAAAATGCCGCCGACCACCGAGGCCGGCACCGAAACGGGCCCCGCCAGCACCAGCGGCCCGCGGTCGAATTCCTCCGACACCACCCGCTCGACGCGGCCGGCCCGCAGCGGGTCCTCCTCGGCCAGCAACCGGGTCAGGGCACGCTGCACCGAAGCGGGGTCGAGGGTGGGGAGCGTCAGCCCGGCGAGTTCCAGAGCGCCGCTGCCGGCGAGGTTGCCGACGAGCGCCGCCGGGCTGTCCCCCGCCGCGCCGAGGCGCAGGCGCAAGGTGACCTGGCCCCGCAAGGCGTCGCCGCCGGTGAGCGCCGGAAGGGCTGCCGCCGTCAGGCTGCCCTCCGCCGACAAGGTCGCTTGGGCGCCCTGGCGTGCCAGGGTGGCGTGACCGGCAAGCCGCCCGCCCGCGAGGCCGGCGGCGAAGTCGCGGAAGGAGAGGCCGTCGGACCCGAGCCCGAGGTCGAACCGCGCCCAGTCCGCCGCGAGGCCGCGGCCGAGATCGAGCCGCCGCACGGTCATGGCGACCTGACCGGTGGCCGGTAGGGCCGGGACGGAGCCGAAGCGGGCGGCGGACCAGGAATCCGGGCCCGCCGGCGCCGCTCCGGGATTCAGCATCAGTGCTCCGGCGATCCACGGCAGGGACAGCCGTTCGAGCGAGACGCTGCCGGCGATCTCGCCGCCGGCCGGGCGGGTCAGCGTCGCGTCCACCGCCGACCCGGCGATCGTGCCGGTGACGACGAGGCGCGGCACGTCGCCCGTACGGCCGAAGCCGAGGCTGAGCCGGGCCGGGACCGGGTCCGGCAGGGCGGGGCCGCCGCCGAGGAGGCCGGCGACCGGCCGCAGATCGGGCGCGGCGAGGGTGAGCGCCCCGTCCTGGAGCGGGCCCGAAGCGGGCAGCACCAGCGGCCGGGCGGTGGCGATGGCGGCCCCGGCGATCTCGGCATCGACGGTCAGGCTCAAGGGGCGGGTCGCGTCGGGCCCGCCCGCCCGGCGTCCGGTCAGGTGCAGGGTCGCCGGCATCGCCAGGGCCGGATCGGTGGGCCGGCCGAGCCAGCGGCCGGAGGCGACGCCGTCGAGGCGGGCATCGAGCTCGTCGAGCCGCCCGGCCCGGGCGGCGAGCGACAGGCCGAGGCGGCCGCCGGCGGCGCTGCCGCGGGCCTGGCCGCGCAGCCGGCCCGCCTCGGGCCCGGAATCCCGCTCCAGCGTCACGTCGAGGGCGACCGGGCCGTCGCGCAGGAAACCCGGCAGCAGCCGCGCCTCGTCCACGAAGGTGCGCGCGACGAGATCGATCAGCGGGGCGGCCACCGGGGCGCTCACCCGCCCGGTGATGCGCCCGGCGCCGTCGGCGCCGATCCGGCCCGAGAGGCTGGCCTTGGCCCCGGCGAGGTCGCGCACCTCCAGGCTGTCGAGGCGGAGCGCCGCGCCCTCGGATTGCAGGCTGGCGGCGATCTCGCCGGTGCGGGTGCCGGTCGGGCCGTAGCGCAGGTCGCGGGCGAGCAGCGTCAGCCCGACATCGTGGTCCTGGAGGGCGGCGATGGCGCCGCGCATCGGCGGCAATTCGGCGATGTCGAGCCCGTCGGCGATGATCTGGGCATCGAAGCGCGGGCGGGCCTGGTCCGGTCCGGCCGGGCTGTAGCGGGCGCTGCCTGTGATCTTCGCGGTCCCCAAGGCCACGCGGGCGTTGCGCAGCGACAGGACCGGGAGGGCCGCCGCCACGTCGGCTTCGGCCGAGAACGGACGGCCGTCGAGGAGCCCGGTGAGCGGGCCGCTCAAGCCCAGCCGGTCGAGGAGGCGCGCGAGCCGGTCCGAGGCGGGGGCATCGACCGCCGCGTGGCCCGAGAAGCCGCCGCTCGGCGTCACGTCGCCGTCGAGCGCCAGCTTCAGGCCCCCGGCGGCCGTGCCGACGAGACGGCGCAGGGTCACGGCGCCGGAGGGGCGCATCACGGCGCTCAACGCCGCACCGCTCCAGTCCTCGCGCGCGAGCGTCAGGTTGTCGACCGCCACGTCGAGCGCCAGGGTGCCGGGCATCGAGGCCGTCGACAGGCCCCGGCCGAGCAGGGCTTGCCCGGTGGCGCTCATCAGGAAGCCGTCGAGGTCGAGGCGGCGGGCGTCCAGGCTCATCGTCGCCCGGGCGGCCGCGAGGTCGAGGCTGCCGCGGCCGGCAAAGCGCAGGGGCGTCTCGCCCGGCACCTCGACGTTCAGGGTCTCGAAGGTGGCGAGCCGGCCCTTCGCCTTGAACGCCCCCTGGACCGAGACCGGCAGGGCGGCGCCCGCCGCCTGGGCCGGCGGTCCCACCACCAGGCGGGCGGTGCCGCTCGCCTCCGGCACGCCGCCGCCCTCCGGGCCGGGGGCCACGCTCACACGGGCGTCGAGGTCGAGCCGGGGCACCGTGTCGCCGCCGGCGCCGAGCTTCACCGGCACCGCCCCGTCGGGCGCAGGGACTCCGGTGGTGAGGCGGAACGGCACCGTCTCGACGGTGCCCTCGGCCCGCCACGGGCCGGCGAGGCGCGGCGCCGAGAGCCGGACATTCTCGGCATAGACCTGGTCGGTGCGCCCGGTCGCCGCCACCCGGGTGGTGACGAGGAGCTGGGAGACCCGCAGATCCTCGACGGCGAGGTCGCGGCCCTCGCCGAGGGCGGGCGGCGGCAGGAAGCTGCCGGCCTCATTCATCGGCAGGGTGACCTCGCCGCGGCCGATCCGGGTCTCGGTGAAGCGGATCTCGCCGGAGAGGAGCGGGGTGAGCGCGATCTCGGCCTTGACGAAGCGGGCATCGAGGGAGGGCCGGTCCCGCCCGGTCGCGAGCCGCAGGTGATCGATCCGCAGGCGCGGCGAGGGCAGCAGGCGCACCTCGAGCCGGCCGTCGCTCTGCGCCTCGACCCCGAGCGAGCGGCCGAGCGCCGCGTCGAAGGTCGAGCGGTAGGCTTCCCACGGGATGAAGGGCGGCGCGATCAGGGCCGCGGCGAGGATCAGGATGACGAGGCCCGCCAGGGCTGTCAGGATGTCGCGCACCGTGAAGCCATCCGTGCCGCCCCGCGAGGAGAGCGCCGCCCCTTTCGTCGACGGCCCGACGGGCCGTACCCCGATGACAGCGCTAGCATATCGATACCGGACACACGGGCGAAATCCGGCAGGATCACGCAGCGAGAGCCGCCCCCCGATGCACCCGCGCCACGCTTCCGCCCGGCCTGACAGGGTCGGCGGACACTGTTAGAGCGGCGGCCTGAGAATGCAGATGGATCCGATGCGCTACTATCTCGGCCTCGCCACCACCTTCCACGACCCGGCCCTCGCCCTGGTCGGGCCGGACGGCACGGTGCTCTTCGCCGAGGCGACGGAGCGCTACCTGCAATACAAGCGCGCCCCGAATTGCGAGCCGGATTCGGCGCCCCGCATGGCCGGCCTGCTCAAGGCCCACCTGCCGCCGGGCGCCGAACTGGTGATCGCCACCACCTGGGGGCCGGATTTCAGCCGCTACCTCGCCGGCCAGGCCGGGGCCGGCGCCTTCGGGCTCGAGACGCTGAAGGGGCATTCTCCCGCCCTCAACCGCTCGCTGGTGCCGGAGCGGGCCGAGCGCACCTTCATCGCCGAGCTGGCCCTCGCCCAGGGCCGGGCCGGCTACGGCACGCTGCTCGGCCTCGACCGGGCCCATGGGGGCCGCTCGACCATCGCGGGGCTCAAGCGCTACCCCCACCACCTGACGCACGCGGCCTACGGCCTGTGGGGCTCGCCGTTCCGGGACGCCACCTGCCTCGTCGTCGACGGCATGGGCGAGACCGGCGCCTCGGCCATCTACCGCATGGAGGCGGGGCGCCTCCGGGAGGTGAAGCGCCATCGTGGCCGCGAATCGGTCGGCTTCTTCTTCGGCTTCGTCACCGATCTCGCCGGCTTCGACCAGGCCAAGGGCGAGGAATGGAAGATCATGGGGCTCGCCCCCTACGGCCGGCAGGATCCCGAGCTGATGGCGCTCCTGCGCCGGCTCTACCGGATCGAAGGCGGGCGCCTGCGCTTCGCGGAGGCCGCCACCGTGCAGGCGGTGGCCGAGGAGATCCGCGCCCGCCGCCCGGCAGAGGCGGACGAGGAGGGCTGGGCCGATCTCTCGGCCTGCGGCCAGGCGATCTTCTCCGAGATGATGGACGTGCTGGTCGCCGAGGCCTGGCGCCTCAGCCCCCACGAGAACCTCGTCGTCACCGGCGGCTGCGCGCTGAACTCGTCCTATAACGGAAAACTGCTGACGCGCAGCGACTTCCGGCGCCTGCACGTGCCCTCCGCGCCGGCCGACGACGGCAACGCGCTGGGGGCGGCCTGGCTCGCCTTCCAGGAGGACAACCCCGGCTGGACCGGGCCGGGCGCGCTCGCCACCCCCTATCTCGGCTCGCGCGTCTCGACCGAGCCGCTGGAGCGGATGACCGATTGGGAGCCGCGGCTGCGCCGGCTCGGCCATGACGGCGTGACGCAGGCCGCTTCCGGCATCCTGGCGGCGGGCGGGCTCGTCGGCTGGGTGCAGGGCCGGGCGGAGTTCGGGCCCCGCGCGCTGGGCAACCGCTCGATCCTGGCCGATCCGCGCCCCGCCGACGCCAAGGCGATCCTGAACGCCAAGGTGAAGTACCGCGAGGCCTTCCGGCCCTTCGCGCCCTCGATCCTGGCCGAGGCCGGGCCGGACTGGTTCGAGGATTACCAGGACAGCCCCTACATGGAGCGCACCCTGGTCTGGCGGCCGGAGGTGCGCGAGAGGGTGCCGGCGGTGGTGCACGAGGACGGCACCGGCCGGCTCCAGAGCGTGACCGACGAGCGCAACCCGGCCTATGCCGCCCTGATCCGCGCCTTCGCGGAGCGGACCGGCGTGCCGATCCTGCTCAACACCAGCTTCAACGTGATGGGCAAGCCGATCCTCCACACCGCCGAGGATGCGATCCTGATGTTCTCCACCACCGGGCTCGACGCCGTGGTGATCGAGGACTGGATCCTGGTGAAGGACGGGGTGAAGACGTTCTGAGCTTTGTTCGCCGAGGCGGGCGCCGCTTCGGCGGCGGAGATGATGCGCGAACGCGGAACCTGCTCAGAAACGCGTTCCACCCTGCCACATGGGATCGAGGCTCGATTCGTTCGGCCCTACCTGCGGTCGGCCTCCGACGTCGGTCAGCCCTTTCGTTTGAGACCCGCGAGGTGATCCCACGGGCTCAGCCGTGAGAGGTATCGCGCGCGATCCACCGTCCCATGCTCAGCCTCATCGTTGCGAGGGACATGAAAAAGCATCCGAAAAACACCATGAGGAAGACCAACGCGGCGAGGCAGACAATCGCGCCGGCCGGAGGCATGAAGCATATGATCGGCACGGAAGGCAACGCGGCAATCGCCGCCGAGGTCGTCATGCATCGTCCGAAATTTGTGCTCCTGTAATTGATCATCAAGAATATGCAATTAGACATCGTCAATACTAAAAGAGGAAACCAAACTATCGGTGCCTTGAGGCCAATTTCTTTAATCGTCATAAATAGAAGGAGTGGCAATAATCCATCATGTCGACCAGTGAAGGCGATTCCGGAGAAGGTCAGGCCGAAAAACACGACGGGTAGGATTGCCAATTGAAAAAATGGTAGTGCGAGGGCTGCAAGGAGGAGTGCCGGAAGGCGGAGAATATGGCTTGTCCGCCTCGACACGGTGCCCTCCTCAGCGATCTACGGATTTCAAGAAGGCCTGTTTGCCTGCCGGAAACGATGTGAACCTCTATGCCAAAGTCTCGTCGCCTCTGCCCGGGTTTCTTCGGGCGGGTTCGGCCGGGGCGGCGCTGAATACCCCGGGGCGGTGGAAGCGATGCCACCTGCCCAACGAAAGAAAGGCCGGCCCCGTCCCCGGATGCCGGCCCTGAATTCTCAGAGAGGCTGCGAGGCTTACTCGCAGACCTCGACGCGCTTGTAGGTGAAGGACTCGTCGTCGAGCCACACCTTGCGGCGCTCGAAATGGCAGATCGGGCCGCGGCGCGGGCGCACGTATACGGTCTCGGGCTCCTCGACATAGACCCGGCGCGGCGGCGGCGCGGCATACATCGGGGGCGGCGGGGGCGGGGGCTGCATGCCGTTCATGATGGCGCCGGCCGCGACGCCGCCGAGCACGCCGGCGGCCGCACCGCCGATGATCGCCGCGCCGACATTGTCGCGGGCCTGGGCCTGGGGGACGGCGGTGACGAAGAGGGCGGCGGCGAGCGCCGCGCCCGCGCCGAGGCGCGGAAGGCCGTAAGAGGTCGGAGCGCGCACGCTGAGGGTCTCCCGAAGGTGTTGGCGCGAGGATGCGAGGGACTGCTTAACGAAGTGCCAAGCTTGCCGCCCGACCGGGAGGTCGGGCACGGCCCGGGGCCGACGAAAGCCTCGCGCCGTCGGGCCCGAGAGATGAGGGCGGTTTGCGGCGATTTCCGGGTATGCCCGAGCTTCCACAGGGTGTGTGTATTTCGGGACACGGTGGCGTCGGGCCCGACGCGAAAAGGGCCGCCCCGAGGCGGCCCTTCGTTCACTGCTACAGGTTCATCAGGGCGCTGGCGGTGCCGGCGACCGTCATGGCGAGGCCACCAGCCAGGACACCGATCATGCCGTAGGACACGGCGCGCAGGAGCTTCATCTCGCTCATCGTCGCTCCCCTCAGCAGCGGTAGCCACCGGCCGTCTGGCCGTACTGCTTGACCGGGAAGTTCTGCTGCTTGGCGTTGCCCTCCGCAGCCGAGCTCATCGGGCAGGCGCCGTAGAACGGCACGCTGTCGTTGGCGCGGCCGCCGATCGAGCCGGTGGTCTCGACGTCGCGCGGCCAGAACGCATTGGCGGGGCCGTTCGGGCCGAAGGCCATGGCGGAGGAGAGCGGGGCGGCGACCAGAGCGAGGGCGGTGACGGCGGCGGCAATGCGAGTCTTCATGTGAGTTCGATCTCCGGTTACTTGGGGTGGCCGGGGCTTGTTGTCCCTGTGCCTTTCGATGATCCGAATATAGTTGGCCGCTCGACGCCGTGATGTGTCATCGCGCACGCGGAATAATGGAATAAAAATCAGGAGGAATCGGGCGGATGGATGGAGAGCGAGGCCGTTCCCGACCGCTTCGGTCACGCTGCCTCTCCGGCATGCGCTGCGGGCTGCGGATCGTCACAGCGGCAGGTGCGATGGTGCGCGCTGGATGCGGCCGTGACGGCGCCTCCGCGGCTCCAGCGTTTCCCACCCACGAACCTCATCCTGAGGTGCGGGCGATCGAAGATCGCTGAGCCTCGAAGGAGGGCTCCAGATGTCGCTGCGATCTCTGGAGCCCTCCTTCGAGGTCAGTCCATCGAGATGGACTGACACCTCAGGATGAGGTCGAGGGTGGGAGAGCCCCAGGGCCGGCAGGCTTCAAGCCACTGTCGTCTACCGCGGTCCTCCCGCTCGACCATTCGCGGGCGGAAGAGATGTCTTGCCCTATCGCCCGTCTGGGATGCCGCGCATCGCCGGATTCGTCCCGCCCCCCGGTCGCCCTCCGCGAAGTTGCCTGATAGCCTTCCGGAAAAGGATTCGTCAGGGAGGGAAACGGCGATGGCCGAGAGCGACCAGTTCGAGAAGGGTCTCGAGGTCCGCCGGGCGGTGCTCGGGGCGGATTACGTCGATGCCAGCCTCGCCAAGGCCGACGACTTCATGATGGCGTTCCAGCGCATCACCACCGAATGGTGCTGGGGCTATGCCTGGACGCGCGACGGGCTCGATCGCAAGACCCGCTCGATGCTCAACCTCGCGATGCTGACCGCCCTGTCGAAGCCGGCGGAACTGAAGCTCCACGTCAAGGGCGCGCTCGCCAACGGCGTCAGCGTCGACGAGATCAAGGAGATCCTGCTGCACGCCACCGTCTATTGCGGCATCCCGTCCGGCCTCGAAGCGTTCAAGGCCGCGCACGAGGTGCTGAAGGCCGAAGGAGCCATCCCCGACAAGCCGTGACCCGGCCCCGCAGCGGGGCTTTTTCCGGGATGCCAGGACAAGAGGGTCATGGACTTCATGCGCATCGATCGATCCTCCGCCCGCATCGCGTTCCTGGGCCTCGGCAAGATGGGGCTGCCGATGGCGAGCCGGCTCGTGGCGGCGGGCTGGACCGTCGCCGGGTTCGATCCCGCGCCGGCCGCCGCCGACGCCTTCGCGGCCGCCGGCGGCCGGGCGGCGCCCTCGGCGCGGGAGGCGGCGGAGCGGGCGAGCGTCGTCGTGACGATGCTGCCGGACGGCCGTGCGGTGCGCGCCGTCCTCGCGGGCGCCGAGGGCGTGGCCGGGCATCTCGCTCCCGGCGCGATCGCCATCGACATGAGTTCGTCGGCGCCGGTCGGCACCCGCGAACTCGCCCACGACCTCGCCGGCGCCGGCGTCACGCTCCTCGACGCGCCGGTCTCCGGCGGGGTGAAGCGCGCGGTCGACGGCACCCTCGCCATCATGGTCGGCGGGGACAAGGCCGCCGCCGCGGCTTTGCGGCCGCTCCTCGAATGCCTCGGCGCCTCGATCTTCGAGACCGGGCCGATCGGCTCCGGCCACGCCATGAAGGCCCTGAACAACTACGTCTCCGCCGCCGGCCTCACCGCGGCCTGCGAGGCGCTGCGCATCGGCGCGGCCTTCGGCCTCGACCCCGGCCTGATGACGGATGTCCTCAACGTCTCCACCGGCCGCAACAACTCGACCGAGGTGAAGCTGAAGCCCTTCGTGATCCCCAAGACCTACGCCTCGGGCTTCTCGATGGCGCTGATGGCCAAGGACCTGCGGACCGCGGACGATCTCGCCCGCCACGAAGGCGTCCCGGCGCCCTTGTCGCGGGCGGTCGCCTCCTTGTGGCAGGAGGCCCTCGACGAGCTCGGGACGGAGGCGGACCACACGGCGATCGACGCGTTCCTGGCGGCGTTGCCGGCGCGGGAATGAGGAGAGAGCCATGCCGGCTTACGAGGTCATCGCGTTGCGCTACGCGACGCACCAGCGCCCGGCCTCGGCGAACCTGCTCTATCCGCCGGAGGGCGGGGACCCGCATGACGGGCCGATGCCGATCGACTACTTCGTCTGGGTGATCCGCGACGCGAGCCGCGTGGTCGTCGTCGATACCGGCTTCGACTGGCCCGCCTGCGCCGCCTACGGCCGGACCATGGTGCGTCATCCCCTGGAAGGGTTGCGGCATCTCGGCGTCGATCCGGCCGAGGTGCGCGACGTGATCATCACGCATCTCCACTACGACCATGCCGGCAACCTGTCGGCGTTCCCGAACGCCACCTTCCATCTTCAGGACGCCGAGATGGCCTACGCAACCGGGCGCTGCATGGGCCATGCGCGCCTGCGCGGCGCCTTCGCGGTGGAGGATGTCTGCACCATGGTGCGGCGCGTCTACGAGGGCCGGGTCGCCTTCGTCGACGGGGAGGGCGAGGTCGCGCCGGGCATCACGGTCCATGCCGTGCCGGGGCATACGCGCGGGCTCCAATGCGTGCGGGTCGAGACGGAGCGCGGCCCGGTCGTCCTCGCCTCGGACGCGGCCCATTTCTACGCCAACCTCGCCCAGCAGAATCCCTTCCCGATCGTGGTCGACATCGCCGCGATGATGGAGAGCTGGCGCCGGCTCGCCAGGCTCGCGGGCGACCCGGAACGGATCGTTCCGGGCCACGACCCGCTCGTCATGGCCCGCTACCCGCGCCATCCCGCGGCGGAGGTCGAGGCGGTGCTGCTGCACCGCCCGCCGCGGGAGCCGGCGTCGTGATGCGGCCTCACCCCTCCATGGCGATCAGCGCCGCGTCACCCCCGGCGGCCGCGGTGTTGATCGTCACGGTCTGCTCGGTGGCGAAGCGGGTGAGGTAGTGCGGACCGCCGGCCTTCGGGCCGGTGCCGGACAGGCCGTGGCCGCCGAAGGGCTGCACGCCGACCACCGCGCCGATCATGTTGCGGTTGACGTAGACGTTGCCGGTGGAGAGCCGCGACACCACCCGCTCCACCGTGGCGTCGATGCGCGAATGGACGCCGAGGGTCAGGCCGTAGCCGCTGGCCTCGATTCCATCGAGCACCCGGTCGAGATCGGCGGCGTGATAGCGGGCGACGTGCAGGATCGGCCCGAACACCTCCTCCGTCAGCGCCTCGGGGCTGCCGATCTCGTAGATCTGCGGCGCCACGAAATGGCCCTCGCCCGGCACCTCGCCGACGTAATGCGCCTTGGCGGAGCGGCGCATGGCGGCGCCGTGGCGGTCGAGGCGGGTGCGGGCTTCCGCGTCGATCACCGGGCCGACATGGGTCGCCGGGTCGCGCGGATCGCCCAGGCGAAGTTCCCGGGCGGCGCCCGCCACCATGCCGATCACCTTGTCGGCCACGTCCTCCTGCACCAGCAGCAGGCGCAGGGCCGAGCAGCGCTGGCCGGCGGAGCGGAAGGCGGACATCACCACGTCGTCGGCGACCTGCTCGGGCAGAGCGGTGGCATCGACCAGCATCGCGTTGATGCCGCCGGTCTCGGCGATGAGCGGCACGATCGGGCCGTCCTTGGCGGCGAGTGCCCGGTTGATGTGGCGCGCCACCTCGGTCGAGCCGGTGAAGACCACGCCGGCCACGTCGCGATGCGCCACGAGCGCCGCGCCGACCGCGCCGTCGCCCGGCACGAGGTGGAGGGCCGACGGAGCGATGCCGGCCCGGTGCAGCAGGCGCACGGCCTCGGCCGCGACGAGCGGCGTCTGCTCGGCGGGCTTGGCCACCACGGCGTTCCCGGCCATCAGGGCCGCGGCGACCTGGCCGACGAAGATCGCGAGCGGGAAGTTCCACGGCGAGATCGCCACGAAGACGCCGCGGCTGCGCAAGGTGAGCCGGTTGCTCTCGCCGGTCGGGCCGGGCAGTCCTTGAGGCGCCCCGAAGAGCTTTCTCCCTTGCGCGGCGTAGTAGCGGCAGAAATCCACCGCCTCGCGCAGCTCCGCCACCGCATCGTCGAGGGTCTTGCCGGCCTCCGCCTGGAGCAGGTGGATCAGCCGGCCGGTCGACGCCTCCATCGCGTCGGCGGCCCGCTCCAGGGCGGCGGCGCGCTGTTCGGCGGGAACCCTGCCCCAGGCGAGCGCGCCCTTGCGGGCGGCGAGCATCGCGGAGGACGCGGTGTCCGGAGAGGCCTCGGTGACGGTGCCGACGATCGTGCGCGCGTCGTTCGGGCTCAATACATCGCGCGGCGTGCCGGTCTGCTGTGCGCCGTCGATCACCGGCGCCGCCTCGGCGGGACCGCGGGCGGCGGCGACCGCATCCGTCAGGCGTTCCAGGGCCGCCCGGTCGCCGAACTCGACACCGGCGGAGTTGATCCGCTCCGGGGCGAACATCTCGGCCGGGCGGCGCAGCTTGGCGTGCCGGGCGCGGTCGGGATTGCCGACGCTCTCGGCGGGGCGGCGCAGCAGGCTCTCGACCGGCACCGCCGGGTCGGCGGCCTGCGAGACGAAGGAGGAATTGGCCCCGTTCTCCAAGAGCCGCCGCACCAGATAGGCCAGGAGGTCGCGGTGGCCGCCGACCGGCGCGTAGGTGCGGCAGGCCGCCCCCGGCACGCTCGCCAGCAGCCGGGCATAGAGCGCCTCGCCCATGCCGTGCAGGCGCTGGAACTCGTAGGTGCCGGCTTGCGGCCCCGCCCGCTCGACGATGGCCGCGACGGTGAGCGCGTTGTGGGTGGCGAATTGCGGGAAGAGCCGCGGCCGGTGCGCCAGCATCCGCTCGGCCGCCGCCAGGTAGCTGAGATCGGTCATGCTCTTGCGGGTGAAGACGGGATAGTCGGGCAATCCCCGCTCCTGGGCCCGCTTCACCTCGGTGTCCCAGTAGGCGCCCTTGACGAGGCGCACCATCAGCCGCCGGTCGAGGCGCGCGGCGAGGTCCGCGACGTGGTCGATCACCTGGAGGCAGCGCTTCTGGTAGGCCTGGACCGCGAGGCCGAACCCGTCCCAGCCGGCGAGCGAGGGATCGCCGAGCACGGCGGCGATGACATCGAGCGAGAGCTCCAGCCGGTCCGCCTCCTCGGCATCGACCGTGAAGTTGAGGTCGTAGCTCCTGGCGGCCTGGGCGAGGCGCAGGAGCACCGGGACCAGCTCCGCCATCACCCGGTCGCGGCCGACCGCCTCGTAGCGCGGATGGAGCGCCGAGAGCTTGACCGAGATGCCCGGCCGGTCCGGCAGCGGCTTGTTGCCGGCGGCCCGCCCGATCGCCTCGATGGCGGCGGCGTAGGATTCCGCATAGGCCCTTGCGTCCTCCGCCGTGCGGGCGCCCTCGCCGAGCATGTCGAAGGAGTAGCGGTAGAGCCGCCCTTGCCCGCTCGCCGAGCGCTTGAGCGCCGCCTCGATCGTCTCGCCGAGCACGAAATGCCCGCCCATCACCCGCATCGCCTGGCGGGCGGCCTGGCGCACGGCGGGGAGCCCGAGGCGCTTGGCGAGGCCGGCGAGGATGCCTTCGGGCGTGTCGCCCGGCTGGATGATCCGGGCCGAGAGGCCGAGCGCCCAGGCCGAGGAGCGCACGAGAAGCGCCTCCGAGCGGGTGGCGTGCTGCTCGAAGCCGCCGAAGCGCAGCTTGTCCTCGATCAGCCGGTCGGCGGTGGCGGCGTCCGGCACCCGCAGCAGGGCTTCCGCCAGCACCATCAGGGCCAGGCCCTCCTTGGTCGAGAGCGAGTATTCGCGCAGCATCGCCTCGACGCCGCCGAGGCCCCCGGTCTCCTGCCGGATGGCCCCGACGAGGTCGCGGGCCAGCGCATCGACCTTCGCCTCGCGCTCGGGCGGCAGCGCGCCCCGCTCCAGGAACAGCCGGGCGAGGGCGGCATCGTCGGCGGCGAAAGGCGCGTGGAAGACGGGGAGGGGCGCGGGCATCGGGGCGGTCCAGGGCTAGGCGGCGATCCTCAGCGTATTCGGCCTTTCACCGCGCTTCGATGGCGCATATCGCCGATCGGCCGCAGGATCGGCGGTGAGATCGGCCTTGGGGAGTGAAAATGACGGATGGGCTCGACCGGGTCGACCGGCAGATTCTGAAAATCCTCCAGCGCGAGGGGCGCATCCCGAACGTGGAACTGGCCGAGCGGGTCGGGCTGTCGCCGACCGCCACCGGCGAGCGGCTGCGCCGGCTGCAGAAGGAGGGGGTGATCACCGGCTTCGGCGCGCGGCTCGACCCGCATCTCCTGGGTCTGAGCCTGCTCGTCTTCGTGGAAGTGTCGCTCGACAAGACCACGCCCGACGCCTTCGCGCGCTTCGCCGCCGCCGTGCGCCGCGCACCGGAAGTCTTGGAGTGCCACATGGTCGGCGGTGGGTTCGACTACCTGGTCAAGGCCCGGGTCGCCGACATGCCGGCCTATCGCCGCTTCCTCGGCGAGGGCCTGCTGTCGCTGCCGGGGGTCAACAACACCCGCACCTACGCGGTGATGGAGGAGGTGAAGAGCGACGGGTTGCTGCCGCTTTAATCCGCCGTCTCATGCGTCCAGCGCATGATTTCCCTGCGACATAATGGAGCTTTGCAGCGGCTGCGGAGTTGGCAGGAGGCGCAACGTGTCGCAGTCTCGCATTCACCAAGCCGACGCAGAGCGGCCCGACGCGAATGGAGGTACGCCGATGGTCAATCCGAACCGTCTCGTCAAATCCGCCTGGATCGCCGCCGAAGTGTCCCGCGAGAAGTCCGAGAAGGTGCTGGTGGTCGAGGCCTATATCGCGGTCTCTCCGTTGGAGAGCGGCTACGATGCTGGCCGCTACGGCCGCCTTGTCGAGGATGTCCGACGCATCCTGGCCGAGAACCCCGATATCGACCGGGCTTCGATCCTGAGCGTCCACCGCGAATCGCGCTGCGCGGCGCTCTTTCGCCGGGGCGCCTGCCAGGACGAACGCCAGGAGGAGCGGCGGCCCGAATTGGTGGCGTGAGCACCCATCCGGCAACGCGCCCGAACCCTCCCCCCTCTGCGGGGGAGGGTGCCCCACGCAGTGGGGCGGGAGAGGGGAACCCGCTTCCGGAGAAGTCGCGACCGTGGTGACGGGCGCCATCTGGATCAGCGTCGCGCTGCCCCTCTCCCGGCTCGCATCCGCTCGCCACCCTCCCCCGCAGAGGGGGGAGGGTTCGGGCGCCGCGGTCCCTGAATGGGCGGGGTCCCCGAAGGAACCCCACCCCTCGACCCCTCACAGCCCCTCGAACAGAGCCGACGAGATGTAGCGCTCGGCGAACGAGCAGGCGACCGTCACGATGCGCTTGCCCTTGAATTCCGGCCGGGCTGCGATCTCGAGGGCCGCCGCGACGTTGCCGCCGGTCGAGATGCCGCCGGGGATGCCCTCGATCCGGGCGAGCAGGCGCGCGGTGTCGAAGGCGGTCTGGTTGGAGACCGTCACCACCTCGTCGATCACGCCGCGGTCGAGCACGTTCGGCACGAAGCCGGCGCCGATGCCCTGGATCTTGTGCGGACCGGGCTGGCCGCCGGACAGGACCGGGGAATCCTCCGGCTCGACCGCGACGACGCGGAGGTTCGGCAGGCGCTGCTTGATCACCTGGCCGACGCCCGTGATGGTGCCGCCGGTGCCCACGCCCGCCACGAAGGCGTCGAGCTGCCCTTGAGTGTCGTTCCAGATCTCCTCCGCGGTGGTCTTGCGGTGGATCTCGGGGTTCGCCGGGTTGTTGAACTGCTGGGGCATGATCGCGCCCGGGATCTCCTTGAGGAGCTCCTCGGCCTTGGCGATCGCGCCCTTCATGCCCTGCGGGCCGGGGGTGAGCGCCAGCTCGGCGCCGAGATAGGCCAGCATCTTGCGCCGCTCGAGCGACATCGTCTCGGGCATGACCAGGATCAGCCGGTAGCCGCGGGCCGCCGCCACGAAGGCGAGGGCAATGCCGGTATTGCCGGAGGTCGGCTCGACCAGGGTGCCGCCGGGCTTCAGCGCGCCAGAGGCCTCCATGGCGTCGATCATGTTGACGCCGATCCGGTCCTTCACCGAGGCGATCGGGTTGAAGAATTCGAGCTTCAGCAGGATTTCGGCGTCGATCCCCCGCTCCTTGGCGAGACGGTTGAGGCGCACCAGCGGGGTGTTGCCGATGGTCTCGGTGATCGACTCGTAGACCCGGCCGTGGCCGATCCGGCGGCCGGATTCCGAGGTGGCGGTGGCGTCGGCCATGGGTATCTCTCTCCCTCGAGGGTACGTCGTCCGCCGCACGGGTAGCGGAAATCCGGCCTGCCGTCGAGATATGCCGATTTATACAGTTTTCGACTGTGAAATACGCATCCGCCTGGCCGGCGGACGCCCGTCGGAGCGTTGTTGGTGCATCAAAGCTGTCGGCACCGCCCGGAGCCCGGCAAGGGGGTCACAAGGGGGAACCCTGCGGCCCTCGCCAGCCTCGTAACCTTGGGTCACAATGTCGCTCCGGCAAGCCCCGACGCGGCGAGTCCTCCCGCGACCCGCCCCGGCCCGACCGCCGCAACCGCCCGAGAGCGCCGCGAGAGAGAACCGCATGTCCGAGACCCTGCACCGCACCACTCTCGAACCCGCCCCCCTCGACGGCGCGCGCGGCGCGGCGCGTCCGGATGCCGTGCCGCACCGGGTCGTGATCGTCGGCGGCGGGTTCGGTGGCCTCACGACGGCGCGGGGGCTCGGCGGCGCCGAGGGGATCGAGGTCACGCTGATCGACCGGCGCAACCACCACCTGTTCCAGCCGCTCCTCTATCAGGTCGCCACCGCCGTGATCGCGCCGGGCGAGATCGCCGAGCCGATCCGGGCGATCCTGCGCTGGGACCGCAATGTCCGCGTGCTGATGGGCGAGGTCGTCGGCGTGGACACCGAGGCGCGCGCGGTGCAGCTCCGCGACGGCACCCGCATCCCCTACGACACCCTGGTGCTGGCGACCGGCGCCACCCACAGCTATTTCGGCCACCCGGAATGGGAGCGCTTCGCGCCCGGCCTCAAGACCCTCGACGATGCCCGCCGGATCCGCGCCCGGGTCCTGCTGGCCTTCGAGGCGGCGGAGCGCGAGGACGATCCGGCTGCGCGCGAGCGGCTGATGACCTTCGCGGTGATCGGCGGCGGGCCGACCGGGGTCGAGATGGCCGGCGCCATCGCGGGCCTCGCCCACCACGCCCTGTCGAAGGATTTCCGCCGCATCGACCCGAAGCAGGCCCGGATCCTGCTGATCGAGGCGGCGCCCCGGGTGCTCGGCACCTTCACCGAAGACCTCTCGGCCTATGCGCGGCAATCGCTGGAGCGCCTGGGCGTCACGGTGCTGACCGAGCACGCCGTCGAGGATGTATCCGAGGAGGGCGTGACCGTCGCCGGCAAGCTGATCCCCGCCGCTACCATCGTCTGGGGCGCAGGCGTGCGCGCCTCGCCGGCGGGGGAATGGCTCGGGGTCGAGACGACGCGCACGGGCCACGTGCCGGTGGGACCCGACCTCGCGGTGATCGGCCGCCCGGGGGTTTACGCGCTCGGCGACCTCGCCATGACGAAGGGCGAGGACGGCAAGCCGCTGCCGGGCCTCGCCCAGGTGGCCGATCAGCAGGGCCGCTATCTCGGCCGCTCCCTGCGCGACCGCATCCTGCGCGGGACGATGCCGAAAGCCTTCCGCTTCCGCAGCCGCGGCAACCTGGCGATCATCGGGCACAATTCGGGCGTGGTGCAGTGGGACCACGTCAAGCTCAAGGGTTTCCTGGCCTGGGTGGTCTGGGGCGTCGCCCACGTCTACCTCCTGGTCGGCTTCCACAACCGGCTCGTGGTCACCCTGCGCTGGCTCTGGGCTTACTTGAGCTTCCAGCGCGGCGCCCGCCTGATCTCCGAGCGCGACGAGGCCGTGATGGCGCTGATCCGCGGCACGCCGCCCGGCCGCATCCCGCCGCCCTGATTCTTTCGGTGCCGCGGGCCTTTGCAGACCTGGACCGAGCCGGACGCATGGCGCCCGGCCCCCATCGTGCGACAAGGGGCCGGGCCTAACAACGGACAGGCCCCCGAGAACGACATCCCGAAGTCGCGAGGAAACATGCACAACAGCGAGGCGATCTGGCGGCACGTCGAGGAGCACGCCGCGGCCTTCGTCGCCCTCTCCGACCGCGTCTGGGAGATGCCCGAGCTCAACTTCCAGGAGGTGCGCTCGGCGGCCGAGCATGCCGCGATGCTCCGCGCCCAGGGCTTCCGGGTCACGGAGGGGACCGGCGGCATCCCGACCGCGATGATGGGCGAGGCGGGGGAGGGCGGTCCGGTCATCGCGATCCTGGGCGAGTACGACGCGCTGCCGGGCCTGAGCCAGGAGGCGGGCGTGGCCGAGCACCGGCCGCGGCCGGGGGAGGGGGCCGGCCACGGTTGCGGCCACAACCTGCTCGGAGCCGGGGCGCTGCTCGCCGCCACCGCCGTCAAGGACTGGCTCGCCGCGCAAGGGCTGCCGGGCCGCGTGCGCTATTACGGCTGCCCGGCCGAGGAAGGCGGGGCCGCCAAGACCTTCATGGTGCGCGACGGCGTCTTTGCCGATGTCGACGTGGCGATCACCTGGCATCCGGGCCCGTTCGTGGCGATCTGGGAGCCGGTCTCGCTGGCGATCCAGCTCCTCGATTTCACCTTCGCCGGCAAGGCCTCGCATGCGGCGGCCGCGCCCCATCTCGGCCGCTCGGCCCTCGACGCGGTCGAGCTGATGAATGTCGGCGTCAACTACATGCGCGAGCACATGCCGAGCGACGCGCGGGTCCACTACGCCTATCTCGATGCCGGTGGCATCGCCCCGAACGTGGTCCAGGCCGGCGCCAGCGTGCGCTACCTCGTGCGCGCCGCCGACCTGCCCGGCCTCCTCGACCTCGCGGCGCGGGTGGAGAGGATCGCGCAAGGTGCCGCGCTGATGACCGAGACCACGGTGACGAGCCGGGTGGTGAGCGCGATGTCGAACCTGCTCGCGAATCCGCCGCTGGAGCAGGCGCTGCACGCCAACCTGATGCGGCTCGGCCCCCCGCCCTTCGATGCCGAGGACCGCGCCTTCGCGAAAGAAATCCGGGCGACGCTGACGGCCGAGGACATCGTCTCGGCCCATCGCCGCTTCGGCGTGCCGGTGACCGAGGCCCCGCTCTGCGACACGATCGTGCCGCTCGGCGCGGTCGGCGAGCGGATGATGGGCTCGACCGATGTCGGCGACGTGAGCTGGGCGGTGCCGACCGTGCAGGCCCGCGGCGCCACCTACGCCATCGGCACCCCCGGCCATTCCTGGCAGATGACCGCGCAGGGCAAGACCCCGGCGGCGCACAAGGGCATGATCCACGTCGCCAAGGCCATGGCCGGCACGGCGGTGGACGTGCTGCGCGACCCCGACCTGCTGGCCCGCGCCAAGGCCGACCATGCCGAGCGGCTGGCCCGTACGCCCTATGTCAGCCCGCTGCCGGCGGGGCTCGCCCCGCCGCTCGACATGGCGGGTTGAATTGGCGGGCTGAATCGGCGGGCTGAATCGGCGGCCTGAGCCGGGGCGGGCCCACCGTCCCTGCGCTCGCCCCGCCTCCGGGCCGAAGGCCCGATCCTGCGCCGGCCCCCAGGATTTCGCCGGATGCATCAAATGCAACCGATTCGCGTCACCATCGGACCAGACCTCCCCTCGTACTGACCATTCCTGATGCAAGCGACCGCCCCCACCAGGCGGCAACCGGCGCGAAGGCTGCGTCGCTCGTCGGAACGGAGCAGGTCATGATCGTCACGGGCGCGTCCCTCCTCGGGCAGATCCTCACGAACCGGACATCGTCCGGCTTCGCACCCGCCAAGGCCGCTTCCGCCCCGGCCGAGGCCGTGCCCGCGACCCGGCCCGAACCGGTATCGACGCTGGCCTCGGTGACGATGTCGCTCTCGACCCTCGACGCGTTGTTCGCGCTGACGGTGTCGTCGCAGGGCGCCGGGGCGGCGACCGGAACCCGGGCTCTCGCGCACCTGTCCGCGCCGGACTTGGAGGCCGGCCCGCAACGGCGGGACAAGACCCTGATGGGCGGCCGGACCGTCGTGGATCCCGACCTGGTGCGCGCGATGACCGCCGCCCTCGAGAGCCGCAAGAGCATGGGGACGCCGCTGGCGCCGCAGGCGTAGGCCGGCACTCGACGGGCTCGGTGATCGCGAGAGGTCTTCCATCCCACCAGCGACCCCAGGATGAGGTCGAAGGCAGGACGGGCCGGTTGCGCGGCTCGAACCGTCGCCGCGCCCGAATCTTCGCGACGGCGACGGTGCGTCAGCTCACCAGGTCGCCGTGCTCACGGTGGCGCCGCAGCCACGCCGCCGCGTAGCCGCAGAGCGGCCGGATCCGCGCGCCCTCCGCCCGGGCGGCCGCGGCCACGCCCTGCATCAGCCGGTCGGCGGCGCCGGTGCCGCGCAGGCGCGGCGGCGCATACACATAGGCGATGACGAGGGTGCCGGGCTGGCGGCGGTAATCGGCATAGGCGACCTCGCCGTCGATCTCGAGCTCGAACCGGCTCCGCTCCGGGTTGTCGCGCAGGACGGCCTTCATGGGCGCCTTCGTGATGGGCTGATCCGCATGGTCGGGCATGCGGGAGGGAAAGGAGCGGGAGCCGGGGTGGTTCCGCTCCCGTCCCGCGGCCGTGCCTTCCCTGGGGAAGGCACCCTACGGCTCTCCCGGCAGGGCCGAGGCTTCCAGGCGCCGGGCGGTGCGGCCGAACAGGTTTTCGCGCAGCCGCAAGGCGTCGCCCCGGCCGAGGATCGCGGCGAGGCGGCGGCGCAGGTCGGCGCAAGGCAGGGCGCGGGGCGGCGGCAGCGCCGTGGTGGTCGGCACGATCGGCGCCGGGCCGGCGAGGGCCCGATCGAGGAGGGGCCGCATCCGCGCGACGCCGCCCGACCCGCGGCTTCCCGGCAAGGACTCGGCGGCGGAGAGGAGGTCGCCGTCCTGCCCGATGGCGCGGCACGTCTCCTCGCTCCCGCTCGCCGTCATGGCCTCGAGGACGAGGCGGCCGAGGGACGCGACGGTCGCGTCGTCGGCGCCCGAAAAAGCCGTCCGCAGCGCGTCCACCGCTTCGGCGCGAATGAGGTCGAGGCCGTCGCTCTCGCTGCGTCCCTGCCGGTAGGCCGCGCGGTAGCGGGCGGCGATGCCGTCGAGCACTCCCGGCCGGTGGGCCGCGAAGGCGGCGAGGAGGTCGACCGCCCGGAGCGCCGCCGCCCGGGCGCCGGCCGGGGAATCGTCGTCGTCGAGGGTCGAATCCGGCAGGTCGCCCGGCCCGACCACCCGGGTGACGACCCCGGCCGAGCGCAGGCGGGCGGAATCGGGGATCCAGACGTCGCGGGAGGGGGTGGCGAGGGCCTGGTCGACGAAGGTGGGCTCCAGGCCGGCGGCGAGGTAGCGGCCGCGCTCGTCGCTGGCATCGACCGGGATCATCTGCCCGAACAGGCCCGGCTCGTAGGGGGCGTGGAAGCCGAGCCGGCTGTCGCCCATGATGATCCGCTCGCGCCCGCGCACGAAGGCGAGGGTGCAGGCCGAGACGCAGTAATCCGGCACGTAGGTGGCAAGCCCCCGCTCGGCGACGATCTCGCCGATCGCCACCCCCTCGTCGACGAGGCCGCCATCGCTGGTCAGGTGCAGCCGCGTCACGCCCGGATTGGCGTCGAGCAGGGCGCGCAGCCGCGCGGCGGTGCCGTCGTTGAGGTCGCCCCACAGCCGCACGTCGCGCCCGCCCGGGCCGAGGGTGACGCGGGCCGGCGGCCCGTCGGGCGTGGTGTCGAGAACGGCTTCGAGGTTGCGCGACAAGCCGCCGAAGGCCGGGGTCAGGGTGCCCGTCACTCCGGCGAGCCCAAGGCACGCCAGCACGAATCCGGCGCCGGCCCATCGCCGGCCACGCCGCACGCCCGTTGCTCCCATTCCGGTCCCCCGCCACCTTGCCGGGCTCAGCCTCTTCGGGCTTGGGCCCTCTTGTCCTTGACCTCCACTCAGCCACATCGCCGGGGCGATGCGAAGACGTTGAGGCACCCGCAAGGGTCAGCAAGATCCGGGCCGAACTGGGGCCGGAGCATGGTTCGTTTCGCCAATGGCTCCCGTGACGCAAACAGTTGTCGGCGGGAGTGCGGCACGGGAGAAACTTGCGCTCCGCCCCGCGCCACCATGTCGCGGTGGCGGAATTGCCTCAATCTTTGAGCGGATCGTGGCCCCAGTTCATGAGGGAGTAGCGCCAGCGCGAGGTTTTCACGTCTTCCTTCGGCCCGCCCTGGGCGAGGTGGCGTCTGACGTAGGCCACGACCTTGCGCATGTCGGCATAGTCGTCGTCCGAGAGGTCCGCCTTCTTGATGTGCTTGATCGCGACGATCCGGCGTCCCTGGTGGTGGCCGACCGATTCGCCCCCCTTCGCGCTCTCCTTCTTGGCGCCGTCGCTCCAGCCGACCGACCGGCTCTCCTCGGTGTCGAGCCACTTCTCCAGCTCGGCCGGGGCCATGTTCACCGCCTCGCGGAAGGCCGCGTAGGTGTCCTCGTGGTCGCTCGCATCGGATTCGGCCTGCTTGCTCACGGAAGTCGTCTCCTCGGGTGATCGGATGTCGCGCATCAACGTCACGAACGGCCTTCGCGTTCGTCGCGCGGTGGTGGATCGTCGGAAGACGGGAAGCAGCCTTAAGCGCTAGGGTCGGGCACCCGTCTCACCCGGATTGCGTCCCCCATGACCGAGATCAACGAACTGCTCTATGAGGTCGATGCCGAGGGCATCGCCCGCATCACCCTCAACCGGCCGCAGGCGCGCAACGCCCTGACCTTCGCGATGTACGAGCGCCTGCACGGCCTCAGCCTGGAGATCGACGCCGATCCGGCGATCCGCGCCGTGGTGATCCAGGGGGCGGGCGGGCGCGCCTTCGCGGCCGGTACCGACATCGCTCAGTTCCGCGCCTTCTCCACGGCAGAAGATGCGCTCGGCTACGAACGCTTCATGGACCGGGTGCTCGGCGCCGTTGAGCGCTGCGCTAAGCCGACCATCGCGGCGATCGCCGGGGCCTGCACCGGCGGCGGGGCGGCGATCGCCGCCGCCTGCGACCTGCGCATCGCCACGCGGGATGCCCGGTTCGGCTTCCCGATCGCCCGAACCCTCGGCAATTGCCTGTCGGTCGCCAACCTGCGCCGGCTCTCGGCCCTCGTCGGCGCCGCGCGGGTCAAGGAGATGATCTTCACCGCCCGCCTGGTCGAGGCCGAGGAGGCGCGGGCGATCGGCCTGGTGAGCGCGGTGGTGGAGGATGCCACTGCGCTGGCCGAGCGGGCGACCGACCTCGCCCGCCTGGTCGCCGGCCACGCACCCTTGACGCTCGCCGCCACCAAGGAGGGATTGCGGCGGGTGCGCGACGAGGCGCCGTCCGAGGCCGGGGACGACCTGATCCTGCAATGCTACACGAGCGCGGATTTCCGCGAGGGGATGGAGGCCTTCCTGGGCAAGCGCGCGCCGCGCTGGCAGGGGCGGTGAGCGGGGGCTCCGGCGCGGGTCGAGCGCGGAGGGGCGTGGTGTCCACGTGGTCCGGCGTGTTCGAGGCGACCGGCCTGCCCAGGGCTGTCCGGGGAAAAGAATGGCGCGGGAATTCCCCTCTCCCCGCGGGAGGGAAGAGGGTCACGACCCCCTTGTCGGGGTCGTGACAAGCGGAGGCGCAGCCGGAGCGAGGGGTGAGGGGGTCTCGACGCGTGAGGCTCTTCCGGGCCCCCCCTCCACCCTCGCCCTGCGGGCTCGCTTCATCGACGACACGGTCGATGAAGTCCTCTCCCCGCCCGCGGGGAGAGGGGAAACCCGCACTCTTCTCGTCTCGGAAGTTTCTCCGGGCAGCACTGCGCCCGCGGGGAGAGGAGAGCGCCCGCGTCTTACCGCGAGCACAAAGTTTCTGAACGTCTATGCCAGCTATGGGCGCAGAAATCCTCCTGCGACTTCGAGGTCAGGCGCAGAGGTGGTTCGTCGGGCGTTGCGATGTTGGTGACATGTCATGCGGGATGCCGGGAAGACCCGCTTTGCAACAAGTAGCCGCTCTGCGAGCGACGAACCCCTGCAACAGACGCCGCAGAACGAGCGGTATTCTTCAAGAAAAAGGCCGGCGGCGCATGGCGTCGTCGGCGCGGGCCGGGCATGAAGCGCCGGATTCGGGACGCACCGCCTTCCGCGGCGCGGCGCGCTCAGTGGATCGGCTGGTCCTTGCGCTCGTTCTGGGCGAGCGTGGCCTCGTAGCTCTCGGCCTGTGCACGGGTCAGGCCGCTGACGAGCACGAGCGCGCCGCGGTAGACCGTGTAGGTGCCGTCCTGGGTGGGCTTGACGCGAATGACCTGAGACATGCGCTGGCTCCCTTGCGCGAATCACGACCGATTTTCTTGGATTTGAACGTGACGTTAACGACTCGGCGGAGCCGCGCAAGAGGGGGACCGCGAAACCGCCGGCTTCTCGACACGATCTTGACCAAAGTACAGTCGGCCGGGGGAGGCGCCGCCAGCCCGGGGGGAGGCACCTCGCCGCGGGCAGCACCATGCCGAACAGCTCCGGGCACGGGACTGGTAGGCCGGAAATCTTGATCCGGCGAAAGTCTCGGCCGGCTCGGAATCGCGATGGACGATGTCGCAGGGGACGTGAGGGGAGGTTCGGCTCAGGACGGTGAGCGAACGCTCGTGAGATGGATCTTCGGCCCTTGAAGCGTCGGCGCGCTCTGGGCGGACGGTGCCAGGGTCGGGGCCTTGCCGGGCAGGGTCCACCAGCCGACGGCCGAATGCACCGCCAGGGTCAGGCAGAGGAGGACCAGCATCGAGACAGCCTGGCCGGCCATGCTCGGTTCTGCCGGGGGCGGCGAGGGCTCGCGCTGCGGGCTCGCGGCGCAATCCAGGGGTTCGGGCTCCAGCGGGAGCATCGAGGCGTAAGGACCGACGGGTTGACCAGTCGGGCGGTGGAAGGGTCCAATGCTGAACATCGGCGTCTCCTGTCGAGGCCCCTGCGACGGAGGGCTATCGGAACCGCCCAAAGTTAACAGCTGGTGAACAAGACGCCAGCCCCGATCACGAACCCGTGAACGAGGCGCTTGTACACCGGCCGTTCAGGTTCGCGGCCAGGATGACGGGGGCGTAGCCCGGCCTCAAGGCCGCTCTTCGGAGGATGCCGTAAACAGCGTCGGGTGGCGCAGGCGCAGGGTCTGGACCAGGCACAGCGTCTTCATGTCGGCGACCTCGCCCCGGTCGGCCATCGCAGCGAGGTCCGACAGCGCCACCTCCACCACCTCGATGCTCTCGTGCTCCTCGGCCAGCCCGCCCCCGGCGCCCTCGCGGTCGGCGGCGCGGTAGGGGGCGAGGAAGAGGTCCATCCGCTCGGTCGAGAGACCCGGCAGCGACCAGACCCTGCCGGCGGGTTCGAGCACCGACAGGCGCAGGCCCACCTCCTCGAAGGCCTCGCGCCGGGCGCAGGCCTCCGGGTCGTCTTCCTCGCGCAAGCCCGCGGGCGTCTCCAGCACCGAGGCGGTGCCGTCGACGAAGCAGGGCGGCGTGCGGAACTGCCGCACCAGCAGTGCGACCCGGCGCTCGGGATCGTAGGGCAGCACCGCCACGGCGGGCCCGTGATCCTCGACCTCGCGGCCGATCCGGCTGCCGTCCGGCATCCGCACCTCCGCGACGAGGTAGCGCGCCCAGCCCTCGTAGACGGTGCGGGCGCCCATGATCCGCGGCGGGGTCTCGTCTCGGCTCACGCGGCGCTCTCCTTAAGTCTCGTCGGGCGCGGTTCCGCGACGGATCTCGAAGGTCAGGATGCCGTCGTCGCGCAGCATCCGCTCGAGATGGTCGCCGCGCTCGCGCAGCAGGTTGGGAATGTCGATGGCGGCCATCGGGTCGGTGCAGCGCACCGAGAGGCCCTCGCCGGGCGCGAGGCCGCGCAGGGCCTTGGCGGTGCGCAGGACCGGCAGGGGGCATTTGAGCCCGCGCAGATCGAGATCCGGCAGATCGAGATTTTGCAGGTCGAGATCGGGCAGGTCGAGGTCTCGGTGTCGCATGATCGTCCGTGCCGCGCGTCGCTCGACCGGTTGAGCATATCCGGCGCCCACGAGAAAGCCCGGCGCGGGAGCGTCCCGCGCCGGGCTTCCGTTACTTCAGGCCGTGCGGCCGATCAGTAGCCGTAGCCGTAATAGCCGCCATAGGCCGGGTAGCTGTATCCGTAGGACGGGTAGCTGTATCCGTAGCCGTAGCCGCCGACCGGGGCGTAGCCGCCGCCGTAATAGCCGCCATAGGCCGGGTAGCCGTAGCCGTAGGACGAGGCCGAACCGGCCGCGATGGCACCGCCGATGATGCCGAGCGCCGCGCCGGCCGCGAGCGCCCCGCCGGCGCCGATGCCGCGGCGATAGCCGTAGCCGCGATAGCCGCCGCGGTATCCGCCGTAATAGCCGCCGCCGCGCCAGCGCACCTGGTCGACGGTCGCACCCGACCCGGCGATGGCGGCCGAGGTCGCCGCCGGCAGCGGCGCAGCCTGGGCGCCGACGGTGCCGGCGGTCAGGGCGGCGGCCGCGCCGGCCGCGAGGGCGAGGGTGGTGAAGCGAGACATACTTATCTCTCCGAATGGTCTGAGGAACGTGCCCCGATGGCCTCAAGAACGGCCAAGGGGCGACCTGTGTTCCAAGATTCGGTGCGAATTGACGGACCGTCAATCGGTAGCGGCTACGCTTGTCCTGCGCGTGTGCGCGGCCGCACTCGGCGAGACCGCATCGGGCGACCCGGATAAGCTTGAGCGTTCATCGGATCGCCGCGGCCGTCACTGGCTCGACCGCAGAGTGCCGGGGTGTCGTCAGAGTCTGTTCGAGCGGGCCGACCGAGCTGACATTCCCATCGTCAGCCCGGGTCGCGCAGCCGAACCCGGGATCCATCATCGCTGACGGTGCAGGACGATGCGGAACGGGATACGCCGTGCTCTTCGATGTCGGCGGTTATGGATCCCGGGTTCCGCTGCGCGGCCCCGGGATGACGTCGAGTGACGGCAGCGGTTGCGCCAAGTTACCGACGCTACACGTCACCGGCTCGTCGCATCAAACACGCCTCAGAACGCGCAAGCCGCGAAGGCCGGATCGACCGAGCGGTTCCACGGCCCATGATAGAGCGCCAGCAGGTTTTCGGCCCGGCTCTGCGAGGCGGCGATGGCCTGGAGCGGGGCGAGATGGAGCGTCTCGTCGCGTCCCTGCGCGTCGCGGCGGGCCCGCGCCTTCAGGCCGGCCTCCGCCAGCGCCAGCGCGTCGCGGGCCAGCTCGCGCAACGGCCGCTTGCCGGCCGGCGCGTCGAGGCCGAGCCGCGGCACCTCGGCGCGCATCGTCTCGCGCTCCTCCGCCGAGAGCTCGCGCACCAGCTGCCAGGCGCCGTCGAGGGCGCCGGCATCGTAGTAGAGCCCGGCCCAGAACGCGGCCTGGGCGGCGATCATGTTGGCGTCGCCGACATCGGCGCCGCGCATCTCGAGGAAGCGCTTCAGGCGCACCTCGGGGAAGGCGGTCGAGGCGTGGTTGGCCCAGTCGGAGACCGTGGCGCGCTCGCCCGGCAGGGCGGAGAGCCGCCCCTCCAGAAGATCACGGAACGAGGCGCCGCTCACGTCGTGGTAGGTCTCGCCGCGCTTGACGAAGTACATCGGCATGTCGAGGAGCCAGTCCGCATAGGCCTCGTAGCCGAAGCCCTCGTCGAAGGCGAAGGGCAGCATGCCGGTACGGTCGCGGTCGGTGTCGCGCCAGATCTCGGAGCGGCGCGACAGGAAGCCGTTCGGCTTGCCGTCGGTGAAGGGCGAGTTGGCAAACAGCGCCGTCGCGACCGGCTGCAGGGCCAGCCCGACCCGCATCTTCGTCACCATGTCGGCCTCGGACGAAAAGTCGAGGTTCACCTGCACGGTGGCGGTGCGCAGCATCATGTCGAGGCCCAAGGACCCGACCTTGGGCATGTAGCCCTTCATGATGCGGTAGCGGCTCTTCGGCATCACGGGCGTTTCCTCCCGTGTCCATTTCGGGCTCATGCCGAGGGTGAGGAAGCCGATGCCGAGGGGATCGGCGGCCTGCCGCACCGCGTCGAGGTGCTGGCTCAGCTCGTGGGCGGTGGCATGCACGTCCGGCAACGGCGCGCCCGAGAGCTCGAACTGGCCGCCGGGTTCGAGCGAGATCGCGCCCCCGCCCTCCACCGCGGACAGGCCGATCACCCGGCCCGCATCCTCGATCGTCTCCCAGCCGGTGATGGCCCGCAGGCCCTCCAGCAGGGCCTCGATCCCGTTCTCGCCCTCGTAGGGCACCGGCGAGAGGTCGGCGCGGTAGAACGGGACCTTCTCATGCTCGGTGCCGATGGCGAAGGCGTCCTGCGGCTTCTCGCCGGCCGCGAACCACTCGATCAGCTCGGACCGCGCGCTGAGCGGGGTCGCGTCGGACACGTCGCGCGCCATGCGCCACCTCGTGCTTGAAAGCGAAAAACGATGACTCCCGGCGGGCCGGCGGCCCACCGTCAAGGTTGCGCCTAAATAGGCCGCGGACGACCGAGCCGCAACGCGGCTGCGAAACGCCCCCCCGCGAGCCATGCGCTCCCGGCCGTCAACCAACCGTTCACCATAGCGGCCGGATCCGGCGCCAGCCCCCTTTGACATGGAACAAAACAGGAACGAACATCCGGTCATCGCAAGGGGACAGACCATGAACATACGCAAGATCCTCATCGCTGTCACGGAGGTCGCCTCGATGGGCCTGCTCACCGGCGCGATTGCCCTGTGGGCGGTGGCCCTGTCGCCGATGCACTGAGCCTTCGCGCCGTGGCCCATGGGCCACGGCTCGGGCCCTTCGGCCCGAATCCGGTGGATGGCGCCGCTGTGTTGCGCCGCTGGTCGTGACTCCTCAAGCTCTGCCGGGAATCCTAGCCCGCTCGGTAGGAGTGAGTCGCCTTGCAGATCCTGAAGCCCGTCGGCTACGTCCACCTGCACGTCCACTCCTCGTATTCCCTGCTCGAGGGCGCGCTGAAGATCGGCGACCTCGTGAAGGCCGCGGGCGCCGACCGGCAGCCGGCCCTGGCGCTCACCGACACCAACAACCTGTTCGGCGCGCTCGAATTCTCCGAGAAGGCGGCCGGATCCGGCATCCAGCCGATCGCCGGGATGCAGCTCAGCGTCGCCTTCGAGGCGCCGGAGGCGAACGCCAAGCTGAACGCCTCCCACCCGCACATCGTGGTGCTGGCCAAGGACGAGACCGGCTACGGCCACCTGCTGCGGCTCGCCAGCCGCGCCTATTTCGACAACCATCTCGGCGAGGTGCCCCGCGTCTCCGCGCAGGCGCTCTCCGAGTGCGCGGGCGGCCTCATCGCGCTGACCGGCGGCATGGGCGGCCCGGTCGATGCGGCGCTCCGCGCCAATCGGCCCGAACTGGCGCTGGCCCGCCTCGACGCCCTGAAGGCGGCCTTCGGCGAGGACCACCTCTACGTCGAGCTGCAGCGCCACGGCCTCTCCGACGAGCGCGCCGTCGAGGGCGAGCTGATCCGGCTGGCCGACACGCACGGCCTCTCGCTGGTGGCGACGAACGAGCCCTATTTCGCCAAGCCCGAGGATTACGAGGCCCACGACGCGCTGCTCGCCGTCGCCGAAGGGCGGCTCGTCTCCGACGACAAGCGCCGGCGCCTGACCCCGCGCCACGCCTTCAAGACCCGGTCCGAGATGGCCGAGCTGTTCCGCGACCTGCCCGACGCGCTCCAGGCCAGTGTCGAGATCGCGATGCGCTGCGCCTACCGGGTGCGGACCCGGAAACCCATCCTGCCGAGCTTCGGCGCCCCGAGCCTGACGACGCCCGCGCAAGGCACGAAGGAGGGCGCCGCCCTCCAGGCGCAGGTGGCGGCGGCCACCACCGCGGTGGCGAAGGAGATCGCCCCCGACGAGGCCGCCGAGCTGCGCCGGCAGGCCGAGGAAGGCCTGACCGAGCGCCTGCGCCAGCACGGCCCGGCCGAGGGGCTGACGGAAAAAGATTACCGCGACCGGCTCGAATACGAGATCCGCGTCATCACCAACATGAAGTTCCCGGGCTACTTCCTGATCGTCTCGGACTTCATCAAGTGGGCCAAGGAGCACGACATCCCGGTCGGGCCGGGCCGCGGCTCGGGCGCCGGCTCGCTCGTCGCGTGGTCGCTCCTCATCACCGATCTCGACCCGATCCGCTTCGGCCTGCTGTTCGAGCGCTTCCTCAACCCCGAGCGCGTCTCGATGCCGGATTTCGACATCGATTTCTGCGTCGAGGGCCGCGAGCGGGTGATCCGCTACGTCCAGGAGCGCTACGGCGAGGAGCAGGTCGGCCAGATCATCACCTTCGGCACCCTGCTCGCCCGCGGCGTCTTGCGCGACGTCGGCCGGGTGCTGGAGATGCCCTACGGCCAGGTCGACAAGCTGACGAAGCTGGTGCCGCAGAACCCGGCCAACCCCGTGACGCTGGCGCAAGCCATCGAGGGCGAGCCGAAGCTCCAGAGCGCGATCGAGGAGGAGCCGGTCGTCGCCCGCCTGATGAGCATCGCCAAGAAGCTCGAGGGCTTGCACCGCCACGCCTCGACCCACGCCGCCGGCGTGGTGATCGGCGACCGGCCGCTGGAAGAGCTGGTGCCGCTCTACCGCGATCCGAAGACCGGGATGCGGGTGACCCAGTTCAACATGAAGTGGGTCGAGCAGGCGGGGCTGGTGAAGTTCGACTTCCTCGGCCTCAAGACCCTGACGGTGCTCCGCGCCGCCACCGACCTGTTGAAGCTGCGCGGGATCGAGGTCGACCTGCCCTCGCTGCCGATCGACGACACCCTCACCTACGAGCGCCTGCGCAAGGGCGAGACGGTCGGGGTGTTCCAGGTGGAATCGGCCGGCATGCGCAAGGCGCTGGTCGAGATGAGCGCCGACCGGTTCGAGGACATCATCGCGCTGGTGGCGCTCTACCGCCCGGGCCCGATGGCCAACATCCCGGTCTATTGCGAGCGCAAGCTCGGCCGCGACGCCGGCAACGAGAAGAACTGGTACCCGCACGAGACGCTGGAGCCGATCCTCGCCGAGACCTTCGGCATCATCGTCTACCAGGAACAGGTGATGGAGGTGGCCAAGGTCCTGGCCGGCTACTCGCTCGGCGACGCCGACCTGCTGCGCCGCGCCATGGGCAAGAAGATCAAGGCGGAGATGGACGCCCAGCGCGACCGCTTCGTGAAGGGCGCGGTCGAGCGCGGCCTCGACAAAGCGAAGGCCAACGAGATCTTCGACCTGCTCGCTAAGTTCGCCGATTACGGCTTCAACAAGTCGCACGCCGCGGCTTACGCGCTGATCACCTACCAGACCGCCTATCTCAAGGCGAATTACCCGGTCGAGTTCATGGCCGCCTCGATGTCGCTCGACATCGACAACACCGACAAGCTCGCCGAACTGCGCCAGGACGCGCAGCGCCTCGGCATCAAGGTCGAGCCGCCGAACGTGAACCGCTCCGGCGTCACCTTCGAGGTGCATGACGGCGCGATCCGCTACGCGCTCGCCGCCATCAAGGGCGTCGGCCGCGCCGCCGTCGAGGCGATCGTCCAGGCCCGCGACGACACGCCGTTCCGCGATCTCGGCGATTTCGCCCGGCGCCTCAACCCGAAGCAGGTCAACAAGCGCACGCTGGAAAACCTCGTCGCCGCCGGCGCCCTCGACGCGATCGAGCCCGACCGGGCCAAGGCTTTTGCGGCCGTCGAGCCGATGATGCGGCTGGCCCAAGGCGCGGCGGAAGCCGAGACCGTCGGCATGATGGACATGTTCGGCGGCGTCGCCGCCGCCGAGGTGGCTTTGCGCATCCCGGCCTACGAGAACTGGCCGATGGCCGACCGGCTCAAGCGCGAATACGACGCGGTCGGCTTCTTCCTCTCCGGCCACCCGCTCGACGAGTACGGCGACCTCCTGCAAAAGCTCCGGGTGCAGACCTGGGCCGAGTTCTGCCGCTCGGTCCGCGCCGGCACCTCGACGGTCGGCCGCGTCGCGGCGAGCGTGCTCGACCGCGCCGAACGCCGCACCAAGACCGGCAACAAGCTCGGCATCGTCACGCTCTCCGACCAGACCGGCCATTTCGAGGCGATCATCTTCTCCGAAGGCCTCTCGCATTACCGCGACATGCTGGAACCCGGCGCCGCCCTGGTGCTCCAGCTCCAGGCCAGCACCGAGGGCGAGGACGTCCGCGCCCGCATCCAGACCTGCGAACCCCTCGACCAGGCCGTCGCCCGCCACCAGAAGGGCATGCGCATCTACCTGCGCGACGAGCGCCCGATCTCCAGCGTGCAGCAGCGGTTGCAGGTGAAAGGGGAGGGAGAGGTGTCGTTGATCCTGATCCTCGATGGGGGTGAGCGGGAGGTGGAGGTGAAGCTGGGGGGGAAGTATCAGGCGACCCCGCAGATTGCCGGGGCGCTGCGGGCGGTGCCGGGGGTGGTGCAGGTGGAGGTGAGTTGAGTTAATGGGCCGAGTGTGCCTGCTAACTAGATTTGCCCGGATTTATATCGCGCTTCGTAGGCGGAATTTCTACCATCTGATGCGGGGATAAATCTTGTTTTTTTGAGAAAGATCCTACGATGCAACTTGGATTTTTTGTATCTGCGTGGATTGGCAGTGATTTTTGATTTTTTGTCCTTGATATTACGCCAATTGAATTATAATGTCTGGTAGGTCGTTTTGCTTTTTGGGATCGATGGACTCGTATCTTGAGATTGCTCAGAGGGTTCTGCGTGCCAGCCGACGTCCTATGTCTGCGGCTGGCATTCTTGAGGCCGCGTATGCTGCCGGGATCGTTCCAAAACATCTTTACGGTCGGACCCAAGTAAAAACTTTACAAGCGCGCCTCAGTGAAGATGTGCTATATAGCCAGATCTCGGCATTCTTTCGCACCGAGCCGGGTCATTTCTTTTTAAATGAACTGATTTCTGATCCGACAATTCCTAATAAGTTTAAGGAAAAATTCGAAGCTCGCCGCCGAATTCGAGATTTGCATGTCGCCCCATTTCTTGGGGTCGATGAGGATTTTGTCTCAAATTGTAGTGTCGATTTGATGCACGACTGGAATGATTTCATTGATAAGGCCGAGAAGTGCAATGCGCTTCATTATCTTTCATCAAAGAAGGAAACCCAAGGGGCGTTGATTGTATGGACATTCTCTGTTGTGAGGCGTGGCTTCGAAGTTCTTTCGTACAGGACAGGTAGATATCGTAACGACCGCGATACGTTTATGGACAAAAGAACTATTGGGTTCCCGGGAGTTATTAGTTATCAGGATTTTACTCTATTTTCTGGCAGTGATTACGGCGCGCGAGAGAATTCTCTCAACGCTCTTAAGTGGGATCTCGATATTTCTGCGGTAGCTATGCACGGAGGGACTCTGCCAGATCCTAAACCTCTTAGGCCACTAAGAGTACGGCAGGACGACAAAAACGATATTTTGCTGCTAGTTATGAGTTGGGATTGCCCAACTTGGTTTGAGCCAACAACTCGACGGCTCTCGTTAAATGATCCCCGCTGGCTCAATCTCAGAGCTCATAATAATATTGACGATTTTGAGCCGTGGACTAAAGCCACGCTCGATGTTTTTTGCTAGGACGGCGGCGATTTATAATGTCGACGATTTCGCATGGGCGGACGGCTCTTATCAAATTTGAGATTGAAAATGGCTCATCGCAGCGAAAAAAAGGTGCGTTGCAGGATTTAACGCGGCTTTATCGGCAGGGGCAGCAACTCAACTCAGAGGCGCGAAATTCCTTAGAGCGAATAATATGCGGCTCTCTGCTCAGAGAAAAGGACCGAAAAGTAGTCCGATGGGGCCTAAACGCACTGGCTCGGCTAGGAACGCGCGATGGAAGCGCACCTTACATCAGCTCTGCGATGCGGAAATTTGAAGGAAGTCCCGAGATAATTGGTGCGGCCGTTGCTGCTTTATCTCGCCTGTACGATGGTCGGCTTGATATGGTACAATCTTTTCCAGTCATCGATCCGGCTATCAGGGTTTTGGCGTCAATGCAGACGACTAGCCCAAATAAGATAGATATGGCTGATCTTAGAATTGATATTGACAATTCCGACGTTGAAGTCCTTAAACTCGCCCTCTTAACCGTTGGCCTCAACCGAGATATGCAAAATTTATTGCATCCTAAGCATTCCAACGGTGAAATTGTTCGCCAATTGTGTCGGCATGACGACGTTATTGTCAGGCAATATAGCGTTTGGTCTGTCATGGAAAACAGACGTTTGAGTCTCGAAGATCTCGGAATTGAATTTGGTTCAATTACTGCGCAGCCAGTCAATGTTCAAGCCAAACTATACCAGCTCGCGGCGGAGCGCGTGCCCGATCTGAAGTTCCGCACACAGATCATCCATGAAGGAACGTACTCAGAGCACGCTGAAGCTAGAGCCGGGCTTGCTAAAGGGATAGCTGGCACCTTCTACGACGGCTTGGCGGATATAACGCTCAATTGGTATGATCAAGAGGACGATGAGGAAGTCAAAGCTCTAATAGCTGAACATTTCGCAGGATTTTCTGAGGAGTGCAGGCCCTATGGCGATAAAGCATTGGCAATTGCAGAGGCAAATAAGAAGCTTTTAGATCGCCTTATGGTGAAGGCGGAAGGTAAAAGACTTTGGGGTCAGCTTCAGGCACGAGATGTAAGGACCGGCATGAAGGATCTGTTCGGCGCCGCGCCTGGTCTAGAAAACATGTTTCGTCAGGCAGTAAATCTTTCGGAGGAAGTGGTGAATATGAAAGTATTGTTCTTGTCCGCTAATCCTCTCGATGGAGGAAGGCTGAAAACCGACCGTGAAGCTAATGATCTCAAAGCGCAACTAGCCGCTGTACGGAATGCAAAGTTACAAATCGAAGTGGAGCATGCATGGGCGGCACGCATCGATCAAATTCAGCAGGAAATATTAAATAATAATCCTAGTATTGTTCATTTTAGCGGTCATGGTAATTCGAATGCTATAGTTTTCGAAGATGTCCATGGAAACTCGGTCGAGGTGTCTGGTAATGCTATTGCGAGATTAATCGAGATAGTTGGGTCGGTGAAGTGCGTTGTTCTAAATTGTTGTTTTTCCTAATCGATATCGAAACAGATTTTGCCATATGTCGACGCTGTAATAGGATGTAACAATTCAATCGATGATGAGGCGGCCATTATGTTCACGCGAGCATTTTATAGGGCGTTGTCACACGGTGTCAGCTTCCAGCAAGCGTTCGATCTGGCTCGAAACGATCTTGATCTACACGGAAATCAGGCAGAATCCGAGAAGTACAAATTTCTCTATGCGGCGCCTCCCAGTGCTTAATTGAGAAAAATTTGACGTTAATCTTAGTGGCGGGGTGCTCAAAGCGGTAACAAGCTACGCAATTTTTCCAACCCCAACCACCCCGCCAAAACCCCCAACTCAACCCCCAAAGCCTCCTGCGCCCCATCCGCCCTCCCCGGCTCCCAATGCACCGCATGCACCAAGAGCCGCCCCCCCGCCCGATCCGCCTTCAAATCCACCCGCCCCACCAGTTCCTCCCCGAACAGGAACGGCAGCACGTAATAGCCGTACTGCCGCTGCGCCGCCGGGGTGTAGATCTCGATGCGATAGCGAAAACCGAACAGGCGCTCGGTGCGGGCGCGCTCCCAGACCAGGGGGTCGAAGGGGGCGAGCAAGGCTTGGGCCGAGACGCGGCGGGGGAGTGTGGCGTCGCGGTGGAGGTAGGCGGGGGGCCAGCCGGGGATCTCGGCCGGGAGCAGGATGCCCTCCTCCACCAGCCGGGTGATGGAAGCGGCGGCATCCGACGCATCGAGGCGGAAATAGTCGCGGAGTTCTGACGCCGTGGCGAGGCCGAGCGCCCGGGCGGAGAGGGCGACCAGTTGGGCCTGCGCCTCCGCCTCCGGCACGTCGGGCAGAGACAAAATGTCCGGCGGGATCACCCGCTCGGTGAGGTCGTAGACCCGCTCGAAGCTGCGCCGCCGCGTCGCCGTGGTGACGTGGCCGGCGTAGAACAGCCATTCGAGCATGCGCTTGGGCTCGCTCCAGGCCCACCAGCCGGCCCGGCCGGTCTGGATGTCGGAGGCCGAGAGCGGGCCCTCGTCGCGAAGTCGCGCGAGCAAGGTCATCGCCTCGGGCCGGCGCTCGGTGGCGAAGGTCCGCATCGCCCGGTAGCCGGCCTCGCCCCGATCGGCCCGTTCCATGCGCCAGCGCAGCAGCGGGTGGAGGGAGAGCGGCAGCAGCGAGCATTCATGCGCCCAGTACTCGAACAGCCGCCGGTCGCGCCTGGGGCCCCAGGCGCGGCGGTCGAGGACGCTCGTGTCGTAGGCGCCGAGCCGCGAGAAGGCCGGCAGGTAATGCGCCCGCACCAGGACGTTGACGCTGTCGATCTGGTGCAGGCCGAGCCGGTCGATCGTGGCGGCGAGGTGCCGGGGACCAGCGGTGGTAGGGCGTGCGGCGTGAAACCCTTGCGCCGCCAGGGCGACCCGGCGGGCTTCGCTGGGCGTCAGCCGCACGATCCCCATCGGGTCAGATCTTCCGCACGGCCCCGTGGGCGGCGCTGGTGGTCATGCTGGCGAAGGCCCGCAGCGCCGCGCTCACCTTGCGCTTGCGCGGCGCGGCGGGCTGCCAGCCCTTCGCAACTTGTGCCGCGCGGCGGCGTTCGATCTCTTCGGAATCGACCGCGAGGTGGATGCGCCGGTTCGGGATGTCGATCTCGATCCGGTCGCCCTGCTCGACGAGACCGATCAACCCGCCTTCCGCCGCTTCCGGCGAGACGTGGCCGATCGACAGGCCCGAGGAGCCGCCCGAGAAGCGCCCGTCGGTAACGAGCGCGCAGGCCTTTCCGAGGCCCTTCGACTTCAGGTAGCTCGTCGGATACAGCATCTCCTGCATGCCGGGGCCGCCGCGGGGGCCCTCGTAGCGGATCAGCACCACCTCGCCGGCCTTGACCTTGCCGCCGAGAATCCCTTCGACCGCCGCGTCCTGGCTCTCGAAGACGTGGGCCGGGCCGGAGAAGCTGAGGATACTGGCATCGACACCGGCGGTCTTCACGATGCAGCCGTCCTCCGCCAGATTGCCGTACAGCACCGCGAGGCCGCCATCCTGCGAATAGGCGTGGGCTGAATCGCGCACCACGCCGCCCTCGCGGTCGAGGTCGAGCTCGTCCCAGCGCGAGGCCTGGCTGAAGGCGACCTGGGTCGGGATGCCGCCCGGCGCCGCGCGGTAGAACTCGCGCACGCTCTCGCTGGTGGTGCGGGCGACGTCCCAGCGCGCCAGCGCCTCCTTGAGGGTGCCGGAGCCGACATTGCCGACATTCGTGTCGATCAGGCCGGCCCGGTCGAGCTCGCCGAGGATCGCCATGATGCCGCCGGCGCGGTGCACGTCCTCCATGTGGACGTTGGCCACCGCCGGCGCGACCTTGCACAGGACCGGCACCCGGCGCGACAGCCGGTCGATGTCCGCCATGGTGAAGGGCACCTCGCCCTCGTAGGCGGCTGCGAGCAGGTGCAGCACCGTGTTGGTCGAGCCGCCCATGGCGATGTCGAGGGTCATGGCGTTCTCGAACGCCGTCATCGAGGCGATGGCGCGCGGCAGGACCGAGGCATCGTCCTGCTCGTAGTGGCGCTTGGCGAGGTCGACGATGAGGTGGCCGGCCTCGACGAAGAGGCGCTTGCGGTCGGCATGGGTCGCCAGCACCGAGCCGTTGCCGGGCAGCGAGAGACCCAAAGCCTCGGTGAGGCAGTTCATCGAGTTCGCCGTGAACATGCCCGAGCACGAGCCGCAGGTCGGGCAGGCCGAGCGCTCGATCACCTGCACGTCCTCGTCGGTGACGCGGTCGTCGGCGGCGGCGATCATGGCGTCGACGAGGTCGACCTTCTTGATCCCGGTCGAGAGGTTGACCTTGCCGGCCTCCATCGGCCCGCCGGAGACGAAGACCACCGGGATGTTGAGGCGGAGCGCCGCCATCAGCATGCCGGGGGTGATCTTGTCGCAGTTCGAGATGCACACCATGGCGTCGGCGCAATGCGCGTTGACCATGTACTCGACCGAATCGGCGATCAGGTCGCGGGACGGCAGCGAGTAGAGCATGCCGTCGTGCCCCATCGCGATGCCGTCATCGACCGCGATGGTGTTGAACTCCTTGGCGACGCCGCCCGCCGCCTCGATCTCCCGCGCCACGAGCTGGCCGAGGTCCTTGAGGTGGACGTGGCCGGGCACGAACTGCGTGAACGAGTTCACCACCGCGATGATCGGCTTGCCGAAATCGGCGTCGGTCATGCCGGTGGCGCGCCACAGGCCGCGGGCGCCGGCCATGTTGCGGCCGTGGGTGGTGGTGCGGGAGCGATAGGCGGGCATCGGAACTCTTCTAAGGGAGGCTCCCCCGCGTCATGCCGCCGCCGCCCCGTCTCCCGCAAGTCCCTGAATGCAGATCAGGCCCGCGGAGAGCCGTTACTTCGAGCAGCCGATGCAGATGCCCTTCATGATCTGGTCCTCGCGCTTCGCCTCCCGGCGCATCTGCGGGGAGACGGTGCCGGTCTCGTTCGGACCGAGGGCGCCGGGCTTGGGCACCGTCTGGCCGGTGCCGGTGGTGTTGGGCGCCTTGATCGTCGAGGCCGGGCCGCCGCCGGTGCCGGTCTCGCTCACCTGCGCGAGGGCGGGGAGGGGGGCGAGGAGACCGAGGGCGAGCAGCGTGGGGAGGAGGGGGCGGGCCGGCATGGCGGGATCATTCCTTGTAAGACTCTCTCGCCCGAGTCGACGCGGCGGACCCGGCGAAGTTCCCGAGATGTGGCCGAGCTTGTTCACCCATGATCGGCGCGCGCCGATCCGGCGGCCGCCCGGAAGCGACCGTTCCGGCGGCGTGGTAACGGCTTGTTAACCATTTCGGCGCCACGAATCGGCGATGTACTCACAGCTTCGCCACTACGGCTGGCGCCCGCTTGAAGCGGTTGGCCATATCGCGTTCTGGATCGCCCTGCTGACGGTGGGCATCGCCTGTACGGGGGCCGATCTCCTCGGCGGCTGGGAGCAGGCCGGGCGGATCCTCACGGGGCGGGGCTGATTCTTCGAGGGCGCGGCGGGTTCCCGCTTGCGAGCGGGTTCGGTCGCTCCACAGATTCAATCCCACCCGCGACCTTAGGATGAGGTCGTGTGTGGGCCAGATTCTCGTCTCATGCGATCTCGAACCCATCCGGGTTGCGTCCAGGGTCTCGGCTGCTAAGCTTGGCCGTGCCCACGGGCCAGGCCTGCCGCCCGATGAAGGGGCGCCACACGTCTCCCGCGCCGCCGGAGAGCGACGTCGGATTCCGATGCGCCGCGCGACCCGGTCCCTGAGCGCCGGCGCATCCTCGACCCATCTGGGCGCGGCTTCTCGCGCCCGCCCAGGCCGCGCCGCCCATCGCCTCCCGCGTCGGGTTCGTCGCGCGTGGCCGCACCCATCGTCAAGGATCCGACGCGATGATCGATCACCGCCGCCGCCTCCTGAGCCGCGCCGCCCTCACGGAGGAGGGGCGCATCACGATCCGGCGCGAGCCGGACCGGGCCTGGCCCGGCGACCACAGCCGGCTCTGCGCCCTGGAGAATGACGGCCACCTGCTGTTCCTGGGCGAGCGGCCCGGCCCGCTGCCCGGCGGCGCCTCGGCCGAATGGCGCCTCACCGCGCGGGGCCGGCAGGCGCTGCGGGAGGCCTGAAGGCCGGGGCCGGCAAGGGCGTCGCGTCGCACCGGCGCTTCAAAACCGGCCTGTTCGCGCCTACATCCCGGAGGTAGGGCCACCGGCCCGGACAGACCGCCGAGGTGAGCGATGGACTATGTCTGCGACGTCACGGGCGGAAAAACCTGGTTCCGGATCGAGACCGAGGCGGAGGCGATCCAGGAATCGGCCCTGATGGGCCACGCGGTCGAAAAGCACTTCCGCCAGGCGCGGGAGCGCGCCGAGGCCTCCTACGTGCCGCCCCCGGGGCCCTTCATCGAGCAGCAGATCGGCCTCAAGGCGCATCTGCGCCGGACCATGCCGCGCTTCTTCACCCTGCGCGATCCGGAGGGCAACGGGCTCGCCACCGCCATGGTGCCCTCGGGGGCGGGCTGCCCGATCATCGTCGGCGTCGGCAATCGCGACCCTTACGTGGAGCACGACGCGGCGATCCGGGCGCTGGCGGCGCATCTCGGCATTCCGCTCGAGCGCAGCCGCTGCTACCCGTACGGGCGCTGAGGCTTTTGCCTGCGCATCATTTTTTTCGCCGAACCGGCAACCACTTCGGCGAATGATGCCGTGTCACGCGGCTTGCGTCCGGGCCGTGAGCGGCACCGCGATCCGGCAGGCGAGGCCCGACGCCGCGTAATCGAGCCGGACCGCGCCGGCGAGTTCCCGCTCCAGGCTGGTGCGGATCAGCCGCGTACCGAAGCCGGTCCGGGCCGGCGGCGCCACCGCGGGGCCGCCGCTCTCGCGCCAGCGCAGGGAGAGAAGGCCGGCACCGGCCTGCCACGCCACCTCCCAGTCCACCGCCACCTGGCCCGTCTCGACCGAGAGCGCGCCGTACTTCGCCGCGTTGGTGGCGAGTTCGTGGATCGCCATCCCGAGGGGCAAGGCCACCGCCGGGGTGAGGGAGACCGGCGGCCCGTCGAGGCGGATGCGGTCCGGCCGCCCGCCGGCATAGGGCTCCAGCTCCGCCGACAGGATGCCGCGCAGGCCCGCCCCCTCCCAGTGGTTGGCGGTCAGCACGTTGTGGGTCTGGGACATCGCCAGCAGCCGGGCCTCGAAGCTGCCGGTGAAGTCGGCGAGGGTGGCGGCGCTGCGGGCGGTCTGGCGCGCCATCGATTGCACGGTGGCGAGCGTGTTCTTCACCCGGTGGTTCAGCTCGTGGATCAGCAGGTCCTGGCGGGCATCGGCCGCCCGGCGCTCCTCCTCCTGCCGCCGCAGGGCGTCGGCGGCGGCGGTCAAGGCGTGGCTGATCGCCTGCGCCTCGCGCACGGCGGAGGCCGGGACGACCGCCGGCTCGCCCCGGCCGAGCGCCGCGGCGGCGACCGCGAGGCGGCGCAGCGGCCGGGCGAGCAGGCCGGCGGCGAACCAGCCGATGCCCGCCGCCACGGTGGCGACGACGAGGCCCCAGAGCAGGATCTGCCGGCGCAGCTCCGCCACCGTCGCGAAGGCGGTGTCGGCGTCCTGGCGGACCAGCACCGTCCAGCCGAGGCCCGGGAAGTCGCGGTAGCCCCGGGTCGGTCGGTAGCCGGTGAGGTAGCGCTTTCCGTCGGGCCAGGTCTCCGCCACCGTGCCGGAGCGGCCGGCGCGGGCGGCGGCCACGCTCGGCAGATCCGCCGGCAGGTCGGTGCGGCGCCAACGGTCGGGGCCGAGCAGCACCGTGCCGTCCCGGGCGAGCACCAGGGGGGTGACGTCGCGCTGGCCGGCCGCGGATTCGCGCAAGGCCGCCTCGGCCGCCCGGGCCCAGGTCCAGTCGAGATGGCCCGAGACCACCCCCACGAGGCGACCGGCATCGTCCCGTACGGGAGCGGCGATGTCGAGCACCCGCGGCGGGTCGGCGGGATCGCTGTTCGGTTTCAGGCTGGCGAGCAGGGTGGCATCGTGCACGTCGCTCACGAAGGGGCCGTGGCGGCCCTTGGTGAAATACTCCCGATGGGCGACGTCGATCCCCTCCAGCACGCCGGTGCTCGTCGCCGCGATCCGGCCGTCCGCGTCGATCAGCCCGATGATGGCGTAGTCCGGATAGGTCTCCTGCGCCCGCCGCAGCACCCGGCGCTTGCGCTCCACCGGCACGGCGGGATCGCGGATGGTGTCGTTCTCGGCCAGGATCACCATGTCGCGCCAGCGCTCGAACAGGCCGCGATCGAGCCGGCCGGCCATGGTGACGGCGAGGTCGCCGAGTTCGGCCTCGATGCGCGCCTCGAGCCGGTCGCTCGCCACACGGGAGGCCACCAGGGCGAGCACCAGGGTCGCCACCAAGCCCGCGGCTCCCAAACCGAGGGCCAGGAAGACGCGGAGCGGCGGCTGGAGCACGGGGCGATCCGGGTCCTGAAGGCGGGGCAGGGGGAGGCTGCCCTACGGGTACGGGCCAACCCTATCTCAAAGCAACCCGCGCGAGAAAGCCTCGCGGTTCCGGATACGGCGGAAACGTCAGCTTTCGAAGCGCCGCTTCCCCGTCGGCTCGATCATCGCCCGGACCTTGGCGGCGAAGGCGTCGATGGCGAAAGGCTTGGTGATCATCCGCATGCCGGGCGCGAGGTGACCGTTGCCGAAGGCGGCGTTCTCGGCGTAGCCGGTGATGAACAGCACCCGCAGGTCCGGCCGCGCCGCCAGGGCCTCGTCGATCATCCGGCGGCCGTTGAGGCCCGGCAGGCCGACATCGGTGACGACGAGGTCGATCCGCCCGGGCGCTTCGAGGAGGCGAAGGCCGGTCCGCCCGTCGGGCGCCTCGATCACCCGGTAGCCGAGTTCGGTCAGGGTCTCGCCGATCAGCGCCCGGACGGTGGAATCGTCCTCCACCACCAGCACCGTCTCGCCGTGCTCGGCCCGCGGCACCGGCAGGCCCCTCTCGGGGGCGGGCTCGTCGGCGATGCGTCCGCGGTGCCGCGGCAGGTAGAGCTTGACCGTCGTCCCGGCGCCGACCTCGGAATAGATCCGCACGTGCCCGTCCGACTGCTTGGCAAAGCCGTAGATCATCGAGAGGCCTAAGCCCGTCCCCTCGCCCATGGGCTTCGTGGTGAAGAACGGGTCGAAGGCGCGGGCGATCACGTCCGGCTTCATGCCGGTCCCGGTATCGCTGACGCAGAGGCAGACATACTGCCCCGCCCGCACCCCGATCTCGCTCGCCACATAGGCGTCGTCGAGATGGGCGTTGGCGGTCTCGATGGTCAGCCGCCCGCCGTCGGGCATCGCGTCGCGGGCGTTGATCGCGAGGTTGAGGATCGCGTTCTCGAGCTGGTTGGGGTCGCAGAGCGTCAGCCACAGGCCGCCGGCCACCACCACCTCCAGCTGCACCCGCTCGCCGAGCGTCCGGCGCAGCAACTCGTCCATCGAGCTCACCAGCCGGTTGGCGTCGACCGCCCGCGCCTCGAGCGGCTGGCGCCGGGCGAAGGCCAGCAACCGGTGGGTCAGGGCCGCGGCGCGCTGGGCCGAGGCCATGGCGAGGCCGGCATAGCGGGTCAGGTTCTCGGTGCGGCCCTCGCCGATGCGGGTCTGCATCAGGTCGAGCGAGCCGACGATGCCGGTGAGCAGGTTGTTGAAGTCGTGGGCGATGCCCCCCGTCAGCTGCCCCACCGCCTCCATCTTCTGCGACTGGCGCAACGCCTCCTCGATCCGGGCCCGCTCCTCGATCTCGGCGGTCAGGCGCGCATTGGCCTCGGCGAGCGCCGCCGTGCGCTCGGCTACCAGCGCCTCCAGCGCCTCGCGGCTGCGGGCCAGGGTCTCGCGGGCCCGGACCTGGTCGTCGATGTCGGTGCAGGTGCCGAACCAGCGCTCGATCGCGCCGGTGCGGGCATCGCGGATCGGCATCGCCCGGCCGAGCACCCAGCGATAGACACCGTCGTGCCGGCGCAGGCGGTACTCGATCTCGTAGGGCTCGCCGGTGGCAAGCGAGTGGCGCCAGCGCCGCCAGGCCTCCGGTTGCTCGGCGGGATGGAAGATCGCGTTCCAGCCCTCGCCGTCGGTCGAGCCCTCCGGCATGCCGGTGAACTCGTACCAGCGCGTGTTGTAATAGTCGTGGTAGCCGTCCGGCAGGGTCGACCACACCATCTGGGGCATCGATTCGGCGATGGCCCGGAACTTCAGGGCGCTGTCGGCGAGCGCCGCCCGCGCCTCCTTCTCGGCGGTCATGTCGACGCCGAGCAGGTGCAGGTCGGCGATCGCGCCGTCGGGCCCGCGATGGGGCACGTAGCGCACGAGCGCGTGGCGCCCGTCGGCACCGGGATGGGGCATCTCGAACGACACGGTCTCGCCCGAGAAGGCCCGGGCGAGCAGCGGCTGGCGCACCGCATAGGCGTCCTCACCGAGGATCGCCCGCAGCGGGCGCCCGACGGCCTCGTCCGGCGCGAGGCCGAACCATCGCGAAAAATTGCCGTTGGCGAAGCGGCAGACCTCGTCGCGGTCGAGGGCGGCGATCAGCGCGGGGGCGGCTTCGGTGATGCTGCGCAGGTCGTCGCGGTCGGCCCGGGCCTCGGCGAGCGCCCGGGCGAGGCGGATCTCCCGCGCCGCTTGCCCGGCGAGCACGGCGAGGCCCTCGGCCTCCCGCTCCGTCAGCCCGTCCGGCCGCGCATCCGGATCGAGCACGCACAGGGTGGCAAGGGTCCGGCCATCCGGGCCCGCAAGCGCGATGCCGGCATGAAAGCGCAAGCCCGGCGGACCGGCCACGGCGGGCAAGGCGGCGGTGCGATCGTCCTGGGCCAGATTCGGGACGATCACGGGTTCGACGCCGGCGAGGCGAGCGAGCGCCGCCGCATCCCGCGGGGACAGCCCGGGCGGGACGAACCCGACCGGGGCTGCGTCCGCCCGGTGGATTAGCGCGAAGGCGCTGCCGCAGACCGCACGGGCGAGGCGGGCGGTCTCGGTGAGGTCCGGTTCCGGAAGGTCCGATTCCCGGATGTCCGGTTCCGGGTCTCCGGCCGGGAGCATGACGGTGCCCCATCCGGCCGGTTCGATCTGTCCGCTCGCGTCGTCGCTGGTCATGGCTGATCGTTGCGGCCCGCCCCCGCCGGACCCTGCGGAACCGCAGCCGGATAGACGGAGCGATACCCTGCAGGCAACCGCCAAGACGGCGCAGGGTTTCCCGAAGGTGCGCCGAAGGATGCGCGAATGGCGCGCACGGGCGACCGCCTGCGGCGCGATGACCGCATCCGTGCGGGTTGCGGACCCTGCACCGAATCGGTAACCTGTTGATTATGTTGTAGTTTTCAAAAGTTCTAATCTGAGAGCCGTCTGCGGGAGCGATTCCCTCGGCGCTCCGCGGATCGGGTGCTCCAGTCACAACATGATCGTCTGTTCCTGCAACGTGCTCTCCGACGGCCAGGTGCGCGCGTGCCTCAATCCCGGCCCGGGCTGTCCGCGGACGCCCGCCCAGGTCTATGCCTGCCTCGGCTGCAGCCCGAAATGCGGCCGCTGCGCCCGCACGATCCGGGGCATCCTCGATCGGGCCCTGTCCGAGGCGCATGCCGCCTGCACCACCACCTGCGGGGCGGCCTGCACGCTGAAGGAATTGAAGGAAGAGGCCGCCTGAGGCGGCCCCCTCTCGTCACGACCTGAAAGCCACGCGACTGGCCACGCAACCTGAGATCTCGCAGAGTCTCGGGCCGCGTGGCCTCGGGCTCACATGGCCTCGGGCTCACATGGCCTCGGGCTGGATCGTCTCCAGGCCGCCGATGTGACGCTGGCAGTAGAGTTGCAGGCCGATCTGGCTGATCAGCTCGAGCTGAGTCTCCAGGAAGTCGATATGGCCTTCCTCGTCGGCGGCCAGTGCCTCGAAGAGCTGCTTCGACACCCGGTCGTTGATCGAGTCGCAGTACTTCGCGGCCTCGAGATAGAGGCTGCGCGCCTCGTTCTCGGCGGCGAGATCGCACTCGATGATTTCCAGGACGTTCTGCCCGATCCGCAGCGGATCGAGCTCCTGCAGGTTCGGGAAGCCATCGAGGAACAGGATCCGATCGACGAAGCGATCGGCGTGGTTCATCTCCTCGATCGACTCCTTGCGCCAGAACTTGGCGAGATCGACATAACCCCAGTCGTTCAGCATCCGGAAGTGGAGCCAGTACTGGCTCACCGCGGTCAGCTCGCTGCGCAGGCCGCGGTTGAGGTACTCGACGACCTTGGCGTCACCCTTCATCGCTCGATCTCCCGTGTCGATCGTCCATGGGGCCGGGCGGGTGCCGGCCCAACCGGGGCCCTAGCTAGCAGCGAACGTGCCGCAGGGCCACAGCGTCCAGGCGCTGACAGCCCGGGATCCGGCGCTCACACGTCGAGGCAGGCGAAGGCGTCGAGGTCGAGGGCGTGGCCGGCCCGGTCGCGCTTGGCGGTCAGGTAGCGGATGTTCTCCGGCGTGATCCGCCCGAGCGCCCGCTGGGTCTCGACCACGGTGAGCCCCGCGGCCTCCAGGCTCGCGGCCTTCTCGGGGTTGTTGCTGAGGAGCCGGACGGAGGTGACGCCGAGCGCCTTCAGCATCGCGGCCGCGAAGTCGAACCGGCGCTGGTCGAGGCCGAAGCCGAGGGCCTCGTCCGCCTCGTAGGTGTCGAGCCCGCGCGCCTGGAGGTCGTAGGCGCGGATCTTGTTGGCGAGCCCGTTCCCGCGGCCCTCCTGGTCGAGGTAGAGCACGATGCCGCCGCCGTTCTGCGCCATCCAGCCGGCGGTGCCGCGCAGCTGGTCGCCGCAATCGCATTTGAGCGAGCCGAACAGGTCGCCGGTGAGGCAGGCCGAGTGCAGCCGCACCGCCACCGGCCGCGACAGGTCCGGCCGGCCGATCACCACCGCCACCTGATCGCGCAGCCCCTCGCCGCCGCGGAAGACCACGAACTCGCTGTCGGGCGCGCTCGCCAGCGGCACCGGCGCCCGGCTGACCGGCCTCAGGGACGCCGCCTGCCGGCCCGGATAGGCCGCGACCGACGCCGCCCCGACCGCGAGGGTGCCGGAGGGCGCCGCCTCGCCGGGCACCACCAGGACGGCCGGCAGTACCTGCGCCAGCGCCATCAGGGCGAGGGCCGCCTCGTCGCCGGCCGAGGCCGGCGCCACGGGCGCGTCGATCCGCCCGTCGAGGCGCAGGGCCAGGGTCTCGATCCGGACGGGGTCGATCGCCGGCAGGGCGACCGCGCCGGCCTCGCTCCGATCCGCGAGGCCGAGGCGGCGCAGGCGCGCCGCCGGCAGGACGAGACGCGCGCCCGTGCCCGCGAGCGCCGCCAGGGCGCCGGCCGCGTCGCCGTCGAGGGCCTCGACCGACAGCGCGAGAACCGGATCCGCGCCGCGCAGGGCGACGGGCCGGCCGGCGCGGATCTCCGCCAGCGCCCGCTCGACGTCGACCTGCTCCTGCCTCTGTTCGCGGCCCGCGGCCGGGTCTAGATTGCTGCTGCTACTCTGCATCGTGACCGACATCATCGACCCTGAGAGAGATGGCCCCGGCACGGTCGTGACGGGCCGGGAACCATGAGGACGAACCGGTGAAGGGACAAAGCCACGGTTCGACGCCGGACGGCATGCGGGGCGTTTCGCCACGCTTGGCTCAAGTGGGGCGTTCCGCCCCGCTTTGCCGGGATCCCTCCATCAACCTTTCGCGATTGTCCAGACCGTCCATACATCCGGGGAGTGAGGCCGCATGACGCCGCCCAGCTATGCTCCGTCCCAGAAGGTGCTGCACTGGGCCGTCGCCGTCCTGATCGTCGCCCTGGTGCCGATCGCTCTAGCCATGGCCAACCTGCCCGACGGACCGGTGAAGAACGCGCTCTACGAGTGGCACAAGTCGTTCGGGCTCACCGTGCTGGCACTGGCCCTGGCGCGGCTCCTGGTGCGCGCCGCCCGCGGCGCTCCCCCGCTGGCGGTCGGCCTGCCCGCCTGGCAGCGCCGGGCGGCCCACGCCTCGCACCTGGCGCTCTACGCCCTGATCGTGGCGGTGCCGCTGCTCGGCTGGGCCGGCACCTCGGCCTGCTGCGCCCCGGTGATGCTGTACTTCACCCTGCCCCTCACCCTGCCGATCTCCGGCGGCATGCCGGTGGGCGAGGCGATCCTCCGGGTGCACCAGGTCGCGGCCTTCACGCTGGTCGCGCTGGTGCTGCTGCATGCCGCCGCCGCCCTGCATCACCATCTGGTGCGGCGGGACGGGACCTTGCGGCGGATGCTGCCGGGACGGACGGAGTGATCCGACATCCGGAAACGATCGCCCGGATGTCGGATGACGAGCCCGCGCGGCGGATCCGACGGCTCCACGCGCTCGAGCGAAGCCGATATCCGCATCGCGACAGCGATTGCGCGGCAATCGCCGGGCGATCGTGCAAGCCGGCCTGCTATGCCGGCATCGCGAAGTGTATCGGCCGTCCGGAGGGAATGGCCGCAAGCAGGATGGGCGGAACGGTCCGCACCAGCGCCTCGTTGAAGCCCAGCTCTACGAAATTTTCGTAGGTCTTGATGGCATATTTGCGGATGTTGATCGACGGCTCGCCGAAGACCAGATAGATTTCGCCGGTCTCGCTATCGCTCACCAGGCACGTGCCGGGGCCGAGATCCGGACCTTCGGCGACGCTGTCGAGGTCCGGAACGTGATCGAAGGTCACTCCCGGCCTGAACAGCGCGTCATAGACGGGGGAGCTGGTTACATGGTGGCGCAATCCATTGAATACCAGCCATGTCCGCGTGCTCTCTTCGTTGATGAGACGCCGACCATTGAGATCCGGGCGAATGGACTTCACAATACCAGCTCCGACTTGAAACGGAATGGCAGACGCCATAACAATCGCGCTGCGTGATTGCAAGCAGGAACCGCCGTGCTGATCGGATGTCATCCCAGTATCGAGCATGGAGGGGTGCAAGCGAGATATGGTATTCATATCCGATTTATCTGCGATGTCACGCTATGAATGGATGGCATGTCGATGAACGTCGCCGTTCACGGAGATCCCGTCAGTCAAGATTTCCGATCGCCTCGTCTTGGGAGGTGCGGCCATTGTTCTGGCGGCGGCGGTCGTGATCCGGCCTCCCGCAGCCCCGACGATCCGTCGCAGGGTGGCGGCCGGAGCGCCTTTTCGTGCACCACGAGATCTTGATTCTGCGGTTGCCATGGCGGCGGTGGCGCCGCGCAGGGCTCGGCGAGACGTCCCGCGACCGACGCCTGCGCCGGAGCCGCTTCGACCGGACTTTCGCAACGCCGTGTCATCCGGGCCTCCGACCCGACGTGCATGGCGGCATTCGGCTGGACTTCGTTGATCCAATGGAGCGTCTGATGTATGTGCTATGTACCAGTATCTTGGGTCTGCCGTGCCGGACAGCCCAGCCGATCGATGCGTGCCGCACTCGGGCTGCGACGAGTAGGATGACATGCCGGATTGGTCGAAAATGCGAGTTTTCCATGCAGTCGCAAACTTCATTTGCAAATGCAGTCTGAATTATAATCAGTCAAGAGGTATGAAATATTCTAAATTATGATTTATAGTCACGCAGATTGAAAATCGCATATATTATATATAGGATGGTATGGCATGAAGCCGGAGATCGTCATCGATGATTCCGTCGCCGTGAGCGGCGACGGATGGATCGCTAAGATCTGCAATATCGTCGTGAAGAAAATCGATAACGAGGGCGATCTAAGCTTCTGCCTGTCGACGGGAGATCCTGACCTTTATGATTATTTCCCGTTCAATGTCCGCATTTTTTTGAACGGGCAAATCGCGGAGGTCGTCGAGTTCGGCAGGCCTTGGGAGAATCTCAAGCTGAGCTACCCGATCCACGATCCGTCCGGCTCGTTCGCGATCAGGATCGAGAGCGATTACGCCGCGACCCCGTCCGCGCGTGGCATGAACGACGATCAGCGCGAGCTCGCCCTCGTCGTCTCGGATTTTGCCTACGACCCGATGGTCCATCTGCGCCCCAGGAAGGCGACGCCCCGGGGGCCGTCGTCGAACGCTCCGATCTTCGTCATCGGCCCGCACCGGCCCGACACCCGCCGTCTCGCCTGGGCGGTCGGGCAGCATCCGAACGTCTACCCGATGGACGAGACCAGCTGGCTGCCGGGCTTCTACGTCGGAGCGCTGCGGGCGTTCGAGGCAGCGAGCCGGGCTCCCGGCTCGTCGGTGAAGACGTACAGCCTCGATCTCGACGATGTCCTGCGCCGACAGGGGCAGATGATCAGCGACATGCACCACGAGATCAGCCGACGCCGGTCGCTGGAGATCCTGTTTGCCCGCGCGGAGAACATGTCGCCGCACTTCGACAGACGGTTCCAGATGATCCGGTCGCCGCACTCGACGAAGGGCCGCTGGGTCGACGGCACGGCGGACAATACCGGCCTGGCGATCGGTCTGGCGCGCATGTTCCCCGACGCACGGTTCATCGGCACGCTCGGGCGCCCCACGGCGGCGGTAACGTCCCGGCTGGTCTCCGGGGAGGCGGGCGTGGATCCCGCGGCCTTCAAGGATGCCGCCGAGGCGTGGGAGAGAGCGACCCAATGTCTGGTCGAGGCGATGCGGCATCTCGGGCCGGGGAGGGCGCTTCCGGTCAGGCAGGGCGACGTGACCGAGAATCCGGCCAGGGTGATGCGCACGGTACTGGATTTCTGCGGCGAGCCCTTTTTCAGGGGCTGCGAGGCGAGCCTCGCGAGAGACGGCACTCCGTCCCCCGCATCCCCCCGGTTCGACGATGCCCAGAGCAGCCATCTGTTCGATCTGGAGAACATCTACGAACAGGTCATGTCGGGGGCGGCGATGGCGGACATCCGGTGGAGGACGCCGCCGGTCGCCTTCGACGACCGCTGCGCCGTGGAGGCCGGCCGATGGGCCGGTGCGATGCCGGGCGGTTGACGGCCGCCGCCGCCCGGACGGGGCGCGGGGCCGGAGCATCGCCGTCGCCGCACCCCGCCCAGTGCGGATCGTCACGAACGCGGGAGTCGGGCCCGCACCAGGTCGTCGAGGGAGTCGCTCCCGCCGATCTTGTATCCGACGATGCCCGCCGCCCGGGCCGCGGCCACGTCGTGATCCTGGTCGCCGACCAGGAAGCTCGTCGCCGCGTCGACGGGCCATCGGCTCAGGAGATCGAGGATCATGCCGGGTGCGGGCTTGCGCCAGTCCGAGACGCGGGCATAGGCCGGCACCGTGCCGTCCGGATGGTAGGGGCAGTACCGGAAGGCGTCGATATGCGCGCCCATCGTCCGCAGCTCCGCCTGCATGTGGGCGTGTAGCAGGCCGACGGCCGCCTCGTCGTAGAAGCCGCGCGCGACGCCGGCCTGGTTCGTCACCACGAACACGAAGGCGCCGGCATCGTTCAGGGTCTTGACGGCCTCCCGGGCGCCAGGCAGCCAGCGGAACCGCTCGATCTCGCCGACATAGCCGCAATCCTCGTTGAGGACGCCGTCGCGGTCGAGGAAGACGGCCGGCCGGCGCTGGGCCGCCGGGATCGCTCTCTGGGCCCGCTCGAAATCGCTCGGGATCCCGATATCGATGAAGAAGCCGTCATAGCGCCGGCCTGCGACCCGGCCGCTCTCGGCGAGCTTGGCCAGGCCGTCGGCCTCGAGCGAGGAGGACGGCGACAGGCTGTCGACGAGCGAGCGGCGGACGACGTAGATGCCGCCATTGACGAGGCCCGGCGCCGGGGAGCCGGTCTTCTCCGCGAAACGCCGCACGCGCGGGCCGTCCACCGTCACGGTGCCGTAGCGTGCCGCATCCTCCACTTCCCGCAGGGCCAGGACCGCGAGGTCGTCCGGCCCGAGCCGGGTCGCCAGGTCGAGGAGGTTGACGTCGAACCAGCTGTCGCCGTTGAACAGGAAGAAGACCGGGTCGAGCTGGTCGCGGGCGTGCCAGAGGGCGCCGCCGGTCCCGGCCCGGTCGGGCTCGACCGCGATCTCGAAGGTCAGGCCGAGCCGTGGACACGCCTCCGCCGCGAAGGCGCGGATGTCGTCGGCGCGGTGAGCGGCGAGGAACAGGACCCGGTCGATCCCGAACCGGCCGATCTCGAACAGCAGCCGCTCGAGGAACGGCGTCTCCGCCACGGGGAGCAGGGGCTTCAGCGTCGCCGCCGTCAGGGCGCCGAGGCGGCTGCCGATCCCCCCGCAGAGGATGACGGCCTGCCGGACGTCCGTCGGCTGGGAATGGGTCGCGATCATCTTGGTTTCCAGTCACGGACGATCGGGCACCTTGGAGAGTGCCGCGATCGCGTTGCAATCACGAAGCTCTCTAGGTCTTTGATTTTGCCGCAATTTCTGCGACGAACCGGCACCCACTTCGTCGGAAAATGCTCGAGAGGAGGCTCCCTCCCCGGCGGCCGATGCGGGCGCGCTCTCTCGCTGGAGGGCGCCGCGTATCAGGCGGCAGGGCCGCCGAAGATCTCCTCCTCGACGGCGCCGCAGATCGCGTGGGCCGCCGTGATGTGGAGCTGCTGGATCATCGGCGTCCTGGTGTGGGGCGCGGCCAGCACCAGGTCGCAGAGATCCGCCATCTCGCCGCCATTCGCACCCATGAGCCCGACCGTGGTGACGCCGAGCTCGCGCGCGGCGCGCAGCGCGCGCAGGATGTTGGGCGAGCGGCCCGAGGTCGAGATGCCGCAGAACAGGTCGCCCTTGCGGCCGAGCGCCAGGACCTGCCGCTCGAAGACACGATCGAACCCGTAATCGTTGCCCACCGCCGTCAGCACCGAGGTGTCGACGGTGAGGGCGATCGCGGCCAGCGGCGCGCGATCGAAGTTGAGGCGGGAGACGAACTCGCCGGCGATGTGCTGGGCGTCGCCCGCGCTGCCGCCGTTGCCGGCGAACAGGAGCTTGCCGCCCCCGCGCAGGGTGCGGACGCAGGCCGCCGTCATCTGGCGGCAGGACTCGATGAAGGCCTGTTCCTTGAGGGTGTCGGCCAAGGCGGCGCTGGACGCCTCGAAGTGGGACAGGACGTGGCAGGGCTTATCGGACATCGGCTGGTCTTTCGGGCTGGTCTTTCGGGCCGGTCGTTCTGTCGGGATGGGAATCGGCGGCGCGCGGACGGGTCACGACTCGCCGGAAGCGGCGGGAGGCCCGCCGAGTTCCGGCACGTAGGGCTGCATGCTGCGCACCAGCGCCGCCAGCGCATAGTCGCGCGACAGGAATTCGATCGCCCGCGCCGCCCGCGCCTGGGTCGCCGCCGGATCGAGGAGGCAGCGGATGACGCCGTCCGCGAAGGCGCCGGGCTCGTCGGCCACGATGCAGATGTCGTCGGCGTCGATGCCCTGCATGCCGATCGAGGTCGATACGACCGGGATCGCGTTGGAGAACGCCTCGATCACCTTCCCCTTGACGCCGCCGCCGAAGCGCAGCGGGACGATCGCCGCCGAGGCCTGGGCGTAGAGCTGCCGCAGAGCCGCGTCGCTGATATGGCCGGCCACGGTCACCGAGGGCGCCGTGTTGACGAGGTTGCGGATGTCGCCCGGCGGGTTCGAGCCGGCGATCGTCAGCCGGGCATCGGCCACCGCGGCCTTGATCGTCGGCCACACCTCCGAGACGAACCACAGCACGCCGTCGACGTTCGGCCCATGCTGGAAGCCGCCGACGAACATCAGGTGGGCGGCGTCGCGGCTGGGCGCCTGCGTGTTGCGCTCCCACATCGCGGCGATCTCGGCTTCGTCGAAGAACCAGGCCGGCACCGCCGCCGCCGGCGGCAGGTCGGGCAGGGAGGCCCGCAGGATGTCGATCTCGGTCTGGCTCGGATAGAAGATCGCGTCCGAGCCGAGGCAGATCTTCTCCTCGAGCGTCCGCATCGCGGTCATCTCATCGTGGACCGCCTCGTCCTGGGATACGTTCCACTGGATTTCCAGCCGGCGCCAATGCAGGTCGTGGCCGTAGAACAGGACCTTGCTCTTTTGGCGGTCGATCGCGTCGATGTATTTCTCGGCGATCTGCGGCCGGCTCAGGAAGACGTAGCCGAGATCGTCCGCGTTGTCCCGGTACCAGGCCTCGAACCCGCCGACGTATTGCGGACCGTAGATGACCTCGACGCCGAGATTCTGCAGCGGCCGGGCATAGGTCCGGTCGTTGTAGAGGTTGTCGGGCCAGAACGTGACGTGGAAGCCCTGCTTCAGGAACATCCGGATGAAGTGCAGCATGGTGCGCGATCCGGCATCGCGGTCCCATTGCGGCACGTAGTGGTCGACGATCAGGATGTGGGGACGGCGCGCGCTGCGGTCCCGGGCCAGGAAGACCCTCTCGGCATTGGGGAAGTGCTCGGCCGCGAGCGTGGCGCTCCAGCGCTCGAGGAACTTGCGCTGGTTGGCGACCTGATAGGCCTTGATCCCCGACGTGACGTCGCGGCCGTGGGAGCGGCCCTCGTGATGGATCAGGACCGAATGCGCCGCGAGCCAGGTCCGGTAGCCGGCGGCGCGGACCCGGAACGCGATGTCCGAATCCTCGTTGTAGGCCGGCGTGTACAGCGGATCGAAGCCGCCGAGCTCGTCCCAGAGCGTCTTCGGGAACGCGATCGAGGCGCCCGAGATGTAGTCGACGTCCTTGGAGTAGCTGAAATGCGGCAGCCGGGCGTTGCTGCCCCGGCCGTAATTCCAGGCGCTGCCGTCGTTCCACAGGATGCCGCCGGCTTCCTGCAGCGTGCCGTCGCCGTTGATGAGCTTCGATCCGGTCATGCCGACGGCCGGGTCGGCCGCGAAGGGGGCGATGAGCTCGTCGAGCCAGCCCGGCAGGACGATCGTGTCGTTGTTCAGGAAGACGAGGTAACGCCCCTTCGCCTGCCGCGCGCATTCGTTGCAATTGTGCAGGAAGCCGAGATTGGTCGCGTGCCGGGCCAGCACGATGTTGTGGCCGAGGCGCGAGACGATGCTCGGCGTCGCATCCGTCGACCGGTCGTCGCCGACGACGATCTCGTAGCTGTAGGACGTCTCGTGCTCGAGGATCGAGACGATCGCGGTCAGCGTGTAGACGAGGTTGTTGTAGACCGGAATGACGATCGACACGTCGGGCTGCGTCTGGTCGGACGGCGCGGTGAGCCGCCGGGCGCGCTGGACGAGGTATTTGAGCGCGGGACTCGCCGCGAACCCGTCCGGATCGGCGTCGTAGGCTTCGATCACCGAGAACAGGTAGGACAGTCCGTCGATCGGATCCTGGCCGAACTCGTCGCCGACGTAGTCCCGCAGGCTCTGGGGAATCCAGTAGTCGTTGAGGGTCGACGGCCACGTCTCGGCGTCGATCGCCGGGCTGAGCTCCTCGCCGAGGCACTGCTCGATCACCGCGATGACCGGCCCCTCGCCCGCCAGCGTCTCGATCTCCGCGTTGGGGGCGTGGTTCGCCCACAGGCCGGCCCGCACGAAGTGCTGGAACGCATCGCCCGCATGGCGCACCGATTCGGGGTGGCGGCTCACGTAGTAGTGGCGGTCGAACAGCGGATGCGGCTGCAGCTCGGCGGCGGCGCCGACGCGCACGTAATGCGACAGCGGATTGAGCCCGGAGGCCAGGGCCTCGGCATGCGTGGCGAGGTACCAGTCGCCGTCGAACATGACGTTCGGCGACCGGCCCTCGCGCCAGCCGGTCTCGATGTAATGCCGGAACGGATCGACGCCGTCTTCCAGCGCGTCGCCGTAGAGCCTCACGTAGCGCTGTTCGTCGAAGAACAGCTTCTCGTAGAGCGGCTCGCCGGGGTTGAACGCCTGGAGGTTCACGGATGAGGACGGCGGATTCCGCATCATGTCCAGCCGGACGACGTGCGAGGCACGCCTCGAGCTGCGGTCGAGCGCGTCCCGGTAGGCGAGGACGGTGTCGGTCGGCGCGGACCCGGTCTGCGCGAGCTTCCTCTCCGCCGCTTCGAGCTGCCGCCGGAGGTCGGCGAGGGTCGCGGTGAGGGAGGCGATCTGTGCGGCATGCGCCTCGTCGCGGGAAGCGGCCGCCTCCGTCGCCTGGCGGTTGGCGTGGACGCGGTCCGCCTCGTGCACGGCGATCTCGGTCGTGAGCGCCGCCACCGCGGTGCGATGGGCCTCGTCGCGGGCCTGCAGGCGGCTCTCCGCCTCGCCGGCGGCCTGGGCGAGGGCGGCTTCGCGCGCCGCGACCTCGGCCGTCAGCCGCAGCACGGTCTGGCTCTGCCGCTCGATCCGCTCCTGCAGGGCCGCCGTGGCGGTGCGATGGGCCTCGTCGCGGGCGCGCAGGCGGTTCTCCGCATCGCGGGCGGCCTCGGCGAGGGCGGCGTCGGAGCGCGCGATACGGTCCCGCGCCTCGGTCTCCAGCCGGCCCTGCTCGTTCTTCGCGATGGTGAGCTGCTGCCCGAGCCCCTGCACGGTCTCGCGCAGCTCGGCGTCCCGCGCGTCGCGTGCCTGGAGCTCGGCGGCGTGCGCCGCCTCCCGCTCGGCGTCCCGCGCGTCGCGTGCCTGGAGCTCGGCGGCATGCGCCGCCTTCCGCTCGGCGTCCCGCGCGTCGCGTGCCTGGCGGTCGGCCGCGTGTTCCGCCTCCCGCTCCTGCATCCGGCGCTCGAGCGCCGCGAGCGAGGCGACGGAGGTCTCGAGCCGGTCGCGCAAGCTCTGCTCGTCGGTGAGGCGGCCGCGAACGAGCGCGGCCTCCCTGTTCGCTATTTCCCGCTCGTGCCAGGCGAGGGCGAGGCCGTCGACCAGGGCGTGGACCGTGGCGGGCGTCTGCTCGCCGTTCAGCCGGGACAGGAGCGGCGAGAGCATCGACAGGTCGCGCTCGAAGGCCTGGCGCTGCCGGTCGGAGCCGCGCTGCTCGGCCTGTGCCAGCAACTCGCCGATCTGCTCCTCGCGCTGCGACAAGGCGCGGTCGGCGCGCGCGGTGTGGGCGGCGAGCTGCTGGCCGGTTTCGAGCAGCTGATGGACCGTCGACCGGTTGTCGGACAGGATCTGGTGGGTGGCCTCGGCGAGGCGCGCCTGCTCCGCCAGGGCGCTCTCCCGCTGGCGGGCGAGGGCGAGCTCGTGCTCGACCTCGCCGATCCGCCGGCGCAGGATCTCCGTCTCGTCATGGACGCCGGAGGCCCACTTGGTGATCTCGCGATGGCTGAGCCAGAGGTCGTCGTCCGGCAGCACGAGAACCGAATCGGCCGCGACGGGGTGATAGATCTCGTTGTCGCTGCAGAAACAGACGTAGTATTCGGGCGAGGCCAGGCGGCCGACGCCGGAATGGATCTCGGTCGGCCGGGTCAGCCCGCCGAGGTCGCCGGTGAAGGCCCGGTAGCTCGGCTCGTTCGGGATGGACCCGTTCGCCAGCGGCGCGACCATCGATCCGATGAACATGCGCTGGCCGCGCATGTCGCAGGTCCTGAAGTTCGCCGAGAGGATGCCCTGGAAGCTCGGAAGATCGAACTCGCGCAGATGATGCGGGTTCGGGTGCGACAGGCTCTTCCGGTATTCGGGCTCGTTCGGCGACGAGATAATGAGAAGGCCGCCGGGCTTCAGGACCCGCTTGATCTCCCGCAGGAAGCGATCCGCGTCCTTGAGGTGCTCGATCGTCTCGAACGACACCACCACGTCGAAGCTGGCGTCGTCCGCCGGAATCTTCTCCGCGTCGCCGTGCAGGAAGGTCAGGTTGTCGCGGTTGCCGTAGCGCGCCCGGGCCTCGGCGACCGTTCCGGCGTCGATGTCGACGCCGGTGACGTGGCGCGCCACGGATGCGAGGTTCGCCGCGCCGTAACCCTCGCCGCAGGCGATGTCGAGCACGGCCGCTCCGGTCACGTAATCTTTCGCGACGGCATAGCGATGCAGATGTTCGTAGGCTATGCGCCCCTTGATCGAAGGGTCGTAGCGCTCCAGATCGGCCATTATCGATTCACCAGCAGAAGGACAGTTCGGTCGAGGCGCGGGGGGTTAAGGTTGGTTGCGATCGTCCCGTCTGGAGCGGCGCCCGATTGCCGTGCAACCGGATGCTACTCCAGGTCTTTGATTTTGCTGCATTTTCCGACGAACCGGTGCCCGCTTCGTCGGAAAATGCGCTAGTTCTGCGTTTTCCAGGATTCGACGCCCCGCCCGGTCAGGTGGACCGGCCCGGCCGAGCCGCCGGCCTCGTTCAGGCGCGCGATCAGCTGGCGCCGCTTCTCCGGCTCGACCAGGAACATGATGAAGCCGCCGCCGCCCGCGCCGGAGATCTTGCCCGCATGCGCACCGCTCTGCATGCCGGCGTCGAACAGCGTGTCGATGACCTGGGTCGACACGCCGGACGCGGTCTTCTTCTTCGAGATCCACGAATGATTCAGGATCTCGCCGAGCGCACGAAGGTTCCCGGTCAGCAGCGCCTGCTTCATGTCGATCGCGGCCTGCTTGATCGCATGGAGCGCCTCGAGCGTCTGGGCGTTCCGTTCGACCATGCGGCCGACCTGCTGGTTGATGATCTGCTCGGATTCGCGCGACACGCCCGTGGAGCAGACGACGAGGGATGCTTCGAGCTCGTTGAGCACCGACCGGTCGACCCGCAGCGGGTTGACGATGACCCGGTCCTGCGGAAGGAACTCGATGAAGTTCACGCCGCCGAACGAGGCGGCGTACTGATCCTGCTTGCCGCCGGCGAGGCTCAGCTTCAGGCGCTCGATCTCGAAGGCGAGATGGGCCAGGTCGTAGAGCCCGAGCGGCGTGTTGCAGAAGAACCGGAACGCCTCGCACAGGGCGACGGCGAGGGCGGACGAGGAGCCGAGGCCCGATCCGGGCGGAGAATCGACGCCGGTCGTGACCGTCATGCCGATCTTGGGATCGAGGAAGCCGGACTCGACGAAATAGTTGTAGACCGCCCGATGGAACCTCAGGCCCGCGCCGATATCGAGAACTTTCCCGGTCTGATGGCTCTCTTCCTTGTTGATGTCGCTCGCCACGAAGCGGATGACGCCGTCGTTACGAGGGGTGATGAACGCGTATGCGTAGCGATCGATCGTGCAATTGAGAATGGCCCCGCCGTACTCGTCGCAATACGGGGACAGGTCGGTGCCGCCACCTGCGAGACCGAGCCTCAGAGGCGCTCGTGAGCGGATGGTAACTTCTCGCAAGACACTGACTCCTTTGCCTGGTGCGGCATGAAGCAAATTTTTCATTCTGATGCAAGAGAATTGTAGCCAAATTTAGAATGACAGAAAGATTGTGAGATAAGGTTCTGTTGCCTCGGAATCACCCATGTCCAACGTGTTTCCGCTGGGCTGTGCCACTATCGCGTTGCCCGAGAGACGGCGATGTCGGCGAGGCACGGTGCCGACAACTTATGGGTGGTGGAACAGCCGGGCGCGAAAACCTAGGGCCGCAGCCGATGGAGGGCGTTGCACGGGGTCATGGGTGGATCAGGATTGTCTTGCTTGTGCTGCCTTACCCAAAGTCAGTGATGATCGGGCCGGATTCGCGACGGTCGATCCCGGGTCGCCGGCCGCTGCCGCGTCGCCCGGCCGATGGTCCGTTCGGCCGGAGACCGACCGAGGGTCGGCAACCAAGAATCAGGCAAGCATCCGCGTCACCGAGGGGACGGCGAGGAGGTCTCGATGGCCGATCACCGCTCCCGTGCCGGGGCGCTGCCGCAGTGCCGACCATGAGGCGACATCCGCTGCCGCGACCTGCCCGGTCTCCCGCGCCGCCCGCGCCGTGCCCTCGGCGAGCTGGTGCAGCAGGGCGGCCTCGTCCGGCCCGAGGCGCCACGGGCTCGAGGCGGTCCCGATCGTATATCCGCGCTCCCGGAAGGCCTCGGCCAGCGCCCCGGTCGCACCCGGGCCGCTGGCCGGCCCGAACCCCTTGTCGCCGGCCTGGTGGGCCAGGAAGGCGGCGTGGATCGCGGCGTCCGCCGGGTGCGGCGGCGTCCACTCTTCCCGGCCGTCATAGGTGAGGGCGGTGTAGAAGACCGCGCCGGCTTCGGCGACCGCTCCGGCGACGGCGGCGATCCAGGCGTCCGAGGCGAGGTCGAACAACGCCGCCGCGGTGACGAGGTCCGGCCCCTCGGCGAGCGCCGCCGCCGGGTCGGCCGCGAGGTCGAGGACCCGGAACCGGACGGCGATCCGCGCGCCGCCGCGATGCAGGACCAGGCCGTCCCCGGCCGCCTCCGCCCGCTCGGCCCAGGCCGCGAGGCGGGCCTTCGCGGCGGCGAGCAGGGCGGGATCGTGGTCGACGAGCACCCAGTCCTGGGCGCGACCCAGATGGGGCGCCAGCGCCCGCAGGTTCGAGCCGGTGCCGCAGCCGAGATCGACGGCCCGCACCTGCGGCGGCAGCGCCCGCGCGAGGGCCGCGACGAGGCCTGCGTCGCGGGCGGCGTGGTCGGCGGGCTCGCGCAGGGCGAGCCAGTCGGTGCTGAAGCCGCTCATGTCGTCCTCACGATGACGTCCTCATGGCGGCGGCGACCGCCGCCGCGGTGTCGGGCCAGTCCGGCAGTCGCCGCCCCGCATTCCAGGACGCCGCGGCGGCCTCGGCGCGGCGGACCGGATCGGCGATCAGCGCACGCAAGGACGCGGCCAGGGCAGGCGCGTCACCGGGTGGCACCGCCTGGCCGGCGCCGGCCGGCACGGTCTCGGCGGCGGCGCCCCCGGTGGTGGCGACGAGGGGCAGGCCGCGGGCCAGGGCCTCGGCCAGCGCCATGCCGTAGCCCTCGAACAGCGTGGCCGAGACCGCGAGGTCGGCCTCTTGATAGAGCCGCTCCAGGGCCTCGGGCGTCACCGTGCCCGCGAGCGTGATGCGGTCCCAAAGGCACGAGGCGGCGATCTGCTCGCGCAGGGCGGCGGCGCAAGCGGACGCCCGGTCGAGGCTCCCGGCGATGGTGAGCGACCAGTCGAGATCGATCAGTGCGGCGAGGGCCTGTACCAGCACGGCGTAGCCCTTGCGCGGCGTCACGGTGCCGACGGCCAGCAGCCTGACATGCGGGCCCGGCCGCGGCGCCACCCGGGCGGCGGGGGCGGTGCCGGGCTCGGCGATCGCGATCCGCGCGTGATCCACGCCGAACTCGGCCGCGAGCAACCGGGCGGTGTAGCGGCTCGTCGCGACGACACGGTCTGCGAGCGCCAGCACCGCCCGCTCGCTCGCGACCAGGGCCGCCGCCCGCTCCGGCGACAGGCCGGTCTCGTAGCCGAGGGGGTGATGCACCAGCACCGAGACCGGGCGCCCGACGGCGCGGATCAGATCCGGCGGCAGCGCCCCGTAGGCGAGGCCGTCGACGAGGAGGCCCGTCCCGGCCGGTACCGCCGCCAGGAGGACCGCGGTACGGGCGAGATCGTCGGGGCCCGGAGCCGGAAATCCGCCCGGCAGCGCCAGATGGGTCGCCGCGACGCCGTGCGCCGGCAGATGCGCCAGGATTTCGCGGGCATAGGCGTAGCCCCCGGTCGGGGCCGAGAGGTCGCCCGGGACGGCGAGACAGAGGCGCATCAGGCGAGCGGCGCCTCGAACCAGGCCCGCGCCAGGTGGGATTCGTGCAGGGTCACCCGGATGCGGCTCACGCCCTCGCCACCGGGGCCGAGATCGCCGGCCCGGGCGGCGGCGGCCATCGCGCCGTGGATGTGCCCGCACAGGAATTCGGTGGTGGTGTTCTTGCCTGCGAATTCCGGCAGGTCGTCCAGGTTGCGGTAGTTGATGGGCGCCAGGATCGTCTTCAGCGCCTCGCTCGCCCGGCCGATATCGACCACCACCCCGTCCGGGGTCAGGCTCTCGCGGAAGAACGCGACGTCGACCACGAAGGTCGCCCCGTGCAGGGCCTGCGCCGGCCCGAACAGCTCGCCCCGGAAACTGTGGGCGATCATCACGTGGTCGCGGACCTCGATGGCGTACATGGGGTCTCCTTCAAGAGCATTGTCCGACGAAGTGGATGCCGGTTCGTCGTAGAAAATGCGGCAAAACAAAGACTAGGGCACGTCGCGATTGCAGTGCGATCGTGACGTGCCCTAGTACCGGATCACGGTGCACAGGCCCGGCGCGCCGGGCGCGAGCAGGCGGGGGAGGGCGGCGGGCAGGGCGTCGAAGGCGACCTCCTCGGTGACGAGGGCGTCGAGGCGGGGATCGCGCAGCAGGGCGAGGGCCTTGGCGAGGCGGCGCCGGTGGCTCCAGCGCGGGCGGCGCGAGGCCGCCACCGCCCCGACCTGGCTGGCGATCAGGCGCAGGCGCCGGGCATGGAAGGCGAGGCCGAGCGGCGCGGCGACGGTATCGGTGCCGTACCAGCTCAATTCGACGATCGTCCCCTCTTCTCCCGCGAGCGACAGGGCGAGCTCCAGCCCGGCCGCGCTCGCGCTGGCATGGAACACGATGTCGGCCTCCCGCGGCGCCGCCTCCGGCAGGGCGAAGGCGAGGCCGAGCGCCCGCGCCGTCTCCGCCCGGGCGGGGTCGCGGTCGATCAGGCAGACCTCCGCCCCCGGCAGGCCGGCGCAGAGATGGGCGACGAGGAGCCCGACCACGCCGCCGCCGACCACCGCGATCCGGTCCCCCGGCCCGGCGCCCGCATCCCACAGGGCGTTGAGTGCCGTCTCCATGTTGGCGGCGAGCACGGCGCGACGCGGCGGCAGGCCCTCCGGCAGGGGGCACAGGCTGTCCCGCGGGGCATTGAACGCTTCCTGGTGCGGCTGGAGCGCGAAGATCCGCTCGCCGTCCTCCGTCTCGGCGACGGCGCAATAGCCGTACTTGACCGGAAAGGAGAACTCGCCGCCCTGGCCCGGGGCCCGCATCCGTTCCGCCACCGCTTGCGGAACCCGGCCCTCGAAGACCAGACGTTCGGTGCCGCGGCTCAGGGCCGTCCACAGGGTACGTGCCCGCACCTCGTCCGGACCGGCTGGGGGCAGGCGCTCTTGCCGCAGCTCCGCCTGGCCGGCTGCGCTATACCAGAGCGCCCGCACGGCGTCCGCCGTGTCGCTCCCGGATGCCTGACGATGCCGCAAACCGACTCCTCGGTGGTCACCCTCGCGGAGGGGCCCGCCCGCGCTCCTCTCACGACGCCGACGGGCCTGCAAGCCTGCGTCACCTTGCGTCGCCGTCGCCTCCTGGTGCTCGGGCTCAACCTCACCACGATCCTGGCCCTCGCGGCGGGTCTCTGGGGGGTGCTGGCGCAGGACGGGGACGGGATCGACGGGCTCGACCTCGCGCTCCTCGCCTGTGGCCTCGCCACCCTGCCCTGGACGGTGCTGGGATTCTGGAATGCCGCGATCGGCTTCCTGCTCCTGCGGGCGGGCCGCCCGGGCATGCTCGCCGCCGCGCCGCACGCGGCGGCAGGGGAGGGGGAGGCGCCGCTCCACGTCTCCACCGCCGTGGTGATGACCCTGCGCAACGAGGATCCGGCCCGGGCGCTGTCGCGTCTCGCCCTGGTGCGCGAGAGCCTGGAGCGCACCGGCCACGGCGATGCTTTCCGCTACCACGTGCTGAGCGACAGCGACGATCCGCAGGTGATCCGGGCCGAGGAGGCGTGGGTCGCGTCCTGGCGCGCCGGGCTGCCCGGCCCGGAGGCGGACCGGATTCGGTATCGCCGCCGGCGCGACAATGCCGGCTACAAGGCCGGCAACCTCCAGGACTTCTGCGCCGGCAGCGACGCCGACCTGATGCTGCCGCTGGACGCCGACAGCCTGATGACGGGACCGGCGATCCTGCGCCTCGTGCGCATCATGCAGGCGCATCCGCGCCTCGGCATCCTGCAGAGCCTGGCGGTCGGCGCGCCGGCTTCAAGCGCCTTTGCCCGGCTGTTCCAGTTCGGCATGCGCCACGGCATGCTGCCCTACACGCTGGGCGCGGCCTGGTGGGGGGCGGAATGCGGCCCGTTCTGGGGCCACAACGCGGTTCTGCGCATCGCCCCCTTCGCGGCCCATTGCCGGCTGCCCCCTCTGCGCGGCGGAGGCGCGGTGCTGTCGCACGACCAGGTCGAGGCGGTGCTGATGCGCCGGGCCGGCTACGAGGTCCGGGTGCTGCCGATCGAGGAGGGCAGCTTCGAGGACAATCCGCCGACGCTCCTCGACCACCTCACCCGCGATGCCCGCTGGTGCCGCGGCAACCTGCAATACCTGCGCCTGCCGGCGATGCCGGGCCTCGAGCCGATGAGCCGGTTCCAGCTCGCCTGGGCGGTGCTGATGTTCCTCAACCCGCCGGCCCTGACGCTGGCGCTCCTGCTGCTGCCCTGGCGCGCCGCGACGCAGGACGGCCCGGCGACGGGGGCCGCCGCGCTCACCCTCGCCTGGCTCCTGCTCTCGCTCGCTCCGAAGCTCGCCGGCTACGCCGCCGTGCTGGCGGATCGCGAGGTCCGGGCGGCCCATGGCGGGGGTGTCCGCTTCCTCGCCGGGATGGCGGCCGAGATCGCGGCGTCGTTCCTCTTGCTCGGCGCCTCGTCGGTGCGGCTCACCGGGGTGATGATCGGGCTCGCCGTCGGCCGGGCCGGGCTCTGGACGGCGCAAGGGCGGGACACGACGGGCCTGCGCTGGGGCGAGGCGTTCCGGGCGCTCGGCGGCGTCACGCTGTTCGGGGTTCTCGTCTGCGCGGCGCTCGCCGTGATCGCGCCGGCGCTCCTCGCCTGGAGCCTGCCGCTCACCCTCGGCAGCCTTCTCAGCGTGCCCTTCGCGGTCCTCACCGCGGCCCCGGGCGCCGGGCGCGCCATGGTCCGGTCCGGGCTCTGCGCGACACGGGAGGAGATCGCTCCGCCCTGGGAGATCGCGCGGCTCCAGGCCGGCCGGGCGGAGGCGGCCGTGTCCTGACAGGGTGGGCCGGGCCTTCACGGCCCGGCCCGACATCTGTGTCTTCAGGCTGCGATCCAGGTGAAGCGCTCGGCCTCGTCCCAGGCGCAGGCTTCGCCGAGCGACGCCGCGAACACGCCCGAGAGGCGGGCCCGCTCGGCCTCGACCACCGGACCGTCCACGGCCACCGGCCGGCAGCGGGCGGTCAAGCCCGGCACGACGAAGTCCGGGTTGTGCAGGGCGTGGTCGGAGCCTTCGGTGAAGAACGGGCGGTCGCCCCAATCGAGGTAGCTCTCGGCGGGCAGCCCCTCGGCGAGCAGGATGTCGTGGGCGTCGAGTTCGACGTGCCAATAGGTGACGGCGCTCACCGGCTCGCGGGCGATGCTGGTGCCGTTGATCAGGCACATGATCGGCACGAGATGGCCGCCCGCGCCGTCCGCATCCATGCCGACGAGGACCGGGTGGCCGGGCGAGAGGCGCAGATCCCGGGTGGGGAGGCCCGCCCCGAAGGCGCCGGCGCGGACATGGATCGGCTGCTGGTCGTGGTGCAGGGCCTTGCCGGCGCCGTCGATGGCGCGGTGCCCGATCCAGACGATCGGCCGCAGGGCGCCGGAGGCGGTCACCGCGCTGTCGCCGACCCGCAGGTCCTCGACGGCGATCTCGGCCTCGGTGCCGTCGCGCATCGCGCGGATGCGCGTGCCGGTGACGAAGCAGACCGGCGGCGTGTAGTCGGTCGGGCTGTTGTTGTCGTCGAAGCTGACGCGTTGGCGCTTGGCGAGCGCCGTGTTCGAGAAGACGTAGCGCGTCGTGGGGGCGCCCGGATTATCGGTGAACTGGATCATGCTCTGCGAATCGTACTGAGTCGCGTAGAGCGTCTTGGTGGTGGACGCGCTCTCGGCCGGGAAGATGCCGGTCGCCTGGACGGTGTCGCCGACCTTGGCGACCGTACCGGTCACCGTGATGGTCGAGGTCGACACGTCGTCGAGGCCGAAGCCGGCCGACGGTGCTCCGTCATCCGTGGCGACGAATCCCGCACCGTACATGGTGTTGTTGAAAACAGGCATCGGATGAACCTCCCCGGCTTATTCAAGATGATTGCTGTATAGGCCACGCGAATCGCGCGAATGAGCATTCACGCGATGGTATGGCGCGGCCGCGCGATGCTTGCCGGCAGCCGTTGCGGCGACGCCCGCAGGGTAAGCACGTCGCAAGCCGCAGCAACACCCGGTCTTGCAGGCATATCCAGAGGTTTCTCGAGGTCTGTGGTTTTATTGCTACGATCTCATCGAGACACGGACATCTGAGTCCTGTCGATCTATCGGTAAGATCAGCAATTCGATTGCCGCATTTTCCCGAGATGCATTGCCGAATGTTCCCGATGGGACAGCTTCGACCAGGGCCAGGGCCAGGGCTGGCACACCGGGCTGGCGGGCGAAGCCTGCGAGCGGCTGTGTGGCTGGACCCACTCTGCGATCAGATCAGACAGGATCTCGCTCAGTCGACATCGCCCGTCGTTCCGCGGCTGCGCCGCGGAACCCTGACCCGAGGGGCGCGAAGGACGATCCGGAATCTCGGACCGTTCAAGAGAAGGGCCCTTCGCTTTCCGCCCGATACCGTACCGTCTGCAGCGATGGATCCCGGGTTCTGCTTTCGCAGACCCGGGATGACGCCGAGAGCGTCAGGACTGTCGAGCGAGACGACAAAAGGCTCCCTTGGTGGGAGCGGTCGACGCAAGCGCCGTCCAGTCGTGCCGTCACAGTGGGACGACGCGGGTTCCGCCGATCCCGGGCGAGACCGGAACCGGCGGGACAAGGGCGCGAATCGTGTTTGCCGCGGGTCGGGATGCGGAGGGCGGCGCAACCGCCCCCAGCCGGGCTCGCCCCGCGGAGAGAAGAGAGCCGCTACCCCACGAATTCGCGCTTCAAGCCCTGCCGCGTCCGGTGCCGCTCCAGCGCCAGGTCGACCAGACGCGTCAGCAACTCCGGATAGGGCACGCCGGAGGCCTCCATCATCTGCGGGTACATGCTGATCGAGGTGAAGCCCGGCAGGGTGTTGACCTCGTTGAGGTAGAAATCGCCACCCTTTCGGTCGAGGAAGAAGTCGACGCGGGCCATCCCGCTGCATTCGAGCGCCTCGAAGGCGCGCAAGGCCAGGGCGCGCACCCGCTCCATCTGCTCAGCGCCGATGTTGGCCGGCAGGTCGACGCTGGCGCCCTCGGGGTCGAGGTACTTGGCGGCGTAGGAGTAGAAGTCGTGATGGGCTTGCGGGTTCAGCTCGCTCGCCACGCTGACGAAGGGTGGATCGCCGTCGAGCACCGCCACCTCGATCTCGCGGGCGTCGATGCCCTGCTCGACCAGCACCTTGACGTCGTACCGGAAGGCGTCGGCCAAAGCCGCGGGCAGGTCGGCCCAGTCTTTCACCTTATGGATGCCGACGCTGGAACCCATGTTGCAGGGCTTGACGAAGACCGGGAGCGTCAGGCCGGCGGCGATGTCGTCGAGGGAGATGTCGCCGCGCTCGTAAGCCCGCCGGGTGAAGGCGCGATAGGGCGCGATCGGGATGCCGGCGAGGCCGGCGAGCCGCTTGGTGACGTCCTTGTCCATGCCGACCGCCGAGGCCATCACGCCCGAGCCGACATAGGCCGTCTCGGTCAGCTCCAGCAGGCCCTGCAGCGTGCCGTCCTCGCAGAGCGGCCCGTGCAGGACCGGAAACACCACGTCGATCTCGGCGCGGGCCGGCGCGCCGTCGAGCCCGACCAAGGCGGCGCGTCCCTCGGCGCCTTGCGCCAGCCGCACCTCGGGGCTCTCGGCCGGGATCGACAGGCTCTCGTCCCCGGTCTGGGTGATCCGGCGCAGGTCGTGGCGCTGCCAGCGCCCGGCCTTGTCGATGCTGACCGGGATCACCTCGAAGCGGTCGCGGTCGAGATGGCGGATCACCGAGGCGGCGGAGCGCAGCGAGACCTCGTGCTCGCCGGATCTGCCGCCATACAGGACGGCGACGCGGGTCTTCTCGGTCATGATGCGCGCACCCTCGATCGCCTGAAACTCGAGCTTTTCAAACCCGCGCGGGTACCCGCGGGGCGGCCCTGATTATCGCGCGTGGAAGATTTCAGAAACCCTACGAGCCGGCACGGTCCGGATCGGCCCGGCCGAGCGCGTCGCGCATCAGGTTCAAAAAATTCTCCGTCACGGCGCCGGCCGGCACCCGGTAGAGGGCGCAGACGTCGGCGACCGGGGCCGGCCCGGCCAGCGGGCGGTAGGCGATGTCCGGCCGGGGCAGCGCGCCGGCCGAGGCCGGCACCAGGGCGACGCCGAGCCCCGCCGCCACGAGGTTCACGAGCGAAGCCGATTCGACCACCTGCTGCACGATCCGCGGCACGAAGCCGGCCGACAGGCAGGCCTCCTGCAGATACGTCGCGAAGCGCGAATCGCGCAGGCGCAGCGAGACGAAGGGCTCGTCGGAGAGGTCGCCCAAGGCGATGGCGGCGCGCTCCGCCAAGGGGTGCCCCGCCGGCAGGGCGACGCCGACCGCCTCGGGCCAGGCCCGCACCACCCGCAACGACGGATCCTCCGGCGGCCGGCGCAGGAAGCAGAGATCGGTGCGGTGGGCATGGAGCGCCGCCGGCTGCTCGCCCGGCGGCATCTCGTGCAGACGCACCAGCACGGCGGGGTAGCGCTCGCCGAAGAGCCGGATCAGCCGCCCGAGGGGGCCGGCGAGGATCGAGCCGGTGAGGCCGACATCGAGGGTGCCGCTGCGCCCGGCCCCGACCGCCCGGGCCTCGGTGCAGGCCTCCTCCACCTCCGCCAGGATATGCCGCGCCCGGGCGAGGAAGGCGGTGCCGGCGGGGGTCAGCGCCACGCTGCGGCTGGTGCGCCAGAGGAGCGGCGTGCCCAGCTCCGCCTCCAGGTCGCGGATCTGCTGGCTCAGCGGCGGTTGCGAGACGCCCAGGCGCTCCGCCGCCCCGGTGAAGCTCAAGGAGTCCGCCACCGCCACGAAGTAGCGCAGGTGCCGCAATTCCACGGGAGGGGCTGGGCCGATCCAGACGAAAAACGACTGGACCATACGCAACGGAATATTGGACGTCGAGGGGCGGGAGTCCCAGTGGTGAGGCTGCGATCCGGGCACGCGGCGGGCCTCGACCGATGCCGTTCTGGCCTCCGTCGAGCACGATGCGGCTGGACAGCCCCACGGCCCGGCCATACCCCGGAGTCACTGACCTCCCGCGCCGCTGAACGGACTTGACCGCCATGCCGCACGACAGGCCGCTTCCCCACCCATCCCTCGCCACTTGCCTCGGCGCCGAGGTGATGGCCCGCCTCGACGCGCTCGCGCGCTTCAGCGCCGATCCGGACGGGCTCACCCGCCTCTACCTCACCCCCGCCCATGCCGAGGCCGCCCGGCAGGTGGCGGCCTGGATGGAGGAGGCGGGCATGAGCGTCCGGCTCGATGCCGCCGCGACGGTGGTCGGCCGCTACGAGGCGGCGACGCCCGGCACCCCGACCCTGCTGCTCGGCTCCCACATCGACACCGTGCGCAACGCCGGCCGCTACGACGGCAATCTCGGGGTGGTGACGGCGATCTCCGCCGTGAAGGCGCTGCACGAGGCGGGCGAGCGCCTGCCCTTCGCGGTCGAGGTGCTGGCCTTCGGCGACGAGGAGGGGGTGCGCTTCCCCGTCACCCTCACGGGCTCGCGGGCGCTCGCCGGGCTGGTCCGGCCCGATTTCCTGGAGGCCCGCGACCGCGACGGGATCAGCCTGGCCCAGGCCCTGCGCGATTTCGGCTGCGACCCCGACGGCGTGGCGGGCCTCGCCCGCGATCCGGCCTCGGTGCTCGGCTACCTGGAAGTCCATATCGAGCAGGGCCCGGTCCTGGAGGATGCAGGCCTGCCGGTCGGCATCGTCACGGCGATTGCCGGGGCGAGCCGCCTCGTCGTCACGGTCGAGGGCCGGGCGGGTCATGCCGGCACGGTGCCGATGGCCTTGCGCCGCGACGCCCTGGCGGCGGCGGCCGAGATGGTTCTGGCGATCGAGGCCGAGGCGAACGGGACCCCCGATCTCGTCGCCACGGTGGGCCAGATCGAGGTGCCGCGGGGCGCCGTCAACGTCATCCCGGCGCTCACCCGGTTCAGCCTCGACCTGCGCAGCCCGAGCGACGCCGTGCGCCACGCCGCGCTCGCGCGCCTCGACGCCGCCTTCGGGACGATCGCCGCGCGCCGTGGCGTGACGGTGAGCCGGCAGGGCAGCTACGACGAGCCCGCGGCGTCCTGCGCGCCCGGGCTGATGGACGCCCTGTCCGACGGCATCGCGCGCTTGGGGCTCGCCCCCTTGCGCCTGGCGAGCGGCGCCGGCCATGACGGCCTGGCTCTGGCCGGCCTGTGCCCGATCGGCATGATCTTCGTGCGCTGCGCCGGCGGGCTCAGCCATTCCCCGGCCGAATCCGTGACCGAGGCCGATGTCGACGTGGCGACGCGCCTGCTCGTCGACGTGCTGCGGCACCTAGGGCCGGAATCGCTGCGTCCCTGATCCGTCTGGCCCGGCTCTCGCTTCGTCGGGCTCGGTCCCACTTCCTACCCCTCGACCAGGAGAGACCCCGTGAAGGAACTGAAGATCAAGGCCGGCCCGTTCGACCTCGTCGGCCGGCTCGAGCTCGAGAAGGCGCCCCAGACCTGCGCGGCCTTCCTCAAGGCCCTGCCCTTCGTGAGCGAGGTCATCCACGTGCGCTGGAGCGGCGAGGGCGTGTGGATGCCGCTGGGCGATCTCGATTTCGGCGTCGGCTACGAGAACCACACCAGTTACCCGGCCCCGGGCCAGATGATCCTCTATCCGGGCGGCATCAGCGAGACCGAAATCTTGCTCGCCTATGGCGGCGTGCACTTCGCCAGCAAGGTCGGCCAGCTCGCCGGCAACCACTTCCTGACCATCACCACCGGCATCGAGCACGTCTACGACCTCGGCCGCATGACGCTGCTCAAGGGCGCCCAGCCGATCCGCTTCGAGGCACCGTGACCGCCTGATCCGGGAACCGCCGCGGGGTATGCTCTGACAGGAGCCCCTTGCGGCGGGGCGATCCGCCCCGTACGCCTGTCGGGCGGCCCGCCCGGGAGGCCGTTCGCGGCCCCCGGACGGGCGCGCGCGGGGCGTTGGTGAGATGAACCTGAAACGGTCCTACCGCTCTCTCGTCGGCGGCGTCTGGGTGGGCGTGCTGACGACCTGCCTCGGGCTGGCCACGGTCACGGTCTGGACCGACACCCGCGACTACGAGCGCACGATCCGCGACGCCCGCAGCACCGCCGAGGCGGTGGCCCAGGCGCTGGGCCAGGAAGCGAACCGCCTCGTCTCCTCCGTCGACATGCTGCTCAGCGCCGCCGCCGCCCGGGTCGACGCGCACACCTTCGGGGCGAACCAGGCCTATACCCGCCAGCTCCTCTCCGGCCTGATGGCCCATATCCCGGCGGTGATGGCGGTGCGGGTGCTCGACGGCAGCACCGGCAGCCCCCTGTTCGGCCAGGGCGGGGCCGGCAGCGCCGGCCGGCCCAACGATGCCGATCTCGTCCGCGCCGCCCTGGCGGTGGGCCAGTCCGAACTGGCGATCGGGCAGCCGACCCGGGTCGGGCCGGCCGATTCCTGGTTCGTCAGCGTCGCCCGGCTGGTGGTGCCGCGCCCGGGCGAGACGCCGCTCGTGGCGGTGGCCGACCTGTCGCTCACCGAGTTGCAGCGGCTCTACGGCCGGCTCGATCTCGGCCCCAACGGCGCCATCGGGCTCCTGCGCAGCGACGGCGTGATCCTGGTGCGCCACCCCTACGTGCCGGACAAGGTCGGCCGCAGCGTCGCCGGCGGCTCGCTGATGCGGGCCGCCGCGGGGGCCGCCGGCGGCACCTTCGACGGCACCGCCTCGCCGATCGACGGCGTGCGGCGCTACGGCAGCTTCCAGCGCGTCTCCGGCGCGCCGCTCCTCGTCACCACCGGCGTCTCGAGGGACGAGACCCTGGCGGCCTGGCGCGAGGGCGTGCAGCAGGACGCCGCGGTGGTGCTTGGCATCAGCGCCGTCCTCGTCGGCCTCGGCTTCGGGCTGACCCGGGCGCTGGTGCGCCACCGCGACCTCGAGGCGGAGGCGCGCCGCGCCGCCGGCATGCTCTCGGCCGGCGAGGCGCGCTATCGGCTGCTCGCCGAGAATACCAGCGAGCTGATCGTGCTCGCCCACGACGACGGACGGCGCAGCTACGTCTCGCCGGCGGTGCGGCGCCTCCTCGGCTACACGCCGGAGGAGGCCGTGGCGATGCGCCTGCGCGACGGCGTCCACCGCGAGGATCTGGCCCTGCTGGTGACCCAGGCCCGCCGCCTTGCCGCCGGCGAGCCGCAGGTCAGCGTGGTCTGCCGGGCCCGCCACCGCACCGGGGCCTGGGTCTGGGTCGAGGGGGCGTTCCGGCGCATCCCGGGCGCGGCGCCCGGCGAGCCCGCGATCATCGCGACCTTCCGCGACGTCGGCGAGCGCCAGCGCCATGCGCGCGCCCTCGAAGAGGCGCGGATCACCGCCGAGCGGGCGAGCCAGGCCAAGACCGACTTCCTGGCCTCGATGAGCCACGAGATCCGCACGCCGCTGAACGGCGTCATCGGCTATGCCGACCTCCTGCTCGCCGACCGCACCCTGCCGGGCCGGCACCGGCGCTACGTCGACCGGATCGCCGCGGCGGGCGGGGCGCTGCTGACCGTCGTCGACGACATCCTCGACTTCTCGCGCATCGAGGCCGGCGGCATCGCGCTCGCCGAGGTGCCCTTCGCCCCCGCGGCGCTGGTCGACAACGCCGCCTCGATCGTGCGCGGCCTGTCCGAGCCCAAGGGCCTCGTCCTCGACGTCTCCCTCGATGCCGCGGTGCCGGATTGGGTCCGGGGCGATCCCGACCGCCTGCGCCAGATCCTGCTCAACCTCCTCAACAACGCCGTCAAGTTCACCCCCGCCGGCCGGGTCGCGGTACGGGTCGAGGCCGAGGGCGGGATCGAGGGCGGGACCTTGCGCTTCTCGGTCTCCGATACCGGCATCGGCATCGCCCCCGAGCAGCACGGCCGGCTGTTCCAGCGCTTCAGCCAGGTCGACGGCTCGATCCGCCGGCAATACGGCGGCAGCGGGCTCGGCCTCGCCATCTGCAAGGGCCTCGTCGAGCTGATGGGCGGGACGATCGGCGTCGCGAGCCGGCCGGGCGCCGGCTCGACCTTCTGGTTCCGGGTCAGGGTCCCGGCCTGCGCCGCGCCGGCGGCGGAAGCCGCGGAAGGGCGGCCCGAGCCGGTGCGGCCGGCCCGCCTGCTGCTGGTCGAGGACGTGCCGATCAACCAGGATCTCGCCCGGGCGGTGCTGGAGGCCGACGGCCACAGCGTCGACGTCGCCGGCGACGGCGCGGCGGCGATCGAGGCGGTGCGGGCGCGCCCCTACGACCTCGTGCTGATGGACGTGCAGATGCCCGGCATGGACGGGATCACCGCCACGAAGGTGATCCGGGCGATGCCCGGGCCGGTCGGCACCGTGCCGATCGTCGCGATGACCGCCAACGTGCTGCCGGCCCAGCTCGAGACCTTCCGGGCCGCCGGGATGGACGGCCATGTCGGCAAGCCGTTCAAGCGCGCCGAGCTCGCCGCGGCCATCGCGCAGCACCGGGCCGACGGCGCCGTGGTCTCCGTTCCGGTGCTGGTCGATATCGACGCCTTCGCGGCGGCCCGCACGCTGATGGGGCCGGAGCGGATCGACGGCCTGCTGGGCATGCTGGCGGCGGAGCTGGAGCAGCGCTTCCGCGCCCGCAGCGGCGACCGCGCGGGCTTTGCCCGCGACGCCCACGCGATGATCTCGGCCGCCGGCCTGCTCGGCTTCACCGGCCTGTCCGACCTCTGCCGCGAGATCGAGGAAGCCTGCCTCGCCGGCGCCGACCTGCCGGACCTCCAGCGCCGGATCGAGGCGGCCCGGGCGGCGGCGCTGGCGCAGATCGAGACGCTGCGGGCGGCGTGAGCGGAGCCGGAGTTGCGTTGGCGGGTTACGCCGCAAGCGGCATAGCAGGTCCAGCCGCCCGGGAGCGACGGCCGAGAGCATGAACCCTCCCCCCTCTGCGGGGGAGGGTGGCGAACGAAGTGAGCCGGGAGAGGGGCAGCGCGACGCTGATCCAGGAAGCGCCCGTCAGAACGATTCATACGCTTTCCAATTGATCGCTTCGCGATCCGGAAAGCGGCCTCGCTCAGGCGTGTGAAGCCTACGGCTTCACCGCGCGGGCTGATGATACGAAATCCGGAAGTCATCTTCCGGATTTCGTATCAGTTCGTCACCGGCTTCGCGGTCCCTTGCGGATGAAACATATGGCAGAGTGGACTTGCCGTCGGCGGAGAGATCGGTTCGTCTTTGGTGTGCCAGACCCCGCGTATCAGTTGGATCCGGGCTCCTCTTCAGTCCCCTCGCTTGCGTCACGGGCCGGTCCTCGGGCCAGCCCCGGAGCGCGTCATTTAGATTTGATCTCACGGGAGCCTGCGCCGGCGGCCTGACGGCAAGGAGATCGTGATGGAGGTCCTCTACCCCCGCTGCACCGCCCTCGATGTTCACAAGGACACCGTCGTCGCAGCCATCCGCCTGGCCGAGAGCAGCGAGGTTCAGCGTGAGGTGCGTACGTTTGCCACCACCACGCCCGCTCTGCTCGACCTCTCCGCCTGGCTCGACGAGCACGCCTGCACCCATGTCGCCATGGAGGCGACCGGCATCTACTGGCGCCCGGTCTGGCAGGTCCTCGACGCCGACAGCCGCACCCTGATCCTGGCCAATGCCGCCCATGTCAAGAACGTGCCCGGCCGCAAGACCGACGTCGCCGACGCGGTCTGGCTCTCCGACCTGCTCGCCCACGGCCTGATCCGCGCCAGCTTCGTGCCCGAGGCCCAGACCCAGGCGATGCGCGACCTGCTGCGCACCCGCAAGCAACTGGTCCGCGAGCAGGCCAGCCACGTCCAGCGCATCCAGAAGACCCTCGAGGAGGCCAACCTCAAGCTCTCCTCGGTGCTCACCGACATCATGGGCCAGTCCGGCCGCGCCGTGCTCGACGCGCTGGTCAAGGGCGAGCGCGATCCGGCTGGGCTGCAGGCGCTGGTCAGCCCGCGGGTGAAGGCGGCGCCCGAGGCGATCCGGGCCGCGCTGACCGGCCGGATCGGGGATCATCATCGCTTCCTGCTCGGCGTGCATCTACGCCAGTACGACGGGTTGGGGCGAGCGATCGTGGAGATCGACGCGCAGGTGGAGCGCGACCTCGGCCCTTTCCGGGAAGCGGTGAAGCTGCTGGTGACGATCCCGGGCATCAGTGACCTCACCGCGCAGGTGATCCTCTCCGAGATCGGCCCCGACATGAGCCGCTTCCCGACCGCCGGCCATCTGATCTCCTGGGCCGGGCTGTGCCCGAGGAACGACGAGAGCGCGGGCAAGCGGCGCTCGACGCGGCTGCGCAAGGGCGCGCCCTGGCTCAAGACGGCCTTGGTGCAGGCCGCCTGGGCCGGAGTGCGCAAGAAGGCGAGCTACATCAGGGCGCAGTTCCAGCGCTTGCGCGGCCGGCGCGGCCCCAAGAAGGCGATCTGCGCGGTCGCCGCTTCGATGTTGACCGCGATCTATCACATGCTCAAGGCCGGCACGGCTTACGTCGATCCCGGGCCTGATCACGGCCGCAAGGCGGCCCCGACCATCCGCGCCAAGGCGCTCGTGCGGCAGATCGAGCGCCTCGGATTTGCGTGCGAAATCAAACCCGTAGAGCCAGTTTCTATTTAGCCTTTTTCGGAAGCGGCGTCCCCTCTCCCGGCCTGCTCCGCAGGCCACCCTCCCCCGCAGAGGGGGGAGGGTTCGTGCGCGGCAACCGTCCCTCCCGCATCTTCGCAACTTCCGATGTCAAGCCCTATCGGTACCAGCCGGGCAGAACTTCGCGAAAGATGCGTCACCCCCCCTGCGCCCCGCCCGGCACCGACCCGAGCCGCTTGGCCAGCCGCTCGATCCGCTCCGCCGTGCGCTGCACGGTCTCGGCCAGCCGCGCCTCCGAGGCCTCCCGCTCGGCGCTGCCGGCATCGGTGGATTCGCGCAACGCCGCGGTCTCGCGCTCCATCGCCTCCATCCGGCGCTTGGTCTCCGCCAACTCGTCGGCGAGCGTCAGCGCCGCCATCACGTGCAGGCGCATGTCGCCGATCTCGCCGAAGGCCTTGCGCATGTCGCCGATGCGGGCGTCGAAGCTCGCGGCCAGCCCTTCGAGGTGGCGCTCCTCGCCCTCGCCGCAGGCCATGCGGTAGGTCTTGCCGGCGATGGTGACCGTCACTTGAGGCATCGCCCCCTCCTCGAACGCATGAAACGCCAGTCCGACACCGGTAGGTCCGGCGGCCTCAGCCCTCGCCCCGCTCGCCGTTGCGGCCGAGCACGCCCTCGACGGTGCCGATGGCGCGGCCGAGGCGGTGATCGACCTCCTCGGTCACCGATTGCATCTCGGCGAGGCGCGCCGTCGCCCCGTCGAGTTCCGCCGCCAGCCGGGCCCGGTCGTCGCGCATGATCTCCAGCTCGGTCTCGAGGTCGCTGTGGCTGCGCTCCGCGTCGAGCCGGCGCGTCACCGCGGATTCGAGCAGCGACACCGAGGCTTCGAGGCGGCGCAACGCCTCCTCCACCGCTGCGGTCATGCTCACCTCCGAAAAACGCCGGACGCGACAACGCCGACTGAAAAGACCAGGGATACCCGGCCGAAACCCTAATGGTCCGGGGCCCGCGTCGCAATCGTCGTGCCGATCCGCCGGGCGTGGGGGGCTCCATCCTGGGGACGGTGGGGACAATCAGGCCGCCGCCACCTCCAGCCGGTTCCGCCCGGCCGCCTTGGCCCGGTAGAGAGCGCGGTCGGCGGCCGAGAGCAGGGCCGTGAGGTCGCCGCGTCCGGCCGCCAGGCCGACGCTGACGGTCGCCGGAATGCCGGGCCCGTCGCGGTGCACGGACGAAGCGGCGAAGCGGCGGGCGATGCCCTCGCCGACCTGCCGCGCCGCAACGAGGTCGAAGCCCGGCAGCAGGGCGGCGAATTCCTCGCCGCCGAGCCGGGCGACCAGCGCGTCCGGCCCGGCCGCCCGCCGCGCCGTGTCGGCGAAGAGCCGCAGAACCGCGTCGCCGGCGGCATGGCCGTGGCGGTCGTTGATCGCCTTGAAGTGGTCGAGGTCGAAGGCGAGGAGTGCCGCGGGGCGGTCGTCGAGGAGCCGCGCCCCGTCCTCGAAGAAGCCGTGGCGGTTCTGGAGGCCGGTGAGGTAGTCGGTTCGGGCCGCCGCCAGGGCGCTCGCCTGCGCCTCCTCGCGCACGAGCGCGATCAGCCCCATCGGCATGGCGACGGAGTAGAGCACGCCCTCGTACATCGTCATCTTGCCGAAGACCGGCATCAGCCAGTCGCCGTAGAGGGCCACGATGACCGGCGTCACCAGGGCCCGAGCCAGGTAGAACAGGGCGTGCCCGCCCGCGACCGCGATCGCGAGCCGCCGCGCACGAAAGGCCCGGGCGGTGCGGCTGCGCAGGAGCCGCCAGGCGGTGAGACCGCAGGCGAGCGCGATCGGCAGCGAGCCGACATAGGTCCAGAGGACAACGGGAAAGCGGACCCCGAGCGTCGCCCACAGGAGAGCGAGCACCGCGAGCACGGCGAGCGGCAGGCGCAGCCGCGCCCGCCCGTCGAGGAGGGCGACGCCGTGCAGGATCATCAGGTAGCCGGACACGATCAGCAGGTTGCCGAGCGCCGAGCCCAGGATACCCGGCAGGGCGGCCCGGTTGATCGACACGACCAAGCCCGCCGCGAAGGCCAGGAAGGCGCCGGCCCAGATTCCGAGCTCGCGCGCGCGCCGCTTGTGGGCCTGGCGCTCCCACAACATCGTCGCGGCGGCGACCAGCACCGTTCCCACAATCAGGCAATAGAGGGTGTGAAGATCGATCTGCATCGCTGCCGTCACCTAGGCCTCACGGCATACGCGCCGGCGATTGCCATCTTCGTTACGGTTCCGATCGTCTCCTCCCCGTTGCGCGAGCATGGTTAAGTGTCTTCTCGACGATGTCCGGGCCCGATCATCGCCGGCGTCATCGTGGCGGGAGGATGACGGCCGCTTGCGCGCACGGGCGTGAACGCCGTTTCATCCGACTCGAAAACCGCGCGATGCCGCAGGATCGAGGCCGTCGACGGGATGGTTTTCCCCAAAGCCCCGCTCGGGTTTGACACGCCCCGGCACCATGTTAGGAAGCCCGCGCCCCCGCCGGGCGGCTGTCGCCGGCGGATTGACAGAAATACGAGCTGCCGTGACGCCTCCCGTGCTCCCCGCCAGTGCCGTCCCCGCCGGGACGGCCGGTGCGTGCGGGACCAGGAGAGCAGCAGGCCGCGCCGGCGAGCGCCGGCCCTTCGTCAGCGTCGAGACGCGCCGCGCCGGACCGATCCGTGCGGCCCGTTCCGCTCCGGGGCGTCGCCGCCCCCACCGCCTCCGCCACACCGAGTCCACGGGAGAGAACACATGACGGTCAAGGTCGCCATCAACGGCTTCGGACGCATCGGCCGCAACGTCCTGCGCGCCATCAAGGAAGCCGGCCGCACCGACATCGAGGTCGTGGCCATCAACGATCTCGGCCCGGTCGAGACCAACGCCCACCTGCTGCGCTTCGACTCGGTCCACGGCAAGTTCCCCGGCACCGTCTCGGTCGAAGGCGACCACATCGTGGTCGACGGGCAGCGCATCCGCGTCACCGCGATCAAGAATCCGGCCGAGCTGCCCCACCGCGAGCTCGGCGTCGACATCGCGATGGAATGCACCGGCATCTTCACCTCGAAGGACAAGGCGAAGCTCCACCTCGATGCCGGCGCCAAGCGCGTCCTCGTCTCGGCCCCCGCCGACGGCGCCGACCTCACGGTCGTCTACGGCGTCAACCACGACAAGCTGACGGCCGACCACCTGGTGGTCTCCAACGCTTCCTGCACCACCAACTGCCTGGCTCCGGTCGCCAAGGTGCTCAACGACGCCGTCGGCATCGAGCGCGGCTTCATGACCACGATCCACTCCTACACCAACGACCAGCCGTCGCTGGACCAGATGCACAAGGACCTCTACCGGGCTCGCGCCGCGGCCCTGTCGATGATCCCGACCACGACCGGCGCCGCCAAGGCCGTCGGGCTGGTTCTGCCGGAGCTGAACGGCCGCCTCGACGGCACCTCGATCCGCGTGCCGACCCCGAACGTCTCGGTCGTCGACTTCAAGTTCAATTCCAAGCGCGCCACCTCGGTCGCCGAGATCAACGAGGCGATCAAGGCCGCGGCGAACGGCCCGCTCAAGGGCGTGCTCGGTTTCACCGAGGCCCCGAACGTCTCGATCGACTTCAACCACGATCCCCACTCCTCGACCTTCCACATCGACCAGACCAAGGTCATGGACGGCACCTTCGTGCGCGTGCTGACCTGGTACGACAACGAGTGGGGCTTCTCGAACCGCATGGCCGACACCGCCATCGCGATGGCCAAGCTCATCTGATCGCGGCCGACGCGACGGGCCGGCTCCCTCGGGCGCCGGCCTTCGTTTTCGGGCGGCCCCGTCGCGGGGCCGCCCGCCTTGCCCCAGGATTCGCCCCCGAGGATCCGCCGATGACCGACGCCGTGCCCGCCCCCCGCCCCGCGAACGCCGCCGACACCGCCCTGCTCCAGGGACAGGTGCCGAGCCCGGCCGCCCCAGTGCCGACCACGGTGTCCGCCGTCCCGGCGCACGTCCCGCCGGCCACTCCTTCCGTTCCGGTCTCCGCGCAGCCCCAGCCGGTCGCGCTGCCTCCCGGCGTCGCCGACCAGCTCGCCCGCATCGAGGACAAGGCCTCGCGGATCGAGGACAAGTATGCCCGCTCCGAGGCCCTGCTCGCCCGCGTCGAGGACCGGGTCGAGGCGGCCGGCGCCCGCATGAACGAGGCCGCCCGCCAGTCCGACCTCGCCGCCCTGCGCAACGAGGTCCGGGCGATTGCCGACCGCACCCGCCGCCTGCCGGGTGCCGGCGCCCTGATCGTCACCGCGATCGTCACGGCCGTGCTGACGGTGGCGCTGACCCTGGTGGCGCAGCGCCTCAACCTCCAGGGCCTGATCCCGCCGCGCTGATCCCCGCGCCCTTCCCCTTATCCCGCAAGGTGCCCCCGCCGATGACCCAGTTCCGTACCCTCGACGATGCCGGCGACCTGAAGGGCAAGCGCGTCCTCGTCCGCGTCGACTTCAACGTGCCGATGGACCAGGGCCGCGTCACCGATTCCACCCGCATCACGCGCGTGCTGCCGACGCTTAACGAACTCGTCGAGGCCGGCGCGAAGGTGGTTCTGCTGGCCCATTTCGGCCGCCCGAAGGGCAAGCCGGTCGCCGCCGAATCCCTGCGCCCGATCGCCGAGGCGACCGCCAGGGAACTCGGCCGCCCGGTCGCCTTCGCGGAGGATTGCATCGGCGAGACGGCCGCCGCGGCGGTCGCGAGCCTGAAGGACGGCGACGTCCTGATGCTGGAGAATACCCGCTTCCACGCCGGCGAGGAGAAGAACGACAAGGCCTTCGTCGAGGCGCTGGCCGCAAACGGCGACGTCTACGTCAACGAGGCGTTCTCGGCCGCCCACCGGGCCCATGCCTCGACGGAAGGCCTCGCCCACGTGCTGCCGGCCTATGCCGGCCGCCTGATGCAGGCCGAACTGGACGCGCTGACCAAGGGCCTCGAGGCCCCGGCCCGGCCGGTGGTGGCGATCGTCGGCGGCTCCAAGGTCTCGACCAAGATCGACCTGCTCAAGAACCTCGTCGCCAAGGTCGATGCCCTGGTGATCGGTGGCGGCATGGCCAACACCTTCCTGCACGCCGCCGGCCTCGGCGTCGGCAAGTCGCTGTGCGAGCGGGATCTGGCCGCCACCGCCCAAGCCATCATCGAGGCGGCACGCGAGAACAACTGCGCCATCATCCTGCCGGTCGACGGCGTGGTGGCCGAGGAGTTCAAGGCAGGCGCCCCCCACCACACCTACGGGGTCGACGCTATCCCTGACACCGGCATGATCCTCGACATCGGCAGCCTGTCGGTCGACCGGATCGCGGCGGCGATCGACGACGCCAGGACCCTGGTGTGGAACGGCCCCGTCGGCGCCTTCGAGATCGCACCCTTCGACCAGGGCACGGTGGCGGCGGCCCGCCACGCGGCGGCGCGCACCAAGGCCGGCAAGCTCGTCTCGGTGGCCGGCGGCGGCGATACGGTGGCGGCGCTCAACCATGCCGGCGTGTCGGCGGACTTCACCTACATCTCGACGGCCGGCGGCGCCTTCCTCGAATGGCTCGAGGGCAAGCCGCTCCCGGGCGTCGACGCCCTGCGCCGGCAAGCTTGAGGGTTTTCGTTCAGGTCGGCCGCGTTAGGACGCCGGCCGACCCTTCCGCTATAATCCAGCAACAGTGACAGTCTCGGAGGATTTCGACATGGCGCGCATCACGCTTAGGCAACTCCTCGACCACGCCGCCGAGCACGGCTACGGGGTGCCGGCCTTCAACATCAACAACATGGAGCAGGGCCTCGCCATCATGGCGGCGGCCGACGCCACCGATTCGCCGGTGATCCTGCAGGCGAGCCGCGGCGCGCGGTCTTATGCCAACGACGTCGTGCTGGCCAAGCTGATCGACGGCCTCGTCGAGATCTATCCCCACATCCCGGTCTGCATGCACCTGGATCACGGGAACAACGAGGCGACCTGCGCCACTGCGATCCAGTACGGCTTCACCTCGGTGATGATGGACGGGTCGCTGAAGGCCGACGGCAAGACTCCGGCGGATTACAACTACAACGTCGAGATCACCCGCAAGGTGACCGAGATGGCGCACTGGGCCGGCTGCTCGGTCGAGGGCGAGCTCGGCGTGCTCGGCTCGCTCGAGAGCGGCGAGGGCGAGGCCGAGGACGGCCACGGCGCCGAAGGCGTCCTGTCGCACGACCAGCTGCTCACCGACCCGGCCGAGGCGGAAAAATTCGTGGCGGCCACCAAGGTCGACGCGCTCGCCGTCGCCATGGGCACCTCGCACGGCGCCTACAAGTTCACCCGCAAGCCCGACGGCGCGGTGCTGGCGATGAACGTGATCGAGGAGATCCACCGCCGCCTGCCCAACACCCACCTGGTGATGCACGGCTCCTCGTCGGTCCCGCAGGACCTCCAGGACATCATCAACCAGTATGGCGGCGAGATGAAGCCGACCTGGGGCGTGCCGGTCGAGGAGATCCAGCGCGGCATCAAGCACGGCGTGCGCAAGATCAACATCGACACCGACAACCGGATGGCGATGACCGGCCAGATCCGCAAGATCCTGATGGAGAACAAGGCCGAGTTCGACCCGCGCAAGTACCTGAAGCCGGCGATGGACGCGATGACGAAGCTGTGCAAGCAGCGCTTCGAGGAGTTCGGCACGGCGGGCAACGCCGGCAAGATCCGTCCGGTCGCGCTGTCCGAGATGGCCAAGCGCTACGCCGCCGGCAAGCTCGACCCGTCCTTCGCCCCGTCGAAGGCCGCCGCGGAGTAAGGCCCTTGCGGCGCGGGTGATCTCGCGCCGCATCGCCGCCCCATTGACCATGCAGCAGGGCGGGCGGCCGGGGGGCCGTCCGCCCCGCGCGTTTTGCGCCCCTGTCCGTCCCGAAGGCTCGAAGACCCCGATGGCCGATCCCCAGACCCGCCTGATCCTCCTCACCGCCCCCGAGGCCGGCCCGGACCTGAAGGACAGGCTGGCGCGCGCGGTCGCGGCCGGCGACGTCGCCGCGGTGATCCTGCGCCTGCCGCCCGGCGACGAGCGGGCGCTGGTCAACGCCGTCAAGGCGGTGGCGCCGGCGGTGCAGGAGGCGGGCGCCGCCCTGGTGCTGGCCGGCGGCGGCGGCATCGATCTGGCCACCGTGGCCTCCCGCAGCGGCGCCGACGGCGTCCACGTCCCGGCGAATTACGGGGCGGAGGATCAGCCGGACGCCGACATCCCCGCGGAGGCCGACGGCGACGAGGCGGAGGACGAGGAGAGCGACGGCCCGCTGCGTGCGCTCCGCGAGCGCCTGCGCGACGGCCGCATCCTCGGGGTCGGGCGCCTGCGCAGCAAGCACGCCGCCATGGAGGCCGGCGAGGCCGGCGCCGATTACGTCCTGTTCGGCGACGAGTCGAAGCTTGCCCACGACGACCTCCTGGCGCGGCTGACCTGGTGGGTCGAGATCTTCGAGACGCCCTGCATCGCGCTCGCCCGCAACCTCGAGGACGTGCCGGACCTCGTCGCCACGGGGGCCGAGTTCATCGGCCTCGATCCCGCCCTCTGGGCCGGGGAGGGGGGCGAGGCCGCGGTGGCCGAGGCGCAGGCCGCGATCCGGAACCGCCCCGCGGGCGGGGAGGGGTGAGAATGCGGAATTCCCGCCTCGCGACTCTCGCGCTTCTCGGGGCTTTCGGCCTCGCGGCCGGGCCGGCCGGGGCCCGCTCGGTCCCGGCTCCGGCCGAATCCGCCACACCGGGAGGCGTCAAGCCGGGCGTCGTCCCGCCGAATTTCGGCGCGACCACCAACACCTTCGGCGCGTCGAAGTCGAACCAGACCCTGCCGGGCGCGGCCTCGCTGCCGCCCGCGCCCTCGAACGACCCGAATGCGGATCTCGCCTACGGCGCCTATCAGCGCGGCTTCTACGTCACGGCGTTCCGCGAGGCGACGAAGCGGCTGGAGAAGAACAAGACCGACTTTCCCGCCATGACCCTGCTGGCGGAACTCTACAGCCAGGGCCTCGGCGTCCGCCAGGATCCCGCGCGGGCCGCCGAGTGGTACCGACTGGCCGCCAATCTCGGCGATCCCCATGCCGCCGCCACCCTCGGCATGATGCAGATCGAGGGCCGCGGCGTGCCCAAGGACCAGGCCGCGGGCCGCGCCCTCCTGGAGAAGGCCGCCGCCCGGGCCGATGCCACGGCGAGCTACAACCTCGCCCTGATCCTCCTCGGCACCGGAACGCCCGCCGACCTGACCCGCGCCGTCGAGCTGCTGCGCCAGGCCGCCCACCAGGAGCTGGCCCCGGCCCAGCACGCGCTCGGCGTGCTCTACCTCCAGGGCCGCGGCGTGCCCAAGGACACGACCAAGGCCGCCGGCTGGTTCCGCCGCGCGGCCGATAACGGCGATCTCGCCGGCGAGGTCGAGTTCTCGATCCTGCTGTTCAACGGCGAGGGCGTGCCGAAGGACGAGACCCGCGCCGCCCGCTACTTCCGCCACGCCGCCTTCCGGGGCAACGCCGTGGCCCAGAACCGGGTCGCCCGGCTCTACGCCAGCGGCCGCGGCGTGCAGAAGAACCTCGTCGAGGCCGCCGCCTGGGACATCGCCGCCCGGGCGCAGGGGCTGTCGGATGCCTGGCTCACCCAGGCGGTGTCCGGGCTCAACGCGGAGGAGAAGGCCCGGGCCGAGCGGCTGGCGGCGGACCGGGCGGGGCCGTGAGCGGGTGATGTCCATCTACCGGAGGGCATCGTGGAACGTGCACTGACCGAGGCGGTCAAAGGCCTGAAGCGGTTCGGCCCGGACGGCCTTGTCTTCGCCCTGGCGATCCTTGGAACGTTCGGGGCATTGGCGGTCGGCGCGCCTCCGGCCTGGACGGTTGCTGCGGGTTGTGGATTTTGCCTGCTCTGGCTGCTGCGCAACTACGTGGATGCGCTGATCGCGTTGCGTACCAAGAAGGCCGAGCTTGAGATCGAGGCGCAGCGGGGCGGGAAGCGCATGATCGAGAAGGCCAGGAAATCGCTGTAACCGCGACAAACCCGCCCTTCGTCCCTATCTTTCACCCCGGACATCCGCGCCCCGGTGCTGATCATGCAAGAAACGGCCATTATTATCGCGATCCTCGCGCTCGCGGCTCTGTCGGCCCGGGAGCTCGTCCGGATGACGGCCGAGGCGCGCCGGAAAGCCCGCCTGATCGAGGGCGCGCGGATGGACCTGTCCCGCTGCCTCGCGGTCACCGAGCGGGCGCTGGCGGATGACCGCGTGCCCGCCCTCCTCAAGGCCGTGCTCTACAACCAGGCGGCGGCTTTGGCCGATCCCGCCGTCGGGCGGGCCCGGGTGGCGGAATTCGCGCGCGCCCCGGGGCGCGAGGACGGGCCGGATCGCGACGATCCCATCGACCACTCCCTCGACCGGCTGGCCGCGATCGATGCGGGTCTCGCCTTCGATTGCCGGGCGGCGCTGACGCAAGGGCTGATGGCGCTGCTGCTCCTGCACGCCGACGAGGTCGCGGTCGATCGGGCGACGCGGGACGTGGTCCGGCGTCGCCACGGGCTGCCGGCGCGGCTGGACCTCCTGTTCGGCGAGGCGACGGCCCCCGTGTGAGACGCAGGCCGGATTTTCTCCACGAACCGATGTGACATGCCGCCCGATGCGGCTTAGAGGCATCCATCAGTGACGCTGCCCGTGCCGCGAGGTGCGGGCCGCATTCCGTTTGCATTCGTCGTGCAGGGCAACCGCGCCCGCCATCAAGGACCACCCATGACCCCGACCCGCATTCCGGGAGCCGCCGCCCGATGATCGTCTCCCCCCTGATGACCGTGATGGTCGATGCCGTGCGCAAGGCGGCGCGCGGGCTCAAGCGCGATTTCGGCGAGATCGAGAACCTGCAGGTCTCGCGAAAGGGCCCGGGCGACTTCGTCACCGCCGCCGACCGCAAGGCCGAGGCGACCCTGCGCGAGGCTCTGATGAAGGCCCGGCCGGGCTACGGCCTGATCATGGAGGAGAGCGGGGTCATCGAGGGCCAGGACAAGACCCATACCTGGCACGTCGACCCCCTCGACGGCACCACCAACTTCCTGCACGGCGTGCCGCATTTCTGCATCTCGGTCGGCCTCGAGCGCGAGGGCACGATCGTCGCGGCGGTGATCTACGAGCCCATCAAGGACGAGCTCTACATCGCCGAGCGCGGTAAGGGCGCCTTCCTCAACAACAAGCGCCTGCGGGTCGCCGGCCGGCAGGACCTCGCCGACAGCCTGGCGCTCTACGGCTCGCCCTATCTCGGCCGCGGCAGCCATCCGCGCCTGCTCAAGGAACTCGCCGCCGTGATGGCGGTGACCGGCGGCGTGCGCCAGACCGGCTCGGCAGCCCTCGACCTCGCGGCGGTCGCCTGCGGCCGGGCCGACCTGTACTGGGAGCGCGACCTCCAGACCTGGGACATGGCCGCCGGCCTGCTCCTGGTGCGCGAGGCCGGGGGCTTCGCCAGCAGCGCCGATGGCGGCGCCGACCCGATGACCGCCCGCTCGGTCGCCTGCGGCAACGAGGTGCTCCAGCGCGAGCTGGTCGCCATCCTGCGCAAGGTCGGCGGCTGACGGCAGCCGCCCGGGCCGGTTCCCGACCGGCCCCGGGCCTTCCCCGCCGAACTCTCGAAAAAAGGCCCTACGCCATGGACCCGCGCACCACGTCCGCCCTCAAGGACGCGATCCGCTCGATCCCGGACTATCCGAAGCCCGGCATCATGTTTCGCGACATCACCACCCTGCTCGGCGACGCCCGCGCCTTCCGGCGCGCGGTCGACGAGCTGGTGCACCCTTACGCGGGCGGCCGGATCGACCAGGTCGCCGGCATCGAGGCGCGGGGCTTCATCCTCGGCGGCGCCATCGCCCACCAGCTCTCCTCGGGCTTCGTGCCGATCCGCAAGAAGGGCAAGCTGCCCCACACCACGGTCTCGATCGCCTACGCGCTCGAATACGGCACCGACGAGATGGAGATCCATTCCGACGCGGTGAAGCCCGGCGACCGGGTGATCCTCGTCGACGACCTGATCGCCACCGGCGGCACCGCCACTGCGGCGGTCGAACTCCTGCGCCGGATCGGCGCCGAGGTGGTGGCGGCCTGCTTCGTCATCGACCTGCCGGAACTCGGCGGCGCCGACCGCCTGCGCGCCCTCGACCTGCCGGTGCGCACCCTGATCGAGTTCGAGGGGCACTGAAACGAAGAAAGGCGGGCTGCATGGCCCGCCTCGTAATCGTTATTCATCCCACTCTGCCCACCTCATCCTGAGGTGTCAGTCGATCGAAGATCGACTGACCTCGAAGGAGGGCTCCAGAAGTCTCTGAGCTGACTGGAGCCCTCCTTCGAGGCCCACTGCGTGGGCACCTCAGGATGAGGTCGAGGGCGGGATGGGATGGGGGGAGCAGCCGAAAAGCTCCCCTCACGCCGCCTTGGCCAGGCTCTCGAACAGCCCGCGCCCGTCGGTGCCGCCGACCAGGCCTTCCACGAAATTCTCCGGGTGCGGCATCAGCCCGAGGACGTTGCGGCTCTCGGAATAGATGCCGGCGATGGAATTGAGCGAGCCGTTGCGGTTGGCCTCGACCGTGAGCCCGCCGGCCGCGTCGCAGTAGCGGAACGCCACCCTTCCCTCGCCCTCGATCCGCGCCAGGGTCTCGGGATCGGCGAAGTAGTTGCCCTCGCCATGCGCGATGCAGACGTCGATCACCTGGTGCTGGGCATAGGCCCGGGTGAAGGCGGTGTCGGTGCGCTCGACCCGCAGGGTCTGCCGGTGGCAGAGGAAGCGGCGGTTGACGTTGCGCATCAGCACGCCCGGCAGCAGGCCGGACTCGCACAGGATCTGGAAGCCGTTGCAGATGCCGAGCACCAGCCCGCCGCGGGCGGCATGCGCCCGCACCGCGTCCATGGCGTGAGCCCGCCCAGCGATGGCGCCGCAGCGCAGGTAATCGCCGTAGGAGAAGCCGCCGGGCAGGACCGCGAGGTCGGTGCCGGCGGGCAATTCGGTCTCGGTGTGCCAGACGTTCACCACCTCGGCGCCCGAAAGGCGCAGGGCCCGCGCGACGTCCCGCTCGCGGTTCGAGCCCGGGAAGACGACGATGGCGGCCTTCATCGGGCGATCTCGACGCGGTAGTTCTCGACCACTGTGTTGGCGAGCAGCCGGTCGCAGGCCGCCTTCACGGTCGCCTCGGCGGCGGCCTCGTCGGCGGCCTCGACCTCGACCTCGAAGAATTTGCCCTGGCGCACTCCGGCGATGCCGGTGATCCCGAGCGAGCGCAGCGCCCCCTCGATCGCCTTGCCCTGGGGGTCGAGGACGCCGGTCTTCAGGGTAACGGTGACGCGCGCTTTCATCGGCCAGACCTTCGGCAGCGGAGGGCTTCTTTCCGGCTTCCGATAGTGCGGAACGGTCCCCGAGGCAACGCCGGGTGCGGCTCGCACCGGGACGAGGACAGCGCGAGGAGCGGCCCATCGGCCGGTCCCGGGCGTCAGGTCCTTTGGGTGTTATATGGGCCGGCGCACACATTGATCTTTGCTGGTAGGATTCTAATACTGGACCAGGGCCGGCGGCGATCGCACGGTGGACGAGGTCGCTTCGCGCGCGGGTGCGGGGTTCAGGGGTGGGTCATGTCGGACGCCGGTGACGCGTTCATTCGCCAATCATTCGACCTGATCGACGGCTTCGACGAGATGTCGGATCCGCTCGACGTGCAGCAGCGCGTGCTCGATCTCGTCAAGGATTGCGGCTTCACGTACTTCACGATCACGCGGTTGCCGCAGCCGAGCGAGCGACTGGGACCTAACGTCCTGCTCAGCATCTGGCCCAAGGGCTGGCTGTCGCATTACGATCGGGTCGGCCATTACCGCTACGACCCGGTGGTCCGACATTGCTACCGGACTATCGAGCCGTTCACCTGGACCGAAGTGCATTACGAGCCGGAAATCCTGCCGCGCGCCCGCCGCGTCATGGACGAGGCGACCGACCACGGCATGGCGGTCGGATTCTGCGTGCCGATCCACGACGCGATGGGCTTCCAGGCGGTCGTATCCCTGGCAGGGCGGCAGGTCGAGTTGCCCCCGCGTGTCCGCCGCGGCGTCCACATGCTCGGGCTCTACGCCTGGGGGGCGGCGGAACGGACCACGGCCCAGCGGCGAAAGCCGACCGGACGGCTGCTCAGTGCCCGCGAGCGCGACGTGCTGTCATGGGCAGCGCTCGGCCACACATCCGAAGAAGTCGCCGACATTTTGGGTATTTCCAACCAGACCGTCAACACGCATCTCAAGAACGCCCGCGTGAAGATCGGCACACGCAACACGACCCACACTGTGGTCGAGGCCTTGCGACGGCGTGAGATCACGCTCTAAACCGCTGCCCGATCACGTTGCGATCGGACGGTTCCTTGGTTTATTTATTTTGCGATAGTATGTTCCGACGAAATGTTATCCATTTTGTCTAAAAATACTTCAGGCAATGTTGCGCCCTGCGCCCCGGCTTGATGCCTTTGGCGCAACTCCCGGCCGCCATCGTCGATCGCTGCGGCGGCGCCAGTGCGGCGGGCGTCCTCCGGCGCGGCCGAGGGCGTAACGTCCCCTACGATGCCCGGCGTGGCACGTCGATGTCCGGTCGGGAGCGGATGTCCGGCCGCCCGTGCACGCGAACGGCTTCGGCGCCCGCCGGATCTTGCCCGGCGACCGAGCGAGCGGCGCATCCCGTCATCCGTGCAGCCACGACCCGCCGCCCATGCGGGACGGTCCGCAGGCGCAACGCCGGCCGACACGTCGCTCGCCGAGCCATTTCGCGTCAAGTCTTGGCGGGTGCGCGGACCGCCGTGACCCTGGCATCATGATATAATCCGAACGGCCTAGAGCACTTCACGATCGCGTTGCAATCGCGAAGCTCTCTAGGTCTTTGATGTTGCCGCATTTTCTGCGACGAACCGGCATCCACTTCGTCGGAAAATGCTCTAGCGATCGATGCGCCGTAAAGGTCAGCCCTTCCATCACTATTTTTCGGGATACCGGGACACCCTCTCGTCTGCGCGAATGCTGCCAGAGCGAGAGAGATACCCGCATGATCCGGCTTCACGTCATCGATCGAACGAATCGCAGCGCTTACGCTGATGCCATCGATCAACATTATGTTCTTCGTAAGAAGATTTACATGGATGAGCAGAAGTGGAGTGCCCTGCGCGCGGTCGACGGCCGCGAGATCGATCAGTTCGATACCGACAGCACCGTGTATCTCCTGGCGATCGGGGCGGATGGCGAGGTCGCGGGAGGCACGCGCCTGCTGCCGTCCCTCGGGCCGACGCTGCTGAGCGAGGTGTTCCCGCAACTGGCCGAGGAGCGCGGCTTCGAGCGGTCGGCGGAGATCTGGGAATGGACCCGCTTCTTCGTCGCCCCCCGCTACCGGGAGGACAAGCGGCTGTCGCGGGTGGCCGGCATCGTCGCGGCGGGCATGGTGGAGTATTGTCTCGATCGGTACATCCCGCGCATGAACGTGGTCGCCGAGGCTTACTGGATCCCGAAGGTCTCGGCCCTCGGCTGGCGCCCGCGGCCTCTGGGCCTGCCCCTCGCCCATGAGGGACTGTCGATCTGCGCCTTCACGATCGAGATGACGCAGGAGGCTCTGCAGGCGACCCGCGCCGTCTACGGGATCGACGCGCCGTCCCTGGTCCGGGCGAAGGATCTCGTTCCCGCCTACGACCACCCTGCATCCGACCGCACCCTGTCGGCTTGAGATGACGGATGTCGACCGACAACCAGATGTCGTCGCAGGGCCGTGCGTCGACGGGAGCGGTCGTCCTCGACCATCCCGCCGCCGGGGCGGGCGTCTCGCTCCGCGCCATCACGACCGCCATGACCGAGGAGGCGCCGGGAGAAACCCGGGCGACCTGCGGCGTCAACGTCTCCGTACCGGCCCATCCCCGGCCGTCCACTCCGCCGGACCGGATCGTGTCCCGCCCGTCATGCCGAGGGTCTTCGACAACGACCCTCGTTTCCGGTCTCGAATTCTCGTCCGGTTTCGAATTCTTGCCAAGTCTTGAATTCTTCCCAAGTCTTGAATTCTTCCCAAGTCTTGAATTCTTCCCAAGTCTCGAATTCTTGCCAAGTCGCGACTTATTGCCAAGTCTCTGTCTGGGCATTGAAAATTCGAGATGGTCCGACGGCCCGGTGCATCGGCATCCCGGGTCGGTATCATCAGTGTGAGGTCGTCAGCGATGGCGCGTTACGGCGACACCCGTCTCCCCACTCCGGTTGCCCGCCTCGTGCGGCCACCGGCCAGTCCGCAAAGCCCGGCCGACCGCCTGGCCGAGCACCTGATCGAGGCCTATCGGAGCGCCGCGGATTGCGAGGACCCGGTCGCCCTCGATCTGATCCGCCTCGCGCTCTGGCATGTCGGCCGCACCTACCCGCCCTCCGGCCACATCCCGGAGGAGCAGCGTCGGGAGGAGCACTGGTCGTGACGGCCGGCGTCACCTTGCCCCATCGGTCCCGCGCCCGTCGCGCACCGGCCCATCCATCCACTTCGTCCACCCCCGATCAGGCACGCACCATGGCGCCCGCGACCCGCTGCACCCCGTCGCAGTCCCACCTTTCCCAGGCGGCCCGGGCCGAGATCCAGGCCCTGCGCCTCGCCGCCGGCATCCTCGACCTGCAGCGCACCGCGAGCCCGCAGATCCGCGAACTGCCCTCCGTGCAGGCGATGATCCGCGCGGCCGCGGCGGTGTTCGACGAGCTCGGCTTCGGCGAGGGGAGCGAGGCGGAGCGGACCGACGGCGAGCTGGAGCGGACGATGTCGTCCTGACGTTTGCCGCGCCGGCGGGCGGTCAGCCGATGCCGGCGATCTCCCGCTCCGCCGCCTCGGCGAGCGCCCGGAACCGCGCCCCGTCGAGTCCCGATTCCCCGTAGAGGAGCCGCCCGCCATTCGGCAGGATCCCGAACCGGTCGTCCGGCGCCTCGCGGAAGCGCTCGAGGGCGATCGGGACCCGGTTCAGGGTCGCGGCCTGGCTCGCATGGGCGGCGAACAGGGCGGCCTTGAAGGCGCAATCCTCAGGGTCGAGATGGAGCGCGATCGCCCGCCGCGGCGGTTCGGTGGCCAAGAACTCGGTGGCCAAGAATCCGGTGGCCAAGAATCCGGTGGCCAAGAATTCGGTGGCCAAGACGCTGCCGGCATCGAACCCGTCCGGGCCGGCATGGTAGAACGGCATCTCGATCACCGCGAGGCGCTCCGGCCCGAGAAGCCGCCGGGCACCCCGCAGGGAGAGCGCCACCGCGTCGTGGTCCGGGTGGCCGCCCTCGTAGGCGTGGGTCAGCGCCACCGTGATCCCGCATGCGCTGAAAATCCCGGCCAGCTGCCGGGCGAGCGGCGCGATGATCTCCGCCACACCCCGGTCGGGATGCCCCAGCGCGATGCGCCGCGCCCGTTCGACGCCTGCAAGGCTCAGTGCCGCATCGAGCTCCCGGGCGCGGGCCGCCGCGTAGGCGGCAGGGTCCGAAAAACCGCGGCGCGCGGCGTCTCGCCCGTCGCGGGGCGCGCCGTCGGTGACGTGGATCACCGTGAGGCCGGCAAGGCGCGGCAGCTGCGCGCCGCAGCCGATGCTCTCGTCGTCCGGATGAGCGACCACGAGCGCGGCGGCGTGTGCCGCCACCGGCCCGCAGGCCGGATCGGCGAGGGCTGCCAGGAACCTTTCGGCGGCCGGCGAGGTCGGGGCGATCGCCATCGCGGTCAGATCGCTGCTTGCGGCCCGAGGGCCGGCCCGGGCCGGATCGTCCCGGCATAGCGCCGGACCATCGCGGCGCAGAATCCCGCGGATTCCTCCCTCACCTGCGGCGGGCTGGTGTGGTGGGGGGCGATACCCCGGTGCTCGGGGGTGAAGCAGAAGGTCACGGTCACGTCGAACTCCGCCAGGGCATCCATCCGCCGGTCGAACCACTCGAGGGCATCGGGCCGAAACAATCGGCCCGGGACGGGCCGGTGCGGAGATACGTCACCCCGAGCCGCCGCATCAGGCCTCCGCCTCGTCGAGCCGGTGATCCTGGTCACGGAACCACCGGCACGGGCCGCGCGCCGGGGTGTGGCGGGCGAAATGCTCGTGCGCCGGCTTGGGCGTGCCGTCCTCGCGCAGCAACCCATATAGAAATGCCGATCATAGGAGGAGCCCTCCGCCTCCCGGTGCCGTGTGGTGGCGCCCAAGGCCTGCGGCGGGTCGTAGAGGCCGGACCGGTGGATCCGCGGCGCCCGTCCGGCCAGCAGCTCGGCGGTACGGTCGATCCGGACGACCTGCACCTCCTCGGCCCCGAAGGTCGAGACGCCGACCTCGGTGACCCAGATCGGCCTGGAAGTTACCGCGCGCGGATCTCGGCGAACTTGTCCGGCCACTCGTCGGTCTGCCACAGGTTCCAGTCGAGCGGGAAGCCGTGCAAAGCCACCGCGTCGACGTGGTCGAGGGCGCCGCGACCGTCGAGCATCCGGATGAAGGTCGGGTCGGTCGGCGAGATGCCGCCGAGCACCGTCGGCAGGTGCGGCGTTTCCCCCTTCACGGCATGCGCCGCGCAATCCAGCGTTTCGGCGACGAGCGACCAGCCCGGATCGATCTCGGGATCCCAAGTGCGACTTGTTGCTGGGCTCGTTTTCTGGGCTCGTTCCGGATCGTCCCCGCTTCGATCATGCCGCCCTCGTCGCACGAGAGGGGTGGGGAGTTTGGGGGTCCGTCATGGCGACAGGCCGGGCGCGGTGCAGGCCACCGGGGCGGCGGCGCACTGGAAGCATTGCGAAGAACAGCCGGTTGTCCCTGCGGCTTGACGGTTACACAGACCTCGCACGCAGACCTCGCCTGTGCGGCGACGCCTTGACGGCGATGCCGCACCTGCGAGATGAGCATCCCAAACCGAGAACCTCGCGACCCGTCGAGCGCCTTCAGGATTCCTGGCACGATGAGCAACTTCAACGAGGAGCGCGTCCTGTCCGTCCATCACTGGACGGACTCGCTCTTCAGCTTCCGCACCACCCGCGACCCGTCGTTCCGCTTCCGCAACGGCGAGTTCACGATGATCGGCCTCAAGGGCGAGGGCGCCAAGCCCCTGCTGCGCGCCTACAGCGTGGTGAGCGCCAATTACGAGGACGAGCTGGAGTTCTTCTCCATCAAGGTGGCCAACGGCCCGCTCACCTCGAAGCTTCAGCACCTCAAGGTCGGCGACCCGATCGTGGTCAGCCGCAAGGCCACCGGCACCCTGGTGCTCGACAACCTGATGCCCGGCCGGCACCTCTACCTGCTCGGCACCGGCACCGGCCTCGCGCCGTTCCTGGCGATCATCAAGGATCCGGAGACCTACGAGCGCTTCGAGAAGGTGATCCTGGTCCATGGCTGCCGCCAGGTCCAGGAGCTCGCCTACGGCGAGACGATCACCGAGACGCTGCCCCAGCACGAGCTGATCGGCGAGATGGTCCGCGACCAGCTGATCTACTACCCGACCGTGACCCGCGAGCCGTTCCGCAACCGCGGCCGCATCACCGACCTGATGACCTCCGGCAAGCTCTTCTCCGACATCGGCCTGCCGATGATGACCAAGGAGGCCGACCGCTTCATGCTCTGCGGCAGCCCCGACATGATCCGCGACACCCGCGACCTGCTCGCCGGTGCCGGCTACATCGAGGGCAACCACGGCGAGGCCGGCCACTACGTCATCGAGAAGGCCTTCGTCGAGAAGTAGCCCTGTGATACGAAATCCGGAAGATGACTTCCGGATTTCGTATCATCAGCCCGCGCGGCGCCTGAGCGAGGCCGCTTTCCGTATCGCGAAGCGATCAATCGGAAAGCGTATGATACGCGGGATGCGCCGGGAAACCTGCGGGGAAACCTGATCGTGCGCATCCTGCTCATCAACCCCAACACCACGGCCGCCGTCACCGAGCAGGCGGCCGCACATGTCCGGCGCCTGATCCCCGCCGAGATCGTGCCGGTGACGGGCCGCTTCGGCGCCCGCTACATCGCGAGCCGCGCCGCCGCGGCCATCGCCGGCCACGCCGCCCTCGACGCCCTGGCGGCCAACGTCGCCGGGTGCGACGCGGTCTATCTCGCCTGCTTCGGCGATCCGGGCCTGCTCGCCCTCAAGGAAATCTCCCCCGTTCCGGTCGTCGGCATGGCGGAGGGCGCCTTGCACCTCGCCTGCACCCGGGGGCGCCGCATCGGCATCGTCACCGGCGGCGTCCTGTGGAAGCCGATGCTGACCGAGTTCGCGGCGATGCTCGGCCTCTCCGAGCGCCTCGCCGGCATCCGCACCGTGGCACCGACCGGCGGCGAGATCGCCCGCGACCCCGACGCGGCGTTGGGCCGCCTCGCGGCCGCCTGCCGCGACTGCGCCGAGATCGACGGGGCCGACGTGGTGGTGCTCGGCGGCGCGGCTTTGGCCGGCCTGGCCGAGCGGGTGCAGCCGCAGGTCGCCGTGCCGGTGATCTGCTCGGTCGAGGCCGGGGCACGGGCGGTGATCGCCGCGGCCGGGCTCGCGGGCGCCCGGCCGACCCTGCCGCCGACGGAGAGCGTGGGCCTGCCGGAGGATCTGGCGCGGATGCTGCGCGCCTGAGCGCAACGGCGCCGGTTTACAGCGGGCGGCGCCCTATGAAAGGCTGGCGCCCCGATTCCCGCGAGACTTGTCCGATGACCGACCCCGCCGCAGCCCGCGCCGCCTTCTGGCGGCTCCACGAGAGCGGCTGCTTCGTGATGCCGAACCCTTGGGACATCGGCACCGCCCGCTACCTCGCGGCGATGGGTTTTCCGGCGCTCGCCACCACCAGCTCGGGCTTCGCCTTCACCCGCGCCCTGCCGGACACCGACTGGGCGGTGCCCCTCGACGCGATGCTGGCCCACATCGCCGAGATCGCCGCCGCCACCGACCTGCCGGTGAACGCCGATTTCGAATCCGGCTACGCCCACGATCCCGAGGGCGTCGCCCGCAACGTCGCGGCCTGCGTGGCGACCGGCGTCGCCGGCCTGTCGATCGAGGATGCCACGGGCGACCCGAGCCGGCCGCTCTACGACATCCGGGAGGGCGCCGAGCGCATCCGCGCCGCGAAGGCCGCAATCGATGCCTCCGGCACCGGCGTGGTGCTGACCGGCCGGGCCGAATGCTACCTCACCGGCCATCCCGAGCCCCTGCCCGAGGCGATCCGCCGGCTCCAGGCCTATGCCGAGGCCGGGGCCGACGTGGTCTATGCGCCGGGCCCGAAGCGGCGCGAGGACATCCGCACCCTGGTCGAGGCCCTGGCGCCGGTGCCGGTCAACATCCTGATGAGCACCAATCCGGGCCTCAAGGTCGCCGATCTCGAAGGCTTGGGCGTGCGCAGGATCAGCGTCGGCTCGTCGCTGGCGCGGGCGGCCTGGACCGGCTTCATCCGTGCGGCGCGGCGCATCCACGACGAGGGCAGCTTCGGCGGCTTCGACGGCTCGGTCGGTTTCTCCGAGATCAACGGATTCTTCCGCCAAGATCTCAAGAACCGGGACCTGAAGGAGCGGAGCGGCGCATGAATCCCGATCGCGATCCCGTCACCGGCCTGCCGATCGGCCATCCCGTCGCCACGACCGGCCCGGCGCCCGGGCCCGAGAAAATCCGCCTCGACGGGCGCCACGTCTCGATCGTGCCGCTCGATGCGGCGGCGCACGGCGCCGACCTCGCCGAGGGCGCGGTCGGGCCAGGCAAGGAAGCCCTGTGGCAATACATGCCCGCCGGCCCGTTCCACGATCATGCGAGTTTCCAGGCCCATCTCGCGGTTTGCGCGGCCTCGAGCGATCCCCTGTTCTACGCCATCCTGGATTCGCGGTCGGGCAAGGCGATCGGCCACGCCGCGCTGATGCGGATCGACCGGGCGAACCGGGTGATCGAGGTCGGCAACATCCTCTACACCCCGGCTTTGCAGCGCACGCCCGGCGCCACCGAGGCGATGCGGCTTCTGGCCGGTTACGTCTTCGATCTCGGCTATCGCCGCTACGAGTGGAAGTGCAACGCCCTCAACGCCCCGTCCCGGAGCGCGGCGCGGCGCCTCGGCTTCTCCTACGAGGGGCTGTTTCGCCAGGGCATGATCGTCAAGGGCCGCAACCGGGACACGACCTGGTTCTCGATGCTCGATGCCGAGTGGCCGCAGACCCGCCAGGGCTTCGACCGCTGGCTCGATCCCGCCAATCTCGACGGCGGCCAGTCCCTGCGCCTCGGCGCGCTGACGAGCGCGTCGATCCCGGGCGAAGCCTTGCGCCGCGCGACGACCCCCGACGAGGCCGCCCTCGCAGGCCTGCAGGAGGCGGCCTACGCGCCGAACCGCCCGCTCCTCGGCGTCGAGCCGGTCCCGCTCCTCACCCCGGCCGCCGAGGTGCTGGCGCGCTACGAGGTCTGGCTCGCCGACCAGGACGGGGCGCTCGCCGGGGCCCTGGTGCTCGATCCGCATCCCGATCACCTGATGATCTGGAGCGTGTCGGTCGCTCCCGCGCATCAGGGCACCGGCCTCGGCAATGCCCTGCTGGCGGCGGCCGAGGCGCGGGCGCGGGACCTCGACCTGTCGGAGTTGCGGCTCTACACCGGGGACAAGCTCGTGCGGAACATCGACTGGTACGCGCGGCGGGGCTACGCCACCGAGCGGGTCGAGGACCTGCCGGACCGGCGCCTGGTCCACATGACGAAGACCCTCGCCTGACGGCGACACGGTTTCACGAACAAGCCCCGCCGCCGAGCGGGGCGCGACGAACGGGAGGATACACATGGCGGGACGGCTGACGGGCAAGCGCGCGGTCGTGACGGCGGCGGGCCAGGGGATCGGACGCGCCATCGCGGCGGCCTTCCTCGCCGAGGGCGCCGAGGTGCTGGCGACCGATCTCGACGCGGGGAAGCTCGAGAGCCTGAAGGGCGTGCAGGCCGCGTCCCTCGATGTCCGCTCGGACGCGGCGGTGGCGGAGTTCGCGAAGGGCGCCGGCCCGGTCGACGTGCTGGTGAACGCCGCCGGCTTCGTCCATCACGGCACCATCCTCGATTGCACCGACGCCGAGTGGGATCTGGCCTTCGACCTCAACGTGCGCTCGATGCACCGCACCATCCGGGCCTTCCTGCCCGGCATGCTGGAGCGCGGCAACGGCTCGATCGTCAACATCGCCTCGGCGGTCGGGGCGGACGCCACCGCGCCGAACCGCTACGTCTACGGCGCCTCGAAGGCGGCGGTGGTCGGTCTCACCAAGGCGGTGGCGCGGGACTTCATCCGCAGCGGCGTGCGGGCGAACGCGATCTGCCCCGGCACGATCCAGTCGCCCTCGCTGGACGAGCGCATCGCGGCTTTGGCTGAGATGAACAAGACTTCGGTCGAGGCCGCCCGCCAGGCCTTCATCGACCGCCAGCCGATGGGCCGGCTCGGCACGGCGGAGGAGATGGGGGCGCTCGCCGTCTACCTCGCCTCGGACGAATCCCGCTTCACCACCGGCCAGACCCACGTCGCCGATGGCGGCTTCACGCTCTGAGGGAGACGCTTCGATGCATATCCTCATCCTCGGCGCCGCCGGCATGGTCGGGCGCAAGCTCCTCGACCGGCTGGTCAAGGACGGCTCCTTGGGCGGCGAGACGATCTCGCGCCTGACCCTGCACGACGTGGTGCCGCCCGAGGCGCCGGCCGGCACAAAAATCCCGGTCTCGCTCTCGGCCTCCGACTTCTCCGATCCCGGCGAGGCCGAGCGCCTGGTCGCCGGCCGCCCGGACGTGATCTTCCACCTCGCCGCCATCGTGTCGGGCGAGGCCGAGGCCGATTTCGACAAGGGCTACCGGATCAACCTCGACGGCACCCGCCGCCTCTACGATGCCGTGCGGGCGATCGGCGAGGGCTACAAGCCCCGCTTCGTCTTCACCTCGTCGGTGGCTGTCTTCGGCGCGCCGATGCCCGACCCGATCCCCGACGAGTACCTGACGGCGCCGCTCACCAGCTACGGCACCCAGAAGGCGATCGGCGAGCTCTTGCTCTCCGATTACTCGCGCCGCGGCATCTTCGACGGCGTCGGCATTCGGCTCCCCACCATCTGCGTGCGGCCGGGCAAGCCCAACAAGGCGGCGTCGGGCTTCTTCTCCGGCATCATCCGCGAGCCGCTCGCCGGCCAGGAGGCGGTGCTGCCGGTCTCCGACCAGGTCCGTCACTGGCACGCCTCGCCGCGCTCGGCGGTCGGCTTCCTCATCCACGCCGCGACGATCGATACCAAGCGCCTCGGCGACCGGCGCAACCTGACCATGCCGGGCGTCGGCGCCACCGTCGCCGAGCAGATCGAGGCCCTGCGCCGCGCCGCCGGTGACGCGGCCGTGGCCCGCATCCGCCGCGAGCCCGACCCCACCATCGAGCGCATCGTCGCCGGCTGGCCCCGCACCTTCGATGCCCGGCGGGCGCTGGACCTCGGCTTCAAGGCCGAGCCCGATTTCGACGCGATCGTGCGGGCGCATATCGAGGACGAGCTGGGCGGGAAGGTGCCGGCCTAGAACACTTCCCCTCCCCCTTGTGGGGAGGGGCCATGGGGATCGAAGATCCCGCGTGGGGGTGGTGCAGGAGGCACCACCTCGCTCTATCCGGCACCACCCCCACCCCCTTACCCCTCCCCACAAGGGGGAGGGGAGGCGCTTCAACTCTCGACGCCGAGCTCTTTCCAAAGCACAAAAAGAAACGGGCGGCACTCGCGTGCCGCCCGTTCTCATTTCCCGTTGACGGACGCTCAGCCGCGCTGGGCCACCGTCACGTAATCCCGCTTCGGGGCGCCGGTATAGAGCTGGCGCGGACGGCCGATCTTCTGGGACGGGTCCTCGATCATCTCGGCCCACTGGCTGATCCAGCCGACGGTGCGGGCGAGCGCGAACAGCACCGTGAACATCGAGGTCGGGAAGCCCATCGCCTTGAGCGTGATGCCCGAGTAGAAGTCGATGTTCGGGTAGAGCTTCTTCTCGATGAAGTACTCGTCCTTGAGGGCGATCTGCTCCAGCTCCATCGCGACGTCGAGCAGCGGATCGTCCTTGATGCCGAGCTCGCTCAGCACCTCGTGGGTGGTCTTCTGCATGATGCGGGCGCGCGGGTCGTAGTTCTTGTAGACCCGGTGACCGAAGCCCATCAGGCGGAACGGATCGTTCTTGTCCTTGGCCTTGGCGACGTACTCGCCGACGCGCTCAGGGGTGCCGATCTCGGCCAGCATCTTCAGCGCCGCCTCGTTGGCGCCGCCATGGGCGGGCCCCCACAGGCAGGCGATGCCGGCGGCGATGCAGGCGAAGGGGTTGGCGCCCGAGGAGCCGGCGAGACGAACCGTCGAGGTCGAGGCGTTCTGCTCATGGTCGGCGTGCAGGATGAAGATCCGGTCGAGCGCCCGCGACAGCACGGGGTTCGGCTGGTACTCCTCGCACGGCACCGCGAAGCACATCCGCAGGAAGTTCGAGGTGTAGTCGAGGTCGTTCTTCGGATACACGAAGGGCTGGCCGATCGTGTACTTGTACGCCATCGCCGCGAGCGTCGGCATCTTGGCGATCATGCGCATGGAGGCGACCATGCGCTGCTTCTCGTCCGTGATGTCGGTCGAGTCGTGGTAGAAGGCCGAGAGCGCGCCGACCGAGGCGACCATGACGGCCATCGGGTGGGCGTCGCGGCGGAAGCCCTGGAAGAACCGGTTCATCTGGTCATGCACCATCGTGTGGCGCGTGACGCGGTAATCGAAATCGGCCTTCTGGGCCGCGGTCGGCAGCTCGCCGTACAGCAGCAGGTAGCAGGTCTCGAGGAAGTCGCCGTGCTCGGCCAGCTGCTCGATCGGGTAGCCCCGGTACAGGAGCACGCCCTCGTCACCGTCGATGTAGGTGATCTTCGATTCGCAGGAGGCGGTCGAGGTGAAGCCCGGGTCGTAGGTGAACTGGCCGGTCTGCGCGTAGAGCTTGCTGATGTCGATGACGCTCGGACCGATCGTGCCGGTCTTGGTGGGCATCTCAATCGCGCGGCCGTTCACCGTGAGGGTGCTGGTGGGGAGGCTCATGGGGTTGCGGACCCTTTCCATCAACGTGACTGAGCGTCGGCGCCGTTCCGACCGCGGCCCCCGGTGCAGGGCGGCGACTTTGCTGCGGTTGCTCACTCGGGTTTCCGGTTAGCGGATCGCCGCACCGGCATCAACCGCAGCTCCCCGCCCTGGTGACAGAATTCAGTTTCTGTTCAGGGGTTGTAGGATCACCCCCGCGAATGCGGATTCGCGGGGGTGCGCGGCCCGGTTGCATGTCCGGCAGCGAGTGTCCGTCCGCTTCAGACCGCTGCCTCAGGCCGCCGCCTGCTCGCGCAGGCGCTCCAGGCTCTCCTCGCGGCCGAGCACCGCCATCACATCGAAGAGCGGCGGCGAGGTGGTCCGGCCGGTGAGCGCGGCCCGCAGGGGCTGGGCGACCTGCCCGAGCTTGACCCCGGCGCTCTCGGCGAATTGCCGCACCGCACCCTCGGTCGAGGCGGCGGACCACTCGGTCAGGGCCTCGAGATGGGTGAGCGCCCCGGCCAGCCGCTCGCGGCCCCCGTTGCCCAGCAGCCCGGTCGCCTTCTCGTCGAGGGCGAGCGGGCGCGGCGCGTAGAGGTAATAGGCGCTGTCGACGAGCTCGATCAGGGTCTTGGCCCGCTCCTTCAGCCCCGGCATCGCGGCGATGAACTTCTGGCGGGTCTCCGCAGGCAGCGGCGCCAAGAGGCCCCAGCGCGCCCCTTGCGTCGGCAGGATCGCCTCGATCGCCGCGACCAGCGCCTCGTCGGTGGAGGAGCGGATGTAGTGCCCGTTCAGGCTCTCGAGCTTGGCGAAGTCGAACCGGGCCGGCGAGCGCCCGACCTGGGCGAGGTCGAAGGCGGCGATCATCTCCTGCGTGGAAAAGATCTCCTGGTCGCCGTGGCTCCAGCCGAGGCGCACGAGGTAGTTGCGGAGCGCCACCGGCAGGTAGCCGAGGTCGCGATAGGCATCGACCCCGAGCGCGCCGTGGCGCTTCGAGAGCTTGGCCCCGTCCGGCCCGTGGATCAGCGGGATGTGCGACATGTTCGGCACGTCCCAGCCCAGCGCCTGGTAGATCTGGGTCTGGCGCGCGCCGTTGGTCAGGTGGTCGTCGCCGCGGATGATGTGGGTCACGCCCATGTCGTGGTCGTCCACAACCACCGCCAGCATGTAGGTCGGCGTGCCGTCCGAGCGCAGCAGGACGAGGTCGTCGAGATCCTTGTTCTGCCAGACCACGCGGCCCTGCACCGCATCCTCGACCACGGTCTCGCCCTCGGTCGGCGCGCGCAGGCGGATCACCGGCTTGACGCCGGCCGGCGCCTCGGATGGGTCGCGGTCGCGCCAGCGGCCGTCGTAGCGGATCGGCCGGCCCTCGCGGCGGGCGGCCTCGCGCATCTCGGTCAGTTCCTCGGGCGTGGCGTAGCAGTAATAGGCCCGGCCGGAGGCGAGCAGCCCCTCGGCCACCTCGCGGTGCCGGCCCGCCCGGGCGAACTGGTAGACCACGTCGCCGTCCCAATCGAGGCCGAGCCAGTTGAGCCCGTCGAGGATCGCCTCGATGGCGGCGTCCGTGGAGCGCTCGCGGTCGGTATCCTCGATGCGCAGCAGCATCCGGCCGCCATGGCGCCGGGCATAGAGCCAGTTGAACAAGGCCGTGCGACCCCCGCCGATGTGGAGGAAGCCCGTGGGCGACGGGGCAAAGCGGGTGACGACGGAGGACATGCGCTTCGAGAACCGGGTGAGAGCGAAAAAACGGTGTGGCCGGGGCCGTTAGGGCAGGGTCGGGTGAGTCGACCCGCCGGCGCCGGGTCCTGTAGCATGCGCGAGACGAGCCGTTAAGAAACCGTTGTCCGGGCCGTCTCGTCGCTTGCGGGGCGCGGAATGGCGGGGCCGAGGGCAGGGACGGGAGTCGTGGTGCGCGGTTTCCGCGCGCTGCCGGCGCCCGTTCTCTTGCTGCCGGCGCTCGGCGGCTGGGTCTCGGGCAGCCTCGCCGCGGAGGCCGCCCAGCGCCGGCTGTTCCCCTGGCTGGCGGTGGCCTTCGGGGCCGGGGCGCTTCTGTTCCTCACCGTGGCGGACGGCCCGGTTTTTCTCGCCGCCCCGTTCGGTGTCGGCCTCGCGCTCGCCGGGGCCGCCTTCGCCTGCCGGGCGCGGGCGGTGGCGCCGGCCATTCTGCTCGCCGCCGCCTTCCTGTCCCTCGGCTTCGCCGCCGCGGCCACACGCACGATGAGCGTCGCCGCGCCGGTGCTCGCCCGCACGGTGATCGCGCCGCTCCACGGCTTCGTCGAGGCGCTGGAGGAGCGCGAGGAGGGGGCGCGGCTGGTGGTGCGGGTCACGCGGCTCGGCGAGATGGCGGCACCTGAGCGCCCGACCCGGGTGCGGGTCTCCTATCGCCGCGCCGACGGCATCAAGCCCGGCGACTACATCGAGGCCAAGGCGCGGCTGCTGCCCCCGCCGGAGCCGGCGCGGCCGGGCGGCTACGATTTCGCCCGCGACGCCTACTTTCGCGGGATCGGCGCCGTCGGCTCGCTGCTCGGGCAAGCGGCCATCAAGCCGCCGCCCGAGCCGGCGCCGCTCTCCCTGCGCCTCGCCGCCGGCCTCGACGAGGCGCGCAACGCGCTCACCCGCCGCATCGCCGAGTCGAACGGGGGGCAGGCGGGGGCGGTGGCGGCGGCCCTCGTCACCGGCAAGCGCGGCCTCATCGACCAGCCCACCAACGACGCCCTGCGGGCGGCCGGGATCTACCACGTCGTCACAAGTTCGGGTATAGGCCGGCAAACCATCGACTAGCGATCGGCTCTCCGCACGGACCTAGCCATGACAGACGGCATCCCACGAACGCCTGCTCCAGCCACGGCCTACTCGTACATCCGCCTCAGTTCGAAGCGCCAGGCGACGGCCGACGACAAGAAGAAGTACCGGGACGGCTACCGCCGCCAGATCGAGCTCTGCGACGAGTACCTCGCACAGAACCCGCACCTGACGCTCGACACAACCCTCAAGCTGCACGACATCGGCGTCTCCGGCTTTCGGGGCGCGAACAGCGCGCCCGAGGGCGAAGGCAAGCTCGCCGCATTCCAACGAGCGGTCGAGGAGGGCCGCGTCGCAAAGGGAAGCTACCTCCTGGTCGAAAGCCTGGACCGCATGACGCGCACCCAGGTCAACGTGGCGCAGGCCATGCTGCTCAACCTGGTCAACTCCGGCATCATCGTGGTCTCGCTGACCGACCGGATGACCTACCGGAGCGCCCCCGACGACCCCGCCTCCCACGCGAACTTCATGTACTCTGTGATGACCCTCATGCGGGCTCACGAGGAGTCCCGCATGAAGTCCAAGCGGCTGAGCGCGACATGGGAGGAGAAGCGCCGGAAGATCGCCTCCAAGAAGCTCACCTCCAGAGGCCCCGCGTGGCTGACGAAGATCGGAGAGGAGTTCCGGCCGAACGAGAAGCGCGTCGAGGTCGTCAACGAGATCATGGGCTACCTCGCCGACGGCTGGGGGCGCGACCGCATCGCACGCAAGCTCAACGCCGACCCGGACCCCGAAAAGAGGTGCTGGGGACACGGGCGGTCCTGGCACGGCGGGACCATCCAGAAGCTGACGGACAACCGGGCGCTCATCGGTGAATTCCAGCCGCACAAGCTCGTGTTCGAAGAGCGCGGGGGCAAGCTCGTCGGCAAGCGGGTCCCTGTCGGCGACCCGATCCCGGACTACTACCCCCGCGTGGTAAGCGAGGAGCTCTGGGCGCGGGCGCGCGGGGTCGCGAACAAGCGCAAGCTCGGGCGCGCCCACAACGCAGGCGGCCAGACGGGGACCATCATCAGCAACCTATTCGGGTCCGTCGCGACCTGCGCGACGTGCGGGCAGCCGATGAACTACAGGGACCGAGGGCCCCGCTCCACGCCCGTGCTGCGGTGCTCGGCCGAGCGCGGGGGCGCCTGCACGAACACCTACAAGATCCCCTACGAGGATACCGAGAACGCCGTCCTGAGCTGGCTGGTGAAGCTCGATCTGTCGGGTGGCGCGCCGGGCGAGACCGCACGCCTCGTCGAGGCCCTGCGCACGGCCCTCGCGAGCCGGGACGAGCTCCAGGCCCGCGGCGAGGCGATCGTCGCCGAGTTCGGCATCGGCAACCGCTTCGCGAAGGCGCCGCTCGCGGACATCGAGCGGAAGGTCGCCGAGGCCGAGGCGACCATAGTCGACCTGGAAGGGCGCATCGCGGTGCTCAAGGCCTCCGGCGGCCGCGACGAGCGCGAGATGGCCGTCGCGACGCTCGTCACCCTTCGGAAGAGGGAAGCCCCAAAGGAGGAGATCGCCGCGGTGCGGCTGCGCATCCGCCAGATCGTGCGGGACACCTTCACCTCGATGGACTGCCGCGACGATGGGCTCATCGAGATCGCGACGATCGACGGCGGCGAACACCGCTTCCGCGACGGCTACTGGTGGCACGAGGAGTCCCAGACCTGGCTTCCCTGGGCCGGCGCGATGGCGGGCATGGGTTACAGGGCCACCAAGGCGGAGCTCGCCCGACGCGCGGCCTGGCTCGCCGAGGCGGACGCTGCCCGACAGCCCTTGCGCTGGGATCGCGAGCGGAAGGAGTGGATCCAAGAGTGAGGCGATGGCTCGGACGCTGCGGACGAGCGACATGAGCGTTGCCGTCATCGCTTCGGCATCCTCGGCCTCGGGCCATGGACAGGTCGCGCCTACGGCCCGAGGACAGCTGATGTCTAGGCCGGCATCCGTCCGTCCGGCGTGTAGCGGTCCACGGCCTGCGGCAGCTCCCGTGAGAGGCGGGAGAGCAGCTCCTCGCGAGACAGGCCGGTGCGCTGCGTCAGGGTCGCCAGGACGTCGGGCCCGATGGCCTGCTCCAGGTGCTGCGGCGCGATCTCCTGGTTCGGTCCCTGGTTGACCCAGGATTGCGCCGCGGCCCCGTGCCCGGCCTGCTGGAAGCGCTCCAGCATCTCGCCAAGACCGCTGTGCAGGAACCCGCCGGGGTCCTCGCCGCGCCGATCGCCCAGCAAACCGCCGAGGATCCCGCCCAGTCCGCCGGAGGCGCCGGGCGCCGCGCTGGGGCCCGGCGGGGCCGGGGCGGCCTGTCCCGAGCCGCCCAGCAGCTCCGCGAGCTTGTCGCGATTTTGATATCCGGCGAGGGCGAGGAGGCCCAGGAGCGTGGTCATGGAGGGGTAGCCATCGCTCACGCTTCGTCTCCTTCGCCCGGAAGCTTCGTGGGCCGATCCGCCCGATACGCTACGCCCTCAAACGCGCGGGGACCGCCGGGGATGCAGGCGCGCGATTACGCGGCCGTGACGCACAGATCCGCCGGGTCCCTCGACGTCGCGCGGGGGAAGGGGATCGTCGCGGTGTCCGACGGCAGGGGTGAGACCGGCATCGCCGCCGCAGGGCACGGAGGCGGATCGTCGTCCTTCCGGCGTGAGCGGACGAACCGGTGCAGGCTCCCGAGACCGCGCAGGCGCTTGCGCGGAGGCTCCTGCCTCACCTGAGGAACCGCGTCCCGATCGAGTTCTGCCAGCGCCGCGAGCACGGCGTCCACCGGCACCGGCTCTACCCTGGTACCGGCAAGGCAACGCAGGACAGGCGCGTTCTCAAGGGCACAAGCGTCCGAGGCCCACGACGCCAGGATCGTGCGCTTCTCGGCGCGGGACAGCTGCGGATGCGCCAGGACCTCGCGCGGATGCCGGAATACGTCGCCCGGCGCGACGAGGGCCTGCCACGCCTCGAACGAGGCGGGCCGCAGGCCGGGCGGGTTCATGGGTCCGGAACGGGCGAATTGCGTCTCCATCGTCGACATGGGTCATCCTCCCTGATGGTGCGTGACGGGGCACGAAAAGGGGTCGGGCCCCGGAGGCGCGTGCCCCCAAGGTTCGTCGATCAACGGGCTGAAGCCTGGATCAGGCGGCCTTGGCGCGATCCTCGATCTGGGCCGGCGCGTTGTCCTGGCCAGCCACCGCCTGTGTGCTGCCGATGGCGATGCGGCGAGGCTTGAGCGCCTCCGGCACCTCGCGCTTCAGGTCGGTGGCGAGCAGGCCGTTCTGCAGGCTGGCGCCGGTGACCCTCACGTGATCGGCGAGGTTGAAGGTCTGTCGGAAAGCGCGCGCGGCGATGCCGCGGTGCAGGTACTCGCGCTCCCCGTCCTTGTCCTTCTTCTGCCCGGTGACGAGCAGGGTGGTGTCGTGCTGCGTCAGCTCGATCTCGTCCTGCGAGAAGCCGGCCACGGCCATCGTGATGCGGTAGGCGTCGTCGGCGACCTTCTCGATGTCGTAGGGCGGCCACTGGGTCGACGGTTCGACCCGGGCGGCCTGGTCCAGCATCGAGAACAGGCGGTCGAAGCCGACGGTGGAACGGTAGAGCGGCGCGAAATCGTAGGTCCTCATGACCACATCCTCCTTGAAGCGACGTGATGACGAGGGCCGCCGGACACCCGGTCCGGCGCCCAACATGCGAGCCCGTTCGGGCCTCGCGCGCGGGTAACGCAGACTTCCGGTTCCAGAGTTTTGGTGGTTCTTTCGCGTCGGTCAGGGGGCCGGATCGGATGGCGCTGCGCTCTTCCGCCGGCCGAGCGTCGGGAACGTGCCGCGGGCGAACGCCCCGTCCGCTGCAGCCTTGAAATACCACCCCTGCTCGGCGCGTCCGGCCATCTTTTTGCGCAGCGTCCGCTTGGTCAGCGGCTCCCGGTGCTCGGCCGCCCCGCGCACGGTCGCGGGGTTGAGGAGCGGCAGGATCTCGGCCGCGCTCATGGCGACGCCGGGGGACAGGATGTCGTAGACCTCCCGCATCACCCGGTCCCAGAACTCCTCGGAACGGGCCTTCACCTGCCGTTCCTCCAGACGCTCGACACGCTCGTTCAGGCGGGCCGCCTCGGCCTCGGCGATGTCGAGGCGGCCCAGAGCCTCTACGAGCAGCTCGTCGCCGGCCCGGATCCGCGCCTCCATGTTCTCCCGGTCCACGAGCAGCGCGGCCGCCGCCTCGGCCTGGGCGGCCTCCCACATCTCCGCCGCCGCCTTCGCCAGGACGCCCTGCAATCGCTCCGGCAGCCCCGCCGGCGCCAGGCGCGGCCGGTAGGACTGCTCCGCCTTCCAGTCCCTGAGGAGGGGTCCGACGTCGCGGTACGAGCCCCCGCGCGCCGGTCCCGCCTTGAGCGCCGCGACCACGCTGCGCAGCGAGACGCGCCTTCCGTCCGCCAGCACCTTCCTGGCGGCCCAATCGACCTGCTGACGCGTCGGCATCGACACTTCCTGTTGGCAAGTGCCCGATCCTCGCCCGGACCCGATTAAAAAAGGCTTCGCCCCAATGGTAGCGGTTGCGAGGTAGCGCTACCGCTACCTGCTACCCGCGAAGTCGCGTTCCCCAGCGGCGACGCCCACATCCGTCACGAGCCAGCCCATCCAAGAGGCCCCCATGAAACGATCGAGACGCCCCCGGATCCGCTGACCGCCGGAGCGCTCGACCGCGCGAGCCTCCGCCAAGGAGGCCCCATGCCCGGAACCCTCTTCACGGCTGATACCCACTGGTCCCACCGGGCCGTCCTCGGCCCGCGCCTCGGCCTGAACCGTCCCTTCGCCACGATCGACGAGCACGACGAGACCCTGGTCGCGAACTGGAACGCCGCCGTCGGCCCCGAGGACACCGTCTGGCATCTCGGCGACTTCTGCCATCGCTGCCCCGAGGACCGTGCCCGCGCGATCTTCGCCCGCCTCAACGGTCGCCGGCGCTACCTCGTCCGGGGCAACCACGACCGAGTCGGCGCACGACTGCCCTGGGACGCCGTCGTCGACGTCGCGCGCGTCCTCGTCCCGCAGCCCGACGGCACCGTCCAGGGCGTCTGGTGCAGCCACTACGCCCACCGCGCATGGCCCCGCCAGCACCGGGGCGACTTGCATCTCTACGGCCACTCCCACGGCCGGCTCTCCGGCACCGCCACGAGCACCGACGTCGGGGTCGACTGCTTCGGCCTCCGTCCGGTGACCCTCGACGAGATCCGCCTTCGCCTCGCCGAGAACGCCGCCTGTGAGGGAGGCTCGACATGACCGCGTCGCTTGCCTCTCAGCTCTGGGTCTTCAGCGACCTGCACCAGGAATGGCCCGAGAACGCCTGGGACCCGGCCGCGCACGCGCCGCCGGGCGGCTTCGACGTGGTCGTCGTCGCCGGCGACGTCCACATGCCGCTCACCCGCGCCCTCGACTGGCTGGCAGAGCGCCTGCCCGGGGTGCCGGTCGTGTATGCGCCGGGCAACCACGATTTCTGGTAGGACCGCGGCGAGGAGCGCTACACGCTCGCCGACCAGATGGCCCGTGGGCGGGAGCTCGCCGCCCGCCATCGCATCCACCTCCTGATGGACGACGTCGTCACTATCGGCGGGACCCACTTCGCCGGCGGCACGCTCTGGACCGACTTCCGCCTCGGCTCGACCACACTGACGCACGGCATGCGGTCGGCCCAGGGGCGCGGCGGCATGGTCGACTACCGCCGGATCCGCACCGGCCCGCGCTCGCGCGATCGGATCGAGCCGAAGGAGGTCCTCGCCCTGCACCGGCGGACCCGCGCTTTCCTGGATGCCACTCTCGCGGCGCCGCATGATGGCCCCACCGTGGTCGTCACCCATCACGCGCCCCACCCGGACAGCCTGTCCGATCCAAGGTCCGACCTGCGCTGGTGCTACGCCTCTGACCTGTGCGACCTGATCCACGCGCGTGGGCTGGCCCTATGGGTTCACGGGCATGTTCACAGGGCCGCCGATTACCGCGTCGGCTCGACCAGGATCGTCTGCAATCCGCGGGGGCACGTCGAGGAGGTCAGCGGCTTCGAACCCGACCGGATCGTGCACGTGGGAGGCTGAATGCCCCGGGAAAGCCGGGGCGCCTTCGCCTGCCCAGGCAGAGCACCGACATCTACCCCGCGATCGAACGGCAGTCGAAACTTCAACGGATCCGCGCCCTTTACGGGCGCCGGCGAAAAGTTAAGCTTGAGTTGTAGGGAGGCGTTCATGCCTTGCAACGGGCACAACCACTCATTCGACTGTACGTGCGGCTGGGGAGGCACATGGCACGGGAACGTGCCCTACGGGGGCGGGGGGATCCGCTTATCGTCCCCGCCGAGGGTCGAGATCGTTCCGCCGACTCCCACGACGTCCATCGAGCGTCGGATCCGGTTCGGCGACTTCCACAGCCTGACGATCCCGAACGCCCGGTGCCCGGTCTGCGGAGCGTCGGTCTTCTTCTACCAGAACACCCATGGCAGCCGGGTGTTCTTCGATGAGCTTGGCCCGCCTTGGCCGAAGCATCCCTGCACCGACCGAACCTCGAACCAAGCCATGGTGCACCGTATCGTGGTCGCGGTTCCGCAGGTCGCCCAGCCCAAGCATCGGGCCGACTGGCTGCTTGAGGGGTGGACGCCGTACCGGATCGTTCGCGATCCGCGCGAGCGAGACGACCGAACCATCCTTCGCAACTACGCGACCGGGGACTACGTCGAGGCCCGTGTCGAGCCGAGCCGGCTCGCGGGGATCCCCGTCGTCTATGCACGTATGCAGGGAGGGCGCCTCATCCTGAGCGCGGTCACGGGGGGCAGCATCACGCCGGTCTACATCGAGGCCGCTGGTTTTCGCCGTCTTGCTAGGAAGCCGGCTCTCACGGGCTTTCCGCTCCATGTCGAGATCGAGAAGCGCCTCTGGCGCGAACTCGACGCCAAGGCCCAGGTCGCCGCGATCCTCAAGCACCGCTTCTCTCGGCTCGGCTTGCGGCGGCATTAGTCGGTCGACGCGAGATCGGGCGATCAAGCGACCGGCATCGGCGCGGTCGCGGCCAATTCACCGAACCTGGCCAGCTTCACCAACATGGCCTCGCGCGCCGCGTCGATCCTGACGGGGTCCGTCTTCACCGAAAGCCCTTCCTTAGAGGACCGCCCGAGGAAGTACGCGATGCGCTCTGCGTTGGCCCCCGATGGATGCGGCATTCCGTCGAGTACCTGCCCGGCCGAGAGATGCCGGCGCCGCACCATCTCGTTGACCGCCTCGGCCGCCTTGGGCCCGCACGGGACCCAGATCGCATGCGGCAGGATCCGAGCCTCCTCGGCAAGGCCTTCGTCCAGCTGTGCCCGGAGCAACGGCGTCCGCAACATCGAGGGGTTGCCCCTGTAGTTCTCGCCGGCCCGGAACACCGGGAAGCGCAACGCCGACGTGAAGTGCACGAGATGCGCATGCGTCGTCCAGAGAGAGCCCGCGCCTGCGATCCTCAAACCTCGATGGACGCTGACGTGATCGAGCATCGCGACCAAGGCGTTGCGCATCGGCCCGGAGAAGCTCGCGAAGACCTTCGCTCGCGCCAGGGCATCCGGGTGGGAAGCGCCGGCGACGAGCGCCCGCCTGACCTCCAGCAGAGCGTTCCGCGCCTGCTCGGCGCCCGGCGTGATGCCGACGATCACGATCCTCGCCGTCGGCACGACGTGCTCGAACGGCGCGTACGAGACAGTCAGGTCGCCGGCACTCCCGAGTACGAGGCGCCCCGAAATGGTCGGGTCCTTACGGATCTCAGCCTCGGAGGCCGCGGTGATGACGGGAGCGAAGCGTGCGAGAAAGTTCGACATCACGCCTCCTCAGCGCAGCTTGGCCGCAACCGCGAGCGCTTCGCCCACGGTCTTCACTCGCACCGAGTAGGCCCGCTTGCCCCTGAACTCCGGCATGGCCTGCAAGGTGATGATGCGCCCCTTACCGTCGCTCGCGCAGTCGCGCTCGACGCAGTCGAACCCGTCGGCGACGAGCGCCTCCCTCCAGCGCTCGTCCGCAGGGAGCCAGACCTTCGCGGCGGTCTTCGTGGTGCGGCCGACGGCGAAGGCGAGCTCGGAAGCGGTCCGATACCTCAGCAGGTATTCGGCATGGCCGACGTCATGGACCCTGTAGGACGGATCCAGCGAGAAGGCGTGTTCGAGTTGGGAACCGAGGGGGGACGGTGCAGGCATCGACGCTCCGACGAGAGAGGGGCGCGTCACGGCCATCGACAAAAGGCCACCGCGCCACGCCCGCGGTCGAGTGGGGCGCGGTGGCAGTCCGTCAACGACAGCGACACGAGAGAACCGGTGGGCCGCGCCCGACCGGTGGGATCACGCTGCCAGGCGATCGTAGGGTTGTCCAATGGCAGCTTGAGGAAACTCACGGTGTCGTAGACGGCGCCTTCCAAGCCGTAAGCCCAAAAACAATCGCCCCCCGGGAGCGGGTGACCGGGGCCAAGAACGGCACGCGCGTCCGTTTCGATGCGCCCACGAGTGTGCGGGCCGATGTGCGGGCGCCATACGCATTAACCGTGGCCATATGCGACAGCGAAACGTGCTGGCTTCGGGAGTCCCGGTACGATATGCTAATCAGCATATTCGTGAATGACGGGACGGGATCGATGGCCGGGCCGACCTTCGGGTCATACATCGTCAGCCAGCGTAAGGCGAAGGGCATCAGCCAGAAGGATCTCGCAGCCCGCATCCATCGCGAGGAGGACGGCAAGCCCATTTCCCCGCAGTACCTCAACGACATCGAGCGGGATCGTCGCAACCCCACGTCGGACCATATCATCAACCAGTTCGCGGAAGCGCTCGGAGAGCCGCCGGAGTACCTGTTCTATCTCGCCGGAACCCTGCCGCAGTACGCTAGGGACGCCGACCTAAGCCCGGAGCAGGCGACCCAGATTTTCAGTGCCTTCCGGAAGAGCGGGAGCTGAGAAGTCCGCCATGGTGATGTGGGTCCCCGATGAGACGAAACGGTTCCGCAGGCGGCCCCATTTCAAGCAGAGCGAGATCGACCGCGAGTGCGAGACCCTAGTCTCCGGATTTCTTCTGAAACATCGCGGGAAGGTCGCGTACCCGATCACGACGGACGACCTGACCGTCCTGATTGAGCAACATGTCGGTGCGCTCGACGTCTATGCCGACCTCACGCCCGACGGCCTCGATGTCGAGGGAGTGACGCGGTTCAAGATCGGCACGGTTCCCGATATCGAGATCTCCGAACCCCTCTCGAACGATGCCCGTCGCGAGAACCGCTTCCGGACCACGCTGACCCACGAGCTCGGCCACGTCCGCCTCCACGACCGCCTCTTTCAGACAGCCTTCTCGCCGGGCGATCTCTTCGAGCACGCGCGCGAGCATCGGCTCGTCTGCAAGCGCGACACCATGGTCGATGCACCTAAGGGCGACTGGCTCGAATGGCAGGCCTGCTACGCCTCCGGCAGCTACCTGATGCCCGTCACCGCCCTGCGGGACGAACTGAGGCCGATACTGGCGGCGCACGGGGGCCTCACCCCTTTCCAGGTCGGCGGCGTCGCCTCCAACGCAATGATCGAGGCCGTGATGGTCCGGTTCCAGGTCTCGCGGGATGCCGCCCGCGTCCGGCTGTCGAAGCTCGATTACATCAGCTCGGCGCCACGAGCCCCGACACTCTTCGGCTGATCCCGGCGTCTTCCAAGATCGGGTTGACTCTCGCTTTGGACTCAAACTACGCTGATCCGCGTATCGGCGATTCGGCGTAGTCCGGGCGCCGCGAGGACCTAGCTGGATCGCCCGGCAGCCTCGCATCAGCAGCGGGAGATCACCGTGAACCGTATGACGCCCCACTACGAGATCGATCCTCTCCAGGATCCCCTCGACGCCCTCCTCGTCGACATTGCCGTGCGCGTGCAGTTGCCGCCTGGCCTGCACCGAACGGCGCGCGAGCGCGGCGAGTCCGTCTGCAAGCATATGGAGCGCCAGGGGAGCCCGCTGAAGGATCGGGTACGGTGCTTCTATCCGCAGGGATCGATGCGCATCGACGCGACCATCTCCACGCGCGGGACGGACGAGGAGTACGACCTCGACTATGTCGCCGAGCTCGACGTCCATCACGAGACCTCGCCGGCGGACGTGCTCGACCTCGTCTACCTGTCCCTCGTCGATTATCCGACCCTCAAATCGGTCGAGCGACAGACCCGGTGCGTGACGGTGTTCTTCGCGGACGGCATGCACGTCGACGTGACGCCGTCTTCGCTGTTGCCTTACGGCGCACAGCGCGAGAGCCACATCTTCCACGCGAACCCAGACAAGCCGGCGAACGAGGAACGGCACGTTCCCATGAACGCCTTCGGGTTCGGCGACTGGTACAACCTGCGCACCCCGATCGAACGACGCTTCGCCGACGCTGTAAACCGCAGGATCCGAGAGGCCTCCGGCCTCGATATCCGCGCCGACGCGCAGTTCGACGAGGTGCCCGACCAAGTGCCGCTGATCGTGAAGAGCGTCACGACGGTGGCCCTGCAGTTGCTGAAGCGCCACCGCAACGTGGTCTACGCCGGTTATGACGGGCGCATCCCGCCCTCGGTCATGCTGAGCTGCATCGCCGGCCTTGTCGCGAGCCCCGGCTCGACCCTCTCCGACATGCTGATCCGCCTCGCCCGTGCCGTCGCGCGGACGATCCTGGCCGCGTCGGCGCGGGGTCAGAAGGTGTCGGTCGTGAACCCGGTCTACGACCGGGATTGCTTCACGGACCGCTGGCCCGAGAACCTCGCCCAGCAGGACGCCTACGCGGCACATCTTACCCGATTGGCTGACGGCCTGGAGGCGGTCCGGCGCGCCGCTTCGCTGGAGGAGGCCCAGAACTGGCTTCGGACGCAGTTCGGAGACCGCGTGGTCAGCCGCTCACTGAAGGCGTTCAACAAACGTATTGGAGGAGGGGTCACCCAGTCCACAAGAGCCTACACGCAGCGAGGCAGCCTCTACGTGCCGAGCGCCCCGAGGATCATCGGGGCGGGCTCCGCCGCCGCCCTAACGCCGGCAAGCGCGCGCTCCCACACCTTTATGGGAGAGCGCCGGTGGTGAAGGGCTTCCCGAGCATCGCCGATCAGGCCGAGGCGATGCGCCAGCGCTGGCCTGGCTTCCGGATGCGGTCGCTCGACGAGCGATCGGCCGTTTGGCGGGGGCCATTGCGCCCCCTCATGGCGCGGTACGAGGTGGAGATCTCGTACCGCGTCCCTCACATCATCGAACGTCTCGATCCGCTCCGGCAGCAGCCGCGGGTGCGCGTGGTCTCACCCGCGTTGAGGAGCCGGCCCGGCGATCCCGAGGGACGGCTCCCGCACGTCTACTGGAGCAGGAAGGGCGAGCCGAGCCTCTGCCTGTTCGACATCGAGACCGCCGAATGGACGCCGTTCGACCTGCTCGCGCTGACGACGGTGCCTTGGTCGCTCGATTGGCTCGCTTGCTATGAGGGCTGGCGGGCGACAGGCGAGTGGACCGGGGGCGGACGCCACATCGAGCCACTGAAGGCGGAGGCCTGAGATGAACTACGTTCCCCCTCGTCGCTCCGACGAAACCCATCAGACGCGCCGTATCCGCCAGCCCTGGCCGGCTGACCGGCCGTTCCGGATCCTGTCGATCGACGGCGGCGGCATATGCGGGATCCTGCCAGCCTCAGTCCTCGCCGAACTCGAACGCCGATTCCTCGGGGGCCGCTCCATCGCCCGCCACTTCGATATGATCGCCGGCACCAGCACCGGCGGCATCATCGCCCTCGGCCTCGCCCACGGCCGGACCGCGGCGGACGTGCGCGACATCTACGTCGAGCGCGGCGCCAACATCTTCCCGCCGCCCTCGCGGATCGGGCGCATCGTGCGGTCGGTGCGTCGGACCCATCGCTACGCCTACGACCGCGGGCCGCTCGAAGAGGAGCTATTGCGGATCTTCGGCGACACGCCGTTCGGCGATGCCCGGACACGCCTCTGCATCCCATCCTTCGAAGGACGCCACGGCGAGCCTTGGGTCTTCAAGACGCCCCACCATCCCGACTACCGCAAGGACCGGGTCGAGCGCATGGTGAAGGTCGGCCTCTCGACGGCAGCGGCCCCCACCTACTTCGAGGCGCTCCCGAACAACGGCTACGTGATGGTCGACGGCGGGCTCTGGGCAAACAACCCCGTCATGAACGCACTCGTCGACGCGCTGGCCTGCTACGATCTCGATCGCGACCAGATCGAGATCCTCAGCCTTGGCTGCGGCGAGACCGCCTTCAAGGTCGACGACACCAAGGCGCAGGGCGGCCTCTTCCAGTGGAAGGGCGTGATCCGGGCCGCGATGCGGGCGCAGTCGCACAACGCGCTCGGCCAGGCCTACCTCCTCGTCGGGAAGGACAGGGTGATGCGGGTCGATGCCCCCGAGAGCACGAATGCGATCGCGCTCGACGATCATCGCAGGGCGACGGCGGAACTACCGGCGATGGCGCGCTCGCTCGTCGAAGCGTCAGGGCGGGAGATCGCGCGGGTGTTCCTCGCTGGGGAGGCCGACGCTTACGTTCCGTGCCCATTCTCGGCCTGAGGGGCTTCGTCGCCGTCAATGCTAAGGGAAGGAATTGCCGTGGTAGAGATCAACATCCCCGAGGACGAGGCCCGGGCGCTCGGCGCGATCGACGCAAGAGAGCTCAACCGGCTAATCGATGACGCCTTGAGGGAGGAACGGGCGACACCGTTGTTTGGTCTGTCCCTCACGGACTGCGGCCCCTACGTCGCGGGTCGACTGAGGACGTTCGAGCGCGCATTGGCCGATCATGCCCAGGCCAGGGCGCCCCGAAAGCGGGCCGAGACGGATGATCGCGCCAGACGCGCCGGTCGGGACTTGGCCTATGCCGTGTCTGCCATGAAGCATCGGCTCGCCAGGGAAGAGAAGGAAGGTCAGCTGTTTCATGTCGATGACCGAATTATGCCTCCGTCGCACTTTGGGAACCGCCTCAGCGTTCGTATAGGATTTCGCTGGCGACGTTCCACCGACGAGGAGTGGACGTACGGGAACATCACCTTCCATCACGAGGTCGATCCGCGGCCCGACTACACAGTCCCGGTTCCCAAACGGAGGCCCAGCTCGGCGAGGCAGGCGCAGGAAGCACAGGAAAGACTCTTCAGCACATGGGAGGACCTGACCAGTGGCGGGCTCCATTCGGTCAAAGAGTTCTTGAAGGGCGGGGGCGAAGGAAGTGACATCCCGGCGACCTACCGAGTTTCCACAGATCCCCACTCCCGCGCGCTCAACAATTACAGCACCCAGTTCTGGCGCCAGCCGTCGTGAGCCTGTCGTTAGCATCCCCCACGGCTGCACTCCCTCAGCCTCTCGCTTTGAAGGCCCCGCACATGCCGTCAGCCATTCGGTTGGCCGCACCCCTATCGTCTACACACCTGATCGGGCAGTACGCCGACCCGCGCGCGCCCGAGACACCTCGGGCCGCCGGATCTGCGCCGACCCCGACTTTCTGGGCGTTTACCGCCGCAGGTGCGAGGCCGCGGAAGCCACCTGAGGATGTCCGGCCAAGCTAGGTTGTGGCTCGACGATTCGCGTGCGAGGCTGCTCGGGTGTCGCCTTGCTATCCGGCTATCTGACTATCCGTGAGCTCCCCCGTGACAGACGAGAAGACGACCGGACGACGGCGCGCCGACGGCCGCCGCCAGCTGCTCGTCTACCTTGCGCCGGACCTCATCAAGGATGTCAAGAAGGTCGCGATCGAAGGCGACACCACGGTCTCGGCCATCGTGGACGAGGCCCTTCGCGCATGGCTGAAGCGCAGGAATGGCAAAGCCGCGAAGACGGCCGGGGAGTGAGGGGCTGTTTCATGTTGCAGACGGTTCGGGATACCTGCGCCTTCGATCCGAAGGCGATCGACTACGCCTTGAGCGAGCAGATCGAAGACCTGGCCGATCTCGTCGGGCACACGCCCGCGGCGGCCGAGGCCTTCTTCGAGAAGACCTTCGTCACCGGCGGCATGCGGACCCTCCTCCGGCAGGGGCTACAGCGCCTCTCCGGCAAGTCGGGGCAGGCCGTGTTCGAACTCAAGCAGGCGATGGGCGGGGGCAAGACCCACTCCATGCTGGCCCTGGGCTACCTCGCCGCCAACCCTGACCTGACGCGGCTCGTCCCGGCCGAGGTGACCGAGGGGTTCGAGCCGGCCGCGGCGAAGGTGGTCGCGATCTCAGGACGCTCCATCTCGCGCGAGCGGCATCTCTGGGGCGACATCGCCGACCAGCTCGGGAAGGCGGACGAGTTCTTGGCCTTCTACAAGGGGGTCCCGCAGGCCCCCAACGAAAGGGACTGGATCCAGCTGATAGGCGACGAGCCGACGCTCATCCTCCTCGACGAGCTGCCGCCGTTCTTCCAGTACGCAATGACGCAGTCGGTCGGTGGCGGCACACTCGCGCACGTCGCCGTCACCGCGGTCTCGAACCTCCTCTCCGCGGCTCTCAAGAAAGAGTGCCCCAGGCTCTGCATCGTGCTCTCGAACCTGTCGGGCAGCTACGAGGGCGCGAGCAAGGAAATCTCCGCCCTCGTCGCGCGCGCCACGCGCGACCTGCAGAACGAGGCGGCGCGCCAGGCCAAGGGTATCACGCCGGTCGAGTTGGGCTCCGACGAGATCTACAGCATCCTCAGGACGCGCCTGCTGGCCTCGGCCCCCGACGCGCGGGTCGTCGACGCGGTGGCCAGCGGGTTTTCCGATGCCATCTCGGAAGCGGTCAGGGCCAAGGCGGTGGCGAAGTCGGCGGAGCAGATCGCGGGCGACATCGTCGCCTCCTATCCCTTCCACCCGTCGTTCAAGCACATCCTCGCGCTGTTCAAGGAGAACGAGCGGTTCCGGCAGACGCGCGGGCTGATGACCCTCGCCGCGCTGATGGTGCGCTCCGTGATGGCTCGGCCGACGAACGATGTACTCCTGATCGGCTGCCAGCATATCGACCTCGCGAATCCCGAGATCCGCGACGCCATAACCAACATCTACGACCTGTCGGGCGCCATCGCCCACGACGTAGCGGCCACCGGCGGCGAGCGCGCCCACGCCCAGGTCATCGACGAGCAGACGGGATCTGACGCGGCGAGCCAGGTCGCCCGCCTCGTGCTGATGGCCTCGCTCCCGGAGGCGAACGGGGCCGTGAAGGGGCTCAGCAAGGCGCAGGTGGTCGAGAACCTCGTCGCCCCCCACCGCGGCGCCATCGAGTTCGACGACGCGTTCGAGAAGCTGCGTACCGATTGCTGGTACCTGCACAAGCGCGAGAACGACGCCTGGGTCTTTGCCCGCAACGAGAACCTCAAGAAGAAGATCGAGAAGTATGCGGAGGGGGCACCGCAGCCCAAGGTCGATGCCGAGATGCAGCGTCGCCTGGCCTCCGTGTTCGAGCCGCGCCGCAAGATTGCCTACAGCCAGGTCCTGGCCCTTCCCCGCGTCGAGGACATCAAGCCCTCCGGCGCGCGCCTGCTGCTCGTGCTCAGTCCCGACAAGCGCATACCGCCTGAGGATGCCCAGCGCCTCTACGAGGCCGTGCCGCAAAAGAACAACTTCTGCGTAGTGACAGGCGACGGCTCTGACATCGCCAAGCTGGAGGACAAGGTCCGCCGCATCTGGGCGGTAGAGAAGGTGAAGGCCGAGGACGGCGGCGACCGGTCGCCCAACTTGGCGGAGCTGAACGAGGAAGCCGAGGCAGCCGAGTTCGCCTTCAACGCCACGCTCATCAACCTGTTCAACCGGGTCTACTATCCCGGTCGGCACCCCAAGAGCGGCGAGGGGCTGCTCTACGTGCCGCTAAAGCTCGTCGAACGGAAGGCCAGGGATGGCCAGCCCGCGGCCGTGGATGGCGAGGCCGCCGTCGAGGAGGCCCTGTCGGCGACCGCCGCCTCGAAGCTGTACGTCGCGATCGACGACACCAACGCGGAGGCCCTGCGTTCGCGGGCCGAGACGGTCCTCTGGTTGTCGGGCGACCGGCGGGCGCGCTTCAAGGACGTCGAGGAGCAGGCGATCTGCAACCCCCGCTGGCCCTGGCTCCCGCCGAAGGGGATCGACGAGCTGCGCAAACGTGCGGTCAATACGGGCACATGGCGCGACCAGGGCGACGGCTACGTCGAGAAGGGGCCGTTCCCGCCGGCACGCACCGGGGTGAAGGCGATCACGCAGTCGCGCGACGACGCGACCGGCCGGGCGACGATCCGTCTCTCCGTCAGCAACGCCGGGCCGAACGCCCGTATCCACCACTCTACGACGCCCGACGTTTCCGCATCGTCCCCGGTGCTCGACGACACTATCATCGAGCGCGACGAGACCGTCCTCTACTTCCTGGCGATCGACCCGGAGGGGAAGCACGACACCGGGGAGCCCGAGCGCTGGTCAAACACCCTGTCGCTGACGCACGAGCGCAGCGAGGTACTCGGCAAGCGCCGCGTCACGCTCGACGTCAAGCCGCGGGGTACGATCCGGTGGACCCTAGACGGTACCAACCCAAGGGAAGGCAAACCTTACGACGGCCTGATCGAGATCCCGGGAACCGCGGCGGCCACTGTCTACGCCTACGCGGAGGATGCCGGGGTAGAGATCCGCAAGGAGTTCACGATTCCCGAGCCTGGCGGGCGCAAGGAGATCGATCCGGACAAGGCCGCACAGGTCACGCGCAAGGTGAAGCTGGCGACTACCGGCGAGACCTTCGCCACGCTGAAGGCTGCCAAGAAGACCAACGCGGCCTTCGGGAACGGTGTCTCGGTGTCGGTGGGCAAGGGCGATCGTAATGCCGTCACGCGCTTCGGGCCGGGCACTCGCCTGACTGGCGAGGCGATCGAGGCCTTCATCACGGCTGCGAGGCTCGCCCTCGGCGACGACGCGGCCGACGTCGAGGTCGGCTTCGGCGAATTCCGTTGCGAGACCGGTCGCGCCTTCGAGGAATTCCTCTCAGAGGCTGGTTCCGCCATTAAGGTCGACCCGACCGAGGTGGAGCAATGAGCACAGCCGCCAGGAAGACCATCGGCTTCGGAGTCCCGGACGAGGTGGACCCGCATCACTTCACCGTGGTGATCCCGGCCGCGCGCGGCGACGATGTCATCGTGACGGAGAACTTCGGCCTCCGAGGGGGATCCAACGGGCTTCCCGATGCAGTCGAGCGGTGCAGGCTTCCGCGCGCGGCATGGTCGGTCATCGCCGGAGAGATCAAACGGGTCCTGAACGAGCGCCTCAAGGAGAAGGGCCTTGGGACAAGCCGGTGGTCCTCGGGCACGAACCGTGTCGAGCGCCTCCTCGGACGCGAGCTCTGCGTCCTCGCCTGGGGCGTCGAGGTCGCGCCCGTTACCCTAATCCCGAACGGCGTGCGCAGCTGGGTCGCGCTTAAGCCGGAGGAGCGGTGGTGGCTGTTCTCGATGGCCGCGACCCTGACCGGGACGAGCGGAGACACCGACGTCGGGTGGCGGAAGGCCATCCGGATCGCGCTGACCGAGAGCCCTGGCAGTGAAGAGGCAGCCGCCGTTCGATCGAAGCGGGCCCGCCCCCAAAGCGAGGCGGATCGCCCACAACTTCCCCTGTTCGACAAAGCTTGATCTTTGGATAGCCGCATGAACGCACCCGTCATGGTCAAGCCACCTCTTTCCCTTTCCCTCCAGGACGCTCCCTCTCTGATAGAGCGTGTCTGGCCCGCGCAGAAGATATCGGTCGAAGCTCAAAAGGAACGGAAGGCCGTGAAGGGCCAGACGCTCACCGGCCTCGGATCGTATTGGAAAGGGCGAAAGCCTTTGGTGTTGGTGAGGGCCTGCATTCTTGGCTCACTGCTGCCATCGACTGGAAATGACGAAGCTGACCTTAAGGTATTCGAAATTCTGTGCGGACTAGACGATTCACAAATCCCCGACCGCTTCAAGGTGGCCCTGACGGTCGCTGACATACAAGAATTTGGTAATACGGAACAGAAGGCCGCCCTTCTCGAAGAAGATGAGAAGGGCGTACGTTTTAGAAAGATGCCGAGAGAACAACGGATTGATCTGTTTGTCGAGGTTCTTAGGTCGATGCCATATCAGTCGCGCGTAGAGCGACTGCTGCGTCCGGAGGAAGTTCCGGAGAAGGATCTAACCGGTAAGTGGATGCAGATCGCTAACGAGCATCTAGGAACGAACGCAGAGTCTTTGGCCGAGTTAGTTGAGCAACTTGGTACAATGAGGTTTGGCCGGCGGCCGATCATCGCTGACACCTTTTGTGGCGGCGGTTCTATCCCGTTCGAGGCTGCGCGGATGGGCTGCGAAGCGCGCGCCTCAGATCTCAACCCAATTGCGTGCCTATTGACTTGGGGCGCAGTCAACATCGTTGGTGGCGACGATCTTCGCCGCGCTGGAATGAGAGAGGCAGAGACCCGCCTCATCGCTTCTATTGATGCCGAGATATCGAATCTAGGCATTGAACATGATCGCGATGGAAATAGGGCTAAAGCGTTTCTCTATTGCCTTGAAACGCGCTGCCCACAAACAGGCTGGCTCGTTCCGATGGCGCCGTCGTGGGTTATATCGAAGTCTAAAAAGGTAATCGCAGATCTGGTCCCTGACACTCAGAACAAAAGGTACGACATCGAGGTCAGGAGCGGCGTCAGCGACGAAGAAATGAAGAATGCTGCCCAGGGTACGGTTCAAAACGGACGCTTGGTTCATTCTGTTGATGGAGAAACATACGCCACTTCGATCAAAGCCATTCGCGGCGATCGAAGAGGCTCTGACGGCTCCACGCTTACATCCCTGAGACTCTGGGATAAGTCGGATTTCATGCACAATGAAACTGATATATTCCAGGAAAGGTTGTATGCCATACAATGGACAAGAGCAGAAACCATTGGAAAGGCACGCCCTCAGACCTTCTTTGCTTCAATTACAGAAGCAGATTTGGAGCGGGAGGCGCGCGTGCTTCAGATAGTGAAGTCGAATTTCCTGGATTGGCAACGGGAGGGTTTGATTCCCGACATGCCAATTGAACCCGGTGAAAAAACGCAGGAACTGATTAGAACTCGTGGTTGGACATACTGGCATCATGCGTTCACTCCCAGGGACTACATCATATTTGCCGCACTCCTAAAGCATGACTTAACTGCAGAAATTGCGGTCGCAATCCCATCATTACTAAATCACTCAAGCAAGTTATGCAGGTGGGGAACAACGAATGCCCCAGTTGATGCAAATGGACGGCAGCTTGGCGGTGCGCACGATCTCCCGCAGGATGTGTTTTACAATCAAGCTTACAACACTTTCTGGAATTACGCCTCGCGTGCGTCGAGCTTCTTGCTTCGCGACCTCGTTCTTTCTGACAGAAGCGCAAGGAATCCTCTGCCCGGAACAGCTGAAATCTCGAATATCTCGGCGTTAGATATTGAACATACATCGGATATTTATATTACCGATCCTCCATATGCTGATGCGGTGAATTATCATGAGATATCGGAGTTTTTCATAGCATGGCTCCGAAGGCGACCTGCGGATCCGTTCAAGCATTGGACGTGGGATGCTCGCCGCCCACTTGCCATTAAGGGCTCTGGCGAAGAGTTTCGTCACCGGATGGTTCACGCCTACGAGGCGATGTCCAAGCACATGCCTGAAAATGGCCAGCAAATTGTAATGTTTACACATCAAGATGCTGGTGTCTGGGCCGACATGGCTCAGATATTTTGGGGGGCCGGCCTGCAAGTTATGGCAGCTTGGTATATCGCTACCGAGACCACCTCAGAACTGAAGAAAGGCGGCTATGTCCAAGGAACCGTCATCATGGTTTTGCGCAAGAGGCGTGAACACATAGGCGGTTTCAAAGATGAAGTTGTGCAGGAGGTTAAATTCGAGGTCGCAGAGCAAATCGATACAATGATCGGATTGAATCAGAATCTGAGAGGACATGGCCGCGTCGAAAATCTTTTCGAGGACGCCGACCTACAGATGGCTGGTTACGCCGCCGCTCTCCGAGTTTTGACCCGATATTCGGTCATTGACGGTATTGACATGACCAAGGAGGCGCTCAGACCGCGCTCCAAGGTCGAGCGCAGCCTTGTCGGTGAGATCATCGACTTCGCCGTCCAAATTGCGAATGAACACATGGTTCCCGAGGGTATGCCCGCGATAGTATGGGAGTGCCTAACCGGAGCCGAGAGGTTTTTTTTCCGCATGATGGATGTAGAAACGACCGGCGCCCGCAAGCTCGATAACTATCAGAACTTCGCTAAGGCGTTCCGGGTGGCGGACTACGGCGCCCTCATGAGCAGCATGGAGGCTAACAAAGCCCATCTCAAGTCCGCCCGAGAGTTCAAGAAGGCAGGCTTCGAGGGTGGCGAGTTCGCCACGTCGAAGTCCAGGGCGCTGCTCTACGCGATCTGGGAGGTGGAAAAGGAGGTTGATGGGGACGAGGTCATCTCGCATCTCCGAGAGCTCGTTCCCGGTTACTTCTCCGTCCGTGAGGAGGTGATGGCATTGGCGGACTACGTGGCGCGTAAGCGTGCCACCGTCGATGAAGCCGAGGCTCGCGCTGCCCGCATCCTCCATGGCCTGATCCGGAACGAAGCGCTTTGATGGATGCGACGGCGCCCGCAGAGGGTACGGGCCGCAGGACGACCGACATCGTCGGCGGCGGCACGCTCGACCGCTTCTCGTCGCGGCTTGGCCGCCTTTCCAACGTCTACCTCAAGGACCGTCTCCGTGGAGCATCGGAGTACCTCAGGATCGCGGGCTACTTCCGTTCCTCGATCTTCGAACTCGTCAACGAGGAGATTGAAGGGATCGGGAAGGTCCGCATCGTCTGCAACTCGGACCTCGACCCGCAGGACATCAACGCCGCTAAGCAGGCCCGCGACCAGTTGCTGAAGGAGCGCTGGAACGAGGTCGACGACGCGGTCGAGGGCTTCCTGCGCCGGCCGCGCTACCGGCGCTTGTACGAGATCCTCAAGGGCGGAAACGTGGAGGTGCGCGTGGTCGCGCGCACCGACGCGCCTTTCCTGCACGGCAAGGCGGGCGTCGTGCGGCGACCGGACGGCACGGCCAGTGCCTTCATGGGCAGCCTCAACGAGACGCGCGAAGGCTGGTCGCAAAACTACGAGCTGGTCTGGGAAGATACCTCGCCCGATGGGGTCGCCTGGGTCGAGGACGAGTTCGAGCATCTCTGGGCCAGGGGAAAGCCTCTCCCGGATGCGATCGTCGAGGAGATCGGCCGTGCGTCGAAGCGGGCCGAGGTGAAGCTCGCGGACCTGCGACCGGCCGACGTGGCGCCGGCGGCGCTGGTCGAGAGCAGCCTCTACCGGCGGGGCGAGCAGCTCATGCCGTGGCAGCGCGCCTTCGTCGGTATCTTCCTCCAGCACCGCGAGACCTACGGGGACGTGCGCCTGCTCCTCGCCGACGAGGTCGGCGTCGGCAAGACGCTGTCGCTCGCCGGAAGCGCCCTCGTGTCGGCTCTCCTCGGTGATGGTCCAACCTTGATCCTGTGCCCGGCGACTCTGACGACGCAGTGGCAGCTCGAACTGAAGGACAAGCTGAACATTCCCTCCGCGGTGTGGCTATCGACGGAGAAGGCCTGGCAGCTTGATCCGGACGAGCTGCCTCTGCCGTCGGTGGGGGCTTCCGGCGTCCTGAGCTGCCCCCGCCAGATCGCGATCGTGTCCACTGGCCTCATCTTCCACAAGACGGAGGAGCGCGACCACCTGTTGTCGAAGACCTTCGGGATGGTTGTGCTCGACGAGGCACACCGGGCACGGGGGAGCCGCATCCTGGGGAAAGACGACCGCAAGCCGAACAATCTCCTCGCCTTCATGCTGGGGATCGCCCCACGGACCCGTCACGTGCTTCTCGGGACGGCCACCCCGATCCAGACGGATGTGCAGGATCTGTGGGACCTCCTGAAGATCCTTGGGCAGGGGGCCCGTCACGTGCTCGGTGACGGTTGGAGTACATGGGTGGACCCGGCCAAGGCCATCCCCCTCGTGACGGGCAGCAAGAGGGTCATTGACGATAGGGAAGCTTGGGAGCTCTTCCGAAATCCCTTGCCACCATCGAAGGAGCCCGAGATCGTATTCGGGCAGATGCGGCAGGCGGTCGGGCTCCGGGACGACCAGTTCGTGTGCGACCTGCCGTACAGCCAGATCCCGGACGAAGACGGGTTCCTCCATGGCTACTTCGAGGACGAGGTTCTCTCCGAGAAAGCCGGCCTCGGTTTCTTCCAGCGCAACAACCCGGTCGTTCGCCACGTTGTCCTCCGGAAGCGCGCGACGCTGGAGGAAGAGGGCCTAATCCCTCGCATTCCAGTCGACATCCATCCCTTGCCAGATCAGACCCGTCCCAGCTTCTTCGACGGGCTCGGGCTTCGGACCTCGGCAGCCTTCGACGATGCCTATCAGGCTGCGGAGCGGTTCACGGTAGCTTTCGGCAGGCGGCAGAAGTCGGCCGGCCTGCTTAAGGGGCTCGTCCTGCAGAGGCTATGTTCGAGCTATGCGAGCGGCATCGCGACCGCCCGGAAGCTCCTGGAGGGCCGCGCGCTAGATGACGAAGATTTGGTCCTGGAACTCGGTGACGAAGGCATGCTCGTCATCGACGAGGAGCGAAGACACCTTCAAACCATCCTGGATGCCCTGGGTCCCCACCCGACCGACCCGAAGCTCGACGCCGTCCTTCACTTCCTCCAGGAGAGCTCGCCCCGTTGGCTCGACCTCGGCTGTATCGTGTTCAGCCAATACTACGACACGGCGCGATGGATCGGTGAGCGCCTTACGGAGCGGCTCGGTCGCGAGACGGTGGCGGTCTATGCCGGCGCCGGAAAGTCGGGATTGTTCCGCGACCGCGAGTGGATGAGCGTCGAGCGCGAGCAGATCAAGAAGGCCGTACGGGAACGGACGATCCGCCTGGTCGTAGCAACCGACGCCGCCTGCGAGGGGCTGAACTTGCAGACCCTTGGCACCCTCATCAACGTCGACCTACCCTGGAATCCCTCGCGGTTGGAGCAGCGGATCGGCCGGATCAAGCGTTTTGGCCAGCGTCGCGACAGGGTCGACATGCTAAACCTCGTCTATCACGGTACGATCGACGAGCGTGTTTACGCAGCCCTCTCGGATCGCATGCGCAACCGGTATGACATCTTCGGAACGCTGCCTGACGTCATCGAGGACGACTGGATCTCGGACATCGAGCGGCTCGACGAGGCCCTGAAGGACTTCACGAACCGGCGTGAGAAAGCGAGGGCAAATGCCTTCGACCTGCGCTACGCGATGGATGTGAACCCAACTGACGAGCGGTGGGAATTGTGTGACCGCGTTTTGTCGCGAGCCGACGTGGTCGAGACGCTTTCGCGTGGCTGGGGGGAGAGAACGTCACGCAAAACGATTTGAAGCGTCGTATGCGCACTACCGGCGCTCGACTCAATGGTTAAATGCTGGTTAAGCATCCCGTTCGGATCCCCGCTTTCCACCGCAGTAGGAAATTTTCCGATCCATTCTTGCGCGGCGATTGACGGCGATTCCTGCTGTTCTGTATCTGTTTCCCTGCGCCTGGATGGCGCCCCATGCGCTACCGGCCCGGTGCCGGAGCTCCATCCCGCCCTCGTAGCTGACGCTCGGGCGGACCCAGCCTGGAAAGCTCTCCCGATGCCCATGCGAGCCCCGCGAAAACGGGTGACCCGCCGGCGTTCCGACCGGCTCGTGACGCATGTCGCCAAACCTGGCCCGCGTCGCATCCCTCGCACCGAACCGAAACCTCCCGGGGTCTGACCGGGCCGCGATCGCGGCCGGCTGCCTCGCGCATGGAGGCAGCCAAGATGTCCAGCTCCCAGACCGGCGGAAAGCCGAAGCACGGTCACGACGCGTTCTTTCCCGTTGAGATGCCGCACGGCGACGCGAGATTTCCCGCCGACGACGCACAGACGCCCTACGTCCGGCACGGCCTCGCCGGCCTGCGCGCCGCGCGTGAGGTGCTGCCCGCCGCCGCGCTCCTTGAAGCCCTCGGCCCGGCCGGCCTGCGCCGTCTGCGTGCCCCGGGAAGCCTGGCGGTCGTCGTCGAGGTTCCGACGGCCGACTGGTGCCAGCATGTCGGTAGCGCCCTTCGCGACATCGCCCCCTTCGTCCACGTCGAGGTGCGCGACGGATCCTCGAAGACGCAGCACAAGCCGAGCGAGGGCAACGACAAGGTCGCGCGGCTGCTCTCCGAGGGCGCCCGCGTCGCCGGCGTCTCGCACGTCCCGGAGCGCTATTTGCCCGAGACCCTCGTCGCAGCGGCCGACCTCGTCGTCCGCATCGGCCCGCCCTCGAACCGTGTCGTCGCGGAGACGATCCGCGCCGCTACGGGCAAGCGCGTCCGCCGCATGCCCCCGGCGGTCTCGGGGTCGCTCAACCTCGACGAGCTGACCTCGCAGATCCGGATCGGCTCCACGCCCCGCGAGTGCATCGCGCGGATCCGCTCGATCGCCGAGGCGCGCTCGGGCATCGATCCCCAGCTCGGCGAGGTGCCGGACCTGGAGACGCTCCACGGCTACGGCGGCCCTGCCATGGGGTGGGCGAGGGATCTCGTCCGGGACCTGGACGCCTGGCGCGAGGGCCGTCTTGACTGGTCCGCGGTCCAGCGGACCGCGCTGCTCTACGGCCCGCCCGGAACGGGAAAGACCTCCTTCGTCCGGTCCGTGGCGAAGTCCGCGCGCATCCCGCTCATCGCGACGTCCGTGAGCGGGTGGTTCACCGGCTCGAACGGGTACCTCGACGGCGTCCTCAAGGCCTTCGAAGGCAAGCTCGCCCTCGCCGCGGCCCAGGCCCCAGCGCTGCTCTTCCTCGACGAGGTCGACGCGATCCCGAGCCGCGATGGCTTGAGCGCCCGCGGGCGCGACTGGTGGACCCCCGTCATCACCGGGGTGCTCGCCGCCCTCGACAGCACGACATCCGGAGACGCCTCCAGGCTCATCGTCGTCGGCGCGACCAACCACCTGTCGGCACTCGATCCGGCGATGATCCGGCCCGGCCGGCTGTTCCCGACGATCGAGATCGCGCGCCCCTCGCCCGAGGATCTCGCGGGCATCCTCCGGCAGCACCTCGGTGCCGACCTGCCCGGCGAGGACCTGATGCCGGTGGCGATGATCGGCGCCGGCGCCACCGGGGCGGAGGCGGTCGGGTGGATCAAGGCCGCGCGCTCCGCGGCCCGCGCCGAGGGCCGTCGCATGGTCGTCGCCGACCTCGCCAGTGCCGTGTCGCCCGGCGACGACCGAACGGCCGAGGAACTCGCGGTCTGCGCGCGCCACGAGGCGGCCCATGCCGTCGCGGCCCGGATCCGTGACATCGGCGCGCTCCGCTCGGTGAGCCTCGCCATGGGCGCAGGCACGGCCGGATCGGTCCGCGCCCTGCTCCACGGTCGAGCGCTGATGACCCGGGCTCAGATCGAGGACCTCGTGATCGTCGCGCTCGCGGGCCGGGCGATGGATGCCCTCGGCGGGACGGCGAACACCGGCGCCGGCGGGGGACCGGGCAGCGACCTGGCGAAGGCCACCCAGCTCGTCGCCTCCATCCACGCGACGTTCGGGCTCGGCGACGAGCTCGCGATCCGCGGCGGACCCGACGCGGCGGTCGCCGCGATGCGCGACGACCCCGCCCTGCGCCGGGTCGTCGAGCGGGATCTCCAGGCCCTCTATGCCCGGGCCGTGGCGTTCGTGCGCGACCACCGTCCCGCGATCGAGGCGGTGGCCCAGCGGCTCGTCGCGACCCGTGTCCTCTCGGGGGAGGAGGTCGAGCGCCTGATCCGAAGCCACGCCGGAACCCCGGCGCGGTCGAACCGCAACGGGAGGACACGCGATGCGCGATGAGACGAACCCCGACGCCCAGGTGGGGCAGCTGTTCCGCCGGCTCTCCACGATGCGGGTCGAGCTCGGAGAACCCGCGTTCGAGCGGACGATCAGGGACCTGTTGAAGACGCTCGGCAGCGCCGCCCTGCGCGAGGCCGAGGCCCGTGCCCAGGTCCTTCGGGACCGTGGCGTCCGGCGCCCGGGCGACATCGCGGTCCGCCCCTTCGCCGCCCGCTCTTCGCCCATGGATCCCTGGCCAGGCGACTTCGAGGGAGATCAGCCATGAGATCACGCATATGTGAACTCATGTGGTGGGGAAAACCGAACGCTTGGATGAAGGCGCGCAGCCGGCAATCGCCCAAAGGATCGGTGCCTCTTTCCTTGGAACCAACCAAATCAAAGAGTTAGCTGGAGAAAAGCTCGATTCCCGGCCGGTCGATCGCCTCGTGTCGGTAAAGGATTGGAACGCCAATCTTTTAACCCACAAACTACTGAAATCACTGGTGTATTTTCGATCCGGCGATCCCGCCGGCATCGTTTCCGAAGATTCGACGGCCAGGGAGGTCGCGTCCTAGCACGGACGTGCGGCGCCGGCCTCAAGGCGACCCGCCGAACCCGGTCCGGGTGAAAGACCCGGCCACCCATGGAGAAGGTCCCCGAGTGGGACGGAGCGAGGATCGAGACATGTTCGCGACGAGAGACCGCGCGCCCCTTGAGGCGCGCGAAGGAGAAGCCATGCCCGCGCCGGCCCGCGCCGGAGGTCCGGACGCCGAGATCGCGTTCGACTTCGATCGCGTCTTCACCGTGCGGGAGACGGCCGAGCGCCTCGGCATCTCGCCGAGGCAGGTGGAGATGCACATCGCCGACGGTACGCTGGCGGCCGTCGACGTCGGGCGCGGCTCCGCGCGCCGCGACCTGCGGATCCTGGACGAGGATCTCGACCGGTTCGTGGAGGCCCGCAAGGTTGCCGGAGCGTTCGGGGCCTCTCACGCCCCGGCTCCTCGAAGGAGCTCGCAGCCGCCGGCGGCGGCCCCGCTCGCCGGCACCTTCATCGCCCAGCGGCGCGCCCGCGCGTCCAAGGGGAGGGCTTGAGCCATGGCCGAGGCCAAGCGGAAGCCGAACCCCAAGAGGGCCGGCGCGAAGCACACGAGCGGCCCGAAGAAGGGGAAGTGGGTCTACTGGAGCGAGAGCAAGGGCCGGTGGGACTTCGACTACACGCTGTGGAAGAAGCGCCACTTCGGCGATACCGGCTGCACGCGCAAGGACGAGGCGGAGCGCTTCGCCCGGGAGCATCGCGACGAACAGATCGCGCATCATATCCGCGTCCACGGCACGCCCGGGATCGCCAAGAAGCAGCGGGACGCCCCGCTGGAGACGGCGGTCGACCGGTTCTACGCCGAGCGGATGCACCTCGACGTCGGCCATGCGGACAATCTGTACATGCTTCACAACGTGGTCGACGCGTTGGGCGAGAGGACCATGCTGAGCGCGATCGACGACGACGCCGTCGTCCGGTTGATCGGGGCGCTGGAGAACCTCGACTTTCGTGAAGACCCGGCGCGCGGCAAGATCAGCGAGGAACGGGTCAATTCCCACATAAAGATGCTGCGCCGCATGATGCGTCACGCGGTCGGCACGTGGAAGTTCCACCTGCCCGACATGCCCGACTGGCCACGCCATACGCTGGCTGACGCCCCGCGCAAGCGGGAGGCCAGCCTCGGTGATCTCGACAGGATCGCGCAAGAATGGCGGGAGGATTACTGGCCGGCCCTCCAATTCCTTTACGAGGGCGGGCAACGGCTCACGAACTCCGTCGAGCTGACCTGGGGCCAGGTCGACTTCGTCACCGGCGTGATCCGCTTCAACGTCAAGGCTCCCGCTACGGGCCGCGGACGCAAGCGTCGGGACGTGGAGCGGCGGCGTAAGTCGGCCGAGATCCCGATCACTCCTGCGCTCGAACGCATCCTGCGCACGGAGTGGGAGAGGCCGGATCGGCACGAGACGGCGGTGTTCACCTTCGTATGCCGCGCCACGTACCGCTGCCCCAGGACCGGTAGGCAGATGGAGCGGGGCGTGCGCTACCCGATCCGACGCAAGTCGTTCCAGGCGTATTGGCACAGGGTCCGGGATCGGATCGGGATCAAGGATCTGCGCATCCACGACCTGCGCCGGACCCGGGGGTCGCTCATGCTGCGAGCCACCGGGGACATCTCCAAGGTGCAGGCCCTGCTGAAGCACTCGGACATCCAGACGACTTCGAGGCACTACGCCCACGTGGCGTCGGCCGACCTGTACGCGGCGATGGTGCAGACGAACGCCTACGTGTCGAGCCTGCGCGCCCGCTTCGAGGCCGCGCAGGGGCTGCCTGGACCCTCGCCGGTCCCCGCAGTAGAATTTTCCCGTGACAATCCCGAGGCGGACCCCGCCAAAGGGCTAAGCCACGAGGCCGAAAAGCCATTCTCGTCCACGTCGTCCATCCATTCATCTTCTCTCACGAGTTTTGAGGGGGATGGGGAAGATGGCGCAAGGGAGTGGTTAAGCGATTGTGGGGGAATGGTTTTTCTGCCTAGGACATCGAACTTTCGCCCGTTTGTGATCAACCTCCATTTCCCTGGACCCGCACCGGACGGCAGCATGGTGCGGCTAAATTCCCGTAGGAATCCCGGGGTCGGCGATGAGCCGATGGTTATTCAGCTGCCCGGCTTTCCACGAAACATGACCGACCTGATGAACGCGTTCGCCCAGGTCCTTAGGTGGCGCCCGATCCGCAATCGTCTCCTGTCCGTGTTCGAAGCCATGGCCGACGAACGGCAACCGGACGACTTGGTCGACCTCGGCGGTGCTCCGTTTCGACCGGATCAGGACGACTGCGACTAAGCGCTGCCCGACAATCTAACTCTGCCGGCCTATCCACGACATTGTTGTTTCGATCTCCGGTCTCCACATGGTGCTGGCCGCCGGCGTGGTGTTCTGGCTCGCCCGGGCGCTCCTCGCCTTAGGCCCGGGGCTGGCGCTCTCCTGGCCGATCAAGAAGATCGCCGCCGCCTTCGCGATGGTCGGGGTCACCGGCTACTGCGCCTTCTCGGGCTGGGACCTCGCCGCCGAGCGCTCGCTGGTGATGACCCTGGTGATGCTGGGCGCGATCCTGGTCGACCGGCCGGCGCTCAGCCTGCGCAACCTGGCGCTGGCGGCGCTGATCTCGCTCGCCCGCGAGCCGGAAGGTCTCCTGGGCCCGAGCTTCCAGATGTCGTTCGGGGCGGTGGCCGGGCTCATCGCCTGCGCCCGGCTGATCGACGGACGGCTCTGGAACCCGGAAGGCGCCGGGCCGATCACCCGGGCGCTCGCCTGGTGCCTCGCCACGGTGATCGGCACGCTCGCCACCACGCTCGTCGCGCAGATCGCCACCGCACCCTTCGCCACCTACCACTTCCAGACCGTGCAGCCCTTCGGCCTCGTCGGCAACGCCCTGACCCTGCCGCTCGTCTCGCTGGTGGTGATGCCGGCAGCCGTGCTCGGCATCCTGGCCACCCTCTTCGCCCTCGACCGGCCGGTCTGGTGGACGATGGGCTTAGCCGTGCGCGGGATGATCGACATCTCGGCCTGGATCGAGGGCTTCGATCGCGCCACCCTCGTGCTGCCGGCCTTCGGCCCGGGCGCGCTCGGGCTGATGACGGTAGCGTTGCTGCTGCTGGTGCTGCCGGTCTCAGGGCTACGCTGGCTCGGCCTCATTCCCGGACTTCTCGGCATCGCACTCGCCGCGAGCCCGGTGCGGCCGGACCTCTATGTCGACCGCGAGGGCGGCGGCGCGGCCCTGCGCGGGGCCGACGGCCGCCTCGTGGTGTTGGGCAAGCCCCACGCCTTCGGGCTCGAGCAATGGCTGAAGGCCGACGGCGACGGCAGGTCCCGCGACGAATCCGGACTGAGCGCCGGCGCCCGCTGCGACAAGCTCGGCTGCGTCGGCCACGGGCCCGGCGGCGTGAGCGTGGCGCTGGTGCGCGACAAGCGCGCCTTCCCGGAGGATTGCGCCCGGGCGACCGTGGTGATCTCGCGCCTGGAGGCGCCGCCGGGTTGCGCCGCCAAGCACATCCTCGACCGGATATTTCTCGCCGCGCACGGGGCGACGACCTTGCGCTTCACGGCGGAGGGGGTGGTGATCGAGACGGCCAAGCGGCCAGGCGAGACGCGGCCGTGGCGGCCGGCGCCCGTCGTGAAGGCGCCGGCACCGCCCGCCGCGCCGGTGCCGGGCCCGGCGCCTCGTCCGGCGCCCGCGGCGCCGGAGGGTGAGGCGGAGGAGGGGCAGGGCGAGCCGTGAGGCGGGGCTTCCCTCTTGCCTGCTACCAAGACCCGGGACGCGGGCGAGGGCTGCCGCACCTGAACCCTCCCCCCTCTGCGGGGGAGGGTGCCCCACGGAGTGGGGCGGGAGAGGGGAACCACGCTTCCGGAGAGGTCGCGACCATGATGACGGGCGCCATACCCGGCATCGTCGCGCTGCCCCTCTCCCGGCCTACTTCGTAGGCCACCCTCCCCCGCAGAGGGGGGAGGGTTATGCGTGGCGGCCGTCACTTCCTGGTTGCGCAGCCGACTGTGTCGTATCCCGTGTCGCAACCCGGTTGGGCGGCGCTCTCAACGCCCTGCCGCAGCCCGCCCCTGCGGCGCCTCGTCGACCGCCAGCGTGCCGAGATAGGTCTCGACCACCCGGGCATCACCCTGGAGCGTGCGGCTGTCGCCCTGGAGCACGACGCGGCCGCCGTCGAGGACGTAGCCGTGATCGGCGATCTGGAGCGCCGCGCGGGCGTTCTGCTCGACGAGGAGGATCGCCACCCCTTCGTCGCGCAGGCGCGCCACCGTGCGCATCACCTCGGCGACGATCAGCGGGGCGAGGCCGAGGCTCGGCTCGTCGAGCATCAGCAGGCGCGGCCGGCCCATGAGGGCGCGGGCCATGGCGAGCATCTGGCGCTCGCCGCCCGAGAGCGTGCCGGCGTGCTGGCGCCGGCGCTCGGCGAGGCGGGGGAAGAGCCGGTACATCTCGCCGATGTCGCCGCCGCCGCCTTTGCCGCGGAACCGGAAGGCGCCGAGCTTCAGGTTGTCCTCGACGCTCATCGTGGCGAACAGCTCGCGCCGCTCGGGGATCAGGCTCAGGCCCTGCGCCACCCGCGCCTCGACGGGCAGCCGCGTCAGGTCGCTCCCCTCGAACAGGATGCGGCCGCGGGCCGGCAGCACCCCCATCAGGGCGTTCAGCAGCGTGGTCTTGCCGGCGCCGTTGGCGCCCAGCACCGTGACGAGCCGCCCGGGCGCGACGCTGAGCGAGATGCCCCGCACCGCCTCGACCTTGCCGTAGGCGACCGACAGGTTCTCCGCTTCGAGCATGGCCTGCGTCATGCGGCGCTCCCCAGATAGGCCTCGACCACCGCCGGATCGCGGCGCACGGTGGCGGGCGCGCCCTCGCACAGCTTGGCGCCGAAATTCATCACCACCAGCCGGTCGGCGAGCCCCATCACGAAATCCATGTCGTGCTCGACGAGCAGGATGCCGAGGCCTTCCTGGCGCAGGCGGCGCAGCAGGTCGCCGAGCGCCTGCTTCTCCTGGTGGCGAAGCCCGGCGGCCGGCTCGTCGAGGAGGAGGAGCTGGGGGCCGAGGCAGAGCGCCCGGGCGATCTCGACGATGCGCTGCTGGCCCAGCGCCAGGCTGCCCGCCGGCAGGTCGCGGCAGGCGGAAAGCCCCACCCGGGCGAGCTGGCTCTCGGCCTCGGCGAAGAGCGCGGCTTCTTCGGCCGCGTCGAGCCCGAGCGCGCCGCGGACCGGACCGGCGGAGCCGCGCAGGTGAGCGCCCAGCGCCACGTTCTCGATCGCCGACATGCCGGCGACGAGCTTGACGTGCTGGAAGGTGCGGGCGCAGCCGAGCCGGGCGATGCGCCGGGCCGGCAGGCCGGTCACCTCGCGGCCCCCGAGCCGGACCGCCCCGGAGGTCAGCCGCGCGACGCCGGTGACGAGGTTGAAGGTGGTGCTCTTGCCCGCCCCGTTCGGTCCGATCAGCGCCACCACCTCGCCGGCCTCGACCGAAAAGCCGATGTCGTTGACCGCGACGAGGCCGCCGAAGGTTTTTCTGAGGTTCGCGGCCTCCAGCAGGACCGTGCCGGCGGCGGCGGCCGGGCGCGGCGCCAGGGGCTCCGCGGCCGGCCCGCGATCCGGCGGCCCCGAGACCGTGCGGCGGACGATCAGCGGCCACAGGCCCTCCGGCGCGCGCTGGAGCATCAGCACCAGCAGCACCCCGAACACGATCGCCTCGAAGTTGCCCTGACTGCCGAAGACCAGCGGCAGCACGTTCTGGAGCTGGTCCTTCAGCACCGTCACCAGCACGGCGCCGAACACGCCGCCGCCGATCGAGCCGGCCCCGCCGATCACCGCCATCAGCAGGTACTCGATGCCGGCATTGATGCCGAACGGCGTCGGGTTGATGGCGCGCTGGATATGGGCGTAGAGCCAGCCCGAGAGCGCCGCCAGCACCGCCGCATAGACGAAGGCGACGATCTTCACCCGCGCGGTGTCGACCCCGAAGGATTCGGCTGCCACGACCCCGCCCTTCAGCGCCCGGATCGCCCGGCCGGTGCGCGAGCGCAGCAGGCGGTGGGTGAGCCAGAGGCAGATCCCGAGGAACCCCCAGGTGAGGAGCAACGCCTCGCCGCCGCCGAGGACGGGATAGCCGAGGATCGCGATCGGCGGCAGGCCGGTCAGGCCGTCGTAGCGGCCGAGCGCGTCGGTGTTGCCGAGCACGTAGAAGAACGAGATGTTCCAGGCGATCGTGCCGAGCGGCAGGTAATGGCCCGACAGGCGTAGGGTGATCGCGCCGATGACCCAGGCGGCGATGCCCGACAGCAGCAGGGCCACCGGCAGCGACAGCCAGGGCGACAGCCCTCCTTGGGTGGTCAGCAAGGCCGTGGCGTAGGCGCTGATGCCGACGAACATCGCCTGCCCGAAGGAGGTGATGCCCGCGACCCCGGTGAGCACGACGAGGCCGGTGACCACGATCGCCGAGAGGCCGGCATAGGTGAGCAGCGTGAGCCAGAACGGCGGCACGCCGGGCAGGAACGGCAGGGCGACGACGGCCAGCGCAGTCAGGCCGGCCAGAGTGCCGGTGGGCGTGAGGCGGGCGGGCATCTTACTCCTCGTCCTCGATCGGGGCCGAGCGCAGGGAGCGCCAGAGCAGGACCGGGATGATCGCCATGAACACGATCACCTCCTTGAAGGCACTGGCCTCGAACGAGGCGACGGATTCGATGATGCCGACGAGGATCGCCGCGGCCGCCGCCGCCGGATAGCTCGCGAGCCCGCCGATGATCGCCGCGACGAAGCCCTTGAGGCCGATGAGGAAGCCGGTGTCGTAATAGACCGTGGTCAGCGGCGCGATCAGCACGCCCGAGAGCGCCCCGATGAAGGCCGCGACCGAGAAGCTGAGCCGGCCGGCGAGCGAGGGCGCGATGCCCATCAGCCGGGCCCCGAGCCGGTTGACCGCGGTGGCGATCAGCGCCTTGCCGAGCAGCGTGCGCGAGAAGAACAGCCACAGCCCGACGATGATCGCCAGCGTCAGGCCGATCATCCACAGCGACTGCCCGCTGATGAGCAGGGGCCCGGCCGGGAACGAGGCCTCCGACAGGGGCGGGGTGCGCGAGCCCTCCGCGCCGAAGAAGACGAGGCCGAGGCCCGTCAGCGCCAGATGGACGCCGACCGAGGCGATCAGCAGCACCAGCACCGAGGCATGCGCCAGCGGCCGGAACGCCACCGCGTGCAGGAAGCCGCCCATCGGCGTCACGATGGCGAGCGTCACCAGGATCTCGACGAGGAGCCCCGGCTTCATCGGCGCCAGGATCCAGGCGGCCGCGGCGACGATCACCGGCAGGGCGAGGTCGCGCAAGCCGAGGCGCAGGAGCGTCCGGCGATCGAGGGTGTGGCGGCCCTCCGCACAATCGGCCAGGAAGGCGAGGCCGCCGAGGCCGAGGAGCAGCGGCACGGTGCCCGGCAGGGTGCCGGCCTCCAGGCTCGCCAGCGTCAGCGCCCCGTAGGCGACGAACTCGCCCTGCGGGATCAGGATCACCCGGGTGACGGTGAAGACCAGGACCAGCGACAGGGCGATCAGCGCGTAGATCGCGCCGTTCACGACGCCGTCCTGGAGGAGGAGAAGGAGGATCGTGGCGTCCACGGAATGGTATCCTGGGCGTCGTGGGAGATGTCGAATTTTTATGTCTATCCCACACGCGACCTCATCCTGAGGTGCGAGTGAAACGAGCCTCGAAGGAGGGCTCCAGTGATCGCAGAGATGTCTGGAGCCCTCCTTCGAGGTCAGTCCATCTGCGATGGACTGACACCTCAGGATGAGGTGGAGGAAGGGATCGTTGCCGGCGCGATTGGCGCGGCCCTACCCGTCAATTCGTCGCCGACAACAGCTTCCACTTGCCGTTCTCGATCGTCACCATCACGCGGGCGCGGTCGTCCTGGCCGACATGGTCGGTAGGGGTCATGTTGACGACGCCGTTGGTGTAGACGACGTCCTTCAAGCCCTCGATCGCGTCGCGGAGCGCCGAACGGAACTCAGGGGTACCCGGCTTGGCGGTCTTGAGCGCCACCGGGATCGCGTTCGCCAGCAGCACCTCGGCATCGTAGGCGTGGCCGCCGAAGGTCGCGAGCGAGCCCGCCCCGAATTTCGCCTCGTAGGCCCTGGTGTAGTCGAGGGCGACCTTGCGCACCGGGTTCGATTCCGGAAGCTGCTCGGCGACGAGCAGCGGGCCGGCGGGCAGCACCGTGCCTTCCAGGTCCTTGCCGCCGACGCGCAGGAAGTCGGCATTGGCGACGCCGTGGGTCTGGTAGTACTTGCCGGCGTAGCCGCGCTCCTTGAGCGTCTTCTGCGGCAGCGCCGCGGGCGTGCCCGAACCGGCGATCAGCACCGCGTCGGGACGCGCCGCCATCACCTTCAGCACCTGGCCGGTGACGCTGGTATCGGTGCGGGCGTAGCGCTCGGTCGCGGCGAGCTTGATGCCCTTGGCCTCGAGCCGCGGGGTGATCTCGGCGAGCCAGCCGTCGCCATAGGCGTCGTTGAAGCCGATGAAGCCGACCGACTTCACCCCCGCCTTGGCCATGTGTGTAGCGATCGCCTCGGCCATCAGGCCGTCGTTCTGCGGCGCCTTGAACACCCAGCGGCGCTTGTCGTCCATGGGAGCGACGATCTTGGACGAGGCCGCCAGGCTGATCATCGGCACCTTGGCCTCGGCCGCGACCTCGACCATGGCGAGCGAGACCGGCGTCACCGAGGAGCCGACGATGGCATCGACGTGATCGTCGCTCGCGAGCTTGCGCGCGTTGGCGACGCCCTTGGTGGTGTCGGTGGCGTCGTCGAGGACGATCCACTCGACCTTCTGGCCGCCGATCTCGGTCGGCAGCAGCGTCATGGTGTTGGCCTGCGGGATGCCCAGCGAGGCCGCCGGGCCGGTCTTGGCGATGGTGACGCCGATCTTGATCGGCTGTGCCAGCACGGGTCCGGCCAGAACGGTGCCGGCCAGAAGAGGGCCGATAAGGGCGAGCGCCCAGACGATGCGCCTCATGGTCATGTCCTCCCATTCGGAGCCGCGCCGGTTGGAGCCCGGTCGCCGGCATCGCGCGCCTCGTTGGGCCCGCGGATCGTTGCTTTGCAATTCCCCGCGGCCGCCGTCCACCCTGGCGTTCGGCTAACGGCATCCGCGTTTGACTTCGTTCCCCGGGGTTTATAATTTACCGTCCGGTTGGTCAATAGATCGCGCCGGCGGCTCCGAAGGGCTCGACACGGCGGGACGGGGAGGGCGTAACCACATGAGCGAGACGAGCGAGACCTTGGTACTGACGGAGCGCCACGCGGGTTACCGCGTGCTGGTGCTCAACCGGCCCGACCGGCTCAACGCCTTCAACGAGCCGCTGCACCTCGCCCTCCGCGAGGCGCTCGGCGCCGCCGCCGCCGATCCGGAGTGCCGGGCGCTGATCCTCACCGGGGCGGGGCGCGGCTTCTGCGCCGGCCAGGACCTCTCGGCCCGCAACTTCGCGCCCGACGTCGTGCCGGACCTCTCCCGGACCCTCGCGGAATTCTACAACCCGCTGGTCAAGCAGATCCGCGACCTGCCGATGCCGCTGATCTGCGCCGTCAACGGCGTGGCGGCGGGGGCGGGCGCCAGCCTCGCCTTTCACGGCGACCTCGTGCTGGCCGCGCGCTCGGCCAAGTTCCTCCAGGCCTTCGCCAAGCTCGGGCTGATCCCGGATGCCGGCGGCACCTGGCTGCTGCCGCGCCTCGCCGGCCGGGCCCGGGCCCGCGGCATGGCGCTCCTGGCCGAGCCGATCACCGCCGAGCAGGCGGAAGCCTGGGGCATGATCTGGCGGGTGATCGACGATGCCGACCTGATGGCCGAGGCGCATCGGCTGGCCGCGCAACTGGCGCAGGCGCCGACCTACGGTCTCGCCTTGATCCGCCGCGCCCTCGACGCCTCGGAGACGAACGACCTCGACCAGCAACTCCAGGTCGAGAGCGAGTTGCAGGGCGAGGCCGGGCGCTCGCCGGATTACCGCGAGGGCGTGGCCGCCTTCCTGGAGAAGCGCCCCGCCCGCTTCACCGGGCGCAAGCGGTGAGCCCGGAGGAGATTGCCCGCGCCTGCGCGGCGGCGATGTGGGCGGAGGACCGGGCGAGCCAGGGACTCGGCATGCGCCTCGACCATGTCGGCCCGGGCGAGGCGGTCCTGTCGATGCGGGTGCGCGACGACATGACGAACGGCCACGGCTCGTGCCACGGCGGCTTCATCTTCGCGCTGGCCGATTCGGCCTTCGCCTTCGCGTGCAACGCCTACGATCAGCGGGCGGTGGCGCAAGCCTGCGCCGTCACCTTCCTGCGGCCGGGGAAGCGCGGCGAGGTGCTGACGGCGCGGGCCGTCGAGCGGGTGCGCGAGGGGCGCTCCGGCATCACCGACGTGACGGTGACCGATGCGGAGGGCCACGTGGTGGCGGAGTTCCGCGGGCATTCGCGGACCGTGCCGGGGACGGTGCGGGCGGGGGAGGGTGGGGCTGTGCCGTCTGCCCGGTCGGAGCCTGGCTGAACGCCATCATCCCCTTATCCCACCCGCGACCTCATCCTGAGGTGTCAGTCGATTGAAAATCGACTGACCTCGAAGGAGGGCTCCAGGGATCGAAAGACTTCTGGAGCCCTCCTTCGAGGCTCGCTTCGCTCGCACCTCAGGATGAGGTCGCAAGTGGGATGATCGGGTTAATCTACGAATGGAAAGTCAAAAAATATTTCAGGGAGAAACGCCATGCTCCAGATCGCCCCCCGCAAGCTCACCCGCATGGTCCCGGAGGCTTCCGAGCTCGACCGGTTCGAGACCGCCTCCAGGCCTGAGCTCGCCGCCTGGCAGCGCGAGAAGCTGCGCGAGACCCTGCACCACGCCTACGCCAACGTGCCGCATTACCGTGCCGCCTTCGACGCCGCCGGCGTGCACCCGCGCGATTTCCAGGATCTCCCCGACCTCGCCCGCTTTCCCTTCACCGCCAAGGCGGATCTCCGGGCGAACTACCCATTCGGGATGTTCGCGGTGCCGCGCGAGCAGGTGTCGCGCATCCACGCGTCATCCGGCACCACCGGCAAGCCGACGGTGGTCGGCTACACCAAGGCCGACATCGACATCTGGGCCGACGTGGTGGCGCGCTCGATCCGCGCCGCCGGCGGGCGGCCCGGGATGCTGGTCCACGTCGCCTACGGCTACGGCCTGTTCACCGGGGGATTGGGCGCCCATTACGGTGCCGAGCGCCTCGGCTGCACGGTGATCCCGATGTCGGGCGGCATGACCGAGCGCCAGGTCCAGCTGATCCAGGATTTCCGGCCCGACATCATCATGGTGACGCCGTCCTACATGCTGGCGATCCTCGACGAGTTCCGCCGCCAGGGGCTCGACCCGCGGGCCTCCTCGCTCAAGGTCGGCATCTTCGGGGCCGAGCCCTGGACCAACGCCATGCGCCAGGAGATCGAGGAGGCGTTCGACCTCCACGCCGTCGACATCTACGGCCTGTCCGAGGTGATGGGACCGGGGGTGGCGAGCGAGTGCGTCGAGACCAAGGACGGCCTGCACATCTGGGAGGACCACTTCTACCCGGAGATCGTCGATCCGCGCACCGGCGCGGTCCTGCCGGACGGGGAGGAGGGGGAGCTGGTCTTCACCTCGCTCACCAAGCAGGCGATGCCGGTGATCCGCTACCGCACCCGCGACCTGACCCGGCTGCTCCCCGGCACCGCCCGGGCGATGCGGCGGATGGAGAAGATCACCGGCCGCTCCGACGACATGATGATCGTGCGCGGGGTCAACGTCTTTCCGAGCCAGATCGAGGAGAAGATCCTGACGATCCCGGCGCTCTCGGCGCATTACCAGGTGGTGCTGGCGCGCGAGGGCCGGATGGACACCATGACGATCCGCGTCGAGGCGCGGCCGGAGGCCGACATCGCGGATTTGCGCGAGGCCGCGGCCGACCGGCTCTGCCAGGCGGTCAAGGACACGATCGGCGTCACCACGACGGTCGAGGTGCTGCCGCCGGGGGGAATCGAGCGCTCGCTGGGCAAGGCCCGCCGGGTCATCGACCAGCGCCCGCGCGAGTCACGACAGAACCAGTAGCGACGAGACCCCATGGCCCGCACCCGCGCCAGCGACTACGACGACAAGCGCCGGGCGATCCTCGATCGCTCGGCCGAACTCTTTGCCGCCCACGGCTACGACCGCGCCTCGATGAGCCGGATCGCCGAGGCCTGCGGCGTCTCGAAGGCGAACCTGTATCACTACTATCGCGACAAGGACGAGATCCTGTTCGACGTGATCCGGCTCCACCTGGAGGAGCTGCTGGAAGCCGTCGAGGCCGCCGACCGTCCGGGCCTCGCGCCGGAGCCGCGCCTGCGCGGCCTCGCCGAGGCGCTGCTCGAGGCCTACCGGGATGCCGACGCCCAGCACAAGGTGCAGATCAACCATCTCGGCCTGCTCCCGCCCGAGCGGCAGGCGGAGCTGAAGGCGAGCGAGCGCGAATTGGTGCGGCTGTTCTCCGAGGCGATTGCCGGAGTGGCACCGCACCTCGCCGGGACGCCCTTGCTCAAGCCCGTGACCATGTCGTTCTTCGGCATGGTCAACTGGCACTATCTCTGGTTCAAGCCCGGCGCCGGACTGACCCGGGCGGATTACGCCGATCTCGTCACCCGGCTGATCGCCGAGGGGGCGCGGGGGATCGTGGGGGAACGGTCACCGGAGGTGCGGGTGGCGGGGTGAGGCTTGCCGGATGCCGTCTGGCAATCCTTCTCCCTGCGCAAGGCTGTCCGGGGGAATAAAAAGGCGCAGGTTTACCCTCTCCCCGCGGGCGGGGAGAGGCCTTTGCCCCCCTGGTCGGGGGCGAAGGTAGCCCGTAGGGCGATGGTAAGGGGGAGTTTCAGGATGTGGCTCCTCCGGAAACACCCCCTCACCCTCGCTCCGGCTTTCGCCTCCGCTCGCCGCGTCCCCTGGACGGTGACGCGGCCCTCTCCCCGCCCGCGGGGAGAGGAGAGGACCCGCGCCATTCTTTTCCCCCGCAGAGGGGGGAAGGTTCATCGGCGAGCTGACGATCACACCTCCGCGGCGAAGCGGCCGTGGCAGTGCTTGTACTTCTTGCCCGAGCCGCACGGGCAGGGCTCATTGCGGCCGACGCGACCCCAGGTCGTCTCGTCGTCGGGTTTGCGCTCCAGCACCGGCGCGTCCGAGTTGAGTGCCTGGCCGGCATACTCGTAGGCGCCGCCGCCGCCGCCCGCCGGGCCCTCCGCGAAGGCGAACTCGTTCTCGCCGGTCACCGGGTCGAGGTGCTGGGGGAACATCGGCGGCAGGCTCGGCTGCTCCGGCTCCTGGTACATGATCTCGACCCGCATCAGCTGGCCGGTCACCTGCTCGCGAAGCGAGCCCACCAGGCTGTTGAAGAGGTCGAACGCCTCCGACTTGTACTCGTTGAGCGGATCGCGCTGGGCGATGCCGCGCCAGCCGATCACCTGGCGCAGGTGGTCGAGGGTGACGAGGTGCTCGCGCCAGAGATGGTCGAGGCTCTGGAGCAGGACCTGCTTCTCGACATAGGCCATCACCTCCGGGGTGTTGCGGGCGGTGCGCTCGGCGTAAGCGTCGTCGGCGGCCTTGCGCAGGCGCTCGCGGATCTCCTCGTCGGCGATGCCCTCTTCCTTGGCCCATTCCTCGACCGGCACGTCGAGATTGAGGTCGCGGGTCACGCTCTCGCGCAGGCCCGCGATGTCCCACTGCTCCGGATAGGCGTCCTCGGGCACGTGGCGCGCCACCACGTCGTCGATCACGCCCTGGCGCATCTCGTCGACGGTCTCGCGCACGCTGTCCTGCGCCATGAACTCGCGGCGCTGCTCGAACACGACCTTGCGCTGGTCGTTCATGACGTTGTCGTACTTGAGCACGTTCTTGCGCATGTCGAAGTTGCGGGCTTCGACCTTCTGCTGCGCCTTGGCGATCGCCTTGTTGATCCAGGGATGGATGATCGCCTCGCCCTCCTCGAGCCCGAGGCGCTGGAGCATGCCGTCCATGCGGTCGGAGCCGAAGATCCGCATCAGGTCGTCCTGAAGCGAGAGGTAGAACTTCGAGCGGCCGGGATCGCCCTGGCGGCCGGAGCGGCCGCGCAGCTGGTTGTCGATGCGCCGGCTCTCGTTGCGCTCGGTGCCGACGATGTAGAGGCCGCCGGGCAGCGCGACTTTACGACCGGCCGCCGGGTCGGCGGGCTCGCCGGAGGCCAGGACCTTGGCGCGGTTCTGCTCGATCTCGGCCTTCAGGGTGGCGATGCGGGCGTCGCGCTCCGGCCCCTCGGGGACGTCGGCGAGCTCCTGCTCGATCCGCATGTCGAGGTTGCCGCCGAGCTTGATGTCGGTGCCGCGGCCGGCCATGTTGGTGGCGATGGTGATCGCGCCGGGCACGCCCGCCTCGGCCACGATGTAGGCCTCCTGCTCGTGGAAGCGGGCATTCAGCACCGCGAAGCGCTTGGTCACCCGGCCCTCGCGGGCCGCCGCATAGACGTCCTCCAGCGCCGACGGGTCGCTGTAGTCGAGCGGCGTGTAGCCGTGCTTCACCAGGAGGCCGGCGATGTGCTCCGAGCGCTCGATCGACCCGGTGCCGACCAGCACCGGCTGGAGGCGGGCATGCGCCTTGTCGATCTCCTTGATGATCGCGGCGTATTTCTCGTCGACGGTGCGGTAGACCTCGTCGTCCTCGTCGACGCGCTCGACCTCCTTGTTTGTCGGGATCTCGACCACTTCGAGGTTGTAGATCTCGTGGAACTCGTCCGCCTCGGTCGAGGCGGTGCCGGTCATGCCGGCGAGGTGCTTGTACAGGCGAAAATAGTTCTGGAAGGTGATCGAGGCCAGCGTCTGGTTCTCGGGCTGGATCTCGACCCGCTCCTTGGCCTCCAGCGCCTGGTGCAGCCCTTCCGAGTAGCGCCGGCCGGGCATCATGCGGCCGGTGAACTCGTCGATGATGACCACCTCGTCGTTGCGGACGATGTAGTCCTTGTCGCGGGTGAACAGGGTATGGGCGCGGAGCGCCTGGTTGACGTGGTGGACCAGCGTCACGTTGTGGGCGTCGTAGAGGTCGCCCTCCTTGAGGATGCCGGCCTCGCGCAGCAATTCCTCGATGTGCTCGTTGCCGTCCTCGGTCAGCGAGACGGTGCGCTGCTTCTCGTCGAGGTCGTAATCCTCGCGCTTGAGCCGCGGCATCACCGCGTCGATCATGGTGTAGAGATCGGAGCGGTCGTCGATCGGACCCGAGATGATCAGCGGCGTGCGCGCCTCGTCGATCAGGATCGAATCGACCTCGTCGACGATCGCGAAGTTGTGCCCGCGCTGGACCATCTGGCCCAGCTCGTACTTCATGTTGTCGCGAAGATAGTCGAAGCCGTACTCGTTGTTGGTGCCGTAGGTGATGTCGCAGGCGTACGCCGCCTTGCGCTCGGCGTCGTCGAGGCCGTGGACGATGATGCCGGTGGTGAGCCCCAGGAAACGGTAGACCCGGCCCATCCATTCCGCGTCGCGGCGGGCGAGGTAGTCGTTGACGGTGACGACGTGGACGCCCTTGCCCGACAGGGCGTTGAGATAGGTGGCGAGCGTCGCCACCAGGGTCTTGCCCTCGCCGGTCTTCATCTCGGCGATGCCGCTCTCGTGCAGCACCATGCCGCCGATCATCTGCACGTCGAAGTGGCGCTGGCCGAGCACGCGCTTGGCCGCCTCGCGCACCGTGGCGAAGGCCGGGACCAGGATGTCGTCGAGCGTCTTGCCGGCGGCGAGCTCGGCCTTCAGCATGTCGGTGCGGGCGCGCAGAGCCTCGTCGGTCAGGGCCGCCAGCTCGGGCTCGAGGGCGTTGATCGCCTGGACGCGGGGTCGGTATCCCTTCACCCGGCGGTCGTTGGACGACCCGAAGATCTTCTTGGCAAGGGAACCCAGCATCGTGAACCTGCGATCGATCGTAACGGTAGTGGCGCGCGCCGCGGGCGCCTTATAGGCCCATATAGGGAGCCGTGCACCCAAAAGGCAGCGGTCCTCGCGGACCAACTTGGCCGTGCTGCGAAAGACGGGGGGAGGGGGCCTGCGACGCCGCTTGATTCCTGTCTCGGCACCGCCCTAGCTGCGCTGCGGCCACACGGGTCGAACGAGGGCCGCAGCGGACAGGCAAGCGGCCGGGGAGGAACGACATGACACGCTTGAGCCGGGTGCTCGCCCGCACCACCGCACTCGCCGCGGGGCTGGTCTTCGCCGTCGCCGCGCAGGCCCAGACTGCGGCGCCCAAAGGCGCCTCCGACGGCGTGGTGAAGATCGGCATCCTCAACGACCAGTCCGGCGTCTACGCCGATTTCGGCGGCCGCGGCTCCGTCGAGGCGGCGAAGATGGCTGTCGAGGATTTCGGGGGCAAGGTCCTCGACGTGCCGGTGCAGATCGTCGATGCCGACCACCAGAACAAGCCGGACGTGGCCTCGAACATCGCCCGGCAGTGGTACGACACCGACAAGGTCGATGCGATCATGGAACTGACCACCTCCTCGGTGGCCCTCGCCGTGCAGGGCCTGTCGAAGGAGAAGCGCAAGATCACGATCGTGGACGGGGCCGCCACGTCCGATCTCACCGGCAAGCAGTGCACGCCGTACGGCTTCCACTGGGCCTACGACACCCACGCGCTGGCGGTCGGCACCGGCGGCTCCCTGGTCGAGACCGGCGGCGACACCTGGTTCTTTCTCACCGCCGATTACGCCTTCGGCACCGCGCTCCAGGCCGACGTGACGCAATACGTCACCCAGAAGGGCGGCAAGGTGGTGGGCTCCGTGCGCCACCCCTTGAGCGCGCAGGACTTCTCCTCGTTCCTGCTCCAGGCCCAAGGGTCGGGTGCCAAGATCATCGGGCTTGCCAATGCCGGCCTCGACACCGCCAACGCGATCAAGCAGGCGTCGGAATTCGGCATCGTCCAGGGCGGCCAGCGCCTCGCGGCCCTGCTGTTCACCCTGGCCGAAGTGCACGGTCTCGGCCTCAAGGCGGCGCAGGGCATCGTGCTGACCGAAGGCTATTACTGGGATCTCGACGACCAGGCCCGGGGCTTCGCCAAGCGCTACATGGCCCGCACCGGCAAGATGCCGAACATGATCCAGGCCGGCACCTACTCGTCCGTCACCCACTATCTCAAGGCCGTGAAGGCCGCCGGCACCGACGACACCGACGCGGTGGCGGCCAAGATGCGCGAATTGAAGGTCGACGATTTCTTCGGCCGCGGCGGCACGGTGCAGGCCAATGGCCGCATGGTCCACGACATGTACCTGTTCCAGGTCAAGTCGCCGGCCGAGTCGAAGGCGCCGTGGGACTATTACAAGCTGCTGGCGACGATCCCGGGCGACAAGGCTTTCCTGTCGGCCAAGGCGAGCGGCTGCCCGTTGACGCAGTAAAGCGAAGTGGGGGCGCCAACCGGCGCCCCCAACCCGATCAGGCGAAGTACTGGCCGCCGTTGATGGTCAGGGTCGAGCCGGTGATGAAGCCCGCCTGCTCGCCGGCCAGGAACTCGACCGCGCGGGCGATCTCCTCGGCCTCGCCGAGGCGGCCGACCGGGATGTGCGGCAGGATCTTGGCCTTCAGCACCTCCTCGGGGATCGCCTTCACCATCTCGGTGCCGATGTAGCCCGGCGCGATCACGTTGACGGTGATGCCCTTGTTGGCGTTCTCCTGCGCCAGCGCCTTGGCGAAGCCGATCACGCCGGCCTTGGCGGCGGAGTAGTTGGTCTGGCCCATCTGGCCCTTCTGGCCGTTGATGGACGAGATCAGGATGATGCGGCCGAAGCCCCGCGAGCGCATGCCGTCGATCAGCGGACGGGTGCAGGTGAACATCGAGTCGAGATTGGTGCGGATCACCGCCTGCCACTGCTCGAAGGTCATCTTGTGGAACATGCCGTCGCGGGTGATGCCGGCATTGTTGACCAGGATTTCGATCGGGCCGAGCTCGGCCTCCGCCGCGCGGATGCCGGCCTCGCAGGCCGCCGGATCGCCGACGTCGAACTTGAAGACCGGGATGCCGGTCTCGGCCTTGAAGGCCTGAGCGGCGTCGTCGTTGCCGCCGTAATTGGCCGCGACCTTGTATCCGGCCTCCTTGAGACCTTTCGAGATCGCAGCGCCGATGCCGCGGGTGCCGCCGGTGACCAATGCGACGCGTTCTGCCATGTGCCCTCTCCTCTTGGACGTGCGAGCGATTTCATCCCTCGGCGCGAATCCGTCGTACTTTACGGAAGGCGGCCGTTCCACAACGAAGGCGGGTGCTGTCCCGCTTCTTTAAGTACTAACTGTAAGGGGGCGGCCGGGCTCCCGGCCGCCCTTCGCCACGCGGCTAATATTTCAGCGTGACTTCAGCGCTCAACGCTCGAGGCACATGGCGACGCCCATGCCGCCGCCGATGCAGAGGGTGGCGAGGCCCTTCTTGGCGTCGCGGCGCTGCATCTCGTGCAGCAGGGTGACGAGGACGCGGGCGCCCGACGCGCCGATCGGGTGGCCGATGGCGATGGCGCCGCCGTTCACGTTGACCTTCGCGTCGTCGAAGCCCAGGTCCTTGTTGACCGCGAGCGCCTGGGCGGCGAAAGCCTCGTTGGCCTCGATCAGGTCGAGGTCGGAGGCCTTCCAGCCGGCCTTCTCGAGGGCCTTGCGCGAGGCCGGGATCGGGCCGGTGCCCATGATCTTCGGGTCGACGCCGGCGGTGGCCCAGGAGGCGATGCGGGCCAGCGGCTTGAGGCCACGCTTCTCGGCCTCGGCCGCCGACATCAGCACCAGGGCGGCGGCGCCGTCGTTGATGCCCGACGCGTTGCCGGCGGTGACGGTGCCGTCCTTCGAGAAGGCGGGCTTGAGCTTGGCCATGCCCTCGGGGGTCGCGCCCTCGCGGATATACTCGTCGGTATCGACCACCACGTCGCCCTTGCGGCCGGGCACGGTGACGGGGGCGATCTCGTCCTTGAAGCGGCCGTCCTTCTTGGCCGCCTCGGCCTTGTTCTGCGAGCGGGCCGCGAAGGCGTCCTGCTCCTCGCGGGTCAGCTGCCACTGCTGGGCGATGTTCTCGGCGGTGTTGCCCATGTGGTAGCCGTTGAAGGCGTCCATCAGGCCGTCCTTCAGCATCGTGTCGATGAGCTTGAGGTCGCCCATCTTCTGGCCGCCGCGCAGGTACTGGGCGTGCGGGGCCATCGACATCGATTCCTGGCCGCCGGCCACGATGATGTCGGCGTCGCCGTTGGCGATCTGCTGCATGCCGACCGCGACGGTGCGGAGCCCTGAGCCGCAGAGCTGGTTGAGGCCCCAGGCGGTCTTCTCCTGCGGGATGCCGGCGGCCATGGCGGCCTGGCGGGCCGGGTTCTGGCCTTCGCCCGCGGCGAGCACCTGGCCGAAGATCACCTCGTCGACCTCCTCGGGGGAGACCTTGGCGCGCTCCAGGGCGGCCTTGATGGCGACCGCGCCGAGCTTGTGGGCCGGCACGGTGGCGAAGGCCCCGTTGAACGAACCCACCGGGGTGCGGGCGGCCCCCACGATGACGATATCTGTCTTCTCGGCCATGCGCCTCTCCTCTTGCATCCTCACCCAGCGTCGCGGGTCGGCGGCTGCGTCGATCCCGCGCGCTTTGGCGTGGATGAAAGCGTTGCCCTGCGCGAAGTCAAGGCGTGCACGGCCGGTTCTCGCGCTGGCAGCGCGGCCAGTTTGCGTGGACGGCGCGCAGATTGCTATTTTCGCCAGCGCACGAAGGCCTTAAGGTCCAATCATGAGAACCGGTGAAAATTCGGCTCGCCCGGCGCCGTCCAATTCCCGCCGGGTTCGCCAACAGGGAGACAGCGTACCGATGGCGGACAGCGGCAAGTCGACACCCACCGTCATCAAGAAGTACGCCAACCGGCGTCTCTACCACACGGGCACCTCGACCTACGTCACGCTCGAGGACCTCGCCGCGATGGTGCAGGCCGGCGAGGACTTCGTGGTCTACGATGCCAAGTCGGGCGAGGACATCACCCGCTCGGTGCTGACCCAGATCATCTTCGAGCAGGAGAACAAGGCCGGCGCCGAGAACCTGCTCCCGGTGGCCTTCCTGCGCCAGCTGATCCGCTTCTACGGCGACAGCATGCGGGCGATGGTGCCGAGCTTCCTCGAATATTCCATGGACCATCTCGCCCGCGAGCAGGACGGCCTGCGCGAGAAGATGTCCCAGACCTTCGGCCCCACCGCCTTCCAGCACGCCATGGAGGAGCAGGTCCGCGCCAACATGAGCTTCTTCAGCGAGGCGATGCGGATGTTCACGCCGTTCGGCGCCGGCGGCCAGCCGGCCGGCGGCGACAAGCCGGCCGAGGCGCCGGTACCCGCTTCGGCCGCCCCGAAGGGCGAGCTCGACGATATCAAACGCCAGATGGCCGAGATGCAGAGCCGGCTCGAGGCCCTGGCGAAGAAGTAGCGCGGCCAAGAGGTAGCGCGGCCGAGGAGTCGCGCGGCGAAGAAGGAAGCGGGCACAGAGGGAACACGGCAGGCGGCTTGCGGCTTTGGTCCGTCGTCGCCTCGCGGAGCCTCCGGCATGTCCCAGCCCGATACGCCCGTCCCGGATCCGGACGCCACCGGCCGGGCCCTCGTCCCGACCGGGTCTCCGGAGCCCGACCGGCCCGCCGGCCCCCGGGTGCTTCCGGCCCGGCCCCTGGCGACCTTCCTGGTCCAGCTGATCGATGGCCCGACCGGGACCTTGAGGCCGTCGCGCCTCGATCGGTCGCGGGTGGCCTCGGAGCTTTATGCGGCCGGCCGCGGTCTCTGACGATTGTTCGCGTCACGCGACCGTCTAGAAACCCGCTGCGTCATCCCCGGGGCGCGACGAAGTCGAGAGCCCGGGATCCATCACCGCCGACGGTGCCAGACAAGGCGACCAGCGTTCCGCTTTTTCCTGCATCGCCGGCGATTATCGATCCCGGGTTCCGCTCCGCGGCCCCGGGACGACATCGAGGGCGTCAATTCGGTTGGCCAGCTCGAACGGCCGCTCGAAGGCGGTTCCCCTCCGATCCCGCTCCCTCGCCTCCAGCAGACCCATCAGCGAGCGCAGGGCGGGGCTGGCCTCCCCCGACCAGACCAGGTGCGTGCGGTTGAGCCGCAACGGATCCGGCAGCTTGTAGCGCGCCACGGCACTCCCCAGCACCGCGTGGTCCAGCACCTCCGCCGGCACGATCGCCGCCCCGGTGCCGGCGGCCACGCAGGCGACGATGGCGTGGTACGAGCTCATCTCCAGGACCCGCTCCGGCGATCGGCCCTCCGCCGCGAGCCAGTCGAACAGGCGCTGGCGGTAGGAGCAGCCATGCGGGAAGGCCACCACGGTCCGGGTCATGGCGCGCTCGTCCGCAGTTTTGGCGCCGATCAGCACCAGCTCCTCGTCGAAGGCCGGCATCGACGACAGGGTTCCGCGCTCGAACGGCTCCGACACGAAGGCGGCCTCGACCTCGTGGCGCTCCAACTGGCGCAGCATCGCCCGCGTCGTGCCGGTCTGCAGCTCGATCGTGACGTCGGGATAGCGCGCGTGGAACGCCGACAGGATCGGCGGCAGCCGGGCGCCGGCGGCGCTCTCCAGAGAGCCGAGCCGCAGCACCCCGCGCACGGCACCGCCCCGCAGTTCCCGCTCGGCCAGGTCCGCCAGCTGCAACAGCTTCTCGGCATGGCCGAGCAGGGTGCGCCCGGCCTCGGTGAGGGCGAGCGTGCGGCCCTCGCGCCGGAACAGGGCGACGCCCAGCCGCTCCTCGAACTGCTTGATCCGGGTCGTCACGTTGGACGGCACCCGGTTCAGGACGTTCGCCGCCCGCGTGACCCCGCCCTCCCGCACCACGCTGCGGAAGATGTGCAGGTCGTCGAGGTCCATCATTCTCATGAAGAGAAGAATACGTCACGAAAATTCATTTTCCAAGAAGGGACGGCGGGTGTCTGGTCGACCCATGAGCACCACGGATCTCCCCCTCGCCCGATTCGACGCCCGCCCGAACCACGGGCCTGTCGTCGCCGGCGGCATCATCGCGCTGGCGGTCGCCATGGGCATCGGCCGCTTCGCCTTCACGCCGCTCCTGCCCTTGATGCTGCGCGACGGGACATTGAACCCGGCGGACGGCGCCGAATGGGCGGCCGCCAACTATGCCGGCTACCTCGTCGGGGCTCTCACGGCGGCGTGGTTCTCCGGGGATCCGGTCCGGGGATTGCGAGTGAGCCTCGCGGGCGTGGCACTGACGACGTTGGCGATGGCGGTCGCCGGCCACCCCGTCCCGATCGCGGTCGGCGCGCTCCTGCGGGCGGCGGCCGGGATATTCAGCGCCTGGGCCCTCGTCTGCGCCAGCGGCTGGTGCCTCGCCGAACTCGCCCGGCGGCAGGTGCCGCGGCTCGGCGCCTGGATCTATGCCGGCGTCGGCCTCGGCATCGCGCTCACCGGCCTCCTCGCCTGGCTCGGCGGGCGCCAGCCGGCGGCGCGATTGTGGCTCGAACTCGGGGCGCTGGCGGCTTTCGGCGCGCTCGTCGTCGGGCTCCTGTCGCGCCGGCAGGGGGCGCGCCCGGCCGGTCCGGCGGAGCGCGAGGCGGCGTCCGTCGCCCGGGGAGCGGGGCAGGGGGCCCTCGTCCTCGCTTACGGCACCTTCGGCTTCGGCTACATCGTGCCGGCGACGTTCCTGCCGGCCATGGCGCGGGACCTGGCGCCGGACCCGCTGGTCTTCGGCCTGGCCTGGCCGCTGTTCGGCCTCGCCGCCCTCGTCTCGGTCGCGGTGGCGGCGCGCCTCCTCGCGGGCGTGCCGCGCCGGCGCCTCTGGGCGGTGGCGCAAGGAACGATGGCGCTCGGCACCGCCCTGCCGCTCGCCGTCCATGCCCTCTGGGCGGTCGCGGCCTCGGCCGTGCTCGTCGGCGGCACCTTCATGCTCGCCACCATGGCGGGCCTGCAATTGGCCCGCGAGGCGCGGCCGGACGCGCCGACGCCCTTGCTCGCCCGGATGACCGCCGCCTTCGCGGCCGGGCAGATCTTGGGCCCGCTGCTGGTGCGCGCCCTCGGGCCGGGGCGCTGGGCGGGCCTCGACGCCCTTGACCTGACCGGCGCGCTGGCGACGCTGCTGCTCGCGCTCACCGCCCTGTGGCTGTGGCGGGCCGGCCGCGCCCCGGTCTGATGTGGGGTCTCCAAACGAGAACGGCGCCCGCGAGGGGCGCCGTCATCCCGTGCCGGTCATCGGCGGCGCGTCAAGAGCGCCGCCACGCCGGATCACGCGTCGGACTTGACCTTCAGCACCTGGCGACCGCGGTACATGCCGGTCTTCAGGTCGATGTGGTGCGGGCGGCGCAGCTCGCCGGAATCCTTGTCCTCGACGTAGGTCGGGGCCTTGAGGGCGTCGGCGGAGCGGCGCATGCCGCGCCGCGACGGAGAGGTCTTTCGCTTCGGAACGGCCATTGGAACTACTTCCCGTGCAACAAAATAGGCGCGAAGCTGCCCCGGGCGGAGCCGCCGCGCGCGTCGCGATCCTGATCGGAGCGGGGTCTATAGAGGAGACGCGCCGCCCTGGCTAGGGGACCGGTCCCATAAATCCGCTCAAGCCCTCATACACTCTCATTAAGCTGGCGTTCAACGGCGAAGGTCGCATGATGGGCCCTGCCGCCCCGGAAGCTCCAGATCCGGAGGCCCTGAGGGCGGCATGATCGGAGCTTTCCCGATGACGCGCTTTCCCCGCCTGACCCGCGCCCTGGCGCTGACCGCCCTCCTGGCCGCGGGCCCCGCTCTGGCCCAGACCCCGGCCCCGTCGACCCCGACGACGCGGCCGGCACCGACCACGACGGCTCCCGCGGCGCCGGTCGCCCCCAAGGCGCCGGAGGTTCCGAAGGCCGCCCCCGCCGCGCAGCCGGCGCAAGCCGGCAAGCCCGCCCTCATCGACCTCAACAGCGCGAGCAAGCAGGAACTCGAGACCCTGAAGGGCATCGGGGCGGCGCGCTCGGAGGCGATCATCAAGGGCCGGCCCTATCGCGGCAAGGACGAACTCCTGTCGAAGAAGATCGTCCCGTCGAACGTCTACGACGACATCAAGGACAAGGTGATCGCCCGCCAGAAGTCCTGACGGCGGGCATCCTCGCCGGCCGATCCTTGCCGACCATGGGGAGGGGTGCTAGGCGCCGGGGCAGCCCTTCGCATCCCCGGACGCACTTTCCCATGCCCCACCGCCTGCACCGCGGCGACCTGCCCGACGATTACGTGCCGGGCCCGGCCATCGCGGTCGATACCGAGACCCTCGGCCTCCAGCCCCACCGCGACCGGCTCTGCGTGGTGCAGATCTCCCGCGGCGACGGCGAGGCCGACGTGGTGCAGATCCCCAAGGTCGGACCCGAGCCGGTGGTGCTCAAGCGGGTCATGGCCGATCCGGCGGTCACCAAGATCTTTCATTACGCCCGCTTCGACCTCGCGGTGCTCTACCACCGCCTCGGCGTGATGCCGGGGCCGGTCTACTGCACCAAGATCGCCTCGCGGCTCGCCCGCACCTATACCGACCGGCACGGCCTGAAGGACCTGGTGCGCGAGCTGATCGGCGTCGACCTGTCGAAGCAGCAGCAATCCTCGGATTGGGGCGCCGACACCCTGACCCAGGCGCAGATCGACTATGCGGCCTCCGACGTGCTCCACCTCCACGCCCTGCGCGACCGGCTCGACATGATGCTGGCCCGCGAGGACCGGACCGCGATCGCCCAGGCCTGCTTCGACTTCCTGCCGACCCGCGCCCGCCTCGACCTGCTCGAATGGGACGAGACCGACATCTTCGCCCATAGCTGAGCCTCGACCGGGCGAGACGAAGCGTTGCCGTTCTGGTAACCTGCCGGCCATAACTTCGACACCGGGCCGGAGCATGGGGGCCGACGTCCCACGCATTCCGCGCCGGACCTCGGTACGATGCAGGCGGTCACGACCTTGCTGCAAGCTTCCCCGCTCGAGACGGTTTCCCAGGGCCTCGATCCCCGGCGCCTGCGCGCCCATGTGCGGGCGCGTCGGCACAGCGCCCAGGTGCGCTGGCTGCGGCGCGCGATTCCCCTCGGGGCGGGGGCGGCGGGGCTCGCCCTCGTGGTCGGCACCTGGCTCAACCCCTTCGCCGATCTCGGCGTCTCGGTCAGCCTCGGCGGGATCGGCGTCTCGGGCTCGAAGGTGACGATGGAGAGCCCGCGGCTCTCGGGCTACCGCTCGAAGGACAACCGGCCCTACGTCGTCACCGCGAAGGCTGCGCTCCAGGACGTGCGCAAGCCCTTCGTGATCGAATTGCAGAGCATGCTGGGGCGCCTCACCACCGACGAATCGGGGGGGCTCGCCCATATCGAGGCGACGGCCGGCATCTTCGACACCCAGAAGGAAGCGCTGGACCTGAGCCAGCACATCCGCCTCTGGACCGACAAGGGCCAGGAGGCGCGGTTGACCTCGGCCCATGTCGACTTCAAGGCCGGCACGATGTCCTCGCGCGAGGCGGTTACCGTCACGATGCCGACCGGCTCGATCAAGGCCGACGGCCTCGACGTGACCGAGAACGGCAAGACCATCTCGTTCGTCGGCAACGTCAAGGCGGTCTTCAACCACGCCCCTTCGCCAGAATCCTCGGAGCAGGATCCGCCGCTGCGGACCTCCGAGGCCCAGATCAAGGACGAGTAGCCCGTGCGTCCCCGTCTCCCGGCCCTCGCGGCGCTCCTCACCCTCGCGGTCGTCGCCCTCCCGTCGGCCTCGCGGTCCGAGACGCCCGCGCCCGCGCCCAAGAAGAAGGAGGCCGGCTCGGGCTTCGGCGCCTTCAGCAGCGGCGGCGGCAAGGAGCCGATCAAGATCGACGCCGACCGGCTCGACGTGTTCGACCGCGAGAATAAGGCTGTCTTCGCCGGCAACGTCGTGGCGGTGCAGGGCGAGAGCACGATCCGCTGCTCCAGCATGACCGTGCATTACCAGCGCAAGGAGAAGGAGCCGAAGGGCAAGGGGGCCGAGGCCAAGGGGGGCGAGGTGAAGCCCGACGCGAAGGCGTCCATCGCCCAGCCGGTGGAGGCCAAACCGGTCGAGAAGGCCGTGAAGGTCGAGGCGAAGCCCGAGCCCAAGGTCGAGAAGGCCGAAAAATCCTCCGACCCGACCGACGGCAGCGCGATCCGCCAGGTGGTCTGCGCCGGCCCGGTCACGGTGGTGTCGAAGGATCAGGTGGCGAGCGGCGACAACGCGGTGTTCGACCGGGTGGCGAATCGGGTCGTGCTGACCGGCAACGTGGTGCTGAGCCAGTGCCAGAACGTCACCCGTGGCTCGCGCCTCGTCTACGACATGAATACCGGCCGGGCGAACATGGACCCGGTCGCCGGCGGGCGCGTCTCGGCAATGTTCGTGCCGGGCGGCAAGGATGACGGCGCCAAGGGCAAGCAGGCGGGCTGTGCGCAGCCGCCGGGACAGGCGGGGAAGGCGGCGCCGAAGCCGCGGGGGTAGGTGGAGGCGTGTGGAAGAACTATTCACCACAGGCCCGGTATGGTTTGGATCTATCTGACTTGATCTGCTGCGGGATTGATTGTGGAGGAGGGTCAGCTGCGCAGATGTAATGTGTTAAATCTGATATTTTCTGGATTTCGATTGCTGATAAATATGGGCATATAGTAACCTCTTGGCGCGATAGAAAAATATTACATTGTCTCGCGTTTTGTGATATTTTGCCTCTGATTTATCTAATTTGAAGCTACCCCATATAGCAAGCCCCATTGAGATTGGCATCCGCAGGGGGTGCCATATTGGACAGGAAGTCCCATCCCGCATCGGCCGTAAGGAGTGCTGCAAATGTTGGTAGATTGTCCAAAATATGGACTATATTGCCCCTGCTGAAAGCGATTGTTGTGCCAGGCAACAAAGTTGTTTGCTCTAGAATTTGCCTCATTCTCAACGCCGCTACTGTCTTTGACATAGCGCTTTGAAAAATCAATCAAGCCCCATCTGCGGTACTGTTCAACATGCCCGAGTTCGTGTGCCCAGAGCGCTATATCTCCAAAAGCTTGATTTGCATTTTTAAACATGATCACATCAACAAGGGTTATGGCTATGGCATCGCCGTAACGAAAAGCATTTGACGCGAGAAGTAAATCATTTCCAAGTCCAACCCTAAATCTCACGGTATTGATAATATCATCGGGAAAAAATCCCGACAAAGCATTTCTGATATTCGGTGAAATTGGACTGACGCCGGCACTTATCGCATCATTCCGCGATGCTTGGATAAGGCCGGCAAGGGTAGGACCTGCAGTTTCGCCAAGCAACTCGCCGGTGCCATGCCTAACGACACCTGATATGCCTTCTTCTAAATGTTTATATGGCGGGACTGCCTGTTTGATTTGATCATGGCCTCTATCTATGGCTCGCCCAACACCACCTAAGCCGACGCGGTCGCCGAACCACGTAGCCAATCCTTGAGCGGAGGTGTAGTTGGCCGATAGCAGAAAAAGACAAGTGGATGCGGCAAAACGAGAGCGCATGGCCCCGTCCTCCTTCGTTGTGAACTGAAAGCTGGCATGCAACTTAGCAATTTTCAATAGGCTTCGTGACTTGACTTTACCGCTTCGATTGCGGCGGTATGCGCGCGTTCCAAAGCGCGTCTACCGTTCGCGGCATGCGAAACGTCCGGTGTGGATGTCTAGTTGGCTCCGGCCGCAAATAGCCTCTATGCTAGCCTAGACAGGGCGGGGCGGATCAAGGTTTACTGCGCCAAGATTTTTAATCGGAGCGTAAAATGTCTGAAAACCCCAGCATTCGAACAGATCAGAACAAAACAGCAGATTTCCAAGTAAGATCGCAAAATATCTCTCATATGATAAGTATTTTTGCATTAATTATTTCAGTCGCTTCGACTCTCTTAGCAGGACTTTCGATTTATCTGTCGCAAAACAAAGAAATTAACGTAGATATCAGGAATTCAACGAGGGACTGGCAAAAAGGTGCAATATTTTCTACTCTTCTAAATTCTCAGAAGCCAATGTCTATAGAAGACATCGAAGCGAAATACCGGAATATTGCGAATGCTTATAGAGATCAATTCAGGCTCGTAGATAAAAATTATTCAAGGGAAGAGATATACGGCGTTCTTTTAGAGCTTATGAATGGAAGTGCAATAAAGTTACGCGATAACAAATATTTTGCTGTGCGCGCGGATGATGATAATTTGCAAGACAGACGTATAGCATTTGATATGCTAGAGTTTGTGCTTAGAAACGAGTATAAGTATCAGTATGACGAATTTGCATCTCAATTTGCGAACTGGTATTATAATAACAAAGGTGATCCTTTGACAAAAGAAAGGGCACTTGGCATTCTTGCTATCGCGTTCCAGAGCAACCTGCTCGGCCTGCGTGTTCAGCAGGGATTTCGAGTTGACTGTGCAGTGGTTGGTGAGATCCCCCCACTTTATGTAACTAGCAACTTCGCAATCCGTACAGGCGCTCCTGCCGTCCTGCCGTTGCCGTCCGCCCTTCCACCTTGTCCGGCTAAGCCATGAGACTATGGCAGTGACTCACTCGGTGCTGTATCACAAGATTTGGCATCAACGTCTGGCATCGGAAATATTATTCTAAAGCAGTGCAATGCGTCATTCAAATGCGACAAGCTAATCAAGTTCGGGTGCAGATGTCCAATATCTCGGAGCTTTCCCTGCTGCATACGGAATGAAACTGCGCCCCAAACCGTAATATCCTTGTAAATCTGGCGGCCCAGCGATCACCTCGCCGGGCCGCCCCATTCCAATTACGCCGAAACCAACGGCGTCCCCGCCTCCGCCGTACTATCCGCCTCGACCTTCACCCCCTCGCTCCCCTGCGCCTCGACCACCGCCGCCGCCGTGATGTTGACGATGCCCCGCGCCGTCACCGACGGGGTCAGGATGTGGGCGGGCTGCGCCGGGCCAAGGAGCAGCGGCCCCACCGGCAGCGCGTCGGCGAGCATCTTGGAGAACTGGAACGCGATGTTGGCCGCGTCCAGGTTCGGCATGATCAGCACGTTGGCCTCGCCCTTGAGGCGCGAGCCCGGCAGCACCTTGTCGCGGATCGCCTGGGACAGGGCGGTGTCGGCCGCCATCTCGCCGTCGACCTCGAGGTCGGGCGCGCGCTCGCGCAGCAACGTGAGGGCCTGGCGCATCTTGCGGGACGAGGCCGTGTCGAACGAGCCGAAATCGGCGTGGCTGACCAGCGCGATCTTCGGCGACAGGCCGAAGCGGCGGGCGGTGTCGCCGCAGGCGATGGCGACGTCGGCGATCTCCTCGGCGCTCGGATCGGGCCGCACATGGGTGTCGGCGATGAAGTAGGCGCCCTTCGAGGTGACGATGAGGCTCAGCGCCGCGAAGTCCCGCGCACCGGGCGCGAGCCCGATGATGTCGCGGATCACCCGCAGCTTGCTCTCGAAGCGCCCTTCCAGGCCGCAGATCAGCGCGTCGGCCTCGCCGCGGCGGACAGCCAGCGCGCCGATCACCGCGTTGTTGGTGCGGACCAGCGTGCGGGCGGCGTCGGGCGTGATGCCGCGGCGGCCGGCCAGATCCATGTAGGTCTGGACGTAGGCGCGGTAGCGCGGATCGTCGTCCGGGTTGATCAGCTCGAACTCGCGGCCCGGCTGGATCGCGAGGCCGAAGCGCTTCAGGCGGGTCTCGATCACGCTCGGGCGGCCGATCAGGATGGGCTTGGCCAAGCCCTCCTCGACGATCGCCTGGACGGCGCGCAGCACCCGCTCGTCCTCGCCCTCGGCGTAGACGACCCGGCGCGGGTCCTCCTTGGCCTTGGTGAAGACCGGCTTCATGATGAAGCCGGAGCGGTGCACGAACCGGTCGAGGGACTCGGCATAGGCCTGCACGTCCGGCAGCGGCCGCTTGGCGACGCCGGACTCCATCGCCGCCTGCGCGACGGCGGGGGCGATGCGCAGGATCAGGCGCGGGTCGAACGGGCTCGGGATCAGGGAGTGCGGGCCGAAGGGCCGCGCCTCGCCGCCATAGGCGCGGGCGACGACGTCGGAGGGGGTCTCTCGGGCAAGCCCGGCGATCGCCTTGACGGCCGCCGCCTTCATCTCCTCGTTGATCGTGGTCGCGCCGACATCGAGCGCGCCCCGGAAGATGTAAGGGAAGCACAGGACGTTGTTGACCTGGTTCGGAAAATCCGACCGCCCGGTGCAGATCATCGCGTCCGGCCGCTTCTCCTCGGCGAGGTTCGGCATGATCTCCGGATAGGGGTTGGCGAGCGCCATGATCAGCGGCTTCTCGGCCATCCGCTCCAGCATCTCGGGCTTCAGGACGCCGCCGGCCGAGAGGCCGAGGAAGACGTCGGCGCCCGGGATGATCTCGGCCAGCGTCCGGGCCTGGGTGTCCTGCGCGTAGACCGACTTCCAGCGGTCCATGAGCTTCTCACGGCCCTTGAAGACGACGCCTTCGAGGTCGGTGACGAAGATGTTCTCGCGGCGTGCGCCGAGCGAGACGAGCTGGTTGAGGCAGGCGAGCGCAGCCGCCCCCGCGCCCGAAGTGACGATCTTGACGTCGGCGATGTTCTTGCCGGCGAATTCGAGGCCGTTGAGGACGGCGGCCGCCACGATGATCGCGGTGCCGTGCTGGTCGTCGTGGAAGACCGGGATGTTCATCCGGGCCCGGCAGCGCTCCTCGACCTCGAAGCACTCCGGCGCCTTGATGTCCTCGAGGTTGATGCCGCCGAAGGTCGGCTCCAGGGCCGCCACCACGTCGACGAGCTTGTCGACGTTCTTCTCGTCGAGCTCGATGTCGAAGACGTCGATGCCGGCGAATTTCTTGAACAGGACCGCCTTGCCCTCCATCACGGGCTTGGAGGCGAGCGGGCCGATATCGCCGAGGCCCAGCACCGCGGTGCCGTTCGAGACCACCGCGACGAGGTTCTGGCGTGCGGTGAGGCTCGCGGCCTCCTCCGGATCGGCGACGATCGCCTCGCAGGCGGCGGCCACGCCCGGGGAATAGGCGAGCGCGAGGTCGCGCTGGTTGCCGAGCGGCTTCGTCGGCTGGATCTCCAGCTTCCCGGGTCTCGGATTGCGATGATAGAACAGCGCGCCGCTCTTCAGATCGTCCGAAATGTTGCTGCTCACCGCGCTGTCTCCCCGGGTCGCCCGAAAAGTCGGGCTTGCCATCCTGCCCGCGACTCATGCCGGAGTGCGCGGGTGATGGGTTTCCTGCACCGCCTGCGGCAGGGGCGCAACCCTCACAACGAGACCCGCCTGCATCTCGCCAAGCTTACCGCCCGCTACGGCTTCCGGATCGGCCCGTACTCCTACGGCAGGCCGAAAATCCGCTTCCCGGAATCCGGCGCCCGACTGTCGATCGGCCCCTATTGCTCGATCGCCGACAAGGTCGAGATCCTGCTCGGCGGCAACCACCGCACCGACTGGGTCTCGACCTACCCGTTCGCCGCGATGAAGGGCCTGTGGCCGGACCTCGACGCTCCGGACGACTACCACGCCTCGCGGGGCGACGTGGCGATCGGCGCCGATGTCTGGCTGGGTTCCGGCTGCCTGGTCCTGTCGGGGGTCACGGTCGGCCCGGGCGCCGTGGTGGCGGCCCGCGCCGTCGTCACCCGGGACGTGCCGCCTTACGCCATCGTCGCCGGCAACCCGGCCCGGGTGATCCGCCGCCGCTTCCCGCCGGAGATCGTGGCGGCGCTCGTCGAGACCGCCTGGTGGGACCTGCCGCCGGAGCGGGTGCGGGCCCTGGTGCCGCTGATCCAGAGCGGCGAGGCCGAGGCCCTGGTGCGGGCCCTGAGGAACCCGGATCCGGCGCCGCGGTGACCGCCGCGGGCCCGGTGGTTGCGGGGTCTCACATCCCCTGCATCTGCCGCTCCAGGAAGGCCTGCACGTTTCCGGCGCGTTCGGCCATGCGCTCGTTCACGCACATCTGCACGGTGGTGCCGTAATACAGCATCCCGAGGCTCTTCTGCTTCTGGCACTCGTAGACCGGCTGGGCGTAGAGGCCGCCGACGAACAGGACCGGCAGGGCCAGCACCTTGGCGAGAGCCGCGAGGCCACCGAGGAAGCGGCTCCGCGACGGTTCGGGGGTCGGCGCCCAGACGATCTCGATCGTGCGTATGTCGTGCCTGTCCCGGCGCATCGGAGGCCGGGACACCGCCTCGCCCTGCGGCGTGAACCGATCGGGCAGGGTCGCGGGCGCGAAAGAGCGCGACCCTCCCTCGCGGCTCTCGGCGACCATCCGGCGGAAATCGGCGTTCGTCAGAGCCATGGCTGCCACCCTTGTCCGAGGATCCCACAATGGGGCGCGACGGCCCCGGTCGGGCATCTCCTTGCGTCAGGCGTGCCAACGGAAACCGATTGGAAACCATGCCGCTACGGCACATTTTGCCGGAGCGGGGCGGGTCCGGTGGTGCCGGGCCCGTCCCGTTCGATGCGTGGTTGTATCAGGACGGGGCAGGTTGCTCAGCACTCTTCCCCACCCGCGAGACGCTTCTCGTAGCGCCAGGCGGTGGTGCCGTCCTCGTAATAGTCCGGCACGGTCTCGAAGCGGCGATAGCCGCTGCGCTCGTAGAGGCGGATGCCGGCGCCGTTATCCTCGCGGACCTCCAGGCGCAAGGCCTCGCAGCCCCGGGCCAGGGCCTCGGCCTCGGCAGCCTGGAGCAGCACCCGGCCGAGCCCCGTGCCGGCCCGGCTCGGCGCCACCGCGATCGAGGACAGGCGGGCGCGACCGCTGCCGCGGCGGCGCTCGATCGTGGCGGCGCCGACCAGCACCGCCTCGTCGAGGGCGACCAGCAGCGAGATCGACGGCGACCCGATGGCGTGGCGGATCGCCCGGCGCTCGGCCCGGTCGGTGGCGAAGGCCGCGGCTTCGAGCGCCATCAGGGCGTCGAGGTCGTCCCGGATCGCCGGCCGGATCGTGACGACCGGTGCAGGGGAGGGGTGGCCGCTCACGCGGCCGTCCACGGATAGGTCCAGGTCTCGGTCAGGGTCTGGCCGCGGGCGCGCAGGAAGGCGCGCAGCTCGGTCGATTGCCCGGGCTGGTCGAGCCGCACGTCGATCGCGGCGCGAAAGCCCTTCACGTGGAGGTTGGGCACCAGGGAGACCGCCAGGACCTTGCCCTGCGTCGTCGAGGGCACGATCTCGACCGCCTTCGGGTCGGCGAGCCAGAAGCCGAGGTCGCCGCCCGAGAAGTCGACGAGGAAGCGCCGGGTGCGCGGCTCGCTGGCATCCGCCGTGCCGCCGCTCGCGGTCGCGCGGGCGACGTAGGTGTTCACCACCCGCCCGCCGGGATGCAGATCGTCGGTCTCGGAGAGCGAGCGGATCTTGTAGGACAGCTCCACCGCCTCGCCGGGCTTGTAGGGCTGCTTCGGCTGCCAGGAGGCCACGATGTTGTCGTGGGTCTCGTTCTGCGTCGGCAATTCGACGAGGCGCACCGTGCCCTCGCCCCACTCGCCCTGCGGCTCGACCCAGTAGCCCGGGCGGCGGTGATAGAACGCCTCGAGATCCTGGTAATCCTCGAACACCCGGTCCCGCTGCATCAGCCCGAAGCCCTTCGGGTTGCGGTCCTCGAAGGCCGAGATGCAGCGCTCCTTCGGGTTGCGCAACGGCCGCCAGATCCACTCGCCGCCGCCGGACTGCATCAGGAGCCCGTCGGAATCGTGCAGTTCGGGCCGGTAATCGTCCGAGTGGTGGCGGTCGTTCTCGCCGATGAAGAACATCGAGGTCAGCGGCGCGATGCCGACCGTGGCGAGTTCCCGGCGCGGAACCAGCGTGCAGCGCACGTCGACCACGGTCTCGTCGCCCGGATAGACCAGGAACTGGAACGCCCCGGTGCAGGACGGCCCGTCGAGGAGGGCATAGATCACCGCCCGGTCGGCGCCCTTCGGCGGCATCTCGATCCAGAACTCGCGGAAGACCGGGAATTCCTCCGGCCCGCCGACGCCCTCGACGTTGACGGCCAGGCCCCGGGCCGAGAGCCCGTAGAGCTGGTCGCGGCCGAGGAAGCGGTAATAGCTGGCGCCGAGGAACGAGATCAGCTCGTCGAGCACGCCCGGCTTGTTGAGCGGATAATGCAGCCGGAAGCCGGCGAAGCCGAGCGTCACCGGCAGCGGCTTGTCGATGGTGGTGCGGCCGTAATCGAACAGGGCGGGCTGGTAGGGGATCGGCGTCGGCACGCCGTCGCGCACCACGTTCACGGTCACCGGCCTCGTATAGAGGAAGCCGGGATGGAACAGCTGGAGCCGGAACGGCCCGTCCAGGTCGCCGAGCAAGGCCTTGTCCGGCCGGAAGCGGATGTCGCGCCAGGCATCGTAGTCGAGGGAGGCGAGGGGCGCCGGCAGCGGCGCCACGGTGGCCTCGAACGGCGCCCCGGCCAGCGCCTTCGCCCGGCGGACCACCTCGTCGAAACGGAAGCGCGGCGGGCCGGACGGCGCCGGGGCGGGCTCCGGCGGCGGCAGGGCGCTCGGGCCGGGCTGGGTCGGCCCGACCTGGGCTGTGGCCGCCCCGGTCAGGGCGGCGGAGGAGAGCAGGCCGGCGATGAGCGCGCGGCGCGAGGGTGCGATGGTCATGGTGTCCCGGAGAATAAGGCGCTCCGGCTGAACGGGCGCCTCGTGCGTCGTCGGGTTGAATGGCCCGTCCGGCGTCACTTGAGAAGGCCCCGCCATGTGACGGTGTCGTCATGTTTCGGATCCGAGCCTGTCGCGCGCTGTATCTCCCGCGCCACGCTGGGGAATTCCGGCGGAAATCGGGAGATCGGGGCTTGCGGCCGGGGGGCATGGCCCGTATCTACCGCCTTGCCCAATTTCGCACGTGCCTGTGGCCGCGTGCCGGTTGGTGGGCATCCGGACAAGAGGCCGGACAGCCGCCAGGGGTCTTAAAGGATCGATGGCCGGGAAGGGTGGATCCCTCCGGCCGGCATCCAGGTGGCAACACCGGACCCCGACAACAACCGGCAGCCGGAGGCAAAACCGGCGAACCCCGCTCTCCACGGGGGACGCAGCTTAAAGCAACGACGAACGGGCTTTTTTGGTCTCGTCGGCCCTCCAAAGGCCGACACCGAAGAGGCTTGTTTCTCCTTGCCCCGAGTGCGGATCGGGTTTCCCCGTTCCAAGCAAAGGCAGCTTCCGGGTGCTCTGCGCCCGCGTCGCACGGCGTGTCTCCACAGCACGTCCGCGCCGCGCCGCATCGCCCCCTGACGCCGGACGGCCGACGCGCGCCGTCTCGATCTCGACTTCGGGTTCCCGCGGGAGCCCTCTCGAACCTTTGGTGGGGCTGATCATGACCGATCGCATCCGCGATTTCCTGCGCGTGCGCCGCGAGCTCGGCCGGGACGAGGGTCCCGTGATGGTGCTCGACCTCGACGTCGTGCGCGACAACTACACCGCCTTCGCCCGCGCCCTGCCGGACACGCGCGTCTTCTACGCCGTCAAGGCGAACCCGGCTCCCGAGGTGCTGCGGGCGCTCGCCGAGATGGGCTCCTGCTTCGACACCGCCTCGGTGGTCGAGATCCAGATGGCGCTCGCCGCCGGTGCCACCGCCGACCGCGTGTCGTTCGGCAACACCATCAAGAAGGAGCGCTGCATCGCCCGGGCGCTTCAGCTCGGCGTGCGGCTCTTCGCCGTCGACTGCCAGGCCGAGATCGACAAGATCGCCCGCGCCGCCGACGCGGTCAAGGTCGCCCGCGAGGACGTGCAGGTGTTCTGCCGCATCCTGTGCGACGGCGCCGGTGCCGAGTGGCCGCTCTCGCGCAAGTTCGGCTGCGTGCCGGAGATGGCGGTGGACGTGCTCGAGCACGGCACCCGGGCGGGGCTCAACGCCTACGGCGTGTCGTTCCATGTCGGCTCGCAGCAGGGCAACACCGAAGCCTGGGACGGGGCGCTCGCCTCGGCCGCGGCGATCTTCCGCGAATGCGCCCATCGCAGCATCCATCTCTCGATGGTCAACCTCGGCGGCGGCTTCCCGACCAAGTACCTCAAGGCGGTGCCGGGCGTGGAATCCTACGGCGACGCGATCTTCCGGGCGCTGACCAAGCATTTCGGCAACCAGCTGCCGGAGACGATCATCGAGCCGGGCCGCGGCATGGTCGGCAATGCCGGCGTGATCGAGGCCGAGGTGGTGCTGGTCTCGCAGAAGTCCGACGCGGCCGACGAGGTGCGCTGGGTCTATCTCGACATCGGCAAGTTCGGCGGCCTCGCCGAGACGATGGACGAGTCGATCCGCTACCGCATCGTCACCGAGCACGACGAGGACCGCACGATCCCCTGCGTGCTCGCCGGCCCGACCTGCGACTCGGCCGACGTGCTCTACGAGAAGACCCCGTACCCGCTGCCGATCTCGCTGGCGATCGGCGACAAGGTGCTCATCGAGGGCGCGGGCGCCTACACCACCACCTATGCGGCGGTGGCGTTCAACGGCTTCCCGCCGCTCCAGTCCTACGTGATCTGAGGGCTCGGCGCCGCGAGGCGCCGGTCCTTCGGAACGAAGCGCCGGGTCGGCCGTTCTCACGGGCCCCGGCGCTTTCGCGCCTTTTCCAGCCACCGAACAAGTCCCGGACGGCCCGCCGCGTGCGGCGGGTGCGAGGGCTGTCCTTTGCCCGCTTTCTGTGAGTATCGGGAGGGTACGGCCGTGATCCAGATCCGCGACGAGCGCGCCACCGATGTCGCCGCCCGCGAGCACCTGCTCGATGCCTGCTTCGGCGAGGCCCGCTTCACCAAGACCTGCGAGCGCCTGCGCGAAGGCCGCCTTCCGGCCGACGGCCTTGCCCTCGTCGTCGAGATGGACGGCCGTCTGGTCGCCACCGTGCGGCTGTGGCACGTCGATGCCGGCGGTATCCCCGCCCTGATGCTCGGCCCGATCGCCGTCGATCCGGCCCTGCACGGGCTCGGCCTCGGCAACGGGCTGATGCGCGAGGCGCTGGCCCGCGCGGCCTCGCTCGGCCACCGGGCGGTGATACTGGTCGGGGACGCGCCCTACTACGCCCGCTTCGGTTTCACCCACGAGCGGGTCGGGACCTTGAGCCTGCCGGGGCCCTACGCGCCGGAGCGGTTCCTCGCCCTCGACCTCGTGCCGGGGGCGCTCGACGGCGCGACCGGCATGGTCCGGGCGACCGGGCGGATGGAGCAGAGCGCGCTGCCGGCGGAGACGTACCGTGTCGCCGCCTGACCGGCGCCAATCGAGGCCGGGGCTGCCCGGCCTTGCGGCAAGCTGGGGGGAGGGCTGTTGCATCGCAGGTGGATAGTCTTCCCATCGACGATCCCCACCTCTCGGAGCCTGCCCGAGTGATCCGACCCAACTGATATCCTCAACGTCATCCCGGGGCCGCGAAAGCGGAACCCGGGATCCGTAACCGCTGACGATGCCGGACAAGACGGGAACGCTATCCGCTTCTTCCGAATCTTCGGCGGCTATGGATCCCGGGTCCTCGTCTTCGACGAACCCTGGGATCAGGTTGAGAGCGATCGGATAAGAGTGCGGCAATCTCTCAGTGCCGGTTCGGGTGGATTTATCTTCCGAAAAAGCGAGAAGGACTGCGGACTCTCCCAACCACCCACCTCATCCTGAGGTGTTAGTCGATCGAAGATCGACTGACCTCGAAGGAGGACTCCAGCTGCCGCGGCGATCCCCGGAGCCCTGCTTCGAGGCCCCCTTCTGTCGCACATCAGGATGAGGTAAGTGGATGAGATAACCGCACGATTCCCAAGTATATGTTTCCCAAGTATATGTTGGAAAAATTCTCAAACGAATTCTCAGAAAGTTCGCTTGCCTTCCTCGACACTGTTGTCACCCTCCTCGTCATTCCGGGGCCGCGTAGCGGAGCCCGGAATCCAGACACTCAGGTGATCCAGAAGAAAGCGGAACGATCTCCGCTCGATCCTGACCCATCCGAGGTTCTGGATTCCGGGCTCCGCTTTCGCGGCCCCGGAATGACCCGGTGGATTTGAGATTGCGAGAGATCGAGCAACCTGATCTCACACGGGGAGGGGGAAATCCCTCCACCTCGTCGTCGTCCATCATCGGGCAGCCCCGGCCCCCGGCTCACGCCGACCGGCGCAGCGAATAGGTCGGTATCGGCACCTCGGCCGGAACCCGGTCCTGGGCCACGATCACCTCCGGCACGCCGGCGGCCTCGGCGGTGTCGAACAGGCCGACGAGGCGCGGGTCGTCGGCTTCGGCGTTCGAGGCGATCACCACCGCGTCCATCCAGGCCGAGACCGCGCTCACCAGCGGCCGGGTCTCGGCGGAGAAGCCGTCGCCGAGGCAGGCGATCACCCAATCATAGGCCTCGCCGAGGGCGTCGAAGGTGAGCCCGAGGGCGTCGCGTCCGGCGACCAGGGCCTCGGCCCCGCCGCGGCCGCGCTCGATCAGGTTCAGGCGCGGGCCCTCGTCGGGCTGGATTACGGTGGTGAAGTCGGCGCGGCCGGCGACGAGGTCGGCGAGGCCCGGGCGGTCCTCCCGCGGGCTGTCGAGGCGCACCAGGAGGGCGCGGCCGTGCAGGGCGGCGGCGCGGCCGAGGCTGCGGGCGAGCCCGTCGAGGTCGGTCTCGTCGCCGGCGCCGATGAGGAGCACCCGCCGGCCGCCCCCCGCCGTCTCGATCGCGTCGAGCCGCGCCACCAGGATGTCGAGGTCGTAGCGGGCCTCGAAGGGCAGCAGGGCGGGCGGAACGGGAGCGGCCGGGAGCGGCGCGGGAGCCGGTGCGACGACCGGGACCGTTGCGGCAATCGGAGCCGGATCGGCAGGTAGAACCGTCGCGGCGAGGGCCGGCTCTGCGGCCGGGAGCGGCGCGGCCGGTGTCGCGGCGATGGGGGCGGCGTGCGCCGTCGCGAGGGGCGCCGGTTCGACGGGCGGCGTGAAAGCCGGGGACGCCGCCGGCACGGCAGCCGCGACCGGATCGACGCTCGGGCGCAGATCGGCTTCGAGGCCGGTTGCGGGCGTTGCGGACACGTCCGGCTCCGCCATGCGGGCGGCGGAGGCCGCCGCGGGCATGACCGGAGCGGGCATGACAGGGGCAGGGAAGGGCACCGCCGCGACGGGGGCCTCCGGCACCGGTTCGGTCTCCGGCCGGCGCACGGGTGGACGGCCGCGGCCGCGGCCCGGCGGATCGCCGGAGAGCAGCGCCTTGGCGACGATGGCGCCGATGGCGAACAGGAAGGCGATCACCGTGGCGAACAGGACGATCGGCAGTTTCTTGGGGAAGGACGGCAGGTCGGGCACCACCGCGCGGGAGACCACGCGGGCATCGGCCGGCGCGGCGCTCGCCGCGTCGCGGGCCGCCGCCTCGCGGAAGCGGCCGAGATAGGATTCGAGCTGTTCGCGCTGGGCCTTCGCCTCGCGCTCGAGCGCGCGCAATTCGACCTCGTCGCCATTCGCCTTGGCGACGATGCCGCGCTGGGCATCCACCGCCGCCTGCAGGCTCTCGACCCGGCTGCCGGCGATGCGGGCATCGTTCTCGAGGGTGCGCACCGCCCGGTCGGCGGCGGCGCGGATCTGGGTCTCCAGGCCCTCGAGCTGGGCGCGCAGCTCCTTCATCCGCGGATGCTGGGGCAGCAGGGTCCGGGCCTCCAGCGCCAGCTGCGCCTTGAGGCCGATGCGCTGCTCGACCAGGCGACGGATCAGCTCGTTGTTGGCGACGTCGGGGATCTCGAAGCCGCGACCGTCCTTCAGCATCTCGCGGATCAGCTTGGCCTTGGCGCCGGAATCGGCCTGGGCGGCGCGGGCCTGGGTCAGCTGGGTCGAGAGTTCGGCGAGCTGCTGGGCGGCGAGCGGCTGGTTGGCGGTGCCGCCGCTGCCGATCAGCCCGTTGCGGGCCCGGAACGCCTCGACCTTGCCCTCGGCCTCCGCGACGCGGCTGCGCAGGGTCTCGATATTCGTGCCGAGCCAGGTCGAGGCGTAGCGGGCGGTGTCGACCTTCACGGCGGCGAGCGAGGACAGGTACAGGTCCGAGATGGTGTTGGCGGCCTTCGCGGCCAGTTCCGGATCCTTTGAGCGGAACTCGATCGTCAGGATGCGCGACTTGCCGGCGGGGTAGACCAGCAACCGCTCGAAGTATTTTTCCAGCACCCGGTCGACCGGCTCGCGGTCGAGGGGATTCTGGGCGAGGCCGAGCATCACCAGCATCTGCTGCAGGCCGCCGACGCCCTTGACCATCGGGTCGAATTCGGGATTGCCGACGAGGCCGAGGCTCTTGATCGCCTCGCGGGCGATGTCGCGCGACATCACCACCTGGACCTGGCTCGCCACCGCCTGCTCGTCGATCGGCAGGGGCATCTCGCCCCGGTCCTGCTGCAGCCGCGTCAGCGCGCTGTCGCGGCTCTCGAGCAGGAGCTTGGCCTCCGCGGTGTAGCGCGGCGTCACCACCTGGACGAAGGCGACCGAGAGGCCGAAGGCCGCGACGGTCGGCAGCAGGATGACGAGCCAGCGCCGCCGCAGCAGGCGGCCGACATCGCTGAGGGTCAGGCCGTCCTCGGGGTCGCGTTCCCGGTCGGGGCTGGCGACCGTCCTCGCGCTTCTCGGCTCCTCGGAGCCGGAGTCTTTGGGACCCTTGCGGGCCCGGCCGGCGAGGCGGTCGGGCAGCCGGGCCTGCGACCGCTCGGCGAAGGGGAAGACGCGGGGCATTGCGGACCGTCGATGAGGAGGCGGGGATTGGCCCGGACCGGGCCTTGCCGTCAGCAGACGCGATTAAGGTTGCCGCGCGGTTAAGACCGGATTCCTCTTGCGCCGTCCCGATCGCGGTCCGGGTGAGACTTCATTAACCACGACACCCTAGGCCTGGGGACAACATCTCCGACACGACTTGGACTGGCCGGAAGCGATGAACCGACGCGCCCTTCTCACAGGCTTGGCGACCACGCTCGCGCTCGGCGGCTGCCTGCGGCCCGAGTACCGCACCGCGCTCCTCGACGAGACCGGCACCGGCGGGATCGGCGCGTCGTACTCGCTCGCCTCCGGCGACCGGCTGCGGGTGATCGTGTTCGGCCAGGACAACCTCTCGAACATCTACGCGGTGGACGGGGCCGGGCGCATCGCCATGCCGCTGATCGGCCCGATCAAGGTCGCCGGCGGCTCGACCGCCCAGGCCGCCCGCGCCATCGAGGCGCGCCTGCGCGACGGCTTCGTGCGCGAGCCCCACGTCACGGTCGAGGTCGAGGTCTACCGGCCGTTCTTCATCCTGGGCGAGGTCACCACCTCGGGCCAGTATCCCTTCGTGAGCGGCATGACGGTCGAGACCGCGGTGGCGATCGCGGCGGGCTTCGGCCCCCGCGCCGCCCGCGACTACGCCGTGCTCACCCGCGAGGGACCGACCGGCCTCGTCTCCGGCATCGTCCCGATGACCTATCCGGTCCGCCCCGGTGACACGATCGTGGTCAAGGAGCGGTGGTTCTGACCGCATTGCGCAAACCCTTCGACTTGCGCTGACCGTCGATTAACCACGCCCTCATCCATCGCTCTCCGGACTGGACTTCCCTCCCGCCGCTTAACCGCCCGGCCACGGCCTTGGGGCGAGATACCGGCAGCCGCCCGCCGCGGCGCCGTCATCCGCTCAGAGGATTCAAGCCCGTGGCCGCCACCCCCCTCCGCCTCGCCGCCGATCCCCCGCCGCCGGAGCCCGTGTCCGCCCCGCGCGAGCGGATCCTGCACGTCTTCCGCGCCCCGGTCGGCGGCCTGTTCCGTCACGTCCTCGACGTCGCACGGCTGCAAGCCGAGGCCGGCCACGCCGTCGGCCTGTTCTGCGATGCGAGCACCGGAGGCGCCCGGGCGGAGGCGGTCCTCGCCGAGCTGGCGCCGCATCTCGCGCTGGGCATCACCCGACTGCCGATGCGCCGCAACCCGCATCCGAGCGACCTCGCCGCCCTGGCGGCGCTCTCCCGCCTCGTGACCCGGCTCGCGCCCACCGTCCTGCACGGTCACGGCTCCAAGGGCGGCCTGTTCGCCCGCCTGGCGCCGGCCGGCGGCAGCGCGCGTCCGGTGCGGGCCTACACGCCGCATGGCGGCAGCTTCAACTACCGCCCGGGCTCGCCGCTCCACCGCCTCTACATGCTGGCGGAAGGTATGCTCACCCGGCGCACCGACGTGTTCCTGTTCGAGAGCGACTACATCGCCGGGCGCTACCGGGCCTATGTCGGCCCGACCGACCGGCTGGTGCGGGTGGTGCACAACGGCATCTCGCCGGCCGAGTTCGCCCCGATCGTCTTGGGTCCGGCCCCGCTCGACCTCGTCTATATCGGCGAATTGCGCGAGGCGAAGGGCGTGCCGGTGCTGTTCGAGGCGCTGGCGCGCCTGCGCCGGGAGCTGGGGCGGCGCCTGACCCTGCTGGTGGTCGGCTCGGGGCCCGACGAGGTCGCTTTGCGCAACCGCGTCGCCGCGCTGGGCCTCGCCGAGGACGTGCTGTTCGAGCCGCCGCAGCCGATCCGGGCCGCGTTGAGCCGCGCCACCGTGATGGTGGTGCCCTCGCTGGCCGAGTCGCTGCCCTACGTGATCCTGGAGGCGGCGGCCGCCGCCCAGCCCCTCGTCTCGACCGATGTCGGCGGTATCCCGGAGATCTTCGGGCCCGCCGCGCCCGCTCTGGTGCCGCCGGGCGATGCCGCCGCCCTCAGCACGGCGATCCTGCGCAAGGTCGACCAGGATCCGGAGCAGCGCGCCGGCGAGGCGGCGGCGCTCAGCGCCTTCGTCCGCTGCCGCTTCTCGATGAGCCGGATGGCGGAGGACGGGCTCGCCGGCTACGCCGCCGCGCGGGGCTGACCCGCCGTCCCGGTCCCGCCGATTTTCCACAAACCCGTCATGGTCCTTTTAAGCCTTCGCTCAGGGCTTGGCGGCAGGATACCGATCCTAACCCCCGGTCGATGCGGGACTTTCTCCGCCTTGACCGAGACCGGAACCGTGCCATGAGTGCGTTCGACGTCCGCGACATCCTCAAGACCGTGGCGGCCGACCAGGCCGGGCCCCTGGGCCGCCTGGGCCAAGAGCGCGAGGCCGTGCGCGAGGCCGTGCGCGAGGCCGTGCGCGAGGCCGTGCCCCCCGCCGAGACGGTGGCGCCGGTGCGGCCGAACCCCGTCCTCTCGCCGGTGGTCTTCACCGGCTGCGTACGGGCCCTCGAATTCGTCCTGGTGGCTTTGGCCGGCCTCTGCGCCCAGCGCGGGCTGCTCGCCGGCGTGGTGCCGCTCAACCTCGGCTATGGGGCGGCGATCCTCGGGCTTGCCGCCCTCAACGTGCTGGTGCTGCAGGCGCTCGGCGCCTACGGCATCCGGGCGTTCCGGGCCTTCTTCAGCGTCGGCGCCCGGGTCGTGCTCGGCTGGTCGCTGGTGATGCTGCTCGCCGCGACCGCCCTGTTCCTCGCCAAGCTCGGCGACAACTACTCGCGGCTGTGGCTGGTGAGCGTCTATGGCGGCGGCCTGGCGCTGCTGCTCGTCGAGCGCCTCGCTCTCGCCCTGGCGGTGAGCGCGCAGATGCGCCGCGGCCGCTTCGACCGGCGCGTGGCCATCGTGGGCGGGGGCGAGCCGGCCGAGGCGCTGATCCGGGCGATCGAGGCGCAGGGCGATTCCGGCCTCAAGGTGGTCGGCCTGTTCGACGACCGCAACGACGGCCGCTCGGCCGACGTGGTGGCCGGCTACCCGAAGCTCGGCACCGTCAGCGACCTCGTCACCTTCGCCCGCCGCACCAAGGTCGACCTGATCGTCTTCACCCTGCCGATCTCGGCCGAGGCGCGCATCCTGCAGATGCTCGCCAAGCTCTGGGTGCTGCCGGTCGATATCCGCCTGTCGGCCCACGCCTCGAAGCTGCGGTTGCGGCCGCGCAGCTACTCCTATCTCGGCTCGGTGCCGGTGCTCGACGTGTTCGACCGGCCGATCGCCGACTGGGACGTGGTGGTGAAGGGCGTGTTCGACCGCGTGGTCGGCGCCGTGCTGCTGCTGCTGCTCTCGCCGGTGATGCTGGCGGTGGGGCTCGCGGTCAAGCTCACCTCGCCGGGCCCGGTCTTTTTCCGGCAGAAGCGCCACGGCTTCAACAACGAGGTCATCGACGTCTACAAGTTCCGATCGATGTACACCGACCAGTGCGACTATACCGCCGCCAAGGTCGTCACCAAGGGCGACCCGCGGGTGACCCCGGTCGGCCGTTTCATCCGCAAGAGCTCGCTCGACGAGCTGCCGCAGCTCCTCAACGTGGTGAAGGGCGACCTGTCGCTGGTCGGGCCGCGCCCGCACGCCCTGCAGGCCAAGGCCGCCAACACCCTCTACGACCAGGTCGTCGACGGCTACTTCGCCCGCCACAAGGTCAAGCCCGGCATCACCGGCTGGGCCCAGATCAACGGCTGGCGCGGCGAGACCGACACCAGCGAGAAGATCCAGCGCCGCGTCGAGCACGACCTGTATTACATCGAGAACTGGTCGGTGTTCTTCGACCTGCAGATCCTGGCGATGACCCCGCTGGCCCTGTTCAAGACCGAGAACGCGTATTGAGGTGGGTGGGGGGACGGGGGCGCATTCTCTAACCCCCCACAGGACTTCGCCTCGAACCTGTTTTTCGATCGAGGGTCTTTGACACCCTCCGCGTCATTCCGGGGCCGCGCGAGCGGAGCCCGGAATGACGCGGAGAATTTGATATTTTTGTAGAGATCAGCCAAACAAGACCGTGTATCGATCACTCCGCGGTCGCGTTCACGTTCAGGCGATCGAAGATCTTGCCCGGGCTCGGGGCGGTGCTGAAATCCATCAGGCCGAGCCCGCCCGGATCCTTGGCGGCGGCGCTGACCGAGAGGCGGCCGGGCTTGACCACGAAGCGCGATACCGCCTGGCCCAAAGCCTTGGCGGAGGGCGAGCCGCCGAGCACCGCCGGGATCCCCAGCATCGCCGCGGTGCCGTATTCGCGCTGCAGCTCCTCGGGCTTGAGGCTCTGGGCCTTGGCCTGCTGGTCGACGAAGCGCTGGAACAGGCCGCCATTCTCCAGGGTGAGGGCCAAGGTCTTGGCGCTGGCGCCGAGCAGGGCCAGGGAGGAGACCATCGGCTCGGGGTCGAACACCTCCTTGCCGATCCCGCCGATCGTGCCGGTGATCCGGGCGGTGCCCATGTCCTTGCCCGTGAGCGTCACATCGCGAAAGCTCACCTCGCGGGCGGCCTCGTCCCAGCGGGCGTCGAGGCTGCCGGAGAGGTCCAGCGCGGTATAGCCGAGGCCGGAGAGGTCGGCCAACACCGGTGCCGTGGTGCCGGGCGGAACCGCGCAGGTGAAGCCGTCGAAGGTGAAGTGCGAGGCGGTCGGCACGCCGTCATGCGGATCGCTCATCGCGAGGGCGGCGTTGCGGACGGCGAAGCGCAGCGGGCCCGAAGCGGCGAGCGGGTCCGTCGGCGCAGCGTCCGCCGGCAGATCGACGTCGAGTCCGTCGAGGGCGACGCGGCCGACGGAAGGGGCGTAGCGGCGCAATTCGGCCTGGTCGAGCGGGCCGGCGGCGGCGCGGCGCAGGCCCTCCAGCACCGGCTTGAGCGACAGGCCGGAGAAGGTCAGCTCCTTCAGGGCGACGCGGCCGGACGCAGCGTCCACCTTCAGACCCTCGGCCTTCATCCGGCCGGCGCCGTCCTCGGTGCCGTAGGTGAGGCGGGCAAGGCTCGCCTGGACCGGGTTCGGCTTCGGGCCGCCGCCCGGCGCCGCGAAGCTGATGCCGCTGAGCTCGAGCCCGCCGATGTCGATCCCGTCGAGCAGGTCGGCGGCGAGGCCCGACAGGCGGGACCGCTCCGGCCCCTCGGCCTTGCCCGCCCCTTGGCCCGCCCCCTCCGCCAGCGCCCGGACCGATTCGGCCCAGGGAATCGTGGTCGGACGGCCGATGAGGTCGCGGGCGTCGATGCGGGCGATGCGGAAGGCGGCCCCGTCGGGGCCGGTCATCGCGATGTCCTCGGCGGTGACGCCGCCATAGACCCGGATCGGCGCGGCACCGGGGCCGCCGGGCTCGGTGAACAGGCGCGCGAGTCCCGGCAGGTCGACCTCGCGGGCGCTCAACCGGCCATAGGCGCCGGCGGCGTCGGGGCCCGGCCCCTCGACCGTCAGGGTGGCGCCGCCGGCCTCCAGCGTGCCGATCCGGCCGGCCGCGACGTCCTTGGCGACCACGTCGTGATAGACCGCAACCTGTACCCGCCCGCCGACCGGCTGCTCGACCCGCAGGACCGGGATCACGATCTCGCGGGCGGAGAGCTTTTCCAGCCGCGTGCGCCACGGCGCCGGGCCGGCCGGGTCGAGGATGGCCCGCGTCTCGTCCCGCGACAGGGCGGTACCGCGCAATTCGAGCTTCGGTGCCTTCAGGGTGACGGGGCCGAGCGGCAGAACCACCTCTTCGAGGGCGACCGAGGCGTCCTGTGCGAGCGCCGGAGCGCCTTGTGCCTGGGCGGGGCCCGCGAGCCACGGCACCGTCGCCGGCAGGGCGGCGGCCAGCGTGGCGCAGGCGACGGCGCCGAGCGCGGCCCGGGCCACGCCCGTTGAAAGAGAGCGGGTCATGGCGGAACGTCCCGGAAGCTTGAAGACGAAATTACAGCGAGAACGAGGTGCCGCAGCCGCAGGAGGCGGTAGCCTGCGGGTTCTCGATCTTGAACGACTGGCCGATCAGGTCGTTGACGAAATCGATCGTCGCGCCCTCCATGTACGGCAGCGAGGTCGGGTCGACCAGCACCGTGGCGCCGTCGCGCTCCACCGCCAGGTCGTCGTCGGCGCGATCCTTCGCGATGTCGAAGGCGTACTGGAACCCGGAGCAGCCGCCGCCATTCACGCTGATGCGCAGCATCGAGCCGGGGGGCTCGGCGCCCATGATCTCGTTGATGCGGCGGGCGGCGCGGGACGTCAGGGTGATCGGGGTCATCGACGGCTTCTCGGGTGGGGGTCCGGCGTGCGATGGCAACATAAGAATGATGACCGTGCGCCGCAACAGCGGTGGATGGATGACAGATGAGGGCGGCAACGTGAGACGGACAGGCGAGCGCTGGCGGGCCCCCTACGGCAGCGACCCGTTCGCGTCGCGCGGGCGGCTGATCCCGGAGGCGGCCTCGCCGACCCGCACCGATTTCCAGCGCGACCGCGACCGGATCGTGCATTCGGCGGCCTTCCGGCGGCTCAAGCACAAGACGCAGGTGTTCGTCCATCACGAGGGCGACCATTACCGCACCCGCCTGACCCACACCTTGGAGGTGAGCCAGATCGCCCGCGCGCTCGCCCGGGCGCTCGGCCTCGACGAGGACCTGGCCGAGGCCCTGGCGCTGGCACACGACCTCGGCCACACCCCCTTCGGCCATACCGGCGAGGATGCGCTGCATGCCTGCATGCGCGATCATGGCGGCTTCGACCACAACGCCCAGGCCCTGCGGCTGGTGACCCGGCTGGAGCGCCGCTACGCCACCTTCGACGGGCTGAACCTCACCTGGGAGACGCTGGAAGGGCTGGTCAAGCATAACGGCCCGCTCCTGGCCCGCGACGGGCGGCCGACGCCGCATTACGAGACGAGCGGCATCCCGGTGGCGATCACCGAGTACAACGCCGTCAACGACCTGGAGCTGGCCACCTTCGCCGGGCCCGAGGCCCAGGTGGCGGCGCTCGCCGACGACATCGCCTACGACGCCCACGACCTCGACGACGGGTTGCGGGCCGACCTCTTCGGCCTCGACGACCTGGGGGAGGTGCCGTTCCTGGACGGTCTCCTCGGCGAGATCCGCAGCACCTATCCGGGCCTCGAGCGCTCGCGGGTGGTGCACGAACTCGCCCGCCGGGTCATCACCCGCTTCGTCGAGGACGTGATCGCGGAGGCCGAGCGGCGCCTGTCCGCGTTGCAGCCCGCGGACGCCGCCGCGATCCGCCATGCTGCGGCCCCGGTCGTGGCCTTCTCGGCGGCGATGGCCGCGGCCGACCGGGACATCAAGACCTTCCTGTTCGCCCGGATGTACCGCCATCCCGGCGTGATGGCGGTGCGCCGCCGCGCCGCCTCGATCGTCGACGACCTGTTCGCCACCTTCCGGCGCGACCCGAGCCGGATGCCCGAGGAGTGGTGCGCCGGCCTCTCCGGCCCGGACGACCCCCGCACCCCGCGCCGCGTCGCCGACTACATCGCCGGCATGACCGACAATTACGCGGTGAGCCAGCACCGCCGGCTGTTTCCCGCGACGCCGGACCTGCACTGGGTGATCTGGCCGGGGCTGGAGGGGTGATCCGGAGATCGGGAAGAAATGGCTGTGCCATAAGGCGCTGCGGCACAATCCAGCGGTACAATCGCCGCTCCCATCCACCACCTCATCCTGAGGTGTTAGTCGATCGAAGATCGACTGACCTCGAAGTAGGCCTCCAGAAATCTCTGCGATTCCTGGATCCCTCCTTCGAGGCTCACTTCGTTCGCACCTCAGGATGAGGCCGCTGGTGGGAAGGCCGATCTCGGCGGACTTCACGGGCCGTCATTGATGATGCGGCCGGACACCGGACCTTGCCTCTCCCCCGCGCGTCGCCACGCGAGGGGAGGGCGGGGCCATCAATTGCCGCGCGAAAGCGCCTCGAGCACCTTGCCGCCCGGGCGGCCGGTCTGCGGCATGCCGAGCCGGCGCTCGATGTCCTTGATCGCCTCGCGGGTCTTCGCGCCGACCTTGCCGTCCGGCTCGCCGACGTCGTAGCCGCGGGCGGTCAGCGCGCTCTGAAGGCTGCGGCGCTCGGCCCGGGACAGGGGCGGGTCGTCGGTCGGCCACGCCGTCTGCACGCCGGGCTTGCCGCGCAGGCGGTCCGACAGGACTGCGATGGCAAGGCCATAGGATTCGGCGGCGTTGTAGGAATAGATCGCGTCGAAGTTCTTCGTCACCACGAAGGCCGGGCCGTCGGCGCCGGCCGGCGCCAGGATGCCGACCGGTCCCTCGCCCGAGAGCGGCCGCCCGTCGATCCGGGTGACGCCGAGGGAGGCCCAATGCGCCACCGGCTTCTTGTTCTTGCGCCCGGCGGCCGCGACGTTGAAGCCGCGGGGCAGCCGCACCTCGTAGCCCCAGGGCTGGCCGTTGTGCCACTTGGCGACGCGTAGGAAGTTGGCGGTGGAGCCGACCGCGTCCGGCACCGAATCGACCACGTCGCGCCGCCCGTCGCCGTCGAGATCGACCGCGAGGCGCTGGTAGGTGGTCGGCATGAACTGGGTCTGGCCGAAGGCGCCGGCCCAGGAGCCCGTCAGGCGCTCGGGCGCGATGTCGCCGCGGTCGATGATCTTGAGGGTGGCGATCAGTTCGCTGCGGAAGAACTCGCGCCGGCGGGTGCCGCCGCAGGCGAGCGTCGCCAGCGACTGCACCAGCGGCATCTTGCCGAGGTTCTTGCCGAAATTCGATTCGACGCCCCACACCGCCGCGATGGTGTAGCGGTCGACGCCGTAGCGCGCCTCGGCCTGGGCGAGGGCGTTGGCGTGCTGGCGCATGGCGGCGCGGCCGTCATCGACCCGCTCGTCGTCGACGAGGGCGGCCATGTAGTCCCAGATCGGGGTCTTGAACTCGGGCTGGGCCTGGGACAGCTCGATCACCTTGTCGTCGAAGGCGATGCCCGCCGTCGCCGCCTGGAACGCCGCCGGCGAGACGCCGGAAGCCGCCGCATCCTGGCCGATCCCGGCGAGGCAGGAGCGGAAATCCGCCAAAGCCGCCTGCGGCAGGCCGAATCCGGCGAGGCAGAGCAGGGTGGCGGCCGTGAGGGTCGCGCGCCGCGTCATGCAGAAATCTCTCCCGTTTCGCCGATCCAAGCACCGGAATAGGGCGTCATCAGGGTTAAGGAAAACCTGACGGGATCGGCGACCGATGGGAGATCCGCCGCGGCGAACCGCCCGCCGGCCCGGCGGGATTATTTTTTGCGGAAGGCCGTCCTCAAGCCCAGGGCCGTTCCGCGAGCTTCTGCTCGTAGGCGTCGATCGCCGGCGCCTTCTCGAGAGTCAGCCCGATATCGTCGAGGCCGTTCAGCAGGTTGTGCTTGCGGCCCGGATCGATGTCGAAATGCAGGGTGCCGCCGTCGGGTCCCTTGATGATCTGGTTCTCGAGGTCGATCGTCAGCGTCGCGTTGGCGCCGCGATTGGCGTCGTCGAGGAGCTTCTCCAGGTCCTCAGGGCTCACCGTGATCAGCAGGATGCCGTTCTTGGCGCTGTTGTTGAAGAAGATGTCGGCGAAGCTCGTCGAGATGATGCAGCGGATGCCGAAATCGGCCAGCGCCCAGGGGGCGTGCTCGCGCGAGGAGCCGCAGCCGAAATTGTCGCCCGCGACCAGGATCTTGGCGTTGCGGTAGGCCGGCTGGTTGAGGACGAAGTCGGGGTTCTCCGAGCCGTCGTCGCGGTAGCGCATCTCGGAAAATAGGCCCTTGCCGAGGCCGGTACGCTTGATCGTCTTGAGGTACTGCTTGGGGATGATGCGGTCGGTGTCGACGTTGACAATCGGCAGCGGGGCCGCAACGCCCTCCAGCACGGTGAATTTTTCCATGGGTCGCTTCGTCCGAGATGCGCGCCGCGCGGGATGTGGTCTCCGCGCGGCGTCAGTTCGGAGGTGTTCTAGCAAGTCACCGGTGCGGCGGGAAGCGCGGGTCGCGTCACCGCGAGCCCGACAGCTCCAGCACGTCGTCGAAGGTCCTCAGGCCCGGACGCGGCGAGTTCACCAGCACCGCCATGTTGCCCGGCGCGTGCTGGTTCTTCCACATCTTGGTGTGGGCCTCCGGGATCTTGTCCCAGGGGAACAGCTCGCTCATGCAGGGATCGACCCGGCGGTCGATGACGAACTGGTTGGCGGCGGCCGCCTGCTTCAGGTGCGCGAAGTGCGAGCCCTGGATGCGCTTCTGCCGCATCCAGACGTAGCGGGCGTCGAAGGTGATGTTGAAGCCGGTCGTGCCGGCGCAGAACACCACCATGCCGCCGCGCTTCACCACCAGGGCCGAGACCGGGAAGGTCGCCTCTCCGGGATGCTCGAACACGATGTCGACGTCGTTGCCCTTGCCGGTGATGTCCCAGATCGCCTTGCCGAACTTGCGGGCTTCCTTGGTCCATTCGTTGAACTCGGGCGAGTTCACCTTGGGCAGCTGGCCCCAGCAGTTGAAGTCCTTGCGGTTGATGACGCCCTTGGCGCCCAGGCTCATGACGTAGTCGCGCTTCGACTCGTCGGAGATCACCGCGATCGCGTTGGCGCCGGCCGCCGCGCAGAGCTGGACGCCGAACACGCCGAGGCCGCCCGAGGCGCCCCAGATCAGCACGTTCTGGCCCGGCTTGATCGTGTGCGGCGCGTGGCCGAACAGCATCCGGTAGGCGGTGGCCAGGGTGAGCGTGTAGCAGGCGCTCTCCTCCCAGGTCAGGTGCTTGGGCCGGTGCATCAGCTGGCGCGACTGCACCCGGCAGAACTGGCCGAAGGAGCCGTCCGGGGTCTCGTAGCCCCAGATGCGCTGCGACGGCGAGAACATCGGGTCGCCGCCGTTACACTCCTCGTCGTCGCCGTCGTCCTGGTTGCAGTGAACGATGACCTCGTCGCCGACCTTCCAGCGCTTCACCTTGGCGCCGACCGCCCAGACGATGCCCGAGGCATCCGAGCCCGCGACGTGGAAATCGGCCTTGTGGACGTCGAACGGCGAGATCGGCTCGCCGAGGCCCGCCCAGACGCCGTTGTAGTTCACGCCGGCGGCCATCACGAGGACGAGCACCTCGTCGTCGCCGATCGACCAGGTCGGCAGGACCTCGATCTGCATCGAGGTTTCCGGCGGGCCGTGGCGCTCGCGCCGGATCGCCCAGGCATACATCTTCGCCGGGACGTGGCCGAGCGGCGGAATCTCGCCGATCTCGTAGAGATCCTTCATCTGGGGCCCACCCTTTGCCACCGGTTCCAGCGCGGCGCTCGCTGCCATTGCGGACCCTCCCTTGGTATGATGCACTGCACCGTGAATTCTAGCGCCGTTCCAAGGGGCCTCAATAGCCCATTTGGCGGCGTGGCCTACTTGTCGGCCTTACGTCATGGATGACGGTCAAGCCGGGTAGGGTTACCATTGCTGCTTCACGGCGGGCATCCGGGCCCGCGCGCATAGCGGATAACGAGGGACGAGGGCGCAGATGGGCGAGCCGGACGTCAAGCGGGACAAGCCGTGGATCATCCGCACCTATGCGGGCCATTCCACGGCGGCGGAATCGAACGCGCTCTACCGCGGCAACCTCGCCAAGGGGCAGACCGGCCTGTCGGTCGCCTTCGACCTGCCGACCCAGACCGGCTACGACCCCGACCACGAGCTCGCCCGCGGCGAGGTCGGCAAGGTCGGCGTCTCGATCGCGCATCTCGGCGACATGCGGACCCTGTTCCAGGACATCCCGCTCTCCCAGATGAACACCTCGATGACCATCAACGCCACGGCCCCGTGGCTGCTGGCGCTCTATCTCGCGGTGGCCGAGGAGCAGGGGGCGCCGTTCTCGGCCCTCCAGGGCACCACCCAGAACGACATCATCAAGGAATACCTGTCGCGGGGCACCTACGTCTTCCCGCCGGGACCGTCCTTGCGGCTCACCAAGGACGTGATCCTGTTCACGACGAGCCAGGTTCCCAAGTGGAACCCGATGAACGTCTGCTCCTACCACCTGCAGGAGGCGGGGGCGACGCCGGTCCAGGAACTGTCCTACGCGCTCGCGGTCGCCATCGCGGTGCTCGACACGGTGCGGGACGACCCCGATTTCGACGAGGCGAGCTTCGCCGACGTGGTCGGGCGCATCTCGTTCTTCGTGAATGCGGGCATGCGCTTCGTCACCGAGATCTGCAAGATGCGGGCGTTCAGCGATCTTTGGGACGAGATCACCCGCGACCGCTACGGCATCACCGACGAGAGGAAGCGCATCTTCCGCTACGGCGTGCAGGTGAATTCCCTCGGGCTGACCGAGCAGCAGCCCGAGAACAACGTCCACCGCATCCTGATCGAGATGCTGGCCGTGACGCTGTCGAAGCGCGCCCGCGCCCGCGCGGTCCAGCTGCCGGCCTGGAACGAGGCGCTCGGCCTGCCGCGGCCCTGGGACCAGCAATGGTCGATGCGGATGCAGCAGATCCTCGCCTTCGAGACCGATCTCCTCGAATACGACGACATCTTCGACGGCTCGACCGCCATCGACGCCAAGGTCGAGGCCCTGAAGACCGAGACCCGGGCGGAACTCGCCCGGATCGGCGCGCTCGGCGGCGCGGTGACGGCGATCGAGACCGGCCTGATGAAGCGGGCGCTCGTCGAATCGAACGCGAAGCGCATCGCCGCGATCGAGCGCGGCGAGCAGGTCGTGGTCGGCGTCAACAAGTTCCAGAACGGCGAGCCCTCGCCGCTCACCGCCGGCGACGGGGCGATCTTCACCGTCTCCGAGACCGTCGAGATGGAGGCGCAAGGGCGCATCAAGGCCTGGCGCGCTCAGCGCGACGCGGCGGCCGTCGCGGCGGCGCTCGACGAGCTCGAGGCCTCGGCCCGCGAGGGCCGCAACGTGATGCCGGCCTCGATCGCCTGCGCCAAGGCTGGCGTCACCACCGGCGAGTGGGGCGAGCGCCTGCGCCAGGTGTTCGGCGAGTACCGGGCGCCCACCGGCGTGACCCCCGAGACCGTCACCTCTGGGGCGGCCGAGGAGGCGCGGCTCCTCATCGCCGATCTCGGCGAGCGGCTCGGCGAGGCGCCGAAGCTCGTCGTCGGCAAGCCCGGCCTCGACGGCCACTCGAACGGTGCCGAGCAGATCGCGCTCCGCGCCCGCGACGTCGGCTTCGACGTGACCTATGACGGCATCCGCCAGACCCCCACGGAGATCGTCGCCAAGGCGCGCGAGCGCAACGCCCACATCATCGGCCTGTCGATCCTGTCGGGCTCGCACGTCCCGCTGGTGCGCGAGGTGCGGGCGCTGCTGCGCAAGGAAGGCCTCGACCACATCCCGGTCGTCGTCGGTGGCATCATCTCGGCCGAGGACGAACTGGTGCTGAAGAACATGGGGGTCGCCGCAATCTACACCCCCAAGGACTACGCCCTCGACACGATCATGGTCGGCCTCGCCAAGGTGGTCGAGCGGTCGATCGCGAAGCGCGAGGCGGAGGATGCGGAGCCGCGGCGGGAAGAGGTGTTCTGAGAGAGGGCCGGCTTCGGTATCCTCGACCGAATCCACACCCTCCGCGTCATCCCGGGGCCGCGAAAGCGGAGCCTGGGATGACCCCGTGTGTCGGCAATCGTCGCGACACTTCGTTTCGTGCCGACCCGTGCGCTCAAGGCCGGCGACGGGTTCCAGGTGCCGGCGGCCGCGCCTCATGGCGAGGCGCCAAGAGCGGGGCGCAGCCGGTGCGCCTCGTCAGCACCTCCATCGCCGCGAAGGGCAAGCCGCTGGCGTCTCCGGCGCAAGGCGGCGACTGGCTGCCGCCCGGCGGGTAGGGTAGGGGTACGGCGCTCCTCCCGCACATCGCTCGCCGCATGCCGCTCAGCCCCCTCGTTGCCACCTCTTTGGCCATCCCCCTCGCCGCCGCCCTGTCGGCCGGGCTGATCGTCGCCTTGCGGCCGCTGCTCCAGCGCTACGCCCTCGCGCGGCCGAACGCCCGGTCGAGCCACCGCGTCCCGACCCCGCAGGGCGGCGGCATCGCGGTGGTGGCGGCCGCGCTCGTCGTGACGTTGGGGCTGGCCGGGATACCGGGCGCCGACGTCGCGGCTCTCGCCATCGGCACGGTCGTCCTGGCGCTGGTCGGGGCCGTCGACGACATCCGGCCGCTTCCGGTGAGGGTCCGCCTGCCGCTCCAGGGGGCTTGCGTGGTGCTGGTGCTCACCGCCGCCGGCGGGCAGCTGGTGCCCGGAATTCCGCTCTGGTGCGAGCGTGCCTTCGCGGTCCTGGCCGGCCTGTGGTTCGTCAACCTCACGAACTTCATGGACGGGCTCGACTGGATGACGGTGGCCGAGATGGTGCCGCTGCTCGCCGCCCTCCTGGCCTTCGGCCTCGCGGACCGGCTGCCCGGGGACGCGGCCCTGGTGGCGGCGGCCCTGCTCGGCGGCATCCTCGGCTTCGCGCCGTTCAACCGGCCGGTCGCGAAACTCTTCCTCGGCGATGTCGGCTCGCTGCCGATCGGCCTCGTCGTCGCCTGGCTGCTCTATCGGCTCGCCGGGGAGGGAGGCTTCGCCGCCGCGATCCTGCTGCCGCTCTACTACCTCGCCGATGCTACCCTGACCCTCGGGCGCCGGGCGCTCGCCGGGGAGCCGGTCTGGCAGGCGCATCGCAGCCATTTCTATCAGCGCGCCACGACCAACGGCCGCTCCGTGCCCTTCGTGGTCGGGGCGGTCTTCGGGCTCAACCTCGCCCTGGCCGGCCTCGCCGCCGCGACGCTCGCCGCGCCGGGCTGGACGACGTCCCTCGCGGCGCTTGCGCTCGGCGCCGGGCTCGTCGCGGGGCTGCTCCGGCTCTTCTCCCTGCCCGCCGTGAGGAACGCCGCCGCATGACCGCACCCCTCGTCGCCCTCACCGGCTCGACCGGCTTCATCGGCCGCCATCTCCTGGCGGCCTTGAGCGCCCGGGGCTACCGGGTGCGGGTGCTGCTGCGCCGGCCGGTGGAACTGCCGCCGGGCATCAGCGGCGCGGTGGTCGGCGATCTCGCCCGGCCGCAGAACATGGCGGCGGCGCTTACCGGCGCCGATGCGGTGGTGCATTCGGCCGGTCTCGCCCACGCGATGTCGGGGGCGCCCGAGGACGATTACCGGACCTTCAACACCGAGGCGACGCGGGGCCTCGCCCAGGCGGCGTCCCGCGCCCGGGTGCGCCGCTTCGTGTTCCTGTCCTCGATCCGGGCCCAGTCGGGGCCCTCCGCCTCACGTCTCCTCACCGAGGCCGATGCCCCGGCGCCGACCGATCCTTACGGCCGCTCCAAGCTCGCCGCCGAGGAGGCGCTGGCCGAAATCGATATCGACCACGTCTCGCTGCGGCCGGTGCTGGTCTACGGGCCGGGCCAGAAGGGCAACATGGCGGCGCTGATGCGGCTCGCCCGGGCGCCGTACCCGCTTCCCCTCGGGGGCCTGTCCGGACGGCGCTCGCTGGTTTCGGTCGAAACCTTGAGCGACGCCGTTGATGCGGTGTTGCGCGCCCCCGGCCCCTTGCGCCGGCCGCTGATCGTCGCCGAGGCCGAGCCCTTGCGCGTGCCGGAGATGATCGCGTCCTTGCGCGCCGGCCTCGACCGCCGGCCGGGCCTCGTGCCGGTGCCGCAGGCGCTCCTCGACGCGGCCCTGGCGCTGACGGGGCGCAGCGCGCTGCGCGAGCGCCTGGCCGGTTCCCTGGTCGCCCGCCCGGCGGGCCTGGAGGCCCTGGGCTGGACGGCGCCGGTCGAGACCCGCAGCGGCCTCGCTTCCCTGGCTCGGGCCGGCGGCTGAGCGGCCGACAAAGGGCCGGATGCGGCATGGCGGCCGATGTAGCCGCCATGCGAGAGCCTCGGCGCGGTCCGCGCCGGAGCCGGGATCAATCCTCCGCGTCGTCCTCGTCGGGCTGGCGGATGCCGTAGCGGTTCTCGAGGTTGACGGTGGTGCGCGGCGCCCGCTCGCCGGGGCCCAGATCACGCGGGCCCATCTCGCGCGGCCCGTCCGGCCCGAGGGAGCGCGGCGCACGGACGGGGCGGTCGCCCTGGTCGCGGCCGATGCGCGGGATCAGCTGCACGATGTCGACGAAGTCGTCGGCCTGGCGGCGCAGCTCGTCGGCGACCATCGGCGGCTGGGTCTGCACCGTCGAGACCACGGTCACCCGCACGCCGCGGCGCTGCAAGGCCGCCACCAGCGGCTTGAAATCGCCGTCGCCGGAGAACAGCACCATGTGGTCGATATAGGGGCTGAGTTCCATGGCATCGATCGTCAGCTCGATGTCCATGTTGCCCTTGATCTTGCGCCGGCCGGTCGAATCGGTGAATTCCTTCACCGGCTTGGTGACGACGCGGTAGCCGTTGTAATCGAGCCAGTCGATCAGCGGCCGGATCGAGGAGTATTCCTGATCCTCGATCAAGGCGGTGTAGTAGAAGGCGCGGACCAGATTCTCGCGCGCCCGGAAATCGGCCAGGAGCTTGCGGTAATCGATGTCGAAGCCGAGGGCCTTGGTGGTAGCGTAGATGTTGGCGCCGTCGATGAACAGGGCGCTGCGTGGGGGATTAGGCATCCTATATCCTTGAAGGTGCGGCACGGCCGCACGAAAAGAATCACTTGCGAGAAAAGCCGCTACGAAGAATGCAACTGCCCCTTGAGTATCCAGCTTGGGGCAATCAGTGCGGGTGCCGCACACCGCATAGCGGCCGCAATAAGCACAGCTAAGGATGCGCCGCAGCGCCTGTCAAGCGGCGATGCCGTGGCGTGCGCGGCGATCTGGATCCGGTCGAGCATCGGGTGCGAGCCGTCTTCGGCGAGTGCGGTGCTCCTTTGATGTGCCCGAAGAGGCAGGTCGAAACCGGTTGACCCTATGGGGCGAGGGGCGTAGGGTCCGCGCCACTCTCTAAAGGGCAGGCTTTCCACAGCATGCGTACGGTCCTTATTGTAGCGGAGGCGCCACCGAAGGGGCGGGCTTGAGAAGCCCGGCATCCCATGGGTGGCGCATGCAGGGTCCTTCGGGGCCCTTTTTTGTTGCGTAAAACGGACCCGAGAGCGCGGACGAGACCCAAGGAACGGAGCGCGGCGATGAGTGCGGGCGAGGTCATGACGGGCGCCGAGATGGTGATCCGGGCGTTTCAGGATCAGGGAGTCGACACCCTGTTCGGCTATCCGGGCGGCGCGGTGCTGCCGATCTACGACGCGCTCTTCCACCAGGAGTCGGTGAAGCACATCCTGGTCCGGCACGAGCAGGGCGCGGTGCACGCGGCGGAGGGCTATGCCCGCTCGTCGGGCAAGGTCGGCTGCGTCCTCGTCACCTCGGGGCCGGGTGCCACCAACATCGTGACCGGCCTCACCGACGCGCTGCTCGATTCGATCCCGCTCGTCTGCATCACCGGCCAGGTGCCGACGCACCTGATCGGCTCCGACGCGTTCCAGGAATGCGACACGGTCGGCATCACCCGCAGCTGCACCAAGCACAATTACTTGGTCAAATCGATCGAGGACCTGCCGCGGATCCTGCACGAGGCGTTCTACGTCGCCTCGCACGGCCGGCCCGGCCCGGTGGTGATCGACCTGCCGAAGGACATCCAGTTCGCCAGCGGCGTCTACCGCCGTCCGGTCGACAACAGCCACAAGACCTACAACCCGCAGACGCAGGGCGACCCGGAGAAGATCCGCGCCGCGGTGGCGCTGATGGCGGGCGCGCGTCGCCCGGTCTTCTATACCGGCGGCGGCGTCATCAATGCCGGGCCGGAGGCCTCGGCGCTACTGCGCGAGCTCGCCCGCGCCACCGGCTTCCCGGTCACCTCGACCCTGATGGGCCTGGGCGCCTTCCCCGGCTCGGACCCGCAGTTCCTCGGCATGCTCGGCATGCACGGGACCTACGAGGCCAACCTGGCGATGCACGAATGCGACGTCATGGTCTGCATCGGCGCGCGCTTCGACGACCGCATCACCGGCCGGCTCGACGCGTTCTCGCCCTTCTCCAAGAAGATCCACGTCGACATCGACGCCTCCTCGATCAACAAGACGGTCAAGGCCGATATCGGCATCGTCGGCGATTGCGGCTCGGTGCTCGCCGACATGCTGCGCGAGTGGCGTACCCTGACGCCGGAGCCCGACAAGGGCCGCCTGACCGAGTGGCTGTCGAAGATCCGCGGCTGGAAGGCGCGCGAATGCCTCGGCTACTGGCCGTCGGGCACCACCATCAAGCCGCAATACGCCGTCCAGCGCCTCTACGAGGCGACCAAGGATCGCGAGACCTACGTCACCACGGAGGTCGGCCAGCACCAGATGTGGGCGGCCCAGTACTACAAGTTCGACGAGCCGAACCGCTGGATGACCTCGGGGGGCCTCGGCACCATGGGCTACGGCCTGCCGGCGGCGATCGGCGCCCAGCTGGCGCATCGCGGTGCGCTCGTCATCGACATCGCCGGCGAAGCCTCGATCCAGATGAACATCCAGGAGATGTCGACCGCCGTGCAGTACCGCCTGCCGGTCAAGATCTTCATCCTGAACAACGAATACATGGGCATGGTGCGCCAGTGGCAGCAATTGCTGCACGGCTCGCGCTACTCCGAGAGCTATTCGGAGAGCCTGCCCGACTTCGTCAAGCTCGCCGAGGCCTATGGCGCCAAGGGCATCCGCTGCTCCGATCCCGGCAGCCTCGATGCGGCGATCGCCGAGATGCTCGACTATGACGGCCCGGTCATCTTCGACTGCATCGTCGACAAGACCGAGAACTGCTTCCCGATGATCCCGTCGGGCAAGGCACATAACGAGATGCTGCTCTCGGACTACCTCGGCGAGACCGGGGCGGACCTGGGCGACGTGATCTCCGACGAAGGCAAGATGCTGGTCTGAGCGGGCAAGGGTTAGGACGATGAACGCCATGAACACCCATTATCCCGATCCGGTCCGCGTCGAGCCGGTGAACCGCCACACGCTGGCGGTCATCGTCGACAACGAGCCCGGCGTGCTCGCCCGCATCGCCGGCCTGTTCTCCGGCCGCGGCTACAACATCGAGAGCCTGACCGTGTCGGAGACCGAAGAGGCCCGGCACATCTCCCGCATCACCATCGTGACCGCGGGCACCAACGCGGTGATCGAGCAGATCAAGGCGCAGCTCGACCGGCTGGTGCCGGTGCACCGGGTGGTCGATCTCACGCTTCAGGGCGAGTCGCTCGAGCGCGAGCTGGCTCTCGTGAAGGTGGCCGGCAAGGGCGAGCACCGGGTCGAGGCGATGCGGCTCGCCGCCGCCTTCGGTGCCCGCACTCTCGACGCGACGCTCGCCTCGTTCGTGTTCGAGCTGACCGGCACGACCGACGAGATCGACCGGTTCGTCAAGCTGATGGCGTCGGTGGGGCTGGTCGAGGTGTCGCGCACCGGCGTCGCCGCGATGGGGCGCGGCGCGGAGGCGATGTAGCGCTCGGCTACTCGGCGGGCGGGGTGCCGGTGCGCCCCGCCTGACCGTACTTCCGCTCGAAGCGGTAGACGGCGATATACGTTCCAGCAATGCTCGTCACAGAGACGAAGAGGACGAAGCCGAGCATCACGAGCGTATCGTTCCAGGGCATCGTTATTCCTCCCGGCGCAGAAGTCGGATCACGATGTGACCGGCACAATGTAACGCGAGGGACCCCACGAACCAAGAGACGCGTGATCGATCCAGCGTCGCATCGGGGCTGCTGACCATCGGTACGATGATGGCCGCTCCGGCAATGGCGATTGCCATGGTGTTCACGTACGATGCCGTCAGCTTGACATGCTCGTTCAGGCGTTTCGCCGTGTGCTTGCGGCGCGCAGCGATCTCCGCTGCATCGGGCGTTGCCTCGGTCACGCAGATTGCCTCATCGCTTCGTGACCTAGAGTAACCGAATGCTCCTCTGCCGTCGATATCTGTTCCCGCACATAAAAATGCCTCCCCCTGTGTGGGGGAGGCAAACGATACTTCCATTCTTCAGCGTGAGCAGAATGGTGGTCGGCTCAGCGCCGGAGGCCGCTCGAATCGCGAGACCCGGCTCCCGAACACCCTCTCGCCTCAGCGCGCGCCCTTGCCGTCCCCGTCGCGCATCGCGCCGGTCGGCTCCTGGACGTGGGCCTCCAGGAACCAGAGCTGCTTGTCGACCGCGCGGGAGACCTCGGTGAACAGGTCGGCGGTGCCGGCGTCACCCGCTTCGTCGGTCTGGTCGATGTTCTCGCGCACGGCGTTGGCGTAGGCCGCGTAGCGGTCGATCAGGGCCGAGAGGTGGTCGGCGATGGCGTAGACGTCGGTCGGGTAGGGAGAGAGCTTCGAGGAGGCGGCGACCACCGTGGCGGTGCCGAGCGCCGTGGCGCCGAGCTGCACGGCCCGCTCCGCGACCTTGTCGTTGAGGTCGTCGATCTCGGTGCGGAACCCGTCGAGCATCTCGTGGATGCCGATGAATTGCGGGCCCTTCAGGTTCCAGTGCGCCTGCTTGATGTTCAGCGCCAGGTCGATGCCGTCGGCGAGGCGCGCGTTCAGGGCCTCGATCGAGACGCGCTTGGCGTTCGAGTCGGTGTCGTTGCGGGTGCGGTGCTGGCGCGGCTCGCCGGCCTTGCCCTTGGAATCCGCCATGTCGATTACTCCGTCGATTTCCCGCAACAACGAGGCCGAGGGGCGGCCGTTCCGATGCTGCGGTGGGGTTTCGTGAGCCGTCCCGCGCTTTTCGCCGGGGCGGTTGGACGATCCCGGACCGGGGCCGTCCGATGATGAAGGAACTAGGGCTGGGTACTGAGGCAGACACCCCGCCGGGCGAAACCCTGACCCTCCGTCAGAGCATCGGCTGGCCGCCGGTGACCGGCACGAGCGCGCCGGTCATGTAGCTGCCCTCCCGCGAGGCCAGCAGCACGTAGGCCGGGGCCAGTTCCGCCGGCTGGCCGGCCCGACCCAGAGGCGTGTCGGCGCCGAGCTGCTCGATCTGCTCCGGCTTCTTCACGATCGGCTGGATCGGCGTCCAGACTGGGCCGGGGGCGACGCAATTGACCCGGATGCCCTTCGGGGCGAGCAGGTTCGACAGCCCGACCGTCAGGGTGCTGATCGCCCCCTTGGTGGCGGCGTAGACCAGCATGCTCGCATCGGCGACCTTGGCCTGCTGGCTCGTCGAGTTCACGATCGCCGAGCCCGGCCGCATGTGCTTCACGGCCTCCTGCGCCAGGTAGATCATCGCGAAGACGTTGGCGCGGAACGAACCCTCGACGTCGTGGGCGGTGACGTCGTCGAGGCCCTCGTTCACCACCTGGGCGGCGGCGTTGTTGACCAGGATGTCGATCCGGCCAAACGCGGCGGCGGTCTTTGCGACGATCGCCCGGCAATGCGCCTCGTCGCGCAGGTCGCCCGGCAGCAGCAGGCAGCGCCGGCCGGCCTTCTCGACCCAGGCCTTCGTGCCTTGCGCGTCCTCCTCCTCCGAGTCGAGGTAGGAGATCGCCACGTCGGCGCCCTCGCGGGCATAGGCGATGGCGACCGCCCGGCCGATGCCGGAATCGCCCCCGGTGATCAGCGCGATCCGGTCGGTGAGCAGGCCCTTGCCGACGTAAGACTCCTCGCCGTGGTCCGGGGCCGGGTCCATCGGCCCGGTGAGGCCGGGGCGCGGCTGCTGCTGCGCGCCGGGGAAGGGCGGCCGGGGATGGGCCGTGCGGGGATCGTCGCTCATCGGGGGCCTTTCAGGAACGCGCCGGCAGTGCGTAAGGACAACGCCATGATGGTGAGCGCCGGATTCGCCGCGAGCGAACTCGGGAAGACCGAGCCGTCGCAGATCCAGAGATTCTCGACCTCGTGGCTGCGCCCATAGGCATCGACGACGGAGGCGTCCGGGTTCCGTCCCATCCGGCAGGTGCCGAGGGTGTGGGCGACCCGCTCCAGTACCCAGATGTCGGAGGCGCCCGCCGCCTCCCAGATCTCGCGCATCAGCTTGGTGGCGTGGGCGTTGAGCTTGTCCTCGTTCGACCCGTAGCCGAAATCGACCTTGGCTTTCCGCATCCCGAGCGCGTCGGTCTCGTCCGACAGGGTCAGGACGTTGGCGTCGCAGGGCAGCGTCTCGCCGTTGATGCCGATGCCGGCGACGCGGTTGTAGTGGCGGAGGTAATCGGTCAGCGCCGTGCCCCACAGGCCGCGGCCGCGGGCGACGGCATTGGCCCAGGTCAGCGGCTCGACGCCGAGGCTCTGCACCAGGTAGCCGCCGGCGAAATCGGCGCCCTTCGGCCGAGTATAGTCTTCCGTGATGAGCGAGGACGGGTAGCCCCGGTTCATCCCGACCTCGTCGGCGAAGGTGCCCCAGACCTGCGTCGCGACGTGGCCGATATAGTTCCTCCCGACCTGGCCGCTGCCGGTGGCGAGATCGAGATGGAGCAGGAGGCGCGGCGTCTCGACGGCGCCGGCGCACAGGATCAAGTTGGCGCAACGCTGGCGATGGTCGCGGCCGCCGCTGCGATAGATGACGGCCGTGATCCGCCCGGCCTTGTCGCGCTCGACCCCGTGCACCCTGGCCTCGGCACGGATCTCGGCGCCGCGGGCCACGGCCAGCGGCAGGTAGGTCACGTCCATGCTGGCCTTGGCGCGGGTGCGGCAGCCCTGGTGGCAGAAGCCGCAATTGATGCAGGCCTTGCGCTCCGGCACGGCAGGATCGGCGGTGAAGTCGCGCGAGACCACCGCCGCGGGCGCGTCGGTCGCGGTGATCCCGAGTGTCTGGCAGGCCGAGGCCATGATCTGGGCAGGGCCGTTGCGCAGGACCGGCGGCAGCGGGAAGCGGCGGGCCTCGTCCCACGGATAGGGCGTGGGGCCAGACGTGCCGATGAACCGCTCGACCCGGTCGTAGAACGGCACCAGTTCGGCGTGGTCGATCGGCCAGTCGCAGCCCTCGCCGGTCTCGGCGTTCAGCCGGAAGTCGCGCGGATCGGCCCGGGGCACGAAGGCGCCCCAATGCAGGGTCGAGCCGCCGACGCCGGTGCCGCTGTTGTTGCCCCCGAAGGCCTCCGGGGTCGAGCCGCCGCTCAGGCGCTCCTCGGTCCAGTAGATTTCGTCGGCGAGCGTCTCGTCGAAGCCGTATCCGGCGGGATCGAAGTTCGGCCCGGCCTCCAACGCCACGACCTTGAGGCCGGCGGCGGCGAGTTCCGCGAGGAGTGGCGCGCCGCCGGCCCCGGTGCCGACCACCACCACGTCGACGACCTCGTCGGTGCTGTAACGGTTCTGCCCCGAGAGGTTCATCGGGCGTCTCCCACGGTGTCGAGGATCGGGGCTTCCCAGGATTCGCGCTCGTTCAGGCCGGTCAGGCGATAGCCGGGCAGGCTGTCGGCGTCGTCGCCCCCCGCGCCGATCCCGGTGAAGCCGATCACCGCGAGGCCGGCCGGATGGGCGAGGTAGGTGCGCACCGCCTCGCCCCGCAATTCCTCGAACCAGCAGGTCATGAGGTCGGGCGCGAGGCCGCCTTGGATCTCCGGCAGGTCGCCGGAGGCGGCGCGGGTGAGAAGGGCATCCTGCTCAGGCCCGCCGAGGGCCGTGAAGGGACGCCCATGGGCCTCCCGCGCGGCCCCGTCGAGGGTCCGGAGCGCGCGGCTGTAGGCCTCCGCGTCCGGCGGCAGGGCGGCGAAGCGCCAGCCGTCGCCGGTGCCGGAGGCGAGCCGCGCGTCGATGCGGCGGGCGAGATCGATCTTCCCCGGGCCTGCCTGCGGCAGCACCCGATCGAGGCAGGCGGCGAGGGTCGCGCGCTCGTCGGGCTCCAAGCAGAACGGGCCGTCGGGCTCGCGCATCCGCTCGCGCAGGGTCGTGCGCAGGCGGGTATTGACCCGGTCGGAACCGATCAGCGCCGCGAAGGCCGGCGGCAGGGCAGGGGACTCGGCGGTCTGCGGCGGGGTCGCGACGAGGTCGCGGATCAGGGCCGCCAGCATCTCCGGCCGCTCCAGGGGAAGCAGATGGCCGGCTCCGGGCGCGACCGCGTGGCGGTGGCGGGCGAGGTGGGGCAGGGTCAGCGCGGCCTGCGCCTCCGGGCCGAGATCGCCGTCCTCCGCCCCGCTCACCACCAGGGTGGGGGTCGACAGGGTGCCGATGCGCTCGCGCCAATCCTCGTTGGCGCCGCTCGCGAGCCAGGCCTTCCAGGCTTGCGGATTGGCGCGCAGCACGTCCTCGACGGTCCGGGCATGATCCTCCGGATCAAGGGGGGCGCCGACATTCGCCGCCACGAAGGCCTCGGCCTCCCGTCGCCGAGTCTCGGGATCGGCGTCGATCCAGGCGATCATCGCCTGCCGGCGCTCCTCTTCCATCGGCTCAGGCGCGGGCGGCGAGCCCGCCAGCAGCACCAGCCCGGCGAGGCCGGCGAGCGCCGGATCGCCGTCCTCGCTGCGGCGAGCGAGCGCCAGGGCGACCTTCGCCCCCATGCTGTTGCCGGCGATGAGCCAGGGCCCGGGCGGGCCCTCGGCGGTGATGCGGGCGGCGACGTGGTCGGCCATGGCGGCGACGCCGCAACCCGGATGGTCGGCGTCGTCGCCGAAGCCCGGCAGGTCGATGGCGACGCAGCGCAGGTGGGGCCCGAGACGCTCGGCGAGGGGGCGCCAGGTGCGGGCGCTGCCTCCGAGGAAGTGCAGGCAGAAGAGGACGGGGTGGTCGATCATGCCGGCGAGATCGCGCGGTGCTGCGCTGCGTCAACGGCGGCCTGCCCGCGGCGCCTTGCAGCACCCCGGGATGATCTGTCGAGTCATCGACGGACCGGAGAGGCCGGCGGATCACCTCTCGATCGGTCTTGATGCGGCGGTGGGCGCGGCGAAGGACTCCCTCGACAGTCGAGCGCTATGCCCGATCAGAGATAATATATGATTTCTTCGTCTCGCACATCGAGGTGCGACGCGGGCTTCCGCGGCCCGCACTGCAAATTTGATCTATGTTAAATTATTACAATGAGCCAATAGCCGTCGCCGCCTCATCCTGGCAGGAGGCGAGAAGAGCCGCACATGTAGACCCCATATCTCGCCGTAGCGGCGGGAAGCGTCGCTGTATCTGCACGGCCGGCTAGATACACTCGAATTCCGGCCTCTCCCGACAACGCGAAACGCCGCGCAGACGGGCTGTCCGCGCGGCGTTTCCCGAGGGATGCGCCGCAGCCCGCCCGAAGCGGCCGCGGCACGTCAGGCTTAGTTCTTGGCCTTGTCGACCAGGGCCTTCTCCTTGATCCACGGCATCATGCCGCGGAGGCGCTCGCCGACCTCCTCGATCGGGTGGGCGGCGTTGCGGGCGCGGGTCGCCTTGAACGAGGTCTGGTTGACCTTGTTCTCGAGCATCCAGTTGCGGGTGAAGGTGCCGTTCTGGATGTCGGTGAGCACCCGCTTCATCTCGGCCTTGGTCTCGGGCGTGATGATGCGCGGGCCGGTCACGTACTCGCCGTACTCGGCGGTGTTCGAGATCGAGTAGTTCATGTTGGCGATGCCGCCCTCGTAGATGAGGTCGACGATCAGCTTCACCTCGTGGAGGCACTCGAAATAGGCCATCTCGGGGGCGTAGCCGCCCTCGACCAGGGTCTCGAAGCCGGCCTTGATCAGCTCGACGAGGCCGCCGCAGAGCACGACCTGCTCACCGAACAGGTCGGTCTCGCACTCTTCCTTGAAGGTGGTCTCGATGATGCCGGCGCGGCCGCCGCCATTGGCCGAGGCGTAGGACAGGCCGAGGTCGTGGGCGTTGCCCGAGGCGTCCTGGGCGATGGCGATCAGGGTCGGCACGCCGCCGCCGCGCAGGTACTCGGAGCGCACGGTGTGGCCGGGGCCCTTCGGGGCGACCATCAGCACGTCGAGGTCGGCGCGCGGCTCGATCAGGTTGAAGTGGACGTTGAGGCCGTGGGCGAACAGCAGGGCGGCGCCCTGCTTCATGTTGGCCTGGAGCGAGTCGCGGTAGATCTCGCCCTGCAGCTCGTCGGGGGTCAGCATCATGACGACGTCGGCCTGCTTGGCGGCGTCGGCGACTTCCATGACCGTGAAGCCCTCGGCCTCGGCCTTCTTGGCGCTGGCCGAGCCCTTGCGCAGCGCGATCACCACGTCCTTGACGCCGGAATCGCGCAGGTTCAGCGCGTGGGCATGGCCCTGGCTGCCGTAGCCGACGATGACGACCTTCTTGCCCTTGATCAGATTGATGTCGGCATCACGATCGTAATAGACCCGCATGGCGGCTCCCCCTTGTGCAGATGGCGAGAAACTCGAACGCTCCGGCGCTGGAGCGGCCGTGCGACCGGCGGCTTGTAGCGGCGTGATTCGCGTCACGGAAGAGGGGATGCGCGCGAACGCGCACATGACTGCTCCGTTCCGGACGCGGATTCGACCATTCGGGTTGCCGGCTCGACCAGCCCGGACCGGGGCGGAGCCGGGATCGCAGCCCGGTCCGCCGCCGGTCGATCCTCACGCCGGCAGGGCGAGTCCCTCGCGGGCGAAGGCGCGCTGCACCGCCGGGCGCGCGGCCATGCGGCGGGCGTGATCCGTCCAGTGCGGGAACTGGCGGGCCATGTCGTAGCCCAGCACCTGGCCGCGGCCCCAGTGCCAGAACACCAGCAGGTAGGGATCGGCGACGCTGTAATGCTCGCCCGCCGCCCAGCCGCCGCGGGACAGCCCGACCTCGATCATCGTCCACAAATCGGCGCAGGTCTCGAAGCCCTTGGCCTTCACGTCCTCGATCGCCGCGGCGTCGGTGGCGTAGCGCTCGGCCCGGCGGATATGGGCGTAGGCCGGGTGGATGGTGGAGGAGAGCCAGGCGAGCCACTCGGCGCACCGCGCCTCCTCCCGCGGGTCCTCCGGCCACAGGCCGGCCTGCGGGTGCGTTCGGGCGATGTAGCGCAGGATCGCCGGGTTCTCGGTCAGGACCCACTCGCCCTCGGCGAGCGCCGGCACCCGGCCCTTCTGGTTGATGGCGAGGTAGCGGCCGCCGCGCTGCTCGGCTTTGGCGAAGTCGACCTTCACCGCCTCGAAGGCTGCGCCGGTCTCTTCGAGGGCGATGTGGGGCGCGAGCGAGCAGGCGCCCGGCGAATAGTAGAGCGTGGTGATGTCGGACAACGGGACCTCCCGGCGAAGCCCCGGGTCCTTAGCGCGAACAGGTCCTTAGCGGTACTGCCTCCGGGCGGGGTGTTCCACTGGCCGGGAACGGCCCCGATGCCGCGATGTCATCCCATCCACGACCTCATCCCGAGGTGCGAACGACGTGAGCCTCGAAGGAGGCCTCCAGAAAGCCCTGAGACCTCTGGAGCCCTCCTTCGAGGCTCGCTTCGCTCGCACCTCAGGATGAGGTTGCGGATCGGAGTGAGGTGCCGACGGAGCAGGCGCTCAGGCGGACACTTGCGGGCGTGCCGCCACGCCGGCCACTGGACGGGTGCGCTGCATCACCAGCCAGACGAGGGCGCAGAGCACGATCGCGCCCTGCACGCTCAAGGCCTCCCAGCTGCCGTTGAAGCCGAGATCGGTGACGAAGTCCGGCACGCCGTCGTTGTGCACCGGAACGAGCACCTGCTCCTGGAATTCCTGGATCGCCGCGCCGACCATGCGCAGGCCCATCACGAACAGGAAGGCCGAGGTGAGCAGGAAGACCGGGCGCAGGGGCAGCCGCAGCGCCAGCCACTGCATCGCCACGAACACCACCGCGAGGGCGGCCGCCGCGACTGCGAGGCCGCCGAAGAGCGAGCCGTCGAACCCGCCGGCGGTGCGCGCCAGGGCGTGCAGGAACAAAACCGTCTCGGCGCCCTCGCGGAACACCGCCAGGAAGGCGATGCCGGCGAGCGACAGGACCGTGCCGGCGCTCATCGCCCGTTCGGCCATGCGGTTGATCTCGGCCTTCCAGGCCGCCGGGTCCTGGCGCAGGAACAGCCAGCCGCTCATCGTGAACATCAGGCCGGCCGCGACCACGATGACGCCAGCCTCGATCAGGTCGTTGTGGTTGCCGTCGAAGAAGGCCTCGAACACCCAGGCCATGCCGAAGCTCGCCAGCACCGCGAGGCCGGCCCCGGCATAGACCGGGCGGATGCGGTCGGCGCCGCCGGCCCGGCGCAGGAACGCGGCGAGCGCGGCCACCACCAGCAGCGCCTCCAGCCCCTCCCGGAACAGGATGGTGAAGGCCTGCACGAAGGTGGATCCGTCGGCCATGGGGTGCTCCTCGCTCGTAGTGTCCGAAAATGGGGACCATCGCGCCCCGTCGGCCGCCCTCTTAGGCGAGGCGGTCCCGGCTTTCAAACGTCGAATCTTTGTTTTGTATGATTCTAATCTAGATTCAGGCGAGTAACGACTGTCGTATCCTGCTCCAGGGTCGGTCGATCCCTGACGTAAAACGGGGGATCCAGAAACAGAGCGGAATAGATACAGCCCGCCTCGACCATTCTCCGACGGCGAATTCGCCGCGCGGACGATCCGGGAGATCCATCACCACGCCGCATGCGGCCTCAGCCCGCGGACCCGCGCCACCGCCGCCTCCAGCCCCGTCCATTCCGGCGCGCCGGGTGCGTAGCGGGCGCGGGTATAGGCCACGACCTCGGCCACCTGGCGGTCGGTGAGGGTGTCGCGAAAGGCCGGCATCGCGGCGGGTGGTGCCGAGGGATCGGGATTCGGGAAGCGCTCGGCCGATGCCGCGACGCCGTTGAGGACCGCCTGGATCAGGTTGTCCGGGTACGCGCTGTGCACGGCTGTGACGAGGCCGAGCGGCACGAGCTCTCCCCCGGCCCCGCCCTCGTGGCAGGAGGCGCAGGCGCCCTGGAACAGGGCGGAGGAGAGGGGCGGGGCCGCGACCGCCGCGGCGACGCTCGGCCGGGGTGCCGGCCCTTCGGCGGCGAGGCTCGCGAGATAAATCGCCATGGCGCGGATGTCGGCATCCGGCAGGGGGCTCAAGGACGCGACCACGTCGGCCATCGGGCCGGCGGCGCTGCCGTGGCGGGACGAGCGGCCGGTGCGCAGATAGGCGAAGAGATCGCCCTCGGTCCAGGGCAGGGGGGAGCGCGACAGGCCGGTCAGGGCCGGCGCCTCCCAGCCGTCGGCGAAGCCGCCGGCGAGGCGGGCTTCGCCGCGCCGCTCGGCCCCGAGCGCGTTGCGCGGGGTGTGGCAGGCGCCGCAATGGCCGAGGGCTTCCACCAGATAGGCGCCGCGGTTCCAGTCCGGGCCGCGAGCCGGATCGGCGAAGACGGTCGGGCGGTGAAACAGGGCGTTCCAGCCCGCCATCAGCGGCCGGTGATTGAAAGGAGGACGCAGGCTGGTCTCGGGGACCGGGTTCGCCACCGGCGCTTGCGCCATCAGGAAGGCGTAGAGCGCCTGCAGGTCGCGCTCCGAGATGCTGGCGAAGCTCGTATAGGGATGGGCCGGGTAGAGGTGGTGCCCGTCGCGCGACACCCCCTCGCGCATCGCCCGGGCGAAGGCGGGGTAGGACCAGGCGCCGATCCCGACCTCGGCATCGGGCGTGATGTTCGAGGCGTGGACGATGCCGAACGGAGTCTCGAGCCCGCGCCCTCCGGCGAAGGACCGGCCGTCCGGCCCGACATGGCAGACGAGGCAGGCGCCGGCCGCCGCGACGAGGCGCCCCTGCGCGATCGTGGCGGCGGAATAGGCCGCATCGTCCGGCCGCTCGATCGACGGGTACGCCGGGCGCCAGGGCAGGAGAGTGGTGGCGAGGGCTAGCGCCCCGGCGCCGGCCCCGAACAGCCCGGCGAGGAAGCCGCGGCGGCGGCGCGGCGCCTCGTCGGGGCCTGCGATCCGCGGCGGGTTGAGGGCGGCGCGGACCGCCTCGGCGGTCAGGGGCAGTTCGCGGAAGCGGATGCCGGTGGCGTCGAACAGCGCGTTGGTGATCGCCGCCGCGCTCGGCACCGAGGCCGATTCGCCGGCGCCGAGCGGCGGATCGTCCGGCCGCGGCACCATCAGCACGTCGATTGCGGGCACCTGCGGGAAGGCGAGGATCGGGTAGCTGCCCCATTCCCGGCTCGTCACCCCGGTGGCGTCGAAGCCGACCGATTCCTTCAGCACCCGGCTCGTCGACTGGATGACGTTGCCGTGGATCTGGTGGCGCACCCCGTCCGGATTGATCATCAGGCCGGAATCCTGGCCGACCACCACCCGGGTGACCGCCACCTCGCCGGTCACCCGGTTGACCGCCACGTCGGCGACCCAGGCGGCCCAGGCGGCGGCCTTTCCCGGAAACGGCCCGTGGACATAGACCGCGTAGGCGAAGCCCCGCCCGTACAGGATGTCGCCGGAGCTCCCATGCGTGCCGGGCTTGGCGTGCGGCACCCAAGACGCCCGCTCGGCGACCGCGCGCACGAGGTCGGCGGCGCGGGGATCGTCGAGGTAGCGCAGGCGGTACGCGATCGGGTCGATGCCGGCCGCGGCGGCGAGTTCGTCGATGTAGGATTCGTGCGCGAAGGTGTTGGGCAGGGCCGAGACGCCGCGCAGCCACGAGGCGCGGGCGATCGGCGGCATGTCGTGGACCGTCACCCGGGCGTTGCCGAAGGCGTAAGGCGGCACTGCCGTTCGGTCGCCCATCGGATAGACCGCCGGCTCGCTGGCGACCTTGCCGGTGAGGATCAGCGCCAGCGTCGGGGCGCCGTTCGAGGGGTAGCGGGTCTCGAAATCGTAGGCCGCCGGACCGCCCTCGGCATCGAGGCCGCCGCGCACGTCCATGACTTGCGCCGCGCCCTTCGGCTCCCAGGCGTGCTCCTGCTCGCGGGTGAGCTGTACCCGCACCGGCCGGCCGACCGCCCGGGCGAGCAAAGCGGCATCGGCGGCGACGTCGTCGGCGCAGTTGCGGCCGTAGCAGCCCGCCGCCTCGTGGCGCTCGATGGCGATCCGTTCCTCCGGCATGCCGAGGAGGAGCGCGAGGTCGCTTCTCAGGACGTGCGGGTTCTGGGTGCCCGACCACACCACGAGGTCGTCGCCTTGAAACTCCGCCACGGCGCAGGACGGCCCGATCGAGCCGTGCATCTGGAAGGGCCAGACGTAGGTGCGATCGAGCCGCGCCTCCGCATGGGCCAGCGCCCGTTCGACGTCGCCGCGGTCGAGCAGCGTGCGCGCCGTCGCGGGGTTGTCGCGCAAGGCCGCCTCGGGCCGGTTGAGGTCGGGAAGTCCCGACCAGGGGCGCCAGGTCACGGCAAGGCAGCGCGCCGCCTCGGCGGCATTCTCCTCGCGCTCGGCGACCACCCCGACGAAATCGCCGACGACCACCACCGCGACGAGGCCCGGGATATGGGCGACCGAGGCCTCGTCCACCGCCACCAGCAGATGGCCGAGGGTGGAATCGACGCCCGGTGTCGGCGGCCGGACCACCCGGCCATGCACCATCCCGGGCACCCGCACGTCGTGGATGTAGGTCCAGGCGCCGGTGGCCTTGGCGGGGATGTCGACCCGCGGCACCGGCCGGCCGACCAAGGTGTAGGCCTCGACCGGCTTCACCGGGGCCTCGGGATCGAGGGTCAGCTCGGTGCGCGCGCCCCGCACGAGGTCGCCGTAAGCCACGCTCACCTCCGGCTCCGCCGCGACCCGGACGGTGCCGGTATCGACGACCAGCTCGGCGGAGCCGCGGTTGAGCCGGCGCGACGCCGCCTCGACGAGGTGGCGGCGGGCGGTGGCGGCGGCCTGGCGCAGGGGGATGGCGGCGATCTGGATCGTCTCGCTCGCGATGGTGCCGCCCTGGTCCGGCGCGGTCGCGGTGCTGCCGAGCTCCATCGCGACGCAAGAAAGAGCGACGTCGAGCTCCTCGGCGACGATCTGGGCCAGCGCCGTGCGGATGCCGGTGCCGAGATCGACATGGCCGTTGAAGGCGGTGACCCGGCCCTCGCCGTCGACCGCGAGGTAGAGCGCGCGCTGCGGCCCCGCCGCCTGGGCGGCGCCCGGCGCGTCGCCGAGGCGCGGCGGGCGGCCCGTCGTCTCGCGGTAGACGAGGAGCAGGTCGCCCGCCTCCTGCCAGTGCCGGCTCGCGTTCGCAGGATCCCGGGTCATGCCGCGTCTCCCCGGGTGCCGGCGCGCATCCGCTCGGCGGCGGCCCGCACGGCGCGCAGGATCTCGATATGGGTGCCGCAGCGGCACAGGTTGCCCTGGAGCCCCGCCCGGATCTCGGCCTCGTCCGGGTCCGGGTTGGCCGACAGCAGGGCCACCGTGGTCATGATCATGCCGTTGAGGCAGTAGCCGCACTGCGCCGCGTTCTCGGCGATGAAGGCCTCCTGCACCGGGTGCAGCCGCCCGTCTTGCGCCAGCCCCTCCAGGGTGGTGATCCGGCGCCCGACAGCGGCCCGCAACGGAATCGCGCAGGAGCGCAGGGCCCGGCCGTCGACCAGCACCGTGCAGCTGCCGCACTGGCCCAGGCCGCAGCCGTATTTCGGGCCGTTCAGCGCCAGGTCGTTGCGCAGCACGTAGAGGAGGCGGGTGGCGGGGGCGGCCTCCACCGCCACGCTCCGGCCGTTGACCGTGAGCACGTGGCGGATCGCCGCCAGCCGAGGGTCGTTGGCGATCGGCCGCCGATCGTCCTGCATGTGGTCCTGTCCCGCCCCGGCCCGGCTGTTCCGCCGGCTGCCGGTAGTTCTCACAGATTTCGGCGGGGACCGGAACCCCGCCCGCGATCGGTGCGGCTTGCAAGAGCTTGGCCAGATGGAGCTTGGCCAGGTTGTGTCTGGCTGGGCGGGAGTGCCGAGAGAGTGGGTGCGATCGTGCCTCCCGCCAACCCTATGCCGACACGAGCGGTCGGCGCGAGGTTAGCTAACTTGACTAAGGAGGCTGTCCGGTGAGACGTTGGGGTCGGATCAGGAACGTCGTCATGAAGCAGGTCACCATCCATTCGGCCAAGACAAACCTCTCGAAGCTCATCGAGGCCGCGCTCGGTGGCGAGGAGGTCGTGATCGCCAAAGGGCACAAGCCGGTCGTTCGTCTGGTTCCGATCACCCAGCAACCGTTCAAGATCGGCCTGTTGAAAGACCAGTTGGGGCAAGTACCGGATTTCTTCGAGCCGATGCCGGATGACGAACTCGACCTGTGGGAGGGAGGCAATGACGTCGGTCCTGCTTGATACGCACGCATGGGTCTGGAGCCTGATCGAGGATCGGCGCCTATCGAGCCAGGCGACCGTCGCGATCATGGCCGCAAAGCAGGTCTTCGTCAGCCCGATCAGCTTCTTCGAGATCGCCCAGAAGGTCCGCATCGGAAAATGGCCCGAGATGGAGCCTCATGTTGCGCAATTGGCTGCGCTCCTCACCAGGCAAGGCGGGCGACCTGTCTCGCTCGATCCGGAGATCTGCATCGCGGCCGGATCGATGGAATGGACCCACCGCGATCCGTTCGATCGAATGCTGGCTGCGACAGCGCAACATCACCGTCTCCCGCTCATCTCGGCGGATGCGATTTTCGACGGAATGGTGCCCCGTGTCTGGTGAGCTTGGACTGTTGATAGTTCGCAAGCTGACATAAATAATGGCCAAGCTTGGATCGGAGCGCTTTATATTGTTATTTCATGTCTTAATTTTGTTAATGATTTACAGTTAAATCAATGTAATATTTCACAAAAAGCAATCAAACATCATGTTTTTGGAGGATGGAGTGTCCAGCGATACCACCCAAAGCAGTACGCCCGAGGGCGAGCCTGCGGCCGACGAGGCCGGCACCGTCGCGGAGGACGGCGTCGCGCTCTCGGTCACGGAAGGCGGCACCGGGACCATCGCCGTCTCCGAGACCGCGCCGCCGAGCCCATTCAACCCGACCATGCGCGACCCCGACGCCTCCGCCTCGGAGATGGGCAGGGGCGTGACGCCGCAGCCGATGGCCCCCGACGACGGCGAGGCCGTGCCCTGCACCGGTCCGGAGGCCGACCAGGCCCTGATCCTCGGCCCGCCGGATGGGGAGGCCGGCGAGGCGGCGATCCCGGTCGCCGTGGGGCAGGACGGGGCGACCGCTCCGGCCGTCGTCCAGGCGCCGCCGGGCGTGGTCGACACCGCGAGCCTGTTCCGGGACTGGGCCGTGATGTGGTCCGGCAACCCGTCCGAGGTCGGGGATGCCGGCCTCGCGCCGTCGCACGACGGGGTCTGCCTGTGCGACGAGACCAGCCTGGCGGCCGGGGAGGGGATGGCCGACCTCGCCTCCTGATCCCCCGAACCTAGAGCGCTTCACGATCGCGCTGCAATCGCGAAGCTCTCTAGGTTTTTGATTATGCCGCATTTTCTACGACGAACCGGCATCCACTTCGTCGGAAAATGCTCTAGTCGATCCCGGGCACGCCCCGGGATCGATGCTGCGGCGCCCTCAGGGATCGTGGCCGATTCTATAGGCCCCGGACGCTTGCGGCGCGGCCCGTCTCCGCTAGCTCCCCGGGAGTAGGGGGGCTCATTCATGCAGCAGCGCTGGCCGGACCGGATCTGGATCGTGCGGCACGGCGAAAGCGCCGGCAACGTCGCCCGCGACGCCGCCCAGGCGGCCGGGCACACCCATATCGACATCGCCGAGCGCGACGTCGACGTGCCGCTGAGCCCGCTCGGCGAGCGCCAGGCCGCGGCGGTCGGGCGCTGGTTTTCCGAGAAGCCCGCTTCCGAGCGGCCCGACGTGGTGCTGACCTCGCCCTATCGCCGGGCCGAGGCCACCGCCCGGCTGATCTGCGAGGCCGGCGGCATCGCCGATCCGCTGCTGGACTACGTCGCCGACGAGCGCCTGCGCGAGAAGGAGTTCGGCATCCTCGACCGGCTCACCCGCGAGGGCATCACCCAGCTCCATCCCGACCAGGCCGAGCTGCGGCGGCTGCTCGGCAAATTCTACCACCGGCCGCCGGGCGGCGAGAGCTGGTGCGACGTGATCCTGCGGCTGCGCAGCGCCCTCGACACCGTCTCGCTGCATTACGGCGGCCGGCGCGTGCTGGTGGTCGGGCATCAGGTCGTGGTCCTGTGCCTGCGCTACCTGATCGAGGGCATGACCGAGGACGAGATCTTGGGGATCGACAGGGACGGCGACGTCGCCAATTGCGCGGTGACCGAATACGCCTTCGACCCGGACAAGGGCAGTAGCGGCAAGCTCGTCCTGCAGCGCTACAACTTCGTGGCCCCGCTGACCCGGGCCGGCGCCCCGGTGACCGCCGAGCCCGACGCCACGGGAGCCGCCCGATGACAACCGAGATCACCGCCGCGACCCTGCGCGGCCTGCCCCTGCCGGATTCAGGCAGCGGCAGCAAGGAGGCGCGCGGCAGCGCCCTCGTCATTGCCGGCTCGGTCGAGGTGCCGGGCGCCGCGATCCTGGCCGGCACCGCGGCGCTCCGGGCCGGCGCCGGCAAATTGCAGATGTCGATCGCCGCCGGCACCGCCCCGCACGCGGCTTTGGCGGTGCCGGAAGCCCTGGTGGTCCGGCTGCCCGAGGGCGAGGGCGGCCATGTCGATCACCATCAGGCCGCCGAGGTGCTGCTGCCGCGCTCCGAGCGGGCCGCCGCGATCCTGATCGGCGCCGGCATGGCCTCGGGCGAGCCGACCAAGGCGCTGACCGCCGCCCTCCTGACCGGCCCGGCCGAAGGCCCGTTCGTCCTCGATGCGGCGAGCATCGACGGGCTGTGCGACCAGGCCGCGGCGGTGCGGGCCCGCGGAGGCCGGGTGGTGCTGACCCCGCATGCCGGCGAGATGGCGCGCTGCCTCGGCTGCGAGCGCGACGCGGTCGAGGCCGATCCCCTCGGGGCGGCGCGGAAGGCGGCCGAGAGGCTCGGCGCCGTCGTGGTGATGAAGGGAGCAGAGACCTGGATCGTCGATCCGGCGGGCGACACCTGGCACTATTCCGGCGGCGGCGCCGGCCTCGCCACCTCGGGCTCGGGCGACGTGCTCGCCGGGATCATCGTCGGGCTGCTCGCCCGCGGCACGAGGCCCGCCGAGGCCGCGGCCTGGGGCGTCTTTCTCCACGGCGAGGCGGGGCGGCGGCTGGCGCGGACCTGCGGGCCGATCGGTTTCCTCGCCCGCGAGTTGCCCGGCGAGGTGCCGGGCTTGATGCGGGACGTGGCGGAGGGCGCGATCTGACCCTGCGGCAGGGGCGCTCCACCGCCGTCATCGGATCGCCGCGGTCAGGCGGCCCGTACCGTGGCGAGGAAGCGGCGCACCTCGGATGACAGGTGCTCGGATTGCCGCGACAGCTCGGACGACGAGGCGAGGACCTGGCTCGCGGCCGCTCCCGTCTCCTCGGAGGCCTGGGCCACGCCCGCGATGGTGTGGGTCACCGCGCTCGCGCCGGTCGCGGCCTCGGCGACGTTGCGCACGATCTCCCGCGTCGCTCCGCCCTGCTGCTCGACCGCGCTCGCGATGCCCGCCGTCACCGCGTCGATTTCCCGGATGCGCGCGGTGATCGCGCCGATCGCCGCGACGGCCTGATCGGTCACGCCCTGGATCTCGCCGATCTGTCCGGAGATCTCCTCGGTGGCCCGGCTGGTCTGGTTGGCGAGTTCCTTGACCTCGGCGGCGACGACCGCGAAGCCGCGGCCCGCCTCGCCGGCCCGCGCCGCCTCGATGGTGGCGTTGAGCGCCAGAAGGTTGGTCTGGCTGGCAATGGTCGAGATCATGCCGACCATCTCGCCGATCCGCCCCGACGCGGTCTTCATCACCTGGACGAGATGCGCGGTCTGGTCGGCCTCGGCGACGGCGCTCCGGGCGAGCCCAGCCGAGTCCTGGACCTGCCGGCCGATCTCGCCGACCGATGCGCCGAGTTCCTCGGTCGCCGCCGCCACCGTGTTCACGTTCGCCGCCGCCTCCTCCGCCGCCGCCGCGACCGTGCCCGAGCGCGCGGCGGTGTCGGCGGCGGTCGCGGTCATCTGCTCGGCCGTGGCCTGCAGTTCCGTCGCCGCCGACGACACCAGGGTGACGATGCCGCCGACCGCCGATTCGAACCCCTCGGCCATCTGGCGCATGCCGGCCTTGCGCTGCGCCTCGGCGGAGGCCCGCGCGAGAGCGGTCTCCTCCTCCAGCTGCCGGGTCCGGATCACGTTCTCCCGGGAGGCGTCGACCGCGGCCGCGATCGCGCCGATCTCGTCGGTGCGGCGGAGATAGGGAACCGGGGCGACGACGTCGCCGGAGGCCAGGCCGTGCATCCGCCGGACCAGGCCCTCGATCGGCCGCGCCACGGCGGCCACGACGTAGACGATGCCGGCCAAGCCGACGGCCAACGCGACGGCGCAGAGCAGTCCGGTCAGCCACAGCGCGTTGGAATAGGTGTCGATCGCCGTCGACCGTGCTCGGTCGCTGCCGGCGACGTTCAGCGCCGTGTCGCGATCGAGCGCTGCCATCGCGGCATCGAACGGACGGCGCGACGCCTGGAACAGCTCGTTGACGGTGACGGCGTTTTTCTCCCGCGCCGCGATCATGATCTTGCCGCGCAGGGTCAGGTACTCCGCCCAATGTCCCTGGAACGCGGTCCAGAGCGCCCGCTCCTCGGGGCTCGTGATCACCGTCTCGTAGCGCCGCGCCACCGCCTCCGATTCCTTGAGGCGGCGGTCCGAGATGCTGTCGAGCTCGGTCACGGGCTCCGTCGCCATGACGTATCGGGCATCGACGAGGCGCAGGCGCGTCACCTTGTACTTGAACTCGCCGAGTTCACGCACGCTCGGCAACCAGTTGTCGGAGATATCGAGCGCATTGGCGTTGACGCTGCGCAGCTGCGTCACGCTCAGGGTTCCTTGCATCAGAAGGCCGACTGCGAGCAGGGCGATCAGTCCGCCCAGCACGTGAGATAAATTGATCTTCATGTGTCGGCCCCACCAGATGGGCTCGAATGTGTCAATACTTTATGAATTACTAGTTAAGATGGATATGATTTGAATGAAATACAAGATCTAACGAAAGGGAATGTTTTCTTACGGAGGGCGAGGCCGATCGGCGATGGGGGGCGGTGACGGGACGGCTCGCGCGTCCGCCCGCCCGGTACCCCGACGCTCGAACGCGCCTCCTGCTCGGATTCGTCGTCGGTCGGCCCCGGACTCACGTGGTGCCGCGCGCCCGGGCGAAGAGATAGTGCCTCCAGTCGGTTGCGGTCGGCCGAACCCGGGCGGGCTTCGGATGTTGACGGCCGACAGATTCCACCAGGACAGTCCGATGACCAGGCTTCCCCTTGCCCTTGCCCTCACGCTGGCCGTCGCGGGCGCCGCCGAGGCCCAGACCGCCCGGGTCCCCCCGCCGAGCGACGCCGTCGGCGCGCCGGGACCCGGCACCGGCATGAAGCCGCCCGCATCCCACCCGACCACCAACCTGCCGGGCAATCCGAGCAGCACGTCCGTGCCCGGTACCAATCCGGGCGTATGGATCGGCGGCAGCCCGACCGCGGGCCCGCCCGGGAGCGGCGGCACCGCGGGTGGGCCGGCAGCGGGGAACCGCTGAGCGTCTCGCCTCGACGCGACGAGTTCGTCAAGGCCATGCCGACCTGACGCCTCACGCGTCCAGCCACTCCCGTAGCAGCGCGCTCGTCTCGTCCGGCCGTTCCAGCGGCGGCAGGTGTCCGCAGGCGGGCAGGACGTGCAGGCGCGAGCCGGCGATGCCGTCATGGATCTCCCGGGCTGAGGCCGGCGGGGTCAGCGTGTCGTCCTCGCCCACCGCCACCAGGGTCGGCACCCGGATCGTCGCCAGAAGCGGGCGGCTGTCGGGCCGGTCGAGGATCGCCCGCTGCTGGCGCAGGAAGGCCGCGCCGCCGACCCGCTCGGCCATCGCCTTCACGGCCTCGCCCACCGGCCCGTGCACGTGCGCGGCGTGGACGAGCTTCGGCAGCAGCCGCGTCGTGACCCCGGCGAAGCGCCCGACCTTGAGCTGGTCCATGCCCTGGCGCCGCGCGGCGGCGCGCGCGTCGGTCTCCGGGGCCGCGGCGGTGTCGAACAAGGCGAGCCGTGTCACCCGCTCGGGCGCCTGGCGCAGGATCTCGAAGGCGACGTAGCCGCCCATCGACAGGGCGACGAGGCCGAAGCGTGGCGGCGCCACCGCGAGCGCCCGCCGCGCCATCGCCTGCACATTGTCGTCGAGGGTCAGGTCCGCCACCGAGGCGGCGGCCCGGTCGGCGAGCGCGTCGATCGGAGCGCGCCACAGGACGGCATCGTTGAGGAGCCCGGGCAGGAACAGGAGCGGGACGAGATCGGCGGTCATGACCGCCCCTATGGCCGGATCGGCTCACCGGCACCAGGGGCGGCCTCGATCCGTCAGTAGGAGCGCGGCATGCCGAGCACGTGCTCGGCGATGTAGGACAGGATCAGGTTGGTGGAGATCGGCGCCACCTGGTAGAGCCGCGTCTCGCGGAACTTGCGCTCGACGTCGTATTCCTCGGCAAAGCCGAAGCCGCCGAAGGTCTGGATGCAGGCATTGGCCGCCTCGAACGAGGCGTCGGCGGCGAGCATCTTGGCCATGTTGGCCTCGGCGCCCGGATTGGCCCCGGCCTCGTAGAGGCGCAAGCCCTCCTGCACCATCAGCTCGGCGGCGCGCATGTTGGCGTAGGCCTTGGCGATCGGGAACTGGATGCCCTGGTTCTGGCCGATCGGCCGGCCGAAGACCTGGCGCTCGCGGGCGTAAGCGGAAGCCTTGGCGATGAACCACTTGGCGTCGCCGACGCATTCGGCGGCGATCAGGAGCCGCTCGGCATTCATGCCGGACAGGATGTAGCGAAAGCCCTTGCCCTCCTCGCCGACCAGATTCTCGGCCGGCACCTCCATGTTGTCGAAGAACACCTCGCAGGAATTGTGGTTCATCATCGTGCGGATCGGCCGGATGGTCAGGCCGCGGCCGAGTACGCTGCGCATGTCGACGATGAAGGTGGAGAGCCCGTCGGTCTTCTTCGCCACCTGGTCGCGGGGCGTGGTGCGGGCGAGGAGCAGCATCAGGTCGGAATGCTCGGCCCGGCTGGTCCAGATCTTCTGGCCGTTGACGATGAACTTGTCGCCCTCGCGGCGCGCGGTGGTGCGCAAAGCCGTGGTGTCGGTACCGCTCGTCGGCTCGGTGACGCCGAAGGCCTGGAGCCGCAGGCGGCCTGCGGCGATCTCCGGCAGGTAGCGCTCCTTCTGGGCCTGCGTGCCGTGCCGCAGCACCGTGCCCATCGTGTACATCTGGGCGTGGCAGGCCGCGCCGTTGCAGCCCGAGCGCTGCACTTCTTCCAGGATCGCCGCGGCCGCCGAGAGCGGCAGGCCCGAGCCGCCGTACTCTTCCGGGATCAGCACCGAGAGGTAGCCGGATTCGGTGAGCGCGTTCACGAAGTCGGTCGGATAGGCGCGGTCGGTATCGAGGCGGCGCCAGTACTCGTCGGGGAAGCGGGCGCAGAGCTTGGCGACCTCCTCGCGGATCTCCGGGTGCCGCAGGGCGTCGGTCTCGGTCATTCGGGCGTCTCCTCTGACGGCGGCGATGCGGGCACCGCGGCTCGGTTCGTTTCCGGCACGCTACAGCGTTCGCGCCCTCCGAGGCCACAGGGCACGGGATCGTCATGCGGGGGGGGCGTCATGCCGGCGATCGTCATGGGTGTCATGCCGTCCGGGCCTTCCTGCCACCACAGGTTCGCACCGTCGGCCTTGCCTTCGCGTTGCGCATGGCTTGTATGTTCCGCGACCGTCTCGTGTCGTCGCGAATTTGCCACCCCGGATCGTCCACAGCGGATCGCGGGCTTGAGAACCGAGGCGCCATGCGTGCGGCCGACCTGTCCTTCGCTCCCGCCGATTTCCTCCGGCTGACCGAGACTGCCGGGCTGACGGGCAACTGGGCCTGGGTCTTCGCCTCCGACCGGCAGACATGGTCGCCCGGCCTGCATCGCCTGCTCGGGCTCGATCCGCTCCAGGTGCCGCCGAGCTACGCCCTGCTCGTCGACCTCGTCCATCCCGACGACCGGCTCCATCTGGCCAGCGCCGCCGACCTGATGCAGGGCTACGCCCTGCCCGAGCGCGAGGTCCGGGTGGTGCGGCCGGACGGGACCTTGCGCCTGCTCACGATGCGTACCGAACTGCACATGTCCCCGGAGGGCCGGCCGCTCGCCGCGGCCGGCCTCGTCCTCGACGTGACCGATTCGGCCGCCCTGCTGCGGCTGCGCCGGGCCGACCTGCGCCGGCAGAGCGCCTGGTTCGCGGCGGCCCGCATGCTGTTCGTTCCCGTCGGCCTGGACGGACGCTTCCGCTTTCCGCCCGAGACGGCGCGCTTCGCCGGACGCCCGATCGAGGAGATCAATGCCGATCCCTTCGCCGACGTGGTGCCGTGGGAACGTGCGGCGTTCCGCGACAGCATCGCGCGGCGTGATGTCGGCGGTTTGTTCCAGGCGGCTCCGCTGATCCATCACCGGAACCGGGACCCCGAGCGTTACCGGGTACTGTCGGTTCCGGTCCGTGACGAGCGCGGGTGCCTGGTCGAGCGCAACGGCCTCGTCTATCCGGCCGCGCTCGCCGTCCCCGTGGCGGTGGCCGGCTTGCGGGCGGGCCTGGAGCAGGCGGTGGAGGGGCACCACCTGCGCGCCGCCCGGGCATTGCTCGACTGGTCGATGACCAATCTGGCGGAGGCCAGCGGATTGTCGCTCTCGACGGTGCGGCGCCTCGAGGAGAATGCCGAGGGGCAGGGCGCCCGCTCCCGCCACAAGGCGATCGCGGCCCTGCGCCAGGCCGGCATCCGCTTCGTCCTGCTCGACGATGGCGAGGTCGCCGTCGCCCGCGCCTGACCATGGTGGTCAGGGGATCGCCGCGGCGGATCGGGGTCTTGGTCCATCGCAGACTCCTGTCGCGAAACCGGCGACCGCTTTTGCGAAATCCGCTTCGGGGCGAACAGGCCGGCTTCGAGGACGCGCTCCACCGCCAGCGCCCTGCCGGCCGAGGAGAAGCGGCCGGCATCGGCGTCGAGGAAGGTCTCGCCGCGGGTGAAGGGGCAGGTCTCGCCCGCGCACAGGGCGGCGGCGGGATCGAAGAAGGGCGCGCCCGCCGGCAAGGCCGCCCGCAGGGCGTCCGCGCTGCGCCCCCAGCGGGCCGCCAGCACACGTCGCGGATCCCGAGCCGGCGGATCGGCGCCGGGGCGTCGTCGTTGAAGGCCCCGCCATGCGCCAGGACGGGCGAGGCTTTGCCCGGCACCGGCCGGCAGCCCGCCGCCGTGTCCTGGACGAGGCGGCCGGGCAGCCCGTCGGCATGCCGGATCAGGCCGGGCACGTCATGCGCCGCGACGCTGTCGCCCCGGAGCAGGACGAGCCCGTCCTTGGTCCGGGTGCGGATGCAGCGCTCCGGATCCCGGGCCTGCCGGCTCTGGTCGGCGAACAGGAAGCCGGTGCGGTGGTTCCAGGTCTCGCTGCCGGAGACCGGCCGCAGGCGGAAGTCGGGGAAGCGTCCGGGCAGGCCGCCGCTCGTGACGCCGGCCCAGCCGAGGCCCGCCATCGCCAGCGTGGCGATGAGGCCGCCGGCGAAGACGGGGCGCATCCCCCGCGAGGCCGGGGCCGGATACCGGAACGGACGCGGCGCCGACCCGGCGATCCGCGTGGCCCGTCACACGCTTTCCGATTGATCGCTTCGCGATGCGGAAAGCGGTTTGGCTCAGGCGCCGCGCGGGCTGGCGAGACGAGATCCGGAAGTGATCGTCCGGATTCCGTATCACATCGCCGAGGCGGCGACGTGCGGCGCCTTCTTCTCGGCCGACTTGATCGCCTTCCAGGCATTGGGCTGGGATACGAAGGCGCGGAGCGCCGCCACGTTCTGCGCGGCTTGCGCCGGGCCGAGATCGCGGGTCAGCACCTGCTCGGCCTCGCCGAAGCGGCCCTGCAGGCCCAGCACCAGGGCGAGGTTCTGGCGCACCCGCCCGTCGGCGCGGGGATCGTTGCTCGCCTGGCGGAGCGTGGATTCCGCCTCGGGCAGGCGCTTGGCCAGCGCGTAGGACAGGCCGAGATTCGACATCACCGCCGGCTCGCCGGGCACGATCTTGAGCGCCGCCTCGTAGTAGCGCTGGGCCTGGGCGTGGTCGCCCATCTGGTCGGCCACGGCGCCTTGCGCCGAGAGCACGCGCCAATCCGGATTGGCCGGCGAATGGGCGTTGCGCAGGACCTCCGCCGCCTCGCCGTAGCGGCCGATCTCGGCCAGGCTCTTGCCGTAGGCGGCGAGCACCGCCGGGTTCTTCGGGTTGCGCAGGGCCGTCTGCTGCAGGACGGCCGTGGCCTGGGAGCCCTGGTCGGTCGCCCGCAGGGCCTGGGCATAGGCCATGGCGGTGCCGATATCGGCCGGGTCCTTGTCGTAGCGCGCGGCGAGGCGCCCGATGTCGCGCCGGGCGGTGTCCGCCGGGGCGCTGACATCGATCGAGCCGGTGGTGAGGGGCTGGCGCGACCAGCAGCCCGACGCCATCACGGCCACCACGCCGACGAGGGCGAGCCGCCGCAAGGTGTTCGAGCGGCAGGGACGGGTCTCGACGGTCGCGGGCATCGGCCACTCCAGGGGCGGGCCCGGGAGATGTGGCAACCCCGCTCCCGCGGCCTCGTGACCCTGGAGTTAAATCATTAACCCTAACCGCTCGTTAACGCTGCGGCGGGTCGCCTTCGGGGCGGCACGGGCTCCCGGGGGCGGGCCGGCCCGGCATTGACAACCGTCCCGTCTTGGCTCCCCCTCCGGCCTTTCCCGTTGCGTTGAAGGAAGGGATGCCCCGCGTGACCACGCTCCTGCCCGCGACCGAGGACGCCATCCCGATCCGCTGCGTCGACGCCGCCGGCTGGCTGGCCGTGGCCGCTGAGCTGCCGCCGCTCGCCGCTGCCTTCGCGCGGGCCTCGGGGTTCGAGGCCAAGCCCGGAAAGATCGCCCTGCTGCCGGGGCCGGACGGGGCGCTGGCGAATGTCCTGTTCGGGGTCGAGGCCGGGAGCCGGGCCGATCCGTTCGCGGTCGGGCGCCTGCCCGATGCCCTGCCCGAGGGGACGTACCGCCTGGAGAACCTTCCGGGTGATGCGGCCCTGGCGGCGCTCGCCTGGCGGCTCTCCGGCTATCGCTTCGGCCGCTACCGCGAGAAGCCGGCCCCCAAGGCGCGGCTGGTCGCGCCCGAGGGGGTCGACGGTGCCGAGATCGACCGCATCGCCGATGCGGTGGCGGCCGGCCGCGACCTGGTGAACACCCCGGCGAACGACCTCGGCCCGGCCGAGATCGAGGCGGCGTCCCGGGCGCTCGCCGCGCGCTTCGGCGCTGCCGTCACGGTCGTCTCCGGCGAGGCGCTGGAACAGGGTTTCCCGCTCATCGCCGCGGTCGGCCGGGCCTCGCCGCGGGCGCCGCGCCTGATCGACATGACCTGGGGCGATCCGGGCGCGCCGCGCGTGACCCTGGTCGGCAAGGGGGTGGTGTTCGATACCGGCGGCCTCGACATCAAGCCCTCGGCGGCGATGCTGCTGATGAAGAAGGACATGGCCGGCGCCGCAGTCGCCCTCGCCGCCGCCGAGATGGTGATGGGAGCCGGTCTCCCGATCCGCCTGCGGGTGCTGGTCCCGACGGTCGAGAACGCGATTGCCGGCGACGCCTTCCGTCCCGGCGACGTGCTGGCGAGCCGAAAAGGGCTCACCGTCGAGATCGGCAACACCGACGCGGAAGGCCGGCTGATCCTGGCCGATGCGCTCGCGCTCGCCGACGAGGAGGCGCCGGAGCTGCTCTTCGACTTCGCGACGCTCACGGGTGCCGCCCGGGTGGCGCTCGGCCCCGACCTGCCGGCCCTGTTCACCGAGGACGACGCGCTCGCGGCGGACCTCGCCGCCACGGGCCTCGCCGTGCACGATCCGGTCTGGCGCATGCCGCTCTGGGGGCCCTATGCCTCGCTGCTCGAGTCGAAGATCGCCGACCTCAACAACGTCTCGGGCGGCCCCTTCGCCGGGGCGGTGACGGCGGCCCTCTTCCTGCGCCGCTTCGCGCCGGCGGCGAAGGCCCATGTCCATCTCGATCTCTACGGCTGGAATCCGGGCACGAAGCCTGGCCGGCCGGAGGGCGGCGAGGTGCAGACCGCGCGCCTCGTCTACGCCCTCCTGAAGCGCCGCTACGCGGTGCCGAGCGCGGCGCGTTCCGCCTCGTAGGCCTCCCGCACCAGAGACTTGCCGTAGCGGCGCTCCAGCCGCCGCACGGTGAAGTGGCCGCGGGCGACGGCCTGGAAATGGTCCATGAAGGCGGTGTTGACGGCCGCGCCCCCCAGGGCGCCGAGCACCGGCACCGCCTGGGCGGCGAGCTTCTGCGACACCACGCCCCCGAACCGGGCGCCGACCTGGCCGGCAAAGCGCATCAGGGCCGGGGCGCTCTCGTCGACGAGGCCGCGTCCGGCGGCGTAGCGCGCCGCCTCCGACATCGCCTTGGCGAGCGCGCCGCGGACCGCGAAATAGCCGCTCTCGGCGGCGGTCCCGGCGGCGCCGTCGGCTTGCGTGGAGCCGCGACCGCCCAGCGCGAAGACCTGCATGCAGGCCAAAGCCGCTTCCGGATCGGCGAGATCCTCGCCCTCGCGCTGGGCGATCTCGGCGATCGAGCGCAGCATCAGGGTGGTGGAGACGGGCAGCTCGACCGCGAGCGTGGAGAGGCCGAAGGCGCCCCCGATGGCGCCCGAGACCGCCGCCAGCGCCTTGTGGCCGCGGTCGCCGGGCGGGAAGCGCTCCAGCAGCTCCATCGCGCGGGTGCGCCAGGACGGCGACAAATCGGGGCCGAGCGGCGCGAGCGCATTCGCCTCCGACCTCGGCTCGGACGACACGTCCGCCCCCTTCGGCAGGGTCGCGAGCGCGACGTGCAGGGCGCCCCGCATCGCCGTCTCGGTGGCGTGGCCGACCGCATCGACCACGGGGGTCGGCAGGGCGCGGGTGATCATGTCGAGGGGGGCGCCGGCCATGGCGGAGAGCCGGCCGGCGAGGCTCGGGCGCTCCAGGGCAGCGACCGCCCGGCGCAACGCCGCGCGGTCCTCGGCGCTCAACGGCTCCGGCGCCCCGACCGGGACGGGGGACGGGGCGGGCTCGACGGCGACGATCTCGGACACGGGCGCTCCCTCGCGGACAACAGGGTCGGGATTAAAGCTGGTGCGCCGGGGCAGGGTTCCGCAAGGGTCTGTCCTCTCGCGTGCGCCGCCCCTCAAGCTCCCATCAGGCCCGCGCCGGCAGTTCCTCCGCCGGGGCCGGCTCGGTCTCGCCGGGCAGGAGGCGCAGGCCGAGGCAGAGCAGGGTCACCGGGATGCCGACGGCGGAGGTCATCACGAAGAAGGCCGGATAGCCCATCGACTCGACGGCAAAGCCCGACAACCCGCCGACGAACTTGCCCGGCAGGGCGTAGAGCGAGGAGAGCAGCGCGTATTGCGTCGCCGCGAAGGCCGGCGAGGTCAGGCTCGACATGTAGGCGATGAGCGCCGTCCCCGCGAAGGCGCCGGCGAAGTTGTCGATGCTGATGCTGGCCACCAGGAGCGGCAGGTCGTGGCCGGCGAGCGCCAGCCAGGCGAACATCAGGTTCGAGGCCGAGGCCGCGATGCCGCCGATCAGGAGCGCCGGGTAGAGGCCGAGCCGGCTCACCGCGATGCCGCCCGCGAAGGCCCCGGCGATGCCGACCCAGACGCCGTAGACCTTCGATACCGTGGCGATCTCCGAGAGGGAGAACTTCATGTCGATGTAGAGCGGGTTCGCCATGATGCCCGAGACGATGTCGGGCAGGCGGTAGACGGTGATCAGCGCCAGGATCAGCACCAGCCCTGTGCCCTTGCGGGCGACGAGGTCGGCGAAGGGATCGACCACCGCCTCGCGCAGGGCATGGCGCCAGCCGCGCCGGGGGCCCGGATCGCGCGCCTGGACCCTTGGCGCCGCCAGGGTGCCGGCGATGGCGAGCCCCATCAGGAGCGCCATGCTGGCATAGGCCGGGGCCCAGCCATAGGCATCGGCGACGAAGAGCGCGCCGGCCCCGGCGCAGATGCGGGCGAGGGAGTAGCCGAGCTGGTAGGAGGCCAGCATCATGCCCTGGCGCTCGGTCGGGGCGGAATCGATGCGCCAGCCGTCGACCACGATGTCCTGGGTCGCCGAGGCGAAGGCGATGACGAGCGCACAGACCACGGTGTAGCCGAGCGCGCTCGCCGGATCGGCCTGGCTCATTGCGACGAGGCCCGCCGCCACGGCGAGTTGCGCCGCGAGCATCCAGGCCCGGCGCCGGCCGAGGAGCCGCGACAGGACAGGCAGGTCGAGCCGGTCGATGACCGGGGCCCAGAGGAACTTCAGCGTGTAGGCGAGGGAGACGTAGCTGAGGAGCCCGATGCTCGACCGCTCGATGCCGGCGCTGCGCAGCCAGGCCGACAGGGTGGCGAAGACGAGCAGGATCGGCAGCCCGGCGCCGAAGCCGAGCACCAGCATCAGCGCCATCTGCCGGTCCGCCATCACGTCCCGCAGGGTGGCGCGGGTGCGGGCGAGCCAGCCCGTGCCCTCTCTCCCGACCGTCTTCGTCATCGTGATCGCCGTCTCCCGAGCAGGTTTCGCGAAAGGGGTGGCCGGTGGTGCAACGCAAATCCGCAACCCGGCAAGAACCCGGGCGGACGACGCATCGTCCTGCCGATGCGTCGTCCGGTCCGGGCACGAGATGCCGCGCCCGGCAACCGCCGCGCAGTCGACCCCAGCATGTGGGCGGGATCATGATGGATGAAGAATTAACATCGTATCCACCGCAGCTTACCTGACCGGCGGGAACCCCGCCCGCGGCGGCGGGTTCGCTGTGGTGGATGGGACTGCGATCCCGCTCCGCCAGGGATCGTCCGGGCGGGGTCGGCCGCGGACAGGCGGGTTGCGGATGATCGGTTTGGACGCTGCGAGACAGACCGGAACGAGGAGCGCGCGCAGGGCGGAGGCACCGTCCGCGGCTGCGCCCTTTGACGCGCCGTTCTCCGATGCGCCGTTCTCCGATGCGCCGTTCCTGGCCGCCTTCCGCGGGAGCGAGGCGCCGATGGTGATGACCGACACGGCCCGGGACGACAACCCGGTCGTGTTCGTCAACGACGCGTTCTGCCGGCTCACCGGCTACGCGCCCGAGGAGGTGCTCGGCCGCAACTGCCGTTTCCTGCAAGGGCCCGACACCGACCCCGCCGACATCGCCCGGGTGCGGACGGCCCTGGCACAGGGCGAGCCCCTGCGGGTCGATCTCCTGAACTACCGCAAGGACGGCCAACCGTTCTGGAACGCCATGACGCTCACCCCGGTGCGGGACGAGGCCGGCAGGTTACGCTCCTACTTCGCGGTGCTCACCGACGTGACCCAGACCCGCCAGGCCGAACGGGCGCTGGTGCGGGAGAAGGATGCCCTCGCCCAGGACCTCGAGGCACGCAACCGGGCGCTCCAGGCCGCCCTCGACCAGCAGACCGCCCTGCTGCACGAGGTCGACCACCGGGTGAAGAACAACCTCCAGGTCATCTCCTCCCTGGTGCTGCTCAAGGCCCGGCGCGCCCGGGACGCCGCCTGCCGCGACGTGCTGCGCAGCATGGCCGACCGGATCGGGGCGCTCGCCACCGCCCACCGCCTGCTCTACGCGATGAGCGACGTCGCCCGGTTCGACCTGCGCGACTTCGCCGCCGATTTCGCCGCCGACCTCGAAGCCGGCATCGACACGGACCGGATCGCCCTCTCGGTCGATGTCGAGGCCGTGGCCGTGCCGGCCTCGATGGCAGCACCCCTGGCGCTCCTGGTGCACGAACTCGCCGTCAACGCGGTCCGGCACGCCTTCCCGGACGAGCGGCACGGCCGCGTCGCGATCACCGCCCGGGCCGATGACGGGCGCCTGATCCTCGACATCCGCGACGACGGCATCGGCCTCTCCGCGCAATCCGACAATCCCGAAGGCTTCGGCCGCGACCTCGTCGGCATGCTGGTGCGCCAGTTGCGCGGCAGCCTGACCTTCGAGGACCTGAACCCCGGCACCCGCGCCCATGTCGTGCTGCCGCTGGGACCGGGTCACTCGGGAACCGGTCCTTGAGCGGGGGAGGCCTGCGGGTCCTGATCGTCGAGGACGAGGCGTTCATCGCCCTCGAACTCGAATGCCTGCTCGAGGAGGCCGGATACGTCCCGGTCGGCGTCGCGATCCGCTCGGGCGACGCGATCGCGCTCGCCCACGACCTCTCCCCCGACATCGCCCTCGTCGACATCCACCTCGCCGACGGCCCGACCGGCGTCGCGGTGGCGCAGGCGCTGAGCGCTCAGGCGGGGATCACGGTGCTGTTCACGACCGCCAACGCCAAGCGCGTCCCCCCGGATTTTGCGGGAGCGGTCGGGATCATCGCCAAGCCGTATTCGGAGCGGGTGATCCGGGCAGCCTTGGCCTACGTGGCCGGGCGGTATCACGGCGGGGCGCCGGCAGAGCCGCCGGATGAGGTGATGCTGGCGCCGGACGGAAGCGGGGACGACGCGCCTCGCCCGGACCTGCCGGCCTGATCGGTACAGCGACGAGCCATCGGCCCTCCTCCGCGCCGCGTCGTCGCGATTTGCCCCCGGCGCGACGACGCAGCGTCTCAGCCCTCCATGCCCGGGCTGCCGCTTTCACACCGGGCGACGGCACGCCAGGAAAAGGCACGCTCGGTAACCTGCAATCGCAGGAGAGGCCGAGCGGATGCGGGTGGGTGGGCCCCTGCGAGCCCGTTCGTTGCTGGGCCGCCGACATGTCTCGCGGCGGCGCGGAACATCGTCAGGCGCCGAAGCCGCCGTCGATCGTGTGCATCGCTCCGGTCACGAAGCTCGCCTCCGGGCCGGCCAGCCAGGCCACCATCCCGGCCACGTCCTCCGGCCGGCCGTGGCGCTTGAGGGCCATGACGGCGTGCATGACGTCCTTCATCGGCCCGTCCGCCGGGTTCATGTCGGTGTCGATCGGGCCGGGCTGCACGACGTTGACGGTGATCCCGCGCGGTCCGAAATCGCGTGCCAGCCCCCGCGCCATGCCCTGCAGGGCCGACTTGCTCATCGCATAGGCGGACAGGCCGGGAAACGGGATCCGGTCGCCGTTGACGGAGCCGATCACGATGATCCGTCCGCCCTCCGGCATGCGCCGGGCGGCCTCCACGGCGGCGTGGTAGGGGGCGGTCACGTTGATCCGCACCATCCGGTCGATCTCGTCCGGGTCCTGGTCCAGCGGATCGCCGAACGCGCCCACGCCCGCATTCACCACCAGGACGTCCAGGGGACCGCTCTCGCGCACCCGGGCGATCACCGCGTCCCGGTCGGCGCTGTCGGTCTTCGCGGCGGTCGCGCCGGTCTCCGCCGCCAGCTTGTCCGCCGCGTCCCGCGAGCCCGCATAGGTGAAGGTCACGGCGGCGCCCTCGGCGGCGAGGCGCCGGACGATCGCCGCCCCGATTCCCCGGCTCCCGCCGAGCACGAGAACGGATTTGCCCTGAAAATAGGTGTCGCGGGTCGTGGCCATCGGAGGCTCCTTGAGGCTTAAGTTAGTATCCACTACATAAATTGCCCGAACCTCCGGTCAAGCCGTTTTTGTATCGATGCCTACAAAATCATCGCGCCCCCGCGGCCGCCCCCGCCGCTTCGATCCCGACCAGGCCGTCACGGTGGCGCAGCGCCTCTTCCATGCCCGCGGCTACGACGCCGTCAGCGTCGCCGATCTTACCGAGGCGCTCGGCATCAATCCGCCCAGCTTCTACGCCGCGTTCGGCAGCAAGGCCGGCCTGTATGCCCGCACCCTCGGCCATTACTCGCAGACCGAGGGAATTCCGCTGGCCGAGATCCTGCGCCCGGGCCGCCCCGTGGCCGAGGCCCTCGCCGCCTTGCTGGAGGAGGCGGCGCGCCGCTACGGGGCGGATCCCGAGGCCGCCGGGTGCCTCGCGATCGAGGGGACGCGCTGCCTCGACCCTGCGGCACGGGACGCCGCCCGCGCCCTGACCGGGGCAGGCGGCGAGACCATCCGGTGCTTCGTCGCGGCCAGCCACCCGGCATCGGCCGAAGGCCTGTCCGACTACGTCGTGACCATGATGGTCGGCCTCTCCGCGATGGCCCGCGAGGGCCACGGCCCGGACCGCCTCCTCGCCACCGCCCGGTTCGCCGGCCGGGTCCTCGCACAGGCACTCGCCGCCGACGCGCCGCGGTGAGCGGGGCATCGGCGGCGCCACGCCGTCATGCGGCTCCCGTGCATGCGCGGCCCATCGGGAGAGCGGGCGAGGTTCGGTCCTACCCCTCCGCCCGTGCCGCCTTGAGCCTGTAGAGCGCGTCCAGCGCCTCGCGCGGGCTCAAAGCGTCCGGGTCGATCCCGTCGAGGAGCACGCCGACCGGGTCGGGCTTCTCCAAAGGCGCAGGCGGCGGGGGCGGGGAGGGCGGCATCGCGGCGAAGAGCGGCAGCTCGGCGGGCGCTTTCCGCCGTCCAGAACCACCCTCTCCCTTCTCCAATTCGGCGAGCAGCGCCTTGGCGCGGGCGATCACCGGGGCGGGCAGGCCGGCCAGCCGCGCGACCTGGAGGCCGTAGGAGCGGTCGGCCGCACCCGGCACCACCTCGTGCAGGAACACCACGTCGCCCTTCCACTCCGTCACCTTGAGGGTGGCGTTGGACAGGCGGTCCAGGCGCTGGGCGAGCCCGGTCAGCTCGTGGAAATGGGTGGCGAAGAGCGCCCGGCAGCCATTGGTGCCGTGCAGGTGCTCCAGGCAGGCCCAGGCGATCGAGAGACCGTCGAAGGTCGCGGTGCCCCGCCCGATCTCGTCGAGCACGACGAGGGAGCGCTTCGTCGCCTGGTTGAGGATCGCCGCGGTCTCGACCATCTCGACCATGAAGGTCGAGTGGCCGCGCGCCAGGTCGTCGGCGGCTCCCACCCGGGAGAACAGCCGGTCGACGAGGCCGAGATGGGCGGCGGCTGCCGGCACGAAGGCGCCCATCTGGGCCAGCACCGCGATGAGCGCGTTCTGGCGCAGGAAGGTCGACTTGCCGCCCATGTTCGGGCCGGTGACGAGGAGGATCTGGCCCGCTTCGGTGCCCGAGAGGTCGCAGGCATTGGCGATGAAGGCCTCGCCCGCCCTGGTCAGCGCCGCCTCGACGACCGGATGGCGCCCGCCCTCGATCCGGAAGGCGAGGCCGTCATCGACGACCGGCCGGGTCCAGTTCAGCTCGACGGCGAGTTCCGCGTGCGAGGCCGCGACGTCCAAAGCCGCGAGCGCGCTCGCCGCCGCCACGATCGAATCGGATTCGGCCATCACGGCCTTCGACAGGGCCTCGAAGATCTCGAGTTCGAGGGCGAGCCCGCGGCCGGCGGCATTGGCGATCCTGGTTTCCAGTTCGCCCAGTTCGACGCTGGTGAAGCGCATCGCGTCCACCATGGTCTGGCGGTGGACGAAGGTCGCGCGCCAGGGATCCTTCAGCAGGGTCTCGCCGAAGGCCTGCGGCACCTCGATGAAGTAGCCGAGCAGGTTGTTGTGCTTGATCCGCAAGGTGCGGCAGCCGGTCTCGGCGGCGTAGCGGGCCTGGAGGCCGGCGACGACCTGGCGCGAATCGCGCTGGAGCGTGCGGGTCTCGTCGAGCTCGGGCCTGTAACCCTCGCGCACGAAATTCCCGTCGCGGCGCTGCAACGGCAGGTCGTCGGCGAGCGCGGCGGCGAGGTCGTCGGCGAGCGCCTCGTCGAGCCCGGCGAGGATGCGGGCGGCCTTGCCGATCTCGCCCGGCAGCGCGCCGGCCCCGGCGAGCGCCGTGGCGATGCCGCGGGCGGCGAGGAGCCCGTCGCGGAGCGCGGCGAGGTCGCGGGGCCCGGCCCGGCCGAGGCCGATCCGGGTGAGCGCCCGAGCCATGTCGGGGGCCCGCGCCAGCTCGGCCCGCAGTTCCGCCCGCAGAGCCCCCTCGGCCACCAGGAACTCGACCGCGTCGTGCCGGCGCCGGATCAGCGCGAGATCGGTCGAGGGGCCGGCCAGCCGCTCGGCAAGCAGGCGCGCGCCGGCACCGCCGACCGTCCGGTCGATGGCGGCGAGCAGGCTGCCCGGGCGCTCGCCCGAGAGCGTGCGGGTGAGTTCGAGATTCTGGCGCGTCGCCGCGTCGATCATCAGGCTCGCACCCGCCGCCTGGCGGGTCGGCGGGCTCAGGGTCACCTTGGCGCCGAGCTGGGTGCGGGCGATGTAGTGCAGGACGGCGCCGGCCGCCGCGATCTCGACCCGGCTGAAGGCGCCGAACCCGTCGAGGGTCTGGACGCCGAACTGCTCCTTGATCGCCCGCTCGGCCGAGGCCGGATCGACGTCGCCGCGGCCAACCGGCGTGACGGCGGCCCGCGTGTCGCGCCACAGCCGGGCGACCTCGGGGTCCTGGTGGATCGCGTCGCCCATCACGATCTCGCGCGGGTCGAGCCGGGCGATCTCGGCGGCGAGCCCGGTCCCCTCGACCTCGCCGAGCGAGAAGCGCCCGGTCGAGATGTCGACGGCGGCCAGCCCGTACATCCAGGCCGAGTCCGAGGCGCGGCGGCGGGCGAGCGCCAGCAGCACGTTGGCCCGGCCGGGATCGAGCAGGCGGTCCTCGGTGATGGTGCCGGGGGTGACGAGGCGCACCACCTCGCGCCGCACCACCGACTTCGAGCCGCGCTTCTTGGCCTCCGCCGGATCCTCGGTCTGCTCGCAGACCGCGACCCGGTGGCCGAGCCCGATCAGTCGCTGGAGGTAATCGTCCGAGCGCTCGACCGGTACGCCGCACATCGGGATGTCGGCACCCGCATGCTTGCCGCGGCGGGTGAGCACGATGCCGAGCGCCCGCGAGGCGGTCTCGGCATCCTCGAAGAACAGTTCGTAGAAATCCCCCATGCGGTAGAACAGCAGCGAATCGGGATTCGCCGCCTTGATCTCGATGTACTGTGCCATCATCGGCGAGACCTTGGCCTCGTCGTCGGGCGCGGCGGAACGCCGGCCGCGGGCGGGCGGCGGCGGCGCCTCGTCGGCGGGCTCGTACGCCTCGTTGCGAAGCAGGCGGCCGGTGTCGCTGTCCATCGTCATGAGATCGGGGGGCTGTCGGGTCCGCGGCATCGTGGTCTGGCAGACTAACAGAAGCTCAGGCCCGCGCTCCAGACCGGGACTCCGGGGATGATGGGGATGATCGTCCCCGGCTGAAATGTCCCGCCCGGGTGTGTTAGCGCCGCAGCGCCGCTTGAGCCGGCCGGATCATGGCCCTAAGGGACCTTTCCCCGATCGTCTGATCCTGGTCGCACGAGAAGAGCCTGGCATGAGCGAGTCCCGCCCCGTCACCCGCGGCAAGCGCCCGACCTTCACCGACCAGGAGGCGCTGCAATTCCACCAGCAGGGCCGGCCCGGCAAGCTGGAGGTGGTGGCGACGAAGCCGATGGCGACGCAGCGCGACCTGTCGCTCGCCTACTCGCCCGGCGTCGCGGTGCCGGTGCTCGCCATCGCCGATGACCCGGCGCTGGCCTACGACTACACCGCCAAGGGCAACCTCGTGGCGGTGATCTCGAACGGCACGGCGATCCTCGGCCTCGGCAACCGTGGCGCGCTCGCCTCGAAGCCCGTGATGGAGGGCAAGGCGGTCCTGTTCAAGCGCTTCGCCGACATCGATTCCTTCGACCTCGAAGTCGGCACCGAGGACCCGGACGCGTTCATCAACTGCGTGCGCTATCTCGGGCCGACCTTCGGCGGCATCAACCTGGAGGACATCAAGGCCCCCGAGTGCTTCATCATCGAGGAGCGCCTGCGGGAATTGATGGACATCCCGGTCTTCCATGACGACCAGCACGGCACCGCGATCATCTCGGCGGCGGGCATCATCAACGCCCTGCACCTGACCGGCCGCGACATCTCGGAAGCCAGGCTCGTCGTCAACGGCGCGGGCGCGGCGGGCATCGCCTGCATCGAGCTCGTCAAGGCGCTGGGCTTCCGCTCCGAGAACGTGATCCTGTGCGACACCAAGGGCGTGGTGTTCCAGGGCCGCACCGAGGGCATGAACCAGTGGAAGTCGGCCCACGCGGTCGCGACCTCGAAGCGGACCCTCGAAGAGGCGATGGAGGGCGCCGACATCGCGTTCGGCCTCTCGGTCAAGGGCGCGTTCACGCCCGAGATGGTCGCCTCGATGGCGCCGCAGCCGATCATCTTCGCGATGGCGAACCCCAACCCCGAGATCACCCCCGAGGAGGTGGCGCAGGTCCGCGACGACGCGATCGTGGCGACCGGGCGTTCGGACTATCCGAACCAGGTCAACAACGTGCTGGGCTTCCCCTACATCTTCCGCGGGGCGCTGGACGTGCACGCGACCACGATCAACATGGAGATGAAGATCGCGGCGGCGCAGGCGCTCGCGGCGCTCGCCCGCGAGGACGTGCCGGACGAGGTGGCGGCGGCCTACCAGGGCACCCGGCCGCGCTTCGGGCGCGAATACATCATCCCGGTGCCGTTCGATCCGCGCCTGATCCACACCATCCCGACGGCCGTGGCCAAGGCCGCCATGGAGACCGGCGTCGCCCGCAAGCCCATCGACAACATGGACCGCTACCGGGCCCAGCTCTCGGCAAGGCGCGATCCCGTCGCCGGCACGCTGAACCGGGTGTTCGAGCGGGTGCGCAAGTATCCCAAGCGCGTCGTCTTCGCCGAGGGCGAGGAGGAGGTGGTGATCCGCGCCGCGATCTCCTTCGTCAACCAGGGCCTCGGCACCGCGATCCTGGTCGGCCGCGAGGACCGGGTGATGGCCAATGCCGAGGCCGCCGGCATCGATCTCTCGGGCCGCGACAACATCGAGATCCACAACGCCGCGAAGTCCGACCGCAACGGCGTCTACGCGCAGTTCCTCTACGCGCGGATGCAGCGCAAGGGCTACCTGTTCCGCGACTGCCAGCGCCTGATCAACCAGGACCGCAACCACTTCGCCGCCTCGATGGTGGCGCTCGGCGACGCCGACGCGATGGTGACGGGAACCACCCGCAACTACTCGATCGCGCTCGAGGACGTGCGCCGGGTCATCGACCACAAGCCCGGCCACCGGGTGATCGGCGTCTCGCTCTGCCTCGCCCGCGGCCGGGTGGTGCTGGTGGCCGACACCGCGATCCACGAGATGCCGAGCGCCGAGGAGATCGCCGGCATCGCCATCGAGGCGGCGGGCGTGGCGCGGCGCCTCGGCTACGAGCCGCGGGTGGCGCTCCTGTCGTTCTCGACCTTCGGCTTCCCCAAGGCCGAGCGCGCCGAGAAGGTGCAGGAGGCGGTGCGCATCCTCGACGGGATGCGGGTCGATTTCGAGTATGACGGCGAGATGGCCGCCGACGTGGCGCTGAACAAGGACCTGCTCGCCCAATACCCGTTCAGCCGGCTCAAGCAGCCGGCCAACGTGCTGGTAATGCCGGCCTTCCACTCGGCGGCGATCTCCACCAAGATGCTGCAGGAACTCGGCGGCGCCCAGGTGCTCGGGCCGCTGATCGTCGGCCTCGACAAGGCGGTGCAGATCGTCCCGCTCGGCGCGACCGATTCCGACATCGTCAACATGGCGGCGCTGGCGGCCTACAATATCGGCGGTTGAGTTGGCGAGGCCGAGAGCCGGCTTCCCGTCCCACCCTCAACCTCATCTTGAGGTGTCAGTCCATCAGAAATGGACTGACCTCGAAGGAGGGTTCCAGATACCCCGGCGATGTCTGGAGGCCTCCTTCGAGGCCCCCTTCGGTCGCGTGGGTGTGCACCCCGGTCGACAAGGGCGATCTTGTCGACGATGGACTGGCTCCAAGTCGGTGCGGGACGCGAGCGCCAATGCGTCGCCATATGCCGCGTAGCGGCACAGTTCGTGCACGTAACGGGAATGCTGTCGGAGGGTCGTTGGAATCCAATCATGTCGCATAGTTTAGGGCTGGGTCACCGTGGAGAACATCCTGGGGCCATGCGACTTCAAAGGATTGGCTGGAACGGCAGGGCTCAAACCTACGACCCTGTCTTTAACAGGGCGGTGCTCTACCGAATGAGCTACATTCCACCAAGCAGATAGCAAACCGCTCGGGTACCTTGCGGCTCCGAGCGTGCGCCTTGGGACCCTGGTGTTCTGCCCTGGATCGCCCGACTGGTCACAACAGATGCGCAGCCACTACCCCGATCTGCCCCCTTGCAAAATTTAGGACAATTTTAATCTATTTTATGCACTGATAACATACGATGATAGAGGGGAAATTTATAAATGCCTAATAGATTTATTGTGCAGCGCATGAGTTCAATTCAAGGTATGCTTATGCATGTACATGCGGGTAGCTCTGGGTTGTCAACTGCTACAAGTGGCCAAGAAAGAGCTGCCGTAATCGATAATTTTCTTAGTTTAATAATGCCGCCAATTTATCGGTTTGGCACAGGTGATGCGACAGACGCAAAAGGCGCAAGAAGTGGGCAGATCGATGTAGTTATTGAGCATCCGTTCTTTCCATCACTTACGCCCGGCATGGGATCGCAAACTAGATTATATCTAGCGGAGAGCATTGCTGCAGTAATAGAAGTTAAATCAAACATTTCAGGACAATGGCATCAGGCGCAGCATACCGCCGCCCAACTCAGCCCGTTGGTTCGTAATTTTGGTGCGCAGATGATTATGGGATTTCCGCCTCCAATACAAATACCTTTGTTCGTAGTTGGATATACCGGATGGAAAACAATGAAAACGTTAGAAGACAATGTTAACGCTGCGTCGGGCATTCACGGTGCTCTAGTGATAGACGCCGAGCTTTATTATACAAAATCTGGATTTTTTGCCCAAGGACCCTTGGCCCTATGGGCGCTTATATCAGATCTTCATAGGATGACAAATTCGCTTCAAAGTGCGTCACCAGACCCTCTTGAATATGCCAGCTAGCATTTGTGAGCCGCGGCGTCGCACCAGTTTGCTTTCTTCGATTCATACTCATCAATTCTGGAACCGTTAACGCGACCACCTAGCCGCGACCCGATCCCACAGTGGCCGGGTCGGCTCGGCGACAGAGGCGGCGTCCCCGTTCATGTGCTCGGCGAACCGCGCCTGATCGATGCACCAGGCGCGCCCGTGATCGGCTAGGAGGACGGCGCCAATGGCGTCCGTCTCCTCTCCGGTGTCCTATGTGCGGAAGAAGCGCTCGACCACGTTGACGAGCCTCGGGAGGCGAGCGCCTTGTCAAGAATGAGGTCGTCGGTGGGGAAAAATGGGGGCGCGTCACCTTTCGCTTCCACTCTCAATTACCGCCCGCCTCGCGGGCGGCTTCGGCCTGCGCCCGCTCTCTTGCTTGATCCCGGGCCAATTCCTCCGGCACCAGAGTCGCCGCATCCTGCCGCTCTGCCAGGGCCGCCAGCCGCACCGGCCGGTACTCCCAGGCATCGACCCCGACATCGCAGGAGCGGGTGGTGTCGGGCAGGGTCCCGTGGGTATGGCCATAGAGGTGGCGGGTGCCGCGCCACAGGCCGGGCCAGGCCCGGTGGGCGTAATGCGCCAGGAACAGCCGCCACTCGCGGCCGTCCTCCCGCAATGTCAGCCGCGCGCTCTCGACCGGCGGGGCGGCCCAGGGCAGGTCGAGGACGCGGTTGCTGTCGTGGTTGCCGCGCACCAGGCGCTTGATGCCGTTCAACCGTGAGAAGATCGCCGCGCAATGCGCGCGCTCGGCATGGGCGGCGAAGTCGCCGACATGCCAGACCTCGTCCTCGGGCCCGACGACGGCGTTCCAATGAGCCACCAGGGTTTCGTCGTGATGGTCGATGGAGGTGAACAGGCGGCCGCGCTGGCGCAGGATGTGGCTGTCGCCGAAATGCGTGTCGGCGGTGAAGAAGACGGCCATGCCCACCCGGTGCGCCAGCGTGACGGATGCGGACAAGATGGGGCGGCCGGCGCCGCCGGCACGGGACGGATCGCCGCGTCGGCTTTTCGCGAAGCCGGCGGGAATACCCCGCCGGACAGGATTCTCGTCGCTTTCCGATCGGTCGCTTTGCGATGCCGAACGCGTATCAGTAGTTCCGGCCCGCGCCGTAGCCGTAGCCGTCGCGCGGGCGCACCCGGGCGCCGTAATCGACGTCGCGCTGGGCGTTTCGCTTGGCCAGCGCCCGGCCTGCCAAACAGCCCGCCACGGCGCCGACGACGCCGCGCTCGGCCAGGTAATGCCCGGCGATGCCGCCGATGATCGCCCCCTTGATGCAGCCCTTCGCCTCCGCCGCGCCGACGCCCACCAGCGTCACGACCGCCACCAAAGCCGCCCTCGCCACATTGCGCATGATGCCTCCTCGCAGTCTTGCGACCTATTCAACGGCCAGGCTCGGCCACCGTTCCGTGGCGGCAGGTTCCGGAAGGGAGCGGCGACGGGTGCCGCCTCGGCCGGCAGAGGCGTGGCAGGCTTGACCTTTCCCGGCTTGACCCAGACGGTGGTCAACGATTCTTTACCGGCGGCCGTTATGATAGCACGGCTGACCCGCCGAGGTGACATGTCAGAACCAGGCAGCCAGGAACCGGGCTCCGACATGCCGCGCCGTGGCGACGGTCCGGACCTGCGCGCCTCGATCCGGCGCGACCAGCTCGAGGCGGTGCGCCGCAGCGTGCAGCAGGCCATGCCGGTCAACGCGCTGCTCGGCGCCACCGGGGCGCTGGTCGCCGCCCAGGCCGGCCACGGGCGTGCGGGCCTCGCCTGGTTCGCGGTGTCGTCGCTCGTCAACCTCACCCGGTTCGGCCTGTGCCGGGCGCCCTGCCTCGGCCTTGCCGCCCCCGAGGGCTCGCCGCCGGACCAGGCCCGGGCCGCCGCCGGCGCGGTCGACCGGCACCTGCAGCTCGCCACCCTGGCGGCGTTCCTGTCGGGCCTCGTCTGGTCCCTGGTGGCGCTCCTGTGCGACGGCTACACCGCGCCCCAGACCCTGTTCTACCTCGTCGTCGTCTGCGGCATCACCGCCGGGGCCGTCACCCACGGCATGGCCTACGCGGCGATTCCCGCGAGCTTCATCACGCCGCCGCTCCTGACGGTGGCCGGCTGCCTCGCCTGGACCGGCGGCTTCGACCGGACCTGCCTCGCCCTCACGGTGCTGCTCTACCTCGCGGCGCTCCTGCGCAGCGCCATCGAGACCGAGCGGGGCTTTCGCCGGACCTCCCGGCTGAAGAACGAGGCCACGGCGCTCGCCCGCGCCCGCCACGAGGCGCATGCGGCGGCAAGCAGCCTCGCCGACGAGATGCGCCGGCGCGCCACCCACGATGCCCTCACCGGGCTGATGAACCGGGCCGGCTTCGCGCAAGCGGCGGAAGCGCGGATCCGCCGGCCCGGACCGGCGCCCTGCCTGATGCTGCTCGACCTCGACGGCTTCAAGTCGGTCAACGACGTCTACGGCCACTCGACCGGCGACCGGGTGCTGGCCGAGGTGGCGCAGCGCCTGCGCCGGACCCTGCCGCCGGAGGCGCTGGCGGCCCGTTTCGGCGGCGACGAGTTCGCGGTGCTGTACGACCCCTGCGCCGGATGGCCGCCCGCCGACCTGGCGGCGGCCCTGATCGGGGCGGTGGTCGAGCCGTTCGAGAGCTTCGATGCCGGCCGCCTCGGCGTCAGCATCGGCCTGTGCCACGCCCACGGGCCCAGCCTGACCCAGATGCTGAGCTGCGCCGACGACGCGCTCTACGCCGCCAAGGCCGCCGGGCGGAACCGCTTCCGGATCTTCGACGAGGGCCTGCGCCGTCGCCTGGAGATGCGGCGCGACAGCGAGCGCGACCTCTCGCACGCCCTCGCCGAGACCGGCCTCGCGGTCTGGTTCCAACCGATCTTCGGCGAGGGCGGTACCCGCATCGCCGGGCTCGAAGCGTTGGTGCGCTGGAACCACCCGGTCCATGGCTGGATCCCGCCCGGCGAGATCGTCGCCGCCGCCGCCCGGTCCGGCCTGACCGAATCGCTCCTGCGCTTCATCCTGGAGCAGGTCTGCGGCGCGATGCAGGCCTTGCGCGCCGCCGGCATCCGCGACGTCCGGGTGGCGATGAACGTCTCGCCGCGGGAGATGGCGCAGATCCCGGTCGACGAGATCGTGCTCGACCGCCTGCGGGCGCTGGGCTTGGCACCGTTGCTCCTCGAGATCGAGATCACCGAGGAGACCGCCCTCGATATCGAGGCGGTGCAGGACAAGCTCCTCGCCCTGTCCCGCGCCGGCATCCGGGTGGCCCTCGACGATTTCGGCGTCGGCTATTCGTCGCTCGCCTCCCTGCGCCAGCTGCGGGCCGGCCGGGTCAAGATCGACCGCAGCCTCGTCACCGGCCTGTCGGCCTCCGACGACAAGCGCGGCCTGGTCCAGACGGTGCTCGGCCTCGGCCGGACGCTCGGCCTCGAAGTGGTGGCCGAAGGCGTCGAGACGGCGGACGACCTCGCCACCCTGCGGGCCCTCGGCTGCCCGTTCCTCCAGGGCTACCATCTCGGCCGGCCGGTCCCGGCCGACCAGGCGCTCCGCCAGGTCCTGGCCCACCGCACGGATGCGGCCTGACCCTTTCGGATATCCTCCGCGCGGAGATCATGCGCGCGACTGGCCGCCGGGCTAGTCTTCCCGAGCCTCCGACTTCGTCCGCTCGCCAAACGACAGGCCGCTCATGTTCCCGAAGCCCCACGCCGCGCTCACGCCGAACACCTTCGCGTTCGAGAGCCTGCCGCTCGTCGCGCCCACGGGGTTTCGCGAATACGACGCCCGCTGGCTGTTCCCGAAGGATCTCAACCTGATAGGGGTCCAGGCGCTGGGCCTCGGCCTCGGCACGCTCGTCCACGAGCTCGGCGTGCGCCCCGACATCGTCACCGGCCACGATTTCCGCGCCTACTCGGCATCGATCAAGCTGGCACTCATCGCCGGCATGCAGGCCGCGGGCCTGCGGGTGCAGGATATCGGCCTCTGCCTCTCGCCGATGGCCTATTTCGGCCAGTTCGCCCTCGATTGCCCCTGCGTGGCGATGGTCACCGCCTCGCACAACGACAACGGCTGGACCGGCGTGAAGATGGGCGCCGAGCGCCCGATGACCTTCGGCCCGGCCGAGATGGGCCGCCTCAAGGAGATCGTGCTCTCGGGCGAGTTCCGGTACCGCGACGGTGGCGGCTATCGCTTCGTACCCGATTTTTCGAAGACCTATCTCGACGACCTGATGTCCCGGGCGCGCCCGCTGACCCGCAAGCTCAAGGTCGTGGCCGCCTGCGGCAACGGCACGGCGGGCGCCTTCGCGCCCGGGCTGCTGGAGCGCCTCGGCTGCGAGGTGGTGCCGCTGGATGTGGAAGCCGACGCCACCTTCCCGCGCTACAACCCGAACCCCGAGGACATGGCGATGCTGCACGCCATCGCCGACACCGTGAAGGCCACCGGCGCCGATGTGGGTCTCGGCTTCGACGGCGACGGCGACCGCTGCGGCGTGGTCGACGAGAAGGGCCACGAGATCTTCGCCGACAAGGTCGGGGTGATGCTCGCCCGCGACCTCTCGCTTCAATATCCCGATGCCCGCTTCGTCGTCGACGTGAAGTCGACGGGCCTCTTCGCTTCCGATCCGGAGCTGAAGGCGCGCGGCGTCGAGACCGACTATTGGAAGACGGGCCATTCCTACATCAAGCGCCGGGTCAACGAGCTGAACGCGCTGGCCGGGTTCGAGAAATCGGGCCACTTCTTCTTCAACGCGCCGGTGGGCCGCGGCTACGACGACGGGCTCCTCACGGCGATCGCCGTGATCGAGATGCTCGACCGCAACCCGGACAGGAGCCTGTCGCAGCTCTACGCTGCGCTCCCCACCACCTTCGGCTCGCCGACGATGTCGCCGCATTGCGCCGACGAGGAGAAGTACGGCGTGGTCGAGCGGGTGACGGCGCGCTTCCGGGAGATGCACGAGCGCGGTGAGACGCTCGGCGGTGCGGCGATCACCGGTCTCGTCACGGTGAACGGGGTGCGGGTCTCCACCGCGGACGGCACCTGGGGCCTGGTACGGGCCTCCTCGAACAAGCCGGAGCTGGTCGTGGTGGTCGAGAGTCCGGTCTCGCGGGCGCGGCTGGAGGAGATGTTCCGGGCGGTGGACGGCGTGCTGCGCGAGAACCCGCAGGTCGGCACCTACAACCAGACGATCTGACGGCGTCCGCGCTTCCCCGCCGCAACCGATGGGCTTAGGTCTCTCCTCGTACCGCGCACCCGCCGAACGGGCGCCGGCCGGGAGGAGACCCACCGATGCAACCGATTCTCGACGCCTACGACGCCCGCGCCATCCTGCCGGAGGATGGCTGCGCCGGAGCGCTGGCCGGCCGGATCTGGCGGCCGGAGCTGAACGGGCCGAGCGTCGTGGCGGTGCGGCCGGGCGCCGGCGGCGCACCGGACCTCGTCGACATCACCCGGGCCTTCCCGACCATCCGCGACCTGTGCGAGACGCCCGATCCGGCGGGCGCCCTGCGGGGAGCCGCGGGCGAGACGGTCGGGGGCCTCGACGCGGTTCTGGCCAACACGCCCCCCGACACCCGCGACCCGTCGAAGCCCTGGCTGCTTGCTCCCATCGACCTCCAGGCGGTCAAGGCCGCCGGCGTGACCTTCGCGGTCTCGATGCTGGAGCGGGTGATCGAGGAGCGGGCCCGCGGCAACCCGGACGCCGCGGCGGCGATCCGCCAGGAGGTCGGGCGGCTCGTCGGCGACGACCTGCGCCGGCTCAAGCCCGGCTCCCCCGAGGCGATGGCGCTGAAGGCCGTGCTGGTGGCGCAAGGCGCCTGGAGCCAGTATCTCGAGGTCGGCATCGGCCCCGACGCCGAGATCTTCACCAAGGCCCAGCCGCTCTCCTCCGTCGGCTGCGGCCAGGAGGCGGGGCTGCATCCGGGCTCGCAATGGAACAACCCGGAGCCCGAGGTCGCCCTGGTGGTGGCCTCCGACCAGCGCATCGTCGGGGCGACGCTCGGCAACGACGTCAACCTGCGCGACTTCGAAGGCCGCTCGGCCCTGCTCTTGGGCAAGGCCAAGGACAACGCCGCCTCCTGCGCGCTGGGCCCGTTCCTGCGCCTGTTCGACGACGGCTTCTCCCTCGACCATGTCCGCCGCACGGTGGTGAGCCTGGAGGTGACGGGCGACGACGGCTTCAAGCTCGCGGGCACCTCGGCCCTGTCCGAGATCAGCCGCGACCCGGCCGACCTCGTCGAGGCGATGATGGGCGGGACCCACCAGTATCCGGACGGCGCGGTCCTGTTCCTCGGCACGATGTTCGCGCCGGTCGAGGACCGGGGCGCACCGGGCCAGGGCTTCACCCACAAGGTCGGCGACCGGGTGGTGATCCGCAGCCCGGCGCTGGGGGCGCTGGTCAACCGCATGCGCCATTGCCAGGATTGCGAGCCCTGGACCCTCGGCGCGGCGGCGCTGATGCGCAACCTCGCCGCCCGCGGGCTGCTGCACGGCTGAGAATCCGGTTGCAGGCCTTCACGCCGTGACATTACCGTCACGGAAACCGTAGACCCCTGTCCCGGGCAAGCGTGGCCGGTTGCCAGGAATATAGCAATGGCTATACCTGGCTGCCGGACCAGGACGGGGAAGCGGCGATGCGGTGCGTGGGCGGAGCGGGATTCGGGGTGGCGTTGGGGCTCTGCGCCGGCATGGCGGCGGCGGCCGACCTGCGACCGCCCGCCCCCGCTCTTGCGCCTGCCCCCGCCGACGGGCCGGCCTTCGTCGACTGGTCCGGCCCCTATCTGGGGATCGAGGGCAGTGCCGGAGCCTCGTTCGGCAATTACCGCTTCGGGCCGAGCACCGTCGGCGGCCGGACGATCCCGGCCTTCCAGAGCGGCGATTCGACGAGGCGCTCGGATACCGGCCGCACCGCCACGACGGCGGTCGGCGGCCTGTTCGGCGGCTACAACTGGCAGACCGGCCCCTACCTCTACGGAATCGAGGCCGACCTCTACGGCGCCAACCTCAAGCGTCCGGTCCCCTCGACCGCGCTGGGCTTCGGCTACGAGGACGTCGATCCGGCCTTCAGCGTGATCCGGGGCAAGACCGATCTCTACGGGGCCGTGCGCGCCCGCCTCGGCTATTCGTTCGAGAGCTACCTCGTCTACGCCACCTTCGGGCTCGCGGGCGCCGATGCGCGGGTGCTCGCGACCTACCCGGATGCCGCCGGGACGATGGCGACGGCGCGCAAGGACCTGTCCTTCCTCGGCTTCACCCTCGGGGCCGGCGTGCAATACGCCATTACCCCGAACCTCGCGCTCGGCCTCGACTACCGCTACATCGATCTCGGCCGCTCCGGCCGGTTCGATCTCGGCACCGTGCCGGGCCTCGGGCCGGTCTCGACCCAGGCCGCGTTCTCGTCGCACCAGATGATGGCGCGGCTCTCCTGGTATCCCTACGGCCTCAAGCTGCCGGCGGAAGTGGCCGAGGACGCCCCGGCCAGCCGCGACACCGGCCGCTACTCGTTCCACGGCCAGACCACCTTCGTCAGCCAAGGCGTGCCGGGCTTCCGCGCGCCCTATCGCGGCGAGAACAGCCTGGTGCCGAACCAGGTCCAGTCCACCACGACCGCGACCCTGTTCCTCGGCGTGAAGCTGACCGACAGCACCGAACTCTACTACAACCCGGAATTCTCGCAGGGCTTCGGCCTGTCGCGCACGCTCGGCGTCGCCGGCTTCGTCAACGGCGAGGCCCAGAAGGCCGGCGCGCCGTTCCCGAAGCTGCGCTCGAACCGCTACTTCATCCGCCAGACCTTCGGGCTGGGCGGCGCCACCGAGGACGTGCCGGACGGCGTCAACCAGGTGGCGATGACCCGCGACGTCGAGCGGATCTCGGTCGTGGCCGGCAAGTTCGCGCTCGGCGACTTCTTCGACGGCAACGTCTACGCCCACGACCCGCGGGTCGACTTCATGAACTGGTCGATCTGGGGCTCCTCGGCCTGGGACTTCCCGGCGAACCTCCCCGGCTTCACGCAAGGGCTGATGGTCGAGTACAACCGGCCGGACTTCGCCATCCGGGCCGCCTACACCCAGGTGCCGAAGGAGCCGTCGAACGACGTGCTCGACCCGCGGGTCTTCCAGCGCGCCGGCACCAACATCGAGTTCGAGGAGCGCCACGTCCTGCCCGGCCTCGACCAGCCGGGCAAGCTGCGCATCGGCCTGTTCAGCAATGTCGGCAACACCGCCAATTACCGCCAGGTCGTCGACCTGACGCGGTCCGGGATCTACGACGACATCAACGACGCAGCCGCCGCGACCCGCCGGCCCCGGCGCAAGACCGGCGCCTACATCAACCTGGAGCAGGCCCTGACGCCGGATCTCGGCCTGTTCGCCCGGGCGAGCCTCTCGGACGGGCGCAACGAAAGCCTCTCCTTCACCGATGTCGATCGCTCGATCTCGGGGGGGCTCTCGCTCAAGGGCACCGCCTGGGAACGGCCGAGCGACACGGTCGGCATCGGCGGAGCGATCAACGGCCTGTCGCCGTCGCACCGGGCCTTCTTCGCCAATGGAGGCCTCGGCCTGCTCATCGGCGACGGGCGGCTCAACTACGGCACCGAGCGCGCCTTCGAGACCTACTATGCCATGAGCCTCACCAAGGCGGTCACGGTGTCGTTCAACTACCAGCTGGTCGTGAATCCCGCCTATAACCGCGACCGCGGCCCGGCCAACTTCTTCGGCACCCGCCTGCACGCCGATTTCTGAGGGCCTGTTTGACCAGATTCATCTGCTGAAAACTGAGAGTGAGCACGAAATATCCTGCCCACTCATTTCATCCTGAGGTGTCGGCGATCGGAGGTCGCACATCAGGTTGAGGTCGTGAAAAGGGGATGATGCACTCGTCTAGCGAAGCCGCTCCCGCTCCCGCCCGGCCTCGATGATCGAGCGGATCCGGGCGGCCATCGTCTCGATGGAGAAGGGTTTGGTCAGCACCGCCATGCCGGGGCTCAAGGTCCCGCTGCCGAGGATGGCGGTCTCGGCGTAGCCGGTGATGAGCAGCACCTTGAGGTCCGGCCGGGTCTCCCGGGCCGCCTCGGCCATCTGGCGGCCGTTCATCCCGCCGGGAAGGCCGATATCGGTGACGAGGAGATCGATCCGCACGTCGGAGCGCAGCACGCGCAGGCCCGCCGCGCTGTCGCCGGCCTCGATCGCCGTGTAGCCGAGGTCTTCCAGGATGTCGGTGACGAGCATCCGCACGGTCGGCTCGTCGTCGACCACCAGCACGGTCTCGCCGCCCGCGGAGCGCGGCAGCGGCGCGGTCGTCCCGGTCTCGTCCTCGCCCGGCACCGCGCCGGCGTGTCGCGGCAGGTAGAGGCTGACGGCGGTGCCCTCGCCGATCCGCGAGGCGATGCGCACCTGCCCGCCGGATTGCTGCGCGAAGCCGTAGATCATCGACAGGCCCAAGCCCGTGCCCTCGCCGATCGGCTTGGTGGTGTAGAACGGCTCGAACACCCGGGCGATCACCTCCGGGCTCATGCCGGTCCCGGTATCGGTCACGCGCAGGCGCACGTATTCGCCTTGCGGCATGTCGTGCCGGCGGGCGGTGGGGGCGTCGATCGTCCGGTTGGCGGTCTCGACGGTGATGCGCCCGCCGTCGGGCATCGCGTCGCGGGCGTTGATGCAGAGGTTGAGGAGCGCGTTCTCGAGCTGGGACGGATCGACCAGGGCCGGCCAGGCGTCGGGCGCCTCGGCCACCTCGAGGGCGATGCCGGGCCCCACCGTCCGCTGGATCAACTCCTGCATCCCCCGCGCCAGCCGGCCGACATCGGTGGGACGCGGGTCGAGGGTCTGGCGGCGCGAGAAGGCGAGGAGCCGGTGCGTCAGCGCCGCGGCGCGCTTGGCGGCGCCCTGCGCGGCCGCCATGTAGCGCTCCACGTCGGTGAAGCGCCCCTGCGCGAGCCGCGTCTGCATCAGCTCCAGCGAGCCCGAGATGCCGGCGAGCAGGTTGTTGAAGTCGTGGGCGAGGCCCCCGGTGAGCTGGCCCACCGCCTCCATCTTCTGCGACTGGCGCAGGGCCTCCTGCGTCGCCGCGAGTTCGGCCTCGGCCCGCAGCCGGTCGGAGATGTCCTTGGCGAAGTGGAACGCGCCGATCACCCGGCCCTCGCCGTCGCGCAAAGGCGCGTAGGAGACCTCGAAGGCCGGCTTCGCCAGGTCCGGATCGCCGAATTCCTCCGTGACCGTGTAGCATTCGCCGGCGAGCGCCCGGGCCATGAAGCCGCGCATCACCGGGGCCTGGTCGGGCGGGAAGAGATCGGGGAACACCTCGCCGATCCGCACCCGGTGGCCGAAGATCCGGTAGAATTCGTCGCTATGGGCCTGGTTGAAGGCGATCAGCCGGTACTCGGTGTCGAAGGCGCAGATCGGGTCGGCGCTCGACTGGACGATGTCGCCGTAGAGGCGCAATTCCGCCGTGCGGTCGGCCACCTGCCGGCCGAGCGACAGGGTGAGGTCGCGGGAGGCGGCCTCGGCCTCTTTGCGCTCGGTGATGTCGGTGGCGGCGCCGTACCATTCGGTGATCCGGCCCTGCGCGTCGAGCACCGGCACCGCCCGGGACGAGGCCCAGCCGGTCGCCCCGTCGACGAGATAGACCCGGTGTTCGAGGCTGAAGGAGGTCTTGGTCCCGATGGCCCGCGCGATCTCGGCCCTGAGCGCCGGGCGGTCCTCCGGCGGGACGTAGGTCTCGATCCAGTCGGTGCTGGCCGAGGTCGTGTCGGCCAGAAAATCGCCGCCGGAGAGATGGTCCAGCCGGCTCCAGTCGGCGCTGATCCGGTAGCGCACCTCGGACGAGGAGCGCACCAGGGCGTCCAGCATCTGCTCGCGCCGGCGCAGGGCCTCGCCGAGGTCGCGCAGCCGCTCGCGCTCCAGCGTCACGTCGAATTGCGAGGCGAAGAAGTAGGTGAGGGTGCCGTCCTCGTCGAAGACCGGCGAGATCAGCAGCCGGTTCCAGAACCGCTCGCCGTTCTTCTTGTGGTTGAGGAGATCGATCTCGATCGCCACGCGGCGCTCGACCGCGTCGCGGATCTTTTCCACGTCGGCGCGGTCGGTCTCCGGTCCTTGCAGGAAGCGGCAATTCTGCCCGAGGACCTCGGCGCGGGTATAGCCGGTCAGCTTGGTGAAGGCGGCGTTGGCGAAGACGATCGGGTTGTCGGGCCGGTGGGGATCGGTGATCAGCATCGGCATCCGGGTCGCGCGCACGGCGGCGGCGAACGGGTCGTGGCTCGGGGTCGAGCGACCGATCTCGGCGTCGATGCGGTCGGTTTCGCGGCGATCCGTCACTGTGTCCCGCCGCCCCCTCGCGACCTCCGGCGGTTCCCGACCACCCGGAGCGGGGCCTAGCACAGCCGGGCCCGCCCGCGCACGATTCTCTTCGCATTGCGGCAAAGCGCGCGGGGTGTCGCAGGAGGCCTCACCCCGATGCGGCGCTTGGTACGGCTCGCAGGTGTGCTGACAATTCCAGATCGTGCGGCTCTTTCCACCCACGACCTCATCCTGAGGTGCGACTGTAAGGAGCCGCGAAGGAGGGCTCCAGGAGTCGCTGCGATCCCTGGAGTCCTCCTTCGAGGTCAGTCGATCGAAGATCGACTAACACCTCAGGATGAGGTGAGAGGGTGGGATACCTCGAATCTGCTGAAATATCTGAGTGAAGAGATTGCTCGCGCGATTTCTCAGTGTCTGTCCGGGATCATGCTGATTGTTGGCAGAGTTTTCTGAGCATGATGCGGATGGAAGCAAGGCGCAGGAAAGCCAGCGCCTTGCGGGTGCGGCACTCCCAATCCTTCGCCAGCCGCCGGCAGCGATTGAGCCAACCAATCGTCCGCTCCACGATCCAGCGCTTGGGCAGGACCTCGAACCCGACCGCCTGATCCGACCGCTTGACGATTTCCACCGTCACAGACCGGCAGACCCGTTCCAATGCCTCCCGGAACACCGGCCCCTGGTAGCCGCCATCTGCATACAGCTTCAGCAGGAACGGGTAGAGACTAAACAGCGTCGCCATGACCCACACGCCGCCATCACGATCCTGCACGTCGGCCGGATGCACCAGAGCATGCATCAGCAGACCTTGTGTATCGACGAGGAGATGGCGCTTCTTGCCTTTGATCTTCTTGCCCGCATCATAGCCGGACGGGTCGATCGTGCGCCCCCTTTTTCCGCGCTCTTGACGCTCTGGCTGTCAATGATCGCTGCCGTTGGGCTGGCCTCACGTCCTGCCTGTTCGCGGCAGAGAACGTAGAGGGTGTGATGGATGCGCAGGAGAGTTCCGTCGTAATCCCATAGATCGAAGTAGCCATGCACCGTCGAGCGAGGCGGTAGATCTTTTGGGATAGCGCGCCATTGGCACCCCGTTCCAAGGACATACATCAAGCCGTTGACCACCTCGCGCAGATCAACCGTTCGTTTGTTTCCCCCGCGTCGAGCCGGCGGGAGAAGGGGAGCAACAAGCGCCCATTCCTCATCCGTCAAATCAGTGGGATAGCGAAGCTTGCTGCGGTCGTACCGCTGGCGGTTCTCAGGCGTCCACATCGCTCAAGCATACGCCTGTCGGCGCGAACCGCAACGCGCTCCGAAAAAACAAATTCTTCCCGGACAGACTCTCACGCCACGTCGAGGCCGAGATCGACGATCGGGGCGCTGTGGGTGATCCAGCCGGTCGAGATCAGGTCGACCCCGGAGGCCGCGACGGCACCGACCGTCTCGCGGGAGATCCGGCCGGACGCCTCGCTCACCGCCCGCCCGTCGATCATCGCCACCGCCCGGCTCAAGGTCTCGGGGCTCATGTTGTCGAGGAGCACGGCGTCGGCGCCGACCGCCAGGGCCTCGTCGAGCTGCGCCAGGGTGTCGACCTCGACCTCGATCTTCACGAGATGCCCGATACCCGCCCGGGCCCGCCGGATCGCCGGGGCGACGCCGCCCGCCACCGCGACGTGGTTGTCCTTGATCAGCACCGCGTCGTCGAGGCCGAAGCGGTGGTTCGCCCCGCCGCCGGCGCGCACCGCGTGCTTCTCCAGGCTGCGCAGGCCCGGCGTGGTCTTGCGGGTGCAGACGATGCGCGCCTTGCCGTGCGGGCGGGCCGCCTCGACCAGCGAGGCGGTGGCGGTCGCCACCCCGGAGAGCCGGCAGAGCAGGTTGAGGGCGACGCGCTCGGCCGAGAGGATCGCCCGGGCCGGCCCGTCGAGGGCGATCACCGCCTCGCCCGGGGCGATCGGGCTGCCGTCCGGCCGCAGCACCCGGACCCGGATTGCCGGGTCGAGGAGTTCGAAGGCGAGCAGGGCGGTCAGCGTGCCCGCCACGATGCCGGACTGGCGGGCGACGATGGCGCCGGAGAACCGCGCCTCGGCCGGGACGATGCTGTCGGTGGTGAGGTCGCCGGCCCGGCCGAGATCCTCCAGGAGGGCGGACCGGACGATCGGCTCGACCATCAGGCGCGGCAGGGGCGGAACAAGGGTGGCGTCGGTCATGGGACGTCCTGGAGAAGGGCGGGTCGGGGAGCCGAGTCCGCGACGGACAGGACCTGGGACAGGGTGATCTCGGTGTGCCGCGGGACGCGCTGTTCCGGGTGGTCGGCCCGCCAATGGGCGCCGCGGCTCTCCCGGCGCTCGAGGGCGGCGGCGGCGACGAGAAGGCCGGCCACCGCCTCGGCCGATCCGGCCTGGGCCAGGGCGGCGAGGCGCCGGACCGTCCGCGCGAGCCCCGCCTCGTGGCGGACCAGCCCGACCTCCGTCTCCATCAGGGTGCGGATCTCCGGCAGGGCGTCCGGCCTGGAGCAGGGGAGCGGTCCGGAGACCCGCCCGATGCCGGCGGGGGCCGTGGCCTGGATGTCCGCCGCGATTCCGGGCGCGAAGGCCATCGCCTCGAGGAGCGAGTTGCTGGCGAGGCGGTTCGCCCCGTGCAGCCCGGTGCCGGCGACCTCGCCGCAGGCCCAGAGGCCCGGGAGCGAGGACCGCCCGCGCCCGTCCACCCGTATCCCGCCCATGTGGTAATGGGCCGCCGGCCGCACCGGGATCGGCTGCAAGGCCGGGTCGAGACCGGCCGCCCGGCACAAGGACGCCACCGTCGGGAAGCGCCGCGCCACGTCGAGGCGGCGTGCATCGAGGAAGACCGGCTCGCCGCGGGAGGTCCGCGCCGCGATGGCCCGGGCGACCACGTCCCGCGGCGCCAGCTCGGCCCCGGCGATGCCCGCCATCACCCGGCCCCCCGCGGCATCGATCAGGATCGCGCCCTCGCCGCGCAGGGCCTCGGTGGCGAGCGGCAGGGGGCCTTCCGTCCGGGTCGCGATCGCCGTCGGGTGGAACTGCACGAACTCGACGTCGCGGAGAACCGCGCCGGCCCGGGCCGCCAGGGCGAGGCCGGAGCCGACCGCGCCGGCCGGATTCGTGGTCGTCCGGTAGAGCCCGCCGAGGCCGCCCGTCGCCAGCACCACGGCGCGCGCCGGCAGGGGGAGGGGACCGCTGGCGGTGTCGGCGACGAGGCCGGTCACCCGGTCTGCCGCGTCCTGCATCAGGGCGGAGGCCCGCCCGACCACGATCGCGATCGACGGCGCGGCCGCCGCGGCCCGGGCGAGCACCCGCAGGACCGCCGCGCCGGTGGCGTCGCCCCCGGCCTTCACGATCCGGCGCCGGCCATGAGCCGCTTCGAGACCGAGCGCCAGCCCACCATCCGGCCCGCGATCGAAGGCGAGGCCGAGACCGGTGAGCCAGTCCACCAGGCCGGGCCCGGCCTCGGCGACGCGGCGCGCCACCTCCGGATCGCTCAGGCCCGCCCCGGCGGCGAGGGTGTCGGCGGCGTGCAGGGCGGGATCGTCGTCACGGCCGATCGCCGCCGCGATTCCGCCCTGTGCCCAGGCCGTCGCGGTCTCCTCGCCGAGGGGCGCGGCCGTGACCAGCGTGACGGGGAGGGGCGCGAGCCGCAGGGCCGTGGCGAGGCCGGCGACGCCGGCCCCCACCACGACGACGCGATCCCGGCTCACGGCCGCACCGCCAGCATGCGCTCGACCGCGCGGCGGGCCGGCGCGATCAGGTCGTCGGGCACCGTGACCTCGTGGGTCATCGTCTCCAGGCTGCGCCGGATCTTGCCCAAGCTCATCCGCTTCATATGCGGGCAGAGGTTGCACGGCTTGACGAACGCGACGTCCGGATTGCGGACCGCCAGGTTGTCGGCCATCGCGCATTCGGTGATCAGCACCACCTGCGCCGGCCGGCGGGTCTCGACGTAATCCTGCATCGCCGCCGTCGAGCCGGAGAAATCGGCCTCGGCCACGACGGCGGGCGGGCATTCCGGATGGGCGAGCACGGTCACGCCCGGATAGGCCTCGCGCGCCTCGCGGATATCCGCCGCGGTGAAGCGCTCGTGCACCTCGCAATGGCCGGCCCAGGTCAGGATCTCGATATGGGGCAATTCGGCCTGGACGTTCTGCGCCAGGTACTCGTCGGGGATCATCAGCACCCGGTCGGTGCCGAGGGATTCGACCACGGCCTTCGCGTTGCCAGAGGTGCAGCAGAGATCGGATTCGGCCTTCACGGCGGCGGACGTATTGACGTAGGTCACCACCGGCACACCGGGATAGCGGCGCCGCAGGGCCCGGACATCGGCCGCGGTGATCGAATCCGCCAGTGAGCAGCCGGCCGCCGGATCCGGGATCAGCACGGTCTTGCCGGGATTCAGGATTTTCGCCGTCTCGGCCATGAAGTGCACGCCGGCGAGCACGATCACGTCGGCATCGGTGCGCGCCGCCTCGCGGGCCAAAGCCAGGCTGTCGCCGACGATGTCCGCCACGGTGTGGAAGATCTCCGGCGCCTGGTAGTTGTGGGCCAGCACCACGGCGTTGCGCTCGCGCTTGAGCGCCCGGATCGCCGCCACGTCGCCGGCGAGCGCCGGCCACTCGATCGCCGGCACGTGGTGGCGCACCCGCGCATAGAGCTCCGCTTCCGGCAGTGCGGCTGCCCCTCCGGTCATCGCGTTCATTCCGGCCTCCCAAGATATGCTCATAATGAGCATTTACCCGGCTAGGCTATTTCGGCGCTTCGGTCCTGTCCAGATATGCTTCATGTGAGCATAAGTGCGGCATGCCGCCACGCTTTGCGGTCCAGGCGCTCCGTTCAGGCGAGGCGACCGGCCGACAGGCGCAGGCCCGGGGCGGGGCGTTCCAGCAGCACCTCCCGGCGGAACCGCATCAGCCGGGCGGGCCGCCCGCCGGTCTCGGCGGTGATCGCGTCGGTCTCCTCGACGAGGCCCTGCTGGGCGACGAGGCGACGAAAGTTCTGCTTGTGCAGGAGGATGCCCGATAGGGCCTCGACCACGCGCTGGAGCTGGCCGAGGGTGAAGGCGGGCGGCATCACCTCGAACACCACCGGCCGGTACTTGATCTTGCCGCGCAGGCGCCCGAGCGCCGTGGCGAGCATGCGGCGGTGATCGAGGGCCATGGCCCGGCCGGCGAGGGCATCGGCGGCGCCGGCCTCCGGCACGAGGCCGGCCTCGAACAGCAATTCGTAGCGCTCCAGCACCCGCTCCTCGTTCCAGCCGCTCCCGGCGCTCCCGAAGGTCAGGCCGATCCGGTCGAGGCGGCGGCGCTGCTCCTCCGGGTCGGGCGTGGCGGCGGCCCAGGCTTCCAGCCGGGTCTGGAGCGCGTCGAGGGCGGGCGGACGCCCGGCGCGCCAGTCCTCGTAGGGGAAGTAGCGGTACCAGCATTGCCAGGCCGAATCGGCCGCGGGCCGCGCCTCGCGCACCAGGGCCAGGTAGGCGACCGAGAGGGCGTGCCGGCCGCCATCGCCCGTCCCCGGCCGGCGGTTGCGGTCGCCGAAGGTGTAGAGCTGCTCGACATAGCCGAGGGTCTGGCCGGTCTGGCGCTCGACCCAGGCGCGCAGGCCCCGCTCCAGCGTCGGGTGGGCCGGTTCCAGCGGGCCGGCGGGGAGGCCCTCTTCCCGGCCCTCGGGCTGGCCGGCCACCGGCACGGTAAGCACCCGCGGCTCGTCGAGCGTCGCCGCCAGGATCACGGCGGCAAGGCCCACCAGGGGGAACGCCATGCCCGGCTCCGCCTCGGTCATCTCCGGTCATCCCCTGCGATCCGCCGGGGCCTTAGCATGGCTTGCCGCGGATGCCAGACCGGTTGTCAGCGCTCTGCGTTCGGATGTCCGACGCCGGCGACCCTCGCCACGCCCTCGGCGCAGGTCCGCATCGCCCGTAAAACCGTCTCGGCCGGCAGGGACTCGAACCGGTAGCGCGGCAGGCTGACGCTGATGCAGCCGAGCACCCTGCCCCCGGCGCCCCGCAGGGCCCGGCCGTAGCAGCAGATGTCGAGCTCGTTCTCCTGCAGGTCGAGGGAATGGCCGCGCTCCCGCGTCTCGGCGATGGCGCGGCGCAGACGCTCGCGGTCGGTGAGGCTGTGGGGCGTGCGCGCCGGCAGGGCGAGCCGGTCCAGCACGGAGGCGAGTTCGGCTTCGGGCAGGGTGGCGAGCCAGGCCTTGCCGACGGCACTCGTATGCAGCGACACCCGGGTGCCGATGCGCGAGGCCATGCGCACGGTGCGGTGGCTCTCGAGCTTGTCGATATAGACCATCTCGCCGAAATCCGGCACCGCGAGATGCACCGTCTCGTCGAGGTCGTCGCGCAGGCGGGCGAGCGGCTCCCGCGCCGCCTGGCGCAGGAGCGAGCCGTCGAAGGCGCGGAAGGCCAGGCTGACGAGGCGCGGGCCGAGGCGCAACGCCCCGTCCTCGTCGGTCAGCAGGCCTTCCGCCACCAGGGCGGCGGCGATGCGGTGCACCGTCGGCCGTGGCAGAGCCGTGTCCCGGGTCAGGCGGGCCACCGTCGCGTCGTCGGGAGCGTCCGCCACCGCCTGGAGCACCCGCATGAACTTGCCGAAGGCGGCAGTGCCCGGCACGTCGGGGCGAAGGAGCGCCCGCGCGTCGTCGTCGGAACCCATGCGGGACTGGATCCTCTCCCGTGACCTCAAGCGACGAGGTAGCCGCCATCGACCGGCAGCACCACCCCGGTCATGAAGGCGGCGGCCGGGCTCGCCAGGAAGGTCACCGCTGCCGCGACATCGGCGGGCGTGCCCCAGCGGCCGAGCGGCGTGCGCGACAGGATCGGCCCCGCCCGGGCCGGATCGTCCTGGAGCGCCTGCGTCAGGGGCGTGGCGATCCAGCCCGGGGCCACCGCGTTCACCCGGATGCGATCCGGCGCGTACGCGATGGCGAGGGACTTCGTCAGCTGCGCCACGCCGCCCTTGCTGGCGCTGTAGGCCGGCACCAGCCCGCCGCCGAAGAACGACAGCATCGAGGCGGTGTTGACGATTGCACCGCCGGTCTCCGCCAGCTTCGGGCGCGCGGCGGTGCAGACCCGCATCGTGCCGGTGAGGTTCACCGCCAGCACTTCCTCGAACACCTCCGGCCGGTGCTCGTCGCCGCGCCGGATGATGCCGGCGCAATTGACCACGATGTCGAGCCGGGAGCACGCCCCGACCAGGGCGGCGACGGCCTCGCCGTCGGTGACGTCGAGCTCGTGCGCGGTGAGCGCGAGGTCTTTGGGGATCGCGTAGGCCGCGGCACCGATCCCGGCGGCGTGGACCCGGGCGCCGAGGCGTGCGAGCGCCTCGGCGATGCCGGCGCCGATGCCCGAGGTGGCGCCGGTGACGAGGGCGGTGCGGCCCTGAAGCAGATCGGGAAGGAAGGTCATGCCGTACGCTCGCTGCGGATCAGGGTCTCGCCGCCTTCGAGGGGTTTCCGCACCAGGACGATGTAGGCGACAGCCGCCAGCACCGCGACCGCGGCGGCGGCGAGCAGCGCGTTGACGTAGGAGCCGGTGCCCTGGACGATGTAGCCGGTGATCACCGGCGCGAACGACCCGGCGAAGTAGCCGCCGAAATTCTGGATGCTGCCGAGCGAGGCGACCTGGCGCTTGGGCACCGCGACGCTCACCATCATCCAGGCGGCCCCGCTCGCCATGTTGATGAAGAACATCGCCAGGCAGATATAGACTACGGCCATCGTCACGCTCGGGGTATAGGCCGCCGGCACCGTGAAGGCGCCGCCGCCGAGCAACCCGACGCAGACCGGCCATTTGCGGCTGGCGACGATGCCGGCGCCGCGGGCGAGCAGCCGGTCGGCGGCCTGGCCGGCACAGAGCATGCCCAGCGTGCCGAACACGTAGGGAATCGCCACCACCCAGCCGGTGCGGGCGACGCTCAGGCCCCGCTCGTGCTCGAGATAGGAGGGCAGCCAGGTCAGGTAGAGCCAGACCATGTAGATGACGCCCATGAAGCCCAGGATCATGCCCCAGGTGGTGGCGTGCGCAAACAGCCCCCGCCACTCCGAGAAGGTCATCTGCCGGGCCGGCGGCTCGGGGGCCGCCCCTTCGTCGAGATGGGCATTCTCCTGCGGCGTCAGCGCCACCTCGGCCCTGTTGCGGTAGACGAGGTACCAGCCGACCGCCACCACGATGCCGACGAGACCGGTGACGACGAACATCCAGCGCCAGCCGAGCCCCAGCATCATCGCGGTCAGGAGCGGCGGGGCGATGCAGGGCCCGATGCAGGACGAGGCGACGAAGATGCCGGTCGGCGTGCCGCGCTCGCGAACTGAGAACCATTCGCTCACCGTCTTGGCGCCGGCGGGAAATTGCGGTGCCTCGCCCAGGCCCAGCACGGCGCGCGCCAGCACGAATTGCTGGAAATTGGCGACGAAGCCGGAGACGAGCTGCGCCAGCGACCAGAAGAACATGCCGGCCCCCAGCATGATCCGCGAGCCGATCCGGTCGAGCAGCGCGCCGACCGGCAATTGCGAGAAGGCATAGGCCAGCGAGAAGGCCGAGAGCAGCCAGCCCATCTCGGCGGGGGAAAGGGCCATCTCGTCGCGGATCGCCGTGTTGGCGATCGAAAGCGCCGAGCGGTCGACGTAGTTGATGATGCCAGCGGCGGTCAGGAACGCGACGGCGATCCACTGGATGCGGCGCAGGCGCGGTGATTTGATGTATGTTGCAGTGCCGGACGACATCGCGTGCCGGTCCTCCCGGTAATCTTGATTTCAGTGTGTGGACCGCTTCACGATCGCGTTGCAATCGCGAAGCTCTCCAAGTCTTTGTTTGATCGTATTTTCTTCGACGAACCGGTGTCCACTTCGTCGGAAAATGCTCTGGCCGACCGCTCTGGCTTCAGCCTGCGACCTCATCCTGAGGTGCCGGCGATCGAAGATCGCGACTGAAAGGAGCCTCGAAGGAGGGCTCCAGGGATCGCGAGACGTCGGGAGCCCTCCTTCGAGGCCAGTCGATTTTCAATCGACCGACACCGCAGGATGCGGTCATGGGCGGGATGGCCAGCTCCGGTCGGAACGCGGACAGCCGCTTCAGCGGATGAACCGATCGACGTAATCCGCCCCCAGCCCCACCGCCTCGTAATGCGCCCGGCACAGGTCGATCTTGGTGAAGACGTCCTCGTAGCCGGTATGCCGGCCCCACGGATCGACGTAGTACATGCAGCCGTTGACCTGGAAATAGGTGATCATCTCCTCGACGCCCTCGTCGACCACGAGGGTGTGGGTCTCGCCCGGCGGCTCGAAGGCGTAGGCGCCCTCGCTCGCGACCCAGTCGTGCTCCAGGTAGCGCCAGCTGCCCTTGAGCACGAAGGCGTGGACCGGGCCGGGATGGCGGTGGCGACTGAGGATGCCGGCCTTGCGGACCTTGAGCAGGTTCATCCAGTAGCCGGCCGAGACGTTCAGGCAGAGCGGCCGGAACCACACGCTCTCGGCCTGCGGCACCCAGATCCGGTCGTCCTCGGGAATGGCCGGCGCCACCACGAGGTCGGGCCGGATCTCCGCCGGCTGCGGATTCTGGTAGGGCATTCGCCGCAGCGCCGCGGCGTCGAGCCCGGCGGCGGGATCGGCCGCCGGTGGGGCAGCACTCATGACATCCTCCCGATATCCATATTGTGGACATTTTGTCCGTGATGTGGATGGTCGAGGAGGTGAGCCGCCCTGTCAAACCTTGGCCGCTGCATGGCAGCGTTGCAGTGATACGAAATCCGGAAGATCACTTCCGGATTTCGTATCACCAGCCCGCGCGGCGCGTGAGCGAAGCCGATTTCCGCATCGCGAAGCGATCAGTCGGAAATCGTATGAGACGCAGTCCGCCGCGCCCGATCGGTTGGCGCGGGAGGTGTGCCATCGTGATCGGTATGTCAGGCTCGAGCGTTCCGCCCGAGCCCGGCGGTCATACCGACGGTCGTTGAAAACGATCGTTGGTTCCGTTCTCGAATTTTCGCCAAGCCCGAGGTCCCGGACTTCCGGGCTTGGTGTCGAAAATTCGAGATGGGTCGACGGCCCCGTCGATCTCGGGCTTGGCCGAGATCGAATCGATGCGTCGGCGTCTTGGGCCGTTGGTATCAGTCGTGCGCCCGGGTCGGATCGACCGCCACGATGGCGCCGTTCTCGGCGTAGATCGCCCCGAGCACGGAGCGGAAATGGTTCCGGACCTTGCCGTAGCACTCGCAGGCGGCGTGCTCGGCCTGGGCCCGGTCCAGGATCGTGATCTGGCCGCGGCGCACCGAGATCAGGCCCCGGCGCTGCAACGATCCGATCACGCCGGTGAGGTAGGTGCGGCGCACGCCGAGCATCTCGGCGAGCATCTCCTGCGTCACCGGCAGGACCGGGGTGCCGAGCCGGTCCTGGAAGGTCAGGAGCCAGCGCAGGCACCGCTCCTCGATCGGGTGGACGGCGTTGCAGGCCACCGATTGCAGCACCTGGGCGAGCAGGCAATCGGCGTAGCGCACGAACAGGTCGCGCAAGGACGGGGAGGCAGCCCGGGCCCGGGTCAGCCGCTCGGCGTCGAGGCGCAGCACCTCGCCGGCGACCTGCACCACCGCCTCGCTGAAGGCCGGCAGGTAGCCGTGGCTGACGACGCCGCCGACCGCGCCCTCGTGCCCCACCGTCGCGGTCTCGACCATCCGTCCGTCGCGCATGCGCGAGACCAGTGTCACGGTGGTCTGGTTCAGCGGGAACGTCACGTGCGACACGTCCTCGCCGGCGCGAAACAGCACCGTGCCGCGGCTCCGCTGCGCCCGCTCGAGATAAGGCGCCAGAAGGGCGCGGTCGCCCGCATCGAGGGCTTCGAGCAGGAGGTTGCCCTCGAAAAGACCGGTCTCGGGGGACCGCGACTCGTCCGGCGCATTCAACGTCGTCGTCTCCGGAAAATTCGGCGGCCCGCTGTGGAATCGGGCCGAGGGCGGCAATGCCCGAAATTGGCAAAAGCTGCGCGAGCCGGCGCAGTGCGCAGACTCGCGGCGGGGACGAGCCTGCCTTTGGTCTAACGGTGCGTCACCCCCGTGTCTGTCGTATTTCTGACATTGCGGGTGCGATTCCGGCTTATGCCGATCAGCCAAACGGTGATCTCGCACCGCCAAATATACTGTCCCGCACTATAATCGGAGACGTGTTCGAGAGACGCGACGCTTCCGCGACAAGCCTGGATTTAACCCATGTATCAAGTTTTTGCAATCATTTTCTTTATTAGCGCAGGGATGATCTCTTAGTCAACTCACAGTTTGTCACTAATTTTTTCCAGTCAACCTAAAGTCATTGTATTCAAGCAATCGGGACAATGCAGGAAGGTATGGTGTGCAAATATATGGAGCGCAATGCGATCGATCTGTTTCGCCCGTGGGGGCGCAAGCGAGCGGCCGCGGAATTGTCGAAGCATTTCATCGGCCTGCGCGGCAAATTCCGGTTTCGATGCGACGCTGCGGCAGGGGGGGCGGGCTTTCGGCTGCGGCGAGGTGACGGGCATCGTCTGCGCGGATCGGCAGGGCTTCGATACGTTCGCCGTTCGTCCCGCAGGCGGAGACAGGGGCTGTCGCGCCTGCTGTCCTGAGATCGTCGCGAGCGATCGTCGTCGGGGCACCACCCATGGGACGGCTCATTGCGTCATGCGGGGCTGCATGCACGGCGCGTGATCCGATGTCCGGACCCCGGATCACCAACCAGCGTGGTGAAGCGGTCAGCTTCACACGCCTGAGCGAAGCCGATTTCCCGCGTCGCGACCGTGAATGCGCGGCAATTGCCGCGCGATCACCGGAGAATTGTATGAGACGAACGGATGAACGATGCCCGCTCGCCCGGCGGCCCCGTGCGGGATCGCCCGATCGCGATCGCATTCCCCAAGGGGCACTCTCGCGACAAGCGCGGCCCGCCGCGCGGCCTCGATCGAGAGCCCGGACGTCCTCGCGGGTCGAGCCCGTCAACCGTCGAGCGCGACCGCGCCGGCATGCCCCATCGCCGAGCGGGTCAGCCGGTCGGCCCCGAGCTCACCGCCGGAATAGCCGAGGAGTTCCGCCAGCTTGTCGCGGGCGCGGCAGACCCGGCTCTTCACCGTGCCGACCTTGCACTGCATCAACTCGGCGGCGTCCTCGTAGGACAGGTCGCCGACCGCGACCAGCATCAGAGCCTCGCGCTGCTCGGCCACCAGCTTGTTGAGCGCGGCCTGGAGATCCTGCACGTCGAGGCGGTCGCCCTGGTTGGGGGCGGAGGTCAGGCGAGCCGAGTACACGCCCTCGCCATCCTCGACCTCGCGGGAGCGCTTGCGGTGCTCCGAGTAGAAGGCGTTGCGCATGATCGTGAACAGCCAGGCGCTGAGATTGGTGCCGGACTCGAACCGGTCGCGGTTCTGCCAGGCCTTCAGCATCGTGTCCTGCACCAGATCGTCGGCCCGGGCCGGGTTGGCGGTCAGGGTCAGGGCGAAGCGGCGGAGCGCCGGCGCCGCCGCGAGCAGGTCCTCCCGGAACCGGTCTTCCTTCGGTGCCCCGAGCGCCGCGAGCGCCAGGTCCAGCCGCGAGAGCAGGTCCGCGAAGGCGGCGGGCGCCGCCTCGTCCTCGACCGCCGCGTAATGGGCGCGAAGCCGCTCGCCCAGGTGCTCCTGCACCGAGTGGGGCAGGGCCGGGGCGGTCTTCGGAAGGCCGGGGGGCTGGCTCTGGGTCATCGGGTCGTTCGGCTCGCACTGGATCGTGCCCAAGCTAGACCATAAGCAACCCGGAGGCGAGGCCGAACCCGACCCGGCATCGATGCAGCGCAACAAAGAGGCCGCCGCGTGGCCGCGGCGGCACTCCGGAGCCGCTCCCTAGCGGCGGCCCTTCAGCAGCCAGCCGGCGACGAAGGCGAGGCCGGCTACGGCAACCAGCGTCTCGGTCGGGTGCGACTCGGCCCGGCGCAGGGCGGCACGGCCGCGGTGGCGCGCCTCGCCGTAGATCTCGCGCCCGCGCTCGTAGGCGTCGCGGCCGCGCGTCTCGATCTCGCGGGCGAGGGCCGCACCGTCATGCGACAGGTCCTCGGCGACCTCCCGGCCGCGGCCATAGGCGTATTGGGCGCCGCCGATCACCTGGTTCAGGGCGCCTTCCGCCTGCGGCCGGGCGCGGCCGGCGACGGCGCCGAGCGCGGTCTGGCCGCGGCCCTTGAGGTGGCGCAATCCACCCTCGATCTGGTCCCTGTTCATCGCGGTCTCCTTTTCCGAAAAGACAGGACAAGCACTCCAAAAAACAAAGGGCCGGCCCCTCGCGCATCTCGCGAGAAACCGGCCCGATCGTTCGCAGGGTCGGGCCGGCTTCAGCCCGCCCGCCCGACGATCAAATCCTGGATCAGAGCTTGCTCTTCACCGTGTCGGCGGCATTCTTGATGCCGTCCTTGACGTCGCCGGTGGTCTTCTGGGCCTCGCCCTTCAGCTCCTGGGCCTTGCCCTCGGCCTGCAGCTTGTCGTTGCCGGTGGCGCTGCCGATGCCCTGCTTGATGTTGCCGACGGCCTCGTTGGCGAGACCCTTGATCTTGTCGGTGGTGCTGCTCATGGGAAGCTCCTCGTCTCGTGCAGTTCAGCGACTGCTCAGGTCTGAAGAACCGCCGAGGCGGCGCCTTGTTCCGCAGCGACAGACGCCGAATCCGCCCGCGGGCTGGACCGGGGCGGCGGAACCCGCTAGGTCGCGCGCCCTCCCTTGAGCTCCGGCAGAGATTCGGCATGGCGGCCTGCGGCCTCGATTTCGGCACTTCGAACACCACCCTCGGCCTGATCGGGGCCGGCGGGCTCGCGCTGGCGCCGCTGGAGGGCGAGGCGGTCACGATCCCGAGCGCGATCTTCTTCCCGCCGGCCGGCGACGAGGTGATCGGCCGGGCCGCCATGGCGGCCTATGTCGAGGGCGATCCCGGGCGGCTGATGCGCAGCCTCAAATCGGTGCTCGGCTCCTCGCTCCTCGACGAGACCACCCCGGTCGGGCGGCGGCGGCTGTCGTTCCGGGCGGTCATCGCCCGCTACCTCGCCGCCGTGAAGGCGCGGGCGGAGAGCCAAGCCGGCGAGGCGCTGACCCAGGTGGTCCACGGCCGCCCGGTCCACTTCGTCGACGGCGATCCGGACGGCGACCGTCGGGCCGAGGAGGCGCTCGCCGGCATCGCCCGGGAGGTCGGCTTCACTCAGGTGTCGTTCCAATACGAGCCGATCGCCGCGGCGCTCGACTACGAGCGCGGGCTCGACCGCGAGGAGGTGGCGCTGATCGCCGATATCGGCGGCGGCACCTCGGACTTCTCGGTGGTGCGCCTGAGCCCCGAGCGGCACCGGGCGGTGGAGCGGGCCGGCGACATCCTGGCCAATGACGGCGTGCGGATCGGCGGCACCGATTTCGACCGCACGCTCAGCGTCGGCGAGGTGATGCCGCTTCTCGGCCTCGGCAGCCCGATGCGGCGGCCTGGTCTCGACGTACCGTCATCCTATTACCACGACCTCGCCACCTGGTCGCAGATCAACCGGCTCTACGACGGCAAGACCCTGCGCGAGCTGCGCTCGCTCCGCCGCGACGTGGCGCGTCCCGAACTCATCGACCGCCTCGCCGCGGTGATCGAGGCCGAGCGCGGCCACACCCTGGCGATGGAGGTCGAGGAGGCCAAGATCGCCCTGTCGGAGGTCGAGCGGGTCGGCCTGCCGCTCGCTTGGGTCGAGCCGGGCCTCACGGCCGAGATCGACCGCCCCGACCTCGCCCGCCATTCCGCCGACCTCGCCCGGCGCATCGGCGCCTGCATCGCGCGCTGCCTGCGCGACGCCGCCGTGAAGCCCTCGGAGATCGACGCCCTGTTCCTCACCGGCGGCTCGACCCGCCTCGCCCCGGTCCGCGAGGCGATCCTGGCGGCGGCCCCCGAGGCACGGGTGGTCGAGGGCGACACCTTCGGCTCGGTCGGCCTCGGGCTGACGGTGGAGGCGGCGCGGCGCTACGGGTGACCCTTACTGCGTCGCCGCCGCGCCGGCCCGGGTCGCCGCGTTGAACGAGGCGTCGAACACGCCGGGCGCCGCGAGCGGCCGCGGGATCAGCCCGGCGCGGTGATAGAGGTCGGCGACGCGCTGCTCGTCGGCGATCACGCTCGCGTCGATCGGCACCGGGCGGATGTCGGCCCGGCGGAACCAGGCGAGCGGCACCGCCTCGGGCAGGCCGATCAGCGCCGACCAGCGTTTGGCGAAGGCCTCCGGGTTCGCCGTGCCCCAGACCCGTGCCCGGGCGAGCCGCCGCACGAAGTCCTCGAGCGCTGCGCGCTTCGAGGCGATGGCATCGTCGCGGGCGACCTGGAAGGTCAGGCCCGGGGTGAGCCCAGCTCCATCGGCGACGATGCGGGCCCGGCCCGAGGTCTCGAGTTGCGAGGTGTAGGGCTCCCAGGTCGCCCAGGCCTCGACCGCGCCGGAGGTGAGCGCCATCTGGGCATCGGCCGGCGGCAGAAACGACAAAGCGAGATCGCCCTTGCTCCAGCCGGCACGCTCAGCTTGTGCCAGGACGAGCATGTGGCCGATCGAGCCGCGCCCGGTGGCGATACGCTTGTCCTTCAGGTCGGCGAAGCGCGTCACCGCCGAATCCGGCCGCACCAGCACGGCGAGGCCGGCCTGGTTCTGGCGGATGGCGAAGATCGCCTTGATCGGCGCCCCCGCGGCCGCCGCGAAGGTGAAGGGAGCGTCCCCGGCGATGCCGGTGTCGATCGCCCCGGCATTGAGCGCTTCGAGCAGCGGCGCGGCGGCGGCGAATTCGCGCCAGTCGATCCGGTAGGGCAGGCCGTCGAGGACGCCCGCCGCCTCCATCAGGGCGCGCGAGCCGCCCTTCTGGTCGCCGACCCGCAGGACGGTCTCGGCATGGAGGGGGAGGGCGGTGAGGACGAGGGCGAGAAGAGCCAGAATCTTGCGCATGATCGGCATCACGCGGCGGCCGGGCGGCGGGACGGCGCGCCGGCGAGATGCCGGAAGGCCGGGATCAGCTCGCGCCCGTACTGCACCGCATCCTCCAGCGGATCGAAGCCGCGGATCAGGAAGGTCGTCACCCCGAGAGCATGGTATTCGTGCAGGGCCTCCGCCACCTGCTCGGGCGTGCCGACGAGCGCCGTGGAATTGCCCTGCGCCCCGGTCTCGGCGGCGATCGCCGTGTAGAGCCGTCCTTCGGGCCGGTCTCCTTGAGCCGCGGCGGCGAGCAGCCGGCGCGAGCCCTCGTTCTGCGGGACCGCCGCGGGCCCGAGGCCGCGGGCGGCGCGCAAGGCCCTGGTGTGCTTCAGGATGTCCTCCGCCCGGGCCCAGGCGGCCGCTTCCGTGGCCGCCAGGATCGGCCGGAACGACAGGCTGAAGCGGATTTTTTCCTCGCGCCCATGCGCCCGGGCGGCGGCGCGCACCCGGGCGATCGTCTCGCGCACCTGCGCCTTCGTCTCGCCCCAGAGGGCGTAGGTGTCGGCGTGCCGGCCGGCGACCGCGATGGCCGCGTCCGACGAGCCGCCGAAATAGACCGGCAGGTGCGGCTGCCGCACCGGCTTCACCGCCGAGAACGCCTTGGCGACGCGGTAGTATCGCCCGTCGTAGTCGAACGGCTCGGGGCTGGTCCAGGACGCCTTGACGATGTCGAGATATTCCCGGGTCCGGTCGTAGCGCTCGTCCTTGGTGAGGGCATCGCCGTCCTGCGCCAGCTCGGCGTCGTTGCCGCCGGTGATGATGTGGACGGCCGCGCGTCCGTCGGTGATCTGGTCGAGGGTGGCGAGCTGGCGCGCCGCCACGGTCGGCGCCTGGAAGCCCGGGCGGTGCGCGATCATCAGGCCGATCCGCTCGGTCACCGAGGCGACGTACTGCGCCAGCGCGAAACTGTCCGGTGCGGTCGAGTGGAAGGCGATCAGCACCCGGTCGAATCCGCCATGCTCGTGCGCCTGCGCCGCCGCCCGGAGATAGGCCCGGTCGACGACCGGCCCGGTGGGCGCATGGATCTCCGACCCGTATTGGGCTCCGACGAAGCCGATGAAGTTCACGTCCGGCATGGACACATCTCCTCTCAGCCCAGGACCGCGCGCCCGGCCGCCAGCCGGACCGCGTCGCCCTGGGGGGTATGGATGCGCGCGCACAGCACGTCGCGCAGGTGGCGTTCGAGTGGGTTCCTTCGCGACAATCCGGGATTGCCCACGAGCGCGACCGCGCCCTGCACCACCCCGATCGCGTTCTCGGTGACGGTGAGCTTGATCAGCCCGCTCTCCGTGGCGGAGGGCGGCGCGCCCGCGTCGGTCTCGGCGGCGGCGCTGCGCAGGAGCCGGCGGTTGACGGACAGCAGGCGCTCGTTCTCGCCGAAAGCCTCCTGGAACCTGGCCAAGCTCGCCAGGGGCGCGCCGAGATTGGCCGGGGCCCGCTCGGCGAGGTGGGCGCACAGCCAGCCCTGCGCCGCCCGGGCGACGCCGTCGTAGAGGCTGGCGAGCAAGGTGGTGTTCCAGGCGAGCGTGATCGCGTCGGGCGTAGGCCCGGCGGCGGGCGGGCGCCAGTCGACGGCGTGGTCCTCCGGCACCAGGACCCCATCGAGCACCACGTCGTGGCTGCCGCTCGCCCGCAGGCCGAGATGGTCCCAGGTCTCCTCGATCCGCACGCCGGGTGCCGCCATCGGCACGACGACGAACCCGACCCGCGGCTCCGCCTCGTCGGTGCGGGCCCAGACCAGCCCGAAGGCGAGGATCGGCGCGCCCGTCGAGTAGATCTTGCGCCCCGTGACCCGCCACCCCTCCGGCACACGCCGCGCCACCGTCTCCGGCAGGCCGCCGCGGGCCGGCGAGCCGAGGGCCGGCTCGACCCGCAGCGCGTTGACGAAGGCCCCTTCGCGCAAGGCCGCCTGCTGCAGCCGCGCGGCGAGGTCCGCCGGCCAGTCCGCCCGGGCGATGGTCGCGTGGTGGACGTATTGCATCGCCAGGACGAGGCTCGCCGCCGGGTCGGCCTCGGCGAGGGTCCCGATGACGGCGCCGGCGACCGAAAGCCCGGCGCCGGGGCCGCCGCGGACCTCCGGCACCGTCAGGGCGGCAAGCCCCGCCTCGCGGATCGCCGCGAGGCTCTCATGCGCGAAGCGCCCCTCGCGATCCGCGGCGGCGGCGAGCGGCGCGAGGACGGGGACGAGGGCCCGCGCGGCGGCGATCGGATCGCAGTCTGCCGGGACGAGGCCGCGCAGCGGGGCCGTCATGCCCGAGGAGAGCCGGAGCGGATCCATCGAAACGGGATCATCGTCGCACTCCTTCCTGTGCCGGGCACGCCTTCGAATCGGAAATGTCGGCTTGGGGATGCAAGCATGCCGACACGAACTGAAATTTGATCTGAGATGACATGAACGTCAATCGGAATGATATTCCGCATTTTACGTGAATATGAGGAGCATTTTTTCTTAGATGTGCGAAATCAAGTGACGGAATTTCTGCCAGGCGATCGACCGTGATGGCGTCTTACTTCTGAATGGGACGGATGTCGGGCAGCAGGATCTCGCCGTGCCCGGATCCTCGGGCCGAGCCGCCGGAAGGGCCGCTCCGGCAGCCGTGACATCCGGGACCCGCAGTGCCGGAGGCGAGGCCGCCCTTACCCGGCCGGCGGGTCGAGCAGCACCCAGAGGCGCACGATCCTGCCGTCGGCGATCTCGGCCACGTCGGTTCCGGTGACCGCGACGGGTCCGCCCTCCGGACCGGCTTGCCATCGCAGGGCAGCCAGTCCGTGGTGCCCGACCGCCGCGCCGATCGGCGTGAACCGGAAGGTGGGCCCGAACTGATCCAGGAGCTTGCCGGCCACCGCGGCGATGGCGGCACGCCCCCGCACGATATCCGCCGGCTCGAACATGACCGGCTCGGCCACGAAGAGGTCGTCCATGGCCGCCGCCCGCCTGCCGGCGTCGCGCTCGTTGAAGACGCGCTCCAGGTTGGCGCGCAGCAGCCGGTCGTGGTCCGGCTCCCCCGCCGGTCGGGTCTCGATGGGATCGGGCATCGTTCGTCTCCGTCGGTCGCCGGCGTCGCGCCGGCCGTGTCGGTTCGCGGGCTGCATGGTCCGTGAGCAGAGCATTCGCAAGGTCGCGACGCGCGACAGGCGAGATATCCGCCATCCGCGGTCGAGGCGGCGCCCGTGACGAAGCCGGCCTCCGGCCCGCTCAGGAAGGCTGCGAGCGCGGCGATCCCGGTGTCCTGGCCCCTACGTCCGAGCGCGATCGGCAGCCGGCCGCCATCCCGCCCGCCGGGCGGGGCGTGAAGGGGCTCTGCCGGTCAGACGAGACGGGCGCCGCCGTCGACGTGCAGGGTCTCGCCGGTCATGAAGCCGTTGCTCATCAGGAAGACCACCGCCGCACCCGCCTCCTCGGCCGTGCCGAGACGGCGCTGCGGCAGCCTCTCGGTGAGCGCGGCGACGTACGCGTCGCGGTTCGCGCCGAGCGTGCGGGCCAGGAGCGGGGTGTCGGTGGTGCCCGGCGACAGGGTGTTCACCCGCACCGGCGCCAGTTCGAGGGCGAGGCCGCGGGCGAGGGCCTCCATCGCGGCCGAGGCGGCGGCCAGCACGGCGGTGCCGTGGGCGTTGGGGCGGTCGGCCAGGGCCCCGGAGACGAGGGTGACGGAGCCGTCCCGGGCCAGCCGGTCGCCGAGAGCGCGCAGGGCGTGCACCGCGGCCCAGATCCGCTCGTCGAAGGCACGCTTCAGGTGATCGACCTCGGCCTCCAGGATCTTGCCGGCGACGAAGGTGCCGGCGAGCAGCACGAGATGATCGACCCGGCGGAGATCCGCGAGCCCTGCCGCGATGGTCTCGGGCCGGGTCACGTCCGCGGCGCGCCAGCCGGCAAAGCCGTTCTCCGCCGCGACGCGCTCGGCGCCCTCGGCATGGGAGCCGACCACGACGACCTTCGCGCCCGCCGCCATGGCCTGCCGGGCCGCCGCGAGACCGATGCCGGAGGTGCCGCCGAAGACGACGATGGTGCGGTCCTGAAGGGTGCTGCTCACGTCGACGGTCCTTCCCGACGGCGCCGGTGTCGCGCCGATGGAAGGAGAATGGCTATGCGCCCGCATCTTGATAATCGAGCCGACAATCGCTTCAGTCATGCCGTCATGGAACAGATCGGCCTCGACCGTCTCACCGGCCTCGTCGCCTTCGCGCGGGCCGCCTCGCTCGGCAGCTTCACGGCGGCGGCGCGCTCGCTCGGGATCTCGCCCTCCGCGGTCAGCAAGAGCGTGCAGCGGCTGGAGGAGCGGCTGGGCGTGAGCCTGTTCACCAGGACCACGCGCTCGCTGACGCTGACGCCCGAAGGCCGCGACCTGCACGAGCGGGCGCTGCGGCTCCTGCGCGAGGCCGAGGCGATCGAGCAGGCTGCCGCGGCGGCGCGCTCCGAGCCGGCCGGGACCCTGAAGGTGACGGCGCCGCTCCCGGTGGGCGTGCACCTTCTCGCGCCCGCGCTGCCGCGGTTCCGCGAGCGCTACCCGAGGCTGTCGATCGACCTGCGCCTGGGCGACCGTTTCGCGGACCTGATCGAGGAGGGCATCGACGTCGCGATCCGGGTGGGCGAACTGTCCGATTCCCGCCTGATCTCGCGCCGCCTCGCGCCGCACCGGGTCTGCGCGTTCGCGTCGCCGGGCTACCTGGCACGGCGCGGCGTCCCCGAGCATCCGGACGACCTCGTCCGCCACGAGTGCGTGACCTTCCGCTTCCAGAGTACCGGCCAGGAACTGCGCTGGCCCTTCCGCATCGGCGGCTGCACGGTCGAAGTCACGCCGAGGGCCGGCATCGTCACGGATTTCAGCGATGCCGTCGCGGCGATCCTGGTGGCGGGCGGCGGCATCGGGATCTCGCCGACCTACATCGCCGCGCCCCATGTCGAGCGGGGAGAGTTGGTGCCCGTCCTGCGGGCCTTCGCGGTCGAGCGGTCCGTCTTCGCCGCTTTGTGGCCGGAAAGCCGGCGTGCCAACCCGAACGTGAGGGCGTTCCTGGGCTTTCTCGACGAGATTTTTCCGGCGCCGGCGCCGTGGGACGGGATGCTCGCCCCGCCCGTCGCGAAAGGCGAGGCCGACCCGGACTGATGCTGACGGCCGTCGGGGACGCCTCGGTCTTTACGCTACTTCGCTATCCCCCCGGAGCCGACCCCGCCTGCGAGCCAGCCCGCCGCCCAGGCCCCGCAAGTCCGCGTGCGGATCGCCGCCGTCAGGTCGGGATGCGGAGGCGGGTACGCCGAGGCCGGCGGCGGGCGCCTGGTCGCAGGAAATGGGTCGGGCCGCCTGCGGGAAGAGCAGCGCCGGACATCGCCGCTCGCCAAACGTCATCGGGCCTTCCGCGGAGGATCGCGTTCCGGAGCAACCGGCTCCTCGCCGACGCGCCATGACGAGGGCGCGGCGCGGCAATCGCCATCGAAGCAGGCGCCTCCATGCGGGGCCAGTTCCACTTCTGCGAGCGCGATGACAGGGCCGGTGTCGCCACGAATGAGCAGTGCCGAGAAGGCGTCCTCGAACCGTCCCGCCAGATCGGCATCCATCGCCCCGAGAAGACGCGGCGCCCATTTGCCGGTGCCGTTCCAGCGCCCTCGTCCGCGCAACGCGAGTTCGACCAGCTTGGGATAAAGCATGGCCCCGATCGCCGTCCTCTCGCTCGCGGTTCGCTCGCCGCGGAGATCGTCGATCGCATCCGTGATCTCGTAGCGCAGCATGGTCAACGCAGCAGGCGACAGGGGCGGCGGCCCCTCGGCCAGGCGCTCCACGATGCCGGCGCGCAATGCCTCGGCCCGTTCCTGCGCGCCGCCGATGATCCTGCCTTCGGCGATCATGGTGAGGATCACGGGGCGTCCGTGCGCCACGTCGTCGTCGACGAACCAGGCCAATGTTTCGCGATCGTGGACGAAGGCCTCGATCGGCACGCCCTCGACGATGAAGGATTCCCGCCGCGCCGATTCGAGGTGATCGAAGACGACGACCAGATCGATGTCGGAGAGATAAGTGCCCTCACCGCGCATGATGGAGCCCGCCACATAGGCGAAGGCCGCTCCTCCATAGCGGGCATGGAAGACGGTTTCGGCAATCCGCAAGGCCTCGGCGGGCGTCGGGCAGGTCGGGGTCTCCATGCGGAAGACCCTACGTCAGGCGCCGCTTTGCCGGCAATCCCGCGCCGCCGCCCTACGCCACCCCCTCACACCCCGACCGCCGGGACCGCCGCGATTCCCGCCCCAGCCGCCCAGGCGCCGAGATCCTGCTTGCGGATCGCCGCCGCCATCATGTCGGGAAACAGGTCCGGCGTGCAGGCGAAGGAGGGCACGCCGAGGGCGGCGAGGCGGGCCGCGAGCGCGCGGTCGTAAGCAGGGGCCCCCTCGTCGGAGAGGGCCAGCAGGGCCACCACCTGCACGCCGGCCGCGACCAGGCGTTGCGCCTGGGCGAGCAGCCCGGCCTCGACCCCGCCCTCGTAGAGGTCGGAGATCAGCACCAGCACCGTATCCTCGGGCCGGGTGATGCGCGACGCGCAATAGCCGACCGCCCGGTTGATGTCGGTGCCGCCGCCGAGCTGGACCGAGAACAAGATCTCGACCGGATCGTCGAGATCTTCGGTGAGATCGACGACTTGCGTGTCGAACACCACGAGCCGCGTCGAGACCGCCGGGAGCGAGGCCATCACCGCCCCGAAGATGCTCGAATAGACGACCGAATTCGCCATCGAGCCGGATTGGTCGATGCACAGGATCACGTCCTTGAGCGAACCGCGGCTCCTGCGGCCGTGGCCGAGGCGGGTTTCCGGGATGATGGTGCGGTACTCGGCCTGGTAGTGGCGCAGGTTCGCCCGGATGGTGCGGTGCCAGTCGATCTCGGCGTGGCGCGGCCGCCGGTTGAGGCTGGCGCGGTCGATCGCGCCGGCGACCGCCTGGCGGACCGGCTCCTCCAGCCGCTTCATCAACTCGTCCACGACCTTGCGCACCACGAGGCGGGCGGTCTCCCTGGTGCGCCCGCCGAGCAGGCCCCGCATCGAGATCAGGGTCGAGACCAGGTTCACGTCGGGCTGGAGCGCGTCCAGCATCTCCGGCTCGGTCAGCATCCGCTTGAGATCGAGCCGCTCGAAGGCGTCGCGCTGCATCACCTGCACGACGGAAGCCGGAAAGTAGTCGCGGATGTCGCCGAGCCAGCGCGGCACCGAGGGGGCGGAGGCGCCGAGGCCCCCCTTGCGGTCGGAATCGTAGAGGGCGCCGAGCGCCCGGTCGAGGCGCTGGTCGCGCTCCCCGAGGGCGCAGCCGGTCCCCTCTGCGGCCCCGCCGCCGAGGACGAGGCGCCAGCGGCGCAGGCGTTCGGTCTCGCTCATGCGGCGTCTCCGGTGGTCGTCGGCGCGAGCAGCAGTCGCAGGATCGGCAGCACGCTCGCGGCGCGGCGCGCATCGAAGCCCTCCGGGCCCTCCGCGCCGGGGGCTGCGCCCCCCGGACGGGCCAGGGCCTCGCCGATCGCTCGGCGCTCGGCCGGGGCCAGCGTCGCGAAGGTGCGGCGCACCAGCGGCAGCAGCTCGGTGAACAGGGCCTCGTCGAGGCCGGCGAGCCAGTCGTCGACGATGCCGAGGAGGCCCTGGCCGTGGATCAGGACCGGGCCGCTCTCCTCCAGGAAACCCTCGATCCAGGCGGCGGCCGGAACGGCGCCCGTGGCCCGCGACAAAGCCAGGCGCAGGCGGGTGCCGGCCTCCTCGGCATCGATGGCGCGGTCGTCGAACAGCAGCCGGACGGCCCGGCCGACGACGCGGCCATGGACGTGCTCCTGGTCGGCAAGCGACCGCAAGGCGTCCTGCCAGGTCGCCTTCAGCTCCGGGTCTTCCAGGAGGGCGACCGCCCCCGAGACCGCGACGATGCGTGTCTTCGCGGCTTGCGCGGCCTCGTCGTCGAGGCTCTGGCAGGCGGCGACGAGGCCGGCGGCGGCCCGGGGCACCAGCCCTCGCACGAGCGCCAGCACCGGTTCGGTGTCGGAGGAGCGCACCGAGCCGTAGCGGGCGAGCTCGGCCAGAGCCGGCAGCGCGTCCATCAGGTCGAACACGTCGGCCGAGACCGCGGCGCGGTCGTCGAGCGCCCGGACCACCTGCGCCGTCGCCTCGGGCAGGTCGGCATCGAGCAGCGTCCCGACGAGGCGAGAGAGGTCGGCGACGCGCTGCGCCCCCCGCGCCCGGGTCTTCACCCGGGATGCGGCGGCCTCCGCCACGGTGCCGCCCTCGGCCGAGGCGGCCACCAGCTCCACCACCCAGTCCGGCTGCCAGGCGAGGAACCACGCCTCCTTGAAGGTGCCGCGCCCGCGCGCCTCGCGCCGCATGCCCCAGGGCACGCCGATCAGCGCCAGCCGGTTGAGGAAGTGGCTGCGGGCGAGATCGGTCTCCTTGCGCAGGTCGAGGACGAGGTCGCCCGCCGCGGCGCCGGGCTTGAGGCGCAGACGCTTGCACTGCGCCTCGAAATCCGCCTCCACCGGCGTGCCGGGGCTGTCGGGCGGGGTGGCGCCCAGGCGCTCGCCGATGACGAGCTTGCGCCGGATCAGCCCCATCGGCGCCGGGTCGGCGAAGCAGAGCGTCGCCTGCGTCGCCTCGTCGAGATCGTCGAGGGAGGGGCGCGAGCGCCCGCGGAAGGCCGCCAGGGCCTCGGCGAGGCGCGCCGCCTCGATCACCGAGGCCGGCGAGGCGTCGAGATCTTCCTCGCGCAGGAGCGCGGCGGCGCGGGCGAGCCAACGGGCGGCGACCCGGCCCTCATGGTGCCACAGGGTGTCGTACCATTCCGGCGACAGCACCCCGGCGCGGTAGCCGGAGGCGGTCGCCAGCCGCTCGTAGGACCACGGTGCCCAGGCGGCCGCGACCTTGGTCTTCGGCAGACCCTTGAGGACGGCATTGTCGGCGGAGGCCTGGCCCTTGGCGTCGTGGCGCGCGAGCGCCGGCACGTGCCAGGCGCCGCACACCACCGCGATCCGCGAAAACTCCTCCTTGGCGGCCTTGCGGATCGCCGCCCGCATATGCGCCTCGCGGGCCTCCTCGCGGATGCCGTCCTCCGGATCGGGTCCGGCGCCCTCGCGCAGGGCGCCCATCGCCTCGGCGATCGCCGCGAACACGTCGCCGTCGGCGCCGGCCCGGCTCTCCACCAGGGCGTCCCACCAGCGTTCGCCGTCCGGGTAGCCGGCGGCGGCGGCGAGTTCGCCGAGGGGATCGCGGCGGATCGCGGCCGGGGCCGGCACGAGCGATGATTCCTGGCCCGGCTCCTCCGCCGCGTCGGTGACCGGCTCGGCCTCGATCGGCGCGGCTTCGCCCTCCGGCGGTACCCCGAACCCGTCGGCGAGCTGGATGGCGTGCGGCAGGTCGATGAAGCGGATCGCGGCGCCTGCCGCCAGCCCGTGGCGCATCGCCACCCATTCGGGCGAGAAGGCCGCGAACGGGAAGAACGCGCAGTCCCGCGGGCGGTCGGGCCGGTAGACGAGGAGCGCCACCGGCGGCGCCATCGCCTCGTGGGCGGCGAGCGGGATCAGCGCGTCGGCATCCGGCGGCCCCTCGATCAGCAGGCAATCGGGCGCGAAGTCGGTGAGCGCCGCCCGGAGCGAGCGGGCCGAGCCGGGGCCGTGGTGGCGGATGCCGAAGAGGCGGATGTCGGGCATCGTCGCGGGGAGCCTGTTTGACCGTTCGTGCGGATCATCCCACCCGCGATCCCGGAGCCTGTCCGATTGGTCTCGACGGTCTCAAAACCCTCCGTGTCATTCCGGGGCCGCGAAAGCGGAACCCGGAATCCAGAACCGCAGGTGTGAAAGGATAGAGCGGAACGCGATCCGCCTTTTTCCGCACTCTCGGCGGCTCTGGATTCCGGGCTCCGCTGCGCGGCCCCGGAATGACATGGAGGGTTCGAGATCTGGAGAGACCAAACGAGCACGAACCCAGGATGAGGTCGTGGGTGGGAGAGATAGGCGAGGCCGCCGGATCGACGGATATCCACCGAGCGGCCTGCGGGATCACGCGCTGGCGCGGGCGGCTTTGTAAAAATCCTTCCAGCCCTCGCGCTCCTTGACCACGGTCTCGAGGTATTCGCGCCAGACGATCGCGTCCTGGATCGGGTCCTTCACCACCGCGCCGGAGATGCCCGACACGAGGTCGTGAGCCGAGAGGCGGCCGTCGCCGAAATGGGCGGCCAGCGCCAGCCCGCTGCCGACGACGCTGATCGCCTCCGCCGTCGAGAGCGTACCGGAGGGCTGCTTGACCTTGCTCTTGCCGTCCACCGTCACGCCCTCGCGCAACTCGCGGAAGATCGTGACGACGCGGCGGATCTGGTCGGCGCCGGGTGGCTCGGCCGGGATCTCGAAGGCGCGGCCGAGCGACGCCACCCGGGTCTCGACGATGGCGATCTCCGCCTCGATCGTCGCCGGCGGCGGCAGCACCACGGTGTTGAAGCGGCGCTTCAGCGCGCTCGACAATTCGTTGACGCCCCGGTCCCGGTTGTTGGCCGTCGCGATGAGGTTGAAGCCCTTCTGGGCCGGCACCTCCTCGTTCAGTTCGGGGATCGGCAGGGTCTTCTCGGAGAGGATGGTGATGAAGCTGTCCTGCGTCTCCGACGGGATGCGGGTCAGCTCCTCGACCCGGGCGATGCGGCCCTCGTTCATCGCCCGCATGATCGGCGAGCCGACCACCGCCTCGCGGCTCGGCCCCTTGGCGAGCAGCAGCGCGTAGTTCCAGCCGTAGCGGATCGCCTCCTCGCTGGTGCCGGCGGTGCCCTGCACGATCAGCCGCGAGGTGCCGCAGATGGCAGCCGCTAGATGCTCGCTGACCCAGCTCTTGGCCGTGCCGGGCACGCCGAGGAGCAGCAGCGCCCGGTCGGTGGCGAGCGTCGCCACCGCCACCTCCATCAGGCGCCGGTCGCCGATGTATTTCGGCGTGACCGCGAAGCCGGAGGCGAGCGTGCCGCCGAGCAGGTAGGTGACGACCGCTTGCGGCGACATCTGCCAGTTCGGCGGGCGCGGCCGGTCGTCGGCCTGCCGCAGGGCGGCGATCTCCTCGGCGAAGGCGTCCTCGGCGGCCTGGCGAAGCTGGGAGGCTTGGCGAAGCTGGGCAGCTTTGGTCGTCATCCTGGGGCTGTCTCCCTGCGTGTCACTGTTGGAATTCGCGCCGGATCGCGACGCGCACATCCAGCGTCTCGGTCAGGCTGGCGACCTGCTGGCGCAGGCGGTCGTGCCCCTCGTCCTCCGGCAGCCGCGCGGCGAGGGCGCCGGCCGTCGCCGCGATGTCCTCGCCCGGCCACAGCCGCTCGCCGAGGCGGGCGATCACGTAAGGCTTGGCGAGGTCGCGCCGCAGGGCCTCGGAGCCGCGGAGGACGAAGGCGAGCCAGTCGATCAAGGCGGCGCTGAGCCGCTCGGAGAAGGCGTCCGGGCCCTTCCCCAGCATCGCCAGGACGACCTCGATCTTGCGGGCGCGGATCAGCTCGGTCACCCGCGCCTCCCATTCGGGGGCAGGCAGCATGTCGAGGGCCTGCACCCACCGGGCGAGGAGTTCGTTGGTGCGCCGGATGCCGGAGAGCTTGCCCTCGTAGGCCTCCGCCAGGAGGTCGGCGAAGTCCGTCGTCCAGGCCGGATCGCCCTCGCGCGCCACCGCCGAAAACAGCCCCTGGAGGATCGGATCGGCCCATTCGCTGCGCAGGGCCAGTTCGAGCCAGCGCCGCGGTGGATGGCTCGCGAAGGCGTGGAGCGGCGCGCGCGCCAGGATGTCCCGCAGCAGGCCCGCCCGTGTGCCGCCGCCGCGCTGCTCCCAGGGGTTGGGCGTGACGCCGTCGCGGGCGAGCGTGGGGGATTCCGTCGGCAGGGTGACCACCAGCTCGTGCGTCGCGCTCCGGAGAAGGCGCGCCTTGCTCTCGATGACGAGCGCGGCGGTCGCCCGCACCGCCATGCGCGAGGCGTAGAGCGAGCGGGGCAGCCGCGGCAGCAGGCGTTGGGCGGCCTCGCGCACGCCCCCGGCCCGGTCGTCGAGGCAGGTTTCGAGGAACGGCGCGTCGTCCGGGGACAGCCCGGTCCACAGGGCGTCGACCAACGCCTGGCGAACATCGGCCTTCTCCTTGCGGAAGACCGCTTCTAGAGCCTCCCGGGCTCCGTCCGGGTCGCGGGCGCGGAAGGCCGAGAAGGCGGCGCGGCGCTCGGGCAGGCTGCCCTCGGTCCAGTCGCCGGGCGCCACGGCCGCAGGACCATCCCGGTCCTCGCCGCAGGCCTGTGCGAGCCAGGCGAGTTCGTGGCCGACGACGGCCCCGGCCGTCTCCGGCAGGTTGCCCGCCTGGAGCATCAGGGCCTGGTGCAGCCAGGCGGGCGGGCGCACCTGCGCGGCCGCCGCGAGGTCGAACCACTCGCGCAGGCGCTCCCGCGCGGCGTGGCCGCCGGTGAGGAGGGCATGGAGCCGGGTCGCGGCGGCCGGCGGGCATTCGGGCCCGGCCGTCTCGCGGGTTTCCACCGGCTCCATCGCCTCGGGCGCGAGGTCGAGCCCGGCGAGATGGTGGATGCCGTGGAGCGCCAGCCGCGCCAGCAGGGCGCTGCCGGAATCGGGTTCCGTCACCAGCTCCGCCAGGGGACCGGGCAGGCCAGGCGGCGCGCGCTCGGCGCCGAGGAGGGCGGCGGCCAGGATCGGCTCCCAGCCGTCCGCGACGAGGTCGGTCGTGTCGGTCATGGTCGGGCCGCCCGTCTCACGCCACTTCGCCTCATGCCACTTCGCCTCACGCCACTTGGCCTCAGGCCACTTGCTGCAGCACGGCCTGCGAGGCCTGCGCGGGCATCGCGTAGAGGCGGCCTCCGGTGGCGAGCGCCAGCGGGCTCAGGCCGTGGCCGTCATGCAGGCCGAACAGGTCGACCGGGCGCCCGCCCGCGACCGCGAGCAGGCTCGGCAGGCGCGGATCGGCCCGCAGGGGAAGGCAGCCGGTTGCGTCGCCGGCCGCGAAGGCGACCGCACCGCCCGAAGCCGGCAGCCGGCCGAACCGCACCCCGGCGAGCCTCACCGGCCAGCTTTCGGTCCAGGGCGCGCGGGCCAGCACTTCCGCGAAGGCGTCCCGTGCCGCCGCGACGCTGCCGCCGCCGGGCAGGCCGGGCTCCGAGGCCGGGCCGGCGCGGCCGTCGCGAAACACCGCACGCAGGGGCGGGTCGCCGGGCTGGAAGGCGAGGCTCCCTGAAAAATCCTGGCCGGCGGCGGGGGCCGGGGGCAGGGGCGAGCCGGCGGTGCCGTAATCGAGCACCTGCGCCACGGCGCCGGTGCGGCGGCCGACGAGCCAGACCGAGCGGGCGGTGAGCCGGTCCTCCTCCGCGATCGCGTGGGCCAGCACCGCCCAGTCGTCGGCGTGGTCCGGTCGGGCCGCCATCTCCTCGGCGGTGACGGGGTAGCCCAAAGCCGCCCGCAACCCCGCCGCCTGGTCCGGCGTAAGCGCATCGAGCCGGCGCGCGGCGCGCACCAGAAGGGCGATGCGCCCCAGCGCCAGGCCCAGGGCCGCCTCCGGCCGGGCCGCGCCGGCTTGCGGCGCCGCCGCGACCAGCCCCGGCAGGGCGCGCACCCGGCGGGCGAGGCCGGGGGCCTGGCCGTCGACGAGGCGCCCGGCCATGCGGTCCCAGAAGGCGTAGGGCTCGGCGCGGGCGGCGGCCAGGCCGCGGCGCATCAGGTCGCGCAGCCAGAGATCCAGTTCGTCGAGGGCACCCGCGACCTTCTCCTCGCGGGCCTGGCGGCGCCGGACTTGCGCCTTCTCGTCGACGGGCCTCCCCGGCTCGCTCGCGCGGGTTTCGGCCGCGGCGGCGCGGCTCTCGCGGCCCTTGATCCAGGCCGCGACCCAGTCCGGCGGCTCGGCTTCCGCGAGGGGCCCGGCGGCATCGACCAGCATCAGGCCGAGGCCGTGCTTGCAGGGGAACTTCCGGCTCGGGCAGGTGCATTTCGAGGTCGGCCCGGCGAGGTCCGCGACGGTGCGGTAGGGGCTGGCGCCGCTGCCCTTGATCTCGCCCCAGATCACCGATCCGGCCCGGCCGAGGCCGCTCCATTTCGCGGGCTTGGCCTGGTCCTGCCCGGCCTTGCGGCTCGCGGCATCGGGAGCGAGGTCGAGGATCTGCGCAGTCGTCAGGCTCATGCGGCGGTCGGCTGTCTGTCCATGCACCATGTCTGGCGTGCGGCGCAGTCTGCACGAAACGATGTCGCAGGCAAGCGCGACCTGCCGCGCAAGATCAGAGGTCGCTGCACTTTAAATCAATTCCAAGGGTGATCTTGGGGTCCGGATGCCCAGCTGTTTGCCGGCTCGGCTGCATGGATCGTGAGCCGGCGATCGTCTTGCGCACGTCTCATGACGACGCTCCGTCGTGGCGTCGTCGTCATTGCGTCGCCCTGCGGTCGCAGGGCCGCGCGCCGACCGCCGCAGCCTCGCCCCTCCGGCTCCGCGCGTCCGAAGCATCCGGGTGAGCCGACCCGGCGGACGGGCGGCCCTTGGGAGGAGTGGCAGCGAGTTCCTTGGGCCGAATGCCTGTGATACGAAATTCGGAAGATCACTTCCGGATTTCGTATCACCAGCCCGCGCGGCGCGTGAGCGAAGACGATTTCCGCATCGCGAAGCGATCAATCGGAAATCGTATGACACCCGGAGCGGCCCGGTCGGAGCGGAAGGAATGTCGTCCGCGGCCATTGCCGTGCCCTCCGTCCGTCCCACCTGTCGTCACATGGCGCCGTCGTCGGGCGCGTCCTCCGGACGCCTCCCGGCACGGCCTCCTCCGTCAAGGGAGAGACAGATGGTCGACACCGATCGCATCACCGGCGCGGCGCGCGAGCTCGGCGGCAAGGCGCAGGCCGCCCTCGGGGACCTGGCGGGCGACCGCCGCGCGCAGGTCGAGGGCCGGTTCCGCGAGGCGCAAGGCCAGGCCGAGAACCTGGCCGGCCAGGCTCGCGACGGCCTGCGGGACGCCGCCGATACCGCCATCGACTATGCCGAGGACGCCTACGAGCGCGGGCGCCACGCGGCGCGGCACGGCGCCCGCACGGTGACCCACGCCGTCGAGGAGACCCCGCTCGTCGCCCTGCTGCTCGCCGGGGCCGTGGGCTACGGCCTCGCGCTCCTGGTGCACGGACGCCGTTAGAGCATTTTCCGACGAAGTGGATGCCGGTTCGTCGGAAAATGCGGTATGATCGAAGGCCTGAGCAGATTTCGCAAAAGCGGCCGCCGGTTTTGCTGAAAAAATCTGCGATAAAACAAGGAGCTAAGCGGACGAATCGTTGGCCTGCCAACGCAAGTCCGCTTAGAGAGCTTCGCGATTGCAACGCGATCTTGAAGCGTTCTAGGAGCGGGTCGATCACCGCGCCGCGGGAAGCGGCGGCAACGGCGGCGGCTGGCGCGGCAGGCCGCCGTCGCCGAGCTGCAGGCACGTCAGCAGGGCGACGTAGGACGGCGCCCCGCCGATCGCGTTCATCGCGCGGCAGTTCCGTCGGTCCGCGAGCGGAAACCGCGTCCATCCGCGCCGCAGGGTCCGCCGCGCCGCGCGCTCGTCGGACAGGCAGCCGCGATAGCTCGCGGGGCCGACATGGGTGCCGGAGCCGCGCTCCAGCCCGCAGGCCCCGCGCGGGGTGAAGGTGGGAAAATCGGTGCCTTGCGCCGCCGCAGGGCCGCACAGGGCCAGCCCGATCAGAACGGGAAGCACTCTCCACGCCACGCTCACGGCGAACTCCTGAGGACCGGTTCCGGACGGGGAGGGCCCGGGACGGACGGGCCGCCCCGGGTTCTCATGGCGGTTCGACGCTCCGACGGGATGCCGCAAAAGGCTTACTTGGCCGCCTTGCCCTCCGAGGCCGTGGCCGGGTGCTGGCTGGCGGGCTTGGCGGTGCTGCCCGTCACGCTGGCCTTCTGCGGCATGCCGATCGCGTCGATCACGTCGAAGCGCATCCCGTCCTCGGCGGTCTTCAGCACCGCGTTCGCCTCGTAGTACTTGCCCTGGTTGATCAGCGTGGCCGCCTGGCTCACGTCGGTGGTGGTCTTGTCGAGGGGCAGCACCGCCATGACGAAGTTCACGTCGACATGGGCGAGCCGCAGCTTCTCGATGGCGCCTTTCTGGTCGCCCTTGGCGAGGCTCTTGTTCGCCTCGGTCACGGCCGAGGCCTTCTCGGGCGTCGCGATGAAATCTTCGCCGAGCGTCATCTGGGCATCGACGGGCACCCAGGCGACCTTGTCCTTGGAGACCGGCGTCGCATCGGCGGTCTTTGTGTCGGCGGTCTTGGCATCGGCGGTCTTGGCATCAGAGGCCTTGGCATCCGCCGTCTTGTCGGCCTTCACCGCCTTGGCCGCCGCGAGGTCGGCCGGCGTCTTCAGCTCGGACTCGGCCTTGAGGAACACGGCATCGTCGGTCTTGGCCTTGGTGAGGGCGGACTGCGCCTTGGCGATCAGGCTCTTGGCCTGGGAGGGGTCGGCGTCGAAGATGGCGATGCGGGCCAGATGCATGTCGCGGAACGCCTGGGCCCCGTCCTTCGAGAGCTTGCCGACATCCTGGTCGACCGCCCGCTGGGCGGCGCTCTCCTGCGTCACCACCGGCTTGGTCGCCTGCTCGGTCGCATAGGCGGCGCCGCCGAGAACGGTGGTGGCGACGAGGGCGACGGCGAGAGATTTCCGGTAGAACATGACTATGCCTCCTCTTGAAATCGATGCCGGTGTTCCTTGCGGCATCAGCGCGTTCGCTACATTCGGATAATACACGGACGCAGGACGGGTTGCCGGTCTATTTCATTAAAAGCTCGTAACGCAGAGGAAAGGCATCGAACACGAAACGCGCGGACCGGCTGTCGGCAAGCGCCGCAGGCCGGGTCGAGGAGGCGCCCGCCCGGCCGCGTGAGGCGATGCTCACCGGGACCTTTCCGCCGGTCCATCGAATCGTGCGGGTCGCATCAACGCGTCGCTCATCCTGATCGATGAATGATCCGGCCGCCTCAAGTCCGATTAAGACTTGCACCGCTCGTCCCATCGTAGCCTTCGCCGAGATCACAGCAGCGCAGGTCGCAGACGATGTCCCTGGCAAGTCCATTCCTGGCCGCTCCGCTCCCGCGCGAGCGCGACAGCGCGAACGCCATCCCCGGACGTGACGAGGGCCCGCTGGTGCCCCTCGTCGTCGACCTCGACGGCACGCTCCTGCGCACCGACCTGCTGCTCGAGGGCGTCGTGGCGATCCTGCGCCGCAACGTCCTGATGCTGTTCTCGATGCTGGCCTGGCTGCCGCGCGGCCGGGCCACTTTCAAGCGCCGGGTCGCCGAGCACGCCGCCCTCGACTTCGCCACCCTGCCGGCGAACGAGGAGTTGCTCGCCTATATCGAGCTCCAGAAGACCCTCGGGAGAGAGATCGTGCTCGCGACCGCGGCCGACGAGCTGATGGCCCGCGGGATCGTCGAGCGCTTCCCGCTCTTCGACCGCGCGGTGTCGAGCGACGGGCTCGTCAACCTGAAGGGCGAGGTCAAGGCGAAGCGCCTCGCCGCCCTGTTTCCGCGCGGGTTCGACTATGCGGGCAACGCCGCGGTCGACCTGCCGATCTGGGCCCTCGCGCAGCGGGTGATCCTGGTCGAGACCCCGGCGAGCGTCGCCCGTGCCGCCCGGGCCGGCGGCCGCCCGTCCGAGGAATTCGCCGCCGCCCCGCGCCTGCGTGCCCTCGCCAAGGGCTTGCGGCTGCACCAATGGGCCAAGAACGGCCTCGTCTTCGTGCCGATGATGCTCGGCGGCCTCGCCGGCAGCGCCGGGGCCTGGGCCGAGGCGTTCCTCGCCTTCGTGGCGCTCGGTCTCGTCGCGTCGGCGAGCTACCTCCTCAACGATCTCTGGGACCTGCCGCACGACCGGGCGCACTGGTCGAAGCGCCACCGGCCGCTCGCGAGCGGGCGGCTGCCCCTGGCGACCGGCCTCGCCGCGACCGTCGGTGGCCTCGCCCTCGGCCTCGCCCTCGCCGCCGCCGGGGGACCGGCCCTGTTCGCCGCCATCGCGGCCTACCTCGCCGTGACGCTGGCCTATTCGTTCTCGTTAAAGCGCGTACCGATGCTCGACGCGCTGGTCCTCGGCAGCCTGTTCACCCTGCGGCTCGTCATCGGCGTCGCGGCGGTGGGCGTGGCCTGGTCGCCCTGGCTCCTCACCTTCTCGATGTTCCTGTTCACCTCGCTCTCCTTCGCCAAGCGCCACACCGAGCTGCGCGGGGCGGTCAGGCGCGGGCGCACCGGCCAGCTCTCGGGCCGCGGCTACCGCCCGGCCGACGAGCCGGTGGTGCTCGCCTTCGGGGTCGCGGCGGGGCTCGCCAGCATCGTGATCTTCATCCTCTACCTCGCCAACGAGGCGTTCCGGCACGCGGTCCTGTCGGCGCCGCTGGCGCTCTGGATCTTCCCGATGGTGCTGGTGCTGTTCATGGGCCGGATCTGGCTGCTCGCCGGCCGCGACGAGCTGAACGACGATCCCGTCGCCTTCGCGGTCAAGGATCGGCCGTCCCTGGGCCTCGCCGGCATCGCCGCCCTGTCCTTCGCGGTCGCGGCCTTCGGCCTGCCCGGTTGGGGGTGGTGATGTCGCCCGAGGTCGTCCGCTTCCTGATCGCCGGCGGCTCGGCCGCCGCGATCAACTGGCTTGCCCGCATCGCCCTGTCGTGGGTGATGCCGTACGTCGCCTCGATGCTGGTCGCCTACGGGATCGGCATGGCGGCGGGGTTCTGGCTCTATCGCACCTTCGTGTTCCGGGGCGCCGCGACCGGCCGTCTCCCCCGCCAGGTGGCCGTCTTCGTCGCCGTCAACGCGGTCGGGGCCGGCGTGGTGCTGGGGGTGAGCGCGGCCCTGGTCGCCGCGCTCGCCGGGTTGGTGCCGGCGGTACCGCTGCCGGTGGCGGAGGCGCTCGGCCACGGCGCCGGCATCGCGGCCGGCGCGGTGTCGAACTATTTCGGCCACCAGATCCTGACCTTCGGCGCGCGCCGCGGCCCGGTCGAAGCCTGAAGGCTCAGATCTTGTAGAGGCTGGTCAGCAGGGTCACCGCCGCGTTGGCGAGGATGCCCCATGTGACGAGGAGCGGCAGGGCCGCGAAGGCCCGGGGCCGCTCGCCGCGCACCAACAGCACGATCAGGATCGGCAGCCAGTCGAGGGTGTAGCGCTGGGTGGCGGTCTGGTCGGCGCCGTTCGAGTGGTAGAGCAGGGTGATGCCGGCGATGACCGCGATCACCACGGCGCCCGCCGCGAAGACCCGGTCGAGGCGGGCGTAGAACGCGAGCAGCAGCCACGGGCACATCACCAGCAGGGCCGAGCCCGAGCGGTCGATGCCGGTGAGCTGGGTCAGGTACGGCCCGCCGAACTCGAAATGGATGCCCTGGAGGAACAGGTAGAGGGTGTTGAACAGGAGGTAGTCGCGCGAGAACAGCCCGACTTCGGTGATGCGCCGCCAGATGAAGCCGGCGCTGCCGGGATTGTGGATGAACGCGTAGCCGGTCTCGGTCGGACTGCCGAAGCGGGCGTAATTGTAGGCGAAGTAGGCGACGAGGGCGGCCGCGACCGGGATTCCGGCGAGCAGCACCGGGCGCACCAGATTCCGCGCGGTCTCGCGCCACTCCCCGCGCCAGCCCTCGTGCCGCGGCAGCGCCAGCACGAGCAGGAACACGGGATAGAAGATCGCCATCTGCCGGCACAGGAAGGCGAGCGCCACGAACAGCCCGGCGAGCGGCAGCGAGCGCCGGCAGATCACCGCCCACAGGCTGAGGGTTGTCATCAGGAAGCCGACCGACTGGGCGTAGAACCACACTCCCTCCGAGCGCAGGGTGACCTGGAACAGCGGGCTGGCAAAGGCGATGGCCGCGATGAGCCAGAGCGCGTCCGGATCCTCGACGTCGAGGGCGCGGAAGATGCGGTGCCAGGCCCACAGGCTCAGGGCCGCGAGGGCGAGCGCCAGCAGCACGAAGCCCTTGAAGCCGGGAAACCCGAACACGGCCACGAAGGGCAGGGCGACCAGGGCCGGCAGCGGCGGGAAGATCACGTAGGTGCGGCCCTGGAACAGGGCGCAATCGATCTCCGGGCAGCTCTCGATCCAGAGCCGACCGTGCAGGAACGCGTCGGCGAGGGCCCCGTGCGAGTTGAGGCCGGGATCGCGAAACACCCCCCGCAGGATCAGGAGGCCGAGCAGCGCCAGGCCGCCGAGCCCGGCGAGGACGGCGAGCGCCCGGTTGCGGTTGTCCTCGGAACTGCGCTGCATGGGGGCCTGGGAGCTTGAGGGGGCGAGCGGTGCCGTGGCCGGCGATCCTTTCTTCACCCTCAAGCTTAATCGGGACTTTCGCGGCGGAGGCTTTTCCGGTGCGGGGTCCCGGCCGGCGCCGATCCTGCGGGAGAGCCGGAAGCCCCGGCTCCCCCGCCGTTCAGGCCCTCACTGCGCCGTCCAGCCGCCATCCACCGTGAGGTTGCTGCCGGTGATCTGGCTCGCCGCGTCCGAGCACAGGAACGTCGCGACGGCCGCGACCTGCTCCACGGTGACGAATTCCTTGGTCGGCTGGGCCTTGAGCAGCACCTCGTCGATCACCTGGTCCTTGGTCAGGCCGCGGGCCTTCATGGTGTCGGGGATCTGCGCCTCGACCAGCGGCGTCCAGACGTAGCCGGGCGAGATGCAGTTGACGGTGATCTTGTGAGTCGCGAGTTCGAGCGCCGCGGTCTTGGTCAGGCCGGCGATGCCGTGCTTGGCCGCCACATAGGCCGACTTGAAGGGCGAGGCGACGAGGGAATGCGCCGAGGCGGTGTTGATGATCCGGCCCCAGCCCCGCTGCTTCATGCCGGGAATCGCCGCCCGCATGGTGTGGAAGGCCGAGGACAGGTTGATCGCGATGATCTGGTCCCACTTCTCGACCGGGAATTCCTCGATCGCCGAGACGTACTGGATGCCCGCGTTGTTGACCAGGATGTCGACCGCGCCGAATTCTTTTTCGGCCTCGGCCACCATGGCGGCGATCTCGTCGCCCTTGCTCATGTCGGCGCCGGAATAGACCGCGCGGACGCCGAACTCGGCTTCGATGCCGGCCCGCTCCTTCTCGATCGCCTCCGGCTTGCCGAAGCCGTTGATCATCACGTTGGCGCCCTGTTGCGCCAGACCCCGCGCGATGGCGAGGCCGATGCCGCTCGTCGAGCCGGTGACGAGGGCGGTCTTGGTTTTCAGCGACATGACGAGGTCTCCTCAGGCCAAATAGTCGTGCAGCACGTGGCCGTACGGCAGGGTGAAATCGACGATCTGGTGGCGGGCGCGCACGATCTTGCGCACCGGCAGGTCGGCGACGCGGCAGTTGACGTGCGGGATCAGGTGCAGCCGGGCCTCGCCCTCCCAGGCGCCGTGGACATGGATGTCCTGGAGGCGGTAGCCGACGAGTTGGGCCACCTTCACCCCACCATCGACATCCGGGATCAACTTCAGGTTGACGTTGAGCTGGCCGATGCCGTCACGGACCTTGTCGAGCTGGTCCTCCAGGCTGCGGTGCTTGTAGGTCATCGTGCCCATCGCCACCCGCTCCTCGTCGTAATGAAGGGTGCCGGTCAGCGTGTCCTTCATCACCTTGAGCCGGGGCACGCCGTACTTCTTGGGAAAACCCCAGATCTCGCGGCCGGCGGTGATCGGCGGCTCGTCGTCGAGATACATCTGGACCGAGTAGTTGCACGGCTCGCCCTTGTAAGTCGCGACGATGGCCGAACCGCTCTCCTCGTAATCGCCGAAGCCGGAGGAATCCGGCATCTTCATCCACTCGTAATACGCGAGGTTGCCGGGCGCCGGCTCGAGCGGCTCGGGCAGCGCGGCCCGCAGCGCGTCCGGGTCGGTCTCGTAGGTGATGATCAGGTATTCGCGCCGCAGGAAGCGGTACGGCCCGTGCGGGTAGCTCGGGCTGAAGGCCGGCATCGAGGGGGCTTTCAGGATCTCGTCGCGGGTCATGCGTCGTTCCTCGTCCAGGGTCAGTCCCGCGCGTCGCGGGTGAGGTCGAACACGGTCACGCCGAGATCGGGCCGGCAGCGCTCGATCCAGTGGCGGTGGCGCAGGGACCGGCGCACGTCGTTGCGGCCGGCCTTCCAGTGCTCCAGCATCGTGGTGCGCGAGAACTCGTAGTCCTTGGCGTCGCTCTCGTAGTTCTTGGCGCGGTAGATCAGCTGCAGGATCGTCACCGCATTCTGGTGGCTCACCTCCGACAGGAAGGCGACGTCGGGATCCTGGCGCAGTTCGGGCGGCAGCTTGTCGAGCAGGCGGCGGAGCGCGGTCTTGGCCTTGTGGATCTCGATCTGGTCGTTGGTGTTGAGCCGGGTGCGGCTGGAGAAGCGGATGTCCTTCTCGCGCTCGGCCGCCTCCGACAGGGTGCGGGGGAGCGGCCCCCGGGCGCTGAACAGGTCGACCTGGAACACCGCGAGGTCGCGGAATCGCTCCTCGTCCAGCACGTATTGCAATGGCGTGTTCGAGACGATGCCGCCGTCCCAGTAGAGTTCGCCGTCGATCTCCACCGGCGGGAAGCCCGGCGGCAGGGCGCCCGAGGCCATGATGTGCTCAGGCCCGATCCGCTCGCGGGAATTGTCGAAATAGACGAAGTTCCCGGTGCGGATGTTGACCGCGCCGACGCTGAGCCGCGTCTCGCATGCGTTGATCCGCTCGAAGTCGATCAGCTCCGCGAGCGTCTGCCGCAAGGGGGTGGTGTCGTAGTAGCTCAGCGCCTGGGGGGCGCCGGCCGGGTAGAGCGGGGCGGGGGGAAAGCGCGGCGCGAAGAAGCCCGGCACCCCGACCGTCGCCCCGAAGGCGGCGCTCCAGGCGTTGAACACCTCGCGGGCCTGCTCGCCGGGAAACCACGGCGAGACGGTGATGCCCGACGACACCTTGTCCCAGAACGCCCTCAGCCGCTCGACCCGGCGCCCGGGCGGGTTCCCGGCGATGAGCGCGGCGTTGATCGCTCCGATCGAGATGCCGGCGACCCAGTCGGGTGAGAGCGCGGCGTCCTGCATCGCCTCGGCGACGCCGGCCTGATAGGAGCCTAAAGCCCCGCCGCCCTGCAGCACCAGCACCCGGCACTCGTCGTCGTCTCGCCGGCTGTCCGGTTTCCGCACCGCCCGATCCCGCTCGTCCATAAGGCCTCCGCTGGCCGCCGCGCGAAACTCGGCGGTTAGATGATGCTGCACTGCCGCATGACAAGCCCGGCGCCGGTTCCCGTCGCGCCGCGCAGCGGATCTCGCGGGATCGCCGATCGGAGCGGGAGCCGGCCTTGCTCCGGATTCGCGACCCCGCCCCTGAATCCGGCCCGCCGCTAAGGCCCGTGTAACCATCGCGGCCGTAGCGTGCCGCAAGGTTCGTGACAGGATTTTCGCCCGATGGCGTCGGCCGCGGCTTCCCGACCCGAGACACTTCGCCGACCCGAGAGATTTCGCCGGCCCGAGAGACTTCGCCAACCCGCGAGCGTCCCGCCGGCGATGTCGCTCTCCGACCTCGTCGAGGCGGCCGAGCGGGTCTCGGACGCGGGGCGGGCCCTCGACGGCGTGGCTGATCTCCTGGTGGCCCGGTCCGGCGGGCTCTCGGTCCTTGAGGTCGGCGCCTTCGACGAGGTGATGACGGTGCTCGCCGATGGCGCCGGCACGGGATCGCGCGGGCGGCTCGCCCGCCAGGTCGTCGCGCTCCCCCGGCCGCCGCGCAAGCTGGCGCGGCGGCTCGCCTGCGATCCCGAGGCGAGCGTCGCGGTGCCGGTGCTCGCGCGCTGCGCCGCCCTTTCCGACGAGGTGCTGCTGCACGTCGCCCGCAGCCGCGGGCCGGTGCATCTCGCGGCGATCGCCCGGCGCGAGACGGTCGCCGCCCGGGTGGCCGATACCCTCGCCGAGCGGGGCGACCAGGCGGTGATGACGACGCTCATCGCCAATCGCGGGGCGCAGCTCTCGCTCCTCGCCCTCACGCTCCTGTCCGAGCGGATGGAGGACCGGGACCGCCTCGCGGCCGGGCTGGAGTCCCGCGGCGGCCTGCTGCCGCGCCAGCGCGACGCGCTCCTGCGGCCCGCCGCCCGCCCCGGTCCGGCCCGGCGCGCCGCCGAGGCGGTCGCCCTGCGGGTCCGGCTCGGTCTCGACGAGGCCGACCTGCGCCTCTGGCTCGCGGAGGACCGGACGGAAGAGGCGCTGATCGGCCTTGCCCACCTCGCCGGCACTTCCCCCGAACGGATGCGGGCAGCCCACCGCGCGGCCGGCCTCAGCGCCCTGGCGCTGATCGTGCGGGCGGCGGACCTGCGGCTCTCGACCCTCGGCGCCTATCTGCGCGCCCGCCCCGGCCCCGCCCCGACGGCGGAGGCGGCGGGTGCCGCGGTGCAGGCCTACCGGGCCGTCACGGTGGCGCGGGCGCGGGAACTGGTGGCGGAGCAATCCTGACCTGATTATATACCGCGTCTCGGAAGAAATCCCGATCTTCGACGGCTCGGCTGGGCCGCTGGCCAAGCCGGATTTCCTCCGTACCGCGCTATACCAACGGTCGTTGAAAACGACCTTTGGTTCCGTTCTCGAATTTTCGCCAAGCCCAAGGTTCCGGACATCTGGGCTTGGTGTCGAAAATTCGAGATGGCTCAACGGCCCCGTCGATCTCGGGCCTGCCCGAGATCGAATCGATGCGTCAGCATCTTAGGCGTTGGTATTAGTCCCGGAATGAGGTTGCGCGTGGGATCGCGTGCCCGAGGCCGTCGATTCCGATCCAACAGATCACATAGAGGTCGCGGCCGGCAAAGCCCCGCACCACGGGCTCTGTGCCACTCTCGGTGATGTCCGGCGCCGGTCGGACCGATCGGAATCTCCGTTCGTCCGTAACTCTGTTCTGTCTGATCTATCCTGAAGGAAGGCAGTCCAGAGGCTAGGCTTTTCGGCCTATCTCCCGACAATCCTGGTCGTCGTCTCTCGCAGGAAACCGTTAGATTGACTGATCCCTGGACATGACCGCGAGACCTTCAGACCTCGTTAACCGGTTTCGGAAACAGATGGTCACGATCCTCAACTCCCGGTCGTGATCCATGACGCTCCTCGGCAACACCCGCATCCTTCTCAAGGCTGCCTTGCCCCTCCTGATCGTCGCGGCCGTCGCGGGCGGGCTGGTTCTGTATGCGCGGACCAACCTCCACGACCTCGCCGTGCAGACGCGCCAGATCGTCCAGGTGCAGGTGGTGCGTCTCCAGAGCATCCTGACCATCCGCCTCACCATGAACGAGGCCGCGGTCCAGAGCCGCAACATCGCCATGGAGACCCGCCGGGAGCAGATGGCCGGCTACAAGGAGCGCTACGACGCCGCCGAGAAGGCCGCGCTCGCCAGCGCCGACACGCTGATCGCCCTGTCCGACACGGCCGAGCGGAAAGTCGTCAACCAGGGCCTGCGCGCGACCCTGGTCGAGTTCTTCGCGATCTCCGCCCGGGCCAACGCCCTGGGTCTGGCGAACGACAACGACGGGGCCGCCAAGGTCCTGCTCGTCGAGGCCGCGCCGATCCGCGCGAAGGTCCGCGACGTGGTGCAGCCGCGCATCGATCTGCTGACGGCGGAGCTCAAGCGGGCGAGCGAGGCCGCCGACCAGGCCGCGGCCCAGGCCGGCACGGTGCTGGTCGGCGCGGCGGTGGTGGGTCTGCTCGCCGCCCTGGCTCTGGCGGTCCTCATCGTGATCGTCGGCATCACCCGTCCGCTCGGCGGCCTCGTCGCGGTGCTCCAGCGCATGGCGCAGGGCGAGGCGGGCGTGACGATCAAGGAGGCGGCGCGGGGCGACGAGATCGGCGCCGTCGGCCGGGCGGTCGAGGGCATCCGCGAGATGGTTGCCCGCAAGGCCGCCGAGCAGGCGGAGGTCAAGCGTGTGGCCGATGCGGCGGCGGCCACCGAGCGCAAGCGGACGATGGCCGAGATGGCGGACGGGTTCGAGCGCGCCGTCGGCGGGATCGTCGGCCTCGTCTCCTCCTCGGCGACGGAACTCCAGGCCACCGCCAGCACGATGACCGCCACCGCGACGCAGACCGCGTCGCAATCCACCACCGTCGCCGCCGCCGCCGAGGAGGCCGCGTCCAATGTCGGCACGGTGGCGGCGGCGGCCGAGGAGCTGGGGGCCTCGGTCCAGGAGATCGGCCGCCAGGTCCAGGGCTCGGCCAACCTCGCCCAGGCCGCGGTCGGCGAGGCGGACAAGACGGGCCATCTCGTCCAGGCGCTGAAGACCACCTCCGCCCGGATCGGCGACATGGTCGGGCTGATCTCCAACATCGCCGCGCAGACGAACCTGCTCGCGCTGAACGCCACGATCGAGGCGGCGCGGGCCGGCGAGGCGGGGCGCGGCTTCGCGGTCGTCGCTGCCGAGGTCAAGCAACTCGCTTCCCAGACCGCGAAGGCCACCGAGGAGATCGCCGGCCAGATCGGCGAGATCCAGGGCGTGACCGACCAGGCTGTCGCGGCGATCGACGGGATCACCGGGCGCATCCGCGAGATCAGCACGGTCGCGGTCTCGATCGCCTCGGCGGTGGAGCAGCAGGGCGCGGCGACGCAGGAGATCGTCCGCAACGTCTCCCAGGCCGCCACCGGCACCGGCGAGGTCACCAGCAACATCGCGGGCGTGGCGCAAGCCTCCGAGGAGACCGGCGCGGCGGCGAGCCAGGTGCTGGCGGCGGCGTCCGAATTGTCGCGCCAGTCCGAGCACCTCTCGGCCGAGGTGATGCGCTTCCTCCATACGGTCCGGGCCGCCTGAGAGCCTGTTTGAGCGGGATCGTCTTTCATGAAGCCGGAAACGGCAGGGAATATCCTGCCCACGACCTCATCCTGAGGTGTCGGTTCATCGGAGATGGACTGACCTCGAAGGAGGGTTCCAGGGATCACTGAGGTTTCTGGAGGGCTCCTTCGAGGTTGGTCGATCTTCGATCGACTAACACCTCAGGATGAGGTGGGAGGGTAGGATATCGCTGACTATCTGGATTTCAGCGATAGAAAAACCACTCAAACAGGCTCTGAGGCGCGACAAGCGGAGCAGGCCGCCCGAACAGGCGGCCTCCTCGAGTCTCACGGCTTCTTCGCCGCCGTCCCGAGATGCTTGTCGAGGAAGCCGGCGATCTCGGTGAAGACCTCGCGGGTCTCCGGCGCATCGGGATCGAACAGGTACTGGGCGTGGCTCATGCCCTCGAACACCTGGAGCGAGGCCTCGACCCCGGCCTGGCGCAGCTTGCGGTGGGTGCGCACGGTGTTCGACAGGAACAGGTCGCGGGTGCCGGTGGTCAGGATGGTGGGCGGCAGGCCGCGCAGGTCGCCGTAGATCGGCGAGAGCTGGGGGTCGCGCAGGTCGTGGCCGGCGGCGTAGAGCCGGGCCGCCCGGGTCAGCATGCCGTCATAGGAGACCAGCACGTTGTCCAGCCACTCGTTGGCCTTGTAGCTGTCGCCGGTCTCGGTCAGGTCGGACCAGGGCGTGCCGGGTGCGATGGCCGCGGGGAGCGGCACGCCTTCGCGCCTGGCCCGCAGCATGAGCGCCAGCGTCATGCCGCCGCCGGTCGAGGTGCCGAACACCGCCATGTTCTCGGCCGGCTGCAGGGTCAGCGCCGCCTTCCACACCGCCATGGCGTCGTCCATCGCCGCCGGGTAGGGCGCGTCCGGCGGCATGCGGTAATCGAACGAGACCACGGTAAAGCTGCCGAAGGCCGCCATCAGCACCGCCTCGAGCGTGCCGGCCTCGCCCGGGTTGTAGACGTAGCCGCCGCCATGGATGTGGACCAGCAGCCGGTGGCGGTTGCGCTCGGGCACCACCTTCGGGGCGATGATCCAGGCCTTGACGCCGCCGATCACCTCCGGGGTCGAGACGACGCCCAGGCGCTCGCGCAGGGCCGGCAAGGGTGCTGCGGTCTGGGCGGCGAGCTTGGCCACCAGCGCCTTCCATTCCGCCGCGCTGCCCGGATCGGCGTTCCAGGCCGGCACCCGGTAGGGCGCCGCGATCGCCGCCTGGAATTCCGGGCTCACCGTGCCGGGCACCGGGATGCGCCGGCCCGGGACGGTGCGCGGGCCCGGCGCGGCGTTGGCGGCGTTCTGGGCCGCCTCCAGCCGGGCGAAATCCGACGCATCGGCGTTCGGGGGCGCCGGCGGTTGCTGCGCGAGGAGTGTCGTCGGCAGCGCGACGGCCAAGGACGGCGCGACGGCCAGGAGCAGGGCGGCGAGGCGGCGCGGGCCGGACAAGGGGCGTGAGATCCTGTGAGCGTGGAATCGCCCGCACGAGTCGCACGCCGGGGTTCATCCGGCAAGATGGGCCCGGTCTACGGCACCCCACGCCGCAGGGGCGAGCTCGCATAGCCGTCGAGCAGGTCCTGCGGGTCACGGTAGATCGCGATGCAGCCCGCCTCGGAGAGCTGCGCCTCCGGGAAGCCGCCGCACAGGACGCCGATCACCGGCAGCCCGGCTTTCACGGCAGCCTCGGCGTCGTAGGGCGAATCGCCGATCACGATCGCCTGGCCCCGGGACGGGTGGCCGAGCCGGGCGAGCGCCGCCTCGAAGATGTCCGGATGCGGCTTCGAGCGCTCGGCCTCGTCGGAATTGGTCGCCACGTCGACGAGGTCGCGGATGCCGGCGATCTCCTGGTAGCGCTCCACCTCCTCGGCCTTGCCGGAGGAGGCGAGGGCGAGGACGTGGCCCTCCGCCTTCAGCCGCTCGAACAGGGCCCGCACACCCGGAAACGGACGGACCTTGTGCAGGTACTTCTCCTTGAACAGCGCCGAGCGGAATGTCTCGATTGTCTCGCCCTCGCGCTCCAGGCGGTCCTCGGGGACGAAGACCGGCATGAGCTGGTCGCCGCCCTTGCCGATCTGGCTGCGGACCGACTCCGGCGCGACGTCGATGCCGAAGTGTCGAAAGGCCTCCGACCACGCGTCGGCGTGCAGGTCCACGCTGTCGAGCAGGGTCCCGTCGATGTCGAAGATCAGGTTGCGGATCATGGCGGGACTCATTGGTGAGACTTGTCGTCTGTGGCAGCCGAGCACGAAAGCCCGGCAAAGCACCGGGGTTCCACCCCGGAGCGGGCGGCGTGGCTGGCGCTCGGGCGCCTCGGCCGTTAGAGGTTCGTCAACGCCGTTCCCCGTTCTCCGGCGGGCGGCCCCTCAGGAACCCGGAAAGTTGCCGATGTCCGTCCTGTCCAGAGCCTGCCTCGTCGTGGCCGTGGCCGCGCTCGCGGGCGGCTGCATCCAAAATCCCCTCGGCCAGGTCGGCGGCGTGCTGCCGGCGGGCGATGTCGGCCCGCCGCCCTCCTTGCGCGGCGACGTGAAGCTGCCGGCCCGCAGCAGCGGCGACCTCGCCCAGGCCGCGACCGAGCCGACCCGCCGCCTCAACGTCCCGAGCAGCACCCGCGGCGGCGATACCCTGACCGCCCAGCCTCGGCGCATCCGACGCGAGGACATCGAGGGCGAGGGCGGCCCGAGCGGCAGCAACGGCGGCAGCCTGTCGCCGACGATGGGCTCGGGCGGCTCGGTCGGGCTCGGCGGCAAGTTCTAAAAGCCAAGGTCTGGAGCATTTTCCGACGAAGCGGATGCCGGTTCGTCGCAGAAAATGCGGCAAAATCGAAGATCGAGAGAGCTTCGCGATCGCAATGCGATCGTGAAGCGCTCTAGCGGGGTTCGCGGCTCTCCGTCGCCGCCTCGGCCCGCCGCTTGCGGGTCTCCTGCGCCCGTGCGGTCTCGCGCAGGCGCCGCAGGCGCTCCTCCAGGCCGGCGCGGGTCGCCGGCCACCAGCCGCGGCCGGGCGCATCCGGTGCTGCCGCCGGCACCGTCTCGGCGATCTCACTGAGGGTCGGAATTCGCCACCAGCCCCAGACCAGGGGGCCCGGCACGGTGATCGCCGGGTAGTGGGCCAGCGCCTCGGTCTCCGTGATGGGAGCGTCGTCGAGGGCCTCGAACACCACGACGCCCTCCGCCACCTCCACCGCCGCGCCGAGCGGCGGTGCATCGCCCCGCGGCACCGGGTGGCGGCGACGCCGTCGCTCCGCCTCGGCGGCGGGGTTGCGGGCGGCCTCGCGCCGGGCGCGCCGGGCCGCCGGCTCGTTCTCGATGGCCGCCGCCTCGATCACCGGCCACGCCTCCTTCAGCGCCTCGTAGGAGCGCCAGGGCACCCGCCAGGCCCGGATGTCCGGCGCCCAGGCGGCGAACGGGATGGTGCGCAGGGTATCCACCACCGCCCGCGAATAGGGGGTGCGGACGAGCAGCGCCGCGGGCTCCGCCGTCAGGTAGGGGCTCTCCAGCGGCTCGAAGGCGTAGGCGTCGCGGCCCTTGTCGTCGCCGTAGGCGTCGAGGGCGGAGATCTCGCGGGCGATCCAGGCATCCGCCCGCTGCTCGGCGGTGGTGCCGGGCACGAACCAGCGCCGCAGCTTGCGCCGCCAGCGGGCGGTCGGAAACGTCTCCTTGAAGCGGGCCAGCAGGGCGCGGTCGAACGGCATCGCCACCAGCACGCCGGGGCGCTTGACCGTGCCCGGCGCCACCGCGAAACCCGCTCCGCGGGCGACCTCGCCGGGCGGCGGGTCTTGTCCCTGCTGTCCCGCGTCGCTCACGGTCGCCTCAGATCGTCGGCGCGCGGCCGCCGTAATAATCGTCGAGGCGCCCGCCATAGGAGGGATCGGTGAACGGGTCCTCGCCCGGCCCGTGGCGCGGCGCGCCGGCCAGGGTGTCGGCGTCGATATCGATGACGTAGCCGCCGAGGCGCACGTCGTAGGTCAGGGCCTTCCAGGGCACCGGGTGGTGGCTCTCGCCGAAGCCGAGGAAGCCGCCGAAGGACAGCACGGCGTAGGCGACCTGGCCGGTCACCTTGTCGACCATGAAGTTGTAGACGCTGCCGAGATGCTCGCCCTTGCGATCGTAGACGGCGGTGCCCTCGACCTTGTTCGAGGCGATCAGCCGGCGGGTCTCGTCGAGGGCGATGCCGTCGCCGGACGGGTCGAGCTCCATCGTGCCGGGCGCACGGAGGGAGCGCTCGTTGGGGAGTTCGGTCGGCATGGCGGGCTCCGGGGTTGGGGGAAAGGGTTCCTCGGGGGAACCGACCTCGCCCGCGCCGGTTCCGCGCTGTCAGCGCACGCGCTCTTCCTCCTCGTCCTCCTGCTGCTGCTTGGCGACCTCGGTGCGCACGGTGCGGCTCGCCAGCATCATCTCGACCGCGAAGGCGGCGAGCGAGGCGAGCGTGCAGACGATCGCGGCGCCGAACAGGGAGAACAGCACGCTCGCCACCGCGGCGTCCCGCAGGGTGCCGACGAACAAGGTCAGCACCGCGCCGCAGATCGCGACGCCGCCGAGCGCCGCGATCACCACCGCCACGTCGAGGGCGAGGCTGCGCCGGCGCAGGTCCCGGAGCCGGGCCTGGTCGCCGGGTCGCTCGCTCGCCCGGTCGGAGAGTTTTTCCACCTGATCGGCGACGCGGGCGTGGCGGGTCGAGAAGACGTTGAGCAGCGTCGCGATGCCGGAGAGCAGGAAGACCGGCGTCAGGGCGACCTGGATGATGTGGGCGGTCGAATCGACCTGGGATGGATCGGTGGTGGGGATCATGCGGGATCGGGGGAGGGGGGAGGGGGCGGATCCGCCCCGTGTGAAACCGGGCTCGGCGGTCCCGGCGGGGTGTCGCGGCTCATCCGATATAGGGTGCCGCAGCGGAACGGCAGTGCGGCGGGATCAGCCCGCCGCGATCGCGAGCTGCGCCCCGTGGGTGAGTCGCAGGTCGAGATCGCCCCCATCCCGGTCGGCCCGGAATACCGCCGCCACCGGGCCCTCGCCCCGCGCCGCCAGGGCCTCGGATAACGCGCCGCCGGTCCCCGTCGGGCTCGCCAGCGTGACCGTGGTGGCGGGCCCGAGCGGCAGGGTGACGGCGCGGGCCGGCCCGCCGAGGATCTCCGCCTCGACGATCGGCGCGCCGGCCCCGGTGCCGAGGAGGGCAGCGTAGCGGGCGCGGGACGCCGCGACGTCGCGGACCGCCACCGTGAGCGAGCGGATTCCGGTGACGCCGTTGGCGTGGCGGCGCACGTCGCCCTCCTGCACGCGCAAGCCCCTGGGCGTGACGTCGCCGCACAGGAACGGCACGTCCGAGCCCGGCGCCCGGGCGGTCTTCCAGTCGAGGCGGGCGCCGTCCGGCCGGAAGCGGCCGCCGGGCACCGGGTCCTCGATGTCGAGCCCGCGCTCTTGCGCGGCCGCAACGTCGGCCTCGATGTCGCCGGGGAGCAGCGCGTGATCGAGAAAGCCCTCGCCGGCCCGGTGATAGACGTCGGACCAGCGATTGCCGGGCTCCGGCTTGCGGAACGCGATCAGCTCGAGATAGGCGCCGTCCTCCAGCACCACCAGCACGTTGTGGGTGATCCCGTTCTGGTGCTCGCCGCCGCGGATCACCGTGAAGCCGAGGCTCGCGTAATCCGCAAACGCCGCGTCGAGATCGGCGACGGCGATGACGAGATGGTCGAGGGTGAGCATGGGCGATCCTCTTCGGGCGGGTCCCCGGGTCGAGCACAGCTATAGGCGCCCTGCGGGCCGGCGGCGACCTCGGGCATCGGGTCGCGCGAGGAAACATCGGGCGCAACCTGACGTTCTGGCCTCGACCTCGATCCACGCTCACGAGAGGAACCCCCGATGCCGATTCCCGCCCGTACTGCTGCGGCCGCCGCCTTGCTCACCGTCGCCCTGTCGGGCGGGGCGCGCGCCGCCAACGACCTGCCGCCGCCGAAGACCGACGCGATGCCGCCGGTCGAGGTGACGATCACCGCCGAGAACGGCGTACCCACATGCGCCCCGGCCGAGCTGCGCCTGCCCGCCCAGACCAATGTCGACCTGCACGTGACCAACCAGTCGACCCTGCAGGTGTCGCTCACCGCGCCGCAGATCTTCCAGAACAAGAACGTGCTCCACCACGACGGCGACGTGGTCCACGTGGCGAGCAACGACGCCTATCTGGTCAAGGCCAACGGCAAGGGCGCGATCCGCCTGCGCACCATCGCGCCGGGCGAGTACACCTATGGCTGCACGGCGACGACGAAGCAGGATCAGCCGTTCACCGGCAAGCTGACGCTGGTCGATCCGGCGAAGTGAGGGGCGGGGAGGACGGCATTCTCTCGCCGGGCCTGCCATCCTCCGCGTCATCCCGGGGCCGCGCAGCGGAGCCCGGGATCCAGAACCGCTGATGGTCCAGAACAAGACGGGCAGCGTTCCGCTCTATCCTGTCTCAACCGAGTGTCTGGATTCCGGGCTCCGCTGCGCGGCCCCGGAATGACGCGGAGGGTATCAGATTCCGTCGCGGAGAGATTGCGTCCATTCGCCAACGACCCTCACCGAAACGTCTTCCTCGGGTCGAACGCATCCCGCACCGCCTCGCCTGCGAAGATCAGCAGGCTCAGCGTCACGGCGATCACCGCAAAGCCCGTCAGCCCGAGCCAGGGCGCCTGGAGGTTGGCCTTGCCCTGGGCCAGCATCTCGCCGAGCGAGGGCGAGCCCGGGGGCAGGCCGAAGCCGAGGAAGTCGAGGGAGGTGAGCGTGGTGATCGAGCCGTTCAGCACGAAGGGCAGGAAGGTCAGCGTCGCCACCATGGCGTTGGGCAGGAGGTGGCGGAACATGATGCGGGCGTTGGAGAGCCCGAGCGCGCGGGCCGCCCGCACGTATTCGAAGTTGCGCGCCCGCAGGAACTCCGCCCGCACCACCCCGACCAGCGACACCCACGAGAACAGCAGCAGGATTCCGAGCAGCACGAAGAAGCTCGGCGTGATGATCGACGAGATGATGATGAGCAGGTAGAGCGACGGGATCGCGGTCCAGATCTCGATGACGCGCTGGAACACCAGATCGACCCAGCCGCCGAAATAGCCCTGCACCGCGCCGGCCAAGACCCCGATCACCGAGGAGACCAGCGCCAGGGTGAGCCCGAACAGCACCGAGAGGCGGAAGCCGTAGATCAGCCGGGCGACGACGTCGCGGCCCTGGTCGTCGGTGCCGAGCCAGTTCCACTCGATGTCGCGACAGGTCGCGCCGCCGGTCTTCTCGGCCACCGCCTTGCACTGGGCGTCGGTGAGCATCCAGGTCGGCGGTGCCGGGGCCGGGACCGGCAGGTCGAGGTTGTGGGTGTCGTAGGAGAAGCGGATCGGCGGCCAGATCGCCCAGCCATGTGCGGCGATCTCCTTGGCGTTCACCGGGTCGCGATAATCGGTGCGGGCGAGGAAGCCGCCGAACTTCTCCTCGGGGTAATCGACCACGATCGGAAAAAGAATCTCGCCCTTGTAGGAGGCGACGATCGGCCGGTCGTTGGCGATGAACTCGGCAAAGAGGCTGGTGACGAACATCAGGCAGAACAGCACGAACGACCAGGTGCCGCGCCGGTTCGCCTTGAAGTTCGCGAGCCGCCGCCGGTTGAGCGGCGACAGCCGTCCGGTGCCGGTGGGTCCCGGCAGCGGCAGGCTGACCGGGCCCGCCGCCGGGGAGGTGACGGGGATCGCGTCGAGTTCGGGCACGGGAGGACGCTGGTTCATGCGGCGTCCCCCGGCCGGGCGGTCACGGTCAGTCGAGGCGCGTGGCCGTCACGTCGATCACGCTGGGCTTCAGCCCGCCGCTGCGCTCCAGATGCTGGCGCAGCAACTGCACGTTGCGGCGGTTGGCCTTGAAGGCGGCGTCGAACAGGTCGCCGATCAGCGGCACCGCCCCGACCACGCCGTCGATCGCCACGTTCGCCGCCATGCGGGCGATCAGCCAGCGCGGCGCGCCGAGGCGACGCGCCTCCCAGACGATGTAGGACGAGATCATCGTGGTGATCGCGTCGCCGATCACCGGGATCAGGCCGACGATCGCGTCGAGGCCGATGCGCCGGTTGCCCGGCAGCAGGATCGCCGTGTCGAGGATGTGGGCCAGCAGCTCCAGCCGCGCCATGACCTGCTCGGGCGTCGAGCCTTCCAGGGCCTTGCCGGCCTTGGCCCGCAGGCCGAACGGGTCGTCCTGCGGGAAGCGCCCGTTCGTGGGGCCGCCCGACTGGAACTCGGCTCCGGTGCCGAAGGAACCTGTGCCGAAGGAGCCCGCCCCGAAGGGCGGAACGCGGCCGGCCGTCTGCGAAGAGGTCATCCCGGGGCTCCGGAGCGGGTGCGTGGTGCTCATGAGCCGGGATGTGGCCCCGGCGCCCCCGTTCAACAAGGAGGCCCCGCATCAGGCCGCGCGTCCCGGTGCGAGGCCGCGCAGGCGTTCGAGCGCGCGGTCGAGGGTGTCGTCGTGCTTGGCGAAGCAGAACCGCACGATGGTGCGCACCGGCCGGTGGGCGTAGAAGGCGCTGACGGGGATCGCCGCGACGCCGTGTCGCCGCACCAGCCGCTCGCAGAAGGCGACGTCGTCGCTCTCGCCGAGCGGCGCGATGTCGAGGTTGAGGAAGTAAGTGCCGGCGGACGGCAGCACGCTGAAGCCGAGATCCGTCAGGCCGCCGGCGAACCGGTCCCGGGCCCGGGCGAAGTCCGCGCGCATGCCCTCGAAATAGGCGTCGTCCTTGGAAAGCCCGTAGGCCACCGCCGCCTGGAGATTCGGCGGCGTGGTGAAGGTGAGGAACTGGTGCGCCTTGGCGAGCCCCCGCATCAGCCCGGGCGCGGCCATCACGAAGCCGACCTTCCAGCCGGTCAGCGAAAAGATCTTGCCCGCCGAGCCGATCTTCACCGTGCGCTCGCGCATGCCCGGAAACGCCATCAGCGGTCGATGGCGCCGCCCGTCGAACACCACGTGCTCCCAGACCTCGTCGCAGAGGGCGATCGTGTCGTGGCGCTGGCAGAAGCCGGCAAGCAATTCCAGGTCCTCGTCCGGAAAGACCGTGGCCGCGGGGTTGAGCGGGTTGTTGAGGAGCACGACCTTCGTGCGCGGCGAGAAGGCGGCCGCCAGCGCACCTTCCGTCAGCCGGAAATGCGGCGGCGTCAGGGTGACGAAGCGCGGCACGCCGCCGGCCCGGCGCACCAGCGGCAGGTAGGCGTCGTACATCGGCTCGAACAGCACCACCTCGTCGCCGGGCTCGATCAAGGCCATCAGGGCGCCGGCCAGGGCCTCGGTGGCGCCGGAGGTCACCATCACCTCGGTGTCGGGATCGAGGTCGAGCCCCTGCCAGCGGGCATAGTGCTGGGCGATCCCCCGGCGCAGCTCGGGCTGCCCCATCATCGGCGGGTACTGGTTCCAGCCCTCCACCACCGCCTCGGCGGCCTTGGCGCGCACATCCGCCGGGCCCGGATCGTCCGGAAACCCCTGGCCGAGATTCACGGCGCCGGTCTCGCGGGCGAGCGCCGACATCACCTCGAACACGGTGGTCGGCAGGTCGGCGAAGATGGGATTCATGCAGGGACGGGCTTGCGTTCGAGGATGGACATGGCCTCGCTACCATGCCGGGGGGCCGGACGGAACCGAGCCGGCCGGGCGGCCGCGTCGCGGTCCGACGCATGCCGGCCGGTCGGTCTGCCCGGGCCGGCGGACGATCCGGATCGCATCGCGCACGGAGGACGTCGGCCGCACTTGCCCGAGATGGCGGCGAGAGGGTAGGGCAGTCCGGAACAGACGAGCCGACCATGGACGATCGCATCGACATCGACTTGTCGGCGGCGCAGGCGCTTGCCGAAAACCTCAGAAACACGCTCGTGGCGCTGCGCGGGCGCTACGACCTCGAACGCTACGAATATACCAGGACGATCAGGATCGTTCCGACCGGGCAGGCCTACAGCCATCCGGTCCTGACGCTGAACACGAGCGTCCGCGGCGAGAACCCGATCCTCTGCACCTATCTGCACGAGCAGATGCACTGGTACCTGACATGGTACTCGCACGCGAACACGCCCGGTTGGCAGGAGATCTGGCGTGGCCTCCGGCAGACCTACCCATCGATGCCGGTCGGATTCCCGCAAGGAGCGCAGGACGAGCACTCCTCCTATCTCCACCTCATCGTGAACTACCTGGAAATCGCGGCGGCCGGTGACCTGCTCGGCCCGGACGTCGCCCGCGACATTGCCGCCAAGACCTTCTTCTATCGCGGCATCTACGAGGCCGTGCTCCGCGATTGGGACGCGCTGACGGTCCTGTATCGGAGCCACGGCCTGATTCCGATCCGCTCGGCGGGCGGGATGTCGGAACGGGACCTGCAACTGGCGGCCCTCATGGACGAGGCGCCCGTCGGTTGACGCCGGCCCGGCCCGGCCTCGCTCGCCCCGGGAGCATGGACGCCGCCCCCGCCGCGCCGTACTCCCGTCCTGCGGGCCGCACTGACGACCTGCGACCGCCTGGATGGTGCGAGACGTGCAGCTGCGGGCCCTGATCTACTTCAACGAACTCGCCCGGCACGGGTCGATGCGGCGGGCGGCGGAAAAGCTCGGCATCGCGCCCACCGCGATCAGCCGGCAGATCGAGAATCTCGAATACCATTTCGGCGCGCCGCTGGTGGAGCGCGACCCGACCGGGATCCGGCTCACCGCCGCCGGCGAGCTGCTCGCCGCCCGCTCGGCCCGCTCCTTGCGCGAGCTCGACCACGTCCGCACCCTGATCGACGACCTCAAGGGTCTGCGGGCCGGGCGGGTGACGGTCTATGCCAGTGGGGCGGCGGCCTCGGGCCTGCTGGTGCCGGCGCTCGCGGAGTTCTCCGCGACCTACCCGGACGTGCGCTTCGAGGTCGTGGTCGCGAGCGTCGGGCGCAGCATGCAGGCCCTCGCCGACGGGGAGGCGGATCTTGCCGTCACCCTGTTCACGCCGCCGCAGACCGAGACCTTCGTGCGCGTCCGCGTGCCGGTCGACCATGCCGCCGTCATGGCGCCCGACCATCCGCTGGCCGACCGCCTGCAGGTCGGCCCGCGCGACCTCCTGGCCCATCCGGTGGCGGTGCCGGACGCCGCCTTCGGGGTGCGCCAGGCGCTCGACGCGCAGATGCGCGAGGCGGGCCTGTCCGCCCTCGATCCGGTCTTCACCACCAGCGCCCTCGAGGTGCAGCTGGAACTGGCCCGACGCGGCCGGGCCGTGCTGGTCCTGCCGCCCTTCAGCGTGCGGCGCGACGCGGCGGCCGGGACATTGGTGGCGCGGCCGTTCCGGGAGCTGCGCATCCGCACCCATCTCGACCTGTCGCACCTGCGCGACCGGCCGCTCTCCTTCGCCGCCGCCAAGCTGGTGGGGGTTCTGGAGCATCACATGCCGGATTTCTGTGCAGGGGCCGAGGTGTAGCGGTTTCGGCTACGGGGTGCGCACCAGATCGCTGTTGCGGCCACACCAAAAATCCTGATCTCCTAGCGGCAGCATCGAGCCGCACGACATAAGACGGCCGGGTCAACGCCAAACCGAGGGGTTCCATGGTCCTGTTCACGCGCTCCTCAGTCTCCCGTCGGTTGGCCGGCAGCCTCGTGGCAGGCGCCTTCCTGGCGGCCCTCGCCCTGCCGGGCTTCGCCCAGGCCGCGCCGCGCACCGACCTCGTGCTCGGCATGCCGGTGGAGCCCCCGGGCCTCGACCCGACCAGCGCCGCCCCGACGGTGATCGGCCAGGTCGTGTGGCAGAACGTGTTCCAGGGCCTGACCCGGATCGACCGCGACGGCAAGGTGCAGCCGCAGCTCGCCAAGAGCTGGACGATCTCGCCCGACGGCCTGACCTACACCTTTGCACTCCAGCAAGGCGTCAAGTTCCACAACGGCGAGGCGTTCGACGCCAACACGGCGAAATTCGCCCTCGACGCGATCCGGGCGCCGGGCTCGGTCAACCCGCAGAAGGCGCTCTACGCGGTCATCGGCGAGGTGACGGCGCCCGATCCGCAGACCCTGGTCCTCACCCTGTCGAGATCCTCCGGCAACCTGCTGTTCTGGCTCGGCCAGCCGGCGGCGGTGATGGTGGAACCGAAATCGCGCGACGGGCTGAAGAGCAATCCGGTCGGCACCGGGCCGTTCCGCTTCGCCGCCTGGCGCAAGGGCGACCGGGTCGAGCTGACGCGCAGCCCCGATTACTGGGACAAGGCCCGCCCGGTCCATCTCGACAAGGTGACGTTCCGCTTCATCGGCGATCCCCAGGCCGCCGCGGCGGCGCTCCGGGCCGGCGACGTCGACGCCTATCCGCTGCTGCCGGCGCCGGAACTCTACGGGGCGTTCCAGAAGGACAAGGCCTTCACCGCCGAGCCGGGCCTGACCGAGATGAAGGTCGTGGCCGGCATGAACAACGCCGAGAAGCCCTTCAGCGACAAGCGCGTGCGCCAGGCGCTGATGATGGCGGTGGACCGCAAGCTCCTGATCGAGGGGGCCTATTCGGGTTACGGCGCTCCGATCGGCAGCCACTACACGCCCAACGACCCGGGCTACAAGGACCTGACGGGGGTCTACCCCTACGACCCCAAGAAGGCGAAGGCGCTGCTGGCCGAGGCCGGCTACGCCAAGGGCCTGACCTTCAGCTTCAAGTCACCGCAGATGGCCTACGCCACCCGCACGGCGGAAATCCTCCAGGCGATGTTTGCCGAGGTCGGGGTCACGATGAACATCGTCCCGACCGAGTTTCCGGCGAAATGGGTGCAGGAGGTGATGCGCGACCGCAAGTTCGACATGACGGTCATCGCGCATGCCGAGCCGATGGACATCGCGATCTACGCCAACGACCCCTATTACTTCGGCTACAAGAACCCGGCCTTCAACGACGTGGTGGCGAAGGCCGCCGCCTCCACCGACGAGGCGACCCGGCTGAAGCTGTACGGCGAGGCACAAGAGATCCTCGCCGAGGACGTGCCGGCCCTGTTCCTGTTCGTGCTGCCGAAGCTCAGCGTGTGGCGGGCCAAGCTCACGGGCTTCTGGAAGAACGAGCCGGTTCCGTCGAACGACCTGACCGAGGTGCGCTGGACGGAGTAGGGCAGGCCTCTGTCAGACGTGATTCACGCGGGCGGCAAGGCTGTCCCGAGACGAGAAAGGGCGCAGGCTTTTCCCTCCCCCTCTGCGGGGGAGGGTGGCCTGCCGAGCAGGCCGGGAGAGGGGACGCCGCTTCCGGAAAAGCCGGAACCGGTCTGACGGGCGCTCTCTCGATCAGCGTCGCGCTGCCCCTCTCCCGCCCCAGTGCGAGTGCTTCGCACTCGCCGTGGGGCACCCTCCCCCGCAGAGGGGGGAGGGGACAACCTGCGCCTCATGCATCAAGGGCGGTTACTCTCGCCCCTCAGTCCGATCACCGCAAAGCGCTCCCAATGCTTGAGTTCACCCCATGCTGAGGTACCTTCTCCGCCGCGCCGCCGGCTTCGCCGCCACCTTCCTGCTGATCTCCATCCTGGTGTTCTGCATGATGGAGATCGTGCCGGGGGATCCGGCCTCGGCGATGCTCGGCACCTCGGCGACGCCCGAGACGCTGGCGGCCCTGCGTGCCCAGATGGGGCTCGATGCCCCGGCGGTCCTACGCTACCTGCGCTGGCTCGGCGGGCTCGTCACCGGCGACATGGGGGTGTCCTACACCTACGGCGTGCCGGTGGGCGGGCTGATCCTTGAGCGGCTGGCGGTGACGCTGCCCCTCACCGGGCTCGCGGTGCTGCTCGCCGTCGGCATCGCCCTGCCGCTCGGGGTCACCGCGGCGGCCCGTCCCGGCGGCGTGGCGGATGGCGCCGCCACCCTCTATGCGCAGGCCGGCATCGCTGTGCCGAATTTCTGGATCGGGCTCCTGCTCATCATGGTGGTGGCGCTCGGCCTCGGCTGGCTGCCGGCCGGGGGTTTTCCGGGCTGGGGCGTGCCCGGCGCAGGCCTGCGCGCCCTGCTGCTGCCGGCGCTCGCCCTCGCCATCCCGCAATCGGCCGTGCTGACCCGGGTGACCCGGGCCTCCGTGGTCGAGGTGATGAACGAGGATTTCGTCCGCACCGCCCGGGCCAAGGGCGCCTCGGTGTCCCGCGCCCTGTGGCGACACGCGGTCCCGAACGCGCTGGTGCCGGTCATCACCATGCTGGGCCTTCAGATCTCGTTCCTGATCGGCGGCGCGGTGCTGGTCGAGAACGTGTTCACCCTGCCCGGCATGGGCCGGCTCGCCTGGCAGGCCCTGGCTCAGCGCGACCTGATCGTGATCCAGAACGTCGTGATGGTCTTCGCCACCATCGTCATCGTGGTCAATCTCGGGGTCGACCTGCTCTACACCATCGTCGATCCCCGCCTGAGGAGGCGCGCATGACGGCCCTGGCCGTGAGGCTCCGCCGCGGCTGGCGTCCCGGCAGCCGTGCACTCCTCGTCGGCGGCATCCTGACCGCCTGCCTCGTCGGGATCGCGCTCCTGTCCCTGGTCTGGACCCCCGAGGACCCGGCCCGGATGCACATCCTCCGGAAGCTGAAAGGGCCCCTGGTCTCGGGGCTGCTCGGCACCGACCATCTCGGGCGCGATGTCGCCTCGATGCTGATGCGCGGCGCCTTCAACTCGCTCACCACCGCGTTTGCGGCGGTGGCGGTCGGGGCGGTACTCGGCACGCTGGCCGGGGTCGCGGCGGCGGCGAACCACACGCTCGACGCGGTCCTGATGCGGATCTGCGACGCGCTCTTCGCCCTGCCGCCGATCCTGTCGGCGATCATGCTCGGCGCGCTGCTCGGCCCCGGCGCGCTCACCGCCATCGTCGCCATCGGGGTGTTCATGATCCCGGTCTTCGCCCGGGTGACCCGCGGCGCGGCGATGCAGATCTGGGCGCGCGAGTACATCATGGCCGCCCGGATGGCCGGCAAGGGCACGGCGCGGATCACCCTCGAGCACGTCCTGCCGAACATCTCGGCCCAGGTCATCGTCCAGGTCACGATCCAGCTCGCCATGGCGATCCTGACCGAGGCGGGCCTGAGCTTCCTCGGGCTCGGCCTGCCGCCGCCGGCCCCGACCTGGGGGCGGATGCTGGCCGAGTCGCAGACCTACCTGCTCCAGGCGCCGCATCTCGCGCTCGCCCCCGGCCTCGCCATCGCGGCAGCCGTGCTCGGCCTCAACCTCCTGGGCGACGGGCTCGCCGCCCGCCTCGATCCGCGCCGCCGGCAAGCCTCCTGATGCAAGTCTCCTGATGCTCGCGATCCGCAACCTCTCCATCGCCTTTCCGGGTCGTGACGGCCCGGTCCGGGTCGTCGACGACGTCTCGGTCGCGGTCGCCCGCGGCGAAAGCCTCGGCATCGTCGGCGAATCGGGCTCCGGCAAGTCGATGCTGTCGCTCGCCACCATCGGGCTCCTGCCGAAGAGCGCCCGCACCTCCGGCGAGATCCTGCTCGATGGCAAGAACATTCTCGCCATGGGTGAGAAGGACCTGTGCTCCCTGCGCGGACGGCGCATCGGCATGATCTTCCAGGAGCCGATGACGGCGCTCAACCCCGCCATGACGGCGGGCCAGCAGATCGCCGAAGGAATCCGCCTGCACCGCGGCACCGGCCGCACCGAGGCGCGGGCCGAGTCCTTACGCCTCCTCGACCGGGTGCGGATCCCCGATCCCGCGCGTCGTATCGACAGCTACCCGCACGAGATGTCCGGTGGCCAGCGCCAGCGCGTCGGCATCGCGATCGCCCTGGCGTTGAAGCCCGATCTCCTGATCGCCGACGAGCCGACCACGGCGCTGGACGTGACGGTGCAGAAGGAGATCCTGGACATCCTCGACGAGCTGGTGGCCGATCTCGGCCTGTCCCTGATCCTGATCAGCCACGACCTCGGGGTGATCGCCCGCAGCACCGACCGGACCCTGGTGATGTGCCGCGGCCGCGCGGTGGAGGAGGGGCCGACCGAGGCTGTCCTGCGCCACCCGAGCGCGCAATACACGAGCGACCTGATCGCGGCCCTGCCGCGCCGGGCCCGGGCGGGGCTCGCCGCGGAATCCCCGCTCGCCGCGGGAGGCGCCCAATGACCGGCCCGCTTCTGTCGATCGAGAACCTGACCCGCGACTATGCCCTCCGGGGCAAGGGCGGCACCACGCGGACCTTGCGGGCGGTCGACGGCGTCAGCCTCGCCGTCGCGCCCGGCAGCATCGTCGCGGTGGTCGGCGAATCCGGCTGCGGCAAGTCCACGCTCGCCCGCATCGTCATGGCCCTCGACCGGCCGACCGGCGGCACCGTGCGGCTCGGCGGCGACGACCTGTTCGCCCTGTCGCCGAAGGCGCTGGCGCGCAAGCGCCGCGACTTCCAGATGGTCTTCCAGGACCCCTACGGTTCGCTCAACCCCCGTCATTCGGTCGGCCGCATCGTCGCCGAGCCGCTGCACCTCATCGACGACGCCCCTCGGGGCCGCGACCGGGCCGCCCTGGTCGCCCGGGCGCTCGAGGATGTCGGGCTGCCGGCACAAGCCGCCGAGCGCTATCCGCACGAATTCTCCGGCGGCCAGCGCCAGCGCATCGCCATCGCCCGGGCGCTGATCACCAACCCCAAGCTCGTCGTCGCCGACGAGGCGGTCTCGGCCCTCGACCTGTCGATCCAGGCCCAGATCCTGCGCCTGATCCTGTCGTTGCGCGACCGGCACGGCCTGACCGTCCTATTCATCACCCACAATATCGGCGTCGTCGACGAGATCGCCGACCGGGTCGGGGTGATGCAGGCCGGGCGCCTCGTCGAGACCGGGCCGGTGCGGGATGTGCTCGACCATCCCCGCGAGGACTATACCCGCACGTTGCTCGCCGCGGAGCCGACCCTCGCGGTGCTGGGGCAGCGCAAGCGGAGGGCCTGACGGGACGGTTCCCGCTGCGTCATGTGACGGGCGCATGGCCGCCCCCTCATCCACCCGCTTGCTCGCCGCGACGCCGTATGTGAAAACGATTTCATGCACCGCGGCGATGGCGTCGCGGCGGTGTTGCCCTTCTTGGGCGTTTCCTCCCTAGACTTCGGGCCGCCTCGCAAGGGCGGCCTTTTTTCTGCGCGATGACCGCTCTGCGGATCGGCGTGAGGAGGAGCCGGGAGCCCGGCTTTCCGTTGCACCCGGGCGGATCCCGCGTATCGTGGCTGCACCCTGTCCGGCCGCGACGGGCCCATGGATCCTCCCAAAGAACCCTCCGACGATCCCGAGGCAGTGAGCTTTGCGCAGCGCGATCGTTCTGGGCGCCGGCATGGCTGGCATCGGCACCGCCCTCCACCTGCAGCAGCGCGGCTGGTCGGTCGCCCTCGTCGATCGGGGCGAGCCGGGGCGGGAGACGAGCTACGGCAATGCCGGCATCATCCAGAGCGAGGCGGTCGAGCCCTACGCCATGCCCCGCGACCGGGCGAGCTTGTGGGCGATCGCCACCGGGCGCAGCAACGACGTCCATTACGAGTTGCGCCATCTTCCCCGCCATCTCGGGCCGCTCCTGCACTACTGGTGGCATTCGTCCCCCCGCCGCCACGCGGCGGCCTCGTGCGCCTACGCGACGCTGATCGCAAAGGCCGCCCCCGAGCACGCGGCGCTGATCGAGGCGGCGGGCGCCGCGGACCTCGTCCGCGCGACCGGCTTTCGCATCCTCCATCGCGGGCAGCGGGCGATGGACGCGGCGATCGTGGAGGCCGAGCGGCTGGGGGGGCGCCACGGCCTGCGCGTACGGGTGCTCTCGCCGACCGATCTCGCCGCGGCCGAGCCGGCGCTGAAGCAGACGGGCGCGGGCGCGATCCACTGGGAGGATCCGTGGTCGGTCCGGGATCCCGGTGCGCTCGTCTCGGCCTATGCCGCCCTGTTCGCCCGACGGGGCGGGTCGCTGCTGCGGGGCGAGGCGGACAGCCTCGCGCCGACCGCGCGGGGCTGGAGCGTCCGGACATCGGACGGGGCGGTCGAGGCGGAGGCCGCCGTGGTGGCGCTCGGCCCCTGGTCGCCGGTCGTCCTGCGCCGGTTCGGCTACCGGATCGCCATGGTGGAGAAGCGCGGCTACCACCGGCACTGGCGTGCCGCCCGGACGCTGGACGTGCCGCTGCTCGATGCCGAGAACGGCTACGTCATGGCCCCGATGGCGGCGGGCCTGCGCATCACCACCGGTGCCGAGCTGGCCTCCTCCGAGGCCGCGGCCAGCCCGGTCCAGCTCGCCCGCGCCGAGGCCGCGGCGCGCGACCTCGTCGATCTCGGGTCCCCGCGCGAGAACGCGCCCTGGTCCGGCATCCGCCCCTGCATGCCCGACATGCTGCCGGTCGTCGGGCCGGCGCCGCGCCATGCGGGCTTGTGGTTCCAGTTCGGGCACGGCCACCAGGGCTTCACCCTCGGGCCGGCGAGCGGCCGCCTCCTGGCCGAGGCGATGTCGGGCGAGACCCCGTTCGTACCGGACGCTCCGTTCGGCCCGGCCCGCCTCGCGGCGGCCTAAGGTTGATTCTACCTGATCTCTACTTGGACAAGGCCCGGATCGCCTCGCGGTAGACCGTGGCGGCACGCAGGATATGCCGGGCCAGGATCTCCAGCAGCCCATCCGCCTCGCCCGCCTCGAAATGCCCGATCATCGCCGCATGCTCGGAGAACGAGGTCTCCTGCTCGTGGCTGCGCGGCACCGAGAGCTGGGCGCGCAAAGCCGCCACCTGCCAGGCGATCGATTCGTAGGCCTTGGCGAGGTAGCCGTTGCCGCATTCCTTGAAGAAGCTGGCGTGGAACGCCGTATCGGCGCGGGCATAGGCGCGGGCATCGCCGGATCGCCTCGCCTCGAGCATCGCCGCGTGGGCCGTCCGCAAGCCGGCGAGTGCCGCCGCGGGCGCGCCAGCGAGGCTGAGGCGGACGGCCTCGCTCTCGAGCATCAGCCGGAAGCCTGCGAGCTGGTCGACGTCGTCGGGGGAGGGGTCGAACACGAACGTGCCCTTCTTCGGCACGATCACCACCAGACCCTGGGCCTGGAGGCGGGTCAGGGCCTCGCGCATCGGCGTCCGGCTCACCCCCATGGCGAGGCCGACCCCGTCCTCCGGCAGGGCCTGGCCGAAGGCGAGTTCGGCATTCACGATGGCGTCGCGGATCCGCTCCTCGACGGCGGCGGAGAGCGATTTCGGGACCGCGAGGTCGAGCTGGATCGGCATGGCACCTTATCGCACGGCCGCGCCTGCTCCGCGACTCGATCGTACTCTGTATCCAAGGTACAAGGTACTTGATCGGTGCCGGTGACTGCTGCATGAATCGCGGGCGAGAGCCGGACAGGCCGGGGAGGGGACGATCATGGAAGGAAGCATCGCGGCCCGCCCGCTCCGGGCCGGCCTGCCGGACGCGCTGGTCCGCACCCTGGCGGACCTGCTCGGCGAGCGCTTCACCCGCAGCCTGGCCGAGCGCGAGCATCACGGGCGCGGCGAATCCTACCACCCGACCGAGCCGCCCGACGCGGTCTGCTACGCCGTCTCGACGCAGGAGGTCGCGGACATCGTGCGCGCCTGCGCCGCCCACCGGGTTCCGGTGATCCCGTTCGGCGGCGGCACCTCGCTGGAGGGGCACGTCGCGGCGCTCCAGGGCGGCGTCTGCCTCGATCTGAGCCGCATGACCCGCATCGTCGCGGTGCGGTCCGACGATCTCGACGCGACCGTGGAGGCCGGCGTCACGCGCCACCAGCTCAACGCGCATTTGCGCGATACCGGCCTGTTCTTCCCCGTCGATCCGGGCGGCGAGAGCACGCTCGGCGGCATGGCGGCGACCCGGGCCTCCGGCACCAACGCGGTGCGCTACGGCACGATGAAGGACAACGTCGTGTCGCTCACCGCCGTGATGGCGGACGGCACGGTGATCCGCACCGGCTCGCGGGCGCGCAAGTCCTCGGCCGGTTACGACCTGACCCGGCTTCTCGTCGGCTCGGAGGGCACGCTCGGCATCGTCACCGAGCTGACGGTGCGGCTCCACGGCATCCCGGAGGCGGTCGCGGCCTCCGTCTGCGCCTTTCCGAGCGTCGAGGCGGCGGTCGCCACGGTGGTCGAGATCGTCCAGTGCGGCGTGCCGATCGCCCGGGTCGAGCTCCTCGATCCCGTCACCATCGCGGCGGTGAACCGCCATTCCGGCACGGCCCTGCCCGAGGCCCCGACCCTGTTCATGGAGTTCCACGGCACGCCGGCCGGCACTGCCGAGCAGATGGCCGTGGTGGGGGCGCTGGCCGAGGGCAACGGCGCGCTCGGCTTCGAGACGGCGGCCGATGCCGAGGCGAGGGCGCGTCTCTGGCGCGCGCGCCACGACGTCCACTACGCGGTCCAGGCCTTGCGCCCGAACGGTCGCGTCTGGAGCACCGACGTCTGCGTACCGATTGCCAGCCTGCCGCGCTGCCTCGCCGAGACCCGGGCCGACATCGCCGGCGCCTCGTTCCCGATCACCACGGTCGGCCATGTCGGCGACGGCAACTTCCACCTCGGCCTGATCGTCGATCCGTCGAGCGAGGCGGAGCTGGCGGAGGCCGCTGGGATCAACGACCGGCTGGTGCGACGCGCCATCGCGCTCGACGGCACCTGCACCGGCGAGCACGGCATCGGCTCGGGCAAGGTCAAGTTCATGGACCTCGAGCACGGGGCGGCGATCGGGGTGATGCGGGCGATCAAGCAGGCGCTCGACCCCCTCGGCATCCTCAACCCCGGCAAGGTGCTGCCGGCCCCCGACAGGAGCGACGCGCGATGAGCGCCCGGCAAGCGATGCCTCAGGCCTCCATGACCGGACGCGGTCGTCCTCGTCACCGGCGGCGCCTCCGGCATCGGCCGCGCCATCGTCGACGCGGTCGTCGCCGCCGGCGGCCGGGCGATCGTCTGGGACGTGGACGCGGCCGGCCTCTCGACCTGCGCCGGCGCGCACGGCGCTCGCGTGACCCTCGCGCGGGTCGACGTCGCCGATGCCGGCGCGGTCGCGGCCGCGATGGCCGATTTGACCCCGGACTGGGCGCCGACCCACCTCGTCAACAATGCCGGCATCATCGGCCGCCGGATGCGGCTCTCCGAGATGGACCCGGCGGAGATCGACCGGGTGCTCGCCGTCAACCTCAAGAGCGTGCTCTACGGCACCCGGGCCTTCCTGGAGCGGCGCCGGCCGCATCCGGGCGCGGCCATCGTCAACCTGTCGTCGATCGCCGCCCGCACCGGCGGCATGCCGGGCAACGCGCTCTACGCCACCACCAAGGGCGCCGTCGCCTCGCTGACGATCGCCGCCGCCAAGGAACTGGCCCCGGAGGTGCGGGTCAACGCCCTGGCGCCCGGGGTCATCGACACGCCGATCCAGGACGACGTGTTCGGCGGCGACCGCGGCCGGGTGGCGGAGATCGCCCGCGCGATCCCGCTGCAGCGGCCCGGCACCGCGGCGGAGGTGGCCGAGGCCGCCCTCTGGCTGCTCTCGCCGGCCGCGGCCTACGTCACCGGCACGGTGCTCGACATCGCCGGCGGGCGCTGACGCGCCGGCCGGCACCGACGCATCGCCCGTCGAAACGGTCACCGGCCCGGCGAAGGCCACGATGCGACGGTCGGGAAACGCGCGGACCTGCGCCCTGCGGGTCCGCTCGGAACGGTCTCACGACAACAAACGAAGGGGAACGCTCATGACATCCGCCACCGCCTCACCGCCCTCGGAGACCGACGCCGCCGTCGCCACCGCCCGGCGCCGCCTGGTGCCGTTCCTGGTGCTGATGTACCTGCTCGCCTATCTCGACCGCGCCAACGTGGCCTATGCCAAGCAGGCGCTCCAGCTCTCGACCGGGATCACGGAGGCGGCCTTCGCTTTCGCGGCCGGTATCTTCTTCGTCGGCTACGCGGTGTTCGAACTGCCCAGCAACCTGATCCTGCACCGGGTCGGCGCGCGGGTCTGGCTGTCGCGCATCATGGTGACCTGGGGGTTGCTCGCCGCCGCGATGGCCCTCGTGCAGGGCGACACCTCGTTCGCGGTCCTGCGGGTGCTGCTCGGCATCGCCGAGGCGGGCTTCTTCCCGGGCGTGCTGCTCTACCTGACCTACTGGTTTCCGGCGAAGGAACGGGCCCAGATCCTCGGCCTGTTCTACCTGAGCCAGCCGCTCTGCTTCATCCTCGGCGGGCCGATCTCAGGGCTCCTCCTCGACATGCACGGCGCCTTCGGCCTGCACGGCTGGCAGCTGATGTTCGTCGTCGAGGGCCTGGCCGCCTCGCTCGTCGGCGTGTGGGCGTACGTCTACCTCACCGACCGCCCGCGCGACGCCGCCTGGATGCCCGTCCGTCAGCAGGCCGCGCTGGAGGCGGCGCTCGCCACCGAGAACGCCGCCAAGTCGGCCCACGGCGCGGTGAAGCTCGGCGCGATCTTCCGCAACCCGCTGCTGGCGCATTTCGCGCTCACCTATTTCTCGATCGCGATCTGCGGCTACGGCATCGCCTTCTACCTGCCGGCGCAGGTGAGCGCGCTCCTCGGCACCAAGATCGGCCTCACCGTGACGCTCGTCACCAGCATCCCGTGGCTCTGCGCCTTCGCGGTCAGCGCGTTCTGGCCCGGCCTCGCCCAGCGCACCGGCCGGCGGCGGCTGTTCGCGGTGGCGTCGCTCCTCGGCGCCGGCCTCGGCATGATCGCGTCCGGCTACCTCCCGCCCCTCGTCGCCGTGATGGCGCTCTGCGTCTCCGTCGCCGGGCTGATCAGCGCCCAGCCGATCTTCTGGACCTTCCCGATGGGCTATTTCGGCGGCGCCGCGGCGGCCGGCGGCATCGCGATCATCAACGCCATCGGCAATCTCGGCGGCTTCGTGGCGCCGAACCTCAAGGTCGCCGCGGAAGGCTGGGCCGGCACGAGCCTCGCCGGGCTGTGGGTGATCGGCGGCGGCGCGCTCCTCGCCGCGCTCCTCGTGGCGCTGATCCCGGCCCGGGCGGAGCTCAAGGAGGAGGCCCGCTCCGGCGCGGTCGCCTCGAAGGGAGCGCTGGCATGACGGCGCGCGTGAGCCCCGCCGCCCGGCTGCGCGCCGGGATGGCGGAGGGCATCGTCATGGCGCCCGGCGCGGCCGACGCGCTGACGGCCCGCCTCGTCGAGCGGGCCGGCTTCCCGGCGGTCTACATGACAGGGTTCGGGGCCACGGCATCCCGGCTCGGCCTGCCCGATCTCGGCCTGATGTCGCAGACCGAGATGACCGAGCAGGCCCGGATCATGACCCGGGCGGTGACGATCCCGGTCGTCGCCGATGCCGATACCGGCTATGGCGGGCCGGCCAACATCCACCGTACGGTGCGCGAATACGTCCAGGCCGGGGTCGCGGCGATCCACCTCGAGGACCAGGTGGCGCCGAAGCGTTGCGGCCAGCTCGCCGGGATCCGCCTCGTCGATGCCGAGGAGAATGCCCGGCGTCTCGCCTGCGCCCTCGAGGCGCGGGGCGACGACGACCTCCTGGTCATCGGCCGCACCGACGCCCTGCCGGCCATCGGCCTCGACGAGGCGGTCCGCCGGGCCGCCCTCTACGCGCGCGCCGGGGTCGACCTCGTCTTCGTCGACGGCGTCAAGCGCATCGCCGAGATCGAGGCGATCGCCCGCGCCGTGCCGGGGCCGAAGGTCGTGTCGATCGTCGACGGCACCGAGGCGGTGGCGCTGACCGCCGCCGATCTCCAGGCGATGGGCTTCGGCCTCGCCTTCTACGCGCTCAGCGCCCTGTTCTCCGCCGTGCGGGCGATGGAGGAGACCCTGGCCGTGCTCAAGCGCGACGGCACGCCCCGCGCGCGGGGCGACGCCATGACGACCTACGGCGATTTCGCCGATCTGGTGGACCTTGCCGGGCATCAGGCCCGGGCGGACCGGTTCGGCGGTTGATCCCGCCGATCCCGCGCGCGGCTCCCACGCCGCGCGCGTCTTTGCGCGTTCGGCCGAGCCGCCATCGAACCGGCCTCGCATGGGCACCGGACAGCTGCAAGACCTGAGGATTTCCGTTGACTCTGCCAGCCGGTATCCACGCCGACGGCCATGACGCCGAACGCGTCAGAAATTGTTTGAAATCAAGATTTTGGAAGAGTGTTTGGCGGAGACGGAGGGATTCGAACCCTCGAAGCCCTTTTAGGGGCTTGCTCATTTAGCAAACGAGTGCCTTCAGCCGCTCGGCCACGTCTCCGGTGGCCAACGCTCTAGGGAATCGGCGGGGCGCGGTCAACCGGTTTTCCGCGAGGCTTGCCCTTCGGAGGCGACTTGACCCCCTGGCGCTGCCGGTTGTCAGATGGCTCCGCAGGCGGGGAGACCGGAATGGCGAAAGAGATCTTCGTGTCCTACGGCGTCGACGTCGACGCGGTGGCGGGCTGGCTCGGATCCTATGGCGGCGAGGACAGCCCCTGCGACATCTCCCGCGGCGTGTTCGCCGGCAAGGTCGGGGCGCCGCGGCTCCTGCGGATGTTCGCCCGCTGGGGCATCCAGACCACCTGGTTCATTCCCGGCCACTCGATCGAGACATTTCCCGAGGAGATGAAGGCCGTGGCGGCGGCCGGCCACGAGATCGGGATGCACGGCTACAGCCACGAGAACCCGATCGCGATGACGCCCGAGCAGGAGGAAGCGATCTTCGACAAATGCGTCGGGCTCATCACCGATCTCGCCGGGAAACCGCCGCGGGGCTACGTCGCGCCCTGGTGGGAGTTCGGGCAGAAGACCAACGAGCTCCTGCAGAAGAAGGGCATCCGCTACGACCACTCGCTGATGCACAACGACCACCACCCCTATTACGTGCGGGTGGATGAGGCCTGGACCAAGATCGATTACGCCCAGCATCCCTCGACCTGGATGCGGCCGTTCGAGCACGGCACCGAGACCCGGCTGATCGAGATCCCGGCCTCCTGGAACCTCGACGACCTGCCGCCGATGATGTTCGTCAAGGCGGCGCCCAACAGCCACGGCTTCGTCAACCCGCGTGACATCGAGCAGATGTGGCGCGACCAGTTCGACTGGGTCTACGCCAATTACGATTACGCCGTCTTCCCGATCACCATCCACCCGGACGTCTCGGGCAAGCCGCACGTGCTCCAGATGCACGAGCGCCTGTTCCAGCATTTCAAGGCCCATGACGGCGTGCGGTTCGTGACGATGGAGACGATCGCCGAGGATTTTTCGACGCGCTTCCCGTTCGAGGGCACGGCGCGGCCGGAATCCTGAGCCCGGTAAGCCAAGGCGATGTGCGGCCTGTGCGGCGCCTTCGGGGCGCCCGATCACTGGAGCGACGGCGTGCGGCGCGGGACCCCGCAGGCCGAGCGCCGGGCCCGGGCGTCGGCCGCCAACCGGGTGCTCGGCCTCTACGGCTTGCGCCTCGCCGCCTGGGCCGACCGCTACACCCTGTCGGGCCGCACCGGGCGGAGCGCGGTGGTCGACCATCTCGGTGCGCTGTGGCCGGCGGCGGAGCGCCTGTCCGGGCGCGCCTGCGATCCCCTCGACCCGGCGGTGATCGCGGCGCTCGAGGAGACGGCGTGACCCCCGTCACCCTGCTCACCGGCTTCCTCGGGGCCGGCAAGACTGCGCTCCTCGCCCGCCTGCTACGCTGGCCGGCGCTCCGCGACACCGCCGTGTTGATCAACGAGTTCGGCGAGGTCGGGCTCGATCACCTGCTGGTCGAGCCGCTGCAGGGCGAGGTCGCGCTGCTGCGCGGCGGCTGCGTCTGCTGCAGCATCCGCGGCGACCTGAAGGCGGCGCTGATCGACCTGCACGACCGCCGCCGGCGCGGGCTGGTGCCGGACTTCCGCCGGGTGGTGATCGAGACCACCGGCCTCGCCGATCCGGGCCCCGCCATCGCCACCCTGGTGGCCGATCCGGTCCTGCGCCACGCCTTTTCGGTCGGGAGCATCGTCACCGTGGTCGATGCGGTGAACGGCGCCCGCACACTCGACACCCACCAGGAGGCCGTGCGGCAGGCGGCCTGCGCCGACCGGCTGGTCCTGTCGAAGACCGATTTGGTGGAGCCCGAATGCGTCGCGTCGCTGCGCATGCGGCTCGCCGCGCTCAATCCCGTCGCGCCGGTCACGGATCTCACCCTGGAGGACGAACCGGAATCCGCCCTTCTCACCGACGATCCGACGGGTGAGGGCAGCGCCCGGCGCTGGCTCTGCGCCGAGGTTCCGGCGGTCCCGCACGGCCCGGTCGGTGCGGTGACGATCGAGAGCGGGCCGGTGGACTGGACCCGGTTCGGGCTCTGGCTCGGCATGCTGCTCAACCGGCACGGCGCGCGGATCCTGCGCCTCAAGGGCCTGGTGGCGGTCGAGGGCGTCGGCACGCCGGTGGTGATCCAGGGCGTGCAGCACCTTGTCCATCCGCCCCGGCACCTGCCCGCCTGGCCCGACGGCATCGCCTGCACCCGCCTCGTGCTAATCGGCCACGACCTCGACGGCGACCTCCTGCGCCGCTCCTACGGCGCCTTCACGGGCGCACCAGTCTTGACCGGCGCATCGACCGTCCCGGGACCACACGCCGCTCCGCTCCCGGCGGCAGCCGATCGTTAACCCTGCGGGTCCTACATCTCCCCCCTGTCCGGCCGACGGGAGGGTGAGGCGTGAACGCACTGGTGCCGAAGGAACTCGCCGCGAAGCTGAGCACCCTGCCGCGCCGCCCCTGCGCGCTCGGCGAGGCCGGGCACGAGCCGCACAAGCCCGTCTTCGCCGAGATCCTCGACCGGTCCGGCCACGGCACCGGCCATTTCGTCCGCCTGCCGCAGAGCATGGTGGAGATGATCACCCGCGAGGCGCGCGGCCCCGAGCCGATGCGCGAGCCGGAGCCCGCCCCCGACCCGGAGCCGGCCGCCAAGCCCCGCCGCAAGCCGGCTGCCAAGCGCGGTGCAGCCAAGGCGGAGTGACGCGCGGGCTTCTCGTGCGTCCGGCCGATCGGCTAGGATCGCCGCATGACGATGTCGGCGTCCCCCGGTCCCATCATCCTGTTCGATGCCGAATGCGTGCTGTGTTCGGCCAATGCCCGGTTCGTCCTCGAGCGCGATCGCGCCGCGACCTTTCGCCTGGCCTCGATGCAGAGCGAGGTCGGCCGATCGCTCTACCGGCGGCACGGCATGGACCCGGACGATCCGGCGAGCCTGCTCGTCGTCGAGGGCGACCGGATGCGCCGAGATAGCGACGCCGTCCTCGCCATCTACGAGGGCCTCGGCTTTCCCTGGAGCCTGGCCCGGATGTTCCGGATCGTCCCGGCCGCCCTGCGCGATCCCGTCTACCGCGCGATCGCGCGCAACCGCTACCGCCTGTTCGGCCGGCGGGACACGTGCTGGATGGCGCCCGAGCGCTTCCGGGACCGGATACTGTGAGGCGAATGGCGGCTCCCGGCGCCGTCACGGACCGCCGATTCCGCCTCTCACCGCGACGGCGCTCGCGTCCGACGCGACAGAGGAGCGAAGCCCCTACCTCCCGCCGCGCCCGCCCTCCGGCCCGCCCAGGCTCCAGCGCTCCAGAAGCGCCTCGGCGACGAAGCTCAGCACCGTCGCCGAGGTCCGCACCAGGCGGCTCATGGTCAGGATGCCGTGGGTCTGGTCGGAGAGGTGGAGCGCCGTGACCGGCACGCCCTCGCGCTCCAGGCGGTGGGCGTAGGCTTTTCCCTCCTCGCAGAGCGGGTCGTGGCCGCAGGTCAGCACCAGGGCGGGCGCCGTACCGGCGAGGCTGGCGGCGCGGGCCGGGGAGGCGCGCCAGTCGGTCCGGTCGCTCGGCTCGGGCGCGTAATGGTCGACGAAGTAGCGCATCGTGCCGGCGGTGAGGGGCTGGCCGTCCGTGATGCGCTCGAAGCCTTCGCTGGTCAGGCCGAGATCGACGGAGGGATAGAGCAGCACCTGCATGGCGACCTTCGGCAGGGTGCCGTCCCGGCCCATCAGGGCCAGCACCGCCGCGAGGTTGCCGCCGGCACTGTCGCCGCCGACCGCGAGACGGTTCGGATCGATTCCCAACCCCTCCGCCCGCTCGGCCACGAAGGCCAGGGCAACGGCAGCATCCTCGACTGCCGCCGGGAAGGGATGCTCGGGGGCGAGCCGGTAATCGACCGAGATGATGCAGGCGCGGGTCAGGTTGGCCAGCCGCCGGCAGATCCAGTCGTGCGACTCGATGTTGCCGAGCACCCAGCCGCCGCCATGCAGGTAGAGGAGGCAGGACAGCGCCTCGCCCGGCACCGTGCCCTCGCCGCGATAGAGCCGCAGCGGTACCGGCCCGGCCGGGGAAGGCGCGGCGAGGTCGCGGATCTCGGCGACCGGGTCCGGCGGCGGTTGCAGGGCCCGGCGCCCGGCCAGGTAGCCGCGCCGTGCCGCCTCGGGCGGCAGCGCCTCGAGGGGCTGCGCGTTGGCGGCGCGCAGCATCGCCAGCAGGGCCTGGACGTCGGGATGGAGGGCGGGCATCGGGCGGCTCGGACGAGGACAAAGGAGCGGAGAGCCTTAGCAGGTCCCCGCTTCATATGTGCCTCGGACCTTCGGCCTCACGCCTCGGCGGTCGGCCAGGCGAAGAAGCCGCGGCCTTCCGATTCGAGGTGCCGGTTGAGCACCATGCGGTGGACCTCGTCGGCGCCGTCGACCAGCCGCGCCTGGCGGGCGTAGCGGTAGATCCATTCCAGCACCGTGTCCTTGGAATAGCCGCGGGCGCCGTTGATCTGGATGCCGATATCGGCCGCCCGGTGCAGGGTGTTGGCGACGTGGACCTTCGCCATCGACACCTCCTTGCGGGCAAACCGGCCCTGGTCGAGCTCCCAGGCGGCGCGCATCACCAGCAACCGGCCGATCTCGATATCCATCGCGAGGCCGCCGAGCATCAGCTGCACGCTCTCACGATCGGCGAGGCGAATGCCGAACCCCTCGCGAACCGCCGCATACTCTTGCGCGATCTCGACGCAGCGGCCGGCGAGGCCGAGCCAGCGCATGCAATGGGTGAGGCGGGCCGGGCCGAGGCGCACCTGCGTCACCTTCAGGCCCTTGCCCTCGCCGCCGAGCACGTCCTCCGGCTTAATGGTGAGCCCGTCGAAGGCAAGTTCGCAATGGCCGCCATGCTCCTCCGGCCCCATGATCGGGATGCGGCGCACGATCTCCCAGCCCGGCTGGTCGCGGTGGAACAGGAAGGCGGTCAGCCCGTAGCGCGGATCGTCCGAGGTGCGGGCGATCAGGATGAAATGGGCCGCGTCCTCGGCGCCGGTGATGTACCATTTGCGCCCGGTGATCCGCCACGAGCCGTCCGGCTGGCGCTCGGCGCGGGTCCTGATCATCGACGGGTCGGAGCCGCCGCCGGGATGCGGCTCGGTCATGGCGAAGGCCGAGCGGACCTTGCCCGAGACGATGGGCTCGAGCCAGCGCGCCTTCTGCTCCGGGGTGCCGAGGGCCTCCAGCACCATCATGTTGCCGTCGTCGGGGGCGGCGGAGTTGAACACCACCGGCCCGAAGATCGAGCGGTTCATCTCGGTGTAGCAGGCCGCCATGCCGACCTTGCCGAGGCCCTGGCCGCCGGTCTCGGGCTTGAGCTGGAGGCACCACAGGCCGGCGGCCTTGGCCTTGGCGCGTAAGGCCGCCAGGGCCTCGGAGCCGATATTCTCGTGCTCGTCCCAGGTGCTGCGGTCGGCCTCGACGGGCAGGATCTCGCTCTCGACGAAGGCCGCGATGCGGGCGCGATACTCCTCGATGCGGGGGGAGAGCGTGAAGTCCATCGGCGAATCCTCCGGCGTGGAACTATATTTCCATACGCTTGCGCCGTCCGGAGGCCCGTGGTCAAGCGCGACCGTGCCGAGGCACCTCGCATTCGGTACCGCTCCGCCCCAATCGGAGGGATGGAAACGGCCGCGACGGCCTCCCGCCGCTTGCGCCGGTCGCTGCGCCGATCGCGCCGGAGCGAGGCAAACGTTCTTATGGTTGAACCGCTCGGGAGGACAGTCAGTAACGTTTCAGAGTGTCCGGATGCCGTGCATGGTCAATTTCGATCACAATTGTCATATGGTTGGGTAGTATATTACGATTTACCTTACGTTAATTTGCGTCAAATATATTTCGTAAAATACCGACTATTCCCATTTTCCGGATCTTCCGCGATGTCTTCGATTCGCGCGCGCCTCCTGGCCGCACTGGCAGCGTTGTTCGCCTCCATCGTGACGATCGCCGGGATTGGCTGGTACGCGTCGAGCCTCGCCAATCGCGACATGAACGGCATGTACCGGGACCGCGTCGTGCCCTTGCGCGATCTCAAGATCATCGCCGACTTGTATGCGGTCGACATCGTCGACACGGCGCACAAGGTGCGCAACGGCAACATCTCCTGGCCGGCCGGGACCGCCTCGGTCCGGAAGGCGCAGACGCGCGTCGCCGAGATCTGGCAGGCCTACATGCTCACCAACATGGACGAGGCCGAGCGACGCCTCGCCGGCGCGGCCCGGCTCAGCATGGAGGCGGCCGACGGCAGCGTCTCCGATCTCCAGGCGATCCTGCGCGCGAACGACCAGGCGGCACTCGATGCCTTCGTCCGGACCCGCCTGTACCAGGCGATCGACCCGGTCAGCGAGCAGGTCGCGAAGCTCGTCGATCTCCAGATCGCCGAGGCGGGCGAGCTCTACGACGGCTTCGCCGCGGCGTACCGGCTGAACCAGACGATCGGCGCCGGCATCGTCCTCGGCGGGCTGGCGGCGGGGATCTTCGCCCTCGCGACCACCTTGCGCGGCGTGCTGGCGCCACTCGCGGCGATCACGTCGGCGATGCGGCACCTGGCCTCCGGCGACGCGGCCCGCCCGGTTCCCGGTCTCGGCCGGAAGGACGAGGTGGGCTCGATGGCGGCGTCGGTCCAGGTCTTCAAGGACAACCTGATCCGCTCCCGGCAGATCGAGGAGGAGAGCGCCCTTGCCCGTGCCTCGGCCGAGGAGCAGCGCCGGGCGACGATGCGGGAGATGGCCGGGCGTTTCGAGGAGGCGGTCGGCGGCGTCGTCGACCGGGTGTCGTCCTCCGCCGCCCAGTTGCAGGCGACCGCCCAGGCCATGGCGGCGGCGGCGGCACAGACCTCCGGACGCTCCACCGCGGCGGCGGCTGCCGCCGCGCAGGCCTCCGACAATGTCGGCACCGTGTCGGTCGCCGCCGAGGAACTCGGGGCCTCGATCCAGGAGATCGGCCGCCAGGTCCACAACGCGGCGGGCCTGGCGCAGGGGGCCGTGCACGAGGCCGACCAGACCGGCCGCCTCGTCGAGGCCCTGGGTACGACCTCGGTGCGGATCGGCGACATGGTCGGGCTGATCTCCTCGATCGCCAGCCAGACCAACCTGCTCGCCCTCAACGCCACCATCGAGGCGGCACGGGCCGGCGAGGCCGGCCGCGGTTTCGCCGTGGTGGCGGCCGAGGTGAAGGAACTCGCGACCCAGACCGCGCGGGCGGCGCAGGAGATCGTCGGCCAGATCGGCGAGATCCGGGGTGTGACCGCCCAGGCGGCGAGTGCCATCGGCACGATCGGGGACCGTATCCGGGAGGTCGATGCCGGCGCCACCGCCATCGCTGCCGCGGTCGAGGAACAGAGCGCGGCGACCCAGGAGATCGTCCGCAACGTGGTCGAGGCCTCGGCCGGTGCCGGGGTGGTCACCAGCAACGTCGTGGAGCTGGCCCACGCCTCGGAGGAGAGCGGCGCCGCCGCCGCCCAGCTCCTCGCCTCCGCCTCCGACCTGTCGCGCCAGTCGAGCCAACTCTCGGCGGAGGTCGGCCGCTTCCTCGCCACCGTCCGGGCGGCCTGACGGCCCCCCGGATCCCGCCGTCACTGACCCACCGTCACTGACCCGCCATCACTTGCCTGCATCACTTGCTCTTCGGCGGCCCGGTCGGGACCAGGAGGGCGATGCGGTAGGTGCCGCCCTCCCGGCCGATCAGGAACACGCTGGTGGGCGGCGCGTCGCCCTCCACCGGCGGTTCGTCGAACACCACCCGCAGTCGCTCCGTCACCGGCATGTTGGCCTTGAGGGTGCCGCGCGAGGTCGCTTCCGCCAGGCCGTCCTCCGGCATCGGCTCCAGGGAGGCCGCCTTGATCGGCCGGCCGAAGCCGGCGCGGATCTGGTAGAGCGTCAGCCGCTTGCGGTGCGCCCGGGTGCCGGTCCAGTTCACCAGCCGCTCGAAGGCGGAGGCGTCGTGGTCGGTCATGGCCTTCGTCACGTAGGCGACGAGGGCGTCGGCTTGCGCGGGGAGGGGGCTTACGGCCCCCTGCTTCGCGGCGCTCTCCTGGGCCGGCTCGGAGTTCTGTGCCCGCGCCGCTCCGGTCAGGCTCGCCGCCGCGAGGGCGGCGAACCCGAGGGCCGTCAGGCGGCGCCTCATCGGGCCGCCGCCTCCTCGCCCATCACCCGGAAGACCCAGATCACCCCGCCCTGCGGCAGGACGCTGACCCGGCGCTCCTCGGGAATGAGCGCGTTGATGCCGGTCAGCATGCGCTCGGCATCGACGCCCCAGCCGGCCTGGACCGCGACGTACTGGATCCCGTCGACCATGTAGCTCGACGGCACGCCGGTGACGCCGGAATTGAGACGGGTCTCCCACAGCACCTTGCCGGTGGTGCCGTCCAGCGCCCGGAACTTGCGGTCGCTGGTGCCGCCGGCGAAGATCAGCCCGCTGCCGGTGGTGAGGAGCGGCCCCCAGTTCGCCGAATCCTGGAAGTCGTGCTGCCAGGCCTTCTTGCCGGTCTTCGGATCCCAGGCCTGGATCGCCCCGATGGCGAAGGGCTTCGACTTGTCGACGCCGTCACGCAGGCGCAGCGAGTTCAGCACCTCGTCGATCGGGATGCCGATATAGAGCTCGCCGGGCTTGCGCGTGCCGGCCTGGGCGCCGGCCAGCTCCGAGCACAGGTTGTCGTTACTGGGGATGTAGAACAGCCCGGTCTTCGGGTTGTAGGCCTCCGGCGGCCAGTCCTTGCCGCCCCACAGGCCGGGGCAGAAGGCGGCGCGGCGGTTGATGCCGGGGATCTTGGACTGGTCGTAGGTCGGGCGGCCGGTCTTCGGATCGAGGGAGGAGAACACGTTCTGGTACACGAAGGGCTTACCGTCGACGAAGCTCAGCGGCCCGTCCTTGCTGCGCTCGAGCGTCCAGAGATAGCCGTTGCGGCCGGCATGGATCGCGGCCGGAATCGTCTTGCCGTCGCGCTCGATGTCGATCAGCACCGGCGCCGAGACCTCGTCCCAGTCCCAGGCGTCGTTCCAGTGATACTGGTGGTGGCCCTTGATCTTGCCGCTGTCGAGGTCGAGCGCCACGACCGACGAGGTGTAGAGGTTGTCGCCCGGCCGCGCATCCGGCGTCCAGGGACCGCCATTGCCGGTGCCGAAATAGGCGAGGTTGGCCGCCGGATCGTAGCTGCCCTGGATCCAGACCGAGCCGCCGCCGGTCTTCCAGGAATCGCCCTTCCAGGTATCGGCCGCCGGGTCGCCGGGGCCGGCCACCGTGTAGGTCTTCCAGGCCTCGTTGCCGGTCTCGGCATCGAGCGCCGTGATGAAGCCGCGCACGCCGTACTCGCCGCCGGAGACGCCGACCACCACCTTGCCCTTCGCCACCAGCGGCGAGAGCGTCATGTAGTAGCCGTCCTGCCAGGGGGCGACGCATTTCTCCCACTTCACCTTGCCGGTGGTGGCGCCGAGCGCGACCACGCAGGCATCGGTGGTGGTCATGAAGACGCTGTCGCCGTAGAGCCCGACGCCGCGATTGGTCGGGTGCAGCTGCGACAGCTCCGGCGGCAATTCCTTCTGGTAGCGCCACAGGATCTCGCCGGTGCGGGCATTGATCGCCATCACCTGGGCCTGCGGGGTGGTGACGAACATCACCCCGTTATTGACGATCGGCGGGGCCTGGTGGCCCTCGCTCACGCCGGTCGACAGGCTCCAGGCCGGCACGAGCTTGGTGACGTTCTTCGCGGTGATCTGGTCGAGGGGGGAATAGCCCCAGCTCTGGTAGTTGCCCCGGTATTGCAGCCAGTTCTCCGGCTCCGGGTTGGCCAGCCGCTGATCGGTGACCGGCTTGTACTCGACCTTGCCGGCCGGGTCGGCCTTCAGCGGTGCGGCGGCGAGCGCGAGGGCCACGGCACAGGGCGCGACCGCGGCGAGCCAGCCCCTGGCTCGAACGAGACGTGACATGCTGCTCTCCTCAAAACAGGGGCAGGCACGGGCCGGCCCGGCGTTTCCTCGATCCCGATTCCTTGTTCCGGACCCGCGTCGTTGCTGCGTGGGTCTCGGTCTTTCTCTTGGAAGACCAAGGCGGCGCGTGCGCCGCCTCACCTCCCGCTCAGGCGGGCCCCGGCCCCGGCTTGCCGATGAAGCCGCCGGCCACCATCAGCGTGCCGCCCTCGCCCTTGGCGAGCGGCAGCATCGGCAGGCGCTTGCGCGCCGGCCCCTTGGCCACCCGGCCGCCCTGGGCCGGCAGGAACTCGGAATGGTGGCAGAAGCAGCTCAGGCGCTGCGTCTCGTGGCTCCAGCCGGAGATGGTGCAGCCCTGGTGGGTGCAGATGGCCGAGAGCGCCACGACCCCGTCGACCGCGTGGGCGCGCTGGTCCTCCGCGACCTGGTCGGGCGCGACCCGCACCAGGAGGATCTTGGCGAAGCGCGAGCCCTCGCGCCTGACCCCCTGCGGATCGACCGCCACCGCCTCGACGAGGTCGCCACCGACCGGCAGCGCGTCGAGGGTGATCGGCTCGCCGGCCTTCGCGCCGTCGCCGAGCACCAGCCGGTCGCCCTTCTGCGGCAGCGCCTCCTCCGGTCCCGCCCAGGCGGCGCCCCCCGCCGCACAGCAGGCCACGGCCCCCATCACCACGCTGCGCCGGTCGAGCCCAGGCTCGTGCCGCTGCGCGCGTCGTCTTGCGCGATCCATCGTTCCTCCCGGTGGAATCGTTCTTTGTTCTTATGATTTTCTATATGAGTAGCCGAGCCGGCGGTCGCGTCAACCCGCTTCATGCCAATTCACGGGTTCCTGATGTTTCGTATGCTTGGTGCGGCGCACCCAAATCCTGTGCGGTGCAGCGCGGCCGCGGCATCGGAGGCTCAGCGAGCGAGGTCTTGACGGGCCAGATCCTGACGGACGAGCGCGGATCGCAGGGTCTCGGCCAGCGCATCCGGCGCGATCGTGGTCGGGATCCGCGCCATCACGGCTCCCGTCGGGCCGACGAGGAAGAACTCGGCCGGGTGATCGACCACGCCGTCGTGGCGCCGGATCGGCGGTGCGGCGTAGGAAGCGGCGAGGCCGTCGATGACCGCGAGCGGGCCGGTCACCGCCACGATGGCGGGGTGGAACGTGTCGAGATAGGCCGCGAGCACGGCCGGGCCGTCGCGCTCGGGATCGGCGGCGACCAGCACCGGCACCAGCCGGGCGAGCAGGGCCGGGGCCAAATCGTCGAGGGCCTGCGTCACCGTCATCAGGGCGGTCGGGCAGAGGTCGGGACAGCGCGTATAGCCGAAATAGACCAGGCGCAGCCGGCCGGCGAACCGGGCCTCGTCCACGGCCGCACCGGTCTGGTCGACGAGGCCGCGCCCGGCGGGCCAGGCCAGGGAACCGGCTCCCGCGGGCGGGACGACGCCTGCACCGACCGACAGCAGGGCCGCGACGAGCGGTCCCCGGCCGAGGCGCCGCACCCATGACGAGACCGCACCCATGGCCAAAACCTCACACCAATTGGCGATGTAAGCGTCTTCGCCACGAAGCGCCATCGGACGGCGCCGATGATCCCCACATCTCGCAGGCTTTTGACCGATAACCTCGCGCCCCGGCGGCCTTTTACAAAAGGTTGCCCTGTCGCGGCGAGGGCTGCTTAACCGTCTTCTGCCGGCATTGCCGCATGCGGGCACATTCGAGCCTTCGCCGCAGCCCTCCGTTAACGGCGGTCGGTTGGTATGGCGCCATCAGGGAACGGTTCGTGACGGCCGGCGACGGTCACCGCGGGGGGCATCATGGGAATCATCAAGCAGCTCATCACATCGTCCGGGCCGCTCCTGGCCTATATGGGCGTCGTTCCCCTGCTGCGCATGGTGCCGTTCCTGCAGCGCCCGGCGCCGCCGCTCCGCGATGGACCGCTCCAGGCCACCGTCGACTTTCCGGCTTTGCAGCCCCCGGCCGAGCCCTACGCGTGGCCGCGCTCCCACATCCTGTCGGGCAATCCGGTCCAGACCGCGACCTACATCTATACCAGCCCCGACAACCTGTTCGCCGCCGGCATCTGGACCTGCGAGATCGGCAAGTTCCGCATCGATTTCGGCCGGGCCGAGTTCATCCAGATTCTCGCGGGCGTGGTGATCGTCACCGATGCCGAGGGTGTCTCGAAGACCTACCGGGCCGGCGACGCCTTCGTGACGCCCAAGGGGTTCTCCGGCACCTGGGACGTGATCGAGCCGATCAAGAAGCACTTCACCTGGTACGGCTCGGGGGAGTGAGCGGGCGGACGGCTCCGTCTGTATCCTTCGACCGAGCTATCACGCCCATTGCCAACTCGCAGGGTCATTCCGGGGCCGCGGAAGCGGAGCCCGGGATGGCAGCCTGTTTCACTTAGCTTGCATCTTTGTCCAACCCACGACCTCATCCTGAGGTGCGACCGAAGGGAGCCTCGAAGGAGGGCTCCAGATACCACTACGACTCCTGGAGCCCTCCTTCGAGGTCAGTCGATCTCCGATCGACTAACACCTCAGGATGAGGTGAAGATTAGGATGTTCTAGGGATTTCCCTAAATTTTAGCAGCTCGATCCGCCCAAACAGACTCTCAGAATGAGATTGCGGGGCAGGAGGGAATACGTTGATCGGTCAAACAAGCTCTCGACGGCATGGAGCAAATCGATCCGATATCGCAGAAAACCATTACAGATCGAAGTTCGTCGGCATCATCACCACGTCGCGGATGGTCATGCCCCGCGGCCGGGTCAGCATGAACATCACCACGTTCGCCACCTCCTCGGGTTCGAGCAGGCTGCCGGAGGCGCGGGCCTCCTCCAGTTTCTCGGCCGGCCAGTCGGCCAGCAGCGCGGTGACGACCGGGCCGGGCGAGATCGCGCCGACGCGGATGCCGTGCTTGAACACCTGCCGCCGCACCGTCTGGACGAAGCAGTTGATCGCCCATTTCGACGAGGCGTAGACCGGCTCCCACGGCGTCGGGTAATGCGCGGCGAGCGAGCTCGTCACGATGATGTCGCCGGAGCCCCGCGCGATCATGTGCGGCAGCACGTCGTGCACGTTCTTCATCACGACGTTGACGTTGAGGTTCAGCATCCGGTCGATCGCGGTGCTGTCCGCATCGACGAGGTCGCCGCCGACGTAAGATCCCGCATTGGCATGCAGGATGTCGAGGCGGCCCGCCGCCTCCAGGATCCGCGGCAGCAGGCCGGCGCAGGCGGCCGGATCGAGGAGGTCGAGGGAGAGCGGGATCGCCGCCCCGCCATGCCTGGCGCATAGTCTGGCAAGCGCCGCCTCGTCCCGGTCGACCAGCACCACGCGGGCGCCCGCCGCCAGCATCGCCTCGGCGCTGGCGAGCCCGATCCCCGAGGCCGCGCCGGTGACCGCCGCGACCTTGCCTTGCAGTTCTCCCGCCACGGCGTTTCCTTCTCTGCCGATGTCAGCGCAGGGCCAGCGTGGGGACCGCCGGCTCGCCGTCGCGCGGCAGGGTCGTCTGCCACACCGTGCCGCTGCTGCCCTTCTGGTAGCCGTCGTCGTAGAGGCGGCGCATATAGGCGGTGTCGAACCCCTGCGAGGCCGGGACCTCGGGGATGCGCCGGTCGATATAGGTCAGGTTGAAGCCCATCCCGTTGCGGCGGGCGAAGGCCTGGGTGCTGGCGAGCGTCGCCCGGGCGCGGGATCGCCCGACCGTCGAGAGCGAGCGGACGGCGATCGGCAGGGTGCCGTTCTGCACCACGTCGAAGCTCGGCTCGATGCGGCCGTTGATGACGACGTAGATGTTGGGCTTGCCGCGGCTCGCGGCGATGCGCCCGTCCTGGGTCAGGAAGGCCTCGGGCAGGGTGAAGACCGGCGTCACCACCGAGCCGTCGACATGCATCTCCTGGAAGGCGTGGTTGCCGGCCTGGGCGTCGATCAGCATCGGCGGGAAGACCGCGGGCACGCTGGCCGAGGCGGTCAGCACGTCGCGGAAGAGGTCGACGGCATTGGGCTGGCCGCTCGCCGCGATGGCGCCCATGTCCCAGATCACCGCGCGCTGCGAATCGAGGTTGGTGGTGACGACGAGGAGCCGCCGGCCCTTGCGGTGCTCCTCGGCCACCGCCGCCAGCAGGTCCGGCGTCACGTAGCGCCCGACGAGGTCGCGCAGGCGTGCATCGCCGAACAGGCCGTCACCGGTCAGCACGTTGAGGGGGTTGGGCGAGCGCACCAGGGTCGCGGCCTCGCCGCTGGTGTAGATCTGGCGCAGGTAGCCGTCATAGGCCGGGCCCAGGAACGCGAACGGGGCGATCAGCGCACCCGTCGAGACGCCCGAGACCATGGTGAAGGTCGGGCGCTTGCCGGTCTCGCTCCAGCCGTTGAGCACGCCGGCGCCGTAGGCCCCGTCGCCGCCGCCGCCCGAGAGGGCGAGGTAGCTGAACGGCTCGCGCGAGGCCTTCACCTGGTCGGCCACCGCCGCGAAGCTGCGGGCCGAGCCGTCGGCCCAGAAGCGGATGTCGGGCTGCTGGCCCGGCACCGTGGCGGTTGCGGCTTCCGCCGCCGTGTAGGGCATGCGCGGCAGCGAGGCGCAGGCGGCCGCTTGCGCTCCGATCAGGGCCACCGCGAGGCCGCGCTTCCAGGTCGATCGAAGGGACACGATCATCACACCACGAGTTTCGCCACGCCGCCTCGCCGGGGAGTATCCGACGAACACGACGAAACGGCAACGCTTATGGCAAAGCTCGAGAGGCCGAACGGTTCCGCGCGAGGCTCACTCCGCCGCCTTGGAGCCGGCGCGGCGGCCGAAATCCGGCTCGGCGGTCTCCTGGCCCACGGCGACGATGCCGCGGCGGATCGCCCGGGTGCGGGTGAAGAGCGCGTGCAGGGCCTCGCCGTCGTCCCAGCGGATGGCGCGGGCCAAGGCCGCCAGATCCTCGTTGAAGCGGCCCAGCATCTCCAGCACCGCCTCCTTGTTGGTGAGGAAGATGTCGCGCCACATCGTCGGGTCGGAGGCGGCGATGCGGGTGAAATCGCGAAACCCGCCGGCCGAGAACTTGATCACCTCGGACTGGGTCACGGTCTCGAGATCGGCGGCGGTGCCCACGATGTTGTAGGCGATGAGGTGCGGCACGTGGCTGGTGATCGCCAGCACGAGGTCGTGGTGGGCCGGCGTCATCGTCTCGACGACCGACCCCAGTCCCTCCCAGAACGCCCGCACCCGCGCCACCGCCGCCGGATCCGTGCCCTCCGGCGGGGTCAGGATGCACCAGCGGCCGTGGAACAGGCTGGCGAATCCCGCATCCGGCCCCGAATGCTCGGTGCCGGCGACCGGGTGGGCGGGCACGAAGCCGACGCCTTCGGGCAGGTGCGGCTCGGCCGCCGCCACCACCGCGGCCTTGACCGAGCCGACATCGGACAGGATCGCGCCGGGCGCGAGCGAGCCGGCGATCTCGGCCGCCACCGCCCCGATGGCGCCGACCGGCACGCACAGGATCACGAGATCCGCCCCCACGACGCCCGCCGCGAGGTCGGTGGTGGCCTCGTCGGCGATCCCGAGCGCTCGCACCCGCTCGATCACGCCCGCGTCGCGGTCGACCGCGACGATCGCCTGAGCGAGCCCGCCCGCCCGGGCACCGCGGGCGATCGACGAGCCGATCAGCCCGAGGCCGATGATGGCGAGGCGCCGGAACGGGGCCTCAGCCACGCGGGGGAGCCTTCACGAACTCGGTCAGCGCCGCCACCACGGCCTCGTTGGCCTCGGCGGTACCGATCGTCATGCGCAGCGCATTCGGCAGCCCGTAGGCCCCGACCCGGCGCAGGATCATCCCGCGGGCGGTGAGGTAGGCGTCGGCGTCGGCCGCGGTCCGGCCGGCTGTTTCAGGGAAGTGGATCAGCACGAAGTTGCCGACGCTCGGCGTCACCACGAGGCCGAGGCCCTCCAGCGCCTTCGTCACCTTCGGCAGCCACGCGTCGTTGTGGGCCACGGCCTTGGCGATGTGGGCGTCGTCGGCCATCGCGGCGGCGCCCGCCGTGATGGCGGCGGCCCCGAGGTTGAACGGCCCGCGGATGCGGTTGACCGCGTCGGCGATCGCGGCGGGCGCGACCATCCAGCCGATGCGCAGCGCGGCAAGCCCGTACACCTTCGAGAAGGTGCGGGTCATCACCACGTTCTCGGATTCGGCCACCAGCTCCAGGCCGGCGGCGTAGTCGTTGCGCCGGACATATTCGGCATAGGCCGCGTCGAGCACCAGGAGCGTGGATTTGGGCAGGCCGGCATGCAGGCGCCGCACCTCGTCGAAGGGCAGGTAGGTGCCGGTCGGATTGTTGGGGTTGGCGAGGTAGACGATGCGGGTCTTGTCCGTCACCGCCGCCAGCAGCGCGTCGACGTCGGTGGTGCAGTCGCGCTCCGGCGCCACCACCGGCGTGCCGCCCGCCGCCAGGATGGCGATGCGGTACACGAGGAAGCCGTATTGCGAGTACAGCCCCTCGTCGCCCGGGCCCATATAGGCGTAGGTCAGGAGCGACAGCAGCTCGTCCGAGCCGGCACCGCAGACGATGCGCTCGGGATCGAGGCCGTATTTCTGCGCGATGGCCTGGCGGAGCTTGGTGGCGCTGCCGTCCGGGTAGAGCTCCAGATGCGCCGCCGTCTCCTGCATCGCCGCGATCGCCGCCGGGCTCGGGCCCATCGGCGTCTCGTTCGAGGAGAGCTTGTGCAGCGTCACGCCGGCCGGCGCCGCGCTCTTGCCCGGAACGTAGGCCTCGATCGCGAGGACACCGGGGCGCGGGACGGGGCGAAGGGCGGCGGCGGACATGGGCGAACCTTGGAATCGGCGTCGAACAACGTGACGCCGTCTAGAGCAAGTCGCGGCCTTTGGGAAACGGCGCGAAAAGCGCGGGAGCCCTGCGCCGGGCACGGCGGCGATTCGCCGGTTCACCGCGGCGGGCGCCCGGTAGCGCCGGCGGTCGCGGGGCGATACACCGGGGCTTCAAGGCCGCCCGTTCCGGCGCGGTCCTCGCCCCGCCGGATCATGCAGCCGAGTCGTCCTTCTTCATGCGCCGCCTGATCGTCGAGGAACCCGTCACCCGGGCGGCGCCCTGGGCGTTGCGCCTCGCCTGGCTCTCCCTCGCGGTGGTCGGCCTGTCGCTGCTCCTCGTGCGCGACCCGCGGGCGCAGACCGAGGCGGCGCTGGCGGCCCTCGGCTCCGGGGTGGGGCTCGCGCTCCTGGCGGTCCTGCTCGCCCTGGCGGCCTTCGTGCGGATCTGGCGCGAGGGCGCGCGCGGCCTCGGCATCGCGGTGGGCGGCCTCCTGCTCGCCGTCGTGGTCCTGGCCTATCCGGCCTACATGGTGGCCCGCGGCGCGATGCTGCCGCCGCTCACCGACGTCTCGACCGACATCGAGACCCCGCCGGCCTTCTCGCGCTCCCGCGCCGCCTGGGAGGCGCGGGGCTGGCGCCTGCCGCGCGATTCCAGCCCCGCCGCCCGCGCGCTCCAGCGCGAGGCCTATCCGCAGATCGCCCCGATCACCCTCGATCTCGGCCCCGACGAGGCCTTCGCGCTGGCCATGAAGGCGGCGCAGAACCGCAAGTGGCAGGTGGTCGAATCCTACAAGCCCGGCGGCCGGGTGGGCAACGGCCGCATCGAGGCGGTGGTGCGCTCGCGCCTGCTCGGGCTGCCCTACGACGTCACGGTCCGCCTGCACCCGCGGGCCGACGGCACTCGCATCGACGTGCGCTCCGCGACCCGCTTCGGGGATCGGGATTTCGGGCAGAATGCGGATCACATCCGGGCGTACTTGGATGAAATCGGGAATCTGGCGCTAGCGGTGAAGTAGGCGGGCGCTTTGTCGAGGTTGCTTGACTGATACGAAATCCGGAAGATGACTTCCGGATTTCGTATCATCAGCCCGCGCGGCGCCTGAGCGAAGCCGCTTTCCGCATCGCGAAGCGATCAATCGGAAAGCGTATGAGTGAACATAAAATCCCACCCACAACCTCATCCTGAGGTGCTGGCGATCAAAGATCGCATTCGACCTCAGGGAGCCTCGAAGAAGGGCTCCAGAAGTCTCGGAGCTCTCTGGAGGCCTCCTTCAAGGTCAGTCCATCTCTGATCGACTGACACTCAGGATGAGGTTGCGGACGGGATCGCGATGGTCGAACGCATGCGCAGGGAACGGGCCGAGCCGACGTCTCATCCCGGCCGATACTCCGAATCCAACGTCGGTACCCCCTCCGTCACCACCCGCCCGCGCTCCACCAGCTCCTCCAGATGGGCGAAGACCGAGAGCGCCGCCGCAGGGCGCAACTTGGGATCGAGGCCGGAATAGAGCGCGGCGACGAGGCCCGGGATGGTGCGCTCGCCGGCGGCCAGCCGCTCGACGATGCCGGTCTCGCGGGCGCGGCGGTGGCTCAGCAGCCCGCGCACGAAGCGCTGCGGCTCCCGCACCGGGCCGCCATGGCCGGGCCAGTAGATGCTTTCCGACCGGCCGCGCAGTTTGTCGAGGGAGGCCATGTAGGCCCCCATCGAGCCGTCCGGCGGCGCCACGATGCTGGTCGACCAGGCCATGACGTGGTCGCCCGAGAACAGCGTCTCCTCCTCGGGGAACGAGAAGGCGAGGTGGTTCATGGTGTGGCCGGGGGTGGCGAGCGCCGTCAGGGTCCAGCCCGGCCCCGAAACGCTCTCGCCGTCGGCCAGCTCGCGGTCCGGCCGGTGGTCGGCATCGCCCGCCGCGTCGAGCCGTCCCTGCTCCGCGCCGCGCACGGCACGCGCCGGCCGGTGCGGGCCGCAGCCGAGGATCGGGGCGCCGGTCGCGGCGGCGAGCGGCCGGGCGCCGGGCGAGTGGTCGCGATGGGTGTGGGTGACGAGGATCGCCTCGACCGTCTCAGGCCCGAGGGCGGCGAGGAGGGCCGCCCGGTGCTCCGGATGGTCCGGGCCGGGATCGATCACCGCCACGCGGCCGTGACCGACGATGTAGGTGCAGGTGCCGCTCTGGGTGAAGGGCCCGGAATTCGGGCAGACCAGCCGCCGGACCAGCGGCGACACCGCTTCGACCCGGCCGCTCACCGGCGCTTCGCGCAGGAAGGAGGGCGCCGCCTCGGGCGCCTCGGACTCGCTCATCGGACGGGCTCCCGCGGCGTTGACGACGGGTCCGGGTTAGCCGGCGCGCTGCCCCCTGTCGAGGGGCCGGTCCGGGCGCCTCCCCCCGACGTCAGCCGGCCATCCACGCCCAGCACAGGAGGCCTGCGAAGAACAGGCCGGAACTCACGAAAACGGCCGCGACTTCGCGGAACGACGACAGACGATTCTCGAGCGCGGGCGACATGGCGGACGACGATGCGGGAGGGAGCCGGGCGGAGGCCTCGGCGGGAATGAGTTTCGTCACGAGCCCCTGTGAATCGCAAGCGCCGCGAGGGCGTCCTGCCCCGGAAGACGGTCCCTGTCTCCGGCCCGCAACAGAATCCCGCGGGCGCCGATCAGCGGAACGGGGAGGGCACCACGATCCGGATCGGGCCGGCGGTCGCGTCGCTGACGACGTCGGTAAAGCCGAGATTGCCGGAGGCGTAGCGGAGGCGGCCGAACCCGCCGGTCTTCTCCTCGGCGAGCGAGCGGCGGAACTCCGCCCGCGCCCGCTCCAGGCGGCTCACGTCGAGGGTGCGGTCGAGGTCGCGCCGCTCGGCGCGGGAGAGCATTCCGGCGCGGCGGAAATCGACGAAGCGGGCTTCCCCGCGCCGGTCGCGCCCCGCGAAGACCTGACCTCCCGTCCCGCCGGCCACCGCGTCGCCGGGCCGGAGGGTCGCGTCCTGCAGGAGCAGCCGGGCATAGCCGCCCGGGCCCGGGCTGCACGTGCAGTTCTGAACCCGCCGGCTGCGATAGGCGAAGGCGGCGGCGAGGCTGCGATAGGGCTTGCCCGTGCGGCTGACGGCCTGGTCCAGTTCCTCGCCGGCCCGCACCGTGTAGAGGGCGGTCTCCGCCCCCGGGCAGGCTGCGGCGCAGGCCTGTTCCTGCGCCGGCGCCGCGGTTCGTCCGTCGAGGTTGGCGAGCGGAAACAGGTAGCCGTCGCAGGTACGCACGCAGACGGTGCGGGCATGGTTGCCGGCGCCGGTGTGGTGGCTCGCGGCGGCGTCATCGGCCCGGCGCAGGGAGGCGGATTGCGCGACCGCGGCCCGCGGCCGCGGCGCCGGGTCGGTCCAGCGCGGCCGCTCGACCGTCGCCTTGGCCGGCCGGCTCGTCCAGCGCACCCGCCGCTCGCCCAAGGAGGCCTCCGGCCGCGGCGCCCGCGCCGGCAGGCCGAGGCTGCGCGGCACGTCGCCGAGCAGGAAATCGAGCACGCCGGCATCGTCCGCCGCGTGCACCAGGGTGGTACCGGCGCCCACGCCCCCGATGCCGAGGAGCGCGCCGAGGGCCAGCGTGCGGACGAGGGCACGCGTCCGGGCGCCGCCGGACGGAGTCGAGGGGAAGTTCACGGGATGCCTCACCGAAGGTTAAGGCCAATTAACGATTCGCCCGGGACTCGCGCAACTGCGGAAAAGCGCTGAGATAACAATTTCATGACTCGACGCCGGCGGCGGGGTGATTCGGCTTGCCGCCGCCTCGGGCGGGAGCCCTGCGCCCGGCGATTCAAGAGGGTGAGCGCCGGTCCGCGCCACCGTTTGGCGCCTTGATGCGTTGAGGATGGGAGCGGCGGCCCTGCGCGGACCGCCGACAGTCAAGGAGACTCGCGATGGATTCCGACCGGATCATCGGCGCCGGCAAGGAGCTCGGCGGCAAGGTGCAGCAGCGCTTCGGCGAGTGGACGGGCGATGCCGGCACCCAGGCGCAAGGCCTCGCCGACCAGGCGGCGGGGGCGGCCCGCAACGTCTACGGCCAGGCCAAGGACGGGGTGAGGGACGCGGTGCGCGGCCTTGCGGATTCCGCGCCGGACTATGCCGACCAGGCCCGCGACACCGGGCGCCATTATTACCGACGCGCCGACCGGGCGGTGGCCCGCCAGATCGGCGACCACCACCTCGCCGCCCTGCTGGTGGCGGGCGGGATCGGCTACGTCTTCGGCTGGCTGCTCCACAACCGCCACTGAGCACCGCTCCCTCGGGATCGGTGACGCTCGCTTGCGTCGCCGATCCTGTGCCCCCGCCGCCACGCCGCGCGAAATCCCTGTGCAGCACCCCCCGATCCCGCTTGAGGCAACGCCCTGTTGAGTGCGACCGCGGCAGGATGGCCATCTGGCCTCGGCGGGAGTGCGGATGGGTATCGAGGGGTTCGTCGTCGACGGGCTGACGCAGGATGCGCAACGGCGGGCCGCGGATCCGCGGACCTCGGCCTGGGTGTCGGCCAATGCCGGGGCGGGCAAGACCAAGGTGCTCACCGACCGGGTGGTGCGCCTGCTGCTGCACGGCGCGGCCCCGGCCAAGATCCTCTGCCTCACCTTCACCAAGGCCGCCGCCGCCAACATGGCGATCCGGGTGTTCGAGCGCCTCGGCCGCTGGGTCACCCTCGACGAGGCGACCTTGCGCGCAGAGCTGACCGCGCTGGAGGGCGAGGCGCCGGACGGCGCGACCCTGCGCCGCGCGCGGCGCCTGTTCGCCCGGGCGGTCGAGACGCCGGGCGGTCTCAAGATCGAGACCCTGCACGCTTTGTGCGAGCGCCTGCTGCACCTCGTGCCGTTCGAGGCCAACGTGCCGGCCCGCTTCGTGGTGCTGGACGAGGCCCAGACCCGCGAGGCGATCGACCGCACCATCGACAACGTGCTGGCCGACGCGGTCGATACCCGCCATCCCGGCCTTGCGGCGGCTTTGAGCCTCGTCGCCCCCGAGGCGGCGGGCGAGGCCCTGCGCCGGGCGATGACGGCGGCGGTGCAGAATCGCGGCCTGATCGGCCACCCGGACGGGCTGCCGGCGCGCCTCGCCGCCTTGCGCGGCGCGCTGGGGCTTGCCCCCGACGAGACGCTAGCAGTGATCGAGGCGCGGATGCTCGACGGCGGGCCCGACCTCGCCGGGCTGATCGCGGCCCTGCGCACCGGCAAGGCCAACGACGAGAAGCGCGCCGACGCCCTGGCGCTCGCTCTCTCCGCCACCGGCCCGGCCCGGCTGACGCTGACCCTCGCCGCGTTCTTCAAGGACGAGGGCGAGGGCGACGCTTACGCGGCCTCGTCGCTCGGCACCAAGTCGGTCGCGGCCGACGCCAAGGAGGCGTTGCTCGCCGAGCAGGCCCGGCTCGCCGCTTTGCGCGACCGCCTCAAGGCCGCCCGGGCCTTTGCCCGCACCGAGGCCCTGTTCACGCTCGCCGCCGAGATCCACCGCCGGATGGAGGCGCAGAAGGCGCGCCTCGGCGCCCTCGATTTCGACGACCTGATCCACAAGACCCTCGACCTGCTGACCCGGGTCGATTCGGCCTGGGTGCTGTACAAGCTCGACCGCGGCGTCGACCACGTGCTGATCGACGAGGCGCAGGACACCAACCCGCAGCAATGGGAGATCCTGCGCCGGATCACCGAGGATTTCTGCGCCGGAGAGGGGGCCCGCGAGGCGGGCAACGGGCTCGCCCGCACCCGCTTCGCGGTCGGCGATCCGAAGCAGTCGATCTACAGCTTTCAAGGAGCCGCGCCGGAGGAATTCGAGATCACGCGGCGGGCCTGGCGCAAGGACTCGGAAGGGGCCGGGCTGCCCTTCGCCGATGTCGGCCTGACCCTGTCGTTCCGCTCGGCGATCGGCGTCTTGCAGGCGGTCGACGCGACTTTCGCGTTGGCGGATCACTATCGCGGCCTGTCCTTCGGCGACGCGGCCATCGGCACCGTGCATTCCACCGCCCGGGTGCGGGCGCCGGGCCAGATCGAGCTGTGGCCGGTCGAGCGGCCGAGCGCCGAGGAGGAGCCCGACGCCTGGACCCATCCGGTCGATGCGATCGAGGCCGGCGCGCCGGCGCTCGTCACCGCCCGCCGGGTTGCCAGGGCGGTGCGGCTCTGGACCACCTCGGGCGACGAATCCGGCCGGGTCTGGCGGCCCGGCGAGGTGCTGATCCTGGTGCGCAAGCGCTCGGCCGCCTTCGAGGGCGTGATCCGGGCGCTCAAGGCCGAGGGCGTGCCGGTGGCCGGCCAGGACCGCCTCGACATCGCCGCCCATATCGCGGTCCTCGATCTCGTCGCCGCCGGCCGCGCCGCACTGCTGCCGCAGGACGACCTGACGCTGGCGACCGCGTTGAAGACGCCGCTCGTCGGCCTCACCGACGACGACCTCGTCGGCATCGCGGCCGGGCGCGATCCGGCCGAGTCCCTCGTCGCGGCGTTGCGCCGCCGGGTCGAGGCCGGAGACCCGGCCGCCATTCGCGGCGTCTCCGCCCTCGACGGCTGGGCGGCGCTTGCCCGCGAGCACGGGCCGTTCGGCTTCTATGCCGAGCTGCTCGGGCCGCTGGGCGGCCGGGCGCTGCTGGTCCAGCGTCTCGGCGGCGAGGCGGGGGATGCCATCGACGTCTTCCTCACCGCCGCCGCCCAGGCCGAGGCCGGCCCGGACGCGCCCTCGCTCACCGGGTTCCTCGCCCGCTACGCTCCGAGCGGCGGGCGCGACGCCGGCGGCCACACGGTGAAGCGCGACCTCGATTCCGCCCGCGACGAGGTGCGGGTGATGACGGTGCACGGCGCCAAGGGCCTGGAGGCACCGTTGGTCCTGGTGCTCGACGGCTGCGATGCGCTGGGCCGCGATCCGCCGCTCATCCCGATGCGTCTCAAGGACGGCAGCACCGTGCCGGTCTGGTCGAGCGCCAAGGCGCATGACAGCCCGGCGATCACCCGCGCCCGCGACGCGCTCCATGCCAAGGCCGGGGAGGAGCACAACCGGCTGCTCTACGTCGCGATGACCCGGGCCAAGGACCGGCTGGTCATCGCGCCGTATTCCGGCAACGACAAGGAGACGCCGGCCGAGGCCTGGTGCGAGATGATCCGCCGCGGCCTGGTGCACCGGCTCGGCGGCGTCGAGGCGGCGGAGATGCCCTACGGCCCGGCGGAGAGTTGGCGCGAGGGCGCCGCCCTGCCGGAGGCGGCACCTAAGCCCGAGGGGGTCGAGGAGCCCGCCCTGGTGCCGGATTGGCTGCATCGCGCGGTGAGGCCGGAGGCCGAGCCGCTGCCGCCGCTGCGCCCCTCAGGGTTGGGCGCCGCCGACGAGCCGCGCCGCTCGGACGCCCGCTCCAGCGATCCGGCGGCCCGCCGTCGCGGCGTGCTGGTCCATGCCCTCTTGGAGCACCTGCCCGGTCTCGCGCCCGAGCGCCGGCCGGCGGCGGCCGCGGCCTTCGTCGCCGCCCGTGCCCCGGGTCTCGATTCGGACAAGCGCGGGACAATCGCCGCGGAAGCCCTGCGCCTTCTCGACGATCCCGACCTCGCGGTGCTGTTCGGGCCCGCGGCCCGGGCCGAGGTGACGCTTGCCGGCAGCATCGATGTCGGGGGAGCCTCGCGCCCGGTGCATGGCCGGGTCGACCGCATCGCCGTGACGGGGGAGGCGGTCTGGCTCGTCGACTTCAAGACCGGCCGCCCCCCGGCGGACGGCGCGCCGACGCCGCGGGGCCAGGCGGCTCAGGTCGCGCTCTATGCGCGCCTGCTCGCGACGATCTATCCGGGCCGGGCCCTGCACCCGCTCCTCGTTTGGACCGCCGGCCCGGTCGTGCGCCGCCTGACGCCGGAGGAATGCGACGCCGCCTTGGACACGCTGGCGTGACCGAAGGTGCGCCACCGCACGATCGGAGCGGGGACGGCTTGGCCGTCACGCTTGATCGGACCCGAAGCGGTTCTTAACTTCCCTCCCACGCGGGCCGGTCCGCGCCGTCGGCCGGCTTCATGACGAAAAGGATTTTCAAGCGATGGCAACCGTGAAGGTGACCGACGCGAGCTTCGAGCAGGACGTGCTGCAATCGGCCGAGCCCGTGGTCGTCGATTTCTGGGCGGAGTGGTGCGGCCCGTGCCGCGCGATCGGCCCGGCGCTCGAGGAAATTTCCAGCGAGATGAACGGCCGGGTCAAGATCGCCAAGGTCAATGTCGACGAGAATCCCGGCATCTCGGCCAAGTACGGCATCCGCTCGATCCCGACCCTGATGATCTTCAAGGGCGGCGAACTCGCCGATCAGGTCGTCGGCGCCAAGCCCAAGGGTGAGCTGTCGCGCTGGATTCAGGCCAAGGCCTGAGCGGCGCGGCCGCCGAACGACGAGGAGCCCGGCCGAGAGGCCGGGCTTTTTCGTATCCAAGGCCCGTCGTCGTCATGCATTGCCGACACGATGCAATTCCGACCCTGATCGGGAGCCCTGGAAAGTCGATATTGGTGTAAAATTAACGTACGCATGTCGATCATTCGCTCTCGGGCTGGTCTGGGACGCTCATCCGCCACCCTTGAGAGTGAGGAAGACGTGACGATGACGATCATGGCCGTGAGCGACGACAGCTTCGAGCAGGACGTGCTGCAGGCGGCAGAGCCGGTCGTAGTGGATTTCTGGGCCGAGTGGTGCGGACCCTGTCGGATGCTCCATCCGATTCTGGAGGATGTTTCGGTCAAGATGTCGGGAAGGGTAAGGATCGTCAAAATCAACATCGATCAAAACCCGTCGGTGCCGATGAGATACAATGTACGTGCGGTTCCGGCCTTGTTGCTTTTCAGGAACGGCAACGTCGTTGCGAGCAAGGTTGGACTGCTGCCGGCCAGCAAACTGATCGAATGGATCACGAGCAACAGCTGAATTTTTGCTGGACTGCGACGAACCGATGAAGGCGTCGTCCTCGCGCTCGCCGGCCGAGGGAAGGGGGCGGACTGCGCCGGCCCGACCGGGTGCTGGTGACGGTTGGTGCCTCACCCCCGCCGCAGCAAGGGCCGCGCGCTCCCCGGACCATAGGCTACCCAGATCGCCTCGCAGGCCGCCTGCCGGTCGCGCCGCAGCCGGGTGTCGAGGTCGTCGAGGGCTGCCTGGAGACGGACCGAGCGCGTCTTCTGGAAGAAGTCGGCGTGGTTGAGGCGCGTCTGCGACGAGAAGGCCCGGAAATGGTCGGCATCGATCCGGACGCCGTCGCATTTCCGGCTGGCGAGGTCGGCCTCGATGCCGGACAGCAGCACCGGGTCCTGCGGCGTCGCCTGTTCCCGATGCGGCTGGGCCGTGAAGCCGAAGGCGATCCAGGACGCCACGGCGAGAGCGGATCCGAGGGAGGAGCGCAGAATCATGGATGGGCTCGCGATGCGTCGATGACGAATCTGCGCCGAGAACGAGCGAGGACCATCCCTGTTCCTGCGCGCGCGGCCCGACATGTGCGCGGGCGCACGCCCGTAACGAGGGTCCGCGCCTCCGCTCGCTTTCATGCCGGGTCGCGGTCGATCCAGGCCGGGTCCATCGCCGCGACATCCTCCGCCGGGGCGACCCCGTCGAAGGGCGCCGCTGCCGGGGTCTCGCCGCGGATCAGGCTCTCGGCCTCGTCGTGGTCGACCTCGCGCATCTGCTCGGCCAGCAGCGCGAGGTAGCTCGCCGCCGCGGCCGTGCCGAACAATTCGGCGAACCGCGCATGGGCGACCGCCGTCATCGTCTCGACCAAGGCCTCGGGCGGGCTGCCGGCCTCGACGGCGTTGTCGAACACCGCCCGCCAGGCGCGGGACAGGCGCTCACGTAAGTCGAACGTATCGTCCACGGGTCGGCCTCTTTCGGGCCGGGAAAGGCCGGCCCTGATTATGGGCGTGCGGACCGGCGGTTTCCAGGCGGGGGAGGGGGTTCCCACCGGCCGGTCGGGTGCGATATCCGCCGCGGCGGTCGCTGCGCGGCCGCAAGGGAGAAAGACGCGATGAAACTCTACGGCACCAGCCTGTCGCCCTTCGTCCGCAAGGTCCTCGTCGTCCTCGCCGAGAAGGGCGTCGAGGTCCAGCACGTGCCGCTGCGCTTCCACGATCCCGATCCGCGCTTCCGGGCGGCGAGCCCGTTCGGCAAGATTCCGGCCCTGGAGGACGAGGACTTCCGGCTCGCCGATTCCTCGGCGATCATCCATTACCTGGAGCGCCAATATCCGGAGCCGGCCCTGCTGCCGCGCGGGGCGCGCGATCTCGGCCGGGCGATCTGGCTCGACGAGCTCGGCGATACCGAGCTGTTCCCGGTGCTGATCAAGCCCTTCGTCCAGCGGGTGTTGCGGCCCAAGATGATGAACCAGCCCTGCGACGAGGCGGTGGTCGCCAAGTGCATGACCGAGGATCTGCCGCGGCTGTTCGATTATCTCGAAGGGGTGATCGACGGGCCGTATCTGGTCGGCGGCGCCTTCGGTCTGGCCGACATCTCGGTCGCGACGACGTTCCACAACCTGCATCTGGCCGGCGAGGCGGTCGATGCGGGGCGCTGGCCGCAGCTGGCGTCCTACGTCAAGGGCATCCTGGAGCGCCCTTCGTTCCAGACGGCGATCGCGGCCCGGCAAGGCTGAACGAGGACGGCTAAGAAAGGGAGGGAGAGGGGGCTTTCCGCGTCCCCTCTCTCAGCGTCCCTTGGCGCTGCGGCGGTAGAAGCCGTCGACCTGGGCCTGGGCCTCGGCCCGGTCCCGCTCGTTGGCCGCCGCCATCGCCTGCTCCTGCAGGGTGACGATCCACTGGTCCTTCGGCCCCTCCGCCGCGTCGCGGGCGAGCGTCAGCCACGCGAGGCCGCGGGCGCGCTGCACCGTGACGCCCTGGCCGTTGATCAGGAGCTGTCCGAGCAGCGCCTGCGCCGCCGGATGCCCCTTCTCGGCGGCGAGGTTGAACCAGCGCGCCGCCTGGCGCGGGTCCTGGCCCACGCCGGTCCCGTCGAGGTAGAGCCGGGCGAGGTTGTACTGCGCGTTCGGGTCCCCGTAATAGGTCGCCGCGTAGTTGAACATGTCGTAGGCCCGCTCGACATTCGCGCGGACGTAGGAGCCCTTGATCCCGTCGAGGAAATAGCGGCCGAGCGCCGTGAAGGCGCTCGCCACCACGCCGGCATTCGGCGCCTCCGGGCCCTCGTCGGCGTTCTCGTCGGCGATCTTCGAGAAGAACTCGAACGCCTTGAGGTCGTCGTGCGGGACCCCGTCGCCCTCCGCATACATGCGGCCGAGCTTCCACAGGGCCAGGGCGTGGCCCTGGCCGGCGGCGTATTCGAGGGCGCGCGCCGCGCCCTCCTTGTCGCCGGCATTGTAGTCGCGCATGCCCGTCCGCATCGCCTCGCGGGCGTTCCGGTAGCCCGTCGCGGCGGGCACCGGGGTCCGCACCGCGGCGTCGAGCGCCGCGGCGGGACCGGCCCCGGCCATGGTCAGGCCGAGGAGCGCGAGGAGGAACCGGCGACCCGCCCGCTTGGGCAGGCCGGCCTCAGATATCCGCATAGGAGAGCGTCTCCTGGGCCCCGCCCGGATGCGTCACCGCGCCGGTCACCGCCGGGCCGACGGTCTGCGCGTATTTCCACAGGTAGCCCGAGGTCGAATCGTTGGCCCGCGGCTGCCAGGCCGCGCGGCGCCGGGCCAGCTCGTCGTCCGAGAGGTCGACCGAGAGCGTGCCCTGGATCGCGTCGATGCGGATCATGTCCCCATCCTGCAGGAGGCCGATCGGGCCGCCCACCGCGGCTTCGGGCCCGACATGGCCGATGCAGAACCCGCGGGTGGCGCCGGAGAAGCGCCCGTCGGTGATGAGCGCGACCTTGTCGCCCATGCCCTGGCCGTAGAGGGCGGCGGTGGTCGCCAGCATCTCGCGCATGCCGGGGCCGCCGCGCGGGCCCTCGTAGCGGATCACCAGGACCTCGCCCTCCTTGTAGCTGCGGTTCTTCACCGCCTCGAAGCAGAGTTCCTCGTTGTCGAAGACCCGGGCCGGGCCGGCGAAGGTCTGCTTCTCCGGCGGCATGCCGGCGACCTTCACGATCGCGCCTTCCGGCGCCAGGTTGCCCTTGAGGCCGACCACGCCGCCGGTCGCGGTGATCGGCTGGCTGGAGGGACGGACCACGTCCTGCTGCGCGTTCCAGGCCACCTTGGCGAGGTTCTCGGCGATGGTGCGGCCGGTGACGGTGAGGCAGTCGCCGTGCAGGAAGCCGCCGTCGAGCAGCGTCTTCATCAGCAGCGGGATGCCGCCGACCTCGAACAGGTCCTTGGCGACGTAGCGCCCGCCGGGCTTCAGGTCGGCGATGTAGGGCGTGCGCTTGAAGATCTCGGCGACGTCGAACAGGTTGAACTCGATGCCGCACTCGTGCGCGATCGCCGGGAGGTGGAGCGCCGCATTGGTCGAGCCGCCCGACGCCGCCACCACGGTCGCGGCGTTCTCGAGCGCCTTGCGGGTAACGATGTCGCGCGGGCGGATGTTCTTGGCGAGCAGCTCCATCACCATCTCGCCGGCGGTGGCGCAGAACCGGTCGCGGATCTCGTAAGGAGCGGGCGCGCCGGCCGAGTAGGGGAGCGCCAGGCCGATCGCCTCGGAGACGGTCGCCATGGTGTTGGCGGTGAACTGCGCGCCGCAGGCGCCGGCCGACGGGCAGGCGACCTGCTCCAGCTCCTCGAGGTCGTCGTCGCTCATCGCGCCGACCGAGTGCTTGCCGACCGCCTCGAACAGGTCCTGGATGGTGACCGGCTGGCCCCGGAAGGTGCCGGGCAGGATCGAGCCGCCATAGATGAAGACGGAGGGCACGTTGAGGCGCACCATCGCCATCATCATGCCGGGCAGGGACTTGTCGCAGCCGGCAAGCCCCACCAGCGCGTCGTAGGCGTGGCCGCGCATGGTGAGCTCGACCGAATCGGCGATCACCTCGCGGGACGGCAGCGAGGCGCGCATGCCGCGATGCCCCATGGCGATGCCGTCGGTGACCGTGATGGTGCAGAATTCCCGCGGCGTGCCGCCGGCCGCCGCCACGCCCTTCTTCACGGCCTGGGCCTGGCGCATCAGCGAGATGTTGCAGGGCGCCGCCTCGTTCCAGCAGGACGCCACGCCGATCAGCGGCTGGTGGATCTGCTCGCGGGTCAGACCCATGGCGTAGAGGTACGACCGGTGCGGCGCGCGCTCGGGACCCTCGGTCACGTAGCGGCTGGGCAGCTTCGATTTGTCGGTGGTGTGACGCGCGTCCATGGCCCTGTCCCGTACCCGTAGTTTCTTGAAAGGCCGGTTTTTCCCCGGTCCCGCTCCCTGCACCGCCCTGGGACGGCTCGCGCGAACGGACCCGTCGCCTCAGTCAATCCGCCAGCGCCGCCCGCGATCCCCGGGAGGCCCGGAACACCACGATAAATCACTGTAGGGACAGTCGTTTAACGTGGCCGTTGAGGTGCCGCCGGTTTATGGCGGGAACGCGGCGGTGCGGGGGGCGGTCTGGGGCAAAGCTGGGATGCTTTCGCGGTGTTGCGGCCTCGCCACAGCTAAGCTTGTGGAGAAGCTCTGACAGGCGAGGCGGTCGGTCGTCGGCATGGGGGGAGAGTGCCGGTTGTTTGTGCCCGGCGTGAGGCGCGAGCCGTGCGGGAATGTGGCTCGCGCGGGACGGTTTGGGGCAGCCATCCGATGATCGGCGCGATGCGTCGCATCGCTCCGGGAAAGCTGTTTTCCAGTAAAGCTTCCACCGCACAGGGTCATTCCGGGCTCCGCTTGCGCGGCCCCGGGATGACGAGGAGGGTATCAAGACGGTCGGTACGAACCTCGAGTCGTACTCACGCCGAGCGCGGCGCCGCCACCCGGTGCCGCAACCCCGCGATCACCGCCCGGAGCGTCCCGGCCTCGGTCTCCGCCGCGTCGGTGCGGGCGTAGATGCGGTCGTGCACGAAGGACAGCTTGCCGATCGTCGCCGGCGTCATCCGGAACGGGTACAGGTCGGGCTGGCCCATGCTGCGGTTGAGCGAGTTCATGGCGAAGGTCAGCGGCAGCCAGGCCTCGATCAGCCGGCCGAAATCCGGGCTGCGATAGGGGTCGAAATCCACTTTCGCGGCCAGCGTGATCGGCGCGTGGAGCGCCGGCCCGGCCTGGAGCTTGGGCTGCACCCGCACGCCGAACTGGCTCGCCGTCTCCAGCGTGTCGACGATGTGCATGTAGTGGGCCCAGGTCTCGGCAAAGTCCTCCCAGGGGTGGGAGGTGGCGTAGGCCGACACGAAGGTCTCCTGCCAGCCCTCGGCCGGGCCGTGGGCGTAGTGGCGCTGGAGCGCCGCGCCGTAATCGGCCCGCTCGTCGCCGAATGCCGTCCGGAACGCATCGAGGCAGGGATCGGCCCGCACCAGCACGTTCCAGAAGTAATGCCCGATCTCGTGGCGGAAGTGCCCGAGCAATGTGCGGTAATGCTCGCCGAACTGCGTGCGCCGCCGCTCGCGCTCGACGTCGTCGGCCTCCGCGATGTTGAGGGTGATGAGGCCGTTGTCGTGCCCGGTCAGCACCGGCGGGCCGGTGAGGTAGGATTCCGCCGGATCGACCAGGAAGTCGAAGGCGAGGCCGGTGGGGTCGTCGCGCCGGGAGGCGAGCGGCAGGCGCAGACGCAGCATGGCGTAGAACAGCCGGCGCTTGGCCGCCTCGACCTCGCGCCAGCGGGTCTTGTTCCAGGGAATCGACAGGTCCGGCACCACCCGGTTGTGCCGGCAGGCGAGGCAGTAGGTCTCGCCCGAGCCCGCGGGAACGAGCCAGTTGCAGCCGCCCGACTCACGGTTGGCGCAAGCGCGGTACTTCCGGCGCGGATCGGCGAGGCCGCGCCAGCGCGAGCCGGCCCGCAGCATCGCGGTCATGTCGGTCAGTTCGGGATCGTAGCCGAGGCGGCATTCGCAGCTCTCGCAGGAATCGGCCTCGAAATGGGCCGGCTGCGCGCAGGACTGGCACTGGAAGATCTTCATCGCGGCGTCCGGACGGGCCCCGCGGGATGCGGGGGTGGAAACCCGACGGGGCGAAACCTCAAGGAGCTATCCCGCCCGGAGGTTCCGTGGCGGACGGCACGGGACTTGCCTCAATTTTTTGCCCTGCCGCCTCAGGACCGGTTTCGCGATGACGTAGAGAGACGCGAGACCGGTGCCGAGACCGGTGCAAGGAAGCGTCCGTCACGCGATGCGGCGGCTGACGCGGGCCCTGCCACGGTGTAGAAGCCCAAGCTTGGAAGCCACGGAACGCGCGAACAGGCCGGCGGGCTCATCCCTCACGAGAGCAGAAGGTTCGGATTCGTCGTGTCGATCAAGGCCGCACTGCACCACGTCACGTCCTACACCTACGATCGGCCGATCTCCCTCGGCCCGCAGGTGATCCGCCTGCGGCCGGCGCCGCATACGCGCTCGCGGATCGAGAGCTATGCCCTCAAGGTCACGCCGGCCAACCACTTCGTGAACTGGCAGCAGGATCCCAACGGCAACTGGCTCGCCCGCCTCGTCTTCCCCGAGAAGACGACGCAGTTCCGGATCGAGGTCGACCTCGTCGCCGACATGTCGGTGATCAATCCGTTCGACTTCTTCGTCGAGGAGTATGCCCAGACCCGGCCCTTCGCCTATCCGGACGAATTGAAGGCCGAGCTCGGCCCCTATCTCGCCGTCGAGGAGGGCGGCCCGGAGATCGACGCCCTGATGGCGCGGCTGCCCGCCGAGCCCAACACCGTGCTGTTCCTGGTGGCGCTGAACGCGCTCGTGCGCGACTCGGTGCAGTACGTCGTGCGGATGGAGCCGGGGGTGCAGACCCCGGCCGAGACTCTCGTCAAGGGCAGCGGCTCGTGCCGCGATTCGGCCTGGCTGCTGGTGCAGGTGCTGCGCCGCCTCGGGATGGCCGCCCGCTTCGTCTCCGGCTACCTGCTCCAGCTCGTGCCCGACACCACCGCGGTCGACGGGCCGGCCGGTACCACCACCGACTTCACCGATCTCCACGCCTGGGCCGAGGTCTACGTGCCGGGCGCCGGCTGGATCGGGCTCGACGCGACCTCGGGGCTGCTCTGCGGCGAGGGCCACATCCCGCTCGCCGCGACCCCGCATTACCGCTCGGCGGCGCCGATCGCGGGCCTGGCCGACCACGCCGAGGTCACCTTCGACTTCGAGATGACCGTCACCCGCGTCGCCGAGGCGCCGCGGGTGACGAAGCCGTTCTCGGACGATGCGTGGAATGCCCTCGACGCGCTGGGCGAGCGCATCGACCGCGACCTCGCCGACCAGGACGTGCGCCTGACCATGGGCGGCGAGCCGACCTTCGTGTCGGTCGACGATTTCGAGGCGCCCGAGTGGAACGCCGCTGCGGTCGGGCCGACGAAGCGTGGCCTGGCCGACCAGCTGATCCGCCGCTTGCGCGACCGCTTCGGCCCCGGCGGCTTCCTGCATTACGGCCAGGGCAAGTGGTATCCGGGCGAGAGCCTGCCGCGCTGGGCCTTCGGCCTGTACTGGCGCAAGGACGGCGAGCCGGTCTGGCGCGACCCTGCGCTCATTGCCTCCGAGACGGGCAAGCGGGATGCCGGCATCGAGGAGGCAGAGGCGCTGATCCATGGCCTCGCCCGGCGGCTCGGTCTCGACGCATATATCCAGCCGGTCTTCGAGGACCCGGAATACTGGGACCGCAAGGTCGCCGACCTGCCGGTCAACGTCACGCCCCTCGACCCGAAGGTCGGCGACGAGGAATCGCAGCGGCGGATGGTCCGGGTCTATACCCGCGGGCTCGAGAACGCGGTCGGCTTCGTGCTGCCGCTCGCCAACGTGGCGGTCGGTGCCGACCGGCACTGGGTCTCGGAACTGTGGCAACTCAAGCGCGGGGCGATCTACCTCGCGCCGGGCGATTCCCCGGCGGGCTTCCGCCTGCCGCTCGCCTCGCTGCCCTACGTGCCGCCGGGTGAGTACCCGTATTACGTGCCGCAGGATCCGGTCGAGCAGCGCGGGCCGTTCCAGCCCGGCGCCGCCGCCGCGCCGCCGCGCAAGCCCGTCCCGGTCGGCGTGGCGGTGCGCACGGCACTCGCGGTCGAACCGCGCGACGGCGTGCTCTGCGTGTTCATGCCGCCGGTCGAGCGGGTGGACGAGTACCTGAACCTGATCTCCGTCCTGGAGGAGGCCGCCGCCGAGATCGGCCAGCCGCTCCACGTCGAGGGCTACGAGCCGCCCTACGATCCGCGCCTCTCGGTGATCAAGGTCACGCCCGATCCCGGCGTGATCGAGGTCAACGTCCAGCCGGCCAAGACCTGGCGCGAGGCGGTCGAGATCACCACCGGCCTCTACCACGATGCCCGCCAGACCCGGCTCGGCGCGCAGAAATTCATGACCGACGGGCGCCATACCGGGACGGGGGGCGGCAACCACGTCGTGCTCGGCGGCGCGACCCCGGCCGATTCGCCGTTCCTGCGCCGGCCCGACCTGCTCAAGAGCCTGGTGCTGTACTGGCAGCGCCACCCGTCCCTGTCCTACCTGTTCTCGGGCCTCTATGTCGGCCCGACCAGCCAGGCGCCGCGGATGGACGAGGCGCGCCACGACGGGCTCTACGAACTGGAGATCGCGCTCGCCCAGGTGCCGCCCCCGGGCGGGCCGGACGTGCCGCTCTGGCTCGTCGACCGTTTGTTCCGCAACATCCTCACCGACGTGACCGGCAACACCCACCGGTCCGAGATCTGCATCGACAAGCTCTACTCGCCCGACGGTCCGACCGGGCGGCTCGGCCTGCTGGAGTTCCGCTCCTTCGAGATGCCGCCCGAGGCGCGGATGAGCCTCGCCCAGCAGGTGCTCTTGCGCGCCCTCGTCGCCTGGCTGTGGCGCGAGCCGCAGGAAGGCAGCTTCGTGCGCTGGGGCACGACGCTCCACGACCGCTTCATGCTGCCCCACTTCCTGTGGGAGGATTTTTCCTCGGTGCTGGGCGACCTTACCCGCGCCGGCTACGCCTTCGATCCGGCCTGGTACGAGGCGCAAGCCGAGTTCCGCTTCCCGCGCTACGGCGAGGTCGAGCGCGGCGGGGTCAAGCTCGAGCTGCGCCAGGCCCTGGAGCCCTGGCACGTGCTGGGCGAGGAGGGCGCCATCGGCGGGACGGTGCGCTACGTCGATTCGTCGGTGGAGCGGCTGCAGGTCAAGGTGTCGGGCTACGTGCCGAGCCGGCACGTCGTGACCTGCAACGGCCGGCGCCTGCCGATGACCGATACCGGCCGCTCCGGCGAGGCGGTGGCGGGCCTGCGCTTCAAGGCCTGGCAGCCGGCCTCCTCCCTGCATCCGACGATCCCGGTCCACGCGCCGCTCACCTTCGACGTGCTCGACACCTGGAGCGGCCGGTCCCTCGGCGGCTGCGTCTACCACGTCGCCCATCCGGGCGGGCGCAACTACGAGACCTTCCCGGTCAACACCTACGAGGCGGAAGGCCGCCGCCTCGCCCGCTTCCAGGAGAACGGCCACACCCCGGGCCGGGTGAGCGCGCCGCCGGAGGAAATCCGGCGCGAGTTCCCCCTGACCCTCGACCTGCGCACGCTTGGCGGCCGATGAGCGAGGCGCTGGCGAAGGCGGGTCTCCCGGCGCCGGCTCCTCCGCAGAACGGGCCGGGCGGGGAGGCGCTGCGCGAGGACGGGACGCGGAAGGACGGGCCCGAGGAGCGGCTGGCACGCTGGACGGCGGGTTACGCCGCTCTGCCGGGCCTGCCCGATGAGCTGGTCGCCCCGGACGGGTCCCTGCGCCCGGCCTGGGAAAGGTTCCTGCGCCACCTCGCCGACCTGCCCGATTGCGAGATCGCCGCCCGCCTCGCCGCGGCCGGGCGGCATATCCACGAGACCGGCATCGCCTACCGGGCCTATGGCGAGGCGACCGAGCGCGATTGGCCGATCGGCGCCCTGCCGCTCCTGATCGAGGGGGTGGAGTGGCAGGCGATCGCCGCCGGGGTGGCGCAGCGCGCCGAGTTGCTGGAAGCGGTGCTGACCGACCTCTACGGCGACGGGGCGCTGGCCCGGGCGGGCCAGCTGCCGGCCGCCGCCGCTGCGGGCGATCCGGAATTCCTGCGTCCGCTCGTGGGCGTCGCGCCCCCGGGCGGGCGTCACCTGCATTTCTACGCCGCCGACCTCGCCCGTGGGCCCGACGGCGCCTGGCGGGTACTCGCGGACCGGACCCAGGCGCCGTCGGGGGCCGGCCACGCCCTCGAGAACCGCCTCGTCATGGCCCGGGCCCTGCCGGAGGTCTATGGCGCCCTCGACGTCGAGCGCGTCGCCTCGTTCTTCCAGGCGTTTCGCGACGGCCTCGCCGCGGCGGCGACCCGGGCCGAACCGCGCATCGGCCTGATGACCTCGGGCCCCTACAGCGATACCTACGTCGAACAGGCGGTGCTCGCCCGCTATCTCGGCTTCTCCCTCGTCGAGGGCGACGACCTCCTGGTGCGCGACGGGATGGTGTCGATCCGCACCGTCGCCGGCCTGAAGCGGGTCGACGTGCTGTGGCGGCGCATCGACGGCGACTTCGTCGATCCCCTCGAGCTGAACCCCGCCTCCCGCCTCGGCGCCCCCGGCCTGGTCGAGGCCCTGCGCGCCGGCGCCGTGGCGATGGGCAACATGCCGGGCACCGGCCTCGTCGAGAGCGCCTGGCTCGCCGCCTCCCTGCCGGCCCTGTGCGAGCGGCTGCTCGGCGAGAGGTTGCGCCTGCCCGGCCTGCCGACCTGGTGGTGCGGCGATCCCGAGCAGCGCGACGCCGTGATGGCGCGGTTCGACGACCTCGCTTTCCGGCCGGCGGCCGCGGCGGCGCAGGGTGCCTTCACCAGCCGGGCCTTCGGCGAGGGGCGCGACGCGGCCGAGACCGCGCGCCTGCGCGCCATCCTGCGCGACCGGCCCGGCGACCTCGTCGCCCACGAACCGGTGCGGCTCTCCACCGCCCCGGTCTGGGACGGCACCCGGCTGGTGCCCCGGCCCTTCGTGCTCCGGGTCTTCGCCGCCGCGACGCCGGAGGGCTGGCGGGTGATGCCCGGCGGCTTCTGCCGCATCTCCGAGACGCCGGACGTGCGCCCGGTGGCGATGGGCGCCGGGGTCCGCGCCGCCGACGTCTGGGTCCTGTCCTCCGATTCCACCGCCGCCCAGGCGAGCCTGCTGCCGCCGACCGACCGGGTCGCGGTGCGCCGGGTGCCCGGCCTGTTGCCGAGCCGAGCCGCCGACAACCTGTTCTGGCTCGGCCGTCACCTGGAGCGTACCGAGACGGTGATCCGCCTCACCGCCTGCCTGCTCGACGGGGCCGGCAGCATCTCGACGGCCGAGGAGGACCGCGCGACCTCGGCCCGCATCCGCGCCCTGCTCCATCGCTTGGGCGCCGTGCCGGCAGTCGAGGGGCCGGCGGTGCTTCTCGCCCACCACGCCCTGTCGGACGGGGCGCAATGGGGCTCCGGCCTCGCCCATGCCCTCTCGGCAAGGCGCAACGCCGCGTCGTTGCGCGAGCGCCTGTCCGGCGAGACCTGGCGCGCCCTCTCGGCCCTACACGCCGCCCTGGAGGCGCCGGCCGAGAGCCCGGATTCGGAGGCCGCCCTCCTCGACCGGGCCGAGCGCGCCCTCTCGCTCACGGCGGCGCTGGCCGGCCTCGCCCAGGAGAACATGAACCGGGCCGGTGGCTTCGCCTTCGTCGACATGGGCCGGCGGGTCGAGCGGGCGGTCAACGCCTGCCGCTTCGCCCTCGAATTCGGCGCGGCGGGGGCGAGCACCGACGATCTCGGCGTGCTGCTCGAACTCGTCGATTCGCGCATCTCCTACGGCGCCCGCTACATCCTCGGCGTGGCGCTCGCGCCGGTGCGCGACATGGTGCTGCTCGATCCCTACAATCCCCGCTCGCTGGCCTTCCAGGTCGCGTGCCTCGCCGAGCGCCTTGCGGTGCTGCCGTCCTTGCGCCAGGACGGGGTGGCGGAATTGCCGGTGCGGCTCGTCGCCGGCTTATCCGGCGAGATCGCCGCCGCGGAAGCCGCCACCCTGCCGCTCGACACCGTGGCGGCCTGGGAGACGCGGCTGTGGGAGATCGCCGAGGCGATCGGTGCGCGCTACTTTCCGGGCGGGTCGGACGCCGCGCGGCCCGAACCCCTCACCACCCTGGCGTGAGTCGAAGCCCCCTGGAGCGGCGTCCGATCGCGCGACACGCGGATGGCGCTCTAGGTCTTTGATTTTGCCGCATTTTCTTTCGACGAACCGGTATCCACTTCGTCGGACAAGGCTCTATCTCCCCCCACGATGCTCTACCGCCTTCGCCATCTCACGGCCTATGCCTACCGCAACCCGGTCGGCTTCGCCCGCTGCACCTTGCGCCTCGCGCCCGCGGCGGGGGATGGGCAGGCGCTCCTGTCGCACGAGGTGGTGGTCGAGCCCGCACCGCAGACCGCGACCGAGCGCACCGACTTCTTCGGCAACCGCGCGGTCTCGCTCATCGTCGAGACGCCGCACCGGGACTTCCGGATCGATGCGCATTCCCGCATCCGGGTCGAGCGGCCGCCATTGCCCGACCCCGCGGCGGGACCGGCCTGGGAGGAGGTGCGGGCGCAGGTGCTGACCTGGCCCGGCCTCGGGTCCGACGCGCCCCTGCATTTCGCGGCGCCGAGCCGGCGGGTGCCGCTCCTGCCCGAGATCACCGATTATGCGCGGGCGAGCTTTCCTCCCGGCGGCGGCGCCTATGCGGGCGCCTTCGACCTGATGCGCCGCATCCGGGCCGATTTCGCCTTCGATGCGGAGGCGACCGAGGTCGGCACGCCGCTCGCCGAGTCGTTTTCCGGGCGCCGCGGCGTGTGCCAGGATTTCTCCCACATCATGATCGCGGCCCTGCGCGGCCTCGGCCTGCCGGCGGCCTATGTCAGCGGATACCTGCGCACCCTGCCGCCGCCGGGCCAGCCCCGGCTGGAGGGCGCGGATGCGAGCCACGCCTGGGTCTCGGTCTGGTGCGGGGAGGGGTGGATCGGCCTCGATCCCACCAACGGCATCGGCGTGCAGGACGACCACATCGTCGTCGCCCGCGGCCGCGACTATGCCGACGTCGCGCCGGTCGCCGGCATCATCGCCGGATCGGGCGCGCAGAGCCTGCAGGTCGCGGTGGACGTGGTGCCGGAGGACGAAGAGGCGGGCGGGCCGGGCTGATGCGCTGAACTCGGGGAGACGAGTGGCCCGGCCCGCGGGTGCGACACCAGCCGAGTGCCGTCGTTCGGACGGGACAGGGCCGGCGTGGCGAGGGGCACACTGGGCCTGTTTCGGGGGGGCGTCCTCAACCTGGATCAATCTTCGGCGATTTCGGGGGGCGGGTAGAGATCGCTGACGTCATCGCGCTTGCCGAAGCGAGGGTTCGATAGCCGGTGCCGACGACGAGTGCGGCGGCGATCAGGGCGTGGGTGATCCCGGTCGTCTTGCGCCGTTCCCTGGTGAGGTCGGCCCGCTCCGCGGCAAGCATCCCGGTCAAGCGCACCTGCCGGACCCGTTCCGCGACGCAGCCATGCTGGGCCCGCACCAGAACCAAGCTAGCGGCGCCTCGTTGCCCCGGCATGGATCTCACGCTTCAGCCCGTGCGCGTCAGGACCGGAGGCGAGGCCGAGCACGGATTGCTCGTCTTCGTCGACGGCCATCTTGCGGCGGTGCTGGTGCGTCTCTCCGACGAGTACGGCGACGAGGCGGGCCTATGGTTCCTCGAGGCGGGCTTCGGCCGCCTGGCCTCGCCGCAGCCGATCACCTTCGCCGATCTCGACGCGGCGGAGGACTGGATCGCCCGGCGACTCGCCGACGTCATTTCCCGTCCTCCTCCGTGACGGTGTCGGAGAACGGCACGGTCATCACCGGGCGGCCGTCCTCGTCCGTCACCTCGAAGGAGCAGGCGAACCAGTCCCGCACCGCATGGAGCCGCACCCGGGTGATCAGGTCCCGGGCGACCATCAGCGCGTGGGCGCGCGCCGCCTCCGGCCCGGCCAACTCGTCCCCCTCCGGGTCCAACGCCAGGCCGTCGGACCCGGTACCGTGCCGCACGTGGAAGAAATAGCGCGGCATCAGGCGCCGTCGATCAGGCGGGCATACTCGGCTTCCGGCGTGCCGTAGCTGCCGTTCGTCAGCGCCAGGAGCTTGTCGCGGTCGAGCACCTGGATGCGCCGCCGCTTGGCCCGGATGCGGCCGGCGCCCTCCAGGTTCTGGATCGCCAGCGTGACCCCCGCCCGTTGCACCCCCAGCATCATCGACAGGAACTCGTGCGTGAGGACCAGTTCGTCGCCCTCCGTCCGGTCGTGGCACATCGGCAGCCAGCGCGCGAGGCGCCCCTCCAGGCTCGGCGACGCGTGGGCGTAGGCGGTCCGGGGTGATCTGGACGATCAGGGTATGGATTTAGCGCAGCAGCAGCCGGCGCAAGCGCGGACTGTCGCGCAGCGCGGCGCAGAAGGCCTCCCGGCCGATGCTCAACCCCTCGCCCGAGAGCTGGACGAAGTAGACATGCGGCGTGGTCACGCCGTCGAGCGCGACCGGTACCGCGCCGACCAGTCCTTCGGGGCCGACCAGGCCGATCTCGATCCGGCGCCCGTCATGCGCGGTCGAGACCGAGACCATGCCGGTCTCGAGGAAGAACAGCTCGTCCACCGGTGCGTCCGCGGCGATCACCACCTCGCGCAGCTGCCGCGTGATCGGCTCGAGATGCGGCGGCAGCCGCGCGAAATCCTCGGGCGCCATGGCCCGCAGGAGACGGTTGCGCAGGGTCGATTGCCGAGGTTGCGGCACGGCTCCCTCCTCGCGGATCGGCGGCTGGGACTTCTGTCCCAACGGGACGGCATGTCGTTGGTTCGCGCTCGGCTCGAATCGTTCAAAATATTTGGAAAATAATCGATAATTATAACAATTGTTATAGGGACTGTCATTTGGTACGAGTCGACATCGTTTTCGATTTATTACGTCAAATCGGGAACCGGCACCGCGTGATGTCATTGTACGATACAACACCGAACCGTGCGATCTCTTACGGGTGCGGCGACATGCGCCTATAATTCTTCGCAACGGCACGCATCCGCGGGCCGAAGACGGGAGAATCGCGTGTGCGCCAGGATGTTCGCCGTCCGACCGTCTTGCTGATCGAGGGAGAGCCGCTGGTCGGCGACGTGCCGGTGGAGGTCGGCTACCGGGTCGCCGGGCCGGTGGCGAGCCAGGCGGAGGCCCTGGCCTGGATGGCCGGCACCGCGCCCGACCTCGCCATTCTCGACCTCCCGCTCCGGAACGGCGACGGCAGCCGCCTCGCCGAGGTCTTGCGGGCGAGGGGCGTGCCGTTCCTGGTCCATGCCGACGACGCGTGCGGCGCCACGGCTTGCCCGGAGCTTCGCGCCGCGCCCCGATTGACCAAGCCGGCCTGGCACCGCGACCTCGTCCTGGTGCTCGGCCAGCTCGCCCGCGAGGCGCGATCATGACTTCGACATCGACGATGCCCCATCCCGCCAGCGTGTCGGGCCCGTGCGAGCCCCTGTTCCATCCCATCGTGCGCAAGCTCACGTCCTACGGGGGCCTCGACCACGCGGAGCAATCCGCGCTCGCGACCTTGAGCGCCGGCGGGCAGCGGGTGGACGGGCGCCTCGACCTCCTGGTCGAGGGAACCGTGCCCGACAACGCCGTGCTGATCCTGGAGGGGGTGGCCTGCCGCTACCGCCACCGCCCGAGCGGGGCGCGCCAGATCACCGCCTATCTCCTGCCCGGGGACCTCTGCGACCCCGATCTCATGTACCTGAGCCGGATGACCCACAGCGTCGGCACCCTCTGCCCCTGCCGGATCGCCCGCATCCCCCGGGAGGCGATGGCCGGTCTCACCGAGCGGCATCCCGGCATCGCCCGGGCCCTGCGCCATGCCAAGCTCGCCGAGGAGGAGACGACCCGCGAGTGGGTGATGAACATCGGCTGCCGCTCGGCGATCGAACGGGTGTCGCACCTCCTGTGCGAGTTGCACGAGCGGCTGCGCATCGTCGGCTGGGCGACGAAGGGCGGCTACGACTTGGCGCTGACGCAGCAGGATATCGCCGACACGACCGGCCTGTCGAACGTGCACGTCAACCGGGTGCTGCGGCAGTTGCGCCTGATGCGGCTGGTCGAGGTCGGCGGCAGGCGGGTCGACATCCTCGACCATCCCGGCTTGCAGGCCGTCGCCGAGTTCCAGCCCGGCTACCTGCGGCCGACCTCCGGCTGATCAGCCCAGATCCAGCTCCACCGTCACCGGCACATGGTCGGAGGGTTTTTCGAGGCCGCGCAGGTGTTTCTGCACCGAGGCCGAGACCAGGCGGTCGAGAGCCTGCGGCGAGAGCAGCAGGTGGTCGATCCGGATGCCCTGGTTGCGCGGCCAGCAGCCGGCCTGGTAGTCCCAGAAGCTGTAGACGCCCGGCCGCCCGTCGCAGGCGCGAAGCCCGTCGGTGAAGCCCTCGTTGACGAGGCTGCGGAACGCCGCCCGGGTCTGGGGCAGGAACAGCGCGTCGCTCACCCATTCCGCGGGGTTGGCCGCATCCTCGGGCTCGGGGATCACGTTGTAGTCGCCGGCGAGCACCAGCACCTCTTCCCGTGCCCGCAAGGCCACGGCATGGGCCTGGAGGCGGCGTAGGAAGGCGAGCTTGTAGTCGTATTTCGGCGTGCCGACGGGGTTGCCGTTCGGCAGGTAGATCGAGGCCACCCGCACCGGCACCGTCGGGGTCGGGATCAGCGCCTCGATGTAGCGCGCCTGCTCGTCGGTCGCGTCGCCCGGCAGGCCGCGGCGGATCTCCTGGAGCGGCAGCGGCCGGCGGGCCAAGAGCGCCACGCCGTTGAACGCCTTCTGGCCGTGGGTCGCCACCACGTAGCCGGCTTCCTCGATCTCGGTGCGGGGAAACGCGTCGTCGACGCATTTCAGCTCCTGGAGGCAGACCACGTCGGGTTGCGCCTCGGCCAGGAAGCCCAGGAGATGCGGCAGACGCTGCTTGACCGAGTTGACGTTCCAGGTGGTGATCCGCATCGCGTCCCGCGCCGCTCGCAACCAAGCTCTCGCCGAAGGCCCCGTCATCGGGGTTTCGCGCCGCCCTGGCAAGCCGCGGGGAGCGGCGAGGTGGGGACGGGCATGGCGTCGGGATGGTGGGAGCCGGTGCGCGACTATTGCGAGCGCACCGGGCCGGGGCTGTGGGCCGAGCCGCTGAACGCGGTCTCGAACGCCGCCTTCGTGGTCGCGGCTGCCCTGCTCCTGCGGCGCGGCCGGGCGCCGGACCGGGTCGCCGACGGCTTTGCCTGGCTGATCGGGGTGATCGGCCTCGGGAGCGCGCTGTTCCATACGCTCGCCGTGCAATGGTCGATGCTCGCCGACGTGATCCCGATCGCGCTGTTCATCCACGCTTATTTCTTCGTGGCGCTCAGGCGCTTCCTCGGTCTCTCCGTCATCGTCGCGCTCGCCGGCACCCTGGCCTTCGCGGTGGCCGCCGCGTTCTTCGAGCCCGCCCTGTCGCGGATCGCCGGGCAGCCGCTCTCGCCCCTCACCAACGGTTCGATCGGCTATGCGCCCGCGGCTCTGGCCCTGTTCGGCGTCGGGGCGGCGTCCTGGGCGCGGGGCAGGCGGGAGGGCGCGGCTCTGGTCGGGATCGGGGCGCTGTTCCTGGTCTCGCTGGCGGCGCGCACGCTCGACGCCTCCTTTTGCCCGGTCGTGCCCTTCGGCACCCACTGGCTCTGGCACCTGCTGAATGCCTGCGTGCTCTACGCGCTGGTGCGGGCGACCCGCCGCGCGGGGCCGGCCTGACGCCGCGGGAGCCGCCTTCCTTGCACGGGTCCGGAAACCGTTGCAGAAGGACCCCGCTTGCGGGGCTGCGACATGTCGGCCCCGGCGCCTGCCTGCCCGGATTGTTCGCCATGACTCAAGCCCTCCGCCTCGGCATCGCCGGTCTCGGCACCGTCGGAGCCTCCGTCGTCCGCATGGTCGCGCGCCGCGCCGAGGCGATCGGCGCCACCGCCGGGCGGCCGGTCCGGGTCACCGCCGTCGCCGCCCGCGACCGCACCCGCGACCGCGGCCTCGACCTCGCGGGCGTGACCTGGTTCGACGATCCGGTGGCGCTCGCCCGCTCTGCGGATGTCGATTGCGTCGTCGAGCTGATCGGCGGCGCGGAGGGCAAGGCGCGCGAGACCGTCGAGGCGGCGCTCGCTTCGGCCAAGCACGTCGTGACCGCCAACAAGGCGCTTCTCGCCAAGCATGGCCCGGCGCTGGCCCGCGCGGCGGAAGGCGCCGGCGTCGCCCTCGCCTTCGAGGCCTCGGCGGCGGGCGGCATCCCGGTGGTCAAGGCCCTGCGCGAGGCGCTGACCGGCAACCGGATCTCCCGCGTCTACGGAATCCTTAACGGCACCTGCAACTACATCCTCAGCCGGATGGAGCTGGAGGGCCTGACCTTCGAGGCCTGCCTCAAGGACGCCCAGGCGCTCGGCTACGCCGAGGCCGACCCGACCTTCGACGTCGAGGGTTTCGACACCGCCCACAAGCTCGCGATCCTGACCAGCCTCGCCTTCGGCACCGAGCTCGACGCCGAGGGTGTCTCGGTCGAGGGCATCTCGGCGATCACCCCCCTCGACCTGCGCATGGCCGACGAGCTCGGCTACCGGATCAAGCTGCTCGGCGTCGCCGAGGCGACCGAGGCCGGCATCGAGCAGCGCGTCCACCCGACGATGGTGCCGAAATCCTCGGCCATCGCCCAGGTGATGGGCGTGACGAACGCCGTCACCATCGACACCGATGCGCTGCGCGAGCTGACCCTGATCGGCCCCGGCGCCGGCGGCGAGGCCACGGCTTCCGCGGTGGTCGCCGACATCGCCGACGTGGCCGCCGGCCGGGTGCCGCCGGCCTTCGGACGGCCGGTGGCGGGTCTGAACCCCCCGGTGCGGGCCGAGATGCAGCGCCACGAGGGCGGCTACTACATCCGGCTCACCGTGCACGACCGCCCCGGCGTCGCCGCCGGCGTCGCCGCCAAGATGGCCGAGCGCGAGATCTCCCTCGAGAGCATCCTCCAGCACCGCTCCGAAAGCGCCGCCGCCCGCGACCGCCACGGGCGCTCGGGCCTGCCCGTGCCGCTGGTGCTGATCACCTACGCGGCGACCGAAGCGGCGATCCGCGCAAGCCTCGACGCCATGGCGGCGGACGGTCTCCTCTCGGAGCCGCCGCAGCTCATCCGCATCGAGCGCGAGTGAGCATGGGTGGGCGGCGCCAAGTCGCCGCCCGCTCCGGCCACGGATTGAACGGAAAACGATCCCGCACAATCGACTCTCGACCCCTGGCCGATTGACAAAATTCAGTTCAGCGCCGCCGGATTCTCCTTTAAGACCCGGCCTCAAGGACCAGAACGAGGATCACCAACGCATGTCGGACGCCAAGAAGCCGGGGCCGAGCCAGGTCATCGAGCGCATCCTGACCCTTGAACTGGTGCGCGTCACCGAGCGCGCCGCCGTGGCGGCGGCGCGCCTGCGCGGCCAGGGCAACGAGAAGGCCGCCGACCAGGCCGCCGTCGATGCCATGCGCCGCGAGCTGAACCGCCTGCCGATCGACGGCACCGTCGTCATCGGCGAGGGCGAGCGCGACGAGGCTCCGATGCTGTTCATCGGCGAGACCCTCGGCAACGGCTCCGGCCCGAAGGTCGACATCGCGGTCGATCCGCTCGAGGGCACCACGCTGTGCGCCAAGGACATGCCGGGCTCGGTCGCCGTGATGGCGATGGCCGAGGGCGGCACGCTGCTCGCCGCCCCCGACGTCTACATGCACAAGATCGCCATCGGCCCAGGGTATCCGGCCGGCACCGTGCATCTCGACGCGAGCCCTGAGGAGAACATCCACGCGCTCGCCAAGGCCAAGGGCGTGCCGCCGGCCGAGATCACCGCGCTCGTCCTCGACCGCCCGCGCCACACCGACCTGATCGCGGCGATCCGCCGGACCGGGGCCGGCGTGCGCCTGATCTCCGATGGCGACGTGGCCGGCGTGATCTTCACCACCATGCCGGAGGAGACCGGCATCGACATCTATCTCGGCATCGGCGCCGCGCCCGAGGGCGTGCTGGCGGCGGGCGCGCTGCGCTGCATCGGCGGCCAGATGCAGGGCCGGCTGATCCTCGACACCCAGGAGAAGCGCGACCGCGCCGCCCAGATGGGCGTCTCCGACCCGAACCGCCTCTACGCCCTCGACGACCTCGCCCGCGGCGACGTGGTGGTGGCGCTGACCGGCGTGACCGACGGGGCGCTGGTCAAGGGCGTCCGCTTCGGCCGCCACACCATCCGTACCGAGACGGTGGTCTACCGCTCGCATACCGGCACCGTGCGCCGGATCGAGGCCGAGCACCGCGACTTCGACAAGTTCCACCTGAAGTAGGGTGTTTCCTCGGGGGGCCGCGCGGCCCCCTTGATCCGGGGATCGTTCCCCGCGACCCTGGCGGCGATTCCCTTCGACAGGATCGCCGCCGGATGCCGACCCCCACGATTCGCCCGCTGCACCCCGACGAGCGCGCCGCCTGGGATCCGCTCTGGCAGGGCTACCTCGCCTTCTACGGCGCCACGGTCGCCCCCGAGGTCAGCGACCTCACCTGGGCCCGCCTGCACGACGCGTCGGAGCCGATGCACGCCCTCGTGGCCGAGCAGGATGGCGCCGTGATCGGGCTCGTCCACTACATCTTCCACCGCTCGACCTGGACCGCGGGTCCCTATTGCTACCTCCAGGACCTGTTCACCGCGAAAGCGGCGCGCGGGCAGGGGGCCGGACGGGCGCTGATCGAGGCGGTCTACGCGGCGGCGCGCGAGGCCGGTGCGAGCCGGGTCTACTGGCTGACCCAGGAGGCCAACGTCACGGCGCGGGCGCTCTACGACACGCTGGCGGACCGGCCCGGGTTCATTCAGTATCGGAAGGTGCTGTGAGGCCTCGCTGAGCGGGCCGTATCGGGACCCTCCCCCCACTGCGCAGGGGCTGTCCGGGGAAAGAAGAGGCGCGGGTTCTCTCCTCTCCCCGCGGGCGGGGAGAGGGCTGCTGACCCCTTGCTGGGTCAGCAGCTAGCCCGCAGGGCGAGGGTGAGGGGGTATCTCCGGATGAGCCTCCTCCGGCACCACCCCCTCACCCTCGCTCCGGCTTCGCCTCCGCTTGCTGCGTCTCCTGAACGGAGACACAGCCCTCTCCCCGCCCACGGGGAGAGGGGATTTCCAGCGCCATTCTTTTCCCCGGGCAGCCCGGCGCAGTGGGGGGAGGGTTCAAGCGCGCGTAGAGTCCCAAAGAAAAAGGCCGCCGGCGATGCGCCGGAGGCCCTTTGATCCAAGACTTCTGCGACCCCTACCGGAACAGCGACGCCATGCCACCCTGCATCCGGCCCAGGCCCTGCTTGGCGATCTGGTTGCCCTGGTCGATGGCGACGGCGCGCTGGTAGCTCTCCAGCGCCTCCTGGCGGCGGTTGGACTTCTCGTAGGCGAGCCCGCGATAGGCCCAGGAATCCGCGTCCTTGTTGTTGACGTTGAGGGCCGCGTTGTAGTCCTCGATCGCCTTGTCGTACTGGTTGGTGGCGATCAGGCTCTGGCCGCGGGCGGCGTAGGGCGCCGCCACGAAGGGGTTGCGGTCGATGGCGGCATCGAAGTCGCCGATCGCGGAGCGGTGCTGGCCTTGCGCCTGCCGCACCAGGCCGCGCGCGTGATAGGCCTCGGCCGATTCCGGCGTCAGGCGGATCGCCTGGCTCAGGTCGGAATAGGCGGCCTCGTAGTTGCCCTGCGCCCGCTGCAGGTTGGCCCGGCCGATATAGGCAGCGGTGTAGTTCGGATCGGCGTTGATCGCCTTGGTGAAGTCCTGGAGCGCCGCGTCGTTGCGGCCCGACTGGCGGTAGGCCAGGGCCCGGTTGCCGTAGGCAGAGGCCGAGTTCGGATCGAGCTGGATCGCCTTGGTGAAGTCGGCGATCGCCGAATCGAAGTTGCCCGCGCGGGCATAGGCCGCGCCGCGGGTGTTGTAGGCCGCCGCGTCGCTCGGGTTGCGCTGGATCACGTCCGACAGCGAGGCGATGTTGACCTCGGTGGCGCCGGACTTGTCGGCCTCGACCACCGCGAATTGCCGCGTCGCGGTGGCCCGGCTGACGGTGTCGCAGCCGGCGAGCGCCAGCGCGGTCAGCACCGTCGCCCCCAGCATCCGGGCCGCCGGTGTCACGCGGCTCAAGCCGATCACGTTGTTCATCGCCCGCTCCCCCGGGGCGGCGCATCCACGTCGCGCCGCACACCTTCGCCATTCGCACGCACGCGCCGCTCGAGCCGCGGTCCCGGTGCCGGACAGACCATTCCGGATCGGGGTGAACGCCGGCTTAAAGCGATGCGCCCCCGACGCTTGTGCGGTCCGATGTGGCGAAGGTGTGGCCTCTTACCGCCGCAAGGGCAGGGGAGCGCGCCGCCGGGACCGGGTGTGGCCGGAAAGCCGCACCTGCAAGGGGCCTCAACGGGTCAGGACCCGGTCGCGACCCGGGTGACGTGCCCCATCTTGCGGCCGGGGCGAGCCTCGCCCTTGCCGTAGAGGTGGAGATGGCGGCCCGGCTCGGCGAGGATCCGGGTCCAGTCGTCGGCCTCGGCCCCGATCAGGTTCAGCATCTCGACGCTCGTGCCGGTGAGCGATGCGCTGCCGAGGGGCCAGCCGCAGATCGCCCGGACGTGCTGGGCGAATTGCGAGGTCTCGGCTCCCTCGATGGTCCAGTGGCCGGAATTGTGCACCCGCGGGGCGATCTCGTTGACCACCACGCTCGCCCGGCCGTCGGCGCCGCGCACCAGGAACAGCTCGACCGCCAGCACGCCGACATAGCCGAGCGCGTCGGCGATCCTGCGGGCGATCTCGACCGCTTCCGCGGCGGTCTCGGGCGCCATGCCGGGGGCCGGCACCACCGTGCGGGCGAGGATGTGGTGGCGGTGCTCGTTGGCGCACGGGCTGTAGGCCGAGAAGCGCCCTTCCGCGTTGCGGGCGGCGACCACCGACACCTCGGCCTCGAACGGCACGAAGCCTTCGAGGATGCAGGGCTGGTCGCGCAGGGACGCCATCACGGCGGCGGGATCGGCGACCGCCTCGCGCAGCATCACCTGCCCCTTGCCGTCATAGCCGAAGCGCCGGGTCTTCAGCACCGCCGGCAGGCCGATCTCCCTGATCGCCTCGGCGAGGCCCGCCGCGTCGTCCACCGCCCGGAACGGCGCCACCGGGATGCCGAGGCCGGCGACGAAGCTTTTTTCCGTCAGCCGATCCTGGGTGGTGGCGAGCGCCGAGGCGCTCGGATGCAGCGGCCGGCGCGCCGCCAGGATCTCGGCCGCGGCACTCGGAATGTTCTCGAACTCGTACGTCACCACGTCGACGGAATCGGCGAAGGCCCGGAGCGCCGCCGCGTCGTCGTAAGCCGCGATCGTGCGCCGTCCCGCCACCTCGAAGGCCGGGCTGTCCGGATCGGGGCAGTAGATATGGCATTTCAGCCCGTACTGCGCCGCCGCGACCGCGATCATGCGGCCGAGCTGGCCGCCGCCGATGATTCCGATGGTCGCGCCGGGCGCGATGGCGAGGGTCGCGCCCGGCGCGATGGGGGGCGTGATGCTCACGGGGCGCTCTTATCCGGGTGTTCGGCCACCGCGGCGCTCTGGCGGGCGCGCCAGGCGTCGAGCCGGCCGGCGAGGTCGTCGTCGCTCAGGGCGAGGACGGCAGCGGCCAGCAGGGCGGCGTTGACGGCGCCGGCCCGGCCGATCGCCAGCGTGCCGACCGGGATGCCGGCCGGCATCTGCACGATCGACAGGAGGCTGTCCTGGCCCGACAGCGCCTTCGATTCGACCGGCACGCCGAAGACCGGCAGCGGCGTCATCGCGGCCGCCATGCCGGGCAGGTGGGCGGCGCCGCCGGCACCCGCGATCACCACCCGGAAGCCCGCGGCCTTGGCGCCCTTGGCGAAGGCGACCAGGCGGTCGGGGGTGCGGTGGGCCGAGACGATGCGGGCCTCGTAGGGAATGCCGAGCGCATCGAGCGTCTCGGCGGCGTGGCGCATCGTGGCCCAGTCCGACTGGCTGCCCATGATCACCGCGACGGGGGGCGATGCCGCCATCGTCAAGCGCATCCTCCAGAAAGCGCTGCCAGGCCGCGAGCGGGCCGCAGCCGATCCTGTCGCAGTAGCGACGCATTTGCATTCGTGCAAGCCGAGTGCAAATGCCCGGTCGACCCGTCAGGCGATGATGTCCGGGGTCAGCTGGTCCTCCAGGAACGAGATGCGGTCGCGAAGCGCCAGCTTGCGCTTCTTGAGCCGCTGGAGCTGCAGGCGGTCGCCGGCCATGACCCCGGACAGGGCCTCGATCGCGTCGTCGAGGTCGCGATGCTCCTCCCGGAGCCGCGCCAGCTCGGTCTCGAATTCCTCCGTCGATTCCGCACTCAACTCGAACGCCATCGCCGCCCCAAGTTCTGGAGATATGCCCCTGGAAATATGCGGCGAAGCATGAACCAGGCCCCTGCCTCCGGCAAGGGCGTCGCGAGTGTGTCGGCAGGGTTGTGCAGCCCCTCCTTGGCCGGGCTCCTTGGCTGGGTGCTGCGGTGCACATTACGCAAATGCAATACGGAATGCCTTAGACATCGGCCGCGGGCTGTGGCAGGCTCCGTGTGTCACCTACATGACAGGAGGCAATGGCTGATGTCGCTGAACACGCATCTCTCCGAGCTTGAGCGTAAGCACGAATCGTTGGAGCGCGAGATCCAGGACGCAATCACCCACCTCTCCACAGACGACTTGCGAGTTGTAGAACTCAAGCGGCGAAAGCTTCACCTGAAGGATGAGATCAGTCGCCTGCGGACGACGTCCACCCGCGTGATGCACTAGCCCGGAAAAATTCTCCAGCGCCGCCGCGCCAGCGTTCGACGCGGCGGCCCCTGACCGGAGGACATTCGCCTAGCCCCGGCACCGTCGGAGCCGCCCGACCCGGGCGATTGAAGTCTTCCTTCTTTCTTGTCCTTCTCCGTCGCGATTTCGACGCACCGTTTCGCAGATGTGACTGCAAGATACCGTTTTTAACTGCAGGTTGCCTCGCCTTGCCGGCCGACGTGTCCGGTAGACCTTTCGCATCGACTCGACGACGCCCAGACCTGCAGCAAGCTCTCGGGCCGCGGTCGAGAGATCCTTTTTGGCCTGTTTTGCATCGGCGTGACGGCTATCGCGCCAGAATCCTCCCCCTACGAAACTCTGGCTTGCCCGAGTTTCGCATCCCTATGCCCAAATCAGGCAAGCCCGGTTTGGGAGGGGGGAGGGTGCCCCTCGGATGCGGGGCGGGACGGGGGGCGACGCTTCCGGAGAGGTCGCGACATTCAAGGGCACGTCTGGATCAGCGCCGCGCTGCCCCACTCCCGGCCCTACTGACGCGGGGGTCGCCCTCCCCCGCAGATGCTGGCTGATTCACACTTTTCCTCTGAGATCTAACTATCTGTCAGTATATGCGCCTCCCCTCCCCACAGGGGGAGGCGCACTATCTTCAAAGGAAGAAGCACCGGACCGAGATGTGTGAATGCAATAGCCCGCAAAGGGGGAGGGTTGCTGAGCGGCGTCTGTCGACATACACCAAGTTACCTTCTGGTGCCATGAGCCCTGATGGTCGTCCATTCGCGGGCTGACCCCTCTCCAGCCGCTCGCGAAGCGACCGGACGATCGCTGAGTCGACAAAGCGGGCAAGCGGATTGCACCATCCCGCACAAGCGGTGATTCGGAATCCAGGCGCCGCTACTGCAAGTCCCTGGCGGTACTCGGCGGCTGGTCGTGCCAGCGGCTCCAGGCCCGGCGGAGCTGGCGCGGCGAGGCAAAGCCGGCCCGTTCGGCCACGCGCTCCATGTCGAGGCGGGTCCGGGCCAGCAGGTCGCGGGCGAGCGCCACCCGCAAGCCGTTGATGTAGCGGGGCAGGCTCATCCCGGCATGGCGGTTGAACAGCCGCGACAGGTGGCGCGGGCTCGTGGCTGCGAGGTCGGCCAGCGCCTCCAGGGTCCAGGCCCGGGCCGGATCGGCGCTCACCGCGTCCTGCACCCGGTGGATCGCCGGGTGGAGGTGGTTGCGCCCTTCCAGCCAGGGCGAGAGTTGCGGGTCGTGGCCGGCCCGGCGCAGGTAGACCACGAGGTAGCGCGCCACCGCCGCCGCGCAGGCCGGATCGACGAGGCGCGCCACGAGGTGAAGCATCAGGTCGATCCCGGCGGTGATGCCGGCGCTGGTCAGGCGCTCGCAGTCCTCGACGAACAGCCGGTCCTCCAGCACCCGGGCGGCCGGCGCCAGCGCGGCCAGTTCCGCGCAGGCCCCGTGATGGGTGGTGCAGGCATACCCGTCGAGGAGCCCGGCCCGAGCCGCCAGCAGGGCGCCGGAGCAGATCGAGACCAGGCGGTGGCCCGGTCGCACCTCGGCCCGCAGCCAGGCGACGATCGCCGCTTCGGCCGCCCGCTCGTCCGCGCCCGGGGGCGAGGGATCGCCCAGCACGAGTTCCGCCGTGCCGGCGAGCAACACGATCGCTCCTTCCGGCAGCGGCGACGGCAGGGGCGCGAGCCCCGAGAGCCCGAGTCCGATCGAACTCGTCACCTCGGGGCAGGGCCCGACATGGCCGACCCGGAAGCGGATCCGGTCCTGGATCAGGTTGGCCTTGCGCAGGACCTCGACCGGCCCGGCCACGTCGAGGAGCAGGGTGCGCGGCGGGCACACCACCACGACCGCGATCTCTGGCACGACCGCGATCTCGGCCGGCCCGCTCACGCGGCGAGGCGGGGCGCCGGTCCGGACAGCGCCTCCTCGACCGTGGCGATGCGGGCGAAGCGTCCGGCCAGCACCAGTTCGGTGCGGGCCCGGATCTCCTCGGCGCTCCAACGCCGCCCGGCGGCGTCCGTCATCGCGAAGGTCAGCGTCGCCTCGCCGACGTAATCGACGCCGTAGCCGAGATCGGAGGCGTGGCGTGTGGTGGTCTCGCAGCATTGCTCGGTGCGGATGCCGCTGACGATCAGCCGGCGGATGCCGTTGCGGGTCAGCCAGACGTCGAGCCCGCTACCGACCAGCGCGGAGTGGCGCCGCTTGTGGAACACCGCGTCCGGCGCGATCCGCAAGGGCTCCAGGGGACGGACATGGCCGGAGGCGAGGGAGAACGGTCCCGGGTTCTCGACAGGGGAGTCCTCGACGTGGAAGATCTGCACGACGGGGACGTTTCGCGCCACGGCGCCGTCGATCAAGGCCTGCTGGCGATCGAGGAAGCGGGGCAGGTCCGCCTCGTCCCAGTAGGGGCGGTGGCGAAAGGATTCCTGCACGTCGATGACGAGGATGGCGATGTCCGGCATGGGGCTGATCCTTAGCGGGTGGGACGGCGCCAGGATAGGCACCGTCCCGAGACCCGAAAGGCCGCGCCCGGACCGGAAGCGGACGAAAAAGGACAGGCATCAGTGCGGTCGGAAGACCCGCAGCCGGTGTCCGTCGGGATCGAGGGCCACGAAGGTGCGGCCGAAATCCAGGTCGGTCGGCGGCTGGAGGATCGACAGGCCCCTTGCCGCCCAGTCCGCGTGGGTAGCCTCCAGGGTGGCGTCGTCCACCACCGTGACGGCGATCTCGGTCCCGCCGCCGGTGACGGAAGCGGCCGGCGCGACGGTGTGGCGGGACCACAGGCCGAGCTTCAGCCCGGTCTCGAAGGCGAACAGCACGAAGGTCGGGCCCGCCTCGACCGGGGCGCGGCCGAGCAGGGCGGCGTAGAATCGCCCGCTCGCCTCGGGGTTGTCGACGTAGAGGAGGGTGTAGGTCGGCTGGAGCATCGTCGGGGTTCCCGTCTGGTGCGACGCCCCGGGATCTACGCGGCCCCGCTGACAGATTCCGGCAGCAGCGATCACGCGGCGGGCGCGATGCCCTGGAGCGCCCGCCACTCCCGCATCAAGGCATGGCGGGGGCGGGGATAGCGCTCCCCGGTGAGGGTCAGGGCCTCGATCCGGTCGGTGCGGAAATGGCGGAAGTCGTCCCGCGTCTCGCACCAGGCGACGACGACCCGCACCCGTTCGAAGAAGCCGAGGGCGAAGGGCCAGATCACCCGCTCCGATCCCGCCCCGCCGGCGTCGCGGTAGCGGATCGCCACCCTGTGCTGCGCCCGGATGGCACCGCGCAGGGCGGCGAGGTCGATGCGCTCCGGAACCGCCTCCGCCGGGCCGACGATCAGCGTCGAGGTATCGAGCCGTTCGCGCAGCGCCTGTGGCAGGACGGCAGCGATCTTCGCCAGCGCATCGCCCGCCGCCGCCGCCAGGGGGTCGTCGGTCCGCGCCGCCACCCAGCGCATGCCGAGGACCAGGGCCTCGATCTCCTCCTCGCGGAACATCAGCGGCGGCAGGGTGAAGCCGGGGCGCAGGACGTAGCCGAGGCCCGGTTCGCCCTCGATCGCCGCCCCTTGCGCCTGGAGGCTGGCAATGTCGCGGTAGAGGGTGCGCAGGCTGACGCCCGTCTCCTGGGCCAGGTGCCGGCCGCTGACCGGGCCGCGGTGGCGGCGCAGGACCTGGATGAGGTCGAGCAGGCGTTCGGCACGGGACATCGAGGCAGGCTCGCGCGGATCGGACGTCGCGTCGTCGCAGACGGGGTGCGCGAACGGAAGCCCCCGCGCGTCAGCGAACCGCAACCACCGCCATGCCGGCGCCGACCATGACGCCGCCGGAGACCCGGTTCGCCCGCCGGACCGCCGCGCGGGTGCGAAGCGCGCGCCGCAGCCGTCCGGCGAGGAGAACGTGGCCGCCGATCACCAGGGCCTCGACCGCGACGATGACCGCCGCCAGGAGCCCGACCTGGGGTGGCGTGAGCGCGGCGCCGACGACGTTCGGCAGCAGGGCCAGATAGAACAGCGGCATCTTCGGGTTGCCGAGATTGAGGGCGATACCGGTGAGGAAGCCCGCTGCGAGGCCCGGCCGACTGCCGTCCGCGCGCTCGGCCGGCAGCACCGGCTCCGCGGTCCAGAGCCGGATCCCGGTCCAGACCAGGTAGGCCGCACCGGCATAGCGCAGCACCGTCATGAGCGTCCCCATCTCCCGCGCCACCACGGCGAGGCCGGTGGCGGCCAGCACGAGGAAGGCCAGGATGCCCGCCACCATCCCGAGCCCGTAGGCGATCCCGGCGGCCGGCCCGTGCGACAGGGTGCGGGCGACGATGGTCATGTTGTCGGGCCCGGGGCTCGCGGCGAAGACCAGGAAGGCGGCCGCGAAGGCGAGAAGGGTGGCGGAATCCATGGGGCGCTCCGGATCGGCGACGAGAGATCGCAACCCTATCAAGAGCCGGGCCATGGATTCCGCGGGGTCAAGCCGACGCGCAGGCGGGTTCCGGGCGCTGCCGTCCGCGCCGCAGGCCCAGCAGCAGGGCGAGGGCGGTTGCCGCCGCCGCGGCGCCGGCCAGCGACACCGCCGGGAAGCCGAGACCCGCATCGATCACCGCGCCGCCCAACGCCGCCCCGATCGCGTTGCCGAGGTTGAAGGCACCGATATTCATCGCGGAGGCGAGGTTGGGCGCCGCGGCGGCCGCGGCGACCACCCGCATCTGGAGCGGCGGGACGATGGTGAAGCTCGCCACCCCCCACAGGAAGATCAGCGGCACGCTGGCCCATTCCGAGCGCATGCCCGCCGCGAACAGCACCAGGAGCACGATGAGGCCCGCCAGCGAACCGAGCAGCGTCCCGTCGAGGGAGCGGTCCGCCAGTCGCCCGCCGAGCCAGTTGCCGAGGGCGAGACCCAGCCCGTAGACGACCAGCATCGCCGTGACGAAGGCGGAACCGGCCCCGGTCTCCCCCCGCAGGATCGGCGCGATGTAGGTGAAGACGGTGAACATCGCGCTGGCGCCGAGCACGGTCAGCAGCAGGGCGGCGAGGACGGGGCCGTGCCGCAGCGCGCGCAGCTCCGCCCGCATGTCGGAGCCGGCCTCGACCGGCAGCGGCGGCAGCGAGAGCCGCAAGGCCAGCATGGCCGCGCCGCCGATCGCCGCAATGCCGAGGAAGACGAGGCGCCAGCCCAAAGCCTCGCCGATCCAGGCGGCGAGCGGCACGCCGCCGATCGTCGCGATCGTCAATCCTGAGAACATCGCGGCGACCGCCGAGGCGCGCCGCTGCGGCGCCACCAGACCCGCCGCGACCACCGCGCCGATGCCGAAGAAGGCGCCGTGGTTGAACGAGGTGACGACCCGGGCGGCGAGCAGCGTGCCGTAGCCGCCGGCCAGGCCCGAGAGCAGGTTGCCGAGGGTGAACACGCCCATCAGGCCGATCAGCAGGGCGCGGCGCGGCGTGCGGGCGAAGAGCAGCGTCATCAGCGGCGCGCCGACGAGGACGCCGACCGCGTAAGCGCTGACCAGCAGGCCCGCCGCCGGGATCGAGACCCCGAGATCGGCGGCGATGGTCGGCAGCATGCCCATCGGGGCGAACTCGGTGACCCCGATGCCGAAGGCGCCGATCGCGAGCGCCAGAAGGGGTGGGTTGATCACCGTCGGACGAATCGTCATGGAAAGCTCCCCGGTTGTTCCAGGCCGGAATTACGTCGACCGCGAGGAGGGCGGTAGCCGGGCTCGCGGACCAGGATCTGTGCGTGGGAGTCACGAATGGCGCGCGACGCGACCGACCGGGCCGGGGAGATGGCGGCCTTCGCCGCGGTGGTCCGGGCCGGCAGCCTGTCGGGCGCCGCGCGGGCGCTCGGCCTGACCCCCTCCGCGGTCAGCCGCATCGTCGCGCGCATCGAGGCCCGGCTCGGCGTGCGCCTGATCGTGCGCACGACGCGCAGCCTGCACCTCACGGCGGAGGGCGAGGTCTATGCCCGGGCGGCGTGCCGGGTGCTGGCCGATCTCGACGAGGTGGAGAGCACCATCGCCGACCAGGCCTCGCCGCGCGGCCGGGTCCGGGTCAGCGCTGCCACCGCCCATGGGCGCCTCGTCGTCGTGCCGCTGCTGGCGGAGTTCGTCGCGCGCTACCCCGAGATCACCGTCGAGATCGATCTCAGCGACCAGATCGCCGACGTGCTCGGCGGCCGGGTCGACGTGGCGATCCGCTTCGGGCCGCTGGCCGACAGCCCGCTCACCGCCCGCCGCCTCGGCGAGACCGGCCGCATGGTGGTGGCGGCCCCGTCCTACCTCGCCCGGGCCGGCGTGCCGCGGGTCCCGGCCGATCTCGCCCGGCACAATTGCCTGGATTTCAGCTTCCGGCGCATCGAGCCGGGCTGGCCGTTCCGCGAGGCGGGACGCGACGCGCTGCTCGCGGTGCGGGGCAACCTGACGGCCAATAGCGGCGAGACGCTGGTGCAGCTGGCGGTCCAGGGGGTCGGCATCACCCGGGTGGGCACCTTCCATATCGGCGAGGAGGTGGCGAGCGGCCGGCTCGTCCCTCTCCTCGAAGCCTACAACCCGCAGGACCGCGAGAGCATCCATGCGGTCTTCGTCGGCGGCGCCACGGTGCCGGCACGGGTGCGCGTCCTGGTCGATTTCCTGGCGGAGCGGATGCGCACCCGGTCGGGCAACGGTTGATACGCCTGCGGCAGCCGCCCGTCAGTGCTCCCCGACCTCGCCCAGATGCGCCAGCAGCGCCTCGGCCACCTTCTCCGGTGCCTCGCGGGTCGGGAAGTGGCCGACCCCCTCCAGCTCCACCTGGCGGTAGGCCGCGGTGAAGAACTGCTTCTGGCCCTCGAACGAGGCCGGCAGCACGCAGGTGTCGGTTGCGCCGTGGATCACCAGGGTCGGCACCGCGATGCTCGGGGCTGCCTCGGCCGCCTGCCGCAACTCGGCAAAGCGCGGATCGGCTGCGTCGGCGCCCCAGCGCGAGCGGTAGAAGTTGAGGGTGACGGCGGCCCAGTCCGGGTTCTGGAACGATGAAGCGGTCTTCGAAAAGGTCTCGTCGGTGAACCAGGGGCCGGGCGGGCTCCAGGCCACCCATTGCTCGCGGGCGAAGGCGAGGGGATTCTCGCGCACGAAGGCGGCGCCCGGCGCGGTGTTCATGAACCACTGGTACCAGAAGGCCCGCACCTGCGGCAGCGGCGGCACGCCGATGCGGCCGGGCGCCCACGGCACCGAGAGCGCGGCGAGCGAGGAGACCCGCTGCGGCCGGGCCGCGGCGAGCGTGTAGGCGACGCGCGCCCCCCAATCGTGCCCGACCACCGGCAGGCGCGAGAAGCCCAAGCCATCCATGAAGGCCAGGATGTCGGTGGCGAGCGCCGCCGTCTCGCCGGTCCTCGGGGCCTCCGGGTTCAGGAATTTCGTCGGGCCGCAGCCGCGCCAATAGGGCACGATGGTGCGCCAGCCGGCGGCGTTCAGCAACGGCACCACGCCGTCGAAGGTCCGCGGGTCGTCCGGCCAGCCGTGCAGCAGCAGGACGGGCTGGCCCATGTCGGGGCCGGAAGCCTCGTAGGTGATCTCGACCTCGCCGGCCGTGACGCTGTTGACGTCCATGGGCACTACTCCCCCGTACACGAAACGCTAAGGGGCGGGACCCGCGAAGGTCCCGCCCCATGCACCCCTGAAGCCTCAGATGGGTCAGGCGATGATCTTGTCGATGGTGATCGGCAGCTCGCGGATCCGCTTGCCGGTGGCGTGGAACACCGCATTCGCCACCGCGGCGGCGGCGCCGACGATGCCGATCTCGCCGAGACCCTTGACGCCGAGCGGGCTGACCTTGTCGTCGTGCTCGTCGACGAAGATCACCTCGATGTCGTGGATGTCGGCGTTCACCGGCACGTGGTACTCGCCGAGATTGTGGTTCATGATCCGCCCGAGGTTGTGGTCGAGCATCGACTCCTCTTCGAGCGCCGCGCCGATCCCCATCACCACCCCGCCGAGGATCTGGCTGCGGGCGGTCTTGAGGTTGAGAATTTTCCCGGCCGCGATGGCGCTGACGATGCGCGTCACCCGCACCACACCGAGATCCTCGTCGATCTTCACCTCGGCGAAGACCGCCGAGTGGGTGTAGGCCGAGAAGCGCATGTTGGTGAGCATGCTGGGCTTCACCGTCTCGGTCGCCTCGACCCGCTCGACGCCGCCGGCCCGCATCGCATCGGCGATTCCCACCTTTCGCGAGGGGTCGCCCTGGAGCCGGATCTCGCCGCCCGCGAAGGTGACATGGGCGAAATCGGCATTGGCGAGCGGCGAGTCGGCCATGCCGCGGGCATAGCCGAACAGCTTCTCCGCCACCGTCCGGCAGGCCGCCTGCACCGCCGCCCCGGACGAGGCCGCGGTCCAGGAACCGCCGGCGAGCGGCGCCTCGGGCAACGCCGTGTCGCCGAGCCGGGTGGTGACATGGTCGAGGTCGAGGCCGAGGGCGTCGGCGCCGATCTGGGCCAGGATCGTGTAGGTGCCGGTCCCGAGATCGGCGGTGGAGCAGGCGAGTTCGAGCTTGCCGTCGGGCGTGAGCGTGGCGCTCGCGCTCGACTGCATCATCATCGCCTCCCACACCCCGGTCGCCATGCCCCAGCCGACGAGCTCGCGCCCGTCGCGCATCGAGCGCGGCTCAGGCTTGCGCTTGCCCCAGCCGAACTTCGCCGCGCCCTGCTCGTAGGCGGCGCGCAGGGCCTTCGAGGTGAACTCCTTGTCCTCGCCCTCGTCGCGCTCGGCATAGTTGCGCAGGCGCAATTCCAGCGGATCGACGCCGGTGGCGTAGGCGAGTTCGTCCATCGCCGATTCGAGGGCGAAGATGCCGGTGACGGCACCGGGCGCCCGCATGTCGGAGGGGGTATAGGTGTCGATCTTGGCGAGCTTGTAGTCGAGCGTGACGTTGGGGCAGTGGTAGAGCAGGCCCGACCAGTTGACGACCGCTTCCTGGTAATCCTCGAAGGTCGAGGTGCCGGCGACCGCGTCGTGGGTGAGCGCCTGGAGCCGCCCGTCCTTGTCGGCGCCGAGCGCCACATTCTGGTAGGTCTCGGGCCGGTAGCCGAAGGTGAACATCTGGTCGCGGGTCAGCACCACCCGAACCGAGCGCTTGAGGTCGAGGGCGGCCGAGACCGCGAGATAGAGCTGGTATTGCGGCCGCAACCCCGAGCCGAACCCGCCGCCGACGTAAGGGGTGATCACCCGAACGTCGTCGGGCTTCAGGCCGAACACGCTGCAGACATAGGCCTGCGAGTTGTTCACGCCCTGGATCTTGTCGTGGATGGTGAGCTTGCCGTCGGCCTCGTAGACCACCGTCGAGGCGTGCGGCTCCATCGGGTTGTGGTGCTCGATCGGCTGCTTGTACTCCTGCCGCAGCTGGATCGGCGCCGCGTCGTAGGCGCCGGCGGCGTCGCCGCGCGGGTCCGGCGGCGGCTTGATGCCGGAGCGCTTCTTCGGCGGCACGTAAGCCGCGTCACGGTTCTTCTCGAGGTCGGTGTTCGGGGCTTCCTCGGAATAGGTCACCTTGACGAGGCTGGCGCCGTGGCGGGCGAGCTCGAAGCTCTCTGCGACGACGAGCGCCACCGGCTGGCCGCCATAGACGATCTCGGGGCCGTTCAGCGCCCGGAACGGCGAGCCGGGCGGCGCGACCTGATCGCGGTAATTATAGTCGAGCCAGGCGGTGCGCGGCTTGTTCTCGTGGGTGAACACCTTGATCACGCCGGGCACCGCCTCGGCGGCTTTTGTGTCGATCGCCGTGATGCGGCCCTTGGCGATGGCGCTCGACACGACCACGCCGTGGGCGAGGTCGGGGGCAGTGAACTCGGCGGCGTACTTGGCGGCGCCCGTCACCTTGGCGGGGCCGTCGAGCCGGCTCCGCGCGGTGCCGACATAATGCGAGGGGGTTGCCATGGCGATCCTCTAGGCGATGCGCTTGTCGGTCTGGGATTGCGGCGTGCCGGCGGCGGCTTGGACCAAGCCCCGCACGATGGCGCGCCGCGCCAGCTCGACCTTGAAGGCGTTGTGGGAATAGGGCCGGGCCTCGGCCAGGATCACGTCCGCGGCCTCGCGGAACGTCTCCGGAGTCGCGGGCTTGCCGGCCAGGCGAGCCTCGGCTTCCGCATTGCGCCAGGGCTTGTGGGCGACGCCGCCGAGCGCCAGGCGCGCGGTCTTGATCGTGTCGCCGTCCATCTCGAGGACTGCCGCGACCGAGACCAGCGCGAAGGCGTAGGACAGACGATCGCGCAGCTTCAGGTAGGTGTAGTGCTTCGAGAAGTCCTCGTCCGGCAGGTCGACCGACAGCACGATCTCGCCGTGGCGGAGCGTGGTGTCGCGGTGCGGCTCGTCGCCCGGCAGGCGGTGGAACTCGGCGAAGGGGATGCTGCGGCGGCCGTTCGGCCCCTCGACCTGCACGGTCGCGTTCAGCGCCGCGAGTGCCACGCACATGTCGGACGGATGGGTGGCGATACACTTATCCGACGCGCCGAGGATGGCGTGGATGCGGTTGACGCCGGTCATCGCCGGGCAGCCGCTGCCGGGCTCGCGCTTATTGCAGGGCGTGCCCTCGTCGTAGAAATAATAGCAGCGGGTGCGCTGGAGCAGGTTGCCGCCGGTGGTGGCGGCGTTGCGTAGTTGCGGCGAGGCGCCGGCGAGGAGCGCGCTCGCGAGCAGCGGATAGCGCTCGTTGACCAGCGGGTCGTAGGCGACGGTGGCGTTCGGCACCAGCGCGCCGAGACGCAGGCCGCCCTCGTGCTGGACGATCTCGTCGAGGGGCAGGCGGGTGATGTCGACGAGCCGGCCCGGCCGCTCGACGTTGTACTTCATCAGGTCGACGAGGTTGGTGCCCCCGGCGATGAAGCGCGCCGCCGGATCGGCGGCGAGCGCCTGCACGGCCTCCTGCACGGTGCCGGCGCGGGTATACTCGAACCGGTTCATTCCGCGGCCTCCCGGAACGACGACGCCTTGCTCTTCAGGACGTCCTCGACGGCGTCGACGATGTTGGAATAGGCGCCGCAGCGGCAGATGTTGCCGCTCATGTGCTCGCGGATCTCCTCCCGCGAGCGGGCCCGCCCCTCCTCGATCAGCGCCACCGCCGACATGATCTGGCCCGGCGTGCAGTAGCCGCACTGGAACGCGTCGTGCTCGACGAACGCGGCCTGGACCGGATGGAGGGCCCCCGAGGACAGGCCCTCGATGGTGGTGACCGTGGCACCGTCCTTCTGCACCGCCAGCGCGAGGCAGGAATTGATGCGCTTGCCGTCGACGATCACCGTGCAGGCGCCGCACTGGCCGTGGTCGCAGCCCTTCTTGGTGCCGGTGAGATCGAGCTCCTCGCGCAGGAGGTCGAGCAGGGTGGTCCAGGGCGCGACCTGGAGCCGCCGCTCCTGCCCGTTGACCGTGAGGGTGACCGGGATCGTGCCCGGTGGGGCGGAGGAGCCGCTTTCGCTCAGCATGGATCTGCCATCGATCGAGAGGGGGCCCGGCACCGGCGCGCACCGAGAGGGCGCGCGACCCTGGGCCGGGCGGCATACCCGATAACCGTTCCAAGGTGGGGTCGTTCCCCGAGGGGGTATCGGGGCGCGAAGCGCGCCATGCACCCGACGCCGTCCATCGCCCGCACCTCGCCGCTTCTGGCCGCCGCGCCGCTGCGCTAGTGATGGCGTCACCGCGGCCGGACACCCGTCCCCGCGCCCGCTACGACGCGAACCCGGAGACACCGCATGGCCGCGCTTGACCGGATCCTCAACGACATCGACCGCGACCTCGACACCTCCCTGGAGCGGCTCTTCGCCTTCCTGCGCATCCAGTCGATCTCGACCGATCCGGCCTATGCGGCGGAATGCCGGAAGGCGGCGGAGTGGCTCAAAGGCGATCTTTCCGCCATGGGCTTCGAGGCCTCCCTGCGCGAGACCGGCGGCCATCCGGTGGTGCTCGCGCATTACGCCAAGCCCGGCGCCCCGCACGTGCTGTTCTACGGCCATTACGACGTGCAGCCGGTCGATCCGCTCGATGAGTGGGAGACGCCGCCCTTCGAGCCGCGCATGGCGACCCTGCCGGACGGCCGCAAGGCCATCGTTGCCCGGGGCGCCTGCGACGACAAGGGCCAGGTGATGACCTTCGTCGAGGCCTGCCGTGCCTTCAAGGCGATCGACGGCGCGTTGCCGGTCGGCGTCACCCTGCTGATCGAGGGGGCGGAGGAGGACGGCTCGAAGTTCCTGCCCGAATGGGTCGCGGCGAATCGCGAGGAGCTGAAGGCCGACGTGGCGCTCGTCTGCGACACCGGGATGTGGGACCGCGATACCCCGGCCATCACCTCGTCGCTGCGGGGCTTGGCCTATTTCGAGGTCACGGTGGCGTGCGCCGACCGCGACCTGCATTCGGGTCTGTTCGGGGGGGCTGCCGCCAACCCGATCCGGGTGCTTTCGCGCATCATCGCCGACCTGCACGACGAGCAGGGCCGGGTCACCGTGCCGGGCTTCTACGACGGCGTCCACGAGACGCCGGACGCGGTGCTGGAGCAGTGGCGCGGCCTGAACCTGACGCCCGAGAGCTTCCTCGGCACCGTCGGCCTGAACCTGCCGGCGGGGGAGCGCGACCGGATGCTGATCGAGCAGATCCAGTCCCGCCCGACCTGCGACGCCAACGGCATCATCGGCGGCTATACCGGCGAAGGCACCAAGACGGTGATCGCCGCGAAGGCCAGTGCCAAGATCTCGTTCCGCCTCGTCGGCGACCAGGACCCCGAGGCGCTCGACCGCAACTTCCGCGCCTTCGTGAAAGAGCGCATCCCGGCCGATTGCTCGGTCGAGATCGTCACCCACAAGGGCTCGCGGGCGCTCGCTCTGCCCCACGGCATGCCGGCGTTGGAGGCCGCCAAGGGCGCGCTCGCCGAGGAATGGGGCCGGGCCCCGGTGACCATCGGCTCGGGCGGCTCGATCCCGATCGTCGGCGACTTCAAGCGCACGCTCGGCCTCGACACGCTCTTGGTCGGCTTCGGCCTCGACGACGACCGGGTGCATTCGCCGAACGAGAAGTACGACCTCCAGAGCTTCCACAAGGGGACCCGCTCCTGGGCGCGGATCCTGGCGGCTCTCGCGAAGTAGGACGGCCCACGCCTGCCGCCGGACCGCCGGCGGCAGGTCATCGCGTGACATGTCCTCGATCGCGAAGGGCCTGACGATGCAGCAGAAGGTCATCGGCCTGATCGGCGGGATGAGCTGGGAAAGCTCGGCCGAGTATTACCGCATCATCAACGAGACGGTGCGGGACCGCCTCGGGGGTTTGCGCTCGGCGCGCTGCCTGATGTGGTCGTTCGATTTCGGCGAGATCGAAGCCTTGCAGCATGCCGGCCGCTGGGACGAGGCGACGGCCGCGCTGATCGACGCCGCCCGGCGGCTGGAGCGGGGCGGGGCCGATATCGTGGTGATCTGCACCAACACCATGCACCGCATGGCCGACGCGGTGCAGGCGGCGATCGGCCTGCCCTTGCTGCACATCGCCGACCCGACCGCGGAGCGGATCCGCGCCGCCGGCCTGTCCCGAGTGGGCTTGCTCGGAACCGCCTTCACCATGGAGCAGGATTTCTACAAGGGCCGGCTCGCTGCGCGCCACAGCCTCGACGTACTGGTGCCCGAGGCCGAGGACCGGGCCGAGGTGCATCGGGTGATCTACGAGGAACTGGTCCGGGGCCGGGCGCTGCCGGCCTCGCGCGAGGCCTACCGGGCGGTCATCGCCCGGCTGGTCGCGCGGGGCGCGCAGGCCGTCATCCTCGGCTGCACAGAGATCATGCTGCTGGTGCGGCCGGAGGACAGCCCGGTGCCGCTCTTCGATACGACGGCGATCCATGCCGAGGCGGCGGTGGATTGGGCGCTGGCGGACGGCTAATTGCCGTTCACCAGCCGCCGGCTGAGCGCGTTGTGCCGCTCCGCCAGCCGCTCCGTCTCCAGCGTGAGCAACCGCCCGTCCCGCACCACGATCCGTCCGTTGACGACGCTCAAAGCCACGCCCGGCGGCGCACAGAACACCAGAGCCGCGACCGGGTCGTGCAGGGCGCCCGCGAGGCTGAGCCCCCGCAGGTCGAAGGCGACGCAATCGGCCGCCATGCCGGGCGCGAGCGCGCCGATATCGTCGCGCCCGAGCACCTTCGCCCCGCCCAGAGTCGCGATCTCCAGGGCCTGCCGAGCCGTCATGGCGGCTGGCCCATAGCCGACGCGGGCGAGCAGCATCGCCTGGCGCGCCTCGCCCAGCAGGTGCCCGCCATCGTTCGAGGCCGAGCCGTCGACGCCGAGGCCGACCGGTACGCCCTCGCAGCGCATCCGCGGCACCGGGGCGATGCCGGAGGCGAGCCGCATGTTCGAGCACGGGCAATGCGCCACCCCGGTCCCGGTGCGGGCAAACAGCCGGATGCCGTCCTCGTCGAGCTTGACGCAATGGGCGTGCCAGACATCCGGCCCGACCCAGCCGAGATCGGCGGCGTATTCGGCCGGTGTCTTCCCGAATCGCTCGCGGCTATACGTGACGTCGTCCTGGTTCTCGGCAAGGTGGGTGTGGAGCGAGACGCCGTAGGACCGGGCGAGCACGGCTGCATCGCGCATCAGGCCTTCGCTGACCGAGAAGGGCGAGCACGGCGCCACCACGATCCGGCGCATCGCGTAAGGCGTGGGGTCGTGCCAGGTCTCGATCAACCGGCGGGTGTCCGTGAGGATCGCGGCCTCGTCCTCCACCAGCGCATCGGGCGGCAGCCCGCCGGCGCTCTCGCCCACGCTCATCGCCCCGCGGGCGGCGTGGAAGCGCAGGCCGATCTCGTCGGCCGCTTCGATGCTGTCGTCGAGGCGGCAGCCGTTGGGATAGAGGTAGAGGTGATCGCTCGACGTGGTGCAGCCCGAGAGGATCAGCTCGGCCATCGCGGTTTGCGTCGAGACTCGCACCATCTCGGGCGTGAGCCGGGCCCAGATCGGATAGAGCGCCTTCAGCCAGCCGAACAGATCCGCGTCCTGCGCCTCCGGCACGGCGCGGGTAAGCGACTGGTACATGTGGTGATGGGTGTTGACGAGGCCGGGCAGCAGCACGTGGCCGGCGAGGTCGATCACCGTATCGGCGGTGTCGGGCACCGCCTCCGGCCCGCCGACCGCGACGATGCGGTTGTCCTCGACCAGCACGAAGCCGTGCTCGATCTCGCGCCGGCCCTCGTCCATGGTGACGAGGCGGTCGGCGTTGCGCAGGAGAAGCGTGGCCATGCGGGGGCTCCGGCGGGTCGGGACCGGCATGCTGGGCGCCGGGGAGGCCGCGGGTCAAGCGGCGCTTGACCAAGCGGCAGCCGTCGGGCACCCCGGGACGCCGAGACCGGAGATCCCGCCATGTCGAGCCACACCGCGTCGAGTCACGAGACCCCGCGCCTGACCACCCACGTGCTCGACACCGCCCGTGGCCGTCCGGCCGCCGGGGTGGCGGTGCAGCTCTGGCGCCTGGCCGGCGGCGCGCGGGAGGAGGTCGCCCGCACCCTCACCAACGCGGACGGGCGCTGCGACGCGCCGCTGCTCGCCGGGGAGGCCCTGGTGCCCGGCATCTACGAGCTGGTCTTCGCGGTCGGCGCCTATTTCGCGGGCGCGGGCGACGACGGTGCCGGCGACTTCCTCGACGAGGTGCCGGTGCGCTTCGTGGTCCGGTCCGGCCTGAGCCACTACCACGTGCCGCTGCTGATCGCGCCCTACTCCTACAGCACCTATCGCGGCAGCTGACGGATCATCCGGTTTCCGATTGATCGCTTCGCGATGCGGAAACCGGCTTCGCTCAGGTGCCGCGCGGGCTGGCTGATGCGGTTTCCGAACGGATCGTCCGGAAACCGCATCAGGCGCCCGGCTTCTGCCAGCCCCGGCGGCGCTCGGCCAGGCCGTGCTCGCGGTAATGGAGCAGCGGATTGATCCCCGCTCGCTCCACGTCGGGATTGGCCGAGAGGTAGCCCCTGGTGCTGAACTCGGCGGAGGGATCGCGCCCCTCGCGCCAGCCGAAATGCAGGTAATGCTCGAGGGGATCGCAGCCTTCGGCCGCGACATCCGGATTCTTGCCGAGATAGTAGATCGGGTCGAACCCGCCGACGAGGGCAGGTGCGTCGGCCTTGCGGCTCCATGGTGTGATGCGCCACAGCATCGGACGTCTCGAGGCTCCCTGGGACGAGGCCGAACGCCGCCGGTATTCCGCGACCTTGCGTTGCGTCGGTTGCCCAACGTCAGCAAAGCCGAATCCCGGTCCCGGCGCAAGTAGACCATAGCCGGCTGATCGACGGTTTTCCGCGGCACCCGGCGTCCGCGCGGGACGGCCCACGCGACGGGCCTCATCTCTGCCACAAGTTGCGGTCTCACTGGGCATGGGCGGCGGGGCGCGTTGCACAGGAGTTGACGATGGGACTCGTCATTCTCGACCCCCAATCGGGCCATCGCGTCGAAATCGGCATGGCATCCCCCGATCAGGGGACTGGTCCCGGAGGGACGAACAGGGCAGGTAGAGCCGACGCTCGGCCGGAAGGACTGCCCATGCCCCGATACTTCTTCAACACTCACATCGGCCAGGACGTCATCACCGATCTGAGCGGTGAAGAATTGCGTGATCCCGATCATGCCTGGGAGGCCTCGCGCGCGATCATCCGCTCGATGATGGACGACCCGAAGAACCAGGATCGGCTGCTTGCCGCGAGCCTGGTGGTGACCGACGAGGCCGGCGAGGTGGTGCTCGAATTTCCCTTCGCCGAGGCCCTGGCGGGGGACGCGCCCGAGGAGCCGTGGCACGGGACGCCGAACGCCCATTGAGGCCGTCGCGACACTGGACCACCCCTGCTCCGTGGCCGTGAGACCATGACAATCGTCCGCCGCGCCCTACATGCAGGGAGGGCGCCGGGGGCGGGCCGCACTCGGCGGCACGTTCGGCCCGGCGCCCTCCGAGGCCGCGGCTCGCCCGCGCCTCGCAAGAGGGATGACGTCATGGCGACCCAAGACAGCACCGCGCGCGGACAGGCCGAGACCCGCGCGGCGCGGGCCCAGATGCAGGCCGAGATGGCGGCGCAGGCCTGGTCCGACCTTGCCAATGCGGAGCGTAGCCGCGACGACAATACGGCTCGCCTCAAGGCCCTGCGCCTCGCCCGTGAGGCCGAGGATGAGGCCGCGGCAGCCTCCAAGGCCGCCGCGAAGGCCGCTCCCAAGACCGGCGCCAAAACCGTCACCAAGGTCGCCCCGAAGGCGCGGGCCAAGAAGAGCTGAAGGTTTGGAGCTGCAGATTTAGAGTTGCAGGTTTCTTGGCAGGGGACCCGTCGCGGCCCCGTGCATCCGGTGAGCGACACCGGTCCCTCGTGATTTCGAACGAGCCGGGCGATCCGTCCGCACGAGATCGGGGGCCGTGTTCCGCGCGCCGAAAGGGGCGGCCCGGGAGGGCCGCCCCTTTCGGCGCGCGACGCCATGGGGCCCGCAAAGCCTAACAAGCGGTGCCGCCATCCGGCAGGCCGATAATGCCTCGTTTCCGGCCGCGCCGCTCGTGCCGGCGCGCTCGTGACCGGATCGTCGCACCCCGAATCCGGGCCGCGATCGACGGAAAGGAGGCCGATGACGCTCGGGGGCGCATCGGTCCGGCAAGAGCATTTTCCGACGAAGTGGAAACCGGTTCGTCGCAGAAAATGCGTCAAAACAAAGGCCTAGAGAGCTTCGCGATTGCAACGCGATCGTGAAGCGCCCTAAGCAGACTTGCGTTGGCAGGCCAACGCTTCGTCCGCTTAGATCCTTGTTTTATCGCAGATTTTTTCCGCAAAACCGGCGGCCACTTTTGCGAAATCTGCTTAGACCGGAGGCGTCACGGTTCCGCCCACGCAACGGGGCACGCAACACGCAGGCAATGCCCGCCTCCTATACGCCTCGCCACCGACGGCCGATCGCGGCTGCGAAAGTCCAGGCAGCAGGGGCAGGCACGATGCTCACCATCCTCCGGATCGTCACGGCCGCCGCCATCCTCGCCGGCGCGAGCCCTGCGAGGCCCGTCATGGCGGCGCATATCGTCCCGATCGACCGGGAGGGAGCGGCCGGGGCCGCGTCGCATCCAGGCGGCGCCTGCCCGCTGCGGGCCTGGCCTTACATCGGCTGACGACGCTACCGGATCGCGTCGTGTCCGACCCGCCCCCGAAGGTCGGGACCGCCGTTCCCGAGGGTGCCGAGCTGTTCCAGATCCGCAACGAGCGCATCGCCCGCACCGCCGAGGCGCAGCTGGAGGCGGATCTCGGCGCGACCCACGAGCGGTCAAGCGCCCTCGAAGGGCAGGTCGGCTCGCTCTCGGCCATCAAGAATCGCGGACCGGGGTGGGGGAGTGCCGCGACCGGATGATCGTGAATCCCTATACCGGGCACTATTCCCAGGACATCCGCCCGCTCGACACGTCGGCGATCGCCGGCGGGCTCTGGTCGCGCCGGGTCGGCCGAACGCGCGAGCGGCAACCTGAGCGTCAGCCGAGGAACCGGTTCGCGCGCAGCCGCGCCACGGCGAGGTCGACGAAGGTGCGCACCTTGGCCGGCGCCTGCCGCCCGTCGGGATGGACGACGTGGATGGGGAGCGGCGCCTCCTCGTATTCGGCGAGGGCGACCAGCAGCCGGCCGTCGAGCAGGGCGGGCCCGACCTGGTAGGACAGCGCCCGCGTCAGCCCCCAGCCCGCGAGCGCCGCCTGGATGCCGGCCTCGTTGGTGTTGCTCAGGAGCGCGGGCTGGACCGTCACGCGCTGATCCTGTCCGAAGCGCCACTCGGTCGAGGCCCAGGACCCGGTCGACATGGCGAGGCGGTGATGCTTCAGGTCCTGGGGCGTCGCCGGCATCCCGTGCGTCGCGAAATAGGAGGGAGCGCCGCAGACGACCCGGCGGACCGCCCCGACCCGGACCGCCGTGAAGCCGGAATCCGGCAGGTGGCCGATGCGGATCGCCACATCGATCCCTTCCTCGACGATGTTGACCTGCCGGTCGACGAACAGGGTCCGGGCGGTCATGGTCGGGTAGAGGTCGAGATACTCGGTCACGATCGGCAGGACGTGCATCCCGCCGAACAGGACCGAGGCGGTGACGGCGAGCGCGCCGGACGGCGTGGCGTAGGAGCCGGCGGCCGCGGCCTCCGCCTCGGCGATGTCGGCGAGGATGCGGCGGCAATCCTCATGGTAGCGGCCGCCCGCCTCGGTGAGCTTCACCGAACGCGTGGTGCGCACGAACAGCCGGGCGCCGATCGCCTCCTCCAGGGCCGCCACCGCCCGCGTCACCGCCGGCGGGCTCATGTGCAGCCGCCGCGCGGCCTCGGCGAAGCTCGCCGCCTCGGCGACCGTCGCGACGATGCGCATGGCCTGCAGGCGATCCATGGTTCCCCTCCTGGTCCTGCGGCGGCGACGCGCCGCCGTCGCAGGGCCGGTGATACGAGTACGATCGTCTCAGAATCCGAAATGGCTGAGGCCCGGATGGTCGTCCGGCCGGCGGCCGAGGGGCCAGTGGAACCGGCGCTCCTCCTCGCGGATCGGGTGCTCGTTGATGCTCGAATGCCGGGTGCGCATCAGGCCGTCCTCGGCGAATTCCCAGTTCTCGTTGCCGTAGGCGCGGAACCACTGGCCGCTGTCGTCGTGGTACTCGTAGGCGTAGCGCACCGCGATGCGGTTGCCGGAAAACGCCCAGATCTCCTTGATCAGGCGATAGTCGAGTTCGCGGTTCCACTTGCGGGTCAGGAAGGCCTCGACCTCCTGGCGGCCGTTCAGGAACTCTGCGCGGTTCCGCCAGCGCGTGTCCAGGGTGTAGGCGAGGGCGACCTTGGCCGGATCGCGGCCGTTCCAGCCGTCCTCGGCGAGGCGGACCTTGTCGATGGCGCTCGCCTCGGTGAAGGGCGGCAGCGGGGGACGGGACATCGGGGACTCCTCTGGAGCTAACGGGATCGGGACAGAGTGGCCGAGGGACGCGGCCGGGTCGACGGCCGCCGGGGCGAGACTCACAGGGCGAGATGCACGGGCCCGCTGCCCATGGCCGGGACGGCCGAGCAGATCAGGACCTCGTCCGCCGCGACCGCCGCCGCGGGTTCCTTGGCGTAGGTGACGGCGCCGGCAAGCAGCCGGGTCCTGCAGGTCCCGCAGGAGCCTTCCCGGCAGCTGAATTCGGGACTGAGGCCGCGGGCCTCGGCGAGGTCCAGCAGCATTCCGGATTCCGGCGTCCAGCGCGCCTCCTTGGAGGAATTCAGGAAAGCGACCGCGACCGGCTCCGCCGCGGCAGGCGGGCGTTCCGGCACCGTCGCGGCGGTCGGCCCGCTGCGCACGAGCGAGGAGGGGCCGAACGCCTCGGCGTGGATGCGGTCGTCGGCGACGTTGAGGCCGCGCAGGGCGTCATAGAGTCCTTGCGTGAAGGCGGGCGGGCCGCAGAGATAGAAGTCGTCATCGCCGAACGGCAGGAGGCGGGCCAGCAGCGCCCTGTCGATCCGGCCGGCGACGTCGTAATCGACCCCCGCGACGGCGTCGCCGGGCTCGCTGAGCACCCGCACGAGCCGCACCGCGCCGCCGGAAGCGGCGGCGAGCTCGGCCAACTCGCGGGCGAAGGGCCGGTCCTCCCGGGACCGGGCGGCCTGGACCAGAACGGTCGGCCGGACGCGCCGAGTCCGCAGGCCCTCGTAGACGACGTGGCGCAGCATCGCGAGGAGCGGCGTGATGCCGACCCCGCCGGCGAGCAGAACGGCCGGGCGCCGGCCTTGCGCGTCGATGGTGAAGCCGCCGGCCGGGGCGCGGGCCTCGATCTCATCTCCCACCCGCAAGGTCTCGTGCAGGTGGCGGGACACCGCGCCGTCCCGCTTGACGCTGATCCGGTACGTCGCATCCGACGGCGCGACCGAGAGCGTGTAGGTGCGGATGACCGGCGTCTCCTGCCCGGGCAGCGTCACGCGGATCGGCAGGTGCTGCCCGGCCCGGTGCGGGACGAGCCCGGCCCCGTCCGCCGGCCGGAGATGGAAGGAGCGGATCGTCCGGCTCTCGTCGACGATCCGGGTGACGGTGAACGGGCGCCACCGCGTCGCGAGGTCGGCGGCACGGAGCCGGTCGGCGGCCTCACGCCAGTCGCCGGTCATCAGCGAATTGGGCGACCAGCCGTCCGGCCGGAAAGTCCAGCGCCGGGGCAACGCGCCGCGCCGCCGCACCACCCGGCGCGGCCGGACCGTCCAGAGCCGCTCGGCACCCTGGAAGGCGGCGATCTCGGGCGAGGACAGGACGATTTCGGCGTCCCCCGTCAGCTGCAGCAGGTCGCCGGTCGCGAAATCTGCGAAGACCAGGCCGGCCTTGCCGTTGAGCAGGATGTTGCCCAAGGTCGCGAAGAACAGGTTGCCGGCGAAATCGGGAATCGTGAGCGTGCCGTCGGCGGCGACCCGCACGAAGCCGGCCTTGCCGCCGCGATGCGAGACGTCGACCTGACGACGCCCGTTCTGCTCGGTGTAGGAGGCGACGAAGAAGGTGTCGGCGGCCGCGATCGTGGCGCGGGCCGCCTCGTCGAGGGCGGCGCTCTCCTCGACGGCGCTCGCGACGGCCTGCTGCGGATCACGGATCGCCGCGCCGTCGCGCAGCTGGATGTATTGCGGGCAATTGCCGAAGCTCTGCTCGACCTCGACCCGCAGGAGGCCCTCCGCCGATCCGCGGATGACGCCGTTCACCCGGTTGCGGCGGCGGGTGTGCAGCTCGATGCCGAGGAGACCGATCGCCTCGCCCTCGCGCAGGCCCGCGCTCGCCGGGTCGCCCGGTTCGGGCCGCGCCGCGATGGTGAGCGCCCTCGGGCCCGGCGCGGCGACGAAACCCGGCGTGCCGGCGATCAGCGTCGCCCAGGCGTCGCCCTGCGGGTCGACGCTGCCGGCGACGAGGAACGGGAGCTGCGCGAAGAAGGCGCGGTGCTGCTCGGGCATGAAGTCCCGCACCACGCGCCGGCCGACCTCCGCCATCCGCGCGGCGACGCCGACCTGTTCCTGGATGGCCGTCTCGCCCGGGTGCCAGGGCGAAGCCTGGGGGGCGGAAGGCCCCGTCATCGTCGAACCATCGCTCATGATGCATCTCCCGTCCGGTTCGGTCGGGCGCAGCCTGACGGCGCGCCCGGACAGGTGGGGTCAGGCGGCGCTGAGGCCGGCCGGGGTCTCCGCGAAGGGGAGGAAGCCCGGCAGGGCCTCGATCCGGCGCAAGTACGCGACGACGTTCCGATAGTCCGACAGGTCGACGTTACCCTCGGGGGCCCGCGCCAGATAGCTGTAGAGCGCGACATCCGCGATCGTCGGATGCCCGCCCACCAGCCAGTCGCGGCCGGTCAGGTGCGCCTCCAGGCGCCGCAGCAGGGTATGGGCCCGTCCGATCACCTCCTCGGGGCGGAAATCGGCGCCGAACACCGTGACGAGCCGGGCGGCGGCGGGGCCGTAGGCCAGCTCGCCGGCAGCGACCGACAGCCAGCGCTGCACGGCGGCCGCGGCCTCTGCGTTCTCCGGCAGCCAGTCGGTCCGGCCGAGCTTCTTCGCCACGTAGACCAGGATGGCGTTCGAATCCGCGATGACGATGCCGTCGTCGTCGAGCACCGGCACCTGGCCGAAGGGGTTGAGGGCCAGGAAGTCGGGCCGCTTGTGCGCCCCCGCCCTCAAATCGACCTCGACCGCCTCGTGCGGCACGCCGAGCAGCGCGAGGAACAGCCGGGCCCGGTGGGCATGGCCCGAGAGCGGGTGGTGATAGAGCTTCATGATCGCGGATCCTCGTTTCCGTGGCCCGGCCTTGCCCGAACCGCCCCCGTACCATGCGGGGATCGGGCGCCATCGAGAATGCGCGCATTCGGCAGTTCATCATTCCGGATTCTGGAATAATAACTGTTTGCTTCTCCACACTGCTCAGGGCTGTTCGGGGAAAGAACAGGCGTGGGTTTCCCCTCTCCCCGCGGGCGGGGAGAGGGCTGCGAACCCCTTGTCGGGTTCGCAGCGAGCCCGCAGGGCGAGGGTGAGGGGGTGTCTCCGGATGAGACTCTTCCGGCACCGCCCCCTCACCCTCGCTCCGGCTTTCGCCTGCGCTCACTTCATCGACGACAAGGTCGATGAAGTCCTCTCCCCGCCCGCGGGGAGAGGGGAAAACACGCGCCTCATCTTTTAACGGGCAGGCTTTTGATGCGCGGAGCGTCCCAGGGCGATTGACGCAGATCAAGGCTCCAGACCCGCGCCACCAGCACATCGGGTTCGTCCCGCATCCGCGCCTGGAGCGAACCGATCCAGCCATGTCCGCCAGTCCCGCACCCAAATACATGACCGAAGGGGAGGCGGGCCTGTGCGCCGCCTTGGGCCTTGCCGCCCTCCTGTGCCTGATCGCCTCGGCCAAGGCGGTCGATCCGGCTTACGGTCTGCATACCGGCCTGTTCTCGCTCGCCGCCGTGGCCGGCATCGTGGCGATCCTGCGCCGCTACGCCGCCCGCGACCCCGAGCCGATCCCGCAGGAGATCGGCGGCAAGCCGAACTACAACCTGGGTCCGGTGAAGTTCGCCGCCATCGCCGCGATGGGATGGGGCCTCGCCGGGTTCCTGGTCGGCTGCATCATCGCCTTCCAGCTCTGGGCGCCCTCGCTCAATCTCGGGCTCGAATACACCACCTTCGGGCGCCTGCGCCCGCTGCACACCTCGGCGGTGATCTTCGCCTTCGGCGGCAACGTCCTGATCGCGACCTCGCTCTACGTGGTGCAGCGGACCTGCCGGGTGCGGCTCGCGGGCGATCTCGCGCCGTGGTTCGTGGTGCTCGGCTACAACCTGTTCATCGTCGTGGCCGGCACCGGCTACCTGATGGGCGTGACCCAGTCGAAGGAATATGCCGAGCCGGAATGGTACGCCGACCTCTGGCTGACGGTGGTCTGGGTCGTCTACCTCGCGGTCTTCCTCGCCACCCTCGCGAAGAGGCGCGAGCCGCACATCTTCGTGGCGAACTGGTTCTACCTCGCCTTCATCGTCACCATCGCGATGCTGCACGTCGTCAACAACCTCAGCCTGCCGGTGACCGTGTTCGGCTCGAAGTCGTACCCGATCTTCTCCGGCGTGCAGGACGCGCTGGTGCAGTGGTGGTACGGCCACAACGCCGTCGGCTTCTTCCTCACCGCCGGCTTCCTCGCCATCATGTACTACTTCATCCCGAAGCGGGCCGGGCGGCCGATCTATTCCTACCGGCTGTCGATCATCCACTTCTGGGCCCTGATCTTCATGTATATCTGGGCGGGGCCCCATCACCTGCACTACACCGCGCTGCCGGACTGGGCCCAGACGCTCGGCATGACCTTCTCGATCATGCTGTGGATGCCGTCCTGGGGCGGGATGATCAACGGCCTGATGACGCTCTCGGGCGCCTGGGACAAACTTCGCACCGATCCGATCCTGCGCCTGATGGTCGTGTCGCTGGCCTTCTACGGCATGGCGACCTTCGAGGGGCCGATGATGTCGATCAAGGCGGTCAACGCGCTCAGCCACTACACCGACTGGACCATCGGCCACGTCCATTCCGGCGCCCTCGGCTGGGTCGCCTACGTGTCCTTCGGCGCCTTGTACTGCCTGGTGCCGTGGCTGTGGAACCGCCGCGAGGTCTATTCGCTCCGCCTCGTCGAGTGGCACTTCTGGGTCTCGACGCTCGGCATCGTCCTCTACATCACCGCGATGTGGGTCGCCGGGATCATGCAGGGCCTGATGTGGCGGGCCACTAACAGCTTCGGCTTCCTCGAATATTCCTTCGTCGAGACCGTCGAGGCGATGCAGCCCTACTACCTGGTGCGGGCGCTCGGCGGCGTCTTGTTCCTGATCGGCGCGCTGATCATGGCCTACAACCTCGCCATGACGATCCTGGGCCACGAGGCGGGCGAGCGGAATTCCGTCGCCGACGCCGCCCTGGTCCCGGCCGAGTGATCTCCCGGGCCCGCCCGCCGGCGGGCCCCGTCACCTCATCGCAAGCGAAAGCACCCCGGCCATGGCCATCGCCCAGCCCGGCCTCTGGAAGAGGCATGAATTCTTCGAGACAAACTCGATCCTGCTGCTGATCGGCATCCTGATCGTCGTCGCCATCGGCGGCCTGATCGAGATCGTCCCGCTGTTCTACCTGAAGAGCACCATCGAGGCGGCGGCGGGCGTGCGGCCCTACACGCCGCTGGAACTGGCCGGCCGCAACATCTACGTGCGCGAGGGCTGCTATCTCTGCCACAGCCAGATGGTGCGGCCGATGCGCGACGAGGTCGAGCGCTACGGCCATTTCTCGCTCGCCGCCGAATCCATGTACGACCACCCGTTCCAGTGGGGCTCGAAGCGCACCGGGCCCGACCTCGCCCGGGTCGGGGAGAAGTATTCCGACGCCTGGCACCGCGAGCACCTGAAGGACCCGCGCGCCGTCGTCCCCGGCTCGATCATGCCGGCCTACGGCTTCCTCGACCGGCCCCTCGACGCCGAGGCGATCGCCGACGACCTGACGGCGAATGCCAGGCTCGGCGTGCCCTACGGCCCGGAGATGATCCTGCGGGCGGGAAGCGATCTCGCCGCCCAGCTCGACCCCGAGGGCGCGGATGCGGGTCTCCAGCAGCGCTACCCCGGCGCCGTCCTGCACGCCCCCGGCGAGAAGGGCCGCGTCACCGAGCTCGACGCCCTGGTCGCCTACCTTCAGGTGCTCGGCACGATGGTCGACTTCAAGCTCTACGACGACAAGAAGAACCTGAGGTGATGCCCGTGACCTACGACCTCGCCTCCCGCTTCGCCCAGACGAGCGGCCTTCTCTACTTCGTCGCCTTGTTCGCCGGAGCCACCCTCTACGCGCTCTGGCCGCGCAACCAGGGCCGGTTCGACGCCGCCGCCCGCCTGCCCCTCGACGAGGAGTGAGCCTCGTGACCGACACCACATCCACCCCCGAGACCACCGGCCACGAGTGGGACGGCATCGCCGAGTACAACAACCCGCTGCCGCGCTGGTGGCTGTATTCGCTCTACGCCACGATCGTCTGGGCCTTCGGCTACTGGATCGCCTATCCGGCCTGGCCGCTGGTCTTCGACCACACGCGCGGCCTGCTCGGCTACTCGTCCCGCGCCGCGGTGCTGGCCGATGTGGCCACGACCCGGGCGGCCCGCGCGGCGATCGGCCAGGACAAGCTCGCATCCGCCGATCTCGCGGCGATCGAGGCCGATCCGACCCTGCTGCCGCTGGCCCTCGCCACCGGCAAGGCGGCCTTCGGCGACAATTGCGCCGCCTGCCACGGCACCGCCGCGACCGGCCGGGCCGGCTACCCCAACCTCCAGGACGACGACTGGCTCTGGGGCGGGGGCCTCGAGACGATCGCCGAGACGATCCGCGTCGGCATCCGCTCCGGCCACGCCGACACCCGCACGGGCGAGATGCCGGCCTTCGGCCGCGACGGGATCCTGAAGCGCGACGAGGTCGAGACGGTGGCGAACTACGTCCTGTCCCTGTCCGGCAAGGCCTTCGCGCCGGCTCTCAGCCTGGAGAAGGGCGCCGCGCTCTTTGCCCAGAACTGCGCCGCCTGCCACGGCGAGCAGGGCAAGGGCAATCCGGAGATGGGCGCTCCCAACCTCACCGACGCGGTCTGGCTCTACGGCGCCGCGCCGCAGGAGGTGGTGGCGACGATCCAGGGCGGCCGCAAGGGCGTGATGCCGACCTGGGAGGGGAGGCTGGATGCGGCCACCATCAAGTCGCTGGCGGTCTACGTTCATGGGCTCGGGGGTGGGAAGTAGCGGGGCATTCCCCTCGAATCTGACGCTCTCCGAGTTCTCACCGTTCCTGGTCTTGGAACTCCGCGGTAGCTGAATCAGCAAGTTCCGCGGTGCGGCAGCAACGGCCGAGAGCATGACCCCTCCCCCCTCTGCGGGGGAGGGTGGCGAGCGGAGCGAGACGGGAGAGGGGCAGCGCGACGCTGATCCAGGTGGCGCCCGTCAGAACGCTTCAGCTTTGTCCGGAAGCGTCGTCCCCTCTCCCGCCCCACTCCGTGGGGCACCCTCCCCCGCAGAGGGGGGAGGGTTCTGGCGCGCCAATCGGCGATCAGTTCGTCGGCCAAGCTGACGTCATCCGGTACGAGCTGCCGCATCAGAGGCGAACGGGTCGTGCCATCGCCTGCCCGAATGACGGTGTTCGTCGTCCAGACCCGGGTTGTGGGCGCCCAGGCCGCCCCGCCGATTGCGCGAGATCAATGCCCGGAGCCGCTTGCCGGCCGAAGACATCGAGCGCCCGTTCCCGGGCGGCTGGACAAGCGGCGATGGCCTCGACGGAACCCGTGCGGACGATCCAAACCACCACCTCGGCCAGGTCTCGCACGACCCTGATCGAGGGCCGCACCAAGAAGTTCGGCCAGGCGGCGACCCGGCGAATGGTGTCGGCGCCGAACGGCGCGCTCTACGAGGCGCGGCGCAAGATCCAGCCGCAAGCCGTGCGCGGGCGCTTCCGTACCGCGAAGTGGATCATCCTGGCGGTCACCCTCGCCATCTACTACATCGTGCCGTTCCTGCGCTGGGACCGCGGCCCGGGCGCGCCGTCGCAGGCGGTGCTGATCGACCTCGACCGGGGCCGGTTCTACTTCTTCTTCATCGAGCTGTGGCCGCAGGAGGTCACCTACGTCATGGGCCTGCTGATCCTGGCGGCCCTGATCCTGTTCCTGATGAACGCGGTCGCCGGCCGGATCTGGTGCGGCTATCTCTGCCCGCAGACGGTGTGGACCGACCTCTTCCTCGCGGTCGAGCGCCTGGTCGAGGGCGACCGCCGGGCGCGGCTCAAGCTCGACGCCGCGCCGTGGTCGATCGAGAAGGTCGCGTTGCGCACCATGAAGCATGCGATCTGGCTCCTGATCGCGTGGTGGACCGGCGGCGCCTGGGTGCTCTACTTCGCCGACGCGCCGACGCTGGTGCACCGGCTCGCGACCTTCCAGGCCCAGCCCCAGGCCGTCTTCGCCATCCTGACGCTGACCGCGACGACCTACGTCCTCGCCGGCCACATGCGCGAGCAGGTCTGCACCTACATGTGCCCCTGGCCGCGCATCCAGGGCTCGCTCACCGACGAGCACTCGCTCAACATCCTCTACCGGGTCGATCGCGGCGAGCCGCGTGCCTCGGTCAAGCGGTCGCGAGCCCTGCGCGCCGCCGGAGAGCCGGCCGGCGACTGCGTCGATTGCTTCGCCTGCGTCACCGCCTGCCCGGCGGGGATCGACATCCGCGACGGGCTCCAGATGCCCTGCATCCAGTGCGGCCTCTGCGCCGATGCCTGCGACGCCGTCATGGTGAAGCTCGGGCGCCCGACTGGGCTCATCGCCTACGACACAGAAGCGAATTGCCGGCGCCGGGCCGCGGGCCAGCCGCCGGTCCGGAAGATCCTGCGCCCGCGCACCATTGCCTACGGGCTGCTGGTGGCCGGCATCGGCGGATTCATGCTGACCACGCTCGCGACCCGCAGCTTCACCGGCGTCAACGTCCTCCACGACCGCAACCCGCTCTTCGTCACGCTCTCGGAGGGCGGCATCCGCAACGGCTACACGGTGCGGGTCATCAACAAGCGCCCGTTCGCGCGCGACCTGACCCTCGCCGTCGAAGGTCTGCCCGGCGCCCGCACCGACATCGTGGGTGCGCCGGAGGGGGAGATCGCGGTGCCGGCCGACGCGACGCGGGAGATCCGCGTCCTCGTCTTCGCGCCGCCCGGCACCGCCGGCTCGATTCCGCTGACCTTCCGCCTCGCCGATCCGGTCTCGGGCGAGACCGCGCTGGCGCAGGACCACTTCAAGGCGCCCTGACCATGCACGCCCCCACCGCCGCACCGTTCCGCCTGACCGGGCGGCGCATCTTCCTCATCCTCGTCGGCTTCTTCGGCACGGTCGCGAGCGCCGACGCCTTCCTGGTCACGTCCGCGCTACGCACCTGGTCGGGGCTCGAGGTCGCATCGCCCTACCATGCCGGCCAGGTCTACAATTCAGACCTCGCCCGGGCGCGGGCGCAGGACGCGCGCGGCTGGCAGCTGGAGAGCGCCGTCGCCCGGGCCGGCACGGGCGCGACGCTCGCCGTCCTGGTGCGGGCGAAGACCGGGGACCTCCTGGCGGGCAAGGACCTGCGCGCCCGGCTGGAACGCCCCACCGATGCCCGCGCCGACCGGAGCCTCGCCCTCGCCGAGACGGCACCCGGCACCTATGCGGGCCGGGTCGAGGACTTGCCGGGCGGCCAGTGGCGCCTCGTCGTCGAGGTGTGGGGCCCCGACGGGGTCGAGCTGCGGCGCGAACGCCGCCTGACCCTCGATTGAGAACCTGTTTGACTGATCGACGTACTGTATCCCACCCACAGCCTCATCCTGAAGTGTTGGCAATCGAAGATCGCACGCGATTGAAAATCGACTGACCTAGAAGGAGGGGTCAAGAAAATTCTGCGATCTCTGGAACCATCCTTCGAGGCTCCTTTCAGTCTGCGATCTCCGATCGCCAGCATCTCGGGATGAGGTCACGGATGGGACAGGCAATTTCGTTGCGGTGCTGGGCGCGCAACCCAAGCATGCTGTGAGAATCCGAGGCGATCCGATGTGCTGCACCGATGCCGCGCTGGCCTATGTCGAGGCCCATGCCTCGTGGAGCGAGGCGAATACCCGGCCCTCCCTCGGGCGCAACTACAAGGCCTTCGTCTCCCGTGGCCCCACGGGCATCGCCCGGGCGGAATTCGCCGTCGAGGGCGTGCGCTGCGCCGCCTGCATGAGCGCGATCGAGCGCGGCGTGTCGGAGGTGCCGGGCGTCGCGAGCGCGCGCCTCAACCTCTCCGACCGGCGCCTCGCCGTCGCCTGGGCGCCGGGAGCCGAGGCGGAGATCGGCGCGGTCCTGGAGCGGCTCGACCGCCTCGGCTACGCTGCGTATCCCTTCGATCCGCGCCGGCCCGCCGATGCCGAGGCGGCGGAGACCGAGCGGCTGATCCGCGCCATGGCGGTGGCGGGCTTCGCGTCGATGAACGTGATGCTGCTCGCGATCTCGGTCTGGGCCGGCAACGTCTCCGACATGACGCCGGAGAATCGCGACCTCTTCCACTGGATCCAGGCCCTGGTCGCTCTGCCGGCGGCGGCCTATGCTGGCCGGCCGTTCTACGAAGGCGCCTTGCGGGGCCTGCGCGCCGGGCGGATCACCATGGACGTCCCCATCACCCTGGGCGTGGTGCTGACGCTGGTGATGTCGGTGGTCGAGACGGCGCGGGGGGCGACCCACGCCTATTTCGACGGCGCGATCATGCTGCTGTTCTTCCTGCTGATCGGCCGGGTGCTCGACCAGGCGATGCGCCGGCGCACCCGGGCGCTGGCCGAGAACCTGGCGGCCCTGCGCAGCGAGAATGCCGCCCGCATCGACGCCGAAGGATCGGTGCGGGACGTGCCGCTCCCGGACCTCGCTCCCGGCGACCGCGTGCTGGTGCGCCCGGGCGAGCGGGTGCCGGTCGACGGGATCGTCGAGCACGGGCGCTCGGACCTCGACCGCAGCCTCGTCACCGGCGAGACCGCGTCCGTGCCGGTCGGGGAGGGCGAGGCGGTCCATGCCGGCGCCCTCAACGGCGACGGGGCCCTCGTCGTCGCGGTCACGGCCGTCGCGGGGGGAACGCTCCTCGACGAGGTCGAGGGGCTGATGCGCCGGGCCCTCGAGGCGCGCTCCCGCGCGCTGGTGCTCGCCGACCGGGCGACCCGGCTCTACGTGCCCCTGGTCCACACCGCCGCCGCCCTGGCCTTCGTCGCCTGGCTCCTGGCGGGTGCCGGCCCGCATGCCGCCGTGATGATCGCGGTCGCGGTCCTGATCGTCACCTGCCCCTGCGCGCTCGGTCTGGCGATCCCCGCCGTCCAGGTGGTCGCGGCGGGGGCGCTGTTTCGCGACGGCGTGCTGCTCGCCGACGGCACCGCCCTGGAGCGTTTCGCGCAGGTCGACACGGTGGTGTTCGACAAGACCGGGACCCTCACCCTGCCGGAGCCGATCCTGGCCGTATCCGGGGACCCGGCGATCCTGGCGCAGGCTGCACGCCTCGCCCTGTCGAGCCGCCATCCGATGGCGGCGGCGCTGGCGAGAACCGTCCCCGGCGCCGAGCCCTGGCCGGGCGCGCAGGAGGCGGCCGGATTCGGCGTGCGGGTGGTGGTCGACGGCGTCGAACTCCGCCTCGGTTCCCCGGCCTTCTGCGGGGCCGAAGCCCAGGCCGCCACGTCGCTCTCCGCCGATCCGGAGGCCTCGGTGATCTGCTTCCGGGCCGGGGAGGGGGAGCCCGTCGCCTATCCGGTCCGCCAGGCCCTGCGCCCGGACGCGGCGGAGGTGGTGGTGGCCTTGCGGGCGTCGGGCCGCCGGGTGGTCGTCCTGTCGGGCGACCGCGCCTCCGCGGTCGCGGCGATCGCCGGGCGGCTCGGCGTCGCGGAATGGGAGGCCGGCCTGACCCCGCAGGACAAGATCGCCCGCATCGCGGCTTTGGAGCAGGCCGGCCGGCGGGTGCTGATGGTCGGCGACGGGCTCAACGACGCGCCGGCGCTCGCCGCCGCGCATGCCTCGCTCTCGCCGGTCACCGCCGCCCATGTGAGCCAGGCCGCCGCCGACGCCCTGTTCCTCGGCCGCAACCTCGCCCCGGTCCTGTCGGTGCTGGCGGTCGGCGCGCGGGCCAGGACCCTGATGCTCCAGAACCTGTGGCTCGCCGCCGCCTACAACCTCGTCGCGGTGCCGCTCGCCGCCGCCGGCTGGCTGACGCCGCTGATCGCCGCGCTCGCCATGTCGGGCTCGTCGGTGGTCGTCACGCTCAACGCCCTGCGGGCGCGGGGCCCGCTGCCGGTCAGGCCGGAGCCCGAAGCCGCGCCGGCGGCGGACCCTGGCGCACACGTCATCGGAGAGCCTGTTTGAGGTTCAGGGAGAGCATGGCGAAGCATTTCTCCATCCCACCCGCGGCCTCATCCTGAGGTGCTGCTGCCTGCAGCAGCCTCGAAGGAGGGCTCCAGGAACCTCTGCGTCGTCTGGAGCCCTCCTTCGAGGTCAGTCGATCTTCAATCGACTGACACCTCAGGATGAGGTTGTGGACGGGACAAACGATGCCGATCATCCAAGCAGACTCTTATCCCGACTTACCTGGTCCCGAATCATCCGAGGATCGACTCCAATGAGCGTGCTTCTCCTCGTCATCCCGATCGCGCTCGGCCTCGGCGGGCTCGGGCTTGCCGCCTTCCTGTGGGCGTTGCGCTCCGGCCAGTACGACGACATCGAGGGCGCCGAGCTGCGGGCCCTGTCGGACGAGTAACCCCAAGACCTGACAGGGACGGCCGGCCGGACTGGCATTCCCGCCCGGCCTGGGGCACCTTGCGCCGCGCCGGGGGCAGAGCGGCACCCAGGCATGACGAGGGACGGGGATTCGATGGGCGTGGCATGCGGGCGGTGCGGCGGGTCTCGACCGGAAGAGGTCCCGGCGGCCCGACTTCGGCCGTGACCGCCGCCCCCGAGACGCCGCCTCCCGGCGCCCCGAACGCCGAGGAGCTGCGCCAGACGCTCGACGAGGTCGGCATCTGCTTCTGGTCGCTCGATCCTGGCACCGGCCGCATCACCGTCTCGCCGAGCGGCGCCCGGCTGTTCGGCGTGCCGCCCGAGCGCCTGGGCACCTTCGAGGCGACGCAAAGCCTGGTCCATCCCGACGACCGCGAGGCCCGGGCGAGCGTCATCCGGCGGGCGCTGGACCGGGGCGGCAGCTACGAGGTCGATTACCGCGTCGTGCGTCCCGACGGCGAGACCGACTGGCTGCGCTCCCGCGGGACCGTGGAGATCGACCCGGAGGGGGGACCCTTGCGCCACCGCGGGGTGGTGTTCAGCATCCGGGCGCAGCGCCAGGCCGAGACCGAGCTGCGCGCCCGCGAGGCGCATCTGCGCTCGATCCTCGAGACGGTGCCGGACGCCATGGTGGTGATCGACGAGGCGGCCCGGATCCAGTCCTTCAGCGCCGCCGCCGTGCGCCAGTTCGGCTACGCCCCCGAGGAGGTGGTGGGCCATAACATCAGCCTGCTGATGCCCGAGCCCTATCGCAGCCGGCACGATTCCTACATGGCCCGCTACCTCGCCACCGGCGAGCGGCGCATCATCGGCATCGGCCGCGTCGTGGTCGGCCAGCGCCGGGACGGCTCGACCTTTCCGATGGAACTGGCGGTCGGCGAGATGCGCTCCTCGGGCGCGCGCTACTTCACGGGCTTCATCCGCGACCTCACCGAGCGCCAGCGCACCGAGACCCGGCTGCAGGAACTGCAATCCGAGCTGGTGCACATGTCGCGCTTCACCGCGCTGGGCGAGATGGCCTCGACGCTCGCCCACGAGATCAACCAGCCGCTCACCGCCATCGCCAGCTACCTCAAGGGCTGCCGCCGCCTCATCGACCGGATGCAGGGCGCCGGCACGCCGCCCCCCGAGATGGCGATGCTCGCCGGCGCGGTCGACCAGGCCGCCGACCAGGCCCTGCGGGCGGGTCAGGTCATCCGCCACCTGCGCGAGTTCGTCGCCCGCGGCGAGGGCGAGCGCCACATCGAGGAACTGCCCAAGCTCATCGAGGAGGCGAGCGCGCTCGCCCTCGTCGGCGCCAAGGAGCGCGGCGTCCACGTCACCTTCGCCCTCGACCCGGCGGCGCCGCTGGTGCTGGCCGACCGGATCCAGGTGCAGCAGGTGCTGCTCAACCTGATCCGCAACGCCATCGAGGCGATGCAGGACTCGCCCCGGCGCGAGCTGCGCGTGTCGACCCGGGCGCTGCCCGGGGACGGCCTCGTCGAGATCGGCGTCGCGGATACCGGCCCAGGCCTCGCCCCGGAGGTGGCCTCGCGCCTGTTCCAGCCCTTCGTGACCACCAAACCGCAGGGGATGGGGGTCGGGCTCTCGATCTGCCGCACCATCGTGGAGGCGCATGGCGGCAAGATCCGCGCCGAATCCCGGCACGGTCAGGGGCAAGGGCAGGGGACCGAGTTCCGCTTCAGCCTGCGGGCGGTGGACAGGAGGGAGCTGGACGATGCCCGATGAGCCGCTGGTGCACGTGGTCGACGACGACCGGGCGGTCCGGCAGTCGCTCGCCTTCCTGCTCGCCTCGGACGGGATCCCGGTGCGCCTGCACGATTCCGCCACGGCCTTCCTGGAGGCGGTCGCGCGGGTCTCGGGCTGCATCGTCACCGACGTGCGGATGCCGGGCCTCGACGGGATCGAGCTCCTGCGCCGCCTGAAGGCCCGCGGCGAGGCGGCGCCGGTGATCGTGATGACCGGCCACGCCGACGTGCCGCTCGCCGTCGCGGCGATGCGGGAGGGCGCGGCCGACTTCATCGAGAAGCCGTTCGACGACGAGGTCTTCCTCGCCGCGGTGCGCGCCGCCCTCGCATCCGGCCGCCGGAGCGCCGAGCGGGACGCCGCCGCGGCCGGGATCCGCCAGCGCGTCGCCTCGCTGTCGGAGCGGGAGGTACAGGTGCTCGACGAACTGGTGGCCGGCAAGCCCAACAAGGTCATCGCCCAGGATCTCGGCATCAGCCCGCGCACGGTCGAGATCTACCGCGCCAACGTGATGGCGAAGATGCAGGCCGGGAGCCTGGCCGAGCTCGTCCGCGCCGCCCTGGCGGCGGGGAGGGGGGCGTGATACGAAATCCGGAAGATCCCTTCCGGATTTCGTATCACCAGCCCGCGCGGCGCCTGAGCGAAGCCGAAATCCGCATTGCGAAGCAATCAATCGGATTTCGTATGAGCGGCGGTGATTGGGCCGACGGGTATTCGGGCATCCCACCCGCGACCTCAGGATGAGGTGCTGGCGATCGACGATCGCATTCGACCGCAGGGAGCCTCGAAGGAGGGCTCCAGAGACCATGGCGATTTCTGGAGCCCTCCTTCGAGGTCGGTCGATCGAAGATCCTGTGCGATCTCCGATCGCCGACACCTCAGGATGAGGTTGGGAGAATAGGGTATCGCACGCCTGATACCAACGGCCCAAGATGCTGACGCATCGATTCGATCTCGGGCAAGCCCGAGGTCGACGGGGCCGTCGACCCATCTCGAGCTTTCGACACCAAGCCCAGAAGTCCGGGACCTCGGGCTTGGCGTAAATTCGAGAACAGAACCAACGACCGTTTTCAACGACCGTTGGTATGATTTCGGTTTTCGGGAGATCGACCCCGCGCCGCCTCACCGCGCCCCGGCCGGGCCGGGCAGCGGGGCGTCGCAGGCCCGCGCGGCCAACCAGGCGACGGCGAAGCCGGGATCGATGACGAAGGCGCCGTTCTCGTCGCGCCGGTACCAGCCGCTCTTCGCCGGCACGTGGCCGGTGCCGTGGACGGCCGTCGTCACGAGGCCCAGGATGGTAGCGACCCGCTCTGGCGGCACGAGCGCCCGCATCCCGGCCGCGGTGACCGTTCCTTGCGCCGCGAAGGCATCGATCAGCGCGAGGGAGATCCGCTCCGGGACGAGACGCTGGCGGGCCCGGACCAGCCGACGCGCCCGGTAGGAAGCGGCGGCCCAGTCCATCGAATCATCTCCTGGGGGCCGCCGATGTCGCGGCGCGGCCTCGGGCCTCGGGCCTCGGGCCGACCATCCGCCGCGCGCGGGCGATGTCAAGCGCCGGCCGGCTGAGGCGCCCGCAGGCAGGCGGGGAGCCAGGCCATCTCGTAGAGCGGCGGGCGCACGGCCGTGACCTGGAAGCCCAGGCGCTCGTAGAGGCTCCGCCCGTCGGTGGCGCCGGCCATCGGGGTCGAGAGGGTGATCGGCAGGCGCTGCTGCTCGGCCGCCATCTGGAGGCTGCGCACGAGGTCGGTCCCGATGCCCTTGCCGCGGGCCGCCGCGACGATCGCCAGTTCGGTGATGCGCCAGTCATGGTAGCCGAGATCGACCACGAGGCGCCCGACCGCCTGGCCCGTGCGCTCGAGGATGAAGTCCAGATGCTCGGGATAGACCGTCTCGAGCCCGGTCCGCAGGGCCTTGAACTGCTGCTCGTAGAGCGTCTGCAGGAAGTCGCGGTCGTCGGCGGCCCAGGTGAGCCAGGGGCGCGACTCGACGAAGAGCTGCAGCAGGAAGTCCTGGTCCGTCGGGCGGATGGGGCGGAGCCCCAGGCCTCCGAGCAGCGGGATGGAGCCGGCATAAGCGACCATGCGGCGGGATGTCCTGTCGGGAGAAAACGGAACGAGGGCGCCCCTGCAGGCGGGCTGCGGAGGCGCGAGGGCGATCAGGCGAAGACCGCCTCGTACACGGCGCTGCCCGCCGGGAAGCCGATGGGCATGACGCGCTCGACATGGAGCGGCCCGACCGTGCCGAGCGAGGGGTGCGACAGCACGCACTCGCCACCCGGGGAGGCGCCGGCCGCGGGACCGGCGAAGGTCAGGCTGAACGCCGTGCGGGGGCTCCCCGGCATGGTCGCGCGGGGATGCTCGTCGCAATGCGCCAGCGTCACCGCCAGGTCGTGCCCGTCCGGGCCGTGCAGCCCGAACGCTTCCCCCACCAGGGGCGCGAAGACGCCTGCCGACAGGGTGTCGAGCGAGGCGCTCACTGGCGGCTCGGATAGATGCCGGTCAGCGCGACGATGAAGTTCAGCGCCAGCGAGGGCTGCAGGTTGGTGAAGCCCTGGTTGCCGCCGGCCACCGCGTTCGTCACGGTGCCGCCGGTCACCGTATTGACGGCGACGGTCTGCTCCGGGATCGCCGGGGTGCCCGACACCGTGATCGACGCGGCGTTGAGGGTCGTCATGGTGGCGGGGGAGGCCGGGGGATAGGCCGTGTAGATTTTTCCTGTCGAGGTGCCCGCTGCCAGCACGGTCCCGGCCCCCGGGTTGACGCTGCCGCTCCCGCTCGCGACGTTCAGCGCCACGTTCAGGGGGCCGGTCTGCGCCGGAATGGTGATGTTCTGGCTGCCGGTGGTCGGCGCGAACGTCGCCTGATGGGTGTGCATCGGCATGTTGGCGACGGTCAGCGTCGTCGTCTCGGTGCCGGTCGGCATCCCGATGCTGTAGTTTTGCAGGCCGGAGCCCTGGCCGACGCCCAGGGGAATGCGGCTGCGCAGATCCGGCAGGCCGAAAGTCGTCGTGCCGTTGCCGCCGTAATACGTACTGAAGAGAGAGAACAGCGCCGTGTTCTGATTGATGGGCAGGAGCTGCCCCTGGCACTGTGCCCAGCCGTTCGGTGGAAAATTGAATCCGACCGTCAGGATAGTTCCGAGAAAAGCTTCCATTGCGAGTTCCCCCTGGAGATTTTCGATTGGTCGAATTGAAATGTCGTAGAAAACGAATGAGATATCGATTCGATTGTTATCAGGAGCTCTAGTGAATGACAACGGCAATCCGCACATGATCGCGCGGTGATGGTCGATGGCGATGACGCAGCGACCGCATGAGGGGGTAGACCGGGAGGGATCGATGCCCGGGCCGCCGTCCGACGGCCGGAGCTTTGCCGCCGACTGCGATTCGCCATCCCGCGACCCTGCCGTCCACGGACGAGATCCGGCATCGTTCCCCCTCCGGCGGATGTCCCGTCGGGGGAGATCGGAGAGGCGGCCGCCGTGCCCGAGTGGGGACTGATCCCCGGCCGGGGCCGCCCCGCGCCGCTCAGGAGAAGACGGCCTGGTAGGAGGCCGTGCCCGGCGGGAAGCCGACGGGCAGGACGCGCTCGACGTAGAGCGGCCCGAATTCGCCGAGCGTCGGATGAGACAGCACGCCGTGGCCGCCGCCATAGTCGCCGACCGCGTCCGCCGGGCAGGTGAAGATCAGCCCGAACGCCGTGCGGGCGCTGCCCGGCATCGTCGCACGCGGATACTCGTCGCACCGCGCCAGCGTCGCCGTCAGGGCGGAGCCATTCAGATCCCGGAAGGTGAACGTCTCTCCCACGGCGGGGGTGAACAGCCCGGCGGACAGGGTGCTGAGCGAATCGGCCATCAATTCGGCCGCTGCGGGTAGAGGCCGAACATCGTGATGATGAAGTTCAGCGCCAGCGAGGGCTGCATGGTGCTGAACGGGGTGCCGCCGCTATTCGGGCCGACCGTCACCGTACCGCCCGTCACCGTGTTGATGGCAACGGTCTGCTGTGGGATTGCCGGGGTGCCGGTCACCGTGGTCGATGCGTCGTTGAGGGCCGTCATGGCATTGGGGGCAGTCGGGGGATAGGCTGCGTAGACCTTCGACGAACTCGTGCCCGATCCCAGCACGGTCCCGGTCCCGGGGGCGGCGCCGCCCGGCGCATTCGAGACGTTCACCGCCACCTTCAGGGGACCGGTCTGTGCCGGGATGGTGATGTTCTGGCTGCCCATGGTCGGAGCGAACGTCGCCGGATGGACGTGGGGCGGCAGGTTGGCGGCCGCCAGCGTCGTCGTCTCGGTGCCGTAGACCTTGGAGACGGCGTATTGCGTGGTGGGGGTGACCGTGGACTGGCCCGCGCCGATGGCCGCGCGGCCCGACAGGTTCGGCAGGCCGAAAGTCGTTGAGGCGTTGCCGCCATACATGTTGGTGATGAGGGAGAACACAGCTTGATATTGCTGGATGTTCAATATCTGCCCTTGGCAGGAAAGCCAGCCGTCCGGCGCCCAAGTGAACGGCACCATGAAAATCATGCTCGTCATCGCTTCCATGATAAAATTCCTTTAATGGATTGTGCCGTGCGGTACGACGGATGCAGACGAATCACTTGCAGCTGGCGATTCGCCCTGCACTTAGACTGTTAGACGACGCCACCGCCTCTCGGCAAGGGGATCTTTGGAAAACTGATGCCAGGCGCCATGCCGCCTGGAGCTAACGCTGAACCGGCAAAACGATCGCTAGGGCGAGCTTATCTGCTCATCATGGCTAGCTATTGGGATGGACAACCGCGGCGTCACCGGTAAGACGACACTTTCCTCATCGTGCGGCCTTTCATTGCGGTCCGGATTGGGCGGCTTGCCCGGCATGTCGACCGAACGACGACTGGGGCTTGTTCCGGCGTTCTTCCATGATCGGCCGGGACAAGATCGCCATCGAAGGCGAAAATATCCGATAGATTGCGAAAAAAATCCCAGGCTGGCAATTTCAGCATATCGCGCTTAGTTTGACCTATTATATTTGATATATTAGTATGTATATTACTGATAATATAAATATAGAACATCTCATTATACCACAAGATCATGAATATGGCGCAAATGTCACGTGCGGCGAGTTTGATGGATGGCAGCCGCGAAAATCTGTTTTTCTGCCTTCCGTTATGGATTGCTCGCGGGCATTTTGCCGAACGATCGATGCGCCGCATGGCCATTCCGCCTGCTTCGACAAGATCGAACGGGCGTGCAAAGATTTTTGGGGGATTGCAATGGTCCAGAGGCTGGTTACACTGTCGGGGACGACCAACGTCGATGGCAATTCGATCAGTTTTTTTTATGGAAACTCGACGAGTCAATCCAATTATCTTGGCACTGTTCCTGGATTGAATTCGAATGGCGGCTCGTTCAGCTCGCCCTATCAGTTCAGCTTTCAGTATATTGCGGACGATGCCACCGCGGCCGCCGTACAAGACGGCACCCAACAATATACGGCATACGACGCCGCCAACAACCTCACCTTCAGCGATACCGTGAATGACGGCAGCGCGACGTCACCGGCCGCCGGCTACAGCCTGACGGCCACCCGGGTGAACGTGACCCAAGGCCCGCAGGGCGCCACCGGTGCCCAGGGTGCGACCGGCGCCCAGGGTGCCACCGGCGCACAGGGCGCGACGGGCACCCAGGGCGCCACCGGTGCGCAGGGCACGACCGGCGCCCAGGGTACGACGGGTGCACAGGGCGCCACCGGTGCCCAGGGCACGACGGGCGCCCAGGGCACCACCGGCGCTCAAGGCGTGACCGGGGCTCAAGGTACGACGGGCGCGCAGGGCGCCACCGGCGCCCAGGGCGCGACGGGCGCGCAGGGCACGACCGGCGCCCAGGGCGTGACCGGAGCTCAAGGTGCGACCGGCGCGCAGGGTACGACGGGTGCGCAGGGCGCCACCGGCGCGCAGGGCGCGACGGGCGCGCAGGGCACCACCGGCGCGCAGGGCGTGACCGGTGCCCAGGGTACGACGGGTGCGCAGGGCGCCACCGGCTCGCAGGGCGCGACGGGTGCTCAGGGCACCACCGGCGCCCAGGGCGTGACCGGCGCACAGGGCGCGACGGGTGCGCAGGGCGCCACCGGCGCGCAGGGCGCGACGGGCGCGCAGGGCACCACCGGCGCGCAGGGCGTGACCGGTGCCCAGGGTACGACGGGTGCGCAGGGCGCCACCGGTGCCCAGGGCGCGACGGGCGCACAGGGCACCACCGGTGCCCAGGGCGTGACCGGCGCACAGGGCGCGACGGGTGCTCAGGGCGCCACCGGTGCCCAGGGCGCGACGGGCGCTCAGGGCACCACCGGTGCCCAGGGCGTGACCGGCGCACAGGGCGCGACGGGTGCTCAGGGCGCCACCGGCGCACAGGGCGCGACGGGCGCTCAGGGCACCACCGGTGCCCAGGGCGTGACCGGCGCACAGGGCGCGACGGGTGCTCAGGGCGCCACCGGCGCACAGGGCGCGACGGGCGCACAGGGGGCGACAGGCGCGCAGGGCGCCACCGGCGCTCAAGGTGCCACCGGCTCCCAGGGCCTACAGGGTACGACCGGTTCCCAAGGTGCCACCGGCGCTCAGGGCGTGACCGGTGCCCAGGGTGCCACCGGCGCTCAGGGCGCGACGGGCGTCCAGGGCTCCACCGGTGCCGAGGGCGTGACCGGTGCCCAGGGGACGACGGGCGCGCAGGGCGCCACCGGCGCTCAAGGTGCCACCGGCTCCCAGGGCGCACAGGGCACGACCGGTTCCCAGGGTGCCACCGGTGCCCAGGGTGCGACAGGGGTGCAGGGCGCCACCGGCTCCCAGGGTGCGACAGGCTCACAAGGTTCGACCGGTACGCAGGGCGTGACCGGCTCTCAAGGTGCGACGGGTGCACAGGGCGCGACCGGCTCCCAGGGTGCCACCGGCGAACAGGGCGCGCAGGGTGTGACCGGCTCGCAAGGTGCGCCGGGCACCACAGGCTCGCAGGGTGCGACGGGCTCCCAGGGTGCCACCGGCTCCCAGGGCGCGACGGGCTCCCAGGGTGCCACCGGCTCCCAGGGTGCGACGGGTGCCCAGGGTGCGACGGGTGCCCAGGGTGCCACCGGCTCCCAGGGTGCCACCGGCTCCCAGGGCGCGACGGGTGCCCAGGGTGCGACGGGTGCCCAGGGTGCCACCGGCTCCCAGGGTGCCACCGGCTCCCAGGGCGCGACGGGTGCCCAGGGTGCGACGGGCTCCCAGGGTGCCACCGGCTCCCAGGGTGCGACGGGTGCCCAGGGTGCCACCGGCTCCCAGGGTGCGACGGGCTCCCAGGGTGCCACCGGCTCCCAGGGTGCGACGGGTGCCCAGGGTGCCACCGGCTCCCAGGGTGCGACGGGCTCCCAGGGTGCCACCGGCTCCCAGGGTGCGACGGGTGCCCAGGGTGCCACCGGCTCCCAGGGTGCGACGGGCTCGCAGGGTGCCACCGGTCCGACGGGTGCCGATGGTGCCACGGGTGCTACCGGCCCGACCGGCCCTGTCATCTGCTTCGCGTCCGGAACGATGATCCTGACGCCGGAGGGTGAGCGTCCGGTCGAGGCCCTGCGGCCCGGCGACGCCGTCGTCACCGCTTCGGGCGAGACGGTCTCCGTCGCTTGGGTGGGTCACCGCCACCTCGACCTGCGGCGCCATCCGCAGCCCGAGCGGGCCAAGCCGGTCCGGGTCGCCGCGCACGCCTTCGGCCCCGGCCTGCCGCACCGCGACCTCGTCGTCTCGCCCGGCCACGCGCTCTTCGTCGAGGGCGTGCTGATCCCGGCCGGTGTGCTCGTCAACGGCACGTCGGTGGTGCAACTCGACCAGGCGGAGGTCATGTACCACCACGTCGAGCTGCCGGTGCACGACGTGCTGGTCGCCGACGGAATGCCCGCCGAGAGCTACCTCGATTGCGGCAACCGCGGCACCTTCGAGAACCACGACGGCCCGGTCACCCTGCATCCGGACCTCGTCGCCTCGGCGCTGAACCTGGAACTGGCCTGCGCGCCGGTCGTCCTCCACGGCCCGGTCGTCGACCGGGTCCGGGCACGGCTCGCCGCCAAGGTCGAGGTCAAGGCCGAGCGGTCGGTCCTCGCGCGCCTCTTGCGGCGGGCGTAAGACGCCGCGCCGGCCCCCGGGGCCGGCCCGACCTCCCGAGACGAACCCGGCCCGCGGCGCCCCGAAAGGCGCGCCGCGGGCCTCGTCGTGAGGGCATCGGGGAAGCGGCACTCCCGGCCCGGCCGCCTCCCGGACTCATTCTGGCATCATCTCTCCCGGCGATCCTCGGCGCCCGCCCCCACTTCACCCGGCGGCACCGCACGCGCGCCCTCACCAGGACCCCGCATGACCCCGTCCGGCCAGACCCTCTGCCTCGCGATGATCGTCAAGAACGAGGCACCGGTGATCCGCCGGTGCCTGGATTCGGTGCGCCCGCTCATCGACCACTGGATCGTCGTCGATACCGGCTCCACCGACGGCACCCAGGACCTGGTGCGGGAGATCCTGGCCGGCCTGCCGGGAGAGCTGGTCGAGCGGCCTTGGGTCGATTTCGCCCACAACCGGTCCGAGGCCCTGGCGCTGGCGCGCCCGCACGGCACCTACACCCTGGTCATCGACGCCGACGACGAACTGCTCCTGCCGCCGGGCTACGTCCTGCCCGACCTCACGGCGGATGCCTACGAGGTTACGATCACGGATATCCCGCTGAGCTACCGGCGGATCCAGGTGGTGAAGAATACCCTGCCGTGGCGCTACCGCGGGGTACTGCACGAATTCGTCGAATGCCCGGACGGGACGAACCGCGCCCTCCTCGACATCACCATGCGGCGCAACCACGACGGCGCCCGCCGCCGCGACGGCGAGACCTACCGGCGCGACGCCGCAATCCTGGAGGCGGCGCTCGCGACGGAGACGGACCCGTTCTTCATCGCCCGCTACACCTTCTACCTTGCCCAAAGCTACCGCGATTGCGGCGCCCACGAGCAGGCGGTCGCCGCCTACCTGCGGCGGGCGGATCTCGGATACTGGCAGGAGGAGGTCTATATCGCCCTCCTCGCCGCCGCCCGGTTGATGCCGGGCCTCGGGCGCCCCCTCGACGAGACACTGGCGGTCTACCGCCGAGCCATCGCGCTCGGCCCGCATCGGGCCGAAGCCGCTTACTCGGCCAGCCACGCCTGCCGCCTCGCCGAGCGCTACGAGGAGGGCTTTCGCTTTGCCGAGCCCGCCCTGCCCCTGAAGCCGCCGGAGGGCGCGCTGTTCGTCGAGCCCTGGCTCTACGAGTATGGCCTGCGGGACGAATACGCGGTCAACGCCTACTGGGCCGGCCATTACTGGCACAGCCTCGCCGCCTGCCTCGACCTGATGGCCTGCCCGACGGCGCCGGAGGGCGAGCGCAAGCGCTACGCCGCCAATGCCCGCTTCGCCCTCGAGAAGCTGCCGATCCCCATCGAGGGCCGGCGCGGCTTCCTGTCGACGACCCGCCCGGGCATCGGCCCGAGCGACCTGCCGGACTTCTGGTCCGGCCTGTCACGTACCGGGCCCTGGCTGCCGACGCGCCCGCAGGGCGGCACGGAGCTGATGCACGAGGGCCTGTCCCGGCGCCTCGGAGCGGCGCTCCAGCGCATCCATCTCTGCCTCAACGGCTACGACGAGGGCCGGGTCGACGGGCGCCCGCTCGTGGTCTGGATCCATCACGCACCCGACCAGCCGGCGGTGGCCTGGCTGCGCGACGCCGCCCGGGTCGCCCGCGTGGCGCGCTTCGTCTTCGTCTCGGAGTGGCAGCGGGCGCAGTTCCTGGCGACCTTCGGCCTGCCGCCCGAGCGCTGCATCGTGCTGCGCAACGCCACCGAGGTGCCCGAGCGCAACCGCGTGCCCGGTCATCGCCGCCCGCTCAAGGTCGCCTATACCAGCACGCCCTACCGGGGGCTCTCGGTGCTGCTGGAGGCCTGGGCGCAGGCCGCGCCCGAGGCGGCCGAGCTGCACGTCTGGTCGTCGCACAAGCTCTACGGCCCGGGCGCCGACGACGCTCCTTACGCCGAGCTCTACGCCCGCGCCCGCTCGCTGCCGAACGTGCATTACCACGGGCTCCTGCCGAACGCCGAGCTGCGCGCCGCACTCGCCGACATCGACATCCTGGCCTATCCGAACACCTTCGCGGAGACCTCGTGCCTTGCCGTCATCGAGGCGATGGCGGCGGGCTGCCGGGTGATCTGCCCGAGCCATGGGGCGCTGCCGGAGACCACCGCCGGATTCGCCCGCCTCTACCCTCACGTCGCCGATCCGGCCGAGCATGCCCGCGCCTTCGCCGACCTCCTGGCCGGGGAACTGGCCGATCCGTGGCAGGGATACCCTGAGCGCGCGGCGGCGCAGCAGGAGCATTGCCGGCAGACCTACGACTGGCGCGTGCGGGTGCCCGAGTGGCTTTCGCTCATCGACGGACTCACCGCCCCGGCGCCGAGCCCCCGCTTCACCCCGACCTTCCGCAGGGTCGAGGCGCGGCACGGCACCTTCGTGGTGGTGGAGCAGGACTTCATCGGCCGGACGATCCTCGAGACCGGCGAGTGGGAGCCGCATCTGATCGAGTTCGCCCGCCTGTTCCTCGACGAGACCTCCCACGTCGTCGATCTCGGCGCCAATCTCGGCTATCACACCGTCCGGCTCGCCGGGCTCGTCCCGCGCGGCTCGGTCCACGCCTTCGAGCCGCTCGGCCTGTGCTACGCGCAATTGCAGCAGAACGTGCTGGCCAATCGCTGCGACCACGTCCGCACCTACAAGATGGCGGTCACAGACCGGTCCGGCGACACGGTCGAGATGGAGCCGCTGGAGGCGACGCTGACGGCGGGCGGCACCGTCAATATCGGCCATACCGGGATCGGGCAGGGTGGCGACCTCGTCTTCACGGTCCGGCTCGACGACCTGCCCCTGCCGCCGGTCGCCTTCATCAAGATGGACGTCCAGGGCGCGGAAGCCGCGGCGCTCGCCGGCATGCAGGCCCTCATCGCCCGCGACCGCCCGGTACTGTTCGTCGAGATCGAGGAGCATCACCTGCGCCGGCACGGATCGAGCTCGAAGGCGGTGATCGAGCACCTGCTCGGGCTCGGCTACAGCCTCATGCGGATCCGCAACGAGTGGCCGACCGACCACGTGGCGATCCCCAACGAGCGGGCCGACCTCATCGACCGGTGCCGCGGCCAGACATTCTATGAGACCGACTGGATCGCCGGCACGCGGGTGGAGCTGCACTTCGAGACGACGCATTACTATGCGTCCGTCGTGGCCTCGTGAGGAGGCCGCCGATCTCCTGATCTCGAAGCGACCGCCCGCGCCCTTCACCAGGACCTCGCATGACCCCGTCCGGCCAGACCCTCTGCCTCGCGATGATCGTCAGGAACGAGGCGCCGGTGATCCGCCGGTGCCTGGAGTCGGTGCGTCCGCTCATCGACCACTGGATCGTCGTCGATACCGGCTCCACCGACGGGACCCAGGACCTGGTGCGGGAGATCCTGGCCGATCGGCCGGGCGAGCTGGTCGAGCGTCCCTGGGTCGATTTCGCCCATAACCGCTCCGAGAGCCTCGCGCTGGCGCGTCCGCACGGCACCTACACCCTGGTCATCGACGCCGACGACGAATTGCTCCTGCCCGAGGGCTTCGTCCTGCCCGATCTGACGGCGGACGCCTACGAGGTCACCGTCACGAATGGCCCGCACAGCTTCCGGCGGACGCAAGCGGTACGCAACACCCTGCCGTGGCGCTACCGCGGGGTGCTGCACGAGATCATCACCTGCCCCGAGGCGCGGCCCCCGGCCTTCCTGGACGTCGCCATGCGGCGCCACCACGACGGCGCCCGCCGGCGCGAGCCCGGGACTTTTCGGCGCGACATCGCCATCCTGGAGGCCGCCTTGCGGACGGAGACGGATCCGTTCCTCGTCTCGCGCTACACCTTCTATCTCGGCCAGAGCTACCGGGGCGACGGAGCCCGGGCGGAGGCGATCGACGCCTATCTGCGGCGGGCCGAGCTCGGCTTCGGGCCGGACGAGGCCTACGTCGCCCTCGTGTCCGCCGCCGACCTGATGGCGGAACTCGATCGGCCCGTGGACGAGGTCCTGGCAGCCTGTCGCCGCGCCATCGCGCTCGGCCCGCACCGGGCGGAGGCCCGCTTCTCCGCGGCCCGCGCCTGCCGTCTCGCCGGACGCTGCGAGGAGGGGTTCCACTTCGCCGAGGCCGGCCTGTCCTTGCGCCCGCCGGAGGCCGGGCTGTTCGTCATGCCGTGGATCTACGCCTGGGCCCTGCGCGAGGAGTACGCCCTCAACGCCTACGAGACCGGCCGCGACTGGCATGCCCTCGCGGCCAGCCTCGACCTGATGGCCTGCCCGACGGCGCCGGAGGCGGAGCGCAAGCGCTTCGCCGTCACTGCCCGGCGCGCCCTGGAGCGGATGCCCGTCCCCCTCGACCCGCGCCGCGGCTTCCTGAACACGACGCGCCCGGGCATCGCGCCGAGCGACCTGCCGACCTACTGGTCCGGGCAGGCGCCAGCGGCGCCGTGACCTCCGGCCCGCCATGACGACCTCGAGGGACTACGACCTCATCGCCCGCTCGGGGCTGTTCGACACCAACCATTACCTGCTCGAATCGCCCGACGTCGTCGCCGACGGCGCCGATCCGCTGGAGCATTTCTGCCGGTTCGGCGCCCGCGAGGGAAGGCGCCCGAACCTCTACTGCGATCCGGGCTGGTACGCGGCCCTGTATCTCGACGGAAATCCGGAAGACGTGAACCCGCTCTGCCACTATATCCGGATCGGCGAGCGGGCGGGCTTGCGGCCGCTCCCCTATTTCGAGCCGGCCTGGTACGCGCGCACCTATCGCCTGCGCCGGGGCGCCTCGCCGTTGCGGCACTACCTCGCGCATCGCCGCAGCCAGCTCTACGCGCCCAATGCCCGCTTCGACCTCGCCCATTACCTCGCGCGCTACGGCGGCGAGATCGGCCCCAACCGGGACCCTTTCGCGCATCTGCTCCGGCACGGCGCGCGGCGGGACCTCGATTCGTCGCCGGATTTCGACGCGGCCGCCTATCGCGCGCGCCACGGCCTGCCGACCCGGCCGGCCTCGGCCCGCGTCGCCGACCAGGAGGCGTGCAACCCGCTGGTCCACCGCCTGACGCGGGAGGCGGACGAGGAGCAGGCCCGGCGATCGGGTGCGGGACGGCTTGCGTGGTGGCAACGGCTCCTGCGCGGGGTCTGATGCGGGATGCCGGAGACCGGCATCCCGCACGGCCTTGCCTCAATACGGCTTCAGCTTCGTCAGCGCTCCGAACGAACCGCGGCCGGACAGGAACGCCACCGCGATCCACGGACAGACGAAGACCAGGAAGAACAGCAAGCCCATCACGAGCCTCCCTTCGGTTGCATCATGCTCAACCCCATCAATGCCGCGCGGCCGGCGGGGGTTGCACGCCGGACCGTGGGTCGAGCCGCGCCCTACTCGGACCCGGCCGGCTCGTCGCTGTCCCGGGCGCGGTGGAGCAGGAAGATCGACACCACCATCACCAGGATCAGCCCGGCCAGAACGCCGAGCTCGATCATCGAGGCGCGAAACAGCGCCTCCTTCTGCGCGTTCCACTCGCTGGCATGCATCTGCTCGGCGGTCTGGAGCGTGAGCACGAGGACGCGCCGGATCGAGGCGATCAGCCCGACGATCAGGAACGGCTCGCAGGTCAGCCGGCCGGAGCGCATCGACACCCGCACCGTGTGCAGGATCTCGACCAGCATCAGCAGGAACAGCAGCCGGTCGACCACGTCGAGGAGCTGCGCGGCGGCGCCGACGGACGTCACCGCCTTGAGGGTCATGCCGGCGGCATCGATCAGCGCCATCACGGCGGTCAGCGCCAGGAGCACGCCCAGCGCGGCGTAGATCGCGTGCTCGGTGTGCAGGAAGACGAAGGCGGAGAGCCGGGTGAGCCATCCGCCCTCCTTCTCGGCTTTCTCCAGTTTCGCGGTCTCCACCATGACGGTCTCCGGGGAACGGTGCTCGGCCTTGGGATGGGCGGGCGCGCCGGCTCAGCCTTGCGGGCGGGGCATGCGGAAGGGCAGCATGAACCGCACCAGCGGGTGGGTGAGCCGGTCGAGGTCGAGCGATTCGTGGACCGGCCGCACCGCCTCGCCGCAGATCCGCGCCGCGAGCAGCGAGCGCGAGTAGAACGGCGCATCCTCGAAGCGGCGCAGCAACGCCGCCCGGCCGTCGTCGCTGCGGGTGGCGCGCGGCAGGCGCCAGAGCGTGCGCGGGAGCGCGGCCGGGACCGGCGGCGCGATCGGGCGCGGGGTGCCGTCGGGGTCGAAGCGCAGCGACAGGTCCTGGCGGCTGCCGTCGCGCCGCTCCACGTCGTACAGGATCGCCGCGCCGTGCGTCAGCGTCGAGCGCGACCAGGTCCAGCTCCTGAACGACTGTTCCAGCGGCACGTCGCCGTCGTTGGTGTCGAAATAGGCGTGGCCGCTCCAGTTGAGCGAGGGCCTGTCGAACGCGACCTCGGCCCGCGAGGAGGGCGCGAGCGGCCACCAGCGTTGGCGGCCCTCGCCGTCGAGGGTGAAGGGGCCGGGCGTGAACCCGCCGGGCCGGACCCGGATCGTGCCGGAGAGCCGGGCCGGCAGGGGGGTCGTCACCTCGTCGACCCGGATCGTCAGGGTGGTCCCGTCCCAGTCGAGGGAACTCGGGCCGATGGCGAGCGAGGTCGCGGTGCGGCTGACGTGGCGCCGGCTGCGCTCGGTCATCGCCCAGGCCTTGGGCCTTCCGTACAGCACCACGTTGACGGCGGAATGGTTGATCGGGTCGCCGCGCCCGCTCCAGGCGTAGTAGGGCGAGAACACGCTGCCGAGGAACGCGATGACGGTCAGGCCGTGCGCGCCGTCGTCGCTCACCGCATCGACGTACCACCAGGCATAGCCGCCCGGCGCGACGGGTAAGTCGAAGCGAGGTCCTGCAACACGCTCGCCGCCGCGAGCCGGCCCGATTGCGCCGCCATCGGCACCCCCGGTCCCGGATGGACGCTGCCCCCCGCGAGATACAGGCCCGGCAGCCGCGTGCGCGCCCCCGGCCGGCGGAACGACGCCATCCAGCCGTGCGAGGCCCGGCCGTAGAGCGCTCCCCCCGTCGCCGGGAACAGCGTCTCGAACTCCGCCGGCCCGGTGACCGTCCGCGCCGTCTCGGCGATCGTCAGGCCGCAGGCGGAGAGCCGCCGGCTCATCGTGTCGTGGCATCGGGCGATCTCCTCGGACGACAGGGCGGCGCCGGTGGCCGGCGCGTTGACGAGGCAGAGCAAGGCTTCCGGCGTCGTCGACGGCACGCCGTCGTCGCCCCGATCCTGCGCGCAGACATAGACGGTGGGATCGCGCGGCAGGCGGCCGGCGCGAAGGTCGGCGAACTCGGCGGCGTAGTCACCCGAGAAGAACACGTTGTGGCGCACGAGGTCGAAGCCGTCGGGCCGGCCCGCCACCGCGACGGTCACGGCCGAGAGCGAGCGTTCGTGGATCGGGACCGGATCGACCGCCCGGGCGGGGGCCTCCCCGAACAGCCCGTCGGCCAGCGCCGCGGCGTCGGCATTCGCCACCACCCGGGTTGCCGGCAGCCGCTCGCCGGTGTCGAGGGTGACGCCGGTCACCCGTCCGCCCTCGACCGTGATGCCGGTCGCGGCGATACCGTAGCGGAGATCCGCCCCGCGCTCGCCCGCAAGCTCCGCGACCGCTTCCGCCAGCCGGGAGAGGCCGCCCGCGACGGTCCACACGCCCTCCATCTCGACATGGGCGACCAGCATCAGGGTTGCGGGAGCGGCAAACGGCGAGGAGCCGCAATAGGTGGCGTAGCGGCCGAAGAGCTGGCGCAGGCGCGGATCGTGAAAGTATTCGCCGAGCGCCGACCACAGGGTGGTGAAGGGCTGGATGCGCATCAGCCCGCCGAGGCCCCGCGGCCCGGCCCGGATCGCGAGATCGACGGGCCCCGGCCGCTGGCCGCGGATGAACGGCTCGTCGAGCGTGCGGTAGATCTCGCCCGCCCGGGCGCGGAAGCGCCGGAAGCCCTCCGCCTCCCGCGCGCCGGCGAAATCGGCGATGGCCGCCGCGGAGCGCTGCGGATCGGCGAAGAGATCGAGGCGCTCGGGCCCGCTCCAGGCGTGGCGGGCGAGGATCTCGGCGGGGGCGAGAGCCACCCGGGCGCCGAGATCCGCGCCGCACTCCGAAAAGATCTCCTCGAAGATCCAGCGCATGGTGAAGACCGTCGGGCCGGCCTCGACCGCGCACGGCCCGGCCGGGACCCGGCGCATCTTGCCGCCGGGACGCGCCGATTTCTCGACCAGCGTCACCGGCAGTCCGGCGGCGGCGAGCGTCAGCGCGGCGACGAGCCCGCCGATTCCCGCCCCGATCACCACCACCCGTTCGTCGGCCACGCCGTTGATCTCCCGCCGCAACAGTGTCAATCTAAGTTGACACTGCGAGATGTTCAAACGAAATGACACGCGGGAGAGACGCCATGGAACTCCTCACGGACGGCCTCGCGAACGGACTCATGGATGACGGCCGGCGCATCGAGCGGGCCCTCGACGTCGCCGTGTCCTACGCGGAGGCGCCCGGCGCGCCGCCGCGCCTGGCGGAGGCGATCCGCTACGCGGTGTTCCCGGGCGGGCACCGCATCCGGCCGCGGCTCTGCCTCGCGGTGGCGCGTGCCTGCGGCGACGACGATCCGGCGACGGCGGATGCGGCGGCGGCCGCGATCGAGCTCCTGCACTGCGCCTCGCTGGTCCATGACGACCTGCCCTGCTTCGACGACGCGGCGTTGCGGCGCCAGAAGCCGACGGTCCACGTCGCCTATGGCGAGCCGGTGGCGCTCCTCACCGGCGACGCCCTGATCGTGCTGGCCTTCGAGACCCTGGCCCGCGGGACGGTGCGTCGGCCCATGCGCCTCGCGGCGCTCGTCGGGCTGGTCGCCCGGGCGGTGGGCTCGCCCGCCGGCATCGTGGCGGGGCAGGCCTGGGAATCCGAACCGCAGGTCGGGCTCTCGGTCTACCAGCAGGCCAAGACCGGCGCGCTGTTCGCCGCCGCCACCGTGACGGGGGCCGCCGCCGCCGGGGCCGAGCCGATGGGCTGGCGGCTCCTCGGCGAATATCTCGGCGAAGCCTACCAGGTCGCCGACGACCTGCGCGACGTCGCCTGCCGGCAGGAGGAGATCGGCAAGCCGGTCGGCCGCGACGTGACCCTCGGGCGGCCCAACGCGGCGGCGCTCCTCGGCATGGACGGGGCGCTGCGCCGCCTCTCCGACCTCGCCCACGAGGCGATGGAGGTGATCCCGGACTGCCCCGGCGTCGCGGCGTTGCGGGAGGAGATCCTGGCCCAGACCCGGCTGTTCCTGCCGGCGCGGCTGGCGCAGAGCCTGGTGGCGTAGGCGATGGCCGGGGTGGCTCGCCCCCGAACCCTCCCCCTTCTGCAAAGGACTGTCCGGGGACAGGAAAAGGCGCGGGTTTCCCCTCTCCCCGCGGGCGGGGAGAGGGCTGCGAACCCCTTGTTGGGTTCGCAGCGAGCCCGCAGGGCGAGGGTGAGGGGGTGTTTCCGGATGAGACTCCTCCGGCACCACCCCCTGACCCTCGCTCCGCCTGCGCCTGCGCTTGCCGACGACACGACAAGGTGTCGTCGGCCCTCTCCCCGCCCGCGGCTTGCAGATTCACACAACGCCTCTGACGTCCGACCCTTTTTAAAAGCGGACGCTTTCCCCTCCCCCTTGTGGGGAGGGGTTAGGGGTGGGGGTGGTGCCGCGTATGGCTTGCGGTGCCTTCTGCACCACCCCCACCTCCAGCTCCTCCCCACAAGCTTGAGCGATCTCGGGCAAGCCCGAGATCGCCTGGGGAGGAGAGGCGCGCTACCTTCAAAGGGGAAAAACGCTCGAACCGAGATATGTGAATGCGATAGCCGCCCGCGGGGAGAGGAGATTGCCCGCGACAGACCTTTCCACGGACAGCCCTGCGCAAAGGGGGGAGGGCCATGAAGCCCGCCCCGCACGCCCTTCCGGCCACCCCGGTCGCTCCACCGCCCTGGCGCGACCGCCTCCTCGCCTGGCGCCACCGCCTGATCGCCAGCCCACGCTTCCAGCGCTTCGCCGCCGCGTTCCCGCTCACCCGTCGAATCGCGCGACGCAACGCCCGGTCCCTGTTCGATCTCTGCGCCGGCTTCGTCTATGCGCAGGTGCTCGCGGCCTGCCTGCGCCTCGACCTGTTCCGGATCCTCGCCGACGGGCCGATGACCCCGGATGATCTGGCCCGCCGCCTCGACCTGCCGCCCGACCGGGCGCTCTGCCTCCTGCGCGCCGCCGCGTCCTTGAGCCTCCTGACCGCCCTGCGCGACGGGCGCTTCGCCCTCGGCGATCTCGGCGCGGCGCTCCTCGGCAACCCGTCCGTCGCCGCGATGGTCGCCCACCACGCCATGCTCTACGACGACCTGCGCGATCCAGTGGCGCTGCTCCGCGGCACGCACGGGCCGACGCGGCTCTCGGGCTACTGGGCCTATGCGGGCACGGACGACCCGGCCGCCATCGATGCGGCTTCGGTCGAATCCTACAGTGCCCTGATGGGCGCATCGCAGGCGTTGGTCGCCCGCGACATCCTCGAGGCCTATCCGCTCAAGCCTCACGCCCATCTCCTCGATGTCGGCGGCGGGGAGGGCGCCTTCGCGGTCGAGGCGGCGCGCAGCGCCCCCCAGTTGCACGTCACGCTGTTCGATCTGCCGCCGGTCGCCGCCCGGGCCGAACGGCGCTTTGCCGCCGAGGGGCTGGCGGGACGCATGACCGCCCGCGGCGGCAGCTTCCATGACGGGCGACTGCCCGGCGCCGACGCGGTCTCGCTGGTGCGCGTGATCCACGACCACGACGACGGACCCGCCCTCTCCCTCCTGAGGGCGGCCCGCGAGGCGCTCCCGCCCGGCGGCACGCTGCTGCTCGCCGAGCCGATGGCCGGCACCCCGGGCGCCGAGCCGATCGGCGACGCCTATTTCGGGTTCTACCTCCTCGCCATGGGCAGCGGCCGGCCGCGAACGGCGGCCGAACTGACCGCGATGCTGGAAGCCGCCGGATTCGCGCGGGTGCGCGAGTGCCGGACCCGGCGCCCGATGCTGGTCCGCCTGCTCGTCGCCACGGCCCCCCGGGAGCCATCCGCCGCAAAAGTGTAAAGTAAACTTGACGCCTATCGCCGTCCATCTAAGATGACGATTGCCGCCCAGAACGGCAGTTTCGCGAACAGGGGAGGGCCGTACCGCATGCACGCGCAGGCCGTGATCCTCGACCGTCCCGAACGGCTCGGCCTCGCCGACCTCGCTCTCGACGCGCCCGGCCCCTCTGATGCGACCGTGGAGGTCGCCTGGAGCGGCATCAGCACCGGCACCGAGCGCCTGCTCTGGTCGGGGCGGATGCCGGACTTTCCCGGCATGGGCTATCCATTGGTCCCGGGCTACGAATCGGTCGGAATCGTCGTCGAGGCCGGGCCCGAATCCGGCCGCCGCGTCGGCGAGACGGTGTTCGTGCCGGGCGCCCGCTGCTTCGGGCCGGTCCGCGGGCTGTTCGGCGGCGCGGCCTCGCATCTCGTCTCGGCCGGCCACCGGCTGCGGCCGATCCCCGATTGTCTCGGCGAACGTGGCATCCTGCTCGCGCTCGCCGCCACCGCGCGCCACGCCCTCGAAGGCAGCGCGGCGGAAGGGCGCCAGCTCGTCGTCGGGCACGGGGTGCTCGGCCGGCTCCTCGCTCGCCTGATGCGGGTCTCCGGCCTCGACCCGGTGGTGTGGGAGCGCGATCCCGCCCGCCGCGGCCAAGAGGACTACCCGGTGATCGACCCGAGCCAGGACGACACCCGATACGCCCGCATCATTGATGCGAGCGGCGATGCCGGTCTCCTCGATACCCTGATCGCCCGGCTCCAGCCCGGCGGCGAGGTGGTGCTGGCGGGCTTCTACGAGGCGCCGCTCGCCTTCGCCTTCCCGCCGGCTTTCTTACGCGAGGCGCGGATCCGCGTCGCGGCGCAGTGGCAGCCGCACGACCTCGACGCGGTGGCGGCGCTCGCCGGCACCGGCGCCCTGTCCCTCGACCGCCTCGTCACCCATCGCCGCCCGGCAGCAGGGGCGCCTGACGCCTACCGCAGAGCCTTCGGCGATCCCGACTGCCTCAAGATGATCCTCGATTGGAGAGCCCAGCCATGAACGCTTCGCTGACCGGCGCCGCCCTCCAGGCCTCGATCCTGCGGGCCGAGGCCGCCATCCCGCCGGACCCGGTGCCGACCACCGCGACCCGCGAGACCCAGATTATCGCGATCTACGGCAAGGGCGGCATCGGCAAGAGCTTCACGCTCGCCAACCTGTCCTACATGCTGGCGCAGCAGGGCAAGCGGGTGCTGCTGATCGGCTGCGACCCGAAGAGCGACACCACCTCGCTGCTGTTCGGCGGCCGCGCCTGCCCGACGATCATCGAGACCTCGACCAAGCGCAAGCTCGCCGGCGAATCGGTCGAGATCGGCGACGTCTGCTTCAAGCGCGACGGCGTCTTCGCCATGGAACTCGGCGGGCCGGAGGTCGGCCGCGGCTGCGGCGGGCGCGGCATCATCCACGGCTTCGAGCTTCTGGAAAAGCTCGGCTTCCACGAATGGGGCTTCGACTACGTCCTGCTCGACTTCCTCGGCGACGTGGTCTGCGGCGGCTTCGGCCTGCCGATCGCCCGCGACATGTGCCAGAAGGTCATCGTCGTCGGCTCGAACGACCTGCAATCGCTCTACGTCGCCAACAACGTCTGCTCGGCGGTGGAATACTTCCGCAAGCTCGGCGGCAATGTCGGCGTCGGCGGCCTCGTCATCAACAAGGACGACGGCACCGGCGAGGCGCAGGCCTTCGCCGAGGCCGCCGGCATCCCGATCCTCGCCTCGATCCCCGCCGACGACGACATCCGCAAGAAGAGCGCGAATTACGAGATCATCGGCCGGCCGGACGGGCGCTGGGGCCCGCTCTTTGCCGAACTCGCCGACAATATCGGCACCGCCCTGCCGCATCGCCCGACGCCGCTCAGCCAGGACCAACTCCTCGGCCTGTTCAAGGGCGAGGCGGTCGGACGCGGCGTGGTGCTCGATCCGGCGAGCGACGCCGACATGCGCGGCCGGGCCGTCGAGCGCAAACCCTCCCTCGAAGTCGTCTACGAGGCGGTGTGACCATGGGCGCCTCCCTCGACCTCAAGGCGCTGCGCGCCCGAAAACCCGTCGATGCCCCGGTCAACCTGGAGGCGACGCGCCAGGACGGGCTCGGCTGCCATTCCGGCAAGGAGACGATGGCCCGAGCGGCGGAAGCCGCCGGCATGGGCGAGACCCTGGACGCCCTGAAGCGCGATTACCCCACCGGTCCCCACGACCAGCCGCAGAGCATGTGCCCGGCCTTCGGGTCGCTGCGGGTGGGCCTCCGAATGCGCCGCACCGCCACGATCCTGTCGGGCTCGGCCTGCTGCGTCTACGGCCTCACCTTCACCTCGCATTTCTACGGCGCGCGGCGGACCGTCGGCTACGTGCCGTTCAATTCCGAGACGCTCGTCACCGGCAAGCTGTTCGAGGACATCCGCGACGCGGTGCGCGAGACCGCCGATCCGGCGCTTCACGACGCGGTCGTGGTCATCAATCTCTGCGTTCCGACCGCCTCCGGCGTGCCGCTGCGGCTCCTGCCCCGCGAGATCGACGGGGTGCGGATCATCGGCATCGACGTTCCGGGCTTCGGCGTGCCGACCCATGCCGAGGCCAAGGACGTGCTCGCCGGCGCGATGCTGAAGGTCGCGCGCGGTGAGGCGGAGCACGGCCCCGTCGCCGCCCCGCGCCAGCCCCGCGACGGCCGCCCGACGATCGCGCTGCTCGGCGAGATGTTCCCGGCCGATCCGATGCAGATCGGGGCGCTCCTCGATCCGCTGGGCTTGAGCGCCGGCCCGGTCGTGCCGACGCGGGAATGGCGCGAGCTCTACGCGGCGCTCGACTGCACGGCGGTGGCGGCGATCCACCCGTTCTACACCGCCTCCTTGCGCGAGTTCGAGGCGGCGGGCCGCCCGGCGGTCGCCTCCGCCCCGGTCGGCCATGACGGCACCGCCGCCTGGCTCGACGCGATCGGCGAGACCTGCGGCATCTCCCCCGCGATGGTCGCGGCGGCGAAGAACCGGTTCCTGCCGGCGATCCGCGGCGCTCTCTCCGCCAACCCGATCCGCGGCCGGATCACGCTCACCGGCTACGAGGGCTCGGAACTGCTGGTGGCCCGCCTCCTCATCGAGAGCGGCGCAGAGGTTCCTTACGTCGGCACCGCCTGCCCGCGCACCAAGCACTCGGAGGCCGACCGCGACTGGCTCGAGGCCCATGGCGCCCGGGTGCAGTTCCGCGCCTCCCTGGAGCAGGACCTGCAGGCCGTCGAGGAATACGGGCCCGACCTCGCCATCGGCACGACGCCGGTGGTGCAGAAGGCCAAGGAGCGGGCGATTCCCGCGCTCTACTTCACCAACCTGATCTCGGCCCGCCCGCTGATGGGCGTCGCCGGGGCCGGCTCGCTGGCCCAGGTGATCAACGGCGCCATGGCGCAACGCGACCGGTTCGACGCCATGCGGTCGTTCTTCGCCGGCGTCGGCACCGGCCACGCCGCCGGGATCTGGGAAGACGTGCCGAAGAAGCGGGCGGCGGTGAAGCGGGCCGCGCCCGAGAAGCCGGTCGGGGAGATGGCCTGATGCTCGTCCTCGATCACGACCGCGCCGGCGGCTATTGGGGCGCCGTCTACGTCTTCACCGCGGTGAAGGGCCTCCAGGTGGTCATCGACGGTCCGGTGGGCTGCGAGAACCTGCCGGTGACCTCGGTGCTGCACTATACCGACGCGCTGCCGCCGCACGAATTGCCGATCGTCGTCACCGGCCTCGCCGAGGAGGAGCTCGGCCGCCACGGCACCGAGGGTGCGATGCGCCGCGCCCATGCGACGCTCGATCCGAAGGAGCCGAGCGTCGTCGTCACCGGCTCGATCGCCGAGATGATCGGCGGTGGCGTGACGCCGGAGGGTACCAACCTCCAGCGCTTCCTGCCCCGCACCATCGACGAGGACCAGTGGCAATCCGCCGACCGGGCGATGTCCTGGCTCTGGGCCGAGTACGGAGCGAAGAAGGCGGCCAAGAAAGGCGTGATCCCGCCCCGGCCGGAGCGGGCGCCGGGGGTGAAGCCGCGGGTCAACCTGATCGGCCCGGCCTACGGCACCTTCAACATGCCCTCCGACCTCGCCGAGATCCGGCGCCTCGTCGAGGGGATCGGGGCCGAGGTGAACCTGGTGTTTCCGCTGGGCAGCCACCTGTCCGACATCCCGCGCCTGGTCGAGGCCGACGCCAATATCTGCCTCTACCGCGAATTCGGGCGGCTGCTCTGCGAAGCCCTCGACCGGCCCTATCTCCAGGCTCCGATCGGTGTCCACAGCACCACCAAGTTCCTGCGTGCGCTCGGCGAGATCTTGGGCGTCGATCCCGAGCCGTTCATCGAGCGGGAGAAGCACACGACCCTGAAGCCCCTGTGGGACCTCTGGCGCTCGGTCACGCAGGACTTCTTCGCCTCGGCGAGCTTCGGCGTGGTGGCGACCGATACCTATGCGCGGGGCCTGCGAAATTTTCTCGAAGACGAGATGGGCCTGCCGTGCCGGTTCAGCTTTTCGCGCAAGGCCGGTGCCAAGCCCGACAACGCGGCGGTCCGCCAGGCCATCCGCGAGACGCCGCCGCTGGTCCTGTTCGGCTCCTACAACGAGCGCCTCTACCTCGCCGAGAGCGGGGGAAGGGCGGTCTTCATCCCGGCCTCGTTCCCCGGGGCGGTGGTGCGGCGCCATACCGGCACGCCGTTCATGGGTTATTCGGGCGCCACCTACCTGGTCCAGGAAGTCTGCAACGCGCTGTTCGACGCGCTCTTTCACATCCTGCCGCTGTCGCGCGACATGGACGCCGTCGAGGCGACGCCCGCCCGCGCTCACCGCGCTTTGCCGTGGGACGACGAGGCCCGCGAGCGCCTCGACGCCTCGGTGGAGGAAAGCCCGGTCCTGGTGCGCATCTCCTTCGCCAAGCGCCTGCGCGACGCCGCCGAGCGCGAGGCCACGCGCGCCGGCTCCGACAGCGTCACCGGTATGTGCGTCGAGCGCGCCCGCCTCGCCCTTGCGGCAGCCTGACGCCGAAGCTTTTCCGGCGCGGCCTCCGCCGCGTCGGCCACGGAAGACGCCGCGCGAATCCCGCGGGCCAGGGAGGAAATCATGAGAGCTGGAACCATGTCCCGTTCGTTCTTCACGGTTTCGCGGTCCCGTTCGGAAGCGGTCCAGTTCCGGGCCTTCCTGGCGGCGACCTACCCGGTCTTCCTGGCCGCCGCCCTGGTGCAGCGCCTGCGCCCCGCCGCCGAGCCGCGCCGCTCGGTCTTCGTCGAGGCCCGGGCGATGGCGCTCTCGGCGATCCCCTTCGCCTTCATGGGGTGAGGCCCGTCCGGGGCGAGATGCCCCGGGCGGCCCTCCCGTCGAATCCGAGTTTCCGTCGCCGTCCCGCGCGGCGGAGAGACCGCCCGTCCGTCACGGCCGGGCAAAGCCGCGCGGGAGCCCCCGCGCGGATCCGCATCCGGAGGTTCGGCAATGGCCAACGGCATGGACAAACCCAGCGTACTGTCAGGACTCACCGAAGAGGAGGCGAAGGAGTTCCACGGCATCTTCGTCACCAGCTTCATCATCTTCACGGCGATCGCGGTCGTCGCGCACTTCCTCGTCTGGCTGTGGCGGCCCTGGCTGCCCGGGCCCAACGGCTACTCGGCGCTGGAAAGCAGCGTGAAGGTCGCCGCCACCAGCATCCTGCCCTTCTTCTCGTAGGCAAGGAGTGACCGCCATGCACAAGGTCTGGCTTCTCTTCGATCCGCGCCGCACGCTCGTCGCGCTCTTCACCTTCCTGTTCGTCCTCGCGCTGCTGATCCACTTCATCCTGCTCAGCACCAACCGGTTCAACTGGCTGGAAGGCCCGGCGGCGAAGAAGGCGGAGATCGCGCAGATGCACGTCCTGCCGACCTGACCGGCCGGCGGACCGGGCGCCCCTCACGGGAGTGCCCTCGCACCGCGGACGGGCCTCGGGCCCGCCCGCGGCCACCACGCTTTCGCGGACGGGGAGGGCCGCGCCCATGGCCATGCTGAACTTCGAGCGCAAATACCGGGTCCGCGGCGGCACTCTGCTCGGCGGCGACCTGTTCGATTTCTGGGTCGGGCCGTTCTATGTCGGCTTCTTCGGTGTGCTGGGGCTGTTCTTCACCCTGCTCGGCACCGGCCTGATCGTCTGGGGCGCGGCCTTGGGCCCGACCTGGAACATCTGGCAGATCAACATCGCGCCCCCCGACCTCAAATACGGGCTGGCGCTGGCGCCGCTCCGTGAAGGCGGCCTGTGGCAGATCATCACCTTCTGTGCCGTCGGGTCGTTTTCCTGCTGGGCGCTGCGCGAGGTCGAGATCTGCCGCAAGCTCGGCATCGGCTATCATGTGCCCTTCGCCTTCTCGGTCGCGATCTTCGCCTACGTGACCCTGGTGGTGATCCGCCCGTTCCTGATGGGCGCCTGGGGCCATGGCTTTCCCTATGGGATCCTCAGCCACCTCGATTGGGTGTCGAACGTCGGCTACCAGTATCTCCACTTCCACTACAATCCGGCGCACATGCTCGGCGTGACGTTCTTCTTCACGACGACCTTCGCGCTGTCGCTGCACGGCTCGCTGATCCTGTCCTCGACGAACCCGCCGAAGGGCCAGGTGGTCAAGACCCCCGAGCACGAGGACACCTTCTTCCGCGACACGATCGGCTACTCGATCGGCACGATCGGCATCCACCGGCTCGGCCTGTTCCTCGCCCTCTCGGCGGGGTTCTGGAGCGCGGTCTGCATCGTCATCAGCGGCCCGTTCTGGACCCGCGGCTGGCCCGAATGGTGGGGCTGGTGGCTGAGCCTGCCGATCTGGCGCTGAGTCTCACCCGCGTTCGCACGACACCACCCTTCAGAAGGCATCCGCCGCCATGGGGTATTACCAGAACATCTACACCCAGGTTCAGGTCCATCCGCTCCACCCCGAGGCCGGGGTCGAGATTCCGGAGATCGACAATCGTGCCGGCAAGGGCGGCTTCAGCTATCTCGCCGGTCTCGTCGGCAACGCCCAGATCGGCCCGATCTATCTCGGTACTCTCGGCACGATGTCGCTCGCCTGCGGCTTCATCGCCATCGAGATCATCGGGCTGAACATGTGGGCCTCGGTGAACTGGGATCCGATCCAGTTCATCCGCCAGTTGCCCTGGCTCGCCCTCGAGCCGCCTCGACCGGAATACGGGCTCACGATCCTGCCGCCGCTCGCCGAGGGCGGCTGGTGGCTGATCGCCGGCTTCTTCCTCACCGCCTCGATCCTGCTGTGGTGGGTCCGCCTGTTCCGCCGCGCCCAGGCGCTGGGCATGGGCTACCACGTGCCCTGGGCCTTCGCCTCGGCGATCTGGCTCTACCTGGTGCTCGGCTTCATCCGGCCGATCCTGATGGGGAGCTGGAGCGAGGCGGTACCGTTCGGCATCTTCCCGCATCTCGATTGGACCGCGGCGTTCTCGCTGCGCTACGGCAACCTGTTCTACAACCCGTTCCACATGCTCTCGATCGTCTTCCTGTACGGATCGACGATGCTGTTTGCCATGCACGGCGCCACCATCCTGGCGGTGAGCCGCTACGGCGGCGAGCGTGAGATCGAGCAGATCGTCGATCGCGGCACCGCGACCGAGCGCGCCGCCCTGTTCTGGCGCTGGACTATGGGCTTCAACGCCACGATGGAATCGGTCCACCGCTGGCTGTGGTGGTTCGCCTTCCTCACCACGCTCACCGGCGGCATCGGCATCCTGCTCACCGGCACGGTCGTCGACAACTGGTACCTCTGGGCGGTCAAGCACGGCGTCGCGCCGCATTACCCGCAGATCTACGGCCCGGTGGTGGATCCGCTCGCCAGCCCGGGAGGCACGCCATGAAGATCGCGCTCCAAATCCTCGGCGTCGTGGTGGCGGTCCTGCTCACCGGCGCGATGTTCGGCACCGCGGGCTGGTCCCGGCCCCCGGTCCGCTCCGAGCAGACCGGATTCCGCGGCACCGGCATGGTGCAGGTGCAGAATCCCCGTACCCTGGCGGTCAAGCTCGAGGAGAACGCCGCCCCGGCGCCGCAAGACCCGGTTCCTCCCGGCGGCGATCCCGCGACCCAGACCTACCAGAACGTCAAGGTGCTGACCGACCTCTCGACCGACCAGTTCAACCGCGTGATGGCCTCGATCACCGAGTGGGTCGCCCCCGAGCAGGGCTGCGCCTATTGCCACAACGTCGAGAACATGGCCGACGACAGCGTCTACGCGAAGACCGTCGCGCGCTCGATGCTCCGGATGGTCCGGCACATCAACGCCGACTGGAAGAACCACGTCGGCGAGACCGGCGTGACCTGCTACACCTGCCACCGCGGCAACCCGGTGCCGAAGGCGGTCTGGCACGACAATCCCGGGCCGCCCCACGCGCAGGGCTTCGCCGCCCGCGCCAACGGCCAGAACCATCCGGCCCCGGAGGCCGGCCTGACCTCGCTCAACGTCGATCCGTTCCAGGGCCTGCTCGACGATCAGACCATCGACCAGAACGCCATCCGGGTCGCGGCGAAGACCGCCCTGCCCACCAGCCCGTCGAAACCGCTCCAGACGACGGAGAAGACCTACGCCCTGATGATCCACATGGCGGAGGGCCTCGGCGTCAACTGCACCTTCTGCCACAACAGCCGCGCCTTCTCGTCCTGGGAGGAGAGCACCCCGAAGCGCGTCACCGCCTGGCACGGCATCCGGATGGTGCGCGACATCAACGGCAACTACATCACGCCGCTGACGCCGGTCCTGCCCGAGGCCCGGCTCGGACCGGAGGGCGATCCGCCGAAGGCCAATTGCACCACCTGCCACCAGGGCCTGTCGAAGCCCCTCAACGGCGCCCAGATGCTCAAGGATTATCCGGAGCTTGCCGGAGGGCCGATGCCGGCGGCGAAGTAGGGGCTGCCATCAGGATCACCCGACGAGGCCCCGGTTTCGCGAGGAACCGGGGCCTCGTCACGTCCGACGGACCGATGCCGGTACGCGATAGACACTGGGGGACGCATAGGCCAAGCTTCGAGGTCAAGCTCTCTCACCCTCGACCTCATTCTGAGGTGTTATACGAAATCCGGAAGATCCCTTCCGGATTTCGTATCACGAGCCCGCGCGGCGCCTGAGCGAAGCCGATTTCCGCATCGCGAAGCGATCAGCCGGAAATCGTATTAGTCGATTGAAAATCGACTGACCTCGAAGGAGGCCTCCAGCAGGCTCCGCGATCCCTGGAACCCTCCTTCGAGGCTCCCTTCGGTCGCACCTCAGGATGAGGCTGTGCGTGGGAGAGGCGGGCGCCCCTCCGAAGGCTCCGTCATAGACCGCACAGACCGATGACGCGCAATCGATTGCCTGCAACCGGCATGTATTTCCGGCATCCCGGGTTGCGCGCAGACTTGGGATCATCTCATGACGATTTGCCGCATCGGCGGAATCAAGGACTCGCGGAGTTGGATGGATACGTGCGACGGCGGTCTTTCGCCCGTGCGCCCGTCAACCCCCGCCCGTTCCAGGGCATCTTCCGGAGGCAACGGCCATGGGCGATTCCGGCCTGATCTACATGCTCGCCTTCACGACCTTCGCGCTGGTCATCCTGTTCCTGATCTGGCAGCGGATGCGCGTCCAGCGCGCCAAGGAGACCGGCGAGCGCTCGAGCTTCACCGACCACCACGGCGGCACGCCGCGGCCGCACCAGGGGGTGGATCCGCGGTGAGGGCCGCGGGGCGCGTCGATCTTGGTGTCACGCGCCGGGTCGGGTGCGTGAACCGACTCGTTTCGCATCGGCGTTTGCAGGCAAGTGCTGGTTTCGGCGGGCTCCGGAATCTGTGTGACTTGGTCCTGCAGATTTGACACCCTCCGCGTCATTCCGGGGCCGCGCAGCGGAGCCCGGAATCCAGAGCCGCGGAGGGCGCCAAAAAGGGCGGATCGCGTTCCGCTTTATCTTTGTCCACCAGGGTTTCTGGATTCCGGGCTCCGCTTTCGCCGCCCCGGAATGACGCGGAGACTATTGATGTGTCGTGCCAATGAAGCAGGCGGTACCCGGGCTCAAGCGCCGACCAGCATCCGGGTCAGATCGCTCTGCGCCTCGGCCAGACCCGCGATGACGCTCAGATGATGCGTTCCCGCGATCTCGCAGGCCCGCGTCTCGGCCCCGAGCCCGTGCCACATCGTCGGCAACAGGAGGTTCTGGCGCCGGAATTCCGGCAATTCGTCTCCGCCGGCGACGGCGACCAGCCGGGCCCCCGGGCGCGGCGCGTGCAGCACCGGGCTCTCGGCCCGCGCCTCCTCGGCATCGAGGTGCAGGACCTGGTTCATCTGCGTCGCGAGGAGCGGGCGCAGGTCGTGGACGCCGCTGATCGAGACGACGCGGGCGAGGCGATCGGCGCAGGCGAGCGCGACATCGCTGCAGAGCATCCGGGTGACGAGGTGGCCGCCGGCGGAATGGCCCGACAGATGGACCGGCCCCGCAACCTCGGCGCTCGCCCGGTCGAGGAAGGCCGCGATCTCGGCGGTGATCCTTGAGATGCGCGCCTCCGGGCAGAGCGTGTAGCTCGGCAGGGCGACGGCGAAGCCGTGGGCCAGCGGCCCGGCGGCGAGGTGCGACCAGACCGAGCGGTCGAACGCCTTCCAGTAGCCGCCATGGACGAACACCGCGAGGCCGGCGGGCGCCCCTTCCGGCAGGAACAGGTCGTAGGCGTGGCGCGGGCCCGCCCCGTAGGGCAGCCCGAGCCGCGCGCGGCCCTGCCCCGCGAGCCGGTCGCGGAAGGCCGCGGCGGCCTCGATCCAGCGCGGCGGATAGGCCTTGGCATCCGGGATCGCCCCGAGATTGTCGTAGGCGCGGTCGATGTCGCCGACCGCGCCGCCGGTGGTCCAGCCGGTCGCCTGCATCACGCGGCGTCCGGCACGATCGCGGTCGCCTCGATCTCGACCAGCGCGCCGGCCTCGACGAGATCCGCGACGCCGACCAGCGCCATGGCGGGGAAGTGGCGCCCCATCACCCGGCGGTAGACCGGCCCGAGATCGGGCAGCGCGGCGCGGTAGGTGTCGACGCTGCGCACGTACCAGGTGAGCCGGGCGATGTGCTCCGGCCCGGCCCCGGCCTCGGCCAGCACGGCGAGGATGTTGCGTAAGGTTTGCTCGACCTGCGGGATGAAGCCCTCGGCCAGGACCTCGTTCTCGTCCCAGCCGATCAGGCCGCCGGTCATCACCACGGTGCCGCGGCCGGCCATGCCGTTGGCGTAGCCCCGCGGCTTCTTCCAGCCGGGGGGCTGGAGGGTGGAGAGGGCAGGGGTCTCGGCGGTGCTCCCGGGGTGGAGCGGGATCGGGCTGGCGGTCATGCGGTCTCTCCCTGGATTGCCGCGGCTTGTGCCTCGGCCTGCCGGCGCAGGGCGAAGCGTTGCAGCTTGCCGGATTCGGTCTTGGGCAGGCTCGGCACGTAATGCACCGCCCGCGGGTACTTGTAGGGCGCGAGGTCGTTCTTGACGTGGTCCTGCAGCGCCTTGGTCAGCGCGTCGTCGCCGGCGAATCCCGGATTCAGCACCACGTAGGCGGCGACGATGCGGCCGCGCTCGGGGCAGGGCGCGGCGACGACGCCCACTTCCGCCACCGCCGGATGGGCGAGCAGGCTTGCCTCCACCTCGGGGCCTGCAATGTTGTAGCCGGCCGAGACGATCATGTCGTCGTTGCGGGCCTGGAACCAGAAATAGCCGTCCTCATCCTGGAGGTAGGTGTCGCCGGTGACGTTCCAGCCGTCCTGGACGTAAACGGTCTGGCGCTCGTCGGCGAGGTAGCGGCAGCCGATCGGCCCGCGCACCGCGAGCCGTCCCGGCAACCCGGGCGGGCAGGGCCGGCCGGCCTCGTCGATCACCCGCGCCTCGTAGCCCGGCACCGGCCGTCCCGTGGCGCCGGGTCGGATCTCGTCCTCGGGCGAGGCGATGAAGATGTGCAGCATCTCGGTCGCGCCGATGCCGTCCATCAGCTTGATCCCGGTCGCCTTCAACCAGGCGTGCCAGGTCGGCGCCGGCAGGGTCTCGCCGGCCGAGACGCACTTTCGCAATGACGACAGGTCGTGCTGGCCGATCAGCCCCAGCATCACCCGGTAGGCGGTCGGCGCGGTGAACAGCACCGTGGCGCGATGGCGCTCGATTCCTGCCGCGAGGTCGGCCGGTCCCGCCTTCTCGAGCAGCACCGCCCGGGCGCCGACCCGGAAGGGGAACAGCACCAGCCCGCCGAGGCCGAAGGTGAAGGCGAGCGGCGGCGAGCCGATGAACACGTCGTCCTCGGTCGCCCGCAGGACCTCGCTCCCGTAACAGTCGCAGATCACCAGGAGGTCGCGGTGGTAATGGATCGTCGCCTTCGGCAGGCCGGTGGTGCCGGAGGTAAAGCCGAGCAGGCACGGATCGTCGGCGCGAGTCGGGGGCGGCTCGAACCGGTCGCCCGCCTCGTCGAGCAGGTCACCGAGTTCACCCCCGGCGGTGCCGCGCCAGGTGACGACCCGCACCGGATCGCTGCGCCCGTCCGCCGCCTTCGCCATCTCGTCGATCAGGCCGGCATCGCACAACGCCAGCGGGATGCGGGCCTTGTCGAGGATCTGGGTCAGTTCACGGGCGCGAAGCAGCGGCATCGTCGCCACCACGATCCCCCCGGCCTTGATGATGGCGAGGTAGAGTGCGACCTTGGTCGGGTTGTTGGCCGAGCGCAGCAGCACCCGCCCGCCCGGCACGAGGCCGAGCCGATCGACGAGGACGTTCGCCATCCGGTCGATCTGGCGTGCCAGCTCGGCATAGGTCCAGGTCACGTCCGGGCCGACGAGGGCCACCCGGTCGCCGCGCCCCTCCATCACGTGCCGGTCGACCAGCTCGACCGTGGCGTTCAGGTGCTCGGGGTAGCCGAGCCGGTCGAGGTTGACGAAGTCCGGCATCCGGTCCGGCGGCGGCAGGTTGTCCCGCACGAAGGTGTCGGGCTGCCGGGCCCACGGGCTCCCGCCGGGGCGGGACCCCGTCCCGGTGGGATGCGCGACGGCCGGGATCTCCGGCATAGGGGCGTTCTGCACGGCAGCCTCCATCGGACAAACCTCCTCTCAGGCGAGAATCTGGCGGGCGATGACGAGCTTCTGGACCTCGGTCGCGCCCTCGTAGATCCGCAGCGCCCGGATCTCGCGGTAGAGCGTCTCCGGCACCGAGCCGGAGCGGACGCCCTCGCCGCCATGAAGCTGCACCGCCCGGTCGATCACCTCCTGGGCCGCTTCCGTCGCCACCATCTTGGCCATCGCGGCCTCGCGGGTGATGCGCGGCGCCCCGGAATCCCGGGTCCAGGCGGCGCGGTAGACGTGGAGCGCCGCGGAATCGATCGCCGTCGCCATCTCGGCGAGGCTGGTCTGGGTCAGCTGCATCGCGGCGAGCGGCGCCCCGAACAGCTTTCGGGATTGCGTGCGCGCCAGGGACGCGTCGAGGGCCCGGCGGGCGAAGCCGAGCGCCGCGGCGCCGACGGTGGAGCGAAAGACGTCGAGCGTCGCCATCGCGACCTTGAACCCGGCTCCGGCCTCGCCGATGCGGTTCTCCGCCGGCACCCGGCAATCCTCGAAATGCAGCCGGGCGAGCGGGTGGGGGGCGATGGTGTCGAGCCGCTCCGCGATCCCCAGGCCGGGCGTGTCCGCCGGCACGAGGTAGGCCGAGAGGCCGCGCGCGCCGGGCCCCTCGCCGCTGCGGGCGAAGACGACGTACTGGTCGGCGATGCCGCCATTCGAGATCCAGGTCTTCTCGCCGGTAAGCCGCACCGTGCCGTCGGGCATCGGCGTCGCCGCGAGCGCGATCTGGGCGACGTCGGAGCCGGCCTCCGGCTCGGTCAGCGCGAAGGCGGCGATGCGGCGGCCCGCCCGCACCCCCGGCAGCACCGCCTCGCGCTGCGCCGCCGTGCCGGCGAGCGTCAGCGCCCCGGTGCCGAGCCCCTGCATGGCGAAGGCGAAATCGGCCAGCCCGTCATGGCGCGCGAAGGTCTCGCGCAAGAGGCAGAGCGCCCGCACGTCGAACCGCCCGTCCTCGGGAGCGGCGTAGTGCAGGAACCCCGCCTCGCCGAGAGCGGCGACGAGGCGCCGGCACGAGGCGTCGACGTCGTGGTGGTCGACGAGGTCGGGCACCGTGCGGGCGGCCCAGTCGTCGGCCTCCGCCGCGAGGTCGCGGTGGCGGGGCTCGAAGAACGGCCAGTCGAGAAAGCTGCGATCGGGCATGGTCAAAGCCCTTCCACTTGGTTCATCACACCCACAACCTCATCCTGAGGTGTCAGTCGATCGTCGATCGACTGACCTCGAAGGAGGCCTCCAGGGACCACAGCGATGTCTAGAGCCCTCCTTCGAGGCCCACTGCGTGGGCACCTCAGGATGAGGTCGAGGGTGGGACAGGGCTGGATTCCGAGGGCCATGGGCTCAATTCCCCTCGAAGACCGGCTTGGACTTGCCGGCGAAGGCCTCGAAGGCGCGGCGGAAATCCTGGGTCTTCATGCAGAGCGCCTGGGCCATCGCCTCGGCGTCGATGGCGGCATCCACCCCCATCGCCCATTCCATGTGCAACATCCGTTTGGTCAGGCCGTTGGCATAGGCCGGGCCCTGCACCAGGGCGCGGGCGGTCTCCCGGGCCGCCGCCAGCGCTTCGCCCGCCGGGACCAGGCGGTTGAAGAAGCCCCAGCGCTCGCCCTCCTCGGCGCTCATGAAGCGGCCGGTATAGAGAAGCTCCGAGGCCCGGCCCTGGCCGACGATCCGGGGCAGGATCGCGCAGGCGCCCATATCGCAGCCGGCGAGGCCCACCTTGTTGAACAGGAACGCCACCTTGGCGCCGGCCGCGGCCACCCGCAGGTCGGAGGCCATGGCGATGATCGCGCCGGCTCCCGCGCAGACGCCCTCGACCGCCGCCACGACCGGCTGCGGGCAGGCGCGCATCTCCTTGACGAGGTCGCCGGTCATCGTCGTGAAGGCGTGGAGGTCGGCCGCGCCCATGGCGGTCAGCGGCTCGATGATCTCGAACACGTCGCCGCCGCTCGAAAAGTTGCCGCCGGCCCCGGTGATCACCACCGCCGTCACGCTCTCCTCGAAGCGCAGGGCCCGGAAGGTGTCGCGCAGTTCGGCGTAGCTCTCGAAGGTGAGCGGGTTCTTCTTCTCTGGCCGGTTGAGCGTCACGGTCGCGATGCCGCCCTCGATCGCGAAGCCGAAATGCTGCGGCGTGAAGCCCTCGAGCGGGGCCGCGATGGCGTTCTGGCGCCTCATGGTGCCTCCCTGGCGTTTTTGTCTGGGTTTCGTAGGAGTGCCCCCCGGCCGCACCGAGGCCTTGAGGGCGGAGAGCTGGGTCGACAGGGCGTCCTGCTCGGCCGGATCGAGGGCGCCGACGAGCTCGGCGATCCAGTCGGCATGGGCCCGGGCCATCTCGGCGAAGACCGCGCGGCCTTGGCGCGTGAGCCGCACCTGCACCGCGCGGCGGTCGGCCTCGGAGACCTGGCGGTCGATCAGCTCCTCCTGCGCCAGCCGCTCGACGAGGCCGGTGACGTTGCCGTTCGACACCATCATCCGGCGCGACAATTCCCCGAGCTGGAGGCCGTCCGGCGCGCGCTCCAGCTGCGCCATCATGTCGAAGCGGGGGAGCGTGGTGTCGAACCGGTCGCGCAGGCGGCGGCGGATCTCCGCCTCGATGGTGTTGGCGGTGGTGAGCAGGCGCAGCCACAGCCGCAACTCGGTGCGGTGGGTCGGCAGCTCCGAGGGGATGTCGAGGGGGGCGTTCACAGCTCGCCTCCCGCCACCGCGATGGCCTGGCCGGTCACGGCCCCGGCGCCCGGGCCCGCAAGCCACATCACGGCATCGGCCACTTCCTCCGGGCGGACCAGCCGGCCCATCGGGTTGTGGCGGGTGAACTCGGTCAGGAGGTCGTCGCGGGTGCGACCGGTCTTCGCCTCCAGCCCGTCGATGGCCGTGCCGACGAGGTCGGTATCGGTGAAGCCGGGGCAGACCGCGTTGACGGTGATGCCGGTGGCGGCGAGTTCCAGCGCCAGCGCCCGGGTGAGGCCCACCACCGCGTGCTTGGCGGCGCAATAGGCCCCCACATAGGCGTAGCCCTTGAGGCCCGCCGTGGAGGCGACCGAGACGATCCGCCCCCCGCCTTGCGCCTTCATGCCCGGCACCACCGCCCGGGCGGCGACCAGCACCGGTTCGAGGTTGAGCGCCATCATCCGGCGCAGGGTGTCGACGTCGCTGCGGGCGAGCGGTGCGGTCTCGGCGCCGCCGGCATTGTTGACCAGCACCGCGACCGGGCCGGCCTGCTCGGCGGCCTGCGCCAGGGCGCGCTCCAGGGCCGCCGCGTCGGTGACGTCGGCCGCGACGGCCTGGGCGGCGCCGAGTTCGGCCTTGGCCCGCTCGGCGCTCGAAGGCGTGCGGCCGAGCACCGTCACCCGCTCCCCCGCCGCCACGAACCCGGCCGCGATCGCCCGCCCGATGCCGCGGGTGGCGCCGGTGACCAGGATGTGGCAGGGAGAGAGGTGGGTCATGGATATTTCAACCTTAAAGGATTTGGGCGTGGGTCGTTCTCGTAGAGCACTTTCCCCTCCCCCCTGTGGGGAGGGGCTAGGGGTGGTGGTGGCGCCGGATTGACCGCGCGCTCTACGCGGCACCACCCCCACGTGGGATCTTCGATCCCCATGACCCCTCCCCACAGGGGGGAGGGGAAGGAGCTACACCGCCACCCGGAGCGGGCTCACGTTCCCCGCCACCGCGAAGCCGGCCTTGCCGGCATAGCCGCCGACGATCGCCTGCCTCTCGGCGTGGCTCAGCACGTCCTCGATCCGGGAAAACCCCGCCGGCGCCCGCTTCTCGACCTCGTCGATCACCCGCTCCGGCCCGCCCTTGCGGTTGAGCATCACGATCTCGGCGGTCTTCGGCCGGCGCTCGGCCTCGTAAGACGAGAGCGCCTGCATCGGATGCTCGGACCGGGCGAGCGCATCGCCGAGCGCCCGGGCGTCGAGGATCGCCTGCGAGGCGCCGTTGGAGCCGACCGGGTACATCGGATGGGCGGCGTCGCCGAGCAGCGTCACCCGGCCGTGGGTCCAGCGCGGCAGCGGATCGCGGTCGCACATCGGGTATTCGAAGATCTGCGGCGTCGCCTCGACGAGGGCGGCGAGGTCGAAATCCGGCAGGGCGAAGCGACGGGCGTAAGGCAGCACCTGCGAGCGGTGGGCGGGGCGCGACCAGCTCTCCTTGGGCGGCGGCGAGACTCGTCCATCCGCCATCTTCACGAACACCACCCAGTTCATCAGCTGGCGCCCGCCCTCGGCCTCGGCGATCGGGTAGAGGACGCATTTCGCCCCCATGCCGCCGCCGATCGCCATGGTGCGGCCGTCGCCCCAGGGCGCCCATTCCGTGGCGCCGCGCCACATCAGCACCCCGTCCCAGCGCGGCGGGCCCTCGTCGGGGAAGAATTTTTTCCGCACGACCGAGTGGATGCCGTCGCAGGCGATGAGCACGTCGCCCCGCAGGGTGCGGCCGGCATCGCCTTTCAGCGAATCGGTGAAGTGCGCGGTGACCCCGCCCTCGTCCTGCAGGAAGCCGGAGAGCGCCAGCCCGGTCTTCACCGCGTCGGGACCCAGCCGCTCGCGCACCGCGTCATACAGAACCGCCTGCAAGCGCCCGCGATGGATCGAGAATTGCGGCACCGGATGGCCCGCATCGATCCCGCGCGGCTCGCGCCAGACCTCCTGGCCCTGGCGGTTGTAGTAGGCCAGTTCCTTCGTGCGGATCGCCACCCGGTCGAGGGCCGGCAGCAGGTCGAGCTCGGCGAGTTCCCGGATCGCGTGCGGCAGGGTGTTGATGCCGACCCCGACCTCGCGCACCTCGGAGGCCTGCTCGACGATCGTGGCGCGGATGCCGCGCCGGTGGAGCATCAGGGCGGTGGCGAGGCCACCGATCCCGGCGCCGACGATGATGACGCGCATGGCCTCACTCCGCATCCGGGGGCGGCAGGAAATCGACCTCGTGCTTGGCCGAGATCGCCACCACGTCGGCCGGATTCGCCTGGGGGCCGAGATTGTGCAGGGCCCAGAACAGGTCGTAGAGGCGGCGGGCCGGCGAGACCCAGAACACGCACTTCACGTCGGCGTCCGAGCGGTTGAACAGCCCGTGCGGCTGGCCCCGCGGCAGCCGGATCGTATCGCCCGGCTCGGCCACGCTCTCCTGCCCGTCGAGCACGGCGGTCAGGCGCCCTTGCAGGATGTAGAGGAACTCGTCCTGAGTCGGGTGGATGTGCGGCGGCACGAAGGTGCCCGGCGGAAAGGTCGCGTGCCAGGACAGCGAGCTCTCGGAATGCTGCTTGGGCACGTAGATCTGCCCGAGGATGTTCCAGCGGACGCCCTCGATGCCTTCACCGGCGCGGGTGATGCCTGCGGTCATGGGGGTCATGGGCCTACTCCGTCGACAGATGTTTCACACATGAAGGAACCGGTCCTTCACCTCCGGCGCCTCGCGAAGCGCCGCACTCGTGCCGGTCCAGACCACGCGGCCCTTCTCGATCACCACGTGGCGGTCGGCGAAGCGGGCCAGCGCATCGACGTTCTTGTCGATCACCAGGATCGCCTCGCCCTCGTCCTTGATCGCCCGCAGGCAGGCCCAGATTTCCTCGCGGATCAGCGGCGCCAGCCCCTCGGTCGCCTCGTCGAGGACGACGAGGCGCGGGTTGGTCATGAGCGCCCGGCCGATCGCCAGCATCTGCTGCTCGCCGCCCGAGAGCTGGTCGCCGCCGTTGCGGCGCCGCTCCTTGAGGCGCGGGAACAGGCGGTAGACCGCCTCGAGGCTCCACTTGGCGCTCCGGCCGCCGCGATGGGTCGCGACCAGGTTCTCCTCGACCGAGAGGGTCGGGAAGACCTGGCGCCCCTCCGGCACCAGCCCGAGGCCCCGGCGGGCGACGAGGTGGGAGGGACGCCCGGCCATGTCCTCGCCGTCGATCAGGATGCGGCCGGCCCGGGGCTTCAGGAGGCCGAAGATCGATTTGACCGTGGTGGTCTTGCCCATGCCGTTGCGGCCGAGCAACGTCACCACCTCGCCCTTCGCCACCGACAGGTCGATCCCGAACAGGATGCGGGAATCACCGTAGGCGCTCTCAAGACCCTCGACGGTGAGCATCAGGCCGCCTCCTCCTCGCCGAGATAGGCGGCGCGCACCGCCGGATCGGTGCGGACCGCCTCGGGCGCGCCGCTGGCGATGACGCGGCCATAGACCAGCACGCTCATCCGGTCGGCGAGCGCGAACACCGCCTCCATGTCGTGCTCGATCAGCACGATGGTGTGGGTGGATTTCAGCTCGCGCATCAGCCCGACCAGGATCGCCGATTCCTCCGGGCCGGTGCCGGCGAGCGGCTCGTCGAGGAGGAGCAGGCGGGCCTTCGTCGCGAGCGCCACCGCCAGTTCGAGCTGGCGCTTCTCGCCATGCGACAGGCTGCCGGCCCGGCGCGAGGCGCGGTCGGCGAGGCCGACGCGGCCGAGCGCGGCAAGCGCCTCGGCGTTGAGGTCCGCTTCGCGCACGGCCGGGCGGAAGAAGCGGAAGCTCGAGCCGGAGCGGGCCTGGACCGCGAGCGCCACGTTCTCCAGCACCGAGAACCCGTCGAGGATCGAGGTGATCTGGAACGAGCGGGCGAGGCCCCGCCGCACCCGCGCCGTCATCGGCAAAGCCGTCACGTCCTCGCCGGCGAGATGCACGGTGCCGGAATCGCTGGCAAGGCTGCCCGACAGCTGGTGGATCAGCGTGGTCTTGCCGGCGCCGTTCGGGCCGATGATGGCGTGCAATTCGCCCGCCGCGACGTCGAGGCTGACGCCGTCGGTCACCCTCAGGGCACCGTAGGATTTCCGGAGGTTCCGGACGGAGAGAAGCGGGGTCACGCGCGCCTCCCGAGCTTCGCCGCGAGCCCGGCGAGGCCGCCGCGGGACAGCAGCACCACCGCGACCAGCATCAGCCCGAGGCCGAGGCGCCAATGGTCGGAGTAATGCGCCAGCACCTCTTCCAGCGCGATCAGGGCGGCCGCCCCGACGACCGGTCCGATGAGCGTGCCCATGCCGCCGAGCACCACCATGACGATCAATTCGCCCGAGCGCTGCCAGCTCATGTAGGCCGGCGAGACGAACTCGGCCTGGTTGGCCAGCAGCACCCCGGCAAGCCCCGCGACGGCACCGGCGATCACGTAGGCGGTGAGCCGGTAGGGCAGGGGCGAGAAGCCGATCGCCTGCATCCGCACGGCGTTGTCGCGGCTGCCGCGCAGCACCCGGCCGAAGCGCGAGGCGACGACGCGGCGCAACGCCAGCAGCGCGACCGCCAGCACCGCCAGCACGAGGTAGAACAGGGCCGGATCGCCCTCGATCAGCCGCATCCCGAACAGGGTCGAGCGGCCCGAGAGCGGCAAGCCGTCGTCGCCGCCGTAGGGCGCGAGCGAGACCATGAAGAAATACGCCATCTGCCCGAAGGCCAGCGTGATCATGATGAAGTAGACGCCGCGGGTGCGAAGCGAGATTGCCCCGGTGACGAGGGCGAAGAGGGCGCAGACGAGGGCCGCTACCGGCGCCTGGATCGCCAAGTCGCGGATGCCGTGGGCGTCGAGGATGCCGACCGCGTAGGCCCCGAGCCCGATGAAGGCGGCGTGGCCGAACGACACCATCGCGCCGTAGCCGAGGACGAGGTCGAGGGAGAGGGCGGCGAGCCCGAAGATCATCATCCGGGTCGCGGTGACGACCAGGAAGGGCAGGCCGGCGGCCTCCGCCGCGACCGGCAGGGCGGCGAGCGCCGCCAGGACCAGCCCGGCGAGGGCCGTGCCGGAAAAGACGGCCCGGCGCCGGGGCGGCTCGGCGGTGACGCGGGCGACGAGGGCGGTCATCGGGACCCCCGCGCCGGAAACAGGCCGGAGGGCCGGAAGAACAGGATGGCCGCCATCAGGATGTAGATCAGCATCGGGGCGAGCGTCCGCCCGGTCTGCGAGGCCGCGGAGGCATCCATGACGCTGCGCAGCAGGATCGGCCCGAAGGTGCGGCCGAGCTGGTCGGCGAGACCGACGAGGAGGCCGGCCACGAAGGCGCCCCGCACCGAGCCGACCCCGCCGATGACGATGACCACGAAGGTGAGGATCAGCACCGAATCGCCCATGCCGGGATCGACCGACAGGATCGGCGCCACCATCGCGCCGGCGAAGCCCGCCAGCATGGCACCGAGCCCGAACACCACCAGGAACAGCCGGCGGATGTCGATGCCGAGCGCCGCCACCATCGGGCCGTTGCTGGCGCCGGCCCGCAGGCGCATGCCGAGGCGGGTGTGGTTGACGAGGAGGTGGAGGCCGAGCGCGGTGGCGAGGCCGGCGGCGATGATCGCGACCCGGTAGAGCGGGTAATGCAGGGTGCCGACGAGATGGACCGAGCCCGACAGGGCGTCCGGCACCGGCACGCTCATCGGGGCGGCGCCCCAGACGATCCGCACGCCCTCGTTGAGGATCAGGATCAGCCCGAAGGTGGCGAGCACCTGGTCGAGGTGGTCGCGCCCGTAGAGGTGGCGCACCACCAAGACTTCGAGGGCGAGGCCGAAGACGAGCGTCGCCGGGAGCGCCAGCAGCAGCCCGAGGCCGAAGCTGCCGGTGGCGGCGGTGAAGCTCGCCGCGAGATAGGCGCCGATCATGTAGAGCGCGCCGTGGGCGAGGTTGATGAGGTCCATCACCCCGAAGATCAGCGTCAGCCCCGCCGCCACCAGGAACAGCAGGATGCCGAGCTGGACGCCGTTCAGCGCCTGGATCAGGAACAGGTTGAGCATCACACGACCCGATCGCGCGGGGTTTGCCCAAAGGCACGTGCTACCCTCCGCGTCATCCCGTAGAGCTGTTCGGGGAACCGGAGGAACGCGGGTTCCCCCTCTCCCCGCGGGCGGGGAGAGGGCTGTGTCCCCCTTGCCGGGGACACAGCAAGCGTAGGCGCAGCCGGAGCGAGGGTGAGGGGGTTTCGACGGATGAGGCTCCTCCGGCAACACCCCCTCACCCTCGCCCTGCGGGCTAGCCGTATCTCCTGAACGGAGACACGGCCCTCTCCCCGCCCGCGGGGAGAGGAGAAACCCGCGCTTCTCCGGTTCCCCGGACAGCCTTGCGGAGCCCGGGATCCAGAACCGCTGACGCAGCCAGCACAGGGGGGACGGTTCCGCATCATCCGGCAACCTCGGCGGTTATGGATCCCGGGTTCCGCTTTCGCGGCCCCGGGATGACGTGGAGGGTCAGGCTTCCGTCAGCAGGAAAGTCACTTCATCTTGCACTCGGCCGCATAATTGTCCTGATAATTCGAAAAGATCTTTTCGGCGATCTGGGTCTCATACTTCCCGTCCGCCCGCTTGGCCGCCTTGACGAGGTAGAAATCCTGGATCGGATAGTGGTTGTTGCCGATCTTGAAATTGCCGCGCAGGGAGGTGAACTCGGCGGCCTTGAGGCCGGCGCGGATCGCATCCTTGTCCTTGAGGTCGCCCTTGGCGCGCTTGACCGCGGCGTCGATCATCAGGGCGGCGTCGTAGGCCTGCATGGCGTAGGTGCCCGGCACGCTGCCGTACTTCTTCTCGTAGGCGGCGACGAAGGCCTTGGATTGCGGATTGTCGAGGTCGGGCGCCCAGTTGGCGCCGCCGAAATAGCCCACCGCCGCGTCCTTCTGGGCCGGCAGGGTGCTCTCGTCGACCGTGAAGGCGGAGAGGAACGGGATCGTGCTGAGGCCCGCCTGGCGGTACTGGCGCACCAGGTTGACGCCCATGCCGCCGGGCATGAAGGCGAAGACCGCGTCGGGCTGAGCCGCCGAGATCTGGGCCAGTTCCGCCGAGAAGTCGAGCTGTCCGAGCGGGGTGAACATCTCGTTCACCACCTCGCCCTTGTACGAATGCTTGAAGCCGGCGAGCGAATCCTTGCCCGCCTGGTAGTTCGGCGCCAGCAGGACGAGGCGCTTGTAGCCCTTGTTCTGCGCGTACTTGCCGAGCACCTCGTGCACCTGGTCGTTCTGGTAGGAGGAGACGAACAGGTTCGGGTTGCACTCCGCCCCGGCATAGTTCGACGTGCCGGCATTGGGCGAGATCAGGAAGGCGCCACTGTCGGTCACCGGGCGCACCACCGCGCGCAGCACGTTGGAGAAGGTCGGCCCGACCACGAAATCGACCTTGTCGCGCTTGACCAGCTCCCGCGCCTTGTTGGTGGCGACGTCCGGCTTCAGCTCGTCGTCGACCGTCACCACCTCGGCGTCGAGCCCGCCGAGCTTCTTGCCCAGGGTGTCGAGGGCCAGCAGGAAGCCGTCGCGGCCCTGCTCGCCGAGCACGGCCGAGGGACCCGACAGGGTGAACATCAGCCCGACCCGGACCTTCTCGCCTCCTTGCGCGGCGGCGGGGCCGGCCAGCAGCGTGGCGCCCAGGAGCGCGGTCGCGAGGCAGCTGGCGTTCCGGATCGGATTCATCCCGTGTGTCCCTTCTCTGTCGAGAGCATCGACGGCACTTGTCCGGTGCGGCGCGGCCGAAGTCGAGTCGGTGCGTCGAGCGAAACCGGCGCTCTTTCGTCGGATCCCGACCCGCCTCGTGAGGAATACTTTACGCATGAAATATCGTCTGGCAACCGCCTCCTGGTGATTTTTCAGCCCTGCCGCAACCTTGTGCAATGCGGCAAGCAGAGTGCTGAGAAACAAGCCTTTTCTTGTGTTGCGCCGCAACAATCGAACGGGCGCTCACGATCGCGGCCGGGGATGGCGGCGCGCCTTCCCGGGCGGTGGCGCCCTCCGCCGCCGCACCCCCTTGCGTCCGGATATTTCAAGTATAAAGTTTCTCGATCGGCGAATCCGGCATCACGAGAAGGAGCCCTCCATGCGCGTCACGGTGATCGGCGGCGGACCCGGCGGGCTCTATTGCGCGCTCCTGACCAAGAAGCGGCGGCCCGGCTGGCAGGTCGAGGTCTACGAGCAGAACCGGGCCGACGACACGTTCGGCTTCGGCGTGGTCTTCTCCGACGAGACCCTGCACGAGTTCCTGTCGCGCGATCCCCGCTCCTTCGCCCGCATCCGCGACGCGTTCTCGTACTGGGACGACGTCGCGATCCACAAGGACGGCCGCGTCATGCGCTGCGGCGGCAACGGCTTCGCCGGGGTCAGCCGGATGCGGCTGCTCCGGATCCTGCAGGAGCGCTGCCGCGAGGAGGGCGTGGAACTCCATTTCGGCGAGAGCGTCCCGCCCGACCAGCTCACGGACCGCTTCCCCGATTCCGACGTCATCGTCGCCTGCGACGGCATCAACTCGCGCATCCGCGAGCACTTTCGCGATGCGTTCAGGCCCGAGGTCGAGATCAAGTCCAACCGCTTCTGCTGGATGGGCTCGACCCGGCCGATGGACGAGTTCAACTATTTCTTCCGCGAGACGCCGCACGGCATCGTCTGTGCCCATACCTACCAGTACGAGCCGGGCCGCTCGACCTGGGTGTTCGAGATGGACGAGGCCTGTTGGCAGGGCCACGGCTTCACCGAGGCCGACGAGGAGGGCGCGCGCCGGATCCTCGAGGCGATGTACGCCGAGGAACTGCAGGGCCACGGCCTGCTCCTCAACCGTTCCACCTGGCGCCGCTTCCCGCGGATCTTCTGCGAGACCTGGTCGCACGGCAACATCGTGCTGCTCGGCGACGCCAAGGCCTCGGCGCATTTCTCGATCGGCTCGGGCACCAAGCTCGCGATGGAATGCGCCATCGCGCTCTCGGATGCCCTGGTGGAGAAGGGCGAGGAGGACGTGCCGGCGGCCTTCGCGGCCTATGACCGGGCACGCCGCACGCCGTGTCAGGTCATCCAGCACAATGCCGACGTGTCGCTCGCCTGGTTCGAGCACATGAACCGCTCCTGGGACATGGATCCCGAGCAGTTCTCCATGGTGGTGATGTGCCGGGCGAAGTCCGTCACCTACGACAACCTGGTGGTGCGCGATCCCGCCTACGTGGCGGCGGTCGACGACGCGTTCTATGCCCGCCTCCAGGCCGAGACCGGCGAGGATTACCGGGAGAGCCGGCCGACGCCGATGTTCACCGGCCTCCGTTTACGCGAGATGCGGATCCCGAACCGGGTCGCGATGGCGCCGATGGCGCAGTACTCGGCCGACGAGGGCGGCAACCTCACCGACTGGCACTTCGTGCACTACACCTCGCACGCGCTCGGCGGCCCCGGCCTGCTCTTCACCGAGATGACCTGCCCGTCGGCGGAGGCCCGCATCACCCCCGGCTGCCCGGGTTTGTGGACCGACGCGCACGAGGCGCAATGGGCCCGCATCGTCGCTTTCGTCCATGCCCATAGCGACACCAAGGTCGTGATGCAGCTCGGCCATGCCGGGCGCAAAGGGTCGACCCAGGTCGGCTGGGAGCGGATGGACCACCCGCTGCCCGCGGGCAACTGGCCGATCGTCTCGGCCTCGGCCCTGCCCTATCTCGACGGCGTGAGCCAGGTGCCGCGGGAACTCGACCGGGCCGGGATGGACCGGGTGCGCGACGACTTCGTCCAGGCGACGCAGCGGGCGGCGCGGGCCGGCTTCGACATGCTGGAGCTGCACTGCGCCCACGGCTACCTGATGGCCTCGTTCCTCTCGCCGCTGACCAACACCCGCACCGACGATTACGGCGGGTCGATCGAGAACCGCCTGCGCTTCCCGCTCGAGGTCTTCTCGGCGATGCGGGCGGCCTGGCCGGCGGAGCGGCCGATGTCGGTGCGCATCTCCGCCACCGACTGGGCCGAGGGCGGCATGAGCGAGGCCGATACGGTCGCGGTCGCCGAGGCCCTGCAGGCGGCGGGTTGCGACCTCGTCGACGTCTCGGCCGGCCAGACCGTCGCCGACCAGCAGCCGGTCTACGGCCGGATGTTCCAGGTCCAGTTCGCGGACGCGATCCGCAACCGTGGCCGCAACCAGGCGCCGATGGCCGTGATGGCGGTGGGCGCGATCACGGAAGCCGGCCAGGTCAACACCATCCTGCATACCCGACGGGCCGACATCGTGGCGCTCGGCCGGCCGCATCTGTGGAACCCGAATTTCTGCCGCCAGGCCTCCGCCTGGTACGATGCCCGTACCCAATCCTGGCCGAAGCCCTACCGCCCGGGCCGCGACCAGGCCCACCGCGAATTGCCGAAGGCCCGCGAGCAGGAGATCGCCCTGCGGCGCAAGGCCCGGCCGCGGCCGCACCAGGTGGGGGCGGAATGACGCAGAAGCGAGAATCCGGGCGGAGCTGCCCCGCGCCGCTCGCGAAGCGGGCATCCCCTGCCCGGACGACCGGCGCCGGTGCTGAAATTTGCGGTGATCTGGCGCTTCGTGCGCCAGAGACTTTTTTCTTCATCAAGGACTAACGAAGCGACTTCTATAGCATAGATGCGCCTCGACACCCGAGGCGGGTCCATCGATGCCGGGCAGTCGCAGGATGAAGTTGTCGATCAAACACGTCCTGATCGGGACGATCATGACGCTGATGCTGTTCAGCGTGGCGCAGGGTGGCAACGGGATCTTGCGGCTGGTGACGCTGCGGGACGATATCGTCGATGTCGCCAAGACCCGGATCCCGGCATCGAACCTGATCAATCAGATCTACGCCGAGACCCAGAGTTACCGCATCCACCTCTACCGCTTCGTGGTGACCTCGACCGACGATGCCGCCTACGACCGCAACGAGCAGGCCCTGACCGACAGCCGCAAGGCCGTCGTCGATCTCCAGGCGCAATACGCGCCGCTGATGTCCGGGCCGGAGGAGCGGACGGCGTTCGGGCGCTTCGTGACCCGGTGGAGCGACTACCTCGAAGGCCAGAAGATGGTGACGGGGGCGATGGCGGCGGGCGACCAGGCCTCGGCGCTCGCCACGCTGACCAGTCCGCAGATGACCGGCGCCAATGCCGAGGCGACCGGCGCCCTGAAGGCGATCGTCGCGATGAATGCCGCCGCCGCCCAGGCGAGCGCCGAACACAGCAGCGCCAGCGCCGATACCGGCATCCTGGCGGCGGGAATCATGACGGCGTTGGCGCTCGCGGCGGCGATCGGCGCAGGCCTCTTCAGCCTCCTCGGCATCGCCCGGCCGATCGCCCGCATGACCGCCGCGATGGGGCGCCTTGCCGGCAACGACCTCGCGGTGGCGATCCCGGGAGCCGGCCGGCGCGACGAGATCGGCGCCATGGCGGCCGCCGTGCAGGTGTTCAAGGACGGGCTGATCCGAGCCCGGGCGCTCGAGGAGGAGACGGTGCTCGCCCGCGCCTCGGCCGAGGAGCAGCGCCGCGCCGGGATGCGCCAGATGGCGGACGCCTTCGAGCGGGCGGTCGGCGGCATCGTCGGCCAGGTCTCGGCCTCGGCCACCGAACTCCAGGCCACGGCCCAGGTCATGACGGCCACCGCGACCCAGACCGCCGCGCAATCGACCGCCGTGGCGGCCGCGGCCGAGGAGGCCTCGTCGAATGTCGGCACCGTCGCGGCGGCGGCCGAGGAGCTGGGTGCCTCGGTGTCTGAGATCGGTCGCCAGGTCGACGGCTCGGCCCGGCTGGCCCAGGCGGCCGTCGCCGAGGCGGGCCAGACCGCACACCAGGTGCGGGCGCTCACGGAAGCGACCGCGCGCATCGGCGACGTGGTCGGGCTGATCTCGTCGATCGCCGCCCAGACCAACCTGCTGGCGCTGAACGCCACCATCGAGGCGGCCCGCGCCGGCGCGGCGGGCAGGGGCTTCGCCGTGGTGGCGGCCGAGGTCAAGGAACTGGCCGGCCAGACGGCACGGGCCACCGAGGAGATCACCGGCCAGATCGCGGCGATCCAGGCTTCCACCGGCCAGGCGGCCGGTGCGATCGGCCAGATCACCACGCGGATCGCGCAGATCAGCGAGGTCGCGACTTCGATCGCGGCGGCGGTGGAGCAGCAGGGGGCGGCGACGCAGGAGATCGTCCGCAACGTCTCCCAGGCGGCCCAGGGCACCGGCGAGGTGACGGGCAACATCTCTGGAGTGGCGGGGGCTGCGGAAGAGACGGGCGCGGCGGCGAGCCAGGTGCTGGGGGCGGCGAGCGAACTGTCGCGCCAGTCCGAGCATCTTGCGGCCGAGGTGCATCGCTTCCTCGATACGGTGCGGGCGGCCTGAAGCTTTCTCGCGGGCGCCGCCGGGTCCGTCCGCGGGAATGCGGAGGCGCAGGTGTTCTCCTCTCCCCGCGGGTGGGGAGAGGCCTGAGCTCCGAAGGGGCTTAGGGAGCCCGCATGGCGGGGGTGAGGGGGTGTTTCCGGAAGAGCCTCGTCCGGAGACACTCCCTCACCCCCGCTCCGGCTTCGCCTGCGCTTGCCATGTCTCTTGAACAGCGACACGGCCCTCTCCCCGCCCGCGGGGAGAGGGAAAACCCGCGCCATTCCGTTCCCCGGACCACCTTGCGCGGGACGGTGACGCGGTCACATCACCTGCTCAACGCCCCAAATCCGCATCCATCACGGCCAGACAGGCGCGCCCTCCAGCCCCGCCGTTTCCGGCAATCCGCAGATCAGGTTCGCGTTCTGCACCGCCTGGCCCGCCGCGCCCTTGCCGAGATTGTCGACCACGCCCAACGCCATCACCAGGTTGCGCTCCGGATCGGCCGCGTAGCTGACGAAGGCGAGGTTCGAGCCGGTCGCCCATTTGGTCTGCGGCGGCGCGTCGGTCACGCGGACGAAGGCCCGGCCCGCATAGAAGCGCCGGGCGGCATCCAGGCACTGGGCCGTGCTGGCGCGGCCGCGGGCATAGATGGTGGCGAGGATGCCGCGGGTCATCGGCACCAGGTGGGGCGTGAAGACGAGGCCGGCGGCGCTACCACCGCTCAGCCGCTCGATCGTCGCTTCCATCTCGGGCATGTGGGTATGCTTGAGCAGGCCGTAGGGCACCAGGTTCTCGTTGCTCTCGGCATAGCCGAACCGGCTGTCGCCGCCGCCCCGGCCGGCGCCGGAAATGCCGGTCTTGGCGTCGATCACGATCGAGCCGGGCTCGATCAGGCCCTCGGCGAGAAGCGGCGCCAGGGCGGTCAGCGTCGCCGCCGGGAAGCAGCCGGGATTGGCGATCCGGCTCATGCCCACGATCCGGTCCGGCCAGATATCGGCGAGACCGTAGGTCCAGCCCTCGACGTAGCGGTGGTCGCCGCCGATATCGACGATCTTCACGCTCGCAGGCACGCGCGCCAGCGCCGCCGCCGAGGTGCCGGTGGGCAGCGAGGCGAACAGCACGTCGAGCGGCGGCAGGGAGGCAGGATCCCATTTCTCGATCACGAGGTCGGCGAGTCGCGCCGGCACGCCGGGGAAGCGGTCCTTGAGGCGGCTGCCGGCGCTGCCCTCGCCCGCGGCGTAGACGAGTTCGAAGGACGGGTGGCCGGCGATCAGGCGCAACGCCTCGCCGCCGCCGAAGCCGCTGATTCCGACGATGCCGACGCGAATGCTCATGGGTGGGGTGTCCTTCTCGGTGTTCGGGCAAAAGAAAACCCCCGGAGCCGGGGGCTGCGGGGGCTTGGTTCGGGATTGCGGGCCGAGGGTCCGCTTCCGGTCGGGTGTGGCACGGCGTGAAGCCGCTACCCTTCGGAAGGACGCCGGTCGACGCGCAGCCGGATAGCCGCCGCGTGGAGGCGGCGTCGGCGTCGATCGCACAGGGTCCGGTTCCCGATCATGGGGCGGGACAGTGTCGCCGCCGGCACCCCTCGTCAAGCGGAATGTCCGCGGAACTATTTCGACGCCGGCCCGCCCAGGTCGAGGCCCGGATCGGTGAACCGGTACGAGATCTGCGCGAAGGCGCCGTAGCGCTCGCTGGCGAACTTCGCCGGCTCGGCCAGGGTGGGGAAGCGGGCCGTGCCGTCCTGCCGGCCGACCTCCATGCGCCAGGTGCGGGCACCGATGCCGATGCTGATCCGCGGGGTCAGATCGTAGGCGATCAGGCCCTGCAGGAAATAGCCGCTGCCGGTGCCGCGCTCGCGCTGCGCGTTGATGTCGGGGCGCAGCCAGTGCCGGTCGTAGGCGTCGAGGCCGACCACCGGGAGATAGGCGCCCTCGAGAGACAGCGTGAACCGGTCGTAGCGGGCCTCGCCGGCGAGGCCGACGCGCATCGCGTTCCAGTGATTGTCCTGGGTCAGCACCGCGACGCCGGCCGGCACCCCGCGGGCGCCGATCACCGGATTCGCGGCGAGCTGGACGATGCCGCCGGCATTGGCGCGCTCGATCGTGGATTGGTAGCCGAGGAAGGCGCCGAGCCGGTAGCTGTCGGAGCGCAGGACATCGTACCCGGCATCGATCGCCGAGAGCGCGACGTCGCCGTCGCGGATCTTGGACAGGGTGTTCGAGTAGACGTTGCCGCGGATGCCCGGCGGAAAATCCTCGTCGTTGAGCCGCCCGCCGGAGGTGACGAAGCCCGAGCCGAGGAAGCCCTTGGCGAACAGGCCGGTCGGGTTGTGGTCGAGGCGGGCGAAGGTCTCGCCGGAATGGGCGTCGAAGTCGCGATAGGTCAGGCGCGAGATCATCGTCTCGTTGGCCGGCCGGTAGAGCGACTTGCGGAAATTGCCGGAGCTGTAGACGTAGCGGGTGCCGATCTCGAAGCCCCATTCCTGCGCGACGGGCGGGACGTAGGGCACCGGGTCGATCAGTGCCTTCGCGACATCGACGACCGGACCGATGACCGGCAGGCCGTCGTCGAAGCGGTAATTCAGGCCGATCCGGCCGAGGATGCCGCTCGTCTCGACGCGGGTGCCGGCGGAGACGTTGGGCCGGAACCCGGTCGCATCGCCGGCGAGTACGGTGCGGGCGCCGAGATCGTAGTACAGCGCTTCGCCCTTGACCGAGAGATGCGGGCTGATCGCGACCTCGACGCCGCCGCCGGCGACCCAGCCGGTGCGCAACGCGCCCTTCCGCCCGTCGAAATCGGGCCGGTTGACGCGCTCGCCGAAGATTCCGGCATCCGCCGTGGTGGTGGTGTCGATCCGCACGCCGCCGAAGGCGACGCCGCCGGTGCCGTAGACGAAGACCCGGTCGAACGCGTAGCCGACCTTGCCCCGGGCCGTGGCGAGCCAGTCGAGGCGCTGCCCGGCATGGTAGACGCCGCCCGGATAGACGGCGCCGGGCTGGCCCGCCTGCGCGAAGGCGCCGGTCGTGAGGCCGTAGGAGCGGATCGGCGTGAACTGGTAATCGGCCGCCGCGCCGACGACGAGGCCCGGCCCCGGCGCGAGCTGGTAGGTGTAGCCGATCTCGCTCCCGGCGACGACGTCGTCGGCCTTCGGCGAGAGCGCAGGCCGCACCGGGCAACGCAGGCCGTTCGCCCGGCCGTCGGCGCCGATGCAGGCCGGGCTCGTCCGGTTGTCGAGATGACCGTAGCCGGCGAACAGGCCGCTGTAGAGGCCGGTCCAGGTGAAGACGGGCACGGCTGCGACGGGTGGGGCCGCACGAAGGGGCAGATCCGCCGCGAGCGCGTCGGCCGCGAAGCCGGCTAGGGGGATCAGGGTGAGCAGGACGCGCATCGCAGGGGGCTCGACAAGGTCGGTCGCAAGTCCCGCCTGTATGCGCGCGCGCTCACGCGGCGCCTGTCACATGGCGGCCACTCTCCCGGCCCGTCTGACGCAAGAGGATCAGGAAAACGTCGACCTGTCGAGAAAAATCCTTCGCTGGCATGGATTTACATCGATAGTCGCAAAAACGTGCGCAAGGGATGAAAACGACGCGTGCCATCGCCATTTCTTTCTCTCTATTTCTGCATGACCGAGCAGAAACACGATCTGCGCCGTAACTCTCCGTCGGGGTCGAGGCTCGAGGGGCCGCCACGCATCCGCCGTCGGGCGCGGCCGCGACGCCATCATCCCGCCCGGTCGGCGGATGGCAGCCAGGCCGACAGGGCGTCCAGCACGGCTGCGACCGTCGCCGGATGGTTCATCAGCCAGGTATGGTGGGCCGGCACCGCGCACCATCGCTCGCCGACGCCGAGGCGGGCGCGCTCCACGCTGACGAGGCCGTCATGCGGTGTCGGGATTCGGGCGCGGAAGAACGGGATGAGCGCCCGCGTGCCCGCCACCACCGCCATCGGGCAGGCCGGGATCGGAATCGCCCCGGACGCGTCGGTGCGCAGGTCGCGGAGTGCCGGACCGAACAAAGCCCGCCCGAGCCGGAAGGCCGCGACGCAGTCGGCCGCCTCGCTGCCGCGGTTCGGGGTACCCAGCATCACGAGGCCCGCCGCGAGCTCGGGCTCCGCCGCGGCGAGGGAGCGGGCGACGAGGCCGCCCATGGAATGCCCGACGAGGACGATCGGGCCGTCGGCCCGCTGCCGGATCCCCGAGACGACGGAACGCAGGTGCTCCGCGCAGGCCGCGATGCCGAGGCGGCGGGACGGGTAACCGAGATTTTCGACGTGGTAGCCGGCCGCGATGAGACGCGCGGCGAGTCGCGCCATGCTGGCCTTCGTGCGCCCCAGGCCGTGCAGCAGCACCACGGTCATCTGCGTCTCGAACCGGATCTCTCGCCGTTGCTGCCTTGCAGCCGGTTCGATCCGTGATCGTCAGGGGAGGGGAATGGTGGGCGCACTAGGGCTCGAACCTAGGACCCGCTGATTAAGAGTCAGCTGCTCTACCAACTGAGCTATGCGCCCGTCGCCCGAGGGCGAGAGGGGAACGGCCACCAACCGTTCCTCAGGTGACGGCTGCTCCTGAGAGCACCCGGTTCAAGCTACCGCGAGAGTAACTTGGGTCTTGTGGTGGGCGCACTAGGGCTCGAACCTAGGACCCGCTGATTAAGAGTCAGCTGCTCTACCAACTGAGCTATGCGCCCGCTCTCACAAGAGCGCCTCCGGGGAAGCCACCAAACCGCCCCGGCGGTGAGGGTCGTTTAAGGGGCCGGCGCCGGGCTGTCCAGCCCCGATCCCGCCGACCCGTCGATTTTTTGCCGGCTGGCTCGCCGACCTCGCCTACTCGGCCCGGGTCACTCCGCGGCGGCGTGCTGGGCGTGGAGGCGGCTGGCGCCGGCCATCAGCTTGTTCAGCGCGGCGAGATAGGCCTTGGCCGAGGCGACCAGGGTGTCCGGGTCGGCGCCGCGGGCGGTGACGATGCGGTCGTCCTGGCGCAGGCGCACCGAGACCTCGGCCTGGGCATCGGTGCCCTCGGTGACCGCGTGGACGTCGTAGAGCTCGAGCGCGGCCTCGTGCGGCACCAGGGCGTGGATCGCCTTGAAGACCGCATCGACGGGCCCGTTGCCGTCGGTCTCCTCGGTGACGATGCGGCCCTCGATGTCGAGCTTCATCGTCGCCCGCTGCGGGCCGCGGGTGCCGGCCATCACCGTCAGGGAGACGAGCTTGATGCGGTCGTGCGCGGTGGCCAGGTTCTCGTCGACCAGGGCCTCGATGTCCTCGTCGTAGACGTGCTTCTTGCGGTCGGCCAGCGCCTTGAACCGCTCGAACGCGTCCTGGAACTGGTTGTCCGACAGCCGGTAGCCCATGTCGTCGAGCTTCGAGCGGAAGGCGGCCCGGCCGGAATGCTTGCCCATCACCAGCGAGGTCTTGTGCACGCCGACCGATTCCGGCGTCATGATCTCGTAGGTGGTCTGGTTCTTCAGCATCCCGTCCTGGTGGATACCGCTCTCGTGGGCGAACGCGTTCCGGCCGACGATCGCCTTGTTGTATTGCACCGGGAAGTGGGTGGCGCCGGCCACCAGCTTCGAGGCGCGCACGAGTTGGGTGGTGTCGATGCCGGTGGCGTAGGGCAGCACGTCGGCGCGGGTCTTGATCGCCATCACGATCTCCTCCAGCGCGGCGTTGCCGGCCCGCTCGCCGATGCCGTTGATGGTGCACTCGATCTGGCGCGCGCCGCCCTCGATGCCGGCCAGCGAGTTCGCCACCGCCAGGCCGAGGTCGTTGTGGCAATGGACGGAAAAGACCGCCTTGTCGGCATTCGGCACCCGCTCGCGGACGGAGCGGAACATCGCCCGGTACTCCTCGGGCGTGGCGTAGCCGACCGTGTCGGGCAGGTTGATGGTGGTGGCACCGACCCGGATCGCCGCCTCGACGCAGCGGCACAGGTAGTCGATCGGCGTGCGGGTCGCGTCCATGGCCGACCACTCGACGTCCTCGACGAGGTCGCGGGCCTGGGCCACGGTCTTCAGGATGATCTCCAGGACCTCGTCCTCGGTCTTGCGCATCTGGTGGGCCAGATGGATCGGCGAGGTCGACACGAAGGTGTGGATGCGCCCGCGCTTGGCGAAGCGCACCGCCTCGCCGGCCCGGGCGATGTCGGCGGGGATCGCACGCGCCAGGCCGGCGATCACCGCGGATTTCGCGCGGCGGGCGATCTCCGCGACCGCCTCGAAATCGCCGTTGGAGGCGATCGGGAAGCCGGCCTCGATGATGTCGACACCCATCGTGTCAAGCATCTCGGCCACCGCCAGCTTCTCCTCCAGCGTCATGGTGGCGCCGGGGCATTGCTCGCCGTCGCGCAGGGTGGTGTCGAAGATCAGCACGCGTTCGGCCGAAGTCGCGGTACGGGCGGTCTGGTCGGTCATGGCTCTGGAATCCTGGTTCGCCCGGGATCAGGGGTCGCGCGGGCGCGTCGTCAGAGGAAGGTGTCGGGAAAAGGTATCTCGGTCCTCGATCCCCCAAGGGCCCAGGCGCACGCCCGGACGGCCCTCAGGGGCTGGTAAGGAGGAGAAGGCCGCCGAGGAGGAGCGCGCGCGCCCGCGCCGCCGAAAGGGCGGTCTTGGGAAGCGTCAGCGGGGAGCCGGCATGAGCCACGGCTCGCGTCTCCTGAAGGGTGCTGGACCCGGGGCGAGGGTCGCTTGTGTACCGGGCCGGAGGATCGATGACAAGGGCGTGATGACGCGGTAGCGATGACGATCCGCGATCACCCCTTGCGTCGTCCGGCGATTGACCGCCCCGTCCGTGCTTGCGACAAGCTCGGCTTTACGCAACCGATCCCAAGGTGGAGCCTCCCCGTGTCGTATTGGAAGCCCGGGCTTGCCGTCGCGGCCCTCCTCGCCCTCGCCGCCTGCCAGTCGAAGCCGGCCGTGCCGCCGCCCGCCGCCGCGCTCGGCCCGGTCGCCGCGCTGCCCGCCGGGGCGCTGCCTGCGGGCACCGGCTGCGGCCCCGCCATCGCCCGCACCCAGGCCATCGTCGACAGCGACGTCGCCACCGGCAACCTCAACGCCCCGGTCGGCAAGCGCTTCTCCGCCGATCTCGCCCAAGCCTCCGCCGCCTGCGCGGCCGGCCGCGACGGTGAGGCCCTGCACCTGCTGGCTGCGGCCCGGTCGCGCTACGGTTATCCGTAGGGCGCGAGCCCGTCGGATCGGGATGACTCGACAGTCTTGACATCCTCCTCGTCATTCCGGGGCCGCGAAAGCGGTGCCCGGAATCCAGAAACACAGGTGCTTCCAAAGAAGATGGGACGATCTCCGGTTTATCCCGCACCATCAGCGGTTCTGAATTCCGGGTTCCGCTTTCGCGGCCCCGGAATGACCCGGTGGGTGTGATCACTGTCGGAGACAGTCACACCGGCTCTTGCAGAAAAGCCGTCTGCGCCGCCTGCTCCAGATCGGCGATCAGGTCGCCGGCCTCCTCCAGCCCGGCATTGAAGCGAAACATCGCGCCCCTCTGTAGCGTCGCCGGATCGCGGCGCGGATGGACCGGCAGCACCAGGGAGACGTGGCCGCCCCAGCTCTCGGCGACGCGAAACAGCAGCAGCGCATCGACGAAGGCCTGGACCCGCTCGGCCGGCAGTCCCTCGTCGAACGCCACCGTGAACAGGCTGTTGCCGGCGCCGAAATACTGTCGGAAGCGGGCATGGTACGGGCTCGCCGCCCGGGCCGGGCTCAAGATGTCGGCCGTGAACGGCTTGTCCTCGAACCAAGCCATCAGCGACCCGGCGGAAGCCGCGTGCCGCTCCAGGCGGCTCTCCGCGCTGTCGACCCGGTGGAACAGACGGGTGCAGGTCTGGGGCGAGACCGCCCCGTTGCCGCTGATCCGCAACTGCCGGCGCAGGCGGGCGAGGTCGGCCGCCTCGCGCGCCACCACGATGCCGCTCGGCGTGTCGCCGTAGCCGCCCTCGTACTTCGTCGTCGCCTGGACCGCGACGGCGATGCCGTGGTCGAGGGGCCGGAAGCGGACGTGGCTTCCCCAGGTATTGTCCATCACCGTACGAATGCCGGCCGCGCGCGCCGCCGCGACGATGCCGGCGATGTCCGGGATCTCGAAGGTCCCGCTCGCCGGCGCCTCGAGGTAGAGCATCGTCTCGGCGGGCGCGACGCGCGTTCCGGCCTCGCGGATCAGGGCGGCGACCTCCTCGCCCGAGGCGCCGGACGGATAGGTCATGAGCGCGGCGCGCCCCGTCTCGGACAGGTAGCGCCAGGCCGGGAAGTAGATGGCGTCCGGGATCAGCACGACCTTCGGGGCGAAGGCGTCGACGACCGTCGCGATCGCCGCGAGGCCGGAGGCGCAGACGATCGCGCCGGCCCCGCCATGCAATCGGGTGAACTTCGCGCAGACCGCCTCGGCCTCCGGCGACAGGACGACGCCGTATTCGGCACCGCCATAGGGCGCGCGGCCCGCCGCATCGGCCGCCTCGTAGTCGCCGAGCGTCTCGAAGCCGACGCTGCTCTGGCCGAGCGAGCCGAGGTCCGAGAAGGCGCGGGCCTCCCCGAGGCCGCCCGGGTTGAGGTGGCCGCGCGAGGCCGCGAGGTCGAGGATCGGCGCGTGGATGGCCTGCGTCTCCGGTCCGCACCCGGCGAGGAAGGCGGTGCGACGCTCGGCCTTGGTGCCGGCCTCGGCGGCGGAGGGGGCGGGCGGAGAGTGGGGCACGGCGGCATGTCCTTCGGGAGCGGATGGCGTGCCGTATAGGCCTGTCCCGTCCGACCCGCCACGCCGCCTCATGTCCTGCCGCGGGGGCTGCCCGGCGGGAACGTCCGGCGCCGCCGGCGGTTCGGGTACTCGGCCGTGCATCTGCGATCCGCACCGCCCGACAGGAGCCCGGCAGACCCGATGCAATCCCCGCCCGACAACCTCGATGCCCACGCCCTCGGTCGGGCTGCCCCCGACAAGGGCCTCGCCCGCGCGGCCTGCCCCTATGCCGAGGGCACGGAGGCGCGGGAGCGCTGGCTTGCCGGCTACGACGAGGCCGTGGCGGCGGGGGCGGAGCCTGTGACCGGCGGCCTCAAGCGCGAACCGGGCCGCTGATCCCCCGGCATGGACGCGCGAAATCCAGTCCGCCCGGGCCTCGACCGCAAGGCGGTCGGCGCCGTGGTGCTCGGCAACGCCCTCGAATTCTACGACTTCACCGTCTACGCCTTCTTCGCCAAGGCGATCGGCGAGGCGTTCTTCCCGGCCTCGGACGCGAGCCACAGCCTGCTCGCCTCGCTCGCCCTGTTCGGCGTCGGCTACGTCATGCGGCCGATCGGCGGCGCCCTGATCGGGGCGCTCGCCGACCGGTCCGGGCGCAAGCCCGCCATGCTGGTCACCATCGTGCTGATGGCGCTCGGCATGCTGATGCTCGCCGCCTGTCCCGGTTACGCGCAGATCGGCGGCTGGGCGCAAGCCATCGTCATCGCCGGCCGGCTGATCCAGGGCCTGGCGCTCGGCGGCGAGGTCGGCCCCTCGACCGCCTACCTGCTGGAAGCGGCGCCGGTAAAGCATCGCGGCTTCGTCACCAGCTGGCAGATCGCCAGCCAGGGCTGCGCGGCCCTCTTCGCCGGCCTGCTGGCGACGGCGCTCGCGCTGACGATCGGCGAGGCCGCCATGGCGGCCTGGGGCTGGCGGGTGATGTTCCTGGTCGGCCTCGCCGTCGTGCCGGTCGGCCTCGTGATCCGCAGCCACCTGCCGGAGACCGGCGGCGTCGAAAAGGACCCGACCGCCGCGGCCTCGACCGGGGCGGTGATCGGGCGGCTCGTGCGCGAGCACGGCCGCCTGCTCGGGCTGACCTTCCTGGTCGTCGCCGCCTCGACGGTCTCGAACGCGGTCGGCACCAACATGCCGGTCTATGCCGGCGCGACCCTGGGGTTGAGCGAGACGGTCGCGACCGCGGTGCCGATCGCGCTGGGCCTCGCCTCGGTGGCCTTCCCGCTGCTGGGCGGATACCTCGCCGACCGCTACGGCCGCCGCCCAGTGATGATCTGGCCGCGCGCCCTGATCCTCGTCCTGGCGGTCCCGGCCTTCGCCTGGCTCCTGCGGGCGCCGGGACCGCTCGCCGTCTACGCCGTGACCTTCCTGCTCTCGGCCCTGTCCTCGATCAACGCAGCGGCGGTGATCGTCGGCATTCCGGAAGCCCTGCCGCGCGCGGTGCGCAGCTCGGGCCTCGCCATCGTCTACGCGCTCGCCGTCTCGGTGTTCGGCGGCAGCACCAACTACGCGATCAACTGGCTGATCGCGGCCACCGGCGACCGCATGGCGCCGGCTTACTACCTCGCCGCCTTCAGCCTCGTCGGCACGGTGGCGGCATGGATGCTGCCGGAGACGCGCGGGCGGGTTCTCGACGCCGGGGAGGGAGGTCGGCGGTAGACGCTCGCGACCGCTTCCCGCGCGATCCGTCGCCCTCCGCCGCGCGCTCCGTCGCCTCCCGTGAAAATTCCGCCGGACCGACGCCCGCAGGGCGGGGCGATGCCGGCGGTCGGGCGTTTCATGACGAAGATCGGGGACGACGCGGCGCCCGTTCGGAGCCGCGAGAGCAAGGTGACATGAGCAGCACAACCGCCTCCACGCAACGCTGGCGCTTCCTCGCCCCCGGACGGCGCCTGCCGGGTTCGCCGCTGGCCTTCCTCCTCCTCGCTCTGGCCGTCGCGGCCGGCGGCTGGAACACCGTCGCGGGTGCCCGCAGCCGGGCCGAGGCCGAGCGGCTGGGTCGGGTCATGGCGCTGAGCGAGCATGTGCTGTCGAGCATGAAGGATCTCGAGACCGGCCAGCGCGGCTACGTGCTGACCGGCCGCGAGGATTACCTCCAGCCCTACGACGCGGCGCTCGCCCGGATCGACGGCGAGCTCGCCGCCATCGACGCCGTGACGCCCGACCGGACTGTCCGCGAGCGCCGCCGCAGCGTGATCGCGGCCGAGAAGGACTACGCCGCCCGCGTCGTCGCCGCCCGCCGGAGCGGCGGCCAGGAGGCGGCACTGAGCCTGATCCAGACCGGGGAGGGCAAGCGCGTCATGGACGCCGTGCGCGAGACGACGCGGGAGGTCCAGGACCGGGCCGCCACCGACCTGCGCCACCTGGCCGAGGCCGACGCTCTGCGCTCGCCGCTCCTGTCCCTCGTCACGCTCGCCTGCGCGCTCGCGGCGTTCGGCCTCCTGGCCCGCCTCGCCCTGATGCGCCGCCGCGAGAGCCAGCGCATGGCCGACCTGCTGGAGAGCGTCCTGGAGAACGCGCCCGTGGGCCTCGGCTTCCTCGACCGCGACCTGAACCTGCGTCACATGAACCGGGCGCTCGGCAACATGAGCGAGCGCGGCTTCGGCGCCGATCTCGGCGCGCCGATCTGGGCGCTGCTGCCGTCCTTGCGCGACGCACTCGGGCCGAAGCTCGCGGCGGCCCGGGACAGCGGGCTCGTCACCGCCAATGTCGAGGTCGCGGTGCCGGCCCCGAGCGCACCGGGCGGCATCCGCCATTTCGAGGCGAGCTTCTTTCCCTTGCGCCGCCGCGGCGGCGGGCCCGACGGCGAGCGGGCCGACGGCGTCGGCATCGTCATGGACGACGTGACCCTGGGAAAACTCGCCGAGCGCCGCCTCGTCGACAGCGAGGAACGGTTCCGCTCGCTCACCGAGGCGACCTCCGCCATCGTATGGACCACCACGCCGGACGGCGCCTTCCGGGAGATCACCTCGGAATGGACCCGCTTCACCGGCCAGGCCCCCGCCGAGGCTGCGGGCCAGGGCTTCCTGGCGGCGATCCATCCCGACGACCGGGAGGCGACGCGGGACGCCTGGGAGCGGGCGGTGGCCTCGCGCGCGCTCTACGCCATCGAGCACCGCGTCCGCCGCCACGACGGGGTGTGGCGCCACATGGAGGGCCGCGCCGTGCCGATCCTGGAGGCGGATGGCCGCGTGCGCGAATGGGTGGGGGCGCATGCCGACGTCACCGCCCGCAAGGAAGCCGAGCTGGCGCTGGAAGCCGCCAAGGAGGCGGCGGAGGAGGCCAACCGCGCCAAGAGCCAGTTCCTCGCCAACATGAGCCACGAATTGCGCACCCCGCTCTCGGCGGTGATCGGCTATTCGGAGATGCTGCAGGAGGAGATGGAGGATCTCGGCGAGGAGAACCTGCTCGCCGACATGCGCAAGATCGAGGCGAATGCCCGCCACCTGCTCGGCCTCATCAACGACGTGCTCGACCTCTCGAAGATCGAGGCGGAGCGGATGGAGGTCTTCGCCGAGGACCTGGACGTCGCCGAGACCGTCCGGGAGGTCGCCACCACGGTCGACGCCCTGGTGGTGAAGAAGGGCAACTCGTTGAGCCTCACCCTCGGCGACGATCTCGGACGGGCCCATACCGACGCGACGAAGCTGCGGCAGTGCCTGATCAACCTCTTGAGCAACGCCGCCAAGTTCACCGAGGGCGGCACCATCACGCTTCGCGCCGAACGCGAGCACCGCGAGGGCGGCGACCGGCTGCGCTTCACCGTATCGGACACCGGCATCGGCATGAGCGAGGAGCAGCAGGCCCGGCTGTTCCAGCGCTTCACCCAGGCCGACGCCTCGACCACCCGCCGCTTCGGCGGCACCGGGCTCGGGCTGGCCATCACCCGCGCCTTCGCGCAGATGCTCGGCGGCGAGATCGCCGTCGAGAGCCGGTTGGGTGAGGGCACCACCTTCACCCTGGAACTGCCGGCGCTCTACGAGGAGCGCGGCTCGGCCGAGCCCGCCGGCCCGGTCGTGCCCGAGGCGCCGGCGGCCGCCGGGGCGCGTCCCGATACCGGCTCCAACCTCGTCCTCGTCGTCGACGACGACCCGGCGACCCGCGACCTCCTCGCCCGCTTCCTGCGCCGGGACGGGTTCACGGTCGCGACCGCCGCGGACGGTCGCGCCGGCCTGGAGCAGGCGCGGCTTTTGCGCCCCCGGGTCGTCCTTCTCGACGTGACGATGCCGCGCATGGACGGCTGGTCGGTGCTGCGGGCGCTGCGCGCCGACCCGGATTTCGGCGCGACGCCGGTCATCATGGTGACGGTGCTCGACGAGCAGAACCTCGCCTTCTCGCTCGGCGCCACCGACTACCTGCACAAGCCGGTCGAGTGGGGGGCGCTCAAGGAGGCGATGGAGCGCTTCCGGCCCGCCATCCACGAGGGACCGGTCCTGGTGGTCGACGACGACCCGGACGTGCGCGAGCGCATGACCACCATGCTGACCCGCGAGGGCTGGCGGGTGGCGACCGCCGAGCATGGGCTGGCCGGCCTGGAGGCGGTCGGGGTGCGCAAACCCGGCCTGATCCTCCTCGACCTGATGATGCCGGAACTCGACGGGTTCGGGTTCCTGCGCGCCTTGCGCGACCGGCCCGACTGGCGCGACATCCCGGTCGTCGTGCTGACCGCCAAGGACGTCACCGCGGAAGACCGCCGCCGCCTCGCCGGCCAGGCCGACCGGATCCTGCCGAAGGCGGGCTTAGGGATGGCGGATCTCGCGGCGACCCTGCGCGGGTTGATGAGCCCGGGGGTGGGGAACGAGGCGGCGGAGGCGCCGGATCGGGCGGCGGCGCCGTGACGGCGCGGCTCCGCGCCGCGAGGCCGAATCGCGCCGGTGCCCTACCTTCACCGTCATGATCCTGCTTCGCCATGGCCAGAGCCAGTTCAACCTCCACTTCCACGCCACCGGCGTCGATCCCGGCATCGTCGATGCGCCCCTGACGCCGCTCGGCCACGAACAGGCGGAGGCCGCCTCCCGCGCGCTCGCGGGGGAGGGGGTACGGCGCATCCTGTGCTCGCCGCTCACCCGTGCGCTCCAGACCGCCGCCCCGGTCGCGTCGCGCCTGGACCTCCCCGTCCTGGTCACGCCGACGGTGCGGGAGCGCCGCGGCGCGAGCTGCGACATCGGCACCTGCCGCACCGACCTCGCCCGCGCCTGGCCCCATCTCGACCTGAACCACCTGGACGAGGTCTGGTGGCGGGAGGCCGAGGACGAGGCCGACCATGAGCCGGATCACCTGTTCGACGCGCGCACCGCGTCCTTCCGGGCCGGGATGGAGGGTGATCCCGACTGGGCCCACACCCTGGTCGTGTGCCACTGGGGATTCATCATGGCGGTCACCGGATGCAGCCTCGCCAACGGCGAGTGGGTCCGCTGCCGGATGGATGCGGGCGGGCGGCTGGTGGCGGTCGAGCGTTGATCCGGGTCGAGGTCAACCTGGGTCGAGGTCAATCTGGGTCACGGCGGCGAGGCGACCGTTGCCGCATCCGCGATGCGGACGGGAAACCGCGGCGCCCGGCGCTTCACTTATGCGAAAATCCGGCTCCCACGATCCGGCGGACCGACATCCCTCATCCGGACGGTGGTCGATCACCCATGCGCGACACGATCATTCGGCGAACCCGCACGTAATACTGGCGCAACAAACCTCCGCCACTCTGCGAGGTGAAAGGCGGACGATCGAGTCAGTCTCTCCTCTGATGTATTCAACATGCATCATTCCGATGAGTCCGATTCATTCCCGTGCTGTATCGGTGGCGTAGACGTAAGGCTTCCCCTGTATCGAGAAGGGTCGACGCGATGACGGTTCAAGCACGGCGCAGGCTCGACTTCACGGAGAGCGCGACGGACCAATCCGGAGAGGAGATCCGGTCGCATGTCCGGTCGCGGCTGGAAAGACTCATCGCCAGTCTGAACCCGGGCGAGGCGAGGGTCCGGGTCGAGGCGGATTAGGACTCCGCCCCGGACCCTGATCGAACGGCTTCTCATACGCTTTCCGATCGATCGCTTCGCGATACGGAAAGCGGCCTCGCTCAGGCGCCGCGCGGGCTGATGATACGAAATCCGGAAGTCATCTTCAGGATTCCGCATCATCTCGATTCCGGCCCATCAGGCGGTGCCCAGAAGGTCCAGGATGGCGCGTCGGTCGGCGACGACGCCCGGATCCTCGCGGTGGCGCGGATAGGGCCGGTCGCATGCGATGTCGGCCCTGATCCGGGCCGGGCGGTCCGAGAAGACCAGGATGCGCTGGGCCAGCATCAGGGCCTCCTCGACGTCGTGGGTGACGAGGAGCGCGGTGAACCCCTTGTCCCGCCACAGGCGCACCAGCTCGGCCTGCATCGCCAGGCGGGTCAGCGAATCGAGCTTGCCCAGAGGCTCGTCGAGCAGCAGCAGCGGCGGCGCATTGACGAGGGCCCGGGCCAGCGCCACCCGCTGCGCCATGCCGCCCGAGAGCTGGTGCGGGAAGGCGTCGGCAAAGCCGGAGAGCCCGACCAGAGCGAGCGCCTCCTCGACGCGCCCGCGTTCCGCCCTCAGGCGTCCGCGGGCTTCGGGGCCGATTGCGACGTTGCCGATGACGCTGCGCCAGGGATAGAGCGTCGGGTCCTGGAACACGAGGCCGCGGGAGGGATGCGGGCCGCGCAAGGGAGCGCCGTCGACGGCGATCCGGCCCTCGTTCGGCGGCTCCAACCCGGCGACGAGGCGCAGCAGGGTCGACTTCCCGCAGCCCGAGGGCCCGAGCAGGGCCACGAAGGCGCCGGGCGCGACGTCGAACGACACGCCGTCGAGGACCGGGAGCGGCGCCTTCTTCAGGGCGAAGGCGTGGCGCACGTCGCGCAGCGAGAGAGCGGCGCCCTCCGCCGGGACCGGGGCGGGCGCCACGGAGGCGGGGGTTCGGGCGGGAGTTCGGGACGGGGCGACCAGGCCGGCTACCATTGGACGAGGCCCTTCTGCCAGGACAGGAGACGGTCGCGCAGCCGGAACAGCAGGGTGATCAGGCCCGAGCAGGCCAGCGCCATCACGGCCAGCGCCGCGTACATGTTGGCGTAGGCCGCCCAGCCCTGCGCCCATTGCAGGTACCAGCCGAGGCCGGCTTTCACGCCCAGCATCTCGGCCACCACCAGCACCGCGAAGGAGCTGCCGAGCCCCATGAACAGCCCGACGAAGACGTGCGGCAGGGCCGCCGGGATCGCCACCTTGAGGATCAGGAAGCCTTCGCGGGCGCCGAGCGTCCGGGCGACGTCGTAATACGCCTTGTTGACCCCGGCGATGCCCGACCAGGTCAGCACCGTGACGGGAAAGCCGGTGGCAAGCGCAACGAGGAAGGTCGAGGCCGCGCCGCTCGACGGGAAGACGAAGAACGCGAGCGGCAGCCAGGCGGTGGCCGGCAGCGGGCCGACGAAGCGCAAAACCGGATGCACCCAGTAGCCGACGCTCCGCGACCAGCCGACCGCGACCCCGAGGGTGAAGCCGGCGAGCGCCCCGAGGGCGTAGCCGCCGGCCAGCAGCCGCAGGGAATGCCAGACGCTGTCGGCGAGCCGCGCGTAATCCTCGACGAAGACCTCCAGGATCGCCTGCGGCGGCGGGAAGAACGGCATCGGCAGCCAGGCGCGCTTGGCGGTCGCCACCTCCCATAGGCCCAGCAGGGCGGCGAGCACGATCAGCCAGGGCGACCAGCCCTGGATCCGGTGGATCGGGCCGGCCTCGCCGGGACGCAGGAAGCCGGCCGCCAGGACCAGGGCTCCGAACCCGGCGAGACCGATGGCGAGTTCGCGGGTGAGGCCGAAATCGCCGAGGTCGGGCGGCAGCGCCACGAGGGCGGCGAGCCCGAACCAGGCGGCCGACGCCGCGACGGAGGCAGGGGCGGGCAGGAAGGCGGGGCGCCGGACGGTGCCCTCCGCCCGGGGAAGCGCGATGTCGCTCATGGGCAGCGCCTCAGCTCAGGACGTCGGCATAGACGCGCTCGGCGAATTGCTTCGCGTCGGTGCGGGCGCGGATCACCTTCACGGTCTTCAGCTCGTCGATATAGGCGGCGATCTGCTGCTTCAGCTCGGCCCCGAGGGGGTGGTGATGATGCGTGTGGCTGCGCAGCATCGCGGCGAGTTCGTCCACCGAGCCCTTGCCGCCATAGCCGGCATAGATCTTGGCCGCATAGTCCGGATCGTGCGCGACCCGGGTGCCGGCCTCCAGCAGCGCCCGTGTCAGCGCCGCAGCCACCGGACGCTCGTCGCGCACCAGGGCGCCGCGAAGCGCCAGGATGCAGCAGGTGCGGTCGTGGTACTCGGCCGAGAGGTTGTTGGCGATCTCGGTCAGGCGGGCGTCCTTCGCCCACAGGAAGGTGCGCGGATCGCCGTCGGCCAGCGCCTGCGCCTCGCCCTTCTCGACCGCGAGGTTGAGGAGATCCATCGGATAGACCCGCCACTCGACCTCGCGCTCGGGATCGATGCCGCGCTTGGCGAGCAGCAGGCTGAAGAAGTTCTTGGCCGGCGAGGCCTGGTCGCTCACCGCGATCACCTTGCCCTTCAGCGATTCCAGGCTGGTTGCGCCGGCGGATTGGGCGCCGAGCAGCCGCATGCAGCCGCCGTGGATGCCGGCCGTGACCTTGACGTCGAAGCCCTGCTCCAGGGGCTTGAGCCAGCGCAGCGCCATGCCGATGCCGGCATCCGCCTTGCCGGTGGCGATCGCCTCCAGCAATTGCTCGGTCGAGCCGCCGAAATTGACGAACTCCACGTCGAGACCGTGCCGGGCGAACACCCCGCTCTCCTTGGCGACGGGCGCGGCCGCGGTGCAGATCGCCGAGGCGTTCCAGGCGAGCTTGATCGGCCGCGGCGTGCCTTTCGGCGCCGGCCCCTCGGCGGCAACCCGGCAGATCGGCGTGCCGGGGAGGTCGGGGACCGGCAGGAGCCCGGCCGAGGAGGGGGAGCCGACGAGGCCGAAAGGTGTCGCGAGACCCAGGGCCGCGGCGCGGGCGAGGAAGCGGCGGCGGGATTCCGGATGCGTGGGGTGGGGGAGCGTCATCGTCCGGGGGCTTCCGGTGGACAGGGGAGGGCGTGTCGGGCGGCTCGAGCGGGAGTTTTTCGGGCCTCAGGCTCGAGCGTGCCGCGAACGGCCCATGCGGCCGGCCTCGATTCGCACCCTCCGCGCCGCCAACGCCGCGCGCTTGTCCATGAAGTCTTCGTCGAGCGACATCATGCCGGCCCCATGCAATGGGCACGCCGCCATGCGCCGTACCCGCCTTGTCGAGAGGCCTTGATCTTGTCGTCTTCGATTCGATCGGTCAATGAAACGGGATTGTTTTGTCTCGCGGATTGCTGGGACGGCGTTGCAAGACTTGGCGATCCGACAGCGACATTCTTCTCGGGATGCCAATCTTGCCATGCCGATGCGGCGGGCGCGATCGATGGGGAGTGTCGCGCGGCGTCGGCTGCCACGCCCGTCCGCGACGTTGGGACCAGGTCGCGGACGGGGGCCTCAGGTTGGTGCCGGGATCAGGCCGGTTCGCGGAACGGATCGGCGACGATCGGCCAGAGCGGGCGCGACGCCCTCGGCAGGCGCAAGCGCGCGAAATCGGGATTGGCGCTGCCCGGCACGGCGACGTGGAGGATGCGGTCGGCCCGCGGGGCGAAGCCGGCATTGAAGTGCTGGGCCGACTTCACGAACACGGTGGCGTAGTCGGTCAGTGCTACGCCGAACTGCTCGAACACGCTCGGCTGGAAGACCTGGGTGCGCGAGGCGTTGAGCACGATGTGCAGGCCGCCCGCCTCGACCATCACGCAATCGCCCATCGGCTGCTTGCCGTTGCCGTAGGTCTGGACCGCGTCGGGCCGGATGCCGAGCACCTGCACCGTCAGATCGACGGGATCGCCCGACATCGGGCCGGTCTTGCCGCCGATGCGGAGGCTGAGGCGCGCGCCTTCGCCGGCCTCGCGGCAGAGCCGGACCGCGACCGGGTCCCAGAAGCTGCCGATGGCGCACCGGGTCGCGCCGGCCTCGACGAGCGCGCGCAGCAGAACGGTCGAATCGCTCGCCGAGCCCGCCCCGGCATTGTCCGAGACGTCGGCCAGCACCGTCACGCCGGCCTCGGGCGAGAGCGCCGCCTGCACCGCCTCGTCGAGGGTCAGCAGTCGGTCGGTGGTCGCCTCGCGCATCTCCCACAGCTCGCGGGCGAGCGCCTCGGCCGTCGTCTTGGCCCAGTCCGGATCGCCGTCGGTCACCGCCACCACCTTGGCGCCGACATCCGGGATGTCGGCCCAGGGGAAGCCGTGGGCCAGCGACAGGGACAGGATTCCGTCCCGCCCCTCGGCCGCGCTCATCCGGTCGACGAAGCCGCGGGTGGGCTGGTTGGGCGTGCGCCACACCGCCAGCATCCGGCAATCGGCGACTGCGATCACGGGCCGGATGCGCCCGTGCCGGGTGTCGTCGCAGAGGCGGAAGAGGTCGCGGGCCCGGTCGTCGACGTCGATATGCGGATATTCCTTGTAGGTGAGCAGCACGTCGCAGGCCGCGACGATCCGGTCGGTCAGGTGGCAATGCAGGTCGAGCTCGACCCCGATCGTCACCGGTTGCCCCACGATCTCCCGCGCCGCGGCGACGAGCTCGCCCTCGCAATCGTCTTGCACGTCGGCGATCATCGCGCCGTGGAGGTTGAACAGGACCATGTCGACCGGACCGGCGGCACGCAGATCGCCCAGCACGCGGTCGCGCAACTCCACCCAGACGTCCTGGCGCGTCGGCCCGCCGGGCGGCGCGAAGGCGGCCAGGCTCTCGACGATCTCGTAGCCGGCGGCCTCACCGAGCGCGCGCCAGACCCGCATCGGGCCCGCGAACCAGTGATCCGAGCCGTGCGAGGCACCGGTCTCGACGTAGAGGTCGTCCAGGAAGGCGGCGCGCCCGGTCGGGATCGGCGAGAAGGTGTTGGTCTCGGTGCCGAGCGCGGCGATGAAGAGCTTCACGGGTTGGGTCTCCTGATGATCGACTGGGATTGGACAGGTTCGAGCGCCGCCGTCTGAGCGGCTGCGACGCCTGCTCGCTCAGAACGGTCCATCCTACCCACGACCTCATCCTGAGGTGCGGGCGATCGGAGATCGCTGAGCCTCGAAGGAGGGCTCCAGAAGTCGCTGCGATCCCTGGACCCCTCCTGCGAGGTCAGTCCATCGATGATGGACTGACACCTCAGGAGGGGGTCGCGGGTGGGATGAAGCAGGTCTTTCTTCGCTACGTCGTGAGGCGCATCAGCCCTTCGCTGCGACATGCACCCCCGGCCGCCGCCCGTCGTTCCAATTCCCCCCGATCGCCCGTTCCACCTGCGCGGCGAGCTGCAGCAGCAACCCGTCCCGCCCTTGCGCCGCCTGGGCCTGGATGCCGAGCGGCAGGCCGTGCTCGTTCCAGGCCAGCGGCATCGACAGGGCGGGCAGGCCGCACAGGTTGGCGAGCGGCGTGTAGGCGAAGTTGCGCCACAGGTTCTCGAACCAGGCGTAGACCGATGGCTCGTCGCTGATCGTCAGGTACTCGATGGTGCCGACCTTCGGCGTCGGAAGGGCGGTGATCGGGGTCAGGATGATGTCCCAGTCCTCGAAGAAGGCGCCGAAGCCCCGCGCCGTGGCGTTGAACGTCGCCTGCATCGCCGTGCGCTCGGCGTAGCTCGCGTGCCGCCCGGCCTCCCAGATCCGGATGTTCATCGGCTCGATCAGGTCTTCGGGCGGACGCTCGAGGCCCTTCAGGGCGAGGAGCCCGTTGATGGTCTGGGCGAAGTTGGTGATGTAGCAGGTGGTCTGGGCCCGGAAGGCGGCCCGGATGTCGACCGCCGGGAGCGCCCATTCGACCTGGTGGCCGAGCCCTTCGAGGAAGCGCCCGATCCGCTCCAGTTCGGCGACGTGGTGGGGCACGGCGCGGTAATCGCCCCATTCGTGCGAGAGCGCGATGCGCAACCGGCCCGGATCGCGTTCGATCAGCGTGGCGTAGGGCTCGGGCGCGGTCCAGTAGGGCATGAACTCGCCGGGCGCCCCGCCGCGGCAAAGGTCGACGAAGGTCGCGGTGTCGCGCACGCTGCGCGACTGGCAGCCCTGGATCGACACGACGCTGGTGAGATCCGACCCGTAGGGCGCGATCGAGAACACGCCGCGGGAGGGCTTGAGCCCGAGATTGCCGTTGACGCCGGCCGGGATGCGGATCGAGCCGCCCCCGTCGGTGGCATGCGCCATCGGCACCACGCCCGAGGCCACCGCGGCGGCCGAGCCGGCCGAGGAGCCGCAGGTGGTGTAGTCGAGGTTCCACGGGTTGCGGGTGACGTAGACCGCCGGGTTCTCCGCCGAGCTGCACACGCCGAATTCCGGCGTGGTGGTGCGGCCGATGAGGTTCAAGCCGGCCTTGCGCATCCGGCCCGTGAGATGGCTGTCCGACGAGGCGCGATGGCCGCGCATCAGCAGCGAGCCCATCTCCTGGAGCCGGCCTTTGAGGGTCGGCCCGAGATCCTTCATCAGGAACGGCACGCCCGCGAAGGCGCCGTCGAGGTCGGTTCCGTCCCGGGCCGGGTCGGCGACGCAATCGTCGAACAGCTCGATCACGGCGCTGGTCGCCGGGTTGGTCAGCGCCACGCCGGCCGCCGCCTGCGCGGCGAGTTCCGCCGCCGTCACCTCCCCGGCGCGCACCCGCGCGGCGAGCCCGCAGGCATCGTGCTGCGCCCATTCCTCCCAGGTCATGGCGAGGGTCATTGGTGTGGTCCTGTTTTTGTTATGAAGATCGTTTCAAGACAAAGCGCTTCCCCTCCCCCTTGTGGGGAGGGGTTAGGGGTGGGGGTAGAGCAGAAGGCACCGCCGAGGTCTATCCGGCACCACCCCCACCCCTGCCCCTCCCCACAGGGGGGAGGGGAAGTGCTTCATCCTTGTTCGTCTGCATCAGGCGGAAGCCGCTTCGGGAAGATGCTCCCCCCGCCCGAATTCCCGCCCAGGCGCCGCCTCGATCAGCGCGCGGGTATAGGCCGCCTGCGGCCGGGCGAAGACCTCCGCCGTCGGGCCCTCCTCGACGATCCGGCCGCGCTGCATCACGATCAGCCGGTCGCAGATCTGCGCCGCCACCCGCAGGTCGTGCGTGATGAACAGGATCGCGAGGTCGAAGCGCCGTTGCACGTCGTCGAGGAGGGCCAGCACCTGGCGCTGCACCGAGACGTCGAGGGCCGAGACCGCCTCGTCGGCGATCAGGATCTCGGGCTCCATGGCGAGCGCCCGGGCGAGCGCGATGCGCTGGCGCTGGCCGCCGGAGAACTGGTGCGGGTAGCGGGCGAGCGCCGACGGGTCGAGCCCGACGAGGCCCATCAGCTCCCGCGCCTTCGCCATCGCCGCATCGGGGCTCATGCCGAAATTCACCGGCCCCTCGACGATCGAGGCGCCCACCGTCCGGCGCGGGTTGAGCGAGCGGAACGGGTCCTGGAACACGACCTGGATTTTCTGGCGCAACGGCCGGAGCTTTCGCTCGGGAAGGCGGGCGATGTCCCGGTCGGCGACCATGATCTGCCCGCCGCTCGGGGCGATCAGCCGGGCGATGCAGCGCGCCACCGTGGACTTGCCCGAGCCCGATTCGCCGACGATGCCGACCGTCTCGCCGCGCCGGATCCGGAGTGCCACCTCGGCGGCGGCGTGGACCTCGCGAGTCTTCTTGAACAGGCCGCCGCTGCGATAGGTCTTCGCGAGGGCCGCCGTCTCGAGCGCGAGCGCCCCGGTCACCGGCGGCCGCCTTGCGGGCGCCATCGTCGGCACGGCGGCGATCAGCATCCTTGTGTAGGGATGCTGCGGGTTGCCCAGAACCTGCATCGCCGGCCCCTGCTCGACGATGCGGCCGTGCTGCATCACCACCACCCGGTCGGCGATCTCCGCCACCACGCCGAAATCGTGGGTGATGAACAGGACGCCGGTGCCGCGCCGCGCCTGCATCTCGCGGATCAACCGCAGGATCTGCGCTTGCGTCGTGACGTCGAGCGCCGTCGTCGGCTCGTCGGCGATGAGAAGGGCGGGATCGAGGATCAGGGCCGCCGCGATCATCACCCGCTGGCGCTGGCCGCCGGAAAGCTGGTGGGGATAGGAGGCGTGCATCCGCTCCGGATCGGGCAGGTGCATGGCCTCCAGCATCGCCAGCACCTTGGCCCGGCGCTCCGACGCCCCGAGGTCGGTGTGGATGCGCAGGACTTCCTCGATCTGGTCGCCGACGGTCAGCACAGGGTTCAGGGCCGTCATCGGCTCCTGGAAGATCATCGCCATCCGGTCGCCGCGAAGCGCCCGCAGGCGCTGCGGGCTTGCCGTCAGCACGTCCTCGCCGTTGAGCCGGATCGCGCCGGCGACGGGTTTCAGCACCTTGGCGAGGAGCCCCATCACCGAGAAGGCGGTGACCGACTTGCCCGAGCCGGATTCGCCGACGACGCAGACGATCTCGCCGGGGGCGACCGTGAAGGAGACGCCGTCGACGGCGCGGAGCCGGTCGCCGCCGCCGGGAAGCGCGATGGCGAGGTTCTCGACGTCGAGAACGGGGGAGGATGCGGTGCTCATCGGCCGGTCATCTTCGGATCGAGGGTGTCGCGCAGGCCGTCGCCCAGCATGTTCACGGCGAGCACCGTCAGGCCGAGGAAGATCCCCGGATACAGGATGTTGTGCGGATAGACCCGGAACAGGTTGCGCCCCTCCGCCATGATGTTGCCCCAGCTCGGGATCTCAGGCGGGATGCCGATGCCGAGAAAGGACAGGACCGCCTCGACCAGGATCGCCGAGGCGGCGATGAAGGTGCCCTGCACGATCAAGGGCGCGATGGTGTTGGGCAGGATGTGGCGCGCCATCAGCAGCGGCAGGCGGGTGCCGGCCATGATCGCGGCCTCGACGTAAGGTTCCTCCCGCACCGAGAGCACGATCGAGCGCACCAGCCGGACCACCCGGGGGATCTCCGGCACCACGATCGCCGCGATGACCGCCGGAAGACCGGCCCGGAACAGCGACACCACCGCGATGGCCAGCAGGATGCCGGGGATCGCCATCAAGCCGTCCATCAGCCGCATGATCGGCCCGTCGAGGGGACGGATGTAGCCGGCCACCAGGCCGAGGAAGAGACCGATGGCGAGCGACAGCGCCGCCACCGAGACGGCGATGGCGAGGGAGACCCGGGCGCCGTAGAGCACCCGGCTGTAGACGTCGCGCCCCAGGCTGTCGGTGCCCATCCGGTGACGATAGGTCGTGGCCGTGCCATCCTCGGCCCGGAGCGTGCGCTCGAAGCCCGGCGGGCGGTTGCGGGTCGCCGGGTTGATCGCGGCCGGGTCGAGGGTGCCGAGAAGCGGCGCGAAGGCACCGATCAGCGCCATCAGGAGAAGGAAGCCGGCGCCGATCGCGACGACCGGGTTGCGCACGAGGCGGGCGGCGAGGGTGCGGCCGGGCGGCAGGGGCGCTGCCGCGGCGGCCGCCAGCAGAGTCGGCTCGGCACTCAATGGCGGATCCTCGGGTCGAACAGGCTGTAGGTCAGGTCGATCAGGAGGTTGATGAGGACGTAGACGCCCGAGAACATCAGGATCAGCGCCTGGATCGTCGGGTAGTCGCGGGCCAGCACCGCATCGACCGTGAGGCGGCCGAGGCCGGGGATGGCAAAGACGCTCTCGGTCACCACCACGCCGCCGATGAGGAGCGCGATGCCGATGCCGACCACGGTGACGATCGGCACCGCGGCGTTCTTGAGGGCGTGCCGAAACAGGATCTTGCGCTCGACCTGGCCCTTGGCCCGGGCGGTGCGGATGTAATCCTCGTTCAGGACCTCCAGCACGCTCGCCCGGGTCATCCGGGCGATGAGTGCGATGTAGACGACCGACAGGGTCACGGCCGGCAGGACCAGCCGGTGCAGGTAGCCGCTCAAGCCCCCGGAGAGCGGCTGGTAGCCCTGGACCGGGAACCAGCCGAGCGTGATCGAGAAGAGGTAGATCATCCCGTAGCCGATCACGAAGACCGGAACCGAGAAGCCGAGCACCGACACGCCCATCACGATCCGGTCGAGCCAGGAGCCGTGCCGGTAGGCCGCCACGACGCCGAGCGGGATCGCCAGACAGACCGCGATCAGCATCGTGGCGGCGGCAAGCGACAGGGTCGGCTCGATCCGCCCGAGGATCAGCTCGCCGATGCTCTTCTTGAAGAAGAACGATTCGCCGAGATTGCCGTGGAGGAGGTTGCCGATCCAGATCGCGAACTGCGCCGGCAGCGGCTGGTCGAGGCCGAGCTTCTGGCGCACCTGTGCGATCTGCTCGCTCGAGGCGTTGTCCCCGGCGATCACCGCCGCCGGGTCGCCGGGGGTGAGCCGCAGCATCAGGAAGACCAGCACCGCGACGATCGCCAGGACCGGGATGGCGGCGAGCAACCGCCGCAGGATATAGCCGGCCATCGCCCTACTTCTTCTCGACGTTCCAGAACACCGGCACGGCGGCGGTCAGGATGCCGGTGACGTTCTTGCGCGCGGCGATCGGGATGTAGAACTGGCCGAGCGGGATGTACGGCACCACCTCGCGCCAGCGGGTCTGCACGGCCTCGGCGATCACCTTCTGCTTGGCCGGATCGACCTCGCGGGCGAAATCGTCGCGAAGCTTCTCCATCTCGGCATCGCAGGGCCAGCCGAACGGGGCCTTGTCGCAGCTCATGTTCATGAAGCTCGACATCACCGGGTTCAGGATGTCGGCCGAGACCCAGGACGTGTTCATCAGGTTCCAGCCGCCCTTGTCGACCGGATCCTTGCGCACACGGCGCGACACCACGGTCTGCCAGTCGGAGGATTGCATGTCGACCTTGAAGCCGCCCTTCTCGAGGAGCTGCTTGGCGACGGGGCCGAGATTGGTCAGGGTCTGAAGGTCGGTCGATTGCAAGAGGACGATCGGCGTTCCGTCATAGCCCGCCTCCTTCAGCAACTGCTTCGACTTGGCGAAATTGGATTCGAGCAGCCCGTCCATGCCCTTGTCGGTGGCGAGCGGCGAACCGCAGACGAACAGGGCCTTGCACGGCTTATAGTAATCGGGATCGCCCACCACCGCCTGGAGGAAGTCGGTCTGGTTGAGGGCGTAGGTCAGGGCCTGGCGCACCTTCGGATTGTCGAAGGGCTTGATCAGGTGGTTCGGCCGCATCGCATATTGCAGGCCGAGCGGGTTGTAATCGACCAGGTTGACGCCATCGTCACCCTTGATCAGCGGAATCAGGTCGTAGGCCGGCTGCTCGATCAGGTCGATCTCACCGGCGAGCAGCGCATTGACCGCCTGCTGCTGGTCCGAGATCGCCAGCCACTCGACCCGGTCCACCTTGACCACCTTGCCGCCGGCGAGCCCCGAGGCCGGCTCGGGCCGCGGCTTGTAGTCCTTGAACTTGGTGTAGACGATTCTGTCGCCGGGCTTCCACTCGTCGGTCTTCATCACGAAGGGCCCGGAGCCGGTGAAGTCCGAGATCTGCTGGTTCGGGTCGGTCTCGGCGACCCGCTTCGGCATCATGAACGGCACGTTCGAGGACGGCTTGGCGAGGCCGAACAGCAGCAGCCCCGTCGGCGACTTGAGCTTGACGGTGAAGCGCTTCGCATCGTCGACGGTCATCCCGTCGACGAAGGTCATCAGCTTCTGGCCGAGGGAGTCGCGGGCGCTCCACCGCTTGATCGAGGCGACGCAGTCCTCCGCCGTCACCGGCTTGCCGTCATGCCAGGTCAGCCCGTCGCGCAAGGTGAACGTATAGGTCAGGTTGTCGGGCGACACGGTATAGGTGTCGACCATCTGCGGCTTGATCTCGCCCTTGCCGTCGAGCGCGAACAGCGTGTCGTAGATCATGTAGCCGTGGTTGCGGACGATGTAGGCGGTGGTCCAGATCGGATCGACGATCTTGACGTCCGAATGCATCACCGCCTTGAGCGTCTGCGCCGGTGCGGCCGCGGGGGCGATGAGGGCCGCGCTTGCCGCGAGGAGGCCGAGAACGGACCGACGAAACGCCATCAAATTGTCTCCTCGCGATGTCGCCGTGCGGCGATCCAGTCGGGGCGCGGGGCCCGATGCCCGCCGCGCAAGCCATGCAATCGACAGACCAGCTCGGCCGCAACAGCCGAAGCCGATCGGTTGCGCCGAAGAATTCGGCTCAGGTGAAGTCTCTGGACAGCAGAGGCGGGGCCGCGCAGGTCTTCGTGAGACCATGCCGCTGCAGACGCATCACAGGATGCGGGAGGGAGCCTGAGCTGACTACGACGAAATCGGGGGAGGGGTGCACCGCTTTTCGTGGCACCCTCGGGCCGTCAGGCCCGAACCCGGAGCAGCGCGGCTTCCAGCTCGCGACGCAGCCGCTCGGCGGCATAGCTCGGCTGGCGGGCGGCGGGCACGCAGAGGTCGAGGAAGGTCTCGACCGGCATCGTGTCGGGGAAGGGTACCGCCACCATCGTGCCGGCCTCGATCTCCTCGGCCATGGCGACGCGCGGCAGCACCCCGAGGGCGCCGGCCTGCCCGATCAGCGTGCGCTGGAGGTCGAGGGAGGCGGCCTCGAAGGTCGGCAAGATCCGGCACCCGGCCTCCGCCGCCGCCCGGTCGAGGAAGGTGCGCACTCCGAATTCAGGTCCCGGCAGCACCCAGCGATAGGTTTCGAGCGCCGCGCAGGTCGCGCCGTCTCGTCGCGTCACCGGATGGCCGGGTGGGGCGATGATGAATTGCGGCAGCCGCACCCGCTTGACCACCGCGATCGCGTCGGAGGCCGGAGCGAAGAAGGTCAGGGCGAGGTCGCAGGAGGCGTCCTCGATCGCCCGCACCGCCTCCTTCGCGGTCCCGGTGCGCAGGCGGGCGCGGACCTGCGGGTGGCGGGCCGCGAAGGCGGCGAGCACCGGCACCAGGATCGCCGAGGCGACGCCCTCCGCCGCGTGGACGCCGACGAGGCCGCCGCGCAGGCCCTTCAGGTCGTCGATCAGCCGGACGACGTGGTCGAGCTCGTTGATCGTCCGGTCGAGCTTGGCGGCGAGCAACTCGCCCGCCGCGGTCAGCCGGATGCCGAGCGGCCCGCGTTCGAGCAGCGGCGCGTTCATGTAGTATTCGAGCTGCGAGATGTGCCGCGCCAGCACGTTGGGATGGATGTCGAGCTGGGCGGCGGCGTCGCGCAGCGACGTGCAGCGGGTGACGACCGCGAAATAGTGGAGAGCGACGATCTTCGCCATGCCGGAGCGCTCCAGATCGTCGGGATTCGAGTCCACGCCCGCCCGTCACCGGCGGGACCGTCCGGGCAGGACGGGCGAGGCTCGCCCCCGGCCGCGGAGCGCTCCAGTAGAAATGGAAGTTCAGTCGAGTCAATCTCTTAGCGGGAGAGCTCCCCGAGCCCGGCATCGCCCGGCACCCCCGCTTGCGGCGCCGTGCATCGCGCCAGCGCCGCGTCCCGGCTATGCAGGGGGCGTCCCTGCCTTCGAGGAGCCCCCGATGCCCCTGGATCCCGCCCTGCGCGACCGCATCGTCGCCGCAATCGCCGAGAATTTTTCCGCGCAGGTCGCTCACACGCAAGCGCTGATGCGCTTCCCCTCGACCCGCGGCGAGGAGCAGGCGATCCAGGACTTCGTCTTCCGCACCTTCCGCGAGCGCGGCTACGCCATGGACCGCTTCGCGATGGAGCGGGCGCAGATCGAGGCGCATCCGGGCGGCGCCAAGTTCAGTCCCGAGCATTCCGAGGCGCCGATCGTCGTCGGCATCCACCGGCCGCGGGAGGAGCGGGGGCGCTCGCTGATCCTCCAGGCCCATGTCGACGTGGTGCCGGCAGGCCCCGCCGACCTCTGGACACACCCGCCCTTCGAGCCGGTGGTGGAGGGCGACTGGCTCTACGGCCGCGGCGGCGCCGACATGAAGGCGGGGCACGCCGCCAACCTGTTCGCCCTCGACGCGCTCCGCCGCATCGGGCTCCAGCCTGCGGCCACCGTGACGCTGCAATCGGTGGTGGAAGAGGAATCGACCGGCAACGGCGCCCTGATGACCCATCTGCGCGGCTACCGCGCCGACGCGGTGCTGATCCCCGAGCCGGAGGAGGAGATGCTGGTGCGCGCCAATACCGGCGTCTTGTGGTTCCGGGTCGAGGTCCGGGGCCGGCCGGTCCATGTCCGCGAGATGGGCACGGGGGCGAACGCCATCGACGCGGCCTACCGGGTGATCGGGGCGTTGCGCGCCCTTGAGGAGCGCTGGAACGCCGACAAGGCCGGCCGCCCGCATTTCGAGGGCGAGGCGCACCCGATCAACCTCAATATCGGGCGGATCGAGGGCGGCGACTGGGCCTCCTCGGTGCCGGCCTGGTGCCGGATCGACTGCCGCATCGCGATCTATCCGGGGACCAGCGCAGCGGAAGCGGCGCGCGAGATCGAGGCGGCGGTCCAGGCCTTCGCCCGGGACGACGCCTTTCTCTCGAACAGCCCGCCGAGCGTCACCTTCCACGGCTTCTTCTCGGAGGGCTACGTGCTGGAGGAAGGCTCGGAGGCGGAAGCCGTGCTGGCCCAAGCGCACGAGGCGGCGACGGGAACGGCGCTGAAGAGCTTCATGACCGCGGGCTACCTCGATACGAGGGTCCATGCCCTCTACGACCGGGTGCCGGCGCTCTGCTACGGGCCGAAGAGCGAGAACATCCACGGCTTCGACGAGCGGGTCAGCCTCGCCTCGCTGAAGCGCATCACCACCGCCATGGCGCTGTTCGTCGCCGAGTGGTGCGGGACGGAATCCGTGTCGTGACGGCGATCCGACCCACCACCTCATCCTGAGGTGCTGCCGCTTGCGGCAGCCTCGACGGAGGGCTCCGGAGACCACGGCAATCCCTGGAGCCCTCCTTCGAGGTCGGTCGATCTTCGATCGACTGACACCTCAGGATGAGGTCGCGAGTGGAGTCCCGTATTTTATCGTGCCGATCGAACCGCCGATCAATCGAAGCTGCGCTTCGTGCCCGACCCGCCGAGGCTGATCTTGCGGGTCTGGGGCGCCGCCGGGGCGGCCTGGACGGGTTTCGGCGGCGGCAGGTGGGCCTGGCCGTGGACCACGGCGCCGATCTCGCCCAAGGCCTTCACCAGGTCGTCCTTGCCGCAGGTGCGGGCGACGGTGAGGCCGAGCTTGTGGGTGTGGCTCTTGGCGTAGAGGTAGCCCGCGAGCTTGGCGCGGGTCTCCACCGGCAGGGCGTCGAGGAGGTCCGGCAGGTCCTCCGGCTCGGCCCGGTAGATCTCCCCGAGGGTCGCCAGCGGGACCGGGCAGTCGCGGTCGGCTTCGGCGCCGCTGGTGGGATGGCCCTGGATCATGATGCGTCCTCCGGCTGATGGCGTGCCGCCGACACTAGGTCCATCCGCGGGACGAAGAAACCGCGGGGCCTTCGAATCGGGGCGCTCGCGCTCCGCCGCCTCGATGCCCTATGCTCGCGCCGGAGACCAGGGGCAAAGGGGGGCAGCGGGGATCATGACCACCGACGCGACGACCGAAGAGGCGGCCCGGCCGCAGGGCGACCTGACGGTGCGGACCATCGCCATGCCGGCCGACACCAACGCCAACGGCGACATCTTCGGCGGCTGGGTGATGTCGCAGATGGACCAGGCCGGCGGCATCGCCGGGGTCGAGCGGGCGCAAGGACGCGTCGTTACGGTGGCGGTGGACGGCATGACCTTCCTGCGGCCGGTTCGGGTCGGCGACGTGCTCTGCGTCTACACCCAGGTGGTCGCCACCGGCCGGACCTCGATGCGGATCCAGATCGAGGCCTGGGCCCGGCGCTTCCGCACGCAGACGCGCGAGAAGGTGACGGTCGGCGTGTTCACCTTCGTGGCGATCGACGACGAGGGCCGCCCGCGCCCGATCCCGCCGGCGGCGCCGGGCGTGAGTCCGTGAGCCCGGCCGATCCGGACACGTTCGTTTGCCAGGAATGCGGCGCCTGCTGCGCCTATTCGGCGGAATGGCCCCGGTTCAGCACCGAGGACGATGCCGACATCGCCCGGATTCCAGAGATTTACATCGACGATCCGGCCGGGCGGATGCGCTGCGAGGGCGAGCGGTGCAGCGCCCTCGACGGCAAGGTCGGCGAGCGCGTGGCGTGCAAGGTCTACGCAGTGCGCCCCGAGGTCTGCCGCACCTGCGAGCCCGGCGACCCGGAATGCCTGATCGCCCGGCGGCATCACGGCCTGCCGGTCTGACGCGTCAGCCCCTTGCGCCGCAGGCGCAAGCCGTTCACATCCGCCCGATGATCGATCATCCGACCCGTGACGTCGGCTTCGGGGTGTACCTGCACTGGCCCTTCTGCGCCGCGAAGTGCCCCTATTGCGACTTCAACAGCCATGTCCGCCACGGGCGCCTCGACCAGGCGCGCTGGCGCGCCGCCTTCGCGCGCGAGATCGCCCACGCGGCCGCCCTCGCGCCGGGGCGGACCGTGACCAGCATCTTCCTCGGCGGCGGTACGCCCTCGCTGATGGAGCCGGAGACGGTGGGTGCGCTCCTCGACGCGGTGGCGGGCGCCTGGAGCGTGTCGCCGGACGTCGAGGTGACGCTGGAGGCCAATCCGACCAGCGTCGAGGCCGGCCGCTTCCGCGGCTACCGGGCGGCGGGGGTCAACCGGGTCTCGCTCGGGGTCCAGGCCCTCGACGACGCCTCGCTGAGGACGCTCGGCCGGCTGCACAGCACCGAGGAGGCGATGCGGGCGGTGGAGACCGCCGCCGCCCATTTCGAGCGCTATTCCTTCGACCTGATCTATGCCCGCCCGCATCAGACGCCGCAGGCCTGGGCGGCGGAACTGCGCGGGGCGATCGCCCGGGCGGCGGAGCACCTGTCGCTCTACCAGCTCACCATCGAGGAGGGGACGCCGTTCTACGGGCTCGCCGCCGCCGGCAAGCTCACCGTGCCGGACGATGACACCGCGCGGATCCTCTACGACGTGACGCAGGAGGTCTGCGAGGCCGCCGGCCTGCCGGCCTACGAGATCTCGAACCACGCCCGACCGGGCGCTGAGTCGCACCACAACCTGCTCTATTGGCGCTACGGCGAATATGTGGGCATCGGCCCCGGCGCCCATGGCCGCCTCGTGCTCCCCGAGGGCCGCACCGGTACCTCGACCGAGCGAAACCCGGAAGCCTGGCTCGCGAAGGCCGAAGGCGAGGGCCACGGCATCGTCGAGACGGAACGCTTGAGCCCGGGCGACCAGGCCGACGAGTTCCTGATGATGGGCCTGCGCCTGCGCGAGGGCATCGACCCTGCTCGCTACGCCGCCCTCAAGGGCCGCCCCCTCGACCCGGACCGCATCGCCGGGCTGGTCGCGGCCGGGCTCGTCGCGCGAAAGGTCGACGGCCGCCTCGCCGCGACTCCGAGGGGCGCGCCGGTGCTCAACGCCGTGGTGGCCGAGCTCGCGGCCTGAGCCGGCCCGGTCGTGATGGTGTGCCTTCGGGCGGCGTCCGTGCGGGATGCGCCGGCCGAGGCGGGGACCAGGCGATGTCAGGACAGGAGAGGCCCGATCGGCTTCGGCTTCTCGTGGTCGAGGACGAGTGCTTCGTCGCCGACGACATTGCGCGGGCGCCGATCCGGCACGGGGCCGAGGCGGTCGGCCCGGTGCCGACGGTCCGGGAGGCGCGGGCGCTCGCGGTCTGGCAATCCCTCGATCTCGCCGTCCTCGACATCAACCTGCGGGGTGAGCTGGTCTATCCCCTGGTCGCCGAGCTGACGCGGCGCGGCGCGGCGATCGTCTTCGCCGCCGGCCACGACGCCGCGGCGGTCCCGGCCGATCACGAAGCGACCCCGGCCTGGTCGAGACCCTTCGACGTCAACGGCCTGGCGGGCGTGCTGCCGTCCTTGCGCCGCGCCTGAACGCCGCGGGATTTTTCGCAGTGCAAAAACGTGCGGTACGCTGCGTTCCGATACCGCCGTGTTTTGACGCGCCGCAGCGGAACCGCCACGCGGACGCCCTGTTCTGAGTCGAGGCGATGTCTGCCCCGACGGCAGCACAGGAGACGAACTGCATGGCAGCTGAGAAGGAAACCAAGGCATTTCCCGCCGCCGCGAGCACGCGGGTCCCGTTCGCGCTGGCCCTGTCGGCGCTGGCCGGCTGCGCGGACGCGATCGGGTTCCTCGAATTCTCGCAGCTGTTCATGTCGTTCATGAGCGGCAACACCACCCGCCTGGGCGCCGCGGTCAGCCTCGGCGATTGGGGCAACGTCACCCGGGTCGGCAGCACCATCGCGCTGTTCTGCTTCGGGGCGTTCCTCGGCACGCTCATCGCCGCCGCCGTCGGCTACTGGCGGCTCGCGGTGCTGCTCGGCCTCCAGGCGCTCCTGCTCTGCGTCGGCCTGTTCATGCCGCGCGGCCCCGAGGAATTCCCGATCCACGCCTACCCGATCGTGCTGGCGCTCGGCATGCAGAACGCCGTCCTGCAGGACGAGGAGGGGAGGAGCCTGGCGCTCACCTACGTCACCGGCGCGGTGGTGCGCTTCGGCACCGGGCTCGCCAACCTGCTGCTCGGCCATCCCTCGCCGTCCTTCTGGATCCAGGCGCCGCTCTGGGCCGCCCTGACTCTCGGGGCGATCACCGGCGGTCTGCTGCACGGCGTCTTCGGGGAGCGCGCCTTCCTGGTCCCGGCCCTGGTGGCGGCGGTGCTGGCGGTCGTCGCCCTGGTGATGACCCTGATCCACGGCGACGGGCCGCTCGTCTCGGGCACCAAGTCGCCGGCACCGGACGCCGCCGCGACCGCGCCCCCGGTGGTGTGAGGCCGGGGCGGGCGTCCCGCTCCGGCAAAGATTACGCATCGTTCATCGGGCGGAGACACCGGCGTAAGCCGGCGGGGTCCATAACGGCATGGTCGCCGGACGCGGCGCCGCCCTCATCCCCCCGGGCGCCGCCGCGATCCAAGGCCCCGAGGGCCGAGGCGCCGGGTCATCATCGTCGCCCCCCAGACGACCCGGTGCTCCGCGCCGCGGCAGGCCGAGCCCCCCGCTCGGCCTGCCGACCCGGAGGCGACGCCCGACGTGCCGCACCTCCTCCCCCTCGAAGCGGCACGTCGGGCGGGGCCCGTTCCGGGGCCAGGGCGCCAGGATCCCGGATACGGAACTCTCCCGCGCGCCGGGGATCTGCCCTAGAATGCCCGACATGCGCCTCCTGATCATCGAGGACGACCGCGAGGCGTCCACCTACCTCTCCAAGGCCTTCCGCGAAGCCGGCCACGTCGCCGACACCGCCGATGACGGGCTCGACGGCTACGCGCTGGCGCGCGAGGGCGCCTACGACGTGCTCGTCGTCGACCGCATGCTGCCCAAGCTCGACGGCCTGTCGCTGATCCGGTCCCTGCGCGAGCAGGGGGTCGAGACGCCGGTGCTGATCCTGTCGGCGCTCGGCCAGGTCGACGACCGGGTGAAGGGCCTCAAGGCCGGCGGCGACGACTATCTCCCGAAGCCCTACGCCTTCTCCGAGCTGATGGCCCGGATCGAGGTCCTGGCCCGCCGCCGCGGCGGTGCCTCGTCCACGGAGGCGACGAGCTACCGCGTCGGCGACCTCGAACTCGACCGGCTGTCGCACCGGGTCACCCGGGCCGGCCAGGAGATCCCGCTCCAGCCACGGGAATTCCGCCTGCTCGAATACCTGATGCGCCATGCCGGCCAGGTCGTGACCCGCACGATGCTGCTGGAGCACGTGTGGGACTACCATTTCGACCCGCAGACCAACGTCATCGACGTCCACGTCTCCCGCCTGCGCGCCAAGGTCGACAAGGGCTTCGAGCGGCCGATGATCCACACCGTGCGGGGCGCCGGCTACATGGTCCGTGCCGGCGGCGAGGCGTGAGCGCGCCGGCCGCACCCGCGGGGCATGACGGCAGGAATGACGGGGTCCTGGCACGCCTCGGCACCCTGTTCCGCACCACCGCGTTCAAGCTCTCGCTCGCCTATCTCCTGGTCTTCGCCGCCTTCGCGTTCTTCGCCCTCGGCTACGTCGCCTGGAACGCCCGACGCGTCCTCGACGACCAGATCGTCTCGACCATCGAGGCCGAGATCAACGGCCTGTCCGATCAATACGCCGCGGGCGGCATCCGTCGCCTCGTCAGCGTGGTCGAGCGCCGCTCGCGCGAGCCCGGCGCCTCGCTCTACCTCGTCACCACGCCGGCGGGCGAGCACGTCGCCGGCAACGTCGAGGCGCTGCCGCCCGGAACCCTCGCCGAGCCCGGGCAGACCGAGACGGCGTATGCCCGCAACACCGACAACGACCGCCTCGACCACCGGGCGATCGTCCGCATCTTCACCCTGCCGGGGGGCTTCCGCCTGCTGGTGGGCCGCGACGTCGAGGAGCGCGACCGCCTGCGGGCGGTGATCGGGAGGGCCTTCGCCTGGTCGCTGATGCTGGTGGTGGGTCTGGGCTTCCTCGGCAGCTGGTTCATCGCCCAGCGCGTGCTCAAGCGCGTCGACCACATGACCGACATCACCCGCACCATCATGGCGGGCGACCTCGACGGCCGTCTGACGCTCGCCGGCACCGGCGACGAGCTCGACCGGCTGGCGAGCAACCTCAACGCGATGCTCGACCGCATCGGCGAATTGATGCGCGGCATGCGCGAGGTCTCGGACAACATCGCCCACGACCTCAAGACCCCGCTCACCCGCCTGCGCAACAAGGCCGACGCGGCGCTCCGCGAGGGCAACGATCCGGATGCCTTGCGGGCGGCGCTCGAGGCCAACATCGAGGAGAGCGACAACCTGATCCGGGTGTTCAACGCCCTCCTGATGATCGCGCGGCTCGAGGCCGGCAATGCCCGCGAGGGGCTGGCGGAATTCGACGCGGGCGCAGTCGCCCTCGAAGTCGCGGAGTTGTACGAAGCGGTGGCGGAGGAACGCGGCATCGCCCTGACAGCCGAGGTCGAGGACGGCCTCAAGCTGCATGGCAGCCGCGAATTGATCGGACAGGCGATGGCGAACCTGATCGACAACGCCCTGAAATACGGCGCGGCCGCAGCCGAGCCGGTGCTCTGCGTCGCGGCGCGGCGGGAGGAGGGCGAGATCGTGCTGTCGGTCGCCGACCGGGGCGAGGGCATCCCGGAGGCCGAGCGCGGCCGGGTGCTGGAGCGCTTCGTGCGGCTGGAGACCGCCCGCACCCGCCCGGGCTTCGGACTGGGCCTGAGCCTCGTCAACGCGGTCGCCCGCCTGCACCAGGGCACCTTCGCGCTGGAGGACAACGCGCCGGGCCTGCGCGCGGTCCTGCGTGTGCCGGCCCTGCGCGACCAGGCACCGAAGGAGATCGCCGCATGACCGGGCCGCTCTCCGGGCGTCTCACCGCTGCGCCCCGCCTCGCCGAGCCGGCGCGGGCGCAAGCGCGCCTCGCCGACCTCCTCGCCGAGGCCCCCGACCTCGCGCCGCTCCTCGGGGAGGACGGTCCGGCCCGCGACCTCCTGCTGGGCCTCGCCGACCACTCGCCGTTCCTGTGGGGCCTCGCCGCCCGCGATCCCGCCCGGCTCGCCGGGCTGCTCGCGCGCCCGCCGGAGGACTCGAACGCCGCGATCCTCGCCGACCAGCGGGGGGCCGGTCTCGCCGGGGGCGACGTCGCGCGGGCTTTACGCCGCAACCGCGCCGCCCACGCGCTCCTGGTGGCGCTCGCCGATATCGGCGGGGTCTGGTCGCTGGAGCAGGTGACGGCGGCGCTCTCGGATTTCGCCGATGCCTCGGTGAGCGCCGCCGTCGATGCGGCCCTCGTTCAGGCCGCCGGGACCGGCCGCTTCCTGCCGCCGGATGCCGCCCGGCCGCAGGACGGATCGGGCCTGATCGTGCTCGGCATGGGCAAGCTCGGGGCCGGCGAGCTGAACTATTCGAGCGACGTCGACCTGATCGTGCTGTTCGATCCCGATGTCGCTCCCCTGCGGGCGGGTGTCGAGGCGACGCCGTTCTTCAGCCGGATCGCGCAAACCGTCGCCAAGCTCCTCCAGGAGCGCACCGCCGACGGCTACGTCCACCGGGTCGACTATCGGCTCAGGCCCGATCCCGGCTCGACCCCGACCGCCCTGTCGCTGGCTTCCGCCTATACCTATTACGAGACGGTGGGGCAGAACTGGGAGCGCGCCGCCTTCATCAAGGCGCGGCCGGTGGCCGGCGACGAGGCGCTGGCCGACGGTTTCCTCGCCGAGCTGCGGCCGTTCATCTGGCGCAAATACTTCGATTTCGCCTCGATCGCCGACGTGCATGCGATGAAGCGGCAGATCCACGCGGTCCGCGGCCACGGCGCCATCGCGGTGGCCGGCCACGACATCAAGCTCGGGCGCGGCGGCATCCGCGAGGTCGAGTTCTTCGTCCAGACCCAGCAGCTCGTCTTCGGCGGGCGTCGCCCATCCTTGCGCGGCCGGCGCACGCTCGAGATGCTGGCGATGCTTCACGACGAGGGCTGGATCACGGCGGAGGCCCGCGACGAGCTATCCGAGAGCTACCGCTTCCTCCGCACCGTCGAGCACCGTCTGCAGATGGTGGCCGACGAGCAGACCCAGCGCCTGCCCGACGATCCCCAAAAACTCGCGCGTTTTTCCCGCTTCCTCGGCTATCCCGACGAGACCGCCTTCGGCGAGGCGCTGACGGCGCAAGCGCGCCGGGTCCAGGGGCATTACGCCCTGCTGTTCGAGGCCGAGCCGGATCTGGCGGCGGAGGTCGGCGACCTCGTGTTCACCGGCGTCGAGGACGATCCCGGGACGCTCGCGACTTTGAGGCGCCTCGGCTTCCGGGCGCCGGAGCGGGCGACCGAGACGGTGCGGGGCTGGCATTTCGGCCGCCGCCCGGCGGTGACGAGCCCGCGGGCCCGCGAGGTGCTGACCGAACTGGTCCCGGCCCTGATCCAGGCCCTCTCCGGCACCGCCGATCCGGACGGAGCCCTCGCCGCCCTCGACCGCGCCTTCGGGCGGATGCCGGCGGCCGTCGAGCTTCTCACCATCCTGCGCTCGCACGAGCGGCTGCGGCTGCTCTTCGCCGATCTCCTCGGCACCGTGCCGCGCCTCGCCGACACGGTGGCGTTCAGCCCGCACGTCCTCGACGCGGTGATCGACCCCGCCTTCGTGGCGCCGGTGACCGAATCCGACGCGCTCTCCGAACAATTCCGCCTCGGTCTCGGCCAGCCCCGCGACTTCGAGGACTTCCTCGACCGCAGCCGCGACGCCGCCCGGCAATTGCGCTTCGTCACCGGCGCACGGCTCCTGTCCGGCATCCTGCCGCCGGCCGGCGCCGGCCGGGCCTATGCGGGCATCGCGGAAGCGGCCATCGCGGCGGCTCTCCGCGCCGTGGAGGCCGCCTTCGCGGAGGATCACGGCCGGGTGCCGGGGGGCCGCGTCGCGGTTTTGGGCCTTGGGCGTCTCGGCTCGCGCCAGCTCACCGCCGATTCCGACCTCGACCTCGTGGTCCTGTACGATTTCGACCCCGAACGGCGCGAGAGCGACGGCAAGCGGTCCCTCGACGCGGCGGTCTACTACAACCGCCTGACCCAGCGCCTCGTCGCGGCGCTCACCGTGCCGACCCGGCGCGGCCGGCTCTACGAGGTCGACCTGCGCCTGCGCCCGAGCGGCGGGCAGGGGCCGATCGCCAACCAGTGGCAGCGCTTCTCGGCCTATTGGCGCGAGGAGGCGGCCCTGTGGGAGCACATGGCACTGACCCGCGCGCGGGCCGTTGCAGGCGACGACAGCCTGATGCGGGAGGCCGCGGCCGCCGCCGTCGAGGTCCTGCGCCAGAAGCGCGACGCGCGGAACGTCGTCGGGGAGGTGCGGACCATGCGCGCGCTCATCGAGCGCGAGAAGGGCGATCACGGCCCCCTCGACCTGAAGCTCGCCCCCGGCGGGCTTCTCGACCTGGATTTCCTCGCCCAGGCCCTCGTCCTGTCCCATGCCGTCACGCATCCCGACCTCGTCGGCCCCGACGCGCCGGAGGTGCTGGAGCGCGCCGGTCGCCACGGCCTGATGGATGCGGGGCTGACTGTGCGCCTCGTCACCGCCTACCGGCTCCTCGACGACGCCCACCACTGGCAGCGCCTGATGGTCGAGGGCGATTTCGGCCGTACCGCCCCGCCGGCGGCCCGCGCCCGCCTCGCCGCGGCGCTCGGCCAGCCCGACGAGGCGGCGCTGACCGCACAGCTCGCCGAGACTCGCGCCGGCGTGAGGGAAGCGTTCGGGGCCATCCTGGCGTGAGGCGCACGAAGGTTGCACGCCTGGGGAACATCCGGTCCTGCCGTGCGTTTTGGCCCCGGCTCGGCACGGTTTCGACCAACGCATCCCGGTGGCGCGTCAGCCCTGCTCCGTTGCGCAGCCAAAGCGTATGTTTGCCGATATCACTGTAATACGGACAGGAATAAAAGCATCCGGCAGGATCGTGGAGGGGTGATCCCGTCCGGAGCCGCCGGCACCCCGAGGCGAATACGCTGGTTCACCGGTTCGGATCCTGGTGATTTACGCAGGATTAAGCCATTTGCCGTTTGCTGCGGTCCAACGGATATCGACCGAGGACCGGGCCCGTGCTCGCCAAATTCAAGATTCTTCACAAGCTCACCGCTGCCGTCCTGCTGATCGCCGCCCTGGTGGGCGGCTGCGTGTGGTACGCGCAGGGGCGTATGACGGCGATCGACGACGCCTACAGCCTGTACATCGTGCGCGAGGCGCGGGCGCCGGCCAGCGCCAGCCAACTCAACCGGACCCTCTTTTCCCTGACCTCCGCGACGTTCCGCATCATCGCCGAGACGGACGAGGCGCAGATGCGCCGCGCCAGCGCCGAGTTCGACGAAGCCGTCGCGATGGTCAAGCCGACCTTCGCGGCCCTGCGGGAGCGGGCGCCGACCTTCGCGGGCCGCGTCGACAAGATCGCCCATGACTTCGACGACCTCACCGCCAGGCTCAGGCAGGTCCTCGACCTAGGCATGACGCGCCGCAATGCCGAGGCGCTCGCCCTGTTCCGGCGCAGCGTCGATCCCGTCCTGCCCAGCCAGATCCAGGAGACGAGGAAGCTCGCCACCGACATCCAGGACTACGTCGCCAAGACCTCGGACGAGCTGACCGACCAGACCAACGCCACCCGCGCCCGGCTGATGGCGATCAGCGCCCTCGGCCTCGGCCTGGGCCTCGTGGCGGTGGCCCTGGTGGCCGTGTTCGGCGTCACCCGCCCGATCGGCCGGCTGGTGCGCGTGCTCGAGCGCATGGCGCATGGCGAGATCGAGGCCGAGATTCCGGAAGCGCGCCGGGGCGACGAGGTCGGCGCCATCGGCCGCGCGGTCGAGGGCATCAAGGCGATGGTGGCCCAGAAGGCCGCCGAGCAGGCCGAGATCAAGCGGATCGCCGACGCGGCGGCGGCCGAGGCGCGCCGGCGCGCCATGATCGACCTCGCCGACGGGTTCGAGCGGGCGGTCGGCGGCATCGTCGGCATGGTCTCGACCTCGGCCACCGAATTGCAGGCGACCGCCGGGCAGATGACCGGGACGGCGACCGAGACGGCGAGCCAGTCCGCCGCGGTCGCGGCCGCCGCCGAGGAGGCGGCCTCCAACGTCGGTACCGTCGCGGCGGCGGCCGAGGAGCTCGGCGCCTCGGTGCAGGAAATCGGCCGCCAGGTCGACGGCTCGGCGGGCCTCGCCCGCCAGGCGGTGGCGGAAGCCGACCGGACCGGCGCCCAGGTGCGCGCCCTGAGCCAGACCGTCGGCCGGATCGGCGACGTCGCCGGCCTGATCTCGTCGATCGCCGCCCAGACCAACCTGCTCGCGCTCAACGCCACGATCGAGGCGGCGCGTGCAGGGAGCGCGGGGAGGGGCTTTGCGGTGGTCGCCGCCGAGGTGAAGGAACTCGCGGCCCAGACCGCGAAGGCGACGGAGGAGATCGGCCACCAGATCACTGCTGTGCAGAGCGCCACCGGCGAGACCGTCTCGGCGATCGGCGCCATCACCGCGCGGATCCGCGAGATCGACTCCGTCACGGTGGCGATCGCCGCCGCGGTCGAGCAGCAGGGCGTCGCCACCCAGGAGATCGTCCGCAACGTCTCCCAGGCCGCGACCGGCACCGGCGAGGTCACCGGCAACATCGCGGGCGTCGCCGGCGCCGCCGAGGAGACGGGCGCCGCCGCGACCCAGGTCCTCGCCTCCGCCACCGAGCTGTCGCGCCAGTCCGAGCATCTCGGGGCGGAAGTGGCACGTTTCCTCGCCACGGTGCGGGCGGCCTGACGCCTCGCGAGGTCCCGGGAGTGCCCGCGATTCGAGCGCAAGAAGCGGGATGAACCGCCGCCTCCGGACGCCGTAGGGCTCATGCCGGAGGTGACCGAATGACCGCTTTCCACTGTATCGCGATCGATACCGAGACGGCCGCCCGCTTCCGGGCGACCGGCACGGACGATCGCGGCAACCCGCTCCGGCGGATCGTCGCGACGCCCGGCGGCGCCTTCCCGTGCCGACACTGCCTGCGCCTCGCCGAACCGGGCGAGGCCATGCTGCTCGGATCCTACGACCTGCAAAAGCCGGTCGGCGTCTACTGGACGCCGAGCCCGATCTTCCTGCACGAGGCGGCGTGTCCGCGCGCCACAGCGGTCGACGAGGTCGCGCCGATCGTGCGGGCGAATCCGCTCGTCTCGGTTCGTGCCTATGACGGCCAGCACCAATGCCTCTACGATCTCGGCCATGTCTGCGCCGGTGCGGAAGTCGACGTGCCCCTCGCCCGCGCGCTCGACGATCCCCGCACGGCCTTCGTGAACATCCACACGGCGCGGCCGGGATGCCTGCTGGTGCGGGTCGAGCGCAGGCCGGTCGCGGACGAGGTTTGTCGAGGCGCCGCCGTCAGCGATCCGCCGGAATGAACCGGAGGGTGCCGGCGAGGCGTGCCGGCCTGCCGGTGTCGCCGGGATGCGCGATCCCGTCGGTCACCGGCACCTCGGGGAAATCGAACGGGCTGACCCCGTCGAGGCAGGCGACGTTCACGGCGTAGAGGCTGGTGTCCGATCGCCGCTGGTGGTGGGTGTAGATGCCGCAGCGGGAGCAGAAGAAGTGCTGCGCGGCTTTCGTGTGGAAGCGGTAGCGCGTCAGCATCGCCTCGCCCTGGAGGACCCTGATCCCGCCCACCTCCGCCATGGCGACGACGGCGCCGCGCATGCGGCAATACGAGCAGGTGCAGCGGCGGATCGAGTCGAATCCGTCGCCGAGCGATGCCTCGAAGCGCACCGCGCCGCAATGGCACTGGCCGACCCGGGTGATCCTGCTTCCCATGGTCCGTCTCCTGAGGTTCGTCACCAAGCCAGGCACGCCGCGCCGGCGGCGACGGCGAGGCACGAGGCGACCCGGCGCGGGCTCAAGCTCTCGCCGAGGAAGACCCGTCCGATGAGCGCGGCATAGACCACGCTGGTCTCGCGCAAGGCCGAGACCGTGCCCATCGCGTCGAACTGCATCGCCCAGATGACGATGCCGTAGGCGAGGATCGAGACGAGGCCGCCGCCGAGCGCCATCGCCGTCTGCCCAGGCGTGTAGGACGGCTTGGTCCTGCGCAATGCGAGATAGAGGGGCGGCATGGTCAGGCTCCAGAGCAGGAACATGCAGGCCGCGTAGGACGGGCTGTTGCCCGACAGGCGCACCCCGATCCCGTCGACGACGGTGTAGGCCCCGATGAGCAGGCCGGTGACGAAGGCGGCGGGGAGGAAGTCCGCCCGCAGCCGCCCGCCCTGGAGGGCAAGCGACAGGATGCCGCCGGAGACCAGCGCGATGCCCAGGATCGCAACGGGCCCGAGCGTTTCCTGCGCGAACAACGCCGCTCCGAGCGCGACGAGGACGGGCGAGGAGCCGCGCGAGATCGGGTAGGTCTGCCCGAGATCGCCGGAGCGGTAGGTCCGCACCAGGGACAGATTGTAGCCGGCATGGATCGCCGCCGAGGTGACGAGGTAGGGCCAGCTCGCCGGTTCCGGCCAGGGCAGGAGAACCACCGCAACCGCCGAGGCGCAAGCGACCGCGATCATCATCAGGGTCATCGACCAGAGCCGGTCGCTGCCGCCGCGCAGGACCGCGTTCCAGCCGGCATGGAGAATCGCCGCGCAGACGACGCCGGCAAGGACGATCGGGGTCATGCGGGGAGGACCCGGGGTAGCGTCGACCACCCGGGCGGGACGTCATTCTCGGTCTTCATGGGGGGCGAGGATGCCCCTCTCGCCGCACGCCGACAAACGCCTTATGGTGGCGCTCGCGTGAGGAAAACTGACACGTGCACCGCCGCCTGCCGCCGCTCAACGCCCTGAAGGCCTTCGAGGCGGCAGGCCGCCACGCGAGCTTCACCCTGGCGGCGGAGGAGTTGCGCGTCACCCACGGCGCGGTCAGCCGGCACGTGCAGGCGCTCGAAGCCTGGCTCGGCGTGAAGCTGTTCGAGCGCCACAACAGGCGGGTGGTGCTGACGGAGGCCGGACGGGGCTACCTCGCCGAGATCGGCGCGGCCCTCGACCGCGTGGCGCTCGCGACCGCGCGGCAACTGGAGCGCGGCCAGGCGCGGGTGCTCCACGTGAACACGCTCGCGACATTCACCTTGCGCTGGCTGATCCCGCGGCTGCACGCCTTCCAGCGCACCCACCCGGCCATCGAGGTCCGGCTGACGACCTCCACCGTGCCGCTCGCCGAGCTGGCCGGGCCCTACGACGTCGCGATCCGGGGCGGCCCCGATTCACGGCCGGGCCATGTCGGCCAAGAGTTCCTCACCGAGGAGCGCATCCCGGTCTGCAGCCCGGCCCTGCTGGCGCGCCTGCCGCTCGACGAGCCGTCACAGCTGACGGGGCACACGCTCCTGCACGCGGCGACGCTGCCCGGGGTCTGGCCGCAATGGCTCGCTGCAGCGGGCGTGCCCGACCTGGAGCCGCAGGCCTCGATCACGCTGGAGCACTTCTACCTGACCTTGCAGGCGGCGCTCGACGGGTTGGGGGTGGCGATGGGCCCGACGCGGCTCATCGCCGACGACGTGGCGGCGGGCCGGCTGGTGCTGCCCTTCGCAGGGCCCCGGCTTCCGGCGCGCAGCTACTACACGTACGTACCGGAGGGCCGCCGGGACGATCCCGTGGTGCGGGCCTTCTGCGAGTGGCTGGCGACGGCGGGGTGAGGGCTTGTCGATTGGTCGTTGCAGATTGCAGCCCCACCGCGTCATTCCGCGGCCGCGTAGCGGAGCCCGGAAGCCAGAACCGCTGACTGCTCGGGAAAAGGCGGATCGCGTTCCGCTTCATCCTTTCACCCCTGCGTTTCTGGATTCCGGGCTCCGCTTTCGCGGCCCCGGAATGACGCGGTGAATGCCAGAAGACTGTCGAGAAGCTCGTACGCTTTCCGATTGATCGCTTCGCGATGCGGAAAGCGGCTTCGCTCAGGCGCCGCGCGGGCTGGTGATACGGCTTCCGGAAGGAATCTTCAGGAAGCCGTATCAAACAAGCTTTGAGGCGAGGGGACAGGATGCGCCGTGCCGTCTTCGGCTTTCAGCGGACAGGGTCGCTCAGTCTCACACGGCCGGCCCTCACGCCTGGAGTTCCGCCGCCGCCTCCTGCGCCTCGGCCGCCTCGTTGCGGCCGGGCCGGGGCAGGCGCACCAGGACGATCGTGCCGGTGCCTTCCTCGGAGCGGATGCGCAGGCCCCCGCCATGGAGCTCGGCGAGCGAGCGGGCGATGGCCAGCCCGAGGCCCGAGCCCTTGTAGCTGCGGGCGAAGTTGGTCTCGACCTGCTCGAAGGGATAGCCGAGCTTCGGCAAAGCCGCCTTCGGGATGCCGATGCCGCTATCCTCGACGAAGATGTGCACCGAATCGATGGCGCGCCGGGTGCGCACCGCCACCCGGCCGGCCTCGGGCGTGAACTTCACGGCGTTCTGGAGCAGGTTGACCAGGATCTGGTGCAGGGCGCGCTCGTCGGCCATCACCAGGGTGTCGGCGCTCATCTCGACGCTGACGGTGAGCGCCTTCATTCGGGCCGGCTCGGCGATCAGCTTGAGGGCGCGCTCCAGCGCCTCGCTCACGGCGACCGGCTGCTTGGCGAGCTTCACCCGGCGGGCGTCGATCCGCGACATGTCGAGGATGTCGTCGATGACCGACAGCAGGTAGTGGCCGCTGGAGCGGATGTCGCGGCAATATTCGCGGTACTTCTCGGAGCCGAGCGACCCGAACACCTCGCTCTCCATCACCTCGGCGAAGCCCAGGATGGCGTTCAGCGGGGTGCGCAGCTCGTGGCTCATATTGGCCAGGAACTCGGATTTGGAGCGGTTGGCGCTCTCGGCCTGGGCCTTCTGGTCGAGGTAGCGCTCGGCGAGGTCGGCGAGCTGCTGGGTCTGGAGTTCGAGGGTCCGGCGGGACCGCTTGAGATCCGCGATGGTGGCGATGAGCTGGCGTTCCGATTCCACGAGCCGCTCCTGGTGCCGTTTCAGGGCCGTGATGTCGGTGCCGACCGAGACGTAGCCGCCGTCCTTGGTGCGGCGCTCGCTGATCTGCAGCCAGCGCCCGTCGGCGAGCTCGGCCTCGAAGGTGCGGGCTCCCGCTTCCGGGAACTCGCCGGCGGGGATCTCGCGCCGCACGGTCGGCAGGGCGGCGCGCCCCATGATGGCATCGTAGCGCCGGCCCGGCTGCGCCTCGTCGGCGGTGAGCGCGTGCAGGCGCCGGAACTTCGAGTTGCACAGGACCAGGCGGTTCTGCGCATCCCACAGCACGAAAGCCTCGGACACCGCCTCGACGGCGTCGCGCAGGCGCATGTCGGCGGTGGCGGTCGATTCGGCCAGCCGCCGCTGTTCCGAGATGTCGATCACGATGCCGACCAGGTGCCGGCCGTTGTCCTCGAGATCCTGCACGATCTCGGCCCGGGCCTTGAGCCAGACCCATTCGCCCCCGGCGGCACGGATGCGGAACTCGTGGTCGACGGTGGTGTCGCGGGCCGCCAATTGGCGGGCGAGGCCATAGAGGTCGGTGTCGTCCGGATGGACCAGGGCGTTCACGTCGCCGAAGGAGAGGAATTCCTGCTCCCGCACGTAGCCGAGGAGCTGGTACATCGAATCCGACCAGTAGATCCGGCCGCGCGGGATGTCCCAGTCCCACAGGCCGCAGCGGCCGCGGCCGAGCGCCGTGTCGAGGCGCTGGCGCACCTGCTCGCAGACCCGGTCGACGGCCCGCGCCCGGTCGGCCTGGAGCGCGTAGGCGAGGCCGGTGCAGACCACCACCAGCGTCACGGCGCCGACCAGCACCGCGGCGATGCGGGCCCGCCCGGCCCAGAGGGCGGTGACCGAATCGAGGGTCTGCACCACCGCGACCTGGGCGATCCCGCCCCCGCCCGGTACCGAACGTACCGTCGCCAGCGCCCGCTCGCCGTTGCCGAGCACGACGTTGAGCACGCCGGCACGCTCGCCCATGATGCCGAGCACCTGCACCTCGCCGACGAACTCGCCGAAATTGCGCGGCAGGGCGGGCTGCTCGGGCAGGGTGGCCAGGATCGCGTCGTCGGCGCCGATCAGCAGCACGGAGCGGCCGGCCGGCAGGCCGCCGGGCGGCAGCAGGCGCACCAGCCGCTCGCGCAAGGCGGCCGGCGCCATCACCTCGGACGGGACCGCGCCGGCGGAACGGGCGAGCGAGGCCGGCAACGTCCCGGCCATCAGGCGGGCCACCAGGTCGATGTCGCGCCGCGCGTCGCTCACCACCTCCTCGCGGTGGCCGGAGAGTTGCAGGGCGGTGACGGTGCCGAGGCAGAGCAGGAAGGCCGCCAGCATCGCCGGGACGGCGAAGCGGAGCCAGGATTCCGCGTGGGCGAGGCGCTGGTGCGCGGATTTCGAAACCCGGCTGATCCCCAGGATCGTCGCGGCACGCGCCGCGAAGGGGGCGGGATCCGCCTCCAGCATACCCAAACCCCCAACGGAACAAAAAGACAGATGCCGCGGAGGTTCCCGGCAGGCCCCCGAATCGAGCGTCAATCTGGCATTTCCACAAGCATTTTGTCCAGCGCCTCGCGCCTTGGAAATGAAGTGTTAACCAGTGATCGGATCGCCCGCGGGTGCTGGATATGACGCGATTCTACCTGCGGCCACAACGGCTTATGCATTATTTCACGGGTGCGAGCGATCGACCGGCGATGTCGCTGACGTCGGGGGAGAGGCCCGGCGCCTCGGCCACCCGCCGCAGGGCGGATTCGGCCCGCAGGCGGCGCCCGCCCTCGACCATACGCCAAGTATTGAAGGCAGTTAGCAGCCGCGCCGCGACTTGAGGATTTTTTCCGTCGAGGGCCAGGACGACCTCCGCGGTCAGGTCGTAACCCGCCCCGTCCGGGCGGTGGAACTGAGTCGGATTGTTGAGGCTGAAGCTGGCGATCAGCGAGCGGACCCGGTTCGGGTTGCCGAGCGAGAAGGCCGGGTGGCGCATCAACCCGCGGACCCGCTCCAGCGTCCCGTCCTCCGGGATCATCGCCTGGAGGGCGAACCACTTGTCGAGCACCAGGGGCTCGTGGCGGTAGGATTCACCGAAGCGGGCGAGGGCCGCCTCCCGGGCCTCGCCCGGCACCAGGCTCAAAGCGGCAAGCGCCGCAAGCCGGTCGGTCATGGTCGAAGCCGTCTCGAGCTGGGCCAGCGCCAGGGCGGTGCCGGCCTCCGGATCGGCCGCGGTCACGAGGTCGAGGGCGGCGTTGCGCAAGGCCCGGCGCCCGGCGCTGGCGGCGTCGGGGCTGAACGGCGCACCCGGCGGCTCGGCCAGCGCGTCGCGCAAGGCGAGCAGCCGGGGCCCGAGGTCGCGGCCGAACTGCACCCGCAGGCTCTGGCGCGCGCGCCAGATCGCATCGGGATCGACCTCGGATTGGAAGGTCTGCGCCACCTCCTGCTCGCCCGGCAGGGTCAGGACCAGGGCGGCGAAGGCGGGATCGGACAGCGCCTCGCCGTCGAGGAAGGTCGCGAGTGCCGCGGTGAGGCCCCCGGCCTCCGGCCCGGCCTCGGGCTCGAGCGGCGCACCGGCCTTCGCGCGGGAGACCAGCACCTCCATGGCGAGGGTCTGGGCCGACTGCCAGCGGTTGAAGGCGTCGGAATCGTGGGCGAGCAGGGTCAGGCGCTCGTTCCGGGTGAGCGCGTGCTCGACCTTCACCGGCGCCGAGAAGCCGCGAAACAGCGACGGTACCGGCGCCTTGGCGATTCCGGTGAAGACGAGGCTGTCCTCCGCCGTCTCGAGCACGAACACGCCGTCCCGCACCCGCTCGCTCGCCGCTGCGACCGCCCCACCCTCGGGGACGACGAGGCCGAGCGCCACCGGGATCACCAGGGGTTGCGGCGCGGCCGCGGCAGCGGCCTCTGTGGCGATCACCGGCAGGCTCTGGCGGAAGGCGAGGGTGTAGGTCCGGGCGGACGGGTCGTAGCTGCCCGATACCGCGACGGTCGGCGTGCCGGCCTGCTCGTACCAGCGGGCGAAGGCGGTGAGGTCGCGCCCGCTCTCGATGGCGAAGGCGGCGAGGAAATCCTCCACCGTGGCGGCCGTGCCGTCGCAGGTGGAAAAATACCGGTCCATGCCGCGCCGGAAGGTCTCGGGGCCGAGCAGGGTGCGCAGCATCCGGACGATCTCGGCGCCCTTCTCGTAGACCGTCGCGGTGTAGAAGTTGTTGATCTCGCGATAGGCCTGCGGTCGCACCGGATGGGCCAAGGGACCTGCATCCTCCGGGAACTGGCGGGCGCGGAGCGTGCGTACCTCGGCGATGCGGTGGACCGGGCGCGAGCGCTCGTCGGAGGAGAATTCCTGATCGCGAAAAACCGTCAGGCCCTCCTTGAGGCAGAGCTGGAACCAGTCGCGGCAGGTCACCCGGTTGCCGGACCAGTTATGGAAATATTCGTGGGCGATGATCGCCTCGATGTTGGCGTAGTCCGCATCGGTGGCGGTGTCTTGACTGGCCAGAACGTACTTGTCGTTGAAGATGTTGAGGCCCTTGTTCTCCATCGCCCCCATGTTGAAATCGGAGACCGCGACGACGTTGAAGATGTCGAGGTCGTAGGCGCGTCCGAAGGTGCGCTCGTCCCAAAGCATCGAGCGGGCGACGGCGTCGAGGGCGAAATCGGCGCGACCTTCCTTGCCGGGCTCGACATGGACGGCGATCTCGACCTCGCGTCCCTCCATGGTGGTGAAGCGCGACGCCACCCGGCCGAGCCGGCCGCCGACCACGGCGAACAGGTAGGCGGGCTTCGGGTGGGGGTCGTGCCAGATTGCGTAGTGCCGGGTCAGGCCGACCGCGCCCTGCTCGACCGGGTTGCCGTTGCCGAGCAGAACCGGCGCGTCGGCCCGCTCGGCCTCGATCCGGGTGGTGTAGACCGCCATCACGTCCGGCCGGTCGAGGAAGTAGGTGATGCGTCGGAAGCCGTCCGCCTCGCACTGGGTGCAATAGACGCCGTTCGAGCGGTAGAGACCCATCAGCTTGGTGTTGGCGCTCGGGTTCACCTGCGTGGCGATCTCGAGCACGAAGGGGCGCTGCGGCGGCTGGTGCAGGGTCAGCGAGCGGGGCGTCACGTCGATCGCGCCGGGGCCGGTCGGCTGCCCGTCGAGCGCGATGGCGAGCAGGGTGAGTTCGTCGCCGTCGAGGACGAGCGGCGCCCCGGGCTCGCCAGCCGGGTTCGGCCGCAGGGCGAGCGTCGCGGTGATCCGGGTCTCGGTCGGATGCAGGCGCAGGTCGAGGTCGACGCGGTCGATCAGGTAGTCGCTCGGGCGGTAATCGGCGAGGCGCGTGATCGACGGCATGGCGGGGTCCTCGGCGGTCGCGCGGGGCGCGGCGCAAGAGCGGCGCTAGGATCGAGAGCCTTTGCACCGGTGCCGGCCGCAGCGCAACGCGGGATCGGCAAGAGACGGCCAAGGGACGGCCAAGAGGCGGCCAAGGGACGAACGCGGGGACCATCGACGCGAGGGATCTCGGCCTTTCCTCCCGACCCTCCCACCGGAGGACGGCCGCCCTAGCTACGACGCCGGACCCGGCGCCCGGGACGGGCGCCCCGACATGGAAGGAGCGAGAAGCGCCATGGAATACCTGCACACGATGGTCCGCGTCGCCGATCTGGAGCGTGCGCTCGACTTCTACTGCAACAAGTTCGGCCTCCAGGAGGTGCGCCGCACCGAGAGCGAGAAGGGCCGCTTCACCCTGGTCTTCCTCGCCGCCCCGGGCGACGCCGCGCGGGCCAAGGAGAGCAAGTCGCCGCTGCTCGAACTGACCTACAACTGGGATCCGGAGGAGTATACCGGCGGGCGCAACTTCGGCCACCTGGCCTATCAGGTCGACGACATCTACGCGACCTGCCAGAAGCTCCAGGATGCCGGCGTGACCATCAACCGCCCGCCGCGGGACGGCTACATGGCCTTCGTGCGCTCGCCCGACGGCATCTCGATCGAGATCCTCCAGAAGGGCGGAGCCAAGCCGCCGCAGGAGCCCTGGGCCTCGATGCAGAATACCGGCAGCTGGTAGTCACAGAAGGGCGGGCCCGACGCGGCCCGCCCTTCTGGCGGCGTCTACGCCCCGGCAGCGGGCGTAATGCCGAGTTCGGCCAGCTTGGCGTGGATCGCCGTGACCGGGCGCTTGAGCTTCAGGCTCATCACGGAGGGCGAGACGCCCTCCTGCGCCATGGCCTTGAGCTGCTGCACGGTCTCGAGCGTCCAGCCCGCCTCGATGTTCTCGCTCATCAGGGTTGCCTCCGGTCTCGCGGCCGCGTCGGGGCGGCCTTGAGACCGGCAGGTAGGGAGTATCGACGGCGCGGCAACCCGGCCCGCGCGCCTCGCGGACCACCACAGCCTTGACGCGGGCGCTCGCGCATCGCACATCGGCGCCGTCAGCCGGCCGGGCGGCCGCTCCGGTCCCGTCGGCAGGTTCGCCTGCCCAAGCGGGATCCGGGGAGGAAAGTCCGGGCTCCATGAAGAGACGGTGCCGGATAACGTCCGGCGGGGGCGACCCCAGGGACAGTGCCACAGAGAGCAGACCACCGCGCGGGTTCTCGCGAACCCTCCGCGGCCAGGGTGAAAGGGTGCGGTAAGAGCGCACCGCGGACGCGGCAACGCGGACGGCACGGCAAACCCCACCGGGAGCAAAACCGAATAGGGGCGGCACGCGCGAGACATCGCGCACGGCCTTCTTCAGGCCCGTCGCCCGGGTTGGTTGCTCGAGGCGGCCGGCAACGGCCGTCCCAGAGGAATGGCCGCCACGTCCGGGGGATCCTCGCGGATCCACCGGGCCATACAGAACCCGGCTTACAGGCCGGCTGATACCCAATTGATAAGAAGCCCGGTCCAGGGCCGCCCCAGCTGAAATTCAGCCGGGGCGAGGCATCGCCGAGGTCAAGCCGGGGCCCGCGGGCGAACAGCTCTGCCCGCCTCGACTTTCCGGCGCGGCGCGCAGCCATCACAAGCCTTCGTTAACCTTGCTGGTCTCTGATGCCATCGGGGCGGGTGCTGCCCGCCGCGTGTGCCCTCGCGTTGACGACCCCAGAGGCCCATGATACCCCGAGCCACCCCGTCCACGGCGATTCCAGCATCGGCGGCCTCACCCCGCGAGAGCGGGCGCGATGGTCGCGCGTCGATGTCTCGCGTGGGCAAAGCGGCGCCCTGGCGCCGATCCCGGCCGGCTTCGGCCCGGCTCGTGCGGACAGCGGAACACCATGGATCGTCACGCCTCAGGGCGCGCCCGGCGCGCGGGATGGGCTTTTCGCTCGGTCGAGTCGGAGTGCCGGTCGTGACCGAGGCCGCCCCCCACATCCCGGTCCTGCTCGCCGAGGTCCTGACGGCGCTCAGCCTGTCCTCCGGCCCGGTCTCCGTGATCGACGGCACCTTCGGGGCCGGCGGCTACACGAGGGCGATCCTGGCGGCCGATCCGCGGACCCGCGTGCTCGCCATCGACCGCGATCCAACCGCCATCGCCGCCGGCCAGGCCCTGGTCGAGGCGGAAGGAGGGCGCCTGACCCTGGTCCAGGGCCGCTTCGGCGACCTCGACGCGATCGCGCGCGACCACGGCTTCACGCAAGCGGACGGCGTCGTGCTCGATATCGGCGTCTCGTCGATGCAGCTCGACCAGGCCGAGCGCGGCTTCTCGTTCCGGTTCGACGGTCCTCTCGACATGCGGATGGAACGGGCGGGCGAGAGCGCGGCCGACCTCGTCAACGAGGCCTCCGAGGCGGCGCTCGCCGACGTGATCTATCATTACGGCGAGGAGCGCCGGGCCCGCGCCGTCGCCCGCGCGCTGATCGAGGCGCGCCGGCGCGGCCGCATCGAGACCACCGCGGCGCTCGCCGACATCGTCGCCGGCGTCGTGCGGGCCGAGCCCGGCAGCGGCATCCATCCGGCGACCCGGACCTTCCAGGCCCTGCGCATCGCGGTCAACGACGAGCTCGGCGAGCTGCAGCGGGCCCTGCACGCCGCCGAGCACACCTTGAGGCCGGGCGGGCGCCTGGCGGTGGTCACCTTCCACTCGCTGGAGGACCGCATCGTGAAGCAGTTCTTCTCGGCCCGCAGCGGCCGGGCGGTCGCGGCCTCGCGCCACCTGCCGATGGCCGCGCAGCCGACACCGCGCAGCTTCACCCTCGCCACCAAGGGCCCTGTCGCCGCCGGCGAGGCCGAGTGCCGGGCCAATCCCCGGTCGCGCTCGGCCAAGCTCCGGGCCGGCGAGCGCACCGACGCGCCCGCGCCGCCGCCGCTGACCGTGCTCGAAACCCTGGCCTCCCTGCCCGAGACCCAGACGCGGGGAGGGCGCCGGTGATCCGCCTCCTGCACCTCGCGGCGATCGCCGGGCTGATCGCCTCGGCCATCTACGCCTACTCGATCAAGTACGACACGCTCTACCAGGCCGAGCAGGTCGCCAAGCTGAAGACCCGCCTGCGCAAGGAGCGCGACGCGATCGCGGTCCTGCGCGCCGAGTGGCAATTGCTCACCCGGCCCGATCGGCTCCAGGGTGCGGTCGACAAGTACCTCGACCTCGAGCCGATCGGCACCGCCCATCTCGGCCGGCTCGCCGACCTGCCGGCCAAGGCCGATCGCGGCGACGAGATCGCCCGCAAGCTCGAGGCGCTCGGGCTGGGCGCCACGGCGACGCCCGCGACCAAGGAGCGCGCGCCCTCCACCACCGCTGCCCGCAGCGAGGAGCCGCGCACCACCGGCTCCACGTCCACTCCCACCCGCACCGTCACCCCGACGGCCAAGAGGTAGGCGCCGTGACCCAGGATCAGGACTTCCAGGCTCACGACCCGCAGGCGCACGATCAGCACGGCCCCGAGGTCGATCCGGCGCCCATGGATGCGCGAGAGCCCGTCGCCGACGAGCCTGCACTGCCCCGGCGCAGCCTGGCGGAGATGCTTCGCGGCGGCGTGCTGGCGATGTTCCGCCTCTCGGTCGAGCGCAGCGCCGCCCGCGTCGGCCTCGTCGGCCTCGTCTTCGGCACGGTGTTCCTCGCGCTGATCGGCCGCCTCGTCAGCTTCGCGCTCCTGCCGGACGATCCGGGCACCGCCCAGGCTCGCCGGGCCGAGGCCGGCGGCACCACGCAGGTGCGGCCCGACATCATCGACCGCAACGGCGAGATCCTGGCCACGGACATCCGCACCGTCTCGGTCTTCGCCGAGCCGAAGAACATCTACGACAAGGACGAGGCGGTGGAACTCCTCACCGCCGTCCTGCCGGACATCAACGCCCGCGACCTGCGTGAAAAGCTGTCGTCGAAGAAGGGCTTCGTCTGGGTCAAGCGCGAGATCACCCCGCGCCAGCAGGCCGAGGTGCACCGCCTCGGCATCCCGGGCATCGGGTTCCTGTCCGACCACAAGCGGGTCTACCCGAACGGCACCGCGGCGGCCCACATCCTGGGCGTGACCAACCTCGACAATATCGGCATCGCCGGCATCGAGAAATACATCGACCGGCAGGGCCTGCGCGACCTCAACAGCCTCGGCTTCGTCGAGAAATCGGCCGACATGGCGCCGGTCCAGCTCTCGATCGACCTGCGGGCCCAGCATGCGGTGCGCGACGAGCTGGCCTGGGGCATGGAGCATTACCGCGCCAAGGCGGCGGCCGGCGCGATCCTCGACGTGACCACCGGCGAGGTGATCGCGCTCGCCTCGCTGCCGGATTTCGATCCGAACGAGCCGAAGGACGCGCTCGATCCCGATCGGATCAACCGGATGAATGTCGGCGTCTACGAGATGGGCTCGACCTTCAAGGCCATGACGCTGGCGATGGCGCTCGATTCGGGCAAGTTCAACGTCAACTCGACCTTCGACACCCGCGGCGGCGTGCTGCATTGGGGCCGGCAGAAGATCCACGAGTACCACGGCACCAACCGGGTCATCACGATGCCGGAGGTGTTCACGCACTCGTCCAACATCGGCTCGGCCAAGATGGCGCTCGGCATCGGTGTGCCCGGCCACAAGGCCTTCCTGAAGAAGATGGGCCTGCTCGACCGGATGCGGACCGAATTGCCGGAGAGCGCCGAGCCGATCATCCCGCCGCGCTGGACCGAGATCAACACCATCACCATCGCGTTCGGCCACGGCCTCGCGGTGGCGCCGCTCCAGGCCTCCGCCGCCGTGGCGGCGATCGCCAATGGCGGCTTCCTGATGACGCCGACCTTCCTGAAGCGGACCGAATCCGAGGCGCGCGAGAAGGCGACGCAGGTGCTCTCGGCCCAGACCAGCGAGGCGATGCGCTACATCATGCGCCTCAACGCCACCGAGGGCTCGGCCAAGAAGGCGGCGATTCCATACTACTACGTCGGCGGCAAGACCGGCACCGCCGAGAAGGTGATCCGCGGCCGCTACGTCAAGAACCGGCTCTTCACCACCTTCATGGCGGTGGCGCCGATGGACAAGCCGAAATACCTGTTCGTCACCATCATGGACGAGCCGCAGCCGGTGGCGGCGGAATCCGGCACCTACGCCACCGCCGCCTACAATTCGGGCGTCGTCACCGGCCGGGTGATCGCCCGGGTCGCGCCGATCCTCGGCCTGCCGCCGCAATTCGAGCCGCCGGTGAAGCCGTTCCCGCTGATGGTCAAGCTCGGCGCCTACCACGTCAACATGCTGGACGGAAAATGAGCCCCACCCTCGGCGATCTGTTCGCGGAGGCCGGTGCGGATGCCGGCCTTGCCCTCACCGGCCTCACCGCCGACAGCCGCAAGGTCGAGCCCGGCTTCGTCTTCCTGGCGGTGCCCGGCAATGCCGCCGACGGCCGGCTCTTCGCCGCCAAGGCCGCTGCGGCCGGCGCGGTGGCGATGGTGGCGGAAGGAGAGCGCCCGGCCGACCTGCCCGACTCGGTCGCCTATCTCGCGGTACCGGATGCGCGCCGGGCCCTGTCGCAGGCCGCCGCCCGGCTGCATCCGGGCCAGCCCGGGACGGTGGTGGCGGTCACCGGCACTGCCGGCAAGAGCTCGGTCGCCGATTTCGTGCGCCAGATCTTCGGCCGTCTCGGCCGGGAGGCGGCGAGCCTCGGGACGCTCGGCGTGATCACCACGAGCGGCGGCGCCTACGGCTCGCTCACAACCCCCGACCCGATCACCCTGCACCAGACCCTCGACCGGCTCGCCCATGACGGCGTGACGGAACTCGCCATGGAGGCCTCCTCGCACGGGATCGAGCAGAGCCGCCTCGACGGGGTAAGCCTGACGGCGGCCGGCTTCACCAATCTCGGCCACGACCACCTCGACTATCACGGCACGCCGGAGGCCTATCTCCAGGCCAAGCTCCGGCTGTTCACGACGCTTCTGCCGAAGGACGGCACGGCGGTGGTCAATGCCGACGGGCCGCAGAGCGGGGCGGTGATCGCCGCCGTGCGGGATCGCGGGGTCAAGCTCGTCACCACCGGCCGGGCCGGGGAGGGGATCCGCCTCGTCTCCGCCCGCCAGGAGGGCTTCGCCCAGCGCCTCGAGATCGCGATCGGCCCTGAGACCCACACCGTCGACCTTCCCCTCGTCGGGACGTTCCAGATCGAGAACGCGCTGGTGGCCGCCGGCCTGGTGCTCGCGACCCCGGCCGGTGCCGGGCGCGAGGCGGAGGTGATCGCGGCGCTCTCCCATCTCGCCGGGGTGCCGGGGCGGCTGGAGCGGGTCGGCACGGTGCGCGATGCGCTCTGCATCGTCGATTACGCCCACAAGCCCGACGCGCTCGCCAACGTCCTCGATGCCTTGCGCGCCTTCACCACCGGGCGCCTCGTCTGCATCGTCGGCTGCGGCGGCGACCGCGACCGGGGGAAGCGCCCGCTGATGGGCCGGATCGCGTCCGAGAAGGCCGACCGGGTCATCGTCACCGACGACAATCCCCGCAGCGAGGACCCCGCGACGATCCGCGCGGCGATCCTGGCGGCGGCCCCCGGTGCCGAGGAGATCGGCGACCGGGCCGAGGCGATCCGGACGGCGGTCCGGGACCTCGAAGCCGGCGACGTGCTGCTGGTCGCCGGCAAAGGTCATGAAACGGGCCAGATCATCGGCGACCGCACGCTGCCCTTTTCCGACCGCGACGCGGTCCTGAGCGCGATCGAGGAGACCCGCGCATGACCGAGCCCCTCTGGACCCTGGACGACGCCGCCGCCGCCATGGGCGGCCGGGTGGTCGCGATCGAGGCCGCGCCGCGTGCGCTGTCCGGGATCTCGATCGACACCCGCACCCTGAAGGTCGGGGATCTGTTCTTCGCCATCCGCGGCGAGGCCCGCGACGGCCACGACTTCGTGCGCGACGCGCTCGCCCGCGGCGCCGGCGCCGCGGTGGTGGCCGAGGAGCGAGCCGGCGATCTCGCTGATGCCGGCCCGCTGATCGCCGTGCCGGCGAACGGCGAGGACGGCGTGCTCGCCGCCATGCGCGGGCTCGCCGTCGCGTCGCGCGCCCGCACCGGCGCCCGGATCCTCGCGGTCACCGGCTCGGTCGGCAAGACCGGCACCAAGGAGGCGTTGCGCCACGTTCTCGCCGCGCAAGGCACCACCCACGCCTCGGTCGCCTCCTACAACAACCATTGGGGCGTGCCCCTGACCCTGAGCCGGATGCCGGCTTCGAGCGAGTTCGGGGTGTTCGAGGTCGGCATGAACCATGCCGGCGAGATCGCCCCCCTGACCCGGCTGGTGCGGCCCGAGATCGCGATCGTCACCACGGTCGAGCCGGTCCATATCGAGCATTTCCGCTCGCTGTCGGGCATCGCCGACGCCAAGGGCGAGATCTTCTCCGGCCTGGAGCCCGGCGGCGTCGCGATCGTCAACCGCGACAACCCGAATTTCGAGCGGCTGAAGGCCCATGCGCTCGCCTCCCGCGCCGGCCGGGTGGTGAGCTTCGGCGAGCACCGCGAGGCCGACGTGCGGGCCGAGCGCATCGTGATGCGCCCCGACCTGTCGATCGTCGACGTGCGGGCGATGGGGCTGCCCGTCACCTACCAGCTCGGCACCCCGGGCCGGCACACGGCGCTGAACTCGCTCGCCGTCATCGCCGCCGTGCAGGCGCTCGGCGCCGACCTCGCGCTCGCTTCCCTGTCGCTGGCGCAGCTGCGCCCGCCGGCCGGGCGCGGCGCCCGCCACGTCCTCCGGGTCGGCGACGGCGAGGCGCTCCTCGTCGACGAGAGCTACAACGCCAATCCGGCTTCCGTGCGGGCCGCTCTGAGCACGCTCGCAGGCGTCGAGACCGCGGGCCGGCGCATCGCGGTCCTCGGCGACATGATGGAACTGGGGGCGGAGGCCCCCCGCCTGCACCGCGAACTGGCGCAGGCCGTCGCGGAGCACGGCATCGACCTCGTCTTCACCGCCGGCCCGCTGATGCAGGAACTGTTCGAGGCGCTGCCCGCCGCGCGCCGCGCCGGCGCCCGCGCGACGTCGGCCGAGCTCGTCGACCCGGTGCTCGAGGCCCTGCGCCCCGGCGACGCCGTGATGGTCAAGGGATCGAACAGCACCCGCATGGGCCGGATTGTCGAGGCGCTCAAAGCCCGCTACGGCGGGGCCGCGGACCAGGATCTCGCCGTCGGCCGATCCGGCTGAGCGACCCTCCAAGGACTTCTGACGCGGCGGCGCGGGCCTTTTGCCCGGGGCTGCCGCGCGCCCACGATCGGATGAATCCGGGATGCTCTACCTCCTCTCCGACCTGAGCGGCGTGTTCTCGCCGCTCAACGTCTTCCGCTACATCACCTTCCGGACCGGCGGCGCGCTGTTCACGGCGGGCTTCTTCGTGTTCTGGTTCGGGCCCTGGATCATCTCGCTCCTGCGCCTGCGCCAGGGCAAGGGCCAGCCGATCCGCGAGGACGGCCCGCAATCGCACCTCTTGACCAAGCGCGGCACGCCGACCATGGGCGGGCTGATGATCCTGGCCGGCGTGATGGTGGCGGTGATCCTCTGGGCCAATCCGCGCAACCACTACGTCTGGATCGTCATGATGGTGACGCTGGGCTTCGGCGCGATCGGCTTCTACGACGACTACCTCAAGGTCACGAAGCAGAGCCACAAGGGCTTTTCCGGCAAGTTCCGCCTCGCCCTCGAGGCCCTGATCGCGGTCGCGGCCTGCGTCGCGGTGGCGGAATACTCGGCGCCGGGCCTGGCCTACCGGCTCGCCTTCCCGGTCTTCAAGGACGCGATCATCAATCTCGGCCTGTTCTACGTCGCCTTCGCGGGCTTCGTGATCGTCGGCGCGGGCAACGCGGTCAACATCACCGACGGCCTCGACGGGCTCGCCATCGTGCCGGTGATGATTGCGGCGGCGACCTTCGGGATCATCGCCTACCTGGTCGGCAACGTCATTTATGCGTCCTACCTCCAGGTGAACTACGTCCCGGGCACCGGCGAGCTGGCGGTGGTCTGCGGGGCGCTCATCGGGGCGGGCCTCGGCTTCCTGTGGTTCAACGCGCCGCCGGCCCAGATCTTCATGGGCGATACCGGCTCGCTGGCGCTCGGCGGCCTGCTCGGCACCGTCGCGGTGGCGACCAAGCACGAGATCGTGCTCGGCATCGTCGGCGGCCTGTTCGTGCTGGAGATCCTCTCCGTCATCATCCAGGTCGCCTCGTTCAAGCTCACCGGCAAGCGCGTCTTCCGCATGGCGCCGATCCACCACCATTTCGAGCAGAAGGGCTGGAAGGAGCCGCAGGTGGTGATCCGGTTCTGGATCATCGCGGTGGTGCTGGCGCTGCTGGGGCTGGCGACCTTGAAACTGCGGTAGGGGCCGGGGCCGGGCTTGCGTTCTCTCCCACGACAATAACACCCTCCATGTCATTCCGGGGCCGCGCAGCGGAGCCCGGAATCCAGACCCTCAGTTTTGTCAGGAAAAGGCGGACAGCGTTCCGCTTTCTTCTGAACATCCTGCGGTTCTGGATTCCGGGCTCCGCTGCGCGGCCCCGGAATGACGCGGAGGGTGTGATACGAAATCCGGAAGATCCCTTCCGGATTTCGTATCACGAGCCCGCGCGGCGCCTGAGCGAAGCCGATTTCCGCATCGCGAAGCGATCAGCCGGAAATCGTATGAGTTCACGTGGGGGATCACGGACAGAACACTGAACCGGCACCGCCTTATCGGCAATGCCGGCCATCGCGTGGAGCCTTAAACCACCACCACCTTCCCGGGATTCATGATGTTGTCCGGGTCGATCGCGCGCTTGAGCGTGCGCATCAGGTTCAGCGCCTCGGGCCCGTGCTCCAGCTCCATGAAGCGCATCTTCTTCTGGCCGATGCCGTGCTCGCCGGTGCAGGTGCCCTCCATGGCGATCGCCCGGGCGACCAGGCGCTCGATGAAGCCGGTGACCCGGGCGATCTCGTCGGGATCGTCCATCATGACAAGCGGCGAGGTGTGGAAGTTGCCGTCGCCGACATGGCCGGCGATCGGCGCCGTGATGCCGCTTTCGACGATGTCGCGCTTGGTCTCGTCGACGCATTCGGCCAGCCGCGAGATCGGCACGCAGACATCGGTAGCGATGACCCGGGCCCCCGGCCGCATGGCGACCGCGGACCAGTAGACGTCGTGGCGGGCCTGCCAGAGCCGGGTCCGCTCCTCCGCCTTGGTCGCCCACTCGTAGGGCCCGCCCTCGAATTCCGCCGCGATCTCGCCGAAGCGCTCGGCCTGCTCGCGCACGCTGGCATCCGTGCCGTGGAACTCGACCAGCAGGAGAGGGGTCTCGGGCAGGGTGAGCTTCGAATAGGCGTTGCAGGCCGCGACCTGAACCTCGTCCAGAAGCTCGATCCGGGCCACCGGCAGGCCGGACTGGATCGTCACGATGACGGCGTCGCAGGCCGCCTTGATGCTCGGAAAAGGACAGACGCCGGCGGAGATCGCCTCCGGGATGCCGGCGAGCTTCAGCGTCAGTTCGGTGATGATGCCGAAGGTGCCCTCCGAGCCGACCATCAGCCGGGTCAGGTCGTAGCCGGCCGAGGTCTTGCGCGCGCGCGGGCTGGTGCGGACGACGTCGCCGTTCGGCATCACGGCGGTGAGCGACAGCACGTTGTCCTTCATCGTACCGTAGCGCACCGCATTGGTGCCGGATGCCCGGGTCGCCGCCATGCCGCCCAGCGAGGCGTCGGCGCCGGGATCGATCGGGAAGAACAGGCCCTGGTCGCGCAGGTGCTCGTTCACCGCCTTGCGGGTCACGCCGGGCTGGACCACGCAATCCAGGTCCTCGGCATGGACCGCCAGCACCTTGTTCATGCCGTTCATGTCGATCGAGATGCCGCCGAACGGCGCGTTGACGTGGCCCTCGAGCGACGTGCCGGTGCCGAAGGCGACGACCGGCATCTTGTGCGCGGCGCAGACCCGCACGATTGCCTGCACGTCCTCGGTGCTCTCGGCATAGACCACCGCGTCCGGCGGCTGGTTGGCGACCCAGGTCAGGGTGCTGCCATGCTGCTCGCGCACCGCCTGCGAGGTGACGACACGGTTGCCGAACTGCGCCGTCAGCTCGCGGATGACCGCCTCGACGGTCTCAGGGCTTGGTCGGGCGCGGCTGGGGGCGGGGCTCTGGGCGTTCATGGCGGATCTCCCGGACGGTTCTCGCGGCGGACGGTGCTGCTTGTTAAAACCGCCAGCCTTTTGCCGGCACTCTAGCAGCCGCTTCCAGGCCGGCATATCCGGCGGCCCGGTCACGGAGAAGTGCGCTGGATGGCCGCCACCTTGCCCCAAGGTGCAACCCATTCGGGGATGCATCCCGTGTCCAAGCGTGGTACGTGCCAGGGCGCCCTTGTCATCCCGCCTGCGCCCGACCGGGAGCCCCACAATGGCAGACGACCGCCCCGCTTCGGTCTTCTTCTTCGCGCCGTTCGTGTCGTCGACGATGGCGATCGAGCCGGGCTGGATCGACTATAACGGCCACCTGAACATGGCCTATTACCACGTCCTGTTCGATCGGGCGGTGGACGAGGCGTTCGGAGTCGTCGGCCTCGGGCCCGACTACATGGATTCCGGGCGCGGCACGACCTTCGCGGCCGAGGTCCATGTGCGCTACCGCCGCGAACTGGTCCTCGACGATCGGGTCCGGGTGACGCTGCAACTCATCGGCTTCGACGAGAAGCGCATCCACTTCTATTCCGAGATCCGCCACGCCAGCGAGGGATGGGTCGCCGCCACCTCCGAGAACCTGTCCCTCCACGTCGATCCGGAAACGCGGCGCGTGGCGCCGTTCCCCGAGGACATCCAGGCCAATCTCTCGGTCATGCTCGGCTCGCATGCAAGGCTTCCGCGGCCTGACGACCTGGGCCGGACGATCGGCATCGCTGCCCGCGGCCGCGACGGCCACAATGCCCGGCCGGACACCATGGCCTTTGCGTCCGCCGGGGCCCGGGTCAGGCACTGACCACGCCGCTCAGCGGTGCGGCACGACGATCGGCGCCGGGGGCGGCGGCGCGATGCTCTGCTGACGCTGGATCTGGCCCTGGAGCTGGTTGGTCTCGAACCGGTTCTGCTGCTGGATGCTGCGGGATTCGGCCCCCGATTCGATCGAGCGGTTGATCCCCTCGACCCTCTGCTGGGCGCGGTTGGTCGGCACCTGGTTCTGCGCCAGCGCCGGGAGCGGCGCGGCGGCGAGAGCCAGGATCAGGAGGGCATGGGCACGCATCGGGGTCCTCTCCGTAGGCGAAGGGTTTTTCATCGAGAACGACGCCGCTCCCGCGGCAAGGTTCCGGCGCCTCGCCCACAGGCATGCGCCCGACACCCTCGACGCCGTTCGCGTTTTGGTCCAGTGATGCGGGCATGACTCGCGAACTGCCCGCCGGGACCGCCCCCACCTCGATCTCCGCCCGCGCCCGCGCCGCGGTGGTGCCGCAGGACGCCTCCTACCTCACGGGGCTCAATCCCGAGCAGCGCCGCGCCGTCGAGGCGACGGACGGGCCGGTCCTGGTGCTGGCCGGCGCCGGCACCGGCAAGACCCGGGTGCTCACCACCCGCATCGCCCACCTGATCTCGACCGGGCGGGCCCGGCCCTTCGACATCCTGGCGGTGACCTTCACCAACAAGGCCGCCCGGGAGATGAAGGAGCGCATCGGCACGCTGATCGGCCCGGCCGGGGAGGGGATGCCGTGGCTCGGCACCTTCCACGCCATCGGCACGAAGATCCTGCGCCGCCACGCCGAGCTGGTGGGCCTGAGCTCCGACTTCACGATTCTCGGCACCGACGACCAGTTGCGGCTCTTGAAGCAGGTGATCGCCGCCGCCGACCTCGACGAGAAGCGCTGGCCGGCCCGCAGCCTCGCCGGCACGATCGACGGCTGGAAGAATCGCGGCCTGTCGCCCGAGCAGGTGCCGGCCGGCGAAGCCTCGGCCTTCGGCTTCGGCAAGGGCGGGGGGCTCTATGCGGCCTATCAGGAGCGGCTGAAGTCGCTCAACGCCGTCGATTTCGGCGACCTGCTGCTGCTCTGCCTGAAGCTGTGGCGCGAGAACCCGGACGTGCTGACCAATTACCAGCAGCGCTTCCGCTATATCCTCGTCGACGAGTACCAGGACACCAACGTCGCGCAGTATCTCTGGCTGCGCCTGCTGGCGCAGGGCCACCGCAACGTGGCGTGCGTCGGCGACGACGACCAGTCGATCTATGGCTGGCGCGGGGCCGAGGTCGACAACATCCTGCGCTTCGAGCATGATTTTCCGGGCGCCCTGGTGGTGCGGCTGGAGAACAACTACCGCTCGACCGGCCACATCCTCGCCGCGGCCTCGGTGCTGATCGCCCATAACGAGGGCCGGCTCGGCAAGACCCTGCGCACCGACAGCCCGGAGGGCGAGAAGGTCACGGTCACGGGCGCCTGGGATTCGGAAGAGGAAGCCCGCCTCGTCTGCGAGGAGATCGAGAGCCTGCAGGCCAAGGGCCACAAGCTGTCGGAGATCGCCGTGCTGGTGCGCATCTCGGCCCAGATGCGCGAGATCGAGGACCGCTTCGTCCAGCTCGGGCTGCCCTACCGCGTCGTCGGCGGCCCGCGCTTCTACGAGCGGGCCGAGATCCGCGATGCGCTGGCGTATTTGCGCATCGTCGCCAACGGCTCCGACGACCTCGCCTTCGAGCGCATCTTCAATACGCCCAAGCGCGGCTTGGGCGACGCGACGCTCCAGGCCCTGCACGGGCTCGCCCGCCGCGCCAAGGTCCCCCTGCTCCAGGCCGCCCGCATGATGAGCGAGACCGAGGAGCTGAAGCCGAAGCCCCGCTCGACCGTGCGCGCCCTGTGCCAGAGCTTTTCCCGCTGGGCCAAGCTCCTGGAGGACCAGCCGCATACGGAGGTGGCGCAGACGATCCTGGAGGAATCCGGCTACACCGAGATGTGGCAGAAGGAGCGCACCGCCGACGCCACCGGCCGCCTGGAGAACCTGAAGGAGCTGGTGCGCTCGATGGAGGAATTCCCGGACCTCGCCAGCTTCCTCGAGCACGTCTCCCTAGTCATGGACGTCAACGAGGCCGAGGGCGGCGACCGGGTCAGCCTGATGACGCTGCACGCGGCGAAGGGCCTGGAATTCGACACCGTGTTCCTGCCCGGCTGGGAGAACGGCCTGATGCCGAACCAGCGCGCCCTCGACGAGAGCGGGCGGGCCGGCCTGGAGGAGGAACGGCGTCTCGCCCATGTCGGTCTCACCCGGGCGCGCAAGCGGGCCAAGATCTCGTTCGCGGTCAACCGCCGCATCCACGGCCTGTGGTCCTCGACCGTGCCGAGCCGCTTCATCGACGAATTGCCCGAGGCCAGCGTCGCGGTGCTCGAGGCGCCGGCCAGTTTCTCGCAAGGCCCCTCGCGCTTCGACCGGCAGGCGCCCGCCTTCGGGTCGTCCTATTCCACCCCGGGCTGGCAGCGGGCGCAGGCCCAGACCGCCGGCCAGGATCGCTACGGCCAGGGCGGCTTCGGCGGGGGAGGGCGCAGCCCCTCGCCCGGCCGGCGCGGGCCGCAGCAGATCGAGGGCACGCTGGTCGCCAAGTCCACCGGTACGCCATCGGCCTACGAGGTGGGGGCGCGGATCTTCCACACCAAATTCGGGCCGGGCTCGGTGGCGGCCGTCGACGGCAACAAGCTCACCGTTGACTTCGACAAGGCCGGCCGGAAGATGGTCCTCGACAGCTTCGTCCAGCCGGGCTCGGGCTGAGGCCGTCCCGCGCGGGTGCCCCGCGCCAGACCGGGAGCGGCGATCAGGTGGCGACCTCGTCCAGCCAGCAGGTCCGCTCGACCATCGTCGTACCCCCTCCGGTCGATGCCCCTTCCACCGCTGTGTGGTTTTCATCACAACCGATCGTACCGTGCCATGCCCGCCGATTTCGCAGGGGCATGGTGCGGCGCGGCAATTGCTCGTTCATCATCGGCTGCTTACCCTGTTGGTCGAAACAGGCGGATTTGTCCACCGCCTGCGTCAACCCCGACCGGAACCGTCACGGCCGATGAGACTTTGAGTCATCACAACAACACGGGAGATCTGGGACACGAGAGAGGGCACACCATAGTCGGCACCGCAAGTCCAGTGGGAGTGTTGATCCGTGAAGAGACGACGCGCACGACTTGAACTGGTTGATGACCGCCCGATCCGAGTGCATCGCACTCGCTTCGAGGAAGAGCGCAACCCGCCACCGATTCAGCCGATGACGGCCCGTCAGGCCGAGTATCTGGACGCCCTCGGGTCCCACCCGCAAGTGATCGTGCTCGGCCCCGCCGGCACAGGAAAGACCTACATCGCCGGCACCCGCGCCGCGGACCTGCTGCGCCAGCGCCGGGTCGCGAAGGTGGTCATCACCCGGCCGAACGTGCCCTCCGGCCGCTCCCTCGGCTTCTTCCCCGGCACCCTCGAAGACAAGATCGCGCCCTGGGTCGCGCCGCTCACCGAGACGATGAAGGAGCGCATGGGCGACGGCGCCTTCGAGATCGCCGTGAAGGCCGGCGACATCGAGGTCGTCCCCTTCGAGGTCATGCGCGGCCGTACCTTCAAGAACTGCCTGGTGATCCTCGACGAGGCCCAGAACACCACCCCGGCCGAGATCAAGATGTTCCTGACCCGGATCGGCGACGACACCCAGGTCATCATCAACGGCGACGTATCCCAGACCGATCTGCGCGAGACCTCGGGGCTACGCACCGTCATCCATTTGGTCAAGAGCCGGATGATGCCGATCCCGATCGTCGAGTTCGGGCTGGACGACATCGTGCGCTCGGGGATCTGCGCGGAATGGGTGCGGGCCTTCGAGGAGGCGCGGGTGTGAGGGTGAGACGCCTGCCCGGCCGGCAGGTCGGGCAGGCTGTCGTCTTGAACGGCTTATCGACGAAACGGTTGATCACGGCGCTTCGAAAATCTCCGCTGCCCGTCTGGCGTGCGAGAAGAGCGATTTGGCATGTCTTCTATCCCAATCTCGACCTCATCCTGAGGTGTTAGTCGATCGCGGATCGACTGACCTCGAAGGAGGGCTCCAGAGGTCTCAGAGTTATCTGGAGCCCTCCTTCGAGGCTGCCTTTGGTCGCACCTCAGGATGAGGTCGAGGGTGGGGTGTAATAGGATAAGCGCCACGCGCCGCCCAACCCGCCAGATATCCCAGGCACATCGTCGCAACGCCGTCGCCCATCCCGAAATCTACCCCAGCGACAGCAACCATCCCGCGCCCGGACGTTTCCTTGGGATCGATCGATTCCCTCGCTCATCCAGGACGCAGCATGGCCCATCTCCTCGTCATCGGCGCCAGCCAGGGCATCGGGCTGGAGACGGTGAAGGCGGCGCTCGCCGCGGGACACCGGGTGCGGGCCTTCGCCCGCTCCGCCGGCAAGATCGCCCTTTCCGATCCGAATCTCGAACGCTTCCCCGGCGACGCCCTGTCGGTGCCCGACATCACGGCTGCGCTCGATGGGATCGATGCCGTGGTGCAGGCCCTCGGCGTGCCGTTCCGCGACCTGTTCGGGCCGGTACGGCTCTTTTCGGACGCCACCAACGTGCTCGTCCCGGCCATGGAGAAGGCAGGCGTGCGCCGGCTGGTGGCGGTCACCGGCTTCGGCACCGGCGACAGCCGCGCGGCGATCGGCCCGCTCCAGCGCCTGCCGTTCCGCCTCGTCTTCGGCCGCGCCTACGACGACAAGGACGCACAGGAAATCCGGATCCGGCAGAGCGGGCTCGACTGGACCCTCGTCCGGCCCGGCGTGCTCACCGGCGGGCCCGCGACCGGGCGCTACCAGGTGCTCGACCGGCCGTCCTCGTGGAAGAACGGGCTGATCGCCCGGGCGGACGTCGCGCAGTTCATCGTCCGGGAGATCGAGACCGGCGCCCATGTCCGGCGCCCGGTCGTGCTGATCCACCACCCGCTCCCGGTCTGAGCCCATGGACAAGGTTCTCTACTACGCCGTCACGCTGGTCGAATCGGTCCTCGGCGTGTTCGGGGTGCGCGCCTTCTACGACCAGCCGCGCTACGCGGTGATGGAGCGGCTCGACCGCGGCGTCGAGATACGGGCCTACGAACCGCGCATCGCAGTCGAGACCGATTCCCGAGGCCAGGGCGACGGCGAGGCCTTCGGACGGCTGTTTCGCTACATCACCGGCGCGAACCGGGCCGGCGACCGCATCGCCATGACCGCGCCGGTGGAGGCTGGCGGGCAGCGCATCGCCGGTCGGACCATTGCTATGACGGTCCCGGTGGAGCAGGGGAACGGCGGCACGATGCGGTTCTTCCTCCCCCACGCCGTCGCGGCCGCCGGCCCGCCGGAACCGACCGAGGCGGGGGTTCGCCTCGTCACGGTGCCGCCGGAGCGGATCGCGGCCTTGCGCTTCTCCGGTCGCATCACGCCGGAGGTGCGGGCGGAGCAGGAGCGGATCCTGACCGAGGTGCTGCGGGCAGCAGGGAAAGCGCCGGCGGCGCCACCGTTCTTCATGGGTTACGATCCGCCGTTTGCGATCCCGTTCCTCAGGCGCAACGAGGTGGCCTTGCGGCTGGGGACGTGAGGTCTGGGCGCTTGGTTCCACGAAAGGTTCAAAGCAAAGTGCGTCCCCCTTTCCCGTGTGGGCGATCGCATCCACTTCCGATGGGTTAGCTCTCAAAGGAGAAGCGTGAATCCCCAAGCCCGCGTGAGACAGGGGATCCCCCGGCTTCAGTTTTTTGGTCTATTTGCTGGAAGAGAAATAATGATCGAACGACACGTCACCGCCCATCCGCCCGTGCCACCGCCCGCTTGATCACCTGCTGCACCTCGACGTTCGACAGGAACAGGTCGTGGTTGATGAAGCCGCTGCCATACTCCGACGCGTCGGCGACGCGCACACCGAGCGCCTCCAGCCGGCTGCGATCCGCCGCCCCCGCCCGCACCACGCCGCCCGCGATGGTGCTCGACAGTTCGAGTGCCCGGTCGTTGGTGGAGGAGATCACGGTGATCTTCTGCGCGGCGGTGCTTAAGCGCTCGATGCCGTTGGTGAACAGGTCGATGTCGATGTCGGGCGCGGCGAGCACGATGGCGCCGATCCGGTCCAGCGCCGCCTCGCCGGCATCGGCCCGCAGCATGCGCAGGGTCTCCAGGGTGAGCAGCGTGCCCATCGAATGGGCGACGATGTGGATGCGGCCGCCCTGCGCGGTGGCGAGCGCCCGCAGCAGATCCTCGAAGGCGTCGCGCGACCACAAGGCGCTCTCGCGGTCGTAGCCGTAATCGAAGGTCTTGCCCGCCGAGGGCCACGAGAACAGGCCGGAGACGCCGCGGAAGCGGATGCCGTCGGAGAGCTGCGCCGCGCTCACCGCCGCGGTCTCGAACGATTCGCGGTAGCCGTGGACGTAGATCAGGACGTCGCGGCCCAGCGCCGCTTCCGCGAAGGCGGTGGCGGCCTCCGGGCCGGTCACCACCCGCGGCGCCGAGGCGATGCGCCAGTCGCCGGTGACCACCGACGACACCTTGCCGATCAGCGAGCGGTCGGGCGGGGCGAGGCGCACCGTCGCGAAGGCGAGGCCGCGGCCGCGCTGGTCGGTGAAGTAGGGCGGGCGGCCGGCGGGATCGGCGGGGCGGCGGGTGGTGGCGACGAGCAGCACCGGGCTGACATCGAGGGCCGATTGCCGCTCCGGCCCCGGCGAGTCGCCCAGAAGGCCGCCCCCGAATCCGCCGCCGAGGCAGCCCCCCAGCGACAGGCTGGCGAGGGCGGAGAGGCCGAGGCGGGCCAGGCCCCGGCGCGTCGGCACGGCGTTCGCTGTCATGTCGTCCCACTCGTCCCCGGCGCGAGGGCCGGTCTTCGCTTCGCTTTCAGGCCGGCGATGCGGCATGATCGTGGCCGTGGCGCGTCGGGGGACACATCGAGCCTGGGCAAAGCCGCGCTTGTTGCCCGAAGGTCACGCGTGTCGTCCCTTCGTCCACAGGTTCGGGCCCTCGACGGGCGCGCGGCGAGCCGGCAGAAAGGCCCCATGACCGTCCCGGCTCCCGACCTCGCCCAGCTCCTGTCCGGCAACCGCGCCGCCCTCGCCCGCGCCATCACGCTGGTCGAGTCGAAGCGGGCCGATCACCGGGCCGCCGCCCGCGAACTCCTCGATGCCGCCCTGCCGCATGCCGGAAAGGCGGTGCGGGTCGGCATCACCGGCGTGCCGGGGGTGGGCAAGTCCACCACCATCGACGCGCTCGGCGCCGCCCTGACCGCGCGGGGCCACAAGGTCGCGGTGCTGGCGGTCGATCCGAGCTCGTCGCGCACCGGCGGCTCGATCCTCGGCGACAAGACCCGGATGGCGCGGCTCGCCGTCGATCCGAACGCCTTCATCCGGCCCTCGCCCTCGTCGGGGACGCTGGGCGGCGTCGCCGCCAAGACCCGCGAGACGATGATCCTGTGCGAGGCCGCGGGCTTCGACGTGGTGCTGGTTGAGACCGTCGGCGTCGGCCAGTCGGAGACCGCGGTGGCGGATCTCACCGATTTCTTCCTGGTCCTGATGCTGCCCGGTGCCGGCGACGAGTTGCAGGGCATCAAGAAGGGCATCCTCGAGCTCGCCGACATGATCGCGGTCAACAAGGCCGACGGCGAGGAGGGGATGCGCCGCGCCATGGCCGCGGCGGCCGAGTACCGGGCGGCCCTCCACATCCTGACCCCGGCGAGCGCCACCTGGTCGCCGCCGGTGACGACCATCTCGGGGCTCGCCGGCCAGGGGCTCGACGCCCTGTGGGACGCGATCCTCGACCATCGCAGCAAGCTCACCGCCACCGGCGAGATCGCCGCGAAGCGTCGGAGCCAGGACGTGAAGTGGATGTGGGCCCTCGTCCACGAGCGGCTGCATCAGCGCCTCACCGGCAGCGCCGAGGTACGCAAGGCGACGGCAGAGGCCGAACGCAGGGTCGCGGCGGGCGAGCGCTCGCCTGCGGCCGGCGCGGACCTGATCGCCGAGCTGATCGGGTTGTAGATCACTCGACCCGACTCCTGAGCGGAAAATCCTGCTCGAGCGGTCTCCACGCGCCTCTTCGATTGGTCTCCACAGAGCTCAAACCCGTCATGTCATTCCGGGGCCGCGAAAGCGGAGCCCGGAATCCAGACACTCGGATGGTGCCGATCAAGGCGAGAGGCGTTCCGATCAGTTCGGAACATCTTGCGGTTCTGGATTCCGGGCTCCGCTTTCGCGGCCCCGGAATGACGCGGAGGGTGTCGGTTCCTGTCGAGAGAACCGAGCGAGTACCCGCGGCCACGTATCGCCGCAAGGCAGCCCGCCCCACCTCATCCCACGGCAGAGCTTGACGAAGCGGTTCTCCGCGTCTCACTAACCGCTCAGAGACACGCGCCGAGCCCCGGCCCGGCGCCGCCCCGGCGCGAAGGCTCGAAGCGACGCATGACACCCTCCACCACCTTCGCCGGCCGGACGGTCGCCCTGTTCGGCCTCGGCGGCTCGGGCCTCGCCACCGCGCTCAGCCTCAAGGCCGGCGGCGCCCGGGTCATCGCCTGCGACGACAACCCGGCGCGGATGGAGGCGGCGGCCCAGCAGGGCATCGGGACCGGCGACCTCCGGCAGGCGGAGTGGACCACCTTCGCGGCGCTCGTGCTCGCCCCCGGCGTGCCGCTCACCCACCCGGCGCCGCACTGGACGGTGGATCTCGCCAAGGCCGCCGGCGTTCCGGTGATCGGCGACATCGAGCTGTTCTGCAGCGAGCGTGCGGCCACAAGTCCCGACGCGCCCTTCGTCGCCATCACCGGCACCAACGGCAAGTCGACCACCACGGCGCTGATCGCCCACGTGCTGGCGGCGTGCGGCCGCGACGTGCAGATGGGCGGCAATATCGGCACCGCCATCCTGTCGCTAGCGCCGCCGTCACCGGACCGGGTCCATGTGATCGAGCTGTCCTCGTTCCAGATCGACCTGACGCCGTCGCTGGCGCCGACGATCGGGGTTCTGCTGAACCTCACCCCCGACCACCTCGACCGCCACGGCGACATGGCTCACTACGCTGCCATCAAGGAGCGGCTGGTGGCGGGCGCCGCCCACGCGATCGTGGGGGTCGACGACGAGTTCTGCCGGGCGATCGCCGGGCGCCGCACGGGGCCGCTGACCCGGGTCCATGTGGGTGAAGCGGGGGAGGGGCCGGGGATTCTTGCCCGGAACGGCGTCGTCATCGACGGGCGGCGGGAGCCGGCGGAGCCGGTGGCGGATCTCTCCGGCATCGGCTCGTTGCGCGGCGCCCATAACTGGCAGAACGCGGCCATCGCCTACGCGGTGGCGAGCGAACTCGGCATCACGCCCGACGCCTTCGCGGCGGCGCTCGCGACCTTCCCGGGCCTGCCGCACCGGATGGAGGAGGTCGGCCGGCGCGGCGCCGTCCTGTTCATCAACGATTCGAAGGCCACCAACGCCGATTCGACCGAGAAGGCGCTCTCGGCCTTCCAGCGCGTCCACTGGATCCTCGGCGGCAAGGCGAAGGAGGGCGGCATCGCGAGTCTCGCGCCGTATTTCCCCCGGGTCGCCCACGCCTACCTGATCGGCGCTGCGACCGAGGACTTCGCCGCCACCCTCGACGGGCAGGTGCCGTTCAGCCGCTGCGGCACGCTGAACGCCGCGGTCGCCGAGGCCGCCGCGGCGGCGGAGCGGGATGGAACGGGGGAGCCGGTGGTGCTGCTGTCGCCGGCCTGCGCCTCCTACGACCAGTTCCGCAGCTTCGAGGATCGCGGCGACCAGTTCCGCGCGCTCGTGCGAGCCCTGCCGGGCCTGCGTCCCCCGGGCGCCTGACGCGCCGTTCCCCGAATCGGCAAATCGGCGTATGCCGCTTCGCGCCGGCTCACGTTCTGAGCGCTTCCCCCGCGGTGCCATGCTGCCCCCCCAACGCCTCCTGCCCGCCGAGACCCCGGCCGCCCCCGGCCACGCGCCGCACCGGCCCGGCCCGCGCAAGATCATCAGCTGGAACCTGCTGCGGCGGACCGGCGCGACCGTCGACGCCCTCGAGGCGCTGATCGCGCAGGAGAAGCCGGACCTGCTGCTGATGCAGGAAGCCACCGTCGACATCACCGAATTGCACGCGAGGGCCGGCGGGCACTATGCCTGGGCGCCGCTGCCGCGGCGCATCCACGGCCTGGCGATGTGGAGCCCGACCCCCTGGGCGACCCCGCCGCGGGTGATCACCCTGCCCTCGGGCGCCCTGATCGACCGGGTCTGCCAGATCCTCGATCTCGGCACCTTCGGGGTCGCCAACGTCCACCTGTCGCACGGCCAGGTGCTCAACCGGCGCCAGTTGCGCCGCATCGCCCAGCACCTGCCGGTGCGGGCGGCCGTACTCGGCGACTACAACATCGTCGGGCCGGCCCTGCTGCCGGGCTTCCACGATGTCGGGCCGCGCCACCCGACCCACGCCATGGTCGACCTCGTGCCCTTGCGCCTCGACCGCTGCCTGGTGCGGGGGCTCACCTGCCGCGGCCAGGCGGTACTGCCGCGGGGCGCCTCCGACCACCGGCCGATCGTGGTCCATCTCGAACCCGGCAACCCGCAGGGCAAGCCTCAGCCCCTGCGCGACCGGATCGAGGCGTTCCGCGACCGCGCTGAGGACCTTCGCAAGCGGGCGCCGCTCAAAGATATGGCAGCAGCAATCGCACGGCGGCGTCGCGCAGGCGCACGGCCATCCCGCGAGAGTTGAGATCCTCGACCGTGAGGCGCTGCTCCATCTTGGCCCGCATCAACGTGTCGAGGTCGGCCGCGAAGTCGGTGTCGTAGACCTCGACGTTGAGCTCGAAGTTGAGCCGGAAGCTGCGGCTGTCCCAGTTGGCGCTGCCGACGAAGCACCAGGCCTCGTCCACCACCATCAGCTTCGAATGGTCGAAGGGCGGCCGGTCGAGCCAAATCCTGACGCCGGCCTCCAGCAGCGGCCCGACATGGGCCCGCGTCGCCCAGTCGACCACCCGGTGGTTGCTCGCCTGCGGGATGATGACGTCGACGGTGACGCCGCGCATCGCCGCGAGGCACAACGCCGTCAGCAGCGTCTCGCTCGGCAGGAAATAGGGGGTGGCGAGCCGCACCGAGTGCCGGGCGGTGGCGACCGCCTCCAGCACCACGAACTCGATCTTCTCGATGTCGGCGTCCGGGCCCGAGGTGACGACCCGGGCGAGCGACGGCCCGGCAGGCGGGATCTCCGGGAACCAGGCGGGTCCTTCCAGGTCCTCGCCCTTCACGAAAGCCCAGTCGCGCCAGAAGGCTTGCGCGAGCTGGCCGACCACCGGCCCGTCGATGCGGAAATGGCTGTCGCGCACCGGCTCGGGCGGGCTCTTCGCCATGACGTTCTCGTCGGCGATGTTGACCCCGCCGACGAAGCCGACCCGGCCGTCGACGAGCAGCAGCTTCTTGTGGGTGCGCAGGTTGAGGAACGGCATCCGCCAGGGCAGCGCCGAGTGCATGAACAGGCCGGCCGGGATGCCCAAGCGCCGCAGCCGCCGGTACATCGCCGGGAAGAAATAGCCGCTGCCGATGCCGTCGATCAGCACGCAGACAGCGACGCCGCGGTCCTGGGCTGCGCGCAAAGCCACCGCGAAGGCCCGGCCGCTGTCGTCGTCGCGCATGATGTAGCTCGACAAGGCGACGCTGGTGGTCGCCTCGTCGATCGCCGCCAGCATCGCCGGATAGGCCTCGTCGCCGTGGCGGTAGCGCCGGATGCGGTTGCCGGCGACCAGCGGCAGGCCGCTGATCCGCTGCACCGCCTGCTTCAGGGGCTGGAAGTCGTCGGGCACCTCGGCCACCGGCGCCGGCGGCGCGCCGGGGCGGGGGCCGGGCAGGACCGGCAGGCGGCGGGCGCGCCGGCTCACCCGGTTGATGCCGAACATCACGTAGAGCAGGCTGCCGAGCAGCGGCGAGAGCCAGACGAGCCCGATCCAGCCGATCGCCGCGCTGACCTCGCGCTTGCGCATCAGCGCGTGCACTGTGACGACGACCGCCAGGGCGAGGCCGATCGGCGCCAGCACGTCGGACCGGATCGAGGTCAGGATCCCGAGCCAGCGGTAGATCTCGTGTTCCACACGGCCTCCTGCCGGCGCGTCCGCGTCGCTCTCACGGCCGGGATACGGGAGGACGGACCCGGAATCCACTTGAGCGAACCGGCAGTCCACCGATCACGCCGGACTTTCGAAGAAATATCCGTACCGAGGATGGCGCGGGTTTCCCCCCGCTCCCCGTGGGTGGCAGGGCTGTCCGGGCAAAAGAAGTAGCGCAGGCTTTTCCCTCCCCCCTCTGCGGGGGAGGGTGCCCCACGGAGTGGGGCGGGAGAGGGGCAGCGCGACGCTACTCCAGCTGGCGCCCGTCACCATGGTCGCGATCTCTCCGGAAACGGCGTCCCCTCTCCCGGCCTGCTCCGCAGGCCACCCTCCCCCGCAGAGGGGGGAGGGGAAAAGCCTGCGCCATCCTGTCTGGTCGCCTCGACAGCACCACGGCCTGAAAAAAGAAAATCCCCCGCCCCGAAAGGGGCGAGGGACGAACTATCAAACCATCAGGCGGCCGATCAGGCGCTCAGCGACTCCTTGGCCCGCTCCGCCCGCTTGCGGTCGTTCGGGTCGAGGACGGCCTTGCGCAGGCGGATCGACTTCGGGGTCACCTCGACCAGCTCGTCGTCCTGGATCCAGGCGAGCGAGCGCTCGAGGGTCATGCGGATCGGCGGGGTCAGGCGGACCGCCTCGTCCTTCGAGGTGGTGCGGATGTTGGTGAGCTTCTTGCCCTTGAGCACGTTCACCTCGAGGTCGTTCTCGCGGTTGTGCTCGCCGATGATCATGCCCTGGTAGACCTTCCAGCCCGGCTCGATCATCATCGGGCCGCGATCCTCGAGGTTCCACAGGGCATAGGCGACGGCCTCGCCCTGGTCGTTGGACATCAGCACGCCGTTGCGACGGCCGGCGATCTCGCCCTTGTAGGGCTCGTAGGCCTTGAACAGGCGGTTCATGATCGCGGTGCCGCGGGTGTCGGTCATCAGCTCGCCCTGGTAGCCGATCAGGCCGCGGGTCGGAGCGTGGAACACCAGGCGCAGGCGGTTGCCGCCCGACGGGCGCATCTCGATCATGTCGGCCTTGCGCTCCGACATCTTCTGCACGACGACGCCGGAATACTCCTCGTCGACGTCGATCACGACCTCCTCGATCGGCTCCATGATCTCGCCGGCCTCGTCCTTCTCGAAGACGACGCGGGGACGCGACACGGCGATCTCGAAGCCCTCGCGGCGCATCGTCTCGATCAGGATCGCGAGCTGAAGCTCACCGCGGCCCGAGACGTAGAACGAATCCTTGTCGGCGGCTTCCTCGATCTTGAGCGTGACGTTGCCCTCGGCCTCCTTGAACAGGCGGTCGCGGATCATGCGGCTCGTGACCTTGTCGCCCTCGGTGCCGGCGAGCGGCGAATCGTTGACGATGAACGACATCGTCACGGTCGGCGGGTCGATCGGCTGGGCCTGGATCGGGGTCTCGACCTGGGGATCGCAGAAGGTGTCGGCGACGGTGCCCTTCACGAGGCCCGCGATCGACACGATGTCGCCCGCCTCGCCCATCTCGATCGGCTGGCGCTCCAGGCCGCGGAAGGCCAGGATCTTCGAGACGCGGCCGGTCTCCACGACCTTGCCCTCGCGGTCGAGGACCTTGATCGCCTGGTTCGGCTTCACGGTGCCGGCGGCGATGCGGCCGGTGATGATGCGGCCGAGGAAGGGATTGGCCTCGAGCAGGGTGCCGAGCATCCGGAACGGGCCGTCCTCGGTCTTGGCCGGGGGAACGTGCTCCAGCACCAGGTCGAAGAGCGGGGCCAGCCCGTCATCCTGCGAGCCCTCGGGCGAGGTCGCCATCCAGCCGTTGCGGCCCGACCCGTACAGGATCGGGAAGTCGAGCTGCTCGTCGGTGGCGTCGAGCGCCGCGAACAGGTCGAACACCTCGTTCACCACCTCGGTGATGCGGGCGTCGGGCCGGTCGACCTTGTTGACCGCCACGATCGGGCGCAGGCCGATCTTGAGCGCCTTCGAGACCACGAACTTGGTCTGCGGCATCGGGCCTTCGGCGGCGTCGACCAGCACGATCACGCCGTCGACCATCGACAGGATGCGCTCGACCTCGCCGCCGAAATCGGCGTGGCCGGGGGTGTCGACGATGTTGATCCGGGTGTCCTTCCAGACCACCGAGGTGGCCTTGGCCAGGATGGTGATGCCGCGCTCCTTCTCGAGGTCGTTCGAGTCCATCGCGCGCTCCTCGACCCGCTGGTTCTCGCGGAACGAGCCGGATTGCTGGAGCAGCTTGTCGACCAGGGTCGTCTTGCCGTGGTCGACGTGGGCGATGATGGCGATATTGCGCAGCTTCATAGGATATCCGAAGCAAACAAAGCCCGGCACGCCGCGGGCCGCCAGAATGGCAGCCGGACGCATCGAGCCGGGGGAAAACTGTTGCGTCGCAATATAAGGGATAGGGCTTTTTCGCAAGAGGGCCCGGTATCGCCCCTTGTCGGGGAGGCGCCGGCCTCCAGATGGGTCACTCGGCCGCGGCTGACAGCGGGTCCGGTCCGCGATCGACGGAATGGGCGTGTCTCTCCAGCAGAACGGCGCGGCGCTCCGCGATCGCCCGCCGCGCCTGGTCGAGGCCGAGGGTGAAGGCCGCGACCCCGGCATTGTCGATCGCCCCGGTGCCTGCCCGGGCGAGCGCCGCGGCCAGGATCTCGTCGGCCTGCCGCTCGAGGTCGGTCAGTTCCAGTTCGTCCTCGACGTCGCGGCTCGCCCGCACGATGGCGAGCAGCTGGCGCAGGAGCGCCATGTCGCGGGCCCGCGACCGGTTGGCCGCCCGCGACACCAGGGTGGCGGCGGCGGAGCCGAGAATCGAGACGCACATCACCAGGAGGTAGAACCAGTCGCCGTAGCGCTCGAAGAAGCTCTCGACCTCGCCCTCGTAATACGCCTGGGCGCCGGGATGCACCGGCAGCGACGCGCTCTTCGAGGTGTCGGGCGCCTCGATCTGGTTGGCGAGCGGCACCTCGGCGGCGAGGCCGGGCCGGTTGACGAATAGCAGCCGCGTCAGTTCCGAGACCACGGAATCGGCGATTTGCGCCTGGGCCACCAGCCGGTGGCTGACCCCGACGGTGGTGACCGTCTCGGCCGGGCGCGGCGGCGTGCCGCCGAAGGTGCCGCGGGCGATCTCGACGCTCTCCAGCGCCGGCCAGCGCCGGGCCAGCACCGCCGCCTCGCCGATCGGGATGAAGGTCGCCGTGCCGCCTCCCCGCGTGATGCCCGCCACGACCTCGCCGGCGGTGCGGCCGGTCAGCGGGCTCACCACCATCACGGCATCGACCCGCCCCTCGCGCAACGCCTGGCCCGCCTCCTGCCCGTCGCCGAGGGGGATCGTCGTCACCGCATCGGCCGGCACCTCGTAATGTTCGAGGATGTGGGCGAGCAGCCGGGTGTTGCCGGCCGGGTTGCGCACGATCCCGATCCGCTTGGCCTTCAGGTCCGGCACGGCGGCAAGGCCAGGGTCGGCCGCCAGCAGCAGCACCGCGTCCCGGTGCAGGATCGCCACGGTCTGGGTACGGGCCGGGATGCCGACATCGGAGCGCACCACCGCGAGGTCGGCCTTGCCGTGCTCCGCCGTCTCGGCGCTCTCGGCAACGCCGCTCGTCGCCACGAGCCGCAGGCGCACGTCCTCGTGGGTGCGGGCGAGCGACTGCGCCACCGCCGCGACGAGGCGTGCATCCTCGCTCCCGGACGGCCCGACGGCGACGCGCAGGGTCGTCGGCTGCCCGAGCCATTGATAGGCGAGGAGCGCCGTCGCCACGAGGGCGAGGACGGTCGCGAGGACGATGGGAACGTAGCGCCGCATGGACCCTCATCCAAGCAGAGCGGCAGGGCGCGACTCCGCTCGCTTCCTTGCTTTTGCATCATTTTGGTCGCCGATCCGGCGACCACTCCGGCGAATGATGCTCGGAGCCCTTACCCTGGGCAGCCGGCCCGGATTCGGCAATCAGGCCGATTGGCGCGGGCGGCGATCGGCGGGGCGCCGTCAGCGCCCGGCGATGCGGTCGATGGAGAACTTCGCGTTGGACACGATCCGGTCGCGATGCTCCTCGGGGATCTTCGCCTCCATCAGGAGCTGGATGCAGGCGCGAAGACTCTCGACGGGACGCCCGGTCCACGACGCCGCGACGGCGTATTCGTCGATCAGCGCCCAGTCGTAGATCCAGGGCTCGACGGCCCGGCCGCCGGGCGGCAGGCGGATGCCGAGGCCCCGCGACGCTAGGGCATGGGCCTCCTCGTACCGACCCTGAGCGCGCGCATGCTGGGCGGCGCCATGCAGCGCCTCCGCCCGCGACGGGGCCACGCCGGCCGCCCGCTCGAAGGCCGCCAGCACCGCCTCCGGCGCCTCGCCGAGCGCGGCCTTCAGGCGCGCCGCGCGGGTGAGGGCGAGATAGACCTCCTCGCGGTCGGGCCCGCCGAACTCGCCCCGCGCGAGATACTGGTCGTGCGCCGCCCGCACGGAGCCGGCGACCTCCAGGATCTGCCCCAGTTCGTAGCCGCAGGACGGATCGTAAGGATCCTCCGCAGTCGCCAAGCGGGCCGAGCGGAACGCGCCCTTGTCGTACCGGACGGCCAGCCGCGGACCGAGCGCGTTGTAGATGCCGTGGTTGCCCACCTGTCCGGACTGGGCGAAGCGCTCCAGCGCGGCCATCCCGGAGAAGGTCGACCGCGACGTGCCGACGAAGAACGGCGCCGCGAGCGCGATCTCGAAATCCACCAGCGAGCGTTCGAGAAGGTTCACACCGCCGGACTGGAACGTCTCCACGAGGTCGGACTTCCAGAACGCCTCGATGTCGTAGGTCTCGCGCAGGGATCGGCGGATCGTCTCCTTCCCCTCGACGAGGGCCGCCTCGTCGCAGACGATGTAGAGTTTCGAGGTGCCGCTGGGATAAGTCGCGCGAAACTTGCGGACGATGCTCTCGGCCGAATGCCGGTTGTCTTCGTTGTGGCCGACCTCCGGATCGACGCGGATCCGGACGTGATCGTCCCAGTCGCGCTCGATGCGCATCTGGACCACGTGGGCGATGCCCAGCCGATCGAAGACGATGTCCCGCAACCGCGACGTGTCGGGCGCGCTCCGCGCCGCCGGCACCAGGGCGCGGAAGAACCGGACCACGACGCTGTCGCCGTCGAGCGCTCCGGACGCGGCCGCGTGGGCGATGTGACGCTCGCCGTGATGGAAGAACTCCCAGCCGCCTTCGTCGCCGGCGGGCGCGCGATCGAGGATGGTGACGCCGACCGTCTCCGCAAAATCCCGCAAGCGGGCCACGTCGAACGCCGCGGCGATCGGCACGCGCTCGTGGATGAAGGTGATCTGATCGAAGATCACGATGTCCGGCAGGATGATCCGGCGGTCGTCTCCCGCCATCGCCTTGAGGAACAGGCCGAGGAGGGCGATTTTCTGGTTGTTGATGCCGCCCCTGTTGTACGAATAGCAAAGCGGTCGGCCGGCATTCTCGGATGGATGAACCACACACGATCCCTTTTCGTGGATGTCGGCCCCGAGAAAATTTTTCGGACTTACAAGCCGAACACGGAAAGCCTGTTGGGACAGTGCCCCTCCGTCACGCGAGGTTCCGCCGATCATCCACGATGCGCTGCGGGCTGCCAACCCCGATGTGATGGGCATCGCGTCGAGGCGTGACTGCCAGGTCGACGATGAGGGCCGTTGAACGCCCCATCATGATCCATGATCGCCCACGGAAATCAGACCCTCCGGGTCATCCCGGGTTCTCGGCGTCGTCGAGCCCGGGGATGACCCGGAGGGTGCTATGACGACCGCGACGGTCAAATGGACTTTGACCGCCGATCCGCCCGCTTACAGGGCCACCCGCAAGCCCAACGCGACCACCGCCACGATCGCCGCCCCCAGGGCCGGGCCGAGTGTCGCGATCACCAGGGCGCCCGGGTGATAGCCCGGTGCCGCGAGGTAGCGCTGATGCGCGTTCTTCTCCTGCCGGAGCAGCGGCGCCGATCCGCGCGCCGCTGCTCCGGGCGTCCAACCCTGTCGCATGATGCCGTCCCCGCCCGCTTGGCCGCCCCATCTGGGGGCGGCGCGAGACCTGTTGTGTGGGTCCCATCAGGGCCTGAGCGGCGTGAAGAGGGGGTGAATCCGATCGCTCGCATTCTCCTCGTCGTGAATCAGGGGTTAGCGGGCCTTGATCGGGTCGAGGCCGGTCTCGACGATCGTGGCGGCGTGGTCCGGCGCCGAGAGCCAGGCGATCAGGGCGCGGGCCTCGGCGGGGTGCTTGGCGCCCTTCGGGATGCCGGCCGAGAACAGCGTGACCTTCTGCACCTCCGGCGGGATCGGCCCGACGATGGTGATGCCCTTGATCGGTTTGAGCTCGGCGATCTGCTGGAAGCCGAACTCGGCGTCGCCCCGGGCGACGACGTTGCCGACGCGCTCTGCGACGATCATCTTGCTCCTGGGCGCCAGTTCACTCTCCAGCCCCAGCTTCTTGTACATCTCCTTCTCGATGTAGACGCCGCTGGCGCTGTCGGAATAGGCGATCGAGGTGGCGCCGAGCAGCGCCTTCCTGAAGGCGTCGAGGGTGGAAATGTCCGGTACCTTGGCCCCGGCCTTCACCGCCAGCGCGATCTTGGAATCGGCGAGTGCGACCTTGCTGCCCGGCTCGATCTTGCCCTCCTTGTCGAGGGCGTCGAGGGCGTAGCCGACCATGATGACCACGTCGGCCGGCTCGCCGCGGGCGAGGCGCACGGGAATCGCCTCCGGCGCCGTGCCCATCGACGGGCCGAAGGCGGTCACGACCTTGTCGCCGGTCTTCGTCTCGAAACCCGGCACCAGGGCCTCGTAGGCGGCGGTGAAGCCGCCGGAGATCATCACGTGCACATCCGCGGCCCTGGCCGGGGCGGCGAGGGCAAGCCCGGCCGCCAGGCCGACGGCCATCAGGGCGAGGCGGCGTGCACCACGGTCAGCGCGCGACGCCGTCATGGTCGTGAATCCGGTCTTCGTCATGCTTCCTCCCGGGGATGCCTCATGGAGATGTCCCGGCGGCATTCCCTGTTGGCAACCCGGCCGCCGCGCAAGCTCCATCGAATTTCGAGGGATGAAATTTCTGTATCAAACGTGCTGAGGATCGCTGTAGACAGAGCCCAATCCAGGGAGCCCGCGTTCGGGAGGAATTGAGCATGGCAGGTCCGGTCCACGGTCCGCAGGGGTCGAAGGTCGCCACGGTGTTGCGCGTCACGAGCGGCAACTTCCTGGAGATGTTTGACTTCTTCCTGTTCGGCATCTACGCGAGCCACATCTCGAAGGCGTTCTTCCCGGCGGAGAACGAGTTCGCTTCGCTGATGTTCACCTTCATGGCCTTCGGCGCCGGCTTCCTGATGCGGCCGCTCGGGGCGATCTTCCTCGGCGCCTATGTCGACCGGATCGGCCGGCGCCGGGGCCTCATCGTGACGCTCGGCATCATGGCGGCCGGCACGGTGCTGATCGCCTTCGTGCCGTCCTACCAGACCATCGGCCTCGCGGCCCCCTTCCTGGTGCTGATCGGCCGCCTGCTCCAGGGCTTCTCCGCGGGCGTCGAACTCGGCGGCGTGTCGGTCTACCTCGCCGAGATGGCGACCCCCGGCCGCAAGGGCTTCTACGTCTCCTGGCAATCCGGCAGCCAGCAGGTCGCCGTGATGGTGGCGGCGCTGATCGGCTTTACCTTGAGCCGCGCCCTGATGCCGACCCAGATGTCCGAGTGGGGCTGGCGCATCCCGTTCTTCATCGGCTGCATGATCGTGCCGTTCCTGTTCTACATCCGGCGCTCGCTGGAGGAGACCCAGGAGTTCCTGCACCGCAAGGAGCGCCCGTCGCTGCCCGAGGTCTTCGCGTCGCTGGGCCAGAACTGGCAGATCGTGCTGCTCGGCATGCTGCTGGTGGTGATGACCACGGTGTCGTTCTACACCATCACGGTCTACACTCCGACCTTCGGCAAGAGCGTGCTCAAGCTGTCCGAGACCGACAGCCTGATCGTCACCTTCCTCACCGCCCTGTCGAACCTGTTCTGGCTGCCGGTGATGGGCGCGCTCTCCGACAGGATCGGCCGCAAGCCGATCCTGCTGGCCTTCTCCGCGCTCACCCTGCTCACCGCCTATCCGGCGCTGGCCTGGCTCACCTCGAACATCTCGTTCACCAACATGCTGATCACGCTCCTGTGGCTGTCCTTCCTGTATGGCAGCTACAACGGCGCGATGGTGGTGGCGCTGACCGAGATCGTCCCGGCCAAGGTCCGCACCACCGGCTTCTCGCTCGCCTACTCGCTCGCCACCGCGCTCTTCGGCGGCTTCACCCCGGTCGTCTCGACCTGGCTGATCGAGGCGCTCGGCAACAAGGCGGCGCCGGGCCTGTGGATGGCCTTCGCGGGCGCCTGCGGCCTCGTCGCGACCCTGCTGATCTACCGCCGCGGCGCACCCGCCGTCGCCGGGGTTCCGGGCAATGCCCGCCCGGTCGCCGGCGAGTAATCAGGCCAGCAGCCCGTCGAGGGCGCGGATCTCGCGCACGGGTGCGAGATCCGGATACTCGTCGGGCTGGCTCGTCCGGTTGACCCAGACCGGGGCAAAGCCGTAGGCCGCCGCCCCGGCGATGTCCCAGCGGTTCGACGATACGAACGCGATCCGCTCCCGCGCGACGCCGAGGCGCTCCGGCGCCAAGGCATAGGCGCGGGGCGAGGTCTTGAAGATGCCGGCCGGATCGACCGACAGGACGGCGTCGAGATGACCTTGGAGATTGGCCGCCGTCACTGCCGCATCGAGCATGGCGGTGTCGCCGTTCGACAGGATCGCGGTCTTCAGGCCTTCCCGGCGCAAGGCCTTCAGCGTGCCGGGCACCTCCGGATAGGCGTCGAGCGCGCGATAGGCCTCGAGCAGGCTTGCGCGCACCTCGCGGTCCACCCCCGGATGGCGGGCGAGAGCAAAATCCAGGGCCCGCTCGGTCAGGGTCCAGAACGGCGCGCAGCGCCCGCACAGCGACAACACCCAGGAATATTCGAGCTGCTTCTGCCGCCAGGTCTCGGACAGCCTCGGCGCCTCCGGCCCGATCGCGGCGGCATGGCGCTGCACGGCGGAATGGACGTCGAGCAGGGTGCCGTAGGCGTCGAAGACGACGGCGTCGGCGCGGTCGAGCGGGGCGGGAAGGGGCATGGCGGCCTCGTGGCGTCGCGGGCGGGATCGCGCCTGACAACGCGCACGGCATGACGCCGGGTTCAACATGGAGCCTGTCCGACCCCAGTCGAACATTCGTCCCACCCCACGACCTCATCCCGAGGTGTCATACGCTTTCCGATTGATCGCTTCGCGATGCGGAAAGCGGCTTCGCTCAGGCGCCGCGCGGGCTGATGATACGAAATCCGGAAGTGATCTTCCGGATTTCGTATCATACGCTTTCCGATTGATCGCTTCGCGATGCGGAAAGCGGCTTCGCTCAGGCGCCGCGCGGGCTGATGATACGAAATCCGGAAGTGATCTTCCGGATTTCGTATCATACCAACGGCCCAAGATGCTGACGCATCGATTCGATCTCGGGCACGCCCGAGATCGACGGGGCCGTCGACCCATCTCGAATTGTCGACACCTAGCCCAGAAGTCCGGGACCTCGGGCTTGGCGTAAATTCGGGACTTGGCAAAAATTCGAGAACGGGACCAAAGGTCGTTTTCACCGACCGTTGGTATCAGCCATCGACGATGGACCGACCTCGAAGGAGGGCTCCGGAGAGGGCATAGCGTTCCGGAGCCCTCCTTCGAGGCCTCCGCTTCGCTCCGGCACCTCAGGATGAGGTCGCGGGTGGGATCAGAAGAACACCTGCCGGATGGCCGCAGAAGCCTCACACCCGCCGCAGCCGCACCCCGAACAGCCGCAGGGCCACCAGCAGCGTCGCCCCGTAGGCGACCAGCCCGGCGACCCCGAGGGCCGTCAGCACGGCCAGCTCGCGGAAGCGCGGCAGGGAGGGCATCAGGCGGTCGATCAGCGGCAGGCCGCCGAGCGTGCAGGCGGCGAGCACGATGCAGGCGGCCAGCACGCCGCAGGCGGTGACGATCAGCGTGCGGCTCGGCGCGGTCCAGCCGCGGCCATAGGCGAGGCAGAACAGGATCAGCACGTTGACCCAGACGCCGGCCGCGGTGGCGAGCGCCAGGCCCATCACGCCGAGCGGTCCGGTGAGCACCACCTTCAAGCCCACATTGACCGCGACCGCCGTGAGGGAGGCGACGACCGGCGTGCGGGTGTCGTGACGGGCATAGAAGCTCGCCACCACGCTGCGGATCAGCACCGCCGCCGGGAGCGCCAAGCCGTAGGCGGCCAGCACCGCGCCGGAGCGGGACGCCGCCTCGGCGTCGAAGGCGCCGCGCTGGAACAGGGCGGTCATGATCAGGTCGGGCACCAGCAGGAACGCCACCGCGAACGGCGCCGACAGGGCGAGCGAGAAGCCGGTGGCGCGGTTCTGCGCCGCATGCGCCCCGTCCGCGTCGCCCGCCGCAACCCGCCGGCTCATCTCCGGCAACAGCACCGTGCCGGCGGCGATGCCGATGACCCCGAAGGGTAGCTGATAGAGCCGGTCGGCATAGTAGAGCGCCGAGACCGCGCCGGTCGGCAGGAACGAGGCGATGATCGTGTCGGCGAACATCGCGATCTGCACGCCGGCCGAGCCGATCACTGCCGGCCCGAGCATCGCGAAGAACCGGCGCATGCCGGCATCGTTCAGGGTCGGGCGCACCAGGGCGGGGGCGAGCCCGGCCCGCCGCGCATCGGCCCAGACCAGCAGGAATTGCAGCACGCCGGACAAGGCGACGCCCCAGGCTGCGGCGTAGCCGGCATTCGGGAACAGGAAGGCGAGGGCAAGCGCTCCCAGCAGCGAGACGTTGAGCAGCACCGGGGCGGCGGCGGCGGCCGCGAAGCGCCGCCTCGCGTTGAGGATCCCCGAGAGCAGCGTCACCTGGGTGATGAACAGGAGGTAGGGGAAGGTGATGCGGGTCAGCGTCACCGCGAGCGCGAATTTTTCGGGCTCGTCGGCAAAGCCCGGGGCGAGGGCCCGCACGATCACCGGCATCAGCGGCAGGGCGAGCGCCAGCAGCGCCACCTGCACCAGCAGCATCAGCGTGTAGACCCGGTCGGCGAAGGCCCGGGCTGCGCCGTCCTCGGCGTCGAGGGCGGCGTAGGTCGGCACGAAGGCGACGTTGAAGGCTCCCTCGCCGAAGATCGCGCGAAAATGGTTCGGCAGCCGGAAGGCCACCACGAAGGCGTCGGCGATCGGGCCGGCGCCCATCACGGCGGCCATGAGCACGTCGCGCAGGAAGCCGGTGGCCCGGGAGACCAGCGTCCAGCCGCCGACCGAGAGGATGCTGCGAATCATGCGGCGGTCCATAGCACGGCGCGGCCGCAAGGCACGCGGCCGGACGGCCTAGGCGGCGCCGGAATAGCGCGCCCGCCTTCCCCCGCGGCGGTCGTCCCGGACCGGCCGGTCGTGGCCCGCCGCCGCCGGACCGATCCGCTCGGCCACGACGTAGAGCGGGCGCCGCTTCACCTCGGCGAAGATGCGGCCGATATACTCGCCGATGATGCCGAGCGACATCAGCTGTACCCCGGAGAAGAACATCACCGAGACGATCAGCGAGGCGTAGCCCGGCACGTCGGGGCCGCGCAGCAGGGTATCGGCGACGAAGTAGAGCGCGGTCAGGAAGGCGATGCCCGCGATGGTGCCGCCGAGATAGGTCCAGACCCGCAAAGGCACGGTCGAGAACGAGGTGATGCCGTCGAAGGCGAAGCGGAAGAGCTTGCGAAAGCTCCATTTCGAGGCGCCGTGCTGGCGCTCCTCGACCTGGTAGGGGACGCCGACCGAGCGGAAGCCGATCCACGAATACAGGCCCTTCGAGAACCGGGCGCGCTCAGGCAGCGAGCGCAGCACCTCGACGCCCTTGCGGTCGATGAGCCGGAAATCGCCGGCGCCCTCGGGCAGCGGCATCTCGCCGAAGCGGGCGAAGAGCCGGTAGAACAGCCGCGCGAAGCCGCGCCGCATCGCACTCTCGTCGTCGCGGTCGGTGCGCTGGGCGTAGACCATCACGTTGCCCTCCCGCCAGCGCTCCCAGAAGGTCGCGATCAGCTCGGGCGGGTGCTGCAGGTCGGCATCCATGATGACGACGGCGCGGCCCTCGGCATGGTCGAGACCGGCCGCGATGGCGATCTCCTTGCCGAAGTTGCGGCTGAACGAGACCGCGCCGATGCGCGGCTCGGCCCGGTGGTGGGCCGCCACCACCGCGGCGGTGTCGTCGTGGCTGCCGTCGTCGACGAACACCACCTCGTAAGACTGCGTCAGGCGCTCCAGCACCGGAAGCAGGCGGGCGAGGAGCGGGGCGACGTTGGCGCTCTCGTTGAAGACCGGTATGACGACGCTCAGGTCGACCGGCTCAGGCTGTCTGAACAGCTCCACGGCGCTGTCCCTCGTTTCGGTGTCTCTGCGCCGGCGGGGGCCGGCGGCGGGCGGTCATCAAGGCCGGTGCGGGCACCGGCGGCTCTCTCGGCGCGAGATCTACGCGATGCTTCCTGAACGGCACCCGGTCGTGCTCTGCGCCGACGATTACGGCCTGAGCCCGGGCGTCAGCCGGGGCATCCTCCACCTGGCGCGGATGGGCCGCATATCAGCCACCGGCTCGATGACCAACATCGCGGCCTTCCCGGACGCGGCGCCCGCCCTGCGCGAATTGCACGGCGCGGTGGCTTTAGGCCTCCACCTCACCCTGACGACGGGCGCCCCCCTCGGAAACCTGCCGCGCCTCGCGCCCGATGGACGGCTGCCGCCGCTGGGGCGGCTGATGCGGCTTGCCCTGTCGGGCGGGCTGAGACCTCAGGACGTGCGCCCCGAGATCGAGCGCCAGCTCGACGCCTTCGTCGGCGCCATGGGCCGCCTGCCGGATTTCGTCGACGGTCACCAGCACGTCCACGTGCTGCCGGGGGTGCGGGGGGCGCTTCTCGCGGCATTGTCAGACCGGGGCTGGCGGGGCTGGCTGCGCGACCCGGGCGACCGTCTGAGCGCGATCCGGGCACGGCCGCAGGCCGGCAAGGCCCTGGTGGTCGCAGGCCTCGGGCTGGGTTTTCGCGTGGCGGCCCGGCGGGCGGGCCTTGCCACCAATCGCGGCTTCTCCGGCTTCTCGGATTTTTCGGAAGGGGAAGGGTTCGCCGAGGCGTTCGAGCGGAGCTTCCGGGCGCTCGGACCGGCTCCGGTGGTGATGTGCCATCCGGGCGAGATCGACGACGGTTTGCGCGCCCTCGACCCGGTGGTGGCGAGCCGGCCGCTGGAGCTGGCCTATCTCGGCTCGGAACGGTTCGCGGAATTCCTGAAGCGGGAGCGGGTTCGGCTGGTGCCGCGGCCGGAGAATGCTCAGGCGCAGATGCGCTCGGCTCGACAATCCTGACACCCGCCATGTCATTCCGGGGCCGCGCAGCGGAGCCCGGAATCCAGAGCCGCGGATCGTTCAGGATCAAGCGAGGAGCGCCCCGCTTCGTTCTCCAACACCTGAGCGTCTGGATTCCGGGCTCCGCTTACGCGGCCCCGGAATGACGCGGTGGGTTCGAGATCTGTCGAGAAAGCCAAACAGGCTCTGCGTTCCGCCATAGAAAACCCCCTCACCCGGGAGGGGAGGGGGTTTCAGGATCGATAACGATCCAGAACCGATCAGGCGATCGCCTCGCCGTACATCTTCTCGACGTGCTCCCAGTTCACCAGGTTCTCGATGAACGCCTTGAGATAGTCGGGACGGCGGTTGCGGTAGTCGATGTAGTAGGAGTGCTCCCACACGTCGACGCCGAGGATCGGCTTGGCGCCGTGCACCAGCGGGTTCTCGCCGTTGGGGGTCTTCATGATCTCGAGCTTGCCGTTCTTCACCGCGAGCCAGGCCCAGCCGGAGCCGAACTGCGACACGCCGGCCTGGATGAAGTCGGCCTTGAACTTGTCGGTGCCGCCCAGATCCTCGGCGATCTTCTTCTCCAGCGCGCCCGGGATCGCGCCGCCGCCATTCGGCTTCATCCACTGCCAGAAGTGGATGTGGTTGTAATGCTGGCCGGCATTGTTGAACAGCGGCTGGTTCTGGCCGTAGGAGGCCTTCACCACCTCCTCGACGCTCTTGCCGGCGAGCTCCGAGCCCTCGAGGAGCTTGTTGCCGGTATCGACATACGCCTTGTGGTGCTTGTCGTGGTGGAACTCCAGCGTCTCCTTCGACATGTAGGGCTGCAGCGCGTCGTAGGCGTAGGGGAGTTCGGGCAGCGTGAAGGCCATCGGCGTGTCTCCGGATCTCACGGGTCGGGCGCGGCGGTCCCCGAGAGGCGCAGCCGCGGCACCCGCGTCTACCTAAGTCGGCCCCGCGCCCGCGGCAACGCCGCAGGCCCGCCGTCACGGCCATCATCCCGATCTTTGCATCCCGATCTTGGCATCCCGATCTTGGCATCCCGATCCGCGACCGGTCCGGAGCTTTCCGGGGGGTCCGGGGCTTTCCGGGGGCGGAGTCCGGGGAATTCAAGCGCGGCCGTTTTGCAAAAGCGGCCCGTGCGCCTAAATCTGAGCCTGGCGGGCGGGGCGGCGGCCCCGGACCCGCCCGTTCGGCTGCTCGCGTCGCCCGCGGGGCAGCCCCGTTTGATCGCCAGTGCCCCGAGAGTCCGAATGATCGTCGCGTTGACCGTGCTCGCCCTCCTGATGCTGATCGGCGGTCTCGCCGCGATGGTGCAGGGCATTCCCTTCGTGCGGCTCGAGGTCGGCTGGACCATGGTGATCGCCGGCACCGTCGGGGCGAGCGCCGGCGCCGTGCTGCTGGGCATCACCGCCGCGGTCGCGCGGCTCGGGCGCATCGAGCGCGCCCTCGCCGGGCACGCCCCGGCGGCGCGCCCCGCCGCGGACCTCGCTGCCGCCGAGACCAGTGCCGCCCCGGTCCGGGCGACCCGCAACGAGCCGGTCCTGTCACCCGTCCTGCCGCCGATCCCGTTCCCGGCCGCTCCGCCCCCCGCCCCCGAGCCGCGCCCGGCCGAGCCGACGGGCCTCGACGGCGGGACGGCGCTCGCGGCCGGCGCCGCGGTGGCGGCAGCCGGGCTCGCGGCGAGCGAACTGCGCCTCACCCGGGCCGAGGATCCGGACATTTCGGCGGGGCGGCCCGACGATTCACGGCAAGAGACCGCATCGCAGGAATCCCCGCATCACGCGCCTGCGCCGTACGATCCTTCGCCGCGCGAGCCCGTCGCTCAGGAGTTCACGACGCCTGAACAACTTTCGGCGCATGAGACCGTCGCGCACGAGCCGCCGATGCACGACCCCGCGGCTCACGAGTCCGCGCCGCCACCGCCCGCGGAGGAGCCCCGGCCCGCACCGCCGCACGAGGCCGCGCCGCCGCCCGCTCCTCCGGCCCCCGAGCCCGTCGCCGAAGCGCCTCTGCCGCAGGAGCCCCCCTACGAGGACCTTCCCCCCGAGGAGCCACCGGGCAAGACGGTGATCGGCACCTACGATTCGGGCGGAAACACCTACACGATGTATGCCGACGGCACGATCGACGCCGACACGCCGGCCGGGCGCTTCCACTTCGCGTCGATCGAGGAGCTGAAGGTCTTCCGCAATGCCGGGGGCGAGGGCGCGGCCCGCAGCGCCTGAAGCGGCCGCCTCCAGCGTCGCCCGGGTCTTACAACGTCGCCAAGGGGTTGAGGGCGGCGTTGCGGGCCGGCAGGGGCGCCAGCATGGTCAGGACGAGGCCGCCGGGGGCGTAGTTGGTGGCGACCTCGGCCTGGACCTGGGTGGTGAGCACCCGCTGGAGCAGGCGCGAGCCGAAGCCCTGGCGGGTCGGCGGCGCCACCGCGGGGCCGCCGGATTCCTGCCAGTGGAAGCGCAGGCGCGGCCGGTCCGCCCCAGGCTCGACGCTCCAGCGGATTCGCACCCGGCCGCTGCGGTTCGACAAGGCGCCGTACTTGGCCGCGTTGGTGGTCAGCTCGTGGATCGCCATGCCGATCGGTACCGCGATCTCGGAAGGCAGGTCGACCGCCGGCCCGTCGAGCTCGATCCGCCCGCCGGAGCCGGCCCGCATCTCGCCGTCGGCATAGGGGCGCAGCTCGTTCTCCAGCAATCCGCGCAAGGAGGCGGTCTGCCACACGTCCTCGGTCAGCACCGAATGGGTGTGGGCGAGCGACATGATGCGGCCGACGAAGGCCTCGTAGAAGCTGTCGATGCTCGATGCCGTCCGGGCGGTCGAGCCGACGATCGCCTGCACCGTCGCCAGCGTGTTCTTCACCCGGTGGTGCAGCTCGCGGATCAGCAGCGACTGGCGCTCCGCGGCGAGCGTCCGGTCGGTGATGTCGGCGACGACGCCGATCAGGCGCCGCGGCAGGCCGGCCGGCCCGTCGCGCTCGAACCGGCCGGCCATCTCGATCGTGCGCCAGACCTCGCCGCCCTCGTCGTCCGGGCGACGGATGCGGGTCGTCGCGTGCAGCACCCCGTCGCCGTGGAGCGCCGCGGCGACGGACCGGCGGAAGGCCACCTTGTCCTCCGGGTGGACCACCGTGCGGAAGAACTCGCGCATGCTGATGGTGCCGTCCTGCGGCCGGCGGCGGAAGATCTCCCACATCCGCTCGTTCTCCCAGATCGACTGGTCGTCGAGCACATGCCATTCGAAGATGCCCAGCGCCGCCACGGTGGTCGCCACCCGCAGCCGCTGCTCGCGGTCGTGCAGGGCGCGCCGCGCCTCTTCCCGGGCGGTCACGTCCTGGAGCACGCCGATCATGCCGGTGAGCGTCCCGTCGGGCGCGAGGGTCGCCTGGCCGCGAGCGGAGATCCAGGCCTCCTGGCCGTCATTCGCCCGGCGGACGCGCATCTCGACCGCGTAGGGGATCGCCTTGGCGACGGCGTCCTGCACCGTCGCGCGAACCCGGTCGAGGTCGTCGCGGGAGACCATCTCCTGCAGCCCAGCCCAGGGGGGCGTCGCGCCGGCCGGGTAGCCCAGGATCGCCGCGGCCCGGTCCGACAGGACGACGCGGCCGTCGGTCGGGCTCCAGCTCCACTCGCCGAGCCCGGCGGAGGCGAGCGCCAGATGGGTCTGCTCGGAATGGGTCTGCCGGGCCTCGGCGGCGGCATCCGCGACGGCCTCGACCGCGACGATCCGGCAGCCGTCCCGCTCGGGCCCGGCCCGGAGCCGCACCCGGATCGGGGATCCGTCGGCCCGGCGCAACCAGGCCTCGCCGGCAAGGTCCGGACTGGTTCCCGAACCCTGCGGGTGGCCGAGATCGGCGAGGCTGCGGCCGCGCAAGGTCGCGGGATCGGTGCCCAGAAGCGCCGCCAGGGCCGGGTTGGCGGCGAGGATGCGCCGATCCGGTCCGCTCAGGCAGGCGAGGCCGACCGGCGCGCCCTCGAAGGCGAAACGGGGAAAAACTTCATCCGGCAGGCCGGGGGCGGCGTCGGGCCTCTGGTCCAAGACAGCGCAATCCTGGTGAACGGGGAGACGGGCAGGCGGGGTGCACCGGCTCCCGCGCGCCGTCCCGAGCCGACTTGCCCCGCCCGGCCCGGCTTGGCGGTTTCGCGGGGAAAACATGCCTTTCCGCGCGCCCGGCGGCAAGGTCGGCCGTCCGCCCCCCTGGCGCGGTGCGCCGGAGCACGTCGCGGCCGAAACGGTGCGATGCCCGCCTCAGCGGGCCGGCATGTATCGGATCGCCGCGATCAGGATGCCCCCGAGCGCCACCAGCATGGCGCCGAGCTTGATCGTCATGCGCTGTTCGAGGAGCTTCATCTCCGACCGGACGGAGGCGAATTCGGTCCGCGTCTCGATCTTGAAAGCCGCAATCTCGGCCCGGACAGCCGCGAACTCGTTCTTCATTTCCGATCGGACAGCGGCAAACTCGGCCTTCATCTCCGAGCGAACCGCCGCGAACTCGTTCCGGGTTTCGAGCTTGAAGGCCGCGAGTTCCGACCGAACCGCCGCGAACTCGTTCCTCGTCTCGATCTTGAAGGCCGCGAGCTCCGCTCGGACGGCCGCGAATTCGGCTTTGGTCTCGGCCTGGAAAGCCGCGATCTCGGCCCGGACGGCAACGAACTCGGCTTTGACCGAGCCTTCGAGGCCCTGCAGGTCGGCCCGGGTCGGCAGGCCGCCCTGCACCGCCTCGGCGAACACCTCCGACAGCCCCTCCGCCTGCTCGGCGGAGAGATGGGCCCGCTCCCGGAGGGCGCGGGCGAATTTCAGGGTGTCGAAGGCGACGGCGGTCATGGCGCGACCCTATCACGGGCCGGGTTGACGCGACAGGAGCCGAAAGCCGTCCTGCGCGGCCTACACCCGCTCGAAGGTCAGGTAGGTCGGCCTGCGGCCCTCGGCGGTGGTCTTCGCCTCGTAGCGGGTGCCGGGCCATTCCGGCCATGGCGTGGTCCAGTCGGGGCCGCGTGTCGCCGTCCAGCGCAAGCGAGGGGAGCGGGCGGCGCGGACCAGGGTCCAGCCGGCATAATCGTCGATGTCGGAGGCGAAGCGGAACTCGCCGCCGGGCTTCAGCACCCGGGCGATCTCGGCCAGGGATTCGTCGGACACGAAGCGTCGCTTGCGCTGCCGGCGCTTCGGCCAGGGATCGGGATAGAGCAGGAACACGCGCCCGATGCTGGCATCGGGCAGCCGCGGCAGCAGCTCCATCGCGTCCCGGTCCCAGAGGCGGACGGTGTCGATCGCCTCGTCGTCGAGGGTGCGCAGCAGCTTCACCACGCCGTTGACGAAGGGCTCGCAGCCGATGATGCCGGTGCCGGGATTGAGCCGGGCCTGCGCGGCGAGGTGCTCGCCGCCGCCGAAGCCGATCTCAAGCCAGGTCTCGGCGACCGGGCGGGGAAACAGGGAAGGGGGGTCGAGGCGGCCGGCCTCGGGCAGGCGCAGGCGCGGCAGGAGGTCGGCGAGGCGCTCCTCCTGGCCCGGGCGCAGGCGCTTGCCCTTGCGCCGGCCGTAGAAGGCGCGGGCCCGCTCGGGGCCTGCGTCGGTGTCGTGGTCGTCCATGGTGTCCCGGTGCCGAGAAAGGGGCGCATGTGGATGCCCCGCTAAAGCATTTTCCGACGAAGTGGAGACCGGTTCGTCGAAGAAAATACGGCAAACACAGAACGAGAGCGGCGTACGATCGCGATGCGATCGTACGCCGCTCTCGGACCGGGGCGCCGGATCAGGCCAGGGCGCCCTTGAGCTGGCCGACGAGGTCAGTGCGCTCCCAGGAGAAGCCGCCATCGGCCTCGGGCTCGCGGCCGAAATGGCCGTAGGCCGAGGTGCGGGCATAGATCGGCTTGTTGAGGCCGAGATGGGTGCGGATGCCGCGGGGCGACAGATCGACGAGCTGGCCCAGGACCGACTCGAGCTTCGCCTCGTCGACCTCGCCGGTGCCGTGCAGGTCGACGTAGATCGACAGCGGCTTGGCGACGCCGATGGCGTAGGCGAGCTGGATCGTGGCCCGGCGGGCGAGGCCGGCGGCGACGACGTTCTTGGCGAGGTAGCGCGCCGCGTAGGCCGCCGAGCGGTCGACCTTGGTCGGATCCTTGCCCGAGAAGGCACCGCCGCCGTGGGGCGCCGCACCGCCATAGGTGTCGACGATGATCTTGCGCCCGGTGAGGCCGGCATCGCCGTCGGGGCCGCCGATCACGAACTTGCCGGTCGGGTTGACGTGCCACACCGTCTGGTCGGTGACCCAGTTCTCGGGCAGAGCCGCCCGGATGTAGGGCTCGACGATGGCCCGCACGGCGGCCGAATCGAGCGATTCGTCGAGGTGCTGGGTCGAGAGCACGATCTGGGTCGCCTCGACCGGGCGGCCGTCGACGTAGCGGACGGTGACCTGGCTCTTGGCGTCCGGGCCGAGCTTGGCCGCGTTACCCGACTTCGCCTTGCGGGCGTCGGCCAGGTCCTTGAGGATCTTGTGGGCGTAGTAGATCGGCGCCGGCATCAGGGCGGGCGTCTCGTCGGACGCGTAGCCGAACATGATGCCCTGGTCGCCCGCGCCCTCGTCCTTGTTGCCCGCGGCGTCGACGCCCTGGGCGATGTCGGCGGACTGGGCGTGCAGGTAGATGGCGACGTCGTTGTGCTTCCAGTGGAAACCGTCCTGCTCGTAGCCGATATCCTTGACGGCCGCGCGGGTCAGCTCCTCCAGGTCCTTGAAGGTCACCGAATCGGGGCCGCGCACCTCGCCGGCGATCACGATGCGGTTGGTGGTCGCCAGGGTCTCGACGCCGAGGCGGGCCTCCGGCATCACCGCCAGGTAGGCGTCGACCACGGTGTCGGAGATCCGGTCGCAGACCTTGTCCGGATGGCCTTCGGAGACCGACTCGCTCGTGAACAGGTAATTGGAACGCGGCATGGCGTGCGAAGCCCCCAGGGTTTCGTCGGGCGCGGCACGTCGGCCGATTTCTACCCGACTCTTCGATCGCGGGGTTCTGGCAGCCGGAATCCCGAACGTCAATCCGACGGAGCGGAGACGTTCGCTTTATCGAACGATTGTTGCCCTGACAGCGCATGGTCGACGGCGCGAACGAGGCTGCCGAGGGCTTGGCGGCGATCGCCGTCGAGATGCGTGTCGGCGGCCCGGGCGACCGCCTCGGCGAACCCGGTCCATCCCTCGAGCGCCTCCAGCCGGGCCTGCGGCCGGTCGCTGAGCCCGGGCTGCGGCAAATCGCGGCCCGGCATGCTCTCGAAAAAATATCCCACCGGCACGCCGAGGACCCGCGCCACGACGTCGAGGTCGGTGGCGCTCAGGCGGTTGGCGCCCTTCAGGTATTTGCCGAGCTGGGAGAGCGAGACATCGAGGGGGCCGGCCAGCGCCTCCCGGCTGAGCCCGGCGCGCAGGCGCCGCTCCTCGATGAGGCTGCCGATATGCACGTCGCGGTAATCCGCAGGTTTCCCGGCCATCTCCCGGCTCGCAGGTCTGCCCGCGCGTCGCGCCGCGGCGTGGAAGGCGACGGGGTGATTGTTGATTCCCGATCGTTGCGATCGCGTAAATGCCCGCTTTTTGGCCGAACGCGTCATCCGTCATAGCGGATGGAGGGACCTGCGCCGGACCGGGCGACGACGCCGGTCTTGCAACGTCCGGTGCGGCGCCCTACCCGGGCTTGACGACTGGTCGGGAAGGATGGGCCGTGTCCCGTTCGCGCGAGGGAGACGGGCCGGGACGGGCGGCGTGAGGAGCGATGCATGAGGATCGTCATGGCGCATCCAGTTCCCCGCTCAGGTCTGGCTGCGGCGCGGAATTCGTGACCGCGATGCTCACGACTACCGACATCTGCCTCCGCCTCGGCGCCGCCGTGCTCGCCGGGGGACTGGTGGGCATCAACCGCGAGATGCATTCGAAGCCCGTGGGCGTGCGCACCCTGGGCCTGGTGGCCCTCGGCGCGGCCCTGGTGACCCTGGCCGGATCCGGCTTCTCCGACGAGGGAACGGACGCGAATGCCAGCCGGGCGATCCAGGGCATCGTCACGGGGATCGGCTTCCTGGGCGCCGGCGTGATCGTCAAGCGCGAGGGCCACGGCCGGGTGCACGGCCTCACCACCGCCGCGGCGATCTGGGTGACGGCGGCGCTCGGCATCGTCTGCGGTCTCGGCGCCTATCGCCCGCTGGCGCTCGGCACGGGCTTCCTCCTCGCGACCCTGATGGTCGGTGGCTTCGTCGACCGGGCCATCGACGAGAGGCGGAAGAGGGCGGAGGGTGGGAGTGCGGGTCGGGACGGGTGAGAGCGTCAGGGGCGTGTCTATTGAGGCTCCGGCGACATCGTCAGGACGAGGGAGGCCTCCAGCACGCGCCGGCCCGATGCATCCCGCACGGAGGCCTGGCAGCGCGATGCCTCGCCGGTGCAGGCCTCGGCGCTCATCATCTCGATCAGTGCAGATCGGACATAATCGCGCGCCGCCTCCAGACCGGGCAGATCGACCCCCACGTCGTCAATGACGGCGATGCCATCGAACCTGTCGACGTAGTAGAGGGGCATTGGGTCACCTTTCGTGAATACCGGCGTAGGACATACCGGTCTCTCAGGGAAAGGTTCCCGGCGCCGTGCTCCGGGCCCTGCGCCGACTTTCAGCCGCGCGGCTGCATGTTCCGGCTCAGGTCGATCAGCTCGCGCTGCACCTGCCGGTCGAGGTCGCTCGGCGCGTCGCCGGTGACGGCCACCACGATGCGCTGGCGGGCCTCTTCGAGGAAGGCGGTCGCTTCGCGGCGGTCTCCCCGCAGATACAGCGATCCGAGCTTCTTCTCCCGCCAGAGGACCGAGATGATGAACTCGCCCGGCGCGACTTCCTCCAGTTCGATCTGGAGCGGGGTTCCCTGGGGAGGATGGCCTTCGTGCGCCATGATGCCGGGTTGCGCCGTGAGAGAAGCGACCGGGACCGGGCGCCTTGCGCAGCCCATAGCGCGAAATCGGGCGGCGGGGTACCGCGATCTCGCGGCCGGATCACCGTAAATCCCGCACCGTCACACCTGCGCTGCCGACCCGACGCGCGCCGGCCGCGCTCCCGCCAAAAAAGAAGCCGCCCTCGCGAGCGGCTTCAGTCAGGGAGGAAACGCCCTAGGAGGGCAGCAGCACTACGCGGGAGCGCGATGCTGCATTGCAACAATTCATCTCGCGCCGCATCGTTCCGCCCTGCGGCGCGCTTTCGCCGGGGCCCGGACGGCACCGGCCCGATCTCCCGCGAGACATGATCGCCGGCAAGGCATCGGGCGGTCGTCGTGCCGCAGGGCGCAAGCCGTCGCGCCTTCGAACTTCCCTCCGCGGCGGGCGTAGTCCCGGGACATCCATCCCTCTTGCGAGCCGAGGCCATGAGCGACGACACCGACGTTCCCCCGCACCTGTCGGCACAGCGCGCCAATCCGCCGGCCCCGGTCGACGCCCCGAAGCCCAACACCGCGATGCTCAAGGGCGACATCGATTCCGGCCGCAGCGGCGACAAGGTCGAGGTGTTCGATCCCGGCATGGCGATGCTCGGAACCTGCGAGGAGGCGGGCGGCAACGCCCTCTCGCCGAAGGACATCGCCCGGGCCCGCTTCGCCGAGATCAAGGAACGGTGGCGCCTGTCTCCCCGCAAACCGGGCTACGCCCACGACCATACCGACCCGACGCTGGCCCTGTATGTCGGCTTCATCGGGGTTGCGGGGGTGGGCCTCTCCGCGGCGATCTGGCTCATGCGCGCCGCCGCGTGATCGCCGCGAACCGGCGGGCGTCAGGCCCGCCGGAACGCCAACGCCGCCCGGACCGGCGCCGCCGCCAGGGTGAACAAGGCGCCGACCGTCAGGACGAGGGCGACGGAGAGGAGAGCGCCGAAGATGCCGATGAAACGCATGGTGCCGCCTCGCTGGAACGGTGTCGGGCCGCGTCTCGGCGGCCGGGTCGGATGGCAGGACGCGCCGCAAACAAGGCAGGAGTGAGGACTCGAAGACACGCTCAAGCTTGAATCGCAAGGGTCGCGACACTCGGCCTCGCTACCGCCGGGCCGCGGGGTGACCGGGGCACGACACGCAGAACGCCCGCCGGAGGGTTAGGACCTCGGCGGGCGCTCCGTCATCGTGGATTGGGGAATCCGCTACTGTCCCGGAAACGTGCGGCCGGCACACCGGTTCCGGAGGAGGCGGACAGGCATCCGCAGGTTACCGGCCGATACGGCTTCCGGAAGAGTCCTTCCGGACGCCGTATCACCAGCCCGCGCGGTGAAGCCGTAGGCTTCACACGCCTGAGCGAAGCCGGTTTCCGCCTCGCGGAGCGATCAATCGGAAACCATATGAGACGCACCGTTCCGGTGCAGCCTCACCCCTGGACACCAAGCAGTCAGGGCCGGATCGCCGCCGAGGCGTGCCAGGGCTTGCGGATGTCCCGCCGCCGATGATCCAGCCGGGACGAGCACTGCCCGGACCGGATGCGACGCGGGTCCATGATCCGTCCGCATCGGCCGATCGACGACATCTCGATCCAAAGAAATTTTTTCAGCCGGCACAACGGCCCGGCCCAAGCGTGGCGTCCCCGGCAGGGAGCTACGCCCGATTGAAATTCTGCTGCTAAGTCAATGCGTTGCGGGCCCGCCTCCGTCCGCAAATTGTATGACCTGGATGCGTAGAGGTCCAGAGCGAACCTCGGCGGGTCCGATCCAAGCCTAGGGGTCACCCACCTGAGGAGACACCCTCGCGCGGGCGGATCAGAGTTTCCCCCCGTACCCCCGCCCGGCCATTCCCTCCGCAGCGAACGCGAACCCGGACGGGGGCCTCTCCGGGAGCCCGCAGCCGGCCGGCGCCACGCCACCCAGAAGCCCGCCCCCCCCGCGCCAGGAGGAGCACCGCTGCCTCGCCCCTTGGGCTACCATCCAGCCAGCCGCCTGCCCGCCCTTGGGCTGTCCTCCCGCCGTGCCATCGAGCCCCGTCACTCGCCGCCGCCGAAGCACCAAGCCGCCCGCCGGTCTCACCATCGGTTGCTTTTGTCACCACACATCATCGTCCGTCGATGGGTATTGACACGGCGAGTCCGGGGACTCAGCCTGAGGGGACCACCGCCGAGGGCCGCCCCGTGACCGCCTATGTCGCCTACTGCCGCGTGAGCACCGACAAGCAAGGCCGCTCCGGGCTCGGCCTCGAAGCCCAGCAAGCCGCCATCCAGGCCCACCTCAGACCCACTGACGTGCTGCTCCAGCCGCCCTACGTCGAGGTTGAGAGCGGGAGGCGGACCGATCGCCCGCAGCTCCAGGCCGCCATCGAGCGGTGCCGCAAGACCGGCGCAACGCTCCTCATCGCCAAACTAGACCGCCTCGCCCGCAACGTGGCCTTCGTGTCGAGCCTGAAGGACAGCGGGGTTGAGTTCCGGGCTTGCGACTTCCCGGACGCCAACCGGCTGATGGTCCACATCCTGGTGGCCTTCGCGGAGCATGAGGCGGAGATGATCTCTCAGCGCACCAAGGCGGCCCTAGCGGCTGCCAAGGCGAGGGGGACGAAGCTCGGAGGCGACCGGGGCTATCGGCCTGAAGCCCCTCCCACGGCCGAGGATGTGGCCAAGGCGACGGCTGTGAGGCAGCGGAAGGCGGACCATAAGGCCTTTGCCGTGCTGCCGGTCCTGGAGCGGTTGCAGGGGGATGGCGTGGTGGGCCTCTCGGAGCTGGCCAGGAGGCTCAACGAGATGGGCCACCCAACGCCGAGGGGGAATGGGTCTTGGACCGCCACGGCGGTGAAGAGGGCCCTGGCGCGGGTGGCGGTGTGAGCCAGGACCAGGGGTCTCGGAGGCAGAGGCGGCCCTGGCGCGGTGGGAGGCCTGAGGGCAAGCAAGCTACTTGCGAGGGAGCCGAACGTCCTCCCTCAGCCTCGCGAGTTCCTGGGCTACCATCTCGCGAGTATCGCCCAGCTCCTCCCCGGTGACAGTCAGCAAGATGCGTCGGCGAGCTACCTCAAGGAACTCCTCCGCGGACTGGCGGTCCCCTCGGAGATACAGGCTGGCTATTTTTCTATCCTGCAATCGCACGGCGATGAAGAACTCCCCTGGCGCGATCTCCTCAAGATCAACGCGCAGATGGTTTTGATTGTCTGGAGTCATGGCTTAGGGCTGCCCTGGCGCAAGACTTGGGCATACTCCCAAAGCGCGAGGCCAGATACGGCAGCTTAGTCATACCCACTGTGCGGAATACCGAGGGGCGACTTGAGGTCGGCAGGAGGGAAGAGGCGGCAGCCCGGCACCCGCGAGGGGGCGGAACGCGGGCACTAGGCTGCCACCGAGCCCGGGGCAGGCTGGATGGGCCTGCGGGCGTAGGGAAGGGGTAGCTGCGGGAGGGGCCTTCGGGATGTGCGAGGGCGCACGGAGCTTGGTGGTGGCCTAGGGCTTCGGTAGCCCATAGGATTGAAGCGACATTCCTTTCCCCGCCCCGTTTCCTCACAGGTGCCGCCATGCTCCCGAAGCCAATCGATGGGCTGACCTACAGCGATGTGGCGGCGATGGTGCAGGCTGGCGGCCTTCGCGAGGGCCGTACCCTGGACCTGAAGCAAGCCCCGGTGGGCGGCAAGGATGACGACAAGCGGGAGTTCCTGGCTGATGTTTCCGCTCTCGCCAACACGGCCGGTGGCGACATCGTGTTCGGCATCACGGAGGCTCAGGGTGAGGCGACGGGTGCGCCTGGCATCGAGCTGCCTGACCCGGACGCGGAGGTCTTGCGCCTGGAGAGCACCCTGCGGACGGGCCTGGAGCCTCGACTGCCCCGGGTGGAACTGCGGTGGCTGCCGGGATCGGAGGGCAAAGGGCTACTGATTTTGAGGACGCCGCGGAGCTACCTAGGACCGCACCGTGTGACCTTCCGCGGTCACGGGCACTTCTACGGCCGGACCAACGCAGGGAAGACACAGTTGGACGTGGGCGAGCTGCGGGCCGCCTTCCTGGCCACCGAGGGGCTGCACCAGAGTATCCGCCGCTTCAGGAACGAACGGCTTGGCATCATCGAGGCAGGCGAGGGACCTGTAGTTTTGAGAGATGGCGCTAAAGCTGTTCTCCATGTCGTGCCGCTGGAGGCCTTCACAGCGGAACGAGACATCGACATCGACCCACACCGAGACCTCTTGCGGCCTATCGGGTCAATGTCTGGTCTAAATACGATTCACACGATGGAAGGATATGCCACTTATTCAGGGCGTGATGATGTAGTTGGCGGCACATTCAATTTTGCTCTCCTATTTCGATCCGGCATCATTGAGAGTGGATCGACCGTCGGCTATCTCAGTGGTGGCACGCCATTCATCCCCTCATCGGCCATTGAGTGGCGCGTGTTGGAAGCGCTACCATCCTTCCGAAAGAAGCTGTCTGAGAAAGGTATCGGTTTTCCGCTTTACATCTTCCTATCAATCATTGGTGCGCGAGGGCATCAATTTGTTCATGAGCGACGTGAGTTCAGCATCAGGCGCAGCCTACGTTCAGATGTACTTCTGCTGCCGGAAGCTATCATTATGGGCGCCGAGCAGACTGATGAGGAGGTCCTACGGCCAGTCTTCGATCGACTCTGGAACGCCTTCGGCTATGAGAAGTCCTTGAGCTTCGACGCCACTGGCAAGTATGTAGGCGAGCGTGATTGAGGGCTCTTAGCTAGGCTGGGCCACCTGCTCTTCGAAGTTCGGAAAGGCGCGGGGCGGCCCAAGGCCAGCGCACAAGGGTCCGCCCGGCCGTGTGCGCGTTAGGACAGTAGCCTCAAGTGCCTGCCCGCCTTCCTCCGGCGCCTCACCTCCTGCAACGCCTCCCGCTCCTTCCGTCGAACTTCGCTCTCATCGAACCGCTTCAGCCGCGTGAAGGCGTCCACAGCTAGGAAGGAGGCCAACCAGACATCGGCCGCGTGGGTCGCCAGTATCTCAGGCCCGAAGCTCACCAGCGACACACCGTGAGCCGCCGCCGCGGCGACCGCAGCGTAATAGGCCGGTCGGCTCAGCTCCTCCGCCAACTCGGTGAAAGCCGATCGACACACGGTGGCGGCATCGAGAGCCACCGGCAGGTGAGAGACGAAGGGCCGATCGGTCGGGCGGTCAAGGATGGCCACGAACTCCAGGATGGCGGCCAGAGCGGACCATGGGCGAGGCGCTGCGGCCCACTCCAGGTCCCCGAGAGGGTCCGCCGCGATTCGGCGCCAATCGTCAGCCCTCGCCACCATCATATCGATGTGCGCCACCTCGTCCGCAGCCTCGTTGCCGAGGGATGTCGAAAGGTGGACCCCGAGCCAGCCGCCCGCCCCGTCTTCGAATGCCGCGAGCTTGCCCTCGGCGAAGAGGAGGAGACCCCGGGCCAGGTCATCGCCCTGCGCCGCCATCGCTGGGCCGAACTGAGCGACGGAGAGCGGCGACAGGTAGCGGTCGAGGCGAGACCCGGGCGGGATGCCGGGGAGGTCTATCCGCCGCCGGCTAGCCTCCAGGGCGACCTCCAGGACCGCGCTGTTGACCACCATGGGCGGTGGGCCGGCCGCGAAGGCCAGTCTCGTGTTCGCATCCGGGGCGGGAGCGGTCGGCGTCATGCGGCCACCACCTGGCGCTCGCCCGGGAGCAGCATCTCCAGGTCCGCCAGCCGGGCCTTGAGCCCCGCCAGGAACCCCTCCGCCCCGTCCAGGTCGGCCCGCTCCAGCTCCGGCACGAACCAGCGGAGGTGAGCGCGAAGGACCTCAGCGTCCGCCCTGGAGCCGCAAGGAGCCTCCTGGACGGCGTAGGCGGACTCTCGGGCATCGCCCTCGGCATCCCACCGCGCCTCCCCGGCCTCCGCGGTGGTGGCCTGGAGCTTTGCCCACGCCTCCCGACAGGCCGCCAGTGCGTTGCCGAGATTGAGGGCGTTCGTCTCGCAGTCCGTCCCAGGGAGACCGATCACGAGGAAGAGCCGGATGTCGGCAACACGGGCCTTGAGGGCGGCCACTAGGCTGGGCTGCTCGGCGGCGGAGAGGTACCACTCGATGTGCGCCACGAGGGCGCCGGCCCCGCGGAGGTCGCTGCAAGGCGTCTCCAGGAGGGCGGAGACCGCATCGTCCTCGGCCTCCTTAGCGGCCCACGCGAGGGTCTTGCGGGCTTGCTGGCCGGTGGCATCCAGGTACGCTGAGGCTGCCTGACGGGCCTGATAGGCGAGCTGGTGGGCTCGGACGGCGAGGGAGATGGGCGAGGTTGTGCCACAGTCACCGGGGGGCGTGGCGTGCTCTCCTAGGGCGACGGCAAGGGCCTCTATCAGCTTGTCCGCAAGCCAGGCAGCGGGACCAGGGGTGACAGTCCACGAGACGTAGCGCAGCAGGGCGGCGGCATCGGCTCGATCGGCGCAGGGAGCCGCGAGGAACGCCGCCCAAGTCCTATCCTCCGCGTCCTGCGCTGCTAGCCTGGCCTCGGACTCCTCGTCCTCGTTACGGGCGTCCACATCGTTGATCCTCGCTGTGGTGACGCGGTGGGCCCTGATGGCGACCTGGAACGGCGAGAGACTGGGCAGGGTGAACGGGGCGGCGGTGTGGGTCTGATGCTGGTGAGCGAGCTGCATCGGTCAGCCCTCCCGGCCGGCGGTGGTGAGGGTCTGGGCCCAAGCCGGCTTCTCCTCCGAGGTGCCGAACAGGCCCGGCAACGACCGCGCTGCGGCATCCTCCAGCAGGGGACGGACCCGCGTTTCCTCGGCCTCAGCCCGGGAGATGATCCCGCCCCCGAACCACCTATCGGCGAGGGGATAGCCCATGTCGTCAGCCACGCGGCTGTAGAGGGCGAAGGCGGCGGCCAGGGTTCCGACCTCGCGTTGAGCAGTGGACGGGAGGCGGTCCCAGGCGGTGGCGATGGCATCGAGGCTGGGAAGACCATCAGGCCCCGCGGCCTGAGCCGGAACCTTCGCTACGACCTCACTCCGAGCCCACGGCGCTTCCGCCTCCGCGGTTCCGAACAGCGCCGGCAGGGCGGCTTCGGCCAGCACCATGGACTCGGTGAGCCCAGCCGAGGAAACCTCCTCGCATCGGAAGGCTGCCTCCAGAACCACCTCCCGGCCCTCCGTGTTGGCCACGATGAAGTAGAAGGCGTGCAACAGCGCCGCCTCCCCGATCTGGTCCCGCACGGCGGTCGGCAAGGTGTGCCAAGCAGCCCGCACCTCGCCAGGCTCGGGCAGCCGGCGCGACCGCTCGATGGCGGCCTGGCGCTCCTCAGGAGAAGCATCGTCTAAGTGGCGCCCGAGGTGGGCTGAGGCATCCGCGTCGGTGAGCTTCACGGACGGCACGGCGATGGCCGCGAGGGTGGCTTCAAGGCGCACGGCATCGGCCGGCGCAACGGGGCGCTGGTGGATCGTCATGGGTCAGGTTCCTTCAGGTTGTCGTAGGGCGGAAGCGGGATGATCGTCAGTGTTGGACGGTCCAGGGAGGGGCCTCGCCCGCCGCCCCGAACAGGTCTGGCAGGGCGGCCTCAACGGCCTCGTGAAGCTGCATCAGGGCCTCGTCGCAGGCCTCGCTTGCGTCGCGCATGGCCAGGAGGTCAGCCCCGAGCACCCGGTCTTCGTCCCCGTAGGCGGCCCCGGACAGGAAGGCATTGAAGACCATGTCGAGGGCGATGAGGCCGATGCGGTCCCGGGCCCCGGCGGGAAGGGCCAGGAGGGCGGCTCGGCGCTCCTTGGCAGACGGAATGCGGAGGCTGGGCTTGCCCGCCGGTCGGTTTGTGCGGGTGGTCTTCAGGCAGGCGCCGCCGTTCGCTGGCGAGGCGTGCCCGCGCGTCATCATCGTCATAGGAGTGGCTTTCGCTGGTGAGCTTGGAAGCGCCGGGATGGCGCTCCGTGCGAGGCCCCGAGATGCCGGCGAGCCCGGCAGAGAGGCCCCGAGGCGGAGCGTCAGGACCGGGCCGGGAGCCGCAGGCCTTCCTTGTCGAGGCGGTGCCATCGATCGGCCGTGGCCCACGCTCGGCGGCAGCCCGAAGCCACGGCCTGGCGTTCGTAGAAGATGGCGACGTGGGCGCAGTAGAAGCGAGGGTGCATCGGGGCGCCACGAAGAGCAGGCGGCTCAGTCGTGAGGTAAGCCCCGAGGGTATCACCCTCGCCGGCATGGCGGGCGGTCTCGGCGCCATTCAGGCGTGCGACATCGATCGCCGCGAAGTCGATTTCACGCAGCATCAGAGGCAGTTCCGGTTCTGAGCAAAGCTCCGCCGTTGCTTACCCATGGGTGGGCCGCGGGTCGGGCTCAGCGATGTGGCTGGGTGCGGTCCCGGGGAGGGGGATCGCGGGCAGGACCATCCCGCCGTCGCACATTCGTGGCCCGGACTGCGCGTCCTGTCAACTTATGACCACCCTGATTCGCCTTGAAATATGATGTTAGATGGTACATATAGGGGTGCGACAGAGGGTGAAGCGCCCTCTGCAAGGAGCCCGATGGACCAACAATCCTCAGTCCCCGACGCCGGGTTTGTGCCCACCCGGAGCAAGCGTGCCCCCGCCACTGCCTTCGTCAAAATCTTGCAGTGGATGGCCCAAGCCACGAAGTTCGCTGCAACCGGTCTGGATGCAGACGAGCCAAACGATGGCCTCCTTCTGGAGGCTCTGGACGAGTGGTCGATTGGCTTCGTCGGTCGCCCCGAGGTGATGCGGACGCCGCGCCGAACCGTTGTGCGCGTGACGTTTCAGAAGCCTCGCCGCGAGGGGCCGACCACCCGCGTCTTCAACCCGGCTCTGCTAGCGTTCTCTATGCTGCTGTGTGCACCTGGTGGACGGCTTTCCCTTGAGCCGCACGGCCTGACGGGTGGCTACTACTATGTCCGCCTCCGTATTCACGGGAGCCGGCCAGACGGACAGAAGCGCCGGACCTACCTCTTGCGCCTTGCCGCCGACACGCCACCGGACCGCAAAACGAAGGAGCCGAAGAACTTCCGCAGCACTCTGCGCCAGGACCTCGCCACCTACGAACAAGACCCGGGCAGCGAATCCAGTTTGGCCCTCTACAGCACCGCGGAGGCCAAGCAGGACAGTGTCAATCGGTGGCGAGAGTTGCATGCAGAGCGCCCGGGGGTGCTCCCCGCTCCGACCATCGACGCGGACGGGTTCTCAACCCTCCTAGACCTCGCCCACTACCTTCTCAGCCGGGTACCGCTCGGCGTGGAGCACGCGGCGTGAAGCACCGGGGCAACGAGTCTCGCGCCAACCTGGCTCGCACCCGCGGGCCTCGCCCGGCCACTGTCGAGCTACAGGAGCGTACCGCCATGCGTGCAGACGGGGCTCTCCGCTACTGCCCAGTGGTCGGCTGCGGGCGCTTGCCTCAGGCACGGGCGGGGCGGGGGGTCTCCTTCGCCTACTGCCGCTACCACGTCCAGCTTCACAACCGACACGGCTGCCACTGGAAGAAGACCTATTCGGCCTCCGATCTGGAGCCGTACCGCAAGGCAGCCCGCCGGTTCATCCGGGCGAACCCGTATGACTCTTGGATCGTGCATGCGCTGTTCGCTCTGGCCGAGAATATGCGCAACGCGGGCCCGGTAGAGCGCATGGTGGATACCTACAGCATGTCGCCCAACGCCAAGGCCAGGGCTGCTCTCGCCCGCATGCGCCGCCGCGAGGTGCCTCCGGAGACGCTTCTGGTGAACTACCTCGCGGTGTGCTGTGCCATCGAAGAAGACCCGGTCCGGCCCGGCAGCGAGACGGAGAACTATCGCCGGGTGCAGGCTGCGAAGGCGTGCGCTAGGACCGCCGCGACGACCAGCACCGACCTGCCGCCCCGAAACCGCCGATATGCCCGCAGCTCCGGCCGCTTTCTCGTGCACCTCGGGCGAATGCTGGAGGAGGCCTGTGAGCACGTCCAGGGCTACCACCTTCCCGCAATCCTCGCCCTGGCTCGCGAGCCGGCAGCTTCACGGGGAGGCCCTGATGCTGCTACTCGATGACTGGACGGGAGCCCACGCCGGTCCGGTTCGTATGGCGGGGGTCACACAACAGAGTGATATGGCAGACGATCCCCGGGACGCACACGATGCCGCGCGTTGCGAACATATGTTCGACCCGTGGCTGACATGTGGAAACAAACTGGCGCAGACGATCGCCAGTAACCTTGCATCCACCTGGGAGCTATCAGAGCCGCCCCGCCAGCGTGCAATGAAAGCCGCCGATCGCGCCAACCTTGAAGCGATACTTCAGGCTATAGCCGCCAATCTAACCTACTCGGCCGCAATCGGTGTGTGGCCGCCGAGCTGCGGGGTTAGTCTTCGCGCGGAAAAGCAGCCGGTTACTCGCTATGATAGACCAGGCTTTAAAGGGCTGCCGCGCATCCTTAGGATACTCTCTCCAGGCCTGATTACGCTCGATAAGTCGCAAACCAAAGGCGTTGCTAGTAAGATAACTGCGTCACCAAATTTCCTGGACGATCACCGAGTCCTAAAGGCTTTCGGTCTTGGCCCCGAGAAATTCGGTCAGGTACTTGAGAGGGAGACAATCTACCTCAGTCGCAAGTCGCGAGACTACGCCGCCGACTTGGAGGAAAGAGAGCTAATCGATTACGAAGATTGCGAGGACGCTGACCGATTCCGTTCGGAGATGCTCCAAATCAATAAGGCCCTCTCGGAGGCCGAGATTGGCTTGGTGGCTGACGATGGGCCGCCGGTCATCACCAGCATCCGCCTGCTGCGTCGCTACTTCAATATTCCCGCAGATTCCCCGGAGGGAACTGAGCGCTTTGACCATGGTGGACGCCTCTTCGGGGGGTGGTGGCAATCGCTTCCGTCCTCACGAAGACAAAGCATCCGTATTCAGGGAGAGCCGATCGCGGACTTGGATTTTGCCGCGATGTTCCTTCGCTTGGCATACGCAGAGGTCGGGCTCACTCCGCCGCAGGGCGACCTCTACGCATCCGTCCCGAACCTCTCGGGGCTGCATCTGCGCCCGGGGCTGAAGAAATTCACCCTTGCAATGCTCTGTCGTAACACCCCGCTCACTCGATTTCCCAAAGGCACCCGGGGTGAGTTTCCGTCGAACCTCTCCGCGGCGGAAGTACGGGCCGCAATCCTCGCGGGCCATCCAGACCTGATGCCAATCTTCGAGACTGGGATCGGGCTGCGCCTGATGTTTCGAGAGTCCCAAGTGTTGGTATCGGCGCTCCTAGCGCTTACCGCCGAGGGAATTCCTGCGCTGCCGATGCATGATGGGTTGATGATCGCCCGATCCAAAGCTGACCGAGTTGCATCGATCATGGGTGATGCCTCGGAGGCCGTGACGGGGCATCGCCTGCCTATCGCGTTGAAATCATTGTATTAATTACGTCCCACCTAAAGGTCTTCAGGTGGCCTAGGAGTGGACGTGCCGCCACCCCTCACCGCCGCCCTCAGGGCAGAGCGGTCGGGATTGGAGGATAGGGGACAACACCCCTGCCTCCTTCATGCGGAGCCGTGGCGGTGGTCTGTCCCATCGCCCTCACCGTCTCTGCCTCTCCGCTTGGTCCGCCTGAGGCCAAGCCGCGCCGCCCGAGCATGAGGCGGCCCTGTCGTGATGCTGAAGGCGCCCACTCTGCGCCAGCACCAGGACCCTAAGCGTATCGGGATCGGAGGCGAGTAGAGCCCCCGTCCATCACCGCAGCAATCGTCACCGTCACCGAGCATGGCTTCGGAGGGCTCGATGGGTCCTGCTAGCCATCCCGCTCGGCCGAACAGCAACCGCGAAGCCCAGCAAGGCGCACACGGGCGCCTCGTTGCCAGCCCTTTCGGCTGCTCGACGCATCCCACCGAACGAGGAAACCAACCGCATGACACCCGAAGAACTTCGCCAACTCATGGCCGAGCCCGAGGCCCCGAAGGCTCAACCTCAGGCCACCCCTACCGCTACGCCGGCACCTCGCGATGACATGGACGCTTTCCTAGACGGCCTGCCCCCGGTGCAGGGGTCTATACCCGCCCAGGCGCAGACGGCCCCCTCGGGGGTCGCCCCGCAGCCGGCATCCACGGAGCCCACCACTGCGTCGGCACCCACCGACCGCCTTATCGACCGTTTGGACCCCGCGGGCCAGATCGGCGGGGCGATCGTCACGGGTGCCGCCAAGTCCATCTATGAGACGAAGGACTTTCTCTTCGGCCAGACCGCGGAGGCCGACAAGTCCGAGCTGCGGCGCAACATCGAGACCCTGGATAAGGACCTCGGCAACGCCAGCATCGCCAACTCCTTCGTGTCGGGCCTCTCCCAGTTCGCCACCGGGATGCTCGGCGCCGGCAAGCTGGTGGGCATCGCGAAGGCAGTCCCGGCGGTGGGCGGGGCGATCGGCGGCCTGGAGGCCACCCGCAAGGGCTCCGCGGCCCTCTCGACCGCCAAGGCGGCGGCGGTGGGCGCAGTGGCGTTCGACCCCTCCGGGCCCCGCCTGTCGGACCTGGTCCAGAAGTTCCCCGCCCTCCAGAACCCGGTGTCGGACTTCCTCGCCAGCAAGCCCGGGGACAGCGCGGCGCTCGGCCGGACGAAGAACGCCCTGGAGTCCATCGGCGTGGATGCCGCCCTGGCGGGGGTCTTCGCGGCGAGCGTCGCGGGCTTCAAGGCCCTCAAGTCCGGGGAGCAGGCGGTGACCGATGCCGCCCTGAAGGACCTCTCCGCCGCCGTGGCGCACAAGGACGCCAAGCTGGCCGCGAGCAAGGGCGATACGGAGACTGTCGAGGCGCTGCGCCTGGAGCACCCCGAGGCGGTGGCCCAGGCGGAGGCAGCCCTTGCTCCTCCCACTCCTGTCCCGGCGCCGGCAACACCCGCAGCACCACCGACCGAAGCGCCCCTCGCGGACAAGCTCATGGGCTACGTCCAGGAGAAGACCGCGGACGGCAGCCTGGCGGTCACCCTCAAGGACCTCAAGGCCGCCTTCCCCGGCACCCCCTTCGAGGACGTGGTGTCGGGCCTCCGGGGGCTCCAGGACCAGGGCCTCGTCGGGATGATGCGCGTCTCGGACCCGAAGCGGATCAAGAAGGAAGGCCTCGTGGCGGCCGACCTCGGGGGCGGAGAGCCGGTGCATGAGGTCGGCATCCAGCCGGCCGGGCGGGAGTGGAAGCCGCCGATCGCCGAGACCCCCGCGGCCCAGGCCCCGGATGCCATCCAGTCCGACGCCATGTCGGCTCGGAGCCCCCGGAGGTCCCTGGCGGAGCGGGAGGCTGCCGGCGAGACGATCGACTACGGGCCCGACGCGATGCCGGCTCAAGGCACCCGCGACGCCACCGTGTCAGGCTTGCCCGAAGAGGTGCCGCCCGGGGTGAGGACGGAGGAAGGGGGTCTATCCGGCTCCGTGCCGGCCCAGGCCGAGACCACCGCTCCCCGGCTTCTCGACATCACCGATGACCAGGTGCAACGCCTCATCGCCCACAGCCGGGCCGATACCGAACAGCTCCTCTCGCCCGGCGGGTGGGAAGGCGCCATCGATCGGGGGTATCGCTTCGGCGACGGGGGCCGCATCCCGTGGCAGAAGTTCGCCCTGGAGCCGGGCACGGCCCCTGGCACCTCATCGCTGGACCAGGTCATCCGCCGGGTCGCCGATGAGTTCGCCGGGGAGATTGCCGCGGCGAAGGGCGGTGACGGGCCCACGGGCGTGCGCTCGGACGCCATGCAGGACCGCCTCATTCAGCAGCGGGTGGCCATCTACGGCGATGACCCCGAGATGCTTATGGGCGCCCTTCAGCTCGCCGGCAGGAACGCGGACAGGCTGGTGGCGGACGTGGCGGCGGCGGACCTCATCACCCTGCGGGCTGCCCAGGATGCCCAGAACCTCGCGGACCGCATCAAGCTCGGGATGCTGGAAGAGTTCGGCGGGGACCTCACGGAGGCCATGAAGGCGCTTCGGGGCCACTACCAGGTGGCAGCCACCGCGCGGGCCGAGAGCGCGGCCATGGTGGCCAACGCCGCGCGGACCCTCCGGCGCCAGCGGGCCGAGTTCGGCTATACGCCCGAGGACGTGGCGGCGATGGCGAAGCTGTCCGATGCTGACATGCTGACTCTCATCGAGTCGGCGGGGCGGGACCCGCGGGTTGCCGACAGGCTCCTCAGGCAGGGCTTCTGGTCCAAGGTGGTGGACGATGCCTCCTACCTGTACGTGAACAATCTCCTCTGGGGGTTGCGGACCCACTTCGTGAACCTCTCGACCAACAGCTACATGCTGTTCGGGAGACCCCTGGAGCGGATGGTCGGCGGGGCGGTCCAGGGCGACATGGCCCGGGTTGCCGAGAACGCCCGGCAGTACGCCTATATGGCCGGCTCGCTGCACGAGGCCTGGCGTGATGCCGTCCGTACCTGGCAGATCGGGGACAGCATCCTCGCCCCGAACACGGCGGAGGTAACCGCCAGCTCGGCGGGCCGCTCGGTTAACTGGGTGGCCGAGGGGTACAAGCAGTGGGACTCGATCCCAAACATCCTGTCCAACACCTATACGGGGTTCATGAAGGCGGCCGGCCTGCCCACCCGCGCCCTCGGCTCCGTGGATGAGCTGGTCAAGCAGGTGGTCTACCGCTCGAAGGTCATGGCGGCGGCTCACGGCCAGGGCATCGAGGCTGGCCTAGAGGGCCCGGCGCTCACCGAGCACGTCCGCCAGACGCTCAATGCTGCCTTCGATGATGCCGGCCGGGCGGTGGACCTGAAGGCCCTCGAAGAGGCCCAGATTGCGACCTTCCAGCAAGACCTCCTCCCGAACACGCTGGGCAAGTGGGTATCGTCCGGGACCAGCTCCGTGCCAGCCCTGAAGTTCATCGTGCCGTTCGTGAAGACCCCGACCAACGTGCTTCGGATGGGCTGGAAGATGACCCCGGGGCTCAACCTGGCGCAGCGGGAGTTCCGCCAGATGATCCAGGGCGAGATGGGAGCTGAGAAGCAGGCCCAGGCCATCGGGCAGGCGGCGATGGGCTCCCTGTTCATGGGCACCGCCGCCATGCTCACCCATGCGGGCTACGTGACCGGGGGCGGACCGGATGACGCGGAACAGCGGAAGACGCTGATGGCCACCGGCTGGCAGCCCTACAGCTTCGTCATCCCCGGCGAGGACGGGAGGCCCGCCTACGTGAACTTCGGCCGCTACGATCCCATCGCCATGCCCTTCGGCATCATGGCGGACGTGGTCGATATCCTGGAGCGGGACCATGATGGCGACGGCCCCAGGGAGCAGGCGGTGGCGGCCCTCGGCGGGGTCTTCCTCTCCCTGGTCAAGCAGCTCGGGCAGAAGACCTACCTGACCTCGCTCAATGACGCGCTCGATGTGCTGAGGACCCCGGACCGGAGCCTCGGGAAAGTGGCGGGGGGCATGGCGGCCAACTTCGTCCCGTTTGCCTCGGGGCTGCGGTTCATCAACCCGGACCCGCTGATGCGGGAGACCCGGAGCGTGGTGGACAAGATCAAGGCCACCGTGCCGGGACTGTCCGACCGCCTGCCGCCGCAGCGCGACATCTTTGGCGATCCCCTGACGGTCCATAAGGGCCTCTGGGTTACCGGGGCCGGGGGTCTGGTGGACGCCGAAGTGCGGCGCATGGTGGACGAAGCGGGCATGATGCCGTTCGGACCACCGGACTCCGCTTTCCGCGGGGTGGACCTCCGTGATGTGCGCACGGCGGACGGGCGGAACGCCTATGACCGCTATCAGGAGCTTGCTGGGCACCTGCCGCGGGGGCCGAGCATGAAGGCGACGGTAGAGCGCATCATGCGAACCGCGGCCTACCAGAGGGCGCCGGACGGCAAGGCGGAGACCAAGGGCACCAAGCAGGCGATGTTCACCGGGACGGTCGCTAAGTACCGCGAGGCGGCCGGGAAGCTGCTCATGGCGGACCCGAACGTCCGGCAGGCGGTCTACCAGCAGACCCTCAAGGGCCGTGCTGCGGTGGCCGCGAAGGATGGCGTGAAGTCGGATCGGGCGACCGGCGCCGAGGCTCTGGAGAAGTTGGGCAGGGCGACAGGGGTGGACCTGAGCGGGGTCCTGCCGACGCAGCAGTAAGCTTGGCACTGAGGGCGTGATGGTGGCGGGGAGGTGCCTTCGGGTTCCTCCTCGCCGCTGCCACCACCTCGCATGACCTAAGTGGCGCAAATTATGTTTGGGACTAAGGCGCCGCGCAAGCGTACAGAGTTAATCAATACTAATAAAGTTGGCTCCCGCATCTTCTTTTAAAATTAGATCATCTGCATTTATTGTAGACTCTTTCGGAGAGATAGTGCCATTATCTTTCTTTGTCACATGCATAAATAAACTGGTGTGGTGTACTTCATTCATATCCGATGGAAATGTGTAAGTCACGCATAGGCAAACAAAAAGCTGAACATCATCCGATTTTAGCAAATCGCTAACCCAGGGATGCTGAAATATTGTTGCTCTTGGATATATCTTTAAAGTTTTTCCATCGCTCCCATTTGGCATACTGTCGCTAGGAGCGAGATGAAGGCCATACGGCAAGCCTCTATTTTTTGATTTTGCGATGAACTCTCGCCATTCCAGAATGGAAGCCCCGCGCTGCCCGCCAGCAAAAATCTCAGCATTTGGAGATATTTTCAGAGCGATTGCGTTGCCGATGTTCTTCAAACTCAATTTAACATCCATATAAATACCAATATCATCAAATTTTATACCTTCGTCTACGATCTCTGCGCCGACGATAATCCAAGGCCTTTGGCTATTTATTAGTGTGTTCCGGGCAACAATGGCGGATTCGTTGGCAGCGTTGGCGGCATCACGGGCGACTTGGATTTGTTTCTCGCCCGCCTTCCAAAGCTTGTCAGTGGATCGCCACAGTAGGAGTGTGAAGACGACCAATAAGGCATTGAAGAAAATTAATACCCAGTCCGTCAGCTTGCCGTAGTCCCATTCCTGCTCACCCTGACGTCTGGGCTCGATTTCTGGAGAGGCGGACGAAATTAGCTTCGAGGCTCCGCGAGGCTCAACAGCCGGGTTGCCTGAGACCTTAGCCCGGATGCTCTGCGCACTCTGCTGGTGCTCAATGTTGCTCGCGATTTGAAGTGCCGCTGAACGCCAAACGGCAAGGCCTGCCAAAGCGATGATGGCGGTTAGGAGCACGATCAACCGTCGATCCATTGCCGTCCCTACAGTCACATAAACGCGCTTTAATGCGCCTAAGCTAAGCCAGGGAAGGCCGCAAGGAAGAACGCAGCGAGGAATGTGCCGGGGCGCATTGGATGGCCGATGAAGCTGCTTGCGGCGCAGAGCGGGACAAGGCGAGCATGACCTCTCCGCCCGGCCCGCCAGCCTTGACCGAACCAACCGGCCCGTGGCGTGTTCCCTCTTCGTTCTCAATGATTCGGACGGAGGGCACACGATGCTGGCGAGACACACCGGACCCGCTGAAGGCCCGTCCTCCGCTCCCGCCGGTACCTCATGCCCCGTCGAGGCCATTGCCGCGGCCTACCTCTCGCAGACCTCAGGCGACCTCGCGCTTGCCCTCCGGTGCGCTATCACGGATGCGTTGGCGGACCTCCTGGAGGCCGAGCGCCGGACGCGTGAACGCTCCCGCCTCATCTCCCGGGGCTTCGTCCGTGGGCGCCTTGACGACATCGGCGATGCGCTTTGACGATCCGCCACCGGCCCGGCCGAGCAACCTTGCCGCCTACCCCTACGTGGTGGTGCGGGTAGGCTGCCCTCAATGCCCCGATCGGCAGGGGAGCTACCGGCTCGCGAGGTTGGCCGCGAAGTTCGGCCCTGAGACCCCGCTGGAGGAAGTGCTGGACCGGATCGCGATGGATTGCCCCTGGCGGGACGTGCCGAGGGCAAGGGCGAAGAGCCAGTACGTGCCGAAGTGCAAGGCGTATTTCGTGGACCTGGAGCGGCCCGGGAGACCGCCGGATTTGCCTCCGGGGGTCATGAAGCTGCGCTTGGTGCAAGGCGGGAAGGGGTGACCAAGCTCAGAACACTTTACGGTCGTCATCACTGTCCTGCCGGCTGACCCCGGGACTCTGTTATCCACAGCCGAATCGAGGACTGAGAAAGTGGGCTGCTTTTCGTGAGCGCTTAAAGGCTGCAAAAATCATCGCATGGCTAGATGCACTGCGCCCAAAGAAGGTCATCGCTCGGCTAGCGCCGCAGCAGCATGCCCCGCATGTCGTCACCGCTTTGGTGGCTACAGGTCATATTCGTATCCATCTTACCCCTCATATCCCTCCTATTCCTCTTCTGGAAGCATCGGCGGCGGCAGAAGCGCTAGCGGGGGAGGCAGTAGCAGAGGCTCCAAGCCCCGCTGGTCGCGAACAAGTTCACCCGTGCTCTATACGCCTGCGCAAGTACGAGCACTCACGCCGATCCGCGAGAGCGTTGAGGACCTTGCGCAGAAGCAGCCTGACCTTCGAGACGCCTTTTTGTGTCATGCTTGGGACGACCGGCAGGGAGCCGCTAAGGAGCTTCACGACCTCCTCGTAGCCCGCGGCGTCTCAGTTTGGTTCAGTGAGAAGGACGTTGGTCTCGGTGTGCCGTTGATGCGGGCCATCGACAAGGGCTTAGCGAATTCGAGAGTTGGGATTGTGCTGGTAACTCCCGCGCTGCTGGACCGCCTGCGAAAAGAGGGCATCGCCGACAAAGAGCTTTCGGTTCTCCTCAGAGGTGAGAGGCTCATCCCGATCCTTCACGGAGTGACTTTCGAGGCGCTGAACAATGTCAGTCCCATGTTGGCATCCCGAAGTGGTCTGGACTCCGCAGAAGACCCGATGACGGAGATTGTAGCGAAGCTCGCCGAGGTGCTTACCCCCTAGGTCGGCAGCCTACGCGGCCGGACTATCGGTTTTCGCTTTTCGCCCCCGCCGCCTCGCCAGACCCCGCCTCAGACCACCTCAGACCCCGCACCACCTCAGGGGCCTCAATCTTCGCCATCTCGGCCGCCATCGCCTTGAGCCCGAAGCCCCTCCCATACCCCCGCCCGACGCCTCCGCCTCCAGCGTGCCCGGTGAGGGCATCGTGCATCTCCTCATGCAGCCCCGCATCGCGGGCCATCCGCTTGAAGGTGTGTCGAAACGAGTGGAAGACCTTGGTTGGGTCCGCGATGCCGACCGTCTTGCGCAGGAAGCGAGTGAACCACTTCGACCACGCCCCCGCCGGCTGCGCCTCCCGCTCGATGTTGAGGGCCGGCCAGAGGGAGGCTTCAGGCTTGGCTCCAGCCGCCACGAGGCCCGCCCGGTAGCGGAGTAGGCCGACATCCACGAGGGCAGGGTGCAGCGGGACCCGGCGCTGTGACGAGGCGGTCTTGATGCTCCGCCCGCCGGCCGTCCCGATGTCGAGGTACCAGACCCCTGATTCGGCATCCTCCGCCAGGTCCATCACCCGGAGCTGGGCAAGCTCGCCTTGGCGGGCACCCGAGAGCAGTGCCAGGAGCGGGAGCCAGAAGGCCGCCTCGCCGGCACCTCCGGTCGGCCGCTCGCCGGTTTGGAAGACCCTCGCACCGAAGATGCTTTTCAGGTCCGCTGCGCTGAAGGGTTGCCTCGGGTCCGCCTCGCGCCGGTCCGTGTCGAGCTTCACGCCCTTGCCGAAGGGGTTCCTGAAGCCCCCCGGCACCGCGTCCAGCTCACCGCCTGCCTCGGCGTGGCTGACGATGGCCGAGAGGATGTTGAGCGACTTGTTGATGGTGCCGGAGTGGACCGGGGGGAGGTGGGCCAAGTCCTTCTCCCTCTTCACCAGCTCGCGGAGAGGCGTCTGGCGCAGGCTGTCCGGGAGGCCGGTCGGAACCTTCGCCAGCGCAAGGGCAAACTCCCGGCCCATCGCACGGGTGATGTCGCCCAGACGGGCATCACCATGCCACTCCGTGAAGCGGCGGACCGCATAGACCGCCTCCAGGAGAGTCTTCGGGCTCGGCTTCCGGCTCCCTCGGGTTCCGCTCCCTGCCTTCCAGGCCTCGAATGCCTCGGACAGCTTCGGCCCCCTGTCGGCGCTCGGGGCAGGGGTGGCAACGATCTTCCCCCGCTGGCGCTCCAGCTTCAGCTCATAGGCCCGCACATGGGCTCGGAGGATCGCAAGGCCGGCCTCGTGGTACTCATCGGAGGAGGGGTCTAGCACCGCCCCGGTCCGCTGGAGTAGGGCCTTCAGGTCCGCATGGACGATGCTCGGGTCCTGCCGCGCCTGGGCATTCGCGAAGTCCGCCGCCAGCATCTCCAGCTCATCGCCGTAGACGTGGTGCATAGCCGCGTCCATCCCCCGGCCGGCGAGGTTGAGGGGCGCCAGATGGTCCCACTCCGCCCGCTCCGCCGCGGTCTGATGCTGCCGGCGCGAATCACCCGAGCTGCGGTGCGCCGCGTCCTCCTCCAGGAGCCCCGAGAGGAAGTCCGCTTCGATCTCCGCCACCGGGGGGAGGGCGGCACCTTGCCGCAAGCCTGGCTTGGCGTGACCCTCGAGCTTGGCCCGCTCGGCTTCCTCGAAGTCCGCTACGCAGCGGGAGAGGAGGCGGGCCTGGGCTCGCTTGGCGGTGACGGGGTCCTTGGTCTGGAGGCTCTGCTTCCAGTTCGCCTTCCCGGTCCACGGGGCAGGCATGAAGGGCCGCAGCTCGGCCGGGATCACCCGCCGGAAATAGTAGGTGCCGTGCCTGTCCCGCAGGAGGTAGTTCATCAAGCCCATGGCCCGTTTGCACCGCCAGTTTGTATGACCGGCGGCCCGCAAGGCACTGATTTTAGCAGAATTTCAGCCAGCACAAAGGCTTGGCGGGATGTGGCGTCCCCGGCAGGGCTCGAACCTGCGACCCCAGGTTTCATACCACTTCGGCTTTCGCCGCCGCCGCGAGGCGTTCGTGGTCTGGACTATCCCTTCACCGTAGGCCCCCCGAGAATCCTCGAAGAGCCCTTAGGTGCCGCCCGTCTAGTCTCTACACCTTCCCGACCTGGCGGCCGGGCTTGGCTCGGGATCGGCGTGACTCCGCGAACGGCTCGACGCTTTCCCCGACTTTGAGCGGATCCGCCGCGCGGTTTCCCGGCGCGACGCCCAATTCGGTTTAGGAAACCTGTGCTCTGTCCAGCTGAGCTACGGAGACCCACGGCGAGCCTCTTACCATCCCGACCGCTTTCCGCCAACCTCGCCGATGAGGCGGCGGGCAGGCATTCACCACGGGCTTTTCCACCATGAGAGGACGGATCGCGGCAAGTCTCGGCCTCGGCCTCGCGCTCCTCGCCGGGGCGGCGGCGGCGAGCCCGCGCGGGCGCGAGCCGCCGGCCTGCCGGGGCCGCATCGCCGCAGAGGACCGGATCGAGGCGGTGGCCGCGCGGGGCGAGTTCGTCCTCGCCTCCGGGCGGCGGGCGCGCCTCGACGGGGTGCGCTGGCCCGACGACCCGGCGGCGGCCGAGGCCGCGCGGGCCTGGCTCGCCGGGTTCGCGGGCCGGACGCTCGCCACCCGCGAGGCGCCGGAGCCCGACCGCTGGGGCCGAATCGTCCTGGACGCCGCCACACAGGGTGGGGAGCCGGCCGACCTCGCCGGCGGGCTGGTGGCGGCCGGGCTGGTCGCGGTCGATGCCGGGGAGGGCGACAGCCTGTGCCGACCCGGCCTGCTGGCGCTGGAGGACGCGGCCCGCCGCCGGGGGCAGGGGCTCTGGGCGGCGGCACCCCCGGTGCCGACCGAGGAGGTGGCGCGGCTCGCGACGATGGTGGGCCGATTCGCGGTCGTGGAGGGGAGGGTGCGCAACGTCGGCGAGCGCGAGCGCCGCACCTACCTCAACTTCGCCCCTTTCGGTGCGGAAGGTGTTACGGTCACGGTGTCGAAACGCACTTGGCGGATCATGCTCGAACGTGGTTTCTCTTCCCCGGCGCTTCGGGGGCGGCGCGTGCGGGCTCGCGGCATCGTCGAGCTGTGGCGCGGGCCGACTCTGGATATCGGCGCGGCCGAGATGATCGAGATGCTGGACGAGGAGCAGGCGCCGCGGCGCTGATCGCCATGGGGTGGTCTTTCACGCGAACACGGCCGGCCGGGGGCGCGGCCATCTTGTCAGCGGCAGCCATCGTGCCGGCGGCGGCGATCATGCCGGCGACGGTCTTGGCGCTGCTCGTCGCCGCCTGCACGTCGGACCAGACCGGCGCGCTGGCGCCGGTGGCGGCCGTCGTGCCGCCCGAGGCGCCGCGCACCACCGGGCGCGACCGGCCGGCCAACGACGCCGACCACGCCAAGCTCGTGGCCTCGTTCGGCGGCGAGTACAAGGCGCCGTCGGCGTTGCGCCTCGTCAGCGACGTCACCGACCGCCTGGTCAAGGCGACGGAGCGCCCGGACGAGACCTACGCGGTGACGCTGCTCGATTCGCCGGTGGTGAACGCCTTCGCGCTGCCGACCGGCCGGATCTACGTCACCCGCGGCCTGCTGGCGCTCGCCGACGACACCTCGGAGCTCGCCGCGGTGCTGGCGCACGAGATCGCCCACGTGACCCTGCGCCACGCCAGCGCCCGCACCGAGATGGCGCTCCGCTCCGAGCTCGTCAGCAAGGTCGTGGCCGACGTGCTCAACGATCCCGCGACCGGCGCCCTCTTGCAGGACCAGTCCCGCTTCGTGCTGGCCCGCTTCTCGCGCAGCCAGGAATTCGAGGCCGACCAGACCGGGGTGCGCACGTTGGCCCGCGCCGGCTACGACCCGTTCGGGGCCTCGCGCTTCCTCACCGCGCTCAACCGTACCACTGCGCTCCGCGCCGGGTCCGGGCTCAATTCCGAGCCCGACATGCTGGCGACCCATCCGAGCACGCCCGAGCGCATCACCCAGGTGACGCAGGCCGCGCGGCGCATCGGCGCCCCCGGCCTCGGCGTCGACGACCGCAACCGCTACCTCGCGGCGATCGACGGCATCGCCTACGGCGACAACCCGGCCGACGGGCTGATCCGCGGCCGCCGCTTCATCCATCCACGCCTCGGCGTCGCCTTCGAGGCGCCGGAGGGTTTCGGGCTCGACAACACCGCCCGCGCGGTGCTCGGCACCACCCCGGACGGCAAGAGCCGCCTCTTGTTCGACGCCGTCGAGACCAATGCCGGCCAGGGCCTCGAAGAGGTGCTGAAGGCGACCTGGAACGACGCGATCGAGACCGGGAGCTTCGAGAACCGGATGCTGAACGGCTTTCCGGCCGTGACGGCGGTGTCGAAGGGCAAGGAGTGGTTCTTCCGCCTCGCCGCGGTACGGGTCGGCTCCAACACCTTCCGGATGATCATGGCCGCCAAGGGCGCGACCGATCCGGAGCCCGCCTTCGGCCGCTGGCTCGCCAGCATCGCCCTGGTGACCCCGGAGGAGGCGCGCAGCCTCAAGCCCCTGCGCATCCAGGTCGTGACCGCCGCCGCCGGCGACACCGTCGAGAGCCTGGCCCAGCGCATGACGGCGGTCGACCGGCCGCTCGAGCGTTTCCAGGTCCTCAACGGGCTCGACAAGGGCGTGCCGGTGCGCGCCGGCCTGCCCTACAAGCTGGTGGTCGAGTAGGGCGCGGAAACGGGGCGATCCGTGCCGTTGCCCCGCTTCTCAACCCGGATCGACCGTGCTATCTGGGCAGCCGCCGCGGGTGTAGCTCAATGGTAGAGCAGCAGCCTTCCAAGCTGAATACGAGGGTTCGATTCCCTTCACCCGCTCCAGCTTTCCCCCCTTGCAGAGCAAGGGCGTGGATTGACGTCACGCTGGGCTCGCGTTCCCGGTGCACCTTAAACCCGCTGCGGGAAGTCGTCCGGCCTCTGGTCCTTCGGGGATTTATGCGTCCTGTCCTGGTGAAGACACCGTAGCGTCTTCCCGCCCGACACGACCCTTGGGCCCCGCCGGCAGCGCCGGGCGGGGCGTTTCGGGCCGGGCCTACGCGGCGATCCAGGCGAAGCGTTCGGCATCGTCCCAGGCGCAAGCGGCGCCGAGCGACGCCGCGAACACGCCCGACAGGCGCCTGCGCTCGGCCTCGACCACCGGACCGTCCACGGCAACGGGCCGGCAGCGGGCGGCAAGGCCCGGCACGACGAAGTCCGGATTGTGGAGCGCGTGATCGGAGGCTTCCGTGAAGAACGGACGGTCGCCCCAGTCGAGGTAGCTCTCAGCGGACAGGCCGTCGGCGAGCAGGATGTCGTGAGCATCGAGCTCGACGTGCCAGTAGGTGACCGAGGAGACCGCCTCGCGGGCGATGCTGGTGCCGTTGATCAGGCACATGATCGGCACGAGATGGCCGCCCGCGCCATCCGCATCCGCCCCGACGAGGACCGGATGGCCGGGGGAGAGGCGGAGATCCCGGGCGGGCAGCCCCGGCCCGAAGGCACCGGCGCGGATGCGGACCGGCTGCTGGTCGTGAGGCAGGGTCCGGCCGCGTCCATCGAGATGGCGATGCCCGATCCAGGTGACGGGTCGCAGGGCGCCGGAGACGGTGACGGCGAGGTCGCCGACCCATAGATCCTCCACCGCCACGTCGCCGCGCGCCGTGCTGATCCGGCTGCCTGTGACAAAGCATACGGCGACAGGGTTTGCTGCAATGTCTGCGGATTGCGCCTGTGTAAAGGTTGAGGTCGGTGGTGAAGTGCTGCCGTCGAAAATTATTCTTGTATATCTAGCATTATAAAAGACGCTATCTGATGGCGATTTTATGAATAAATTGAGATAACTATAATCTTCTGAAGGCTGCCCTTGGGTTAAATTAATATTATAGTATGTGGTTCTATCGATATTGAATTCCTTAAGGACAGTCCCGCTGGAAATTATTTTGCCGCCCGCTATGATATTTATATCATAAACTCGCATATTGCTGTAATCAATGATTAACGATCCGCTCGCTGGAATGGTACTTCCGTCGCTCTGGTTTATAAGCTGTGAGCTAAAAGAATAAGAATAAACGGTGGCCACGACGTTCTCCCCAGAGCACTCAATTTTCATATTATGTATTTTTCAGGTTGCAATCTGTCCCGCAACATCCAATTTAAGAGTTGCAAACAAACAACGAACCGTAGACCAAAAAGAGAACATCGCCTGGCCCCACGGATAGTTACTGCTTTCCATCCATCCGGCCATGGCGCATCCTAACAGATGACGAAGTGCAATTATCCTCCAGGGGAAGTCAGGCCGCCACGTCGCGTGATCGACAGCGGTAGGGCAGGGCGCCCGAATGGGGGGCTTGGCCGGAACGGACATCCGCTCCCACCCGATCAATCGACGGCTTAGCGGTTCATCATCGCACTCGAAACTCCTCCCCAGGGCATGGTGGATAGGTTCGCGACGAGGAATGAGGCGCAGCAGGATCAAAGGCTTAGCTGAGCCTTCCAAGCTGAATACGAGGGTTCGATTCCCTTCACCCGCTCCAGCTTTCCCCCCTTGCAGAGCAAGGGCGTGGATTGACGTCACGCTGGGCTCGCGTTCCCGGTGCACCTTAAACCCGCTGCGGGAAGTCGTCCGGCCTCTGGTCCTTCGGGGATTTATGCGTCCTGTCCTGGTGAAGACGCCGTAGCGTCCTCCCGCCCGACACGACCCTTGGGCCCCGCCGGCAGCGCCGGGCGGGGCGTTTCGGGCCGGACTACGCGGCGATCCAGGCGAAGCGCTCGGCCTCGTCCCAGGCGCAGGCCTCTCCGAGCGACGCGGCGAACACGCCCGACAGGCGCCTGCGCTCGGCCTCGACCACCGGACCGTCCACGGCAACGGGCCGGCAGCGGGCGGCAAGGCCCGGCACGACGAAGTCGGGATTGTGGAGCGCGTGATCGGAGCCTTCGGTGAAGAACGGGCGATCACCCCAGTCGAGATAGCTCTCGGCGGGCAGGCCCTCGGCGAACAGGATGTCGTGGGCGTCGAGTTCGATATGCCAGTAGGTGACCGAGGAGACCGGCTCGCGGACGATGGTGGTGCCGTTGATCAGGCACATGATCGGTACGAGGTGGCCGCCCGCGCCATCCGCATCCGCCCCGACGAGCACCGGGTGGCCGGGGGAAAGGGAGAGGTTCCGGGCGGGAAGACCCGGCCCGAAGGCACCGGCGCGGACGCGGATCGGTTGCTGGTCATGAGGCACGACGCGGCCCTGCGCGTCGAGACGGCGGTGCCCGATCCAGGTGACAGGCCGAAGGGCACCGGAGGCGGTCACAGCCCGATCGCCGACCCGCAGGTTCTCGACGGCGACGTCACCGCGCGCCGTGCGGATTTGCGTGCCGGTGCAGAAGCAGACAGGAGTCGTCGCTACGGGTACAGATGCAGCCCGCGCATCCGTGATTACGGGTGGCATAGCCACGCTCGATGTGTTGCTAGCGTAATAATTCATATTTAATAATGATGACGGCTCTCTAGTTTCCCAGCTAAAATTCAGATTATAGCTATTATAAATTGATGTAGCATATGAAAAACCCACATTATAAGCATTGGGTCCGCTTTCAAATATGCTTCGTGCCGTTGTAGGAGCAAATATTGCGTCTCTTATTCTGATATCTACATTGTATATTTGCATTGTGTCGTAATTTACATAATATGATCCGGCGATGGGTATCGATTTGCCGTCCAAGTTGGTCAGCGAGCTATTAAACGTATAGGAATAAACGCTTGCCACGACATCCTCCTCCGAAGCAGGAAATTCTAAATTATAAGTACCAAAAGTTGCAATTCGGCTCAGGTCATTAAACCAAAATGTCGCAAATATACAACAAAAATCAGGTCAGAAGTAGAACGTGACTCGGGCGCGCACGTCTTTCCACCTCCCGCCTATCCGTCGCAAGTTCCGGAACGATGGGGCGGAGCCCAGAGGCGGGGGCGGCGAGGGTACCGGCCCCGGTCCGGACGCTCTGCGAAACCGGACGGGATATCCGCCCCCGTGATCTCAGATCGGCATCTCGAACGCCACGCCCACCTGGTCGCGCCGGCGCCACACCACGCGGCAGCGGCGCATCACGAACTCGCCGGCAGCGCCGGGCGGGGCGTTTCGGGCCGGGACTACGCGGCGAGCCAGTCGAAGCGTTCGGCCTCGTCCCAGGCGCAAGCGGCGCCGAGCGACGCCGCGAACACGCCCGACAGGCGCCTGCGCTCGGCCTCGACCACCGGGCCGTCCACGGCCACCGGCCGGCAGCGGGCGGAAAGACCCGGCACGACGAAGTCGGGGTTGTGCAGGGCGTGGTCGGAGGCTTCCGTGAAGAACGGGCGGTCGCCCCAGTCGAGATAGCTCTCGGCGGGCAGGCCCTCGGCGAACAGGATGTCGTGGGCATCGAGTTCGATATGCCAGTAGGTGACCGACGAGACCGGCTCGCGGACGATGGTGGTGCCGTTGATCAAGCACATGATCGGCACGAGGTGGCCGCCCGCGCCATCCGCATCGCCCCCGACGAGCACCGGGTGGCCGGGGGAAAGGGAGAGGTTCCGGGCGGGAAGACCCGGCCCGAAGGCACCGGCGCGGACGCGGATCGGTTGCTGGTCATGGGGCACGACGCGGCCCTGCGCGTCAAGACGGCGGTGACCGATCCAGGTGACCGGCCGCAGGGCGCCGGAGGCGGTCACCGCCCGGTCGCCGACGCGCAGGTGCTCGACAGCAACGTCGCCACGATCCGTGCGGATGCTCGTGCCGCTCGTGAAGCAAACGGCAACCGTGGTGACGGGGGCATTCGTCGCCTCGGCGCTCGTACGTACCGGCAGGAAATAGCGATCGCTGCCATATATGTTCCTCAAATAACTAACATTAGAAAATGAAGATGTATCTACCGACTCATATTTAAAATATAACCCGGCCGAATCTTTTGAAATAGACGCATATTGATTACTTACAGTACCTGAAGAATACGATAAATTGACTCTATATGATGAAGTTCCATCGAAATTTTTGCCATATTCGACCGTTCCAGACGTAAATCTTATATCTCCAGACACGACGTTAATGTCGTACACCCGCATAGAATTATAATCTACACTGAAAGATCCAATAGCCGACACATAGGAAGGGCGAAAAACTCCCGATGTGTAATCAAATGAATAGGAATAATTGTCCGCCATTGCGCTCTCCGCGATGCTGCATACGAACAATACATATTATTGGCCGCAAGTCTATTCGTACACTCAGCGATAATGTTGCCAATATGCAACACTCCTCGACCGGGCTGGTCGTCCCTTCCCCCCGATACGGTTTTCGTGCGGCCCGGTCGGAAAACCACATCAGGCGACGATTCACGGGTCTCGAGGACGACCTGGGCGGCACCGGGGCTCGCCGACGGAGCTTGTGCTCGATCGCACCGATCCTGGTCGGACACACGGCGATGTCGGCTCCGGTGACCTCAGACCGGCATCTCGAACGCCACGCCGACCTGGTCGCGCCGGCGCCACACCACGCGGCAGCGGCGCATCACGAACTCGCCGGCAATCGCCAGCGTGATCGCATCCGGCACCACGGTTCCGGCAGGGACCGTGAGCAATGCGCCGACGACCGTAAGGTTCGATACCTGACAATCCACCGCGGGTGACGGTGAATCGAAGATGATCTCGCCGCGTGATGCCATCGGCTCGCCCCTCGATGCCGACAATAAGTTCATAGTCAGGTTCCGGACAGCCCCATAGAGCGATTATTGCTCAAGATGGCCGATCGTTCGCGTGTGAAATCGACCGGAGGCGATAGGCACGAGGGCTTAAGGCGAGTGGCTCCGGCGCTGCCGGTACGGCCTCCCGCCCGCCTTGGCGCGCCCCTTGGTGCACCCCTTGGCGCGAAGCTTGCTCCCGGGGCGAGCGTGACCGTTGGAAACCCTGCAATCCGCCTTGACCGAGCGATCGGACCGAGGCGAACCTGGCAGGAGAGCCGGCTCTTCAGGGGCCCGGGCACGGCTCACGACCACAGGCCCCGCAGGCAGGATACGCCATGGACCGCAGGACGTTTCTGAAAGGCTCGGCCGCCATCGGCGCCGCCGGCATGGCGCCCCAGTTCGCCGCCCCGGCGCTGGCGCAACCGGCCAAGGTTCTGCGGTTCGTGCCGCAGGCGAACCTGGCGAATTTCGATCCGATCTGGGGGACGCAATACGTCGTCCGCAACGCCGCCGCCCTCGTCTGGGACATGCTCTACGGCGTCGACGCGCAGCTGAAGCCCCAGCGCCAGATGGTCGAATCGGAGGAGGTCTCGGCCGACGGCCTGACCTGGACTTTCCGCCTGCGGCCCGGCCTCAAGTTCCACGACGGCGAGCCGGTCCTGTCGAAGGACGTGGTGGCGAGCCTGACCCGCTGGTCGGCCCGCGACCCGATGGGCATCATGATCCGGGCGATCCAGGCCGAGCTGGTCCCGGTCGACGACCGCACCTTCCGCTGGCAGCTCAAGAAACCGTTCCCGAAGCTCCTGCTGGCGCTCGGCAAGAACAACGCTCCTTGCGCCTTCATCATGCCGGAGCGGATCGCCAAGACCGATCCCTTCACCCAGATCACCGAGTATGTCGGCTCCGGTCCTATGAAGTTCGCCAAGGCCGAATGGGTGCCCGGCGCCCGCGCGGTCTTCGAGAAATTTTCGGACTACAAGCCGCGCGACGAGCCGTCCTCGTGGCTCGCCGGCGGCAAGCGCATGCTGCTCGACCGGGTCGAGTGGATCATCATGCCCGATCCGGCCACCGCCTCGGCGGCGCTGCAGAACGGCGAGGTCGATTGGTGGGAGAACCCGATTCCCGACCTCGTCCCCCTCCTGCGCAAGAACGCCAACATCAACGTCGACATCGCCGATCCGCTGGGCAATATCGGCGCGTTCCGGATGAACCACCTCCATCCGCCCTTCGACAACCCCAAGATCCGCCAGGCCGTGCTCATGGGCATGAACCAGGAGGATTACATGCGGTCGCTGATCGGCGACGACGACAAGCTGTGGAAGCCGCTGCCGGGCTTCTTCACCCCGGGCACGCCGCTCTACAGCGAAGCGGGTGGTCAAAAAATCGGCAAGGGCGACATCGCGGCGGCCAAGAAGCTGCTGGCGGAGGCCGGCTACAAGGGCGAGCCGGTGGTCTGCGTGGTGGCGCAGGACCAGTCGATCACCAAGAACATGGGCGACGTCACCGCCGACCTCCTCAAGCAGATGGGCATGAAGGTCGATTTCGTCGCCACCGACTGGGGCACGGTGGGCACGCGGCGCGCCTCGAAGGCGCCGCCGTCGCAGGGCGGCTGGAACATGTTCCACACCTGGCATGCCGGCGCCGACTGCATCAACCCGGCGGTCTATCCGGCGATCCGGGCCAATGGCGACAAGGCCTGGTTCGGCTGGCCCGACCTGCCGCCGGTCGAGGCCGGCATCACCGAGTGGTTCGATGCCGCCGATCCGGCCGCCGAGAAGGCGGCGATCGACAAGGTGAACGCGGCGGCGGTGGACGGCGTCGTCTACGTGCCGACCGGCTACTTCCTCGGCTACCAGGCCTGGCGCAAGACCGTGACCGGCGTGGGCAAGGGGCCGCTGCCCTTCACCTGGGGCGTGTCCAAGGCCTGAGGAACCCCCCGTGTTCGGCTTCCTCGTCAAGCGCGTCCTCGCCGTCATCCCGGTGATGGCGGTCGTCGGGCTGTTCGTCTTCAGCCTGCTGTTCCTCGCCCCCGGCGACCCGGTGGCGCTCATTGCCGGCGACCAGGCCTCGCCGGCCGATATCGAGCGCATCCGCGCCTCGCTCGGCCTCGACCGGCCGTTCCTGGTCCGCTTCGGCGAGTGGGCCTGGCGCATCCTGCACGGTGATCTCGGCACCTCGATCTTCACCAACCTGCCGGTCACCACCATGATCGGCCAACGGGTGCAGCCGACCGTGTCGCTGATGCTGGTGACGCTGATCTTCGCGGTGCTGGTCGCGGTGCCGCTCGGCGTCCTGGCGGCCTGGAAGGCGGGGCGGCTCGTCGATCGCCTCGTGATGGGCGGGGCGGTGCTCGGCTTCTCGGTGCCGGTCTTCGTCGTCGGCTACCTGCTGGCCTACGTGTTCGCCCTCGAACTCGGCTGGCTGCCGGCGCAGGGCTACACGCCGATCGAGCAGGGGATCGGCCCGTGGTTCGCGAGCCTGATCCTGCCGGCGCTGACGCTGGGCCTCGTCTACATCGCGCTGATCGCCCGGGTCACCCGGGCGACGATGCTCGACGTGCTCCAGCAGGATTACGTCCGCACGGCGCGGGCCAAGGGCGTGGCGCAAGGGCAGGTGCTGTTCGTCCACGCGCTGAAGAACGCCGCGGTGCCGATCGTCACGGTGATCGGCATCGGCATCGCGCTGCTCATCGGCGGCGCCGTCGTCACCGAGACGGTGTTCGCGATTCCCGGCCTCGGCCGGCTCACCGTCGATGCGATCCTGCGGCGCGACTATCCGGTGATCCAGGGCGTCGTGCTGCTGTTCAGCTTCACCTACGTGCTGGTGAACCTCGCGATCGACGTCCTCTACACCCTCATCGACCCGAGGATCCGCTATTGAGCGCCGCCCAACCCTTGCAGGGCGAAGCGCCCCCCGGCCTCGCGGTCGCCGCGCCGCTGCCCGATCTCTACCCGCCGCGCAAGGCCTATGGCCGGATCCGCCGGACCTGGCGCCGCCACCCGACCATCGTGATCGGCGGCGTGATCCTGCTCGTCGTCGCCCTGATGGCGATCCTGGCGCCGTATCTCGGCACCGTCGACCCGACGGCGATCGCGCCGTCGCGGCGCACGCGGGTGCCGTCCGCCCAATACTGGTTCGGCACCGACATGCTCGGGCGCGACCTCTATTCCCGGGTGATCTACGGCGCCCGGGTCTCGCTCCTCGTCGGCTTCGCGGTGGCGCTGTTCGCCTCGCTCGCCGGGCTCGTCGTCGGCCTCGTCTCCGGCATGGTGCGCTGGGCCGACGGGATCATCATGCGGGTCGTCGACGGGCTGATGTCGATCCCGCCGATCCTGCTGGCCATCGCGCTCATGGCGCTGACAAGAGGTTCGATCGGGAACGTGATCCTGGCGATCACCGTGGCGGAGATCCCGCGCGTGGCGCGGCTGGTGCGCGGCGTCGTGCTGTCGTTGCGCGAGCAGCCCTATGTCGAGGCGGCGGTGACCACCGGCACCCGGATGCCGATGATCATCTGGCGCCACATCCTGCCCAACACGCTGGCACCGATGACCGTGCAGGCGACCTATATCTGCGCCTCGGCCATGATCGCCGAATCGATCCTGTCGTTCATCGGCGCCGGCGTGCCGCCCGCGACCCCGTCCTGGGGCAACATCATGGCCGAGGGCCGGGCGCTCTGGCAGGTGAAGTTCACCATCATCCTGTTCCCGGCGATCTTCCTGTCGCTCACCGTGCTCGCCGTGAACCTCGTCGGCGACGGGTTGCGCGATGCCCTCGACCCGCGGATGGCGAAGGATGTGTGAGGGCCTGCCTGCTGCGGAGAGGCAGCCACCCGGACATCCTCGTCCTCCCACGCGCGACCTCATCCTGAGGTGCGACCGCAGGGAGCCTCGAAGGAGGGCTCCAGCGAGCACCGCGCTTTCTGGAGCCCTCCTTCGAGGCTGCTACGCAGCACCTCAGGATGAGGTCGCGGGTGAGATCGTCATATTGAACACCTCATGCTCATTCCGGAGACGACGCCCATGACGCTCCTCTCCGTCGAGAACCTCCAGGTCCATTTCCGCACGCCCGACGGGGTCAACCGCGCGGTCGACGGGGTCTCCTTCGCGATTCGAGCCGGCGAGACCCTGGCGATCGTCGGCGAATCCGGCTGCGGCAAGTCGGTGACCTCGATGTCGATCCTGCGGCTCCTGCCGGAACCGCCGGCGCGGCTCGCCGGCGCGATCCGGTTCGAGGGCCGCGACCTCCTCGACCTGCCCGAGCGCGAGATGCGCCGCATCCGCGGCAACGCCATCAGCGTGATCTTCCAGGAGCCGATGACCTCGCTCAACCCGGTGCTGACGGTCGGGCGCCAGATCGGCGAGACCCTGCGGCTGCATCAGGGCCTGTCGCGCAAGGAGGCGGAGGAGCGGGCGGTGGAGATGCTGACGCTGGTCGGCATCCCCGAGCCGCGCCGCCGCGTCCGGGAATACCCGCACCAGCTCTCCGGCGGCATGCGCCAGCGGGTGATGATCGCCATCGCGCTCGCCTGCTCGCCCAAACTGCTGATCGCCGACGAGCCGACCACGGCGCTGGACGTGACGATCCAGGCCCAGATCCTCGACCTGATGCGCGACCTCAAGCGCCGGGTCGGGGCCGCCATCATGCTGATCACCCACGATCTCGGCGTGGTGGCGGAGGTCGCCGACCGGGTGGTGGTGATGTATGCCGGCCGCAAGGTCGAGGAGGCCGCGGTCCGCGACCTCTTCCGCGCGCCCCGCCACCCCTACACGCGCGGCCTGATGGGCGCGGTCCCGCGCCTCGGCGCCGCCGAACGGCCGGGTGCGCCCCAGCGGCTGGCCGAGATTCCCGGCATGGTGCCGAGCCTGAAGACCCGGATCGAGGGCTGCGTCTTTGCCGGCCGCTGCCCCTCCGTCACCGATCTCTGCCGCAGCCACGCCCCGGCGCTCGAGCCGAAGGCCCACGACCACCTCGCCGCCTGCCACCATGCGCCGAAGGACGCGCTCGCCGCGTGAGCACCCCGCTCCTCGCCGTCAACGACCTGCGCAAGCACTTCCTCCTCGGCGGCGGCTTGCTGGGCCGCCAGGCCCGCAGCCTCAAGGCGGTGGATGGCGTCTCCTTCACCCTGGAGAAGGGCGAGACCCTGTCCCTCGTCGGCGAATCCGGCTGCGGCAAGTCCACGGTCGCCCGCAGCCTGATGCGGCTGTTCCCGCCGACCTCCGGCCAGGTGGTGCTTGCAGGGAAACGCATCGACGACCTGTCCGCCGGCGCGCTTCGCCCCCTGCGCCGGCGGATCCAGATGGTGTTCCAGGACCCGTTCTCCTCGCTCAATCCGCGGATGCGGGTGCGCGACATCCTGGCCGAGCCGATCCGCAATTTCGGTCTCGCCAGGAACCGCGCCGATCTCGATACGCGGCTCGCCGCCCTGATGGAGCGGGTCGGCCTGCCGCGGGAGGCGCTGACGCGGTTCCCGCACGAATTCTCCGGCGGCCAGCGCCAGCGCATCGGCATCGCCCGGGCGCTCGCCGCCGAGCCGGACCTGATCATCTGCGACGAGGCGGTCTCGGCCCTCGACGTCTCGGTCAAGGCGCAGATCGTCAACCTGCTGCAGGATTTGCAGAAGGAACTCGACCTGGCCTTGCTGTTCATCTCGCACGACCTCGCCATCGTCGAGCACATGACGCATCGGGTCGCGGTGATGTATCTCGGCAAGATCGTCGAGATCGGCCCGCGCCGCGAGATCTTCCTGGCGCCGAAACACCCCTACACCCAGGCCCTGCTCTCCGCCGTGCCGGTGCCCGAGCCCGATGCCGGGCGCACCCGCATCGTCCTGCGCGGCGACGTGCCGAGCCCGATCGACCCGCCGAGCGGCTGCCGCTTCCACACCCGCTGCCCCCACGCCTTCGACCGCTGCCGCACCGAGGAGCCGCGGCTCGATCCGGTCGGCGGCCATCATTTCGCCGCCTGCCACCTCGACCGCGCCGGCCTGCCGGCGCAGGCCGCGTGACGGGCCTGCCCTGGAGCACGTCACGATCGCATCGCGATCGCGACGTGCTCCAGATTTTTGGTTTAGCCGCATTTTCTGCGACGAACCGGCATCCACTTCGTCGGAAAATGCTCTTGTGATCATCGCCAGAGGTAGAGCCGTGCAGCACGAGCTGATCCTGCGGGGCGCCCGCATCATCGATCCCTCGCAGAACCACGATGCGGTCGCCGACGTCGCCTTCGCCAACGGCCTCGTCTCGGGCTTCGGCCGCGGCCTGCCGGCGGGGGAGGGGACGGAGGTCCGGGAGATGAACGGGGCGATCGTCACCCCGGGCCTCATCGACCTGCATACCCACGTCTATTGGGGCGGCACCTCGCTCGGCATCGATGCCGACGCGTTCTGCCGGCTGTCGGGCGTCACCACCTCGGTCGATACCGGCAGCGCCGGGCCCGGCAACTTTCCGGGCTTCCGCAAGCACGTCATCGAGCGCGCGGAAGCCCGCATCCTCGCCTACCTGCACGTCTCGTTCGCGGGCATCTACGGTTTCTCCAAGACCATCATGGTCGGCGAGAGCCAGGACATGCGCCTGATGGCGCCCCGCGAGGCCGTGGCGGTGGCCGAGGCCAACCGCGACGTGATCATCGGCATCAAGGTCCGGGTCGGCGCCCATGCCTCGGGCGAGCAGGGGATCGCACCCCTCGAGATCGCCCTCCAGGTCGCCGAGGAAACGGGGCTGCCGCTGATGGCCCATATCGACGAGCCGCCGCCGAGCTACGAGGCGGTGCTGGACATGCTCCGCCCCGGCGACGTGCTCACCCACGCCTTCCGGCCGTTCCCGAACTCACCCGTGACCGCGCAAGGCGCGGTGAAGCCGGCGGTGCGCCAGGCGCGCGAGCGCGGCATCCTGTTCGATATCGGCCATGGCAAGGGCTCCTTCGCCTTCAAGACCGCCCGCGCCATGCTGGCCGGCGGCTTCCAGCCGGACACGATCTCGTCGGACGTCCACGCCCTGTGCATCGACGGCCCGGCCTTCGACCAGGTCACCACGATGTCGAAGATGCTCTGCCTCGGCATGAGCCTGAACGAGGTGATCGCCGCCTCGACGGTGAATGCCGCGGTAGCGCTGAAGCGCATGGAATATGGCACCCTGAAGGTCGGAGCGCTCGGCGACGCGACGGTGCTCGCCGTGCGCGAGGGCGAATTCGACTACGTCGACGTGCTGGGCGAGCACATGAAAGGGGACCGGCGCATCACCTCGGAGTGCGTGGTCCTGCGCGGGCGGTGGTGGCATCCGGTGTGATGCCAACGGCCGCGAGACGACGGTCTTCGGCGGCACCGGACCAGCGACCCGGCACATGACTCAGTGCCAGGTCGCTTTGGCCTCGCCCACGGCCATGTCGATGATGGGCAAGACGATGGGCTGGCTGCCGTCGCTGCATTCGACCACGACCTCGCCTTCCACCCACGGCACTCTCTGATCGGCGACGCTGAGGAGCGCCTGCGCGATCTGGCGCGCCTTCGCTACCGCAGCGTCTCTGTCAGGCAGCTCCAGCCAATTCCCCGGGTCGAGAAGACTCTCGAAGATGCTCAGCCTGAAACGGTAGCGTGGCATAAGTTGGAATTGTTTCAACAATCGACAGGCATGCCGCATGCCCCAGCGATGGCGACTGAGCAACAAACGCGCGATCGGGGATACCCCTGATTCCCTTTGCGGGACGCACCGGATATTTTTTGGGACGCATTGCGCAGATACTGAATCGCAGCGGGCGACCGCGATCGACTGCGCCATGAGCAATCCTGTCGCGACCGAGGCCTCGCGATGCGGGATGGCCTCAAGCCTGGACCAGCACAGCTGACAAGGTTTGATGTCGGAATGACGCCGGTTTGCGTTAAGTCGTGCGGGCGCAACAGGTGAGGAGCACGAGTGCCGCGAATAGCATGCCGCCGGTGCTCTGCATCTCAGCGATAGCGCCGGTCACGACCATTAGAGCACTTCACGATCGCACTGCAATCGCGAAGCTCTCTAGGTCTTTGTTTTTGCCGCATTTTCTGCGACGAACCGGCATCCACTTCGTCGAAAAATGCTCTAGGACAGCCAGCCGTACCGCATGGGGGATAACTACAGCGACTAATCTAAGCCTAACGTTAAAGGCATGACCATCGCATCTAAACAACCAAAGGATTTTTTCAAACTGCCAGAAATCTGGCGGAGAGAGAGGGATTCGAACCCTCGATACGGTTGCCCGTATACACGCGTTCCAGGCGTGCGCCTTCAACCACTCGGCCACCTCTCCGGGCCAGACCTGCGCGGCGCCGGGGCGTCCGTGCGGGTCGGTGCCGTGCTCTAGCGGGGCGCGGGCCGCGGCGCAAGCGGCAGATCGCCGATGGGACGAATTCTCGTCGATGCGACGGCCTCGGGGCTGCAACCGGCGCAGGGTATCGGCCGTTTCGATCAACGGCCGGTGCGTGGGCGCCGGCCGGCCGGGAGCGGCCGCCCGACAACACGACGACGGCCTGTCCGACCGCGCCGCTTTCCGGGCGGGCGTCCCGGACGGGCCCGACCGGCAAGGACAGGCGACGTGAGCAACGACACCGTGAAGGCCGAGAACGCTGCCGAGGACGAGACCAGGCACGAGCGCCCCGTCATCCTGGTGGTGGAGGACGAGGCGCTGACGATCATGGATCTCAGCGACGTGCTGGATGCGGCCGGGTTCGAGGCGCTGCAATCGGCCTCCGCCGAGCGGGCGCTCTCCCTGCTCGAGCTGCGCCGGGACATCGTCGCGCTGATCACCGATGTCGAATTGTCCGGCAGGACCGACGGGTTCGAGCTCGCCCGCGCGGCGGCGCAGATGCGGCCCGATTTGCCGATCGTCGTCGTGTCCGGGCGCAGCAAGCCCGATCCCGACCGGATGCCCGCCCATGCCCGCTTCGTCGCCCGTCCCTGCCGCGGCGACGACATCCTGGACGAACTCAGGATCTTGCTGAAAGCCTAGGGTTGGGCGGAAGCCCCGGCGGCTCCGGCTCGGCCAGCCACACCTCCACGGGCGCGCAGGCCGGCCCGAAATCGAGGATCAGGTTGCGCAGCCGGCGCGCCGGGCTGCCCGGCGCCTCCGGCATCTCGACGGAATCGCCCACCGCCCGCAGGACACCCTCGATCCTGCGACCGCCCAGGGTCAGGCTGACGGGCGTTCCGGTGCAGGTGTCCACGGCTGGGCCTCCTCTCGCTGTCAACCGGGTAACGCGGTGCGGCGAGGGGTGGTCCATGCGGAACGGGATCAAGGTTACGGCCCGGTCACCGACGTGCACGACAGGCGGGCCTGCACCTCGCGGTTGAATACCCGGAGGGAGTGCCCCTGCGCGGGCGTCAGACGCTCCCGCCCTTGAGGGCGCGCAGGCGCAGGGCCCCCGTCTCGGCCGGGCTGCGGGCCGGGGAGAGGCGGCGCTCGATGGCCTCGAACTGGCGGCTCTGCGCGATCAGGAGCCGGCGCAGGGCCGCGATGCTGGCGTGCAGGTCCCGGGCGTCGCCGAGCGGATCCGGGGCCAGATGAGCTGTCAGAGGCTGAGTCGGCATGGCCGGCATCAAGGACCGACATGCTTAACCATTGGTAAACAAGCCCCGCCGCGCGGGGCGCGGCGGGGCCGGTCTCGAGGGTGCGGACCCTCGACCCGATCAGCTGCCGGCGCGGTCGCGCAGGGCCGGGATGAACAGGTCCTGCCAGGTCGCCGGCTTGGTCTTCATGATGCCGGCCCGGTTCATGAAGGTCACGAACTCCATGATGCCGTGCGGCGTCGCCGAGAACCGGCTGTCCGGGTCGTCGAGGATCTGGGCGACGTCCTGGGGCGACACCTTCACCTTGGAGGCGCGGGCGAAGATCTCGGCGGTTTCGGCCTTGTTGGCCTTGATGAAGTCGCAAGACTCGTCGAGGGCGGCCAGGAAGGCCTGGGTCATCTTCGGGTTCGCCTCGGTGAAGCGCTTGAGCGCGAACACCACGTCGAGGGTGATGTCGCCGAAGACCTGCGAGGCCTTGAGGATCGTGCGGATCTTCGGGTCGGCGCGCTCGACGCCGGTGAAGGGCGGCGAGGCGAAATGGGCGACGATCTCGGTCTTGCCGGACAGAAGCGCCGCGACCGCCTCCGGATGCGGCAGGCCGACGGTGCTCGAATCGAGCTTGGCGTAGTTCTCCGGCCCGAACTGCTTGGCCACCGCCATCTGCAGCACCACCGCGGCCAGCGAGGTCTTGATGCCCGGAATCGCGATCTTGTCCTTCGGGGTGAAGTCGGCGAGCGACTTGATCTCGGGCTTGTTGACGTTGAGGTCGAGCGCCGTCGTCGACATGCCTGAGATGCCGATCACCTCGGTCTTGGGGCTGCCGCGGCCCTTCGACCACAGGGCGAGGAAGCCCGGCGCCCCGGTGCCGGCGATGTCGAGCGCGCCGGAGATCATCGCGTCGTTGATGACGTTGCCGCCGTCCAGCGTGAGCCAGCTCACCTTGACGTCGCCGAGGCCCGCCCTGGCGGCCTGGGCCTCCAGGAACTTCTTCTCCTGCATCACGAAGAGCGGCAGGTAGAGGACGCCGTAGCCCTTCGAGATGCGGACCTCCGACACCTCGGCGCGGGCAGGGACCAGCCCGAGGGAGAAAGCGAGGGCCGCGCCGGCCGCGAGGCCGAGGAGCTTGCGTGCGAACATGGGGGATCCTCCCGTTTTCGTCGTTCATGCCCCCGGGACCGTGCGCGATCCAGGGGGTGTGGGGTCGTTTTTTTAGTGCTGCATGCCCCAGCGGCGGATCGTCTTCTTCTCGATGTTGGCGAAGATCACGTTCTCGACGAAGAGGCCGATCATGATGACGGTGAACAGGCCGGCAAAGACGTTGGTGGTCTCGAGCGCATTGCGGTTCTCGAAGATGTACCAGCCGAGCCCGCCCGAGCCCGAGGACACGCCGAAGACCAGTTCCGCGGCGATCAGCGTGCGCCAGGCGAAGGCCCAGCCGACCTTGAGGCCGGTGAGGATCGAGGGGAAGGCCGCCGGGATCAGGATCGCCCGCACCAGGCTCAGGTTGCGCAGGCCGTAGTTCAGCCCGACCATCTTGAGGGTGTTCGAGACCGAGCGGAAGCCCGCATGGGTGTTGAGCGCGATCGCCCACAGCACCGAGTGGACGAGGACGAACACCACGCTGCCCTGGCCGAGGCCGAACCAGATCAGCGCCAGCGGCAGGAGCGCGATGGCCGGCAGGGGATTGAACATCGCGGTCAGCGTCTCGAGCAGGTCGGTGCCGATCCGCGAGCCGATGGCGAGCGTGGTCAGCAGGGCCGCGAGCCCGATGCCGATGCCGTAGCCGATGGCCAGCGTCTGGAGCGAGATCAGCGCCTTGGCGGGGATCTCGCCGCTCAGGACCGAGGAGACGAAGGCCTCGACGGTCGCCGAGAAGGTCGGGAACAGGAGCGGGTTGTCGAGCCAGCGGCCATAGATTTCCCAGACCACCGCGAGGGCGGCGAGCACGACGGCCTTGCGCAGCCAGCTCTGGCGATAGGCGAGCTCGGCGAAGGACAGGCGCTGCTCGACGCTGATCGCACCGGCGGCGGAGGTCTCGCGGACGATCTCGGGCCGCGGGGCCAGAGATGTCGAGAGGGGGGCGAGGGTGGCGGTCACGGCGTATCTCCCGGAATGTCTCGTTGTCAGGCGAACAGCATGTCGTTGATGCGGGTCTCCAGGGCGCCCTGCGCGGCGGTGCCCAGTTCCGAGGCCGGCAGGCTGTTGAGCTCCGCCTTGACCTGGCCCGGATGGGGCGAGAGCAGCAGGATGCGGGTGCCGACCTTGATCGCCTCCTCGATCGAGTGGGTGACGAAAAGCACCGTGAAGCGGGTGTCCTCCCACAGGCGCAACAGCTCGTCCTGCATCTTGCGGCGGGTGAGGGCGTCGAGGGCCGCGAAGGGCTCGTCCATCAGCAGGATGTCGGGCTCCATCGCCATGCCGCGGGCGATCGCCACGCGCTGCTTCATGCCGCCCGACAGCATGTGGGGGAAGGAATCGGCGAACTTCGCGAGGCCCACCTTCTCGATGTACGACATCGCCCGGTCATCGGCTTCCGCGCCGGTCGCGCGGCCGCTCGCGGTGAGCGCGAAGGCGACGTTCTGCCTGACGGTCTTCCAGGGCAGGAGCTGGTCGAACTCCTGAAACACCATCATCCGGTCGGGGCCGGGCTCGGTGACCTTGCGGCCCTTGAGCTTGATCTCGCCCTCGACCGGAGTCATGTAGCCGCCGATCGCCTTGAGCAGGGTCGACTTGCCGCAACCCGACGGCCCGAGCAGGATGTAGCGGTCGCCCGGCATCACCTCGAAATCGACCCGGTAGGTCGCGGTGACCAGATGATCGGTCGTCTTGTACTGGAGCGTGACACCCTGGACCTGGAGCAGCGGCTCAGGGATGATGGTCGGGCGTGCGTTCATGGCGTGTCCTCCCCGTTTCGTCGTCTGCGGACCGAAGCTCTTGTCCTTGATGGTGATTCTTTCCTTGAAGGTGCTTGGCCCGGCGTTGGGGGTTGGGTAGCCTTCGAACCTGTCGCCGACCTGACAGATAATGCCGGGTGATGATCGAAGAGGAATTTTCGTGCGTATCCTGCTCGTCGAGGACACGCGGGACGTGGGCGAGGCCATCGCCGCGCGGCTGCGCGGGCTCGGCCACGCGGTCGATTGGGAAACCGACGGGGCGGCCGGCGATGCGCTGCTCGCCGTCCAGGCCTACGACCTCGTGGTCCTCGACGTAAACCTGCCGGGGCTCGACGGCTTCGCGATCCTCAAGCGCCTGCGGGCGCGCCGGGGTCCGGTGCCGGTCCTGGTGCTCACTGCCCGATCGGAGGTCGACGACCGGGTCGGTGCGCTCGATCTCGGAGCCGACGACTACCTGGTGAAGCCGTTCGACTTCCGCGAACTGGAGGCCAGGGTGCGGGCGCTGCTACGCCGCAACAGCGGGCATGCCGACAACGCGCTGACGCTGGGCAACCTGCGCCTCGACCGGGAGGCGCGCAACGCCAGCGTGGCGGGCGAGACCCTGGACCTGACGCGCCGGGAATGGACCCTGATCGAGATCCTGGCGGCGCGGCCGGGGCGCATCTTCGCCAAGGGGGAGCTCCTGGAGCGGGTCTTCGCCTTCGAGGAGGAATCGAGCGAGAACGCCGTCGAGCAGATCGTGGCGCGCCTGCGCCGCAAGCTCACCGCCGCCGGGGCGCAGGCCGAGATCCGCACGCTTCGGGGGCTTGGGTATCAGGTGGTGTGCCAGGAGTGATGTCGACGACGATGGAGCCGCCGATGTCGCCCTCCCATCAGCGACCTCATCCTGAGGTGTTGGCGATCGCAGATCGACTGACCTCGAAGGAGGGCTCCAGAAGTCTCCGAGTTCACTGGAGCCCTCCTTCGAGGCTCGCTTCGCTCGCACCTCAGGATGAGGCCGGGGGTGGGACGAGACGTAGACTATCGGATCCTCGACCGTGATCCCCCGCACCGTCTCGCTGTTCTCCCGCCTCGTCACGGTGCTGGCCCTGGTCCTCGCCATGGGCGCCGGCCTGCTGCTCGTCGCCGCCTGGGCCTCGGCGCGGCTCGCCGCGGACGAGGCCTATGACCGGCTCCTCGTCGGTGCGGCGCTCCAGATCGCGGAATCGATCGCCAGCGACGGGCGGACGATCTCGGTCGATCCGCCGTTCTCGGCCTTCGAGACGCTGGCGCTCAGCCCCCGCGACCGGATCTTCTACAAGGTCGTCGATCCTGGCGACCGGCTGCTCACCGGCGATGCCGATCTCGCCATCCCGGTCGATCGCCAGCATCTCGGCGCCGGCCCGATCCTCCTCGACGGGGAGCATCGCGGCCAGGCGGTGCGGGCGGTGGTGGCGGGGCGCTACGTGCCGGACGCGACGCAGGCGGGCTTCGCCGCCGTGGTGGTGGCCCAGACCCGCGAGGCGCGCAGCCAGCTCACCCGCGCGCTCACCGTCAAGGCGAGCCTGATGGTGCTGGCGATGAGCGCGCTGGCGCTCGGCGCCGTCGCGGTGGCGGTGCGCGCCGCCTTGCGGCCGCTCGGCGCCATCGAGGGCGTGCTGGCGGCCCGCGGGCCCAACGACCTCCAGCCGCTCGGGCTCGCCGCGCCGCAGGAAATCCACCTGCTCGTCGCCTCGATCGACCATTTCATGGGGCGCCTCTCGGGCCACGTCGCAGTGATGAAGCGGTTCATTGCGGACGCCGCGCACCAGATCCGCACGCCGCTGACCGCGCTCGCCGCCCAGCTCGACCTCCTGTCGAGCGAGACCGACGAGGGGCGCCGGCGCGAGCAGCTCGCCCGCATCCGCCGGCGCACCGCCGAGCTGGGGCATCTGACCAACCAGCTCCTGAACCACGCGATGGTGATCCACCGCGCCCGCACGGCCGCCTTCGATCCGGTCGACGTGGCGGGGCTCGCCCGCCGTACCCTGATCGACGCGGTGCAGCAGGCCGGCGACCGGGCGGTCGATGTCGGCCGGACAATCGATTTCGGCTATGAGGGGCCGGAGGACGCCGTGACGATTCCCGCCGACGCCATCGCGCTGCGCGAGGCCCTGTCGAACCTGATCCACAACGCCCTCAAGCACGGCGCGAGGAGCCGGCTCACGGTGCGGGTCGGGCGCGAGCGCGGCCGGGTGGTGCTGGCGGTGGAGGATGACGGGCCGGGCATTCCGGCGAGCGACTGGACCCGGGTGCGCCAGCCGTTCCAGGCCGCCACCGGCGGCACGGTCGGGTCCGGCCTCGGCCTGTCGATCGCCGCCGAGGTGGCGGCGGCCCATGGCGGCGAGATGCGCTTCGAGGCGCATTCAGACAAGGGGTTCTGCGTGATCCTGTCTCTGCCGGACGGGGAGGGGCGGGCATGATCCGCCTCGCCCTCGCCCTCGTTATCGGCCTCTCGGGCCCGGCCGCCGCCGAGGAGATGACCCGCTTCCCGGCGAGCGAGCACGAGCGCACGACGCTGACGATCCGGTCCGCCGCCGACCTCGACGCGATGGCGCCGCTGATCCGCGACTACCAATTGCTCTATCCCGACGTGACCGTCGTCTACCACGAATACATCACGGCGGACCTGTTCGGCGAGGTGGCGGCGGCCTGCGCCGCCGGGCGGGGCGCGTCCGACTACGCGGCCGACGTGGTGATCTCCTCCTCGGTCGACCACCTGATCAAGCTCGCCAACGATGGCTGCGCCCGATCCCACCGCTCGATCGAGACCGGCCGCCAGCCCGATTGGGCCGCCTGGCGCGACGAGGTGTTCGGCTTCACCACCGAGCCGGCGGTGATCGCCTACCGGCCGGATCTGGTGCCGCGCGAGGACCTGCCGCACAGCCGGGTCGAGCTCGTCGACCTCCTGCGGCGCAAGCCCGAGGCGTATGCCGGGCGGATCGGCTCCTACGACATCACATTGTCGGGCATCGGCTACCTGTTCGCGGTCTACGACGCCCGCGCGGCGGCCACCTATGGCCGCCTCGTCGAGGCGTTCGGGCGAGCGAACCTCCAGGTGCGCTGCTGCACCGGCGACCTGATCGCCGATCTCCAGGCGGGGCGCATCGTCATCGGCTACAACCTCCTCGGCTCCTACGTCTACGGGGCGATCCGGCGCGGCGCCCGCCTCGGCCTGGTGGTGCCGCGGGACTACACCCTGGTCCTCAGCCGCGCCGTCCTGGTGCCGGTCACCGCCCGGGCGGTAGGGGACGCCTTCGCCTTCGTCGATTACCTCCTGTCCGAGCGCGGCCAGCGGGTCTCGCACGAGCAGGCCTTCTTCTTCCACCGCACAGGTCCGCTGCCGGAGGGCGTCGACGGCCCGCCGAGCCTCGCCGCCGCCGGCGCCTTCCGGCCGATCACCGTCGGCCCGGTGCTGCTCGCGGTGCAGGACCGGGCCAAGCGTGCCCGCTTCCTCGCCGAATGGCGCCAGTCGATCGGCGCGGAGGCGCCCAGGGGGGAGAGGCGGGGGGAGGAGCCGTGAGGGTCCCCGACGGGGCTCCCGCTCCCCGTCATGCGATTTTTGCTTTATCTATTCAAGAAAGACGCAGCACATCTCCCCTCTCCCACACGGGAGAGGGGCTCCCGCACTTCATTGATTTCACAACCGATCAGTCGGAAGTCGTGTCACCCGCCATCAGCCACACGAGATGCCCGTCCGGGTCGCGCAGCAGCGCGTCTAGGCCGCCGCCGGGCCGCGGGACCGGCCCCCGCGACACGAGCCGCCCGGCATGAGCGGCGCAGGCCGCCGCCACGCCGTCGCCATTGCTCATTGCGATCACCAGCCGGGTCGCCGCAATATCGCCGGGCGCGAGGTCCGAGGCCGACCGAGAAAAGTCACCGCGGTAGCACAGCAATTCGACATGGGGCGGTCGCCCGTCCGGGAACCCGAGGCCCGTCACCTCGACCACAGGGTCGGCGACTGCGTCGAGGCGAGCCTGTTCCGGCCCGGTATTGAGCGAGCGCGACACCACCCGCAGCCCGAGGGATTCGTAGAAGGCGACGCTGCGGGCGGTGTCGGTGACCGAGATCGCCGAATGGTCGAGGCCGAGGCAGGGGTCGCCGGTCTCGCGCCCGCGCCAGGCCTCGGGCATGGCCTCCGACGGGAAGGCCAGCAATTCGAGGGGATGACCCTCGGGATCGCGGAACTTGAACGCCGTCACGCCGCCCGAGGAGGCCGGCAGCCGCACCGGCCCGTCGGTGGAGATCGGACGCCAGCCCGGATGGGCCGACAGGCGGGCATGGGCCGCCGCCATGTCGGAGACGATGAGCGCGCAGTGCTGGAACACCGGGCTGAAGCCCGGCACGTCGCCCAGATAGGGCCGGCCTGCCGGGGTGACCGCCACGAGGTCGAGGGACTGGTCGCCGAGGCGCAAGGGTACGGCCCGCGCGCCGGCAAGGCCGGTCACGGCGGAGAAATCCGAGGCCGGCGGCGCCTCGCCCGCGGTAAAGCCCAGGGCCTCGCGGTAGAACTCCGCCAGGCGTGCCGGATCGGCGGCGTTCAGGGCGATGCGGGCGAGGCGGAGCGCGCTCACGGCGTCTGTACCCCGCGCCGGTCGAGGAAGATCGCGTACAGCGTGTGCGAGCCGCCGATGAACAGCCGGTTCTTGGTCGGGCCCCCGAAGGTGATGTTCGAGACCCGGTGCGGCACCAGGATCTTGCCCATCAGCTTGCCCTCGGGGCTGATGCAGTGGACCCCGTCCGCCGCGCTCGACCAGACGTTGCCGTCCTCGTCGACCCGCATCCCGTCACAATAGCCGGGCGAGATCGTGTGGAAGACGTCGCCGCCCGACAATGCCCCGTCGGGCGCGACGTCGAAGACGCGGATGTACTGGCGCGGGTTCGGCTTCGACTGGTCGCCGGTCTCGGCGACGTAGAGCCGGCGCTCGTCGGGCGAGAAGGCGAGGCCGTTCGGCCCGTCGAAATCACCCGCCATCACCTGGATCTCGTTCGTCCGCGGATCGAAGCGGTAGAGGGCCGGCGGCTGCTCCGATCGTTGGCGCCCGCCCTCGTAGTCGTTCGAGATGCCGTAGACCGGGTCGCTGAACCAGATCGTCCCGTCCGACTTCACCACCACGTCGTTCGGCGAATTCAACCGCTTGCCGGCATGGCGCTCGACCAGCGTGGTGACCGTTCCATCGTACTCGGTGCGATAGAGGCAGCGGCCGCGATGCGAGCAGGCGATCAGCCTTCCCTCCCGGTCGCGGGTCTGGCCGTTGGCGTAGTTCGACGGCTCCCGGTAGACCGAGAAGCCCGCGCCCTCGATCCACCGCATGGTGCGGTTGCGCGGCAGGTCCTGGAACAGCAGGCAATCGGCATCGCCCATCCAGACCGGCCCCTCGATCCAGCGGAAGCCGGAGCCGAGTTCTTCCAGCGGCGCGTTGCCCAGGATGTAGTGCTTGAAGCGCTCGTCGTGGATCTCGAACCCGTCCATGGCGTCACCGGAACCGGCAGGCCGCGCCCGTGGTCGGGGGCTTGTCGTACTGGACGATCATCAGCACGGCGGGCTCGTTCCCGATCGTGCCGGAGCGGTGGCCCTTCTTGCCGTCGACCTCGCGGACGTTCTGGTCCTCGCCGAACGAGATCTCGCCCGGTCCCATCTCGACCCGCGTGCCGTCCATCGATTCGACGAACCAGCGGCCCGAGAGCGGGATGATCCATTGCGGCTTCGGGTTCGGGTGCCAGTCGCCGGTCCAGCCGACCGGCTGCACGGTGACGAACACGGTGGCGCCGTCATGGGTCTTCTGGCCCTGCCATTGCGGCGGGGCCGGCGGCGACATCGATTTCTCCTCGAACTCGGTGAAGGCGCAAAGGGTCTGGTGGCTGACCCCGTCCGCGTCGGCCCAGAGGTGCCAGTAGGGAACTTTCGGCTTGTCGTCGCTCATCGGGCGGTCTCGCTGATTCTGTAGGGGTTCGACGAGGCGAAGGGGTGTGAGACAAAACTCTCCACGGTGCTCGCCCCGGTGCCGAAGGTGACGAGTAGAAACCCGCCGGCGAGCGCGAGGTTCTTCCAGAAATCCCAGAAAAGCTCGCGTCCCTTGCCGCCGGACCAGAAATCGCCCGGCTTCCAGAACTGCTTCCACAGGAGCGCGGTGACGCCGCAATAGCCGGCGAGGATGAAGGCGGCGAAGCGGTCGGCGATGCCGGTGAGGACCCCGAGCGACATCACGATCTCGACGAACAGGCCCATGAGGATCAGCGCCGTCGCCGGGCCGGTCGCGTGCACCGCCTGCCTGGCCTGGCCCACCGCGCCGCGGAAGTTCAGGATCTTGTCGAGCGCGCTGAACGGCAGGAAGAGCATCACCAGGAGGAGCCTGACCCCGAACGCGACCGCGATGCTGAAACTTGCCATCCGCCCGTGACCCCGCTGCCCTGTTTCGCGCTGCAAAAACCTAACTGGAGCGGGTCGACGTTCGCGCCAGCCCCGCCATATCCGCCTCGCACGGGCGAGGCGCCTTACGTCATCCCGCGGCTTTTTCGCAGAGGAGGGGACCCCGCCGATGAGCGAGAACCGGCACTACGACGTCGTCATCGTCGGCTCGGGGCCCGGCGGCGGCACCATGGCCTGGCGGCTGGCCCAGACCGGCAAGCGCATCCTGCTGCTCGAGCGCGGCGATTACCTGCCGCGGGAGCGGGAGAACTGGGACAGCCAGGCGGTCTTCGTCGACGCCCGCTACCAGGCGCCGGAGACCTGGTACGGCGCCGACGGGTCGAGCTTCCATCCCGGCCTGCACTATTTCGTCGGCGGCAACAGCAAGGTCTACGGCTCGGTCCTGTTCCGTCTTCGTGAAAAGGATTTTTATGAGATCCGCCACCCGGACGGCATCTCGCCGGAATGGCCGGTGAAGTACGACGTGTTCGAGCCCTATTACCAGGCGGCGGAGGAGCTCTATTACGTCCACGGCCTGCGCGGCGAGGACCCGACCGAGCCGCCGTCGAAAAAGCCCTACGCCTACCCGCCGGTCACCCACGAACCGCGGATCCAGGAGCTGTTCGACGGCCTCAAGCGCGAGGGGCACCACCCGTTCCACCTGCCGGTCGGCGTGCGGCTGGAGGAACGGAACGGCAAGCCGCTGCCGCACTCGGCCTGCATCCGCTGCGACGCCTTCGACGGCTATCCCTGCATCACCAACGGCAAGGCCGATTCGCAGGTGACCTGCGTCGACCCGGCTTTGGCGGCGCACGACAACCTCACGCTGATGACCAACGCTTACGTCGACCGGCTCCTCACCGATCCGGCCGGCCGGACGGTCACCGGCGTCGAGGTGAAACGCGGCGAGGCGACCGAGGTCTTCACCGGCGACATCGTGGTGGTGGCCTGCGGCGCGCTCTCCTCGGCGCTGCTCCTGTTGCGCTCAAGCAACGATGCCCATCCGCAGGGGCTGGCCAACCGCTCAGGGCAAGTGGGCCGCAACTACATGCGGCACAACAATTCGACGGTGCTGGCGATCTCCCGCACCCCGAACCCGACCAAATTCCAGAAGACGCTCGGCCTCAACGACTTCTATTTCGGCGCCGACGACTGGGAGTTTCCGCTGGGCCACATCCAGATGGTCGGCAAGTCGGACGGGGTGCAGATCCACGGCGAGGGGCTGCCGGGCTTCCTGCAATGGTTTCCGGAAAAGCCGTTCGACTGGCTCGCCAAGCATTCCCTCGATTTCTGGCTCACCACCGAGGACCTGCCGATCCCGCAGAACCGGATTTTCTACGACAGTGGAAAGGTGCGGCTCGACCTGACGCAGACCAACGAGGAGGCCCTGCACCGGTTGAAGGCCAAGCTGCGCGACCTCTGCGGCAAGCTCGACATCCACCCGCACCTGTTCGACCGCTCGCTCTATCTCGGCAAGGACGTGCCGATCGGCGGCACCGCCCACCAGGCCGGCACGCTCCGCTTCGGCCCCGATCCCACGACATCGGTCCTCGACCTCGACTGCAAGGCGCACGAGCTCGACAACCTCTACGTCACCGACGCGAGCTTCTTCCCGTCGATCGGCGCCGTGAACCCGACGCTGACCATCATCGCGAATTCGCTGCGGGTGGCGGATCACATCATCGGACGGTTGGGGGCGTGAGGGGGATTTGTTGGAAGAGGTGCCACTTCTCGTCACGATTCTTCATCCCACCCACGACCTCATCCTGAGGCGTTAGCCGATCGAAGATCGGCTGACCTCGAAGGAGGGCTCGAGAAATCTCGGTGATCCCTGGTGCCCTCCTTCGAGGCTCACTCCGTTCGCACCTCAGGATGAGGTTGCGGATAGGATTGAGAGAGAGGGCAATGACTGGTGCACCCGGAGAGAAGATCCGGCGCTTGACCGACCTCCGAACAGATCAAGCGGAAATTCTCTCACTCCCCACCCTCACCCCGCACCCGCGCCAGCACCAGATCGGTAAAAATCCGCGGATGCGGCATCTCCGGCGTCGGCTGGCGCACCAGGGTCATCGGCGCGACCGGGGCCGGACCGGCGATCTCCCGATAGCGGACGCCCTCGGTCGCCAGCCGCGCCATCGAGCGCGGCACGATGGCGAGCGCGATGCCGGTGGCGACGAGATTGACCACCGAGGCGAGCTGCGGCGCGTTCTGGGCGATGTGGGGCGAGAACCCGGCCGCCGCGCAGGCCGCCATGATGCCATCGTAGAGCGCCCGTCCGTTGCGGCGTGGATAGACGATGAAACCTTCGTTGGAGAGGTCCGCCAGACCGACGGGACCGGTTCCGGCGGCCAGGCGATGCGTCGCCGGGAGCGCCACCACCATCGGCTCGTCGAAGAGGTGGCGGGCCCACAGATCGTCGACCTCGCCCTCGTCCGGGCGCATGAAGGCGACGTCGACCCGGCCGGCCCGGAAGGCGGCGATGAGGCTCGCGGTCGTCTCCTCCAGGAGTTCGACCTGCACGTCCGGATGGGCGCTGCGGTAGTCGCGGATCGCCCCGGTCACCAGGGGGTGGAACGAGGCCGAGGAGGTGAAGCCGATGCGAATCCGGCCGACATCGCCGGTCGCGATGCGCCGGGCTCGGGTCGTGGCGGCCTCGACCGCGACGAGCACCGCGCGGGCATCCTCCGCGAAGGCGCGGCCCGGCTCGGTCAACGCCACCCCGCGCGACAGGCGCTGGAGCAGGGCGGTGCCGATCTCGGTCTCGAGGCTCTTGATCTGGTGGCTCAACGCCGGCTGCGCGATGTTCAGCCGCTCCGCCGCCCGGGTGATGCTGAGATCGTCGGCCACGGCGACGAAGTAGCGAAGGTGGCGAAGCTCCATCGCGCCGGTATCCCCCCGATCCCCGGCCCTCGCGGCGGCGGCCGGAACATCGTCCGAGAGCCTAACGATAGCGGAGGTTCGGGGGGACCGCATGGGGCAAGAGAGAAGAGGGCTTATCCGCGCGGCACGGTGTCCCGCACCGACGGACGATCCGCGTGCGCATCGCGGAAGGCCGCGACGTTCGGGCACAGCTCGCGCCATTCGTGGTCGGGGAAGCGGAAGACCAGGTAGTCGAGGGCGGTGATCGCGGCGATCGCCGGCAGGCCGAACGGCTCCCGGACCCCGTCGAAGACCGCATCGAGGCGCCGCAGGCCCTCACGCATGGTGCGGAAGCGCTTGGTGCCGACGAGACCGGCATCGAAATCCGGTGCCGACTTGCGGCCGATGATCACCGCCACCGCGGCATCGAACACCCCGATCGCCAGTCCTGCCGCCGAGAGCGCCTTCGGCCCGCCCGCCACCACCGCCGGCGTCGTGCCGACCGCGTCGAGATGGGCCAGGATCAGCAGCGCTTCCGTCAGCCGGGCGCCGTCGTCGGTGACCAGCGTCGGCACGCGGCCGGCCGGGTTGGCGTCGAGGAAGGCCGGGTCGTCGGCCCAGGCATCGACGAAGGTGGTGTCGGTGGCCTCGTTCAGGCCCTTCTCGATCAGCGCCATGCGGACGATGCGCACGAAGGGCGAGGTCGGGTTGGCGTAGAGCTTCATCGCGAAAGGCTCCGATCAGCCGGCGGTGGTCAGGGGGCAGCCGCTCTTGTCGGCCGGGGTGAACAGCGTGTCGCCCGGGATCGTCTCGATGACGCGGTAGAGATCGGCCTTGCTCTTCGACTCCTTCGGGCTCTTCACCTCGACCAGCATCATGTCCATCACCACCCGGCCGTTCGCCTGGATGTGCGGCTTGCCGTAGAAGCCGTCGTCGATCGGCAATTCCTTCATCGCCTTGTTGACGGCGGCCGCGTCGTCGGTGCCGGCCTTCTCGACCGCCCGAAGGTAGTGGCGCACCGAGGAATAGGCAGCGGCATGGCCCATGGTCGGCACGACGTTGCCGTTGCGGGCCATCAGGCGCCTGGCCCAGGCGCGGCTGGCCTCGTTGGCGTCCCAGTAGAAGTTCACCGCCATGCGGATGCCCTGCGCCGCGTCGAGGCCGAGCGCCACGGTGTTGTTGGTGAAGACCAGCATCGCCACCACCTTCGAAGTGATGCCGAATTCCCGCGCCTGCTTGATGGTGTTGACGAGGTCCGGCCCGGCATTGGCGAGCCCGATCACGTCGGCGCCCGATGATTGCGCCTGGATCAGCTGCGAGGAGAGGTCGGTGGCGCCCAGCGGATGGCGGATCTCGCCGAGCACCGTGCCGCCCGCCGCCTTCACCGCCTTGCCGGCATCCGCCGCGAGGCCATGGCCGAACACGTAATCGGCGGTGATGAAAGTCCACTTCTTGCCGCCGCCCTGCACCACGGCGCCCGCCACCGCGTTGGCGAGTTCTCCCGTCGAGGGCACCCATTGCGTGCCGTAGGGCGAGCAGCCGGGGCCGGAGAATTGCGAGGCGTAGCCGCCGGTCACCATCGTGGTGATCCTGCGCTCCTTGGCATAGGCCTGGACGCCCAAGCCCACCGAGCTGGCGCCGCCGAGGACGACGGCGGTGACGCCGCGCTGGTCGACGAGCTGGCGGGCGAGGCCCGACCCAATATCGGGCTTGTTCTGGTGATCGACGCCGATCACCTCGATCGGTCGGCCCAGCACCTTGCCGCCGACATCCTCGGCGGCCATCGTGGCGGCGAGCACCATGTTCGGCCCGCCATTGCCGGAATACATCCCCGACAGGTCCTCGATCACGCCGATGCGGAGCGGCGTCTCGGCGGCCCGCGCAGGGGTGATCGATGGGGCCGTGAGCGTCGCGGCGAGCAGGCCGGCGACGGCGAGGCGTCGCGTCGGGGACGTGTGGGACATGAGCTTGCGGGACATGGGGCGTTTCCTCGATGTGCGGCACCGCCCTTCTGGCGCCCGGCGAGGGGCGTCGGAGCGATGTTCGATGATGGTCGTTCTATCGCGCCCCGATCCCATCGCCGTCCAATAGTTTGCGCATCGCCCCGCCATCGTTTCCCGATATGGCAGGGCGAGGGCCCCCGGGCTGCGGCGCCCCGCCATCGTCGTCGGCTATGGCTCGTGCCCGATCTTTGTATTGGACGGCGCGCCCGCGACCGGGCGACACCGCCGGCACGATCGCGAGGGCCCAACATCACAGGTGCCCCGCTTCCCGAGGAGATGCGCCCATGATCACCAGCTTCTACATGCCGACCCGGATCGTCGCAGGGAACGGCGCGCTCGCTACCATCGGCACGCTCGCCCGCGAGCTGAAGATGACCCGGGTGCTGGTCGTGTCCGATCCGGTGATCTCGGCGCAGGGCTTCCATGCCGAGGCGCTGGCGGCCCTCACGGAGGCGGGAATTGCGGTCTCGCGCTTCGACGAGTGCGGGATCGACGCGCGCTGCTCCCACATCGACGACCAGGGCGAGCGGGTGCGCCGCGATGGGCTCGACGGCGTCGTGTGCATCGGCGGCGGCTCGGTGATGTGCACCGGCAAGGGCATCGCCATCGTGGCGACGAACCATAGACCCATGGCGGAATGCACCGGGGTCGGGCAGTTCGACCGCAAGGCGCTGCCGATGATCATGGTGCCGACCACCGCCGGCTCCGGCTCGGAGGTGTCGCAATGGACCATCGTCAAGGACGAGGTACGCCACCTCAAGCTCCTGGGCGGCGGGCCGCTCAGCTTCCCCGACGCGGCAATCCTCGATCCCGTGACCTTGCGCTCGCTGCCGATGCACGTGGCGGCGCTGCCCGCGGTCGATGCCCTGACCCACGGCGTCGAGGCCTATTTGAGCGGCATTGCCTCGCCGCTCACCGACGCGGTGGCGCTCGCGGCCGTGCGGCTCCAGGCCGCCTCCTTGCGCGCCTCGATCAATGCCGACGACGACCGCGCCCGCGAGGACAACCTGGTCGCCTCCTGCATGGCCAACATCGCCTGCGGCAATGCCCGGCTCGGCCACGGCCACGCCCTGTCGCTGCCGCTCGAGGGCCATCTCGATCTGCCCCACCCCTACGGCGTCGGGGTGCTGCTGCCGCACGTCGTGACGTTCAACCTCGCGGTGCTGCCGGCCAAGGTGCGTCCGCTGGCCGAGGCCCTGGAGGTCGAGACCGCGGGCCTGTCGCGCCAGGAGATGATCGCATCTTGCGCCGAGGCGATCCGGGCGCTCTACGCCGATATCGGCTTTCCCACCCGCTTCACCCCCGAGCAGCTGCCCGGCGACCGGGTGCGCGAGATGGCGCTGCGCGCCGTGCCGGGCCTCTATGCCGGCATCGCCGCCAAGGATTTCGACCCCGCCAGCGCCAACGACCGCACGATCATCGCCAGCCCAGCGGCGCGGAAGATGACGGTGAGTCAGGCGGAGGAGATTTTCGGGCTTTGCGTGGGGTGAGGCGTCATAAGATCAACCCGCACAAGAAGAGACGCGTGATCTTCCCTTTCCTCGCAGATGCAGGTCTGTTCAGGACGAAAATGGCGCGGGTTTCCCCTCTCCCCGCGGGCGGGGAGAGGGCTGTGTTCCCGTTCAGGGAATACAGCAAGCGGAGGCGCAGCTGCAGCGAGGGTGAGGGGGGTGTCGACGAGCGAGACTCCTCCGGCATCACCCCCTCACCCTCGCGGCGAACCTGCGGTTCGACGCTCCCTGAGCCCCTTCGGAGCTCAGGCCTCTCCCCGCCCGCGGGGAGAGGGGAAGCCCGCGCCTTTTCCTTTCCCGAACAGCCGTGCCGACCGTGAGGAGAGGAACGGCGCGCCGCCCCCTGTGCCCCCCACGCCCTGGCGAACCAGCCCGCACCATGCTTCTCTCCACCTCGAACGGGAGGGCGGGAGCATGCGCACGACATCGATGATCCTGGCGGCGGCCGGTCTCTTCGCGGCTGCCTTCACGATTTTGCCGGCCCACGCGCTCGACATCCGCGATCTCCCCATCGCCAAGGCGCCCGAGACCTGCCCGCACGAAGGCCCCGGCTTCCTCCGCTTCACCCCCGGAGGTCCCTGCACGCGGATCAGCGGCCGGGTGCGGGCCGAGGCGGGCACGCCGGTTCCCGCCCGCCCGGGGGCCGGGCTCGACGGGGCGGCGCGCGGCGTGGTCAGCGGCTCCGGCCGGGTCGCGATCGATACCCGGACGGAGACCGGGTACGGCCCGGCCCGGGCCTATATCCGCCTCGGCACCAGCCACTGACTCTCTACAGGCTACGCGACAGCACCAGGGGCGCGCTGCGGCGGTGTCCGTAAGGGGAGGGGGCGGGCCGTGTGCCGTAGCCCTTCGGCTCGGCGCTGCGGGTCAGCTCCGTCGAGAGGTTGCGCAGCAGCCCTTCCGAGACCGACCGGGCGGTGGCCAGCACCGCCTGGTTGGCCGCCACGGCTTGCGAGAACCGGCCATGCGCCTCGCGCAAGGTCGCGATGCCCTCGGGGGCGAAGCGGGCGAGCGCCACGGCATTCGCCTTCACCGCCTGGAGGCCCCGGAGATAGGCGCCGGCGAGCGCGGTCTTCTGCGGCGCCTCGGCCAGGCCCTCGGCGAGGCGCCCGACCCGGATATGGTCGCTCTCGCGCCCGAGCAGGATCTCCAGCTCGCGCATCGTGGTCAGCGTCTCGGCGACCAGGCGCTCGGCGGCCGCGGCGTCGGTGACCTGAGTGTTGGTGACCGGGGCGGGACGGGCGGTCTCAGCCATGGGCTCCTCCCTGGAGGCGGATCATCTCGCGCATCACCTGGTCGCCGATGCCGATGCCGCCGCTCTGCACGATCGACTGGGCGTATTCCTTGTTGAGCATCGAGCGGTAGACGCCGCCGCCGGTGCCGTTCTGGCCGAGCGGCCCGTCGGTGCCCTCCGAGCGGTTGAGCACGTCGAGGCTCTGCTCCAGGAACATCGACTCGAAGTCCTTGGCGGTCTTCTGCATCTTGAGCGTGTCGGCCGACGGGGCCGGGCTGGGCGAGACCGCTCCGGCGAGGGCCTGGCCGACCGCCAGGCCGGCGGAGGCCGCGAGGGAAGCGAGGGGGAACATCGGACGGACCTCGGGCTGTGAGGAAGGGAAAGAGGTGGCTCGCGTCACATCACTTCGATGTCGGCCTGGAGCGCGCCGGCGGCCTTGATCGCCTGGAGGATCGAGATCAGGTCGCGCGGGCCGATGCCGAGCGCGTTGAGCCCGTCGACCAGTTCGCGCAGGGTGACGCCCTCCTTGACCAGGGCGAGCTTGTTCTTCTCGCCGGCATCGACCTTCAGCGCGGTGCGCGGCACCACCACGGTCTCGCCGTTGGAGAACGGCGCCGGCTGGCTCACCTGCGGCTGCTCGGTGATGGTGACGGTGAGGTTGCCCTGCGCCACCGCCACGGTGGAGACCCGCACGTCGCGGCCCATCACGATGATGCCGGAGCGCTCGTCGACGACCACCCGGGCGGCCTGGTCGGGCTCGACCTTCAGCTGCTCGACCTCGGTGAGCAACCGGATCATGTTGCCCTGGTAGCGCGGCGGCACCTGCAGGGTGACGGTGGAGGGGTCGGTCGGCTCGGCGGTGTCGGCGCCCATGAAGTCGTTGATCGCCGCGGCGATGCGCTTCGAGGTGGTGAAGTCGGGGTTGCGCAGGGACAGGCGCAGGCATTTCTGCTCGTTGAGCTTGAAGGCGATCTCGCGCTCGATCACCGCCCCGTTGGCGATGCGCCCGTTGGTCGGCACGCCGCGGGTGATCTTGGCCGCGTCGCCCTCGGCCTGGAAGCCCGCGATGGCGAGCGAGCCTTGCGCCACCGCATAGGCCTCGCCGTCGGCGGCGAGCAGCGTGGTCACCAGCAGCGTGCCGCCCTGGAGCGACTTGGCGTCGCCGAGCGACGACACCGTTACGTCGATCCGCGTCCCTTGCGCGGCGAAGGGGGGGAGGTTCGCCGTCACCATCACGGCGGCGAGGTTGGCGGTCCGCATGGTGGCGCCGCGGGTATTGACCCCGAGCCGCTCCAGCATCGCCTGCACCGATTGCTTGGTGAAGGGCGCGTTGTTCAGCGTGTCGCCGGTGCCGTTGAGGCCGACGACGATGCCGTAGCCGACGAGCTGGTTGATCCGCATGCCCTCGACGCTGGCGAGGTCCTTCACCCGCGACAGGGCGAGGGCGGGCTGCGCTGCGACGAGAGCGAGGAAGGCAAGGACGAGGAGGCGAAGGCGCATGGCGGGGTCCCGAAACTCGAGGAACCGAATTGCCAGGACCGTGCCAGTGCCCGAGATCGGCGTAAGCCTCTGGTAAGGTTACCGATCCGTTTCCCGCACCCCGCGCCGGCGGCCGATCCGGACCCGGTCGATTTCGTCCCGGCGGCAAGATCTGCCGCCTCGTTTACGGCGCATTCACCATACCCGGGCGAGGTTTGGGGTGCGAACAGTGAAACCTGTGACCCGGACCCAGACCTCATGCGCGTCGACACACGCCTCGCGGCCGCTCCCCTGTCGGGAGCCGGTTCGCGCACCCTGCCGGCAGGCGGCGTGTTCACCCTCGGGCTGGAGGGCGCCCGCGGGCCGGTGAGCGCCGGCAGCGCGATGCCGCTCGCCAGCCTGAGCGCCATCCTGACCCTCCAGAGCCAGGACGAGATCGCCGCCGACCGCCGCCGCCGGGCGACGAAGCGCGGCCACGACCTCCTCGACGCCCTCGACCGCCTCAAGGCCGCGCTCCTCGGCGGCCGGGTCGCCGTGAGCGACCTGAAGGCCATCGCCGCCCGCCTCGCGGAGCGCAACGGCAGCACCGGCGATCCCCGCCTCGACGACCTCCTCGCCCATATCGAGCTGCGGGCGCAGGTGGAACTGGCAAAGATCGAGATGGCGGGGAAGTGAGGGGCGCAGCAGGTCGAGGGGGCTGGCGGCCGTTGACGCCCACACCCCGATCTCCCACAACGGCGCCCGCTTGAAGACCTGCGGCCTTGATGTGGCCGCACGACCCGCGTCACCCCGGCCGCGATGCTGTTCAACTCCTTCCCGTTCCTCCTCGGCTTCCTGCCGGTCGCCCTCGTCCTGCACGCGCTCGTGGCCCTGCACCGGCCGGGCTGGCGGCTGCCGCTGCTGGTCTTGCTCTCGCTCGTCTTCTACGGCTGGTGGGATCCGCGCTTCGTGCCGCTGCTCATGGCCTCGATCGGGCTGAACTGGCTCGTCGCGCGCTGGTTCGGGCAAAGCCGCGCCGCGCTCCTGGTCCCGCTCGCCATCGCGGCGAACCTCGCGGTGCTGGCCCTGTTCAAGTATGCGGGGTTCCTTGCCGGCCTCGCGGCACTCCTGCCGGGGCTCCACGACTTAAGCAGGCCGAGCCTGGCGCTCCCGCTCGGCATCTCGTTCTTCACCTTCCATCACGTGATGTACCTGACCGACCTGCGCGCCGGCCGGGCGCCGCAGATGAATCTCACGCGCTACGCCCTCTACATCGCGTTCTTCCCGCAGGTGCTCGCCGGGCCGCTGGTGCGCTGGAGCGAGATCCTCCACCAGTTCGACGAGAAACCCTATGCAAGGCCGGACGCCGCCGAGCGCTTCGGTCGCGGCCTGATGCTCCTGTGCATCGGCTTGGCCAAGAAGGTCTTCCTCGGCGATCCGCTCGCGGCCTATGCCAACCCGGTCTTCGAGGCGGCCGCCGCCGGCAAGGTGGTGAGCGTCGCGGAGGCCTGGCAGGGCACGCTCGCTTTCACGTTCCAGATCTATTTCGACTTCTCGGGCTATACCGACATGGCGCTCGGCCTCGCGCTGCTGTTCGGGATCGTGCTGCCGCAGAACTTCGACGTGCCCTACCGCGCCACCTCGCTGCGGGACTTCTGGCGGCGCTGGCACATGACCTTGTCGCGCTTCCTGCGCGACTACCTCTACATCCCGTTCGGCGGCAACCGCCGGGGCTTGAGCGTCCAGGTCGCCGCCTCGTTCGCCACCATGACGCTCGGCGGGTTGTGGCACGGCGCCGGCCTCACCTTCGTCGCCTGGGGGGCGGCGCATGGTGCAGGCCTCGGGGCCGGCCTGCTGTGGCGCCGGGCCGGGCTGCCGATGCCGGCAATTCTCGGCTGGGCGCTGACCTTCGCCTTCGTGGCGCTCACCTGGGTGCTGTTTCGCGCCACCAGCTTCGAGGCCGCCATCACGATCTTCAAGGGCCTGTTCGGCCTCGCGCCGTCCGGCCACGGCTTCAAGTGGCGGGCCTTCGCGCCGGCTTTGCTGGTGGCGCTGGTCGGCCCGACGGCCTGGGCGGCGGTTCACCGGTTGCCGCCGCGGCCCGCCCTGGCGATCGCCTTCGCGGTGCTCCTCGTGGCGGTGCTGCTGCGCATCGGCGACGACGCCAATTACGAGTTCATCTATTTCCAGTTCTGAGGGGGCCGAAACGATGCGCGCCGACCCTCCCGCCGCGACCGAGGCCGCCTGGCGTCTTTTCTCGATCCGCCTCGCCGCCGCGGCGGCATTCCTGCTCGCCGGCTACCTGGCGCTCGCGCTCGCGGTCGATCCCTACGACACCGGCCGGCCGCGGCTCGTCGACCGCGACGGCGTGCGCCCGCAAGGACCCCGTACCGCCACGGCGAGCCGGGGCCGCGATCCCGCCTACGATGCGGCGATCATCGGCAATTCGCACATCCAGCTGATCTCGCCGGCGAACTTGCGCGCCGCCACCGGGATTCCGTTCGTCCAGCTCTCGGTGCCGGGCACCGGCCCGGGCGAGCAGCTCATCGTCGCCGACTACTTCCTGCGGCACCATCCGCGGGCCCGCGCCCTGGTGATCGGCGCCGATGCGTTCTGGTGCACCGGCGATCCGGCCTTGCCGCCGCTGCGGCCGTTCCCGTCCTGGCTCCTCGCCGAGGATTGGGCGAGCTACCTGCGCGGCCTGCTCCGCATCACCGTCGTCGGCGAGGTGGTCAACCGGATCGGCTGGGCGTTGCGCGCGAGCCCGCGCCGGGCCGCGCCGGACGGCTACTGGGATTACGAGCCGGACTACCTCAAGCTCGGCGATCCCGACATGCCCGCACGGGTCGCCTCCCGGGCGAAGGCGGCCCCGGACGAGTCCGATCCCGGGGAGGGCGGGCCGGATTTCCCCGCCGCCGCCCGCCTGCGCGCCCTGGCGTCGCGCCTGGAGCCCGACACCACCCTGGTCCTGGTCTTCCCGCCGACCGCCCCGGCGACGCTGCCGCGGCCGGGCACCCCCCGGGCGGCGGCGGCGGCTTCGTGCCGCGCGGCCCTGGCGGACGCGGTGGCCCCGCGGGGCCGCGTCGTCGACTGGTCCGGCGACCGGCCCGAGCTGCACGGGCCCGACCTGTTCTTCGACGGCAGCCATTACCGGCGGCCCCTCGCCCGGCGCCTGGAGGCGGACATCGCGGCGGCGATCGAGGGTCGGGCGGCTGGTGCAGATACCCTGCGACCGTGACACGATTGCAGCAGGGGGCCGCCGTCCCCTGGTCCGGTCCTTGCGTATCGCTCCTGGGACATTGTGGTGTCGTGCAGCCTCTATTATAGGGCTGCGCCAAGTGGGTCGTAGCCATGATGCCGGCTGCGGTCAGGACAACATTTGTTTTTCCGAGGGGCGCGATGGCGAAGATCGTGATCGAGGAGGGCTATGCCCCCAGTGACGCCGAGCCCTTCATGAACGAGCGTCAGCGGGAGTATTTTCGCCGCAAGCTCCAGGGGTGGAAGCAAGACATTCTGCGCGAGGCCCAGGACACTCTGGTGGCGTTGCAGAGCGAGAACGAGAACCACCCCGACCTGACCGACCGCGCCTCGTCCGAGACCGACCGGGCGATCGAATTGCGGGCGCGCGACCGGCAGCGCAAGCTGATCGCCAAGATCGACGCGGCCCTGTCCCGGATCGAGGACGGCTCCTACGGCTATTGCGAGGAGACCGGCGAGCCGATCTCCTTGAAGCGCCTGGAAGCCCGGCCGATCGCGACCCTGTCGCTGGAAGCCCAGGAGCGCCACGAGCGCCGGGAGCGGGTGTACCGGGACGATTGAGGGTGTGACGCGACCGTGAACCCTCCCCCCTCTGCGGGGGAGGGTGGACCCGGCGTCAGCAGGGGCCGGGAGAGGGGCAGCGCGACGCTGATCCAAGTCGCGCCCGGCAGAACGGTGTCACCCTATCCGGAACCGTGGTTCCCCCTCTCCCGGCCTACTCCGTAGGCCACCCTCCCCCGCAGAGGGGGGAGGGTTGAAGCGCGGCATCTGCCGCGCTTTTTCTTTCGGCGCCGGAATTTCGACACCAGAAACGAGAGCGGCCCCGGCGGGAGTGCCGGGGCCGCGCCGCGTCCGGGCGGCTCAAGGGGGGAGCGTGCCGCCCGGTGCGGGATCGTGTTGCCGCCGCCGGTCAGAACGGCAGCACGATATCCAGGAACTGCTGGCCGTAGCGCGGCTGCTGCACGTCGGTGATCTGGCCGCGGCCGCCATAGGCGATGCGGGCCTGGGCGATCTTGCTCGAGTCGATGGTATTGTCGGACTCGATGTCCTCCGGCCGCACCACGCCGCCGACGATCAGTTCGCGCACCTCGAAGTTGATGCGGATCTCCTGGCGGCCTTCCAGCACCAGGTTGCCGTTCGGCAGCACCTGCGTGACGATCGCCGCCACGCTGGTGGTCACCGTCTCGGCCCGCTGCACCGAGCCGGCACCGTCGTTGGTGGTGGTGGCGTCGGTGGTGAGCATCTTCGCCGGATCGATGCCGCCGAGGAGCTTGGCCTTCGATTCGAGGCCGAAGGCGTTCGGCATCCCGAACGATTCGCTGTTCGAGCGCGAGCGCTTTGTCTCGTTGTTCAGGTTCGCCTTGTCGGTGACGTTGATCTTCACCGTCACGAGGTCGCCGACCTTGGCGGCGCGCTGGTCCTTGAAGAAGGCGCGCGAGCCGGTGCGCCAGAGCGAGTTCGAGGCGTAGGAGACCGGCTGGACGTCCGGCATCGGCAGTCGCACCGGGCGGTAGCCGGGCTGCGCGGTCGGGTCGTCGATCGCCGACAGAGCCGGCGTCGCGCCGATCTGGGTGAGGCGGTCGGCGGTGTTGCAGCCGGCGAGCAGCGCGGCCGTGAGGCCGACCATGGCGAGGCGAGCGAGGATCATCGTAAAAATCCCCTCACTGCCCGGCCGAGGCGAGGCGCGCGGCCGGGGCCGCCGCCGCCACGGGCACGATCGGCGCCACGGTGACGCGGCCGGGGCCGATCACGGTGGCCTGGATCACCTTCTTGGAGATCGGGTTGATCACCCCGATCACCGCGCCGAGCGGCCCGCCGTCGCGGGCCTGACCGCGCAGCGACAGAGCCACGCCCGGGGTCTCGTACACGATGGTGACCGACTCGCCGCGGGCGACGAGGTCCGGCCGACTCAGCTCGCCGGCGCGGAGCGCCGTGCCGGCGCCGAGCGGTCGCTGCGCCACCTGGCCGATGAAGGCGGCGGCATCCGCCGCGCTATCGGCCGGCAGGCCCTCGCGCGGGCGGCGCTCGACCGCGATGTCGGGGGCCGACAGGGTCTCGCCCCGGTTGATCGCCCGGGTCAGCACCGCGACGTCGGCCATCTCGACGATCTGGCCCGACACCCGCAGCGAGGCCTGGCGCTCGCCCACCACCACCAGGGCGGAGACCCGGCGGCTGCGGGGATCGTAGGTCACTTCCTGGGCGGTGACCGCGGCATTGAGCTCCGGCGGCACAGTCAGCACCGGCGGCTCGCCCTCGAAGGCGATCGTGACGGAGCCGGCCTCGAGGCCGCGGACCTTGGCGAGGGCCGCCTTCACCGCGCCCTCGATCTCGGGGGCGGCGATGCGGCGGGCCGCGCGCTGGACCGAGATCTGGAGCCGGCCGCCGCTCTCCGGCGCGTCGAGCCCGAGCCCGGCCGTCGCCTCGACGATGCGCCGGACCTGGATGGTGCCGGAGGTGCCGAGCGCCGGGGCCCGGAACAGGGCTTTCTGGGCCAGAGCCGGCGGCGCCCCGGCGACGAGGTCGCCGAGCGTGATCACGTCGCGCTCGGCGGTGATGTCGCCCTTGAGCGAGAGGCGCTCGCCGGCGAGCACCGGCAGGGTGAGGAGGCCGAGCGCGAGCAGCGTCAGCGCGGTGCGCGACAGGATGCCGGGCCCGAGCAGCGCGCGGCGGGCCTCGGGAACCGCGGGGACGTGGACGACGGGAGCGAGGTCGATCATCGGGGCGCTCATCCGCGGAACATCTGCGAGGTGGTGGAGAGCATCTGGTCGGCGGCGGTCACGACCTTCGAGTTCATCTCGTAGGCGCGCTGCGCGGCGATCAGCGAGGAGATCTCCGAGACCGCGTTGACGTTGGCCTCTTCGAGGTAGCTCTGCTGCAGGTTGCCGAACCCGTCGGTGCCGGGATTGCCGGTGATCGGCGGCCCCGAGGCCAGGGTCTCGACGAACAGGTTGTCGCCGATCGATTCCAGGCCGACCTTGTTGACGAACCGGGCCATCTGGATCTGGCCGAGATTCTGCGGCGCGGTCTGGCCGGGGATCGTCGCCTGGACGATGCCCGAGGCGCTGATCGTCACGCTGGTGGCGTTGTTCGGCACCGTGATGTTCGGGTTCATCAGGTAGCCTTCGCGGGTGACGATCTGCCCCTGCGCATCAAGGTCGAACGAGCCGTCGCGGGTGTAGGAGGTGCGCCCGTCCGGCATGGTGACCTGGAAGAAGCCCTCGCCGCGCACCGCGATGTCGTAGGTCTTCTCGGTCGAGGTGAGGGTGCCCTGCGACATCACCCGGGCGGTCGAGGTGGTCTTGACGCCCGAGCCGATGGCGAGGCCCGCCGGCAGCTGGTTGTTCTGGTCCGAGGTCGCGGTGCCGGCCCGGCGCAGGTTCTGGTAGAGCAGATCCTGGAAATGCGCCTGCTGGCGCTTGTAGCCGGTGGTGCGCAGGTTCGCGATGTTGTTCGAGATGACCTGGACGTTGAGTTCCTGGGCCGCCATGCCGGTGGCGGCGGCGTAGAGCGCGCGCATCGTTGAAGGCTCCCTTTACGCGTTGCCGACGTCGGCGAGGCGCTGGATCGCCTGGCCGCGTAAGGAATCGAGCCGCGAGACCGTGTCGGAGACGAGCTGGTAGGTGCGGTTGACCTCCAGCATCCGGCTCATCGCGAGCACAGGGCGGACGTTCGAGCGCTCGAGCGCGCCGGGCTCGATCCGCCCTTGCGGCCCCGCCGGTTGGGCGGGCGTGTTCGACGCATAGAGGTTGCCGCCGGCATTCGTCAGGCCTTGCGGGTTGGCGAAGGTGACCAGCCGCAGGCGGCCGCGGGTGCCCTGGTTGGTAGAGACGGTGCCGTCCGGCCCGAGCGCCAGCCCGGTCTCCTGCTGGCCGATCTGGATCGGGCCGCCGTCGCCGAGCACCGGGTAGCCGTCGCTCGTCACGATCTGGCCTTGCGGGTTCAGCTCGAAGGCGCCGTTGCGGGTGTAGCGCTCGCCCTGCGGCGTCTGCACCGCGAAGAACGCCTCGCCGCGGATCGCCGCGTTAAGCGGGTTTCCGGTCGGCTCGATCGGCCCCTGCTGCATGTCGAGGGGGGCTGCCGCGTCGATGACGTAGGAGACCTTGCGGTCGGGGCGCTGGAAGGTCTCCGCGCTCGCCTTCGGCATCAGGTATTCCTGGAAGCGCGTCGTGCGCGCCTTGAAGCCCGTCGTGGTGACGTTGGCCATGTTGTTGGCGATGACCTCGAGCTCGCGCCCGAGGGCCATCTGGGACGAGAGCCCGATCAACTGAGCATTCTGCACCGGCTACTCCCCGTCGATGCGTGGTGGCGGGCCACCCCGCTCCCCAGCGGCGGACCCAGCACTCTGATCGCAGGGGCCGTGCCAGGCGGGCCCGAACCGAATTCTGGTGGTATGGCAAATGCTTGGTTAATCGCGGAGCCTGGCCGGACCGGTCGTTTCGTGCCGGCCCGGCAAGTTCGACCGGGCAGAAATTGCCGCCTTAACGCGCCGTTAACCGTCTTCGCACACAGTTCAGTCACGGATTTCCAGGGTGTGGACGGCGGGCGATGGCCAAGAAGCCGAAGAAGGCCCCGACGCCGGAGGGCGACGGGGAAGGCGAGGAGGGGGCGGCCCCGGCCGCAGGCGGCGGCAAGAAGAAGCTCATCATCATCGTCGCGGCTTTTCTGGTGCTGGCGGGTGGCGGGGGCGGCGGCTTCCTGTTCATGCGCAGCCGCGCGGCCCATGCCGAGAAGGCGGCCTCCGAGCAGAAGGTGCCGGTGGCGTTCATGGATGTCCGCGAGATGACCATGAACCTGATGCCCGAGCCCGGGCAGACGCAGCCGCGCTTCCTGAAGCTGAAGGTGGCGCTGGAGGTGCGGGATGCGAAGGTGGCCTCCGAGATCCAGCCGCTGATGCCGCGGGTCGAGGACACGTTCCAGGTCTTCGTGCGCGACCTGCGCGTCGGCGACTTCGAGGCCGCCGGGGGCACCTATCGCCTGCGCGAGGAGCTGCTGCGGCGCGTCAACGTGGCGGTCTATCCCGCCAAGGTCGACGCGGTGCTCTTCAAGGACTTCATCATCCAATAATATCCTCGAGCGGGATGTGGTGCTTCCGTGGCCGGACCTGACGATACCATCGACGACGACGACTGGGCCTCGGCCCTGATCGAGCAGGGCGGGGGCGGCGACGCCTCCCTGGCGGAGGAATGGGGCGCGGCGCTGGCCGAGCAGGGGACCACCACCCAGTCGAACGACATGGCGGCCGAATGGGCCAACATGATCGACGAGGGCGAGTCGGAGAACCTGCCCGAGCTCGCCGGCAACGACCGCATCCTGAACCAGGAGGAGATCGACCAGGTCCTCGGCTTCTCGCTGCGGGAACTCTCGGCCTCGGGCGCGGGCGGCATCCGGGCCATCGTCGATTCGGGCGTCGTCTCGTACGAGCGCCTGCCGATGCTCGAGATCGTCTTCGACCGGATGATCCGGTTGTTGTCGACCTCGTTGCGCAACTTCTTCCAGGACAACGTCGAGGTCACCCTCGACAACATCACCTCGGTGCGCTTCGGCGACTACCTGAACGCGATCCCGCTGCCGACCCTGCTCGGCGTGTTCCGGGCCGATGCCTGGGAGAATTCGGGCCTCGTCACGGTCGAGTCGAACCTCGCCTACTCGACCCTCGACCTGCTGCTCGGCGGCAAGCGCGGCGGCTCCAGCATCCGCCTGGACGGGCGGCCGTTCACGCCGATCGAGATGCAGCTGGTGCGCCGGATGGTCGAGATCATCCTGACCGACCTCGAGGCCTCGTTCCAGCCGCTCTCGCCGGTGCGCTTCCTCATCGACCGGATCGAGACCAACCCGCGCTTCGCCACCATCACCCGGCCGGCCAACGCGGCGATCCTGATCGACCTCAAGCTCGACATGGAAGGCCGCGGCGGCCTGCTCCAGATCCTGTTTCCCTATGCGGCGATCGAGCCGATCCGCGACCTGCTGCTCCAGAGCTTCATGGGCGAGAAGCTCGGCCGCGACCACATCTGGGAAGGCCACCTCGCCACCGAGATCTTCCAGGCCGACGTCGCCGTCGAGGCGGTGCTGCACGAGATGTCGCTGCCGTTGCGCCGGGTGATGAAGCTGGAGGTCGGCGACACCATCATGTTCGACGCCAAGCCCACCGACCTCATCACCCTGCGCTGCGGCGACTGGGCGATGACGCAAGGCCGGATCGGCCGCCTCGACGACAGCATCGCCGTGCAGGTCACCCGTCCCCTGCGCCGCGCCCGCACCACCTTCGCGGCCTTCGAGGCCTCGATGCAGAACCGCAAGGACGGTTGAGCATGTTCCTGTCCCTCTTCCGGAACGAGGCCGCATCGTGAGCCTGATCGTCAGCATCCTGGCCGACCTGCTGGTGGCGGTCCTCCTCGTCGCCTGCATCGCGACCTCGGTCAGCCTCGGCCGCCGCATCACCCGCCTCAAGGGCGACGAATCGGCGATGCGCCAGACCATCGGCGACCTGATGGTGGCGACCGAATCCGCCGAGCGGGCGATCACCGGCCTGCGCACCACGCTCTCCGAGTGCGACCGCACGCTCGGCGAGCGCCTGCGCCTGGCCGAGCGCACCAATGCCGACCTCGCCGCCCAGCTCCAGGCCGGCGACGAGGTGCTGTCGCGCATCGCCCGCATCGTCTCCCAGGCCCGGGCGGCGGTGCCCGGCGAGGCGGCGCAAGCCCCCTTCGCTCAGGCGTTCGCGCAGCAGGCCGAGGCCGCGCCGTCCCCCGCCGCGCCGGCCTACGCCCCTGCGGCGTCCGCGGCCCCATTCGCGCCCGCGGCGCCCGTCGCAACGGCCCATGCCTCCGCCGTGCCCGAGCCGCGGCCGGTCTCCACCGGCGAGCGCCTCGGCGCCGCCGCCGCCGCCGCCCGCGCCCTCAGCGAGCGCGCCCTGAGCCGCCTGCAGGCCCAGGCCGCATGACCCTCGCGCTGCTCCTGCGCCGCTTCGCCGGGCTGCCGCCGAGCGCGGCCCCGGCCGGCGGCCCCGCCGCCGTCGCGGCCGGCACCGCGACGCCCGCCGCTGCGCCCGGGGCAGCGGCACCCGACGCAGCGGCGGCCCAAGCCGTGGCCGCCAAGGTCGCGGCGGCGAAGCTCGCGGCCGCCAAGGCAGCGGCGGCGGCCAAGGTCGCGGCGGCGAACCCCGCCGGCACGCTGCCGGCCACGGTCCCGCAGGCCCCAGTCTCCGTCGCCGTGCTGGTGCAGCGCGTGCTGGCCAACCCCGTCTGGCGCGGGCCGATGATCCGCCTGCGCCTCGTCGATGCCGTGGCGATCGCGGCCGCCGGGCTCCTGCTGCTGAAGGTCCTCGCTCTTCTGGAAGCCGGGCCGTCCACCGGCACCCGCTTCGCCGAGTTCCTGGTGCATGCCCGCTCGGGCTACGAGCCCCTCGACCCGACGGTCACGGGCTCGGTCTCGCCGAAGGAAGCCGCGAAGGAGCAGGCGGCCGCTGCCCCGCCGCAGGAGCCGCGGCCTTCCGCCGAGCCGGTCTCCTCCGAGCGGGCGATCCTGGAAAAACTCGGCGCCCGGCGCGACGCCCTGCAGCAGCGCTCGCGCGACCTCGAGACCCGCGAGCAGCTGATCGAGAATGCCGAGCGCAAGCTCGAGACCCGCATCAACGACCTCAAGTCCCTGGAGCAGAAGGGCGACGACGCCGCGGCCAAGCGCGCCGAGGCGGAGGCCGCCGGCCTCAAGTCCCTGGTGACCATGTACGAGACGATGAAGCCCAAGGAGGCCGCCCGGGTCTTCGATCGCCTGAAGCTCGACGTGCTGGTGCCGGTGGTGGTGGGCATGAACCCGCGCAAGATGGCCGAGGTGCTGGCGGTGATGCAGCCCGAGGCGGCCGAGCGCCTGACCGTGGCGCTGGCCCAGCGCGCCCGCGGCGCCGGCGGTCCGAAAGCCGCGGCCGCCGCCCCGGGCCTGCCGCCCGGCGAGCTGCCGGCGATCGAGGCGTCGCGCTGAAACGGGTCCTCCATAGCCTCGGGGATTCCTGATCCCCCGCCGATTAAGCCCTCATTAGCCCTGTGCCGGCATGGTGCCGTCTCGGGATGACGGGCGGATGCGATGGGTTCGACGGGCAGGAGCCGCCGCGCTGCGGCGCTGATCGCGCTGGCGGCGTTGGCTGCCGGAGCGGGCACGGCCGAGGCGGCGCAGCTCGTGGCGATCCAGGGCAGCGAGCAGAAGAATTTCGGGCGCATCGCGCTCACCTTCGACCACGGCGTGAAGGTGACCGCGAAGGTCACCGGCGGGGTGCTGGTGGTGGGTTTTCGCGAAGCGGTGACCGGGTCGCGCGACCGCCTGGCCGCCGAGATGCCGGCCTACGTGGCGCAGGTCCGCCGCGATCCGGACGGGTCCGGCCTGCGGGTCGCGCTGCAATCCTCCTACAAGGTCAACGTTCTGGAGGCCGGCGAGCGGGTCTTCATCGACCTGTTGCCCGAGGGCTGGACCGGGATGCCGCCGGGCCTGCCGCCGGAGGTGCTGGCCGATCTCAACCGCCGGGCCGAGGAGCTGAGCGAGCGCCTGCGCCGCGAGGCCGCAAGGGGCGCCCGGCGCACCACGCCTCTGCGCCTCGAAGTCGCGCACCTGCCGACCCTGACCCGGCTCTCGGTCCGCCTGCCGAGCGACGCGGAGGTGGGGCTGGAACGGGCCGGGTCCGAGATCCGCCTGCGCATCCCGGGCGCCTACACGATCGAATCCACCGAGGCCCGCGCGGGTTTGCCGCCGGCCGCCAAGGCGCTGACGGCCGAGGCCGGCACGGACGCCGCCCGCCTGACCCTGACGCTGGCCGAGGGCTACGGCGCGGAAGGCTATCGCGAGGACGATTCCTACATCCTCGACCTCGTCAAGCCGGCGGCCAAGAAGTCCGACGACAAGAAGCCGGACGAGCGCAAGCCGGATCCGGTCCCGGCGCCCCCGTCCCGGGCCGATTCCCTGCCGCAGATCGAGGCGCGTCCGCAGGCCGAGGCCCGCGCGCCGGCCGAGCCTCGCCCCGACGCCCCGCCTCGCGCACAGGCCGAGGCGCCCGCCCCGGCGGAGCCGCCCGCGGCCTCCGGGCCGGTCCAGGCCCGGATCGCCAAGGCGGCCCAAGGCCTGCGGATCGCCTTCCCGTTCGCGGCTAAGCCGCCGGCGGCCCTGTTCGAGCGCGGCGGCATCGCCACCCTGGTCTTCGAGACCACCGCCGCGGTCGCCCTGCCGTCCCTGCCCGCGGGGGCGCCGGCGAGCGTCGTCGAGGGGCCGAAGGCCGAGGGCGCCTTCACGGTGCTGCGGCTACGCCTCGACCAGGGCGTGCTCGCCCAGCTCGCCGCGGGGGAGGGGCAGGGCTGGGACCTGGCGCTCGGCGACGGCAGCCTGCCGGGGGGCGATCTCCTGGCGCCGCAGCGCAGCGCCGATGCCACCGGCAAGCCGGCGGTGGCGGTGCCGCTCGCCCGCCCCGGCGGCGCCCTGTGGCTGGAGCGCGACGGCGAGCGCATCGCCGTGGTGACGGCCCGCGGGCCGCGGCTGACCGCGATGCCGAAGCGCGGCCGCTTCGTCGAGTTCGAGCTGCTGCCGACCCGCCAGGGCGTGGCCGTGCTGGCGGCGGCGGACGACCTCGCGGTGCGCCCCGGCCTCAACGAGGTGACGATCACCCGCCCCGGCGGCCTGTCGGTCTCTCCGACGGTGATCGAGGCACCGGAGGCCGGAGCCCAGGCCGCGTCCTTGATGGTGCAGCCCGATCGCTGGCGCGAGGACCAGCTCGGCGACGTGCGCGCCCGCATCCGCGCCGCGCAAGGAGCCGCCGCCGCGGCCGAGCGGCCGGCCCGCTCCGCCGCGCGCCTCGACCTCGTCCGGGTGCTGCTGGCCAACGACCTCGCGCCCGAGGCGGCCGGCGTGCTGGCCCTGGCGGTGCGGGAGGATCCGCCGCTCGCCGCCCAGCGGCCGGTGCGGCTCCTCTCGGCCATCGCCGCGCTCAGCATGGGCCAGAACGCCCGGGCGGGCGGTTTCCTCACTCCCGACGGCAAGCAGGCGCTCGATCCCGAGTTGCGGCTGTGGCGCGGCGTCGTCGATGCCCGCGGCCGGCGCAGCGCCGCGGCCCTCGCCGCCTTCAAGGCCGGCCTGCCGGTGATCGAGGCCTATCCCGACGACCTGCAGGTGCAGCTCTACCTAACGGCCATGGAGGCCGCCCTCGACGCCAAGGACCCGGCCTTCGTCCAGCGGGCGCTCACCGCGGTGACACCGCTGGCCGAGGCCCCGGCCGCCCGCGACCGGCTGACCTTCCTCAAGGCGCGCTTCGCCGAGGCGATCGGCCAGGAGGGCGAGGCCCGCCGCGCCTACCAGCAGCTCGCCGAGACCGCCCCACCGGCCACCGCCGCCGACGCGACCCTGCGGCTGGTCGATCTCGGGCGGGCCTCCGGCACGATGACGCCGGAGACGGCGATCGACCGCCTGGAGCGCCTGACCCTCACCTGGCACGGCGACGCGGAGGCCGAGGCCCTGGCACGGCTCGGCCGGCTCTATGCCGGGATCGGCCGCTGGCGCGACGCCTTCGCGACCGCCCGCAAGGCCAACCGCCTGTTTCCCGATCACCCGGCGACCCGCGGCCTGCACGACGACACGGTGGCGCTGTTCTCCGCCCTGTTCCTGTCGGACAAGGGCGCGAGCCTCGGGAAGATCGAGGCCCTGGCCTTGTTCTACGACTTCAAGGAATTCACGCCGGTCGGCCGCCAGGGCGACGAGATCGTGCGGCGGCTGGCCGACCGCCTGGTCGCCCTCGACCTCCTCGATGCCGCCGGCGACCTCCTGCAGCACCAGGTCGACAACCGCCTCACCGGCGCGGCGCGGGCGAGCGTGGCGGCCAGGCTCGCCACCGTCCGGCTGATGGAGGGCGAGCCGCTCAAGGCCCTGAAGGTTCTGCAGAACACCCGCCTGCCGGAACTGCCGGGGCAGATCCGCGACGCGCGCCTGCTGCTCGAGGCCCGGGCCCTGTCCGATCTCTCGCGCACCGACCTCGCCCTCGAATTGCTCGACGGCAATGCCAGCCCGGAGGCGGCGCATCTGCGCGGCGACATCCTGTGGGGCGCGCGGCGCTGGCGGGAGGCCGGGGAGGCGCACGAGGCCCTGCTCGGCACCCGCTGGCGCGATCCCGGCCCCCTGACCGACCCCGAGCGCAACGACGTGATGCGGGCGGCGATCGGCTACGCGCTCGCCGAGGATTCCCTGAGCCTCGACCGGCTGCGCACGAAATACACCCAGAAGATGGCCGAGAGCCCGGATGCCCGCACCTTCGGCCTCGTCGCCTCGCCGAACGCGCCGGGCACCGCGGCCTTCCGCAGCCTCGTGCGCCAGGCGACCAGCGCCGAGACCCTGACCGATTTCCTGCGCGCCTACCGCACCCGCTACCCCGAGAGCGCCGCGCCCGAGCGGCCGAAGCCGAACCCGGACGGAACCGCCGGATCCGCCCCGGCGCCCGAGGCCCGCGGCGCCGGCGGGCCGTCGCCGGGCTGACGACCCGCGGCTTTCTCCGAGGTCCCGAACGCGGTCATTCGACGGCGACAGCCGTCGCTCCCGCGCCGCGCAACCTGCCGTAGCGTTGGACCGTATGCAACGCGATCGGGCGCTGCCCTACAGGGCGCGGCGCAAGGCCGCCACGCAGCGTTCGACGTCGCGCTCGTCGGCCCAGACATGCGGGCTGAGACGCAGCGCCCCGGATCGTTCGCTCACGTAGACGCCGTCCTGCCGCAGGCGGTCCACCAGGCCGGGGGACAGGCCGCCCGGCGCGCGGAGCCCGAGGATGTTCGGCGCGCGCAGATCCGTCGCAAGCGCGGAGAGGCCGAGGCCGACGAGACCATCGGCCAGAAGATCGGTGAGGCGGCGCAGCCGGTCCGCCACCGCCACCACGTCGAAGGACAGGAGCAGTTCCAGTCCGGTCGCCGCCATCGGCAACAGGACCGGGTCGTTCAACTCGCCCCGGTCGTAGCGCCTGGCGCCTGTCGCGGGCGGGCGGTTGCCGATATTCTCCTCGATCGCCGCGCCGTCCTGCCGGTGCGGGGCGGCATACAGGAAGGCGAGCGCGTAGGGACCGAGCGTCCACTTGTAGGTCGGGAAGGCCAGGAAGTCGGGGCGCCAGCGGCCCACATCCACCGGCACGGCCCCCGCCGCCTGGGTCGCATCGATCACCAGCGCGGCTCCCGCGGCGTGGACGGCCGGCGCGAGCCGGTCGAGGTCGATCAACCCGCCATCGGTCCAGTGCGACGGGGTCAGGGTCGCGATCGTCAGGGGTGGCGCCCCGGGGCGCCCGATCGCCGCCAGCAGGGACGCCGTCCAGTCGCCGTCCTCGGGACGGGGGACCTCCTCGACGATCAGGCCGCTGGCACGGGCGAGCCGGTCGAAGGCGTAGCATAGCGACGGGAACTCGTCGGCGACGCGCAGCACGCGCCCGCCCGGGGCGACGGCCAGGTTCGCCGCGACGGTGGCCATCGCGTGGCTCACGGACCCCACGATCGCCACGTCGTCGGCCGTTGCACCGATGAGCCGGGCCGCCGCCGCCCGTGCCCGCTCGGCCTGGGCTTGGACCGCCTCGCGCGGGTGCGCCCAGGGCCGGCTCTTCACCAACAGGCCCGCTTCCCCGGCCGCGCGGACGGAGAGGGGAAACGGCGACCACGCCGCCGCGTCGAGATAGCTGATCTCGTCGGGCACCTCGAACAGGTGCCTCTGGCAGGGCAGGGGGGCGACGGCATCCATGCGGGGCACCTCTCGGCCGTTCACCCGACCGTGCCGGCGGGCGGCCCGAACGGAGGGGGAGGGATCGGCCGGGCTCTACCACGACGCGGCCCGGATCTGGAGGTCGGGGGACGGCCGATCCCTCCCGCAGGCGTGCCCCGGCTCAGACCTCGCCCTCGCCCGCCGGGGCGGAGCGGCGGCGCGGCTCCTCGCCGGTGGTGCTGGTGCCGGGATCGAGGGCGTCGGGCTTGCGGGCGGCGTCGTGGTCGGCCGGCGTCACCCCGGCCTGGGCCGCCGCCTTGTCCTCGTCGCGACGGGTCAGGTGGGGGCGGGCGGTGAGCAGGTCGTCGCTGCGCGAAAGGGTATCGTCGCTGCGCGATGGGGTATCGTCGCTGCGCGGCATGCGCGTCTCCTCCGGTTGGCGCAGCCCAACGCGGGGCGGCCCGGACCGGTTCGGTACCGCGCGGCGAAACTCGCCGCAGAGCGGTACTCCCGTCGGAGGCCATCGATTTGTGTTGAAGGTCTGGCCGGCCCGATCCCCCACTCGGGGACGGCATCAACACCACCGATGGGTGTTGGTGCCCAGGAGAGGACTCGAACCTCCACGGCTTGCACCACTGGTACCTGAAACCAGCGCGTCTACCAATTCCGCCACCTGGGCCCGAAAGCGGTGCTGTGCACCGCCCCGGTGACGTTCGTTTAGAGGGCGACGACGGCGACGTCAACGGGCTTGAGCGGTGCGGACGCAGGATGGATGCGGAGGGCCCGCGCGGTCCGGTACGGGAGGAGCGGCCGGCCCCGGACGACGTCGGCGGAAATCCACCGATCCGGGCTCGCGATCGGCGCCGTTCCGCCCAAGAGGCGATGGGGCGCCCTTACAAGCAATTGATATCAATGGATTTTAATTTCTTCTGTCGCTGGCATCGCGCTTGCCATCGCTCTCCCGCTGCCCTCCGCAAGAGGCCGAAAGGCTCGCGACGGAGGGGATATCCATCGCGCCCGCGTCGACGCGGGGTGGTTCGCATTCAGGGAGAACGTCCATGACCACGGCTGCACCGGCGGCGATCGGGGTGAGCCCGGCCCCCGCCGAGACCACGGACCGCCAGAAGATCAAGGCCATCGTCGCCGCCTCGTCCGGCAACCTGGTCGAGTGGTACGATTTCTACGCCTACGCCTTCACGTCGATCTACTTCGCCTCCGCGTTCTTCCCGAGCAGCAGCCCGACCGGCCAGCTCTTGGCGACCGCCGGCATCTTCGCGGTCGGCTTCTTCATGCGCCCGCTCGGCGGCTGGATCTTCGGCCGCATCGCCGACCGGCGCGGCCGCAAGTCGTCGATGGTGTTCTCGGTGCTGCTGATGTGCGCCGGCTCGCTGATGATCGGCATCCTGCCGACCTACGAGACCATCGGCGTGTTCGCCCCGGCGCTGCTCCTCGTCGCCCGCCTCGCGCAGGGCCTGTCCGTCGGCGGCGAGTACGGCACCGCGGCGACCTACATGAGCGAGATCGCCGGCAAGGGCCGCCGCGGCTTCCTGTCGTCGTTCCAGTACGTCACCCTGATCGGCGGCCAGCTCCTCGCGGTGCTGGTGGTGTTCGCGCTCCAGCACATCCTCACCGGCGACGAGATGCGCGCCTGGGGTTGGCGCATCCCGTTCCTGCTCGGCGCCGTGGCGGCGATCGTCGCGATGATGCTGCGCGGATCGCTCAAGGAATCGGCCTCGCACGCGGCCATGAAGAGCAAGGAGGCCGGCTCGCTGCGCGCCCTGATGCAGCACAAGCGGGCGCTGTTGATCACGCTCGCCTTCACCATGGGCGGCTCGCTCTACTTCTACACCATGACCACCTACATGCAGAAATTCCTGGTCAACACGGTGAAGCTCGACCTGAAGACGGTCTCGACCGTGATGACCCTGGTGCTCGTGGTGTTCATGCTGCTCCAGCCGGTCTTCGGCGCGCTCTCCGACAGGATCGGGCGGCGCAACAACATGATCCTGTTCAGCGGGCTCGCCACGCTCGGGGCGGTGCCGCTGCTCTCCAGCCTGTCGCTGGTGACGAATCCTTGGGCCGCCTTCGGGCTGATCCTGACCGGTCTGGTGATCGCGACCTTCTACACCTCGATCAGCGGCGTGGTGAAGGCCGAGCTCTTCCCGGCCGAAGTGCGGGCTCTCGGCGTCGGCCTGCCCTACGCCATCGCCAACGCGATCTTCGGCGGCACCGCCGAGTACGTCGCGCTCTCGTTCAAGACCTGGGGCAACGAGAGCCTGTTCTTCTGGTACGTCGCGGCCATGGCGGCGGTGGCCTTCGCCGCCTCGCTGTGGATGCCCGACACCCGCAAATACGGCTACCTCGACGGCAACGGCCGGATGAGCGGCTGACGCGCCACACGTTCCCCGGGATCGCCCGCCGGCTTTCGCTTGCGGGCGGTCCCCATTTCGAGGCACCCCGGTGCGTCACGATCCGCGTTCCCCCGCAGCGAGGCGACCGGCATGAGCCAAGCCCGTCCTGCCGAACTCCCGGCCGCAGTGCCGCGGCGCGCGCGCCTCGCCGGTATCGGGGGGTGGTGGGGATGGGCGGTCGCGATCCCGGCGCTCACCCTCGCGGCCTTCCTCCTCGCCCTGCGAGCCGGCCAGGACCAGGTCCGAACGGGCGCGCGCCAGCGCCTCGTGATCGCCGAGGCGGTCCTGCGCACGACGGTGGACCGCTACCGCTCCCTGCCGACCGTGCTCGCCCTCGACACGCAGGTCCAGGACCTGCTGGCCGCGCCCGGCGCATCCGGGGCCGCCGCCGTCAACGCCAAGTTCGAGGCCATCGCCCGGGCCTCGGGCGTCGCCGCGATCTACCTCATGGACGCGAGGGGGCTGACGCTGGCTGCGAGCAACTGGAACCAGCCGCTCAGCTTCGTCGGGTCCTCCTACGCCTACCGGCCCTACTTCCTCGATGCGCTGGCGACCGGCGCCTCGCGCTATTTCGGCATCGGCACCACCACCCAGCAGCCGGGCCTGTTCATCGGCAAGGCGGTGGAGGCCCGAGGAGACAGGCAAGGCGGCGGCGTCGCGGGCGTCGTGGTGGTCAAGGTCGACCTGGAGGGACTGGAGGGCGAGTGGCGCCGGGCGGGCGAGCAGATCCTGGTCTCGGACGCGGCCGGCATCGTCTTCCTGGCGAGCGAACCCGGCTGGAAGTACCGCCCGTTCCGGCCCCTCACCGTCCCTGAGACCGACCGCATCCGCACCGCCCGGCAATACGGCGACAGCGACCTGCGGCCCCTCCTGGCGGACGGTCCGCCCGATCCCGGCGGGACGATCCGGCTCCCCTCCGCCGGCGGGGCCGGGCACGGCCTCGTCGAGCCCGTGGCGATGCCGGATCTCGGCTGGACGCTCTGGACCATCGCCCCGACCGGAGCCGCGTGGCGCCAGGGCGTGCTGGTGGCCGCCGCCACGGGCATCGCCGGCCTGGCGCTGGCCTTCGCGCTCGCCGCGGCGAGCCAGAAGCGGCAGCGCCTGCGGGCCGAGCAGTCGATGCGGCTGTCCCTCGAGCGGCGGGTGGCGGAGCGCACCCACGACCTCAGCGAGGCCAATACGCGCCTGCGGACCGAGATGGCCGAGCGAGAGCGCGCGACGACGGCGCTGCGGGCGACGCAAGACGAGCTGATCCATGCCGGCCGGCTCGCGGCTTTGGGCCAGATCTCCACGGCGATCAACCACGAGATCAACCAGCCCCTCGCGGCGCTCCGCACCTTCCTGGCCAGTACCGTCCTGTTCCTGGAGCGCGGCGACCAGGCGACGGTGCGCCGCAACCTCCAGCGCATGACCGAGGTGACGCAGCGCATCGCCGAGATCATCCGCCACCTCAAGGATTTCGCCCGCAAGACCGGCCCCGAGCACCGCGAGCCGGTCCGCCTCGCGAGCGCGGCGGAGGCCGCCCTCGACCTGCTGCGGGTCCGGCTGCGGGCCGACGGCGTCACGGTCGATTGCCGGATTCCGCCCGACGCCCTGGTGCGGGCCGAACCGGTGCGCCTCGAACAGGTCATCCTCAACCTGATGGTCAACGCCCTCGACGCGATGCGCGACGTCCCCGAGCGCCGGCTCGATCTCTGCGCCACGCGCGAGACCTCCGACGGATCGGCGCCGTCCTGGCGGCTCGACGTGGCCGATAGCGGGAGCGGGATCGCGCCGGAGCATCTGGGGCAGATCTTCGATCCGTTCTTCACCACCAAACCGGCCGGGGAGGGGCTGGGGCTCGGCCTGTCCCTGTCCTCGCTCATCGTGCGCGACCTCAAGGGCAGTCTCACGGCCGGAAACGGCGCGCAGGGCGCCGTGCTGACCCTCGTCCTGCCGGCAGCGGAGGCTTGAGAGATGGCGTCACGGGTGGAGCGCGTCCTGTTCGTCGACGACGAGGAGACGGTGCGGGAGGCGCTGGAGCAGTGGCTGACGCTCGCCGGGTACGCTGTCTCGACCTTCGAGGCGCCCGACGCCGCACTCGCGGAGATCGATTCGGGGTTTCCCGGCATCCTCGTCACCGACCTGCGCATGCCGCGGATGGACGGGCTCGCGGTGCTGGAGCGCGCCCTGGAGCGGGACCCGGACCTGCCGGTCCTCCTCGTCACCGGCCACGGCGACGTGCCGCAGGCGGTGGAGGCGATGCGGCGCGGCGCCTACGACTTCATCGAGAAACCCTTCGCACCCGAGCGCCTGACCGACGCGATCGGCCGCGCCTGCGAGAAGCGCCACCTGACCTTGCGCCTGCGCCGGCTCCACGCGCGCACCGACGCGCACGACATCGAGAATCGCCTGATCGGCACCTCCCGGGCGATGGAGATCCTGCGGCGCGAGGTGCTCGACCTCGCCGCGACGCCGGTCAACGTGGTGATCAACGGCGAGACCGGCTCCGGCAAGGAGCTGGTGGCGCAGTGCCTGCACGCCTTCTCGACAAGGCGCGACGGCCGTTTCGTGCCGGTCAATTGCGGCGCCATCCCCGACACGATGATGGAGAGCGAGCTGTTCGGCTACGAGGCCGGCGCCTTCACGGGCGCGCTCAAGCGCCGGATCGGCAAGCTCGAATACGCCCATCGCGGCACGCTGTTCCTCGACGAGATCGAGGCGATGCCGCTCTCCGGCCAGGTGAAGCTGCTGCGGGTGCTGCAGGAGCGCCGGGTGGAGCGGCTCGGGTCCAACGACGCGGTCGCCGCCGACCTGCGCAGCTTGTGCGCCAGCAAGGTCGACCTGCGCGACGAGGCCGGGGCCGGGCGCTTCCGCCCCGACCTCTATTACCGCCTCGACGTGGCGAGCCTGCGCATCCCTCCCTTGCGTGAGCGGCGCGAGGACATCCCGCTGCTGTTCGAGCACTTTGCGGCGAAAGCCGCCGAGGCGCATGGACGGGCGATGCGGCCCCTGAGCATCCGCCATATCCAGGATCTCGTCGAGCAACCCTGGCCCGGCAACGTCCGCGAATTGCGCAACGCCGCCGAGCGCTACGCCTTCGGCCTCGACCGCCTCGGCGCCGCGCCGGAGCCGGGCGAAGCGGGGGTGCAGCCGCTGTCCGCCCGGGTCGAGGCCTATGAGCGGGGCCTGATCCAGCAGGCGTTGCAGCAGGCGCAAGGGAACATCGCCGAGGCGATGCGCCTCCTCGATCTTCCCCGGCGCACCCTCAACGAGAAGATGCAGCGCTACGGTTTGAGCCGTGGGGATTTCGTCGGCTAGGGGCGGGGGTGATGGATCGGCGACGCAGCTCTTGACGGTTCGGGGCTTCTTCAAAGTCTGTGGAGCTGGCAACGCGCTTCAAGCTTTCCGCCGTCATCCCAGCTTTCGCCTTTGGCAACCTCCGAAATCTATATCACATGTAAATAGCTTATTTCAATTTTTTAGATAAAAACACTAATTCGATATTTTTTTTGCATTATTTGATGATGCCAAATTACAAAATAAGTAAATTACGTCAGTATTTGAGAAATATTTTCTCAAATACTAGCTAACATTGTAGCTTTATTGGCAAAAACATGAAAATTGGCGCCATCTTGGTGTGCGCAGATTTTCTGAAATTGTAAACCTCTACGCTGACGGAGACCTTGGCAACGATGCAAGCACGTGCGATCGTGCACTCGGCGCTCTGAAAGCCATAAGGTTGAATGTAAAATAACGGTAACTCGTTGATTCCAATCTGCGTTATTTACTTCAACTCCGTCAAGAAGCATGGTACCCGCTATGTCGACCATACACCTCATCCCCGAAGACATTCAGAAGCTCTATCATGTCCGTGAATGGCGGAATGCGACAGGCGTCCTTCAGACGGCATGCCCGGAAGAATGGGCAGAAATTATTGAGATCCTGCGGAGTTTTCGCCTGTACCGGTCCGAGGTGAAGGCCGCAGGTAAAAATCGCTCACCCATCTCACGTCAACTTGACGGGGCGTTCTACGCGCGCGGTTGGAAAGAGAAAAAATTTAATACGTCAATTAAGCTAGACGAAACTGAATATGAGAGTCCTACGCACAAGATTGACTGCTTTAAAGGGCGGGTAGCTCTGGAACTTGAATGGAACAACAAGGACCCATTCTTCGACCGGGATTTGAACAATTTTCGCCTGCTATTTGAACTGCGCGCGATCGATGTCGGGATCATCATCACTCGGGCCAGCGAGCTGCAGACGATTTTTAATTCTCTTGGAAAAGGGTCGTCGTACGGCAACTCAACGACCCACCATGAGAAGCTTTGGCCCCGATTGGACGGCGGCGGAGGCGGCGGCTGCCCGGTGCTGACATTCGCAATCACCCCAGAACTATACGTTGAAGATGGCGATCCCACGCGGGAGACCATAGAGGCGATGGGGGAGGCAGAGGAAGACCAAGACGCGGAAAGCTAGAGCGCGGCACAATCGGTCGGCAAAGGCTAAGTCGGACAGACTGTTGCTTATTTGAACCGACAATGCCTTCACCCTTGCCCATTGATCTGCGAGATACGCATTCTGGAGATTTCCAGAAATTTGCATCGCCAGCCCCGTAGCGGCCAAGCGAAGCCGGCGTCATTATTGCTTCGGGTGATCCCGTATGGATCACCCGAAGCAATCAATTAAAAATTGCATGACACAGAGAATCGCCGACAAAGAGCCATTTCGATCGATGCAGCAACCTAGACAGCCCCGGGACCGATATCCGTCCGTCTGAGGCCCATTTGACCCGTCATACCAGCTGTCTGGTGAAGAGGCTGAAACTTCCGCTGTCTTCCTGGAACCACGCAGCGGAACCCATCATTCACAATCGCTGACGCTCCAAGATAGCGCTGCCAGCATTCTGCCCCATGCGCCATTATCAGCGATCGTGAGTCCCGGGTTCCGCTACGCGGCTCCGGATTAATGATGGAGTGCTTCAAATCAGTCAGCTCGCCCAAACAACAGCTGATGATCAAAATTATCAACCGCATGCTGACATCCTAGCATCACGGTCGGCATCAACACCATCGAAGGGTGTTGGTGCCCAGGAGAGGACTCGAACCTCCACGGCTTGCACCACTGGTACCTGAAACCAGCGCGTCTACCAATTCCGCCACCTGGGCCCTAGAGCGTCGCCTTGGCGGCGCCCCGGTGTCAGTCGTTTAGTCGGCGGCGGAGCCGGCGTCAACGCCGAACTCCGCCGTGTCGTGAGACGAGATCAGACGGCGAGGTCTCAGAGTCCTGCCGGCCACTCGCGGATGTCGACGAAATGGCCGGCGATCGCCGCGGCCGCCGCCATCGCCGGGGAGACGAGGTGCGTGCGGCCCTTGTGGCCCTGGCGGCCCTCGAAGTTGCGGTTCGAGGTCGAGGCGCAACGCTCGTGCGGCTTCAGGCGGTCGGCATTCATGCCGAGGCACATCGAGCAGCCCGGCTCGCGCCAGTCGAAGCCGGCCTCGATCAGGATCCGGGCCAGGCCCTCCTCTTCCGCCTGCTGCTTCACCAGGCCCGAACCCGGCACCACCATGCCGCTGACGTTCGGGTGGATTTTCTTGCCCTCGACCATGCGGGCGACGATCCGCAGATCCTCGATCCGGCCGTTGGTGCAGGAGCCGATGAACACCTTGTCGAGGGCGATGTCGGTGATCTTCGTGCCCGGGATCAGGCCCATGTAGGACAAGGCCTTCTCCTTGGAGGAGCGCAGGTTCTCGTCCTCGATCGAGGCCGGATCCGGCACCCGGCCCTGGACCGAGATCACGTCCTCAGGCGAAGTGCCCCAGGTCACGATCGGGGGGAGGTTGGCGGCATCCAACCGGATCTCGCGGTCGAAATGCGCGCCCTCGTCCGAGACGAGGTCGCGCCAATAGGCGACCGCGCGCTCGTAGGCCTCGCCCTTCGGCGCCTTCGGCCGGTCCTTGATGTAGGCGAAGGTGATCTCGTCGGGGGCGACCATTCCGGCGCGGGCGCCGCCCTCGATCGACATGTTGCAGATCGTCATCCGGCCCTCCATCGAGAGGCCCCGGATCGCCTCGCCGGCATATTCCAGCACGTGGCCGGTGCCGCCGGCGGTGCCGATCTCGCCGATGATCGCCAGGATGATGTCCTTGGCGCCGACGCCGGCGGGCAGGCGCCCGTCGACGACGGCGCGCATGTTCTTCGCCTTCTTCTGGATCAGCGTCTGGGTGGCGAGCACGTGCTCGACCTCCGAGGTGCCGATGCCGTGGGCGAGCGCCCCGAAGGCGCCGTGGGTCGAGGTGTGGGAATCGCCGCAGACGATCGTCTGGCCCGGCAGGGTGAAGCCCTGCTCCGGCCCGATGATGTGGACGATGCCCTGGCGCTTATCCAGCGCGTCGTAATACTCGATGCCGAACTCGCGGACGTTCTCGGCCAGGGTGTCGATCTGCGTGCGGCTCTCGGGATCCTCGATGCCGAAGCTGCGGTCCGAGGTCTGGACGTTGTGGTCGACGACCGCCAGCGTCTTCTCCGGGTGGCGCACCCGGCGCCCGGCGAGACGAAGCCCCTCGAAGGCCTGGGGAGAGGTGACCTCGTGCACGAGGTGCCGGTCGATGTAGAGGAGGCAGGTGCCGTCCGGCTGACGATCGACGACGTGGTCGTCCCAGATCTTGTCGTAGAGGGTGCGAGGGGCAGTCATCGGGGTTTTTGCCTTGTCACGAAGACCTGTCGTGGAAGCCGGGCGCATGGCGTGCGCGCCCGGCGGACCCGTCATGTAACCGTCTCGACCGCCGACGGGTAGACCCCTTCGCGCCGCAAGGGGATGCGGGGCTCGCAAGGCGGTGGGACCCTCGTGGCTTCGGAGTCTGCTTGATGAGCCTCCGAAGACTTCATACCCACCGGGTCATTCCGGGGCCGCGCAGCGGAGCCCGGAATCCAGACACTCAGGTGATGCAGAACGAAGCGGAAGGCCGTCCGATTCTTCCTGAATCATCCGCGATTCTGGATTCCGGGCTCCGCTGCGCGGCCCCGGAATGACCCGGATGATATCAGGACCGTCGAGCGAGTCGATCGGACCCACTCGGGCGGTGCGCGTCCTAGAACACTCTCACCCGAGAGTGCAGGGTTGCTATTCCTTCACCGCCCCGGTCATTGCCGAGACGTAGTGCTCGACGAAGAACGAGTACAGGATCACCAGCGGCAGCGAGCCGACCAGCGCACCCGCCATCAGCGAGCCCCAGCGATAGATGTCGCCGTCGACGAACTCGCTCACCACCGCCACCGGCACGGTCTTGTTCTGGGTCGAGGACAGGAAGGTCAGGGCGTAGATGAACTCGTTCCAGCATAAGGTGAGCGAGAAGATGCCGGCCGAGATCAGCCCCGGCACCGCCAGCGGCAGGATGATCTTGACGAGGATCTGCCAGCGGCTCGCCCCGTCGATGAGCGCGCATTCCTCCAGCTCGTAGGGGATGGTCTTGAAGTACCCCATCAGGAGCCAGGTCGAGAATGGGATCAGGATGGTGGGGTAGACCAGCACCAGGGCGAAGGGCGAATCGTAGAGCCCGTAGGCCTGGATGATGGTGGCGAGCGGGATGAACAGGATCGAGGGCGGCACCAGATAGGCGAGGAAGATCGCCGCGCCGACCGCCACCGCGCCCTTGTAGCGGATCCGCACAATCGCGTAGGCCGCGAGCACGCTGGCGAACAGCGACAGCACGGTCGCCGCCACCGAGATCATCATCGTGTTCCAGAGCCACAGCGGATAGTTGGTCTGGAACAGGAGCTTCGAGATGTGCTTGAGCGTCGGCGACACCACCCAGAACGGGTTGTAGGTGTCCATGTCGATGAGCTGCTCGTCCGGTTTGATGGCGGTCAGCGCCATCCAGTAGAACGGGAACAGCAGCACCACCAGGATGACGAAGAGCGGAAGGTAGACCGTGACGACGCGCCTCGGCAGCGTGTCGAGATAGGCCATGCCCTCGCTGTTGTCGGGGGTGGTATCGGCGGTCGTGGTCGTGGCGGCCATGGGTGCTCGATCCTTCTTTTCAGCCGGTCTGCCACTTGCGGTTCTGGAGGCCGAACCACGAGATCCCGATGGCGAAGATCAGGAACGGCACCATCGCGGTGGCGATGGCCGCGCCCTCGCCGAGATTCCCCGACAGGATGCCGCGCTGGTAGGACAGGGTCGCCATCAGGTGGGTCGTGTTCACCGGGCCGCCGCGGGTCATCGCCCAGATCAGCTGGAAGTCGGTGAAGGTGAACAGCACCGAGAAGGTCATCACCACGGCGATGATCGGGGTGAGGAGCGGCAGGGTGATGTGGCGGAAGTTCTGCCACGGCGTCGCGCCGTCGATCGTCGCCGCCTCGTAGAGCGAGGGCGACACGGTTTGAAGACCGGCGAGCAGCGTGATGGCGATGAACGGCACGCCGCGCCAGATGTTGGCGAAGGTCACGCAGATCCGCGCCATGGTCGGATCGCCGAGGAAATCGATGTTGTGGTCGAGCAGGCCGAGATGGCGCAGCGACCACGAGATGATCGAGAACTGGCTGTCGAAGATCCACCAGAACGCCAAAGCCGACAGCACGGTCGGCACGACGAACGGGATCAGCACGATCGAGCGGATCAGCGCCTTGAACGGCAGCCGCTTGTTGAGGAGCAGCGCCAGGTAGAGGCCGATGCCGAACTTCGCCACCGAGGCAAAGCCCGTATAGACCAGGGTGTTGAACACCGAGAGCCAGAAGACGCTGTCGTCCCACAGCCACTCGTAGTTCTCGATCCCGACGAAATTGCCGCCGCGGCCGATCCGGGTGTCGGTGAGCGAGAGCCAGACGCCCTTGCCCAGCGGATAGGCCAGGAACAGCAGCAGGATCGCGGCTGCCGGCAGCATGAACCAGAAGCCCAGCCAGCCGCGGCTCGTCCGCAACCGGCTCCAGGCCGAGCCGGTCGGGGGCGCCGCCGCGGCGGGGCGGGCGAGGGCGATATCGGCCACGGGGAGCCTCCTCCGGGTGTTTCTTGGTTTGGGAACGCCTCGGGGAAGTGGAGGGCAGCAGAGTCGGACTGCCACGTCCATCATTGGCCGCGTGAGGCGCGGGTTTCTCCTCTCCCCGCGGGCGGGGAGAGGGCCGTGTCACCGTTCAGGTGATGCGGCAAGCGAAGGCGAAGCCGGAGCGAGGGTGAGGGGGTGATGCCGGAGGAGTCTCATCCGTCGAGACCCCCTCACCCTCGGCTGACGCCTCGCTTTGGTGACGGCAAGGTCACCAAAGCCCTCTTCCCGCCCGCGGGGAGAGGGGAGTTGCGCGCCGACCTTGCGTAAGGTTGCTTACGCCGACCGGAAGATCCGCTGGGCCTGCCTCTCCGCCGTCTTGATCGCGCCCTTCAGGTCCTCGCGGCCGGTGCAGTAGGAGGCGAACATGTCGACGACGACGAAGTCGGCGAGCACGGCGGCCACCTTCTCGCTCACCGGGGCGAGGCCGCCGGCGGCGAGCGTCCGGCTCGAGGCCTCGCCGAACACCTTGTTCTTCGGGTCGGCGGTCCAGATCGGGTTGTTGGAATAGGCCTTGAGCGGGTGGCAGAGGTAACCCTGCGAGGCTTCCAGCCAGGAATTGTAGTTCTGGGCCTCCAGCGCGAAGGCCATGAAGGCCTTACAGGCGTTCGGCGCCTTGGTGTAGGTGTAGGCCAGGATCGGGAAGGCGAGCTGGAACTCGGTCGGCTTGCCGGACTTGCCGACCGGCCACAGGCCGTGATCCATGTCCGCCGCGATGTCCTTCTTCTCGGCCTTGGAAGCGGCGTAGACCGAGATGCCGTTGCCGGTGAGATAAAGGTCGCCGGACAGGAACGCCTTGTTGTTGGACGAATCGTTCCACGACGCGGTGCCGGGCACGAAGGTCTCGTAGAGCGCCTTGACGTAGTCGAGTGCCTTCGCGGTCTCCGGCGAGTTGATGACGATCTTCTCGTTGGCGTCGACCAGGTAGGCGTCGTGCGACCACAAGGCCCAGTGGATCCACGAATTGGCGTCGCCGGTGGCGTGACCGAGCGCGAAACCGGCCGGTGTGTTGTTCTTCTTCATCGCCCGGCACAGTTCCAGGAAGCCGGCATGGTCCTCCGGGAACTTCTGGAACCCGGCCTTGTTCATGGCCGAGATGCGGTAGTTGATATAGCCGCCGTTGAACGCCATCGGGATGGCGATCCACTCGCCCTTGACCTTGCCGTAGGCCTCGGCCGCGGGCAACCAGCCGCCGTACTTCTTGCCGAGATAGTCGGCGACGTCGCCGACCTTGAGACATTTCGACGGGAAGAGGGCCGGGAACGAGTAGAGGCCCCAGACCATGTCCGGGCCCTGGCCGGTATTGGCCGCCACCGAGGCCTTGGGCTGGATGTCGTCGAAGGATTCGCTCGTCACGCTCACCGGCACGCCGGTCGCCTTGGTGAAGGCGTCGACGAGGCGCATGAAGGCCTCGTCCTCGGAGGGGATGAAGCGCTTCCAGCGCAGGAGCTTGAGCGAGGCGCCGGCCTCCGGCTTCCACTGGTTCTCCTGCGCCCAGGCGCGGGCGAAGCCCTCCAGGCCCGCGGCGGAGGCGAGGCCGAGGGCGGCGCCCCCCTTGAGGATCTGGCGACGATCGAAGGCTGACATCGTGGCGTCTCTCCCGGGATGATCGTTATGGTGTCGGTGAAGCTTTTTACTGACGCATTGTCTGCGACGAACCGGCATCCACTTCGTCGGACAATGCTCCAGGCGGCGGCGGGATGGCGTCCCGCCGCCGGCCGGAATCGGGCCATCAGCTCAGCCGGCGGCCGTTCTCGGCATCGAACAGGTGGACGAGGGCGGGATCGGCGGTGATGCTGATCCGCTCGCCCGGGCCGGCGCCGATCCGGTCGCGGAACACGCAGGCGATGTCGCGGGCGACCTCGTTGGCGATGTCCTTGGCGCCGCCGCCGGGCGGGCGCACCAGCACCATGGTCTCGGAGCCGGTCGGCTCCACCACCGCCACTTCCACCGGCACGCCGTTCTCGGCCAGGCGCACATGCTCGGGCCGCAGGCCGTAGACCGCCGGCATCCCGTCGGCCGGGCGCGAGCCACGGGTCGGCAGCGGCAGGGTCAGGCCGCCCTCGGTGCGGAAGGTGTCGCCGGCGATCTTGCCCTTCAGGAAGTTCATCGACGGCGAGCCGATGAAGCCGGCGACGAAGATGTTGTCGGGCCGGTCGTAGAGTTCGAGCGGCGCGCCGACCTGCTCGACCACGCCGTCATGCATCACCACGATCTTGTCGGCCATGGTCATGGCCTCGATCTGGTCGTGGGTGACGTAGACCGTGGTGGTGCGCAGGCGCTGGTGCAGCTCCTTGATCTCGGCCCGCATCGCGACGCGCAGCTTGGCGTCGAGGTTCGACAGCGGTTCGTCGAACAGGAAGACCTGCGGGTCGCGCACGATCGCCCGCCCCATGGCGACGCGCTGGCGCTGGCCGCCCGAGAGCTGGCGCGGATAGCGGTCGAGGAGCTTCTCGAGGCCGAGAATCGCCGCGGCGCGGCCGACCCGGCTGTCGATCTCCTCCTTGGCGGCCTTCCGCAACTTCAGCGAGAAGGCCATGTTGTCCTTCACGGTCATGTGCGGGTAGAGCGCGTAGTTCTGGAACACCATGGCGATGTCGCGCTCCTTCGGCGGCACCGCGTTGACGACGCGCGAGCCGATCCGGATCTCGCCCGCCGTGATGTTCTCCAACCCTGCGATCATGCGCAGAAGGGTCGATTTCCCGCAGCCCGACGGGCCGACCAGGATCACGAATTCCCCATCCTGAATGTCGATCGAGACGCCGTGCAGGATCGGGGTGGCCCCGAACGATTTGCGCACGTTCCTGATTTCCAGCCCGGCCATCGGCTCCTCGTAGTCGTGTTGATCAGACAGCGGTCGCGCGCGGCGCGCGGACCGAAACGGCAGCGCTGCCACAGGCAGACGACGAACACACGACAGGCGAGCCCGGAGCAGGGCGTCTGGCGCTCATCTGGGTTGTTTCCTCGACCCGTAAGAACGGGGCGGCCTTGGCTTGCCGCCTCTCGTGTTGGCGGCCATCATCGGGCGCGCGGGGCGCAAGATCAAGCGTCCTCGCCATGCGCCCATCGTCGGATGCGCCAGAAACGACCGGGAGACAGGCTTGAAGTCCACAGATGTTCTGATCCTGCGGCCGATGTCGCCGCTCGTGACCGAGAGCCTGGAGCGGCATTTCACCGTTCACCGCGGCGACCTCGTCGAGGACAAGGAGCGCCTCATCGACGAGGTCGGGCCGAGAATCCGCGGGATGGCGGTGAGCCACGTCCACGTCGACGACGCCCTGCTCGACCGGCTGCCGAAGCTCGAGATCGTCGCCAATTTCGGCGTCGGCTACGACACGATCGACGCGGCGGCCTGCGACCGGCGCGGCGTGATCGTGACGAACACGCCCGACGTGCTGACCGACGAGGTCGCCGACCTGGCGGTGGGCCTGCTGCTCGCCACCGTGCGGCAGATCCCGCAGGTCGACCGCTACCTGCGCCAGGGCAAGTGGCTGGAGAAGCCCTATCCGCTCACCGGGACCTTGCGCGGGCGCAAGGTCGGCATCCTGGGTCTCGGCCGGATCGGCCGGGCGATCGCCCACCGCCTCGTCGCCTTCGGCCTGCCGATCGCCTATCACGGCCGGACGAAGCAGGCGGACGTGCCCTACGAATACTTCCCGTCCCTGCTCGAGATGGCGAAGGCCTGCGACGTGCTGATGGTGGTGGCGCCGGGCGGGCCCGAGACGAAGAACATCGTCGGGCGCGAGGTGCTGGAGGCGCTGGGATCCCAGGGCGTGCTCGTCAACGTCGCCCGCGGCACTCTCGTGGACGAGGATGCGCTGGCCGCGGCCTTGGCCGACGGCACGATCCAGAGCGCCGGCCTCGACGTGTTCGCCGAGGAGCCGAAGGTGCCCGACGCCCTGATCGCCCAGGAGCATGCGGTTCTGCTGCCACATGTCGGCTCGGCATCGCACCACACACGCAACGCGATGGGCCAGCTTGTCGTTGATAACCTGACCTCCTGGTTCCAGGGCAACGGTCCGGTGACCCCCGTGGCCGAGACACCCTGGAAGGCTCAGACCTAGAAAGACTCGCGCCATGTGCCTGCGCCGCCTCCTTCCGGTCCTCGGTCTTCTTGCCTGGACGGGATGCGCGGCGGCGCAGGAGACCAGTCCGCCCGGGGATGCCTCGGGAGCAAGAGAGACCGCCGCCGCAAGAGAGGCCGCGGGCCCAAGAGAGGCCGCGGGCCCCTGGGAACTGGCGCTCGACGGCAGCTTCCGCCGCTGCGGCCTGATGCTGGCCGCCGAGCCCGGCCCGGTCGGCCAGGCCCTGCGCTTCCCGGCCGGCTGCCGGCGGGCGCTGCCCGTGGTCAACGGGCTGAGTGGCTGGCGCGTCGACAATGGTCTGATCCAGCTTCTCGACCGGGAGGGCCAGCCGGTTCTGGCCTTCGCGAGCCCGGACAATGAGGGCATCCGCAGCGCGGAATCGGTGAGCGGAGAGCGCTACAGCCTCGCCCAGGCGGGGGCACGGCCGGCCGCCCCCGAGACGCCGCTCGTGACCCAGGCGGCGCTCTCGACCCTTCCGAATGCCCGCGACGCCGCCCGCGACAGCTGGACCGGCGCCCCCGCGACCCCGGCCGCCGTCGTCGGGCTCTACACCCTCGACCGCTTCGTCGAGAAGGACGTCTGCCGGGTGGTGCTCAGGGCCGAGGGCGCGCAGGTGCAGGAGGGCTGCCGCGATCCCGGCCTCGCCCTGTTCGATCCCACTGCCTGGCACTACGAGGCCGGCCGCCTCAGCCTGGTGGCGCGGCGCGGCCACAGCGTCGAGCTGATCCCCGTGGGGGAGGGGCGCTGGCGCCGCGACCCGGAGATCGGCACGACCTTCCTGCTGCGGCGGGTCGAGCCGTGAGGGGCGGCCTCGCCCTGTCCTGAACCGATCTCCGATCCGCCAACGCGCCCTCACGCCTCCGTGCCGGTCAAACGGCGCCCCCGCGGCGCAGTGCCGATTCCGGGCAGGGCCGACGAAAAATCTCCGCGGGATGTCACATCCGCCGAGGCTGCCTCGTCATGAGCGCGAAGGGGCCCGCAATTCGGCGCGCCCCCGCGGAGGCAGACGGATCATGAGGATCGTGATCGAGGACAGGGCCGCGGCGGCTCGGCGCGCCCGGGTGGAGCCATGATCGGGCCCGCCCGCATCGCGGCGGCGATGCTTCTCCTCGCGAGCGGAGCGCTCGCGCAGGAACCGACCGTCACACCACCGACCGTCACCCCTCTGACCGCCCAACCGCCGGCCGCAGGCGAGGCCCGGGTCGCCGTCGTCTTCGACCAGGCCATCCCGAACGTTCCGGGCAAGAGCCTGCGGGCGGTATTGGTCGAGTACGGGCCGAACGGCGCCTCGCCCGCGCATACCCATGCCCGAAGCGCCTTTATCGTCGCGACGGTTTTGGCCGGCGCGATCCGCAGCCGGGTGAATGACGGGCCCGAGCGCGTCTACGAGGCCGGCGAGAGCTTCACCGAGAGGCCGGGGGACCGCCACGGCGTCAGCGCCAATGCCAGCGCCACGGAGCCGGCCCGCCTGCTCGCGGTCTTCGTCGTCGATACGGCCGAGACCACCCTGACGACCCCGATCCACTGACCGGCCGCCCGCCGGCCGCCCGAACCGACATCCCGATCACGGAGAGCCGACCATGACCCCTCGCATCGAGAACCCCTACGCGCACGCCCCCGCGACCATCAAGGCGATGATGAACGTGGAGAGCAGCCTCCGGGCCGGAATCCTGGAGCACGGCCTGCTGGAACTGGTGAAGCTGCGGGCGTCGCAGATCAACGGGTGCGCCTACTGCATCGCCATGCACGCCGCCGCTTCCCGCAAGAGCGGCGAGAGCGAGATGCGCCTCTACCTCCTGAATGCCTGGCGGGAGGCGACCGTCTACAGCCCGCGCGAGCGGGCGGCGCTCGCCTGGACCGAGGCGCTGACCCGCGTCGCCGAGACGGGTGCCCCCGATGCGGTGTATGATGAGGTCAGGGAGGCCTTCAGCGAGGCGGAGCAGGTGCAGCTCACGCTCCAGATCGGCGCGATCAATCTCAGGAACCGGCTCCAGGTCGGGCTGCGCGGGCGCCACGACGCGGATCCGTCGCGCGATGCGGCCTGACGACGGTACGCGGGCCTTCGAGGCGGAACGGGCGAGGCTCGTGCGCCTCGCCTACCGCATGCTCGGCTCGTTCGCGGAAGCCGAGGACGTGGTCCAGACCGCGTGGCTGCGCTGGGCGGAGGCCGACCGGGCGGCGGTGCGATCACCGGGCGCCTTCCTGTCGCGGATCGTCACCCGCCTCTGCCTCGACACGCTCCGCTCCGCCCGCCTGCGGCGCGAGACCTATGTCGGCGCGTGGCTGCCCGAGCCGCTGGTGGACTTCGCCGACGAGGACGAGGTGGACGGCGACGGCCTGACCCTGAGCCTGATGCTGGCGCTCGAACGGCTGTCGCCGCTGGAGCGGGCCGCCTTCCTCCTGCACGACGTGTTCGGCGTGCCGCTCGGTGAGGTCGCAGACACGCTCGGCCGCGACCCGGCGGCCCTGCGCCAGCTCGCGGTCCGGGCGCGCCGGCACGTCCAGGCCGGCCGGCCCCGCTATCGGATCGCCCGCGAGGAGGGCGAGCGCCTCGCCCAGGCCTTCTTCACCGCCGCGCATGACGGGGACACCGAGGCCCTGCGCACGATGCTGGCCGAGGACGCCGTCATCCACGCCGATGGCGGCGGCAAGGTCGTCGCCTTCCTCAATCCGATCGTCGGCCTCGCGCGCATCCTGCGGCTGTTCGCGAGCCTCGCCCGCAAGCACCGGGCGGACCCGGCGACCTTCCTCGCCGCCGTCACCGTCGACGGCCTTCCGGGCTATGCCAGCCTGGAGCGCGGCGGCGTGCTGCAGGTGACGGCGCTCGCCGTCGAGGACGGCCGGATCGCCGGCATCTACATCACCCGCAATCCGGACAAGCTCCGCCGTGTCGCGGAGCGGCTCGGGCTGGCGCGGGGCGAGGGGCCGCCGTCATGACGTCGAGACCGGCTAGCAGACGCTCACCGCCAGCCTCGGCCCCTTGAAGGGACGATCGCTCGGTCCGTGCTGGCCGTGCCCGATGCTCCAGGCTGGAGGCCAATCAATGCTCTCGACGCCCGTCGCGGTGGCGGATTTGAGCGAGGTCCAGGAGGCTTTGCCGCTGTTTCGGAGGAGAATGCCTCCCGGCCCCATATCCGGATAGAAGGCGACCTCGATGTCGAACGCGCGATCGACCGGAAGGTCGGGGCCGAGCCAGTAGGACGGGCTTCGTCCCGGCGTTTTCCCCACGATGAGGGTCAGGGTCTGCTTCGGTCCGCGCAGGCCGAGCCAGATCGGGGCGATCGTGTCCCGAGCGTGCGCGGTGAACAGGGTCTGCTCCGGGGCCCACGCCTCCGTCGCGGTTTTTCCGGAGAAGCGGAATGCGACGAGATCGCCGGGGTCGATCGATCCCGTGAAGAGGGCGTCCGATCGGCCCGTCGCGACGCGTCGCCAGCCTGCGGAGGAGACGGCGGCGGGCGGCCAGTGCAATCGCTCCCGCGCGATGCCGTTCGTATCCAGCACCTGGTACCGCAACCCGTCCCGATCGAGGGCCGCCTGGATGCAGTGGAGGTATTCGATACCCTCGGGCATCCTGTGCGCCGTCCCGGCACCCGCAGTACAGATTTGCAGCACCCCCTCATGCACCTGAACATCGTAGGCAAGGATGTGGCTGCACACGTAGGCGAGGACACCGGCCTCCTTCAGAGTCGTCCAGAAAATCTCCGCATATTCGTGGCCGATCTCGCGTTGATAGGACCCGGAAAATCCATTGACGGGGTGGACCGGGTGATGGCCCAGGACGATCTTGTGTCGGGCGTCGGCATGCTGATCGAGTACGGCCTTCAGCCAGTCGGTTTCGACGTGCCCCTCGCCGCCGAGGCCGGTCCAGAGGGTATGAACGAAGACCATCAACAGATCGTCGCGACGAACCCAGTAGGACAGTCCTTTCTGGTCGTCGGGACCGTTGGTGGGCAATCGCAGGATGTCACGGAAGATGTCCTCGCTCATCGTGTCGTATGTCGTGTGATTGCCGGTGGTGTGCCACATCGGAATCGTGCGACGATCGAGCCAGGCGGTCTCGACATCGAGCCAGTGTTTCCACTGGGCACGCAGAGCGGTTGGGTCCGGTGTCAATCCGATGATTTCGTCACCTGGAAACAGGATGAACTCCGGCTGCGGCGCGAGACGCCTCAACACAGCATTCACGGCAGCAAATGTCTGCTCGTGCAAGGCTCCTGGAACTCCGGAGCATGAATCACCGTAGATGACGAATTGATGACCCGGCGATTGTGGCTGGAGCGCCTGAACGTAATTTTGCGAAGGCAAAATCTTTTTCCGTTTGACAGAGCATGCGGCGGCAAAAACACGGATTTCATAGTCAGTGCGGTCAGGGCGCAACCCATAGCTGACGACTGCGCAGCCGATGGCAACATCCCTCATTCTCCGGCTGCTCGACCCAATATGCAACGATAAATCATCCTGCCATTGCGTCATTTGCTGGGTTCGCCGTGGATGGCCTACGCGCCACGGGACACTGACGCCGGGAGCCTTACAATCGGGTCCTTGCCAGCCCACACGCCCCCGTCCGACAACCCGACGACGATTCCACCACGACCGGATTCCCCCATGCAGGCCTACCGCGCCCTCGAAGCCACCTTCGCCCGCATCAGCGCCCTCGAGGACGCCTCCGGCATCCTCGGCTGGGACGCCCAGACCCTGATGCCGGACGGGGCGGCGGAGGGGCGGGGCGACCAGATCGCGGTGCTGCGCGGCCTCGCCCACGACCTCCTCGTCGATCCCGCCACCGCCGACCGGCTCGCCGCAGCCGACGCGGAAGGCGGGCTGGACGACTGGCAACGGGCGAACCTCACCGAGATGCGCCGGGCCTACACCCACGCCGCGGCGGTGCCGCGCGACCTGGTCGAGGCCAGTTCCCGCGCCGTGTCGCGGGCCGAGATGACCTGGCGCGAGGCCCGCCGCACCGCCGATTTCGCGCTGTTGCGGCCCGACCTCGCCGAGGTCCTGCATCTCCAGCGCGAGATCGGCCGGGCGAAGGGCGAGGCCTTGGGCCTCTCCCCCTACGACGCCCTCCTCGACAGCTACGATCCGGGCCTGCGGCAGGCGGCGATCGACCCGCTCTTCGCCGTGCTGGAGGCTGAATTGCCGGGCCTGATCGCCGAAGCGCGGGCGCGCCAGGAGGCGGCGGGGCCGGCTCCCGTGGCCGAGGGACCGTTCCCGGTCGAGACCCAGCGCCGGGTCGGGCTGGCGCTGATGCGGGCGGCGGGGTTCGACTTCGACAGGGGGCGCCTCGACGTCAGCCTGCACCCGTTCTGCGGCGGCGCCACCGACGACGTGCGCATCACCACCCGGTACGACGAGACCGACTTCGCCCGCGCCCTGATGGGCGTGCTGCACGAGACCGGCCACGCCCTCTACGAGCAGGGCCGCCCCGCCGCCTGGCGCCGCCAGCCCGTGGGGGCTGCCCGCGGCATGAGCCTGCACGAGAGCCAGTCGCTCACCCTGGAGATGCAGGCCGGCCGCAGCCGCGAGTTTGTCGCGTATCTCGCGCCGCTGGTGCGCGAGGCCTTCGGCGGCGCCGGGCCGGCCTGGGAGGCCGAAGCGCTGTACCGGAACTACACGAAGGTCGCGCCGGGCTTCATCCGGGTCGATGCCGACGAATGCACCTATCCGGCCCATATCCTGCTGCGCTACCGGCTCGAGCGGGCGCTGATCCGGGCCGAGATGGAGATCGGCGACCTGCCGGGCGCCTTCGACGACGGGATGCACCGGCTCCTCGGGCTCACCGTGCCGGACGATGCCCATGGCTGCCTCCAGGACATCCACTGGCCCGGCGGCGCCTGGGGCTACTTCCCCACCTACACGATCGGGGCGATGATGGCGGCGCAACTGTTCGACGCCGCCTGCACGGCAGAGCCCGACCTGCGCCCCGGCCTCGCGCGCGGCGACTTCGCGCCCCTCGTCGGCTGGCTGCGGGCGACCGTGCACGGCAAGGGCAGCGCCTCGGGGACGCAAGAAATCCTGACCGCGGCGACCGGGCGGCCGCTCTCGGCCGACATCTTCCTCGGCCATCTCCGCCGGCGCTACCTCGAGGCCTGAACGGCAGTGAAAACCAGTCTTCGCTGCGCTTGACGCGCGCAGCGAAGAAATGGGATCAAGCGATCGCATTCGATTCAAATTTTACGATATTTTTTGAATTGTCATGCAATAGTTATAGTATTGCTTCGGCGACTAAATTTAATATTACAGAAGGATTTTCCACTGTAGGGCGCACCATCGGTTCATTTCTCGGTGCATCCATGCGTTTCACGTTAGGCCGGAAGCTCGGCATCGTCGTCGGGCTGCCCATCCTGGTCGCCGCCGGCATCGCCGCCTTCGCGATCTCCCTGTCGCAGAACGAGCAAAGCCGCGCGGGCGCCGTGGAGGCGGCCTGGGAGGCGGCGTTCCACACCCGCACCCTGGCGCAAGGGATCGAGCACGTGGTGGTGACGGTGCAGGCCCTGGTGGCGGCCGAGGACGTCGCCGAGGCCGGCCAGAAATTCGGGGCGCTGGACGCGGCGCTCGCCGCGGTCGAGGCCGAGCGCCCGGCCTTCTTCGCGGCGCTCAAGCCCTCTCTCGACGAGGCCGAGGCGCGGACGCTCTCGCTGACCCTGCAGGAATTCCTGGCCTACCAGCGCGACACGGCGGAGCTCGGCCGGACGCTCTCGCCCAAGGCGGCGCGGATCCAGGCCGCCGACGAGGCGACGATCACGAGCCGCGAGCGGATGGTGGCAAAGATCCTGGCGCTGGGCGACGCGGTGCTCGCGCGGCTCCAGGACGAGCGCGAGGCGGTGGCCCGGGCGAGGGCCCGGGAGGCGGTGGCCCTCGTCGCGGTGCCGGCCCTCGGGCTCGTCGTCGCGGTCGCGGGCGCGGCCTGGGTGAGCCTGACGCAGGTGCAGCGCCCGCTCCAGGCCTTGCGCCGCACGATGCTCTCCCTGACCGCCGGGGACCTGGCGGTGAGCGTGCCGTTCACCCGGCGGCGCGACGAGATGGGCGAGATGGCCTCCTCCATCGCGGTGTTCCAGGCGGCCCTGTGCGAGCAGGGCGCGGCGCAGGACGCGGAGCGGGTCCGGGCGGGAATCGAGCGGCGGCGGGCCGAGCGGCTGGACGGAGCCTGCCGGGCCTTCGAGGCCCGGGCCTCGCAGGCGGCCGAGGCGCTGGACGCCTCGACCCGCGAGATGGAGCTGACCGCCGACGTGCTGTCGCGGGCGGCGCACGAGGTCGAGCAGCAATCGGCGGCGGTCACCGGCGCCTCCGGCGTCGCCGCGCGGGCGGTGGCGGAGGTGGAGGGCGCGTTCCGGCATTTTTCGGACTCGGCTGCCGGCGTCGGCGGACGGGTCGGCCGGGCGAGCGAGATGGCGAGCGCGACGCTCGCCCGCAGCCAGGCCACCGCCGACACGGTGGGGCGGCTGGTGAGCGCGTCGGGCGAGATCGGCGAGGCCGCCGACCTGATCCGCACCATCGCCGAGCAGACCAACCTGCTGGCGCTGAACGCCACGATCGAGGCGGCGCGGGCCGGCGCCGCCGGCCGGGGCTTCGCGGTGGTGGCCGGCGAGGTCAAGGCGCTCGCCGGCCAGACCGCGGCCGCGACCGACCGGATCGCCGCGCAGATCGCCGCGATCCAAGGCGCGACCCGGCACACCGCCGAGGAGATCGGCGCGATCATCGACGCGGTGGCGGAGACGAGCCGGCTCGCCGACGAGATCCGCGGCGCGATGCTGGACCAGGCGACGACGAGCGACGGCATCGGCCGCAACATCGACCGCGCCGGCGCCGAGGCGCGCCGCGTCGCCGAGAGCATCGACCAGGTCCGCACCGCCTCCCTGGCGAGCGCCGCGCAATCGGACCAGGTCCGGGCGGTGGCCGGGGTGCTCGCGCAGAACTCGGCCCTGCTGGCGGAATCGGTCACGGCGTTCCTGGGGGAGGTGCGGGCCGCGTGAGGGCGTCACGGCCCTGGGGTTCGACCGGCGGCGAGCCGGTCCAGGGGGAAGCGGGTATTGGCGAGGAACCGCGCACGCTGATCCTCGGGCACCGTGCCGGAGGCGAGGGCGCGCAAGGTCGCCTCCAGGCTCGTGCGGTCGTCGCCGGCCCAGTAGGCGTTGACCGCAAGCTCGTCCAGGGCGCCGTAGGCGTAGATCCAGGGCTCCAGGAACAACCCGTGCTCGGGCCTCGGCGTGGCGGCGGCGATGATGGCGTAGCGGGTGGCACGGGCGTAATCGGCGTGCATCCGGCAGGCGCCGCTCGCGGCGTGCGGCGCCTCGGCGCGGGTGGGGATCAGGGCCATCGCCCGGTCCAGGGGTTCCAGCACCGAAGCCAGCGGCCGCCCGGCCCGCTGCATGAGGCGGCCGGCCTCGAGCAGCGACACGTAGACCTCGTCGGGCGAAAAGCCCTGGTCGGCCCGTTCGAGGAACCGCGCGATCGCCGCCTCGAACTCGCCGCGATCCCGGTGGCCCTGCGCGAGGTGGAAGGTGTAGTGCGCGGCGAGCGGCGGGGTGGGCGCCTCGGCCAGGGCTCTCTCGACCGCCGCGGTGGCGAGCCGGTCGGCCTCGGGGTCGCGCCTCTCGGCGCGAGGGCGGCGGAGGATCGGGCCCGGCAGGTGCCCGGCGGCCCCGGCCGTGTCGCAGGCGAGGGTCTCCGGGATCACTCCGTCAGAGCGCCAGGGCAGGGCGGTGCGCAGGATCCGCGGCCGGCGGCTGACGGTGTCGCCGTAGGCGACGTCCAGGGTGTAGCTGTCGGCGGTGAGGGTCGGCAGCGTGGTGCCCGCCGGGACGTCGAGCCGCTCCTCGGCCTCGATCAGGAGGCAGTAGGTGCCGTGCCGGCGGGCGAGGTGCAGCGCCTCGCTGCGGGTCCGGGCGATGTCATCCCCTAGGCGCTCGTGCAGGGCGCCGGGCAGGCCGGCGAGCGCGCGCCGGACCACGTCCTGCGTGCCGTCGGTGGAGCCGGCATCGACGACGACCCACGAATCGATCAGCGGACGCACGCTGTCGAGGCAGGCGCGGATGAGCGGCGCCCGGTCCCGGACGACCAGGCACAGGCACAGAGTCTGGCCGGACGGCACCGCGTGTTCCCTCCGGGACGGACCGGACGAGGGTGCGGGCGAGGTCGAGGGCGGGCGGAGCAGGGCGTCGCAGGCCTGCGCGACCCCGCTCTCGGCCCGCATCAGCACCTGCACCTCGCGGCAGGCCTCCGCCACAACGGCCGAGCCCGCCAGATCCTCGATCGCCCGCCGCGCCCGCCCGGCCGTGAAACGCCAGCGCGGGAGAGATCGCCCGACCCCGAGACGCACCACCCGCTCGGCCTCGTCGGCATGGTCGAACGCCACCGGCACGATCAGCTGCGGGCAGCCGGCCGCCAGCGCCTGCGCCACCGTGCCGACCCCGCCATGATGCACCAGGGCCGCGCAGTGCGGCAGGAGCCGGCTCAGCGGCGCGTAAGCGGCGTGGATCACCCCGGGCGGCAGGCCGGCGGGGATCTCCTCGGCCCGGCCGGAGAGCAGGATCGCGCGTCGGCCCGAGAGCCGGCACGCCGCGGCGGCGGCGGCGAAGAATCCTTGCGCCCCGGCCATGGCCGAGCCGTAGGTGAAGACGACAGGCGCCGGTCCGGCGCGCAGGAAGGCGGCGAGGTCGGGGGCGAGGTCCGCGGCCTCGCCGAAGGTGTCGGCGAGGGGAAAGCCGACCTGGACGATCTGGGCCGGCCAGTCGGGCTGGGGCGGGGCGTACCAGTCGGGCACGGCGAGCAGGACGCGCTCGGGGCTGTGCCACCAGTGGCGCAGGCGCCGGACCGGGCCGAGGCCGAGGCGGTCCCGGAGGGCGTTCAGGGGCGGGAGCGAAGCGGGATCGAGGACGAAGCGGTCGGCGCCGCGGCCGAGCGCGTGGCGCAAGGAGGCGGGCAGGCAGCGGGGCAGCGGCAGGCCGGGCAGACGGGGCGGGGCGAACCGGCTCTCGATGAGCATCGGCATGAGGTGGAGCGTCGTGAGCGACAGCCCGCGATGCTCCTGGGCCACCCGCGCGCCGAGCGCCAGGGAGGAGGCGACGACGAGGTCGTCGGGACCGGCTAGGGCTTCGAGCCAGTCGTGGGTCGGCGCGATGGCCGCCGCCACGGCCTCGATCATGGCCCGCGCGCCGCGAACCGGACGCCACAGCTCCGCCTGTCCCACGGTCTGAGCGAACTCCGCCGCGGTGCCGATGGGGTGGAAAGCGAGGCCGGCATGGTTCGCGAGCGGCCGGAACGGCTCCGGTGCCGCGACCTGCACCGCATGCCCCCGCGCCTGCAGCGCCGCCGCGATGGCGAGGACAGGCAGGATGTCGCCATGCGTGCCCACGGCCGCGAGGAAGACGCGTCGGGTCATGCCGCGCTATTGGTCGGCCGAAGAAGGCGTCGTAAGATAGCGTCGGCCTTCGTGACAATCATCGAAGCAGATTTTCATTTCGTTTCGCCCGCGACGGATCGCCATGCTCAGCATGCATCTCGAAAATTCATGATAAGACGATGCCGGTGTATCGTCCCTCCGCATCGGCTGCGCCGGGCCATGCGCCTGCAATCACTTTTCCCTGGCGGATATGCGTGCATCGAAGGATCATGGCTCACCAGCGATGGCCATGCTCGCGTCTTTGCGCGCTTGCGTCGAACGGCGCAAGGCAAAACATCCGGACGCAGCGAGTGGATTAGATATAACAACTATATTTGGACATGAAGATAATTATTGACGCCGCTCAAAGACGTGTTGCTTGATTTTTTATCGCCGAGCGACCTGCCCTGATGCGATGCCGGCAGAGTCGTTCTCCCCGGGGAGCGCCGGGCTGTCCGGGACAGGAAAAAGCGCGGGTTTCTCCCTCCCCCCTCTGCGGGCAGGGTTGTCCGGGGAAAGCCTTTGGCGCGCTGGCTCAAGGACAGCACAGCCAAAAGACGCCCTACGGCGACCAAACCGGAATGACCGCCGGCGATCCCGCCAGCCGATCCCTCACGCCGCCGCCCGGAATCCCACCCGGTCCGGCCCGGCCACCCGCACTGGCTCGCCCGCGCGCGCCAGGAGCGTGCCGCCCTTCGGCACTTCGGACCAGCCGGCCCGCAATCCGTCGATCGGCTCGGAGACGACCGCGAGGCCGGTGCCGGTCTCGCGCCAGTACAGGCTCGGCGGGCGGCCGTCGCAGGCCCAGCGGAAGGCGGTGAGGCTCTCGCCGTCGGTGAGCACGGCGGTGAAGCGCAGGGGCTCGTCGATCCCAGCCTCGCGCATCAGGCCGCTTGCGGCCGACAGGCTCGCCGCCATGGCGCCGACGGGATCCCGGTCGAGACCGTGCGCCAGCGCGAGGAGGAACAAAGCCTCCGAATCGGTCGATCCCTGGCGCGCCTCGTAGAGCGCATCCGGAATCATCGCCTCGAGCCGCCGGCGGATGCGCGCATAGCCGCCGATCTGGCCGTTATGCATGAACAGGTGGCGGCCATGGGCGAAGGGATGGCAATTCGCCCGGGTGGTCGCGGTACCGGTCGAGGCGCGGACATGGGCGAAGAAGGTGCGGGCGCGGATCTGCCGGGAGAGGCTGCGCAGGTTCTCGTCGGACCAGGCCGGCCGCACGTCGCGGTAGAGGCCGGGCTCGGGCCGGTCGCCGTACCAGCCGATGCCGAAACCGTCGCCGTTGGTCTCGGTCTGGGCCTCCGTCGCGTGCAGCGACTGATGCACGAGGGAATGGGTCGGCGCGCAGACCAGTTCGTCGAGATAGACCGGGTCGCCGTGGTAGGCGAGGAAGCGGCACATCGGCTCTTCACCTCCCGCGGCGGGTGCCGGTCCCGCTCCGGGCCGTGCCTCGTCCGCCGCCTTCATCGAACCGTAACATTCCGCCCCGGACGGTGAACAGCCCGTTAATGCACCGCAGCATGCCCGAAGGTTCCCCATATGCCCAAGGCTCATGCCCAAGATACAGGCAATGCCGTTGGGTCAGGGCCTGGCATGCGCGGCACGCATCACAAGCCCGGATGAGGGTAGACCTTTTGCCGGGATCAATGTCAGCATTGAGTCGTTGATGCTCACGCAGGCGTGTTCGCGTCGCCGGGTCGCGTCCCTTGTTCCGGCCATGCATCACACCGGGCCCGATCTCCGTCCCGTCGGTTCCGCTCGCCCCCGTCGCCTCGCGCATCGGGAGCGTCGCGGCGATGCGTCGGGCGGCCCTGCATCAATCCCGAGCACTCACGAGGACCCGGGACTCAATAAATCGTCAAAGAATACAGGAGGCTTCATGGGCAGAGCAGCACCCACACCGTCGATCGCCGTCGTGGTCGAGGACGACGAATCCGTTCGGGATTTCGCCGCGGCGATCCTGGAGGAGACCGATCTCGACGTGATCGCCTGCGACAGCGCCGCCGACGCGCTGGCGGTGATGCGCGAGCACGGCTCCGAGGTCGCGCTGCTGTTCACGGAGATGCAACTCTCCGGCGAGATGGACGGGGCCACCCTCGCCCGCACGGTGGAGCGGGACTGGCCGGAGGTACGCCTGGTGGTGACCTCGCGGCCGGGCGCGGCGCAAGCCGTGCCGGACCATGCGGTCTACATGCAGAAGCCGTGGCGGCCGCTCGACGTGCTGGTCGAGGCCGAGCGGGCCGCCCACGCGGCGGCGTGACAAACGACAAGAGCCCGCACGCCTCGCGGCGTCGGGCTCACGTCCGGTCGACGACCCCACCCGAAGGATGGGGCGCGACCAGTGGCTTTAGGCCGAGGCGGCCGGAGCGGCGGCCGGGGCCGGAGCCGACGGGGCCATGCCCGGACGGCGGGGACCGCCGACGCGGGGCTTCGGCTTCGGAGCGGCGATCAGGCCCTCACGGATGGCGGTCTTGCGGGCCTGCTTGCGGGCGCGGCGCACGGCCTCCGCCTTCTCGCGGGCCTTGCGCACCGACGGCTTCTCGTAGGCCTTGCGCTGCTTCATCTCGCGGAAGATGCCCTCGCGCTGCATCTTCTTCTTGAGGACGCGGAGGGCCTGATCGACGTTGTTGTCCCGAACGAGTACCTGCAAGGGTGTATGTCCTTTTGCCTAAATCCAGAATCGTGGCCGACCTTGCGCGGAACGCGCCCGGATGGCTGCCTGCCCGGCCAACCGAAATGCGCCCCACGGCCCGGACCTGCAAGGGACCGGGAGGGGCTTAGGTTGCATCGCGGTTACACCGGAGCCCGGCGCAAGCTGTCGGCGCACGGTATGCGCCTGATCGGGGCCTTACACCACTCCGCCAGGACTTCCAACCGGGGAGTGGCTGCCTGACCGAAATTTGAGCGGCTATGGACCCGGAACGGGGCCGGATTCGCGTCTCGTCGCAGGTAGGCCGAGGGCCGGTCGGGTCAAGCGTTGGCCTGGATGAAGTTGCGCACCAGCGGGTAGGTCTGGCTCTCCCACTTGCGGCCGGAGAACACCCCGTAATGGCCGACTCCGGCCTGAAGGTGGTGGCTCTTGCGGAAGGGTTTCAGGCCGGTACAGAGGTCGTGCGCCGCCACCGTCTGGCCAACGGCGCAGATGTCGTCGCGCTCGCCCTCCACCGTCATTAGGGCGGTCTTGCGGATCGCCCGCATGTCGATCGGCGCCCCGCGGAAGGTCAGTTTGTTCTGCGCCAGGGTGGCGTCCTGGAACACGGTCTTGACCGTCTCGAGGTAGAATTCCGCCGCGAGGTCGAGGACGGCGAAATACTCGTCGTAGAAGGACTCGATCTGTGCGGCCTTGGCCCGCGCCTCAGGGACACCCTCGCCCTCGGCGAGGTGCCAGAACAGGTCGAGATGGCCGTGCATGTGGCGCGCGGCGTTCATCGACATGAAGGCCCCGACCTGCATGAAGCCCGGATAGACCCGCCGCCCGGCCCCGGCATGGCGGCGCGGCACGGTGGCGATCAGGTTGCGCTCGAACCATTCGATCGGCTTCGAGGTGGCGAGCTCGTTGACCTTGGTCGGGTTGATCCGGGTGTCGACCGGGCCGGCCATCAGGGTCATGCTCGCCGGCTGCGCCGCGTTGCGGCTCTCGGCCATCACGGCGGCCGCCGCGAGCGCCTGCACGCAGGGCTGGCACACCGCCACGAGGTGGGCGCCCTCGCCGATCGCCTCCAGGAACTGCACCAGGTGGGCGACGTAATCGTCGAAGCCGAACCGGCCGGCGCTGAGCGGCACGTCGCGGGCATTGTGCCAGTCGGTGATGTAGACGTCGTGGTCGGCGAGAAGCGTGCGCACCGTGCCGCGCAGGAGCGTGCCGAAATGGCCCGAGAGGGGTGCCACCACCAGCACCCGGGGCTGCTCGCTGACCATGTCCTTGCGGAAGCGCAGGAGCGTGCCGAAGGGAGTGGAGAGCACCGGCTCCTCGGTCACCGGCACCTCGCGGTTGCCGATCCGCAGGGTCTCGATCCCGTAGGAGGGCCGCGCATGGGTGAGGCCGGCCCGCATCATCATCCGGGCGGCGGCCGCGATCCAGGTCGCCGCGCCGTAGCCGCCCGTCGTCCAGGGCGCCGCGCCCTGGTGCAGCATCCGCCCCCAGGCGCGGGTGGCGGTGGCGATATCCGACTGGACCTCGAAGGCATCGTACAGCATCGGCCCGGGCTCTCCCTCACGGACACGCGCGGGATGCGGCCCGGCGACAAGCGTAGGGCACCGCTTCCTCCTCCCGCGACCGGACTTTCGGCTGACCGCGAGAGGCATCCCCATGCCGGCGGGATGCGACCCTCGTGCCAAATCTCTCGTCCAACTCTCTAGCGGGGGTAGTCTAGGTGCGGCTGACTTGTGCGAAGATTGCGCCCCTGCGCACGCGCCGGCCGGCACGTGTCCTTCGGCACGAGTCTTGGATCGCCCGGGTGGGAACCCAGGGGCAGACGGGCCGCGCGACACCGGCCCGGGGAGGACACGCCATGGCCGAGGCGACGCTGACGATCTCAAGCCGCAACTATTCGTCCTGGTCGCTGCGGGGCTGGCTGCTCTGCCGCATGGCGGGGCTCGACCTCGACGTGGAGGTCCTGTCCGGCGATCCGGCGAGCCGGGCCGAGCTCCTGCACCTCACGCCCTCGTTCCTGGTGCCGCGGCTGACCCACGGCGCGGTGCGGGTCTGGGACGTGCTCGCCATCGCCCAGTACCTGACGGAGATCCGCCCCGAAGCCGGGCTCCTGCCCGCCGACCTCGCCACCCGCTCCTGGTCGCGCTCGATCTCGGGGGAGATGCATGGCGGCTTCATCAACCTGCGCTCGGCCCTGCCGATGAACCTGCGCGCCCGCTACACCGACTTCACGGTCTGGGGCGGCGCCCAGGCCGACATCGCCCGGGTGATCGAGATCTGGCAGGAGGCGCTCAAGGCCCACGGGGGTCCATACCTGTTCGGCGCGCGGCCGGTGGTGGCTGACGCGATGTACGCTCCCGTCTGCACCCGCTTCGTCACCTACGGCGTCGCCCTGCCGCCCGATTGCGCCGCCTACCGCGACACGATCATGGACTGGGACCTGATGCGCGACTGGATCGCCGCGGCCGCCGACGAGCCGGAGGAGATCGAGGAGCTGGACATGGAGTTCTGACACCGTTTTTCCCGAACGTCGAAGAGATACGAGACTCCTCGATCCCACCTACGACCTCATCCTGAGGTGCGAACGGAGTGAGCCTCGAAGGAGGGCTCCAGAAATCTCGAAGATGACTGGAGCCCTCCTTCGAGGCTCACTCCGTTCGCACCTCAGGATGAGGTCGTGGGTGGGATGAACGATGAGAGCGTTCACCCGGATCCGGGGTTCACGACTCAGATCAGCCCCGCCAGCCGCAACCCCATTCCTGCCGCGGCGCAGGCCGCGAGCACCGGGATCATCCCGGCCTTGAACCGGAACACCGCCACGATCGCGGCGAGCGCCAGGGCGAGCGCGTAGGGGTCGACGCTGGCGAGCACCGGCACGTCGAGCGTCAGCGGCCCGACGGTCACCGGGCGCACCGTCCGGAACAGCGTGTGGAGGGCGAACCAGACCGCCAGGTTGAGGATCACCCCCACCACCGCCGCGGTGATCGCCGAGAGCGCGCCGGCGAGCGCCGCGTGCCCCCGCAGGCGCTCGACGTAAGGGGCGCCGACGAAGATCCACAGGAAGCAGGGCGCGAAGGTGACCCAGGTGGTGAGCAAGCCCCCGAGCGTGCCGGCGGCGAGCGGCGAGAGCGCCCCGGGCGCCCGGTAGGCGGCGAGGAAGCCGACGAACTGCGTCACCATGATGAGCGGGCCGGGCGTGGTTTCGGCCATGCCGAGGCCGTCGAGCATCTCGCCCGGCCGCATCCAGCCGTACTGCTCCACCGCCGCCTGCGCCACGTAGGCGAGCGCCGCATAGGCGCCGCCGAAGGTCACCAGCGCCATCTTGGAGAAGAACACGGCGATGCGGGAGAACACGTCGTCGGGCCCCAGCGCCAGGAGGAGCGCGGCGACCGGAACGAGCCAGATCGCCGCCCAGACGGCGAGGGTGGTCAGCGTCTCGCCCCAGGTCGTGCGCTCGCGCGGCAGCGCGTCGTCGCCGAACAGGTAGGGACCGTCGCCCGCTCCCGCCGCGTGACCGCCGCCGGGACGGAAGGCCGGATGCCCGGCCCGGCCGCCGAGAAAGCCGACGAGGCCCGCCGCCACGACGACGAGCGGGAACGGCACGTCGAGGAAAAAAATGCCCACGAAGGCGGCAGCGGCGAGCCCGGCCATCGCCGGACCGCGCAAGGCCCGCCGGCCGATGCGCTGCACCGCTTCGAGCACGATGGCGAGGACCGCGGCCTTGAGGCCGAAGAACAGCCCAGCGACCGGCCCGGCCTCGCCGTAGAGGACGTAGATCCAGCTCAGGGCCATGATGGCGAGAAGCCCCGGCAGCACGAACAGCCCGCCGGCCAACAGGCCGCCCCGGGCCCCGTGCATCAGCCAGCCGACGTAAGTCGCGAGCTGCTGCGCCTCCGGCCCGGGCAACAGGGTGCAGAAGTTGAGGGCGTGCAGGAAGCGGTTCTCGGAGATCCAGCGTTTCTCCTCGACCAGCACCCGGTGCATCACCGCGATCTGCCCGGCCGGCCCGCCGAAGGACAGGGCGGCGACCCGCAGCCAGACCGGCAGGGCCTGCCCCAGGGTGACGGGCCGGGGCGGCGCCCGGTCCAGCGTCGCAGGCTCGATCGTCGTCACGGGGTCGGGCTCTCCGGGGCAGGGATGCCACAGCGTAGCGCGATCGGTCGCGTTGTGCGACAGAGGCCAGCGATTACATCCGGCGGGCGGTCGACCGCCCGGGCGGCGGAAGCCGCCGGCCTCGCGCCGTCGATGATGCACACCGTCAGGTCCCGCGTGAGCAAGCCCAGCAAAGCCCTCCTCACCCCCGAGCGCCGCATGGACGATGTCGAAGCCTCGATCCGGCCGCTCAGCCTCGCCGATTTCACCGGCCAGAGGGCGGCGCGCGCCAACCTCCAGGTGTTCATCGACGCGGCGAAGAAGACCGGTCAGGCCCTCGACCACGTGCTGTTCGTCGGGCCCCCGGGCCTCGGCAAGACGACGCTCGCCCAGATCGTCGCCCGCGAGCTCGGGGTGAACTTCCGCTCGACCTCCGGCCCGGTGATCGCCAAGGCCGGGGATCTGGCCGCGCAGCTCACGAACCTCGAAGAGCGCGATGTCCTGTTCATCGACGAGATCCACCGCCTCAACCCGGCGGTGGAAGAGATTCTCTATCCGGCGATGGAGGATTACCAGCTCGACCTCATCATCGGCGAGGGGCCGGCCGCCCGCTCGGTGAAGATCGAGCTGCCGAAATTCACGCTCGTCGCCGCCACCACCCGGGCTGGCTTGCTCACCACGCCGTTGCGCGACCGCTTCGGCATCCCGGTCCGGCTCGAATTCTACGAGATCGACGAACTCGAACTCATCGTCGGCCGCGGCGCCCGGGTGCTCGGCATCGGCATGGCGCCGGACGGCGCCAACGAGATCGCCAAGCGCGCGCGCGGCACGCCGCGCATCGCCGGGCGGTTGCTGCGCCGGGTGCGCGACTTCGCCATCGTGGAGGACGCCCCCACCATCACCCGGGCCATCGCCGACCGGGCGCTCCGGCTCCTCGACGTCGATCCGGCCGGCCTCGACACGATGGACCGCAAGTACCTGAGCATCATCGCGCATTCGTTCAACGGCGGGCCGGTCGGGGTGGAGACCATCGCGGCGGCGCTCTCCGAGCCCCGCGACGCGATCGAGGAGATCATCGAGCCCTACCTGATCCAGAAGGGCTTCGTGCAGCGCACGCCCCGCGGCCGGGTGCTCACCGCCCACGCCTTCCGCCATCTCGGCCTGCCGGAGCCGAGGCGCGACGGGACCGTGCAGTTCGGGCTGTTCACCGGCGGCGACGAGGATGCGTGAGGCGGGGAGGGGATACCGCCTCTTCACCCGCCGCCGGGTGCTCCAGGGCGCGGGCGCCGTCGCGCTCTCAGGCGTCAGCACCGGCGCCTACGCCACCGGGATCGAGCCCTTTCGCCAGGTCGTGACCCGGTACGCGATCACGGCCAACCCCGCCGCGCCCTGGCCGGCGGGGCTCTCCTTACGCATCGCGGTGCTCACCGACATCCATGCCTGCGAGCCCTGGATGAGCGCGGAGCGCATCGCCGGCATCGTGGATGCGACCAACGCGCTCCAGGCCGATCTCGTGGTGCTGGTCGGGGATTTCGTGGCCGGCCAGCGTTACGTCACCCGCTACGTGCCCGCCGCCGAATGGGCGCCGGTGCTGGGTAAGCTCACGGCGCCGCTCGGCGTCTACGCGGTGCTCGGCAACCACGACTGGTGGGAGGACAAGACCGCCCAGAAGCGCGGCGCCGGACCGACCATCGCCGGCACGGCACTCACCGAGAACGGCATCCGGGTTCTGTCGAACGAGGCCGTGCCGCTCGCGACCCGGGCCGGCCCGGTCTGGCTCGCCGGGCTCGAGGACCAGCTCGCCCTGCTGCCCGCGCGCCGCCGCACCGGCCGCGGGCGGGTCGGCCTGGACGACCTGCCCGCCACCCTGGCGGCGGTGCCCGACGGCGCGCCGATGATCCTGCTGGCGCACGAGCCCGACATCTTCGCCCAGGTGCCGGCCCGGGTGGCGCTGACCCTGTCGGGCCACACCCATGGCGGGCAGATAAGGCTGTTCGGCTGGTCGCCGGTGGTGCCTTCGCGCTATCCCGGCCGCTACGCCTACGGCCATGTCCGCGAGGCGAGCGACCTGGTGATCTCCGGGGGCTTGGGCCTCAGTATCGCGCCGATCCGCATCGGGGTGCCGCCGGAGATCGTGGTGGTGGAGCTGGGGGCGGGGGCGGTCGCTTGATACATTTTTCCACCGAACCCGTTTAAAGTAAAAAGCGCGGGATCCCCTCTCCCGTGTGGGACAGGGGAAGCGCGCGACTTGTCGGCCTCGGTTCATCGGAGACGCTTCCAGGCGCGACCAGAACGAGATCAAAACGGAATTCTACGTGACCGAACCCATGCCCCCGGACGCCCACGCCCTGCCTTTGCGCGTCTACTACGAGGACACGGATTTCTCCGGCTTCGTCTACCACGCGAGCTACCTGCGCTTCATGGAGCGCGGCCGGACCGAACTCCTGCGCGGCCTCGCCGGCGACCAGTCCGACCTGCATCGGGAGGCGGACGGTCTCGTCTTCGTGGTGCGGCGGATGAGCCTCGACTACCTCAAGCCCGCCCGGATGGACGACGCGCTGACAGTGCTGACCGCGACCCGCGAGCTGCGCGGCGCCTCGATGCATCTCGACCAGGAGGTGCGCCGCGGCGACGAGGTCCTGGTGCGGGCCGAGGTGGTGGTGGCCTGCGTGCGCGACGGACGCGCCGTGCGCCTGCCCGAGGCCCTGCGCCGCACGCTGACGCGCCGTTGAGCGGTCCCACTCACCATTCCTTAACCCTGCCGGGGGCTTAACTCGCGGCGGGCGAACGCTCTTTCCGGAGCGGCGGCCCATACTTTCGACAGATTCGGGCGCGATCGAACCACGATACGCAAAACCCCGATCCCGGTTGGAGTGCCCGAGGGCCGTTCATCGGCCCGGGACGCGAGGATGAGCCGCATGAATCCCGCCGATGCCGCCCAGGCGATGCCCGTGGTCGAGATCACGATGTTCGGCCTGTTCTGGCAGGCCCACCTCGTCGTCAAGGTGGTGATGCTCGGCCTGCTCGGCTCCTCGATCTGGTGCTGGTCGATCATCGTCGACAAGACGCTGCTGTTCCGCCGCACCAAGGCGGAGATGGACGCCTTCGAGGAGGAGTTCTGGTCCGGCCGGCCGCTGGAAGAACTGTTCCGCGCCTACAACGACAAGCCGGCGACCGGGCTCGCCGCCCTGTTCGTCGCCGCGATGCGCGAATGGCGCCGCTCCTACGAGGGCTCCGGCCGCTCGATCCGCAGCCTCGGCCAGCGCATCGACAAGGTGCTCGACGTGACGATCCAGCGCGAGGTCGAGCGGCTGGAATCGCGCCTGCTGTTCCTGGCCTCGATCGGCTCGGCCGGTCCGTATATCGGCCTGTTCGGCACGGTGTTCGGCATCATGACGGCGTTCACGTCGATCGCCGCTTCGAAGAACACCTCGCTGGCGGTCGTGGCGCCCGGCATCGCCGAGGCCCTGTTCGCCACCGCGATCGGCCTGTTCGCGGCGATTCCCGCGGTGCTCGCCTACAACAAGCTCCAGGCCTCGGTCGCCAAGGCGCAAGGCCGCCTGGAGGGCTTTGCCGACGAGTTCTCGGCGATCCTGTCGCGCCAGATCGACGAGCGCATGGCCCTGGCGGCCTGAACCTTGAGCCTCTTCAGGAAGGATCGAGCCCGATGAGCATGGCCTCCGGAGCGGCACAGGGCGGCGGGCGCCGTCGGCGCGGCCGGCGGAGCGGCGGCGCGATCAACGAGATCAACATGACGCCGTTCATCGACGTCGTGCTGGTGCTCCTGATCATCTTCATGGTCGCCGCCCCGATGATGACGGTCGGCGTGCCCCTCGACCTGCCGCAGACCAAGGCCGCGCCGCTCAACCAGGATTCGAAGCCGATTACCCTCTCGATCCGCCAGACCGGCCAGGTCTTCCTCGGCGAGGACGAGCTCACCGACGACACCATCGTCGCCAAGCTCTCGTCGACCGCCAAGGACGGGTTCGAGGAGCGGGTGTTCGTGCGCGGCGACAAGCGGGTCGATTACGGCCGCGTCGCTCAGGTGATGGCGATCGTGACGGGCGGCGGCTTCAAGAAGGTCGCCCTCGTGACCGAGCCCGACCAGCGTTAGTAGGGCGGGGTTCTTCCGGTGGCGTTTCCCTTCGACAGGTCCGAGCCCGGCGTCTGGGTCTCGGCCGGCGCGCACGTGGTGCTGATCGGCTTGGCGCTCTTCGCCGCCGCCTCGCACACGCTGCCGCAGGCCGAGGAGGGCGTGCCGGTCGAGGTCATCACCGAGAACCAGTTTTCGGAGTTGACCAAGGGCCAGCGCGACGGCGACGCCCCGGCCAAGAGCCCGCGCGCCGACCGCGTCGCCGACAAGCAGCAGGAGAACGATCCCGGCGAGGCCAAGGCCAACGTGCCGACCCCGCCGACGCGCCCGCCCGAGATCAAGGTCGCCAACGCCGAGGAGATGCCGACGCCGCCCCTGCGCCCGGCCCTCGAGCAGCCCGAACCCGCCCCGATGCCACCGGCCCGCCCCGACACCGCCAAGGCTGACGCTGCAAAGGCCGATGCCGAGAAGGCCGCGGCTGCGGCCGCCGCCGCGAAGGCCAAGGCGGAGGCCGAGGCGCGCGCCGAAGCCAAGGCCGAGGCCGAGCGCGAGGCGAAGGAGGCGGCGAAGGAAGCCGCCCGCGAGGCCGCCAAGGAAGCGGCGAAGGCCGCGGCCAAGGAAGCCGCCAAGGAAGCTGCAAAGGCGGCGGCCGAGAAGGCGGCGGCTGTGGCTGCCAAGGCCGCGGCGGAGAAGGCCGCCGCCGAAAAGGCCGAGGCCGAGGCGATCCGGCGCGAGGAACTGGCCGAGGCCAAGGCAGCGGCCGAGAAGGCCGCCGCCGAGAAAGCGGCGGCGAAGGCCAAGGCCGAAGCCAAGGCCCGCGCCGACGCCGAGGCGAAAGCGAAGGCCGAGGCCAAGGCGGAAGCCGAGGCCGAAGCGAAGGCGAAGGCTCAAGCGGACGCCGAGGCGAAGGCCAAGGCAGTCGCCGAGGCCAAGGCGAAGGCGGACGCCAAGGCGCGCGCCGAGGCCAAGGCCGAAGCGGAGGCCCGGAAAGCCGAGGCGGAAGCGAAGGCCGAGGCCGAAGCCGAGGCGAAAGCGCAAGCCAAGGCGGACGCCGAGGCCAAGGCCCACGCCGCCGCGGAAGCCAAGGCCAAGGCCGAGGCCGCCGCGAAGGCCAAGGCCATGGCGGACGCGAAGGCCAAGGCCGCTGCCGAGGCCAAGGCCCGGCGCCAGGCCGAGCTCGCCGCCAAGTTCAATTCGGGCTCGATCCGCGACATGCTGGCCTCGCACGGGCCGTCGCAATCGACCGGCGCCACCGGCCGCGAGGTGCAGCGCACCGCAGCCCTCGGAGCCGCGACCGGCACGTCGCAGCGCCTCAACCCGAGCCAGCGCGACGCCCTGGTCGGCCTGCTCCAGCAGCAGATCGAGCGCTGCTACTCGGCGCCGCCTGGCGCCGCGCAGGGGATCGTGCTGCCGCAGCTCGACATCCGCCTGAACCCCGACGGGTCGCTCACCACCGAACCGCGCATCCTGCGCGCCGGCGGCAGTGCGGTCGATCGCTCGATCGCCGAGGCCGCGGTGCGGGCGGTGCGGCGCTGCGCGCCCTTCCGCATCCCGTCCCAGTTCGCCCCGTTCTACAACGACTGGCGGGTCATCAACGCCGAGTTCGAGCTGCCGCGGGCCTAAAACTCCTGCCGGCCGCCTACCTCACCCCACGATGGACGTCCCTTCCATGCACTCCCCCTCGCGATTGCGTTCCGCGCTCGCCGCATTCCTGTGGCTGTGCCTCGCCGCTTGCTTCGCCTCGCCGGCGCAGGCGCAGCTCAACCTGCGCATCGGCCCCGGCGGCGCCTTCCAGCCGATGCCGATCGCCATCGCCGACTTTTCCGGCGATCCGAGCCTCGGGCCGACCCTGTCGGGCATCGTCACCAACAACCTGAAGCGCTCCGGCTACTTCACCCCGGTCGAGAAGGCGCGCTTCCCCGAGAGCCCGAACTTCGACGCCGCGCCCAACTTCGCCGCCTGGAAGGATATGGGCGTGCAGGGCCTCGTCACCGGCCGGGTCATCCGCGACGGGTCGGGCCGGCTCAAGGCCGAGTTCCGGCTGTGGGACGTGCTGTCGGGCCAGCAGATGATCGGCCAGCAATATGCCGGCGACGGCGCCAATGCGCGCCGCATGGGCCACCTGATCTCGGATGCGGTCTACACCAAGATCACGGGCATCGGCGGCTTCTTCGACACCCGCGTCGCCTTCGTCGACGAATCGGGCTCGAAGGAGCACCGCCGCAAGCGCCTCGCCATCATGGATCAGGACGGCGCCAACGTGCGGTATCTCACGAGCGGCGAGGCCTCGGTGGTGGCGCCGCGCTACTCGCCCTCGACCCAGGACATCACCTACATGGCCCAGGTCACCGGCCAGCAGCCGCGGGTGCAGGTGATCAACCTCTCGACCGGCGCCCGCCAGGTGATCCCGACCAATGCCGAGATGAGCACCAGCCCGCGCTTCTCGCCGGACGGGCGCCGCCTGGTGATGAGCGACCAGGATGGCGGCAATGCCAGCATCTACGTGATGGACCTCGCCTCCAAGGCGCAGACCCGGATCACCAACGCCAACGCCATCGACACCTCGCCGTCCTTCTCGCCGGACGGGCGCGAGATCGTGTTCGAATCCGACCGCGGCGGCCAGCAGCAGGTCTACGTCATGGGCGCCGACGGCTCGAACCCGCGCCGCCTGACCTTCGGCGACGGCTCGGCCTCGCAGCCGGCCTGGTCGCCGCGGGGCGACTACATCGCCTTCACCCGCCAGCGGAAGGGCTCCTTCGCGATCTGCATCATGAAGCCCGACGGCACGGGTGAGCGGGTCCTGACGGAAGGGTTTCACAACGAGGGCCCGACCTGGGCGCCGAACGGCCAGTACCTGATCTTCTTCCGCGATCCCGGCGGCCAGGCCGGCGGCAAGCTCTACATGGTCGACATCACCGGCAAGGTCGAGCAGCCGGTCCCGACGCCGTCCTATGCGTCCGACCCGACTTGGTCGCCGCTGATCGACGCGCAGAAGTAAAGATGGTGCCGGTCACGGCAGTGGCCGGGCACGAGTGTTCGCATCTCTCGACATTCATGAGGCTCCATCCATCCACGACCTCATCCTGAGGTGCTGAGCGGTCTTCGATCGCTCAGCCTCGAAGGAGGGCTCCAGAAGCCTCTGCGGCAACTGGACATCTCCTTCGAGGTCAGTCGATCTTCGATCGACCGACACCTCAGGATGAGGTCGGGGGTGGGATGAATGCTATGCGCTCCTCGGCGGAAAGCGGAACGCTGCCCGCCTCATCCTGAACCGCTTGAATGTCCGGATTCCGGGTTCCGCTGCGCGGCCCCGGAATGACGAGGAGGGCGTTCGATCGATAGAAGGAAATCAATCAGTCCAAGAGTAAGAAGAGCGCAGCGGGCGAACAAAAACCCGCCGCGCGACCGTGACTTATGCCAATGGCCCGAGATGCTGACGCATCGATTCGATCTCGGGCAGGCCCGAGATCGACGGGGCCATTGACCCATCTCGATTTTTTGATTTCAAGCCAGAGGCTTGGCGAAAATTCGAGAACGAGATCAAAGGTCGTTTCCAACGACCGTTGGTATTACTCCAGGCTCAACGCCACGAACCGCACCTCACCGTCCTTGTTCGAGACGAGGAGCAACGCCGACTTCCGTCCGTCCTTCTTGATCTGGTCGATGCGGCGGGTCACGTCGGCCGGCGAGGTCACGGCCTCCTGGCCTACCTCGACGATCACGTCGCCGGCCTGGATGCGCTTGTCGGCGGCGTTGGAATTCGGGTCGACCCGGGTGACCAGCACGCCCTTGACGCTCTCCTTGACCCCGAAGCGCTTGCGCGACTCGTCCGAGAGGCCGGTGAGGTTGAGCCCCAGCGCCTGACGGGTGACGTCGGCCTCCGGCTGCGGCCGGTTGAGGGCGGCCTGCGTTTGCGGCTTGTCGCTGTCCTCCAGGCGGCCCAGCGTGACCTGCTTGGTCTGCTCCTGGCCCTTGCGGATCGTGGTCACATCGACGACCTTGCCGACCGGGGTCGAGGCGACGATGCGGGGCAGGTCGCTCGAACTCTTGACCTCGACGCCGTTGAACTTGGTGATCACGTCGCCGACCTCGAGGCCGGCGGTCTTGGCCGGGCCCTTCTCGTCGACGCCGGCGATCAGCGCGCCGCGGCCGCCGCCCTTGAGGCCGAGCGCCTCCGCCGTGGTGTCGTCGACGTTCTGGATCCGCACGCCGAGCCAGCCGCGGCGGACCTCGCCGAACTGGCGCAGCTGGTCGATCACCGGGCTGGCGGTGGAGGTCGGGACGGCGAAGCCGATGCCGACCGAGCCGCCGGTCGGCGACAGGATCGCCGTGTTGATGCCGATCACCTCGCCGTCCATGTTGAACAGCGGACCGCCGGAATTGCCCTTGTTGATGGCCGCGTCGGTCTGGATGTAGTTGTCGTAGGGGCCCGACTCGATGTTGCGGCCCCGGGCCGAGACGATGCCGGCCGAGACCGAGCCGCCGAGGCCGAACGGGTTGCCGATCGCGATGACCCAGTCGCCCGGCCGCATCTTGTCGGAATCGCCGAGCGGCACCGACTTCAGCGGCCGGTCCGGATCGGGCTTCACCCGCAGCACCGCGAGGTCGATCTTCGAATCCTTGCCGATGATCTCGGCCTTCAGCTTGCGGCCGTCATGCAGGATCACCTGGATGTCGTTGGCGTCGCCGATGACGTGGTTGTTGGTGACCACGATGCCGGACGAATCGATGATGAATCCGGAGCCGAGCGAGTTCGAGCGGCGCGGTGCCCGCGGCTGGCTCTCGCCCCCGCCGCCACCCTGGCCGCGGCGGTTGAAGAATTCCTCGAACAGGTCCTCGAACGGCGTGCCCGGCGGCAGCTGCGGCATGGTGCGGCCACGCGCCTCGACGGTGGTGGAGGCCGAGATGTTCACCACCGCATCCGTCACCTGCTCGGCGAGGTCGGCCAGCGAGGCGGGACCCTTGGCCAGCGCGACGCTCGGCAAGGCGGCCGTGCCGACGGAGAGCGCGAAGAGGGCCCCCGCGAGAGCGGGCAGGCGCCGTCTCGCGAAGGCGGGGTTACGGCGCGAGGAAGCGGCCATCTGGGAACCTCGTTGGGCAGGATCGTCGTCAAAACGGTTCGGGCCCGGAAGCGGGGGGCGGCGTTCCACCCCGTCCGCATCATGGCCCGGACAATCCCGGCGACCGGGCCGGGAACCCCCTTAAGATCGTCTCCCGGCGAACCGGTTCAAGTCCCGGCGGATCGCCTCGGCCCAAGGACCAGCTTGACGGCCAGCGGAAGGGTGTGCCGAAGGATCGGTTTGGGAGTCAGCCGAGCAGCAGGCGCACCACGCCGACCACGACGACGCCGGCAGCGGCCGAGAGGAGGCCGACGAGACGCATCCGCTCCATCGGGGTCTGGGAGGCTTCCTGCATCGCCCGACGCATCGCCCCCGGGAAGGCGGCGCAGAGCAGGCCCTCGATGGCCAGCGCCAAGCCGAGGGCGGCGACGAGATCCTTCACGGCAGGACACCGCGCGCCCGCCCGCGGGCGGGCCCTTGCGCCTGTCCTGTTCCCCCCTGCGGTCGCATCTTGTTGGTCTCCGCGGCACGGCAGGCCCGGGGCCCGCCGTCACAAAAGCGCGCCCCGCCGGGGCGGGGCGCTCGGGTATCGTCGCGTATCGGCGTCCGCTGAGGCGGAGGGGCGCCGGCCTACTGGCCGGCCGCCGGAGCCGCGGCGGGGCGGGCCCGCCCCTGCGGGTCGTTGAAGTAGCGGAAGAACTCCGAGCCGGGGCTGATCACCAGCCGCGTGTCGGACCCGCTCAGGCCCTTCTCGTAGGCCTGCATCGACCGGTAGAAGGCGAAGAAGTCCGGGTCCTGCCCGAAGGCGTCGGCGAGGATGCGGTTGCGGTCCGCCTCGCCCTGGCCTCGGAGCTGGTCGGCCTTCTGGTTCGCCTCGGCGAGGAGCACGGTCACGTCGCGGTCGGCCTTGGCCTTGATGGTCGCCGCCACCTGGTTGCCGTTGGCGCGCAGATCCGCCGCCTCGCGCTCGCGCTCGGTCCGCATCCGCTGGTAGACCGCCTGCGAGTTCGCCGCCGGCAGGTCGACCCGGGTCAGGCGCAGGTCGACGATCTCGATGCCGAGATTCTTCGCCTGCCGGTTCACGTCCTCCTGGATGCGGTTCATCAGGCCCTCGCGCTGGGTCCGCACGATCGCGTCCCGCGAGGCGCTGGCGAGCACGTTGCGCATCGCCGCGTTGGTGAAGCTGGACAGGCGCTGGTTGGCGACCTGGATGTTGTTCACCGACTGGTAGAAGCGCAGCGGGTCGACGATCTTGTAGCGGGCGAAGGCGTCGACCTCGAGGTTCTGGCGGTCGGCCGAGAGAACGGTCTGCACCGGCAGGTCGAGGTCGAGCAGCCGCTTCTCGAACAGCACGACGCTCTCGACGAACGGCACCTTGAAGTACAGGCCCGGCTTGTCGGTGCCGGCCTGGTTCAGGACGGTGCGGACGCCGCCGAACCGCAGCACCAGGGCCTGCTGGGTCTGGCCGACGGTGAAGGCCGCGGCGTAGACCAGCACCAGGACGAGGACGCCGAGGACGACGGCGCCGGTGCGAAGCGCGTTGCCGTTCATCGCGCGCTCCCCTGAGCCGAGTTCCCTTGGGCAGCGTTACCCGGACGGGCCGTGTTGGCGAATTCCTGCAGCGGCAGGACCGGCAGCACGCCGGCCGCCGCGGCACCGGCACCCGCCGTGCCGCCCTGGTCGATGATCACCTTGTTCACGCCGCCCAGCACCTTCTCCATGGTGTCGAGGAACATCCGCTCGCGGGAGACCGCGGGCGAGAGCTTGTAGGAGTCGTAGACCTCGCGGAAGCGCGCGGCCTGGCCGGTCGCCTCGGCGGTGGCCTGGGACTTGAAGGCCTCGGCCTGCTGCTGGATCTGCGAGGACCGGCCACGGGCCTCGGGCACCACGCGGCTGGCATAGGTCTCGGCCTCGTTGCGGGCGCGGGCGGCGTCCTGCTGGGCCGCGTTCACGTCGACGAAGGCCTGGCGCACCTCGGCCGGCGGGCTCACGCCCTGGAGCTGGACCACGTTGATCAGCACGCCAGCGCCGTAGGAATCGAGCGCCTTCTGGATGATCTGCTGCACCTCCTGCGCCACGCTCGACTGCTCGGTGGTCAGGATCGCCTGGATCTGGCGCCGTCCCACCACCTCGCGCATCGCGCTCTCGGCCACCGACTTGATGGTGCCCTCGGGGTTCTGGAGGTTGAACACGAAATCCTCGGCCTTGGCCGGGTTCACGCGCCACTGCACGTCGAAGTCGATGTCGACGATGTTGTCGTCGCCGGTGAGCATCAGGCTCTCCTCGGGCACGTCCCGGGAGCGCTGGGCGCCGACGCCCGAGCGGTAGCCGATCTGGATGCTGCGCGACTCGCCGACATTCGGCTTGACCACCGCGCCGACCGGGTAGGGGAAGTTCCAGCGCAGGCCCTCGCCGGACTGGCCGGTATAGCGCCCGAACACCGTGTTGATGCCGACCTGGCTCGGCAGCACCGTGTACCAGCCGGTCATCAGCCACAGCACCAGCACGACCAGCACCGCCAGCACCGCGCCCTTGGTGCCGACCGAGCCGCCGCCGGGGATCAGGGTCTTCAGACGGTCCTGGCTGCGGCGCAAGAGGTCCTCGAGGTCCGGCGGCTGGTTGCCGCCGCCCGAGCCCCCGCCGCCCCACGGGCCGCCACCGCCACCGCCGCCGGAGCCGCCCCCCCAGGGACCGCCGCTATTGCCGCCGCGATTGCCCCAGGGACCGCCCCCGTTGCCGCCACCGCCACTGCCGCCGCTCTGATTGCTCCAAGGCATGCTCGCCCACGTCCTTTCCCGGCCGGCACGCCCCGCGCTGTCTCTCGCGTCCCGCGCGGCACTCGCATTGCACTGGCACTCGCTCCTCAGCGATATCGGCTGAGCCCCCGGCGAAAGCAACCACCGGCGCGGCTCCAATTCTCAAGGTTTGTGCCCCGCTGCGGGAGTTCCATCGCCGCACCCGGGAACTTGAGATGGATTCGTCGTCTCGGACGTATCGGAACAGGGACTCACCGGCTCACCGCGCGAGCGTCACGAAGCGGAAGCCGTGCTCGTCCTCGGGCCCGGCCGGATGCGCCTCCGCCGCGACCTCGCGGAAATCCGGCGGGATCGTGGGGAAACGGGCATCCCCTTCGGGCGCGACGTCGACCTCGGTGAGGTGGATGCGATCCGCATGAGGCAGGGCGAGCGCGTAGATCTCGGCCCCGCCCGCCACCATCACCTCGTCCGCTCCCGCGGCGAGGCGCAGGGCATCCTCCCACCCGGAGGCCCGCTCGGTGTCGGGCGCCGTCCAGGCGGGATCGCGGGTCATGACGATCACCCGCCGCCCCGGCAGCGGCCGGCCGATCGAGTCCCAGGTCTTGCGCCCCATCACCACCGGCTTGCCCATGGTGAGGGCGCGGAAGCGCCGCAGGTCGCTGCGCAGGCGCCAGATCAGTGCGTTGTCGCGGCCGATGACGCCATTCCTCGCGACGGCGACGATCAGGGTGACGGTGGGCGGAGCCATCGTCACACCGCCACCGGCGCCCGGATCGCCGGGTGCGGGTCGTAGCCCTCGATCGCGATGTCGTCGTAGCGGAAATCGAACAGCGAGCGCACCGAGGGGTCGAGGCGCAGGCGGGGCAGGGGGCGGATCGCGCGGGACAGCTGCTCGCGGGCCTGGGTCAGGTGGTTGGAATAGAGATGCGCGTCGCCGAGCGTGTGGACGAAGTCGCCGGGGGCGAGATCGAGCACCTGCGCCATCATGTGGGTGAGGAGCGCGTAGGAGGCGATGTTGAACGGCACGCCGAGAAAGACGTCGGCCGAGCGCTGGTAGAGCTGGAGCGAGAGCCGCCCGTCCGCGACGTAGAACTGGAACAGGCAGTGGCAGGGGGCGAGCGCCATGCGGTCGAGGTCGGCCGGGTTCCAGGCCGAGACGACGAGCCGGCGCGAATCCGGGTTGCGGCGGATCTCGTCGAGCACCCAGGCGATCTGGTCGACACTGCCGCCGTCGGGCTTGGCCCAGCTCCGCCATTGCCGGCCGTAGACCGGGCCGAGATCGCCGTGCTCGTCGGCCCACTCGTCCCAGATCGTCACGCCGTTCGCCTGGAGATACGCGACGTTGGTGTCGCCGGCCAGGAACCACAGCAGCTCGTGGATGATCGACTTCAGGTGCAGCCGCTTGGTCGTCACCAGGGGAAATCCCTCGGCGAGGTCGAAGCGCATCTGGTGGCCGAACACCGACAGGGTGCCGGTCCCGGTGCGATCGTGCTTCTCGACGCCGTCGTCGAGGATGCGCTGGAGGAGGTCGTGGTAGGGGCGCATGGCGGACATCCTCCGCGTGACAACGGCCCGGGGCGCCGCGCGGCGCCCGGCGGGCTCCAACTCTGACCTGTGCCCGGCCGGAAAAACGGTTCCCGGCCGCGCAAGGTCGGCACGATAACGCGTCCCCGGGCCGAATCGCAGCGCCGGATTCGAGAATCAGCCGGTACTCCACACCCGCGCCAGCACCACCGCGCCGTTGCTCGCGGCGTGGAGCGCGATGCAGGGCCACAGGCTCCCGGTCCAGAGCCGCATCAGCCCGAGCGCCACCCCGAGGGGCAGGACCGAGACCGGCTGCAACAGGCCCCGCTCGGCATGGCAGAGCACGAACACTGCCGTCGCCACGGCGACCGTCGCCGCCGGGGCGAGGTGTCGCGCCAGGCGCCCGAACAGGTCGCCGCGAAACAGCATCTCCTCGGCGAGCGGCGCCAGCACCACCAGCCAGAGCGTCCAGGCCAGAAAAACCTCGCCGGAGAGGAAGGGCGACAGGCGCCAGGCCCGGACGGGCATCTGCCCAGAGAGCAGCAGCAGCCCGGCCGTCCAGGCGACCTGGAGCGGCGGCCAGGCAAGCAGGAGCCAGGCGGCGCGGCGGGGCAGGGCGGGTCGCGTAAAGCCGAGAGGCTTGCCGGGGCGCAGGCGGATCGCCGCGAGGAGCAGGAGCGCCAGGGCCGCATGCGGCAGCACCGTGAGGGCGAGCACGGCCCGCTCGTTCCCGCTCAGGGACGGGAAGGGCAGGAGGCCCGGCGGCAGGGCGGGCAGGCGGCCGAGCCCGGCCACCGCCGCGAGGACGAAGCCGAAGGCGGCGAGCTGGAGCAGCACCGCCCGCAGGATCGCGGCGGCGACGCCGAGCCAGGGCTCGCGCCATCGGGAACCGGCGGGTCCGGATGGCGCCGGCGCATCACTTCGCGAAACGGTCGCAGAATGGTGCGGGGCGGGCTTCAAAAGCGGCACGGGACCCTCTATATTCCCCCTTGCCGGTCGCGAGGCCGGCTATGGCGATAAACGTTCTTCGGAATAAACCTATCGGACCCGGGGGCGGTACCCGGCGCCTCCACCCAAGCCCGGAACGGCCCGTTCGGTTCGGGCTTCGGCGGGGGCGAAATAGGATCGACGAGGGCGTAAAGGTAGAGCTTTCGCTCGGCATGGTTCCGCCGTTATCGGGCCAATGCAATAGTTGCCAACGACAACTTTGCTCCGGTGGCGGTGGCCGCGTAAGCGGTCCCCAATACCAAACGAAGTCCTAGCGGGTAGCACTGCATAGGCGGGGTTCGGAGGCACCTGGCAACAGAAGCCTCCACTCGAATTCCCTCCCCGCGAGCGATGCGGCGCCAGGCAACGGTTGATGGCAGACGATCTGATTCGCTACGATCTCCTGGTGCAGGATGCCCTGCGCAACGTCGTGCGCAAGGTACTGGGCGATGCGGCACGCGACGGCCTGGCCGGCGAGCACCATTTCTACGTCTCGTTCCGGACCGATTATCCCGGCGTGCGGATCTCGCAGCGCCTGCGGGAAAAATACCCGCAGGACATGACGATCGTCCTGCAGCATCAGTTCTGGGACCTCGGCGTCACCGAGCACACCTTCGAGGTCGGCCTGTCCTTCTCCGGCGTGCCGGAGCGGCTGCTAGTGCCGTTCGAGGCGGTGACCGGCTTCTTCGACCCCTCGGTGCAGTTCGGTCTCAAGTTCGAGCTGAACGACGGCACGGCCTCGACCGAGGATGCGGCACCGGCCGGCACGACCTCCCTGCGGGCGATCCGCGGTGCCGGCTCCGAGCCGAGCGAGGCGCTGCCGAAGATCCCGGCGATCGGCAGCAACCTGCCGAAGATCGTGCCTGCCGCCAAGGCCGAGGCCAAGCCGCAGGGCAAGGACGCGACCGGCAAGGACGAGTCCGATAGCGAGGCGAAGCCCGACGAGGCCGCCGAGCGCACCGATGCCCCGCAGGAGGGCGCCTCGGTGGTCAGCCTGGACGCGTTCCGCAAGAAGAGCTGACGCGCGAGGGCGGTTTCGCCCTTCCGGGTTCGCGGGAGTGAAGCATGAGGCCCGCCCGCGGGCGCGTGCCTTGCGCGGACACGCGATCGATCTTCGGTCAGGCCGTTGCGGTCGCGTACCGACTCCGCGTCGGTGTAAAGTGGCGCGCGGCGGTTCAGGGCCTGTTCGAGCGAGCCGACTGAACTCAGCCCCTCCATCGTGATCCCGGCGTTGCGCAGCGTACGGCACGCGACACAGCAGGTCGCGCAGTGCGAGAGCGACGGCCGCCGCGCACGGAACCCTCCCCCCTCTGTGCAGGGCTGTCCGGGGACAAGAAGAGCGCGGGTAATCTCCTCTCCCCGCGGGCGGGGAGAGGGCTTCATCCCCCTTGTCGGGGATGAAGCAAGCGGAGGCGCAGCCGAAGCGAGGGTGAGGGGGTCTCGCCGGAAGAGTCTCCTCCGGAAACACCTCCTCACCATCGCTGCGAACCTGCGGTTCGCTGCTCCCTGAGCCTCTTCGGAGCTCAGGCCTCTCCCCGACCGCGGCGGGGCTGTCCGGGGAAAATCCCTTTCAAAACCAGGCGCGGGATCCCCTCTCCCGTGTGGGAGAGGGGTAGGGGTGATCGAAGATCGCGCGAGGGTGCTACGGTTCCACAGAAGCCTCGGACCGTCCCGCTGCCAGCACCACGTTCAGCGCTCTACACGGAAGCGTGTCACCCTCACCCCCGGCCCCTCTCCCACACGGGAGAGGGGAGGCGCGCCATCCCTTTCCCCGGACAGCCCTGCCTCTGCGGGGGAGGGTTGGGCTGGGGAAGCCTTGCGACCGAAAAAGCATCAAATACCATCAGTATTGAGCTGAACGAGCGTTGTTCAGCTGACCTTGGCCGCACGTCATTGTCATGCACCGCACGTGCAGCAGAACACAGACGCTATAATCGCCGAGATTTTAGAAGGGGCCGGGCCGCATTCCAACTCGCCCTGCACCGTCAGCGATTCTAGATTGTGTTGCGCGTCCCATCAGGTCCGGGCTCTCGACTTCGTCGAGCCCCGGGATGACCATCGAGAGATCGTGGCGAGCGCGCCGGACCATTGGTCCAGACAGCGGCATGGACTCACGACGGGAGCACGCGACAGGCACCGTCCGACGGCGGTCGCCCCCACTCAGCGCGATTCCCGCTTCTCCAAAGCCGTCTTCACCTGCTTCAGCTGGTCGAATACCGCGCTCGGCGTCGTGCCGAAGAAGGCGAAGCCTGCATTGACCGACCAGTAGCAGGCGAACAGGATCACCGGCACCAGGATCCAGCCCAGGATCTCCTCGCCGATCTTGCGACGGCGGCGGCGCTGCCGGCGCTTCTCGCGCCCGGTCAGTTTCGGGGAGGGCGGGGTCACCGTCGCGGCCGGGGCGAGGGGCCCCTCGTTGAGATCTCCGCTCATGGGATTCTCTCACGTCCTCTGACGCGAGGGCTTACGAACCCTCGCGTGTCCATCCATCGCCCCGCGGCAGCTCAAGGAGCCGGGGCCTCAAATGCGCATCCCGGCGGGGGAGGCCCCGCCGGGATGCGCGTCTCGGATGAGCCTCATACACGGGAGGCGGGTCGGGATCGAGGGGCTTCGCCCCTCGATCCGCCGGGATCAGGCCCGAACCAGCGGCACCTTCGGCACCGTGCGGACCCCGCCCTCGCCGCCGCCCGAGCCGCCATCCTTCGGCTTCTTCGGCGCGGCGCGCGGGCGCTTCTGCTTCTTCGCGGCGTTCTTGGCCGCCTTCTTGGTCGCGTCCGTCACGTCCTTCTCGGGGCGCGGCATCACCGGGCCGGCCGGAAAGACGAAGCCGAGGCTCGGCTTCTCGCCGTCGGGCCGCTTGACGATCACCCGGACGGCGCCGCCGTCCTTGAGCTTGCCGAACAGCACCTCGTCGGCGAGCGGGGTCTTGATGGTCGACTGGATCAGGCGGGCCATCGGGCGGGCGCCCATGGCCTCGTCGTAGCCGTTCTCGACCAGCCAGTCCCGCGCCTCGTCGGAGAGTTCGATGGTGACGTTGCGGTCGGCGAGCTGCGCCTCGAGCTGGAGCACGAACTTGTCGACGACCTTGGCCACGACGGTCTTCGGCAGATGGCCGAAGGACACGGTCGCGTCGAGGCGGTTGCGGAATTCCGGGGCGAACAGGCGGTTGATCGCCTCCTGGTCGTCGCCGGTGCGCTTGTTCTGCGTGAAGCCGAACGCCGCCTTGGCGAGGTCGGCCGCGCCCGCATTCGTCGTCATGATGATGATGACGTTGCGGAAATCGACCTGCTTGCCGTTATGGTCGGTGAGCTTGCCGTGGTCCATCACCTGCAACAGGATGTTGAACAGGTCCGGGTGGGCCTTCTCGATCTCGTCGAGCAGCAGCACGCAATGCGGGTGCTGGTCGATGCCGTCGGTGAGGAGGCCGCCCTGGTCGAAGCCGACATAGCCCGGAGGGGCGCCGATCAGCCGTGAGACGGTATGCCGCTCCATGTATTCCGACATGTCGAAGCGCAGCATCTCGACGCCGAGGCTCGACGCCAGTTGCTTGGCCGCCTCCGTCTTGCCGACACCGGTCGGGCCGGCGAACAGGTAGGCGCCGATCGGCTTGTCGGGATCGCGCAAGCCCGCCCGGGCGAGCTTGATCGAGGCGGTGAGCGCGTCGATGGCGGCGTCCTGGCCGTAGACCACCCGCTTCAGGTTGTCGGTGAGATGCGCCAGCACCTCCGCGTCGTCCTTCGAGACGGTCTTCGGGGGGATCCGGGCCATCGTGGCGATGGTCGCCTCGATCTCCTTGACGCCGATCGTACGCTTGCGGCGGCCTTCCGGCACCAGCATCTGCGAGGCGCCGGTCTCGTCGATCACGTCGATCGCCTTGTCCGGCAGCTTGCGGTCGTTGATGTAGCGGGCCGACAGCTCGACCGCGGCCTTCACGGCCTCGGTCGTGTACTTGAGTTTGTGGAACTCCTCGAAGGAGGGGCGCAGGCCCTTGAGGATCTCGATCGCATCCGGGATCGACGGCTCGTTGACGTCGATCTTCTGGAAGCGGCGCACGAGCGCCCGATCCTTCTCGAAGTACTGGCGGTACTCCTTGTAGGTGGTCGAGCCGATGCAGCGTAAGGACCCGGAGGCCAAAGCCGGCTTGAGCAGGTTCGAGGCATCCATCGCGCCGCCCGAGGTTGCACCGGCGCCGATCACCGTGTGGATCTCGTCGATGAACATGATGGCGTTGGGATGCGCCTCGATCTCCTTCATCACCTGCTTGAGGCGCTCCTCGAAGTCGCCCCGATAGCGGGTGCCGGCAAGCAGCGTGCCCATGTCGAGGGAGAAGACGGTTGCGTCCGCCAGGACCTCCGGCACCTCGTGCTGGATGATCTTGCGGGCGAGCCCTTCCGCGATCGCGGTCTTGCCGACGCCGGGATCGCCGACGAGCAGCGGGTTGTTCTTCTGCCGGCGGCACAGGACCTGGATCGTGCGCTGGACCTCGGTCTCGCGGCCGATCAGCGGGTCGATCTTGCCCTCGCGGGCCTTCTTGTTGAGGTTGACGCAGTAGGCATCGAGCGCGTCACCCTTCTTCTTCTGGCCGCCGCGCTCGTCCTCGGCCCCGCTCGGACGTTCCGTCGGACCCTCCTCGTCGGCGCCGCGCACCGGCTTGCCCTCGGACAGGCCGGGGCGCTTGGCGATGCCGTGGCTGATGTAGTTGACCGCGTCGTAGCGGGTCATGTCCTGCTCTTGCAGGAAGTAGGCGGCGTGGCTCTCGCGCTCGGCGAAGATCGCCACCAGCACGTTGGCGCCGGTGACCTCCTCTCTCCCCGAGGACTGCACGTGGATCACCGCGCGCTGGATCACGCGCTGGAATCCCGCCGTCGGCTTGGCGTCCTGCCGGCCGTCGCCCGTGAGGTTGGCGAGCTCGGTGTCGATGTACTCGACGAGGTTGCGCTTCAAGAGGTCGACGTCGACATTGCAGGCCCGCATGACCGCCGCCGCGTCCTGGTCGTCGACCAGGGCGAGCAGGAGATGCTCGAGCGTGGCGTATTCGTGTCGGCGCTCGCCGGCCAGCGCCAGGGCGCGGTGAAGAGCTTGTTCTAGGCTGCGTGAGAAGCTGGGCAAAGCGGGCCTCTTTGCTGGTGCCTGTCTTGGTTGGCGCTTATTTCTTTTCCATGACGCATTGCAGAGGATGTTGGTGTTTCCGCGCAAAGTCCATGACCTGCGTCACCTTGGTCTCCGCGACCTCGTAGGTGAAGATGCCGCACTCGCCGACGCCGTTCTGGTGGACGTGGAGCATGATGCGGGTCGCATCCTCGCGCGACTTGTTGAAGAATCGCTCGACCACGTGGACCACGAATTCCATCGGGGTGTAGTCGTCGTTGAGGAGCAGCACGCGGTAGAGGTTGGGCCGCTTGGTGCGCGGCTTCGTCCGCGTGATCACGGCCGTTCCCGATCGCCCGTCGCCGTTGCCGTTCCCGGGGGCGCGGGGATTGGCCGCGACCGGCCTGGTGGAGGGTTCTCCCTGCCTCGGGACCTGAGCCATCTGAATCGTACCGACCTCGCTCTGGCGACCGCGACAAACCGCACCGGCCTCTCTCGCGCGAGAGGGTCGGGGTGTGACGCGGACCGGCAGCCTATCACGTCGGCTGCCGGTGCCGAGCCTAATCTATAGGCCGAGTCGGCGCTTCGCCAGTCGGCTGCGCGCTCTTGTCGTGCAGGCCCCCCGCGGGGCGTGCAGTCCCCTCGCGGGGGGGCCCGAAACGCGCGCGACCGGCACGGGGTCCCGTGCCGGTCGCGATCGCGGTCTCGATGGGTCGCGAGGGCGGCAGCCTTGTCCGCCCGCCCTCGCGTGACGCCCGACTTACGCGGCGTACTGGACCTTGGCGGCCTCGTCCTCGACCTTCTTCAGACCGTCCTTGGCCGACGCAAAGGCGCGGTCCTGGGCCTTGAAGGCCTGCTCCTGGGCCTTGGCGACGAAGCCCTCGTACGGCTTCGCCATCTCCTTGGCGAGGTTCTGGTAGAGCTCGGTCATCTTGGTGGTCTGGGCCACGAGACGCTCGTAGGAGGTCTTCATGTACTCGGTCTGGATCTCGACCGCCTTGTCGAGCGAGCGCACGCCGGCGAGCTTCTCGAGGGTGGCGGTGCCGAGCTCGAAGGACTGCTTGGCGAAGTCGGTCGCCTCGACGGCGATCGCCTGGCTGGCCTTCGACAGGGTGCCGAAGCTGCGCAGCATCGCGTCCATGCCGTCCTTGCCGAACTTCTGGGCGGCTTCGGCCTGCTGGCTGATGGTCTGCTGGTTCATGGTCTGGTGACGCCTCCGGGAGGCGCCCCTCCTCGCGCGGCATTCAGGGCTTCGGCAGGGCAGCCCGCGCGTCGCGCCCCGCTGCCTCGCAATATGTGCAGCGCACAAAATTCGTCAAGAGAGAATTGTGCGTTGCACAATGACGCGAATCCGAGCATCGGAATTCGTCGCCGGTTAACCGGGGCGTAACCGAGCCTCCCTAGCCTGATTGACAGTGATGCCGATGCGCCACGCCGTTCGTCGCGGGGCGCGGTCGGTCCAGGGCGTCGCCGCTGTCGCAGGCGCCCTTTCCATCGAGTGGGGTATCTGCGTGATGCGTTGCGTTCACGGCCAATCTGGACCCGCGCTGCCGGCCGTGCTCGCCGCCGCGGCGGTGCTGACGGCGCTCACCGCCTCGCCCGCCGAGGCGCGCCGGCGCGCCCATCACGGCGGCGGCGGAGGCTACAACCCGCCCTACGCGGCGATGGTGGTCGATGCCAAGACCGGCCGCGTGATGCACGCGGTCAACGAGGACGCCCTGCGCCACCCGGCCTCGATAACCAAGGTGATGACGCTCTACCTGCTGTTCGAGCAGCTCGAGCGCGGCAAGATGGACCTCGACACGCCGCTGACGGTCTCGGCCAACGCCTCGCGGATGCCGCCCTCCAAGCTCGGCGTGCGCGCAGGCTCGACCGTGACGGTCGAGGAGGCGATCAAGGCGCTGGTGACCAAGTCCGCCAACGACATCGCCTGCGCCATCGGCGAGAACATCGCCGGCTCGGAGGCCGCCTTCGCCGAGATGATGACGCGCAAGGCCCATGCGCTCGGCATGAGCCGCACCCACTACGCCAACGCCTCGGGCCTGCCCGACGCCGACCAGATCACCACCGCCCGCGACCTGACGATCCTCGCCCGGGCGATCCAGGAGCGGTTCCCCAAATATTACCGCTACTTCCAGACCCGCTCGTTCGCCTTCCACGGCCGGGTGATCGGCAACCACAACCACCTGGTCGGCCGGGTCGAGGGCGTGGACGGCATCAAGACCGGCTACACCCGCGATTCGGGCTTCAACCTGATGACCTCGGCCCGCATCGGCGAGCGCCACATCGTGGCGGTGGTGCTCGGCGGCAAGTCGGTGGCGAGCCGCGACACCATCATGACCAAGCTCGTGCGGGCCAACCTGCCGGTGGCCTATGCGGGCGCCCGCACGGCGCCGCCGGTGGTCGAGGTGGCCGAGCGGCCGCGTCCCGCCGTGGTCGCCGAGCGCCCGGTCGCGACCCGCACCCTCGTGGCCTCCGCCGACGAGGACGATGCGGTCGAGACCACCAACTCCACCGGCCAGCCCCTCGACATCGCGCCCCGCGGCGGCGCCACCCCGCAATCGTCGACGAAATGGCGCGCGGGTCTCGGCGCGGTGCCGGCGAGCGCTCAGGCCTATGCGCCGGCCCCCGCTGCCGCCTTCCCGGCGGCCGGGGCCAAATACGCCTCGCGCCTGCCGGCCTCCGAGCCCGGCGAGGCCCGGGCCCCGCGCGAAGCCGCCGCGCCCGCCGCGAAGGCCGTCACGGTGACGCCCTGGGTGATCCAGCTCGGCGCCATGGACGACGAGGGCAAGGCGAAGTCGATGCTCGCCGAGGCGCGCCAGCGCAGCGGTGGGGCGCTCGGCAAGGCGGCGCCCTTCACCGAGAAGGTGACCCATGGCGGCACCACGTTGTTCCGCGCCCGCTTCTCCGGCTTCTCGGAGGCGGAGGCCGCGCAGGATGCCTGCCGGGCGCTCAAGCGCAACGGCTTCACCTGCTTCGCGACCCGGAGCTAGCAAATTTCCCCTCCCCCCTGTGGGGAGGGGTCAGGGGTGGGGGTGGTGCAGGATTGAGCGCTGCGGTGCCTCCTGCACCACCCCCAACCCCCATACCCCTCCCCATAAGGGGGAGGGGAGGCGCGCAACGCCAACACGTATGCGCCCGTAACAACCGGAAAATTCTCAAACATCCCCTGCCGCGGTGCGTCCCTGCCGCGGCGTCGTCGACACGCGCGTGGAGTATCAGCGATGTCGGTTGAGCAGAAAGTCCTTGGCCGCGTTGACGCGGGCCGCCAGGTAGTCGGACCCGCCCTGGTCCGGGTGAAGCCGCTTCATCAGGGCCCGGTGCGCCCGGCGCACCTCCTCGAGGGGCGCCCCGCGCTGAAGCCCCAGGATCTGATAGGCCTCCTCCTCCGTCATCGGCCCTGGCTGCGCCGCACCGCGCGGCCCCGGGTCGCGGTCAGCCTCAGCGTCTACGCGCCATCCGGCAAACCGGCGGTCCAGATACGCCTCTAGCAGCCGGGCGCCGTCCGGGTCGCCCATGCGGCACTCGGACAGGAGCGCGACGAGGCGCGGCAGGGCCAGGCCGTCGAGGGCCTGGCCGGCGAGCGGCCCGGTAAGCACCGTGCCGCGCATCGCGCCGCTGGCGTGATCCAGCTCCATCTCCAACAGGGCGGAGCGCACCCGCGAGACGGCATCGGCCCGCGGCGCGGCATTGCCGAGGCCGAACCGGCCGCCGAAATTGCCCATCCGTCCCAGGCCGAAGGGCAGGGGGGAGCCCTGGCGCCAGCCGAGCAGCCAGGCGCCGCCGAGGCCGAGCGCGCCGGCCATGTCGAAGCGTCCGCGTAGGAACAGGAGGGCGGCCGCGGCCAGGGCCAGCCAGCCGCCGGCCTGGCGGATCACCCGGGCGATCGTCTGGGGATTCGCATTCGCGTAGTGGCGGCCGAGCCACCACAGGCCGACGAGGACCAGGACACCGAGGCCGAGGGCGATCATGCGTTGTCCATCACCCTCAAACGCGCGAAAGGGTCGTGTCTACCCGCCGGTCATGCCGACGAGGAGCCGGCGCGCCGCCGCATCCTCATGCGCGGCCAGGCGCAATCCGTCGAGTCCCCGGGTGGCGTAGATCGCCGCGGCGCGCAGGAGCGCCGCCAGCACCTCCGGCGCCGTGAGATCGAACCGCGCCGAGGCGCCGCCGCTCAGCCGGGCGATCTCGGAAAATCCGGCGGCGACCGTCGGGTCAGGCCCTTCGTGAAAGCAGAAGGCCGGCAGCCCGAGGAGGCCGAGTTCGCCGGCGACGCCGCAGAGGTCGTCGATGTCCTCCTCAATCGCGTCGCCGACCAGCACCAGGGCCTTGACCGGGCCGCGCCCGGCCTCGTTGCGGACGTGGCGCAGGACCCGGCCGATCTGGGTCTGGCCGCCCTGGCAGGTCACCGCCCGCATCAGGCCGGTGAGCGCGCGGGCGTCAGAAACGAAGCGCGAGGCCCGGCACTCCGACAAACCCCGGAAATAGACGAGTTGCACCGCGAGGCCGCCGAGCCGGGCCGTCGCCTCGAACATCCCGGCCTGGACCCCGCAGGCGAGGTCCCAGGTCGGCTGCCGGCTCATCGTGGCGTCCAGCGCGAAGATCAGCCGCGGCGCATCGCCGACGGGCGCGGCGACCTGCCGCGCCGTCTCCAGGAAGGCGTCGACCGCCGCACCCCGCGCCCGGTCGAGGTCGGACCCGGCCATCCGCCGGTCAGTGCCGCCGGATGCTGCTGGAGGTCAGCGCATGGACCGAGAAAAGCGCCTCCGGATCGGTCCAGACCCGGGCATGCTCCCAGCCGGCGCCGCGGGCCAGCGCCCGGAAGCCCGGCACCGTGTACTTGTAGCTGTTCTCGGTGTGGATCGTCTCGCCGGAGGCGAAGTGGAACGGTACGCCCGCCACGGTGACGAGTTGGCTGCGCCGGCTCACCAGGTGCATCTCGATCCGCCCGAGATTCTCGTCGAAGAAGGCCTGGTGGGCGAAGCCGTCGAGGTCGAAATCGGCGCCGAGTTCGCGGTTGATGCGGGTGAGCAGGTTGAGGTTGAAGGCTGCCGTCACACCGGCGGCGTCGTCGTAGGCCGCGTCCAGCACCGCCTTGTCCTTCACGAGGTCGATGCCGACGACGAGCGTGGCCCCGGCCCCGAGCGTCCGGGCGAAGCTGCCAAGGAGCGCGGCGGCGATCTCGGGCTCGAAATTGCCGATCGTCGAGCCCGGGAAGAAGCCGACCTTGGGCGCGTCCCGCAGGTCGTCGGGCAGGGTGACGGGCCTGGTGAAGTCCGCCGCCACCGGCTCGACCCGCAGGCGCGGGAAGTCGCGGCCGAGTTCCTCGGCCTCGCTGCGCAGGAACTCCTCCGAGACGTCGATCGGCACGTAGGAGGCGAGATCGGTGAGGTGCGGCAGCAGGCGGCGTACCTTGGCGGTGGAGCCGCTGCCGAACTCGACGAGGGCCGCGCCCGGCGGCAGCCCGGCGGCGATCTCGGGGCCGTATTGGTCGAGGATCGCGAGTTCGGTCCGGGTGGGATAGTATTCCGGCAGCCGGGTGATCTGCTCGAACAGATCCGAGCCGCGCCGGTCGTAGAAATACTTGGCCGAAAGATGCTTCTGCGGGGCGCGCAGGCCCGCTATCACGTCCTGGAGGAAGGTCCGGTCGATGCGTGCGGGGCTCTGTTCGAGATGGGGAAGCGGGGCGTTCACGGGCAGGCACTCCGAAATCGGGCGGGCGCCGTCGCGGCACCCGGATCGAGGCGGATCACGCCTCAGGCTTGGTATCGAGATAGACGCAGGCCCGTGAACTGCCAGCGCTGGTGGGGATAGAAGAAGTTCCGGTAGGTCGGCCGGCTGTGGCCCGCGGGCGTCGCCACGGAGGAGCCGCGCAGCACGAACTGGCTGACCATGAACTTGCCGTTATACTCGCCGAGCGCGCCCGGCAGCGGCCGGTAGCCCGGATAGGCGGAATAGGCGCTGCGGGTCCATTGCCAGACATGGCCGAAGGCGGCGTCGAGGGAGTCGCAGGCCGCCTCCCACTCGGCCTCCGTCGGCAGGTCGCGCCCGGCCCAGCGGGCGAAGGCGTCGGCCTCGTAGTAGCTGACATGGGTCACCGGCAGGGCCGGATCGACGGGCTTGAGGCCGGCCAGCGTCATGCTCGACCACACTCCGTCCTGGCGCCGCCAGTAGCCCGGCGCCTCCCAGCCCTCGTTCTGGACGGCTACGAACCCGTCGGAGAGCCACAGTTCGGGCTTGGCGTAACCGCCATCCTGCATGAATTCGAGCCACTCGCCGTTGGTGACGAGGGCGCGGTCGATCTCGACCGGCCGCAGCAGCACGTCGTGGCGGGGCTCCTCGTTGTCGAAATGGAAACCGGAGCCCGCATGGCCCATCTGCGTCACGCCGCCGTCGAGCGCCACCCGGCCCGGCTGCTGCGACAGGGCGCGCCAGCGCCAGCCCTCGTCATAGGCCGGCAGCAGCGGGTTCTGGGCGAAGGCGTGCAGGATGTCGGTGAGCATCAGCTCCTGGTGCTGCTGCTCGTGGTGCAGGCCGATCTCCACGATGGCGACGATCTCCGACACCTGCGCCTCGGGGGCACCGGCGATCAGGTCGGCGACCTGGCGGTCGACATGGGCGCGGTAGGCCGCGACCTCGTCGCAGGTCGGCCGCGTGACGAGACCGCGGCTGATCCGCGGCGCGCGCGGGCCCGCCTGCACGTAGTAGGAATTGAACAGGTAGAAGTATCGCTCGTCGAAGACGGTGTAGCCCGGCACCATGGCCTTCAGCAGGAACTGCTCGAAGAACCAGGTCGTGTGGGCGCGGTGCCACTTGGTCGGGCTCGCATCCGGCATCGACTGGATCTGCTGGTCCTCCGGGGACAACGGGGCGGCGCGGCGCTCAGACTCGTCGCGGACATGGCGGAAGGCCGCGATCCAGGCGCCCCGATCGACCGGGCGGGCATCGGCGGGCGGCGGAGGGAAGGCGGGGCGCGTCTCGTGTCGCATGTCGAGGACCTGGGCGGTCGCGGTCGCTGCCATCGGATCATCCCTCATGCGTAGACGGATCGTTCACGATCAACGTTGGTCAGGGGAATCCGTTTCTCCAGCGCGGCGTTACCGCGCAGCTTGAGGCGGGCGCCGGCCCGGCCGCTTGTGCGTTGCAGGAGAAGCGGGGCCTTTTTGCCGCCGCAGTGACCAAGCCTTAACGATCGCGCCGGACTCTCGCCGGCAACCTTCCATCCCTCTCGGTCAAGACCTCCCATGCGGTTCGATCTGATGGCCGGCACTGCCGCGGCGCCCCTGGCGCCGATCACCCGTGCCCCCGTGGTCCTCGTGTTCGATTCCGGCCTCGGCGGCCTCACGGTGCTCTCCGAGGTGCGGCGCGCCCGGCCCGATGCCCGGGTGGTCTACGCCGCCGACGATGCCGCCTTCCCGTATGGCGGCCTCGCCGAGCCGGTGCTGGTGGCCCGCGTGCTCGCCGTCATGGAGCGGCTGATCTCAGTTCACGCCCCCGACCTCGTGGTGGTGGCCTGCAACACCGCCTCGACCCTGGTGCTGCCGGCCCTGCGGCAGCGCTTCGACATCCCGTTCGTCGGCACCGTGCCGCCGATCAAGCCGGCGGCGGCCGCGACCCGCTCAGGGTACGTCAGCGTGCTCGCCACGCCCGGCACCGTGCGCCGCGACTATACCCGCGACCTGATCGACACCTACGCGGCGGGCTGCCGGGTCACCCTCGTCGGGGCGACGGGGCTGGCGGCGCTCGCCGAGGCGGCGCTCTCCGGCCTGCCGGTCTCGGACGCCGACCTCTGGGCCGAGATCGGACCCTGCTTCGTCGAGGGCGAGGCGGGACGCACCGACGTGGTGGTGCTCGCCTGCACCCATTACCCGCTGCTGCTCGCTCGCTATCAGGCGATCGCGCCCTGGCCGGTGACCTGGATCGACCCCGCCCCGGCGATCGCCCGGCGCATGACCCAGCTGATCGGCGGTCCTTCCCGGAACCTCGTCGACGACATCCCGGGTCCGGTGCTCGCCGCCTTCACCTCCGGCGACCGGCTGACGCCGGCCCTGCGCGCGGCGCTCGGTGACCGGGGCGTCGCCGAACTCGCCGTCGAGGCGATGCCGCTCGTCCTCCAGTAGAGGCTTGAGCCCCGTGACCCTGATGCGGGTGGCGGCCGGCCTGCTGCTCGTGGTCCTCGTCCTGTACGGCGCCGTCGTGGCGGCGTTCTGGTGGTTCCAGCGCGGCCTCCTCTATCCGGGACAGGGCGGTCCGGTCCCGGCGACCGGCGCCCGCCTGCCGCCCGACCTCCAGACGATCGCCGTCCCGACGCCGGACGGCGAGCGCCTGCGCGCCCTCTGGCTGCCGCCGGCCCCCGGCGCGGGCGTGGTGGTGACGTTCCACGGCAACGCCTCGCTGCCGGAATGGCACGCCGAGCGCTTCGCCGCCGGGCCCTGGCGGGCGCAGGGCTGGGGCGTGATGGCGCCGGCCTATCGCGGTTATCCGGGCTCGACGGGGAGCCCGAGCGAGGCCGGCCTGATCGCCGACGGGCTCGCGGCGCTCGCCGAGGCGCGCCGCCTCGCGCCGGGGGTGCCGGTGCTGCTGCACGGCCATTCGCTGGGCGCCGCGGTCGCCGTCGCGGTGGCGGCCCGGGCCGGCGCGTCGGGCATGCTCGGCCTCTATCTCGAGGCGCCGTTCGACTCGATGACCGCGATGGCACGCCACCATTTCCGGCTCCTGCCGACGGGCCTCCTGTCCGATACCTGGCACTCCGACCGGATCATCGGCGCCGTCTCGGTGCCGATCCTGATCGTCCACGGCGATGCCGACCCGGTGATCCCCGCCAAGTACGGCGCGCGCCTCGCGCGCGCCGCCAAGGCCGAGTTCGTCGAGGTGCCAGGGGACCACGTCTCGATCCTCGGCAGCCGGGACGACGAGGCCGCGGCGCGGTTCCGACCGGGCCCCTGACTCTTGACCAAGTAAGCTTTGTCGCCTAAGAGCGCCCGGTTCGCGGGGCTCCGGTTCGGGGCCCCGAAACATTTTGCGCACCCGCGAGCGGCTCGTCACGGCCGCTCTGTCGCCCCGGTTTACGGGGGGAGGAGGGCGCGTTCCTCTCACGACGTGATGCATTTCTAGAGGACACGCGATGTCGAAACGCGTTCAGGCGAAGCACAAGCTCGATCGCCGCATGGGCCAGAACATCTGGGGCCGCCCGAAGAGCCCCGTGAACCGCCGCGAGTACGGCCCGGGCCAGCACGGCCAGCGCCGCAAGGGCAAGATGTCCGACTTCGGCACGCAGCTGCGCGCCAAGCAGAAGCTCAAGGGCTACTACGGCAACATCACCGAGAAGCAGTTCCGCCGTTACTACGCCGAGGCGATCCGCCTGCGCGGTGACTCGGGCGAGAACCTGGTCGGCCTGCTCGAGCGCCGCCTCGACGCGGTGGTCTACCGCTCGAAGTTCGTGGCGACCCCCTTCGCCGCCCGCCAGTTCGTGAACCACGGCCACATCCGGGTGAACGGCGTGCGCGTCAACATCCCGAGCTACCTCGTCAAGCCCGACGACGTGATCGAGATCAAGGAATCCTCCAAGCAGCTCGAGATCGTCGTGGTGGCGAGCCAGCTCGCCGAGCGCGACGTGCCCGACTACATCGAGGTCGACCACGGCAAGATGACCGCGCGCATGACCCGCGTGCCGACCCTGTCCGAGGTGCCGTACCCGGTGCAGATGGAACCGAACCTGGTCATCGAGTTCTACTCGCGCTAGTTGCGCGACGCCGAGAACCGAGAGCTTTTGGAAAGCCGCCCGAGAGGGCGGCTTTTCTTTTTCAGGCTTGGCGCAAAATCCCCCGCATGCACCGCGGGCCGGGGATGTCGGCTCGTCAATCCCCGAGCGCCGCCCGGATCCGCTCCGCGTGCTGGGCCAGCACGGCCGGATCGGCCATGCCGTCGACGTGGCGGCGCGGCGCGACGCCCTCGTGCCGGGGCAGGACGTGGACGTGGAGGTGGAACACGGTCTGGCCGGCCGCCGCCTCGTTGTACTGGTAGACCGCGACGCCGTCGGCCGCGAAGGCGGCCTTGGCGGCCCGGGCCACGGTCCGGACCGCGGCGTAGAGGTGGCCGAGGGTGGTCGGGTCCGCATCGAGGAGGTTGCGGCTCGGCGTCTTGGGCACCACCAGGGTGTGGCCGTCGGCCTGGGGCATCACGTCCATGAACGCGATGACGTGCGCGTCCTCGTAGACCTTGTGGCAGGGGATCTCGCCCCGCAGGATCTTGCCGAAGATGTTCTGCGGGTCGTAGGCGGTGTCCGTCATCGCATCGTTCCTGTCGGGACTCGGATCGGTTCGCGGGCCGATCGCGCCACCCGCCCGGTCGTCCCGGGGCCGCGACGCGGAACCCGGGATGACGCAGGGCGAGGGCGTCGCCGGACCTTATCCGAACGCCCCTTCAGCCGGAACCGGGTCAGCCGGCCGCCGCCGCCGAACGCCGCTCGACCAGCCGCGCCAGATACGCTGCGCCGAGCGGGATGATCGCGTCGTCGAAGTCGTAGGATGCATTGTGGACGGCGGCCCCGGCCTTGCCGTCGAGCCAGGCATAGGTGCCCGGCACGGCGAGCAGCATGTCGGCGAAATCCTCGCTGCCCATCTTGGGCTCCGGCGCCGTGTCGACCTTGGCCGCCCCGAACAGCTCGGTGGCGATCTCCGCGGCGGCCCGCGTCTGGGCCTCGCTGTTGCGCAGGACCGAGAAGATGTTGCGGATGTCGACGACGATCTCGGCCCCGAAGGTCGCCGCGATGCCGGCCGCGATCTCGCGCAGGCGCTGGGCCACCAGGGCGCGGATGCCGTCGTCGAAGGTGCGGATCGTGCCGGCGAGGTGGGCCTCCTCCGGGATCACGTTGTAGGCCGCCCCGGCATGGACCTGGGTGATCGACAGCACGGCCGATTGCAGCGGGTCGGCGTTGCGGCTGACGATCGTCTGGAGCGCCTGGACCAGGGCGGCCTGGACCACGACCGGATCGACGCCGCGATGCGGCTGCGCCCCGTGGGCGCCGCGGCCGACGATGCGGATGTCGAAGAAGTCCGCTGCCGCCATCGCGGCACCGGTCCGGACCGACAGCTCGCCGAAGCGCCCGCCCGGGTTGTTGTGCAGGCCGTAGACCTCGTCGCAGGGGAAGCGCGAGAACAGCCCGTCGGCCAGCATCGCGCGGGCGCCGCCCAGTCCCTCCTCGGCGGGCTGGAAGATGAACACCGCCGTACCGTCGAAGTCGCGGGTCTCGGCGAGGTACTTGGCGGCGCCGAGCAGCATCGTGGTGTGGCCGTCATGGCCGCAGGCGTGCATCTTGCCCGGCACCGTCGAGCGGTAGGGGAGGTTCGTCGCCTCCTCGATCGGCAGCGCGTCCATGTCGGCGCGCAGTCCGATGCGCCGGGTGCTGGTGCCGCGTCCCGTCAGGACGCCGACGACGCCGGTGCGGCCGATCCCGCGATGCACCTCGATGCCCCAGGAAGCGAGCTTGTCCGCCACGATGCCGGAGGTGCGCACCTCCTCGAAGCCGAGCTCGGGATGGGCGTGGAAGTCGCGCCGGATGGCGGTGAGCGCGTCGAGGTCGGCGGCGATGCGGTCGATCGGGGACATGCGGCGAAGGCGCTCCGGACTTGCGACCCGGGATGCGGGCCGGACGGGGCGCATCCTCCGGTGTCGTCACTCGCGAGTCCAGGGGCGCGGATGCATACCCGCGCCCCCGGCGACCGCTCAATCGGCGATGGCGCCGTAGACGAGCTGCTTGATCTCGCGCCGGTAGAAGGCCCGGCTCGGTCCCGGCGCCTGGGTCATCATCACCACCGCCAGGTCCTCCTTGGGATCGACCCAGAAGAACGTGCCGGCATAGCCCGCCCACATGAATTCGCCCTTGGAGCCCGGCACGCCGGCGATGCCCGCGTCTTTCCGCACCATGAAGCCGAGGCCGAAGGTGTAGCCGGGCACGCCCATCAGCAATTCGCCGGGGCCGACCACCGGCTTGATCCGGTCGCCGAGATGGTCGGCGGTCATCAATTCGACGCTGGTGCGGCTGAGCACCCGGGCGCCGTCGAGGCTGCCGCCGTCGAGCATCGCTTGCGCGAAGCGCAGGTAATCGGCCGCCGTGCCGTAGCCGCCGGCCCCGCCGGAATCGTTCTTCGGCACCGCGCCGTCGATCAGCCGGTTCGGCGCGCCGGTGGCGGGATCGGTCGGCAGCGCCTGGGCGATCCGCCCCGCCTTGTCGGCCGGCACCGAGAAGCCGGTCTCGCTCATCTTCAACGGCCGCAGCACCCGCTCGGCCAGGTAATCGCCGAGGCGCTGGCCCGACGCCTTCTCGACCACGCGGCCGAGCACGTCGACGGCGAGGCTGTACTGCCAGACCGTGCCGGGCTGGTAGGCGAGCGGTGCGCCGGCGATCCGGCTGGTGAACTCCTCGGGGGTGAGGTCGGTGGTGTTGTAGTCGAAATCCGGCTTGAACAGCCCGGCCTTGGCATAGGCCGCCTTCACCGCCGGGTTGGTGGTGATCTCGCCATAGGCGAGGCCGGCGGTGTGGCGCAGGAGATCCTGGATTGTGGGCGCGCGCTCAGGCACCACCAGATCGGGCGCGGCCTCGCCGAGCGCGTTGGGGCGGGTGCCCGCCACCTTCAGGTCCTTGAACTCGGGCAGGTATTTCGAGACCGGGTCGGTGAGCTGGAGCCGGCCGTCCTCCATGAGCGTCATCGCGGCAACCGAGGTCAGCGGCTTCGTCATCGAGTAGATGCGGAAGATCGCGTCCTGAGGTAGCGGCGCCCCGGCGGCCTTGTCGCGAAAGCCGACGCTCTCGGCATAGGCGAGACGCCCGCGCCGGGCGATCATCACCACGGCGCCGGGCAGGCGGCCGGCCGCGACCTCCTCCTCCATGACCCGCTTGATCCGGCCGAGGCGCTCGGAGGACAGCCCGACCTCCTCCGGCCGGGCCGGCGCCAGGGCCTCGCCGCCGCGCGGCCTCAGGGCCTGATCCGCGAAGGCCGGGGTGGCGAGCGCGGTGACGAATGCCCCGATGCAGCCCAGCAGGAACCGGCGGGACGCGCGCCCGCGTCCTCCCTCGCTCTTGCGCATGGTGTCTATCTCCCGAACCGGAGCCTCTTGCCGGGCCCCGTGGGAGGAGCGTAGCTGCCGGAACGGCGGGACGCTACGGCGCCGTCAGTCGTCGCCCTTGCGGAACGGCGTGGCCTCGTCGAGGGCCTCGGCCGCCGCCTCGACGTGGCGCGCCTCGCGGGCGAGATAATCGGCGATGGCCGCGCGTAAAGACGGATCGGCGATGTCGTGGGCCGAGTGGGTGATGACCGGGCGGTAGCCGCGGGCGAGCTTGTGCTCGCCTTGCGCCCCCGCCTCGACCCGGGCGAGGCCGCGGGCGATCGCGAAGTCGATCGCCTGGTAGTAGCAGACCTCGAAATGCAGGAAGGGGTGATCCTCGATGCAGCCCCAGTTGCGGCCGTAGAGGGCGCGGTCGCCGATCAGGTTGATGGCGCCCGCCACGTACTGCCCCTCGCGCTTGGCCATCACCAGCAGGATGCGCTCCGGCATCCGCTCGCCGATGAGCGAGAAGAAGCGCCGGTTGAGGTAGGGCCGGCCCCATTTGCGCGAGCCGGTATCGACGTAGAACCGGTAGAAGGCGTCCCAATGCGCCTCCGTCAGGTCCGAGCCGGTGACCCACTCGATGGTGAGCCCGGCGGCCAGCGCATCGCGGCGCTCGCGCTTGATCGCCTTGCGCTTGCGCGAGGCCAATGCTCCGAGAAAATCGTCGAAGGTGGCGTAGCCCGCATTGTCCCAGTGGAACTGCTGGTCGACCCGGCGCAGGAAGCCGAGATCGCCCGCCCGCTCGGCCTCGGATTCGGGCAGGAATGTCGCGTGGATCGAGGAGGCCTCGACCTGCTTGCGCAACGCCCGCAGGCCCGCGACCAGGGCGGCGGTGGCCTCGTCCGGGTCCTCGCCCGGGGCGATCAGGAAGCGCGGGCCGGTGACGGGCGTGAACGGCACGCTGACCTGGAGCTTCGGGTAGTAACGGCCGCCGGCACGCTCGAACGCGTCGGCCCAGCCGTGATCGAACACGTACTCGCCCTGCGAATGGGACTTCAGGTAGCAGGGCGCATAGCCGATCACCTGGCCATCGCGCTCGGCGGCGACGTGCAGCGGCAGCCAGCCGGTGCGGCCGCCGACGCAAGCGGAATCCTCCAGCGCCGACAGGAAGGCGTGGCTGACGAAGGGGTTGTAGCTCTCGGCCGCGCCAGAAAGCGATTCGGCCGAGAGCGCGCAGCGGTCCCACGCGGCCGCCGCGATCTCGGAGATGCGCTGGACGACGCGGACCTGCAAGGTGCCCGTCTCCGGGGTGGCGCCGCACCCTGCTTCGCCGGTCTGTTCCATGGTGACCGGAGTTAGGTCGCGGCCGGCGGCTCGGCAATGCGGCGCGGCCTCGCAGGAGCGACGGAACCCAGGCGGAACTCTCGGGCCGCTTTGCTGATTTGTATCTCACCATGATGGACGACGACACCACGACGCGCCCGCGCGTCCCGACGGCGATGCCGAACCCGCAAGGTTCCCCAAACCCGCTCGCGCAGGCCTGGGACGACCGGATCGCCCGGCTGCTCGACCTGCTGCCGAAGCGGGTGGGCGATGCGATCGCCTGGCTGCGGGCCCCGTCCCGGCGCTGGGTCCGGATTCCGGCGGCGATCCTGCTGATCCTCGGCGGCTTCCTGGCGGTCCTGCCGGTCTTCGGCCTGTGGATGCTGCCGCTCGGCCTCGCCCTCCTGAGCGAGGACCTGCCGGGCATGAAGCCGTCGCTGGAGCGCTCGGCCCGCTGGCTGGAGGACAAGTGGACGCGGGTCGTCGCGTGGTGGCGCGGCCGGTAATCCGGCATGGAATCCGCCACCGGAAGGACGCAACCGTCCCACCGCACAGGGTCATCCCGGGGCCGCGCAGCGGAGCCCGGGATCCAGACCCTCAGGTGATAAAGAAGAGAGCGTGACGCCGTCCGCTCTATCCTGAACCCTCCGCGGTTCTGGATTCCGGGCTCCGCTGCGCGGCCCCGGAATGACGCGGAGATCTATAGTTACTCTCGCGGCAAGAAAAGCTTCGTCGCTCCTCAGACAACGGCCCCCTAGTTTAACGACGTCATCGCCCCCGTCCGCGGCGCCGGCCAGGACACCGCCGGCAGGTCGATGTTGGGCAGTTCGACGCTCACGGAATCCCCCGGCATCAGCGCCATGGTCTCGTCGGCGCCGATCTCCTGCACGCCCGTGCCGGCCTGGCGGCTGACGCGGTAGGTCGGCTTGGCGCGGCGGGCCTGGGCGCGGTCGGTGAGGAAGCGCGGGGCCGAGACCTCGGCCTCGAGGATCAGCCGCTCGGCCACCTCCATCCGGGGCTTCAGCTGCTCGAGCTGGCGCTGGGTGTCGCGCGCCTCCGCGGTGACCTCGGTGGCGCGCCGGCTGCGCAGGTCGAGGATCGAGAGGTCGGCCCGCGAGATCGATTCGCGGGCGCGCAGCAGGTCGGTGGTGGTGCGCAGCTTCTCGCTCTCCATCTGGGCCATCGAGCGGCCGGACGCGATGGTGCGCTGCTGGGTCGCCAGCCCGCGCTCGGCGAGCTGCTCGTTGCTGCGGATCTCGGTGGCGATCAGCTTGATCTGGGTATCGATGGTGGCGAGCTGGCCGTTCAGCGCGTCGATCTGCTGGCGCAGGAAGCGCTTGAGGTCCTCGATGGCGTCGACCTGGGTCGCCAGCGCCTTGCGGCGGGCCTCGAAGATCGAGGTCTCGCGGTCGATGAGCGCCAACAGGCCCGGATCCGGCCGCCCGGTCAGTTCCTTCGGCAGCTCGATCTTGGGCTTGTCGTCGCGCTCGGCGGCGAGGCGGGCGAGCCGCAGGGTGAGTTGGTCGCGGTCCTTGTGCAGGCCGGCGAGATCGCCCCGTGCGGTGATCGCGTCGCGTTCCAGGCGCAGGAGCCCGCCATCGGTGACCCGCGGCGGTCCGCCGGCGAGCGCCACCGCCTTGCCCACCGTGAGCCCCGGCCGGAAGGCGTATTCGCCCGGCTTGTCGACGGCGCCGCTGATGTAGAACGGCCGGTAGACGGCGATCTCGACCGCGGTGTCGGGCGGATCGGCCAGGTCCATCCGGTCGCGCAGGCGCCGGGCGACCAGCCGGCCGACCTCCCGGGTCGGCAGGCCGGCCACCGGGATGTCGCCGATGATCGGCAGGGACAGGGTGCCGTCCGCCCCGATGGTGAACTCGTCGTTGAGCGCCGTCCAGGCGAAGATCTCGTCGCGGCTCGCCCGCCACTCGAACACCCGCAGCCGGATGCGGTCGAGCGGCCCGAGGGCGTAGCCGGGAAGTAAATTCGACGGGGTGCTGGCGGCGACCGGTGCAGGAGCCGGCGGGGCGGCGGGTGCCGGACGCGGCCCGTTCGCCGCGCCCGCGAACCCGGCCGGCAGGCAGAACGCGCCGAGGAGGAGCCCGCACCGGAGGGAGGCGGGAAGACTTTGTGCGGCTCGCATGCGGATCAGGCCTTCTCGTCCCAAAAGAATCTGTCGCCGAAACCTCTCGTCCCGACAGGCCGGCCGGCACGGCGCCGGGCTCGTTGCCGGTGCAGGCTCATGGCCGGTGCGGGCTCATGGCCGGTGCGGGCTCGTCCTGATGCAGGACCTTGCCGGTGAATGCCGCAGACCCTCGGCCGTCCGGCGCCACGGCGCAGCCTCCCAATAAGCGGTAGGGGCCGCACCACCCCTTAGCGCCTTGCCTCTCCCACCCGTGTTCACCTTCGCTTCGTCGGGCGATGGGCCTGCATCCGAACGGCGTAATACAAGATTAAGCGACGTATATCCGCGTGCTATTGTGGTGAAATTGACCGAACGGTCGCGCCTCTGCCTATCGTTAACCGCTCGTTAACGGTGGAGACGGCGCATGGCTCGTGGAGCACGACCGCAATCCCGCGTGGGCGGTGGTGATGAACTTGGCAGTAATGGGCTCGCCGGGAATACCCTGACCGGAAGGAGCGGCTTGACCGGGCGGAGCGGCCTGGTCGGAGGGAGCCTGGCCGGGAGCGGGCTCGGAGGTGCGGTGCCGGCCGGCGGCCTCGCGCTCCTGCTCGCCCCGGGATTGCTGGCTCCCGGGGTGCTGGCCCAGAGGCATCTGGCCCTCGCGCCGCCAGTCGAGGCCGGCACCGTGCCGGCCGTCGCCCGGAGCCGTCCGGCGATCCCGGCACGGCCCGGGGCGGGTCCGGTCGTCAAGCGCGCCGTCGACCTGGTGGGCGCCGCCCTCGGCCTGGTGCTGCTGCTGCCGCTCTTCCTCGTCGTCGCGGTGCTGATCAAGTGCGATTCGCGCGGGCCGGTGCTGTTTCGCCAGAGCCGCATCGGCCTCGGCAACCGGCCGTTCCGGGTATGGAAGTTCCGCACCATGACCTGCTGCGAGAACGGCAGCGTGGTCCGGCAGGCCCGGCGCGACGATCCGCGGGTGACCCGGGTCGGCCGGGTCCTGCGCCGCACCAGCCTCGACGAGCTGCCCCAGCTCGTGAACGTGCTCCTCGGCTCGATGTCCCTGGTCGGGCCGCGGCCGCACGCGGTGGCGCATGACGCGCAGTTCACCGGTACGGTCGCCCGCTACGCCGATCGGCACGCGGTGCGGCCGGGCATCACCGGCTGGGCCCAGGTGCGCGGCTGCCGCGGCGAGACGCCGAACGCCGCCGCGATGCAGCGCCGGGTCGATCTCGACCTCGCCTATATCGAGCATTGGTCGCTGCTGCTCGACCTGATCATTCTGGCGATGACGCTGCGCGAGATCTTTCGCTCGCAGGCCGCCTACTGAACTCCTCCTCCCGCTTCATCATCATGTCCCGGCCGCGCGCCCGCGCAGCCGGGACATGATCCTTGCCCAAAGGATTATTTTCTTGATGATGATCGTCGATCTCCTCCTCTGCGCCCTGGCGCTCGCCGGCACGGTGCCGGTCCTGGTCCTCGCCGCGCAGGTGCTGGCCTCGCTGCCCGCCCTGCGCCCGGCGCCCCTGGCGCCGCGCCGCCCCTCCCTGGCGGTGCTGGTGCCGGCCCATGACGAGGCCGGCCAGATCGCCGGCACGGTGGCTGCCTTGCGCGCCGGCCTCGGCCCCGGCGACCGCCTGGTGGTGGTGGCCGACAATTGCCGCGACGCCACCGCGGCGACCGCCCGGGAGGCCGGGGCGGAGGTGGTGGAGCGCCACGACCTCGCGCGGCGCGGCAAGGGCTACGCCCTCGATTGCGGCCATCGTCACCTCGCCCGGACCGGGCTACCCGAGACCCTGGTGGTCGTCGATGCCGATTGCGCCTTGAGCCCGGCCGGCCTCGACCGGATCGCCCGCTTGAGCGCCGCCCTCGACGGCCCGGTCCAGGCGGCCTACCGCCTCGATCCACCGCCGCAGGCCTCCTCGTCTCTGCGCCTCGCGACCTTCGCGACGGTGGTGAAGCAGATCGGCCGGCCCCTCGGCGCGAGCCGCCTCGGCTGGCCCTGCGGCATCTCCGGTACCGGCTTCGCGGTGCCGACGCGCCTCCTCGGCAGGGTCGGGCTCGCCAACGGCCACATCGCCGAGGACCTGAAGCTCGGCCTCGACCTGGCGCTGGCCGGCCATCCGCCCCGCTTCTGCCCGCAGGCCGAGGTGACGAGCGCGCTCCCCGCCGGCGCGGCGGCGCGGCGAGCGCAGCAGACCCGCTGGGAGCACGGCCACCTCTCGCTGATCGCTCCCTATGCCGGCCGGCTTCTGCGTGCCGCCCTGCGCCGGGGCGATGCCCGGCTCGCGGCGCTCGCCCTCGACCTCTGCGTGCTGCCCCTGGTCACCCTCGCGCTGGCGGAGGCCGGGCTCGCCGGTCTCGGTCTCGCCTGGTGGGCGATCGGCGGCGGGGCGGGACCGCTGCTGATCGCCAGTGCCAGCCTCGCCCTCCTCGTCCTCGCCTTCGGGCTCGCGGCCCGGCGCTGGGGCGGCGGCCTCCTGCGCTGGCACGACCTCGCCGCCCTGCCGCGCCTCGTCGCCGGCAAGGCCGGGATCCTCGGTCGGTTCGCGTTGCGGCGCCGGTCGGAATGGGTCCGGACCGAGCGGGCCGGGGAGGGGCCGTCGGTGGGGTAGGGGCCGTGCGCCGGGGCGGGAGCCCCGGCGGTTGGGAGCCCCGGCGGTTGCTTGAGACCGACCGGGTTTTTCCACGGGGGGATTTTTATAACAGCCAAGTCGTACGGTTTCCGATTGCTCGCTTCGCGATGCGGAAACCGGCTTCGCTCAGGCGCCGCACGGGCGGGTGATACGGCGTCCGGAAGGAATCTTCCGGACGCCGTATCATTCCCGGGCCGCGACAGCGGAACCCGGAATGACGAAGAGGGTACGAGATCCCACCGAGGGGAAACCCGGGGCAAGGTTGGGGCCGCGCTCAACCCGCCGAACTCCGCGAGGGCTCCCCCGGCATCCCCACGCCGGACAAACCCGCCGCCCGCATCCGGGCCGCGTCGAGCACCGCCGCCATCGCGGGCGCGACCGCCCGGAAGGTGGTGCCCTCCGCCACCGTGCGGCGCGCGCCCGCGCCGAGGCGGGCGCGGGCAGCGGGGTCGTCCCACAGGGCCGTGATCGCGGCGGCGAGCGCCAAACAATCCTCCGGCGGCACCAGGAGGCCGTTCTCGCCCTCGATCACGTAATCCTCGGTCCCGGCGGCCCGGGTCGCCACGACGGGCTTTCCCAGCATCATCGCCTCCAGCACCGTGACCTGGCCCGAGGTGAAGGCCGTGTTGCGCAGGGGCACGACGTTGACCCGCGCCCGCCCGCAGAGGTCGTGGCACTCGGCGATCGTGAGGCCGCTGCGCACGGTCACACGGGGCGGCAGGTCGAGGCCGGCGACCGCGTGGGCACCGGCGACGATCACGGTGGGGAGCCCGAGGGGGGCGACCGCGGCCGCCAGGGTGGCGTAATCCCGGTTGGCCGAGCCCATGGCGAGCACGAAGGGCGCGTCGTCCTCCCGGGTCTCTCGCGGCTCGTCGTGGATCGACAGCGGCACGAACACGAACCGGTCGCGGGGCAGGTCCAGCCATTCGGCGTAGAGCCCGACCTCGCGGCGGGAATGCACCACGAACACATCCACCTCGCCCAGCAGGCCCCGAGCGAGGCGCGCCTTCCAGCCCCCCGGCGTGCGGCCGAGGTTGAAGCACCAGGCGACGAGGGGCACGTCACGCCGCCCCAGCAGGCGCTTGATCACGGCGGCCGTGACGGCGAGTTGCGGGAAGCCGGTCATCAGGCCGACCCCGCCCCGGGGCGCCGCCCGTACCAGGCGCCAGGCGGCCCAGGCATGGCGCAGGTAGTCGAACCATTCCGCCGCCCCGGTCACGGCCCGCGAGCGATCGTGGTCGTAGGGCGCCGGCGCCGTCGTGAAACGATGGGGAGCGCCGACATGGCGGGGAATCCAGTCGCCGCCCTCGTCCCGCAGGAAGGGGACCGCGAGGACCCACTGCATCGAACCGGCTGTCGTCATGGTCGATCCGAAGTCTCGCCCGGGCGCGCCCGAGGCCGCTGTCAGGCAGCTTAAGGACCGGCCGGCCGGACCGGAGCGGGACAATCCGGCGGCGCGGGCCCCGAGAAAGGCGATGGGCTCCGCCGAAAGGGGCAGGAGCGCCGCCCCGTCCGGCGAGGGCCGGGCGTCCGAAGGCATCGCTTCGCGCGCCGCCAAGTCTCGCTACCCTGCTACCCGCTATCCTGCTGCCCGCTACCCTGCAGGCGACCCCGCCGTCCTCGCTGCCGGGAGATCCACGCCGATGCCCCGTTCCGCCGCTCTCCTCGCGCTCGGCCTCACCTTCTGCCCCATCCTCGGCCTCGACCTCTTCGGCACCCCCGCCCGGGCGGAAGGGCCGTTCCGCGATCCCGTCGCGCAGCCCTTCGCCTCGACGAGCATCTGGAACACGCCGCTCGGCCGCGGAGCCACGTTCCAGCCCGGCGCCGGGCCTGAGACGGCGCTCCTGCGCAACCAGAATGCCGGCGGGCCGGCCGGCGCCTATGCGTGGATCGGCGGCCACGCCTTCGGGATCTACCGCCAGGGACCGACCGATCCGGAGCGGAGCTGGACCTATCGCGGGCGGCCGCCGACATTGCCCTGGCCGCATGGCGGCAGCCCGGGGGGAGGCCGCTTCACCTTGCGCACCCCACCGGGCATCGCCTTCCTGGGCGGCACCGACCGGCACGCGGTACTGGTCGACGCGGAGGGGCGCTACGCCTACGAGATCTGGCTCGGTGCCTTCGATCCGGCCCGCAACCTCTATTCGGCGCAGTACCTCGTGCGGACCGACCTGCGCGGCAGCGGCATTTCCGCGACGCCGGGCGCCCAGGAGGGCGTGCGCGCCTTCGGCGGCTCGCTCATCGGCGGCCTCGTGCGCCGGGCCGAGCTCGAGCGCGGCGAGATCCGCCACGCCATCGCGATGGCGGCGAGCACCAGCCAGGCGAGCCCGACCCGCATCGTCTGGCCGGCCTCCTCGACCGACGGGGGCGGCCACAACGGCCATACCGGCGTGATCCCGATGGGGGCCCTGTTCGCGATCCCGCCGCAGGTCGATCTCGGCCGCCTCGGCCTGACCACACCGGAGGGGCGGGCGCTCGCCCGGGCGTTCCAGGAGTTCGGCGGCTACATCACCGACACCGCCGCCCGCACCCTGGTGATCGCCTACCTGGAGGAGGGCTGCACCGACCGGCAGATCGACCACCTGCAATCGGACAAGGACCGGATCCTGTCCGTGCTGGCGATGGTGACGAACAACGAGGCCGCCCATCCGGGCGGCCCCGGCCCCCGGGTGGCGGCCCCGCCGCCGCCCCTGGAGGGGGAGTGATACCAACGGTCGTTGAAAACGACCTTTGGTTCCGGTCTCGAATTTTCGCCAAGCCTCGAATTTACGACAAGCCCGAGGTCCCGGACTTCTGGGCTTGGTGTCGACAATTCGAGATGGGTCGACGGCCCCGTCGATCTCGGGCTTGCCCGAGAGCGAATCGATGCGTCAGCATCGTGGGCCGTTGGTATGATGCATCACCTGTATGCATCACCTGTGCGTCTGGATTCCGGGTTCCGCGGCGCGGCCCTGGAATAACGCGGAGGGTGGCAGCTCTGTCGCGCGAGAATATCAGTGCAGACGGATACCGCTCGCCACGACGACGACACCCCGACCTCGGCCGGCTGGACCGCGTCGGGGAATGGACAGCGCGAAAGGCAGCCCGGGCTCGCGCTCCGGGCGGGACCGCGCGGGGGAGACCGGCCCCCGCGCCCCCTGGCGTCACAGCTTCATGTCGGACCGGGATTCGAAGGCCCGGATCGCCACCTCGGTCCGGTTGGTCGCCCCGACCTTGCGCATGATGTTGCGCACGTGAACCTTGACGGTGCTCTCCTTCATGTTGAGCTCGAAGGCGATGATCTTGTTCGCCTTGCCCTTCTGCAACTGCTCCAGCACCGCGGTCTGGCGCGGGGTGAACTGGCTGCGGGGATCGGCGGCCCCCGCCTCCTCGGCCCCGCCGCGGCGCTGCAGCAGGCAGCTCGCCGGCACGAACACGCCGCCGGCCCGCACCAGACGCATCGCCTCGATCGCGACCTTCAGGCTGACATTGGTGGGGATGTAGCCGCGGGCGCCCTCGTTGAGGCGTTCGACGATCTCGCTCGGATCCTCGCTGTCGCAGAGCAGGACGAGACTGGTATTCGGCCCGATCCGCGAGCGCAGGGCGGCCTCGCGCTGGGTGGAACCGCGGCCGGCTTCCCGCGGATCGTAGTAGAGCACGACCAGGTCGCCGTCCCGATGCCCGACCTTGCCCCGTTCCCACTCGTCGATCGACGCGAAGGTCACGACGTCGTGGTCGGGGATCGCCTCCGCCAGGCAGTTGCGCAGGCACTCCCGCACCAGCTGGCGCGGCTCGATGATCGCGATGGCGGGCTTCAGTCCGGCTTCCTCCTCGGGCTGGGACGCATCCATCGCGGGTTCGCTCACTTCGACCAGTCTGCGGCCCCGCGAAGCGAGGCCGTAATCAACGAGAGCAGGCGTCGACATGCTTCACCTCCACCACTGTACGATCGATCAATTATTATTGGATGGGTCTCGCGGAGCGATGGTCGCGGCAGCGATGAATCCGCCGTGACCCTCATTCTGTTCCGCAGCCGGATCTGTGAAGGCAACCGGCGCCGCCGGGGCTTCGACTGCACGATCCAGTCGATCCGCCCCCCTGCATCCGCCCGCCCCTCGTGATTTCATTCCTAACACGGCCACAAAACAGTTACAATCCTCAATATGGCGGTCTAATCCACCTTTCACTGACGATGTCGACCGGATTGATTGATAACGATCGATAAGTAGCTGATCGAAGCACACGCAAGACGTGCATCTGCCGATCGTCCGCGGAACAATATTGACGCTGGAGCATGTCCGAAAACGCACGAAAGCACCCGTCGGGACATTGGACTGTCCGCGGGCTCGGATAGATCTCAGGTGAGTGTGGCGTTTAGCGCTCTACACCTCGGCCCGACGCCGCCTGGAAGGCGGGCTGCCGGATCCGGTCTGAACGGCGCCGCTTCATTTCGTGTCGTCAGCGGCGGGTCGGGTGGCCAAGTTCTCGAGCTTCTTCATCCAAGGCAGCGCAATCCAGGGCAGCGCAACGCGCGCCGATTCCGGCAGGTCAGAGCGCGCGGAACGGCATCCGCCCTTCATTCCCGGCGTGCATGAGTGCCGTCTCCATACATTAATCTACATACAATCAGACATTTCCGCATTCAGGAGGCGCGCATCCGTCACGCTCGACAATTACCCCAAGCATGTCACGTCAGCCATATCGTTTGATAATTTTTAACCGTCAATGTTACGCCACAACGGTCCAGACCAGCGAAGAACAGCGGCGGATTAGGCCATCCGCCGCTGTTCCATCATCGTGACGGGCTGTTGGATCAGGCGCTGAGGGGCAGGGCGGGCCGTCCCGCCAGGGCCTCCGCCAGGGCGTCCGCGACGGCGTGGACGGTCTCCTCGCCCATGCCGGCATAGAGCGGCAGCAGGATGCAGCGGTCGCGGGCGGCCTCGGAATGGGGCAGGGGCGCGCGTAAGGACAGGTCGGCATAGGCCGGTTCGAGGTGGATGCACATCACGCCGCGGCGGCTGGCGATGCCGCGGTCGAGCAGGCCCTGCATCACGGAAACTTGATCGGCTCCTTCGCCCAGGCGCACCGCGTAGCTCTGCCAGTTCGAGCGGGCCCAGTCCGGCTCCACCGGAACCGCGACGGCAAGACCCGCCAGCGCCTCGGCGTAGAGGCCGGCGAGGCGCCGGCGCTCGGCCACGATGGCGTCGAGCCGCGCGAGCTGGACCCGGCCGATCGCCGCCTGGAGGTCTGTCAATCTATAGTTGTATCCAACCGTCGGGTAATCCTCGAACACCACGGCCCGGCTGGCATGGCGGGCGACGTCCGACACACCCATCCCGTGCTGGCGCCAGAGCCGGAACCGGCGGTCCCATGCGGCGTGGCGGGTGACCAGCATGCCGCCCTCGCCGGTGGTGAGGATCTTGCGCGGGTGCATCGAGAAGCAGGCGACGTCCCCGAGCGGCCGGCCGATCCGCTGCCACGCCCCGTCGATCCGGATCTCGGAGCCGATGGCGCAGGCGGCGTCCTCGACGAGGGCGACGCCGTGGCGGCGGGCGATGGCGATCAGCCGGGCCATGTCGCAGGGCATGCCGATCTGATGCACCGCCAGGATGGCCTTCGTCCGCGGCGTGATCGCGGCCTCTGCGAGGTCCGGGTCGATGGTGAGGGTGACGGGGTCGATATCGACCAGCACCGGCTCGGCCCCGCATTGCCGGATGGCGTTGGCGCAGGCGATGAAGGTGTGGCTGACGGTGACGACCTCGTCGCCGGGGCCGACACCGGCGGCGAGAAGGGCGAGATGCAGGGCCGTGGTGCAGTTCGAGACCGCGCAGGCATGCGGCGCCCCGACGGCGTCCGCGAACTCGGCCTCGAAGGCGGAGACCTGGGGTCCCTGCGTGAGCCAGCCGGAGCGGATGACGGCGCTCGCCGCCTCGACCTCGGCCTCGCCGAGGGACGGCTTGATGATCGGGATCACGAGGCGAGCTCCATCACGGGGGCGAGGCGAGGGGCGGGAGCCGCCTCGGCGGGCATGCGGTTGGCCCGCCACCAGGCGACCAGGTCGTCGAGGCCCTGGTCGAGGCCGATTCCCGCCTGGAAGCCGGTGAGGTCCCGGGCGAGCCGCACGTCGGCGAGGCGCCGCGGCACCGGGTTGACGCTGCGCTCGGCCTCGTGGACCGGCACCAGGTCCGGCCGGCCCATCACCGCGGCGAGGCGTTGCGCCAGTTCGAGGAGCGAGGTCTCCTGCGCGCGCCCGATATTGAGCGCCACGTCGCTCGCCGAGGAGAGCGCCGCCAGGACGTTGGCCCGGGCCACGTCGCGCACGTCGATGAAGTCCATGGTCTGCAACCCGTCGCCGAAGATCAGCGGCGGCTCGCCTCGTGCGATCCGCTCCATCCAGCGGATCAGGACCTCGGTGTAGCGCCCGTGCAGGTCCATGCGCGGGCCGTAGACGTTGAAGTAGCGGAGCGCGACGTAGTCGAGCCCGGCCATGTCGTTGTACGAGCGCAGCAACCCCTCGCCGAAGCTCTTGGCCGCGCCGTAGAGCGTGCGGTTGCCGGAATGCGCCTCGGATTCCGGGGTCGGGAAGGTCGAGGCCATGCCGTAGACCGAGGCCGAGGAGGCGTAGACCACCTTGCCCACCTTTTCCGCGACGCAGAGTTCGACGAGGCTGGCGGTGGCATCCACCATCACCTCGATCGCCTCGCGCGGCTCGGCGGCGCAATGGGTGATGCGGAGCGCCGCCTGGTGGAAGACGGTGTCGCAGCCTGCCACCAGCCCGGCCATCAGGTCGCGGTCGCGGATGTCGCCGATGACCAGCTCGACCGCCCCGGAGCCGAGCGCGCCCGACAGGTTCTCGGTCCGGCCCCGGACCAGGTTGTCGACCACCACGATCTCGCGGCAGCCCCGCGCCACCAGGAGGTCGACGATGTGGGACCCGACGAAGCCGGCCCCACCGGTGACGAGGACCCGGCCCAACTGGCGAGAGGGCTCACACGGCTTCGGCATAACCATCTCCCAAGCTGTCGGTGAGGGCCGCGACCACGGTGGCGATCTGGCGATCGGTGATCTCGGGGAAGAGCGGCAGGGACAGCCATTCGCCGGCCAAGGCCTCCGAGACCGGGCAGGGCGTGCCGAGGCGCACGCTGTCGGCATAGGCCGGCTGGTGGTGCACCGCCCTCGGGTAGTGGATGCCGGTGGCCACACCCGCCGCCTGCATCCGCGCCCGGACCGCGTCCCGGTCCGGCACCCGCACGGCGTAGACGTGGTAGACGTGGTCGCGCCCGCCGGCCTTCGGCGCCTTGAGGCCGGCCTGCCCGAGCAGCGCGTCGTAGCGCGCGGCGGCCCGCCGCCGGCCTTCGGTCCAGCCGTCGAGGTAGCGCAGCTTCACGCCCAAGGCCGCCGCCTGCACCGTATCGAGGCGGTAGTTGAAGCCGGGGCGGACGTGGTTGTAGCGCCCCTCCTGGCCCCAGTCGCGCAACGAGCGCAGGGTTTTGGCGATGTCGGGATCGTCGGTGGTGATCGCCCCGCCCTCGCCGCAGGCGCCGAGATTCTTGCCCGGATAGAAGCTGAAGCAGCCGACCGTGCCGAAGGCACCGGCCCTGGTGCCGTTCCGCTCGGCGCCGTGGGCCTGGGCGGCATCCTCGATCACCGTGATGCCGTGACGCTCGGCGATGGAACAGATCGCCGCCATGTCGGCGAGACGCCCGTGCAGGTGGACCGGCACCACCGCGCGGGTGCGGGGCGTGATCGCCGCCGCGAAAGCCGCCGGGTCCATGGTGTAGGTCTGGGGATCGACATCCACCAGGACGGGCTTTGCGCCGGCATAGAGGATCGCCGCGACGGTGGCGACGAAGGTCATGCCGACGGTGATCACCTCGTCGCCGGGGCGCACCCCGGCGGCGATCAGCCCGAGATGGAGGGCGGCGGTGCCGGTCGAGACCGAGACCGCTTCCGCGGTCCCGCAATGGGCGGCGAAGTCGCGCTCGAAGGCGGCGACGGGGGGCCCCAGCACGTAGGCGCCGCTGCGGAGCACCGCCAGCACCGCCTCTTCGAGCGGCTCCTGCACGGCCCGGTACTGGGCCTCGAGGTCGAGAAGCGGGATCATCAGGCGGCCCTCAGGGGAGACAGGTCGATCGGGTGGCCGCGCTGGGCGAGCGACTGGGAGGCGGCCTCGAGCAGGCGCACCACCCGCAACCCGCTCTCGCCGGAGGTGAGCGGGGTCTCTCCCTGCGTGATGCAGCGGGCGAAGTGCTCGACCTCGGTGACGAGCGCTTCCTTGACCGGGATGTGCGGGGTCCAGACGTCGCCCATGCGGTAGGCCGGCAGGATGCGGCGAATTTCCTCCTGCGAGGGCCGCTCGGCGAACTCGACGCCGCGGTCGTAGACCTTGACCTTCTCGCTCGGCTCCATGTCGTCGAAGACGATCATCCGGCGGCTGCCGCCGATCAGCGTGCGGCGGATTTTTACGGGAGCGAGCCAGTTCACGTTGAGATGCGCGGTGACCCCGCCCTCGAGATAGAGGGTGATGTGGGCGAGGTTCTCGGGGCTGCCCTTGATGTGGCCGGCGCCGGTGGCGGAGATCGCCAGGGTCTCGGCCGGCAGGAGGTAGTCCAGGATGGCGAGGTCGTGGACCGCCAGGTCCCAGATCACGTTCACGTCGTCCTGGAACAGGCCGAAATTGATCCGCGTCGAGTCGTAGTAGAACAGGTCGCCGGTGACGCCGGTATCGATCAGCTCGCGGATCTTCTGGACCGCACCGGTATACACGAAGGTGTGGTCGACCATCAGCGTGAGGCGGCGCTTGGCGGCCTCGGCCACGAGCCGGGCCGCCTCGCGGGAGGTCGGCGTGATCGGCTTCTCGACCAGCACGTGCTTGCCGGCCATGAGAGCGGCGAGCGCGATCTCGTAATGCAGCTTGGTCGGCGTCGCGATGGCGACCGCGTCGATCTCCGGGTCGGTCAGCATGCGCTGCCAGCTCTCGTCGATCGTCACCCCCGGATGGCGGGTGGCGGCGCGGCTTTGCGCCGCCGGCGACGGATCGGCGATCGCCTTGAGCGTGGTGCCGTTCGCCTCCGCGACGCAGCGGGCGATGTTCGGCCCGAAATAGCCGTAACCGATGACTCCGATCCCGATCATGATGCCTCCGCGAGGTCGAGCAGGGACGAGGGGTGAAGGGGGGTGGCGGGCACGCCCGCGACGTGGGCGCCGTCCGGCACGTCGCGGGTGACCACCGAGCCGGGGGCGATCCGGGCGCCGGCCCCGATCGTCAGCCCGCACAGGATCGTGGCATTGGCGCCGACGACCGCGCCGGCGCCGACCCGGGTCGTCTCCAGGGTCCAGTCGTCGGGCCCCATCAGGGTGCCGGCGGCGGTGACGGCGCGGGGATGGCGGTCGTTGGTGAACATCACGCCGGGGCCGACGACCACGTCGTCGGCGAGGCTCACGCCTTCGCACAGGAAGGCGTTGGCGCCGATCCGGCAGCGTGCCCCGAGAACGGCGCCGCGCTGGATCTCCACGAAGGGCCCGACCTGCGACTCCGCGCCGATCGTGCAGCCGTAGACGTTGACGAGGGCGGGATCGGCCAAGGCAACGCTCGCCTCGATCCTCGCATTCACGACCGGCATTCCGTCCCCCGTCGCCACCCAGTGCTGGAACGCTAGGCGGCCGGCGCGGCCAAGTAATCGTGTCAATGCGGGGGTGGATGTTACACCCTAATCACCCCGATCGATGCCAGAACGGTCCGGTCTTTCTACCGCTTCGGGCGTACAGCCCGCCGGCATGACTGATCCGGCGGGGCGGAACGCCTCGCCGTTTTCCGGTCTGGGCAGGGGAGGGGGTGGATTCCGACACTCGTCCGCGAAGGAGCACCCTCATGCCGACCTTAGCGGATACCGCCCCCACCTGCGTCGTGCGGGGCCTGAGCTTCGACGCCCTGGCGGCGGCCTTGGTGAGGGGCCGGACCTCGGTCTTCACCCTCAACATGATGCATATGCGGCTCTTGGGCCGGGAGCCGGAATTCCGCGAGAGCTACCGCCAGGCCTCGATCGTCACCCTCGACAGCAACCTCCTCAACACCTGCTTCCTGCGCCGGCGCATGACGGTCGCGACCGGCAGCGACCTGGTGCAGCACCTCTCGGCCCGGCGGACCTTCCACGATCGCTCGGTCCTGGTGATCGGCAACGTCACGCCGGAGGAGGCCGCCTCGGTGATGGCGAGCCGGCGCCTCGAGGTCTACCGCCCGCCCTTCGGCTTCATCCACGACCCGGCGGCGGTGGATGCGGTGATCGCCCGGGTGCGGGAGATGGCACCCGACATGGTGTTCATCGCCGTCGGCGCGCCGCAGAGCGAGATGCTCACCCTTCGGCTTCGCCGCGCCGGCCTCGTCGAGCCGTCGATCCTGTGCTGCGGCGCCGCCTTCGAGTTCGCGCTCGGCAAGCAGACCCGCTCGCCGGCCTTCGTCAGCCGCACCGGCCTCGAATGGGCCTGGCGGCTGGCGAGCAATCCCCGGCGACTGGCCGGCCGCTACGCCTCGGATGCCGGCTTCCTCCTGTCGATGCTGGGGCCGCTGAACCGACTCGCGCGTTCGGGTGCGCTGAAGGTCGGCGGGTTGCAGCTGCAGTTCCGGCAGGAGGCGGGGCTTGCCCGCAAGGCCGGGTTCGGGCCGGGGGCGCTGGGGGCGGGGTAACGGGGGGCCATGTCCATTCCGTAGCCGCGATCGCGGAGCCCGGAATGCACGGTATACGACATAGGAGGCTGCGCGGCAGCGGGCGCAACGGCCGCCGCGCATGAACCCTCCCCCCCTCTGCGGGGGAGGGTGGTCCCTGCGTCAGCAGGGGCCGGGAGAGGGGCAGCGCGACGCTGATCCAGTTGTTCGCCCGTCACCATGGTCGCGACCTCTCCGGAAGCGTGGTTCCCCTCTCCCGCCCGGCTCCGCCGGGCACCCTCCCCCGCAGAGGGGGGAGGGTTCATGCTCCCCGCCGTACCAGCCAAACAGACCCCGAAACGCAAAAAGGCCGCCTCGACCCGGACGGGGAGGCGGCCTCCTTCCAGCGAGCACAAGGTACTCGCGAAAGATCTTACTCCGCGGCGGCGGGCTTCTTGGCCTTGGTCTTGCCCTTCTCGGCGCCGCGCTCGGCGCGCTCGGCGATGCGGGCCGACTTGCCGCGACGATCGCGCAGGTAGTACAGCTTGGCGCGACGCACCTTGCCGCGACGGACCACCTTGATCGAGTCGATGTTCGGCGAGTAGATCGGGAAGACGCGCTCGACGCCCTCGCCGTAGGAGATCTTGCGGACGGTGAAGCTCTCGTTGATGCCGCCGCCGGACCGGGCGATCACGACGCCCTCGTAGGCCTGGACGCGGCTGCGCTCGCCTTCCTTCACCTTGACGTTCACGATGACCGTGTCGCCGGGCTCGAAGTCGGGGATCGTCTTGTCGAGCTTCGCGATCTGCTCCTGCTCGAGCTGCTGGATGATGTTCATCGGTCAAACTCCTGCCGTCGCCGCCGCGCCCCGGGATGGGATCCGGCGTCAGGATTTCGGCGTCCTGTTGTGAGTTGCCGGCTCCTTACAGGAACGGCCGCGGCTTGTCGACACGCGCCGTCACAGCATTCTTCGTGGCACGCGACGGGCGGAGGGAACCGGACGGTGCGCACCGTGTTGTGTGCGCTCGGTGCGGCGCCGGTCCCCCGGCGGCCCACCGTCAAGGACCCCAATCCCAAGGCCCTCGCGTTCCGGGGGCCATCAGGAGGACCCTCCTCATGCTGATGCGTTGGAAGATCGCCGGCCTCGCGGCCCTGGCGTTCGGCGGTCTCGCGGCCGCCCCCGCGAGCGCGGCCCCGGCCGGGCCCGGCCTTGCCGGCCTGCTCGCCCCCGAGGCGCCGGTGACACAGGTCGCCCAGGGCTGCGGCCCCGGCTTCGCCCGCGGGCCCTACGGCGGTTGCCGGCCGATGTATGGCCGCCGCTATTATGGTCCGCCGCGGGTCTATGGCCGCCGCTGCTTCATCCGCCCGACGCCCTACGGGCCGCGGCGGATCTGCCGTTTCTGATCGGCGGCGCCCGAACCGGGCGGGGCTCCCTGCGGGATCCCCGCCTCCATCAGCCTTCCATAGGCCGGCAACCTTCCATCGGCCGGAACGCCACCAGTGCCATGTCGTCCCGCCGCGGCTCGGGCCCGCGATGGGCGGCGAGTGCCGCCTCCAGGGCCGCCACCTGGTCGGAGAGCGGCAGGCCGCCGTGCCGGCGCAGGATCTCGGCGACGCCGCGATGGCCGAGGAGCCGCCGGGACGCTCCCCCCATCTGGTCGCTGACCCCGTCGGTCATCAGGAAGAAGGCGCGGGGCCCGCCTTGGGCGTCGCGCAGCGGCACGGTGACGCGCGCGAAGGGCTCCTCCCGGCCGGTGCGCCGGTAGCCGAGGCCGTGGCGCCGGCCCTTGATCCGGGTGATCTCGTCGTCGTCCAGCACCGTCAGGGCGAGGCCGGCCCCGGCGAAATCCAGGCTGCCGTTCGCCCGGTCGACGACGCAGATCCCGCAATCGAGCCCTTCGTCCGATCCGTCGGGGCCGGTTCCCGCGGCAGCGCCGGCCTCCTGCCGCAGCCGTGCCCGCACCACGCCGTCGAGGGCCGCCAGGATCTCGTCCGGCCGGCGCAAGGCCCGGTCGTGCAGGATCCGGTCGAGGGCGGTCGCGACGATGAGGGTCAGGAAGGCGCCGGGCACGCCGTGGCCGGTGCAATCGGCCACCACCACGATGCCGAGGCCGTCGCTCTCCTCGATCCAGTAATAGTCGCCGCCGACGACGTGCAGCGGCTCCCACAGCACCGCGACCTCGAACCCGGCCCCGCGCAAGGAGCCGGGCCCGGGCAGCACCGCCTGCTGGATACGGCGGGCATAGTTGAGGCTCTCCATCACCAGGCCGTTCGCCTCGGCGAGCCGGGCATGGGCACGCTCCAGCTCGGCCAGGAGGTGGCGGGCCTCGTCGCCGCTGCGCAAACCCTCGACCATGCGGTTGAAGGCGGCGGAGATGTCGGCGATCTCGCGGCTCGGCCGCCGGCTCCCGGCGAGGTCGACCGTCACCCACTCCTTGCGCTCGACCCGCCCCATCGCCGCGAGCAGCCGGCGCAGGGGCGCGAGGACGTGGCGCCCCACGGCGAGCCTCAAGGAGAGTGCGAAGGCGAGAATCAGCACAAGGCTGGCGCCGAGCACCATCACGACCTGCTTCTCGGCATTGGCCCGCAGGCCCTCCGCCGACAGGACCAGGGTCAGGCTGCCGGCGGGCTGCGCGTCGGGGCCGGGCTCGATCTCGGCCGAGACCTGGATGCGCTCGAAGCTGCGGCCCCGCGGCTCCTCGCCGAGCCGCGCCACCACGCCCCCCGCCGCGTCGCGCAGGATCGCGGAGCGGAAGGCGGGATCGAGGCCGAGCGCCTGGAGCGGGGGGCCGTAGGTCGTGGTCCAGCCCGGATGGGCCAGCGCCCGGGCGGTCATGTCCGCCATCGTCCGGGCGCGCTCGCCCTCGATCCGGATCTGATCGCCGTAATTGACCCAGGCGATCACCACCTGGGTCGCCAGCACCACGGCCGCGATCACCGGCGAGAGGCGCAGGAACAGGGTATGGGCGAGACCGTCGAGGTTGCGGCCCCGGGCGGCGCCGCGCAACGCCCCCGGGCGCATCGTGTCGGCGCCGCCATCCTGCGTCGTCGGCACCCCGGTGACGCCGAGACCGGCCGGCGCGTCGCCCCGGCGCATCGGGCCGGCGCCCCGCAGGGAGCCGCCGCGGCGGGGGGCTGCTTCCGCCACGGGCTCGCCGCTCAACCGCGGGTCTCCGGTGCGCTCTTCTCCTGAATGCTCGTCTCCGGCCCGGCCTCCGGGGAGGGCGCCTGCGCCACCCGGTTGCGGCCGCCGTGCTTGGCCGCGTAGAGCGCGGCGTCGGCCCGGCGCATCGCCGCCTGCAGGCTCTCCCCCGGCTCGGCCGATGCCAGCCCGATGCTGACCGTGATGCCGATCGGCCCGCCCTCGGTGGCGACGGGGTTGGCCGCGACGGCGGCCCGGATGCGCTCGGCGATCGCCGCCCCGTCCGCGGGATCCGTCTCGACCAGCAGGACCGCGAATTCCTCGCCCCCGAGCCGCCCGACCGCATCGAGGGAGCGCAGGGCCGAGCGGCAGGCGGCGACGAAGGCGATCAGCGCCGCGTCGCCGGCGGCGTGGCCGTGGCTGTCGTTGACGAGCTTGAACCGGTCGAGGTCGAGCATCAGCAGGCAGGCGCGCTGCCCGGGCCGGCGCGGCCAGTCGCGGGCGCAGACCTCCAGGAAGCGCCGGCGGGCCAGCGCCCCGGTCAGCGGGTCGGTATCGGCGAGCCGGCGCAGCTCGGCCTCCAGACGGGCGCTGGTCTCGATCTCGCCCGACAGGGCCTCGTTCAGGTTCTGCAGGTCGCGCTGCTGCTCAGCCAAGCGCTTGTTGGCCTTCTGGAGGTCGGCCTGCATCCGGTCGCTCAGGCGCACCAGCCGGCGCTGCTCGCGGTAGCCCCGGCGATAGGCCTCGGCCAGCACCTTCACCCCGTCCGCCACCGCGGCGAGCTGGGTCAGCATCACCTCGGTCCGGTCGAGGACCGCCTCCTCGTTGTCGAACAGGCTGAAGACGTTGGCAGGTCCCCCGGAGCGCTTCGTCCCGTCGCCGCGCTTTCCCGTATCGGGCTCGGCCAAGCCGGGTTCCTGGGGGGCCTCGCCGTCGGTCGTCGCCGCAGGCCCGGGAAGCCTCCTGGTCGTCATGCGGCCGTCTCCTGCACCATCTCGAACCGGGCATGCGAGAAATCGGCCGCGAAATCCTCGCCCGCTTCCGCGATCGTGTCGTCCCCTTCCGCGTAGAGCCAGCGGATCGTCACCGCGCGGCCCTCCTCGGCGGCCTCCTCGAGGGGCATGAACAGGTTCATCAAGGCCTTGGCGCTCGACGAATTGAAGTAGGACAGGGCGACCTCGAAGGTCAGCGGCGTCGCCTCCTCCTCCAGGCAGGCGCGCAGGGCCTGAAGGAGGGGGCCGTAGAAGGCGGCGGCGTCCTCGGGGTAGGATTCGCCGCGCAGGAGCAGGCGCCCGGCGGGAAAGTCGAAATCGACCAGCGGCGAGCGGCTGGTGGCGGGGATCTGGATCCGGTCCATCGTCGGGCGCCTCAGATGAAGGCCTTGAGGCAGAAGAACGAGCGGTCGTCGCCGCGCGCCTGGAAGTCGTACTCGACCGGGGCGCTGGAGCGCCGGGCGATCTCGATCAGCCCGATGCTGCCGCCGAGGCTGCCCTCCTCGGCGGGCTGGCGCAGCCGCTCGCGGTAGTATTTCTTCAGCTCCTCGCCCGACAGGCCGACGATGTGGTCGAGCCGGGCGCGCAGCGCCGTGACGTGCTCGCCCGGAACCTCGTTGCCGCAGGCGACGAAGAAGCGCCCGTCCTCGATGCCGACGACGATCAGGCCGGCGCTGACCATGCTGCCCGCCGGCGTGCCGTGCGGCACCAGCTTGTCCGCCGAATAGCGGATGACGTTCTGGGCCTGCTCGACGAAGATCGAGAAGACCCGCTTCGACACGCCTGCGTCGGTGGCGCCCTGCTGCATGCGCAGCTTCAGCACCTCGCCGAGGGAGAACAGCACGTTCTCCGACAGGTCGCCGCCGAACGACAGGATGATCCCGTTGCGCCGGGACGCCTCGTGGAACGCCATGAAGTCAGATGCGAGCACCGCTCTCTCCCGCCCGGGTCACCGCGCCGGCCTTGAAGCCTCTCGCCCCCGCCGCCCGCTTTGTCCGGGCCGAAGGCGGCCGGACGCCATGGTAGCCGGCAAGGGCTCACTGGAGTGTTACTGCGTTGCACAACGGAAGTCCGCACACAGTCGATAAAAATTTTGTCGGTCGCTCGCCGCCGCGCGGATTTTTCATCCGGAATGTGCTTAAAAAATCCGCGACTTGCTTTTCGGTTGTGCAGCAGAAGGAGAGCCTGTCGCAAGGGTAGGTTTGAGGCGATTCGATCGCGTCGTTTTCATGGCCGATTCCCGGCCGGCCCCTGGCCGAGCGTGATGCGCCCCGCCGGCTTCGTGTCGATCGATTCGCCGCGAGGATGCGGTGGCGAGCCCTCCCTCGCCTCGCCCCCTTGCCGCCGCCGGGCCGCGCGGGCAGCATCGAGCGGTCGGTGGAGCGCGTCCGGGCATGGTCGAGATCAAGCGGCGCCGGTCCTTCGAGGCCGGGCATCGGCTCAAGTTCATGGTGCTGGTCGACGAGACGCCGGAATGTGACCGCGCGGTGCATTTCGCCGTGCGCCGGGCGGCGCGGCTCGGGGCCCGGGTGGTGATGCTGGCGGTGGCCGAGCCGCCCGAGACGATGGAGTGGCTCGGCGTCGGCGACGCGATGCGGGCCGAGGCCGAGGCCGAGACGATGGAGCGGCTGGAGGCGCTCGCGGCATCGGCCCGGCAGGCCGCGGGCGTCGATCCCGAATTGGTGGTGCGGACCGGCGAGCGCGCCGACGCGATCCTGCGCCAGATCGAGGCCGACGAGGACATCGCCTTCCTGGTGCTCGGCGCCGCCGCCGGCGGCGACGGGCCGGGGCCGCTCGTCACCTCGATCGCCGGGCGCAAAGCCGGCAGCTTCCCGGTGCCGGTGGTGATCGTGCCCGGCGCCCTGAGCGAGGCGGAGATCACCGCGCTCGCCGGGTGAACGCCGCCTGCTCCATTGAGCTTTGGCGCGTTCGGGTCCACATCAGCGGGCAGGCGCGAAGGGCTCCCGAGGAGCCGCGCGCCGTTCCCGGCCGGCCTTGAACCGGCGCTGAGAACGTCTCGAGGATCACCGATGTTCATCCAGACCGAAGCCACCCCGAACCCCGCCACCCTGAAGTTCCTGCCCGGCAAGGTCGTCCTGCCCGAGGGCACCTTCGAGGCCCGGGACGAGGGTGCAGCTTTGCGCTCGCCGCTCGCCCGCGCCCTGTTCGGCGTCCAGGGCGTCTCCGGCGTCTATCTCGGCCACGACTTCATCTCGGTGACCAAGGCCGAGGGCGAGCCCGGCTGGCCGCAGGTCAAGCCCGCGGTGCTCGGCGCCATCATGGAGCACTTCATGTCCGGGGCCCCGGTCATGGAGGCCGGCCACGCCCCCGAGGAGGCGGCGGAGGAGTTCTACGACGAGGCCGATGCCGACACGGTCGTCACCATCAAGGACCTGCTCGAGACCCGGGTGCGCCCGGCGGTGGCCGGCGACGGCGGCGACATCACCTTCCGGGGTTTTCGCGATGGCGTAGTCTACCTGGAGATGAAGGGCGCCTGCTCGGGCTGCCCGTCCTCCACCGCCACCCTGCGCCAGGGCGTGCAGAACCTCTTCCGCCACTTCCTGCCGGACGTGCGCGAGGTCCAGGCGGTCTCGTAAAGGCTTCCCCGCCGCCCGCAGATCGGCGGGGCGGGAGCGTCGTTTCTGCCGCCGACCGGTTTCCTCCCCGGCGGGGGATGATCTAAAGGCTGAACCGAACCGGGCCGCCTCGCCATACGCGGGGCGGTCCTTCTTATGTTAACCTGTCTGTGCCAGGCTGGGATTCAAGCGGCGGGCCGACGAGCGGCCCGGCGCGGCCGGCGTCACGGACCCGGCCGCGGCGTTGCAACCCCGCGGGCGCGAAAGGGCGGAGCCTGACTGTGATGCGGATCCTGGCCATCGATACGGCGCTCGAGCGCTGCGCGGCCTGCATCATGGCGGACGACTCGCCCGAGCCCCTGGCGCAGGAGAGCATGGATCTCGCCCGCGGCCATGCCGAGGCGCTGCTGCCCCTCGTCGAGCGGGTGGTGGCCCGGATCGAGGGCGGGTTCGAGAGCCTGGACCGGGTCGCCGTCACGGTGGGGCCGGGCTCCTATACCGGCCTCAGGGTCGGCCTGTCGGCCGCCCGGGCGGTGGGGCTGGCCTGCGGAATCCCGGTCGTCGGCGTCACCACCCTGTCGGCCCTGCTGGCGCCGCTGCTCGCGGCGGAAGACGATTTCCTCGGGCAGGGCTACCTGCTCGCCGCCGCGATCGATGCCCGCCACGGCCATGTCTATTTCCAGGCCCTGAGCCAGGACGGCGGCATCGCCGTGCCGCCGAGCCTGCTGCCGCTCCCGGAAGCCGTGCGGCTCCTCGGGCACGGCCCCGCGGCGCTTGCCGGCTCCGCCGCCCCGGCGCTCGCCGCCGCCGCGGCCGCGCAGGGCAACCGCGCCGTGGTGCCGGAAGGCCACATCGCCCCGCAGATCGCCTGGGTGGCGTCGCTGGGCCTCGTCGCCGACCCGGCCCAGGCGCTCCCCCGTCCGTTGTATCTGCGCGGGCCGGACGCCCAGCCGCAGGACCATGCCCGCCTCGCCCGCCGCTGACGGAGACCCCGATGAAGTGGATGCCGTTCCGCTCTCCCCCGACCGCCCATGTCGCGCCCCTGACCTCGGCCGACCGGGCCGGAGAGCTCGCGGCGCTCCACGCCACCGCCTTCGCGCGGCCCTGGGAGGCGGACGAGTTCGAGCGCATGCTGTGCGAGCGCGGCCACATCGCCCACGCGCTGATGCTCGGCACGGTGATCGGCGGCTTCGTGCTCTCGCGCCAGGTGCTCGACGAGGCCGAGATCCTCACCATCGTGCTCGGCCCGGCCTCCCGCGGCGCGGGCCTGAGCCGCCAACTGCTTCGGGCGCATCTCGTCGCCCTGGAGGATGCGGGCGTGCGCCGGGTCCATCTCGAGGTCGACGACGGCAACGCCCCGGCGCTCGCCCTCTACCACCGCCACCGCTTCGCCGAGACCGGCCGGCGGGCGAGCTACTACGCCCGGCCCGACGGCAGCCGGGCGAATGCGATCATGATGCAGGCGGCGCTGGGGTAGGGGACTACGGGGCGATGCGCCCGAACCCTCCCCGTTCTGCGCTAGCGGATTCACGCTTCTTCCCCGAGAGCTAACCCTCTGTAAATGTGCGCGCTTTCCCCTCCCCCTTGTGGGGAGGGGTTAGGGGTGGGGGTGGTGCCGCGTAGAGCTGTGCGGTGCCTCCTGTACCACCCCCACCCCCATACCCCTCCCCACAAGGGGGAGGGGAGGTGCGCTACTTTCAAAGGGAGAAGCGCTCAAACCGAGTTGTGTGAACGCGATAGCCGCAAGCGGGGAGGAGGATACCCACGCCCAGTCCTTCCCCAAACAGCCTTGCGAGTGGCAGGAAGATCCGGTGCGGTGGACGCCCCCGGCCGGACTTGGTATGCGGCGCAAGACGCGCGACCCCGACCGCGCGGCCCGCCAGAAAACCTCCTCGAGCCGAGCACCGCGCCGCCCGAACCATGACGTATCTCGTCGCCGGCCTGCGGCTCCTCGCCTATGCCCTGACCTTCGCGCTCCTCGCAGGACCCCACTGGCTCGCCCTGAAGCTCAGGAAGGGCCGGTTCGCCGGGCACGCGCCGGTCTGGCTGCACCGGGTCTTCGTCCGGCTGTTCCAGTTGCGCATCACCGTGACCGGCACGCCGCCGGCCCCGGGCGAGGCGGCGCTCGTCATCGCCAACCACATCTCCTGGCTCGACATCCCGGTGCTGGGGAGCGTGCGGCCGCTCTCCTTCGTGGCGAAGTCCGAGATCGCCGGCTGGCCGGTGGTCGGCACGCTCGCCCGACTCCAGCGCACGGTGTTCATCGATCGCGCCCGCAAGCGCCACACCGCGGTGGTCAACACCGAGATGAGCCGGCGCCTGCGCGAGGGCGACCTAATCGTGCTGTTTGCCGAAGGCACCACCGGCGACGGCACCCGGCTGCTGCCGTTCCGCACCTCGCTCGTCGGCGCGGCGCGGGCGGCGATCACCGAAGGCGGGCTCGACCGGGTGCGTCTCCAGCCGCTCTGCATCGCCTATACGCGCCGCCACGGCCTGCCGCTGACCCGGTCCGAGCGCCCGGACATCGCCTGGTACGGCGACATGGAGCTGGGTCCGAGCGTCAAGCTGTTCTTCGAGCGCGGGCCGATCGACGTCCAGGTGACCTGGGGCGAGCCGGTGGCGTTCGCGGCCGGCACCGACCGCAAGGCCGCGACGGCGCTCGCCGAGGCCTCGGTGCGCCGCGCGCTCCAGGAGGCGGTGACCGGCCGGCCGCCGGCCCCCGAGCCGGCGCCCGTTCCACGGCCCGTGCACGGGGCGCCGCCTATTCTCATTCCGGCCGCGACGGCTTAAATGACGGGAAGCGGTCCGCGACGGGCCGCCCCCGCCACCTCCGATCATCTCCGCTCAGGGCCGGTTCGTTGAAGAAAGCGTTCGTCAAATCCTACGGCTGCCAGATGAACGTCTACGACGCCTCCCGCATGGTCGACCTGCTCGGCCGCGAGGGCTTCGTCGAGACCGGCGCCGTCGAGGAGGCCGACGTCGTCGTCCTCAACACCTGCCATATCCGCGAGAAGGCGGCGGAGAAGGTCTATTCCGAGCTCGGTCGCCTGCGGGTGCTGAAGGGCGAGCGGGCGGAGGCCGGCCACGACACCAAAGTCGTTGTCGCGGGCTGCGTCGCGCAGGCCGAAGGGCGCGAGATCCTGAACCGCGCCCCGGGCGTCGACGTGGTGGTCGGCCCGCAGAGCTACCACCGCCTGCCGCAGCTGCTCGCCGCCGCGAAGTCCGGCCGGGTCGTCGACACCGAATTCCCGGTCGAGGACAAGTTCGATCACCTGCCGGCGCGTCGCACCCTGGGTGTCTCCGCCTTCCTCACCGTGCAGGAAGGCTGCGACAAGTTCTGCGCCTTCTGCGTCGTGCCCTATACCCGCGGCGCCGAGGTCTCGCGCTCGGTGGAAAAAATCGTGGCCGAGGCCGAGCGGCTGGCGGCGGCCGGCGCCCGCGAGCTGACCCTGATCGGCCAGAACGTCAACGCCTTCCATGGGCAAGGACCCGACGGGCGCGACTGGACGCTCGGGGAACTGCTCCACCGCGTCGCGGCGATCCCCGGCGTTGTGCGCTTGCGCTACACCACCAGCCACCCGCGCGACATGGACGAGGCCCTGATCGCGGCCCATCGCGACCTGCCGGCCCTGATGCCCTACCTGCACCTGCCGGTGCAGTCGGGCTCGGACCGGATCCTGCATGCCATGAACCGCAAGCATGATGCCGACACCTATCGCCGGCTGATCGACCGGGTGCGGGCGGCGCGGCCCGACATCGCGCTCTCCTCCGACTTCATCGTCGGCTTCCCCGGCGAGACCGATGCCGACCACGCCGAGACGATGCGGCTGATCGCCGATGTCGGATTCGCCAGCGCCTTCTCGTTCAAGTACAGCCCGCGCCCCGGCACGCCGGCGGCGGAGAGTGCCGACGCGGTGCCGGAGGCGGTGAAGAGCACGCGGCTCGCCGAGTTGCAGGAACTGCTGGAGCGTCAGCGCCAGGACTTCAACCACGCCACCGTGGGCAAGGTCGTGCCGGTGCTGCTCGAGAAGCCCGGGCGGCATCCGGGCCAGGTCGCCGGCAAGTCGCCCTATCTCCAGGCGGTGCAGATCGAGGGCGACGTCGCGGCGGTCGGCACGGAAATTCCTGTGCGGATCACCCGGGCCGGCTCGAACAGCCTGTTTGGTGAAGCGTTGACCGCGACCCCGGCCGCGACGACGGCCCAAGCGGCCGACACGGCCGCCGCGTGAGGAACGGGAACGACAGGATGGCGATGGGAGAGGGCGGGCGCGGTCCGAGAGGGCGTGAGCCCGCGCGCGAGCGGGAACTCGCCCCGCGGGCGGTGGCGGGCCTGAGCGAGGCGGCCGAGATCGCGCTCACCTTCGACGACAACCGCCTGGCGAGCCTGGTCTTCGGCCAGTACGACCAGAACGTCGCCCATCTGGAGCGGCGCCTCGGCGTGGTGGCCACCGCGCTCGGCAACCACGTCGTGGTCAAGGGCCCGCCCGATTCGACCGAGCGGGCGCGGCGCGTGCTCGAACTGCTCTATGCCCGCGTCAGCGACGGGGGCGGGGTGCCGCTGACGCTGGGCGACGTCGACGGGGTGATCCAGGAATCCTCGCTCCAGGGCAACCTGTTCTCGCCGGCCGAGGCGCCGGCCAACGGCGAGCGCCCGTCCTTCGACCAGATCGCCACGCGCCGCCGCGGTGGCGTGCGGGCCCGCAACGCGGCGCAGGACGCCTACATCAAGGCGTTGCGCGCCCACGAGCTGGTCTTCGCGGAAGGCCCCGCCGGCACCGGCAAGACCTGGCTCGCGGTCGGCTACGCCGTCTCGCTGCTGGAGCAGGGCCATGCCGAACGGCTGATTCTTTCCCGCCCGGCGGTCGAGGCCGGCGAGCGCTTAGGCTTCCTGCCCGGCGACATGCGCGAGAAGGTCGATCCGTATCTCCGGCCGATCTACGACGCCCTCTACGATTTCATGGAGGCGCGTCACGTCGATCGCGGCTTGCAGACCGGCATGATCGAGATCGCGCCGCTCGCCTTCATGCGCGGGCGCACGCTCACCAACGCGGTGGTGCTCCTCGACGAGGCGCAGAACACCACCTCGATGCAGATGAAGATGTTCCTGACCCGGCTCGGCGAGAATTCCCGGATGATCGTCACCGGCGATCCGAGCCAGATCGACCTGCCGCCGGGCCAGAAATCCGGCCTCGTCGAGGCGGTGCGGATCCTCGACGGCGTCGAGGGCGTCGGGCGGGTCACGTTCCGGGACGTCGACGTGGTGCGCCACGACCTGGTGCGCCGGATCGTCACGGCCTACGAGACCGATGCCCGGGAAAACCCGGAGGTCGTGCCCCAGCGGCCGATTCCCTCGCGCCGGGGGCCGCTGCCGTGAGCGGGCACGACGACACCGGTGAGAACGAGATCGACGTCGCGGTCGAGGACGAGCGCTGGGAGGGCGTCGCGCCCGACCTCGAAGGCTTCGTCGCCCGCGCGGTCGAGGCGGCGCTCGCCATCGTGCCGCCGGACGGCCCGATCGAGATCAGCATCGTGCTGACCGACGACCCCGCGGTGCAGGAGCTGAACCGCACCTGGCGGGGCAAGGACAAGCCGACCAACGTGCTGTCCTTCCCCAACGAGCAGCCGCATGGCGGGGGCCCGCGCCTCCTGGGCGACGTGGTTCTTGCGTATGACACAATGCTGCGCGAGAGTGGGGAGCAGTCCAAGCCCCTCGATCACCACCTCGCCCATCTCGTGGTCCATGGCACGCTGCACCTCCTCGGTCACGACCACGAGCTCGGCGACGCCGAGGCCGACGCCATGGAGGCGTTGGAGGTCGCGGCCCTGCGGCGCCTCGGCGTGCCGGACCCGTATGGCGACGTGGCCGGTTGAACCGCGGACGCCCTCACCCCAGACGCGAGAGACATGAGCAACGATCGAAGTCGCAGCGCCGCCGCGACCGCGCAGGCGATTCCGGAGGACGACAGTCCGGGGCGCGAACCCTGGTATGACCGCCTCCTCAGCATCTTCCACCTGAAGACGCGCGACGCCCAGCGCGACGGCCTCTCGGACGCCCTCGCCGAGGTGCAGAACGGCGACCACCCGGTCTCCGCGGTCGAGCAGGCGATGCTCAAGAACGTCCTGAGCCTCCACCGGGTGCGGGTCGACGACGTGATGATCCCCCGGGCCGACGTCGTGGCGGTCTCGATCGACACCGCCCTCGGCACCCTGCTCAAGGTCTTCCGCTCGGCCGGCCATTCCCGCCTGCCGGTCTACGGCGAGAGCCTGGACGACCCCCGCGGCATGGTCCACATCCGCGACTTCGTCGACTACATGGCGAGCCGGGCGGAAGCCCACGGCGACCGCCTGCCCGACCTCGCCGGGGTCGACCTCGCGGCGACGCTCGCCACCACCCGCATCCTGCGGCCGGTGCTGTTCGTGCCGCCCTCGATGCCGGCGATCGACCTGCTCGCCCGGATGCAGGCGAGCCGCACCCACATGGCGCTGGTCATCGACGAGTATGGCGGCACCGACGGGCTGATCTCGATCGAGGACCTGATCGAGGTCGTGGTCGGCGACATCGAGGACGAGCACGACGTCGCCGAGACCCACCGGGTCCTCAAGGTCGACGGCGAGAGCGAGATCTTCGTCGCCGATGCCCGCGCCAGCCTCGACGACGTCGCCGAGGCGACCGGGGTCGATCTCGCGGCGGCGGTGGGGGAGGCGGCCGAGGAGGTCGACACCCTCGGCGGCCTGATCGTCACCCTCGTCGGCCGCGTTCCGTCCCGGGGCGAGGTCATCGCCGTGCCGGGCGACTTCGAGGTCGAGGTGCTGGACGCCGATCCGCGGCGGATCAAGCGCCTGCGCATGCATCGCGGACTCGCCCGGCTCGTAGGACCCGAGACGCCGCTGGCCCTGCCGCCACCCGTGGGCGAGGCCCGCCTGCGGACAGAGACCGCCGCCTGATCCGTCCCGCGGCCCCCCCATGCATCCTGCCACCGGCTGCCTTGCGACCGGTGCCGCAGCGGCGGCCGGTCCGGCACGCGGAATGATGCTACGACAGGAATGACGAGCGGAGACGCACGACGCGTCTCCGCCCGAGCGCCGCCCCGCGAGCCCGCCCATGCACGACATCGACACGAACGGGACGGCGCTCGCCGCCCCGGCGGCGCCCTTCGGCCTCGCAACCCTCGCCCACCGCATCGCCCTGACCTCCGGCTGGACGCGTCTGGCGCTCGCCTGGCTCGCCGGCGCCTGCGGGGCCCTGGCAATGCCGCCATTCGGGTTCCTGCCCGCCCTCTGCGTCGCCCTGGTGCCGGCGGTCTGGCTGCTCGACGGGGCGGCCACCGCCTCGTCGCGCCTCGGTCGGCGCGCCGGCACGGCGCTCTCCGCCGGCCTGATCGGCTGGGCCTGGGGCTTCGGTTACCTCACCGCCGGCCTGTGGTGGTTAGGGGCCGCCTTCCTGGTCGAGGCCGACCAGTTCGCCTACCTGATGCCGCTCGGCGTGCTCGGCCTGCCGGCGGCGCTCGGCCTGTTCTACGGCGCGGGCTTCGCCGCGGCGCGGCTGATCTGGTCGCCGGGCCCCGGCCGCATCGCCGCCCTTGCCTTCGGAATCGGCGCCGCCGAGTGGCTGCGCGGGCACCTGTTCACCGGCTTTCCCTGGAACACCCTCGGGATGGCGCTCGGCCAGAACCTCTGGCTGATGCAGGCGGCCTCGGTCGTCGGCCTCTACGGGCTGACCGTCCTGGCAGTGCTGGCCTGCGCGGCGCCCGCCACCCTCGCCGATGCGGGCGGTACCTCGCGGCGGCTCGGACCGCCCGCCGCCGCTGTCCTGCTGCTCGCCGGCCTCGCCGCCGGCGGAGCGCTGCGGCTGCCCTCCGGGCCGATGCCGGAGGTGCCCGGCGTGCGCCTGCGCCTCGTCCAGGCCAATATCCCGCAGGATGCCCGCTTCAACCCGCGCAACCGCGAGGGCATCCTCGAGCGCTACCTGGGCCTGAGCGACAGCGCCACCGCACCGGACCGGCAGGGATTGCGCGACGTGACCCACCTGATCTGGCCGGAATCCTCGTTCCCGTTCCTGATCCAGCGCGACCCGCAAGCCCTGCGCCGGATCGGCAATGCGCTGCCGCCCGGCACGCTCTTGGTCACCGGCGCGGCGCGGGCCGACGAACCTCTGCCCGGCGAGCGGCTGCACTTCTACAATTCGATCCTGATGATCGAGCAGGACGGCCTCACGGGCGGCCGCTACGACAAGCTCCACCTCGTGCCCTTCGGCGAATACCTGCCGGGACCGGTCGACAGCCTGCTGCGCACGCTCGGCCTCAAGCAGTTCGTGGCGGTGCCGGGGGGCTTCACCGCGGGCGAGGCGCATGAGCGGCCGCCGCTCGCGGTGCCGGGCCTGCCGCCGGTGGCGCCCTCGATCTGCTACGAGGCGATCTTCCCCGGCGCCGTCGCCTCGCACCGGGAGCGTCCCGGTCTGCTCCTCAACGTCACCAACGACGGCTGGTTCGGCGATACGCCCGGCCCGCGCCAGCATTTCGCCCAGGCCCGCCTGCGCGCCGTAGAGGAAGGGATTCCTCTCGTGCGTGCCGCCAACACCGGGATCAGCGCCGTGGTCGATCCTTACGGAAGGGTGACCGGGATGTTGTCGGTCGGCACCGAAGGCGTCCTCGACCGCAACCTTCCGAGAAACCTTAGGGAAAGTCCGGCATACGTACGTTTCGGCGATGTTTTTTTCACCATCATGCTTCTAGGGTGTGGGCTGTTGGCCCTCGTGGCGCGCCGTCGTCGCGCGCCGTCACCGCCCCGCGGAGCGTCGATGTGAAAAAGGCACCGGATCCGGTCGATCGTCATGTCGGGCATCGCGTCCGCGTCAGGCGGCTTCTGGTCGGCGTGAGCCAGGAGAAGCTGGGCGACGCGCTCGGCGTGACGTTCCAGCAGATCCAGAAATACGAGAAGGGCACCAACCGGATCAGCGCCAGCCGGCTGCGCCAGATCGCCGACATGCTGGGCGTGCCGGTCAGCTTCTTCTACGAGGGAGCGCCGCGCCAGGACGGCACGCGCAGCGACGCCGCCGCGGAGCCCGGCGCCGAGACCGCCGCCCACGACGTGTTCTGGACCAGCCAGGACCTGCAGCTGGTGCGCGCCTTCCAGCGCATCGGCGACAACCAGCTGCGCCGCCGGATCATCAGCCTGGTCGAGGCGATCGGTACCGGTTCCGCCACGCCCTCGGCCGGGCCCGACGCACAAGCGTGACGATCCCGCGTGACGATCCCCCCGACGATCCGTCGGTGACCGGGGTTGCAAAGGTTTCGGTGCTCACCCGGCCGCCATGACGGTATGACCCTCCCGAACGCGACCGCGCCACCACGGCGTGCGCAGGCGCGACCGACACGCGCGCGAGCGCGACAGGGAGGACGATCGTGCGGACCATCGAACGGGAGCCCGGCGCCGGGACCGCGCGGCCGGGGAGGGCGCAAGCCGGCTTCCATCCGGTCCTGATCGGCCTCGGGCTGATGCTGGTGGCCTTCAACCTCCGGCCCGCCCTGTCGAGCATCGGCCCGCTCCTGCCGGGCATCCGGGCCGAGACCGGCCTCTCCGGCGCCCTGGCGGGAGCCCTCGTCACCCTGCCGGTCCTGTGCCTCGGCGTGTTCGGCCGCCTCGCGCCGGTGCTGGTGCGGCGCATCGGGCCGGATGCCGGGGTGCTGGCGGCCCTGGTCGTGCTGGCTCTGGGGCTGACCCTGCGCGGTCTCGGGGGCCTGCCGCTGCTGTTCCTCGGCTCGGTGGTCGCCGCGGCGGCGATCGGGATCGTCGGAGTGATCCTGCCCGGCATCGTCAAGCGCGACTTTCCCGACCAGGCCGGCCTGATGACCGGCCTCTACACCGCGCTCCTCTGCCTCGGCGCCGCCGCCGGGGCCGGCTTCACCGTGCCGGCGCGCCACGCGCTCGGCCTCGGCTGGGAGGGGGCCCTGACGCTGTGGGCCGCCCCCGCCCTCGTGGCCGCCGCCTTGTGGCTGCCCTTCGTGCGCGGCCGGCCGATGGCGGCGGCAGGCCCGCGCCCGTCCGGCCGGCTCTGGCGCGATCCCCTGGCCTGGCAGGTCACCGCCTTCATGGGCCTGCAATCGTCGCTCGCCTACATCGTGTTCGGCTGGCTGCCCGCCGCCCTGGTCGACCGGGGCTTCGACATCGTGGCGGCCGGCCTCGTCGCCTCGGTCTCGGCGCTGGCGCAGGGTGTGCTGGCGCTTCTGGTGCCGACGCTCGCCGCGCGCCGGCCGGACCAGCGCCCCTGGGTGATCCTCGTCATCAGCCTGCCGCTCGTCGGCTTCACCGGGCTGCTCGTCGGGCCGCTGGCCTTCGCCTGGGGCTTCGCGCTGCTGCTGGGCCTAGGCCTCGGCGGCTGCTTCGGCCTCGCCCTGACGCTGATCGTGCTGCGGGCCGGCGATCCGCGCGCCGCCGCCGAGCTCTCCGCCATGGCGCAGGGCGTCGGCTATTGCGGCGCGGCGCTCGGGCCGTTCCTGGTCGGCATCGCGCACGACCTCAGCGGCGGCTGGGGCCTGCCGGCGGCACTCTATGCCGGTGTGTGCCTGACGGCGGCGAGCTTCGGGTGGCTGGCCGCGCGGGACCGGACGGTGCGGATCTGAGCCGCGGGAGCCCGCTCGCTCACCCCTGCGCGATCACCTTCTGCAGGCAGACCGCGTTGGTGTCGCGGTAGCCGAGGTGGTCGTAGAAGCCGAGGACGCCCTCGTTCTCCCGGCGCACCAAGAGCTGCACCTTCCATACGCCGCGCGCCGCGAGCCAGGCCTCCCCCGCCTCGACCATGCGCCGCCCGAGCCCAGTACCCTGCTGGCCGGGCGCCACCGCGACGTAGTAGAGCCAGCCCCGGTGCCCGTCCTCGCCGGCCATCGCGCTCGCGACGACCCGGCCCTCGATCTCCGCCACCAGCACGGTGCCGTGGGGCCCGCGCCGGGCGAAGGCGATGTCGGTAGCCGGGTCGTTCCACGGCCGCGCCACCCCGGCCTCGTGCCACAGGGCGATCAAAGCCGGCACGTCGGCATCCTCGATCGTGCGGATGATCGGCGTCATGGTCGGGCTCCCGTCTCGATGCCGGTGCGCCCGGCCGAGCCGGCGGGGCGAGGGAGAGGCGCTACACCATAGCGGACGCCTCCGGAATGCCCCGACCGGTCGGCATCGCGACCGCGAACGACGTCCCGGCGAACCCCGCCTACCGGCACCCGGCCGTCCCCTCGATCGACGACGACGCCTCAGCCCCGATGGTCGCCGATGTGTTTCGGGGCATCGAGCCCGGGGACCTGCCGGTCGGGCAGGGGCGATCCCAGGGGACTGGAACAGGGTGACGCTACGGCATATCGTTGACCAGCCGCGGCAGAGACACGATATATCGTGCGGATCGAATAGGACGAGCCGAAGCGCCAGGCCAATCTCCAGAAGCATGGCCTGGATTTTGCCGATGTCACGGCGAAGTTCGATTTCGCGACTGCGGTTCGATTGGAGACCAGGCCAAGCCGAACGGGACGGAGACGGTTCAAGCTGATCGGGTGGTTCGAGAACCATCTGGTCGTGGTGGTGGTGGCTTCCCCGCTCGGCACGGAAGCCCTCTCCGTCATCAGCATGCGCCCTGCCAATCTGAAGGAGCGTGTTCATGTCGAATAACTCAGACGCAAAGAAACCCGATCACGCGCCCGGCTACGTTCCCAATCCCGAATATACGCAAGACGATTGGGACGAGGTCTGCGACGATCTGGAATCGACCGATGAGGATTTTCGCCGGGCCGTGCCATTCAGGGATGCCTTCCCGGATCTCTACGCGAGCCTGATGGAGGACCGCGAGGCGGTCGCGGCCGGGCGCAAGGTCGGGATTTCGATGACGCTCGACGCGGACGTCGTCGCCCGGTTCAAGGCGACCGGTCCGGGCTGGGAAGCGCGAATGAGCGAGGCCCTGCGCCGGGCCGCCGACGCGCTGCCCCCGGCTTGACACGGGCAGTCCGGAGGCCCCACGCCCGGCTCCGCGATCCCCGGGCTCACCCCTCGGGCGCGAACAAGGCCCGCTCCGCCTCGACCGTCGCGTAGATGTGCTCGGCCACCGCGCGGATGCGGGCGAGGTCGCGGCTGTCGGCGTGCATCATCAGCCAGAAGCTGCGGATCAGCGTCACCTCGTTCGGCAGCACGCAGATCAGGTCCGGGCGCCATGCGGCCATGAAGCAGGGCAGCACCGCGAGTCCCAACCCTGCCACCGTCGCCTGGAGCTGGGCGGTGAGGTTGGCGCTGCGCAGGCGCGCGCTCGCCCCAGGCGCGACCTGGTGCAGGTAGTCGAGTTCCGGCGAGTAGAGCAGTTCGTCGATATAGCCGATGAAGCGGTGGCCCTGGAGGTCGCGCCGCGCCCGGATCGGCGGGCGGCCGGCCAGGTAGGCAGGGGCGGCGTAGAGCTTGAGCGCGTAATCGGTGAGCTTGCGCCCGACGATGCGGCCCTCCGGCGGCAGGCTCAACCCGATGGCGATGTCGGCCTCGCGCTTCGACAGGCTGAACAGCCGGGCGGTCGCCACGAGTTCGATGTCGAGATCCGGGTGGCGCTCGATCAGCGGGGTCAGGCGGGGCGCCAGGAAGGAACTGCCGAAGCCGTCCGGCGCGCCGATCCGCACCGTGCCGACGAGCCCCGACGCTGCCCGGCCGACCGCCGCCTCGCCGTGGATGATCGCCGATTCGACCGCGTCCGCCGTCGCCACCAGCGCCAGGCCGGCTTGCGTCGCGGTGTAGCCGGAGGCCCGGCGGTGGAAGAGCTTCTCGCCGAGGCGCCGCTCCAGCCGGTCGATCCGCCGGATCACCGTGGCATGGTCGACCCCGAGCCGGCGCGATGCCGCCGAGACCGTCCCGGCCCGGTGCACCGCCAGCACGAAGCGGTAATCGTCCCACATGTCGCCTTTGGCATCGCCTTTCGCCCCATCCGCCGGTTCCCGCATCCGCGCACACCCGTTCCGCTCCCACGCCCCTTCCTGTATGGGGACCGCCAGGGCAAGGTGGCCCGAACACGATCAATCCAGGGAGGATCCCATCATGGCGCGCGAAGTCGGGCACTTCATCGGCGGCGAGCACGTTCCCGGCCGCTCGGGCCGCACCTCCGACATCTACCAGCCGATGACCGGCGAGGTGATCGGGCGCCTGGCGCTGGCGAGCCGGGCCGAGATGCGCGCGGCCATCGAGAATTCCGCCAAGGCGCAGGTCGCCTGGGCCGCCACCAACCCGCAGCGCCGGGCGCGGGTGATGATGCGCTTCCTCGATCTGATCGCCCGCGAGATGGACAGCCTCGCCGACCTGCTCGCCCGCGAGCACGGCAAGACCATTCCCGACGCCAAGGGCGACATCCAGCGCGGCGTCGAGGTGGTGGAGTTCGCCTGCGGGATCCCGCACCTGCAGAAGGGCGAGTACACGGAAGGGGCGGGCCCGGGCATCGACATCTACTCGATGCGCCAGCCGCTCGGGGTGGTCGCCGGCATCACGCCGTTCAACTTCCCCGCCATGATCCCGATGTGGAAGTTCGCGCCCGCCATCGCCTGCGGCAACGCCTTCATCCTCAAGCCCTCGGAGCGCGATCCGGGCGTGCCGATGCGGCTCGCCGAGCTGATGATCGAGGCGGGCTTGCCTGCCGGCATCCTCAACGTCGTCAACGGCGACAAGGAGGCCGTGGATGCGATCCTCGACGACGACATCATCCAGGCGGTCGGCTTCGTCGGCTCCTCCGACATCGCCCAGTACGTCTATGCGCGGGCGACCGCGACGGGCAAGCGCGCCCAGTGCTTCGGCGGCGCCAAGAACCACATGATCATCATGCCGGACGCCGACATGGACCAGGCGGTCGATGCCCTGATGGGCGCCGGCTTCGGCTCGGCCGGCGAGCGCTGCATGGCGGTCTCGGTGGCGGTGCCGGTCGGCGAGAAGACCGCCGACGCCCTGATGAGCAAGCTGATCCCGCGGGTCGAGAGCCTGAAGATCGGCCCGTCGACCGATCCGAGCGCCGATTACGGCCCGCTGGTGACCAAGGCGGCGCTCGAGCGGGTGCGCAACTACGTGGAGATCGGCGTCCAGGAAGGTGCCAAGCTCGCGGTCGACGGCCGGGCCTTCAAGATGCAGGGCTACGAGAACGGCTTCTACATGGGCGGCTGCCTGTTCGACCACGTGACGCCGGAGATGCGGATCTACAAGGAAGAGATTTTTGGCCCCGTGCTCTCGGTGGTGCGCGCCAAGGACTACGCCGAGGCCCTGCGGCTTCCCAACGAGCACGAATACGGCAACGGCGTCGCGATCTTCACCCGCGACGGCGACGCGGCGCGCGACTTCGCCGCCAAGGTCCAGGTCGGCATGGTCGGCATCAACGTGCCGATCCCGGTGCCGCTGGCCTACTACACCTTCGGCGGCTGGAAGCGCTCGGGCTTCGGCGACCTCAACCAGCACGGGCCGGATGCCGTGCGCTTCTACACCAAGACCAAGACGGTCACCCAGCGCTGGCCGTCGGGGGTAAAGGAAGGCGCGCAGTTCTCGATGCCGGTGATGCAGTAACGCCTGTCAGGCGTGCGGGAGCCATCCGGGCTTTCCGCGAGTGGCACGGGTTTCCCCTCTCCCCGCGGGCGGGGAGAGGAGAAACCCGCGCCAGTCCGAGGCCGGGTACGGACAATAATCGACACGGAACAGGAGGAACCGCCGCATGACCCTGTTCACCCTCCCCGAGGACCAGATCGCCATCCGCGACATGGCGCGCAGCTTCGCGGCCGAGCGGATCGCGCCGCACGCCCTCGCCTGGGACGAGCGCAAGCATTTCCCCCTCGACGTGCTGCGGGAAGCGGCCTCCCTCGGCATGGGCGGCATCTACGTGTCCGAGGAGCATGGCGGCTCCGGCCTGACCCGGCTCGACGCCGCCCTGATCTTCGAGGCCTTGAGCCTCGGCTGCCCGACGGTGGCGGCGTTCCTGTCGATCCACAACATGGCCGCCTGGATGATCGACCGGTTCGGCTCGGAGACCCAGCGCGAGCGCTTCCTGCCGGGTCTGTGCCGGATGGACCAGGTCGCCGCCTATTGCCTGACCGAGCCGGGTTCGGGCTCGGACGCCGCCTCGCTCCGCACCAGCGCCCGGCGCGAGGGCGATGTTTACGTCCTCAACGGCGCCAAGCAGTTCATCTCGGGCGCCGGCGCGGCCGATCTCTACGTGACGATGGTGCGCACCGGCGAGGCGGGGCCGAAGGGCATCTCGACCCTGGTGGTGCCCGCCGACGCGCCCGGCCTGTCCTTCGGGCCGAACGAGCGCAAGATGGGCTGGAACGCCCAGCCGACCCGGGCGGTGATCTTCGAGGAATGCCGGGTCCCGGTCGAGAACCGCCTCGGCGAGGAGGGGATCGGGTTTCGCATCGCCATGGCGGGGCTCGATGGCGGCCGGCTCAACATCGGTGCCTGCTCGCTCGGCGGCGCGCAAGCCGCCCTCGACAAGAGCATCGCCTACATGGCCGAGCGCAAGGCCTTCGGAAAGCGCATCGACGAATTCCAGGCGCTCCAGTTCCGGCTCGCCGACATGGCGACCGAGCTGGAAGCCGCCCGCGCGCTCCTCTACGGCGCGGCGGCCGCCCTCGACCGGAAGGATCCCGACGCCACCCAGCGCTCCGCCATGGCCAAGCGCTTCGCCACCGATACCGGCTTCCGGGTCGCCAACGAGGCGCTCCAGCTCCATGGCGGCTACGGCTACCTGTCGGAATACGGGGTGGAGAAGATCGTCCGTGACCTGCGGGTGCACCAGATCCTGGAGGGCACCAACGAGATCATGCGGGTGATCGTGGCGCGGGGCCTCGTCGCGGGCTGAACACGGCACCGCCGGATACGGCACGACTTGGACCGTCGTCATTACAGAACCAGAAACCAGCAGAGGACACGCTGAGCCATGACGCAGATCGCCTTCCTGGGCCTCGGCAACATGGGCGGGCCGATGGCCGCCAACCTCGTCGCGGCGGGCCACGCGGTGACGGGCTTCGACCTGGTGCCCGACGCCCTCGAGGCCGCCCGCGCGGCCGGGATCACGGTGGCGGACAGCGCCGAGGCCGCGGTGGCGGGAGCCGAGATCGTCGTCACCATGCTGCCGGCGGGGCGTCACGTGCTGGCGGTCTACGACGCGGTGCTGCCGCACGTGGCGGACGGCGCCCTGATGATCGACTGCTCGACGATCGACGTCGCCAGCGCGCGGAGCGCCCACGACAAGGCGACGGGACGCGGGCTCGCGAGCCTCGACGCCCCGGTCTCCGGCGGGGTCGGCGGCGCCAAGGCGGCGACCCTGACCTTCATGGCCGGGGGCTCGCCGGACGCCTTCGCCCGGGCCGAGCCGATCCTCGCCAAGATGGGCCGCAAGGTCGTGCATTGCGGCGAGGCCGGTGCCGGCCAGGCGGCCAAGATCTGCAACAACATGATCCTCGGCATCTCGATGATCGGCGTCGCCGAGGCCTTCGTGCTGGCGGAAAAGCTCGGCCTGTCGCACCAGGCCCTGTTCGACGTCGCCTCGACCTCGTCGGGCCAATGCTGGTCGCTCACCACCTATTGCCCGGTCCCGGGCCCGGTGCCGACCTCACCGGCCAACACCGACTACAAGCCGGGCTTCGCCGCCGCCCTGATGCTGAAGGACCTGCGCCTGGCCCAGGAAGCCGCCGCGGGTGCCGGCGCCGCGACGCCGCTCGGCGCACACGCCGAGGCGATCTACACGGCCTTCGAAGCGGCGGGGCAGGGCGGCACCGACTTCTCCGGCATCGTCCGCCACCTGCGCGAGGCGGGGCGGGACTGAGCGGAGCTGCACGCACGGTCCACGACCATCGCATGACGCCGACGGTGGATTCTTTCCCCACCCGCGACCTCATCCTGAGGTGTTGGTCGATCGAAGATCGACTGACCTCGAAGGAGGACTCCAGATACCACTGCGATCCCTGGAACCCTCCTTCGAGGCTCAGCGATCTGCGATCGCCCGCACCTCAGGATGAGGTCGTGGAGTGGAAAAGCCTGAACCTGGGCATGCCACAGGCATCGTCGTGTCCTCTGGGGAGGGTGGAGCCGCGCCCCCCTCACCGCCCCGGACCGCGATCCGGCGGCGGGCGGTAGGCTTCGGGGGGCAGGTCGCGCGACAGGGTCTCGCCGGTGCCGCGGCCCGGCACCGGGCTCGGCGTCGGGGTGGCGCCGGGGGGCTCGGCCGGCTGGGGGCCGTCGGTGATGTAGCGCTGCGACCCGCTCCGGGGCGCGGCCTCGGGGGCCGGCGGGGTCTCGGGCGGGCGGGACTCCGGCGCCCGGGGTGCGAGGTAGCGGCGCCCGCTCTCGGCCGGGGCCGGCGGGGGCACCGGGACGGCCGGGCGGGCCGGTTCCGCCGGGGGCGGCGGACGCTCCGGCGGGGGGCGCACCGGGCGGGCCGAGGGCCTGTCCTCCCGTGTCTCCTCCCGCCTCTGCTCCGGATTCCCGTCCGGCCTGGGCTCCGCCGGGGCGGGGCGGGGCACGGGCTTCGGCGGGCGCCGTCGCGGAACCGGGCGCGCGGCGGGCGCCTGGACCGCACCGTCGCCCGGCAGGGCGATCGTCAGGTGCTGGACCGCCGCCACGAGGTCGTCGAGGCTCGCCTGCGCGGTGCGGCAGAGCCGGATCCGCAGCGACAGGGCGCGGCGCGGGGCCGACGGGTCGGTGACACCGAAGACCCCGTCGCGGGACGCCTCGCGCGCGCGCCGCCGCGGCCGCTCGAACCATTGCCACGCGTAGAGACAATCGGCCCCCAGCGCCAGGCCGATCGGGCCGTAGGCGTTGCGGCGCGGCACCTGGATCCGCATCGGCTCGCCGGGGAAGCGCACGGCGATCTCGCCACTGATGCCGAACTCGCTCGGCTTGGCGAGCCGGGGCGGGAAGGCGAGGAGCAGGTCGCCGGTCTCGTTGCGCAACGCGATCTCGGCGTGGTTGCGCCCGTCGCCACCTTCGTAAGCGATGCGCTGGTCGAAGCCGTCGCGCTGGCGCGTCTCGATCACCGCGGCGACCCGGCCGGCGCCGGGCAGCCGCAGGGCCGGGGCAGGCTGCGCCAGGGCACTCTCGGGGACGCTCCCGATCAGCCCGAGAAGACAGACGGTCAGGCGAAGGTTCACGGATAGCCTTTCTCGGGAGGCACCGTGCGCTCCGAGGTGGTGCGGGCCGGGACCGAGAAGCGGACGCTCTCCGGCGCGGCCGAGCGGTTGCGCTCGCCCTGCTGGTCCTGCCACAGGGTACCGGGCGGCGGGGCGCTCAGGCCCTCCGGCTTGTCGAGGCCGTTATAGCCCGGCAGCAGCGTGTAGCCGTAGCGCTCGTAGGGCATCGCCCCGGCGCCGGGCACCCGGCGGGCGACCAGCGGCGGGGCCGGCACCACGGGCTCGCGGGCATAAAAGCCCGGGGCGGCACCCTGGCCGGCCCCGGCGGACGGATAGCGCAAGGGATTGTCGAGGGGGACGCCCAGGGGGAACTCGCCGCGCTGGACCGCGAGCGGCACCGCCTCGGCCCGGCCGCCGGCGCCGGGCGCGTCCGGCCGTGGCACGCGGCCGTAGGAGGGCGGGGCTTCCGGGCGCGTCGCATTGGCGGCCGCGGGGGCGGCCCTACCACCGGAGGCGGTCTGCACCGCGCAAGGCAGCGGCGGTCCGCCCTGGCCCTCGCGGAACAGCAGGTCGACCACCTTCGGGAACAGCCCGTCGTAGCGGTTGACGACTTCGAGATAGGGGCGCTGGCGCCGCTGACGCTGGAGGGTCAGGGCGTAGCCGAACACCGTGCTCTCGCTCGGCATCCAGGCGACCGCGCGCTGGAACCACTCCAGGGCGGCGTCGAACTGGCAGGAATTGTAGGCGTACCAGGCCAGCCCCTGTGCGCCCTCGCCCGACGCGGTGGCGTTGACGACGCGGGCGTAGCGCTCGATCCGGGCCGGCTCGATATAGGGCGGGCTCGCGAGCGTCAATTTGCGCTCCAGGAGGTCGATGAACAGGAGTTCGTTGCCGACGAAGCGGTCGCGCCAGGCATAGGCCACCTCCTCGGCCTCGCGCATCATGTTGAGTTCGCGCAGGGTATGGGCGAGGCCGTGCGCCACCATGGCGTCGCCGCCCCGGGCGATCGCCAGCTTGAACCATTCCAGCGCCTCGCGGAACTGGCGCCTCTTGTAGGCGTACCAGCCGAGCAAGCCGGTCTGGCTCGGCTCGGCGGTCTTGCGGGCATAGGCCTGGAAGGCGGTGAGGTCGGCCAGCGTCGGGGTCTGGGCCGGCTCGTCGTGCAGGAAGGCGGCGATCCGCGCCCGGGTGATGTCGAGGCGGATCGGGTCGAATTCGGAAGCGCCGGACGGGTCCTGGCGGCCCATCGCGATGAGCCGCTCGGCCTGCTCCATCTTGATGTGGGCCATCGCCTTCTGGATCGTGGCGAGCCGCGCGCCGGCATCCGCGTTGCCGTCCAGCACCGACTTGTAGAGGGTGAACGCGTCCTCGCCCGCTCCCGTGGCGGCGAGGTCGTCGGCGATGGTCCAGATGCTCTCGATGTCGGAGGGGTCCAGCGCGCTCGGGTCGTTGCGGTAGAGCGCCACGACCCCGTCCGGGTTCTTGCCCGCGGCGGCCGCGATGCTGGAGCGGAACTCGGCCCGGCGCAGCTTGCGCGCCAGTTCCTCGGAGGGCTGCCAGGACGGCTCGACCGAGCGGCGCGCATTGATGGCGGCGCGCAGGTCCTGCAGGCGGCCGGCGGTGAACAGATCCCAGAGCGGCGCCTCCTCGGGCGGGCTCGGCTGCAGGCTGTCGAGGTCCTGCGGCTCGGTCCAGCCCGGATAGAGCCGCTTGAGGCGCGCGATCTCCGCCTTCATCCGGGCGGTCTGCTTCTGCGAGGCGTAGTAGCGCAGCGCGCTCTCGTCGACCATGCCGGGGGTGCGGGAGGTCTCGGGGTCGACCATGATGGCGGGCGCGCGCACGCCGTCGCCGTAGACGACCCGCGGCACCGCGGTCTCGGGCGCCTGGGCCAGCGCAGGGGCGACCAGGAGGAGGGCCCCGGCGAGGAGCGGGGTGCGGCTCATTTGAGGCATTGGGGATAGCGCATCCGGGCCGCGACCAGGGCGAGGAGGTGGAGCGTCGTCGGGTAGTAGTTCTGCCCGTCCTGCACGCTGCGCAAGCTTTCCGGAAAGGGCGTGCCGTCCTGCGCGCAGGCGACGAGGGCCGGGAGCGCGGTGTAGCCCGGCTCGGTCAGCCACTCGACCGGGCGGCCGTCGCGGGTATCGACGATCGGCAGGCGCTCGCGGTCGATCCCGCCCCACAGGGTCCGGAACGGCGCGTAATCCTCCGGCCGGCCGACCCCCGCCCAGGCGAGGTAGAGCGGGATGCGGATGGCGTTGTAGGAGAAGAGCGGCGGGAAGCCGTCGGCGGGGCGTAAACTCTCGTCCTTGGCGGAGATCCACTCGGTCGGCAGCGCGCTCGGGCCGAAGCGCGAGCGGCGCAGGATCTCGATGCCGCTGCGGATCACCGAGGCCCAGTCGTATTCCGGCGCCACGATGCCGAGACGCTGGAAGGCCGGGAAGACCCAGTAGGAGAGGTTGACCAGCGGCCCGTCGGCCCGGTCGCGGGCGGCGAATCCCGCCACCGCCGGCAGCAACAGCGGCCCGGGGGCGGCGCGGAACAGGATCGTCTTGCGGCCGAACTCGACGGCGATGCGCCGCGCCGCCGTGCGGTAGGACGGCTCGCCCCAGGCCTCCGCCGCCTCGGTCAGCGCCCAGGCGACCAGGATGTCGCCGTCGGTGGCGTTGTTCATGTCGGCGACCGCCGGGCGGTGGTCCGGCGCCCAGCGCCAGGCCAGCAACTCGTCGGAGCGCACCATCAGGTTGGCGCGGGTCCAGCCCCAGATCCGCTCGAAGGTCGGCCGGTCATTGGCCGCCACGGCCAGCAGCAGGCCGTAGCCCTGGCCCTCGCTGTGGCTGATGAAGCCGTTGGCGGTGTCGACGATGCGGCCTTTCTCGGTGACGAACCGGGCCCGGTAGGCGCGCCAGCCGGGATCATCCCCGAGGCTGCCGGCAAGGGAGGGGGCCGGCCCGGCGCGGCCGGGCGCGTCGCCCGCGGGGGCGGGCTGGGGCAGGCTCGGCACGGCGGTGGCGGGGGGCACGGGGGTCGGCTCCTGTCCCTGCGCGACCTGATCCTGTGCGCCGTCGGGCGCCTGGACGGATTGCGGCACCTGAGGGGCCTGCGCCCGTCCGGGCACCGTCGTCAGCAGCAGGGCCGCCGCGCAGGCGAGGGCGGGGAGGCGGCTCATCGGTTCCTCCGGCCGAGCTGGCGCACCAGGCTCGTCGTGGCGAGCCCGAGGCAGAGCGCCATGACCAGCGTCATCGCCACATAGGCACCGGGATTGAGGGAGAGCCAGGCGGCCGAGACCAGCCGCAGGTTCGCCAGGCTCCGTCTCTGCGTCTCGATCAGCCCGACGCGCCTGGGCTGCACGGTGCCGAGGCTTCCGTCGGAGGCGTCCAGGAAGGCGGCCTGGCCGGACAGGCCGGTCCACACCGCCGGATCGACGAGGCAGGAGACCGAGGCCTTGAGCATCGAGGCGTTCGGGGCGGTCACCACCACGGTCCCGTCCGCGACCCGACCCCCGGACCCTTGCGCGATGATCAGCGAGGCGCGGGGATTGAGCGGCACCGCCTCCGGCGCCGGCCCGCCGGCAAGCCGCAGCACGAGGTCGCGGGCCTCCGCCGCCCGCTGGACCAGGCCCGTCCAGGCATTGGCGAGCACCGCCGGGACGCTGAAGCCGCGTGCCGACTCGTCCCAGCGCGCCACCAGATCCGCCTCGCTGTCGGCGGGACCGTCGGCGGGATCGGGCCCGGGCGCCGGCGATGCGGCCTGCACGGAGGCCGGCTGCACTTGGACTAGCCCTTGGACCGGCCCTTGGACCGGCGCCGCCGCGGTGCGCAGGGGCGTGGTGAAGGACGGCAGGGCGCAGCGCATCGGCAGGTTGCGGCGCAGGCGGTCGAGGGTGACGACGCCCTCGGCCCCGAACGGGCCGGGGGTGGCCACGGTCTCGGCCCGGCCCTCCCAGATGCCCCGCACCTGGCCCGGATCGAGCCCGACCGCCTCGAGGGCGGCGGGGGTCAGCGCCCGGACCGGCGCGACGACGAGATGGGCGCCGCCGCCCGCCTCGCGCTCGTCGCTCGCGACCTCGAAGTCGATCACCCGGCCGGCCGCGATGGCCAGGCGCGCCGCCAGGGTCGCGGCGGCGGAGGCCGAATCGCGGTCGGGGGTCGGCAGGACCAGACGCGGGCGGGGGCCGGAAGCCGCCAGGCCGGGGGCCAGGAACGGCACCGCCCCGGCCTTGACCGCGGCGAGGTCGGGGCTGCGCACGGCCCGGGCGAGCGCCGGGACGTCGATCCGGGTGCGGTCGAGGAACAGGAAGCGGGCGCGCTTGGCCCCCGGAGCAAGGGTGTCGCAGGCCCGGTCGGCGGTCGTGGGGAGCTGGGCGCTGATCTCGACCCGGTTCAGCCCCGGCCGCCACAGGCTCAGGGGCAGCGGGATCGCGCTGTCGGAAAACACCTCGCCGCGGCTGTAGGGCAGCGGCACGCTGGCGGCGTTGCGGCCGTTGATGTCGACGACGATCCGGGCGCTCGGATCGAGGCCGGCCGCGTAGCCGCCGGCGAGGTGCAGCATCACCTTGCCGTAATCGGCCGGGACGAAATCGGCCGGGAAGCGCACCGCGAAGCCGACCCGCAGGAGCCGGCCGTTGAACTCGCGGCTCGTCACCCCGAGTTGCTCCAGGGTCAGGCTCTCGCCGCCCCGGACGGGAAAGCCCCGCGCCAGTTCGGCGAGGCGCAAGCCCGCCGGCGTGCCGGTGTCGTCGCCGGGCGAGGCCAGGGTGGCGATGGCCCGGCGCACGTCCGCCGCACTCGCGCCGGTGACGACGAGGGTCGGGGCGCGGTTGGCCCGGGGCGCCAGCAGGGCGACCCGCGGGCCGGTGATCGGGCCCAGTTCCTCCAGCCCCTCGGTGCCGCGGATCTCGGCGGCGGTGCCGACGACGAGGGTGACGCCGGCCCGGCCGGTGAGGGCCGGCCCGAAGCTCACCGCCGGCCCGGCGAGGCGCCCGACCAGGGCCAAAGCCTGCACGGCGCCGATCATCCGTTCCAGCCGCTCCAGGCTCGGCCGCTCGGTGAGCAGCACGCCGACCGGCAGCGCCCCGCTCTCGTCGGGCTCGATCGCCGCCAGGGTCTTGAGGTCGAGGTCGCCGGCCTGGGCCACGACGAGGCCGGAGCGCGACGGGTCGATCTGGGTCCACAGCTCGTAGGTGGCCTCGGTCGAGCAATCGACCCGGTGGCGCTGGCTCGCCGTGAGCGCCACGGCGTTGGTGCCGGGCTTCAGCAGGCCCTCGGGGATCGGGAACTCCACCACCTTCACGGCGCCGGGGGCCTGGATCCGGGTCCAGCCGACCCTGGTGCCGTTGACGCTGCCCGAGAGTTCGGAGGCCTCCGGCGCCACCGAGATCGCCGAGAGGTAGGAGACGCGCAGCTTCGCCGTCCCCCTGGCCTGCGCCTCGGTCAGGTAGACGGGAAAGGTCAGCCCATCCTCCTCGCCGGCCAGGCGATAGCCGCGGAAGCCGGCGGGAAACCGCCGCGCCGCCGCGACCGTCCCGATGACCGGCATGGTGCGGCGGGCCGGGTCGACGTCGGGTGCGGGGCTCTGGGGGGCTTGGCCTTGCGGTGCTTGGCCTTGCGGCCGCGGCGGCGCGCGCATGGGCTCGCCGCCGGGCGGCAGGGTCAGGCGCTCGGCCGGCCCGGTGCCGAGGAAGCTCTGGGCGAGGACGGGGGTGGCAGAGAAACACAGGAGGAATGCCGCCACGACACGCTTGCAGGTCGCGCGCCTCTCCTCCCCAGCCGATCTCGGGCTTGCCCGAGATCGGTCGAGCCTGTGGGGAGGAGCCGGAGGTGGGGGTGGTGCAGAAGGCACCGCTGAGCCTCTTTCGGCACCACCCCCACCCCTGACCCCTCCCCACAAGGGGGAGGGGAAGGTGCCAAGCATCCCAAGACGTTGGAGAGCGACCAAGCGGCGCAGCATCATCCCGGCCTCACGCCGCATCGGTGCGCCGGCCGCGGGCGGCGAGCGCGCGGTCGTTCTCGAAATCGAGCATCAGGCGGACCCAGTCGCCCTCGGCCTCCGGCTCGGCTTGGGGCACGGTCCGGGCCTCGGCCTGGACATGCGGCTGCGGGGCCACGTGTGGCTGGGGCTGGACGTCGGCCTGGATTCGGGGACGCACCGGAAGCGTCGGCCGCGTCCGCGGCGCGAGTGGCAGGTCGACCGGCGGCGATGGGGGAGCGAAGGGGGCAGGCTCGTCGTAGACCGGGGCGGTCTCCGGCGCCTCGACACGGACGGGCCGCGGAGCCTCGCCGGCGAAGGCGGTGCGCAGGGCGCGGACCGGCTCGGCGAGGCCCCACCAGACGAATTGCAGCGTGCCGGTGAACAAATCCTTGTGGCGGCGCCGGCGCAGCTGGAACCGGCGCATCGCCTCGGCATCGCCATACATCAGGCCGGCGAGCGCGACGTAATCCTGGGGGCGCAGGGTCCCGAAGGCGAGGCGACCCACCGCGTCGGCGCCCGACCGGGTCACCGGGCCGAGCACCACCGGCAGCGCTCCGGCGGGACGCGCACCCGCCACCGGCACCACCGTGAGCGTGCCGGGGACCGGGCGGTGGCCGGCGCCCGGGGCGAGGAACGCCGCCGGCATCCGCACCGTGCAGGCCTCCGCCGAGACCCGCTCGATCGCCACGTCGACGGCCCGGCCCGCGAGGGTGAGCTGGCCGCGGCGGGCGATCGCGAGCGAGGGCGTGCGCTCGAGCTGGCGGCGCTCGGCGCAGACCCCGAGCGCCGCCCCGGCGGTGAGCAGGTTGAACAGGTTCCACAGGCCGACGACCAGCATCAGGTTGGTCACGCCGGGCTCGAAGGCGTAGCGCCAGGCCGCGACGAGGCAGCCGGTGAGCAGCAGGCCGTAGACGGCGAAGAACGGCAGCGACAACGCCGACAGGTGGTCGTGGTCGAGGGTCGCGCCCTTGCTGGTGACGTTGAAGGTGGGCTTGCGCGGCGACCAGATCACCGAGACGATCGCCTTCGACAGGTACAAGCCCTGGACGTATTCGTACAATTCGGAGACGAACGGCCAGCGGAACTTGCCGTAGACGTAGTTCTGCATCATCAGGTTGATGACGATGTAGGTCGCCGTGTAGGCGATCGACTCGTCGACGCTGGCGACGAAGATCTTCAGATCGAAGAAGATATGGAGCAGCGGCGCGAACATGAAGACGAGCCGCGGCACGGGAAAGAACCAGAACGTCATGCTCGACAGGTAGGCGAGCTTCTGGATCGGCTTGAGGCCGCGCTGCAGCGCCGGATTCTTGAGGAGCAGGATCTGGAACATGCCCTGGCACCAGCGCGAGCGCTGGCCGATGAAGTCGGCGAGCGTGTCGGGCTGGAGGCCGGCGATCAGCGGCTTGTCGACATAGGCGCTGGTCCAGCCGCGGGAATGCAGCTCGAAGGCGGTCTCGCAATCCTCCGTGATGGTGATGCCGGCAAATCCCCCGGCCTCGTCGAGGGCTTGCCGGCGCAGGAGCGCCGCCGAGCCGCAGAAGAACGAGCCGTTCCACTTGTCGAGCCCGGCCTGGGTCACCGCGTAGAACATCTCGTTCTCGGACGGCATCCGCTCGAAGGTCTTGAGGTTCCGCTCGATCGGATCGGGATTCAGGAAGGCGTGCGGGGTCTGGACCAGGAAGAGCTTCGGGTCCTCGGCAAAGTAGCCGACGGTCTCGGCCAGCAGCGAGCGGAACGGCACGTGGTCGGCGTCGAGCACCAGCACCAGATCGCCGGTGGCGGAGGCCAGACCGTTGTTGAGGTTGCCGGCCTTGGCGTGCTCGTTGCGGGCCCGCGTCAGGTAGCGCGCGTCGAGGTCACGGCAGAGCGCCTGCAATTCGGACCGCCGGGCCTTCGCGGCCGCGGCCTTCTCGAGGTCCGGGTCGGCGCATTTCTGGTCGGTGCCGCCGTCGTCGAGGAGCCAGACGGTCAGCTTCTCGGGCGGGTAGTTCATCTGGCGTGCGGCGGCCAGCGTCATCGCCAGGATCTCGGCATCCTCGTTGTAGCTCGGCACGAAGACGTCGACGAACGGCAGGTCGGACGCCGGCACGGCGGCGGGCGGGCGGCGACGCAGGGGCTCGGCGTTGATGATCAGGCTGACGAACAGGATGAAGACGCAGTAGAGTTCGCACAGCAGCAGCAGCAGGCCGAAGCCGAAGCTGACCGGATCGCCCGGCGAGGGCAGCGTATCGGTCACCCGCCACAAGATGTAGCGGAGCACCACCAGGCTGCCCATCGCCAGGAAGACGAAGCGCGTCCGCGGCCCGTCGAGGGCGAGCCAGAGCACGGCCATCGCCGCCATGGCGGCGAGGCTCATCGCGAGCTGGTTCTGGGTGCCGACGGGCTGGCTCAAGAGGGCGAGGCCGGCGGCCGTCGTCCCCATCCAGGCCAGCCATCGCAACGCACGCACCACGCCCACCGCTCCAGAATCGCCGAAGAACCCCTACGCCATCAGATTATGTCCGTTTGTCGTTGCACGAAGCTGTTTTTTCCGCGCCGCACAAGCTGAACACGGCATGGTGCCGGCGCAAAATGCCACACTTGATCGCAAAGCCGCCCGCAACGGCGCCGGATCGCGCAATCTCTCGTTGCGAAATGCAATGATTTTCCTAGGAATATTTTTGTCATTCCATGCCGAAACGATCAGTCTTTCGGCAGTCCTGCCCGCGATGCGATCGGCCAGAGCCAGAGTTCTTCGCACCTCTGCAGGGTCATGACATGGCCCAGGCCGTCCGCCGCCTTGCGTCATCACGCGGCCGAGGACTGGCGGGGCCGGCGAGGAGCCGGCTTCCCTCGACGTCATCCCCGATCGCCGCAGCCACCGGGCACCCCGCTCCGCGACAGGACCGGGGCTCAGAAATTCGCCCGCGCCTCGATGCTCGAATAATAGCCGGAGCCCTGGACCCGGTCCTGGACGTACCCCGCCGCCAGCGACATCTGCACCGGCCCGAACTTCACGCCGGAGAGGTGGGCGCCGATCCGGTACTGGCGGAAGAAGTCGTCGCCGAGAAAAAGTGCCTCGGGGCCGATATAGACGCCGTCGGCGACCATGTAGCCGACGCGCAGGCGGGAGTAATAGGCGTTGAACTTGGTCGAGTAGGAGCCGTAGGCCGACACCATGGTACGGTCGGTGGGGTTGGCGTAGAAGTTGGCGGCGACCCGCAGGCCGATGCCGGTGCCGACCACCGGGTTGCCGGGATCGACGACCGAGAGCTGGTTGCTGCGCACGTTGAAGCCGATGAAGCCGGCGAGCGCCGCGTCGCGCCACACCCACTCGTAGCCGGCCATCGCCGAGCCTTCCTGCTGGTAGCCCGTCACCCGCGTGGCGACGGCCTGGCCCGGATAGGAATAGGTGCCGGCGATGGCCTCGACCCGCACCCGCGGGCCGCTCTGGCTCGGCGAGCCGGCGAGCGGCGCCGTCACGGTGATCGAGCCGAAGGCCGAGCTGTTGGAGGTGACGCTGGTCGAGCCGTCGACGGCGACCGCCCAGCTGTCGTCGACCGCCTGGGCCTGCGCGCCGGTATACCAATCGGCATCCGCGCCCGGCGCCCGGAGATCCGCCGCCCGGACGGGACCGGACGCGGCGAGCACGGCGAGGCCGGCGCCACCGACGAGATAGAGTGTTCGATACTGACTCGAGGCAATCAACGCCGCCTCCACACATGACACAGATACTCTGTGCACTGTTTTATGCGGGATGACGGTTAAATTTCGCTTGCCTACGCCGATCATCGTATCGGCAAATTTTACCGATCGGGCAGACGCTCCGTCAGCCCCCGGGCCGCCGGGAGATCAGGCGGCGCGGGCGGCGAGCACGGCGGCGAGGTCCTCGCGGCGAAACGGCTTGTCGAGCTGGAGGAAGCGGCGGGCGGCGGCGGGCAGCTGGCCGTGCGGGCTCGCCAGGATGACGCGGAGATCCGGATGGCGCTCGACGACGGTGGCGGCGAGCTGGAGGCCGGTCATCGCCGGCATCGCCTGGTCGGCGATCATCGCGTCGAAGGCGGCGTCGCGGCCCAGGAGTTCGAGGGCGTGCTCGCCGGAGGCCGCCTGGACCACGTCGTGGCCGAGCTCGGCCAGGGCCTCGACGAGGCTGGCGCGCACCAGGCTGTCGCTCTCGACGAGCAGGATGCGCAAGGCGGCCTGCGGCGGCGGACCGGCAATGGCATCCAGCGGGGAGGCGGCGGTGCGCGCTCCCGCGGGGCGCTCTTGCGAGGGACGGTCTTGCAAGGGACGGTCTTGCGCGGGACGCTCTTCAGCGCGTAGCCACGCCTCGGCGAGGAACGCCTCCTCGCCGCTTCCGTCGCTCATGACGCGCCAGCCGCAGCCGCTCGCGCGCAGCAACCGCCCCACGGTCTCGAGGGCCTGGATCTGAGACGACCGACCTGCCGGCCGCGCCGCGGCATCGGCCGGCCGGCGCCCACTGGCGAACAGCACCCGCAGGGCCGGCCCCTCCGGCATGCCGGGTACCGGCGGCGCATCGGCCGGGTGCTCGGCCGCCCCGATCGCGAAGCCGTGCAGGCCGAGGTCTCGGACGTGGAAGGCGAGGTTGAGGAGCACCAGCTCGACCAGACGCTCGCCGCAAGCCGCCGGCGGCAGGCCACCGGGGATGCGGGTGACCACCGGCGCGTCGCGCAGGACGTTGGCCTGGAGGAAGGGCAGGAAGGCGGCCACGGTCGCGGCGAGGTCGGACGAGGCCAGTTCCGCCGGGGGCTGATCCGCGGCCAGTTCGCCGCCGCGCACCAGGCCGAGCAGGCGCCGGGTCAGCGCCGCCCCGCGCTGGGCGCCCGCGAGCGCCGCGTCGGTCAGGGCGGCCTGCCGCGGATCGAGGCCGGTCTGGCGCCGCAAGACCCCGAGATTGATCAGCACCACCGTGAGCACGTCGTTGAAGTCGTGGACGATGCCGTCGGTGACCCGGCGCAGGACGAGGTTGCGCCGCCGCTCGTTGGCGCCGGCCGGGGTGTCGGCGGCCTCGCCCGCGCGGATCGTCCGGCTGAGGGCGTGGATGCGGGTGCGGCCGGCATCGTCGCGGCCGCGCAGGAACCGCAGCAGCAGGCGGCCGTCGGAGTCCGGCACCGGCCCGCGCATCCGCATGACCACGTCGTGGGGCCCGTCGGCCCCGAGCGCCGCCGCGAGCGCGAGGTCGAGGAGGGGGCGGTCGATCGCCTCGAACCGGGCGGCGAGGTCGGTGAGCGTCGCGACGCGGTCGGCCCCCGCCAGGGCACCGGCCCCGTCAGGATCGGACCAGACGACCTGCCGGGTCTCGGGGTCGATCTCCCAGCAGGTCCAGCCCGACATCGTCTCGAAGGTGTGCAGCCGGCCCCGGACGCGGTCGAGGCCGGTCCCGGCCCCGGCGAGCCGGGCGTCGACGCTCTGGGCCCGGTCGCGGACGCTGCCGGCGATCGCCGCGATCTCGCGCACCCGCGAGACCGGCGCCTCGTCCGCGTCGCCGGCCGGGTCGGTCCCCTCGGCGAGGCGGCGCAGCCGCGTCGAGACGCGCCCGCCGAGAGCGTAGCCGAGGATGCCGGCGCCGATCACCAGGGCGAGGCCGAGGGCGATCAGGCGCGGGTCCGGGCCGGCCGCGGGCGTGAGCGGAAGCCCGGGGGCGGAGGCGGTGACGAGCCAGCCGGGACTGGCGATGTCGCGGCTGCCGCGGGTGGGCGCCGCCTCGTGCGGCCGGGGATCGTCCGCGGCCGGCAGCGCGCCGACCAGCGCCCGCCCGTCGGCGCCCGCCACCGCGAAGCGGATCCCGTCGCCCGCCGCCAGCGCCCGGCGGACCCGCTCGCCGATCTCGTCGAAATAGCCCGGCGCGGCCCGGAGCACGATCCGGTCCGACCGGCCGGGGAGACCGAGCGCCAGGGTCAGGGCGAAGGGCGCGTCGATGGGGCCGGCCGCCACCGCCACCTGGGCGTTGCGGGCGAGCGCGCGGTCTCCCTGCATCCCGCCGGGACCGCCGGCGGCGCGCAGGGTCCCGTCGGGGGCGACGAGCGCGGCGGCCCGGTAGCGCGGATTGAGGGCGAGCCAGTCCTGCAACCGGCCGGAGCGCCAGGCATCGGACAGGGTGGATTCGTCGAGGCGCAGGAGCAGGGCGGCGTTGCGGGCGTCGTTGATCGAGGCGCTGAGCTCCTCGTCGAGCGCGTCGGCATAGGCGCGCGCCGCCTGGACGAGATTCTGCGCGATGGCGGGCCGCTCGGTCGCGGCGTGGCGCGAGGTCCCGGAGAGTGCGCCGCCGAACCAGGCCAGCCCGAAGGCGGCGGCCGCCACCGAGGCGAGCTGGGCCGCGTTCAGCACCTTGAGCGAGATCCGGACCGAGTCCAGCATGAACGGGTTCCACGGCGCCCCGCGCGGGCCGGCTCGGAATCGGCACGGGCGCCCTGCAACCTGGGACGATTTGTGCTTAAGACGGAGTTAACGAGGCCGGTCGGGGAACGGCTGGTCTACGCCTCCGGCTCCGCCCCCGTCCGCCGCCCCCAGCATGAACCAGACCAGGGCCGCGGTCTTGATCGAGAACGGCGAGTCGCTGATGACGAGGAGCAGGCAGAGATAGACCGCCATGGCGCAGCGCAGGCGCCAGCCGTCCGGGTTGCGGGCCGGCATCAGAACGAACAGGCCCCAGGCCACCAGCGCGCCCGCCACCCCGATCTGGGTCAGGGCGTAGGCGTAGCCGGAATCCGACAGGAACAGCTTGTCGGGCAGGATGCCCCACACGCCTTCCGGCGGCAGCGAGGTGACGAGCAGGGCGGCCCAGAGCAGGCGGCCGGCCATGTCGTTCTGCCAGGTCACCTGCATGCTCTCGAAGCCGTAGACCGTGAGGCCGAGCAGGATCGTGAAGGGCAGGGCGAACCAGAGCAGGCGCGGCAGCCGGTAGGCCACCAGCATCGCCCCGGCGATCGCGACGCAGACGTAAGCACCGAAGCGGGCATCGGCCAGGATGATGGTCAGCGCCGCGCAGAGGAACAGCCAGGCCCGGCCCCGCATGGTGCGGCGGTAAAGCGCCCAGGAGAACAGCACGGCGCCGAAATTGCCGGCCGAGACCGGCTCGAGGAAGACCGACGAGACCCGGTGCGGCCCGAGGAAGGGCAGGATGGTGCGCGAATCCGGCCGGATGCCGCTGGTGAACAGCGAGCCGGTCATCTCGTTGATCTCGGAAGGAGACATGCTGCCGCGGGCCACGTAGTAGCGCACGATGTTGAAGTATTGCTGGTAGGCGTCGAACAGGCAATACTCGAACAGGCCCATCACCACCACGATGACGCCGCTCGCCAGCACCGCCCGGTCGGCGCTGCGCAGGTCGGGCGAGCGGACCCCGAGATTGTAGAACACCACCGGGATCAGGAAGTCGCGGATGCCCTTGACGTCGGGTGAGCCGCGCAGGGCCACCAGCAGCAGCCCGTAGGTGACGAGCCCGGCGAGGATCAGCCAGGGCCCGGGCCGCTCGTCGAGGGCAAAGCCGAGGGTGAGCGCGATGATCGCCACCTCGGCCCCCATGACGGTGCCGCCGGAGACCGGGAAGCCGGCGGTGTTGAGGAAGCACAGGGCGGCGTTGAAGACCAGCGCGCCGATCAGCACGGCGAGGGCCGCCCGCCCCTGGTAGGGCGCGCGCCAGTCGGCGGCGGACCCGACGGCGGATCCGGCGGCGGCGGGGCTCACGCCGCCCGCACCTGGCCGGCCCCTTGGCCAGCCCCTTGGCCGGCCACCGGCCGCGCCGGTGCCGGCCGGCGGAAGCGCGAGACCCGCCGCCCCTCGACCGTGACGAGGCCGAAGAGCCCCTGCGCCCGGAAGCGGCCGGCGCCGTCGAGGGTCTCGAGCAGGCGCTCCAGGCGGGTGCGGGTCATCCGGCCGGGGGCGACGACGAGGAGGATCGCGTCCGAGGTCTCGGGGATCGACAGCCAGCCGTCGCCGCGGGACAGATCCCGCTCCGCCACGATGATCTCGGGCCGGGTCATCCGCTCCGGCCCGCGGACGGGATCGCGGACCGCGAGCTGGCCGCGCACCGGCGCGTCGCTGCGCGGGCCGTCGCCGAAGCCGAGGCGGGCATGGGCCTGCTCGGGCACCAGCAGGGCCGGCTCGCCGAGGCGGATCAGCAGGTCGGTGAGGATTTCCGCCGCGTGCAGGCGCTCGGGCGCGAGTCCGTCGGACGCCACGGTGACCACCACCGACTGGCCGCGGCCGGCGAAGCGGTGGCGCAACTCGCGCGCCGCTGTGACCAGGGCCTCCTCGGCGCTGGTGCCGCGCCCGGCCCGGCGCGGCCGCTGCAGGCGGGCCCAGACCGGCGCGGCGGCGCCGAAGCCGGCCACCGTGGTGATGTTGCCGCGCCAGACGTCGTAGAGGAAGCCGAGGATCAGCCCGAGCACGGCGCCGAACAGGCCGGCGGCCACCACCACGATCGGCGCCGGGGTGTCCGAGGGCTTGAGCGGCGGGGTGGCGCGCGAGACGATCTGCGAGTTGCTCGGGTTGATCGAGAGCTGCTGCTCCAGGTCCTTGGTCCGGTCGAGGACGAGGTTGTAGGTGCGCCGGATCGCCTCCGCCTCGCTCTCGAGCTGGCGCAGGCGGATGCCCTCCTGGTTGCTGCTGGTCTGGTTCTGGATCAGCCGCTCGGCGCGGGCGCGCAGCTGGCGCAAGGATTCCTCGGCCCGGCGCTGGTCCTCGTCGATGGTGCGGCGGATCCGGTCGGCCTCCGCGGCGATCAGCCGGGCGGTCGCGGCGCGCTGGGCGGCGAGCGCGATCATCTGCGGGTGGCTCGGCCCGAGGCTGCGCGACTGCGTCGCGATCTCCTGGAGCGTCTGGGCGTACTGGGTGCGCAGCGAGACCATCACCGCGGAGGTGTCGGCCTCCGGCACCGCCTGGACCTGGCCGTCCGGCACGCGAAGCTGGCGCACCACCTCGCGCCGGGCCGAGAGCCGGGACAGGTTGGTCTCGGCGGCGGTGATCTGGGTGTAGAGGTCCTTGAGCTGCTGCGACACCAGGAGCCCGGCATCGCCCGAGCCGATCAGACCCTTCTCGGCCCGGTAGCGCTCCACCGCCACGTCGGCCCGGTTGAGCTGGGCGCGCAGGTCTCCGGCCTGGGTCAGGAGCGCTTCGTTCGCCCGGCGCACCGCCGAGACCCGGTCGCGGGCGCCGGTCTCGAAGAACTGCGCCGCGACGGTATTGGCGATCTCCGCCGCGCGCCGCGCATCCGGATAGGCGACGGTGAGCTGGAAGTTGAACGAGTTCTCGACCCGGCGCACCACGATGCGCTTGCGCAGGGCCTCGAGCGCCACCACCGCCGGATCGGCGCCGGGCGGCGCGCCCTTCATCAGCACAGGGTCCTCGGCGAGGCCGAGCTTCGCGATCACCGGGTCGAGGAGCTTGGCCGAGAGCAGGATCAGCCCCTGACTCTCCAGATTGGCGAAATCGAGCGGGGCCGGCGCGTCCTGGCGCGACAGGCCGCGCCCGACGATCTGCAGCGCCTGCGGATCGATCAGGAGCTCGACCGTGGCGCGGTAGGTCGGCACCTGGCGCAGCGCGTAGAGCCCCCCCAAGGATGCCATCACGCCGGCGCTGGCGACGATCCAGACCGCGCGTCGGCGCGCCGATCCCCACAGATCGGCCAGCGTGCCGCCGGTTCTGCGGGTGGTGGCCGCGGCGGGATCTGCCGTCGACATCTCGTGCCCCTGCCTCATGCGAGTTCCGATTGACGATCCGGCGATGCGGACATCAACTCCGCTCATCTGTCGTGCCGGTCGATGATGGGCCCCGTCGACAATCGTCCTTCGGCGGAACCCAGGCTTCGACCATCCCTGATCCGGCAGGGCACGGGCAGGAACTTAGTCGCAGGTCGGTTACCGATCCCGCTGCCGTTTCCGCCGCCGGGCCATGCCAAACTGAGACAGATCGGGCGCTCTAGCGGGAGACGAGCGCAGCAGAGCCTGCTGGGGCCCGTGCGGCGGGCGCGGCGAGGCGGGCGTCGTTGCGCCGGAACCAGGCGAGGGACGGGCGCTCGACGAAGCGGTAGGTGAGGGCGGCGAGCGGCACCGTGGCCGCCACCAGGGCGGCGGCGACCGCGAGGTTGGCGAGGCCGGATCCGAAATCGAGGTAGCGGTCGTGCCCGAGGATCACCGTGTGCGGCAGCCCGGTGCGCTGCTCGACGTAGTGCATCGCGGTCGTGAAGACCTGGATCACCGGCAGGTGCAGGAGATAGATCGAGAACGACCACCGGCCGAGGCACTGGGGCGCCTGAGCCCGGGCGAGCCCCGACACGGCGCCGCGCTGGTGCGAGAACAGCGCGATCGCGGCGGCGAAGACCAGGCTCGCGCCGTAGCCCAGCGGCCCCTGGGGCAGCATCAGCACCAGGGCCGGCAGCGCCAGGACCGCCAGGATCTCGGCCCGGGTCGCGGCGGGGCGGGGCAGGCGGACCGCATCGCGCAGGCCGTAGGCGAGGCAGCCGAGGAACAGGTCGAACAGGCAGCGCACGATGCCCCAGTTCTGGATCACGAACAGCGTGCGTGGGCTCACCCACCACAGGGCCAGCGCACTCGCCGTTGCGAGCCCGGCGAAGGCGAGGCGGGCCCGTGGCCCTGCGGCCAACACGGTCGCGGCCAGCACGATCGAGGCCCAGAACTCGACCGCGATGCTCCAGGACGGGAAGTTCCAGCTGTAATCGCCGAAGGTGCGGAAGTTCTGCAGGAACAGCAGGTTCGTGACGATCTCGACCGGCCGGTGCGCCGCGCCGAAGGGGGGCGTCGCGACCGGCGCGTCGGGATGGTGCGAGAGATAGAGGAACCGCACCGTCTCGATCAGGACCAGAAGCCCCAGGGTGAGGGCGTGGAGCGGCCAGAGCCGACCGAAGCGCATCAGCACGAAGCGCAGGACCTGCCGGCCGCTCGCCAGCCGGTCGCCATAGGCGTGCAGCAGCACGAAGCCCGACAGCACGAAGAAGACGTCGACGCAGAATTGAAGGTTCGGGAACCAGGGCTGCTGCTGCAGCGGATGGGCGAGCGGCATGTGGAAGAACGCCACGGCGAGCGCGCAGACGCCCCGGCCCGCATCAAGCGCCTCGAACCGTTCCGACCCAACCCGTCCGCGCATGGCCGCCACCCGTGCCGTTCTCGAACAATCCCGTCCCGTCCGGGGATGCCGCACGGGAAATCGTCCTCGCCGCCGCAGGATCGATGCCGGGCGAGACCCCGAAGGCGGGACTTGCTGTGGGGGACTTGCTGTGGCGGACTTGCCGAGGGACCATCCATGGTCAGCCCGGGCGGCGATGCTGGTTGGTATTGGTCGATTCACCAGCCGCGCAGATTGCGTTTGATTTCTGCCGTGTATCTGTCTATGCATAAAACAGCAGAGAACGAGGTCGAACGATGGCGTCCAACCAGGAAATCCGTACGATTCTGGCACGCCACGGCAACCTCGCCCGCACTCTCGACCGTCTCTCGGACGACGATTGCCTGTTCGACAACGGACTCGACTCGTTCGGCGCGGTCCAGGTGATGATGGACCTGGAAGAGCATTTCGGACTCGAGTTTCCGGAACACCTGCTCAGCCGCGAGATCTTCTCGACCGTCGGCAATATTCGGAGCTTCGTCTCGGGACAGGTGCTGCGCAAGGCGGCGTGAGCCGGCTCGACCCGCGCAACGGCAGCACGACAGTCCCGATGGTCTCGAACCCGCGCGGCGGCGTCGAGACGATCTTTTTCGCGTGTGCCGGCCCGGCCGCGATGGGTCGGACGGCATTCCCGATCAGGTCGGGATCGGACCGGTGGCCACCACGCCGGAACCCTCCCCCTCCAGGCAGGGCTATCCGGGGAAAATCCGTTTAAAAATCAAGCGCGTGATCCCCTCTCCCCGCGGGCGCAGGGCTGTCCGGGGCAAAGGGGGGAGGGTTGACGGGGCGGCGGCCCCTGCTCCCCGACCTGCGCTCCCTGCTGTATCTTGTACCGGGGACCGACCGCTTCACATCCCTCCATGTCCATCCCGGAGCCGTGTACACGAACCCGGGATGAGGAGGCGAGCAGCGCTCAGTTGAACTTGCCGCTCGCCGCCGCGCCGTCCGGCCCGGTGATCTGCACCACGCCCTTCGGGTTCGCGCCGAGCGCCACTTCGGCCTCGCCGGTGAGCCGGGCGGCGGCCGGTGTCAGGATCACGCGGGCGGGCTTGCCGCCGACGACCAGGATCGCCGTGCCCTTGAACCCGGCCGGGGACACGGCCTTCTCCTTGGCATCGTAGATCGTGACCTCGACGGTCCGGTCCCGGGTCACGAGTTCGATGTGGTAGGGCCCGGCATCGGCGATGCGCCCGCCATTGTGGCCGGCTCCCTCGTGGGCGCAGGCGCGGTGGGCGCAGAGCGGCAGGGCGAGGGCCAGGGTGCCGGCGGTGACAATTCTGCGAAGCGGCATCGTGTCGGTCACTCTTAGGGTGAGGGGGATCAGTAGAGGTCGGCCGGCGCGGCGCCCGCCGGTGTATGCGCCGGCACGGCTGCCCGCGCCGCCATCAGGCGCTCCAGGGGACGGCGGCCGCAGCGCAGGATCAGCACCGGCGTCAGCAGCGCGTCGAGGAGGGTGGCGCTGACGAGCCCGCCGAAGATCGTCACCGCCACCGGGTGCAGGATCTCCTTGCCGGGGCTCGCGGCGTCGTGGAGCAGCGGCACCAGGGCGATTCCGGCCGAGAGCGCGGTCATCAGCACCGGGGTCAGCCGCTCCAGGCTCGCGCGCACCACGAGGTCCGGCCCGAACGGCACGCCCTCGTGCAGGGCGAGGTTCAGGGTGTGGCTGACCTTGAGGATGCCGTTGCGGGCCGCGATGCCGGTGAGCGTGATGAACCCGATCATCGAGGCGACCGAGAGCGGCTGGCCGGCGAGCCACAGGGCCGCCACCGAGCCGACCAGCGCCAGCGGCACGCTGCCGAGGATGATCAGCGCCAGCGCGGCCGACCGGTAGCGGCTGGTGAGCAGCGCGAAGATCAGCCCCAGCGAGACCAGCGACAGGGCCCCGATGGTGCGGCTCGCCTCCTCCTGCGCCTGAAAGGTGCCTTCGAGGCTGGCGAAGGTGCCCGGCGGCAGGGTCTCGGCGGCGACCGTCTTGCGGATCGCCGCGATGATCTCCGCCATGTCGGATCCGGCGGTGGTGTTCGCCATCACGACGAGGCGGCGTCTCCCGTTCTCGCGCAGGATCTGGTTCGGCCCGTCGGTCTCGCGGATGTCGGCGACCTGGCGCGCCGGCACCCAGCCCGACGGCGTCTCGATCAGGAGGTCGCTCAAGGTCGCGGTGGTGCGTTGCGTCTCGGGGAGCCGCAGGACCACGTCGAAGCGGCGGTAGCCGTCGACCACCGTCGAGACCAGGCGCCCGTTGGAGAGCCGGCTGATCTGCTCGACCACCATCGCCGGCTGCACCCCGTAGAGCGCCGCCCGGCCGTAATCGACCCGGATCTCGAGCTGCGGGATCCGGGTCTGCTTCTCGATCTGGAGGTCGGCGAGGCCGGGAATGACCCGCATCCGCTCCTGCAGCGAGGCCGCCACCCGGCGCAACGCATCCAGATCCTCGCCGAAGATCTTCAGGGCGATCTCGGCCCGGACGCCGGACAGCATGTGGTCGAGCCGGTGCGAGATCGGCTGGCCGACATTGACCGAGACCGGCAGGACCGCGAGGCGCCGACGGATCTCCGCCACCAGCTCCGCCTTCGGCCGCCCGCCGCCTTTGAGCGCCACTTCGAGGTCGGAGGAATGGACGCCCTCGGCATGCTCGTCGAGCTCGGCCCGGCCGGTGCGCCGACCGACCGCGGCCACTTCCGGGATCTCCATCAGCAGCCGCTCGGCGATGGCGCCCACCCGGCTGCTCTCGGTGAGCGAGATGCCCGGGGTGAAGGCCATGGTGACGGTGAACGAGCCCTCGTTGAACGGCGGCAGGAAGGCCCGCGGCAGTTGCGACGCGGCGATTCCGGCGCCGGCCACCAGGGTGACGACGGTGCCGACGAGAAGGCGCTGGTGGCGGAACACCACCGCCAAGGCGGCGGCGTTGAGGTGCTTGAGCCCGCGGATGAACCGGCTCTCGTGCTCCTCCAGGCTCTTGAGGCCCGGCAGCAGCCAGGAGGCGAGGACCGGCGTGAGCGTGATCGAGACGACGAGGCTCGCCAGGATCGACACGATATAGGCCTGGCCGAGCGGCGCGAAGAGCCGCCCCTCGATGCCCGACAGGGCGAAGAGCGGCACGAAGACCAGGACGATGATCGCCGTGGCATAGACAATGCCCGAGCGCACCTCGTTCGAGGCCGCCACCACCACCTCGAAGACCGAGCGCGGATTGCCGGCGGCGCGGTTCTCGCGCAGTCTCCGAAAGATGTTCTCGACGTCGACCACCGCGTCGTCGACGAGTTCGCCGATCGCAATGGCGAGGCCCCCGAGCGTCATGGTGTTGATCGACAGCCCGAGGAGGTGGAACACCAAGGCCGTCGTCAGGATCGAGACCGGAATCGCGGTCAGCGAGATCAGGGTGGTGCGGACGTTCAGCAGGAACAGGAACAGCACGAGCGCGACCACGGCGATCGCCTCGACCAGCACCCGCTCGACATTGCCGATCGAGGTCTCGATGAAGTCGGCCTGCCGGAACAGGATCTTGTCGGCGGAGATGCCGGCCGGCAGCGAGGGCGCGAGATCCTTGAGCGCAGCCTCGATGTTGCGGGTCAGCGCCACGGTATCGACGTCGGGCTGCTTCTCGACCGAGACGATCACCGCGGGCTTGCCCTGGTAGCCGCCCTCGCCGCGCTTGGCTTTCGCCGCGAAGGAGACCTCGGCGACCTGCCGCAGCCGCACCGGGGCGTTGCCGCTGGCGCCGACCACGAGGTCGCGCAGATCCTCCAGGCTCATCGTGCGGCCGATGTTCCGGATCAGGTATTCGCGCGAATACTGGTCGGTGAAGCCGCCGCCGGCATTGGTGCCGAATTGCTGCAAGGCGGCGTCGAGCTGGGCGTTGGTGACGCCGAGTGCGCGCATCGCCGCCGGGTTCGGGGCGACCCGGAACTGGCGCACCTCGCCGCCGATCGGGATCACCTGCGCCACCCCCGGCACCGTGAGAAGCCGCGGCCGGAGCACGAAGTCGGCGGTCTCGCGCAGCTCCATCGGGCTGACGGACTCGCCGGTGACGGCGATCAGCAGCACCTGGCCCATGATCGAGGAGACCGGGCCCATCTGGGGCGTGACCCCGCGGGGCAATTGGTCCTGGACCAGGCTCAGGCGCTCGGCGACCTGCTGGCGGTTGCGGTAGATGTCGGTGCCCCAGGCGAACTCGACATAGACCACCGACAGGCCGACGCCGGAGACCGAGCGCAGCCGGGTCACCCCGGGCAGGCCGTTGAGGCGGGTCTCGATCGGATAGGTCACCATCTGCTCGACCTCCGGAGGCGCGTAGCCCTCGGCCTCGGTCATGATGGTGACGGTCGGGCGGTTGAGGTCGGGAAAGACGTCGACCGGGAGCCGGGTGAGGCTGAACGCGCCGTAGAGCACCAGCACCAGGGCCAGGGCCAGGACGAGCAGGCGGTTGCGCAGCGACTGCGTGACCAGGAAGGAGAACATCTTTTGGTGTCTCCCTACCGGACCTGGTCCAGGAGCTCGGCGCCCTGGACCACCACGCGGATGCCCGGCGTCACCCCGGCCTCGACCAGCACCCGCGTGCCGTCGAGGGGCGCGACCCGCACGGGTCTGGCCTCGTAGCGCTCGGCGCTCGTGTGGGCATAGACCACATCCTGGCCGTTGGCGGTGCGGACCACGCTCGCCCGCGGCAGGGCGAGGCCGTGCTGCTCGGCATCGGTGGCGGCGAGCACGGTGACGAACTGGCCGACCCGCAGGCCCTCCGAGCCCCCTTGGATCGCGAACTGCACGGGAATCGCCTGGTTGCGGTCGGCCAGCCCCGCGCCCTGGTAGGCGAGCGCCAGGGTCCGGCCGTCGGCGAGCCGCGCGGTGGCGTCGGATGCGGGCGTCAAAGCATCGAAGCTCAGGGCCTCGACCCAGAGTTTGGCCGGATCGACGATCTGGAACACCATCTGGCCGGGAGCGGCCATCTGTCCGGCGACCGCCGCGGCTTCCGCGATCACGCCGCCGACCGGGGCGGTCAGCACCTCCGGCTCCTGGCGGATGCGGTCGAGGGCGGTGCGGCGGTCCTTGAGGCCCTTCAATTCGTCCTGCGCCTCGTCGAGCTGGACCTGCGAGACGGCGCCGCTCGGGCTGAGCTTGAGGTAGCGGTCGACCCGGCGCTGCACGATGGCGATCTGCTGATCGAGCTCGCCCTGGCGCTGGCGCATGTCGGAGAGATCGACCCGCTGCACCGGCGGGGTGACCAGGGCCAGCGCCTCCCCGGCGCGAACCTTGGTGCCGAGCCGCGGGAAGGTGCCGGAGGGCGGCGGCGCCAGGCGCCCGCCGACCGAGGATTGCACCACGCCGCTGGCATTCGGGTCCGGGATGATGCGGCCGGGCAGGGACACGGTACGGCGGAAGGCGCCCTCGGCCGCGACCTGCGTGCGCAGGGAGAGCAGGCGCTGGGCGGGTTTGGGCACGAACACCGCCCCGTCGCCGAGGCGCTGGGCGAGGTCGGTGGGCGGGGGCACGAAGGCCGCGCCGGTCTCCGGGTGGTCTCCCTCATGCGCGAAGGCGGTGGCACCGAGCACCAGGGTCGCGGCCAGCACCAGAACGGCGAGGACGGGCGCCCGGCGTCCAGCCCGCATCAGCCCCATGGCGGCGAGCCCCAGGGCGAAGCCCCCGGCGGCGGCGAGGCCGGCGCCTGGATCGCGGGCGGCGATCCGGTCGGTCAGGCCCTCGGTGAGCCGGTGCAGCCAGCCCTCGCCCTCATGCCCGGCATCATGCGCGGCTTCGTGCCCGGTAGGAGCAGGCTCGGCGGGCTTCGGCATCGCGACGCTCAGCGGCAGCACGTCCACGTCGGCGCCGGCGGTCACCGTGACGACGAGGTCGAGGTGATCGGCCTTGGGATCGCGGGTCGCGAGCCAGGGCGCGGGGAGGCGGTAGCTGCCGTCCGGGGCGGGTTCGGCGGTGGCGGGACCTGTCGGCGTCTCGACCTCCAGGGTGGCATCGGTGATCGGTTCAGCCGTCGCGAATCGGTCGAGAAAGAGCACCAGGGCATCGCCCCGGGGGATCGCCACCAGCTCGAACGCGGCGGAGGACGCCTCGCCTCGCGGCGCAATGGTCTTCGAGACCGGCGGTTGCGGGGCACCGTGGTCGTGGCCCTCATGGGCATGGGCGGAGAGAAACGGCAGCGCCAGAAGAGCAAGCGCCACGGCCAGCGCACGCGGCGCTGCCGTCGACCGGAACGGGAACATCAGGAATTGGACCTTCGCGAGCGGACGTCGAGGAGCGCCCGCGGCAGTATCCGCCCGTCTCAGGCGGCGCGCCGGCGCGGGACGCGGGCGTCAGGCGAAGGATCGTGGCGGCCGGGCGGGCGAGTCCGGCGCGATGCCGGCGGGCACCGCGTCCTCGGCGGCCTTCAGGCGGCGGGCCGGAGTGAGGGCCGGGAACGCCGCCAGGCCGTCGGGAAGCAGGCCGGGCACGCAGCAGGAGGCGCCCATCAGGCAGCACAGACCGTTGCAGGGCCGGGCAGCGGGCGCCGCGTCCGGGTCGATGGCGGTCAGGCGCGGGCCTTGCGCGACGGAGCGCGCCTCGGCCAGCGTCAGCGCCGCCGCGGCGGGGGCAGGTCCCTCGACATGGGCGCGAGCCTGATGCGAGTGCCCCTGATGCGCCTGCGCCGACGACACCCCGACCACCGACGAGCCGACGCACGCGGCGATCAGAACGATCACCACGGCGAAGAGCCGTGCGAGGGGACGGGGCAGGGTCATGCCATCAGGATACCAGATTCGGGCCCGGAAGGAAGCGGGAGCGTCGGGCTTCGGCCCAGCATGGTCTCGAAGCCTGTTTGGCTGTTCGACGGACCCTCTCCCATCCGCGACCTCGTCCTGAGGTGTCATACGCTTTCCGGTTGATCGCTTCGCGATGCGGAAAGCGGCTTCGCTCAGGCGCCGCGCGGGCTGATGATACGGAATCCGGAAGTGATCTTCCGGCGACTGTATTGCCGGTCAAGGGCCAATCGGCAGTGCCGCGCTTGGTTTTGGCCGTATGGGGGTCAGATCGTTCACCGGCGCGAGCGCGTCAAGGCGGGCGCTGCGCGCCCTCGCGCTTCGCGCGACAAGGCCTTGACCCGCTCCCACCGGCGAACGCCAAGCTCGGCGAGAGGAGCGATGAAGACATCGCTCCTCTCGCTCGTCACGGATCGGATCCCGCAGGGGACGCGGCGTTCTCCTCCCCCCGACCGGCCTCTCCCTTCTGCAACTTGCTCGCCTCGAACGTCGTGTCGTCGCGCACCAGGGCGTTGGCCAGCACCACCAGGCGTCGGCCCGACGCCACGATCGCCACCTTGGCCGGCTTACCCGCCGTTCGCATCGCCCGGTACGGCTCGCGGAAGGCCGGACAGCTGCGCGCCGCCACCATCCCGGCCATGTAGAAGGCCGTGCGCAGGCAGGGACGCCCACCGGCAATCGCGTGGCGGCCCGGGTGAGCCCCGCTCTGGGTCGGATGAGGCGCCATCCCGGCCAGACTGGCCGCCGCCTTGCGGTCGAGCGTGCCGAGTTCGGGCATGTCGGTGATCACCACGCTGGCGATGCGCGAACCGATCCCGGGGATCGAGGTCAGGATCGCGCGCTTGCGCGCCAGGCCAGGCTCGGCGGCGATGCGTGCCTCGAGAGCGGCCTCGACCTCGGTGCAGGCAGCCGTCAGGGCCTTGATCACCGCCCTGTGGCTGTCGGCGATGGCCGGGTCGAGGGCCTGGGCCAGGCGGGTCTTCTCCATGGCGATCAGCTCGGTGAGCTGGCGGCGCCGGGTCGAGAGAGCCTTGAGGGTGATCTGGTCGGGGGTCGGGGCGGGGCGCAGGTGCTCGCTCATGCGCTGAGCAAAGCGGGCGATGAGGGCGGCGTCCAGCCGGTCTGTCTTGGCGATCAGCCCTTCGGCGGAGCGGAACGCCTTGACCTGGCGCGGATCGGCCAGGGCGACATCGAGCTCAGCTTTACGCAGGGCGGCGATGAGGGGATAGGCGTAGGGGCCGATCGCCTCCAGGGCGACCGTGCGGATCCCGCGCTGCTTGAGCGTCGAGATCAGCTTGGCGATGCCGGTCTCCGTATTGTCCTGACGCACCGGCTTGGCCGCCGGGAAGAAGCCGAGATCGAGGAAGTGCTTGCCGACATCGATGCCGGCCACGGTGGGGATGGTGGCGCTGTGTGACATGGGTGATCCTGTCCTGTACGCGGGCGCCTGCACGAGGCAGGGCCCGATCGACTGTCCGGAGCAGCCATCAGGACATCCGGGATCAGGCCGGAAGGCGATCGTGCGGCCGTCGCCGTTGAGCGACAGGGGACGCAGACCGGGAAACCGTGAGACCGCCGGATGCCCTCGCCGTAGCAGCCTACGGCCACACATCAGGTACAGGATTCCGTATCAGTTCGTCACCGGCTTCGCGGTCCCTTGCGGATGAAACATATGGCAGAGTGGACTTGCCGTCGGCGGAGAGATCGGTTCGTCTTTGGTGTGCCAGACCCCGCGTATCAGTTGGATCCGGGCTCCTCTTCAGTCCCCTCGCTTGCGTCACGGGCCGGTCCTCGGGCCAGCCCCGGAGCGCGTCATTTAGATTTGATCTCACGGGAGCCTGCGCCGGCGGCCTGACGGCAAGGAGATCGTGATGGAGGTCCTCTACCCCCGCTGCGCCGCCCTCGATGTTCACAAGGACACCGTCGTCGCAGCCATCCGTCTGGCCGAGAGCAGCGAGGTTCAGCGTGAGGTGCGTACGTTTGCCACCACCACGCCCGCTCTGCTCGACCTCTCCGCCTGGCTCGACGAGCACGCCTGCACCCATGTCGCCATGGAGGCGACCGGCATCTACTGGCGCCCGGTCTGGCAGGTCCTCGACGCCGACAGCCGCACCCTGATCCTGGCCAATGCCGCCCATGTCAAGAACGTGCCCGGCCGCAAGACCGACGTCGCCGACGCGGTTTGGCTCTCCGACCTGCTCGCCCACGGCCTGATCCGCGCCAGCTTCGTGCCCGAGGCCCAGACCCAGGCGATGCGCGACCTGCTGCGCACCCGCAAGCAACTGGTCCGCGAGCAGGCCAGCCACGTCCAGCGCATCCAGAAGACCCTCGAGGAGGCCAACCTCAAGCTCGCCTCGGTGCTCACCGACATCATGGGCCAGTCCGGTCGCGCCGTGCTCGACGCGCTGGTCAAGGGCGAGCGCGATCCGGCTGGGCTGCAGGCGCTGGTCAGCCCACGGGTGAAGGCGGCGCCCGAGGCGATCCGGGCCGCGCTCACGGGCCGGATCGGGGATCACCACCGTTTCCTGCTCGGTGTGCATCTACGCCAGTACGACGGGTTGGGGCGAGCGATCGCGGAGATCGACGCGCAGGTGGAGCGCGACCTCGGCCCTTTCCGGGAAGCGGTGAAGCTGCTGGTGACGATCCCGGGCATCAGTGACCTCACCGCGCAGGTGATCCTCTCCGAGATCGGCCCCGACATGAGCCGCTTCCCGACCGCCGGCCATCTGATCTCCTGGGCCGGGCTGTGCCCGAGGAACGACGAGAGCGCGGGCAAGCGGCGCTCGACGCGGCTGCGCAAGGGCGCGCCCTGGCTCAAGACGGCCTTGGTGCAGGCCGCCTGGGCCGGAGTGCGCAAGAAGGCGAGCTACATCAGGGCGCAGTTCCAGCGCTTGCGCGGCCGGCGCGGCCCCAAGAAGGCGATCTGCGCGGTCGCCGCTTCGATGTTGACCGCGATCTATCACATGCTCAAGGCCGGCACGGCTTACGTCGATCCCGGGCCTGATCACGGCCGCAAGGCGGCCCCGACCATCCGCGCCAAGGCGCTCGTGCGGCAGATCGAGCGCCTTGGATTTGCGTGCGAAATCAAACCCGTAGAGCCAGTTTCTATTTAGCCGATTGAAAATCGGGTGACCTCGAAGGAGGGTTCCAGGGATCGCAACGGTATCTGGAGCCATCCTTCGAGGCTCCTTTCAGTCACACCTCAGGATGAGGTCGCGGGTGGGATGAAAATCCCTCGCGATGCCGATCTCTCGACTCAAGCAGGCTCTCAGCCCGGCCCCGACGTCTTGTCCGGATAGCGGCACAGGTCGGCGATGGCGCAGCGCCAGCATTCGGGCTTCCTCGCCTTGCAGGTGTAGCGCCCGTGCAGGATCAGCCAGTGATGGGCGTCGAGGCGGTAGGGCTCGGGCACGATCGCCTCCAGCCCCGCCTGGACCTTGTCGGTGGTCGAGCCCGGCGCGAGCGGGATGCGGTTCGAGACCCGGAAGATGTGGGTGTCGACCGCGATGGTCGGCTCGCCGAAGGCGACGTTGAGCACGACGCTCGCGGTCTTCTTGCCGACGCCGGGCAGCACCTCCAGGTGCTCGCGCTCCCGCGGCACCGCGCCGCCATGCTCCTCGACCAGGATGCGCGAGAGCGCGATGACGTTCTTGGCCTTGGTGTTGAACAGCCCGATCGTGCGGATGTGGTGGCGCACCACCTCCTCGCCGAGTTCCAGCATCGCCGCCGGGTTGTCGGCGCGGGCAAACAGCGGCGCGGTAGCGATGTTCACGCTCTTGTCGGTGGCTTGCGCCGAGAGCACCACCGCGACGAGGAGCGTATAGGGGTTCACGTATTCGAGATCGGAGCGCGGCTCCGGATTGGCGGCGCTGAGCCGGGCGAAGATCTCCCGCAGCGTCGCGGCATCGACCGGCTCCGGGGTCGTAGCCCGGGCGGTGAGGGGCTTCACCAGCCCTGCCTTGGCAGGTGCGGTGATTTTGTCGGGGGCGGCCTGCTTCCGGCGAGTCATGGGTGCCTTATATGGGGCGCATGGCGAGCGGCAAGGCATCCGACGACGCAAGCACGCGGCACCCCTACGGGCGCGACCCGGACGCGATCGAGCGCCCGGTCTTCTCGGCGACCATCCGGCCGCATTGCTCGCTGTCGCGCCTCGGCTTCCGGGTCGTGATGGTGGCCTGCGGCGGCGTCGCCCTGGTGACGGGGATCGCCTTCCTGCAGATGGGGATGTGGCCGGTCACCGGCTTCTTCGGCCTCGACATCGCGGCGCTCTGGCTGGCGCTCACCCTCAATGCCCGCCGCGGCCGCTCCTTCGAGCAGGTGGTGATCAGCCAGATCGAGGTGCTGGTCGCCCGCGTCAGCCATCGCGGCGAGCGGGCCGAGTGGCGCTTCAACCCGCTCTGGACCCGGCTGCACAAGGTCGAGGACGAGGAATTCGGGCTCCTGTCGCTGTCCTTCGTGTCGCGCGGGCAACGGGTGCTGGTCGCGCGGGATGCCTCGCCGACGGAACGGCAGGCGGTGGCCGACGGGCTGACGCGGGCCTTGGCGGAGGTGAAGAAGGGGTATTGAGGGATTGAGCCTGTTCGACTTGATCCAGCCACTCAATCCCACCCGCGACATCATCCTGAGGTGCGGGTGGGATGGAAATTCCCCTCTCGAATTTCTCGTCGCAAGCCAACCGGGCTCCCAGCCATTTTGATATTTCGGACTGATCTTATTTTCTCTTCCTCGCCGGCTGCCGCAACCACTCCGCCAGCTTGGTATACCGCGGCTTCACCCCACCCCGCACCGCGATCGCCACCGCGCGGGTCTGGGCCACCAGCACCACCAGCCGCTTGCCCCGGGTCACGCCCGTATAGAGCAGGTTGCGGGCGAGCATCGTATAGTGCTGGAGTGCCACCGGGATCACCACGGCGGGGTATTCCGAGCCTTGCGATTTGTGGATCGTGATGGCGTAGGCGGGGCTCAAGGCGTCCAGCTCCTCGAACGGCCAGGTCACCTCGCGCCCATCGAAGCCCGCCACCAGCGATCCCTCCTCGGGATCGACCCGCAGCACCACGCCGAGATCGCCGTTGAAGACCTCGCGGTCGTAGTCGTTCTGCCCCACCATCACCCGGTCGCCGGGGGCGAAGACCCAGCCGAAGCGCTCGACCGAGACGGCCGGGTTCGGGTTGAGCACCCGCTGGAGCGCCTGGTTGAGGTGGCGGCTTCCCAAGGCGCCGCGGGTCATCGGGCAGAGCACCTGCACGTCCCGGACCGGGTCGAGGCCGAAGCGGCGCGGGATGCGGCGGGTGACGATCTCGACCAGCTTCTCGGCCCCGGCCTCGGGATCGTCGATCCCGACCACGAAGAAGTCGCCGTCCGGCGTGTCGGCGCCTTGCGGCATCCGCCCGGCATTGATCCGGTGGGCGCCCGTGACGATCCGGCTCTCGGCGGCCTGGCGGAACACCTCGGTGAGGCGGGCGACCGCTAAGCGGCCCGCATCGATCACGTCGGCGAGCACCCGGCCCGGCCCGACCGAGGGCAGCTGGTCGACATCGCCGACGAGCCACAGCGCGGCGTGGCGCGGCAGGGCCCGGGTCAGCGCGTTCATCAGCGGCACGTCGATCATCGAGGCCTCGTCCAGCACCAGGAGGTCGCAGGACAGAGGAGCGTGCTCGTTGCGCTGGAAGCCGCCGTGGCGCGGGTCGATCTCGAGCAGGCGGTGGATGGTCCTGGCCTCGCGGCCGGTCTGCTCGCTCATCCGCTTGGCGGCCCGTCCCGTGGGCGCGGCGAGCAGCACCGCGGCCCCCGCCCCGTCGAGCATCCGCAGGAGCGCGTCCAGCGTGCTGGTCTTGCCGACGCCCGGCCCGCCGGTCATCACCGCGACCTTGGCGTTCAGCAGCGTCGCGGCGGCGGCTCGTTGCGACGGCGAGAGCGGCCGGCCGGTCTCGCCCTCGACCTTGGCGAGCGCGGCCTGCGCATCGATCTCGTCCCAAGGCAGGGGCGCGTCGTCGAGGGCGACCAGCCGCTCGGCGATCGTCCGTTCCGCCGCGTGCAGGCCGCGCAGGAACAGGTGCGGCACGTCCTGGATCGTGTCCATCACCACCGACTCGCCACCGATCTCCTCGACGAGGGCGGTGCGGAGCAGGCCCGCCTCCACCGCCAGCAGCGTGGCGGCGCGGGTGATGAGGTCCGGCACCGGCAGGGCGCAATGGCCGTCATCCATCGCCGCCTGGAGCGCGTAGGCGAGGCCGGCGCGCAGGCGCTCGGGCGCGGTCGGCGCCAGGCCGAGCTTGCCCGCGATGGCATCCGCCGTGCGAAAGCCGATGCCGCGTACGTCGCGGGCCAGCCGATAGGGATCCTCGGTCATCACCTGGACCGAGTCGGTGCCGTAGGTCCTGAAGATCCTGACCGCCCGGGCGGTGCCGACGCCGTGGGCGTGCAGGAACACCATGATCTCCCGCACCGCCTTGTGCTCGGCAAAGGCCGCGGTGATCCGGGCGGCGCGCGTCGGGCCGATGCCCGATACCTCGGTCAGGCGCTCCGGCTGAGCCTCGATCACCGCGAAGGTGTCGGCCCCGAAGGCCTTGACGATGCGCTTGGCCATTTCCGGGCCGATGCCGCGCATCTGGCCCGAGGCGAGATAGCGACTGATGCCCTCGACGCCCGTGGGAGGGGTCGCCGCCAGGGTGTCGGCGCGGAATTGCAGGCCGTGCTCGCGGTCGCTGACCCAGGCGCCGGTGGCGGTCACCCATTCGCCCGCCGCCACGGCGGGAGCGTGGCCGATCACCGCCACGAGGTCGCGCCGGCCCCGCGCCTTGACCTTCAGGACGCAGAACCCGCTCTCGGCATTGTGGAAGGTGACGCGCTCGATCGACCCGGCGAGGGCGTCGGGCGAGCGGGAGGGCGGGGGAGCGAAGGCGGCCATCGGCGCCCGTGAAGATCGGAAGGGGGCGGGAAGGCTGCAAGTGCGATGGTGGGGGCGTGTGTCGTCGTCACGGCTCCGGGCCGCTCACATCCTCCTCCCTCCCTCGACCTCATCCTGAGGTGTTAGCCGATTGAAAATCGGCTGACCTCGAAGGAGACCTCCAGAGATCGCCGAGACTTCTGGAGCCCTCCTTCGAGGTCAGTCCATCTGCGATGAACTGACACCTCAGGATGAGGTCGAGGATAGGATTGCCGAGTCGGCGGACGTCAAAACAATTTCGAAGCGCGTCCTCTACCCCTCCCGCTCGAAGACCAGGTTCAGCCGGGTCTTGGCGATGCGGCGGTAGCCGTGGCGGGTGAGGAGGGCGGAGAGGTCGGTCTGCCACAGATCCGTGCCGTCCTCGACGATGAGGAGGCGCGGGTGCAGGGCGGGCGGTGCCTGGCGCAGGAACGGTTCGAGGATCAGGTCCTCGGCGCCCTCGACGTCGAGCTTGACCGCGTCGATCCGGGTCAGGCCCTCGCCGCGCACGAGGTCGAGGAGGGAGACCGCCGGCACCCGGATCGCCGCGCCCTCGTTGGTGCCCACCACCTTCAGGCTCGATTCGCCGCGGTTGCGGGGATCGACGAACAGGGTCATCTCGCCGGCCTTGTCGGCCACCGCGCAGGCCACCGCCTTGACGCTGCCGAACGGGTTCTGGGCGATGTTGTAGGTGAGCTTGTCGAAGATGTCCGGCTGCGGCTCCACCGCCAGGACCCGCGCGCCGGGGCCGGCGGCGGCGGCCACGAACAGCGCGTAGGCGCCGACATTCGCCCCGATGTCGAGAAAGACGCAGTCCGGCTTCACCCGCTCCCGCAGGATCGTCCGCTCCAGCGGATCGAAGAACTGCGGGGTGAAGAGCACCTTCTTCTCGCAGTTGTTGTTGTAGGGATGCAGCCGCATGCGCGCGCCGTAGCGCTCGACGTCGAGGGGCCGGCCGCGCAGCAACCGGATGGCGCAGCGGCGCAGGAGCAGGGCGAGGCGCCGCGCCCCCCAGCTCTCGTCGGGCAGGCGCTCGGTGCGGGACAGGATCCAGCGCACGAGCCCGGCGGGCGCGTAGGTGCCGAAGGGATGGAGGGTCTGTGTCATCATGCCGGTTCGAGGCCGCGGCGGGCCGCGGCCGCCCCGCGCGGACGCGGAGGCGGGTGGGAGTATCGTGGGGCGCGTCATGCCACCCCGGCGGGCGGCCGGCAATGACCGGCGGCGCGGGGGATCAGGCGAGGGGGCCCGGGATCGCCTGCTCGGCCTCCTGCGTCAGCCGCGCCTCGTGCCGGCGCACGAACAGCCACAGGGCGATGCCGCCGAACACCACGATGGCGAGGAGCCCCAGCCCGACCGGGCCGGCGACGTGCTCGATCGAGCGGCCGCCCCAATAGGCGCCGAAGCCCATCAGCGAGGCCCAGGCGATGCCGCCGGCGGCGTTGAACAGGAAGAAGCGGCGGGCGTCGAACTGGTTCACCCCGGCAAGCAGCGCCGCATAGGCGCGCAGCATCGCGGTGAAGCGGCCGAAGAACACGATCTTGCCGCCGTGGCGGCGGAAGAGATACTGGCCGAGCTTGAGGCGGCGGTGGTCGAGGGCGATCTTGCTCCCGTGCCTGAGGAGCAGCGGCATGCCCCAGCGCCGGCCGACCCAGTAGCCGAGATTGTCGCCGATGATCGCGGCGGCGGCGGCCGCCAGCACCACGAGGCCGATGCGCAGGTTGCCGGTGGAGCCGGCATAGACGGAGGCCGAGATCAGCGCCGTCTCGCCCGGCATCGGCACGCCGGCGCTCTCGAGGGTGACGATCAGGAAGATCGCCCAGTAGCCGTAATGGGAGATCAGGTCGGCGACCGGGAGGTCGTGGAGGAAGTGCATTCTGGTCCCGCTGACGCACGATGCAGGGCGGCGCCGTGTCGCGCCCGATCGGCTGAAATAAGGGATTCGATCGTGGCTCTTCCAGGGCAACGCTCGGGCGGCGTTCAGCAATCGTGACGCAACATCGTCGTCGTACTGGCGACGCATTGCCATGCGGAATGGCCGTGCGGATCGGCGACGAGATGCCCGTCAGGCGAACGTGACGCAGGCGCAGGGCTGCGCCGCCCGCACGACATGAGAGGTGTCGCGGGGGCAAGGTCGGTGTTTCCAAGGTTGGTGGCTTCAGGTCCGGGTTGTCCAGAGCGATGAACGAGTTGTCTCCCATCCGGACCGATGACGCGGTCGAGCAGCGGCCGCGTCGGCGCGGCCGTGGGCTCGTGTGGCTGATCGTGCTGCTGGCGCTCGCCGGGGGCGGGTACTGGGCCTACCGCACCTATCTGCCGGATGGGTTCCGGAAGCCCGAGACGCAGCAGGCCGGGTCCGGACGGCGCGGCGGGCGCCGCGGCGCGGGCGGGGAGGGGCCGCAGGCGGTCGGCATCGCCGCGGTGCAGCGGGGCGACATGCCGGTGGTGCTGTCGGGGCTGGGCACGGTGACGCCGCTCGCCACCGTCACGGTGCGCTCGCAGGTGAGCGGCTACCTCACCCGGATCGGCTTTCGCGAAGGCCAGACCGTCAAGGCCGGCGACTTCCTGGCCCAGATCGACGTGCGGCCCTACGAGGCGCTGCTGGCGCAGTACCAGGGCCAGCTCCTGCGCGACCAGGCCCTGTTGCAGAATGCCCGCCTGGACCTGACCCGCTACCAGACCCTGAACCGGCAGGATTCGATCTCGAAGCAGAACGTCGACACGCAAGCCGCGACGGTCAAGCAGTACGAGGGCATCGTCGCCTCCGACCAGGCCCAGATCGACCAGCAGAAGCTCAACATCAGTTACGGCCGCATCACCTCGCCGGTCGAGGGCCGGGTCGGCCTGCGCCAGATCGACCAGGGCAACTACGTCACCGCCGCCTCGACCGGCATCGTCGTGGTCACCCAGCTGCATCCGATCTCGGTGCTGTTCACCCTGCCGGAGACCGTGCTGTCGCGGGTGATGGACCGCCTGCGGGCCGGCGCCACCCTGCCGGTGCGGGTCTTCGACCGCTCGGACACCACCGAGATCGCGCGGGGCAACCTCGACACCGTCGACAACCAGATCGACGTGACGACCGGCACGGTGAAGCTGCGGGCGCTGTTTCCCAACACGGACGACCGGCTGTTTCCCAACCAGTTCGTCAATGCCCGCCTCGACGTCGACACCGTGCGCGACGCGGCGCTGGTGCCGGCCGCGGCCGTTTTGCGCGGCACGCCCGGCACCTACGTCTATCTCCTCACGGCTGAGGACAAGGTCGCGGTGCGGACGATCGAGATCGGCGAGAGCGACGGGGTGCGGACCGTCGTCACCAAGGGGCTCGCGGTCGGCGACCGGGTGGTGGTCGACGGGACCGACCGGCTGAAGGACGGGGCGGCGGTGCGCGTCACCGGCGGGCGGCCCGAGACGACGGCCGGGCCGGAGGCGGCGAAGCCGGAGGGCGGGGAGGGCGCTGCGGCCCAGCCGAAGCCGGAGGGGCAGCGCCAGGACGGCCAGCGTCCCGAGGGCGAGCGCCCGCATCGCCGTCGCCAGCAGAGCCAGAACCCGTGATGACGTGGCACGCCGCTATGAACCCTCCCCCCTCTGCGGGGGACTATCCGGGGGGAAAAATGGCGCGGGAATCCTCCTCTCCCCGCGGGCGGGGAGAGGGCTGCGAACCCCTTGTCGGGTTCGCAGCGAGCCCGCGCAGCGAACCGCAGGTTCGCCGCGAGGGTGAGGGGGTTTTTCCGGGAGCGCCTCACTCGTCGAGACCCCCTCACCCTCGCTTCGGCTGCGCCTCCGCTTCTTTCGTCCCCGGCAAGGGGGACGAAAGCCTCTCCCCGCCCGCGGGGAGAGGGGAAACCCGCGCCTTTTCCTTTTCCCGGACAGCCCTGCGCGTAGGGGGCAGGGTTGAGGCAGCGCGCCTCATCGGAATCGCCCGATGAACCCCTCCCGCCTGTTCATCCTGCGCCCGGTCGCGACCACGCTCCTGATGCTGGCGATCCTGCTCGTCGGCATGATCTCCTACTTCAACCTGCCGCTCTCGGCCCTGCCCTCGGTCGATTACCCGACGATCCAGGTCCAGACCTTCTATCCCGGCGCCAGCCCCGAGGTGATGACCTCGGCGGTGACGGCGCCGCTGGAGCGGCAATTCGGCCAGCTCGCCAACCTCAACCAGATGACGTCGCAGTCCTCCGCCGGCGCCTCGGTCATCACGCTCCAGTTCAACCTCGATCTCGGCATCGACATCGCCACCCAAGAGGTTCAGGCCGCGATCAACGCCGCCGGCAACCTGCTGCCGGGCGACCTGCCGGCCCCGCCGGTCTACGCCAAGGTCAACCCGGCCGACGCGCCGATCCTGACGCTGGCGCTCACCTCGAAGACCCTGGCGCTGACCCAGGTCCGCGACCTCGCCGAGACGCGGCTGGCGCAAAAAATCAGCCAGGTCTCGGGCGTCGGCCTCGTCTCGATGGCGGGTGGGATGCGGCCGGCGGTGCGGGTGCGGTTCAACGCATCGGCGCTCGCCGCCTACGGCCTCAACATCGACGATTTGCGCACCACCATCAACAACCTCAACGTCAACACCCCGAAGGGCTCGATCGACGGGCCGACCCAGTCCTTCACCATCAACGCCAACGACCAGATCCGCGACGCGAACGCCTATCGCGACGCGGTGATCGCCTATCGCAACGGCGCGCCGGTGCGGCTCTCGGCGGTGGCCGAGGTGGTGGAGGGGGCTGAGAACACCCAGCTCGGCGCCTGGATGGACACCACGCCCGCGGTGATCCTCAACATCCAGCGCCAGCCCGGCGCCAACGTCATCGCGGTGGTCGACCGGATCAAGGCGCTGCTGCCGCAGCTCCAGGCGACGCTGCCGGCGGCGATCCAGGTCACCCCGCTCACCGACCGCACGGTGACGATCCGCGCCTCGGTGGAGGACGTGCAGTTCGAATTGCTGCTGGCCATCGCCCTGGTGGTGCTGGTGATCTTCCTGTTCCTGCGCTCGCTGCCCGCCACCCTGATCCCGAGCCTGTCGGTGCCGCTCTCGCTCGTCGGGGCGCTGTCGGTGATGGACCTGTGGGGCTTCTCCCTCGACAACCTGTCCTTGATGGCGCTCACCATCGCGACCGGCTTCGTGGTCGATGACGCGATCGTCGTCATCGAGAACATCGCCCGCCACGTCGAGGAGGGCGACAGCCCGATGGAGGCGGCCCTCAAGGGCTCGCGCGAGATCGGCTTCACCATCATCTCGCTCACCGTCTCGCTGCTCGCGGTGCTGATCCCGCTCCTGTTCATGGGCGAGGTGGTGGGGCGCCTGTTCCACGAATTCGCCATCACGCTGGCTGCCACCATCGTGATCTCGGGGATCGTCTCGCTGACCCTGGTGCCGATGCTGTGCGCGCGGCTGCTGCGCCACGAGGCCCCGCAGGCCCGCGCCGCCGGGCGCCTGTCCAATGCCGGGCGCCGGCTGATGGAGGGCGGCATCGCCTTCTACGGCCGCACCTTGCGGGGCGTCCTCGCCCATCAATGGCTGACGCTGCTGGTGGCGGTCGGCACCCTCGTGCTCACCGTCTACCTCTACGTCGTGATCCCGAAGGGCTTCTTCCCGGTCCAGGATACCGGCCTGATCCAGGGCATCACCCAGGCCGACCAGACCGTGTCCTACGCCGCCATGGCCGAGCGCCAGCAGCGCCTGGCCGAAGCGATCCTGAAGGATCCGGACGTGGTCAGCCTGTCGTCGTTCATCGGCGTCGACGGCCAGAACGTGACGCTGAATTCCGGCCGCTTCCTCATCAACCTGCGCCCGCGCGAGGAGCGGGCGGAGAATGCCAGCGCGATCATCCGGCGGATCTCCGCCCGGGTCGGCGACGTGCCGGGGATCGCGCTGTTCATGCAGCCGGTGCAGGACCTCACCATCGACACGGCGGTGAGCGCCACCCAGTACCAGTTCATCCTGGAGAACCCGGATCTCGGCGCCTTCGACACCTGGGTCCCGCGCCTCGTCGACCGCCTGAAGCAGATCCCGGATCTGGCCGACGTGGCGAGCGACCGGCAGGCGAGCGGGCTCTCGGCCTACATCACCATCGACCGCGCCACGGCCGGCCGCTACGGCATCACCCCGGCTTCCGTCGACAACGCCCTCTACGACGCCTTCGGCCAGCGCATCATCTCGACCATCTTCACCCAGTCGAACCAGTACCGGGTGATCCTCGAGGCCGATCCGGAGCTGCACCGGACGCTGGACTCGCTGCAGCGGATCTACCTGCCGTCCTCCACCGCCACCAACGGCCAGGTGCCGCTCACCGCCATCGCCCAGGTGAGCGAGCGCCGCGCCCCCCTCCTCATCAGCCATCTCGGCCAGTTCCCGGCCACCACCATCTCGTTCAACCTCGCGCCGGGTGCCTCGCTCGGGCCGGCGGTGGCGGCGATCCGGGCGGCGGAGGCGGAGCTCGGCATGCCCGACAGCTTCCGGCTGATCTTCCAGGGCTCGGCGCTCGCCTTCCAGGCCTCGCTCGACAACACCCTGTTCCTGGTGCTCGCGGCGATCGTCACGGTCTACATCGTGCTCGGCGTTCTGTACGAGAGCTTCGTCCACCCGATCACGATCCTGTCGACCCTGCCCTCGGCCGGCATCGGGGCGCTCGCCGGGCTGATGCTGTTCAACCACGACCTCGACATCATCGGCATCATCGGCATCGTGCTCCTGATCGGCATCGTGAAGAAGAACGCCATCATGATGATCGACTTCGCGCTCCAGGCCGAGCGCGAGGAGGGCATGACCCCGCGGGACGCGATCTACGAGGCCTGCATCCTGCGCTTCCGCCCGATCCTGATGACGACCTTCGCGGCCCTGTTCGCGGCGATCCCGCTGATCCTCGGGACGGGGACCGGCTCGGAGCTGCGCCAGCCGCTCGGCATCTCGATCGCCGGCGGCCTGATCGTGAGCCAGATCCTGACGCTCTACACCACGCCGGTGATCTACCTCGCCTTCGACCGGCTCGGCCGGCGCCTCTCCGGGCGGCGGAGCAGCGGGCTCGCGCCCGGGGAGGCGGTGCCGTGAGGGGCGCGACGGCCGAACAAATTTCCACTTTCGGTCGCGCGCATCCCCTCTCCCCGCGGGCGGGGAGAGGGCTGCTGACCCCTTGTCGGGTCAGCAGCGAGGCGGTAGCCGAAGGTGAGGGGGTGTCTCCGGATGAGACTCTTCCGGCACCACCCCCTCACCCTCGCTCCGGCTTCGCCTGCGCTCACTTCACCCCCGACGAGGGGGGTGAAGTCCTCTCCCCGCCCGCGGGGAGAGGGGAAAGCCTGCGTCGAGCCCCCGGGGCCCGCCGGTGAACCTCTCCGCCCCCTTCATCCTGCGCCCGGTCGCCACTACGCTCCTCACGCTGGGCGTGCTGCTCGCCGGCTTGTTCGCCTTCGTGCGGCTGCCGGTGGCGCCGCTGCCCCAGATCGATTTTCCGACCATCCTGGTCCAGGCCTCGATGCCCGGCGCCAGCCCCGACACCATGGCGACGACCGTAGCCGCGCCGCTCGAACGGCGGCTGGGCCAGATCGCCGATGTCGACCAGATGACCTCGACGAGTTCCGTCGGGCAGACCCGGATCGTGCTGCAATTCGGGCTCGACCGCGACATCAACGGCGCCGCCCGCGACGTGCAGGCGGCGATCAACGCCGCCCGGGCCGACCTGCCGACCGCGCTCCGCACCAACCCGACCTACCGCAAGTTCAACCCGGCCGACGCGCCGATCCTGATCCTCGGCCTGACCTCGAAGACGCTGAGCCCCGGCGCGCTCTACGATTCCGCCGCGACGGTGCTCGCCCAGAAGCTGTCGCAGCTCGAAGGGATCGGCAACGTCGATATCGGCGGCTCGTCGCTGCCGGCGGTGCGGGTCGAGCTCGATCCCAACGCCCTGTTCCATTACGGAATCGGGCTCGAGGGCATCCGCGCCGCGCTCGCCAGCGCCAACGCCAACTCGCCGAAAGGCGCGATCGAGGCCGGCGAACGGCGCTACCAGCTCTACGCCAACGACCAGGGCCGCAAGGCCGCCGACTACCGGGACATCGTGGTGGCCTACCGCAACGGCGCGGGCGTGCGGCTTCGCGACGTCGGCCAGGTGGTGGACGGCGTCGAGGACCGGCGCAACCTCGGCCTCGTCAACGGCCGTCGCGGCGTGCTCCTGATCGTCTACAAGCAGCCCGGCGGCAACGTGGTCGAGACGATCGACCGGCTTAAAGGTGCCCTGCCGCAGCTCAAGGCGGCGCTCCCGGGCGACACCGAGCTGATCGTCACCGGCGACCGCTCGCTCACCATCCGGGCGTCGCTGGCGGAGGCCGAGCGCACGCTGATCATCTCGGTCGGGCTGGTGATCCTGGTGGTGTTCGGCTTCCTGCGCTCCGCCCGCGCGACCCTGATCCCGGCCGTCGCCGTGCCGATCTCGCTGGTGGGCACCTTCGCCGCCATGTGGCTGTGCGACTACAGCCTCGACAACATCTCGCTGATGGCCCTCATCATCGCGGCCGGGTTCGTCGTCGACGACGCGATCGTGGTGCTGGAGAACATCCAGCGCCACATCGAGGACGGGCGCTCCCGGGTCGAGGCGGCGTTGCTCGGCGCCCGCGAGGTCGGGTTTACGGTCCTGTCGATGAGCCTGTCGCTGATCGCGGTGTTCCTGCCGATCCTGCTGGCAGGCGGCATCGTCGGGCGGTTCTTCCAGGAATTCGCCGTCGTCCTGTCCCTGGCGATCCTGATCTCGCTGGTCGTCTCGCTCACCACCACGCCGATGATGTGCGCCCGGTTGCTCAAGCCGGAAGCTCATGGCGTGCGCCCGGGCCCGGTGGCGCGGGGGCTGGAGGGCGCCTTCGCGGGCCTCCTGTCGGGCTATCGCGTCACCCTCGACTGGGCGCTCCGCCACGGCGTCACCGTGATGCTGGTGCTGCTCGCGGCGGTGGTCCTCAACGTCTACCTCTACGTCATCGTGCCGAAGGGGTTCTTTCCCCAGCAGGATACCGGCCAGATGATCGGCGGCATCCAGGCCGACCAGCGCATCTCGTTCCAGGCGATGAGCGCCAAGCTCCGGCGCGCCACCGCCATCGTCCAGGCCGACCCGGCGGTGGAGAGCGTGGTCGGCTTCACCGGCGGGCGCGGCACCAACTCGGCCAACGTCTTCGTCGGCCTCAAACCCCTCGGCCAGCGCGACCCGATCTCCGACGTGATGACCCGCCTGCGGCCGAAGCTCGCCGCGATTCCCGGCGCCCGGCTCTACCTGTTCCCGCGCCAGGATTTTTCCATGGGCGGGCGCCAGAGCTTCTCGCAGTACCAGTACACGCTCCAGGGCGACACCAGCGAGGAGCTCTACACCTGGACCCCGAAGCTGCTTGAGGCGATGCAGAAGGACCCGACCTTCACCGACGTCACCTCCGACCAGCAGCAGGGCGGCCTGGAGACGCGCCTCGTCATCGACCGGCCGACCGCCTTCCGCTACGGCCTGACCCCGGACCAGATCGACAACACCCTCTACGACGCCTTCGGCCAGCGCCAGGTCTCGACGATCTACAACCCGCTGAACCAGTACCACGTCGTGATGGAGATCGCGCCGCGCTACCTCGACAATCCCGAGACGCTGAAGCTGATCTACGTCTCGACCTCCGGCGCGCGGGCCCGCGGCTCGGCCACCACCAACGCGGTCGCCGGCACGGTGGCGAGCGCCGCGACCGCCCCGACCGACGCGACGAGCGCGGCCGCCGCGGTCGCGACCGATTCGGCCCGCAACGCCGCCACCAACTCCATCGCGGCGGCCGGCCGCTCCAGCGCCTCGTCGAGCGCGGCGATCAGCAGCGCCAAGGAGACGATGGTGCCGCTCTCGGCGTTTGCCAGCTTCGAGACCGGCTCGACCCCGGTCCAGGTCAGCCACCAGGGCCTGTTCGTCGCCACGACGCTGTCGTTCAACCTCGCCCCCGGCAAGAGCCTGAGCGACGCCACCGCGGCGATCGACGGCCACATGCGCGACCTGCGCCTGCCCGCCACCGTCCACGGGGAATTCGCCGGTGCGGCGAAGAGCTTCCAGTCCTCGTCCACGCGCCAGCCGCTCCTGATCCTGGCGGCCCTGCTCGCCGTCTACGCCGTGCTCGGCATCCTCTACGAGAGCTGGGTCCACCCGCTCACCATCCTCTCCACCCTGCCGTCGGCGGGCATCGGGGCGATCCTGGCCCTGATGCTGGCGGGCGAGGAATTCGGGGTGATCGCGCTCATCGCCGTGATCCTGCTGATCGGCATCGTGAAGAAGAACGCCATCATGATGATCGACTTCGCGCTCGACGCCGAGCGCACGCGGTCCTTGAGCCCGCGGGAGTCGATCCGCGAGGCCTGCCTCTTGCGCTTCCGCCCGATCATGATGACAACCCTGGCCGCGCTTCTCGGCGCGCTGCCGCTGATTCTCGACGGCGGCGAGGGCTCCGAGCTGCGCCGTCCCCTCGGCATCGCCATCGTGGGCGGCCTCATCGTGAGCCAGGTCCTGACCCTCTACACCACCCCCGTCGTCTACCTGTACCTCGACCGGTTCCGGCTCTGGGTCGGTCGCCGCCGGGGCTCCGCCACGCGGGCGCTGCCGGCCGAATGACCTTGTCCACCGATTTCATTGACTTGAACGACCGCGCGCCCGTGAACCCTCCCCCCTCCGCGGGGGAGGGTGGCCTGCGGAGCAGGCCGGGAGAGGGGACCGCGACGCCGATCCAGGTGGCGCCCTTCATCGCGCGCGCGACCTCTCCGGAAACGGCGTCCCCTCTCCCGACCCGGCCTCACGGCCGGGCCACCCTCCCCCGCAGAGGGGGGAGGGTTGGGGGGCGCGCTCCGCATCTGGCGGCAGCGACCCTGCTCCCGCTCATGCTCGCCGGCTGCCTCGTCGGCCCCGATTACACCCGCCCCACCGTCGAGACGCCCCCCGCCTTCAAGGAGGGCGGCGCCCGGCCGATGCCGCCGCGCAACTGGCGGCCGGTGCGGCCCCTCGACGAGGCCGAGCGCGGCGACTGGTGGCGGGTCTTCCGCGATTCCACCCTCGACCGGCTGATCCGCCTGATCGACGTCGACAACCAGAACCTGCGCGCCCAGGTCGCCGCCTACCGGCAGGCCCGCGCCCTGGTGCAGGAGGCCCGCGCCCAGCTGTTCCCGACCGTGCTCGGCGCCCCCTCGATCAGCCGCGCCAGCACCGGCGGGATCGAGCGCACCACCGTGACGCTGCAGGGCTCGGCGACCTGGGAGCCCGACCTGTTCGGCCGCATCCGCCGCACGATCGAGAGCGACGTCGCCGCCGCGCAGGCCAGCGCCGCCGACATCGCCTCGGTGCGCCTCGCGCTCCAGACCCAACTCGCGATCGCCTACTACCAGCTGCGCTACCAGGAATCGCTCCAGAGCCTCTTGGAGCGCACGGTGCGGGCCTACCAGCGCTCGCTCGAGATCACCCAGAACCAGTACAATGCCGGCGTCGCCGCCCGCTCCGACGTCATCACCGCCCAGACCCAGCTCCAGACCACCCAGGCCAGCGCCATCGCGGTCGGGCTGCAGCGGGCGAACCTCGAACACGCCATCGCGACGCTGATCGGCCGCCCGCCCTCCGAGGTGTCGCTGGCCCGCGGCAGCCTGCCGGCGAGCCCGCCCGCCGTGCCGGTCAAGCTGCCCTCCGACCTGCTGGAGCGCCGGCCCGACATCGCGCTCGCCGAGCGCACCGTGCAATCCCAGAGCGCCCAGATCGGCGTCGCGGTGGCGGCGTTCTACCCGACCGTCACCCTGTCGGCGAGCGGCGGGATCGCGGGCGATCCGGCCCGCACCTTCTTCTCGGCCGCCAACACCTTCTGGTCGGTGGCGGCCTCGGGGTCTCAGGTGCTGTTCGACGGCGGCGCCCGCACCGCCGCCCTCCAGGCCGTCGAGGCGGCCTATGACGGGGCGGTCGCCAATTACCGCCAGACCGTGCTCACCGCCTTCCAGCAGGTCGAGAACGGCTTGGCCGGCCAGCGCATCCTCGCCCGCCAGCAGGGGGCGCAGGAGCTGGCGGTGCAATCCTCGCGCCGGGCGGTCGAGATCGCGCTCAACGAGTACCGCGCCGGCACCCAGAACTACACCACCGTCGTCACCGCCCAGGCGCTGGAACTGAACAACGAGGTCACGGCGCTCCAGGTCCGGCTCAACCGCTTCACCAACGCGGTGTCGCTGATCGGCGCGATCGGCGGCGGCTGGGACACCAGCAGCCTGCCGAGCGGCGAAGCCTTGAAGCAGTTCACGCCGCTGCCGATCGACCGCGGCCAGGCGCCGCGGGTGGACGAGTGAGGCGGTGTCCGCCCGATCTGTGTCGAGATCAATAAAGCTCGGGTTCTCTCCTCCTCCCGCGGGCGGGGAGAGGCCTTCGCCCCCCTCGTCGGGGGTGAAGGAAGCCCGAAGGGCGAGGGTGACGGGTGTTGCCGGAGGAGCCTCATCCTGAGACACCCCCTCACCCTCGCTTCGGCTGCGCCTCCGCTCACTTCATCGACGACAAGGTCGATGAAGTCCTCTCCCCGCCCGCGGGGAGAGGGGTTTCCGGCGATTTACCTTTTCCGGACCGCTCCACCGCCCCGGTTCCCGCCCGCCCGCCAATGCCCTACACCGGTCCACCGGCGCGCCGCCGCCCGACCCATGAGCCGATGACCGACCCGCTCCTCTCCGTCCAGGACCTCTCCGTCGCCTTCCGCCAGGGCGGGCGCGAGACCCGTGCCGTCGATCGCGTCTCCTTCGCCATCGCGCCGGGGGAGACCGTGGCCCTCGTCGGCGAATCGGGCTCCGGCAAGTCGGTGACCGCGCTCTCGATCCTGCGCCTCGTCGATGGCGCCGTGCCGGAGGGCCATATCCGGTTCAAGGGCCGCGACCTGCTGACCCTCTCCGAGCCCGAGATGCGCGGGATCCGCGGCGCCGACATCACCATGGTGTTCCAGGAGCCGATGACCTCGCTCAACCCGCTGCACCGCATCGCCGAGCAGGTCGGCGAGGTCTTGCGGCTGCATAAGGGGATGAGCGGGGAGGCGGCCCGCGCCCGCACCCTCGAACTCCTGAACCTCGTCGGCATCCGCGACGCGGAGCGGCGGCTCGGCGCCTATCCGCACGAATTGTCCGGCGGGCAGCGCCAGCGGGTGATGATCGCCATGGCGCTGGCCTGCGAGCCCGACCTGCTGGTGGCGGACGAGCCGACCACGGCGCTCGACGTCACCGTGCAGGCCCAGATCCTGTCGCTGCTGGCCGACCTGAAATCGCGGCTCGGCATGGCGATGCTGTTCATCACCCACGATCTCGGCATCGTGCGCCGGGTCGCCGACCGGGTCTGCGTCATGCTGCAGGGCCGCATCGTCGAGACCGGCCCGGTCGCCGAGGTCTTTGCCGATCCGCAGCACGACTACACCAAGCGCCTGCTCGCCGCCGAGCCGCGGGGCCGCGGCAACCCGGTGCCGGACGGGGCGCCGATCCTGGTCGAGGCCGGGCCGATCAAGGTCCACTTCCCGATCAAGACGGGCTTGCTCCGCCGCACCACCGGCCACGTCAAGGCGGTGGACGGGGTGGCCTTGAGCGTGCGCGAGGGCGAGACCGTCGGGGTGGTGGGCGAATCGGGCTCAGGCAAGACCACGCTGGGCCTCGCCATCCTGCGCCTCATCGCCTCGCAGGGGCCGGTGGTCTATCTCGGCCGGCGCATCGACGGGCTGTCGGCGAACGCCATGCGGCCCCTGCGGCGAGAGATGCAGGTGGTGTTCCAGGATCCCTACGGCTCGCTCTCGCCCCGGATGTCGGTGGCCGAGATCGTCGCCGAGGGGCTCGAGGTGCAGGGCAAGGGCCGCACCGAGGCCGAGCGCCGGGAGATCGTCGCCCGGGCGCTGACCGATGTCGGGCTCGATCCGGCGGCGATGGACCGCTACCCGCACGAATTCTCCGGCGGCCAGCGCCAGCGCATCGCGATCGCCCGCGCCATGGCGCTCGATCCGCGCTTCGTCGTCCTCGACGAGCCGACCTCGGCGCTGGACATGTCGGTCCAGGCGCAGATCGTCGAGTTGCTGCGCGACCTGCAGGCCCGCCGCGGCCTCGGCTACCTGTTCATCAGCCACGACCTCAAGGTGGTCCGGGCGCTCGCCAACCGGGTGATGGTGATGCAGGGCGGACAGGTGGTGGAGGAGGGCGCGGCGGAGGACATCTTCTCCCGGCCCCGCACCGACTACACCCGCGCGCTATTTGCCGCCGCCTTCGACCTCGCGGCGGCCCCGACCGGGGCGGTGAGCGAATGAGCCGGGCGCTCCTCATCGTGCTCGATTCCGTCGGCATCGGCGGCGCGCCGGATGCCGCGGCTTTCGGCGACGCGGGCGCCGACACGCTCGGCCACATCGCCGAGGCCTGCGCCCAAGGCCGCGGCGACCGGGCGGGCCTGCGGAGCGGCCCGCTGCACCTGCCGCACCTCGCCGGCCTCGGCCTCGGGCTCGCGGCCCAAGGTGCGAGCGGCCGGATCCCGCCCGGCCTCGCCCCGCCCGGGCCGATCGCAGGCGCCTTCGGCCACGCGGTCGAGGGCGCGCAGGGCAAGGACACGGTGTCCGGCCACTGGGAGATCGCCGGGGTGCCGGTGGATTTCGCCTGGGGCCATTTCCCGGCGACGCGGCCAGCCTTCCCGCCGGAGCTGATCGAGGCCCTGGTCGAGGAGGCCGGGCTGCCGGGCATCCTCGGCGATTGCCACGCCTCCGGCACCGCGATCATCGAGGAACTCGGAGCGGAGCACGTCCGGACGGGCAAGCCGATCTGCTACACCTCCGTCGACAGCGTGTTCCAGATCGCCGCCCACGAGGAGACGTTCGGGCTCGACCGGCTCTATCGGCTCTGCACCATCGCCCGCCGGCTCTGCGACCCCTACCGCATCGGCCGGGTCATCGCCCGGCCCTTCATCGGTGATGCGACCACCGGCTTCACCCGCACCGCCCACCGGCGCGACTACGCGGTGCCGCCGCCGGCCGACACGCTGCTCGACCGCCTGACCGCCGCCGGCCGGACGGTGGTGAGCGTCGGCAAGATCGGCGACATCTTCGCCCATCGGGCGACCGGCCGTGAGGTCAAGCCCGGCGGCAACGAGGCCTGCCTCACCGCCGCCCTCGCGGCGCTGGCCGACCTGCCCGAGGGCGGCTTCGTCTTCGCCAACCTCGTCGAGTTCGACACCGAATACGGCCACCGCCGCGACGTGCCGGGCTACGCCGCCGCGCTCGAACGCTTCGACGCCAGGATCCCGGAGATCCGGGCGGCGCTCAAGCCCGGCGACCTCTGCCTCGTCACCGCCGATCACGGCAACGACCCGACCTCCCCCGGCACCGACCATACCCGCGAGCAGGTGCCGATCCTGGCCTTCGGGCCGGATGTGGCACCCGGCCCCCTCGGGCGGCTCGGCTTTTCGGCGATCGGCCGGAGGGTCGCGGATCATCTCGGCTTGACCGATCACAGCTTGGCCGATCACAGCTTGAGGGAGCCCGGACCGCTCGCGTAAAGCAGGGACGGTGCGCCAGCGGAGACGTTTTCGCCTTGTCCATCACGGCTTCCGGTCCGCTCCCCGTCGCGGCGCACGAGCCCGGAGCCTACGCGCCGCCGGTGCCGGCCCTCGCCGAGCGGGTCGGCTGGCTCAAGCTCCTCGGCGCGTTCCGGCGCAACACCCTGGAGGCGCTGCCCCGCGCCTGCCTCGACGAACCGGCGGTGACGGTGCCGCTGCCCGGGGGCGGCCGGATCGTGCTGCTGTGCACGCCGGCCGGCGCCCGCCACGTCCTGCTCTCGGCCACCGAGGATTTCCTGCGCCTGCCTGCCGGGCGGCGGGCGATCGGGCCGATCGCCGGGAACGGCCTGGTGCTCGCCGACGGCGAGGCCTGGCGCCATCAGCGCCGGGTGCTGGCCCCGGCCTTCACGCCCCGCACCCTGCCCTTGATGCTGCGCTTCGTCGCCCGTGCCGCGGAGGAATCCTGCCGCCGGCTGAAATCCGGCCTCGGCGCCCCGGCCGACCTGCGCTCAGAGATGCAGCGCGTCGCCCTCGACATCGCCACCACGTCGATGTTCTCGCTGGAGACCGGGGCGCTGGGCACCGAGATAAGGAGGCTGGTCTCCGGCTATCTCGACCGGCTCGGCCGGCCGACGATCGCCGATTTCCTGCTGCCGCCGGGCTGGCCGACCCCGTCGAGCCCGCGCCGGGCGCTGTTTCGCCGCCGCTGGCTCGGGACCGTGCGGGCGGTGCTGGCGGCGCGGCGGGCACAGGGGGCGGCAGGCGAGGCGCGGGACCTGTTCGACCTCCTCGTCGAGGCGCATGGCGACGCGCCCGGAGGCTTGCTCGCCGACGAGGTCGGCACCCTGATCGTCGCCGGCCACGAGACCACCGCCTCGACCCTGTTCTGGGCCTGCACGCTCCTCGCCCGGGAACCCGCCGTGCAGGACGCGCTCGCGGCGGAAGCCGCCGGCCTCGACCTGTCGGAGGCGGGCGCGGCCACGTCCCTGGCCCATCTGCGGCTCGCCCGGTCGGTGGCGCAGGAGACCCTGCGGCTCTATCCGCCGGTCTACGTCATCCCCCGCCGCGCCGCCCGGGCGAGCGTGGTCGAGGGCACGGCGATCCCGGCCGGCAGCATCGTGATGATCCCGACCTGGGTGCTCCACCGCAACCCGCTGTGGTGGGACCGGCCGGAGGTCTTCGACCCGCGCCGCTTCCTCGACGGGCCGGAGCCGGACCGCTTCGTCTACCTGCCGTTCGGTGCCGGCCCGCGGATCTGCATCGGGGCGCAGCTGGCGCTCGCCGAGGCGATCCTGGTCCTGGCGCGCCTGATGCGCGACTTCCGCCTCTCCCTCGACGGCGACCGCCCGGTGCTGCCGGTGGCGACCACGACTTTGCGGCCGGACCACGTGCCGCGCTTCCATCTCGAACGCCGCGCCGGTTGAGCCTGCCGCGCGCGCGAAAATGCTCTATGGGCTGTGCGGGAAGCGGCCGGCCCGGCCCCGCGAAGAGATTGAAGACACGGTGCGACCCTGGCGCAGCGGCCCGTCCGACCGGCGCGGCTACCATCACGGCAACCTCAAGGAGGCCCTGATCGAGGCCGCGCGCCGCTTCATCGCGGAGCGCGGGATCGGCGGCTTCACCCTGGTCGATGCGGCGCGCCTCGTCGGCGTCTCGCCGGCGGCGCTCTACCGCCACTTCCGCGGCCGCGAGGCCCTCTTGGAGGAGGTGGCCGAGCGCGGCTTCACGGAACTCGCCGCGCGGCTGGCCCGGGCGCTGCGCGGCCCCGGCACGCCGCTGGAGCGCTTCACCCGCATGGGCGAGGCCTACCTGACCTTCGCCGAGGAGGAGCCGGGCTACTACGCGGCGATCTTCGAGGCCCGGCCCGTCGGACCCGACGACTGCAAGCCGGTTCAGGCCCCGCGGGACCGCAATGCCTTCGAATTGCTGGTCGAGGCCCTACGCTCGACCTTCCCGGACGGATTCGCGCCCGGCGTCGATCCACGCTTCGTCGCCCTCGAAGTCTGGGCCTTGTCCCACGGCATCGCGACGCTCGCCGCAGCCGGCCGGCTGCCGACCGGGCCGGGCCTTCCGACCAAGTACGACCTCTTGCGGGCCGGGGTGCTGGCGATGGTGCACGGGGCGACGGTCAGGACGGGGTAGGGGCGTGGGCGCGACGCTTTTCCGTCGATCCGGCCTTCCATCCCACCCATGACCTGATCCTGAGGTGCTGGCGATCGAAGATCGCATTCGACCGAAGGGAGCCTCGAAGGAGGCCCCCAGAGACCACTGCGATCCCTGGAGCCCTCCTTCGAGGTCAGTCGATCTTCGATCGACCGACACCTCAGGATGAGGTCGCGATTGGGAAGACGATCAATCGCCCGCATCCCGGCCGTTCCGATGCGCTCGATGGCTCAATGCCCCGAAGCCACGGCCGACCCCGGCTTGTCGTGGGTGCCGAGCTTCTCGACCAACGTCGCCGAGGCCGCGTTGAGGCCGACGATCTCCACCGGTACCCCGTGGTGGCGGAACTTCAGCACGACCCGGTCGAGGGCGTTGACGGCGGTGAGGTCCCAGAAATGGGCCTGCGTCAGGTCGATCACCACGCGCTCCAGTTCCTCCTCGCGGAAGTCGAAGCCGGCATGGAAGGCCTCCGCGGTGGCGAAGAAGATCTGGCCCGTCACCCGGTAGGTGCAGGTCCGGCCCTCGCGGTTCGAGGCGACGGCGAAGAACCGGGTGACCTTGTGGGCGAAGAACAGCCCGCTCAGGATCACGCCGAACAGGACGCCCTTGGCGAGGTCGTGGGTGACGAGCACGACCGCGACGGTGCCGAGCATCACGATGCTCGACGTGGTCGGGTGGGTGACCAGGGTGCGGATCGAGCGCCACTGGAAGGTGTCGACCGAGACCACGATCATCACCGCGACGAGCGCCGCCATCGGGATCTGCGCCACGTAGCGCCCGAGCACCACGATCAGGAACAGCAGGAAGGCGCCGGACCACAGGGTCGAGAGCCGGCCGCGGCCCCCCGACGAGACGTTGATCATCGACTGGCCGATCATCGCGCAGCCGGCCATGCCGCCGAACAGGCCGGCGGTGACGTTGGCCAGCCCCTGGCCGGTGCATTCGCGGTTCTTGTTCGAGGTGGTGTCGGTGCGCTCGTCGATGATCGCCGCGGTCATCAGGCTCTCGAGCAGGCCGACCATGGCGATCGTCAGCGAATAGGGCAGGATGATCCGCAGGGTCTCCAGGGTGAAGGGCACCTGCGGCAGGGCAAAGCTCGGCAATTCGCTCGGCAGCGCTCCCATGTCGCCGACGGTGCGGATGTCGAGGCCGAGGCTCATCGACAGGGCGGTGCACAGCACGATCGCCACCAGCGCCGGGGGCACGGCCTTCGTCAGGTACGGCAGGCCGTAGATCAGCGCGATGCCGGCGGCGGTCATCGCGTAGACGACCGGCCCGCGGCCGATCAGCTCCGGCAGCTGGGCCATGAAGATCAGGATGGCGAGCGCGTTGACGAAGCCGGTGACGACCGAGCGCGAGACGAAGCGCATCAGGTCGCCGAGCTTGAAGGCCCCGGCGGCGATCTGGATCAGGCCGGTGAGGATGGTGGCGGCGAGGAGATGGCCGAGGCCGTGATCCTTGACCAGCGACGTCATCAGCAGGGCGGTCGCCCCGGTGGCCGCCGAGATCATCGCCGGGCGCCCGCCCGCGATGGCGGTGACGACCGCGATGCAGAACGAGGCATAGAGCGCGACCCTCGGGTCGACCCCGGCGATGACCGAGAAGGCGAGCGATTCGGGGATGAGGGCAAGCGCCACGACGGTGCCGGCCAGGATCTCGCGCGTGACGTCGGGCGCCCATTCGCGCCGCAGGCGGACGAGGTTCATGGAGTCTGAGCTTTCGGAACGGGCGCGACGAGGCGCGCGAGGACGGTCCACCGCGCGGGGCGGACGGGTACGGAGGACAGGCGTGGAGAGAGGACGCGGGAGAGCGGAGCGCTACGGCGGCGTGGGCCGCGAGACCAATATGGCTCGATCCTGCATCATGGGTCCGTGCGTACACGGGTCTTTGCTGCGGCGCAACGGGGCGAGGGGATCAAAGTCGCAACGGCTGGGCGCAGGGTTATCGGGAACCAACCAAAACGAGATTGGCGCGGGTTTCCCCTCTCCCCGCGGGCGGGGAGAGGCTTTCGCCCCTCTCGTCGGGGGCGAAAGGAGCGCAGGCGTAGCCGTAGCGAGGGTGAGGGGGTCTCTACGGGTGAGACTCTTCCGGAAACACCCCCTCACCCTCGCCCTTCGGGCTTGCTGCATCTCCTGAACGGAGACGCAGCCCTCTCCCCGCCCGCGGGGAGAGGAGATTCCCCGCGCCCTTCGAGAAAAAAGCCCGCCCCTCGGCGGAGGGGCGGGCCTTGTCGTTACGGAGCGTACCCCAGCCCTAGGCCGGGATCAGCGGATCCCGCCGCGCCGCATTCTCCGGCACCCCGTCCTTGGCCTTCTGCTTCGGCGGCGGCCCGAGGAAGGCCGGGACGATGAAGAAGGCGGCGACCAGGGTGAAGAACAGCGACAGGGCGAGCAGCTTGCCCATGCTGGCGGTGCCCGGGTGGCTCGACAGGACCAGCGAGCCGAAGGCGGTGCCGGTGGTCAGCGCCGAGAAGAAGATCGCCCGGGTCAGGCTGGAGGCGAGCATGTCGGCGACGCCGGCCCGCCAGGCGATCACGTAGTAGATGTGGAAGGCCACGCCCACCGCCAGCATCAAGGGCAGCGCGATGATGTTGGCGAAGTTGAGCGGCATGCCGATGAGGTAGAGCGCCTCCAGCGTCCACAGGGTGGCGAGCACCAGCGGTCCGAGCGCCATGGCGACGTCCCAGGGCCGGCGCAGGGCCACCGACAGGATGATGAAGATCGAGAGCAGCGCCAGCAGGCCCGCCTCGATGAAGGCGCCCAGGATGGTGTGGCTCGACAGGGTGGTGGCGACCGGCGCGCCGGTGGCGTGGGGAGCGACGCTCAGGACTTCCTTGGCGAAGCGCCGCTGCACCAGGTTGTCGTTCGAGTTGCCCTTCGGCTGCACCTCGATCCGGGCCTTGCCGTCGGCGGCGATCCAGTCGGAGCGGATCTGCTTGGGCAGGTTCTCGAGGGTGATCTTCTCCGGCGCGAGCAGGCTGCGCAGGCGGGTGAGCAGGACCTTGAGGTTCGGCACCACCGCGGCGGCGGCGGCCTCGCGGACGGACGGCTCGGCGGAAGCCAGGCGGTCGAGGGTGTCGGTGAAGCCCTGGATGGTGGCGAGCGGGCCGGAAGCGGCGGCGCCCTGCTCCTTGCCACCCTGCTCCTTGGCACCCTGCGCGATCCCGCGGAGCGCCGTCACGGCGTTGCGGATCGCCGTCACCACCTCGCGGTCGGTCGGCGGGGGCGCGACGCGGGGCGGGTTGAGCACGGGCCCGAGCACCTGCGCCGCGTCCTCGATGGTCGCGAGCTTCTGGTCCTGGTCGGCGGGCACGAAGGTGTTGATGTCGATCACCCCGGCGACACCCGGCAGGGCCATCAGCTTCCTGACCATCGGGTCGATGGCGTCGCGGTCCGGCACCACCACGTCGATCGAGTTCGGGCTGGTCTTCGGGTCCTTGGCGAGATCGAGATAGGTCGCGACCGATTCCACCTTCGCGCTGCGCAGGTGCATCGGGTTCGAATCGAACGGCAGCCAGTAGAGCAGCGGCAGGCCCGCCACGGTGACGAGGCCGGTCAGCGCCAGGACCAGCTTGCGGTGCTCGAGGATCCAGTGATCGACCGAGGCCATGCTGGCGGTGCCGACCTCCTGCTTCTCGCCCGGCGGCCGCAGCACGGCGATCAGCGCCGGCAGCATGGTGAGCGAGAACAGGTAGGCGACGATCATGCCGACGCCGGCGATCAGGCCGAGCTCGGACACGCCGCGGAAGTCGGTCGGCAGGAAGGAGAAGAAGCCGGCCAGCAGCGACACCGCCGCCAGCGTCAGCGACCAGCCGACGCCCCGGGCGGCCGAGCGGATCGCCCGCTCCAGGTCTCCCTCGGCGAAGCGGTCGGCGCGATAGCGCACGGCGAACTGGATGCCGAAATCGATGCCCAGGCCGACGAACAGGGCCGCGAAGGCGACCGAGATCGGGTTCAGCTCGCCGACCATCAGGAGACCGAGGGCGGCCGTGACGATGAGACCCGCGAAGGTGGTGACGAGCACCGCGACGACGAGGCTGCCCGAGCGGAGCGCCAGCCACAGGAACAGCACGATGGCGCCGCCGGTGACCGAGTAGTTCAGCCCGGCATCGTCGGCGAGGGTCGCGAACTCGTCGTCCGCCACCGCGACCTGGCCGGTGAGGCGCACCCGCACCCCGTTGGCCTCGGTCAGGCCGAGGTTGCGGGCGGTCTCGCGGATCAGCTGGGTCGCCTTCTCGCCGGGCTGCAGGGCGTCGTAGTCGAGCACCGGCTGGGCGATGACGAAGCGGCGCAGGTCGCTCGGCTCGGCCTTGCCGCCCGAGAGCAGCAATTGCCACGAGAGCTGCGCCCGCTCGCCCTTCAGGACGCGATCAAAGACCTCCTTCATCTGGCCCATCGGGCCGACGAGGTCCTCGGGCTTGGCCTGGCCCGCCTTCACCCCTTGAGCGCCCATCACCATAGCCTGCATGATGCCGCGCAGGGACGGGTCGGCGGCGAGCGGCCCGAGCAGGCCCTGCTGCTGGATCAGCCGCTCCGTGGTCTGGTCCAGTTCCTTCTGGGGCATCAGCAGGAGGCCGTTCTTGTCGAAGAACGGCCCGCCATCGGGGCGGTAGACGATCGGCAGCAGGTCCTTGTGGGTCGCGAGGGCCTGGGTCAGGCGGGTCGCCGCCTCCTCGGCCTGTTCCGGGGTCTGCCCGTCGATCACCGTGACGAGGAGGTTGCTGCGCTGCGGAAAAATCTTCTCGAACTGGATCTCGTCCTGGCGCCAGGGCACGTCCGGGGTGATGAGGCGCTCGACGTCGGTGTTGATGCGGAAGAGATGCGCCGCCGTGACGGCGCTCGCGACGGTGAGCAGCAGCGCGGCCACGAGGACGAGCCAGCGCCGGTGTACGGAAAACGCCACGAGCCGTTCGATCACGATGCGAAGCCTGCCTCTAGCTCGCGGGCCATGCGGCGGCCCGGTGGAATCCTGACGATCGGCCCGACGGCCCTGCCACGGCGATGTCCCGTGCAAGACGCGCGCTAGCCGGGACCAACATAGCGCGCGGGGCGGCGGCGCCCATGGTCGCGAGGTGCATCGGTGTCACGGCAACGCTCCAGGGAGCGTCCGTGGCGCGCTAGGTAATGACCCGCAGGCCCGATTGCAACGCGTTGGCGCAAAACGGATCCCCGATCCGACCGGACTTCGCCGCGCAGGTCCTTCGGCCCGGCTCGGCTTTACGCCTCCGCCGGCCTCGCCCTAAACCTTCGGCCCGAGAGGGCTTTGCCCGGCAGGACGAGAGGGCTTTGCCCGACAGGAGCCGAGTCGCGGCGAGACGAGACGGAGGTCCGGTGGCGGCAGAGCAGGAGAACGGGATCGACCTCGTGCTGGCCCAGCCGCGGGGCTTCTGCGCCGGGGTGGTGCGGGCGGTCGACATCGTCGAGCGGGTGCTCGCCCGGGGCGATCGCGCGGTCTATGTTCGCCACGAGATCGTCCATAACGGCCGCGTCGTCGCCGACCTGAAGGCCAAGGGCGCCCACTTCGTCGAGAGCCTCGACGCGGTGCCTATTGGGGCCACCACGATCTTCTCGGCCCACGGCGTGTCGCGGGCGGTCGAGGCGGAGGCCGCGCGACGGAGCCTGCCCGTGATCGACGCCACCTGCCCGCTGGTCGCCAAGGTGCACAAGCAAGGGCAGCTTTATGCCGCGCAAGGCCGCACGGTGATCCTGGTGGGTCATGCCGGCCACGCCGAGGTCGAGGGGACGCTCGGCCGGATCGACGGGGCGGTCCATCTCGTCGGCAGCGTGGCGGAGGCCGAGACCCTCGACCTGCCCGCCGAGACGCGGCTCGCCTACGTCACCCAGACGACGCTCAGCGTCGACGACACGCGGGCGATCATCGCGGTCCTGCACAGACGCTTCCCCGATCTCGTCGGGCCCGAGACCAGGGACATCTGCTACGCGACCCAGAACCGCCAGGCCGCCGTGCGGGCGCTCGCCGAGGTCGCCGACCTGATCCTGGTGGTCGGCGCGAAGAATTCCTCGAACTGCAACCGCCTGCGCGAGGTCGCCGCCGAGGCCGGCCGGCCGAGCCATCTCGTCGAAGGCGCGGAGGACTTGCGCCGAATCGCCCTCGACGGCGTGCGGACCCTCGGGCTGACCGCCGGCGCGTCGACCCCCGAGGTGGTGATCGCCGAGGTGATTGCTGCGCTGCAGCGTCGCACCCCCCTGCGGATTTCCACGCTTCCGGGCGTGGTCGAGAGCGCAAGCTTCCCGCTCCCGTCGAGTTTGGGCCACAGTTAGGCCGATACGCACCCAGCCTGGACTCTTTCGAACCTAGCTTGCTGGAAATCCGCCACTTTTCGGGCTAATCAGCCCGCTTGGCACAGCACTCGACACGAACCACGACACAAGGAGCCTTGGTCTTGGGCATTCCTCTCCGGTACGTCGCGAAGATCGGCGGCTACATCCTCAAGCAGCACCTCACCGGCCGCAAGCGCTACCCGCTTGTCATGATGATGGAGCCGTTGTTCCGGTGCAATCTTGCCTGCGCGGGCTGCGGCAAGATCGACTATCCGGACGAGATCCTCAACAAGCGCCTGCCGGTCGACGAAGCTCTCGAGTCGGTCCGCGAGTGCGGTGCACCCGTGGTGGTCATCGCCGGCGGCGAGCCGCTCCTGCACAAGGACCTGCCGCAGATCGTCGAGGGCATCATCGCCCAGAAGAAGTTCGCGATCGTCTGCACCAACGCACTTCTCCTCGAGAAGAAGATCGCGCAATACAAGCCGAGCCCGTATTTCACCTGGTCGATCCATCTCGATGGCGACAAGGACATGCACGACCAGTCGGTGTGCCAGCGCGGCGTCTACGACAAGGCGGTGGCGGCGATCCAGAAGGCCAAGGAGATGGGCTTCCGGGTCACGATCAACTGCACCTTCTTCAACAACTCCTCGGCGGACAAGATCGCCGACTTCTTCGACAGCGTGACCCGGATGGGCATCGACGGCATCACCGTCTCCCCCGGCTACGCCTACGAGCGCGCCCCCGACCAGCAGCACTTCCTCAACCGCCGGGCGACCAAGGACCTGTTCCGCGGCGTGTTCCGTCTCGGCAAGGAGAAGGGCCGCGAGAAGTGGACCTTCCAGCAATCAGGCCTGTTCCTCGACTTCCTGGCCGGCAACCAGACCTACCACTGCACGCCGTGGGGCAACCCGACCCGGACGGTCTTCGGCTGGCAGAAGCCGTGCTACCTGCTCGGCGAAGGCTACGCCAAGACCTTCAAGGAGCTGATGGAGACCACGGACTGGGATTCCTACGGCACCGGCAACTACGAGAAGTGCGCCGACTGCATGGTGCATTCCGGCTACGAGGCCTCGTCGGTGGTCGACTCGGTCAAGAAGCCGTGGAAGCCGGTGATCTACGCTCTCCGCGGGATCAAGACCGAGGGCGAGATGGCTCCCGAGATCTCCCTCGAGAACCAGCGCCCGGCCGAGTTCGTGTTCTCACGCAACGTCGCGCAGAAGCTCTCCGAGATCCGGGACGCCAAGGCCGACGCCAAGAAGCGCGCGACAGCGGCCTAACGAGGCGAAGGCCGCCGACGAGTCGCGGGCGAGGCGCACCAGCCCGCCCACGCTCGCCGAGCGGCGGGCCAGAGCCGACAGGACGGCGAGGATATCGGGCTCGCCGTCCGGCTTGAGGGCCTTGGCGATCGCCGCCGGCAGGGCGCGGTCGGCCGGGTCGCACACCACCCGGACGGCGCAGAACGGCAGGCCGTGGACCTCCGCGAAGGCCGCCGCGACCTGCGATTCCATGTCGACCGCAGCAGTGCCGGTCTCGGCATGCAGGACCGCCTTGGCGTGCGGAGACAGCACCGCCGCCTCCACCCCCGCGACATCGGCCTGGATCACCCGCCCCGGCGCATCCGCCAACCGGCGGGCGAGAGCCGCGACCACCTCCGGATGCGCCTGGAAGCGCCGCCCGGCCGAGACGACCCCGGTCGCCACCACGACGTCGCCCGGCACCAAGGCCGGATCGAGCCCGCCGGCAATGCCGATGCTCATCACCGCCCGGCAGCCCGGGCCGCTGCGCCCCTTCAAAAGATCCCGCAACCGCTCCGGATTGCCCCCGGCCCCCACCGTCGCCACGCCCGGCCCGGCGGCGAGCCGCGCCTCGCGGGCCAGGCCGGTCACGGCCAGGACGGGATGAGGCCCGTTCGGACCGGTGGTGTCCTCGACGACGATCATGCGGAGTCCTGAGCTTTCAATGGGGGCAGGCATTGGGGGCAGGCGACAAGCACCCCTCATACCAGAGCGGAGGAGGCGGTCCTGTGGCGCCGGTGACACGGGCGGGGCTCCGGCCGGTGCCGTGAATGACCACCCATGAACGACGGCACAGAAATGCCCGCAGACAATCCCGGCAGGCTGCCGCCGGTGGATCGGGTGATCGCCATCGATGGGTAAGCGGAGCGGCGGACGGCGTGATGCCGTCGGGCGATCGGTCAGCCTGCCCGGCTGAACGCAGGATCGTGCCATCCGGCGGCGGACGGGGCACGATTGTGCTTGTAGGCCCCGGCCCGCCTCGGCTATGACCCCGCTCGGACAGAAAAAAGGCCGCCCTTGCGAGGCGGCCCGAAGTCTAGGGAGGAAACGCCCAAAGAGGGCTGCACCGCCGCGACGCCATCGCTGCGGTACGACGCGGTTATCTCATGCTGCATCGCACAAAGCAATCGATTGCAGCGCACAACGGCCATGCTCGAAGCACATGGGTGGCCTTTGCGATGCGGGGACGATCCGGCTAGCGCCGGATGTCCATCTTCCGCAGGCCCCAGAATGCCAGCATGGCGGCCGCGACGGTGAAGGGCGCCGCCCCGATCACGGCCGCGATCGGCTCCGACCCGATCAGCCCCCCGAGACCCTTCACCAGGGCCATCAGCAGCAGGAAACCGCTGACGCAGGCGAGCAGCAGGATCGCGCCGCCCCACAGGGCCCAGCCCGAGACGACGCGGGCGATCCGGTCGACCTCGTCGGAGAACAGCGTGATCTCCTTGACGGCCAGGCTGCTCGCGAGGCGTACCGCCTCGACGACCAGCCTGATCGTGCTCACCTGCCGGTCGGCCCGCAAAGCTCGCGCTCCCGCCTCGCCGCGACCGGGCATCGGTACGGCGAGCGAAAACGCCCGAGCTTGGCCGTCGTTCCCGGGTCGTGCCCGTCAGGCGGGCTTGAGCGGACAGCTCTGGCGGGCCAGCAGCCGCCAGTCGCCGCCATCTTTCAGCCAGACCTGCATCACCGCGATGTAGGAGCGGCCGGTCTCGCCGTTGGGCAGGATATCGGCGCCGTCCCAGACGTGCCGGACCATGGCGGTATCGCCGACGATCTGGAACCACGGCTCCGAGAAGGTCAGCGACTTGTAGTTGGTCTTGCCGGCGAGGCTGGCGATGAACTGGGGCTTGGTCTCGATCTTGCGCCCGCTCGAATGGCCGTAGCTGAGCTGCGGATGGGTGAGGGCGTCGAGCGCCTTGGCGTCGCCCTCCACGATCGCGACCCGCAGGGCCTCGAGCTTCCCGGCCACCGCCTCGTTCCCGTCCGCGGCCAGGGCCGCGCCCGATCCGAGCATCGGGGCCGCCATCACCCCCATCGTCATGCCCGCCAGCAGGACGCGCCGCGAGCAGCTCTCTGTCCGTTCCATGGACTTCCTCCCGTCCGTGCGGTCACCGACGGGTTGATCCCGGCCGCGCCGCACGCCCCGAGCTTAGCGCGGAGCCCCGCTTCAGGCCACCGCGCCATCACAGTCGGGCTTGGCCCGGGAAATGGGAGCGCTCGGTCAGTCACCCTGCCGCGGGGGCCCGGCCGCGTCCCGGCCCGAAGCGGCGGCGCTGGCGGCATCCAGCTCGCCCTGGCAGGGCGGGCTGACGCTGGCATAGTTGCGGCGCAGGCAGCGCTCGATGCGCCGCGTGTTGGGAACGTCGGCGGCGCACAGCGTCATGGCGTCCGTCATGCAGGCCATGCGCTGCCGCTCGGTCCCTTGAGCGCTCGCGCCAGCAGGCGCGAGGAGCAGGACGGCTCCCGCCAGGGCGACGGCGCGGGTCAACGGCATCGACATTCCACCTCTCCGGCTCTCTCCGGCGGGTCAACACCGAGCCAGGCCTTCCGGTTCGCGGCAAAGCTGGTTTGCGTTGCCGGAAGGGCAGGGCAGAGCGGGGCAGGTGGGGATCACCCGCCCACAGGTGTCGAGCCCATTCTCATCGTCTTCTCGCTGAGGGTCGGGTGCGGGATGGCCCCGTGCATCGGGTCGTCCCCGGTGATCTCGATCGGGACCGACAAGCGAGGGGAGAGAGGATTGAGCGGCCTGTGCGACCGCCTCACGCGGGCCGCAAGAGGCCCTTCAACACGCCCCGACTGGAGCGCCTGCCTCGACAGGCTCGCGGGGTGAACGGCTGCCAGTCCAGCGAGTTTTCCTTGCGCGGAGGCCAGAGCATTTTCCGACGAATCGGATACCGGCTCGTCGTAGAAAACGCAAAAAAATTAAAGACATAGAGAACTTCGCGATTGCAACGCGATCGTGAAGCTCTCTAGTTCGCAGCTCGAACCGAGTGGATCCTGAGGACCCGGCCGGCGGCTCCGCAGGCCCAAACGCCAAGGACGACGTTTCGGCCTTCCTTCAACATCGTTTCGAGACCACGCTTGACGTTACCGACCGTTACGGCATCATCGCCGCGATTATCTCCTGCGTTTACAAACGTTCTTGTTCCGTCCGCTTTTTCCAAGATAATACTCTCTATATTGAATCCAGATCTGTCAAATTCCCGCTTGACGATCTTTCCTTTTAATGTCGATGGAAAGCAATCTTCTTTGTCTGATAAATTTGAGAGAGATATAATTTTTCCGCTCGAGGCATCCGCCTTATATCTGGGCGCGCCCGCCTCAGCCGATCTGGCGTGACATGCCGCGCACGTCACGATCGCGATCCAGAATATTGCGTTTTTCATGGGTTTTTTCCTGCTGCGCCTCACAAGTATTATTTAGACGATTCCGATTTACACGCTCAACTGGGCATTAGGTTGCGCATGGAATAACGATAAAGTCAGTCCTGAAATATTTTTAAGCACATCGGCTGAGCCCAAGAGGCGCATGTACCGGGGTGGCGCCGGTGAGACGATCTCGTCGGGACCGGGCGGCAATCCCCGATCTCGATCGACCATGGCGCCCGACGTACCAGCCCATGCCGGGCTGGCGGAGCGTGACGGCTCCACCGGCGGCGGCTGACAGCGACGGGACGCAGGAGGGTCGAGGGACCCCGCTGCCGGCAGCATCGCGCCGCCGGCTCGGCCCATGATCACCCTTTCCGAGAGCGTGACCGCGAAGGCGGAGCGCGCCTGGCCTTCGGATGTCGACCCGTCGTTTCGAAAGAGCGTCTCGCGCTCCAGCGTCCCTAGGTGTGGATCACCCGCCCATAGGCGTCGAGCACGCTCTCGTGCATCATCTCGCTGAGGGTCGGGTGCGGGAAGACCGTGTGCATCAGCTCTTCCTCGGTGGTCTCGAGGGTCATCGCCACGACGTAGCCCTGGATCAGCTCGGTCACCTCGGCCCCGACCATGTGGGCGCCGAGCAGCTGGCCGGTCCTGCGGTCGAAGATCGTCTTCACCAGGCCGTCGGGTTCGCCCAGCGCGATCGCCTTGCCGTTGCCCGCGAACGGGAAGCGGCCGACCCGGACATCGAAACCCTGCTCCTTGGCCTTGGCCTCGGTGAGGCCGACCGAGGCGACTTGCGGCTGGCAATAGGTGCAGCCCGGGATCTTGCCCTTGTCCATCGGGTGGGTGTGCAGGCCCTTGATGGTCTCGACGCAGATCACGCCCTCGTGCTCGGCCTTGTGGGCGAGCATCGGCGGGCCGGCGACGTCGCCGATGGCGTAGATGCCCGGCACGCTGGTGCGCCCGAGCCCGTCGGTGGCGACGATGCCGCGCTCGATCTTCACCCCGAGCGTCTCCAGGCCGAGATTCTCGATGTTGCCGACGACGCCGACCGCCGAGATCAGGATCTCGGCGGTGATCTCTTGCGTCTTGCCGCCCTCGGTCTCGACCGTGGCGGTGACCGCCTCGCCCTTCGTGACCTTGGTCACCTTGGCGCCGGTGAGGATCCTGATGCCCTGCTTCTCGAAGCGCTTGCGGGCGTGCGCCGCGATCTCGTGGTCCTCCACCGGCAGGATCTGCGGCAGCAATTCCACCACCGTCACCTCGGCGCCCATGGTGCGGTAGAACGAAGCGAACTCGATGCCGATCGCGCCCGAGCCCATCACCAGCAGGCTCTTGGGCATCTTCTCCGGGACCATGGCCTCGTAATAGGTCCAGATCTGGCGTCTGTCCGGCTCGATGCCGGGAATCGCCCGCGGCCGGGCGCCGGTCGCCACGACGATGTGCTTGGCCCGGTAGGTGCCCGCGGCCTTGGCGCCCTTCGGGGCGTCGGCGCGCGTCGTCTCCTTGACCACGACCCGGCCGGGTTCGTTGCCTTTCGGCGCCGCCTCGATCGCCGCCTCGCCCCAGATCACGTCGACCTTGTTCTTCTTGAGCAGCATGCCGACGCCGCCGTTGAGCCGGCTCGACACGCCGCGCGAGCGCTTGACGATGGCGGCGGTGTCGAACCCGACATTCTCCGCCGTCAGGCCGTAATCCTTGGCGTGCTGCATGTAGTGGTAGATCTCGGCCGAGCGCAGCAGCGCCTTGGTGGGGATGCAGCCCCAGTTGAGGCAGATGCCGCCCAGGTGCTCGCGGTCCACCACCGCCGTCTTGAAGCCGAGCTGGGCCGCCCGGATCGCCGCCACGTAGCCGCCGGGACCGGCGCCGATGATGAGGACGTCGTAGGTGTCGGACATTCAGGTCTCCGGGGAGGGCGGGGCGGCCAGGGCCGCGATAATCGTGTCGAGCGTACTGTCGATCGCGCGAATGACATCCGCGTTGGAGACGCGCAGGACCCGGAAGCCGCGCGCTTCGAGGGCGGCCGTGCGCGCGGCGTCGTAGGCTTGCTGGTCGTCAAAACCGTGCTGGCCGCCATCGACTTCGACGATCAGCCGGGCTCCGAGACAGCAGAAATCGGCAACGTAGGAGCCTATGGCGACCTGCCTGCGAAAATGGGACCCTTCGACCGGTAGCCGGTGGCGCAGATGCCACCACAGCCGCTTCTCTGCGGGTGTGAGAGCGTGCCACATAGTCTTGGCGTTCGCTTTTGCCCGCGGTGAAGCCGATTGCTCGGGCGATCCGTTCCAGGGCATCGGTACCCCCTTAACCGACTGGGAACGAATAAGGCGCGTTCCCCTCCCCCTTGTGGGGAGGGGCTAGGGGTGGGGGTGGTGCCGGATAAAGCTAAGCGGTGCCTCCTGCACCATCCCCCACCCCTGACCCCTCCCCACAAGGGGGAGGGGAAAATGCTACACCAGCATGCCCATCGGGCTCTCGATCAAGCCCTTGAAGGCCGCGAGCAATTCGGCGCCGAGCGCCCCGTCGACCACCCGGTGGTCGCAGGAGAGCGTCACCGTCATCGCCTGGACCACCGCGGGCGCGCCGTTCTTCGCCACCACCCGGGCCTCGCCGGCGCCGACCGCCAGGATGGTGCCGTGGGGCGGGTTGATGACCGCGCCGAACGACTTGATGCCGAACATGCCGAGATTCGACACCGCCGTGGTGCCGCCCTGATACTCCTCGGGCTTCAGCTTCTTGGTGCGGGCGCGAGCCGCCAGATCCTTCATCTCGGCCGAGATGGTCGAGAGGGTCTTCTGCTCGGCCTTGCGGATCACCGGGGTGAACAGCCCGCCGTCGATCGCTACCGCGACGCCGACATCCGAGTGACGGAACCGCAGGATCCGGTCCTCGGCCCAGACGGAATTCGCCGCCGGCACCCGCTGGAGCGCCAGCGCCAGCGCCTTGATGACGAAGTCGTTGACCGAGAGCTTGAAGGCCGGCTTGCCGTCCTTGTCCTTCGCGGCTCCCGCATTGACCTGCTCGCGCAAGCTCAGGAGCGCGTCGAGCTCGACGTCGAGGGAGAGGTAGAAATGCGGGACGGTCTGCTTCGACTCGACCAGGCGCTTGGCGATGGTCTTGCGCATCCCGTCGAGGGGCACTTCCTCGTAGGAGCCCGGCTCGAACATCCCCATCACCTGCTTGGCCGTGAGGCCGGAGGGCGGGGCGGCGGCCGCGGCGGGCTTCGGAGCTGGGGCAGGCTCGGGCTTCGCGGCGGAGGCGGGGGCCTCCTTGGCGGCGGCTTGCGGTGCGGGCTTGGCCGTTCCCTTGGCGGTCCCGCGTTCGAGGGCGGCGCGCACGTCGCGCTCGATGATCCGGCCGTGCGGGCCCGAGCCCGTCACCGCACCGAGGTCGAGGCCTTCCTGCTTGGCGATGCGGCGGGCGAGCGGCGAGGCGAACAGGCGTCCGCCCTCCTGCTTGCCGGCCGACGCCGGTCGCGCGCCCTCCGGCGCGGTGTCGACCCGCTCATACGCCATCGTACCGCCGCCCGGCGTCTCGTTGCCGGCGGGCGCCTGGGGCTTCCCGCCCTCGGCCTTGCCACCCTCCGCCTTGCCGGCCGGCGACGTCCCGGCCTTCGCCGTCTTGTCCTGCCCGTTGCCCCCGGCCGTCACGCTACCCGGATCCTCGCCCTCCTCGGCGATGAGGGCGATCAGGTCGTTGACCGGCACGTCGGCGGTGCCCTCCGGCACCACGATCTTGGCGAGCACACCCTCGTCGACCGCCTCGACCTCCATCGTCGCCTTGTCGGTCTCGATCTCGGCCAGGATGTCGCCCGACTTGACGGTGTCGCCCTCCTTCTTGAGCCACTTGGCGAGGTTGCCCTTCTCCATGGTCGGCGAGAGGGCGGGCATCAGGACGTTGATCGGCATGGATTCAGGTCTCGGCGGGAGGAGGGGCGGCCGGATCGTCGGGAGGCGAAGCCTCAATAGGGAAGAGATCGTCGAGCGGGAACGGGGCGGCCTCGAAGGGCGGCAGGACCACGTCGCCGCCGCGCTCCACGGTGCCGAGGAGCAGCCAGTGGTCACCCACAAGCGCAAAGCCTTCGAGTACGCCGTTGGCGGGATCGAGCAGCCAGAGGTGACCGACGCCGAACTCGGCATAAATCCGCCGTTTCGGCCCGCGGTCGAGCCGAGTGGTCGACGGTGACAGGATCTCGCAGACCCAGTCGGGCGAAGTTTCGATGAAGGCGGTCTTCGGGATCACCGGCAGGCGTTCGAGGCGCCAGCCGGCGAGGTCGGGCACGACCACGTGCGGCCCGAGATGAAGCTCGGGCTCGATCATGAAAATCCAGCCGCCCGGGCCGCCGCGCCCGCGGGAGAATGGGCGATCCAGTTCACCCGAGAGCCGCGCCGACGCGATGCTGTGCAGCGGCCGCGGCCGCGGATGGGTCTCCAGCACCCCATCGACGATCTCGGCCACGAGGTGGTCCGGCACCGCCTCGAGGTCGGCATAGGTGGCCCAACGCGGCGCGGCCTCGGCCATGAGGAGCCTCAGTTGAAGCTCTCGGGATCGAGGCTCTCGGCCTCCATCCCGGCGCGGATGCGCGCGAAGGCCTCCTCCTCGGACATCTCGGTCTCGCGGGCATAGACCACGGCCGCCTGCCGGGCGAGGTCGATGAACAGGCGCCCCCAGGTCGCCGGGTCGTCGAAGGAGCGGCGCAGCGCGATGCTCACCGCGCCGTCGACCACGGCGGCGCGCAGGACCTCGATGCCGCCCTGCTCCAGGGCGTCGGGCGGGATGTCGAGGGCCTCGAAGCGGGGCGCGTCGTCGGTCATCGGGGTCACCGGTAGCAGACGGCCTTGGCCGCCTCGATCACCTCGGCGACGTTCGGCAGGGCGAGCTTTTCGAGGTTCGCCGCGTAGGGCATCGGCACGTCCTTGCCGGTGATGCGCAGGACCGGGGCGTCGAGGTAGTCGAAGGCATCGACCATCAGGCGCGCGGCGATCTCGGCGCCGATTCCGGATTGCGGGAAGCCTTCCTCCACGGTGATGCAGCGGCCGGTCTTCTTCACCGAGGCCACCACAGTCTCGGAATCCATCGGCCGGATGGTGCGCAGGTCGATCACCTCGGCCTCGATTCCCGCCTCGGCGAGTTCGTGGGCGGCCTTGAGGGCATAGGTCATGCCGATGCCGAACGAGACGATCGTCACGTCCTTGCCTTCGCGATGCACCTTGGCCTTGCCGATCGGCACCGTGAAGTCGTCGAGCTTCGGTACCGGGAAGGACTGGCCGTACAGGATCTCGTTCTCGAGGAAGACCACCGGGTTCGGATCGCGGATGGCGCTCTTGAGCAAACCCTTCGCGTCGGAGGCAGTGTAGGGCATCACCACCTTCAGGCCCGGCACGTTGGAGTACCAGGCGGCGTAGTCGTGGCTGTGCTGGGCGCCGACCCGGGCCGCGGCGCCGTTGGGGCCGCGGAACACGATCGGGCAGCCGAGCTGGCCGCCGGACATGTAGAGGGTCTTCGCCGCCGAGTTGATGATCTGGTCGATCGCCTGCATGGCGAAGTTGAAGGTCATGAACTCGACGATCGGCCGCAGGCCGGTGAACGCAGCGCCGACGCCGACGCCGGCAAATCCATGCTCGGTGATCGGCGTGTCGACGACGCGCTTCGCGCCGAATTCCTGCAACAGCCCTTGCGTGATCTTGTAGGCGCCCTGGTACTCGGCGACCTCCTCGCCCATCACGAAGACCTTGTCGTCGCGGCGCATCTCCTCGGCCATCGCGTCGCGCAGGGCCTCGCGGACGGTCTGGGTCACCATCTCGGTGCCCTCGGGGATCTCGGCCATCGCCGGATCCTGGCCGCGATTGGTGATCACCGCCGGGGAGGCCGGCGTCTCGACCGGCTTGTCGTCCTCGGTCTTGGCGGCGGGGGCGGGGCGCTCGGCCTGGCCCTCGGCGTGCATGTCGGGGGCCGGGGCCTTCTGGCCCTCCTGCTTGTCCTTGCCGTTCGGCTTTGCTCCGCCCGCCTGCACGCCCTTGGGGTCCTCGCCCTCCTCGGCGAGCACCGCGATCGGGGTGTTGACCGCGACGTTGTCGGTGCCGTCGGCGACCAGGATCTTGGCGAGCACGCCCTCGTCGACCGCCTCGACCTCCATGGTCGCCTTGTCGGTCTCGATCTCGGCCAGGATGTCGCCGGCCTTGACCGGGTCACCCTCCTTCTTGAGCCACTTCGCGAGCTTGCCCTGCTCCATCGTCGGCGAGAGGGCGGGCATCAGGATGTCGGTCGGCATGGGGGACTCTGTCGATCCGGGAGAGGGGCGCGCCCGGGCGCCGGCCAGGGGCGGGAGAGCCATCCGCGTCGCCGCGGACGGCCAGAGCGGCAGCAGCGCTAGAGCAGGATGTCGGTCCAGAGCTCGGACGGATCCGGCTCGGGATCGCTGGTGGCGAAGTCCGCCGATTCGTTCACGATCTCCCGCACCTTGGCGTCGACCGCCTTGATCTCGTCCTCCGCCACCTTGTGGGCTCCGAGCAGGCGCTTGCGGACCTGTTCGATCGGGTCGGATTCCTCGCGCATGCGGGCAACCTCGTCCTTGGTCCGGTACTTGGCCGGGTCGGACATCGAGTGGCCGCGGTAGCGGTAGGTCTGCATCTCGAGGATGTAGGGGCCTTCGCCGTCGCGGGCATGGGCGATGGCCCGGGTCGCCGCCTCGCGCACGGCGCGCACGTCCATGCCGTCGACCTGCTCGCCCGGGATGCCGAAGGAGACGCCGCGCTTGGAAAAATCGGTCTGGGCCGAGGCCCGCGAGACCGAGGTGCCCATGGCGTAGCGGTTGTTCTCGATCACGTAGACCACGGGCAGCTTCCACAGCTGCGCCATGTTGAAGCTCTCGTAGACCTGGCCCTGGTTGGCCGCGCCGTCGCCCATGTAGGTCAGGCTCACGGCGCCGTCGCCGCGGTACTTGTTGGCAAAGCCGATGCCGGTGCCGAGCGACACTTGCGCGCCGACGATGCCGTGGCCGCCATAGAAGTTCTTCTCGCGGGAGAACATGTGCATCGAGCCGCCCTTGCCGCGGGAATAGCCCCCCCGGCGGCCGGTCAGCTCGGCCATCACGCCCTTCGGCTCCATGCCGCAGGCCAGCATGTGGCCGTGGTCGCGGTAGCCGGTGATGACCTGGTCGCCGTCCTTCGAGGCCATCTGGACCCCGATCACCACGGCTTCCTGGCCGATATAGAGGTGGCAGAAGCCGCCGATCAGGCCCATCCCGTAGAGCTGGCCGGCCTTCTCCTCGAAGCGGCGGATCAGCAGCATCTCGCGATAGGCGTGCAGGTCCTCGTCGCGGCTGAAGGCCGGCACGTTCGAGGCCGTGGGCGGCGGGGCCGCCTTCTCGCGGGTCTTGTCGCTCCCGCGGCGCGCCTCTTTCGCGGCATCCATCGGCACCCTCCCGGCTGCATCCCTGTTGGGACCGTTTCTAGGGCAGGTGGCCGCGCAAATCGAGCGGTTCGGGACGGAAAGCCGCCGGCTTCGGGCGTCTTGTTCGTGTCTCTTGGCGGCTTTCAGGGGTTGATGATGACGACGTCGTTGGGGTGGACGCGGCCGAGCACGACCCGGGCCCGCTCCTCCAGGAGGTCGCGATCGATCTGGTCGCTGCGCAGCAGGGCGACGCGCCGCTCCCACTCGGCCCGGTCGGCCTTGGTGGCGTCGAGATCCTGCTGGAGGCCGTAGGCCTGGATCTTCAAGGCCCGCTTGGCTTCGAGGCCGCGATTTCCGCTCTCGGCCTCGTGCAGAAAGTAGCCGACCACGAGGATCGACACGGCGTAGAGGCCGAGCGGCAACAGGACGGCACGGGCGCGACGACGGACTACCATGCGGGAGAGGATGGGGCGGGAGGGTTAAGGAAGGCGTAAAGTGGGACCGGCGACCTGCCTTGACAGGGAATGCGGAAACTGGCGAATCTGTATCCTGTAGGATACGATGACGCATGGTCGAGATCCGCCGAACCGCCACCTACGCTGCCTGGATCGACGGCCTGCATGATCGGCGGGCGGCTGTGAGGATCGAGGCCCGCATCAACCGGATGCGCCTGGGCAATCCGGGGGATGTGAAGCCCGTGGGCGAGGGCGTCTCGGAGATGAGGATCGACTACGGCCCTGGATACCGGGTCTACTTCGTCCAGCGCGGGACGACCTTGGTCATCCTGTTGTGCGGCGGGACCAAGAGCAGCCAGGAGCGAGATATCCGGACTGCCAAGTCCCTCGCGAAGGAGGTGTGACGATGCCGCTGGAGACCCTTCCGCACGATACGGCGGAGCATCTGAGAACCGACGAGGACGTCGCCCTGTACATCGAGGCTGTCCTTGAGGACGGCGACCCGGCGCTGATCCGCGATGCCATCGGGATCGTCGCCCGGGCCCGCGGGATGAGCCAGATCGCCCGCGAGGCGGGCCTGAGCCGCGAGAGCCTGTACAAGGCGCTCTCGCAGTCCGGCAATCCGAGCTTCGAGACGGTGAGGGCGGTGTTGCAGGCGCTGGGCCTCCAGCTCAGCGTGAAGCGAGCCGACAAGCCGGCGGCGTAACGCGAGACATCACCCGCAGGGGCTCACGCAGCTCCCCGCCACGCCGCCGGCGTGAGGCCGGTCGCCTGGGCGAAGCGGCGGGTGAAGTGGCTCTGCGAGGCGAAGCCGCAGGTCAGCGCGATCTCGGCGAGGCTCATGCGTCCTTCCGCCAGCAGCGCCTTGGCCCTGGCGATCCGCCGCTCGGTCACGTAGCGGTGCGGCGGCACGCCGAAGCTCGCCTTGAACATCTTGGCGAAGTGGAAGGTGCTGAGACCCGCCTCGTCGGCCAGCACCTCGAGGGTCAAGGCCTCGACGAGGCGCGCCTCGATCAGTTCCGCGATCTGGCGCCGGGTGGCGGGCGCGAGGCCGCCCGTCACCGCCCGCGCACCGCGGCCGGCATGGCGCCGCAGCAGGGCGTGGAGAAGGTGGCAGGCGCTCCCGAGCGCCATCCGGTCGGCGCCCGCCCCCCAGTCGAGGGGCAAGACGGCGCCGCGCATCAGCATCGCGGTGGCGGGATCCTCGGCGAAGGTCAGCTCGCGCAAGGCGATCGTGCGGGGATCGACGTCCAGCGCGCTCACCGCCTGGTAGGCCAGGATCTCGGGCGCGACGTAGAGGTGGAGCATCCGTAAGCGACCGCCGATCAGCCACCGGCTCTCGTGGCCGGCCGGCAGCAGGCAGAGCTTGTCCGGCCCGCCGCCCGAGACCGCGCCGTCCTCCCGCACCACGCCCTCGCCGCCTTCGAGATAGAGGCTCAGGGTGTGGTGGTCCGGCCGGTCGTAGCGGGCGCGGTTGTCGCGGTTGTGCCACTCGGCGAGCGACAGCCCGCGCCCGATCTCGGCCTTGCGCAGGAGCGCCGCGCCGGTGCGGGACAGGGCGTCGTGGACGTCGGGATTCGGCTCGGTCACTTGAATGGGCCAGGAGGAAGCTCGCAGCGAGACCGTAGGGGGCGCCCGGGAGGTCCGGCAACCGGGTCCGCAGCCGTGACGGGGCCGAAAACCCCAAGAATGGACAACGCAGCCGCCGGAACCGGGAAGCCCGCGGGATCGCGGCCGGCCTATGCCGGGCGCTCCAGCCCACCGGGACCCGACACGCCGTGACCGCCTTCCTCTACGCCCTGACCATCCTCATCTGGGGCACGACCTGGATCGCCATCAAGCACCAGCTCGGCGCCGTCGCCTTCGAGGCGTCGATCGCCTATCGCTTCGCGCTGGCCGGCGCGGTGCTGGCCTGTGCCCTGGCCCTTACCGGGCGGCTCAAGCCCATCCCGTGGCGGCACCAGCCCTTCGTGCTGCTGCAGGCGCTCTGCCTGTTCTCGTGCAACTTCGCCTGCTTCTACCTTGCCACGCGCTCGGTCCCGAGCGGGATCGTCTCGGTGGTGTTTTCCGCCGCCACCATCTTCAACGTCGCCAACGCCTATGTCTTCCACCGCCGCCGCCCGGCGCCGCGGGTGCTCGCCGGAGCGGTGATCGGGCTTGTCGGCATCGCCTGCCTGTTCCGGGACACGCTGGTGAGCACCGCCCTCGACCGGGACACCGCGATCGGGCTCGGCCTGGCGCTTCTCGGCACCTGGTTCTTCTCGGCCGGCAACCTCGTCTCGGCCCGCAACCAGCGCCACGGGCTCCCCGTCGCCACGGTGAATGCCTACGGGATGCTCACCGGCGCCGCGCTCGTGGCGATCGTCGCGGCGTTGCGCGGCGTACCGTTCGGCTTCGATCCGTCGCCCGCTTACATCGGGGCGCTCCTCTACCTCGCCATCCCCGGCTCGGTGATCGGCTTTACCGCCTATCTGACGGTGGTGCACCGGATCGGCCCCGAGAGGGCCGCCTACATGACCGTGCTGTTTCCGGTCGTGGCGCTGACGATCTCGGTCTTTGCCGAAGGCTACCGGGTGACGCCGCTCGCCGCCCTCGGCTTCGCCCTGGTGCTCGCCGGCAACGTCGCGGTGTTCGTGCCCCTTCAGGCCCTGCGCGCGCAACGAAAAGGCCGCCCGGAGGCGGCCTGCAAGGCATGACGCTGTCATGAGCGGGGAGGGGCCTTCGACGCCCCTCCCCTGAGAAAAGCTCAGCCGATCTTCAGCGCGCCGCGGCCGAGATAGCGGGCCTGGGTACCGAGGCCTTCCTCGATGCGGATGAGCTGGTTGTACTTCGCCAGTCTGTCCGAGCGGGCGAGCGAGCCGGTCTTGATCTGCCCGCAATTGGTCGCGACGGCGAGGTCGGCGATGGTCGCGTCCTCGGTCTCGCCCGAGCGGTGCGACATCACCGCGGTGTAGCCGGCGCGGTGGGCCATGTCGACGGCGGCGAGCGTCTCGGTGAGCGAGCCGATCTGATTGACCTTCACCAGGATCGAGTTCGCCGTGCCCTTGGCGATGCCCTCCGACAGGCGGGTGACGTTGGTCACGAACAGGTCGTCGCCGACGAGCTGGCAGCGGTCGCCGACCTTGTCGGTGAGCGCCTTCCAGCCGGCCCAGTCGTCCTCGGACATGCCGTCCTCGATCGACAGGATCGGGTAGGAATCGACGAGCTTCGCCAGGTAGCTCGCCTGGGCCTCCGGGTCGCGGGTCTGGCCCTCGCCCTCGTAGACGTAAGCACCGTTCTTGAAGAACTCGGTGGCGGCGCAGTCGAGCGCCAGCACGATGTCGCGGCCCGGCTCGAAGCCGGCGGCGCGGATCGAATCCATCACGAAGTCGAGCGCGGCTTCCGCCGAGGGGAGGTTGGGGGCAAAGCCCCCCTCGTCACCCACGTTGGTGTTGTGGCCGGCCTTCTTCAGGGCGCCCTTGAGGGTGTGGAACACCTCGGCGCCCCAGCGCACCGCCTCGGCGAGCGAGTCGGCGCCCACCGGCATGATCATGAATTCCTGGAAGTCGATCGGGTTGTCGGCATGCGCGCCGCCGTTGATGATGTTCATCATCGGCACCGGCAGGATCCGCGCCTGGGTGCCGCCGACATAGCGGTAGAGCGGCAGGCCGGAGGCCTCGGCGGCGGCCTTGGCGACGGCGAGCGAGACGCCCAGGATCGCGTTGGCGCCGAGACGCGCCTTGTTCGGGGTGCCGTCGAGCTCGATCATCGCCTCGTCGATGGCGGCCTGCTCCTCGGCATCCATGCCGCCGATGGCGTCCAGGATCTCGCCGTTGACCGATTCGAGGGCCTTCAGCACGCCCTTGCCGCCGTAGCGGGACTTGTCGCCGTCGCGCAGCTCCACCGCCTCGTGGGCGCCGGTCGAGGCGCCGGAGGGGACGGCGGCGCGGCCGAACGAGCCGTCCTCCAGGAGGACGTCGACCTCGACGGTGGGGTTGCCCCGGCTGTCGAGGATCTGGCGGGCGGCGATGTTGGTGATCGCGGTCATGAGAGGATCTCTCGGGCAGGCTCTACGGCGTTCGCGCGGCTTATCGGCCAAGACGCCGCCTGCGGCAAGCCGTCCATGGGTGGGGAAGCGGCATCGTGCCCATGGGGCATGCAGGCGGAAGCGAAGCCCGGGGTGATCCGCGCGCGGTTTCGCACGGGCCCGCGCGGGTCTATACGGCGGCCATGACCCAAGACATGTCGCAACACGCCCGCCAACTCGGGCAGCTCAGCGCCCAGCCGCGCTCGCCCGACGAGGCCCAGCTCGACCGCGTGCCGAACCCGCACCCGGACACCGATTACTGCGCCCGCTTCACCGCGCCGGAATTCACCTCGCTCTGCCCGGTGACCGGCCAGCCCGACTTCGCCATCCTGGTGATCGACTACGTGCCGGACCAGTGGCTGGTCGAGTCGAAGTCGCTGAAGCTGTACCTGCACAGCTTCCGCGATCACGGCGCCTTCCACGAGGATTGCACCGTCGGGATCGGCCGCCGGCTGACCGCGCTCCTGGAGCCGCGGTATCTCCGCATCGGCGGCTACTGGTACCCGCGCGGCGGCATCCCGATCGACGTGTTCTGGCAGACCGGCACCCCGCCGGCCTCGGTCTGGCTGCCCGACCAGGGCGTGCCGCCCTACCGGGCCCGCGGCTGACACAACAAGAAGGGCGGCCGGGTCACCCCGGCCGCCCTCTATCAACTCATTGTCGCGTCAGGCTTCAGTAGCCGTAGCCATATCCGTAGGCCGGGGCCGGGGCACCGTAGCCATACCCGTAGCCGTTGCGGCGGGCCGCATCGGCCGCAGCCGCGGCGCCGATCGCCCCCACGGCGGCACCGGCGATGCCGAGGCCGACCGCGGCGCCCGGCGAGATGCCGCGGCGGCGCCCACCATAGGCGTAGGGCCGGCCGGCATAGCCGCGGCCATAGCCGTAGCCGTGGTGATGGCCGTAGCCGTGACCGCGCCACCCTTGAGCCTGCGCCGGCGAGGGCGCGACGGTGGACACGGCGCCGAGGGCGACGGCGAGGGCCGGAATGATCGCCAGCTTGCGCATCGTTGATCTCCTGCTTTCGTTCAAGCCATATGACCCCGATAACGAGCGCGGATGGGAAGGGTTCCCGTAATCGTGCTACCCGGGGCCGCCCGCCTGCGCTGCGGCGGACCGGAGATTCGGCGCCCGCAACGGGGGGACGTGACTGTCGCTGATCCTGCCGGGCGACGCCTGAACTCGGGCTGAACTTGACGCCCGGCCGGATCGTCAGCCGGCGCGGGCGAGGCGCCGGGCGGTGGCGAGCCCGAGGACCAGGATCGCGACGGCGCAGAGGCTCAGCGCCGGCAACTGGCCGAGGGCGTCGAGGCCGAGTCCCATCACGGCGACGCCGAGCGCCTGGCCGCAGAAGAACGAGAAGGCGTGGAGCGCCACCGCCGAGGCCCGGGCCTCCGGCGCCACCTCGGTCACCTGCACCTGGAAGGTGTTGTGCAGCATGTAGAAGCCGAGGCCGAGCGCCGTGAGCGCCGCCGCATCGGCCTGCCAGGAGCCGGCGAGGCCGACGACGAGAAGCGCGCCGCCGGAAACCGCACCGCCCGCCATCAGCATCCGGGTCTGGCCGAGGAAGCGCAGCAGCAGCCCGACGGTGAGCGAGTAGGCGAGCCCCCCGGCGGCAAAGCCCGCGAGCACCAGGCCTGCCTCCTTCGGCCCGCCCTCGCCGCGCGCCTCGATCAGGTGGGCGAGGTGCGGGAAGATGCCGAACACCGCGATCGCCTCGACGAAGACGGCGGAGAACAGCACCCGGGCGCGGGGATTGCGCAGGATGGCGCGATAGCGCGTGAGGGCGGGCGCGAGGGCGAACCGGCCCCCGGGCGCGCGCAGGCGCCGGGCGAAGCCGAGGGCGACGCCGAGAAGACCCAGGGCCCCGACCCCGGCGGCGAGGCCGAACACCCCGCGCCAGCCGATCGCGCCCTCGATCAGCCCGGCGATGGTGGAGCCCGACAGCTGGCCGAGGATCACCGCGACGAGGAAGCGGCCGATCGCCACCTGGCGCTGCGCCATCGGGATGCGGTCGCCCATCATGGCGAGCGAGAGCGGGATCACCCCGCCGGCCGCCGCCCCGGCGAGCATGCGCAGGCCGAACAGGGTGCCGATGTCGTGAGCGACGATGCAGGCCGCCAGCGCCAGGGTCAGCACGAACAGGCAGGCCACCACCACCCGCTCCTTGCCGAGCGCGTCGCCGACCGGCCCGAGCACCGGCTGGATCAGCGCGTAGGGCAGGGCGAAGGCGGTGGAGAGGAGCGCCACGGTGGCGGGCGGGCTCGCGAGGTCGCGCGCCAGAACGCCGACCAGCGGCTCGACCACCCGTCCGGCGAAGGTGCTGGCGAAGCCCCCGGCGGCCAGGACCGCGATCAGGCGGGAGGGCGAATCGGGCTGCGACGCCCCGGCCCTGGGCGTCTCTGCGGCCTGCATCGCCGCCGCCCCGTCAGCCGCCGACCCCTTCCGATCCCCGCGCTTTGGCCAACCGGTCGAAGGCCCGGAGCTCGGCCAGCAGCGCCGGCATCTGGCGCAACGGCACCATGTTGGGCCCGTCGGAGGGGGCCCGGTCGGGATCGGGATGGGTCTCGATGAACACGCCCGCGACCCCCACCGCCACCGCGGCCCGGGCCAGCACCGGCACGAATTCCCGCTGACCGCCCGAGGTGGCACCCTGGCCGCCGGGCTGCTGCACCGAGTGGGTGGCATCGAACACCACCGGCAGGCCGCCGCTCACCCCCGCCATGATCGGCAGGGCGCGCATGTCCGAGACCAGGGTGTTGTAGCCGAAGGAGGCGCCGCGCTCGGTCAGCAGCACGTTGGGGTTGCCGGCCCCGGTGATCTTGGCCGCGACATGGGCCATGTCCCAGGGGGCGAGGAACTGCCCCTTCTTGACGTTGACCACCCGGCCGGTGGCCGCGGCGGCCAGGAGCAGGTCGGTCTGCCGGCACAGGAAGGCCGGGATCTGCAGGATGTCGACCGCCTCGGCCGCGGCTGCGCAGTGGCCGGGCTCGTGCACGTCGGTGACGACCGGCAGCCCCAGGGTCTCGCGGATCTCGGCGAAGATCGGCAGCGCCTGTTCGAGGCCGAGGCCGCGGCTCGATCCGGCCGAGGTGCGGTTGGCCTTGTCGAACGAGGACTTGAAGACGAGGCCGATGCCGAGTTGCGCCGTCATCTCCTTGAGGGCGCTCGCGACCTCGAGGGCGTGGTCCCGGCTCTCCAGGGCGCAGGGCCCGGCGATCAGGCTCAGCGGCAGATGGTTGCCGAACCGGACGGAGCCGGCGGCGACGGTGACGGGCGAGGCGGCGGGCGAGGGGGATGCGGTCGGCATGATGGGTGAGGCGTAGCGGGTTTCGGCGGGCGCGGGAAGGTGGTGATGTGGAGTCGCGCCTGCGTCTGCGGGAGGGGTGCTTTGTCGAACGCGATGGCGGCGCCGCCGGGTCTTCGATCGTGCTGGCTCATCTCAGCGTGATCATTCCGGTTCACCACCGCGCCTACGGCGGGGCTCGCCGGCGAAAGGAAATGGCGCGGGTCCTCTCTCTCCCCGCCCGCGGGGAGAGAGAGGACCCGCGCTATTCTCGTCTCGAAGGCTTCCCGGACAGTCCTGTGCCTGCGGGGAACACGTCTTCTGGAAGCTGTCGATCCACCTCACGTTTTACGACGTCGAAGAGCGCACCGACGTTTCCGCTCCGTTCTCGGCAAGCCACAGAGCCCGTCGAAACCGGTCCGGGACAGACGGAGCGGATTTCCCATCACGCGAGAAGTCACCCCGAAAGCGGCTCCGGCCAGCGCATGGCCTCGTTTCCGGTATTTGACAAACGTCCATCATAGGAGAAAATCGCACCCGGACAGGAGCCCCGCCATGCCATCCCGACCCGACCTCCCATCCCCGGGAGCAGCCCGATGACCGGCGCGGCTCTCCTCTGTCTCGTCGCCGGGGCGGCCCTGGTGGTGCAGAACGCCCTGATGGGGGCGATCGTGGCACGGGGCACCGGGCTGACCGGGGCGCTTCTGTGCAACTCGCTGGTCGGGCTGTCGCTGCTCGGGCTGGTCGAGGTCTGGCGCAGCGGGCCGGCCTTCCCGCTGCGGCTGGCGGAACGGGCGGAGCCGTGGTTCCTGGTGCCGGGGCTGCTCGGCACGCTGGTCGTGGCCGCGAGCCTCTACGGCTACCGGCAGCAGGGCGCGACCGTCACGGTGGCGCTGGTGGTGGCGGGGCAGCTCACGGCGGGGATCGCCGGCGACGCGATGGGGCTCACCGGCCGCAAGGGCGGCCTCGGTCCGGAGACGTGGATCGGGGCGGCGCTGCTGGTCGCCGGCGCGGTCCTGATCCTGCGGGGGCGGGGGTCGGCCTGAGAGAGTGGGTCGGCCTGAATGAAAGAGGGGGGATCCCCCCTCGCGTCAGCCCCGGCCGCCCCGGGGCGCCTCGGCGGAGACGGCCGAGACGAGGCCGTCCGGCGCAGCCCCCGGGCCGAGCAGGTTGACGGCCACGTGGAGGCCGATGGCGGGTCCGAAGACCAGGGCCAGCATGAGAAGAAGGACAACCACGACGCTGCGGTCGCGGGTGGCGGCGGCGCCGGAGCGGGCGCCCGTCGTCATCAGGGTCATGGCTCACCTCGTTCGACCGGCCGCATCGGCGCCGGTCGCGGGCGAGCCCGATCAGCGATCAGGCGCGTGTCACGCGAGGCGGTACCGAGGCGGCGCGGTCCGTCGACTACTGTCGCTGGGCATGGGGGATGAAGGATTCCGGTGATGCCGCGCACGGCCGAGTCGTCGGCCGCCCACGGACGAGGGCCACATGCGTGCGAACCCCCGCCGCGTCAAGGGGCAGGGCGCGGTTTTCCCCCACCGTGGAGGCAGGGTCACGCCGGGCGCAAGGCGTGCGCGGTCCCGGGGCGCCGGCCGCACGGGACGATTGAACCCTTTGTCCTCGCCGCATTTGTTTGTCACAAGCCGGACGATCCCCCCACCTCGTGCCGCGATGCCGGCACCGAACCCGAAAAGACCAGCCCGCCCTCCATGCCCGATCCCGTGCCTTCCCCCACCGACGACGCGGCCCCGGTCCCGACCGGCGTGCCGGGCCTCGACAGCATCCTGGAGGGGGGATACGCGGCCAACCGCGCCCACCTGGTCGAGGGGCGTCCGGGCTCCGGTAAGACCACGCTGGCGCTGCAATTCCTCCGCGACGGGGCGCGGCTCGGCGAGCGCTGCCTCTACATCACCCTGTCGGAGAGCCGGCGCGAGCTGGCCTCGGTCGCCGCCCGCCACGGCTGGTCGCTCGACGGGATCGAGATCTTCGAGCTGGTCCCGCCCGAGCTGAGCCTCGATCCGCGCCAGCAGCAGAGCCTCGTCCATTCCTCCGATCTCGAGCTCGGCGAGACCGTGCGGCTCGCCGTCGCGGAGATCGACCGGGTCAAGCCGCAGCGGGTGGTGTTCGACAGCCTGTCGGAGATCCGTCTGTTGTCCCAGGGCTCGCTGCGCTACCGCCGCCAGGTGCTGGCGCTCCGCAGCTACCTGCTGATCCACGACACCACCGCGCTCCTCCTCGACGACCTCACCGCCGAGCAGGACGACCTCAACCTACACAGCCTCTGCCACGCGGTGATCCGGCTCGAGCAGCTCGCCCCGCTCTATGGCGGCGAGCGCCGGCGCCTGCGGGTGATCAAGATGCGGGGTACGCATTTCCGCGGCGGCTACCACGATTTCGTCATCCGCCGCGGCGGCCTCGTGGTCTTTCCGCGGCTGATCGCGGCCGAGCACGGCCACCCCTACGCCATCGACCGCCTCGGCAGCGGCAATCCGGGCCTCGACGCGCTCCTCGGCGGCGGGCTCGACCGCGGCACCAGCACGATGCTGCTCGGGCCCTCGGGGGTCGGCAAGTCCTCGACCGCGCTCGCCTACCTGACGGCGGCTTTGGCGCGCGGCGAGCGCGGGCTGATCCTGAGCTTCGACGAGCCGACCGGGATCCTGATGCGCCGGGCCGCCGGCCTCGGCATGGACCTGACGGAGGCGGTCGCGCAGGGGAGCCTCACGGTCGAGCAGATCGACCCGGCGGAGGTCTCGCCGGGCGAGCTCGCCGCGATGGTGCGCGACGCCGTCGAGCGCGAGGGCGTGCGCCTCGTCCTGATCGACTCGCTCACCGGCTACCAGAGCGCGATGCCGGGCGAGCAGTACCTGCTGCTGCAGATGCACGAGATCCTGACCTACCTGAACCAGCAGGGCGTGACGACGCTGCTCGTGCTGGCCCAGCACGGGCTCGTCGGGCAGATGTCGTCGACGGTCGATCTCACCTATCTCAGCGACACCGTGGTGCTGTTCCGGTTCTTCGAGGCGGACGGGCACTTGCGCCGGGCGGTCTCCGTCGTCAAGAAGAGGGTGGGGCCGCACGAGGACACCATCCGGGAACTTCGGATCGACGGCGACGGTTTGCGGGTCGGCGAGCCGCTGGCGGGCTTCCGGGGCGTCCTGACGGGCGTGCCGAGCTACCACGGGGCGCTCGGCCGCCTGCTGGCCGAGAGCGAGACTTCCCCTTCGGGATCGGCCGGGCCGGGACAGCGATGAGAGAGAGTGATCCCCCGGTCCTGATCCTCGCCCCCGCCGGGCGCGACGCCGCGGTGGCGGCCAGCATCCTGGACGAGGCCGGCCTGCGGGCGGAGGTCTGCGCCGACCTGCCGGATCTGGTCGCCCGGCTCGCCGAGGGCAGTTGCGCCGTCCTCACCGAGGAGGCCCTGCGCGCCTCCGACCGGCACGGGCTCGCCGCCTATCTCGCCGGGCAGGAGCCGTGGTCGGATTATCCCTTCGTGCTGCTCACCCTGCGGGGCACCCCGCCGGATGCCCGGCTGATGGAGTCGCTGGGCAACGTCACCCTGCTGGAACGGCCGTTCCACCCCGCCACCCTGGTCACCGCGGCGCGCTTCGCCGTGCGGGCGCGGCGGCGCCAGCGCGAGGCGGCGGCCTTCCTGCACGAGCGCCAGCAGACCTCCGAGCGCCAGGCCCTGCTGATCCGCGAGCTGCACCACCGGGTGAAGAACACGCTCGCCACCGTGCAGGCGCTGCTCGGCGCCTCGGCGCGGGGCGCCACCAGCGTCGACGAGTTCTACCAGGGCTTCTCGGCCCGGGTGATCTCGCTCGCCAAGACCCACAACCTCCTGACGGAGGATTACTGGCAGATGGCCTCGCTCCAGGAGATGCTGGAGAACGAGCTCGGCCCCTACAACGACGAGGCCGGCAAGCGCATCACGCTGAAAGGCCCCCTGGTCGAGCTCACCGCCGACCTCGCGGTGCCGACCGGCATGGCGATCCACGAACTGACCACCAACGCCGCCAAGCACGGCGCCCTCTCGCTACCCGAGGGGCGCATCGCCGTGACCTGGGCCGTCGACCAGGGCGAGACCGGCCGGCGCCTGCGCCTCGACTGGACCGAGCGCGGCGGCCCGCGCACCGCGGAGCCGACCCGCAAGGGTTTCGGCTCGACCCTGCTGCAGCGGGTGCTCACCATGCAGTGCGGCGCCGACATCCGCTTCGACTTCAAGCCGACCGGCCTGCATTTCCGCATGGAGGCGCCGCTGGTCGAGCACCGGACGGTGCCGCATTATTGAAGCGTGCTCGGCTCGTAGCGCCACTCCATCATTGTCGCAGGCGTCGACGCATCTCTACGTCATCCCGGGGCTCGACGAAGTCGAGAACCCGGGATCCTTAACCGCGGACGTTTCAGGAAACAGCGACCAGCGTTCCGCTTCGTCCTGAACCATCAGCGGTTATGGGATCCCGAGTTCCGCTGTCGCGGCCCCGGGATGACGATGGGGGGTTCGAGAACTGTAGAAGCCAGACAGACAGGCTCTCTGACGATCACCCCGTCCCGGGCAGGAGCACCGCCGCCACCGCCTCGGGCGTCGCGAACAGGTGGGCCGGCCCCGCGGCGGCGAGCGCCTGCGCCCGTGTATAGCCCCAGGTCACCGCCCCGAAGGCGAGGCCCGCCTGCGTCGCGGCGTGGTGGTCGCGCAGCTCGTCGCCGAGGCACAGCACGGTGGCGGGGGAGACGCCGATGTCACGCACCACGGCCCGGAACCGCCGCGCCTTGCCGAACAGGGCCGCGCCGCAGGCGTAGCGGCCGATCAGGCCGGTACATTCCGGGCCGAGCACCCGGCGCACCACGTCCTCGCGGTTCGAACTGACGAGGGCCAGGTCGAGCCCGCCGGATCGAAGCCGGGCGAGCAGGCCGGGAATGCCGGGGAAGAGCGACAGGTCGCCGGCGTCGCGGGCGACGAGGCGGCGCATGTGGCGGGCGATCAGCGGCAGCTTCCAGGCCGGCACGTGCAGATGCCGCAGCACCGCCCGCGCCTCCAGGGCCCGCAGGGTCTCGACCTCGTGCGCGGCCGGCCGGCGGAAGCCGTAGCGGTCAGCGACGCCGGGGAGCACCCGGGAGAACCACGGGAAGGTGTCGGCGAGGGTGCCGTCGAAATCGAGGATGACGACCCGGTAGGGCGGACCGGGACGGTCCGCACCCGAAGGGAGGCTGCCGGCCCGGTGCGTTACCAGCACACGCGGGGCAGGCGGCGCTTCCAGCGCTGACCGATGCGCAGGTCCTCGTCGCCGGTGCGGCGCTTTACCCGCGGGCGAATCTCGGCGTCCTCGGAGGCCTGCTGCGGCGGCGCCTCGGTCTTCGGCAATTCGATCCGCTCTTGAATCCTGTCCTGGCGCCGGGCCGCGGCCGGGACGGTGATCGGCGCGGGCGTCTGGATCGGGGCCTCGTCGGGCCAGTCCTCGGGCCACACGAAGGCCGGGCGCGGGCCGGGTGTGCGGCGGGGCGCCGACTCGGCGGTGCGGTAGCGGCGGACGCGGGGCAGCTTGGTCTCGGGCTCGGGGGCGACCTCCGGCTCGGGCTCGGGCTCCGGCGGGGCGATCAGGCTCGGCAGGACCCGCTTCGCGGGAGCAGCGGTCTTGGCGGGGGCTGCGGTCTTGGCGGGGGCGGCATCCTTGGCAGACGCCGCATCCTTGGCGGAAAAGACCTGGTCGGCAGGCTTCTCGGCGGAAGACTTGCTGAAGACCGGGAGGTCCGGCGGGTCGAAGCGGCCGGACTGGGTGGCGGCGGCGGTTTCCTCGAAGAGGCCGGTGCCGGCCCAGAGATTGCGGCCGGGGGAGGCGGGCCGGGCCTCGGGCTCGCTCGGGGCGGGCGCGCTCGCCGCCGGCTTCGCGGCGGCCGAGGGCTTGGCGGCGCCGGGGGGCTTGAAGAGCGCCTCCGCCGGATTCGAGAAGCCCATCGAGGGCTTGCCGGCGGGGCGCTCGCTCTGGGGCCGCTCGCCGTCGGGCAGGGGGGAGGTGCGGCTGCGCTTGATCTCGACCGTGAATGACGGTCTCGCGCGGTGGCGCGTCATTGAATGTCCTGAAGCGATCTGTTCGGAATCAGCAGCCCGCGGCCATGCGCGCGGGCACGATCCTCACTTAGGATGGGTGACAGGGATTGTCCATGCCAAGAATTGATAAAGTCTCAACGGAGGTCTCAGTGACGGCATCGCGATGGTCTCGCACCGGCATTGTTCTGCAGCGTGCGAGCTTTGACACAATCGTGTCCCAGTCGTCGGCCGAATCGCCGCCCCCGCGGGAGGGCCGCGCGTGACCCTCTTCGTTCTCACCGGAGCCGGCATCTCGGCCGAGAGCGGGCTCGGCACCTTCCGGGATCCGGGCGGGCTGTGGCGGCGGTTCGATCCGATGCGGCTCGCCACGCCGGAGGCCTTCGCCGCCGAGCCGGAGGAGGTCCACGCCTTCTACAACCTGCGCCGGCAGGGCGTGCGGGAGGCCGCGCCCAACGCCGCCCACGCGGCGCTCGCGCGCCTGGAGGCGGGTCTCGCGGCACGCGGCGGAACGCTCTTCCTCTGCACCCAGAACGTCGACGACCTACACGAGCGCGCCGGCACCCAAGTGGTCACCCACATGCACGGCGAGGTGATGCGGGCGCGCTGCACCGCCTGCGGCGAGGGCCGCCCCTGGCCCGGGGACCTGTCGGTCGGGACGGCCTGCCCGTCCTGCGGGCAAAGCGGCGGGATGCGCCCGGACGTGGTCTGGTTCGGCGAGGTACCGCTCCACCTCGATGCCATCGCGGAGGCCCTCGACGAATCCGACCTGTTCGTCGCCATCGGCACGTCCGGGGCGGTCTACCCGGCGGCGGGGTTCGTGGCGCGGGCGCGGGCGGCCGGGATCCCGACCCGCGAGATCAACCTCGCCCCCTCCGACACCGCCGGCCTGTTCATGGAGGCCACCTACGGCCCGGCCACGCAGGCGGTGCCGGACTTCGTCGACGGGCTCCTGCGGGGGATCGACGGAGCCGCACCGTGACGCCGCGACCGGGGCCGCATCTCCGACGATCGTCGTCGGGCCCGCGACCGTCCGCGCGGCCGACCTGCGCCCTCCGTTCCAAACATCGGGCGGGGCGTCTCACATCGCGCCGGGCCACGCGTTCGTTGCCGCCGGGCCATATCGGCCCGCATGGTCTTGTCATAGTCACGGCGCACGGAAACTCACGCGCGACCGCGCATCCATCGCCGCCGGCGATGACGTCGGGCGGTTCGGCGGTCGCCCGCTCGAGGACTTGACGGATGTCTCGGATCGCCCTGGCCCTGTTCCTGTCGTTCGCCGGCCTTGTCGCGGCGCGGGCGGCACCGGCCGAACCGGTGGCCCGGCCCCTGCCGCCGGATGTCTGCAGCGCCCTTCGGACGGCCTTCGCCGCCGCCCTCGGCTTCCCGCTCGCTTCGGGCACCCAGTCGCCGAAGACCGTCAGCGACAGCGCGCCCGCCGGCACGGCCTGCACCTTCTCGGGCCGGGCCACGGGACTCGGGCATTCCTACGCCGACGCCCTCGGCCGGCTGGAGACGATCGTGGAGGGCTGGGACCAGATCGCCGAGATCTCGGCCGACGGCCCGGAATCGACGGTGCAGGGCTACCGCAAGGACGACCGTCGGGTCGTCGTCGCCCTCGACCGGTCGCCGCCGGACGGCACCTGCGAGAACACGGTCCAGGTCCGCTGCAAGGTGCCGGCGAAACGCTGGCGCTGGACGTTCAAGGCCGCCGCCTATCGCCAGTGACGCAAAGCTCCGCTCAGGGCGCGTAGGCGCTGGCGGCCTTCGGCAGGGTCGAGGGCGGCAGCGCGCGGGCGGCGAGCGGCCGCAGGCTCGGGCGCAGCCACGGCCCCTCGATGGCGAAGCTCCCGCCCGCCCGCCCGTCGGGCCCGGGCTCGATCCTCGCCTCGGCGCCGAGCCGCCGCTCGGACAGGAAGATCCGGCCGCCGAGGCTCGCGGCGAGCGCCGCCGCGCGGATCTGGCCCTGGCCGATCTCGGCGACGCCGTCGCTCACCGTCAGGCTGACCCGGGCACGCTCGAAATGGGTGCGGCCGCCCCGGCGCAGGGCGGTGGTGGCGGAGTCGGGGCGCTGGGCGAGGTCGGCGAGGTTCACGCCTAAGATCTCCCCGCTCTCGACCGTGGCGGCGGCGCGGCCCGAGAGGCGCCGGACGAGGTCGGCGAGGCTCGATCCGGCCCCGTCGAGGGCGACCGAGGCTTGCGCCCGGCCGAGGATCCAGCGCGGCCAGCCGAGATCGGCGAAGAGGCCGCCGAGGTCGATCCGGTCGGCGCTGCCCTGGAGGCGGGCATCGAGGCCCGCCGGCAGGGCGGCGAGCGCCGCCCGCCCCTTGACGGTGCCGCCCTGCACGGTGGCGCGCCCCAGCGTCGCCTCCACGGTGCCGTCGCGCACCAGCAGGCCGGCGGCGACGTCCTGCGCCTCCACCGGGCCGAGGCGGGCCGAGGCCGCGGAGAGGCGCAGGTCGAGGTCGCCGTCCGTCAACCCGTCGAGGGCGAGCGGCGCCCGGCTCCAGGGACCGTCGGACAGTGCCTCGGGCATCAGGCCCGAGAGGTCGAGCCGCTCGGCCGCCAGGGTGCCGGTGAGGCTGAGCCGCCCCCGCACCACGGACGCAGCGCCCGCGCCCTCGAGCCGGTTGTCGCCGACCTGCACCCGGATCTCGGGCCATTCGACGGCGCCCGGGCGGGCGAGGAAGCGCCCGTCGAGGCTCACCGGGCCGGCGAGCGCGGCGGGGCCGGGGACGATCCCGAGCCAGGCCAGGGTGCCGGGCAGGGTGGAGGTGACGAAGCGGCCCTGGCCGGACAGGCGCGGGCCCGTGCCGGAGGTCTCCGTCGACGCGGCCCTGGCCGTGCCCTCGGCCTGCTCCTTGGCCGGCTCCTCGGCCCAGACCAGGCTGCCCTCGATCTCGGCGCTGCCCTCGGCGGGCCGATCGGTCCCCGCGCTCGCCCCGTTCCAGGTGAGGGCGGCGGTGACCGGGGTCTCGGCGCCGGCCGCGAGTTCGCGCGGGCGCAGTCCCGACAGGGCCAGGGTCGCCGGCACGCCGCGCCAGGTGAAGGCGGCCGACAGGTCGAGGCCGGCGGTCGGGCGCGGCCAGTTCGCCACCAGGTTGAGGCCGGTGACCGTCTCAGGGGCACCGGAGCGCGGATCGCGCCCGGTCACGGTCGCGTCGACGAGGACGAGGCGGCGCAGGTGGCGGCCCCTCCCGGCGGCGACCCGCGCGGCGAGCCGCGCCGCCGGCTCGGCCCAGTCGCTCCATGCGTGCGGCGGCAGGGCGATCCGGGCCCGTTCGAGGACGAGGCCGGTGATCTCGGCCCGGCCGGCGAGGAGCCCGGCGAGGCCGAGCTGCACCTGCAGGCCGTCGCTCGCGACGAGGTCGTGGCCGGCGCGGCTGAGCCGCACCTCGGAGAAGGTCAGGCGCGGGGCCGGCAGCAGCGTCAGGGTGGCGGGGCCGGCGACCGCCAGGCCGAGGCCGTAGCGCCGCGCCAGGTCCCGCTCCGCGAAGGCGGCCGCCTGCGGGGCCGCGATCGTCCAGGACAGGGAGGCGGCCGCGACCGCGAGCGCCGTGACGACGGCGCCGCTGAGGGCCAGGGTGGTTCGGCGCGACATCGCTCTCCGGCAGCCGGCGTGGACGAGAACTCGTGCGCCCCCCCGGGCCGCCGTCCCGGCGGCCTCTTCGAGAGCCTGCCGGCGGCATCCGCCTTCCCGTGTCCCCTATAATCCCTCGCGCACGGCTTGTCTCCCCGGCATGGTTTGCCGCGTGGCGTGCACCGCTCCGGCAGCGGGACATTTTCCTCTCCCCGCCCGGTGGTGCGGCGGCGCAACGATGCTAAACAGGGCGGCGAGGCGCCGCATCCGTGCGGGACCGAGGGCGCTTCAGCCCCGGCGGTGCCGGAAATTTGAGGAAACGAGGGATGAAGAAGGTATACCCCGACGCCACCGCCGCCCTGGCGGGCGTCCTGCGGGACGGCATGACGATCATGGCCGGCGGCTTCGGCCTCTGCGGCATTCCCGACGTCCTCATCGACGCTGTGCGCGAGAGCGGCGCCAAGGACCTCACGGTCATCTCGAACAATGCCGGCATCGACGGCGTCGGCCTCGGCGTCTTGCTCGAGACGCGCCAGATCAAGAAGATGATCTCGTCCTATGTCGGCGAGAACAAGACCTTCGCCAAGCAGTACCTCGCCGGCGAGCTCGAGATCGAGTTCAACCCGCAGGGCACGCTGGCCGAGCGCATCCGCGCCGGCGGCGCCGGCGTCCCGGCCTTCTTCACCAAGACCGGCGTCGGCACCCTGATCGCCGAGGGCAAGGAGACCCGGGAGTTCGACGGCGAGACCTACGTAATGGAGCGCGGCCTGTTCGCCGACGTCTCGCTGGTCCATGCCTGGAAGGGCGACCACGAGGGCAACCTCGTCTACCGGAAGACCGCCCGCAACTTCAACCCGATGATGGCCACCGCCTCGCGCATGACCATCGCGCAGGTCGAGCACCTGGTGCGCCCGGGCGAGATCGACCCGGACCACATCATCACCCCCGGCGTGTTCGTGAAGCGGATGATCCACGTCCCGAACGCGCAGAAGCGCATCGAGCAGCGCACGACCCGCAAGCGCAGTGAAGCCGCGCCGAACGCCGAGCCCGCGCCCGCCCCGACGGGCGGCGGCGCCATCTAAAACGAGCGAGACAGGAGACCACCATGGCTTGGACCCGCGACCAGATGGCGGCCCGCGCCGCCCGCGAGCTTCAGGACGGCTTCTACGTCAATCTCGGCATCGGCATCCCGACGCTGGTGTCGAACTACATCCCCGAGGGGATGTCGGTGCAGCTCCAGTCCGAGAACGGGATGCTGGGCATGGGCCCGTTCCCCTACGAGGGCGAGGAGGATCCCGACCTCATCAACGCCGGCAAGCAGACCATCACCGAGCTGCCGACCACGAGCTACTTCTCGTCGTCGGATTCCTTCGGGATGATCCGCGGCGGCCATATCGACCTGTCGATCTTAGGGGCCATGCAGGTGGCCCAGAACGGCGATCTGGCCAACTGGATGATCCCCGGCAAGATGGTGAAGGGGATGGGCGGCGCGATGGATCTCGTCGCCGGCGTCAAGAAGGTCGTCGTGGTGATGGAGCACGTCGCCAAGGCCAAGGACGGCTCGGAATCCCCGAAGCTGCTCGAGGCCTGCGACCTGCCGCTCACCGGCACCCACGTCGTCGACATGGTGATCACCGATCTCGGCGTCTTCACCATCGACAAGAAGGGTGACGGCGGCATGAGCCTGGTGGAGCTCGCCGACGGGGTGACCGAGGACGAGGTGCGGGCGAAGACGCAGGGTCAGTATCGGGTGGCGCTGAAGAACAGCTGATCACCATACTACATCGGGATTGAGAGCTCGAAGTAAAGCTCTTCCCCCTCTCCCGTGTGGGAGAGGGGATCCCACGCTATATTCTCGAATATTGATCGATAATTAGTGCTGCCCCGGATACGCCGCATCCAGCACAAACGGATACGGCCCGTCGAACGCCTCGACATAGACCATGTGGCTCACGATTCCCGTCTCCGGCGTGTAGCGGTGGAGCAGGTAGGCCGGCGGCTCGAAGACCAGGGCGCCGTCGTGCTCCGGTGTGAGATCGAAGGCGACCTGGTGAGTCACGCTCGGGGCGATCTGCGCGATCGTGCCGGCGTAGCGGGTGACGATCGGCCGGTGGTGGTGGCCGCACAGGATCCGCTCGATGCAGGTCTCACCGGCGATCAGCCGCCGGAACGGCGCCTCGCCGTCGAGGAGCCGGATCTCGTCCATGTGGACGAGCCCGCACTCGAAGGGCGGGTGGTGCATGAAGACCAGGGTCGGGCGGCCGTCGCCGCCGGCGAGCGCCCGTTCGAGGAAGCCGAGGCGCTCGGTGCAGAGCGCGCCGTGGCTCGCGCCCGCCACCAGCGTGTCGAGGGCGATCAGGCGGACCGGGTGATCCTCGACGGTGTACTGGATGAAGCCGTCCGTCGCGCCGGGCATCCAGGCCGCCGGCAGGACCTCGCGCAGGGTCTCGCGCCGGTCGTGGTTGCCGGGGATGACGTAGATCGGCATCGGCAGGCGCGCGAGCAGGCCGCGCAGCTCCTCGTATTCTTCCGCAAGCCCGCAATCGGTGAGATCGCCGGAGATCAGCACCAGGTCGGGCCGGGGATCGAGGGCGATGAGGTGGGCCACCGCGCGGGCGACCATCCGGTTGGTCTCGGAGACCCGGTAGGCCGGCAGCCCGCGGGGGCGCACGTGCAGGTCGGTGATCTGGGCGATGAGCATGGAATTCGTCCGGCACTCGGGGGCAATGGGCCCCGTCCCGGGCGTCGTCCAGGACGGGGAGGCGCGTCAGCGCGAGGCGGTCACTCGGCGCCCGGCAGGCGGAGCGCAGTGTCCTCGACGTAGGGGCGCATCAGGGCATCGGCGGCCTTCTGGGCGGCGGTGAGCGCCTCCTTCGGCTGGCGCTTGCCCGCGAGCACGGCCTGCAGCTCGTCCTCGATCGCCTTGCGCACCGGCACGGTGCGGTAGGTGGCGAACCACGGCTGGGCGTTGGCGAGTTGGTCCACCGCGATCCTGGCGTCGGGGTTCTTCTCCAGGAAGGCCTTCATCTCAGCTAAGTCGTAGGCCGCCTTGTTGGGGGCGAAGTAGCCCGTGGCGCGGCTCCACCAGCCCGACTTCTGGGGCGAGGTCAGCCACTGGATCAGGGTCCAGCCGGCGGCGCGCTTCTCGGGCGAGAGGCCGGTCGGCTGCACCAGCGAGGCGCCGCCGATCGGCACCGCCTGGCGCACGTTCATCGGCACGAAGGCGACCTTGAACGGGAACTTGGCGGTGTCGCGGATAAAGGTGAGCGAGCCGGTCGAGATGATCATCATCGAGGCCTGGCCGGCCAGGAACGCGCCGGTCACCGCCGGGCCCTTCTGCTCGCCGGACGGATGCACCTTGGCCTTGTGGACGAGGTCCGACCAGAAGGTGAGGGCGCCGAGCATCGTCGGGGTGTCGTAATAGACCTCGCCGCCGTAATCGCGGTTGTAGTATTGCCCGCCATTGGACATCGTCAGGGCTTCGAGGATCCAGCCGCCGTAATCGTAGTTCGAGGGCATCATCAGGCCCCAGCGGGTGGTGCGGTCGCCCTCGCGCTTCGTCAGCTTGCGGGCGGCGTCATACAGCTCGGCCCAGGTCCGCGGCGGCTTGTCGGGGTCGAGACCCGCTTCCTTGAAGTGGTCGGCGTTGATGTAGAGCAGAGGCGTCGAGTTGTGGAACGGCACGCCGTAGACCTTGCGGTCGATGACGGAATTGGGAAGGAGCGCCGGGAAGAACTGGCCGGTGAAGGCGTCCTGGCTCTTGCCGTCCTTGGCGATCAGGTCGTCCATCGGCGCGATCTCGTGCTCGATCGCCAGATCGGTGAGGAAGTTCGCCGACATGATGACCGCCGCCGGCGGCTTGCCGGCCTTGATCGCCGCGCGGGTCTTCAGGAGCGTGTCGTCGTAGGAGCCGGTGAAGACCGGAACCGCCTTGATGTCGGGGTGGGAGTCGTTGAACTCCTTGATCAGCCCCGACATGTTGCGGGCGAGCGCCCCGTCCACCGGGACCGGGAAGAACAATTCGATGTCGGTCGCGAGCGCGGGGCGCGGCGCGGCGAGGCCGGCCGCCGCCACGAGGGCAAGGGCGGCGCCCTTCCACCAGGAAATCATCTGTGTTTGTCCTCTACTTGATGCCGGAGGCGAGAAAGCTGTTCACGAACCGGCGCTGGAAGATCAGGAAGGCGGCGAGCAGCGGCAGGCTGACCAGGAAGGTGCCGGCCGCGATCAGCCCCCAGGCCTGCATGCCCTCGGCGCTGAGCGTGAAGCTCGCGAGACCCAGGGTCAGGGGCCGCCTGTCGGGGGAGTTGATGACCATCAGCGGCCACAGGAACTCGTTCCAGTGGCTGGTGACCGAGACGATCGAGAATGCGACCAAAGCCGGCTTCGTCAGCGGCAGGTAGATCAGGCGGATGCGCGCCCACCAGCCGGCGCCGTCGATCATCGCGGCGTCTTCCAGCTCGCGCGGCACCTCGCGAAAGCTCTGGCGCATCAGGAAGGTGCCGAAGGCGGTGGCGCAATAGGGCGCCATCACGCCCGGCAGGGTGTCGTAGAGGCCGAGAGCCGCGATCGTCTTCAGGTTCGGCACCAGCAGCACCACCGGCACCAGCATCAGCTGGACCAGGAACAGGGCGAATAGGATGCCGCGGCCGGGGAATTCGAGGCGCGCGAAGACGTAGCCGGCGAGCGAGGCGGTGACGAGCTGCACCGCCAGGATGCCGGCGCAGATGACGGCCGAGTTGAGGAAGTAGAGCGGGAAGTCGGCCGAGGCCCAGGCCTCGGCGAAGTTGGCGAGCGTCGGCGTCAGGGAGGGCAGGAGCGAGGCATCCGCCCCCGATCCCGCCGGCCGGAACGCCGCCACCAGCATCCACCAGAACGGCACCGCCCAGATCAGCGCGAGGCCGATGACGACCCAGCGGGCGATGTGAGGCGTGACCTCGCGGGTCACCGGGCCCGATACGGGGGAGGCGCTCATCGGGCCGCCTCCGGGCCCTGGCTGCGGGTGAGCGACAGGGCGGTCAGCGCAGCGAGCAGGCCCAGGGTCACCACGGTCGCGGCGGCGGCGCGGCCGGCATCGTAGCGCTCGGCGGCCTGCTCGTAGATGTAGAACAGCAGGAGCTTCGTCGCGTCCGAGGGCCCGCCCTTGGTCAGCACGAAGACGTGGTCGACCTGCGTCACGGCGTTCAGGAGCGCGATCACCCCGACGAAGGCGAAGGTCGGGCGGAGCGCCGGCAGGGTGACGTAGCGCAGGCGCTGCCAGGGACCGGCGCCGTCGAGGAGCGCGGCCTCCTTCGCCTCGTCGGGGATCGCCTGCAGCCCGGCCAGGATGAACAGCATGTAGTAGCCGGCATTCTTCCACACGGTGAGCACCGTGATGGCGGCGAGCGCGAGATCCGGGTCGCCGAGCCAGTTGGCGCCGGCGAATCCGAGCCGGGCGAGGTGGTGGTCGATCAGCCCGATGCCGGGCAGGAACAGGAACAGGAAGAGCGCGGCGGCGGCCACCAGCGGGATCATCACCGGCAGGAAGAACACCGCCCGCATCAAAGCCCGCACCCGGCCGGCGCCGTTGAGCGCCAGGGCGAAGGCGAGCGCCAGGACCAGGCTCGGCACCACCGTGCCGACCGCGTAGAGCGCGTTGTTGAGGAGCGCGCGCTGGAAGGTCGGGTCGGCGAAGAGGGCCGAGAAGTTGGCCAGTCCCACGAAGCGGGTGCCGCGCCGCGACACCTCGTGGGTGGCATCCCACAACACCTCGACCACCGGCCAGTAGGTGAACAGGACGAGGAAGACGAGGGAGGGGCTGAGCAGGGCGAGCGGCAGGGCAAGGCCGGCCCAGGGCCGGCGCGTCGCATCGGGCGCGGCGGCAGGGGCCTTTCGGGCCGCCGGAATCAGGTCGAGGGCGTGGGTCACGTGTATCCGCCGGGGGTGTCGGGACCGGCGCGTCATCGGGCGGTTTCGTGACAGGCGGATGAAATCGGCTTCGCTTACGGCCGCGCTCCCGACATGGCCGACCCGATTTCGGCGGTCGTCGTCCCGACCCCCTGCCTATTCGATCGCCGATCGATCAGTCCTGCGCGGCAGACCAGCTTAGCTCGACAGCGAGCCATGACGGCATGGCCTAAGTCGGATCATGACGGATCATGACGGATATTGCCGAATCGCCCACACTCCGCCGCGAAACCGGAACGATGGTGACGATCACGCACGGCCGGGCTTGCCGGCACGCCGCCGGGGCGGGACGCTCTCTCGGAGAGGCCCCGGAGCGAATCATGACGGACCACGGTTACCGCGCCTTCCTGGAGGAGATGCTGGCGCCCCTCGGCGGCGTCTCGATCCGCCGGATGTTCGGCGGGCTCGGGCTGTTTCGCGATTCCCTGATGTTCGGGCTGGTCGTGCGCGACGTGCTCTACCTGAAGGTCACGCCCGACGAGACCGCGTCCTTCGCGGCCGAGGGCGGCGCACCGTTCTCCTATGCCGGGAAAGGCGGCCGGGTGACCGTCATCGCCAGCTACTGGCGTGCGCCGGACCGGCTCGGCGACGATCCGGAGGAATTCGTGGCCTGGGCGCGGCGGGCCTGCACGGCGGCGGAGCGGGCGCAGGCGAAAGGGTCATCCGGCAGCCGGTCATCGGCCGGTGCCGCCGATGAACCCTTCTCTCGTGTATCGTGAGCCGGCGCGATCGAACGCGCTCGGAGCCTTGCCGCACGATGCGGAGGCAAGGCTCTGAACGCGTGCTCTCTTAGAATTCCGGCTCGTTCAGCACCCGGGTGCCGATCCGGCTCTGGAGGTCGATCGGCGCACCGGTCTGCTGGCCGGCGGCATCGACCTCGATCACCGGGATGCCGGCGCCGCGCATCTGCTCGCGCAGGCGCTCCGACATCATCCGGAAGGCGCCGCCGGTGTCACGGGGCGGAACGTGGAGCAGAACCGCCGCCGGGCGCGGCATCATCGCCAGAACATCGTCCGCCGCCTCCAGGGAGGCGGTGACGCTGGCATAGCCCAGCTCGGCCAGCTCCGCGGAGAGGGCCCGGTCGACGGCGCGGTGGCCATCGTCGACGACGAGAACTTTTTGCAGCGCACCCATGTTCAAGCGTTAGCCGATCGCGTGCCTCTCGTGAAGGCACCGGGGCAGTAACGCCGTGAGCCGACGAAGGTTCATTCCCCGGCAAGGCCGGGACCGCCGGGCGATCCCGGGCGGGACCCGGTGATGAGCCGTCAAACGACTGGAACGACAAGCATTTTTGAGATGGAAGCCGATCCGGACAGGTTGCCCGCGCGCTATGGCATTTCTGCGACCGCGGTGGCGACGCCGGCGAAGAGAGAGGCTCGGAAGCGCGAATCCATCCATCCGTCCGGATTTTCGTTCTCGGTGATGCCGCGGCGCAACATGACGGCTTGGCAGGCCGGACCGCGGAAGCTCAGGCGCCCATCCGGATCGCGGCGCAGCTGGATCAGGCCGCCTCGATCCCCGCCGGGGGCGGCCCGCTCGGGGGCCGACGCGGCCCGCTCGGGGGCCGCCAGGACGAGGCCGACATCCTGGGCATCACGCCGGCCGCAGAGCAGGGCGACCTCGTCGAAGGCCACGATGTCGACCACGCCGGAGCGGCCGGGCAGGCGGGCGCTGAGGCGGCAGGGCGCCCGGTGGACGTAGGCGAGGGTGCGCAGGCGGCCCGGCACGGTGGTGCGGGAGAACCCCGCCTCCATCCAGGCGGGCGCGACGAGATGGGTCGGCACCGGCTGGTCGAGGGCGGCCGAGAGGGCGCCGGCATCGAAGACCGGATGGCATTCGAGGGTGGCGCCGGCGAGCAAGGCGGCGGCGAGCCCGGTGGCGAGGCCCTTCAGGTCGGTCGATGGCAGGAGGCTGAGGATCCGCTCGCCCGGCTCGATCCGCAGGGGCACCAGGCAGCCGGCGGCGGCGGCCGTCAGCGCCTCGGCCTCGCGCCGCACCGGCAGGGGCGCGCCCTCGGGTTCGGGCTGGGGGCCGGGGTGGGCCGGCACGGCTCCCGACAGGGTACCCGGAAGCGCGAAGGTGATGAGGCCGGCGGCCGGCCCGGTGCCGAGGGCGGCGGCATCGCCGCGATGGTCGAGCACGACCTGGTCGAGGCTGATCACCCCGTCCGGCACGTGCGGCCCGAAGGCGGCGACGAAGCGCAAGGGGAAGTAGCGCATCGCGACCCGGCAGACCTTGTCCGCCGGCCGCTCGGCCCCGAGGACTCCCTGGGTCAGGATGGCGAGGACCTGCGCCGCCTCGACGGCCTGGAGTAGGCGGTCCTCGTCCCAGGTCACCGGAAGCGGGCAGGGGACGTGGCCGGCCTGCTCGATCGCCAGGAAGGCGAGATGCGCCTCGGCCATGCCGGCCATGCACAGGCCGATGGGGCTCCCGGGCGGCAGCCGCCATTGCTGCAGGCCCTCGGCGAGGCGCGCGACGATCTCGCGGGCGGCGGCGTAGGTCCAGGCGATGGCGGGGCGGCCGCACCAGGCGGGCTTGCTCGCCTGGTCGACGAGGGCGATGCGGGCGGGATGCCGGTCGGCGATCGCGGCGAGGAGGGCGCCCAAACCCATGGCCGAACCCGTGGCCGAACCCGTGGCGGCGGGCCGCCCGGCACCGGCCGGGAGTGCCGGCAGGATCGCGGGATCCGGCAGGGACGACGCGTCGTCTCGTCTCATCGTCGCCTGAGCCGCCACCACCGTCACCCCGTCCGCATGCCGCGCCCGCCATCCTGCCCACGCATGGTTAATGCCGTTTTAAGCCTGCGGGCCCCCTCGCGATCCGCGTTGGGATCGGCTAAGGCCCCCTGACGGTCGGCGGCCGAGGCCTTGCCTTCGCCTCAATCCGGGGGAAAGCAGGCGCCCCGGAGGCCGGGCGGAGCCCTTCGGCCGCGCTCCGCTTGCTGCCGGCGACCCGCATCCAGCGGGCTTCGCGCGCATAAGGCCACCGACGTCCTGCCGTTTGAGGGGTCCACTCCTGATGTTCTTCGCGAATCGTCCCGCGCGCCCGAACCAGGCCGCCATTGCCTTCGCCCTGGCCGGCCTCGGGCTCGGTCTCGCGGCCGCCCCGGCGCTCGCCCAGCCCAAGAAGCCCGCCGCTCCGGCGCCGGCCCCGGCCCAGCAGGCCGCCCCGGCCGCGCAGGCCCAGCAGACCGGCCCGATGGTCGTGCAGGTGAAGCCCGAGCCGTCCCAGGCCGACTGGACCAAGGTCTGCGGCAAGGACCAGGGCAGCGGCAACGAGGTCTGCTACACCACCCGCGACTTCGTCTCCGACCAGGGCCAGGCGGTGCTGGCCGTGGCGGTCTACGACATGAAGGGCCCGCAGGGCACCAAGGTCGTGCGCTTCCTGATGCCGCTCGGCCTGCTGCTGCAGCCCGGCATCCGCTTCACGGTCGATAACGGCCAGCCGACCCCCGGCCGCTACGCCGTCTGCTTCCCGAACGGCTGCTTTGCCGAGGCCCCGGGCCTGAAGGACGAGGTCGTCGCCGCGATGAAGAAGGGCACCACCCTTCACGTCAGCGTGCAGAACCAGATGCAGCGCGAGGTCACCTTCGCGGTGCCGCTGGCCGGCTTCGGCAAGGCCTTCGACGGCGCTCCGATCGACCCGAAGGTGCTCGAGGAGCAGCAGAAGAAGCTCCAGGCCGAGCTCGAGAAGCGCTCCGAGGAGATGCGCAAGCAGCTCGAGCAGAAGGGCGGCGCGGCCCCGGCGGCGGCTCCGGCCAAGTAAGACAAGCAAGACATGGCCTCGCGCCCCGACCGGCGGCGCGGGGGCTGAGAGACCCGGACGCCCCGGCATCGACGCCGCGATGCCGGGGCGTTCCGTTTGGCCAGTCCCCTACCGCCGCAGGCCGCGGGTCACCCGATACTCGCGCGGCACGCAGATGCCGAGCGGGGTCGGGAACCGGGCGTGAAAAGCGATGAAGTCGCGGCGCAGGGCGGCGCGGCGTTCCTCGTCCAGGCTCGCGGCCAGGGCCTTGGTCGGCCCGTAGCCGGTGGAGAAGGTCTCCCAGGCCGCTTCCGGGCTCGGCTCGCGGTAGAACGAGACGCCGTCCTCGAAGGCGAGGTCGAAGTCCCGGCCCAGCAGCTCCGCGATCCGCTCGGGGCGGCCCCACTCGAAGGGCGAGGGCGGGGCCGGCGCGGGCGGCGGCGGCATGTAGGCCTTCATCACCCGGAACATCTCGAACACCGCGCCGTCGGGCGCCCAGGTGGTCAGCGCGATGCGCCCGCCCCGGCGGCAGACCCGCGCCAGCTCCGTTGCGGCCGCCTCCGGCTTGCTGGCGAACATCACCCCGCAGGTCGAGATCACCGCGTCGAAGGCGCCGTCCGCGAAGGGGAGGCTCTCGGCATCGCCGACCCGGTAGGTGATGGCGAGCCCCTCGGCCTGGGCCCGCCCGGCCGCGAAGGCGATCAGGTCGGCGCCGAGATCGACGCCCACGACCTCGGCGCCGCTCCGGGCGACCAGGCGCGAGGTCCAGCCGGTCCCGGTGGCGAGGTCGAGGATCCGCTCGCCCGGCCGCGGATCCAGGCGCAGCACGCAATGGGCGATGCTGTCGGCGATGCCCCGGCTGATCTCGTCGTAGCGGCCGCCGCCGGAATTCCAGATGCCGGCCGGCCTGGCGTTGTGAGGCTGGATCCCGTTGCTCATGCCCCCTCCCGTTCGCGCAGGGACGCATCGCCGCGTCGCGTGACGGACAGTCGGATGACGGCAGGACGGAGCATCCTGCAAGTCGGGTCGCAGTCTATGACAAAGGCGGCAACATTCGTTTACATAAGTTGCGCGTCTCTCCGCCTGGCGCGAAACGCGGCACCGACCGGACATCGCTACCGACCGGCGCGAAGCAAGGTTGTCCAGGGAAAACACAGCTGTCCGGGGAAAAGAAACGGCGCGGATTTCTCCTCTCCCCGCGGGCGGGGAGAGGGCTTCATCGACCTTGCCGTCGATGAAGCAAGCGCAGGCGAAGCCGGAGCGAGGGTGAGGGGGTATCTCCGGATGAGACTCCTCCGGGAACACCCCCTCACCCTCGGCTGACGCCTCGCTGCGTGCCCTGAACGGGAATACAGCCCTCTCCCCGCAACGAGGTCGGGCCTGCCCGACTTCGTCCGTCGCTTGCAGATCCCGGGCAAGCCCGGGATCTGTCGGGGAGAGGGGAAAGCCCGCGCCTTTCTTTTCACCGGACAGCCGTGTGAGAGAGGAAGGGTATCGAGGGAGCGCTTTCGCTCAATTCGCCGCGTCGATCCGCATGCGGTAGCCGCCCTCGGCGTCGCGCTCGAACATCTCGGCGATGCGGGCATGCCGCAGGGGCTCGCCGGAGCGGTCCGGCACCAGGTTCTGCTCCGAGACGTAGGCGACGTACTCGGTCTCCTGGTTCTCGGCGAGCAGGTGGTAGAACGGCTGGTCCTTGGAGGGCCGCACCTCCTCGGGGATCGCCTGCCACCATTCCTCGGTGTTGGCGAAGACCGGGTCGACGTCGAAGATGACGCCGCGGAACGGGTAGATCCGGTGGCGCACGACGTCGCCGATGTTGAACTTGGCGAGGCGGATGACCGCGCCGGACGGCGCGGCGGCGTCGGGCTGCGGGGCGGGCATGGCGGAGAGGGTCTGTCCGAGGGGCATGGGCGTCAACATAGGAGGACGGGGGCGGGTTTGCACCGGCGTGGGGCCTGCACGCAGGGCAGGGCTCGCCCCCTGGAGGCTCACGATACCGGGAGCGGCTTGGTGTCGTCGCGCGAAACTCCCGGTCGCTGTCGTCGGCCGCCGTGGCGGCACCGGTTCGGCGGGAGTTTTGTGAGGGACACTTACGCGTCCAGGCCGTAGGCACGGGCGAGGTCGGGATCCTTGGCGGCGACGAGCCGGGCGAGGTTCACGATCACGCTGGCCTGCTTCCAGGTGGCGTCGTCCTGCATCTTGCCGTCGAGCATCACCGCGCCGGTGCCGTCGGGCATCGCCTCCAGGATGCGCTTGGCGAAGGCGACCTCGGAGGGATCGGGCGCGAACACGCTCTTGGCGATGGCGACCTGGCTCGGATGCAGGGTCCAGGCCCCGGCGCAGCCCATCAGGAAGGCGTTGCGGAACTGCACCTCGCAGGCGGCGGCGTCCGAGAAATCGCCGAACGGGCCGTAGAACGCCTTGATGCCGTTGGCCTGGCAGGCATCGACCATCCGGGCGATGGTGTAGTGCCAGAGGTCCTGCTGCACGCTCGCCCGCTCCGAGGAGCCGGGGGTGGGATCGGCGATGACCTTGTAGTCCGGGTGGCCGCCGCCGACCCGGGTGGTCTTCATGCCGCGCGACGCCGCCAGATCCGCGGGGCCGAGGCTCATGCCGTGCATGCGCGGCGAGGCGCAGGCGATGGCGTCGACGTTGGCCACGCCCTCCGCCGTCTCCAGGATGGCGTGGACGAGGATCGGCTTACTTACCCCGGCCCGGGCCTCGAGCTGGGCCAGCAGCTGGTCGACGTAGTGGATGTCCCACGGCCCCTCGACCTTGGGCACCATCACGACGTCGAGCTTGTTGCCGACCTCACCGACGATCTCGATCAGGTCGTCGAGCAGCCACGGGCTGTTGAGGGCGTTGACGCGGGTCCACAAGCCGGTGCCGTGGGCGGAAAAGTCGGTGTCCCGCGCCATGGCGATGAAGCCTTTTCGGGCATTCAGCTTCTGGTCGGCCGGGACCGCATCCTCGAGGTTGCCCAGAACCACGTCGACTTGGGCCGCCAGTTCCGGCACCCGGGCCCGGACCTTGTCGTTGTGCGGCGGCACGAAGTGGATCATGCGCTCCAGGCGCACCGGCAGCTCGCGGAACGGGGCCGGGGCCCCGGAGGCCAGGGGCTGGAAGAAGCGGCGCGGCAGTTTCATGGGCGTATCTCCGACCTTCCGGCGCGACCGGTCTCCCGCATCGCGAAAAATCCCCGGCGTGACGGAGGGGTAGTGCAGGGGCGGCGCGGCCGTAAAGGGGGCTCTTCTCGGCAGATGGTCGTGCCGGGGCCGGTCGCCCGCCCGCCGCCGTCAGTGGGCGTCGGCCTCATGCTTTCGGGGGACGATCCGACCGGACCCCCCCGGATGCGTGCCGGACCCTGTCTTCAAGGCGCCGTCGCAAGTCGTTTCATGTCGACTTGTGGGCCGTGCATTGCGGATTATCATTGTGGGATCGGGACGGGAGCAGCATAATCCGGGCAAGGCAGTGTCCGGATTGGCCGCGAACCGGACCTCTCGCCTGGTGATCTGACGGATTGAGCCCGACACACCTGCGCGCACGTGTTCTTTCGCACATGCGGCAGGGAACGCGAGCCTCACCGTAGCGTTCACCGGGCGAGGCGGGCGGCGGAGGACAGACGATCATGTCCCGAGAGTTGAATCGGCGCGGATTTGCCGGCGCCGCGATGACGCTGCTCGCCTTGAGCCTCGCGCTTCCGGCCGAGGCCGGCACGGTGGCGGACCGGCAGCGCTCGACCGTGCGGGCGAGTTTCACGGCGGGGGATCTCGCGGCGGCACGGCCCGAGGGACTGCCCGCTTCCGTGCGGCTGCCGGGCGACGATCCGGCGGCGTTCCGGGCCTTCCTCGACGGTGCGCCGATGGCCTCCCGTGCGCCCTGGCTCGCCCTGTCCGGCGGCGGCGAGAACGGCGCCTTCGCGGCCGGCCTGCTGAAGGGCTGGACCCGGGCCGGCAACCGGCCGGATTTCGGCGTCGTCACGGGCGTCTCGACGGGAGCGCTCATCGCCCCCTTCGCCTTCGTCGGCGCCTCGCAGGATGCGGCCCTGGAGAAGGCCTATACCGAGACCTCCGCGGCGGACGTGTTCGAGTTCGGCGGCGGCCAGGAGAGCCTCACCGATACCTGGCCGCTCAAGCGCGGCATCGAGCGCAGCGTCACGCCCGCGCTCCTGGCGGCGGTGGCGGCGGAGCACCGCAAGGGACGGCGTCTCCTCGTCGTCACCACCGAGCTCGATTCCCTGCGACCGACCCTGTGGGACATGGGCGCCATCGCGGCGGCCGGCGGGCCCGCCGGGCTCAAGCTCTTTCGGGAAGTGATGCTGGCCTCGGCGGCGATCCCCGGCATCTTCCCGCCGGTGATGATCGATTCGACCGGCCCGGGGGCGAAGCGCTTCCAGGAGATGCACGCCGATGGCGGCGCCACGTCGCCGTTCTTCGTCGCCCCCGGCCGCGCTCTGCTGGATCAGGTGGAGGGCGGAGCCCCCGCGGAGGACAGGGTGCCGGCGCCCGCAATCTACGTCGTCGTCAACACCTCGCTGGCGCCGGACTTCCAGGTCGCGCAGCGGTCGATGCTGAGCATCCTCGGCCGCTCGCTCTCGGCGATGATCAAGGCCCAGACCGCCGGCGCCATCGCGGTGACGAAGGCTTTCGCGGCCCGTACGGGAACGCCGATCCACATCGCCACCATCGACCAGCGCTTCTCCCAGACCTCGCAGGCCCCGTTCGAGCAGGGCTACATGCGGGCTTTGTTCGCCCATGGCGAGCGGCTCGGCAAAACCGGCACCGCCTTCGACTGGTCGCCCGACACCCTCACCACCAGCGCGACGGGGCGCAGCGCCAGCAACGCCCCGTAAGCGTTCAAGGCAAGAGCCGTTCATTGGCTCGAGGACCCGAAAACCTCCGTGTCGTTCCGGGACCGCGAAAGCGGAGCACGGAACGACACGGAGCCTGTGAGACTCGTCGAGCGGCCCCGTCACCCCCGCATCAGTGTCGGCGTCCCCAGGCGCGGGGTCACGCCCTCGCGCATCACCAGGCGGCGCAACGGCGCGATGGTCGAGAGGGCCAGGAGCCCCGCGCCGCGGGCGAGGTCGCTCGGCAGGAAGGCGGTGAGCAGGCTGCGGTTGAGGGCATCGACCGCGCCGGTGCGCAACCGGGCGTCCAGGGCCCGGCCGCGGGCAAACCCCGCCAGCACGGATTCCGCCCCGGCATCGCGCGCGCCCGCCACCGCGTCGCGGAGGGCGGCGGCATCGCGAAGGCCGAGATTCAGGCCCTGCGCGCCGATCGGCGGAAAGACGTGGGCCGCCTCGCCGACGAGCGCCAGCCGCGGCCCGACCGGACGCGGCACCGACAGGCCGCGCATCGGCACCAGGCCCCGCGGCCCGTCGATCCGCATCTGCCCCAGCATCGACTGCGCCTGCCGCTCGATCGCCCGAGCGAGGGCGTCGTCGTCAAGCGCGCTCAAGGCCTCCGCCCGCGCCTCGGCCGAGACCCAGACCAGGCTCGAGCGGCGCCCGCCCGGCAGCGGCACCAGGGTGAAGGGCCCCTCGCGGGTGTGGAACTCGGTCGAGACCTCGCGGTGGTCGCGCGTATGGGCGAGGATGGTGGTGAGCGCCTTCTGCGGGTAGGTCCAGCGCCGCGCCGTCAGCCCCGCCGCCTCGCGCAAGGGCGAGCCACCGCCATCGGCCGCGACGACAAGGCGGGCCGCGACGCTCCCGCCCCCCTCCAGCGCCAGCACCGCCCGTTCCTCGGCCACGGTGCAACCGGCGGAATCCTGCTCGACCAGCGTCAGTTCCGGGATCTCGCGGGCACGGTCGCGCAGGCCCTCGACCAGGCGCCGGTTCTCGATGTTCCAGCCGAAGGCGTCGAGGCCGATCTCGCGGGCGACGAAGCGGGCCGGCGGCGGACGGAACAGGCTGCCGGTGTCGTCGATCAGGTGCATCTCGGCGAGCGGCGCCGCCTGGGGCTCCAGCCCCTCCCAGGCGCCGAGCGCCCGCAGCAGCCGCACCGAGCCGTCGAGGAGCGCCACGGTGCGCCCATCGGCCACGGGGGCGTGGCGACCGACGAGCGCGGTGCGCAGGCCGTCGCGGGCGAGCGCCAGGGCCGCAGCCAGGCCGACCGCGCCGGCACCGACCACCGCCACGTCGTAGAGGGGAAAGGCCTCGGAATTCGGCTCGGCTGTCTGGCTCACGAAACGGGTCCTCGAACACGCATGCGGGAGATCTTGCGGGAGATGGAGATCTTGCGGGAGATCTGGGGCGTGCAGGGCCGCTCCGCCATCCCGGTCATTGCCGAAAGGAGACCGGTTCCTATGATCCCGCGCAGCAAGCAAGAGCAAGGTGGGAGCGGACGATGCCCAAGGCGATTCGGATTCACGAATACGGCGGCCCCGAGGTCATGCGCTACGAGGACGTCGCGGTCGGCGATCCCGGGCCGGGCCAGATCCGGGTGCGCCAGAGCGCAATCGGCGTCAACTACATCGACATCTACTTCCGCTCCGGCCTGTACAAGGCGCCCCAGCTGCCCTTCACCCCCGGCAACGAGGGCGCGGGCCAGGTGGTGGCGGTCGGCGAGGGCGTGACCGGCTTCTCGCCCGGCGACCGGGTCGCCTACGGCTCGGCCGCCGGCACCTATGCGCAGGACGTGGTGATCGAGGCGCGGACGGTGGTGCGCGTGCCCGACGGCATCGACGACGACACCGCGGCCGCGATGATGCTGAAGGGCCTCACCGCCCAGTACCTGCTGCGCCGTACCTACAAGGTCCAGCCCGGCGACACGATCCTGTTCCACGCCGCCGCCGGCGGCGTCGGGCTGATCGCGACGCAATGGGCCAAGCACCTCGGCGCCACGGTGATCGGCACCGTCGGCTCGCAGGACAAGGTCGCGCTCGCCCGCGAGCATGGCTGCGACCACGTCATTCTGTACCGGAACGAGGACTTCGCCGCCCGGGTCAAGGAGATCACCGGCGGCAAGGGCTGCCAGGTCGTCTACGACGGCGTCGGCCAGGCGACCTTCCCGGCCTCGCTCGATTGCCTGAGGCCCTTCGGCTACTTCGTGAATTTCGGCAGCGCCTCGGGCCCGATCGCGGCCTTCGACATCAGCATCCTGGGCCAGAAGGGCTCGCTCTTCGCCACCCGGCCGACCGTGTTCACCCACACCGCCGACCGCGCGGCCCTGGACGAGATGGCCGCCGACCTGTTCGCGGTGGTGCAAAGCGGCGCGGTGACGATCCCGGTCCATACGCGGGCGAAGCTCGCCGACGCCCCGAAGGTCCATGCCGACCTCGCCGGGCGCCGGACGACGGGTGCGACGGTGATGCATCCCTGATAGCGTGACGGTGCGGCATACGGGGCGATTCGCCCGGTATGGGCGGAGACCCGATGCGATGACCTCCTACGCCCTGCACGCGACCGAGACCGATTGCCTCCTCGTCATCGACGTCCAGCCCGACTTCCTGCCCGGCGGTGCGCTCGCGGTGCCGGACGGGGACGCGGTGATCGCGCCGATCAACGCGCTCGGGCGCCTGTTCCGGCACGTCGTCCTGACCCAGGACTGGCACCCGGCCGGGCACGCCTCCTTCGCCACGAGCCATCCGGGCAAGCAGCCCTTCGAGACCACGGTGCTGGCTTACGGCGAGCAGGTCCTGTGGCCGGAGCACTGCATCCAGGGCACGCCCGGGGCGGAGGTGTCGCCGAAGCTGGAGCTGCCCCATGCCGAGCTGATCATCCGCAAGGGCTACCGGGCGGGAATCGACAGCTACTCGGCCTTCCGCGAGGCCGACCGCACCACCCCGACCGGGCTTGCCGGCTACCTGCGCGAGCGCGGCTTCACCCGGGTGTTCCTGTGCGGCGTCGCCACCGATTACTGCGTCGGCTGGAGCGCCGTCGACGCGCGGGAGGCGGGGTTCCAGGCGGTGGTGGTCGAGGATGCCTGCCGGGCGATCGACCTCGACGGCTCGCTGGAACGGGCCTGGGGCGACATGGCGGCGGCGGGGGTCGAGCGGGAGGAGAGCGGGGCGATCGGGGGGTGATGCGGTTTCCGGACGATCCCTCGCGGATCGCGATCGGGCACGAGGTTGGTGAGAGGTCGGCGACGGGGTGACCGCCGCCGTCGAGGAAGGGGGGCCTCCGCCGGAAAGGCGCCCCGACCACCGGGCGTCAGCCGAAGGCGAAGTTGTCGGATGTCAGGCTCGACAGGGCGACGTTCCTGATCGTGATGCTCGTCGTGGTGTCGAGGTTGACGACGACATCCGATCCCATCTGCTGACTGGACGACAGCAGTTGATCGAACGAGGCGAACACCCCTCCGTTGAACGAAATCTGGTCGCGCTCGTCACCCGATACGACGAAGTCGCGGATCACGTCACGCCCGTCGCCGTGGCCGAACGCGAAGGTGTCGCGTCCGCGCCCGCCCGTCAGCCCATCGTCGCCGGCATTGCCGAACAGCAGGTCGTTGCCGTCCTCGCCATAGAGATCGTCGTTATCGGCGCCGCCAAAGAGGCTGTCGTCGCCCGCACCACCGCCCATGAAGTCGGCGCCTTCACGTCCTTCGAGCCAGTCGTTTCCGAGTTCTCCGAACAGGGTATCGTTCCCGAGTTCCCCCACGAGGGCATCGTTGCCGGCGCCGCCGAAGAGACGATCGTCGCCCGCGCCTGCACCGATGAAGTCGTCGCCGTCGCGGCCGTCCAGGATGTCGTTGCCGGCCTCGCCGAACAGCGTGTCGTTCCCGCCTTCGCCGATCAGGGCGTCGGCGCCGTCTCCGCCGAAAACCAGATCGTTGCCGGCTCCTGCGCCGATGAAGTCGTCGCCCTGCTCACCGTAGATCCGGTCGTCGCCGTCGTCGCCGAAGAGCGTATCGTTGCCAATATAACCGCGCAGCTCGTCGTTGCCGGCACCGCCGAGGATCAGATCCGCACCGGCATCACCGAAGAGGGTGTCGCGGCCGTCTCCACCTGAAATCGTATCGTCACCGTCCCGCCCCGAAATCAGATCGTCGCCGGGACCGCCGACAATCGCGTCGCCCAACGCCGTTCCGATGAGAGAGAGGCTTCCGCCCGGCGCATCAGTGACGTCGATCGTCGTCTGGAAGCCGGCGGCGACGAGGTCGGCGGTGGTGTAGTAGGTGTAGTTGCCGGCCTTGTCATACACCGACAGACCGGAGATCGTGTAAGTTCCGGACGCCGTATCCTTGGTGAAGATCTGCGACGACGACGACACTCCGTCCGAGAAGGAATCCTGGCTGTCGTAGAACGAGAAAGACGAACTCCGCCCGTAGGACGACTGATAGCTCTTGTCGAACGTGAATGCGACGAAATCCACGCCGAGCCCTTGATCGGTCGCCCCGACGGTGACGGACACCGCCTTGCTGCCGCCCGACAAATCGACCGATTTCGGCATCTTGAGCGATGTCAGACGGGGCTTGAAGGTATCGGCAACGGATACTCCCGTGACGTCGATCGTCGTCTGGAATCCGGCGGCGACGAGGTCGGCGGTGGTGTAGTAGGTGTAGTTGCCGGCCTTGTCATACACCGACAGACCGGAGATCGTGTAAGTTCCGGACGCCGTATCCTTGGTGAAGATCTGCGACGACGACGACACTCCGTCCGAGAAGGAATCCTGGCTGTCGTAGAACGAGAAAGACGAACTCCGCCCATAGGACGACTGGTAGATGTTGTCGAACGAGAATGCGACGAAATCCACGCCGAGCCCTTGATCGGTCGCGCCGACGGTGATGGACACCGCCTTGCTGCCGCCCGACAAATCGAGCGACTTCGGCATCGTGAGCGATGTCAGACGAGGCTTGACGGTATCGGCAGCGGGCGCTCCCCCCGTGACGTCGATCGTCGTTTGTAAGCCGGCGGCGACGAGGTCGGCGGTGGTGTAGTAGGTGTAGTTGCCGGCCTTGTCATACACCGACAGACCGGAGATCGTGTAAGTTCCGGACGCCGTATCCTTGGTGAAGATCTGCGACGACGACGACACCCCGTCCGAGAAGGAATCCTGGCTGTCGTAGAACGAGAAAGACGAACTCCGCCCGTAGGACGACTGATAGCTCTTGTCGAACGTGAATGCGACGAAATCCACGCCGAGCCCTTGATCGGTCGCGCCAACGGTGATGGACACCGCCTTGCTGCCGCCCGACAAATCGACCGACTTCGGCATCGTGAGCGACTTCAATAACGGCTTAGAGTTGTCAAGCGCTGCCATTGTGATCCAGACCGCTGTCATGCCGGTCACGTTGATGCCGGCCGCCAGTCATACAAGCGAACGCAGCGAGATCACAACCCTTTGGTTAAGAACAAGGACAGTGTGATATTACAATCACATCGCCCCCGCGCGCCACCAAATACTAACAGCGACAAAGCTTTTTAAGTAAAAATTCCTATTTTCTATGATCGCAGATCAATAGCATGACTTGATGAATTGGATTGCTCTGTCAGGCCGACGAACCACTCGTACCCGAGTGATCGACGGCCAGACCGATTCCTCACACCGCCACCCCGTGCAGATCATACGCATCCGCCGACTCGATCTTCACCGTCACGATGTCCCCGACCCGGACCGGGCGGCGGAAGGCGACGTGGACGTTGCCGTCGATCTCGGGTGCGTCATACTTCGAGCGGCCCTTGGCGACGGTGGGGCCGGCGGCGTCGATGATGACCGGCAGGCGCTTGCCGACCTTGGCCTTCTGCAACCGCAGCGACACGGCCTGCTGCGTCTCCATGAACCGGCGCTGGCGCTCGGCCTTGACCGCGTCCGGCACGGCTTCCGCGATCGCGTTGGCGGGGGCGCCGCGGACCGGCTCGTATTGGAAGCAGCCGACGCGCTCGAGCTTGGCCTCCTTGAGCCAGGCCAGCAGCTCCTCGAACTCCTCCTCGGTCTCCCCGGGGAAGCCGACGATGAAGGTCGAGCGGATGGCGAGATCCGGGCAGGTGGTGCGCCAGGAGCGGATGCGCTCCAGCATCTTCTCCTGGTTGCCGGGGCGGCGCATGCGCTTCAACACCGTGGGGCTCGCGTGCTGGAGCGGCATGTCGAGGTAGGGGAGCACCTTGCCCTCGGCCATCAGCGGGATGACCTCGTCGACATGCGGGTAGGGGTAGACGTAGTGCAGGCGCACCCAGGCACCGAGCTCGCCCAACTCCTTGGCGAGGTCGTAGAACCGGGCCCGCACCTCGCGGTCGCGCCAGGGGCTCGTGGCGTAGCGGGTGTCGATGCCGTAGGCGCTGGTATCCTGCGAGACGACGAGCAATTCCTTGACGCCGGCCTTCACCAGCTTCTCGGCCTCGCGCAGGACATCCGCCGCCGGGCGGCTGACGAGGTCGCCGCGCAGCTGCGGGATGATGCAGAACGTGCAGCGGTTGTTGCAGCCTTCCGAGATCTTCAGATAGGCGTAATGCCGCGGCGTCAGCTTGACGCCCTGCGGCGGGACGAGATCGAGGAACGGATCGTGCGCCGGGGGCACCGCCTCGTGGACCGCCGCCACCACCGATTCGTAGGCCTGCGGCCCGGTGACCGCGAGCAGGTTCGGGTACTTTTCGCGGATTTCCTCGGGCTGCGCGCCCATGCAGCCGGTGACGATCACCCGGCCGTTCTCCGCCATGGCGTCGCCGATCGCCTGGAGCGACTCCGCCTTGGCCGAATCGAGGAAGCCGCAGGTATTGACGATCACCACGTCGGCGCCGTCGTGCTTGCGGGCGAGCTCGTAGCCCTCGGCCCGCAGGTGGGTGAGGATGCGCTCGGAATCGACCAGGGCCTTGGGACAGCCGAGCGACACGAAGGAGATCTTGGGGGCGGGTGCGTTCATGGCAGCGTGAGGAATGACAGTGAGGGGATGCCGCGCCGGCCCACGGCCAAGCCGGCGCGAGCGGGATCAAGGATTTAGGGAAGGGTGCTGGGGCAGGCCATAGCACGGGGGAGGGCGGGCGTCACGGGGCGGGCCCTGCCCCCGCATCGTGGCTGATATCGCGATCGCGTCCGGTATCTTGGCCCGACGGCCGGCTTCCGCTGCGGCCCCCGCCTCCGCTATCACGGCGCGATGTGGAGCCGCCTCGTCACACCCCTCGATCCCGCCGCCGCCGCCGCCCGCCTGCGCGGGCGATGGCCCGGCCTCGCGCTCCTCGACAGCGCGATGCGGCACGACACCCTCGGGCGCCACTCCTACCTCGCCGCCGACCCGTTCGGGCGCTTCCGGGTGCGCGGCGGCCAAGCATCCTGGAACGGCGCCCCGATGCCCGGCGCTCCCCTCGACGCCCTCCGCGCCGTGCTGGCGCCGTACCGCATCGAACCGGATCCCGGCCTGCCGCCGTTCCAGGGCGGGGCGATCGGCTATCTCGCCTATGATTTCGGCGCCAGCCTGGAGCGGGTGACGCCGCCCCTTCGCCGGGCCGGCCTCACCGACGATCTCGCGCTCAACCTCTACGCCTCGGTGGTGGCCTTCGACCACCGGGCCGGCACCTGCCTGTTGATCGCCACCGGCTTCCCCGAGACCGACCCTGACGCCCGGGCGCTCAAAGCCGCCGCCGATCTCGACGCCCTGGAGGCGGCGCTGGAAGGCCCCGAGCCGGCGAGCGCGGCTGCCCCGGTCGCCCCCCTCGCCTGGCGCTCGAACTTCACCGGGGAGACCTATGCCGGGGCGGTCGAGCGGGTGCGGGACTACATCCGCGCCGGCGACATCTACCAGGCCAACATTTCCCAGCGCTTCGAGGCGGGGCTGCCGCCCGGCTTCGACGCCTTCGCGTTCTACCGGCGCCTGCGGGCGCGCAATCCGGCCCCGTTCGCGGCCTATCTCGAGGTCGATGGCCTGACCATTGCCTCCTCCTCGCCCGAGCGCTTCCTGCGCCTCGACGGCCGGGCGGTCGAGACCCGGCCGATCAAGGGCACGGCGCCGCGCTCCGCCGACCCGGCCGAGGACCGGGCCCGGGCCGAGGCGCTGGTCGCCGACGCCAAGGAGCGGGCCGAGAACGTCATGATCGTCGATCTCCTGCGCAACGACCTGTCGCGGATCTGCGCGCCCCACAGCGTCGCGGTGCCCATCCTGTGCGGGCTCGAGACCTATGCGGGCGTCCACCACCTCGTCTCGGCGGTGACCGGCACGCTCAAGCAAGGGGCGGACGGGCTCGACCTGCTCGCCGCCACCTTCCCGGGCGGCTCGATCACCGGGGCGCCGAAGCTGCGCGCCATGGACATCATCACGGAGATCGAGGGCGATGCCCGCGAGGCCTATTGCGGCGCGATCGGCTGGATCGGGTTTACCGGAAGCCTCGACACCAGCATCGCCATCCGCACGGTGCTGCTCGACGAGGCCCGCGCGGTGCTCCAGGTCGGGGGCGGGGTCACGCTGCTCTCGGACCCGCAGGCCGAGTACCGCGAGACCCTGACCAAGGCCGAGCGGGTGTTTGCGGCCTTCGCGACCGGGGAGGGTGCATGATCCTCGTCATCGACAATTACGATTCCTTCGTCTTCAACGTGGTGCGCTACCTTGAGGAATTGGGCGCCCCGGTCCGGGTCGCGCGCAACGACGCCCTCGACGTGGCGGGCCTCCGGGCCCTGGACCCGGAGGCGGTGGTGATCTCGCCAGGGCCCTGCAGCCCGGCGGAGGCCGGGGTGTCGCTCGCGGCGATCCGCGATCTGTCGGGAGAGGTGCCCTTGCTCGGGGTCTGCCTCGGGCATCAATGCATCGGCGCGGCCTTCGGCGGCCGGGTCGCGCGGGCCCGGCAGCCGCTCCACGGCCACGCCACGCCGATCGACCATGGCGGGCAGGGCCTGTTTCGCGGCCTGCCGGCGCCGCTCACGGTCGGGCGCTACCACTCGCTGATCGTCGAGCCGGTGCCGGGCATGGCGGAGCACCTGACCGTCGATGCGGTCTCGCCCGAAGGCGAGGTGATGGCGCTCTCGCATCGCCGCCACCCGACCTACGGGGTGCAGTTCCACCCGGAATCGGTGCTGACCGAGCACGGCCACGCGCTGTTCGGCAATTTTTTAGGATTGGCCCGGCGCTGGCACGCGGAGGGAGGGACGCATCGTGCTGTGGCGTGACGGGCGGTTGCAGGAGGGAACGGTCGCCCCCTTCGACCTCGCCGATCGCGGCCTGCTGCTCGGCGACGGGGTGTTCGACACCGCCATGGCGCTGGGCGGCCGGGTGGCGGCGGAAGAGGCGCACCTGACGCGGCTCGGCCGCGCCGCCGCCGCCCTCGGCTTCGCGCTCGACGAGGCGGAGGCCCGTACGGCGATGCGAGCCGTGGCCGCCGGATACGAGCGGGCGGCGATCCGCACCACCGTGACCCGTGGGCCCGGCCCGCGAGGCCTGCGCCCGCCGGCCGGAGCCCGCCCTGTCCTGTGGTCCAGCGCCGCACCGTTGCGGCCCGGCATGGCCTTTTCGGAAATGTCCCTCGGCTGGAGCGCGATCCGCCGCAACGAGACCTCGCCGACCTCCCGCCACAAGACGCTCGGCTACCTCGACGCGGTGCTCGCCGCCGAGGCCGCCGGGCCCCAAGGCCACGACGAGGCCCTGTTCCTCAACCTGCAGGGACGGGTGGCCTGCGCCGGCATCGGCAATGTGTTCGCGGTGTTCGGGCGCGAGGTCGTCACGCCGCCCCTCGAGGACGGGGTGCTCGCCGGGATCGTACGCGCCCAGGTGCTCGCCCTGGCCCCCGGCCTCGGCCTCGTGCCGGCCGAGCGATCGATGACGCCCGCGGACCTGGCGGGCGCCGAGGCGGTGATCCTCACCAATTCCCTGCGACTGATCGCGCCGGTGCGGCGGATCGGGGAGCGGGCTTACGCCAGCGCCGGGCATCCGGCGGTGCTGGCCCTGCGCGAGGCCCTGTCGCGGGAGATCGGGCAGGCCTGCGGGATGGCGGTGGAGGGCTGACGGCGCCCGACCCTGCCGCCATGACGGGGCCGTCCCGGAAAGGCGAGGCACGGAAAATCCCCTCTCCCCGCGGGCGGGGAGAGGACTTCATCGACCTTGTTGTCGATGAAGTGAGCCCGCAGGGCGAGGGTGAGGGGGTCTCGACGAATGAGGCTCCTCCGGACACACCCCCTCACCCTCGCAGCGAACCTGCAGTTCGCTGCTCCTTTCGCCCCCGACAAGGGGGGCGAAAGCCTCTCCCCGCAACGAAGTCGGGCTTGCCCGACTTCGTTCCTCGCTTGCAGATCCCGGGCGAGCCCGGGATCTGTCGGGGAGAGGGGGGAACCCGCGCTTCGTCTTTTCATCGGCAGCCCTGCTTCTGCGGGTGCCTCGCGCCGGTCTACGAGCGATCCGCGTCGGGACCGAAGCCCGCGCTCACTCCGCCTGCCCCGCCATCCGATGGCGCAGCTCCGCCACCCCGACCGACTCGCGGGCATAGGCGAGGCCGAGCTCGACCCGCAGGACGCGCAGGGCCTCCTCCGCGCGCTCGGTCGGCAGGCCACGGCGCCGGCGCTCGTCGAGCACGGCGAGCTGCCGGGCGATGCCGCGACAGGCCTGCGCGACCGTCCGGTGCTCCGCCGCGGGTGAGGATTCAGGTGCCACGCAGCCTCCGAACCGACCATCACGACGGTGTTCCGCACCGACGATCTGTCCGAAACCTGAGTGTCTGTCCGGGATCATGCTGATTGTTGGCAGAGTTTTCTGAGCATGATGCGGATGGAAGCAAGGCGCAGGAAAGCCAGCGCCTTGCGGGTGCGGCACTCCCAATCCTTCGCCAGCCGCCGGCAGCGATTGAGCCAACCAATCGTCCGCTCCACGATCCAGCGCTTGGGCAGGACCTCGAACCCGACCGCCTGATCCGACCGCTTGACGATTTCCACCGTCACAGACCGGCAGACCCGTTCCAACGCCTCCCGGAACACCGGCCCCTGGTAGCCGCCATCTGCATACAGCTTCAGCAGGAACGGGTAGAGACTAAACAGCGTCGCCATGACCCATACGCCGCCATCACGATCCTGCACGTCGGCCGGATGCACCAGAGCATGCATCAGCAGACCTTGCGTATCGACGAGGAGATGGCGCTTCTTGCCTTTGATCTTCTTGCCCGCATCATAGCCGGACGGGTCGATCGTGCGCCCCCTTTTTCCGCGCTCTTGACGCTCTGGCTGTCAATGATCGCTGCCGTTGGGCTTGCCTCGCGTCCTGCCTGTTCGCGGCAGAGAACGTAGAGGGTGTGATGGATGCGCAGGAGAGTTCCGTCGTAATCCCATAGATCGAAGTAGCCATGCACCGTCGAGCGAGGCGGTAGATCTTTTGGGATAGCGCGCCATTGGCACCCCGTTCCAAGGACATACATCAAGCCGTTGACCACCTCGCGCAGATCAACCGTTCGTTTGTTTCCCCCGCGTCGAGCCGGCGGGAGAAGGGGAGCAACAAGCGCCCATTCCTCATCCGTCAAATCAGTGGGATAGCGAAGCTTGCTGCGGTCGTACCGCTGGCGGTTCTCAGGCGTCCACATCGCTCAAGCATACGCCTGTCGGTGCGAACCGCAACGCGCTCCGAAAAAACAAATTCTTCCCGGACAGACTCTGACACGGATCGAGGCGCAAACACAATCGGCCGGGGGTTACGCGACTGTGCGTCCCATCCGCCGGGGCCTTGCGAAAAAGATCGGAAACCCGCCAGAAGTGGCGAAAGCCGGGCCGAGAGGCCCACAAGGATCGGAGAGCAGAGCATGACACGCGCGTCCCTGGCGGTGGTTCTCGGTGCCGCGACCGCCCTGGCGGCAAGCCTGCCGGCCGGCGCCAAGACGCTGGTCTACTGCTCCGAGGGCAGCCCGGAGAATTTCTATCCGGCGGTGAACACCACCGGCACCTCGTTCGATGCCGGCTCCCAGATCTATTCCAACGTCGTCAATTTCGAGCGCGGCACCACCAACGTGGTGCCGGACCTCGCCGAGACATGGGACGTGTCCGAGGACGGCAAGACCTATACCTTCCATCTGCGCAAGGGCGTGAAGTGGCATTCCAACAAGATCTTCAAGCCGACCCGTGACTTCAACGCCGACGACGTGATCTTCTCGTTCGAGCGGCAGTGGAAGGAGAGCAACCCGTTCTTCCGGGTGACCAGCGCCAACCACACCTATTTCAACGACATGGGGCTGCCGAAGCTCCTCACGTCGCTCGACAAGGTCGACGACTACACGGTCCGCTTCACCCTGACCGGGCCCGAGGCGCCGTTCCTCGCCGATCTGGCCATGCCCTTCGCGGCGATCCAGTCGAAGGAATACGCCGACGCGATGCTGAAGGCCGGCACGCCGGACAAGCTCGACCAGGAGCCGATCGGCACCGGGCCGTTCTATCTGCTGCAATATCAAAAGGACGCGATCGTCCGCTACCGCGCCTTCCCGCAATACTATGCCGGCAAGGCCGCCCTCGACGATCTCGTCTTCGCGATCACGCCGGATGCCTCGGTGCGCTGGGCCAAGCTCCAGAAGGGCGAGTGCCACGTCATGCCCTACCCGAACCCGGCCGACGTCGACGCGATGCGCAAGGACGCAAACGTCCAGGTGCTGGAGCAGCCCGGCCTCAACATCGGCTACCTCGCCTACAACACCCAGAAGAAGCCGTTCGACGACGTGCGCGTGCGCAAGGCGTTGAACATGGCGATCAACAAGAAGGCGATCATCGACGCGGTCTATCTCTCGACCGGCGTCGCCGCCAAGAATCCGATCCCGCCGACCCTGTGGTCCTACAACGACGCGATCAAGGACGACCCCTACGATCCGGACGCGGCGAAGAAGCTGCTCGCCGAGGCCGGCCTCGGCGACGGCTTCGCGATGGATCTCTGGGCGATGCCGGTGCAGCGGCCCTACAACCCGAATGCCCGCCGCATCGCCGAACTGATGCAGGCCGACCTCGCCAAGATCGGCGTGAAGGCCGAGATCAAGTCCTACGAGTGGGGCGAGTACAGGAAGCGCATCCAGGACGGCGAGCACCAGACCGCGATGTTCGGCTGGACCGGCGACAACGGCGATCCCGACAACTTCCTCCACACCCTGCTCGGCTGCGCCGCGGCGCAGAAGGGCGGCGGCAACGCCGCCAAGTGGTGCGACAAGACCTATGACGACCTCGTCACCAAGGCCAAGACCATCACCGACAAGGCCGAGCGCACCAAGCTCTACGAGCAGGCGCAGGTCGTGTTCAAGCAGCAGGCGCCGTGGTTCACCATCGCGCATGCGGTGCAGCTGAAGCCGGTCCGCAAGGAGGTGGTGGACTTCAAGCTGTCGCCGTTCGGCCGCCACACCTTCTACGGCGTGAGCCTCAAGTAAGGGCGCCCGCGTGCTCCGCTTCCTCCTGACCCGCGCGTCCCTGGTGATCCCGACCTTCCTCGGGATCACCCTGGTGGCGTTCTTCCTGATCCGCCTGGTGCCCGGCGACCCGATCGAGACGATGGCGGGGGAGCGGGGCATCGATCCCGCGCGGCACGCGGCGCTCCGCGCCGAGTACGGCTTCGACAAGCCGCTGCTCGTGCAATACGGCATCTATCTCGAGCGGCTGGCGCATGGCGATCTCGGCCGCTCGATCAGCACCAAGGAACCGGTGATCTCCGAATTCGCCAGCCTGTTTCCGGCGACGATCGAACTCGGAATCTGCGCGATCCTGTTCGCGCTCCTCATCGGCCTGCCGGCCGGCATCCTGGCGGCGCTCCGCCGCAACTCGGTCTTCGATCACGGGGTGATGGGGCTGTCGCTCACCGGCTACTCGATGCCGATCTTCTGGTGGGGCCTGCTCCTGATCCTGCTGTTCTCGGTGCAGCTCGGCTGGACTCCCGTCTCGGGCCGGATCGACGTGCAGTACTTCATCGAGCCGGTGACCGGCTTCCTGCTGATCGACACGCTGCTCTCCGACGAATCCGGCGCCTTCGCCTCGGCCCTGTCTCACCTGATCCTGCCGGCGGTGGTGCTCGGCACGGTGCCGCTCGCGGTCATCGCCCGCATGACCCGCTCGGCGATGCTCGAGGTGCTCGGCGAGGATTACATGCGCACCGCCCGGGCCAAGGGCCTGCCTTCCTGGCGCATCGTCGGGCTGCATGCCCTGCGCAATGCGCTCATCCCGGTCGTCACGGTGATCGGGCTGCAGGTCGGCGTGCTGTTCACCGGCGCGATCCTGACCGAGACGATCTTCTCCTGGCCCGGCATCGGCAAGTGGCTGATCGAAGCGATCGGCCGGCGCGACTACCCCGTCCTCCAGGGCGGCATTCTCTTGATCGGCGCGGTGGTGATGGCGGTGAACCTCCTCGTCGACCTCGCCTACGGCCTCGTCAACCCCCGCATCCGGCACGCACGATGAGCGCCGAACTTCTCGACACGCCCGCCGCCTCGGCGGCCCCCGCCGGCCCGCCGCACCCGCTCGCCGAGTTCTGGACGAGCTTTCGCGCTAATCAAGGCGCGGTGATCGGGCTCGCCATCATCGTCGCGGTGCTGCTGATGGCGGTCTTCGCCGATGTCGTCGCGCCGCACCCGCCGAACCTCACCAACGACGCCGCCTTCCTCAAGCCCCCGTTCTGGCAGGAGGGCGGCTCGCTCACCTATCCGCTCGGCACCGACGCGATCGGCCGCGACATCCTCTCGCGCCTGATCCACGGCGCCCGGCTGTCGCTGTCGATCGGCGTCGCGGTCGTGGCGGTGTCGATCCTCGTCGGCACGATGCTGGGGCTGGTCGCGGGCTTCATCGGCGGCGCCACCGGCATCGTCATCATGCGGGTGATGGACATCATCCTGACCCTGCCGTCGCTGCTGCTCGCCATCGTCATCGTGGCGATCCTCGGTCCGGGGCTGATGAACGCGATGCTGGCGGTCGCCGTGGTGGTGCTGCCGCATTACGTCCGCATCGCCCGCGCGGCGGTGATCGCCGAGAAATCGAAGGACTACGTCACGGCGGCTCGGGTCAGCGGCGCCGGCCCCTTGCGGCTGATGGTGGGGGAGGTGCTGCCGAACTGCGCCGCTCCCCTGATCGTCCAGGCCTCGCTCGGCGTCTCGACGGCGATCCTCGACGCGGCGGCCCTCGGCTTCTTAGGGTTGGGCGCCCAGCCACCCGCGCCGGAATGGGGCACGATGCTGGCGGATGCCCGCGAATTCGTGCTCCGCGCCTGGTGGGTGGTGACTTTTCCGGGCCTCATCATCCTGATCACCGTGCTCGCCTTCAACCTCGTCGGCGACGGCCTTCGCGATGCCCTCGACCCCAAGCTGAAGCGGTGAGGCGACCCATGCCGCTCCTCGACATCCAGAACCTCTCCGTCGCATTCCCGTCCGCCGGCGGGACCTTGCGCGCCGTCGACGGCGTCAGCCTGACCCTCGAGGAGGGGGAGGTGCTCGGCGTCGTCGGCGAATCGGGCTCGGGCAAGAGCGTGACCATGATGGCGCTGATGGGCCTCGTCGCCTATCCGGGCCGGGTCTCCGCCGACCGCCTCGCCTTTGCCGGCCGCGACCTGATGGGGATGCCGGCCCGCGAGCGCCGCCGCCTCACCGGCCGCGACGTGGCGATGATCTTCCAGGAGCCGACCACCAGCCTCAATCCCTGCTTCACGATCGGCTTCCAGATCACCGAGTCCTTGCGCCAGCATCTCGGCCTCGACCGGAAGGCAGCCAAGCGCCGGGCGATCGAGTTGCTGGAGCAGGTCGGCATCCCGGCGGCCGAGAGCCGGCTCTCGGCCTATCCGCACCAGCTGTCGGGGGGCATGAACCAGCGGGTGATGATCGCCATGGCGATCGCCTGCAATCCGAAGCTCCTCATCGCCGACGAGCCGACCACGGCGCTCGACGTCACCATCCAGGCCCAGATCCTCGACCTGCTGCTCTCGCTCCAGCGCGAGCGCGGCATGGCACTGGTGCTCATCACCCACAACATGGGCGTGGTCGCCGAGACCGCCGACCGGATGATGGTGATGTATGCCGGCCAGGTGATGGAGGAGCAGCGCGCCGAGGCCCTGTTCGCGAGCCCCCAGCATCCCTACACGGCGGCCCTGCTGGCGGCGCTCCCGGAGCGCAGCGAGGGCGGACGGCTCGCCACCATCCCGGGCGTGGTGCCGGGGCTCTACGACCGGCCACGCGGCTGCCTGTTCGCGCCGCGCTGCACCTACGCCACCGACCATTCCCGCGAGCAGCGGCCGGCCCTGCGCCCCTGGCAGGACGGTTTCGTGCGCTGCCACTATCCCTTGGGCGATCCCTCGCGCGACGCCCGCATCCGCCAGGACCACCCCGTCGGCGCGAGCGTGGAGGCGACCTCGTGAGCGCCCCCGTCGTCGTCGCCGACAACCTCCGCCAGACCTACGAGATCCGCCGCGGCCTGTTTCGCGCGCCCGCCCGGCTCCAGGCGGTCGGTGGCATCTCGTTTTCGATCGAGCCCGGCCGGACGCTGGCGGTGGTCGGCGAATCCGGCTGCGGCAAGTCGACCCTCGCCCGCATGGTGACGCTGATCGAGCCGCCGACCGACGGCGACCTCATCCTCGACGGGATCGACGCCGTCGATACGCCGGCGGCCGAGCGCCGCCGCCTGCGCCGCACCGTGCAACTGGTGTTCCAGAACCCCTACGGCTCGCTCAACCCGCGCAAACGCATCGGGGCGATCCTGGAGCAGCCGCTCGCGATCAATACCGGTCTGTCTGGCGCGGAGCGCCGCGAGCGGGTGCGGGCGATGATGGCCAAGGTGGGCCTGCGCCCCGAGCACGACGCGCGCTATCCGCACATGTTCTCCGGCGGCCAGCGCCAGCGCATCGCCATCGCCCGCGCCTTGATGCTGTCGCCCAAGCTCGTCGTCGCCGACGAGCCGGTCTCGGCCCTCGACGTGTCGATCCAGGCCCAGGTGCTGAACCTGCTGGCCGACCTCCAGGCGGAACTGGGGCTGGCCTACCTGTTCATCTCGCACGACCTCGGCGTGGTGCGCCACATCGCCCACGACGTGCTGGTGATGTATCTCGGGCTCGCCATGGAGCAGGGTCCGAAGGACGCGATCTTCGCCAATCCGCTCCACCCCTACACCCGGGCCCTGATGGCGGCGACGCCGGGCGTCGGGCCCCGCACCCGCGAGCGGATCGTGCTGCGGGGCGAATTGCCCTCGCCGCTGAACCCGCCGCAGGGCTGCGTATTCTCGACCCGCTGCCCCCACGCCACCGCCCGCTGCCGGGAGGAGCGCCCGCAGCCGCGGCCCTTGGCGGACCGGGCGGTGGCCTGCCACTATGCCGAGGATTTCCTGGAGGGAGCCCCGGCAGACGGACGCGCGCTCGCGGGCTGAGGGGGCCACCGCATCACGGTCAATTCAACACCCGGGGGCTTCGCTGCGCCGCCGCATGCCCTACCATCACGGAGAGAGCGGGAGCCCGGCGACCTGATCCGTGAGTGAGCCCATCGCGGCGGCCGAACCGCCGCCTCTGTCCCAGCCGAAGGCCTCGGGCTTCGCCCGAACGAGCCTCGCCCGCATGCTCGCCTTCCGCACCAGCCTGCGGGTCGCGCGCCTGCGCCACTGGCTCGCCGGACGACTGCCGCCCCGGGCCCGCGGGCGGCTGGCCGGGAACGTGCGGGCGGCCGAACTCGCCGGCCTCGCCTTCGCGTTCCGGGCCCGCGCCGTCGCGATCGTGGTGGTGTCGCTGTGGCTCCTCGTCCTCGTGCCCTGGCCGCGCGACCTCTACTACCTCGCCGTCGCCGGCCTATTCTTCCTCCTCGGCTACGTGCCCTACCGGCTGCGGCACCACCGATGGGCCGGGCCGATCAAGCTCGCCTTCACGGTGCTCGACATCGCGCTGATGACCACGGCGATCATCATGCCGCCGCCGGCCGGGCTCGGGGTCGACTGGCCGATCCAGACCCGGCTGCGCACCCCGGAATTCCTCTACGTGCTGCTGCTGCTGGGCGAGGCGGCGCTGACCTACTGGCCGGTCGCGGTGCTGTGGACCGGCACCTGGATCGTGGCGATCTGGTCCTTCGGCGTCTGGCTGGTCTATGGCCGCGCCGACACCGTGCGCTTCGCCGACACCGTCCATGACGGGCGCTTGAGCGCCGAGGCGGCGTTGCGGGTCTTCCTCGACCCGGCCTATGTCGGCCTGACCCCGCTCTGGACGCAAGCCATCGTCACCGGCCTGTTCACGCTGCTGCTCGCCATCGCGGTGTGGCGGGGACGCGGCACGATGCTGGCGCAGGTGCGCGCCGAGGTGGTGCGGGCCGACCTCGCCCGCTACGTCTCGCCCGACGTCGCCGACGCCCTGGCGGCCCGGGCCCATGCGGGCTTCGGCGCGCCGCAGACCCGGGTGGTGGCGGTTCTGTTCGCCGACGTGGTCGGCTTCACCGGCATGAGCGAGGAACTGGAGCCGGAGCGCGCCTTCGCGCTCCTGCGCGGCTTTCGCGAGCGCAGCTGCAAGGTGGTCTTCCGCCATGCCGGCACCCTCGACAAGTTCCTCGGCGACGGCTTCATGGCGACCTTCGGCGGCCTCGACGGGCGCGGCGACGGCGCCGCCCGGGCGATCGCCTGCGCCCTCGACCTCCAGCGCGAGATCGACGCCTGGACCGCCAAGCGCGAGGCCCGCGGGGCGGCGCCGATCCGGGTCGCGGTCGGCGTCCATTGCGGCCCGGTGGTGATCGGCAATATCGGCGCCGACCAGCGGGTCGAGTTCACGGTGATCGGCGACGTCGTCAACGTCGCGAGCCGCCTCCAGGCCGCCACCCGCGAGGTCGGCGGCCGCATCCTCGCCTCGGAATGCTGCCTGGCGGCCGCCGGCCCGGAGGCGGCGGGCCGCTTCACCCGCTCGCTTCCGCTCACCCTGCGCGGCCGCACCCAGCCGATCGTGGTGCATGTGGCGGAGTAGGGCCTGAGATCGGCTTGTGCGGAGGAGGGGTCAGCCGCGCTGCAGAACCTCGATGCGCACGCCGTCCGGCCCCTCGAAGAAGGCGATCCGCAGGCCCGGCTTCACGTCGGTGATGCCCGAGACCAGGGGGATGCCGCGGGCGGCGAGGTCCGCCACCGTGGCCTCGATGTCCTCGACCCGCAGGCCGATATGCTCGATGCCGCGATGCGGCGGCACCGCGGCCGGCCCGGTGCCCTCGGGCGCCTGCTCGATGAACATCCGCATCCCGCCGAGATCGAGGATGATCCGGCTCGGATTCTCGCCGCCCTCGCGCCCGATCTCCCGCGCGCCCAGCACCTCGCCGTAGAACCGCGCCGCCGCCACCGCGTCCCGGCTGCGCAGGTGGAGATGGTCGTACACGTAGCCCATGCGGGTCTCCTTCCGGCGCGTCCCGTCGCGCCGCTCGTCCCGGCCGCACGGTACGTCGCCCGGGCACCGCGCGATAGGCGACCCGGCCGCGGTTGACGCAATCCCGCGCCGCGCCCTACAGAAGGGAACCCGGGCCATGGCGCCCGCGGCCGGTTCGCAAGCGCCTGCGGCCGGTTCGGAAGGGTGGCCGAGTGGTTTAAGGCAGCGGTCTTGAAAACCGCCGTGGGGGCGACTCCACCGTGGGTTCGAATCCCACCCCTTCCGCCAAATGCCTCCGATAAGCCATTGTCCTGCATGGTTTTTCTGGCAGAGAAGGTATTGTCACCCCTCATAGCAGCCCACATTCGGTCTCGGCTTGTACTGGCCCTCAGTGGATGTGATCGGACAAGCTGCTGCAGTCACCCGGATGCCACAACAATCCGCACCGTCTCGGCGGCCTGTGTAGGCCATCGCGACACGATCTGAAGTGTCACGCAGGGCCACTTAGCTTCAGGGCACCAGACTACGGATCCGGGGGTCAGAGGTTCGAATCTATTCGGGCGCGCCACTCAACTTCCTCGCAGCACTGGTCTTTTCCTGCCGCGGGCTGGCGGCCTGCGCTCTGGTTTGCAGCCGGTTTGCAAACTGCGTCTGCGGCGACTTTTCCCAGTTTGCAATGGCCGGATCGGCCAGCGCCCGGGTGCGTGCCAGGTAGCGATCGAGGATCACCGTCACCGTCTTGAGCGAGTGGCCGAGACGCCGATGGTGTCCGGGCTGCGCAGCTCTTCGGCGCTCGCTCCGGCCATGGCTTCCGTCACGATCTGGCCCAGCCTGGCGTTGCCGGGCTCGGCATAGCCGCGAATGATGAAGATGCTGCGCGCGAGTTCCGCATAGCGGTTCGCGACCCTGGTCCGTTGTTCGCCCCCTGAAACAGCCGTCTGCATCGACGATCTCGCGTCAATATGAGTGATACTATGCGTGGTTGATCTCGAACTCTGGTTGAGAACCGCCGAATTCATGCTGTTTTAAGGTCTTTCCCGGACAAAACGTCAGAGTGTCCAGACCAGGCGGCCTTTTGGGGCAGCCGGCAGGAGGCAGGGTGGTCGAGCGCAGTAGATCTGTGACCGAACCCCATGGTGCGACCGGCAATAGGCTGGCCAGCTATGTGAGCGACGAGCTCGATGGCCGGGCCGCCGATCTCGACTTCGCCCGCATGAACGCCGAAGAGAAACGGCTCCGCCTGATCGCCAAGTCCAGCGTCCTGCAGATGACCGCCAGCACCATGGTCGATCCGGCCTGGCTGGCACGGCTAGCCCGCCCGGGCGCGAAGCCTGAATGATCCGACAAACTGCACCGGCGCGCCGCCCCGGGCAGGGGAGTGCGTGTCCTGGCGGACCAGGCTCTCAGGCTAACGCCCAGCGCCGTCTTGCGTCGCCGCCCTGCCGGGTGACGTCCTGGTGTGCAAGCCGCGTCGCCGCGGCCGGCGCGAGCTCCTCGAACAGCAGCAGCTGGGCGAAGCTCTCGCGGGCAAAAGCGGTGCGTAGGACGGCGATCGTAGCGGCTGTGCTTAGCCACGGCCGCCTCCGCTTCAAAGCCCACCGAACGGGGCCCAAGAAAAAATGGTCGTCGCGCTCCGATCTCGAACGGTTCAGCGGGAATGAGAGCTGCTCTTGAAGCTCTAGGGATTGCCCATATGAACGAAGGCGAGACACCCGGCATTCGCCATTGTAAGGTTGATTTGTTTTTCCGATGCCCGTTCTGCCGGTTGGAGCATGACATGCCTGTGTGGAACAATTGCACAATGAGTTCCTACTATGATGATGGCTTGATTGAGGAGCAATGCGTCGTAAAGATCGAAGGCAGCTCGATTATAATCGAATATATGAATGGAAAAAATCGTTATTCGTTTGTAGGGGTGGAGCAAACCGACGGGCACTATAAATTAACAGCACAGACTCACAAAGGTCGGGCTACGCTTCACCGCTTTCCGAATGATCAGTTTCTAGAAGGCTGGTGGCACGAAGACGGTAGAGTAGGAATGTGGCGCATTCAGCTAGACGATTGAATACCGATTAGGTCATCGGAATTTTTGATTATAGTCGACTGGGACGCCTTTTTCAAGGAAGAACACGCTGCCGCGCATGTAAAGGAGCGCCTCCTCTCGGCCGTGCCGCATCGCCGTGCCGCGAAGGGGCAGTTAATTGCCGTCCCGTTGTTGAAACCTAATGCCAATGACGTTCTACAGCATGCAGGCGCATTTTAAGTAGAAATTTTATCGACGAATAATAACAAAATTATCTACATTGATTTTTCTACATTTTTGTGCAATATTGCTGTTATAGAAAGCTGTTCAGTGCAACGCACTGGCGCTGATCGATGTTAGCCAAGGAGATCTGCGATGCACCAGCGACCCTCTTTCTCCGCCCGGCGTCAATCGCCGCCGCCCGGCCAGCCCGCCCTCCACGTCAGCATCTTCGCCAAGGCCCCCGCTCCGGGGGCCTTCTTCGTTTCAGGAGCACGCTGATGAGTGGCAAAGCTGCTCTGCAACTCGTCGCCGAAGTGCCGCTGCGGCCCATGACACCGGCGCTCGTCCTGTTCGGGCGTGATGACGCCGGCCGGCCCCGCGCCGCCTGGTTCGATGCCAGCGAAGCCAAGCTCGCGGCGCAAGCGGCCGAGGTGATGAACCTCCGGGTGGTACAGCTCGCCGACGACGAGCAGCGCGCCTTCGCCGATCAGCTCACCCATGGCCGGCTGTTCGGCAGCGGCCGCGCCTTCATCCCCTACATCCGGCGCGAGCTCTTCCCCCGCCTCCTCGAACTCGCCGGCGTTCAGGTGGATCCAGACGGCACGGACCAGGCCCCTGCCGCCGAGGATGGCCCGCCCGCGGCAACGCAAGAGCCGGGGAGGGGAACGCTGCCCCGCACGACGACGGCAGCCCCTCTGCCGCCCGCTTCGCCCGGACCCTTCGTCGGGCACAAGCTGCCCCGCGACCGGGATGAGATCGGGCTGGGCAGCATCGTGCTCGCTCATGAGGGGGCCGACGAGGGCTGGTGGGAGGCGGAGGTGATCGGGATCAACGGCACCGTCCACTCGCTGCGCTGGCGCGACTACCCGACCGAGCCCACCATCCTGCGCCGCGCCGACGAACTCGCGCTGCTGCCGCCCGGCAAAGCTTAGCGGTTCCGCGCCCCCGCCCGAGCCACAAAGGCTGGCTCGGGCGCCCAGTGGCAGGCCGCATCGTGCCGCCGCCTACCTCCCTTTCGATATTCGAGGCTCTCATGCTGACCACCGTCCTCGACGTGGATCGCACCCGCGCGCTCAACGACATCCTCCGCCGCTCCCTCTCGGGCGGCTTACTGATGCTGACCGCTGGCGTCATCGCCCTCGGCCGCGAGCGCCAGCAGATCATTCTCGACGCCATCGCCGCCTACAACGACTTCACGCCCGACAACGATCCCCGCGGCGAACACGACTTCGGTGCACTCGAGGTCGCGGGCGAGCGAGTGTTCTTCAAGATCGACTACTACGACCGCGCGATGACGGGGCACTCCCCGGATCCGGCCGACAGCAGCATCACGACGCGAATGCTGACCGTCATGCTCGCCGGGGAGTACTGACGTGGCCGGACGCAGACTGGCGGCCTCAATCATCCCCACCCCCGGGCCGTGGCTGGCGCGCGGCGAGGCCGAACCGGGAGCATCGCCCGCGCAAACTATGCTCGGGGTCGAGCCAGCGGCCGAGGATCGCACGGGTGGCTGGCCCTACTTCATTCGGCGGGATGCACCCGTCGAGCCCGGTGGCTGCCCGCTGCACATCGCCACCGGCATTCAGCGGCTCGCCGACGCTCAGCTCCTGGCCGCCGCCCCAGACCTCGCGGAACGGCTACTCGCGCTGCTCACCGCGCCGGCACTCCGATCGCGCGACCTCGACGCCCGGACCCGCACGGCGATCGACGCAGCTTGGGCCCTCCTCATCCGAGTCGCCCCGCAGCTGGAGATCGGCGCGTGAGGCGTCCGACGCGCCCGGCGCAACCAGCCTCCCCAACCCGGTGTCGAGGTTCACCCGGACTTCGCGCGCCGCCCCGCCCGCAACGGCATCGGTGGCTCGGCCCCGGCTTCGGGTTCGATGAACAGAGCTGCAACCGGCACGGCGAGGGCGACCGCCATCGCCTCCAGCGTCGAGATCGTCACGTTCTCCGAGCCGCGCTCGACCCGCCCGACATAGGCACGGTCGATGCCGGCCGCGAGCGCCAACCGCTCCTGCGAGAGGCCCTTGGCGACGCGCAGCCGCCGCAGATTCCAGCCGATGAGTGCTCGCACCTCCATGGCGCGAGAGAGCCAGTCCGCGGCTTGACAATCGACGGACCAACAGTCCCACATTCCTTCTATCAAAGGGCTCGGCCGCAGGCCGTCGGCCCGTTCCATGGAACCTCTGTCATGCTGCTGTCCGCCTCCGGAGCCTATTTCCTCGTCGCCTTGATCGCCGCCGCGGTGAGCTATGTCGTGGCTCATCGAAAGGGCCTCAACGCCGTCGGCTGGGCGTGGGCCTCGCTGTTGTTGCTCGTCCCTGCAGCGATTTTGCCGTTCGTACCCTCACGACAGAGGCTGGAGCGGTCGAGTGGTGTTCCGGACGAGACTTGGCAGGCCCTCCTTGCCTACGATCCCGACATCAAGGCGGCCGCGGCGCAGCTCGCTCCCTACGGCGCGCCTGCCCTCGATGAACTGCGGCGGGCCTGGGCGGCGGTCCCCGATAAAGGGGCGTTGCCGGCGATGGTTTCGGCCATTGAGGCGCGATGGTCGGGCTACATGGCCGCGGGTCTGGTGCACGTCGAAACCCAGGACGGGGTTGCGGTGCTGCGGGACGCAGCGGGGCGTTATCACGTCGGGGAGCGTCAGACCGGTGACCTCCGCACGGCGCGCCTCATCGCCTCGGCCAGCGCGCGGCGGGCGCGCACGTCCTCGGTGGCTGGCATCGTCGTTGGAGTAGCCGTTCTGGCCGCCGCAGTGACCGGTGCTGGCCCGGCGAGCGCCCAACCCGGCGCGACCGGGATGACGCTGCCGAGCTGCGAGACCTACGATCGCGAACGCCCTCGTGGCGGCACGCGGGAGCAGCTGTCCGATCTGTTCGGCCTGTCGGTCTACCGGTGGGGTGACGCAGAGTACGGCCGCTATCGGGCCTTCCTGCTCGACTGCAAGCGCACGCTTCCGGGCTTCCGCCAGGATATGATACGATTTCCGTATGATTCGATCAGCTTAGCTGTGAACTGACGGGTGTGCTGGCGCATTGGTCGGTCATGCTGTTTGTCGAAGGAGGCGGCGATGGCTGGCCCGGTAGCCCACCTGAGCGTGTCGGAGTTGGCGGAGCGCTTCACGGCCTGCCGTGACGCGCGCACCGCCCGCCAGACCCAGGCGATCTGGCTTCTGGCCAAGGGCCACAGTTTCGCAGAAGCCGCCGCGGCGACCGCCTTCAGCGAACGCTGGGTGCGCCGTTTGTGCGAGCGCTACAACGCTGAGGGGGTCGAGGCGCTGGGTGATCGGCGCCGCCACAACGGGGCCGCGGCCAGCCTCCTGACGCCAGATGTCCTCGAGCGATTGCGTCAGCGCCTGGCCGAGCCGCCGCCGGACGGGGGCGTGTGGACGAGCCGCACGGTGGCGGACGTCCTGGCCCAGGACCTGGGGCGCGAGCAGGTGGCGGTGCAGCGCGGCTGGGAGGCGCTCAAGGCGCTGGGCTGGTCGCTGCAACGGCCGCGCCCGCGCAACCCGCGCGCGGCCACGCCCGAGGCTGCGCAGGCTTTTAAAAAAAGTTGGCGCAGGCCGTCGACGAGGAGGAGGCCCGTGAGCCGCGCCTGCCGGTCGTCGTCTACGCGATGGACGAGCACCGCCTCGGCCTGAAGCCGGTCACGCGACGGGTCTGGGCGCCGGCGGGAGAGCGGCCGGTGGCGCTGGGCCAGCATCGCTTCAAGTGGCTGCACGTCACCGCCTTCGTGGCGCCGGCCATGGGCGAGACGGTGTGGTACCTCTCCAACGGCCTGTCCAAGCCGTTCTTCGAGCGACTCTTGGCCGACTTCGCGCGCGAGGTCGGAGCCGGCACGCGCTGCCGGGCGGTGGTGATGCTCGACAATGCCGGCTGGCACACGCAGCCCAATCTAAGCGTGCCCGAGGGTGTGCGGCTCGTCTACCTGCCGCCCTATACGCCCGAACTGCAGCCGGCCGAGACGTTGTGGCCGCTGGTCGATGAGCCGGTGGTCAATCGGTACATCGCCAACCTGGATGAGTTGGAACGCGTGGTCGAGCAGCGGTGCGCGACCTTAAGCGAGCAGCCCGGCCTCATCAGCTCACGCACAAGCTTCCACTGGCTGCCCAAAACCGCAAAGCCAAAGCCCAAGCTGGCCTAATCAACCGGAAAGCGTATGACACTGCGCGATTGGGCAACTGCCGTCGAGAGCAGCGTCGCGACCCTTAAGGCCTACACCGGCTACGTGAACCGGTTCGGCGAGCCGATGGGCCGACAGAGCGGGTCTCGGCCCCGCCTGGGCGAGCCGGACTACACGCGCGCTTTCGAGATCGTGTCCTGCGACCGCTTCACCGAGGCGACGGTCAACGCGTGGACGCGCGGCGGCCCGCCCGACGCATCGGCGGCCGCACCGTTTTCGGTGCCACTGGCGGCATGGCGCTACGAGGTCTGGCGCGCCTTCGAGAACCGCGTGCTGGCCTGCGGCAAGCGGTCCGGCTCGCCGGTCGAAGCCGACGAGAGCTGGATGCGCGTCATCGTCTCCCAGCAGGAGACCGGGAATGCTGCTGCGATCCGGCAGGCGCAGCAGGAGGAGGCCGCGGGCGCAGCACGGCTTGCCGGCATTCTAAGCCGGGCCGCCGAGGCCGAAAGCTCAACCTCGGCCGACGACATCGCTGGCAAGCTCAAAGCCGTCGATGCTCTCGCGGCGGGGCTGAAGCTCGCCCCCGCCGACGCCGCGCAGGTTGCGGCGGCACGAGCGCAGATCGACGCGCGTCTACGGGCAGCCCGAGCGGCCGAAGCCGAAGCCTGGGAGCGGGATCGCCCGGCGCGAGAGGCGCGGGCCCAGCAGCAAGAGGACGAACTGGCGGGCCTGCAACGTCAGAACCGCGAGCGTGACGCGGAAGCTGCGGCCGAGCGTGAGCAGGCTACCCGGATCGAGGCGGAACGGCAGGCTGGGGCTCGGGCGCAAGCCGAGCGGCAGGCGGCGGAGGCTGCGGCCCAACGGCAACGCGACGCAGCTCAGCGCGCCGTCAACCGGGAGGAGCGGGAACGAGCAGCCGCCGAGACCTTGGCCCGCCTCCGGCGCGAGGAGGAATCGGCGCTGGCGCGTGATCCGTGCAACCGGGTCGAAGTGCGCCGGCAGTTGATGGAGGCCGCCAATGCCACGGACCGCGCACGCTTCGGGGAGCGCAAGCTGCTCGATTTGACGCGTGGGCTTACGAATTCTGGGCAGCCTGATGCAGTACGTTCGTGCGTGTTCGAGGCCGAGTGGTCCTCGGGCCAGCGTGGGCTGGTGACGATCACGGTGCGCAAGAACTCATTCGGTGACGACCTGATCGAGGTGCGTCCGTGAATAAGGTCGCCAGAGTACCCGGAACAGCTGATGTAAAGTGTCGGAGCCAACGAACATGTTAGCCCTGCGCTCCGTCAAGGACGCAGGGCTATGACGCCGAAGGGCTCGTGCGCGGGGCTCAGGAAGGGGCAGCGGAAGGCGGCGCAGTAGCTGGCTCGCTTGGGGCAATCGTCGGCGGTGCAGTCGGAGCGGCAAGGCTAGTCGGATCTGCGTGAGGTGGTGCTCATCGTGCTCGGCAAGCCGTTCGACCGACGGAAAATGGAGGCGACGCTTCGGCGGTTTGCCGAATGGTTCATGCAAGTATCGTTGGCGCGTGATGTGGGACCGTCCGCGGCGAGCCTCCCCTCCCCAAAGATGGGGAGGGGCGATAGTGTCCATCCATGCGGCCGGATGTTCTAGCTTACCGAGTGAACCAGACTTTCTCAGTGCAGGGCCGAACGCGCCATCATCGCCTGAATCTCGGCCTCCTCACGATCCGAGAGGTAGTTGCGGTAGTGCCAGTCGATTGCCGTCTCACTGTGCATCTGCAGCTTCTTGGCTGCCACCGTCCAGCCGTTGAGGACCTCCTTGCCGATCCACCCCTCGAAGTCGTCCGGGTGCACGCGCTCGTTCTCGGCCCTCTCCAGATAGACGCTGTAGTCCCAGCAGAGGTTGTCCTGCACCGCGGTAACCGGCTTGGCATTGCGCGCGAGCTGCATGTGGGCCACCACCAAGACCCCGCTCGGGGGTCGCACGCCATCGCTGGCCGGCTTGACCTTGGACGATGCTCCACGTTGCGCCCCGGCCTTGCCGTAGAAGCCGTAGAGCAGGTTATAGGCGCTGGTTACCGTGTGCACCGTCGGCATCGGGACGATCTTGAGCTCCTCGCGCAGTTTGGGCAGGTCAGCGCATCCGCCTCGCGCCTTTGCCCGCTCGAAGTTCTCCACCATCCGGCAGACGCGTGAGATGGCTTCGAGGCTGTTTCCGATAACTTCGAGCTCGCCGTTGGCGACGTGCCAAGTTAGCTGCCCACGCGCCGACACCAACTCATAGACCTTGTGCTTCTCGCAGTGATAGCAGGCGCCGAGCATCTTCTGGCTCCGGGCAATACCCGCCAGCGTTGATATATCTCCGGTATATTTTGTATTTTTCACGTCTTCACCTCTTTAATTTCGAATGGCAGATATTCAGCTAAGCCGAAGCAGGTTGGCATCGACCGACAGCAGACCAGCCATTCGAGTTATGCGGGGCCTGATCAAGTTCTGGTCATCACCATGCGCGCTCGCTCCGGCGACGCCCTTGAAGACGACCTCGGTCAGAGTAGGCCGCCCGAAGGGTCCGAAATACCCGCATCGCCGATCTTCGCGCATCGATTTTAGCGTCGGCGCAGCGGGCTCTGTGCGTATAGCCAACAGCTTTACCGGCGGTCCGACGTCGAACATGATACTCCAATTTGCATTGCGTTCGCCGATGGTGCTGCTGATTATTTCAGGGGCTGGCGGTATCGCGGGTTACGGCGGCAGCCCGATGTGTGACCACTCGCTTATCGCTGCTCTTGTCATTCTCCTCCCCTCGTGGTTCTGATTGATTCGTGGAGTTAAAGAAGCGGCGGCGGGCAACGGCTGTGCAGGACAAGTATCTTTGGCCGCCGAAGTGTACGCTGTCGTTCTACCGGCGTGGGGCCGCTCTCGGGAGCTTTACCAACCGACGGCTGGATCTAAGCGACACCCTGATGCTTCAGCACAATGCGAGTCAGTTGACGGTGGAATTTGGAGTGCTGACAGAAAGTCCTCGTTGGCTCTGCTGGGACGAGGAAAACTTGGCCAGAATCGAGGGCTTGATCCGCCACGACTTGGGCTTCGACGGTTACGGGGTCACCATTCGGCGATGCGCAGGATACGTCGGGATGCCCTGCGATCTGGAGTTTCGGTGGAAGCTCCGGATCCGACCGCGGTAGGCGTGTTCCGTCCTCGTGTTGGCAGCGACGTCGGTCAAGTGCGCCGTCGCGGGCGTATGAATTCCATCGACCCGTGGACCGTTTCCTTCCCAACGGGCGTGCGATCATGAGAGACATCGTGCAGGTCGAGGAGTCGGCAATGAGTTCCGCAGAGTCTAGTCTTGGCACGATCATCACGCCGTTGCGCCTCTCCGGCACGCCGGCCACCACGCTCCATGGTTGGCTGCCGCTGGAGGACGCCCTCAACACGCTCGGCCATCATGATCACCCGGGCCTTTGGGGATACATGCCCGGCTGGGCGGCCATGCCGTTCCGATGGTCTCGCAAGGAGCGACGGCATGTCCGCCACGATTTGCGATTGATGGGCATTCGAGCCAGGCTTCGACGTATTCCCGTCGACCTCGCACTCACGCAAGCCGAACGGCGGGTTTGCACGCGTTTGTACAAGGCGGTGCGCACGACACTGCGCGAGGCTTTCTAGACGGGCCGGCTCGCCGCGCACGCTGTGCATCACGCTACGGGCGTGCGCAGCCCGATGCTGGCTCCAGGGGTTTGGCTGAAGCAAGCCCGGCCGATCTTCTACACTGGCCGCACCGTGATCCGCGAACCCGGGCTGCCGGACCAGCTCGCCGACGTGGTGATCGAGAGGGCCGCCTTCGAACGCTGGATGGACGCCCGCCGGAAGGAAGGGGGGAAGACTGCGAGCGAGGCCATGTTGCACCAGGCGGGCGAGCTCATCCGCGCACACGAGCGTGCGCACGATTACGGCATTACTCGTGACGAAGCTTTGGATCTGGTGACCAGCGTAGCGCAGCGGCATGGCCGTGATGTGAGCGAACGACAGTTCAAGAAGCTGGTGTGGGCGCCGCGCAAAGCGAAAGCGGGCCGCCGGACGAAGGCTCAGAAAGAGCGGTTCACACAGCACCGCGGCGACTTATCCGACCACATAGCGGCGCTGTTTGCAGGTTCGGCGGGACCGTGAGGCCGGTGAGATGCGAGCGACCACCCGGATATCCAGCCCACGCAGCGCAGGAAGATTCCGCTCCGATTGCTGGAAAGCGCAATGATAGCAGCCACATAAATCCGCGCAGGTAATCGCAGCGGAGATTGGCCCAGCGCGGCTATTAGCCCATAGACAACCCGGTAAATGGAACGGCTTCGCCCACAGCAGCGAGGCCGCCCGTGCCCCCCAACCAAGCGACCGATCCCCCCGATGCCGCCCGTGAGCAACTAGCCGCGCTCGGGCTCGATAACTTCGAGACCGCAGCCGCGGTCGCTCAGCGCCAGCAGGCGATGGTCCGGGCTCTGGCCCGCACCAATGCCCCACGCGGCTTGATCCGTGAGCTCGGCCGGTGCAACCCCGACACCTGTGGCCCACGCCGCTGCCGCGACGGTTGCCACGAAGCCCAAGCGCGACTGCGCGCCGCGCTGATCCCGCAGGCCGACCTGCTGGTGCGCGCCCAGCCCGGGCCGCTGCGGGCCGTGACCCTCGTCCACCCGCTTTGGGAGGTGGCCGACGCGGCAGGCCCTGGGGCGATCTCGATCTCGGCGGTCAAGCAGCACGTGAGCATATTCATCGCAGGTCGCGGCCAGTCGAAGGGGCTGACGGCTTGTCGTTCGTGGTTCCGGCGGAACGCTCCCCGGCTCCGTTTTTGGTCTTCGGCGCTTCCTCAACCCGGTAGCTAAGCCAAACCATACCGCCCCTCTGGGGTTTCGGTCGCGAAATGCCGGAGCGCTTGACCTACGCCCGGCCGCTCGTCCGCATCGCCCTGGTAACAGAAGAAGCTCTCGACGCCGGTGAGGCCATCGACAGCCGGGTGGATGAGCACGCTGATCTCGTCGATCAGGCCCGCCTTCAGGAAGGCACCGTTGATGGCCGCGCTCCCTCCTCGTGTACCACCTCTACTATCCGAGCCGGCGCCGGCAACCGGCGGCATTCGAGGTGCTGGTCGAGGCCCTGCGCCACCGGGACTGAGACCGCTACCAAGCCGCTGGCGCTCAAGCAGCCGGGAGAGACCCGCGCCGCCCGAGCGGCTGCCCGTCCCGGAGCACCGCCATGGCCTCGTTGGCGGCCCGTTGCCCGCTATCGTGGGCCCCGTGAGCGGTCGTGAAGTCGAAGGGGTGTGTCGCCTCGCCTGCGAAGAACAGCCGGTCCTCGAAGGGGCGGGCCAGCCGCGCCCGCGCTTGGGATTGCCCCGGCAGGGCGCAACTGTAGGCACCGCCGATGGACGCCGTCCGGCTCCAAGCCGTGGCCGCGAGCGGGCGGATGGCCGAGGCCACGTCGCTCCCGAACAGGGCGACCAGTTCGGCCGAGGCGTGGGCGAAGCCGGCGGCCGGACCTTCCTCCTCCAGAATGCGGGCCCCTTCGCTGCCGAGGAACGCCTCGATGACCGGCCAGCCGTTGGGCCGGATCGAGTAGGCGGCTGACCGGGCGTCGCGCAGGTTGCCATAGGCGTGCGAGACCGGCTCGAACGCGGCGTCGCGCCTGATCTCCAGGAAGACCTTCTCGTTGCGGCCGAGCGGCAGGGCGGCGGCCGCCTCGCGCCAGGGCTCGGTTCCCGCGGGCAGGCGGATGGCATCGCCGGCCAGAACCGCGATCGAGACTGTGAGGATGGCGGCCCTGGCGCGGACGGTACCGGCGCGCGTCAAGACGGCGACGCCGTCCGCCATCAGGTCGACCCGCTCAACGGGGGTCGCCAGGCGCAGCGTCACCGAGGGCGGGAGGCTGGCAGCGACCAGGGTACCGTAGCCGAGTGGCAGGTTCCAGTTCCGACCCGTGGAAGCATCGTCGTAGGCGATGTAGTCGGTGGCCGAGATCCTCTCGGGCGCGACCCCGCTCATGAAGCCGGCGATAGTCCGCACGTAAGCGTCCCACTCACCCTCGGGCTCCAGGGCATCGCTCGCGCGGTCGCTGCCCTGCGCGATCACCCGGAGCCGCTCCTCCCAATCGCCGAACGCCTTCTGGGCCACCTCTTCGTCGTCCTGGCCCCAGGCGATGCCAGGATGCGCCTTCGCCCATGGCGGGTCGCTTCGGTCGACCGGGAAGCCGGACGCCTCGGCGATACCGACCCAGGCGTTGCGGTCGCCCGAATGGAGCCACTCGCAGCCGAGGTCGAGCGGATACCCGCCGAGATCCTGCGTAAAGGCGCGACCGCCAAGGCGAACCGACGCCTCAAGTAGCAGCACCGCCTTACCCTTCGCGGCCAGCCGCCGCGCGGCGCCGATGCCGGCAGCGCCTCCTCCTACGATGATGACGTCAAACTCGCTGCCCATGGGGCCGTAGGTGAGGTCGGCCGGCAATTGGGGCAAGCGTCGGCGGTCTTCGGGCGTCGTCCCTAGCCGGGGCGGGCACCGGCCATATCGGCAACTGCCGCTCCGCCAGCACCTCCGGGAAGGCCACGATGCCTGCCTTCGTGGTCGCGCGGTCCGCCGACAGATGAGAAAGCGGCAGGCGAACTGGTGACCCCTTGCGGACATTCGCTTTCAGATTGGGAACGTCCGGTGTTCATTTTTACCAGACATTCATTTGCGCATAAAAATATTCAATGAAAGAATTATGTATATTTCAAACAGATTTGGCAGATAAAATCAATTTAATAGGATCATTATACGATATATTAGCGCCACGTATCAGTTGTATGATTTCGATATCTTAAATTATGTTCGAAGCAATATATATTTTTATACTGATAATAAGAGTCTATAGAAGCGACAACGGTAATTACCCAGGGGGTATTTTTCGGCACGCGCGTTTTCCGCCCCCCCCTCTTTCACTTGGAGGGGGGGTTGCTCAGGCGGTGATGGTCGCGAGCAGGGTGGTGAAGGGCGTGGCCTTGGTCCGGAGGGCGGCGGTGGCGACGACGGTGCGCACGTCTGCCTCGCCTTTGGCCGCCCACATCGCCCGATAGCCGTTTGTCACCTTGCGCTGGACCACGGCCGGCCGGAGGTCGCGCTCGCAGGCGTTGTTGGTCACGTCGACCTTCCCCGGGAAGGCCACGAAGGTCAGGAGCTGGTCGCGCGCCCGCTGCATCCGGGTCTGGAGCGCTCGGGTGAGGTCGCAGGTGGCGGGCACCTTCAGGAGGGCGTCGAGATCCCCCTCCAACTCGCGCCGTTTGCGCGCCAGGGTCGAGGCGGCCAACGCGGTCAGCCGGCGGGCGAGCCCGAAGGCGTTGTCGAGCCACCACTTGAACCGCAGGGCGAGCAGGTCGTCGCTGGCTTCGGCTGCATAGGCCACGTCGCGGGCGAGGTGCGCCAGGCAGGTCTGCTGGCGCTCGCCGTGTCCCTGCTGGGCCGAGTACCGGTCCGAGAGCCACACCAAAGGCCGGTGCCCGGCCATCACCTCGCCGACGACAGCAGCAGACCGGCTCGGGGCGGCGTGATGCACCACCGCCTCCTCGCAGCGGAACACCCAGTGCCAGCTGTTGGTGCCCTCGATCCGCACCCCGGTCTCGTCCGAGGCCACCACCGGCGCCTGCCGCAGACGCGCCAGCGCCGCGTCCCGGCCCCCGGCAAAGCAGCCTTGGGCGCGCCGCAGCACGTTCATCAGCCCGCCCTGGCTGAGCTTCAGCCCGAACAGGTCCGACAACGCCGCCTGCAACCGTTCGTAGGACAGCGCCTGGAAGGTCTTCAGGTAGGTCGCCACCGCGTGCAGCCGCGACCCGAAGGGTGTCGCGTCGGCTCCCGCCGGGCGTCGGGCGGCGACCCGGGTCCGGCAGGCCGGGCAGGTCACGCACAGGCGCCGGTGCTGCTCCACCACCGGGCGAACCAGCGGCAGGTCGATCCGCTCGTGCACGCTGACGACCTCGGCCGGAAGGTCGGCCGGCAGTGGTTCGCCGCACGACGAGCAGGCGCAGGGCCGATGCTCCACCACCTGATCCGGATCCGGGGTCAGCGCCCGCTTGTGGCCCTCATGCCCGGGCTTGGCCCCGCCGGGACGGGACTTCTCCCGCCTCTCCTTGCGATCCGTGGCCGGCGGCTTGGACGAGGTGCGCGAGGTCTTCTCCGGCCGGTGCAGCTTCAGCACCAGCTCGATCAGTTCCTCCTTGCTCAGGCGCTCCAAATCGCTGCGGCTCATCCCGACAGGGAATCAGCCAAACCATCAGACGGCAAGGGGGGGCGACATGACACCTAAGCCGCGACCGAGCCGCCCGTCACGGCACCCCCCTGGGTAATTACCGACAACGAACATACGCTCACTGCCACAATGCATCTACGAGTTGTCTGCCGACGTGAAGTCCATCAGCATCAATCCAGAATTCCCGGATGGTGTCGTCGTGCGGTCCGATCCTCTTCTTGATCACCGACACCGCCCGGCGCAAGTGCCCATCCGCCTCGAAGAACCGAAACAAAAGTAGGGTGTCAGCAAGGTAGGTAGGATCAATCGCGGCCGAAATCTGTCCCACCAAGCCGTGCTGGACCAACACGAGTAGCGTCGTCACCATCTGCTGGTTCAGATAGGTCAGGATTTCGTGCATCTGAGGCAGTAGGTACTGCTCGCCCGGCATCGCGTTCTGATAGCCGGTGAGCGAGTCGATCAGCACGAGCCGCACGCCCTCGCGCTCGACAGCGTCGCTCACCATGGCGGCGAGCTCGCCCGGCGAAACCTCCGCCGGGTCGATCTGCTCGACCCGCAGGCGCCCCTCCGCGACCGCCGCCGTGATATCCATACCGAGACCGGCAGCCCGGCGCATCAGGATCCCGGTCGGCTCGTCGAAGCTCAGGATCAGCCCGCGCTCGCCGCGCGCCAGCGCCACCGTTACGTAGGCGAGCGCGGTCGAGGACTTGCCGACGCCGGAGGGGCCGAGAAGCATCGTGCTGGTGCCCCGGTCGAGGCCGCCGCCGAGCAGCGCGTCGAGGGCGCCATTACCGCTGCTGAGGCGGTCGACCTCATAGGGATGACCGTGCTCGGCCGCGACCAAGCGCGGGAACACCGAGAGGCCGCCGCGACGGATGACGAAGTCGTGGTAGCCGCCGCGGATATGCGTACCGCGCATCTTGATCACCCGCAGGCGCCGGCGCTCGCCGCCATAGAGGGGGACAAGCTGTTCGAGCTGGATCACCGCGTGGCAGAGATTGTGCAAGTTGAGGTCGTCCTGGTCGACGGTGAGGTCGTCGAGGAGGAGCGCGGTGGTGTCGTGGATGAGGAGATAGCTGCGCAAAGCCAGCACTTGGCGGCGGTAGCGTAGGGAGCTCTGCGAGAGCAGGCGGATCTCCGACAGGCTGTCGAACACCACCCGTTGCGGCTTGATCCGGTCGATCTCCGCGATGGCGAGCCGCACGGTCTCGCCGAGCTCGAGGTCGGAGGAATGGACGAGGCTCTGCTGCTGGCGCGGGTCGAGGCTGAGCTCGGGCGGCACCAGCTCGAAGATCTCGATGCCGTCGAGCGACCAGCCGTGGCGGGAGGCGACGGAGGCGAGCTCGCGCCGGCTCTCCGAGAGGGTGATGTAGAGGCAGCGCTCGCCGAGCCGCGCCCCGTCGCGGAGGAATTGCAGCGCGAGCGTGGTCTTGCCTGAGCCCGGCCGCCCCTCGACCAGGTGGGCACGGTTGGCCGCGAAGCCGCCCCCCAGAATGGTGTCGAGGCCGAGTGCCCCTGTTGCGACAGGGGAGGCATCGACGCGCTGAGTGGGCATGGGAATACTTTCAGAGCATGGTGAGCTTCACCACGGCGCTTGCAGGGTAGAAGGACAAATATGCCATCTATTTTTCAGGATATGTTAAATTGCTTATCCGGTGCCGTCCAAAGGACGCTCCCGCGGCTGCCATGCAAATGGCTTTTTCCAGGATTTTTGCCTATGCTTATTTGTCGGAAGCCCAGCGTATGAGGGCATTTCCGTTAATTTTTCAATGCGCCGACGAAATTCTTCATTGGAAGGACTGCGCGCTGAACCAGTGATGAAATTCTTTGCCATGAAAATTTTCTCCCGATAAGTTATATATTATAAACGCTATGATCTACCGCATCGCCGGCTTGATTCACTAGAAAATAGAGGCAATCTCACTTTCTCTGACAGCGCGATCTCCCATACGAGATCGGATACGGTACGACGCCTCCCCACTCCGATCCTCTGGCATGAGCTGCACAATTTCGAAAGTATCTCCGCTGCTCGTCAACCTGTCGGAGAAGCCGCCTTGAACCATGCGGACTTGTTGGCGCAGTTTGAATTTATGGGACACGTGGCTTGATCCTTTATTCATGATCGGGAAGATCTGCTAGTTCCGCCAAAATGCATTGCAACCACATCTGAGCTTGCGCCTTGCGGGCATCTCGCGCGGCCTGCTGCTTGGCACACAGCTTAACTTTAGCGACTGCGGCATCGGCAGCACGCAGCATTTCCTCAGGCGCCGCAAGCTCGCGCTCACGCACTTGCTGGGCTTCTGCTCTAGCCTACTGGATAATCCGAGTTACTTTTCAAGCAGCTCGTTCTGTCTCTCGCTCGGTCAGACGAATAGCTCTCGCTGCGAAGATAGCCCGCCGTTCGGCTTGCCTGTCCGCAGAGGCCAGGTCGTTCTTGGCGCCCCCCGCCTGAAACCAGGCTTGCAAGGTCTGGCGTGCCGCGGAGGCGGAACCCAGCCTTTCACCCAGAGGCGCTTCATTGCATTTGCCCATGGCTCAGGCTCGGTTCCTGACGAGGGATCGGATTGGGGACAAAAACCGGTTTGAGGCGTGTCAGTGCGGTTCGTGGACCGAGTGATCGCAGTAGGTGCGATCGGATAGTTGACGCCGCGACGCTGGTCGCCAACCTATTGCGAGTATCGATTGCCGAGAAGCGGCGACAGCTTGATTGCTACAACGCAAAGAACAAATTATAGATTTTCTCAAAGTTTACGCCGCTTTTTCGCTTAAAAAGCTACCGACACCTTAAATTTAAGCAATGAAAGTGAGGACAGATATGTCCTCACCCCAATGTAGTGAATTTTATGCCGACTGCAGATTGCCGGCAGACTGCTTGCCGCTGCGGCGATCGGTTTCCATTTCGTAGGAGAGTTTCTGTCCATCGGTAAGGGTCTGCATGCCAGCCCGCTCGACTGCTGAGATGTGGACAAAGACATCCTTGGTGCCATCATCCGGCTGAATGAAGCCGAAACCCTTTTGCACGTTGAACCATTTCACGGTGCCGATGCTCATCGTCATCTCCATATCTCCCAGGTGCATGCATGAACTCAGCGCGCCATAGCGTCGCTACAGCTCCAACTATCGACAGATCTGGAGAGAATAACAGAGCGGACGCCCGGGGTAAGCGGAACGAAAAGCCCGGCAATCCGGCCAATGATCAACTCGTCTCATATGGTTCGGATCAGGCGAATTAGCAAGGGCGCAGAGAAAAAACTTTTTGCGCGTTCGGTTTGTAATACGAAATCTTGCAAAGGTGGCCTCATCGCGCAGCTGTCCGCTTCGACATAAGATGTCAGGATTGTACCCTCTGCCTCGTCGGGCCTCTTCGCGCCGAGGCCGATCTCCCCGCCGATCGGTGTCGTCATACGAGCTCGGTAGCCTATCGAAAGAAAAGGGCTGCGTTGAATTGCGCTGTAACGTCATTGATAAGGATTAGCCCAAATTTTACTACCTATCCTGGCTCGATCACGGAGCATTGACGATCATATGCCGATCGATATGTCGAGGCTGTATCTCATTTTTGATCAAGAAGACGCCGGCGATGAGATCAGGCTGATCTTTTTTCAGACATATTTGACTATTTTTTGTTGCGCTGTCTAAGTGCGGATTTACCGATGAGCCATAGCTTCATCCGATAGTTTGATTATTTTACGGTCTTTCATATAAAAATATAATACATCGGAAAATAATTGGATGACGATCGTGGAGGCATCTCCGAAGGCTGGCACCGGATCGTCATTGGTGACGCCTTCAGCGTCTTTCGCCGCCAAGCACCAGCCGGAGCGAGCGGGCGAGTTCGTCGCGGCGATAGGGCTTGCTCAGCACCGGCAGCTCGCCGCGCCCGATGACCTGCCCCTCGTCGAGATTAGCGACATAGCCCGAAGTGAGCAGAACCTTAATGCCGGGACGGAGCCTTTGCGCCTCGACGGCGAGCTGAGAGCCGTTCATGCCGCCTGGCATCACCACGTCCGAGAACAGGATGTCGATGCGCTCCACCCCCCTGAGGTGCTCCAGCGCCTCCGCGGCGTTGCGTGCAACGACCACCCGGTACCGCAGTTCCTCCAGGCTCTCGACAGCCATGGCGAGCACCGGCTCGTCGTCCTCCACGAGCAGCACCGTCTCGCCCGCGCCGGCTCGGCGGAGTGGAATGGGGCTGACCGGCCCGGTCCCAGGCTCCTCGCCGGCTGGATCGGTCGAGCGTGGGAAACACAGGCTGACCGTCGTGCCCCGCCCGACCTCGGACTCGATGCGTGCGAAGCCGTTGGCACTGCGCGTGAAGCCGTAGACCTGGCTCAAGCCCAACCCCGTTCCCTTGCCGACCTCCTTCGTGGTGAAGAAGGGCTCGAACACGCGCGGGAGCGCGTCGGACGGGATGCCGCTGCCGGTGTCCGTGACCGACACCGTCACGTAGGGACCGGGCGGCACCCCCTTGTCGGCGACGGCCGAGGTACCGAGGTGGATGTTCCGGCTCGTCACGGCGATGCGGGCGGGGCCGTCCCGTCCCTCCATCGCATCTCGCGCGTTGACGACGAGGTTGAGCACCGCCGCTTCGAATTGGGCCGGATCGATGCGGATCGGATCGATCGCGGGATCGAGGTCGAAGGCCAGCGCGACGGCTCCGCCGGCCGCCCGCTCGGCGAGTGGCTTGAAGTCCAGGAGCAGCCGGTTCGGGTTGAGCGTCTGCGGCCGCAGCATCTGGCGCCGGGAGAAGGCGAGAAGCTGCTGGGTCAGCTGCTCGCCGCGCCTCGCCGCGCCCATGGCCGCCTCGGCCAGGCGCTTCACGCGCTCGACCTGCTCGGGCCGACGCAGCATCATGTCGAGCCCGCCGACGATGACGGTGAGCAGGTTGTTGAAGTCGTGCGCCACGCCGCCGGTGAGCTGCCCGATCGCTTCCATTTTCTGGGCTTGGCGCAGAGCCTCCTCGGTGGAGCGCTGGTCGGTGCGGTCCATCAGGATGCCGGCGATCCGCGTCGCCGTATCGCCCTCGTCGCGGACTCGGCCCCTGAGCGCGATCCAGCGCACCTGTCCGTCGGCGCGCCGGATGCGGCATTCGAGGTCGAGCGTGCCGGTCTCGCGGGTCGCCGCGAAAGCGCGCTCGGCGATGTCGCGGTCCTCCTCGACGACGTGCGCGATCAGGCTCTCTCTGTCCCAGTGCGGGCCCGCCTCGCCGTACCCGAAGACGGCGTCGAAGCGGGGCGAGCGCCGCGCCGCGCCGGTGCGGTCATCGAGGTCCCAGGACGCCATGCCGGCGGCGTCGAGGGCGAAGGCGAGGGTCTCGTGAGCGGTCTCGACCTCCCGCGTGCGCTCGGCCACGCGCCGCTCGAGATCCTCGTTGGCGAGCCGGAGCTGCGCTTGAGCCCGCTCGCGCTCCAGGAGATGCTCACGAGCCTGGTACTGGCGGCGGCGCGCCCGAAGGGCGGAGGCCGCGGCGCTGACGAGCGTCTCGGCATTCACCGGGCGCTCGAGCAGCACGACATTGGCGAGCCGGGCGAGCCGCTGCGACGCACGCTCGGAGCGGCGGGCGGCCTGGCGGGTCGCCAGCACGATGAAGGGGAAATCCGACCAGGCCGGTTGCGCATCGAGCCACGCAAAGAGGTCGGTGAGGTCACCTTCCAGCGCCTCCTCGGTGACGAGGGCAGCACCAGCGCCGGCCCGCAGGCCGTCGAGCCAGCCCCTCAGGTCGGGACAGGCTTGTGCGGGCGTGCCGGTCCCGGCGAGCACCTGCCCGATCACTGCGGCATCGCGCCCCCGCGGGGCCAGGATCAGGATGCGCTCCTCGTGCGCGACCGGCATAATCACGCCTCGCCACCCGCCGGAGCCTGGCCCGTCAGCATCGCCACCTTGCCCCGGTAGGCCGGCAAGCCCGTGAGCACGCCTTCGAAGTCCTCGAGCGCCTGGCCGACCTCGAGGCCGCCCTCGGATAGCTTCAGCTCGCGGATGGTGCGCTCATGCGCGTTGACCCGGCTCTTCATCACCGAGAGGGCGGTGCGAACCATGCCCTGAGCCTCGAAGAACCGGAACAGCAGGATGCCGTCGCTGAGATAGCTCAGGTCGACATCCGTTCGGACTTCGCCGACGACGCCGTGCTGGCCGAGGACCAGCAGAGTGGTGATGCCCTGCTGGTTGAAGTAGCTCAGCAACTCGTGCATCTGCAGGACCAGGAATTCCTCGCCCGGCATCGCGTGCAGGTAGGCGTTGAGGCTGTCGATGACGACGACCGACGACCCGCGCTTCTCGACCGCCTCCCTGGCCATGGCGGCGAACTCGCCCGGCGAAACCTCGGCGGGGTCGATCTGGGTGATGGTCAGCCGCCCGGATTCGACATGCGGTCTGAGATCCATGCCGAGCGTGGCCGCCCGGGTCATCAGGGTCGCGAGTCCCTCGTCGAACAGGTAGTAGGTCGCCGTCTCGCCGCGCTCCAGCGCCGCCTTCATGCACCGGACCGCGGTCGTGGTCTTGCCGACGCCGGAGGGCCCGAGCAGGAGCATGTTGGTTCCGGGTACGAGGCCGCCACCGAGCAGCAGGTCGAGCTCGGCCGATCCGGTGGACTTGGTCACCGGGTCGAAGGCAGCGTGGTGCTCGGACGCGATCAGGCGCGGGAACACCCGGATGCCGCCGGTCTCCAGGGCGAAATCGTGGTGACCGCCGCTGAACTTGATGCCGCGCATCTTCACGATGCGCAGCCGTCGTCGCTCGGACCCGTATTCGCGCGCCATCTGGTCCAGGGAGATCACGCCGTGCGCGATGCTGTGCAGCTGGACATCCCCCGTCTCCGAGGTCTTGTCGTCGAGCAGCAGCACCGTGCAGGCGCGCTTGGCGAAGAACCGCTTGAGCGCCAGGATCTGACGCCGGTAGCGCAGCGGGTTCTGAGCGAGCAGGCGCAGCTCCGAGAGACTGTCGAACACGACCCGGTCGGGCTTCGTCTCGCCGACGCGGGCAATGACGTCCTTGACGGTCTCGCCGAGTTCGAGTTCGGAGGGATGCAGGATCGATTGCTCGCTGTCGGGATCGAGGCCCATCTCGTCGACGAGCTCGTAGACGTCGATGCCGTCGAGCGACCATCCGTGCGTGGCGGCGGCGGCGCGGAGTTCGTCCGAGGTCTCGGACAAGGTGACGTAGAGCGCCCGTTCACCGCGGGCCGCCCCCTCGCGGAGGAACTGGAGCGCGATGGTGGTCTTGCCTGTGCCCGGGGTGCCCTCCAGCAGATAGAGCCGGCTCGGGGTCAGGCCGCCGCAGAGAACGTCGTCGAGACCGGGCACGCCGGTCGAGATCCGGGGCTCCTTGCCGGGCGTCCGGCGCGTTGCGGGTTCGGTCATCGCGGAGGGTCCAGGTTCCTTGGGGCCGGTGAAGACCGCCGCCCGGCACGGCAACGGTCTTCCGGTCTCTCGTGGGTGCTCGCGAACGGTATGTCGGGAGTACCGGAGAACGCGGCATACGCCGAGAGAGGGTGTCAGGATACATCCCTGGAGATTCCACGGACGACCGTCCGGCCGTCAGCTACCCGAGGTCCGGCCGTCCGCCGGTCCCTAGGTGACCTTCCCCGGCTCGTTCGCACGGCGACCGATACCGGAGGAAGGGCGAGCGTACGAGTTCGTCCGGCGATCATGCCGCGGAGATCCCGCGGGTCCTGACCTGTCGCCAAGCCGCTACGGCCGCTCGTCGGGCCTCGTACGCCATACGCTGCGGCGTCCCTGGCTCACCCCTGCCGAGGGGGCCGTAGCCGTGGAGCAGGACGCCGTCGGGCCCATGGAGCCGCTGCACCTCGGCCCGCCACGCGCGATCGGCGAGGGCCAGTCGGTGCTCGGTCTCCACCAGGCGCTGCGCGTTCATCGCGACGCTCGTTGCGGTCACTCCTGAGGCGGACACTCCCGAGGCGGTCATGGCGCCGCGAGCCGCTTGGTGTTCGCCGCCACGTGCTCGCGGTAGCGGGCGACCACCGTCTCGGGCGACCCGCCGGACGAGAGCGTCACCATCGCCTCGCCGGCCGCCGAGACTTTCTCCGTCACCATGGACTGAGCCTCGGCCCACCCCTCGGGACCGCCCCAGGCCAGCCGGACCATTCGCAGCTCGACGACCTTCTGGGCTTCGATCGCGAGCATCATCGAGGACAGCAACAGGTTGATCATGTCTCGCTCCGCACCGCGGCAGATGCGGCACGGCGTCAACCCGCCGCGATGGAGGATTGATCCGGCCCCGAAACGCAGCGCAGCCCTGCAAGCCGCCCCGTGACCAGGGGCAACCCGCGCGAGCCCGCGAGCCGACGGGCCGGGCCGGATCGTCTCATGCCGTGAGCGGCGTCGCCTCCTCGGTCGTCACCCGGAAATCCACGAGGGTGTTCGGCCCGAACGTGAGCGTCAGAGGCACGTCGGCGGCGTCGCGTCCGTAGGCGATCAGGATCCTGCCGATTCGCGAGCTGTTGTTGCGCGGATCGAAGGTGTGCCAGCGGCCGCCCAGGAAGACCTCCATCCAGGCCGCGAAATCTCCCGGAGCATGCGGCAACGGCAGACCGATGTCGCTGACGTAACCGGTGCAGTAGCGAGCCGGGATGTTGAGGCAGCGGCAGAACGCGATCGCGAGATGGGCGTAGTCGCGACAGACGCCGCGACGTTCCTCGAAAGCCTCCAGCGCCGTCCGGGTGGGCCGGGAATGCTCGTAGCCGAAGGCGATGCGATCGTGAACGTAGTCGCAGATCGCCTGCACCCGCGCCCATCCCGGCGCCATGGCGTCGAACAGGTCCCAGGCGGTCTGCGACAGGCGATCGGTCTCGCAGTACCGGCTCCCGAGCAGGTAGAGCAACGTGTCGACGGGCAGGCTGCGCACCTCCTCCTGCCGTGCGACCGTGTCGGTCATGTCCCCGTTGCCGTGGTCGCGGACGACCGTGTCGGTCTTGAGCGTGAAACGCCCGGCCGGCGCGACGAGCCGGTTGCACCAGTTCCCGAACGTGTCCCGATAGCCTTCCAGGGGCACGGCCGGCACCGTCAGCAGATAATCCGGTCGCTCAAGATCGGAGAACCGCGACGCGTGGACGTTGAGCATCGTGACGACCGGCGTGTCCTGCACGAAGTCGTAGGTCATTTCACAGCCGACGTGGATGCGCATCGCGTGTCTCCGGGGGGACGGCAGGGTCGCGCTCTCCCTGAACGCGGGTCGGCTCGCGTCTCCGGTTCACGTGGCTGCACTCGAACGATCCATGACACGAATGGGCGATCTGTACAGCACGAACGAAGAGCTTTTCCGTTCGCCGGACCGGAACGTGATCATCGAAGCCACAACCGGCCCCCGGCAGGGCAGCGGTCGGTCGCTCTCTCCCATCGCGGCATTCGCGGTGGTGGCAGGCATTTGGGCGTCGTGGTCCCCATGGGCCGAAACCCGCGACGGCGTCGGAATCCAGCCGGCACCCTTTCATGTCAAAACATGATAGAGTGGGTTTTTAGAAGGTCCCTCGATGAACCGTCAAAATAATGCAGTGGTGTTTCTGGCCACGCTGATCTGCGCGGCTGTCCTCTCCAGCACCTGGTCGAGCGCCGGAGCGCGCCCGCCCGGTGCCGGGACCGGTTCTGGGCACTCCACCGAGCGATCCGTCGATGAAGCCGCTTCCAAGGTCAAATTGGATCCCGCGAAAATCGAAGACCGCGCGAGAAAAAGAAGGGAGGCCGACCGCAGGCGCGACGAGCGCATGAACAAGCTCGGTGCCTCGATCTGCACGGGCTGCGGCGGTCCCGTCGTTCCCTTTGACCCAAGCGGAGGCGATCTGAGCATCAACGGCAGATCGAAACCGCAAAGGCGCTGAATAGTCGACAGGAGTTCGTCATGATGTGCGCAGCTGGACGAGAGGCGCGCGGAAACCATGACGACACGCCATTGGCTTCGCGCGATGGATCGGCACCGATGGTCCGTAGCCGCTTGGGCGAGATCGGGTGCCAAGCCTGTATCGCGATCGAGGAGCGGGATGTCCCCGCTCGCCGACGCGCCACTTCGTGAGACCGAGGCGATCGTCGGACCATCGCTGCATGGGTTCGATGTCGCAGCCCGGATGGCAGCGTGACGGCCACGCCCACCTCCGGCTCGAAAGCCGGCTATCGGGTATCGGCCGCCTGTCGCCGCTCCGGGACGGCGAGGCACTCAGCCGGTCGTGCGAACCCGGGCGGGCTACCGTTTCACGCCGGGCTTGCCGTTCGTCACGACCTGGCCCTTCGTACTCGGTGCAGCCGCAATGACTTTCGGGGTTTCCTTCTTCGGCTTCTTGGCTTCACGGTTTCCACGAGTTCGATCGCTAGTCATCTGGACTTCTCCGGTCAGATGTTGGGAGCCTGCGAGTCTTGCGCCTCGGGCTCGGTCGGCCCCGACAGACGCACGAAGTCGGACAATACGGCGGCGACCATGCTCTGCAAGCGAGGATCATCGCAGGAGAGCGTCGCGGCAAACCTTTCGAGCAGATACTTCGCCTTGTCGGCGGCCTCCGGCCATGTCGTCGCCTCGGCCGCGAACAGGTGGGCTTCCAGGTCGTGCTGGCGCGCGACGAGGCCCGCACGTTGCGCTTTCACCGCAGCTCGCCTGCGGCGTACCTTCGTCGCCTTCTGGGCGGCCATGCCGCGCCGTTCGTCAAGCTCGATCGGACGATCCGTCATCCAGCCAACCCTCTGTGCTGCGTTGCTGGCTCTTCGCCGCCGGGATGCGAACGCGGGTGCTCCGAGGGACCCTCTCGGACCGCCGCCGACGGAGCCGGCGGAAGGGGGTCATGGCCTCGACACCTTGATATGCGGGGCACTGGACCCACGCACGTACGTTCCTTGCGCGAACGAGGTTCAGGGACCAGGAGTGGTCATGGCTGCCGGTAACGACGCCAAAGAATTCGGGTCACGCGTGGAGCTCGTGCCGATACCGCTGAGCAAGCGCTCAATCAGCATCGTCGATTCATGGATCTGCATTGCCGCGCCTCTGATCGTCTCGAGGCTGGCTCGTCCAGGCTCGTCGGCACTCCACCAGCGACCATTGTCGATGGCTTGAAGCAGGCGGCCGATCCGTCTGTGATCCCGCTCGATTTGTTCGATAACCTCAGCACCGTAGGGCACGACTATCTCCTAGAATGAAACGATAGTGAGATCTGCTGCCAAAGGCGCACCGTGCGATCATAGGATATTTGGCCGACAGCATGAGAGCGATCATAACCGCGACGGTTTCCCTGCATGCGTGCCAGTTTCAGCCGGCCGACGGTCCTGTCGAGACGCCGCTCCTCGCGTGCAATCCTCGACAAGATGTCGCGTGCGCGATCGCAAAACACGTCCTTGGATTCGACTGTGGTTGTTCCGTTCGCACTCGGCAGTGCTCCCGGACCTGATCCTTCTGACGTGCGACGATGCAGTTCGGCCCAGGCATCCAGGTGGCGCAGGAGCCTGATGTGATCGCGTTCCTCAAGCGCCTGTTCGATGCGCCAGCCGAGCAAACGGAGCCGCAGGTTGACGATGACGGCACGCAGGGTCGATCGACCGTAATCTGGGGAACGCTGCCGGCGAGAAGGAAAGTCGGTGGGCATGGCGCCCTCCGGTGCAGTCCTGGCCCATCGCCACGACACCAGTACGTATATGGTGTGCAGTGAGCGGATAGCAACTCAAATACGAAAATACTCAAAAAATCACCGCGCGGCCAATGAAGTTGTAGGCCATGAGAATTTTTCTTACCCCACGGCTGCTGGTCATCGAAGCTGAGCAATATGGACGTCGACGATCGCGCTTCTCCAGCGAGCCCGGGACGCTATCGACGCGCAAAGCGCGTTCGAGCGGACTCCGCTCGCCGCCGTGCCAATGGGCATGAGATCGCTCAAGGGCGGCGACGATGCGAACGAACTCCGCTGCGTTCGCAAGGAAATGGCATACAGCTCCTAAGGCGTCGCAAGTCGCCAACTCATCATGATCGATTAATTATTTTAACAAAAATGCTATAGATTTTTCCTATTGAATAAAGTCGCGATGCAGACAATAATTCAGCAAGGACTCGAAGCAGCAGATTTGGCCATCTCGTGTTAGGTAACGCTGCTCTACGTTAAAATCTCAGGCTGTGTCAATCAACCATTCCGCGCTAAGAATGAGAGAGGCTGCGAATAATGCCTGCCCTGTTTCGTCGCGCATCAGCACCGCAACCTGCCGGCTTTTACCCAGACTCATTTCCTCACGCGCGATATCTGGCAGAATACGGATCGCGGCATCGCGGGCAGCATGAGCGTTAGGAAACTCGGTTCCCACGTCGTCGGGGATCAGTTGGCCGTCTTGGATGTCGAAAAAGAAACGCGGCATCGCATGCTCCGCTCGTGTAACCCGGGAGCGCGCATGTCTCACAGCCGCCAAGGGGCAAAACAGGTGTTGGCGATGATGTGCCCTTATCTCGAAAGACATCGAGGTGCATTAACATAAAGCAAACCAAGCGGATCGCAGCCGCCGCCCCGCCTCTCACAAGACCAATGCGTGAAAATTTCTGCCCGACTATGGTCGTTTTAGCTCACTAAGCGCGTTGCGTTAAGCGAACCCACCTGCCGTGAGTGACAGTGGGCGTAGCGTTCAGCGTGGGAGACGAAAAACGATGCCCATCACATACGACGAAGAATGGAAACCCGGCTCCGACAAACATTCGAGCGTGAGGCAGGTTTATCGCGATGGGAAGCGGCTCGGCCGAGTGCGATCCTGGAAGGCAGAAGATCCTGGCGAGTTGACTGGCGAGTGGTTCACTGTCGAACGATGGGAGCAGGGTCTGCATGTTCCTCAGGAAGGCATGTATGTTGATTTCCAGGAGGCCCTGGAGCAGATCGCGCTCTACACTACAACACAATGAAAATAAGTATATATATAATCTTGCTGCCTATATGTCATCTAAGCATTATTATAATTTCGATGAAGTTTATTTTTGAAAAAATTCAGCAATTGATCTATTTGAGATTCACTTTTTCACATTTGCAAATATCAGGCACGAAGGGTCCAAAACTATAAATTGCAATAAGTGGCCTAGTTCGCTCTAGTAGGTCGTGAGATCTTGCTATGCTTTCACGGGATGATTCGATTAGCCAGGTATCGTATTCCGAAGCTGTGAAGCTCTTGTGAGATGACATTGCCATGACAGCGCTCCTCGCGATGCAGGCGGGAGCGCACGTCTCTCTCGGCCACCAACGCCTACAGGTTAAAACGGCTGGCGATGGCGGCATCCTGCGCCTTCACTGCGGGTTATTCAAGTGAAATGGCACAGATTGTTTGTAACAAGATCAGGAAATTGAGTGCCGTTGGCATCTTGTTCAACGGTTCTACGACATGCAGCGAACGCATCTCGAACTTCGTCAATCAGACGCTTGTCTTCCACATCACCTTCCGCCCTTCCAGCACTAGCGGCGCGATCGAGGCAGGCGGCGAGGGGGCTGGATGAGAAAGCAAGTCGGTACTCCATCCTCCCGCTGAGCCAGTACTGTCAAACTGCGCCGCTCCGGCCATAGCCCAGACGCGCATGCGAACTTATCTTGGACGCGTGGCTCGAGAAAACTCGCTCAAAAGAGATCGGTGACCCTCAAGGATAATCCGCTTTGTCTACGATCGAGCTCACGACCTCATTGCCGCGCACATTAATGATGAGGTGCAAGCGCTTCGTTGGAATGGCTTGGCGCTCTTACATCCCCGCGCCGCGTTCAAGAAGATTTTCTCTTTTGCACATTTGCTTGTTATCTAATGAATGCTAGCAGACGATATTTTGTATTTCATTCTTAGTTTTTTTAATATCATAATTACATAATCAGCAAGCATTGTATCTTCTACATCAGATGTTTCTTCTGTATCCATTACAAAACTAGCCATGCTGTTATCATCATCAATATCTTTGAACTCAATCCAAAGCAGATTGTGACCGCAAGGAAAATTCTTGATCTGTTGTAGCACCATGATCGCGATCTGCGGCCACGTTTTCCATTCGCGTTGCATGCGCTCGTTCCGGAGGCGGCAGACACTGCTGCTCCACCGCAGGCCCGCAGTCAAATAAAAAATGCTACCTTCCTGCAATCACACCCTTATGCCGCACCCTCGATCGCCGATATTCGCCATCAAACAGAGGGCAAGGAATCGAACTAATGTCATTTAGGATCAAATTTTTTACTTACGAATGTCGATATATTATTTTCCAAAACTACACTTGCGATGGTCGTAAATCTCGCTGTTGAACCCCTCTTCGAGCACAATACAGGTGAGCTCGACACGCCTGTCATCAAGCTGGAGCAAATCTATCGAGCAGGTGTTGCGTGGTGCGATGGGCAATCGCAGCCCACTCAGAACGGAGACCGCCAAGATTCTAAATCTCTGGCGGCCTTTGTGCTGCCGGAACCGGACTAGCACCCGAACATTGACCCCGCAGTCACACCAGCCTGCCGCCTCATGGCCGCTCGGCTGGCGTCACCGGCGGGCCGGGTCTCCGTAACGGGGAAAACGCTCCCGGTCCGCCGCGCGGTCGGCGTTCTGCCTAAGTCGTGTTCAATTCTGGACAAGCTAGATTTTCCCGCAGGACGCAGGTCCGGTGCGTGATATGTGACCACCCGCACCTGCAGAGAGTTTCCCGCCTCGGCAATGATTGGTGGTAATACGCTGCAAACTCGACTTGTCTCGATCGCGAGGATCACCGGTTCCGGCAGCGGCCGCGTGATGAGGACTTGCTCGCCCGCGTTTCGTCGCATTGATGGTGCCGACGGTAGCCCGCCGCAACCACGACACGGCCAATATTCAGGATACCAACCTGGCGGCGCGCTGCCAGCGCTGTCACATGTTGCGCAATCGCGATAAGCATCAGAGCTGCCACTGGCTCACTCTGTTTCGGCGCAAAGCCATGGGTGACATGTACAGGGACGCTACCGACTTGCCTCAACTCGGCCGAGCCGACTCGATCACTCCGGTGGCGGCTCCTGGTCAAAACGTTAGGAACGGGACATTCATCAGTGCCAAGGTAGCTATGGCGGAGGAACGTGGCGAGGGAACATGTCAGACAGCCAACGAGAAGCGGTGCGCCAGAAGGCGCTCGCTGAGATCGCGCTGCTCGACACGGCCCCGGAACGCGAGTTCGACGCTCTGGCGAAGCTCGCTCAGCGCATGCTCGGCACCCGCATGTCCTCGATCACGCTCATCGACCCTGAACGGCAATGGTTCAAGGCGCGATGCGGTCCCTTGGCGTCCGAGACGCCTCGTGCCGGAGCATTTTGCCCGGTTGTCTTCGAGACCGAAGCACCTTTGACCGTGGCCGATGCTCGACTCGATCCACGCTTCGCGTCGAGTCCGTTTGTCATTGGCGCCCCTAACATCTGCTACTATGCCGGGGTGCCCGTCCGGGTCATGCAGACCGGCGGTGATGCGGTCGTCGTCGGCACCCTCTGCGTGCTGGACGATAAGCCTCGTGAACCCTGCGCCTCTGATGTGGAGGTTCTCTCGGAACTGGCCTGCATGGCCGAAGCGCTTCTTGAGGCGAGAATGGCCGCGTTACATGCGGCCGAAGCGGCCGAGGATAGACGCCTGACCGTCGAGCACCTCGAGCGCGAGCGGCGGCAGTTCAAACAGGCGGAGCGCATGGCCGTGATGGGCTCCTGGCGCTACGATCTCGGACTCCGCGCCGCGACCTGGTCAGACGGCATCTTCGCGATCCATGAGCTGCCCGTGAGCGGCGGTGTGCCGAATGACGAGATTATGAGCTTCTTTCCGGAGCCGGATAGAAGCGCGTTTCTTGCCGCGGTGATGCGCACGCTCAACACGGGTCTGCCCTTCGAGCTGGATGCTGACTTGATGACGGCAAAGGGCAACCGCCGACGAGTTCGCTGCCTCGCGGAGATCGAGGTGTCGAAGGGAAGGCCTGTCGCGCTGATGGGCCTGCTTCAGGATATCACCGAGCAGTATCATATGGAGCAAAAGCTACGACAGACCGCTCGCACCGACGATCTTACTCAGCTATCCAACCGGGCGGAGTTCAACCGGGTTTTGGACAGCCGCCTGCGGGAAGCCGACGCCAGGAATACGGAATTTGCGGTGCTGTTGATCGATCTCGATGGCTTCAAGGACGTGAACGACGCTTTGGGGCACGCCGCAGGCGACGAAGTGCTGCGCCGCGTGGCGGACCAACTCCGTGCCGAGTACCTGAGTTCATGTATTCCGGCACGGCTTGGAGGCGACGAGTTCGCCGTTCTGGTCCCGCCGACGGTGGGTCGAGTAGCCATTGAGGCCCTGGTCCAAAGGCTGCTTCACAGCCTCCGCATCGTGGCGGATGGGCCTGGGCAAATTGCGAGCGTCACGGGGACGATCGGGGTTGCTTGGTCTGGTGGGGAAGCGCGGAGCCGAACAGAACTCCTTCGTAACGCAGATACGGCTCTCTACGAGGCCAAGCGCACGTGCAAGGGTACCGCCTGCACCTATTCGGGGGCATCAGATCGCCGCACCGCCGGCTGAACAAGGGCGTCAAACGGTATCCAAACGGGGTTCATCCGCACTTTCAGCGCTGATGACACGCCGTCCGATGAACTGCCGTCGGTCTCGGTGGAGATCAGGAACTGTGCGACCGATCATACGACCTTGATCAGAGGTCCGAAAGTCGGTGCATCACCGTCCGGCCGGGCAGAGGAGGGGAGGATGTCGTCTCTCCTACCGGCGCGCATAGCATCACAGGTCCCGGTTCGTCTCCATTCCCTGAGCAGGTCAGAGGCGTCCTGGGCGGTGGCCCCGGACGCCGCCCTCGTCGGTTTCGTCGGGGCATCGGTTCGCCCCGGGGCCGGGGCTAGCCCATGACCTGTGCGGCGATGCCGTTGAGGGCCTTGACGATATCGTCCGGCGGGTATGGCTTGGCGAAGAACAAGCCATTGTCGGGCAAATCCTCCTTGGTCATCTTGCGCCGCCCCGACGTGACCATGATGGCGACCGGGGGCCAGCGCTCCCGCACGGCGTGGGCCAGCTTCAAGCCGTCCATCGAGCCCTCCATCTCGATGTCGGTGAACAGGACGCGGATCTCGGAATGGCGTTCGAGGAGTCGGATGGCCTGGTCGGCGTTCCGTGCCTCATAGGTCGTGAAGCCCGCCTCGATGCAGAGGTCGACGGCCTCGGCCCGAAGCAGGGCGTCGTCCTCGACGACGAGGACGGCGACGTCGGCCGGATTGAAGGACTGTCCCATTATGCAACCCGAACCATCATGCCTCGACCGCGATGCTGCCGGGCACGCCCGTCAGCCTGAACCTGATGCCTGCCGGGTCGAAATCCAGGTGGCCCTCCCCCTCGAAATAGGCTGCCACGATCCGTTCGATTAACTTGGAGCCGAAGCCCCGGCTCCCGGGCGGGACGACGGGAGGCCCGCCGGTCTCGACCCAATCGAAGGCGAACGCGCCATCCTCGAACCGCCACGACATCGCGACGCGGCCGGCCTCGTTCGACAGGGCGCCGTACTTGACCGCGTTGGTTGCCAACTCGTGGACCGCGAGCGAGAGGCCGAGCGCCCGCTGCGAGGTGAGGATCAGGGGCGGGCCGGACCAGGAGATGCGATCCCCGACGACTCGGTACGGGTCGATGGCGGCCGCGACGACGTCATGGATGTCGGCCTCTGTGAAGTTTGATCGGATGAGGATGTCCTGCGCCCGGCCGAGGGCGGACAGGCGCTGTCCCACCGCCGCGCGGGCCTCTTCCATCGACTTCGCTTGGCGCAGCGTCTGGGTGACGATGGCCTGCACCATGGCGAGCGAGTTCTTCATGCGATGGGCCAGTTCCTGAGCCAGCACTGCGCGCGCCTCCTCCGCCACCTTCAGGTCGGTGATGTCGCGCGAGATCGACAGGATGCGCTCGGGCTTCCCATCCGCTCCCACGATCGGGGAGACCTGCACGTCCCAATACCGGCGGTTGCCCTTCATCGTGTCGGCGTAGCCCTGGAATCCGGACGCAACGCCCGCCCTGGCCGCGGCAATGGCTTCCTTGGCGGCGAGGTTGCCCTCGCCTTCCCAGAAGCTCGGCCAGGGACACCCGGCGACGGCGTTGAAGTCAGAGACATCCATGACGCGCTTGCCGCCCTCGCTCATGTAGGTGAGCCTGGCGTCGAGGTCGAGCACCTTGATACAGTCGCTGGAGGCGGCGAGCACCCCGCGCATGAAGGATTCGCTCTCGCGCAACTGCTCCAAGGCGCGATGCCTCGCGGTCGCGTCGGCGGCCATGCCGAACCATTCCGTGACGCGGCCCTCGCTGTCTCTCACGGGGACCGCGCGTGAGAAGATCCAGCCCGTGCTCCCGTCGGCGAGGCGCACCCGGTGCTCCATCTCGAAGGGCTCGGTCCGCGCGACCGCCGTCGCGATCCTGTCGCTGACGTCGGTCCGGTCCTCCGGGAGCAGGTATTCGTCCATCCAGCGCACGCTCGGCGCGTCGGCATCGGTGATGAAGCCGCGACCCTGCAAGGTGCGCATCTCCTGCCAATCCGGGCTCATCGAGTACAGGCTATCCGAACTCGCCTCGACCAGCGCCGCCAACCGCTTCTCGCTCGCGCGCAACCGTTCAACGGCCGCGTCGCGCTCCCGCTGCGCGACGACCCGGGCCGTGCAGTCGGATGTCACGTTGAGCAGGCCGACGACTTCGCTTCGCTCGTCGCCAACGGGCGAATAGGCGAAGTCGTACCAGACCTGCTCCTCGAAGCCGTTGCGCATCATCGTGAGGGGCTGGTCGCGGAAGGCGCAGCTTTCCCCTCGGAAGGTTCGGTCGATCAGGGGGACGAGGTCGTCCCACAGTTCCGGCCATACGTCCTCGGTCCGGAGGCCCAGGGCGCTGGGGTGGCGCGCTCCCAGAATCTCGGCATAGCCGTCGTTGTAGAGGAAGATGCGCTCAGGTCCCCACATGACGCACATCGGGTGCAGCGACGCGAGCATCAGGTCGACCGTGGTACGCAAAACCGCGGGCCAGGTCTCCCGCTTCCCCAAAGGCGTCGACGCCCAGTCGTAAAGACGGAAAAGGTCCGCCATCCGCAGTGAACCGGTCCGTCCAGCATCCGTGCCAAGCTTGGCGTGTCGCATCATGCCTCGTCTCGCGAGATACCCCGTTCGGCGAGCGACCCGCCTGCACCATCTCTAGACGGTCACCGGCGCGCCAGGAAGGGAGGTGCGCCCACCTCTTCGTGAGGCGGGCTGCCCGGACTCGGCGACACGCCAACGCTTCCATGCCCCGGCGATCTCCCGGAGAAGGGCTTCGAGAATCCCTGCCGGCGCGACAAGGTCTCGGACGCGATGCGGCACAGGAAGGCCGCCCAAGGTCAAAACCCAACTCGCTTGACTGTAAGAGGGTCTACTCCCGACCGTTCGGGCTTTTGGGGTGCCCGCTTCGCGGCCATCCCGCCGCATTCCTCCTTCCGGGTCCGGGGTGTCCGGTTGGCAACCTTTGACGGTCTCACCCGAGCGTGACAGACCGTTGGCATGCCGAACACGCCGACCCGCAACGTCTCCCTGGCGACCGAGTTGACCACCTTCATCAACGCTCAGGTCGCATCGGGTGACCACTCGAACGCGAACGAGGTGGCGCGAGCCGGACTGCGCCTTCTCATCGAGGGTGACCATGCTCCGACCACGGATGGGCGCCCGGCAGCCCACGAAGCGGCCCGTGCAGACCATCGTCCGGGTCGCTGATCGATGGCCGACCCTCGACCTGCCTCGACGCTCCTTCAAGGCTTCCTCACCGACGTCGTCGCGGTCGAGAGCATCGCGGCCGTGCCCACGATCCTCGACGTGGTGTGCCAAACCACCGGAATGGGGTTCGCTGCCATCGCGCGCGTCACCGATGACCGCTGGGTCGCCTGCGCCGTCAAGGATGACATCGCCTTCGGCCTCGAGCCTGGCGGTGAGTTGAGCCTCGAGACGACCATCTGCCACGAGATCCGGCAGAGCGGAACCGCGGTCGTGATCGACCACGTGGCCGAGGACCCGGCCTTCTGCGGCCACCACACGCCCGCCCGCTACGGATTCCAGAGCTACATCTCCATGCCCATCGTGCTGCCCGACGGCACGTTCTTCGGCACGCTCTGCGCCATCGACCCCAAGCCCGCCAAGCTGAACACGCCCGCCATCGTTGGCATGTTCAAGATGTTTGCCGACCTGATCGGCTTCCACCTCGATGCCAACCAGAGCCTCGCCTCGCGTACCGCCGAGCGCGACCTGTACGAGAACATCGTCCAGTCCGACACCGCGCCGATCTGCGTCTTCGACACGGAGTATCGGCTGATCGCCTTCAACAAGGCCCACAACGACGAGTTTTTCCGCGTCAACGGCTTCACCACGAAGGTCGGCGACATCTTCCCCGACCTGTTCATCCCCGAGCAAGCCGCCGTGATGCGCGCCAACATGGCCCGGGCGCTGGCCGGTGAAGCGTACAAGGTCGAAGCGGTCTTCGGCCGGGCCGAGTTCGGCCAGCCATGCTGGGAGATCACCTACACGCCCCTGCGCGATGCGGCGGGCAAGGTCTTCGGCGCCTTCCACCAAGCTCACGACATCAGCGCGCGGCTCAGGGCGGAAGCTGAGCTTCAGGATGCGCAGGACGTGTTGCGCCAGTCGCAGAAGCTGGAGGTTATCGGCCAGCTCACCGGCGGCGTGGCGCACGACTTCAACAACCTGCTTACGGTCATCAAGTCCTCCACCGACCTCCTGAAGCGCCCGGATCTCGCAGAGGCACGGCGCGGCCGCTACATCGAGGCGATCTCCGACACGGTGGATCGCGCCGCGAAGCTGACCGGCCAGCTCCTCGCCTTCGCACGGCGGCAGACACTCCAACCCAAGGTGTTCGCAGCCTGCGACAGCGTGCGGGTACTCTCCGAAATGCTAGGCACGCTCACCGGCTCGCGCATCAGGGTCGTGACCGAGCTGCCGGAGAACGACTGCTTCGTGAACGCTGACCCGAACCAGTTCGACACGGCGCTGGTGAACATGGCCGTGAATGCGCGCGACGCGATGGAGGGCGAGGGGCAACTCACCGTTCGCGTGCGGGCCGTCGAACGGATGCCACCCGTGCGCGCCCACCCTGCGATGGATGGACCGTTCGTGGCGGTGTCGATCAGCGATACCGGCGTCGGCATGACACCGGAGACGCTGGGACGGATCTTCGAGCCGTTCTTCACCACCAAGGCGGTCGGGCAGGGCACCGGCCTTGGGCTCAGCCAGGTGTTCGGCTTCGCCAAGCAGTCACAGGGCGAGGTCGTGGTGGAGAGCGTGGTCGGGCAAGGTACGACCTTCACACTCTATCTTCCCCGCGTGGGTGGCGCGATCCAGGCCCCGGAACGGGGCGAGCCGACGCCCGTGGTGGATGGCCATGGCACCTGCGTGCTTGTGGTCGAGGACAACGTGGAGGTGGGCACGTTCGCCACGCAGGCTCTGGCCGAACTTGGCTTTGCCACGGTCTGGGCGGCCGATGCCGGGGAAGCTCTGGCGGAGCTGGCCGACGACGCGGGTCGGTTCGACGTGGTGTTCACGGACGTGATGATGCCCGGCATGAACGGCGTTGATCTCGCCCGTGAGATCCGGCGTCGTCATCCCGGTTTGCCCGTCATCCTGACCTCCGGCTACAGCCACGTTCTGGCCCAGACCGGCACCGGCGGGTTCGAACTTCTGCAGAAACCCTACTCGGTCGAACAGCTCTCGCGCACCTTGCAGGCGGTCGCCAGGCTCGACCACCCCAATCGCATCGGCGACGAGTAGCGTCCGGCAACAAGCTGCAGCCCATTTCGACTGTCCACTCCGAGCAGTCCTTCGCCCACGGTGGCCCCTCGCACGGTCAAGCTGATCGTGTCGAGACCGGTGTCCGCGGCAGCCCGCACGGTGTCAGGCCCCGCCCCTAAGCCCGACGCAGGCGTCCTGGACGGCACGGCGGAGGATGCGCGACAGATCGGCGACCGAGTAGGGCTTGCGCAGCAGGTCGAAGCCGTGCGTGCCCTCGGCGGCGAGCACGTCGCTGTAGCCGGAGGTCAGCACGACCGGGATGTCCGGCCGGCGCCGGCGTATCTCGCCCGCGAGCTCGACGCCGTTCATGCCTGGCATCACCACGTCCGAAAACACCACCTCGAATTGCGAGGAGTCGCGCTCGATCTCGGCGAGTGCCTGATGCGCATCCTTGGCCCAGACGGTGACGTAGCCGAGCTCGCGCAAGGCCTGCTCGGCGAAGGCGCCGACATCGAGGTTGTCCTCGACGACGAGGACCCGGGTCCCGTGCCCTTCGGCCAGCGCCTCCGGCTCCTCCACCGGCCCGGCGGCGCGTGACGGGCCGACCCGCGGGAGATAGAGGGTGAAGGTCGTGCCCTCGCCGAGCGCGCTCTCGACGGTGATTTCGCCGCCGGATTGCTTGGCGAACCCGAACACCTGGCTCAGCCCCAGTCCCGTGCCCTGGCCCACGGTCTTGGTGGTGAAGAACGGCTCGAAGATGCGCTCCAGGTTCTCGCGGGCGATGCCCGCACCGGTGTCCGAGATCGTGACCGCGACGAAGTCGCCGCGCCGCGGCGGATGCGCCCGGACAGCGGGGATACGGGATGCACGGCGGAGCCCGATGCGCAGGCGGCCCTCGCCGTCCATCGCGTCCCTGGCATTCACCACGAGGTTTACCAACGCCGTGTCGAACTGGCTCGGGTCCGCGTTGACGTGAAGGTCGTCCTGTTCCCCGTCGGGCATGCCGAACTCGACCCGGATGCGTGATCCGGTGAGCGTGCCGACCATGTCGGCGAGCGCCGCCACGGCGCGGTCGGCCGCGAAGGTCTCCGGCCGCAGGGCCTGTCGGCGGGCGAAGGCGAGGAGCTGACCGGTGAGCTTGGCGGCCCGGTCGACCGTGTCGGAGATCGCGCCGACATAGCGGAGCCGGCGCTCCTCGGCGAGGCCGGGCCGCTTCAGCAGGTCGGTCGAGGACTTGATGACCGTGAGCAGGTTGTTGAAGTCATGGGCCACGCCCCCGGTCAGTTGCCCCACGGCCTCGAGCTTCTGCGATTGGCGCAGCTGCTCCTCGAGCGCCCGCCGTTCCGTGACGTTGCGACCGGCGGCGTAGAAGTGGTCCCCCCGGGGAATGGCGTTCCAGGAGATCCAGCGATGACCGCCGTCTCTGGCGCGGACGCGCACGTCGACGTCGTGCAGCGCCAGCCCGCCCGTGACCCGCTCGAAGGCCGCAGCCGCCTCCGCCCGGTCGTCGGGATGGACGAAGGCGTCGAAGCGGGCGCCGACGACGTCGGTCTCCTCCCACCCCAGCATCTCGGTCCAGGCGGCGTTCGCCTTGCGGAAGAAGCCGTCGCGTCCGCAGACCACGAAGAGGTCGCGGCTGGCTCGCCAGACCATGTCGCGCTCGTTGGCCTGCTCCTGGGCGGTGGCCTCCAAGTGGTTTTCAAAGCGGCGCCGGTCGGTGATGTCGTTGAACAGGATGGCGACCCGGTGCTGCTCGGGGTCGCCCACCCTCAGGGCGTGCACGTCGTACCAGCGTCCCATCGCAATGGACCCGCTCTCGAACCTCACCGGCTGGCCGGTCCGCGCGACCGCGCCGTAGGTGTCGAACCAGGAGCGTTCGAGCCGGGGCACGAGCTCGCTCGCCCAGCGTCCAGCCGCATCGTGCAGGCCCGTCTGCGCCGCGAAGGCGGGGTTTACCTCGACGAAGCGGTAATCGACCGCGCGGTCGTCCGCGTCGAAGCGCATCTCGATGACGCAGAAGCCGCTGTCGACGGCGTCGAACAACGCCCGGTACCGGGCTTCGCTCTCGGCGAGTACGCCCTCCGTGGTCCGGAATCGGGTGACGTCGAGCTGGCTGGCGAAGAAGTAGCGGAGTTGTCCCTCAGCGTCGAAGACGGGGCTCACGTAGAGCTCGTTGCGGAAGGGTGTGCCGTCGCGGTGGTAGTTCAAGATCTCGACCACGACGTCGCGCCGGGCCACGATGGCGTCACGGACCTTTGCCACGTCGGCGGGGTCCGTGTCCGGGCCCTGGAGGAAACGGCAGTTCCGCCCGATCACCTCGGCAGCGTCGTAGCCGCACAGGTTCTGGAAGGCCCGGTTGGCGAAGACGATGGGATTGTCTGGCTGGTTGGGGTCGGTGATGATCTGCGGCATGCGAGTCTTCTCCGCCGCCGTGAATAGCAGGTCGGTCGATGCCGCCGAGGTTCGCTGCCCACGGTCCGGCCGGCGCAGGCCGTCACCCAGTTGGGCTTCAAGCCTCGCGACGCGGTCCTCGAGTTCGCGCTCGCGCCGCCGCAGCCTCTCGATCTCTGGGTCCATGGCCCCTCCCTTGGCGTGAGTACCTTCCGCACCGGCGCGGGACAACGGTCCGGGTCGGATAACGCGACAGCGGCGTCCGGGTGGCGAGGCGTAGAGTGCGACGTTCGACGGCGTCGTCCGTTGGCGTTTGCCCTAACCCGGGGGCGCCTGAGGGAAGGACGGCATGCAATCGGATACGCCATGGCCGGGAGGCGACCCGCCGCCGAACCGGCCCGCCAGGCGAGGCCCTAGCACCCCAGCCTCCTGGCCCGATCAATCGGCGCTAGGCCCCGGACGTCGACGTCACAGCCCTGTACCCTTGACCGGGCGCAAGGCCACCACGTTCGCGGCCTCGGGCATCTCCGCTCCGGCGGGTCCGAGCACCTCGGCGACCTTTCTGGCGAGTTGCTCGCGCTTGAACGGCTTGGAGATGAGATGCACCCCGTCGTCGACCCGGCCATGATGAATGATGGAGTTCTCGGTGTAGCCGGACATGAACACGATCCGGACCTCGGGCCGCAGGGCCTGTACCCTCTCGGCGAGTTCGCGACCCCGCACCTTGCCAGGCAGGATCACGTCGGTGAGCAGCAAGTCGATGGTCGCGACGTTGGCGGCAAAGACCCTCAGCCCTTCCTCGCCGTCGCCGGCTTCCAGGACGCGGTAGCCGAGATCGGCCAGGATCGCGCAGGCGATTTCGCGAACCGCCGCCTCGTCCTCCACGACCAGGATCGTTCCCGATCCGCGTGGCAGATCGACCGGACTGCCGGACCGCTGGCCCGTCGCCGCCGCGGCCCCGACCGCACGCGGCAGGTAGAGCTTCACCGTCGTGCCCTCGCCGGGCTCGGAATAGATTTTCACGTGTCCGCCGGACTGCTTGACGAACCCGAACACCATGGCGAGGCCGAGCCCCGTACCCTTGCCGTCGGGCTTGGTCGTGAAGAACGGCTCGAACACCCGCTTGACGATGTCGGGGGTCATGCCATGGCCGGTGTCGGAGACCGCCACCATGGCGTAGTCGCCGGGCACGGTTTCGGCGTGCCGGCGGACATAATCGTCGTCGAGGACCTTGTTGCCGAGCTCGATGGTGAGGCGGCCGCCGCCCGGCATCGCGTCGCGGGCGTTGAGCGCGAGGTTCAGGACCGCGCTCTCCAACTGCGCCGCGTCGGCCATCGCGGGCCACAGCCCGACGGTCTCGACGTAACGGACATCGATGGTCTCGCCGAGGGTCCGCCGCAGCAAGGGTATCAGGTCCGGCATCGTCGCGGCGAGGTCGATGGCCGACGGCGCGAGCGGCTGCTTGCGGGCGAAGGCGAGGAGCTGGCCGGTGAGCGTCGCCCCGCGCTGGGCAGCCCAGGATGCCCGCTCTATCCGCGTCTGGAGCCTGGCGTCGCCGTCGAGTTTCGCCCGGATGAATTCCAGGTTTCCGAGGATGACCTGAAGCAAGTTGTTGAAATCGTGCGCGATGCCGCCGGTGAGCTGGCCGATGGCCTGCATCTTCTGAGCCTCGCGCAGCACGCCCTCGGCCTGGGCGCGCTTGGTCATGTCCGAGATGGTCAGCACGAAGCCGCCGTCGGGCATCGGCGTCCGGCGGATCTCCAGGTGGTGCCCCTCCGCGTTCTCCCGCTCGTAGGTGACGGCCTCGCGGGGATTCCGGCTGCCGTGTCGGACCTGGTCCTCGGTCTCCAGAGCGGGACGCCCGGGTTCGCCGGTGTGCTCGACGAAGGCGCCGTAGGTCGTGCCCCGTCGGACCATCGCCTTCGGCAGGTCGAGTAGCACTTGGAAGCACTCGTTCCAGTTCGCGAGCTTGCGGTCGGGCCCGAACACCGCGACGCCCTGGCTGAGGCTGTCGAGGGTGGTGCGCAGGCGCAGGGCCACAGCCCGCTGTTCGGTCTCGGTCCTGTAGGAACGCGACCACGCCTGGTTCAGGAGGCGGGCCGCCCAGAGCAGGGTGAGGACCGCCAGCACGGAACCGGCGATGACCATCCAGCGCACCCAGGTCGCACGGGCGTCGTTCTGCACGAGGCGCTCGTCGAGGAGCCGCTGCTCGTCGGCGAGCATGGTCGCAAGAATGGTTTCGGCCTCGCGCATGTGGTTGCGGCCGGCGTCGCCGTTGATGATGCGCAGCGCCGCCTCCAGGCCACCGTCGCGGCGCGCCTGAAGCGTCTGGGCGAGTTCCTCCAGCTTGTGCTGGATGGCCGGGGCCAGCGCCCGGATGCGCTCCTGCTGCGCGGGGTTGTCGGCGGTCAGCTTCTGGAGCTCGCCCTGGAGAAGGCCGAGGCGGTCGCGCGCGACGTCGTAGGGGCCGAGGTACTCGGCCCTGCCGGTGAGGACGTAGCCGCGCTGGCCGCGCTCGGCGTCGCGCAAGGCGATGGCGAGGTCCTTGGTGGTGTCGAGCACCTGATAGCTGTGCCGCGACCAGGTGCGAGCGTCGCGCGAGGCGTTCAGCCGCTCCCAGGTCGCCGCACCGACCAGGGCGAGGATGGCGATCAGCACGCCGAGGACGAGGACGTTAGCGCGCCTGACGAGGTACTGGGTCATGGTATCCTAGTTGCGGCCGCAGCTTACTATTTGGTTCACGTCAGCGAGCGCGGTGCCATATTGGTCGCTAGTGAGACCTTGAGGCAATGCCCACTCGTGCGTCCAAGGTCAGCCCATGCGCCGCGATGCGGGCCTTTTACGGGCGCCGCGAACCGGGATCGTGGGACGCATCCCTCCGCGGACGCACTGAGTTTCCTGCTCTCAGCCGGCCCAGCGGGCATACCGGCCCTCGTTCCACGGTTCGAAATAACGCCCGAACGAGACCCGGACGTCCATCTACGCCTTGAGCATGACCGGTGTGGTGGGTTCATCGTTGCAGCGCGGCGCCGCGGATATCAGGGCCCGTGGCCCGGCAGACTCTCTGACGGCGTCAGGGGGAACCCCGCTCTACGAGAAGCTCGGCTATTTCCTTTATGATGCGGTCCGAGAACTCCTCGGCGCAGAAGCGGTCGAGCTGGATCTCGACCTTGGCGAGCTAAGCCTGGACGCGGACGTCCTCGGCCTAATCGGCTTTGGACCGGGCGTCCAGCGCGTCGTTCCCGGCATAAGGATCTTGTAGCCTCCCGTCCCGACCACTCCGTGCAGAGGCAGCTTGCGGTCGGATAGCGGATATTCAAGTAATTGTAGCTGAAGGTCCGCTAATGGCGCACTGCAGACGTCCCCGGTCACTCGCCGCGCGAGGGACTGGCGCCCCGCCCTGGTCAGGGCGTACTCGCAGAGCTGCGAGTCGGGTTGGACGCTTACCGTCACCTTGATCACGCCGAGCTTCAACAACTGCTTCGTCGTCACGCTCTCGGTGTTGTGGCGTAGGCCCTGTTCGCTCACCACGTCCTTTAGGCAGCCTACGATGGGACGTTACTGGCAGGCGCACTGAACGCGGCACGGGTGCCTCGAACCGCGTGCTGCTCACGCGGCTTGGCAGGGGGCCTTCAACGCAGACGACTGAGCCGACGCGGCCAGTTGCAGGCGCTCCAGCTCGTGGGCAACTGCAACCTCGACGTAGCGGTCGTCAGCCAAGGCACCAGCGCCGGGCCTACGGGCTATCGTTGACCGTCACCGCGTTGAGGCGGCCAGAGAGCCCCGGGGTGCGTGACCTCGGCCCTACAGCTCGGACTCGGCCACACCCATCAGGATGCTCTGGACTTTGGCATCGAGATTTTCTCCAGTCACCCTCTCTGGCACCGTGCCAATCGCAGCGAGCGCCATCGTCAGCGACATCGGATCCAGGAACGCACGCGCCTCCCGCACCGCGGCGGCCAGCAGCAGGCTGGCCATCATCAGCGCATCCACCCGTTGCAGCGTGCCGTCGGCCAGCCAGCCTCTCAGGTCAGCGCGCGCCGCTACGGTGGCCCGAGTGGGCCGTCCGAACGCCCCCGGTCCTTCAGGGGGGTGAGTCTTGCGGGTGCGCCGGGCAGGAACGCTGGTGCAAGGTGCCTTGCTGGTCGCAGGGTTAGCGATCTGCTGGCGCTTGCGGGCGATGCGCCTGGGTGCCTTGGTCATGCGGGTCTCCTAACAAATACGGCGGGTGGATACGGTCGACGGTCGTCCGACCGCCGCCAGGGGCGACGAGACCACCGTCGTGACTCCTAATGAAGTGCCGAACGGGCGAGGTACGCGCTTATGTCAGCGTTGTCCTCGTCCGAAAGGAAGTCGTGGAAGTGCAGCGCGCCCTCGTTCTCGCTATACATCCCGATCTGCTTGGCCGCTTTGCTCCATGCGTTGAGGATGTCCCGCCCAATCCAGTCTTCGAAGGTTTCGGGCCCCACGCTCGCGTTCTCGGCTCGATTGAGGTGGTGGCTGAACGCGTCGCACAACTTCTCCTGGGCCGGAGTCGTCGGCTTAGCAACCCGTGCAATCATGGTGGACGCCAGCCGAGATGCGCCTGCCGTAGTGGCCGCACTGTCTGCAACACCGCCATTGACCAGGGGCCTCGGGTGCGTCCCGCCCGGCCGGTTGTTGAAAGCGCGCAGCAGGATATAGGCGTGTCTTAGGGGATGCTTCGTAGGCAGCGGCAGGATCTCGACCTTTTTTGACGGTTTGAGAAAGGGCAACGGGTGCTTCTGGACCTTCTGCAGCTCGAACATCGTGAGCACGTCGTAGAAGAGCATTGTTCGCTCGAGGGTATGCGCGATACCGCCGACCGCACCGCTGGCCATTCTCCAAGTTAGTTTGCTCTCAGTAGTCGAGAGCACGTAGGTGCTGTGCTTTTCGGAAAAATACCACTGACCGCGGAGCTTGCAGAAGTGCGCGATGTTAAGCAGATCTTGTATTTGCCCCGTGAATTGCGCCGAGAACATGCTAGCCTCCGTATCAAAGTTAAAACGCTGACGGATCCCGATTGCGCCGGATCAATAACACTTTACCCAAGAGGCGCCACAGGATGAGCGCTCTTATTTTGATTTTACCGAATAGCCTATCACGCTAGTGATCGAAGCTACCGGTGGCACGACCCTGTGTTCGTCAAGCGCCCGAACCAGCGGCGCACTGTCTAAATCGCGAGGCTTCGAGCGTTAGGCAGCGTATTCTGCAGCACCTATAGGATCGCGTTCAGCACCGCGTAACACCCAGCGCCAGGACGGCTTATCCGGAAGATGGTGGGCAATTGCAATGACAGTACCGTTTGCTCGGTGTCGATCAGGTAAGTTGCGTGTGGCAGAGTTTAGCGCTGGCGAATAAGATCCCCAACGTCCGACGTCTGAAAATCATGCTACCTTCAAGGCCACACGATGAAACACGGCTTTGAGGTAGCGGAACAAACTACGAACTCCACAGGGGAACGTGCGCGAATTTTCGATACGAAAAAGCTGGGAGGGGGCAGCCCCCTCCCAGCCCCTGCTCACTCTGCCCCGCGGGCTCGCGGATATCCGATGCACATACGGCAGTTAGGCGTTCACGATCCGCGCGCGAAGACTGCAGTGAAGCGACGCTGTAGTGGGCCGGGCCGCCCCTGAAAGCAGACCGTACCAGTGCTCGAACACCAGTTCATGATCTCGCCAGAGGATGAACGGAATTGATGGCAGCCTGCCGATTCAAGCGGGCGCCACTCTCCGAATATGCCGCAATCTCTGACAATTTTTTCCAGCCGCTTGTAAGAACCCGCATATTTTTGCTTCATCGCATTGCCCTCACTACCGACAACGTCGTCAGCGAGAGGTATTTACCGAATAGAACTTCGGCACGAACTCAGTGTCTGTCCGGGATCATGCTGATTGTTGGCAGAGTTTTCTGAGCATGATGCGGATGGAAGCAAGGCGCAGGAAAGCCAGCGCCTTGCGGGTGCGGCACTCCCAATCCTTCGCCAGCCGCCGGCAGCGATTGAGCCAACCAATCGTCCGCTCCACGATCCAGCGCTTGGGCAGGACCTCGAACCCGACCGCCTGATCCGACCGCTTGACGATTTCCACCGTCACAGACCGGCAGACCCGTTCCAATGCCTCCCGGAACACCGGCCCCTGGTAGCCGCCATCTGCATACAGCTTCAGCAGGAACGGGTAGAGACTAAACAGCGTCGCCATGACCCACACGCCGCCATCACGATCCTGCACGTCGGCCGGATGCACCAGAGCATGCATCAGCAGACCTTGTGTATCGACGAGGAGATGGCGCTTCTTGCCTTTGATCTTCTTGCCCGCATCATAGCCGGACGGGTCGATCGTGCGCCCCCTTTTTCCGCGCTCTTGACGCTCTGGCTGTCAATGATCGCTGCCGTTGGGCTGGCCTCACGTCCTGCCTGTTCGCGGCAGAGAACGTAGAGGGTGTGATGGATGCGCAGGAGAGTTCCGTCGTAATCCCATAGATCGAAGTAGCCATGCACCGTCGAGCGAGGCGGTAGATCTTTTGGGATAGCGCGCCATTGGCACCCCGTTCCAAGGACATACATCAAGCCGTTGACCACCTCGCGCAGATCAACCGTTCGTTTGTTTCCCCCGCGTCGAGCCGGCGGGAGAAGGGGAGCAACAAGCGCCCATTCCTCATCCGTCAAATCAGTGGGATAGCGAAGCTTGCTGCGGTCGTACCGCTGGCGGTTCTCAGGCGTCCACATCGCTCAAGCATACGCCTGTCGGCGCGAACCGCAACGCGCTCCGAAAAAACAAATTCTTCCCGGACAGACTCTCAGAAGCCGAGACGCGCTTACCACGTCAAAGCAGATGCAAGCGCCTGCTTCAGAATTGGTCGGGCCTCACCTCCGGCCAGCGTAAGATCCGGCAGTGTCAAGTTGCGCATCTCTTTATAGAGACGAACGGAATTGATTCCGTTTATGACGCGTTTTTGTTGAGCGAGAGAACCTGTTTCGCGCCGCCAAACCTGATATTGCTTGTAAGGTGTTTTGCCAGTGTACCAAATGATTTGGCGAAGATCCGGCGGTCGGATCTGCCGCCAATCTACTGCAGTGGCATAAGGCAGGTAAGCACTCATCGTCGGACGAACATTCATCGCCCACTCGTCGAGTTCGCGCGCTGACGTATTCCAGACAATGACATGAGCGTGCCAGAGGATGAAACGCGGAACGTGCTCAACCCTCTGCGCAGAGACGTAGAAGGCAGGGTCGAGCATCCCGAGGTAGTCTAGGCCCCGCAGCGCGCTACGGTAGCGGCGGCGAACGCTATCAATCGTGAGCGCGGGACGCCAGCCCCGCTCGCTGCCGGTAGGATAGGCGATTTGCTCCTCGTCGATCAGGGTGACGAAGAAAACGGGAATGCGCGGCTCCCAGTTGGGAGCACGGGCACCGACGTGACGGCACAAACCCGCGCCCAGCGAGCGCATCCAATACTCACGGGCGTAGGGGTTCTGTGTGCCAAGCTTGCCAGCCTGGCGGCGGCCAAGGCGACGTACTTCGCGTTCGGGCCGGTCGTAGACCTGCTGATGGTAGCCCCGCAGTCCCTCTATGAGGCGGGCGGCTTGGGCGTGCTCGCGCACGGAAAAGCGAGCAAATGCTGAGCGTTGCATCATGATGAACACCATACCGACATAGACATATCAGTACTTTACCAAGCATCAACAATGCTCACTTTCATCGTATTAGTCGTATATACAAGCGTTCGCACACCGCGTTCAAAATACTCGCCTTTGAAAATGCGGAGGACCGGACGGCATAGCCGTCCGGTCCCACCCATCGTTTAATCAGATGCCGTAGATTGGCGGTACTATTCGCTTTCGTCGTCAGAGGCTTCGCCGGGGAGAACCTCGTACTCCACAAGGCTCCAGGACATCGGACTGGTCGGGCCACGCTTGCCCCAGCAGATTTTCACAAGGCGAATCTCACCATCCTCCGGTTCGCCCTCAAAGTCGTCCCATTCCTTCTTCCACAGATTGATTTGGAGCTGGACAGTGTGGGGACCATCGTTTGCGACTCGCGCGCTGCCCGCTTCGCGGCGCTCCTTCGGCTTGCCAGCCGCCTTGGAAGTCGCCTTGTTCTTGGTAGCGCCGAGCGCCTCATCCTGCGATGACCGCGTTGAGGTCGTCTTCACCTTCTTCTGACGGGCGCGCTCCTCCTTTGCCTTTTGGTAGGCGTTCTCGAAACCATTCTCGGCCTTGATAAACTCAGAGTCTGTCCGGGAAGAATTTGTTTTTTCGGAGCGCGTTGCGGTTCGCGCTGACAGGCGTATGCTTGAGCGATGTGGACGCCTGAGAACCGCCAGCGGTACGACCGCAGCAAGCTTCGCTATCCCACTGATTTGACGGATGAGGAATGGGCGCTTGTTGCTCCCCTTCTCCCACCGGCTCGACGCGGGGGAAACAAACGAACGGTTGATCTGCGCGAGGTGGTCAACGGCTTGATGTATGTCCTTGGAACGGGGTGCCAATGGCGCGCTATCCCAAAAGATCTACCGCCTCGCTCGACGGTGCATGGCTACTTCGATCTATGGGATTACGACGGAACTCTCCTGCGCATCCATCACACCCTCTACGTTCTCTGCCGCGAACAGGCAGGACGTGAGGCCAGCCCAACGGCAGCGATCATTGACAGCCAGAGCGTCAAGAGCGCGGAAAAAGGGGGCGCACGATCGACCCGTCCGGCTATGATGCGGGCAAGAAGATCAAAGGCAAGAAGCGCCATCTCCTCGTCGATACGCAAGGTCTGCTGATGCATGCTCTGGTGCATCCGGCCGACGTGCAGGATCGTGATGGCGGCGTATGGGTCATGGCGACGCTGTTTAGTCTCTACCCGTTCCTGCTGAAGCTGTATGCAGATGGCGGCTACCAGGGGCCGGTGTTCCGGGAGGCGTTGGAACGGGTCTGCCGGTCTGTGACGGTGGAAATCGTCAAGCGGTCGGATCAGGCGGTCGGGTTCGAGGTCCTGCCCAAGCGCTGGATCGTGGAGCGGACGATTGGTTGGCTCAATCGCTGCCGGCGGCTGGCGAAGGATTGGGAGTGCCGCACCCGCAAGGCGCTGGCTTTCCTGCGCCTTGCTTCCATCCGCATCATGCTCAGAAAACTCTGCCAACAATCAGCATGATCCCGGACAGACACTCAGCGCACTCTTCCGGACTCACCTCCTCTTTAACAAGGAACTTGATAAGGGTCACAGTCTTGGACAGCGTGCTGGGCAGGATGTCACTGCCAGAACAGCCCAGCTTGACCACGCAGCGGGCGACATACGACCGGAAGTTCTCTTCCGTGAGCGACAAGAGCTTGTTGTCGCCCTCAAAGCACTTTGCCTGCCGCCACTCGCAGAAGAGATCGTAATCGTCGCGCCCGGCGTACACCATAGCCAGCAGTCCGGCGGTCCGGCCTCGGAGAGCAGCATGGTAACCCCGCTCACCATGGCGGATCTCTTGCTTAAGATCGCGCATGTAGCGGCGCGGATCGCGCCGCCCGCTGTCGAAATCGTTCACGTCAAAACCGTTCGACATGTTTGCGTCCTGCGTATTAGAGGGATTTTCGATACGAAATTCATTGAGTTCGATCGTCGCGGCGGAGTGCCTCGTCGCCACTCCGCCGCGGCAATGGGGACTACTCGACACCCTCCGCGAGCAAGCGCCGGATATCCTCAACACGGTAGACGCGGATACGCGGGCCGAGGCTGACCGGCAGCGGGAAGCGGCTGCCACGGTGGGCGAACCAAGTCGAGCGGGAGACGGGGATCAGGTCCAAGACGGTACCGAGGCGCACGAAGCCGATCTTGGGCAAGCCATCTGCGTCAATCGCTACCTCACCCAAGTTTTTAACATTGTTTTTCTCAGTCATCTGATAATCTCCGTTACGGGGCGCCGTCCGGCAAAGAGAGATTTACTACACACCGATCCGCACGCGGAACTCGTCAGAAAATTTTGAGGATACTTATGTTGCTGCGAATTTGCCGGGTCGCCTCGGATTCAGCCCCGTCGGACGGACGAGTGATGCGGCGGGCCGGCTTGTCAGCGTCAAAGGGGAAGGGCCTGTACATACGTGAAGGCCGTTCGCCAGATCCCGGCTAGGCGCCCAGTCGCCGTTTTGTGTTGGGGCGACCGCCGCACTGCTGACTGTCGCAGCCGTGACTGGTATGTGCGTGTGGCGGGTACCCAACGCAGAATTCTACGCATCTGCCGCGCGCGCCGTTCACCGTTCCGAAACCGCGATATTTTCGATCTACTACCGACCGACGGGGCGTAGATGCCAGCGGCCCCTCAAAACTCAGCTGCTGCGGATTGAAGCGATGGATATATGAAGCGGACCCACAGAAATCGCAGACCCAGCTCAGAAGATATGCAATATAAAAATATAATATTTGTGGTTTTTAGTAAATAAAGCATGTTTTTTAGATACACTAGGATGGAGATGAATATCTATTTATCAGATCAATATTCTGTTTTATTTGTTTTTCTTGTAGATCCGCACGCGCGTTTTTATAACCATCGGCAATGATTTCAGGAGAAAACGAAAATACCTTGGGTAATTCGAACGGTACAGGGGCAACGCTGAAAATATCAGCTCCATAGTCGTACGGTTTCTGCTCTGGGTGGCATTGGTCTAGGATTCCCTCCACCACGAAGCGCGCCCGCCCGCACCATTCTAGCATCAGATCGCGATGCTTTGTGTACGTGGATCGGCAGGCAACAATCTCGTGCAGCAGCGTTCGGCCGGGCTCCGTTGGCAGAGAGGCTGCAGCATAGGCATAGGCGATGGACGCCCGCGAGGCATTCCATGATTTGACAATGTTTGTTTCAGCCCGTAGCTTGTATTGTGCAGGCAATTTTCCATCTTTTTCGGGCTTGATGGCAGGGCCAGCTTTGACTTTTACTCGTAGCTCCTCCACGAATAATCGGCTACTCGGTGCGCCGAATGCGGTTTTGACCAACGCCGCTCCGGCATCCTTACTTGGAATGTGGTAAGTTTTTTTATCGGGCAGATGCGTAAGATGATAATGGTGTAGAGCTACTAAATGCACCGCTTCCAACATCTCGGTGGCGTGTGACAGCAGGGTGCGCTTAAACGTTGGGCGTGACATCGCTCGCAGAATGCGGGGAGCGCCTCCGATAGGATAGAAGACCTCATCGTTGAAGCGTCGATCGGTTCCAAGCGTTAACCCGACCACATCACCGACCAGCCTATTGAATCCGCTGGCCTTCTCGCGCCAGGGAGCTTCGGCCGCTTCAATAGCTCTGGCTACGCTGTAGACCATTGCGTCCTCGCGTAGCTTGCGAAAGCCGGGGCAGATTACCCAAGCGCAGAAGCCGGCGTGTAAGATTGCTTTGTGTCGATGGAAATGGCTGGGGCCAGAGTCGAGAAGATAACTTGCGATCGCTCGTGGATCGAAATTCTCCCAGGCATAATCAATGAACGGGCGCAGGGGGGTCGCCTGCTCCGTCGCTTTCCAATTCGCGCGCAGGCGCCGGCGACGCGGAGTTTCGGCTTTCTGTGCCTCTCGGCACGGCCCACCATCCGTCACTGAAGTTCGCTCCCGAGGTCACCGCCGGATATATGCGCGTGTTACGATACAGACGTGTTGCGTACGACGCTACCGGATGTGGGTTCGCTCATAACATGCGCAGTCCACTGCTCCATCAGCTCGCGTCGGCGCTCCAGCAAGTCGCTGCGTGCGTAGGCAGCCTCCGTCCGATTCTCAACCGCGTGCGCTAGCGCCATCTCGGCGACCTCCCGCGGCAAGCTGGTGCGCTCCCCAGCCCAATCGCGGAACGAAGAACGGAAACCGTGAGCGGTGATGCTGAGGTTCATCCTCCGCAACAACATCAGGAACACCATGTTCGACAGCGGCCTTTCCCCCGAGCGACCGGGGAACACGAAGCTACTGCCCGCGGCGAGTTCTCGCGCTCGCGTAAGAAGCGTCAGGCTTCGCTCGCTGAGCGGCACTCGGTGCTCGCGCTTGGCCTTCATGCGCACTGCGGGCACGGTCCACAGCCGCTCCGTCACACTGATTTCGTCCCAGCGCGCGCCGAGCACCTCGCTCGTGCGCGCGGCGGTCAGCACTAGAAACTCGAAGGCAAGCCGGCTGCCTTCGCTCGCGTCCGACTCTCGCAGTCGGACGATGAAAAGTGGGACTTGGGCATATGGCAGGGCCGCGTGGTGCTCGTCACGGCCCCCCTGCTTCGGCAGGCCTTTAGCGACGCCCTCGATCGGGTTTTCACCACTGCGATGACCGGCGGCCTTGGCCCAGTCGAGCACCGTGCCGATACGCTGGCGCACCCGCCGTGCGGTCTCCGGTTTGGTCAGCCAGATCGGCGCGAGCACTCGCAAAACGTCGGGAGTATCGATCTGATCGACGCGGCGCTCCCCAAGATGAGGGCAGGCATATTGCTGCAGGGTATTACGCCATTGCTGAGCGTGCTTCGCGTTGGCCCATGAGGCCTTGTGTTCGCCATGGACGCGGTCGACGGCTTCGGCAAAGGTCGGGACGACGTCTTGCGCTTTGCGGCGCTCAGCCAGCGGGTCGCCACCCTCCCGGGCCGTCTTGCGGTAGGCGAGTGCTCGCTCACGAGCTTCAGCAAGCGTTACGAGACCAGCCCCACCCAAGCCGATATCGCGGCGGCGACCTTGTACAACAAGCCTGAGAAGCCAACGTTTGGCGCCGCTAGGATCAACGACGAGATAGAGACCATTCCCGTCAGCATATCGGCCAGGCTGTCTGAGCTGCCGCACCTGCATGGCGGTGAGTGCTTCATCAGGATGCCTGCCCCTACCTTTCATGGATCCTCCGCCGAACTCAGCTACCCCACATTCCATACCACATATCGGCTCGGATGTAGCCAGATTTTGCAGGCTCCTTCCGGACTATCACTTTCTCTTAAATCACTGATGTGAAACACGATCTACATGATTTTGGACACTGCCGGACGTCGAATGGGCGGTCACCCCTTCCGCCAACGATCTCAAGTGCTCAGCACTAAACTTTCAGCGCGAGCCCTGGGAACTCGGCCAGGTTCGTGCCCGGCTTCGCCATCGCCTCGTGACGACGCCCGGTCACGGGACGCGTGGATCGCATCGTGAAGGCCGCCCGGCGGCCGAGGATGGCGCGAAGGCGGCGAGACGCGGAGGCAAGGCCCGCCCGGCATCACGCCGCCGAACCCTGCCCGGGAACGCAGCAGAGACCCGCTCAACCGAGCGCCACCCCACTCACGACGCCGCCCGCAGCCGGGCGAAGCCCGCCTCCAGGTCCCGCGTCAGGTCGTCGAGATCCTCCAGACCGACCTGGAACCGCAGGCCCGGCCCGCCCGGGGCCCACGGCGTGGCGGTGCGGTAGGGGGCGCAGTCGAACGGGATCACCAGGCTCTCGAAGCCGCCCCAGGAGAATCCCATCCCGAACAGCTCCAGCCCGTCGAGCATCGCCGCCACCGCGGCCTCGGGACAGGGCTTCAGGATGATCGAGAACAGGCCCGAGGATCCGAGGAAGTCGCGCGACCAGATCGCGTGGCCGGGATCCTCCGGCAGGGCCGGGTGGAGCACCCGGGCGACCTCGGGCCGGCCCTGGAACCAGCGCGCGAGTCTGAGCGCCTGCTCGCCGTGCTCGCGCAGGCGCAAGGGCAGGGTACGCAGGCCGCGCAGGGCCAGGAAGACGTCCTCGGCCCCGGCGCACATCGAGAACAGATCGAAGGTCCGCCGCAGGGCCGGCCAGTATCGCGCGTTGGCCGAGGTGAGGCCGAGCAGCAGGTCCGAGCCGCCCGACAGGTACTTGGTGCCGGCCTCGATGGCGATGTCGACCCCGCGCTCGTGCGGCGGGAACAGCAGCGGCGTCGCCCAGGTGTTGTCCATCAGCACGCAGGCGCCCCGCGCATGCGCCACTTCGGCGATGGCCGGGATGTCCTGCATCTCGAAGCTCTGCGAGCCCGGCGCCTCGGTGAGCACCGCCGCCGTGTTCTCGCGCATCAGCGCGGCGATGCCGGCGCCGATCGTCGGCTCGTAATAGGTGGTCTCGACACCGAAGCGCTTGAGGAAACCGTCGCAGAAGGCCCGGGTCGGCCGATAGGCGGAATCGGTCACCAGCAGGTGATCGCCGGCCTTGAGGCAGGACAGGAGCCCGACCGTGACGGCGGCGAGGCCCGAGGGCGTCAGCACCGTGCCGGCGGCCCCGGCGAGTTCGGTCCAGGCGGTCTCGAGGGCGCGGATCGTCGGCGTGCCGGCGGTGCCGTAGGTGTACTCCGCCCGCCGGTTCTGGAGTGCGTCGTAGCTCGGAAAGAGCACGGTCGAGCCGCGATAGATCGGGGTGTTGACGAAGCCGTGCTGCTGCGACGGGTCGCGGCCGGCATGGACCAGGCGGGTGCGGGTGCCGAGGCGGCTCTTGTCGCGGGGCGGGGTGATGCTCATCGGGCCTCTGGCGTGGCGGGATCGGGCGGTCCGGAAACGGGCCGGGAAACCTGAGTGGAGCACATCCCGGGCCGCCGCCCGCCGTCAAGCCTCGACCGTGAGAGCTTGCAGCTGCAACAACCCTGCAGACCGCCCCGTCTCATCTGTTCGTCGCACGAGCCAACCCCTTGACCGGGCAGCCCGCTTCGCTTGGAATGCCTCTTGCTTAGGCAGGGTCCATGCTTGAGCAGACGGGCGGCGGCCGCGGGGTCGCAACCGGAACGGGAGACGCACACCGCATGAAGAAAATCGTCGCCGCCCTGGCCTTCGGGCTCGGCGCCACCCTGCTGGCGGGCGCCGCCCAGGCCCAAGGGACGCTGAACAGCATCAAGCAGAAGGGCTACATCTCCTGCGGCTCCAACCCGGGCCTGGCCGGCTTCGGCGTGCCGGACGCGCAGGGCCGCTGGACCGGACTCGACGTCGATTTCTGCCGGGCCTTGTCCGCGGCGATCTTCAACGACGTCACGAAGGTCCGCTTCATCCCGCTCTCGGCCAAGGACCGCTTCACGGCGCTCCAGTCGGGCGAGGTCGACGTCCTGTCGCGCAACACCACCTGGTCGATGTCGCGCGATACGGCGCTCGGCCTCGACTTCCCGGCCGTCAACTTCTACGACGGCCAGGGCTTCATGGTGAAGAAGAAGCTCGGCGTCACCTCGGCCAAGCAGCTCGACGGCGCCTCGGTCTGCACCCAGCAGGGCACCACCACCGAGCTGAACCTGGCCGACTACTTCCGCGCCAACAAGATGAAGTACGAGGTGGTGGCCTTCGCCAGCGCCGACGAGACCTTCAAGGCCTACGATTCCGGCCGCTGCGACGCCTTCACCACCGACGCCTCGGGCCTCTACGCCGAGCGCCTGCGCGCCTCGGCCCCCGACGACAACATCGTGCTTCCGGAGATCATCTCGAAGGAGCCGCTCGCCCCGGCGGTCCGCCAGGGCGACGCCCAATGGGCCGACATCGTCCGCTGGACCCATTACGCCATGCTGAACGCCGAGGAGGCCGGCATCACGCAAGGCAACGTCGACCAGATGGCGAAGTCCACCGACAACCCGGACATCAAGCGCATCCTCGGCACCGAGGGCAAGTACGGCGCCGATCTCGGGCTGACCAACGACTGGGCCTACCGGATCATCAAGCTCGTCGGCAATTACGGCGAGGTGTTCGAGCGCAATGTCGGCCAGGGTTCGCCCTTGAAGATCCAGCGCGGCCTCAACGCCCTGTGGTCGAAGGGCGGCCTGCAATACGGCCCGCCGATCCGCTGACATCGTGACGTGCGGCGCCCGGGAGCCCGGGCGCCGTCCCCCGAAGCATAGACGCGAGCACAACGCCCTTGCCGACGCAGCTTCCGGCCGATGCGCCGTCCGCTCCACCCCGGGTCTCGCCCCTCTACGATCCGCGCGTCCGCGCGGCGGCCTACCAGATCCTGCTGCTCGTCGCGGTCGGGGGGGTGGCCTGGATCGCGATCGGCAACGCCGCCGAGAACCTGCGCAACGCCCGCGTCGCCTCGGGCTTCGGCTTCCTCAACAACACCGCCGGGTTCGACGTCAACCAGACGATGATCCCCTTCGCCGCCGCGACGTCCACCTACGGCACCGCGTTCCTGGTCGGACTCACCAACACCCTGATGGTGGCGGCGATCGGCATCGTGCTGGCGACGATCCTCGGCTTCACGGTCGGCGTGGCGCGGCTGTCGCCGAACTGGATCGTGCGGACGCTGGCGACCGTCTATGTCGAGGTCCTGCGCAACATCCCGCTGCTGCTGCAATTGCTGTTCTGGTACGTCGCGGTGCTGGCAAGCCTGCCGGCTGCTCGCGATTCCTACGCGCTCGGCACCTCCATCTTCCTCAACCAGCGCGGCCTGTTCCTGCCCAAGCCGTTGCTCGCGGCCGATGCCTGGGCGCTGCCGATCGCCCTCGTCGTCGGAATCGTCGGCACCCTGGTGTTCCGGGCCCGCGCCAAGCGCGAGCAGGCGCGGACCGGCCGGCGCCTGCCGGTGCTGGCGGTGGGCTCGGGGCTGATCCTCGGCCTGCCGCTCCTCACCTACGGGGTGCTGGCGCTGATCGGCGTCGCGCCGGTGGCGCTCGATTTTCCGGTGAAGGGCACCTTCAACCTGCGCGGCGGGATGCAGCTCTATCCCGAATTCGTCGCGCTCGTCCTCGGGCTCACGGTCTACACCGCCGCCTTCATCGCCGAGGTGGTGCGGGCCGGCATCCAGGCGGTCAACAAGGGCCAGACCGAGGCCGCCCGGGCGCTCGGCCTGCAGCCCGGCCCGACGATGCGGCTGGTGGTGATCCCGCAGGCGATGCGGGTGATCGTGCCGCCGCTGACCAGCCAGTACCTCAACCTCACCAAGAACTCGTCGCTGGCGGTGGCCATCGGCTATCCGGACCTCGTCCAGGTCTTCATGGGCACGGTGCTGAACCAGACCGGACAGGCAGTGGAAGTGGTGGCGATCACCATGGCGGTCTACCTGACGATCAGCCTCGTCACGGCCTTCGTGATGAACCTCTACAACCGGCGCGTCGCGCTGATCGAGCGGTGAGCCCCCGATGAGCGCCGGATCCCCAACCCTCACCTTCGTCCGCCGCGAGGCGATTCCTCCCTCCGCCCCGCCCGCCCTGGTCGCCGGGCCGCTCGCCTGGCTGCGCCAGAACCTTTTTTCGAGCCCGGCCAACGCCGTGATGACGCTGGCGGCTTTGGCCGTCATCGCGCTCGTGGTCCCGCCGCTCCTGCGCTTCCTCGTGATCGACGCGGTCTGGACCGGGGAGAACCGCGACGCCTGCCGGCCGGAGGTGCTGGGCCGCCCGGTCGGCGCCTGCTGGGCCTTCGTCGCGAGCAAGATCAACTACTTCATCTACGGCTCGTACCCGATCGAGGAGCGCTGGCGGCCCAACGTCTTCTTCGCCCTGATGGCGTTCGGCGTCGCGTGGATGCTGTGGCTCGACGCGCCCAAGCGGGCATGGGGGGCGCTCTACTTCTTCGTGATCTTCCCCGTAGTCTCCTACGCGCTCCTCGCCGGGGTGCCGAGCCTGGGGCTGGCGTCGGTGCCGACGGCCTTGTGGGGCGGCATGCTGGTGACCTTGATCGTGTCGCTCGTCGGCATCGTCGCCTCGCTGCCGCTCGGGATCCTGCTGGCGCTCGGGCGGCGCTCGCGGCTGCCGATCGTACGGCTGTTCTGCGTCGTCTTCATCGAGTTCTGGCGCGGCGTGCCGCTCATCACCGTGCTGTTCATGGCCAACGTGATGCTGCCGCTGTTCCTGCCCGGCGACGTGACGGTGGACCGGCTGGTGCGGCCGCTGGTCGGCATCGCGCTGTTCTCCGCCGCCTACATGGCCGAGACGGTGCGCGGCGGCCTTCAGGCCATTCCCCGCGGCCAGACCGAGGGGGCGATGTCGCTGGGCCTGAGCCCCTGGCACCGGATGCGCCTGATCATCCTGCCCCAGGCCCTGCGCATCGTGATCCCGGGCATCGTCAACAGCTTCATCGCGCTGTTCAAGGACACGAGCCTCGTCTCGATCGTCGGCATCTTCGACTTCATCCGCACGATCGAGTCGGCCCGGGTCGATCCCGCCTGGGCGGCGCCGACGGTGGTGATGACCGGCTACGCCTTCGCGGCCCTGTTCTACTTCGTCTTCTGCTTCGGCATGTCGCGCTACGCCCGCTTCATGGAACGGCGGCTCGCGGCCGGCCAGACACGGTGAGATTTCCGATGGCTTCCTCCCCCGTCCCGACAGCCCCCGTTTCCTTGCCCGGGACCGACCCGGATCTCAGCCCCCGCAACACCTCGGCGACGCGGCTGGCCAGCGCGCCGACCGCGGTGTCGCTGGAGCGGGTCAACAAATGGTACGGCGCCTTCCACGTCCTGCGCGACATCGACCTCAGCGTGCGCAAGGGCGAGCGGATCGTGATCTGCGGCCCCTCGGGCTCCGGCAAGTCGACGATGATCCGCTGCATCAACCGCCTGGAGGAGCACCAGGCCGGCCGCATCGTCGTCGACGGGATCGAGCTGACCAACGACCTCAAGAAGATCGACGAGATCCGCCGCGAGGTCGGCATGGTGTTCCAGCACTTCAACCTGTTCCCGCACCTGACCGTGCTGGAGAACTGCACGCTGGCGCCGATCTGGGTGAAGAAGATGCCGAAGGCCGAGGCCGAGGCGGTCGCGATGAAGTACCTGACCCGGGTGAAGATCCCCAATCAGGCGCACAAATATCCGGGCCAGCTCTCCGGCGGCCAGCAGCAGCGGGTGGCGATCGCCCGCTCCTTGTGCATGGCGCCCAAGATCATGCTGTTCGACGAGCCGACCTCGGCGCTCGACCCCGAGATGGTCAAGGAGGTGCTCGACACGATGGTGGGCCTGGCCGACGAGGGCATGACGATGCTCTGCGTCACCCACGAGATGGGCTTTGCCCGCCAGGTCGCCGACCGGGTGATCTTCATGGACGAGGGCCAGATCGTCGAATCGAACACCCCCGAGGCGTTCTTCCGCGCGCCCGAGCACGAGCGGACCCGGCTGTTCCTGAGCCAGATCCTGCATTGAGCGTGCCGCCCGGCCTGCGGGCCGGGCGAGAGCGGGATTGCCGCCGAGCCTACCGCCCGGTCGCGACCGGCAGATCCTCCCGCGCGCCCCATTCCGACCACGATCCGTCGTAGAGGGCGCGGGGCGGGCGGCCGAGGCTCTCGAGGGCGATGCCGACGATCGCCGCGGTGACGCCGGAGCCGCAGGTGGCGACGACCGGGCGATCGAGGGCGATACCCGCCTGCGCCACCGCCTCGCGCAAACGCGCCTCGTCCTTGAGCCGGCCGTTCTCCTGGAGCGCGGCGTAATGCAGGTTCAGGGCGCCGGGCATGTGGCCGGGGCGCACGCCGGGGCGGGGCTCGGGCTCCTCGCCGGCAAAGCGGGCAGCGGAGCGCGCATCGACCACCTGGGCCTGGCCGGCGAGGGCCCGCTGCACGTCGCCCACGTTGGCGACCGCCGAGTGGTCGAGGCGGGCGGTGAAGTGGCGCCGGTCGCGCGGACGGGCCTCGCCCTCCTCGACCGGATACCCGCCGGCGATCCAGGCCGGGTAGCCGCCTTCCAGGACCGCGACGTCGCGGGCGCCGAATGCCTTCAGGGTCCAGCGCACCCGCGGGGCCGAGAACAGGCCCATGCCGTCATAGACCACCACCGTCATGCCGTCGCCGATGCCCATCTGGCGCATCCGCGAGGCGAAGGCTTCCGGCGACGGCAGCATGTGGGGCAGGGCGCTCGCCTCGTCGCGCACCCCGTCGATGTCGAAGCGCAAAGCCCCCGGAATGTGGCCGGCGCGGAACTCGGCCTCGGCGTCCCGGCCCATCGCCGGCAGGTACCAGGACCCGTCGACCACGACGATGTCGGGCGCCGCGAGCCGCTCTGCGAGCCAGTCCGCCGTCACGAAGGGGCCGATCGACATGCCTGTCCGTCTCCGAAAAAAGGGGGCACGATGGCCCGTCGCGGGCATTGTGCCCGATTTCCGGGCGCCGCCGCCACCCGTCCGGCGGCGATTCTCGCCAGGGCGCGATCCCCCGGGCCGACATGCGTTCCGGGCGGTGCCATCCGGAACGCATGCCACGACCCCGCGCGGTGGAGCCGAGGGCTGCCCACGCCCGGGCACAAGCCGCCCTCCGCCTGGCGAACCACGTGGCGTAGCGATCGGTCGGATACCGGATGAGATGCCCATCCTTGAGCAGACTTGCGTTGGCAGGCCAACGCTTCGTCCGCTTAGATCCTTGTTTTATCGCAGATTTTTTCCGCAAAGCCGGCAGCCACTTTTGCGAAATCTGCTTAGCAAATGCTATCGAGCCGGCGGCACGGCCTGCCTAGAACGAGGGCGTCTTGAACCTGGGAGAAGCCGGATCCCGATGCTCACCCGCGCATCCCGCCTCCTGCGACGCGTTCGCATCCGCTCTGGCACGGCGTTTGCAGGATATTCCTCACTGCACCCGCCGTGTCCACTCTCCCTTGCACGGCCGGGCGTGGTCGACGGGCCAGGCGGTGAGACTCCGAGGGCTGCCTGGCCCGCCCGCCCGCGGCGGGGGACCGATCGGGGCCGTGCGCGGACCCGTCCGGACGCCATGGGGCGGCCGCCTCGGCTGCGAGCACAAGCATGACAGGGAGGGTGCGCATGACCGCCACGGCCCGCTTCGAATGGCCGATCCGTCCCGACAGGATCGAGGTGTCCTCGCTCGGCTATCTCGCCGCGGCGATCCTCCTCGCCGATCTGCGCGCCGCCCGCGCAGCGGCCTCGCGCCCCGCGCCTGCCGCACCCCTGCCCTTGGCGACGGTGCACCGGCTGGTGCCGCGCCGGGCACGGATGGCCTCGGCGCCGTCCGAGGGGATGCGGCGCGCGGCCGAGGGCTGAGCCCCGGGAGGTTCGCGGACGCGGGCCGGCAGACCATGCGGCCAAGAAAAATCATGCGCCCAAGAAAAAAGGCGGCCCCCGCGGGGCCGCCCTGGTCCGGTCAGGCGGGCCTCCTCGGCCCGCCTGACCGGCTCACGTCAGATTCGGGGCGAGCGGCCGCGCATCAGGCCGAAGATCGCCGAGACGGCGAACAGCACGATCGCCACGAAGAACACGATCTTGGCCGCCTCCATGGCGGTGCCGGCGATGCCGCCGAAACCCAGCAGAGCCGCGACGAGGGCGACGACGAGGAAGGTGATAGCCCAGCCGATCATTGGAAACTCCCGTATCGAAGGCTGCTGGATTGCTTCACAGCGTCGTGCAGAGAAGCGTTGCAGCAAGTTGAACGAGAAACCACCGGACCGGGCGACAGGTTCCGTCGATTTTTTCGGATGAAAGACGGTGGCCAGCCGTGGGACCCACCAACGCGGAAGCCGCGCCGGCCCGGGACGGGCGGCGGGCGTACGGGTGCAACGCTGTGCGGAAGGGAGTGGCTCCCCGAGCAGGACTCGAACCTGCGACAAGGCGATTAACAGTCGCCTGCTCTACCAACTGAGCTATCGGGGATCGCGGCGGGACCTCTACCCAAGGCGGGGAGGGTGCGCAAGGGATTTTCGGTGGGATTTTCCGTGCGGGCGGGATTTTCGCGAGCCGGCTCATTTCACCCCCCTCGAGCGCGGTTTTGCCGTCCGAACCCTGTTGCGGAGCCGGGGCGGGCTCTGCTAATGACCCCCTCGTCCCCGGGTTGTCCGCCCGACGCCGGGGAGACGGCGCAGCCGGTGCTTTCCAGAAGCCCGGCCCGCCCGATCGCCGGCTGTGAGCCGGCCCGGATGGCCTCGTGGCGGAGTGGTTACGCAGAGGACTGCAAATCCTTGCACCCCGGTTCGATTCCGGGCGAGGCCTCCACCCTTCTTCTCCTGATTGCGATGCAGATCGGCCCGGCGCTCGCCTGCGAGACCGGGCTTTTTCGTATCCTTGCCTTTTGGCCGGCGATCCACCACAACCGCGTCGCCCGGCGGCTTGACCGTCGCGGCTTGGCCGTCGCTCAAGCTCTCCAGAGACGTTCATGCTCGACTACGCGCAAGCGCGCCGCCTCATGGTCGATTGCCAGCTCCGGACGTTCGACGTGACCGACATCGCGCTCCTCGACGCGTTCGACGCCGTCCCGCGCGAGCGGTTCATGCCGGCGGACCGGGAAGCCTTCGCCTATATCGACCAGCCCCAGGCGGTCGGCACGGAGGAGGGCGAGACCCGCTTCATGCCGGCCCCGATGGTGCTGGCGCGCCTGATCCAGGCGCTCGCCCTCAAGCCCGGCCAGCGCGTCCTCGAGGTCGGCACCGGGCTGGGCTACGCCGCCGCCCTCCTGCGCCGCCTCGGCGTCGAGGTCGTCGCCCTCGAATCGCTCCCCGGCCTCGCCGCTTCGGCGCGCGAGCGGCTGGGCGACGGCGTGACCGTCGAGGTCGGCCCGCTCGACAAGGGCGCGCCCGGCCACGCCCCCTACGACGCGATCCTGGTCGAGGGCCAGGTCGAGCAGCGCCCGCAAGGCCTGCTGGACCAGCTCGCCGATGGCGGGCGCCTCGCCTGCGTCCAGGGCCAGGGCCGTCCGGCCAAGGCCACCCTGTGGGTGCGCTCCGGCGACGCCTTCGGCTCGCGCCCGCTCTTCGACGCCACCCTGCCGCCGCTCCGCGCCTTCGCGGCCGAGGCCGGCTTCGCGTTCTGAGCACCCGGGCGCGGGCCGGTCCCGCGCCCGCCTCGCGATGCCACCGCCGGAAGAGGGTGGCGCATCCGCCGATCGGAGGCGCCCGCCGGCGGCTCCGGCCGGGGTCCCGGACGCGGATTTTTCTTGCTGCCCCATCCGGGCAGGCCGTCCCGTCCGCCCCGCCGACCCGGATCCTGCGCCCGATCCGCGGGTTAGGCCGGCTGGCCGAGGCACCGCCCGCGGGCCCGGCGGCGCGCGAAAGTACTTCGTTTACCAATCATTTGCAGGGTGCGCACGCACCGCCCCCGTCCCGAACGGGAAAGCCGCGAATCGCCGGCCCGCCGCCCGCGATTGCCCCTGCGACACCTGTCGCTTTTATGCGGCACCGCCGGTCAAACTCGGTGATCCACAGCGCGGGGGCCGTGCTCCCGGCGGAACCCTCGGCTAATGTCACGCTCGAGGTGGGCACAGCGATATGACGAGCCGGCTCCGCCGCCCGCGGTGAAGAACCGGTCGATTGTGAGCTAGCCGCACAGGGTAGACAGGCGTGACTGACACAGGAACTCGGGCGTTCCGCGGGCTTCGGCTGGGCGGCTTCGCCGCCATGGCCCTCGCCCTGGCGGGCCAGGGCGCGGCCGCGGAAACCCTGGATAGCGCGCTCGCGCGGGCCTATGCGGGCAACCCGACGCTCAACGCGCAGCGCGCCGGCCAGCGCGCCAACGACGAGAACGTGCCGCGGGCGCTGGCGGGCTACCGCCCGACCGTGAGCGCGCAGGCCAGCGTCGGCGTCAGCAACGTCTCGGGGCGCCTCGGCGTCGCGCGCGGGGAACTCGGCGGCGGCGACGCCTCGCAGACCCTGATCCCGGGCTCGGCCGGCGTCTCCGTCACGCAGACGCTGTTCAACGGCTTTCGCACCGACAACCAGACCCGGCAGGCCGAGTCGCAGGTGCTGGGCGGCCGCGAGACCCTGCGCAACACCGAGATGACGACGCTGTTCTCGGCGGCGCAGGCCTACATGAACGTGCTGGCGGACACCGCCACGCTGGAGCTCAACCGCAACAATGTCGAGGTGCTGGAGGAGCAGCTCCGCCAGACCCGCGACCGCTTCAACGTCGGCGAGGTGACCCGCACCGACGTCGCCCAGGCCGAGGCGCGGCTCGCCGGCGCCCGGGCCCAGGTCAGCCTGGCCGAGGCCAACCTGCGCACCAGCATCGCGACCTACCGGCAGGTGATCGGCGTCGAGCCGCGCCAGCTCGCCCCCGGCCGCCCGATCGACCGCTTCGTGCCCGGCACGCTGACGGCGGCGGTCGAGATCGGCCTGATGGAGCACCCGGCGATCCTCTCCGCCCTCCACTCGGTCGACGCGGCCGAGGCGCAGGTCAAGATCGCCGAATCGTCCCTCTATCCGACGGTCAGCTTGAGCGGAAACGCCGCCCAGGTCTTCGACCAGCAGATCGCCAATACCCGCTACTTCCAGGGCTCGATCGTCGGCCAGCTCACGGTCCCGCTCTACCAGGGCGGCGCCGAATACGCGCAGATCCGCCAGGCCAAGGAGCAGGTCGGCCAGGCCCGGCTCCAGGCCGAACTGACCCGCGACCAGGTCCGCGCCGGCATCGTCACCGCCTGGGGGGCGCTGGAGGCCGCCAAGGCCCGCGTCATCGCCTCGCAGGCCCAGGTCCAGGCCAACGAGGTGGCGCTGAACGGCGTGCGCGAGGAGGCCCGGGTCGGCCAGCGCACCACCCTCGACGTGCTGAACGCCCAGCAGGAGCTCCTGAGCGCCCGCGTCAGCCTGATCGCCGCCCAGCGCGACCGGGTGGTGGGTTCCTACCAGGTGGTGCAGACCGTCGGCCGCCTCACCACCCGCTTCATCGCCGTCCCGGTGGCGCAGTACAGCGCCAAGCAGCATTACGACCAGGTCAAGGATTTGTGGTACGGCGTGCGCACGCCGGACGGCCGCTGAATGCGGCGGGTGCGGGGAGACCCCGCGCCTTCCTGTGAGTTCGGCGGGCCGCGTCGCTTGTGCGTGGCCGGCCCTGTGGAATACTGCGTACCTCAAGACCCCCGATCCCCTGTACTCGAGCGTTGAGCCGGATGAGCGCCGCGAGCCCCAAGACGCAGTCGCAGGAACCCTCGATGGAGGAGATCCTGGCCTCCATCCGCCGCATCATCGCCGACGACCAGAAGCCGGCCGAACCGCCCGCCGCCGGGTCGCGGCCGATGGCGGTGCCGGACCTCGAACCGGACGAGGACGACGTGCTCGACCTCGCGATGGTGGCCAAGCCCGCGCCCAAACCGCCCGAACCCAAACCGCCCGAACCCAAGCCGGCGCCGAAGCCGGAGCCGGTCGCCAAGGCGCCGCCGAAGCCCCCCGAGCCGAGCTTCGACGACATCGAGGAGATCGCGTTCCGCGACGAGCCGATGGATTTCGACGCGATCGAGATCGAGCCGGAGCCCGCGCCCCCGCCGCCGGAACCCCCGAAGGCCGTCGCGCCGGAGCCGGCCCCGGCGATGGAGGACAGGCTCCTGTCCCAGGCGACCGACGCCACCGTCGGCCACGCCTTCGATCTCCTCGCCAACACGGTGCTGACCCGCAACGCCCGCACCCTCGAGGACCTGGTGCAGGACATGCTGCGGCCGATGCTGAAGGCCTGGCTCGACGATAACCTGCCGGTGATGGTCGAGCGCCTGGTCCGCGCCGAGATCGAGCGCGTCGCGCGCGGGCGCTGACGCCCGCCGGGGCGGGCCAGTTGACGGAACGGCGCGGGTCCGCTTGAAAGCGGTCTCGGGGGCCGGCCGCTCGCGCGGCCGGCCTTTTTCGTTTCTGACGGCGCCCGCGGGGCGCGCGTCCCGCCGGACGGGACGCGCCTCGGGCGGCGTGCGAGTGGCTGCTTCCCGCGATGATGGACAAGACCTTCGATCCCGCCGCCGTCGAGGCGCGCATCGCCGCCGAATGGGAGGAGGCGCAGGCCTTCCGGGCCGGGCGCCCGGACCGGGCCGGCGCCGAGCCCTACAGCATCATGATCCCGCCGCCGAACGTGACGGGCTCGCTGCATATGGGCCACGCCCTCAACAACACGCTCCAGGACGTGCTCGCCCGCTTCGAGCGCCTGCGCGGCAAGGACGTGCTGTGGCAGCCCGGCACCGACCACGCCGGCATCGCCACCCAGATGGTGGTGGAGCGCCGCCTCGCCGAGCAGCAGCAGCCCGACCGCCGCAGCTTGGGCCGGACGGAATTCGTCCGCCGGGTCTGGGAGTGGAAGGCGGAATCGGGCGGCACCATCGTCAACCAGCTCAAGCGCCTGGGCGCCTCCTGCGACTGGTCGCGGGAGCGCTTCACCATGGACGAGGGCCTGTCGAAGGCCGTCCTGAAGGTCTTCGTCGACCTGCACGCGCAGGGCCTGATCTACCGCGACAAGCGCCTGGTGAACTGGGACCCGAAGTTCCAGACCGCGATCTCCGACCTCGAGGTGCAGCAGGTCGAGGTGAAGGGCCATCTCTGGCACTTCGCCTATCCGGTGGTGGACGAAGCCGGCAACGAAACGGCCGAGACCATCACGGTGGCGACCACCCGGCCCGAGACCATGCTGGGCGACACCGCGGTCGCGGTGCATCCGGAGGACGAGCGCTACCGGGCGCTCGTCGGCAAGCGGCTTCGCCTGCCGCTGGTCGGCCGGCTGATCCCGATCGTGGCCGACGCGTACTCGGACCCCGAGAAGGGCACCGGCGCGGTCAAGATCACCCCGGCGCACGACTTCAATGACTTCGAGGTCGGCCGCCGGCACGGGCTCGCCCAGATCAACGTCCTGGATGAGGAAGCCCGCATAAGCTTAGAGGGCAACGCGGAATTCCTCGACGGATCGGCGCCCGAGCCCGAGGCCCTGGCGCTGCACGGCCTCGACCGCTTCAAGGCCCGCGAGACGGTCGTCGCGCTCATGGAGGAGCGCGGCCGCCTCGTCACGATCGAGCCCAACACCCATGCGGTCCCGCACGGCGACCGTTCGGGCGTGGTGATCGAGCCGTATCTCACCGACCAGTGGTACGTGAACGTCAAGCCGCTGGCCGAGCGGGCCCTGCAGGCGGTGCGCGACGGGCGCACCCGCTTCGTGCCCGAGACCTACGAGAAGACCTACTTCCAGTGGCTCGAGAACATCGAGCCGTGGTGCATCTCGCGTCAGCTCTGGTGGGGCCACCAGATCCCGGCCTGGTACGACCCGGACGGCCACTGCTTCGTCGCCCACACCGAGGAAGAGGCCCTGGCCCAGGCCGCCGCGAAGCACGGCCGCCCGGTGACCTTGCGCCGCGACGAGGACGTGCTCGACACCTGGTTCTCGTCCGGCCTGTGGCCGTTCTCGACGCTGGGCTGGCCGGAAGGCACGCCCGAGCTCGCCCGCTACTACCCGACCAGCGCGCTGGTGACGGGCTTCGACATCATTTTCTTCTGGGTTGCCAGGATGATGATGCTCGGCCTTCACGCACTGGACGAAGTGCCGTTCCGGACCGTCTACATCCACGCCCTCGTCCGCGACGAGAAGGGCGCCAAGATGTCGAAGTCGAAGGGCAACGTGGTCGATCCCCTCGACCTCGTCGACCGCTACGGCGCCGATGCCCTGCGCTTCACCCTCGCGGCCATGGCGGCGCAGGGACGCGACATCAAGCTCTCCGTGCAACGCGTTGAAGGCTATCGGAACTTCGCCACGAAGCTCTGGAACGCCGCCCGCTTCGCCGAGATGAACGGCTGCCGGCTCGATCCCGCCTTCGCGCCGGCCGGCGTGACCCAGACCCTCAACGCCTGGGCGCTCGGCGAGGCCGCGCGCGCGGTGGCCGAGGTGACGGCTTCCATCGAGGCCTACCGCTTCAACGACGCCGCCAATGCCGCCTACCGCTTCGTCTGGAACGTCTTCTGCGACTGGTACCTGGAACTGGCCAAGCCCGTGCTCCAGGGCGAGGACGGGCCGGCGAAGGAGGAGACGCAGCGGACGATCGCCTACCTCATCGACCAGATCTGCGTGCTGCTGCACCCGTTCATGCCGTTCCTCACCGAGGAATTGTGGGCGACGAAGGCCCGCGAGGCGGGCATCACGCGTCCGCTGCTCGCGCTCGCCGCCTGGCCGGATCTCGGCGCGCTGGCGCGTCCCGAGGCCGAGGCCGAGATCGGCTGGGTGGTCGACCTCGTGTCGGAGATCCGCTCGGCCCGCTCGGAGACCAGCGTGCCGGCCGGCGCCCAGATCCCCCTGGTTCTGGTGGCCCCGAGCGCGGCGGTGCGCGAGCGCCTTTCGCATTGGGGCGACACCGTGCGGCGGCTCGGCCGCATCGCCTCGATCGAGATCGCGGAAGGCAGTCCGCGCAACGCCGTGCAGCTGATCGTGCGCGGCGAAGTCGCGGCCCTGCCGCTCGAAGGCGTGGTCGACCTCGCCGCCGAGGTGGCGCGGCTGAAGAAGGAGGATGCCAAGCTCGACGGCGAGATCGCCAAGATCGACGCCAAGCTCGGCAATGCCGACTTCCTCGCCCGCGCCCCCGAGGAGGTGGTCGAGGAGCAGCGCGAGCGCCGCGACGCCGCCATCGCCCGCCGCGAGAAGGTGCGGGACGCGCTGGCGCGGCTCCAGGGCTGACGCCGCGACGCGGCGGCTTTGCGGTGCGGGCAAGCCCCGGCACCGCAAAGCCGCCGAACGAACGACAGGACATCGGACGACAACGAGACATGGGAGAGACGCTCGTGCGGCCTCCTGGTCCCCCATGGGATCGGGAGGCCGCGGCGAAGAGGCGATCCGTCAACCTTTGCCCGGATATCCGCACAGGCATGAGCCCCAATCCCCCATCGTCCCGCGCCGTGACGGGCCGCTACGACACCGAGACCGACGTGCTCTCCGTCCGCTTCAGCGCGGCCGAGGCGGTGGAGAGCCGGGAGGTCCGGCCGGGCCTCGTCGCCGCCTATGACGCGGCCGGGGCCATCGTGGGCCTCGACATCCGCGACGCCTCCGCGGAGCGGCTGACGGCGGATCAGGACCTGCGGCGCCTCGCCGTGGCCGCCTGACCGCCATGCGCCGCCTCGCCCGGCAGGCGGCGTTCCTCGCCCTCACCGTCATCGTCGCCGTCACTTTCGCCCTCTCGGCGGCGGCCTGGCTCACCGCCCGGCCAGGCGACCCGCGCCTCTATCCGCCGGCCCCGGGCGAGGCGGCGGTGACGGTGCGGCTCGTCGCCCGGACCTGGCATTCCGGCCTGCTGCTGCCGCGCGACGCCCTCGCCCGGGCGGCGGCGGAGGCCGGGGACGGGGTGCTCCTGGAGGTGACCGAGCGCTTTCGCGCCAGCCCGGCGCTGGAGATCGGCTGGGGCGATGCCGGCTTCTACCGCACCGTGCCGACGCTCCAGGCCCTCGACTGGCGCCTGGCGCTTCGGGCCCTGTTCACGCCGGGCGGCCGCCCGGCGGTCCTGCACGTGGTCGGGGTCGCGGCCGAGCCCGAGACCGCCTTTCCGGAGGCCGAGATCGTGACGCTCCGGCTGTCGCGGGCAGGCTTTCACCGGCTCGCGGCCGCGCTCGGCCGCGCCTTCGCGCGGCGCGGCGGCCACCCGGAGATCCTGGGGCCCGGCCTCTACGGCCCGAGCCTGTTCTACGCGGCAGAAGGGCGCTTCAGCCTGCTGACCGTCTGCAACCACTGGAGCGCCGGCCTCCTCAACGACGCGGGCATCCCGGTGACGCCGCTCCTCGACACCCTGCCGCAGGGGCTCGTCCTCGACCTGGCATGGCGCGCGGCGACCGCGCAGGCGGGACCGTCGCGGGAGCCGGTCTCGCCGCGCGGCCTTTCGGCCGGTCCAGGATCGTCTTGTCCAGGATCGGCGCGGGTCGATACCATCGGCCCAGGATGCTGCGACGCATCGTAATCGCCCGGGACTCTGTCGACGGCCGGACCTGACATGCATCTGATGAGACGATCGTCCCATCTCCCTGTCGCAGAACGGGCCGACCCTGCGCCAGGTCAAGGCGACCTTACCGTCTTCGGCATGACGCAACCCTCTCATCGGATCGTCTTGTCCGCATCCGCGGCCGACCCGCGGAAACGAAGCCGTTACAATTCTCGGTTCGTCGTCTAAGATCGCCGGGTGCGATCATCCGCGTTCGAGCGTGGGTCATCAGCCGCGGCCGGGAATCCTGCCGACGAACGACGAGGGAGTAGGGCGCCATGGCGGTCATCATGCCGAGCAACACGGTCGAGCAGAGCTTCGGTACGAGCCGCGACGATACCCTGATCGGGTCCAATGGCACCGACATCATCGACGCGCTCGCCGGCAACGACGTGATCGACGGACGCGGTGGCGACGACATCCTGTACGGCAACGACGGCGACGATACGATCCGGGGCGGCACCGGCGACGATCTGATCATCGGCGGCCCCGGCAACGATTTCGTCCCGTTCGACCCCAGGATCGACGGCGCCGACCGCGCCCAGCTCGGTACCGGCGCCGACCGGGTCGACGTCTCGGCCGATGCTCCCGGCCGGGTCCGCCTGAGCTTCGCCTTGTCGGGGGTCGGCAACGGCAACCCCAACGATCCCGGCGAACTCCCCAACAATATCGGCACTCTCGCCGTGAGCCTGCAGGCGGCGGGCTCCGGCGACGTTCTGACCGGTCCGGTCGGCCGCTTCGACGATGAGGGCATCGCCTTCGTCGCGGCGGTGGACGGCCTCACCTTCGACGTGCGCGATCTCGGCTTCGGCACGTCGCGCGGTGACCAGTTCCGGGCGGTCGTCCTCGGTACCGCCTTCAACGACGTCCTCGGGCCGGTCCCGGGGCGCGAATCGCAACAGCACTACATCAATGGCGGCGAGAGCAACGACACGATCACCGGCGGCAGCGGTCACGATGTCCTGATCGGCGCCTTGGGCAACGACGTGATCCGGGGAGGCACCGGCGATGACACGATCTTCGGCGGCAGCGGCAACGACGTTGCGCTGTTCAACGTCACCACCGACGGCGCCGACCGCACCGATCTCGAAAGCGGCCTCGACCGGGTCGACGTCTCGGCCGACGCCCCCGGCCAGATCCGCCTGACCTTCACGTCCTCGGAGGTCGGCGACGGCCGCCCGGTGGACCTCGGCGGCTCTGCCAACCAGGATGGCGGCCTCGCCGTGCGCCTGCAGGCGGAAGGGCCCGGCGACACCCTGACCGGCCCGGTCAGCCGCTTCGACGACGAGGGCATCACCTTCGCGGCGGCGATGGACGGCCTCACCTTCGACGTGCGCGACCTCGTCTCCGGCACCCCGCGCGGCGACCGGTTCGGGGTGGTCGTCCTCGGCAGCAGCCTCAACGACGTGCTCGGGCCGGTCCAGGGCCGCACGTCGCAGCCGCACTACATCAATGGCGGCCAGGGCAACGACACGATCACCGGCGGCAGCGGCGACGACGTCCTGGTCGGCGGCAGCGGCGATGATCTCGTCGGCGGCGGCGACGGCGACGACACCTTCATCGACGGCCCGGGCAACGACACCTACCTGGGCGGCAGAGGCACCGACACCCTGGTGCTCACCTCGCCGCTCACCGACGCGACCGTCCGGCGCAGCGGCTCCTCCATGGTGCTCAACGTCCGGGACACCTACACCGGCATCGAGCGTTTCCAGTTCACCGACGCGACGGTGATGACCGGCGACGGCCAGCCCCTGGTCGACGACCTGTTCTACCTGACCAACTACCGGGACGTGTTCCAGGCCGGCCAGGACGCCGACACCCACTACGCCGCCTATGGCTGGAAGGAGGGCCGCGACCCGAACGCGCTGTTCTCCACCACCGGCTACCTCGCCGCCAATCCGGGCGTGCGCGCCTCGGGCCAGAACCCGCTCGAGCATTACGACCAGACCGGCTGGAAGGAAGGCCGCGACCCCTCCGCCGGGTTCGACAACGAGGCCTATCTCGCCCGCAACCCGGACGTGAAGGCGGCCGGCATCGACCCGCTCAAGCACTTCCTCGAATACGGCCAGGCCGAGGGCCGGCAGATCACCGACGCGGTCGGCCGCACCGCCGATCTCGCGGGCGGCGCCTTCGACGCCGAGTACTATCTCCTCGCGAATCCCGACGTGGCCCGCGCCGCGATCGCCGCGGGCGGGGACAGCTTCGCCTACGCGGCGCAGCATTTCGAGCAGTATGGCTGGCGCGAGCGGCGCAACCCGAACGCGGTGTTCAACACCGCCGAGTACTTGATCGCCTATCGGGACGTGCAGGCGGCAAACATCAACCCGCTCACGCACTACGATCAGTACGGCTGGAAGGAGGGCCGCGACCCGTCGCGGGGCTTCGACACGTCGAACTACCTCGCGGCCTATGGCGACGTGGCGCAGGCGGGCCTGAACCCGATGCAGCACTACCTGCAATACGGGCTCTACGAGGGCCGCGGCACCTTCGCGGATCTCACCCTCGGCTACGGCAACCAGGGCTGAGCCGGCCCGCGCGGTCGCGTTCGGGCCGGTGACGCGGCGGGTCCGCGCCTCGCGCGTCCTCAGGGCCGGAGCCCGGCCCCGGTCGGGCGCCGTCGGAAGACGCGCCGGAGGCGTTCCCGCCACGGCACCCGGCCGCTGCGGGCGAGGTCGCGGCCGCAGGCCCGGGCGGCGGCGCGGTCGAACTGGACGGCGATCTCGGTGCCCTCGGCGAGCCGCAGGGCGAGGGCCGGCACCCCGGGGCCGACCTCGCCGGCCGTCCAGCCGAGGACCGGGAAGAAGCAGTTCTCCACTCGCGTGCCCGCCGGCACGTCCTGCGCCGCATCCGCCGCCACCGAGGCGGTGGCCAGCAGCGCCACGCCGAGCTCGGCGGCCTCCGCAGGCGAGAGACGCACCGCGTAGTCCCGCGGCCCGAACGCCACCACGAGCTCGACCTCGTCCGGCCCGGCGGTCACGACCGAGAAGCGCGGGGTGGCGGCGGGCGGGGACGCCGCGGTCGCGGCAAGGGAAACATCGTCCCGAGAGGTCTCGGGAACGGAGGGGTCGGGACTTGCGGCCTCGGGACTTGCGGTCTCGGAAGAGGTCATGCGGGGCCGGTCACTCGCGGGCCGTGGCGGGGACGTCCCACCAACCGTAGCGTCCGGACTTTCGCGGGGGCAAGCGCTGACGCTGTGCGTCAGCGCACCGTGCCGCCTTGGGTGTCGGTCGGCTCGTTGGCCGCCTGCCGCGCCGCCTCGGCCTCCTGCTCGACCCCGACCCGCTGGTCCTGGCGCAGGAGCTGGAGGTGGTCGGTGGCGATCCGCTCGCCGGCCTTGAGACCCTTGAGGATCGCCGTCCGGTCGCCGAATTCCGCGCCGGTCTCGACCGGGACCATCGCCACCGTGCCGTCGTCGCCGACCCGCCAGACGATGCGCTGGTCGAGCTGGGCCGAGAGCGCGACGGTCGGCACCAGCAGGCGCTCCTCGGTCCCCACCTGTACCTGCGTGCGCACGAACTCGCCCGGCAGGTAGCGCTCGTCGGCATTGGGCAGCCAGGCCCGGATCAGGCGGCGGGCGGTGCGGGGGTCGAAGCGGTTGTCGAGCTTGGAGATGGTGGCCTTGCGCTCCGGCCTGCCCTGAGCATCGAGGGTCCGGATGAAGGCACGGCTCTCCCTCAGGGCCGCGCGCACCGCCTCCGAATCCTCGGCCGAGAGCGCCACCTGCACCTCGATCGGGTCGACCTGGACCACGCTGACGAGCTGGGTCGCATTCGCGTTGACGTGGTCGCCGACATTGACGTCCGAGAGGCTGGAGCGCCCGTCGAAGGGGGCGCGGATCACCGCGTAGTCGAGGTTGAGCTTTTCACGCGCGATGGCGGCCTCGGCCTCCTGCACCCGGCTGCGGGCGACCTGGCGGTTGCTCTCGAGCTGCTGGAAGCGCTGCTCGGAGGCGTAGCCCTTGTCGGCCAGCGGCTGGGTGCGGTCGACCTCGGCATCCGCGAAGGCGAGTTGCGCCGCCGCCTGCGCGCGCTGGGCCTCCGCCGTGCGCAACGCCACCTCGAAGGGCCGCGGATCGATGCGGAACAGGACCTGGCCCTGCTTGACGTGGCCGCCCGGCTCGAAGGGCCGCTCCACCACCACGCCGGTGACCCGGGGCTGGAGCGCGGCGTCCTTCGGCGAGATCACCGTGCCGGTATACGAGAAGGCGACCGGCACGGTCTCGGAGGCGGCCCGCGCCACCGCGACATCGAATTCGGGCGCCTCGGGCTCCGTCTTCGGGACGGGCGGAGGCGCCAGGAGTCGCGCCATCGGGCCGGGCAGGAGACGGGCGGCGCCCGGCGGCAGCGGATGGCCGACGCCCCACCAGAGGCCGCCCCCGGCCGCGAGCGCGGCGAGACCGACGAGGCCGTAGCGAATCCTTCCGCGCACGATGCCGATCTCCTCCTGGCGGGTGCCCGCGCTCTCGGCGGGCGGACCCCGCATCGCGACGGGGGCGTCCGTGCCGGAAGCGGCGACCCACCGCCGCAGTTCCACTCCCGGGACGAGGCGACGCGCCTCCGAACTGCCCGCTCCGGTTGCGCGGTCCCGCAAAGGAACTCCCTCGGGCGCGATCACGTTGCACGAGAGCCATCACCATACCGTCGCAGGACCCGCGGCCCGTCCCGAAGGCCTCCGGCCCGCGGTGGGCGCAACGGCGTCTCGCGGGCGGCTCACCGGGACGCCGGATGTTCGCCACCTTCGTCGACCGGCCCGTCCTGGCGGGCGTGATCTCGGTGCTCGTCACGCTGATCGGGGCGGTGGCGGGGTTCTCCCTGCCGATCGCCCAGTTCCCCGAGATCGCGCCGCCGATCATCAACATCCAGGCGACCTATCCGGGCGCCACGGCGCAGCAGGCCTACGAGGCGATCGCGATCCCGCTCGAGCAGGAGATCAACGGCGCGCAGGACCTCATCTACATCAGTTCGACCAGCAACGCCGACGGCAGCGTCAACCTGGACGCCACCTTCGAGGTCGGCTCCGACCTCAACGCGGCCGCCGCCGACGTGCTGACCCGGGCCCAGCGCGCCGAATCGCGCCTGCCGCAGGCGGTGCGCGACCAGGGCCTCGAGATCGTGAAGTCCTCGCGCCAGCGCCTCGGCAACGTGGTGCTCTACAGCGACGACAACCGCTACGACGAGCTGTTCCTGTCGAACTGGGCCGAGACCCAGGTGATCAAGCCCCTGCGCCGGGTCGCCGGCATGGGCCGCATCGTCAACTTCTCCAACCAGCGCTACGCGATGCGGATCTGGCTCGATCCGGCCCGGATGGAATCGCTCGGCATCGGGCCGAGCCAGATCGTCCAGGCGGTCGAGCAGCAGAACGCCCAGATCACGGTCGGCTCGCTCGGCAAGGAGCCTGTGCGCGACGCCACCGCCTTCGAGCTCCAGATCGTCACCAAGGGCCGCCTGACCGAGCCGACAGAATTCGCCGACATCGTGATCCGGGCCAATCCCGACGGCTCGGTGGTGCGCATCCGCGATGTCGGCCGGGTCGAGCTCGGCGCGGAGCAGTATGGCAGCCGCTCGACCTACGACAACAAGCCCGCCGCCTCGCTCGGGCTGTTCCAGAACCCGGAGGCCAACGCCGTCGAGGTGATGAAGGGCGTGCGCGCCACCATGGCGGACCTGGGAAAACGCTTCCCGCCGGGCTTGCAATACAGGATCGCCCTCGACCGCACCGAGTTCGTCACCGCCTCGATCCACGAGGTCATCAAGACCCTGATCGAGGCGATCGTGCTGGTCGTCGTCATCACCTACCTCTTCCTCCAGAGCTGGCGCGCGACCCTGATCCCGGCCATCGCCGTGCCGGTGGCCTTGATCGGCACCTTCGGGCCGATGGCGGCGCTCGGCTTCTCGTTCAACACCTTGAGCCTGCTCGGCCTCGTCCTGGCGGTGGGGCTGGTCGTCGACGACGCGATCATCGTGGTCGAGAACACCGAGCGGCTGATGGAGGAGGGGCAGGAACCCCGCCAAGCCGCGGCCGAGGCGGTGAACGAGGTCGCCGGGCCGGTCATCGCCACCACCCTGGTGCTCGCCGCCCTGTTCGTGCCGGTCGCCTTCATCCCGGGGCTGACAGGCCAGCTCTACAACCAGTTCGCCCTCACCATCGCGATCTCGGTGCTGATCTCGGCTTTGGTCTCGCTCACCCTGACCCCGGCGCTCTGCGCCCTGCTCCTGAGGCCCCACGACAAGGCGGCGCATCGGAGCCGCTGGCGGGCGCCCCTGCGCTGGTTCAATGCCGGCCTCGACCGGGCGACCGGTGTCGCGGTCGGCTCGGCGGGACGGCTGTCGCGCCACCTCGTCGCCACGGGCCTCGTCTTCGTCGTCTTCGGCGGCCTGACCGCCTGGATGGTCGCGAGCCGCCCGAGCGCCTTCGTGCCGCAGGAGGACCAGGGCTACTTCTTCGCCGACATCGCGATGCCGAAGGGCGCCGCGGTCGGCCGCACCGCCGCGATGGTGGAGGAGGTGGGGCGCGCGGTCCTCGACCAGCCCTCCGCCGCCGGCACGATCGGGGTCGCCGGGCGCGGCATCCTGGCCGACGTCACGGCGCCGTTCTACGGCTTCCAGATCCCGACCCTCAAAGCCTGGGACGAGCGCGAGGAGACGGTCATCGAGGTGATCGGGCGATTGAGGACACAGTTCAAGAACCACCCGGACGGGATCTTGCGCATCGTCGACCCGTCGCCGCTGCCGGGGCTGGGCTCCCGCGGCGGCCTGACGCTCGAATTGCAGGACCGTAGCGGCGAGGGCGGGCTGAAGCTCGCCCGGACCGCCGAGGGCTTCATCGCGCAACTCAAGAAACTGCCGGAGATCGGCGGCGCCACCGCCACCACGAGCTACGGCGTGCCGCAGCTGCGCCTCGACATCGACCGGGCCAAGGCCGAGCAGCTGGGCGTCAGCCTGCAATCCTTGTTCGATGCGCTCGGCACCTATGTCGGCTCGTCCTTCGTCAACCTCTTCAACAAGTTCGGCTTCGTCTACCAGGTCTACGTCCAGAGCGAATCGCAAGGGCGGCGGACGTATCAAGACCTGGCGCGTCTCACCGTCCCGAACAACCGCGGCGAGCCGGTGCAGATCGGCGCGCTCGTGACGCCGCATTTCGTCAGCGGGCCGACCGCGGTGTTGTCCTACAACACCTATCCGGCGATCGAGATCGCGCTCGACACCGCCGAGACCGCGAGTTCGGGCGCGGCCATCGCGGCGGTGGAGCGCCTGGCCGGCACGGCGCTCCCGACCGACACCGCCGTGGAATGGACCGAGGTCGCCTACCAGGAAAAGATCGCCGGCGGCTGGGCGCCGCTGATCTTCGGGCTCGGCGTGGTGATGATCGTGCTGTTGCTCGCCGGCCAGTACGAGAGCCTGCTTCTGCCCTTCGTGGTGATCCTGGCGACGCCGCTCGCCCTGTTCGGGGCCGTCGGCGCCCTGGCGCTGCGCGACCTGCCGCTCGACATCTTCGGGCAGATCGGACTCCTGCTGCTCGTCGGTCTCGCGGCCAAGAACGCGATCCTGCTCGTCTCCTTCGCCCGCGACCTGCGGGCGAAGGGCGAGGATCCGGTCACGGCCGCGAAAGGCGCGGTGCGCCTGCGGATGCGGCCGATCCTGATGACCTCGTTCGCCTTCATCCTCGGCTCGCTGCCGCTCGCCATCGCCAGCGGAGCGAGCGCCAATGCCCGGATCTCGATGGGCACGGTGGTGATCGGGGGACTTCTCGTCGCGACCCTGCTCACCCTGTTCGTCACCCCGGTCTTCTACGTCGCGGCCGAGCGGCTGGTGGAGGGGCGGGGACGGAAGGGGGAGCCGGGCCGGAACGACCGGGAGCCCGGCCCCGCGCCGCAGCCGGCCGAATAGGGGCGCCCATCGCCCTGCCGGTCGGGGCGGCCCGGCTCCCGGATCCGGTCCCCGTGATCCGGTCCCAAGGATCGGTCCCCATGATCCGGTCCCCATGATCCGGTCCCGAGAATCCGTTCATGGCGGCGCCCGCCCGCGTCACGCGATGGCCCGGGAGACCTCCCGCACCTGCCGGGTCGCGCGGTCGACCTGCGCGACGGCCCCGGCGATCGCGCCGACGCCCGCGGCGATCTGCCCGGCGCCCTGGGAGGCGGCCTGCATCGAGCCCGACATCTCGCGCGTCACCACGGCCTGCTCCTCGACCGCGGCGGCGATCGCGCCCGAGACCGCGTCCAGGTCCCGGATCGTCGCCTGGATCGTGCCGATGGCGGCAACGGCCTCGTGGGTGGCGGCGCGCGTCGCGTCGATCCGGGCCCGGATCTCGTCGATGGCCCGGGCCGTCTGGCCGGCCAGCGCCTTCACCTCGGCGGCGACGACGGAGAAGCCGCGGCCCGCCGCGCCCGCCCGGGCCGCCTCGATGGTCGCGTTGAGCGCCAGCAGGTTGGTCTGCTCGGCGATGGACTGGATCAGGCCGACCACCGCGCCGATCCGCTCGGCCTGCCCGCTCAACCCGGCCACGATCGTGCCGGTCCCCTGCGCCTGCGCCACCGCCGCCCGGGAGATCGTGGAGGCGTGCGCGACCTGCTGGCCGATCTCGGCCACGGAGGCGGCGAGCTCTTCCGCTCCCGCCGCCACGGCCTGGATGTCGCCCGAGACCCGCTCGACCGCCCTGGCCGCCTGGCCGCTCCGGTCGGTGACGTCGCTCACCGCGTCGCCGATGACCGCGAGGTCGCCGGCGATCATGCGGCCCGCCTCGGCCCGGCGTTGCCGGTCGCGCACCTGCGCGGTGACGTCGGTGGCGAACTTCACCACGCGCAGGACCCGTCCCCGCGCGTCGAGGATCGGGTTGTAGGTTCCCTGGATCCAGACCTCGCGCCCGTCCTTGCCGAGGCGCCTGTACTCCGCCGCCTGGAACTCGCCGGCCTGCAGGGACGGCCAGAACGCCCGATAGGCCTCCGTGTCCCGCTCGGCGGGATCGACGAACAGGGAGTGGTGACGGCCGCGGATCTCGTGGAGCCGGTAGCCGAGGGCGTCGAGGAAGTTCTCGTTGGCCTCCTCGATCGTGCCGTCGGGCGTGAAGGTGACCACCGCCTGCGAGCGGTCGAGGGCGGTCAGCCGTCCCTCGGCATCGAGGCCGCGCCGCTTGGCGTCGGTGATGTCGGCCGCGACCGTGACGATCCGGACGATGCGCCCGTCGCGCCCGGGCACGGGATTGTAGCTCGCCCAGAGCCAGACCTCGCGGCCGCCCTTCGCGAGCCGCAGGCCCTCGCCCTCGCGCGGCGTGCCGCGCACAAGGTCGTCCCAGAAGGCCCGGCCGGCATCGCCGTCCCGCTCGGCGACGGGCAGGAGCATGCGGTGATGCCGGCCCTGCAGGTCGGAGGACGCGTAGCCCATCATGGCGAGGAAGGTCTCGTTCGCCGACAGGATGGTTCCGTCCGGGCCGAAGGTGATCATGGCGTGCGATCGATCGAGCGCGCGCAGCGTGGAACGCGCCATGAAGCCGTCGAACTTGAACATCATACCATCTCCCATCCTCATCGATCGGCGCAGAAGGCTCTGGGACCTTGGCACGAGAGGACGAGACACAGAAATCGGCTCGAATGTTATCGAATTGATTGAAGATTCATCGTCGCAAAGATGACAGCGCCATGCGCGATCGTGATACGCCCATGAGCGTTCACCGCTTCGGCATCACCGGGCCTGCCGACGCGTCTCGGTCGGCGTGCAGCCGAAGCGCCGGCGGTAGCGCTGCGCGAAGTCGCTCATGTGCACGAAGCCCCAGCGGCGCGCCACGTCGGCGACCGATCGGTCCGCGTTGTCCGGGGAGGCGAGATCCGCGTGGACCCGCTGCATGCGCCGCTCGACGATGAAGCCCAGGGGCGTCGTGCCCAGCTCGCGCTTGAAGGCCTGCTGGAGCGTGCGCACGCCGACGCCCGCGGCGGCCGCGACGTCGACGAGCCTCAGGGCCTCGCCGAGATGCGCATCGATGTAGTCCATCGCCGCGCGCAGGCCCGGCGAGGAGACCGCCGCACGGTCACGCCTGGGCGCGCCCGGACGGCGCGGCCAGCAGGAGAGGAGCTGGTAGCTGACGATCTCCTCGAACAGGGGGAAGAACAGGTCCTGCGCCGGGTCGACCTGCCGCAGGCGCCGATGGAGCCGCTGGAAGCACGACAGGAACGCGCGCATCGGCAGCGTCTCGACCGGCGTGACCGGCTCGAATTCGGGACAGGACCCGTCGTCCGCGTCGTCGAGCGCCCGGTGGCTGGCCAGCAGGGCGGCCCGGGTGATCGTTCCGCTGATCGCGGCGAAACGGGCCGAGGCCTCCTCGCTGCGCATGTCCTCGAAGGCCACGAACATCGCGTAACCCGGATGGCCGAGATGCTCGCCGGTCCGGTTGCGGCGCATCATCCAGCCGCGGGTCACGAAGCGGATCGTGAACAGGTCCGCCTCGAGTTTCGGCACGGTCAGGAAGCCCGTGGTGGACTGCGTGAGCCAGAGGCTCATCGTCCGGCTCTGGCCGCCCTCGACCGACAGATGCGGACCGGTCCTGCGCAGTGCATGGAAATCGACCGCGATGCCGCCATGCTCGTTCAGCAGATCGAAGGCCCGCTCGCTGTGGAGTTGATGGGAGAAGAAGGATTGCGGACGCCAGGGAATGGACCTACTTCCCGTTTCCGACATTCGGAGACATCCAGTCATACGATTTCCGGCTGATCGCTTCGCGATGCGGAAATCGGCTTCGCTCAGGCGTGTGAAGCGAAGCTTCACCGTCGCGGGCTCGTGACACGAAATCCGGAAGTGCTCTTCCGGATTTCGTGTCAGCGGACGACGACTTGAGCCGTGAGGCAACAGCAGAAGGCGACCTGCGTCAAGGGATCGGGCAGGGCCGGACTGAGTGCCCGGCGGGCTCCCCCCTCGATGCCGGGTGCCGGTCCTGCATCGACGACCGGGCCGGACCGCGGCGCGAGGGTCGATCGTCGACGGTGAGCGGCCTGGAAGGATGTCGGTCCACGCCCCCTGTCCCCGGCCGGACCGACGGCCTGTGGATGACGGTGGACGGGACTCGCGCGAAAACCACCGTTGAGCTTTCATTTACGCAGGCCCGTCAGGGTCCTCGACAAGTGCAGCGTAACCCTGTTGCAGTCTCGAGCGCCCGCCTCTCCAGCCCTTTCGGCGGGGGCGGCGCTCGGGGCGGCACGGGGATCCGAGGGGTCGATGGCGGGATCTTCGAAGAGCGGTTCTCCGCGTCCGGAGACGGAGCGGGGGGCCCTCCGGCCTGTGCCGGTCGTCAAGTGGGCCGCGGTGGCGGGGATCGCGCTCGCGGCGGCCAATTGCGCCGGGCCGACGCCCAAGAACCTGGCGGTGCGCAGCGGCGGCCGCGAGATCGATCCGAAATACGGGGTCGCCGCGAGCCCGCGCCTCTACGGCGAGAACGACAAGATCCCCAAGGGCGGCGGCCGGCAGATGACCGGCAAGCCCTACGTCGTCGGCGGCCGCACCTACGTGCCGCGCCAGGATGCCCGCGGCTACGTGCGCGAAGGCCTGGCCTCCTGGTACGGCACCGCCTTTCACGGCCGCCAGACCGCCAACGGCGAGATCTTCGACCGATTCTCGGTCGCGGCGGCGCATCCGACCCTGCCGCTGCCGAGCTACGCCCGGGTCACCAACCTCCAGAACGGCCACTCGATGGTGGTGCGGGTCAACGACCGCGGGCCCTACCACGCCGACCGGCTGATGGACGTGTCCCAGGCGGTGGCCGAGGCCCTCGATTTCCGCCGCCGCGGCACCACCAAGGTCCGGGTCGAGTATGTCGGCAAGGCCTCTGTCGGCGGCAGCGACGACCGCAAGCTGATGGCCACCTTGCGCACCGACGGGACGCCGGCCGGCTCGCCCTTCGGCGCCAACATCATGGTGGCGGATGCGGGCGACGACGCAAAGCCGTTCGCGTTCCGCCAGCCCGAGCCGGAGCCGGTGCGGCCGATCGTCGAGAAGCCGCGGGTCGTCGCGCCCGTGCAGGTCGCCGAGGCCGAGCCGGAGATCCGCCGGCCGGTGCGCCAGCCTGCGCCGGTCCGGGTGGCCGAGGCGCCGGCCAGGGCTCTTGCGGCGCCGGTCAAACCCCATGCGGCCCCCGCCGCGGCGCCCCTGCGCATGGCCGCCATCGAAGGCCTGAATCCCGGCCTCGCCGCGCCCCGTGCCGCCAAGCCCGCCGCCGCGGCGCAGGCCCCCGCCACCCTGTCCCGCCGGCCGGCCCCGCCGAGCCAGGTCCTGGGCTATGCGGGCCATCCGGCTCCGGACCGCGCCTCGCTCGCCCAGGCGATGCACGCCGCCGCTGCGCCGACGACCAAGGGCAGGCCTGCACAGACGACCGTCATCGCGAAGAGCGGCCCGCTGCCGATCGCACCGCCTTTGCGCCTCGCCGGCGCCCAGAAGGGCGACAGGGAGGACGCCAAGTCGACCGGCCACAAGCCCGGCGCACCGCCGCGGTCGAAGGTGGCGGGCATGTATTGAGGGCCGGGGCGGCCTTCGGCCGTGGGATGGCGGAGGTCACCGGTATCCCACCCACAGCCTCATCCTGAGATGTCAGTCCATCCTTGATGGACTAACCTCGAAGGAGGGCTCCAGGGATCTCGGAGACTTCCGGATCTCTCCTTCGAGGTCGGTCGATCGTCAATCGACCGACACCTCGGGATGAGGTCGTGGGTGGGATGGATCGATGGAGATGGTCGGACGGCTCGATTTTGCCAGTCTCGGCGACGTCGCGACATCACATGGTCGTCTCACCGGAGTCCACATCCGAAACGGTTCCCCATCCCGCACTGCGGCACAGGCGCGGTTGCGCGTGCCCGAGCGGAACGGCACAGTGCGGCAAATGTCCCGGTCGGCGGATGGCCCGATCGGCCTGGGTTTCGAGCGGTAGCGGCAAGGCGGCAGGTTCATGCGTGTGACAGCGACCACCGGAGCGGGCAGGGCGCTTACGCGCCGTGCCGCCGCCTTGGCCCTGGCGGCCCTCCTTGGGGCCTCGCTGGCGGTCTCCGACGCGCGGGCGCAAGCCACCCAGACTCCCGCCTTCCAGACGCTGGCGCCGCACGCGATCCTGATCGACGCCGATACCGGTGCGGTCCTGTTCGAGAAGGGCGCCGACGAGCCGTTCTCGCCCGCCAGCATGGCCAAGCTGATGACCGTCGAGGTGCTGTTCGACGAGATGCGCAAGGGCAAGCTCGGCCCCGACACCGAGTTCACCATCAGCGAGAATGCCTGGCGCCGCGGCGGCGCAGGCGGCGGCGGATCGTCGATGTTCGCCCAGCTCAACAGCAAGGTGAAGCTGCCCGACCTCCTGCGCGGCATCATCGTGCAATCCGGCAACGACGCGGCGATCGCCGCGGCCGAGGGCGTCGCCGGTACCGAGGACAACTTCGCCCAGATCATGAACCGGCACGCGGGTGAGATCGGGCTCGAGCGCTCGACCTTCCGCAACGCCACCGGCTACTCGGCGCCGGACCAGAAGGTGACGGCCCGCGACCTTGCGAAGCTCGCCATCCACCTGATCGAGACCTATCCGGAAAACTACAAGCTCTTTGCCGAGCGCGAATTCACCTGGAACAAGATCCGCCAGCAGAACCGCAACCCGCTGCTCACCCTCGACATCGGCGCCGACGGGCTGAAGACCGGCTACCTCGAGGAATCCGGCTACGGCCTGACCGGCTCGGCGGTGCAGAACGGCCAGCGCCTGGTCCTGGTGGTGAGCGGCCTCAAGACCGCCCGCGACCGCGCCGCGGAATCGCGCAAGCTGATCGAGTGGGGTTTTCGCGCGTTCGAGGCGCGCCAGGTCTTCAATGCGGGCGAGACCGTGGCGGAGGCCGAGACCTTCGGGGGCGAGAAGGGCCGGGTGCCCCTCGTGACGAAGAAGCCGGTGCGGCTGATGCTGCCGCGGGGCAACGGCGACCGGCTGGTGGCGCGGGCCACCTACCAGGGCCCGCTGACCGCCCCGGTGGAGGCAGGCCGCGAGGTCGGCCGGCTCAAGGTCACCCGCGGCGATCAGGTGGTGCTCGACATGCCGCTCTACACTGCCGAATCGGTGCCCGCCGGCACCATGACCCAGCGCGCCCTCGACGCGGCGCTCGAGGTCGGGACCGGCTGGTTCCGCCAGGCCCTCAGCCGGATCACCAGCAAGTCGTGAGCGACGCGCCGATCGCGACCGGACATCCCGGCTGCTTCATCACCTTCGAGGGCGGCGAGGGCGCCGGCAAGTCGACCCAGATCGCGACGCTCGCGGCCTGGCTGCGCACCGGCGCGGAAGCCCCCCGCGAAGTGGTGACCACCCGCGAGCCCGGCGGCTCGCCCCGGGCCGAGCGGATCCGCGCAGCGGTGCTGTCGGGCGTCGCCAAGCCCTACGGCCCCTTCGCCGAGGCGCTGATGTTCGCCGCAGCCCGCCTCGACCACCTCGCGACCCTGATCCGCCCGAGCCTCGCCCGCGGCGCGATCGTGCTGTGCGACCGCTTCAGCGATTCGACGCGGGCCTATCAGGGCGCCGCCGGCGGGGTCGAGGCCGAGACGCTCGCCGCCCTGGAGCGGGTAGTGGTGGGGGCGACCCGGCCCGACCTGACCCTGATCCTCGATCTGCCGCCCGAGACCGGCCTGGCCCGGGCGCGCCAGCGCGACCGCGCCGCGGCGAGCGGGCCCGACCGGTTCGAGGCCGAGACCTTGGGGTTTCACCAGCGCCTGCGGGCGGCCTTCCTCGCCATCGCGGCGGCCGAGCCGGCGCGTTGCGCGGTCATCGACGCGCAAAGGACGCCCGACGCCGTCGCGCAGGCGATCCGCGCGGCGGTCGCTTCGCGGCTGCCCCACCTCGTCCGGGGAACCTCCGATGCCGCCTGAGAAGGGTGACGACGAGCTCGAACCGGGCGAGATCCCGGGCGTGCCGCGCCCGCGCGAGCAGACCGATCTCCTCGGCCAGGAGGCGGCCGAGCGGGCCTTCCGCGAGGCGATCGGCGCCGGGCGGCTGCACCATGCCTGGCTCATCGGCGGGCCGAAGGGCATCGGCAAGGCGACGCTCGCCTTCCGGGTCGCCCGCCACCTGCTCGCCCGCGGCGACGGCGCGGGCGTGCCCGACAGCCTGGCGCTGCCGCCCGGCCACACGGTGGCGCGCCAGGTCGCCGGCCTGTCGCACCCCAACCTCGTCCTGTTGCGCCGCCAGAAGGCGCCGGGAGCCAAGACCGTGCCGACCCAGATCGGCGTCGATGCGGCGCGGCGCGCCCTCCACCTCTTCTCGGCGACCTCGGCGGATGCCGGCTACCGGATCTGCATCGTCGATTGCGCCGACGAACTGAACCTCGCCAGCGCCAACGCGCTCCTGAAGGTGATCGAGGAGCCGCCGCCGCGCTCGCTGTTCCTGATCGTCAGCCACGCCCCCGGCCGGCTGCTTCCCACCATCCGCTCGCGCTGCCGCCGCCTCGCCCTCAAGCCGCTGCCGACCGGGGAGGTGGCCCGGGTGCTCCGCAGCCTCGGGCCCGCGCAGGCCGGCAAGCTGCCGCAGGCCGTCATGTCGCCGGAGCTGATCGAGCGGGCGGCGTCCTTGAGCGAGGGCTCGGTCGCCCGCGCCATCGACCTCCTCGATCCCGACACGATCGGGGTGGTCGACGAGGTCGAGGCGCTCCTGGACCAGGGCGACCGGCCGGATTGGCGCCGGGCCCTGAAGCTCGCCGAGCGACTCGCCGGCCGCGACGCCGACGGGCTCTACGCCACCGCCCTCGACACGGTGCAGCGGCGGCTCGCCGCCGAGATCGCGCACCGCCAGGGCGAGCCGCCGTCCCGCCTCGCGGCGCTCGCCGACGCCGCCGAGCGCGCCGCCAAGGCCGCCCGGGAGGCGCAGGTCTACAACCTCGACCGGCGGCCGGTGGTGCTGTCGCTGTTCGGCGCCTGACGCCAGATGCGCCTTTTCCCGCTCTCCGACCTGCATCTCGAGCGCCGGCCGCTGGCAGCGGTCACGGCCCCGACCCACCCCTTCGACGTGATGGTCTGCGCCGGCGACGTCTGGGAGGGCGAGCCGGAACGAGGCCTCGCCGCGCTGCTGCAGCTCTCCGGCGAGCGGCCGATCGTTCTGGTGCCGGGCAACCACGAGCGTTACGCCCCCGCCGGCGATCCCCGCACCGCCCCCGAGCTGCTGGCGGCGCTCCGGGCCGGGGTGGAGGCGATCAACCGGGAGGCCTCCCGCGAGCGGGTGGTGCTGCTCGAAGGCGGCGAGACCCGCATCATCGACGGCGTGCGCTTCGTCGGCGCCACCCTGTGGAGCGATTGGCGGCTCGCCGGGCGCTGGCTCAGCCCCGATACCCCCGACCGGCCCGCCGACCCGGTCGCCTATGCCGCCGCCCGCATGACCGATCCGGCGACCGGCTCGCGGGAGTACCGGGCGATCCGCCAGGGCGACGGCACGCCCTGGACGCCGCAAGCCGCGATGGACGCCCATACGGCCGACAAGGCCGCCATGATGGCCGCGCTCGCCCGGCCGCATCCGGGCCCGACCGTCGCGGTCACCCACCACCCGCCGATCGCGGAGGCCGCCGACCGGTTTCGCGATGCCCCCGGCGTGCCCTGGTGGGTGCCGGCCTTCTACGCCACCACGCTGCTCGCCGACCTGGCCGATGCCGACCGGCCGGCCCTCTGGGTCTCCGGCCACTTCCACGCCGCCCACGACCTCGCGCTTCACGGCACGCGCTGCCTCGCCAACCCCGTCGAAGGCCGCACCTTCGCGCCTGAGCGCGTGGTGGAGGTTCCGGCCTGAGACCGGGGTCCGGATCGGACTTTTGGGACGGGTTGGAGTCGCGCCGCCGCGCTCCATCATGACCGGTCTCGGTGAAGGAGGCGGGTCATGAACGGCTTTCTGGCGGTGGTGCTGATCTGCGCCCAGGCGATCCCGGTGCAGGATTGCGAGGAGGCGAACGCCACCGACGTGTTCAAGACCCGGGTCGCGAGCGAGATCGGCTGCGCCACCGGCTGGCAGGAGATCATCGCCCGATCGCAGGTCCGCGACGGCATCGGGCAGACCGCCTACCTGAAGACGCAGTGCCGGCGGGTGAAGACGGGCGGCTGAGTTACGCCGGATCGCCCTTACGCCAATGGGACTCAGCATTTCGTCGTATAGATCAATGGTTGCAGGCAGGGCGAGACTGCCACCATCCATGATTTTACCGTTACGTTGCTATGCCATCCAGCCTAGAGCGCGGGAGGGACCTCTGCGTCGTTAGATGACCGTCAACGGGTACGCTATCATCTTGCGCTTCAGAGGTCGTCAGCGCCATCGGGCACGACCCGGATTTGGTGCCAGGAAGCGTGCGATGACGGACGGACGGACTGCGTGCATCGTCGGCTTCCTGTCCTTCCTGCTGGCGGCGGGCACGATCCACCTCACGAGCGACGGCCGCGACATCGCCACCGTGTGGCCGGCCAACGCCGTCGTCCTCGCCGCCCTGCTCGACCGCCGCCCCGCGGCGTGGGCGGGCCCGCTCGGCGCCGGCTACCTGGCCGGCGTGGCGGCGAACGCGGTGACGCGCGGCTTCGGTGCGGGCCCGCTGCTCTTCGGCGCGTGCAACCTCCTCGAGGTCTACGTCGCGGCGAGCCTGCTCCGGCCCGCGCTCGAGGGTAGGCGCAAGGATCAGGCCAAGGATCAGGCAAGCTCGGGCGACGACCTCCTGGCGGCGCCCGCCGTCGTCGGCCGCTTCATCGTGGTCTGCGGCCTGGTCGCCCCGGTGCTCAGCGGGCTCGGGGGCGCGGCCATCGCCCGGCTGCTGTTCGGGCAGGACCTGAGGGCGGCGTTCGTCACCTGGGTCCTGAGCGACGGGCTCGGCCTCCTGATCTTCACCCCGTTCTTCTTCGCCCTCCTGCGCGGCGACTACCGGCGGTGCTTCGCGAGCAAGGACTGGCGGGAGCGCGCGGAGGCGGTCGGGCTCCAGGCCCTGACCGCGGCCGCCGCCTACGGGGTGTTCTTCGTCGCCGCGCGGCCGCTGCTGTTCGCGCTGTTCGGCCCCGTGATGCTGGTGACGTTCCGGGTCGGGCGGCTCGGCACCAAGGCCGCCGTCACGGTCGTCGCGGTGATCGGCACGATCGCGACCCTGCGCGGCCAGGGGCCGATCGCCACCATCACGCCGGATTCCCACGAGCAGGCCGCCCTGTTCCAGGGCTTCCTCGCCATCCTCCTGCTCACCTGCCTGCCGGTGGCGGCGGCGCTCGCCGCCCGGGGCGCGCGCTTCGCCTCCCTGTCGCGGCGCGCCGAGGCCCTGCGGGTGCGGGAGGCCGAGCTCGCCCGCCTCGCCGCCACCGACCCCCTGACCGGGACCCTCAACCGCGCAGGCTTCCGCGACGCGGCCGAGGCGGCGATGCGGGACGGGAGCCGCGCGCCTTCGGGCCTGATCGCCCTCGACCTCGACGTCTTCAAGGAGGTCAACGACCGGCACGGCCACGGGGCGGGGGACCGGGCGCTCGTCCACCTGGTCTCGGTGCTGCGCGCCAGCCTGCGCGAATCCGACACGATCGGGCGCGTCGGCGGCGACGAGTTCCTGGTCCTGCTTCCGGGGACGGACCTCGACCAGGCGGGCCTCGTCGCGGCACGCCTGCGGGAGGCCTTGCGCCGCGCGCCGCTGACCCTCGACGACGGCACGACCCTGCTGCTGTCGATGTCCTGCGGCACCGCGCTGCATGCGCCGGGACTGCGCTTCGAGGACGTCGTGCACGCCGCCGACATGGCGCTCTACCGCGCCAAGCGCACCGGGCGGCCTACCTCGGCAAGAACGGCGTGAGTCGTCTCTACCGGTCGTGCTTGATGTAGGCGAAGCGCGGGTCCGTGGGCGTGCCCTCCAGCGCGCCGCCCTCCAGCCCCGGCTGCCAGCCGACCACCTCCTCGATCTTCTTCGCCAAAGCAAAATCCTTCTCGGTCAGGCCCTTGGCCGAGTGGGTGGTGAGCCGCACCTCGACCCAGGCATAGGAGGCGGTGAGGTCCGGGTGGTGCCAGGCGGCCTCGGCGAGGTGCCCGACGGTGTTGATCACCATCAGCGTGCCCTTCCAGCTGTTCGTCCGGTAGGTGCGGCTGATCCAGCCGTCGGCCTCTTTCCAGGCCGGCAGGTCGGCGAGGCGCGCGGCAATCACGTCGGGGCTGAGGACTTCGTCCCTCGGCATGGCGTCCATCTCCCTGAACAACCCGCCCGACGATAGTACAAGTGACCGCGGGACCGGGCCCGCCCAGGGTGCGGCCTCGCATCCCCGCGCGCAAGCGGTGGACGATCCCGGCCGCGCCGCCTACCTCTGGGCGGCGGCCGGCGACACGGCCGGATACAAGGCCGGGCAACAGGGAGGGGCGCCCATGCTCTCACGGCGCGGATTGATGGCGGCGGCCGGGCTGTGGCCGCTCGCACTCCGTGCGGCCGGGGCGCAGCCGGCCCCCCCGCAGGCCACGCCCCTCAAGGTCGGCCTCCTGCCCTTCGGCACCGTCTCGTGGGAGGCGGCGGTGATCAAGGCGGAGGGGATCGACGCGGCCGAGGGCCTGAGCCTCGAGGGCGTGCGTCTGGCCGGGAGCGACGCCGCCCGCATCGCCTTCCAGGGCGGCCAGGTCGATACCATCGTCTCCGACCTGCTCTGGGCCGCGCGCCTGCGGGCGGAGGGGCGGGCGGTGAAGTTCCTGCCCTATTCCTCCACCGAGGGCGCCCTGATGGTGCCGGGGGGAAGTTCCCTGACGACGGTCGCCGGCCTCGCCGGCAAGCGCATCGGCGTGGCGGGGGGCCCGCTCGACAAGAACTGGCTGCTCCTGCGGGCCCGCGCCCGCGAGAAGGATGGGCTCGACCTGGAGCGCGCGGCGCAACCGGTCTTCGGCGCGCCGCCGCTGCTGATGCGCAAGCTCGAATCGGGCGAGCTCGACGCCGCGCTCCTGTACTGGACCTTCTGCGCGCGGCTCGAGGCGCGGGGTTTCCGCCGCCTGATCGGCGCCGACGGCATCGCCGAGGCCTTCGGGGTGACGGGCCCGATCGCGCTCCTCGGCTACGTCTTCGACGAGGCGCTGCTGCAGCGCGAGCCCCGCACGATCGCGGGCTTCGCCCGGGCCTCGGCCAGGGCCAAGCAGGCGCTCGCCGCCAATGAGGCGGCCTGGGCGGCCGTGCGCCCGCTGATGGCGGCGGAGGACGAGGCGACCTACGCCACGCTCAAGCACGCCTTCCTGGAGGGCATCCCGCGCCGGCCGGCCGCCGCCGAGCGCCAGGACGCCGAGCGGCTCTACGCGGTGTTGGCGCGGCTCGGCGGCGAGCGCCTGGTCGGGGCGGCCACGACCCTGCCGGAGGGGCTGTACTGGGATGGCGGGCCGAATGGCTGAGCGGCCCATTTCCTGATGGCCTTCCTCGCCCGTCTCGGATCCCTCGTCCTGCTGCTGGCCGGCTGGTGGCTCCTGAGCCGCACCACCGATCCCCGCACCCTGCCGTCGCCGGAGGCGGTGGCGGGTTTCGTGGTGCGGGAGGCGGCCTCCGGCGACCTTCTGCGCAACATCGGCATCACGCTGTGGCGGGTCGCGGCCTCGTTCTGCCTCGCCATGGCGACGGGGGCGGTGCTCGGCATCGCGCTCGGCCGCTCACGAACCGCCGACAGGCTCCTCGACACGCCGCTCCTCGTGCTGCTCAACACCCCGGCGCTCGTCATCACGGTGCTGGCTTATATCTGGCTCGGCCTGACCGAGACCGCGGCGATCCTGGCGGTGGCGCTGAACAAGATGCCGAACGTCGCGGTGATCCTGCGCGAGGGCGCCCGCGGCCTCGATCCCGGCCTCGAGGAGATGGCCCAGGCCTTCCGCTACGACCGCCGCACCTGGATCCGCCACGTGCTCCTGCCCCAGCTCGTGCCCTTCGCGGTGGCGGCGGCCCGCTCCGGCGTGTCGCTCGCCTGGAAGATCGTGCTGGTGGTCGAGCTGCTCGGCCGGCCGAACGGCGTCGGCTACGCCATCTCGTACTATTTCCAGCTCTTCGACGTCGCGGCGCTGATCGGCTACAGCCTCGTGTTCAGCGCCGTGATGCTGGCGGTCGACGCCCTGCTGCTCCAGCCCCTGGACGCCCATGCCCGCCGCTGGCGATAAGATGTCCGCCGCTGGCGATAGAATGCCCGCCACCGACGCGCTCCTCGCCCTGACAATCCGCCGCAAGGTCTACCGCCCGGCCGGTGCCGAGCCGGTCGAGGCGGTGCGCGACCTCGCCGTCACGATCGGGCCCGGCGAGACCCTGTGCCTGATCGGCCCGTCGGGGGCGGGCAAGACCACCACCTTGCGCATCCTGCTCGGCCTCGACCGCGACTTCGAGGGCAGCCTCGTCACGCGCCCCGACTTGCGCATCGGCATGGTGTTCCAGGAACCGCGGCTCCTGCCCTGGCGCAGTGTCGAGGAGAACGTGCGCCTGTCCCTGCCGCGGTCCGAGCGCGGGCAGCCCCTCGACGCCTTGTTCGAGGAACTGGGCCTCGGCCCCTGGCGCGGGCGCTATCCCCGGGCGCTGTCGCTCGGCATGGCCCGGCGGGTCGCGCTCGCTCGCGCCCTCGCCTTGGCGCCCGGTCTCCTCGTCCTCGACGAGCCCTTCGTCTCCCTCGACGACGCGGCGGCGGCCTCGTTGCGCGCGGCGGTGTTCGGCAGCGCAGGCTCGCGCGGCGCGGCGGTGCTGATGGTGACCCACAACGTGCCGGAGGCGCTCGCCGTGGCCGACCGGCTGCTGCTGCTCTCCGGCCGGCCGGCGAGCCTGGCGGCGGAGGTGCCGATCCGGATGCCCAAGGCCGAGCGCGGCCGCGACTGGATGGAGGCGATACGGCGGGACCTCTCGGCAAAGTATCCCGGAACGGTCGCGGAGGGATGACCGTGCGAAGAGCCCGGCCTTGAGAGGCAGGGCGAATCGATTATCTTCATCTTGCGCAGTCCCTCGAAGCCGCCATGCCCGCACCCGCCCTCAATCGTTTCGCCGCCGAGGATCGGGCGCTCGTCAGCCCGGCGGAACTCGACGTGGTGACATTGAAGACTCCCGCCACGAGCGATGACGGGGAGACGGTGCCGGCTGGCGCGACGGGAACGATCGTCGCGGTCTACGGCGATGCGGTGGCGTTCGGGGTCGAGTTCGAAACTCCCATCCACGCGCTCGCGACGGTCTATCCGCATCAGATCGGCTCGGTCCGGCGGGCCGGGTAGGTGTTCCCCGGCCCCTGCGAGCCGCTGGACTTCGTCATCCCCTTTCCGAAGCTCACCCATTATCTCCTGCACGGGGAAGGGGCGGCTCCGGCGAAGGCGAAGTTCTTCATAAAGCACGGTTTCCATCGGAATGCACCGATTGAACTGGCGCACGCCCTGTGGCGACACGCCAAGCCGGAGCATTCCAGGCCGGCGCGAGTCGTACCCCTGGGGCTGAACCTCGTCTTCGAGGGCCCGATCTCGACGCCGCGTGGAATCAGGCCCTCCATCCTGTCGGTCTGGCACGTCCCTGCCGACAATCCACGGCACATCGCCAGATTCGTGACCGCGTCCCCGTCCTGAATGGATGCAGCCGGCAGGCCCGCCGGCCCGGGACCGTCACGCCGTGAAGCGGGCAGGGGTTGCGCCGGAAACGCTCCTCGCCGGCCCACCCGGCTGCTACAGCACCGGCAAAGCCATAAGCGATTCGAGGACGCGCCCGTGCCGACCCCTGCGATGCCCGCCGACGGGCTCGATTCCGCCGCCGCCTGGCGCCGCCTCGTCGTCGCCGTGCTGCTCTCCACCATCGGCGGCGTCGGCATGTGGTCGGTGGTGGTGGTGCTGCCCGCGGTGCAGGCGGAATTCGGCGCCGCCCGGGGGGCCGCCGCCTTGCCCTACACCCTCACGATGGTCGGCTTCGCCTTCGGCGGCGTGCTGATGGGGCGGCTCGCCGACCGGTTCGGCATCCTGGCGCCGCTGGTGCTCGGCGGGGTGTGCCTGTTCCTCGGCTACGGCGCCACCGCGCTCTCGACGAGCCTGTGGCAGTTCGCGCTCGCGCACGGGATCCTGATCGGGCTCTTGGGCTCGTCGGCCGCCTTCGGGCCGCTGATGGCCGACATCTCGCTGTGGTTCGCGCGCCGGCGCGGCATCGCGGTCTCGATCTGCGCCGCGGGCAACTACCTCGCCGGCACGATCTGGCCGCCGCTCGTCCAGCACGCGGTGTCGGCCCATGGCTGGCGCGCCACGCAAGCCGGCATCGGCCTGTTCTGCCTCGCCACCATGCTGCCGCTCGCCCTGCTGCTGCGCCGGCGTCCGCCGGTGGCGAGCGTCGAACGGGGCAGGATCGCGGGGGCGGGCGGCACGCTCGGCCTGCCGCCCTCCGTCCTCCAGGGCCTGCTGGTGGTGGCGGGGCTGGCCTGCTGCGTCGCCATGTCGATGCCGCAGGTCCACATCGTCGCCTATTGCGGCGATCTCGGCTACGGCGTCGCCCGGGGCGCCGAGATGCTGTCCCTGATGCTCGGATTCGGCATCGTCAGCCGGGTCGCCTCCGGCTTCCTCGCCGACCGGATCGGTGGCTTGCCGACGCTGCTGGTCGGCTCGGTGCTCCAGGGCGTGGCGCTGCTGCTCTACCTCGCCTTCGACGGGCTGACCTCGCTCTACGTGATCTCGGCCCTGTTCGGCCTGTTCCAGGGCGGCATCGTGCCGGCCTACGCGATCATCGTGCGCGAGCTGTTTCCGGCGAGCGAGGCCGGGGGCCGGGTCGGGGTGGTCCTGATGGCGACCCTGTTCGGCATGGCGCTCGGCGGCTGGCTCTCGGGCGTGATCTTCGATCTCAGCGGCTCCTACGCGGCGGCCTTCGCCAACGGGATCGGCTGGAACCTGCTCAACGTCGCCATCTCGCTCTGGCTGGTGCAGCGCCGGGCGGGGCAGGGGCGGCAGGCGCTCGCCTGACGCCAGGGGCGGCCCCAGTCGAGGCCCGGTTCGACTGGGCGACACTGCGGCAGGAACCCGCCGGGATTTCGGCCGTTCGAAGTCCATTGCAGTTCCACCACGATCCGGCATCAATCAAGCGATGCGGTCACTCCAGCCAATCAGCGCCGTGGTGCGAAATGTCACCGCGGCGTCGCATGCCCGTGTTTACCGTTTTCGCAACCGACACGCTTCGATCACGCAACTCTTCGAGCCCTGGCGACTTATCCATGGCAAGAGAGACAGCGGCCCCGGAGCGACGTCGCCGGACGTGCCGCACGGCCTTCAACCGATGGGATCACCGATCATGCGTGCGCGTTCCTGCGCCCGACTGCCCTTGCTCACCCTTCTGGCCGCCGTTGTCACGGCCGGCGCCCCGCTCTCTGCGAGCGCCGCGCCCGCGGTCGACAAGGCGCCGAAGGCCGCATCGGGCACCACCCGCGACGTCGCCGCGACATCGAGCGTCGCCACGCCCGCCACGGAGGCCGACGACGCCCAGTGCTCGACCTCGCGCAAGAAGCTGTTCGTCGACGGAGAGGGCTGGATCGTGCGGCGGGTGACGACCTGCCGGTGACCGCACGCGCCTGAACGGTGTTCGGGGCCCGTCTCGGTGAGGCGGGCCTTTTTTCGTGGATGGGCCGTTTCCTTGCCATCGCTGGTCCCGACTTTGCGCGACGGTCCTGAACCCCTCCGAGTCATCCCGGGTTCCGGGCTGCGCCGGGCCCCGGGATGACGTCGAGGACGAGAGCGGCGTTTCCCCCTGCGGGGATGCCCGGAAAACGAGAGGGGCGCCCGCAGCCTTCGCCGCGGGCGCCCCTCTTTAGTCCATCATCCTCGACTTCAGTGCGCGGCGGTGTCCCGCTCGTCGAAGATGTCCCGGTCCTTGGTCTCGGGCACCAGCAGCAGGCCAAGCACGAAGGTCATCAGCGCGATGACGATTGGGTACCAGAGGCCGTAATAGATGTCGCCGGTCTGGGCCACCATGGCGAAGGCGGTGGCGGGGAGCAGGCCGCCGAACCAGCCGTTGCCGATATGGTAGGGCAGGGACATCGAGGTGTAGCGGATCCGGGTCGGGAACAGTTCGACCAGGGCCGCGGCGATCGGGCCGTAGACCATCGTGACGAAGAGCACGAGGACGAACAGCAGCCCGATCACGCCGGCCACCTGCGGCCGGAAGATGTCGAACGGGTTCGCCATCTTGACGACCTGCGCGTCGCCCGCCTTCGGGTAGCCCGCCGCCTGGAGCGCGCCCGCCGCCGCCTTGTTGAACTCCGCCGCCGGAGCGCCCGCCGCGAACGGGACCTCGGTACCGTTGATCCGCACGACCGTCGGCTGGCCGGCCGGGGCGGCCTCGGTGGAGTAGCGCACCGAGGACTTGGCGAGGTAGTCGCGGGCCAGATCGCAGGGCGCCGAGAACACCCGTGTGCCGACGGGGTTGAACAGGCTGCCGCACTGGGCCGGATCGGCGACGACCGTGACCTTGACGTTTTCGATCGCCTTCTCGAGGGCGGGGTTGGCCAGCGTGGTGATCTGCTTGAACACCGGGAAGAAGCTGAGCGCCGCGATCAGGCAGCCGGCCAGGATGATCGGCTTGCGGCCGATCTTGTCCGAGAGCCAGCCGAACACCACGAAGAAGCCGGTGCCGAGCAGCAGCGCCCAGGCGATCAGGAGGTTGGCGGTGTAGCCGTCGACCTTCAGGATCGATTGCAGGAAGAACAGGGCGTAGAACTGGCCGGTGTACCAGACCACGCCCTGGCCGGCGACGAGGCCGAGCAGCGCGATCAGCGCGATCTTGGCGTTGCGCCACTGGCCGAAGGCCTCGGTCAGCGGGGCCTTGGAGGTCTTGCCCTCGTCCTTCATGCGCTGGAAGGCGGGCGATTCGCTGAGCTGGAGACGGATCCAGAGCGAGATGCCGAGCAGCAGCACCGAGACCAGGAACGGGATGCGCCAGCCCCATTCGGCGAAGGCGGCCTCGCCGGTGAAGGAGCGCACCGCCAGGATCACGATCAGCGACAGGAACAGGCCGAGCGTCGCCGTAGTCTGGATCCAGCTGGTATAGAAGCCGCGCCGTCCCTGCGGGGCGTGCTCGGCGACGTAGGTCGCCGCCCCGCCATACTCGCCGCCGAGCGCCAGCCCTTGCGCGAGGCGCAGCACGATCAGGATGATCGGCGCCGCGATGCCGATCTGCGCGGCATTGGGCAGGATGCCGACGATGAAGGTCGACAGGCCCATGATCAGGATGGTGACGAGGAAGGTGTATTTGCGCCCGACGATGTCGCCGACGCGCCCGAACACCAGGGCGCCGAACGGCCGCACCAGGAAGCCCGCCGCGAAGGCGAGCAGCGCGAAGATGTCCCGGGTCGCCGGCGGGTAGGACGAGAAGAATTGCGCGCCGATGATGCCGGCGAGCGAGCCGTAGAGGTAGAAGTCGTACCACTCGAACACGGTGCCGAGGGAGGAGGCCAGGATGACCTTCTTCTCCTCCCGCGTCATCGGGCGCGCGGCATCGCCGCTTTGCCCGAGGGCGGCTGAGCTTGCCATGGGGTGTTCCTCCTGTGAGGGCGTTTCCGTAAGGGACGGCACGCGTCGCCCGCGCGAATCTTCGCCGCGTCGAGGTCGTCGCGTTTCAGGTGAACCGGGTGGCGGCGCCTTTTGCGCCGGGCGGGGGGATGGGAACCGCCCGCTCGCGCGTGATCCGCCGCCGACACGAATCGTTAAGCCAGCCGTGCGTCGCGGCCCATCCGACAATTCGTCGTGAGACTTAGGTCGTGAGACTTCCGTCGGGGGCCCGAACCGCGATCGGCTCGCCTCCAAGAGGCGTGGTTGCACGATGACGGGTTGCATGACGCGGGGCGCAGACGGAAGGCGGGCATTGCCAAACGGGCCTCATGCCCGATGGTGTCCGGCGTTCCGGCGCATCGCCTTCTCGGATTTCGCGATTCGTCCCCCCACGGGCAAGGCCCTGCACGACCTCTCGTGAACGGATCGGGGCCTTGTGCCGGAGGCCGCGAGCGGCGCTCCGCAGGGTCGAGCCGTGACCTGGAGCCAAAAGACCCGTCGGCTCGACGGCAGGCGGCTCCGCTCGCGCCCCGAAGCAATCCTTCGAAGGGTGCAATTTCACGATCCAGCAGAATTCTGTATCGCCGAATATCGCGGCACTTACGGCGACGGACCGCGACGCGTGGTGCCATCATGAATCTGCTCGCGAGCTTCGCACCCTTCTTCGCCTTCGCGATCCTCATCCATCTCGATCACGTCGCGGCGGCCTTGTGGGCGGGAGCGGCCGTCGCCGCCGCCCTCCTCCTGCGGGACCGCCTGGTCCGCCATCGATCCTTCAAGATCCTGGAGGTCGGCACGCTCGTCCTGTTCGCCGGCCTGGCGGTCTACACGCGGGTCACGGGGCAATCATGGACGATCCCGGCGGTGCGCCTCGTCGTCGATGCGGGTCTGCTCCTCATCGTGCTCGCGTCGCTGGCGATCGGGCAGCCGTTCACGCTCCAGTATGCGCGGGAGACGACGCCGCCGGAGGTCTGGGGTACCGCGCCATTCCGGCAGGTCAACCGCACCATCACCCTCGTCTGGGCGGCCGCGTTCGCGGTGCTCGTCCTGGCCGATGCGGCGATGGTCTCCGTGCCGGAGATCCCCCGGCGCATCGACATCCTCGCGACGGTGCTCGCGCTGGTGGGTGCTTACAAGTTCACGGTCCGCGCGACAGCGCAGGCCACGCAATGACCGCCGCCGCCCCGGCGGCTATCCGCATGATCGATCCGGTCGGGTTGCAGACCCCGGCCCCCGGGCATCCGCACTCTGCCACGGCTGGCGCAGCTCCCCCGTGGGAACGAGGATGGCACCCCGGCATTGATCCTCGAGCCAGTGCCGGGAGCCGGGAAGACACATCATGCGTCGCGACCTGATCGTCCTCACCCTCGCCGCCACCCTGGTGGGCGCCGGCGCCGAGGCGCAGCCGCTGCGCGGCCCCGGGGGCCCGAGCGCGCGTCCTCATTTCGCGCCCGTGCAAGGCGGCCGCGCCGCGATCTACGACGTCCGCGGGCGGCACGGCCGGGGCGGTGCTTTTCATGGACGGCGCTTCGCCGCCTATGGCGGCACCACCTTCGCCGCGCCCCTCGGCGTCTACGGTGCGAACGGCGTGCTGGAGCCCGGCCTCGTCGCCGAGCCGTACTTCAAGCTGCCGCGGCCGAGCGAACTCGTTCCCTCCGCCTGGGGCGAGGGCACCTACGGCATCCCGACCGTCGCCGGCATCCCGCCCCAGCCGAAGGCCGATCCGGTCCTCTACGTCATCAACGGCGGCGAGCGCCAGGTCGGCGGCGCCCGGGTGATCTCCGTCCAGGCGCCGCGGCGGTAGGAAACCGGCCGCGGCGGTAGGAAACCGGCCGCGGCGGTAGCGGACCCGTCGTGCCGGTTACGGGCATACCGCGGCGGTAGGATGCAAGAACCGGTATAGCGGCCGCGGGCGCTCGCCTGTGCGGCCGCGATTTGTTATGGCGGACGGGTGATGCCGACCCAAGCCCCCGCGCCGCCGCCGCAGAGCCGGATTCCCGCTCGCACCAGGCGTCCGCGCCCTCGCACGAGCCGATGAGGCTGCGCGCCGACATGTCCGATCCGGCCGAGGCCGCCTTGCCGGCCCCGGACGAGGCTGCCGCCCTGCGGCGGGAGGTCGAGACCTTGCGCCGGGCCTTGGCCGAGCGCGACGCCTTCCTGGCCGGCGTGGCGCACGAATTGCGCAACCCGATGACCCCGATCCTCGGCCAGGTCGAGCGGCTGCTGGCGACCTCGGAGCGCGAGGCGCCGGAGGGGCGGGTGGCGCAGGGGCTGGCGCAGCTGCGCTGGCTCGTCGAGCGCTACGTCCGCCGGGCGACGACCCTCCTCGACGTGTCCCGGGTCCAGGCCGGGCAGCTGGCGCTGCTCGCCGCCCCCGTGCCGCTGGCCGAGGTGGCGGCGGAGGTGATGGCGTCCTTGAGCCCGATGGCGGCCCATGCCGGCAGCGCGGTCACGGTCTCGGTGCCGGACGACCTGGTGCTGTCCTGCGAGCGCCTCGCCCTCGACCAGATCCTCGACAACCTGGTCACCAACGCGATCAAGTACGGCGACGGCAGCGCGATCACGGTCTCAGGTCTGCGGGACGGCGCCGTGGCGCGGATCCGGGTGAGCGACCGCGGCATCGGCATCCGGCAAGCCGACCAGGCCCGGATCTTCGAGCGCTTCGAGCGGGCGGTGGGCGATCCCAGCCTGGCGCCGGCCGGCTTCGGGGTCGGCCTGTGGCTGGTGCGCCGCCTCGCCGAGGCGATGGGCGGCGGCGTCTCGCTCGACAGTCGCCCTGGCGAAGGCGCGACCTTCACGGTAACGCTTCCCCTCCACGCGTAGGCGATCCACGATCGCGAACAGCCGAGAGCCGGCGAGAGAGTACGACATGACGGGGGCGGAACCCAGCATGGGACAGGCCGGTGCCTACGGGGAACTCGAGCGGGTTCCGACCGGAATCGCCGGGCTCGACGACATCCTCGGCGGCGGGCTGTTTCGCGGCGGCGTCTACATCGTCCAGGGCACGCCGGGCTCAGGCAAGACCATCTTCGGCAACCAGGCCTGCTATACGCATGCAGGCGCCTCGCCTGCCGGCTCGCATGCGGGCGCCTCGCCGGAGCACCGGGCGCTCTACGTCACGCTGCTCGCCGAGAGCCATTCGCGGATGCTCGGCCACATCGCGCCGCTCGGCTTCTTCCGGGCCGGCCTGATCCCCGACCGGATCACGTACCTGAGCGCCTTCCGCACCCTCCAGGACGAGGGGCTGGCCGGCCTCCTGACCCTGCTGCGCCGGGAGATCGCGATCCGCGAGGCGAGCCTCCTCGTCCTCGACGGCCTGGTGGCGGCGGAGGAGAGCGCCGCCTCGACCCTCGAGTTCAAGACCTTCATCCACGAATTGCAGACCCAGGCCGCCGCCACCGGCGCCACCGCGCTCCTCCTCACCAGCGCCTCGGCCGGGGCCGACATGGTGGCGGCCGAGCACACGATGGTGGACGGGCTCATCGCCCTGTCGAGCCGGTTCAGCGGCTGGCGGGCGGAGCGCGAACTGGAGGTGCGCAAGTTCCGCGGCAGCGGCTTCCTGCGCGGGCGCCACAGCGTCCGCATCACCGATGACGGGATCCGGGTGTTTCCGCGCATCGAGGCGCGGTTGCGGCTGCCGAGCCGGCGCGACCACGTCGAGGGAGCCCCCCTCACCACCGGGTCGCCCTCCCTCGACGCGATGCTGGGCGGCGGCCTGCCGCACCATTCCACCACCCTCGTCGGCGGCCCCTCCGGTATCGGCAAGACCACGCTCGGCCTGCAGTTCCTCGGCGCCGATCCGGGGGCGCCGGGGCTGCTCTGCGGCTTCTACGAGAGCGAGGCCGCGATCCTCGCCAAGGCGCGGGCCCTCGACCTGCCGGTGGCCGGCCTGATCGGGGACGGCCGGGTCGGGGTGATGTGGCAGCCCGCCACCGAGGGGCTGATCGACGAGATCTGCACCGATCTGCTGGGGACGATCCGGAACCGGGGGGTCCGGCGCGTGTTCATCGACGGTCTGGACGCGATGTGTCGGATCGCCGGAGATCAGGACCGCATCGTCCGCATCTTCGCCGCCCTCACGGCGGAGTTCAGGGCGCTGGGCGTGACGGCGATGTACACCCGAGAGACCGACCTGCGCGGCACCTTCCTGGATGCTCCCTCCGGCGCTCCCTCCCTGCGGCAGACCTCCAGCGTCGCCGAGAACGTGGTGCTGATGCGCTCCTGTGTCCTGCGCTCCGGCGTCCACCGCCTGGTCGCCGTCGCCAAGGCCCGGGACGCCCGGATCGATCCCCGGTTGCGGATCTTCGACATCCGCCCCGGCGGCCTGGCAATCGACGACGGCCCCGAGCGGGCCGAGGCGATCCTGGCCGACCGCGACGCATCGAGCCACGGCGGGGAGTAGGCCCGTGGCGACGGTGCTCATCGTGGACGACGAGTTCGGCATCGCCGAATTGCTGGATGCCGTCCTTTCCGACGACGGTCATACGGTGGTCACCGCCGCCAATGGACGACAGGGCCTCGCCCGCGTCGCCGCAGCCCGGCCCGACCTGATCTTCCTCGACTTCATGATGCCGGTGATGGACGGGCCGGCGATGCTGGCGGCCTTGCGCGACGATCCGCAGACGCGGGGGATCCCGGTCGTGCTGATGAGCTCGATGCCGGAAGCCACCGTGCGCGAGCGCGCGTCGGGCCACGCCGTCTGCCTGCGCAAGCCGTTCCGGATCCGCCAGGTCCACGACCTCGTGGCGGCCTTGCTGCCGGGACCCTCCAAAGATAGTTGACTCAGTCAATCATGTCGGCGACCCTGCCGCCCTGGACGGGAGGCGGATCGATGATGCGCGAGGGTGAGGTCGAGGCGGCGATGGTCGCGGATATGCGGGCCTTCGGCCGGTTCTACACGAGGCAGATCGGCCTCCTGGAGGAGGGGCTGCACCGCAGCGCCTTCTCGCTCACCGAGGCGCGGGTGCTCTACGAGCTCGCCCACCGCGATGGCCTGACCGCCTCGGTCCTCGGCCAGGATCTCGGCCTCGATGCCGGCTATCTCAGCCGCCTGCTCAAGCGCTTCGAGGAACAGGGCCTCCTGACCCGCCGGGCCGCCGCCGATGACGGGCGGCGCCAGGTCCTGGCCCTGACGCCGGAGGGACAGGCCGCCTTCGCGCCGCTGAACGAGGCCTCGCGGGCGGAGGTCGAGGCGCTGCTGGCGCGGCTGCCCTGCGCCGACCGGGCGGCCCTCGTCGGCGCCATGGCGCGGGTGCGCCGGCTCCTCGGCGATCCGCCGGAGCGCCCGGCCATCTTGAGAGACCTGCGGCCCGGCGACATCGGCTGGATCGCCCACCGCCAGGGCCTGCTCTACGCCACCGAATACGGCTTCGACCTGACCTTCGAGGCCCTGGTGGCCGAGATCCTGGCGGCGTTCGTGCGCGACTTCGATCCCGCGCGGGCCGGGGCCTGGATCGCCGAGCAAGCGGGAGAGGTGACGGGCAGCGTCTTCCTGGCGCCCGCCTCCGCGGGCGCGGGGCCCGCTTCCGAGACGGTGGGCAAGCTGCGCCTGCTCTACGTCGAGCCCTCCGCCCGCGGCCAGGGCCTCGGCCGGCGCCTCACCGCGGCCTGCATCGCGGGCGCCCGGGAGCGCGGCTACCGGCAGCTCACGTTGTGGACCAACGACGTGCTGGGTGCGGCGAGGCGGATCTACGCCGAGGCGGGCTTCCGGCTGGTGGAGAGCGCGCCGCATCGGTCGTTCGGGCAGGATCTGGTCGGCGAGACCTGGATGCTGGACCTGTAGTACAGTTTCCCGCCCGATCCGCTCCAAGACAAATAAAGCGCCGAATCCCCTCTCCCGTGTGGGAGAGGGGTAGGGGTGAGGGTGGCGCGCTTCCGTGTAAAGCTGAGAGCGTCAAGCTGCTCAGCTCGACACTTCAGGATCATTGCGGAACCCGAGCCACCCTCACCCCCCGGTCCCTCTCCCACACGGGAGAGGGGAGATGCGCTTTATCTTTCTTCGAATGGATCAAGCGGACATCGTATGGGGGTGCTGCCTCACACCTTCTCCAGTGCCATCTCCAGGAAGCCCAGCGCGTCCTCGACGGCGCAGCGCCGGACCTCGGAGCGGCCGAGATCGCCGTAGCGGCGCTCGATGTGCCGGGTCGCCCGGCCGGCGGCGACGAGGCCGAAATGGACGAGACCCACGGGCTTCGTCGGTGTGGAACCACTCGGACCGGCGATGCCCGTGATGGCGAGCGCCACGTCGGCACGGGAATGGGCGAGCGCCCCTTCGGCCATCGCCCGCGCCACGGGCTCGCTCACCGCGCCGTGGGCCGAGATCAGGTTGAAGTCGACGCCGAGGATCTCGGCCTTGGCTTCGTTGGAATAGGTGACGAAGCCGCGCTCCACCACCAGGGAGGAGCCCGCCACCTCGGTGAGCAGGGCGGCGACGAGGCCGCCGGTGCAGGATTCGGCGGTGACGAGGCGGGCCTGGCGCTCGCGATAGGCGGCGATCAGCACGCTCGCCCGGGTGACGAGGGCGGCATCGAACATCACGCGCGCGCCTCCGGCAGGCGGATGGTCGCGGCGGCCTGGGCCGCCAGGCCCTCGGCCCGGCCGACGAAGCCGAGCTTTTCCGTCGTCGTCGCCTTGATCGAGACCGCCGAGAGCGGCACGCCTGCGATCTCGGCGATCCGGGTGCGGATCGCCTCGCGATGGGCGCCGATCCGTGGCGCCTCGGCGAGCACCGTGATGTCGAGGTGGTCGATCACCCCGCCGCGCTCGGTCACCCGCCGCACCGCATCGGCGAGGAACTGGTCGGAGGAGGCGCCGCGCCAGCGCGGGTCGCTCGGCGGGAAATGCACGCCGATATCGCCGTCGGCGAGCGCGCCGAGGATCGCGTCGGTCAGCGCGTGCAGCACCACGTCGCCGTCGGAATGGGCGAGCACGCCGCGATCGGCCGGGATGCGCACGCCGCCGAGCCACACATGGTCGCCCTCCGTGAAGGCGTGCACGTCGAAGCCGGTGCCGAGGCGGGTCAGGAGGGTCATGGCGGGATCGCTCTCGGAGGGAGACGTGAAGGCGCGGTCGGCCTCGACGAGGTCGGCGGCCTGGGTGATCTTGCGGTTGCGCAGGTCTCCGGGGAAGACCGCCACCGGCAGGCCGGCCCATTCGGCGAGCGCGCCGTCATCGGTGAAGCCGTCGAGCCCCTCCGCCGCCGCGCGCCCATGTGCCTCGTGGAGAAGGGCGAACCGGAACGCCTGCGGGGTCTGCACCGCGCGCAAATCCTCGCGCTTCGGCGTCTCGCGCACCCGGCCGTCCGGCTCGACCACCTTGATCGTGTCGCTCACCGGTACGCCCGGCACGGCGGCGCCGTGGCTCTCGGCCGCCGCGATCGCCCGGTCGATCAGGCCTGCATCGACGAAGGGACGGGCCGCGTCGTGCACCAGCACCAGGTCGGGGGCACCCTCCCGGGCGAGCGCCGCGAGCCCGGCCCGCACGGAGGCCTGCCGGGTGGCGCCGCCCTCGGTCGGCCGCGCGAGCTTGGCCTGGGCCGCCAGGGGAAGGTCGCCCACACACTCGTCGTAGAAGGCGGCGGCATCCGGGGCGATCACCACCTGGATCCGCGCGAGGCCCGGATGGGCGGCGAGCGCCGCCAGGGTCCGGGTCAGGACCGCCTGGCCGCCGACGCGGCGATATTGCTTGGGCGTGTCGCCGCCGACGCGGATGCCGCGCCCCGCGGCGACGACCACCGCGGCGATCTGGGGAAATGTCAAAGAGGTCGCTCCCGGGATTGCCCGCTCATTAGCCGGGGCGGTCCGTCGAGGCAAATGCACCAGGGGAAGGGGAGTGCCGCGTCGGAAGAAAACCGGATCCGGGCGGGTTCTTTCGGAGCGATCCGGTCGTTGCTCCCACGTTGGTCGCAGGGCTGTCCGGGAGGAGGAGAAGGCGCGGGTTTCCCCCTCTCCCCGCGGGCGGGGAGAGGGCCGTGTCTCCGTTCAGGAGACATGGCAAGCGGAGGCGCAAGCCGGAGCGAGGGTGAGGGGGTGTTTCCGGAGGAGCCTCACTCGTCGAACCCCCCTCACCCTCGCCCTTCGGGCTCGCCGCGCCCCCTGAACGGCGGCACGGCCCTCTCCCCGCCCGCGGGGAGAGGGGGGGTCCCGCGCCATTCTTGTTTCCGGACCGCCTTGCGACGGTCAGAATCCGGGATTGCGCACGGTGCGGGACCGGCTCGGGTCCGGCCGCCATCCCGCAACGCAGCAAAGTCCGGGCGCCGCCGCTTCCATTCCGCCGTGATGCCCCCTTATCCTGCCCGGCACAGGCGCGAGCCGCCGCGGAACGCCACCGCGCACGGACCGGCGGCTCAAGGCCGGGGTCACTCACCACCCATTTCGCAGGCAATTCGGGGATCGAAGCCCGAACGCGCTTGCGTACGACCAGGTTTTGGCTATTTGCTGTGCACAATGACGACTGACCATTATTTGAGCGCATGGGCCCCGGGGGCCGGGCCGGCAGCGCTGCCAAGAGGACCCCTGTCCGCAGGGGCAACGCGCGCGCGCGGGGCGCTGCTGGCACCCCTGTCCGGCGTGACCGACCTGCACATGCGCCGCATCGCCCGCCGGTTGGGGGCCACCGCGACCGTGTCCGAGATGGTGGCGGCGGAGGATTTCGCCCGCGGCACCGAGGAGGCGCGCCTGCGGGCCGAGGGCGAGGGCGTGCTTCCCCACATCGTCCAGCTCGCCGGCTGCGACCCGGGCTGGATGGCGGAGGGCGCGCGGCTTGCCGAGGCGAACGGCGCCGACGTGATCGACGTCAACATGGGCTGCCCGGCGAAAGCCGTGACCGGCGGCCAGGCCGGCTCGGCCCTGATGCGCGACCTCGACCATGCCGAGCGCCTGCTCGCGGCGGTGCGCGAGGCGGTGTCGGTGCCGGTCACCGTCAAGATGCGGCTCGGCTGGGATGACGCCACCCGCAACGCCCCGGACCTGGCGCGCCGGGCCGAACGGCTCGGCTACGCCGCCGTCACGGTGCATGGCCGCACCCGGCAGCAATTCTATACCGGCCGGGCCGACTGGGCGGCGATCCGTGCGGTCCGCGACGCGGTGGCGATCCCGGTCGTCGCCAACGGCGACGTCGCGAGCCTCGCCGATGCCCGGGCCTGCCTGGCCGCGTCGGGCGCCGACGCGGTGATGATCGGCCGGGCGGCGGTCGGGCGGCCCTGGCTCGTCGCGGCCATCGCGGCGGGGCTCACCGGCGAGACGGTCGCCGAGCCCGACGCCGCGGCAAAGGCGGAGCTCGCCGCCGAGCATTACGAGGGGCTGCTCGCGCTCTACGGCGCCCGGATGGGCGTGCGCCACGCTCGCAAGCACCTCGCGGCCTATGCCGACCATGCCGGCGGGCTCGAAGCACCCGAGCGGACCCGGCTCGTCACCACCACCGACCCGGACGAGGCCGCGCGGCTGCTGCGGCGCGCCTTCGACGCACCGGCCGCACGGTTCGCATCGCGGGCCGCACGGCCTGAGCATCAGGCCGCATGAGGATGAGCGATGCGCCAGCCCCCCTTGCCGCCCGCACCCGGAAGGCCTCGTTCATGAGCGACCCGACGAGCGAGATGATCATCAACGCCCTGCCGCTGCCCGTCCTGACCATCGGCCCGGACGAGCGGATCATGCAGGTCAACATGGCGGCGGAGCACTTCTTCGACTATTCGCGCCGGATGATGCAGCGCCAGCGCCTGCGCGACATCATCCCGTTCTCCTCGCCGATCATCGCGCTGGTGAACGAGGTGCGCCGCCGCCGGGCCAGCGTCAGCGAATACCGGGTGGAACTGGCCTCGCCGCGCACCGGCGTCGAGCGCAGCGTCGACGTGTTCGCGACCCATCTCGACGACGACCTCGTGGTGCTGATGCTCCAGGAGCGCACCATCGCCGACAAGATGAACCGCCAGCTCACCCATCGCGGCGCCGCCCGCTCGATGGTGGCGCTCGGCGCGATGCTCGCCCACGAGATCAAGAACCCGCTCGCCGGCATCCGCGGCGCGGCCCAGCTCCTCGAACAATCGGCCGCCGAGGACGATCGCCTCCTGACCCGGCTGATCTGCGACGAATCCGACCGGATCGTGCGCATCGTCGAGCGGATGGAACTCTTCGGCGACGAGCGCCCGGTCGAGCGCGGCCCGGTCAACGTCCACGGCGTCCTCGACCAGGTGAAGCGCTCGGCCCAGTCGGGCTTTGCTCGCCACATCCGCTTCGTCGAGAATTACGATCCCTCGCTGCCGCCGGTGCTCGGCAATCGCGACCAGCTGATCCAGGTCATCCTCAACCTCGTCAAGAACGCGGCGGAAGCGATCGGCGCCGACGCGGTCGACGGCGAGATCATCCTGTCGACCGCCTTCAGGACGGGGCTTCGCCTCCAGGTGCCGGGCTCGCGCGAGCGGGTCAGCCTGCCGATCGAGGTGGCGGTGCGCGACAACGGACCCGGCGTCACCGCCGAGCTCCTGCCGGACCTGTTCGACCCCTTCGTCACCACCAAGGCGCAGGGGTCCGGCCTCGGCCTCGCGCTGGTGGCCAAGATCGTCGGCGACCATGGCGGCATCGTCGAGTGCGACCCCGCCCCCCGCCGCACCACCTTCCGCGTCCTCCTGCCGATGTCGCATGCCCGCGACGGGCGCGAATCCTCCGCCGAGACCGAGTGAGCGCCATGCCGAACGGACACATCATCGTGGCGGACGACGACGCCGCCATCCGCACCGTGCTCAACCAGGCGCTGTCGCGCGCCGGCTACGAGGTCCGCTCGACCGGCAACGCCGCCACCCTGTGGCGCTGGGTGGCGCAAGGGGAGGGCGACCTCGTCATCACCGACGTGGTGATGCCCGACGAGAACGCCTTCGACCTGCTGCCGCGGATCAAGCGGGTGCGGCCGGACCTGCCGATCATCGTGATGAGCGCGCAGAACACCTTCATGACGGCGATCCGCGCCTCCGAGCGCGGCGCCTACGAGTATCTCCCCAAGCCCTTCGACCTGAAGGAGCTGACGGCGATCGTCGGCCGCGCCCTGTCGCGCCCGCGCGGCGCCGCTTCCCCGGGCGCCCCGCCGGAGAACGAGGACATCCCGCTCGTCGGCCGCTCGCCGGCGATGCAGGAGATCTACCGCTCGCTGGCCCGCCTCATGCCGACCGACCTCACGGTGATGATCACCGGCGAATCCGGCACCGGCAAGGAACTGGTGGCGCGGGCTCTCCACGATTACGGCCGGCGCCGCTCGGGCCCGTTCGTGCCGGTCAACATGGCGGCGATCCCCCGCGACCTCATCGAATCCGAGTTGTTCGGCCACGAGAAGGGGGCGTTCACGGGCGCCACCGCGCGCTCGGCCGGCCGGTTCGAGCAGGCCGAGGGCGGGACGCTCTTCCTCGACGAGATCGGCGACATGCCGATGGAGGCCCAGACCCGGCTGCTGCGGGTGCTCCAGCAGGGCGAGTACACCACCGTCGGCGGCCGGGTGCCGATCAAGACCAACGTCCGCATCATCGCGGCGACCAACAAGGACCTGCGGGTCTCGATCCAGCAGGGGATCTTTCGCGAGGACCTGTTCTTCCGCCTCAACGTCGTGCCGTTGCGCCTGCCGGCCCTGCGCGAGCGCTCCGAGGACGTGCCGGACCTGGTGCGCCACTTCTTCGTGCTGGTCGAGCGCGAGGGCCTGACGCGCAAGCAGCTCGACGGCGACGCGATGGAGAAGCTCAAGCGCTACCGCTGGCCCGGCAACGTGCGCGAGCTCGAGAACCTGGTGCGGCGCCTCGCGGCGCTCTACCCGCAGGAGACGATCACCGGCCCGGTGATCGAGGCCGAGCTCGACACCCTGCCGCTCGCCGCCCCCGCGCAAGCCGGGAGCCGCAAGGGCGGGGCGGAAGCCGAGGGCCTGTCGGCGGCGGTGGAGCGGCACCTGTCGGAGTATTTCTCCAATTACCGGGACACGCTGCCGCCGCCCGGCCTCTACCACCGCGTGCTGCGCGAGATCGAGGGACCGCTGATCGGCGCGGCGCTCGCGGCGACCCGCGGCAACCAGATCCGCGCCGCCGAGCTGCTCGGCGTGAACCGCAACACCCTGCGCAAGAAGGTGCGCGACCTCGACCTGCAGGTCTTCCGCACCCCGCGGTGAGGATCGGGCCGGTCGGCGGCCGGCCCTTCCACCGTGGAATTTACGCGGCGTTTCGACGCATCCGGGCGCATCGCCTCTCCTCCGCACCGCCGGGACGGGATAATCCGGCAAAACCGGAGCGGCGGGGACCTGATTTGGCCCGTTTTTGGCTTCACCCCCGTCCGATCCCGGCGCACTGCGAATTCGCGCTGCGACACCGTCGGCGCGGGCCTGACCATGATCTCGTTTCGACGCCGCGCCGTGAAGCCGCGTCGTCGCGGCGAAACGACCGCACAACCTTAAGTCGAATAACCTGTCTTCGTCGCCGGAACACTTCGCATCGTCTGGCGAAGACATCACGGCATCGCGGGACAGAATAGGTGCGACAGACATCGTGGCGCCCCCTCGCGGTTTCGACAGGTCCGGCCCCGCCGCGGCGGCCGATGGATTCGGGCCCGGATTGGACTTTCTGGGGTGGCTCGACGATCCCGCAACGTATCGGATCGTTGTTTTTATCAATTCTTAAGTGAAAGACGGACCGGCCCGCACATCCGTCGACTGCTTTGCCCCACACCCTCGATTGTCCCGGCAAACCCATGGCGGAAAAGGACTTTTCCGCCATGGTCGTCTTCCAGCGGTGCTCCGCGGCGCGGCGCGGTCGGCGGCGCCGGTCAGGTCGTCTGACCTTTGGAAAAGCGGCAGAGATAATCCAGTGCCGTCTCTTGTGTTGATCGCGACACCTTGCAGTTGACGGAGACTGGCGTAACATCCATCACCTCGGACGGGGGCCCGCACTTCTCGAGGACCGCAATGAGTTCAGTTGACCACGACGAAACGCCTCAGATGATCGGCCTGGTGTCCGACATTGTCTCGGCCTACGTGTCGAACAACAGCGTGCCGGTGGGCGAGCTGTCGAGCCTGATCCGCAGCGTCCACGAGGCGATGGCCCGGCTCGGCTCGGCCGCCCCGGCGGAGCCCGAGCGGCTGACCCCGCCGGTGCCGATCAAGAAGACCGTCACGCCCGACTACCTGATCAGCCTGGAGGACGGGCGCCGGTACCGGACGCTGAAGCGCCACCTCGCCGGCCGCGGTCTCACTCCGGAGGCCTACCGCCAGAAGTGGGGCCTGCCGCCGGACTACCCGATGGTCGCCGCCAACTACGCCGCGCAACGCTCGGAGCTCGCCAAGAGCATCGGGCTGGGCCAGAAGCCGGTGGTCCGCCGCCCACGACCGGACCGGGCCGCCTGACGCGCGCCATCGGCCACGGGCCGGACGGCGCGGCCGCCGGCTCCGATTGTCGCCGCGCCGGCATCCGTATTAATTTCGCCACACTGTAGTGGCCTTGCACCACGGATGCTGTTCACACGTCGCCCCCGGGCTCCAGCGCCCCCCTCCGGCGCGGCCGGCCACACCGCCCGGGCGCTCCCGCCCGGGTCGATTCAGGACGCCGCGCCGCGGGGTCCGGGCTGGTTCGGTGCGCTCGCGGTCATTGTCGCCCTGGCGCTGGCGCTCGCCACCTTCCTGATCCTGGTCGGCGCCACCGCGATCGCGCCGACCCACACGGTGGTGGTGGCCTTGCTGCTCAGCAACGTCGCCCTGGTGCTGCTGCTCGTCGTGGTGATCGCCTGGGAGGCGCGGGTCTTCCTGCGCGCCCGGCAGACCAACGCCGCCGCCGCCCGGCTCCACACCCGCATCGTCGGCCTGTTCAGCCTGATCGCGACCCTGCCGACGGTGCTGCTCGCCGTGGTGGCGTCGATCACGCTCGAGCGCGGCCTGTCGCCCTGGTTCTCCGACCGGATGCGCAACGTCGTGCTGATGTCGGTCGACGTGGCCGACGCCTACCTGACCAACCAGTGCCAGAGCCTCGCCCGCGAGGCCCGCATCCTCTCCGACGACCTCACCCGGGCGCGCCCCGCCTTCGACGTCGAGCGGGCCTGGTTCGAGAGCTTCCTCACGGCGCGGGCCGCCTCGCTCGGCCTGCCGATCGCCCGGATCATGCGCTCGCCGACCGAGACCGTGGCGCGGGCCAATATCGACATCCTCAAGGACCCGCCGCTGCCCTCGGCCAGCGACTTCGAGGAAGCGTCGAAATCCGCCGACGCCACCTGCCTGCTGCCGCGGGAGGGGCGGGTCTTCGGCACGCTGATGCGGCTGCCGGCCTACGACGACGCCTTCCTGCTGGTCGAGCGCGAGGTGACGCGGCTCGCGGTCGAGTTCCCGGGCGTGTCGCGGGCCGCCGCGACCGAGTTCCTGACCATCGATGCCGGGCGGCGCAGCGTGCAGATCGCCTTTGCGACGATGTTCGCGCTGATCGCGCTCATCGCGCTCCTCTCGGCGGTGTGGTTCGGGCTCAACTTCGCCAATCGCTTCGTGGCGCCGATCCGCCGGCTGATCAACGCCGCCGACCAGGTCGCGTCCGGCAACTACTACGCCCAGGTCCCGTTCCGGAAGACGGAGGGCGACCTGCAGCACCTGGGCGAGAGCTTCAACAAGATGACCCAGGAGCTGAGCCGCCAGCGCACCACCCTGATCGAGCAGAGCGAGCAGATCGACAGCCGCCGCCGCTTCACCGAGGCGGTGCTGGCCGGGGTGCCGGCCGGCGTCATCGGCGTCGACGGACGCGGGATCATCACCATCGCCAATCCGTCGGTGGAACGCATGCTCGGGCGCTCCGTCGCCGACCTCGTCGGCCAGCCCCTGGAAGTGGTGATGCCGGAGCTCGGCGGCCTGCCGGGGGATTCCCGCGCCCGCCCGACCCAGCAGCAGATCCAGATCGCCCGCAACGGCCGCGAGCGCACCATCGACGTGCGGACCACCAGCGAGCAGTCGCAGGACGGCGACCGGGGCTACGTCGTCACGCTGGACGACATCACCGACCTCGTCACGGCGCAGCGCACCTCGGCCTGGGCCGACGTCGCCCGCCGCATCGCCCACGAGATCAAGAACCCGCTGACCCCGATCCAGCTCTCGGCCGAGCGCATCCGGCGCAAGTACGGGAAGGCGATCACCGCCGACAAGGAAATCTTCGAACAGTGCGTCGCCACGATCGTGCGCCAGGTCGACGACATCAAGCGGATGGTGGACGAGTTCTCGTCCTTCGCCCGGATGCCGAAGCCCGCGATCGCCCGCAACGACCTGACCGAGATCGTCAAGCAGAACCTGTTCATGATGCGGGTGGCCCATCCCGACGTGACCTTCACGCTGGAGGAGGGCGAGGCCCGGGTCAGCGCCGCCTTCGACACCAGGCTCCTGTCGCAGGCGATCACCAACATCCTCAAGAACGCCGTCGAGGCGGTGCAGGCGGTGCCGGAAGAGACCCGGGGCGAGAGCCTGGTCGCGGTCCGCCTCTACGAGGAGGGCGAGGCCGCGGTGATCGAGATCACCGATACCGGCAAGGGATTCCCGCAGGAAGGGCGCCAGCGGCTGCTCGAACCCTATATGACCACCCGCGAGGGGGGCACGGGCCTCGGATTGGCGATCGTGAGCAAGGTCTTGGAAGAGCACGGCGGCGGCATCGAGCTGAACGACAACCCGCGCGGGCGCGGCGGGCAGGTGCGGATGCGGGTCCTGCGCGAGATGCGGCGCGACGAGCCGCCGGCAGGCGGCGGGACCCCGGCCCGGCCCGCGCGGTCTCCGGAGACGTCGCCGGAGCCCGCTGCGTGACGCGGGCCCGCCCTTGCCGGGAGCGGCGCCCTTCGAATTGCCGTCTTCATCACAGCCATTTTCGATACAGCACGGGGTGCCGCGGGGCCGTCAGGACCGCCGCCCACGCCGCGGGGAGGCCCTGAGCCATGAGCGCCGACATTCTGATCGTCGATGACGAGGCCGACATCCGCGAGCTCGTCGCCGGCATCCTCGACGACGAGGGCCACCGCACCCGCACCGCCGGCTCCTCCGACGAGGCGCTGGCGGCGATCGAGGCGCGCCGCCCGCACCTCGTCTTCCTCGACATCTGGCTCCAGGGCTCGCGCCTCGACGGGCTCCAGGTGCTCGACGTGATCAAGGCCCAGGCCCCGGACCTGCCGGTGGTGATGATCTCGGGCCACGGCAACATCGAGACCGCGGTCTCGGCGATCAAGGCGGGCGCCTACGACTTCATCGAGAAGCCGTTCAAGGCCGACCGGCTGATCCTGGTTGCCGAGCGGGCGCTGGAGGCCTCGCGCCTCAAGCGCGAGGTGCGCGACCTCAAGGCGCGGTCGGGCCAGGCGAGCCGCATCGTCGGCGCCTCGGTGGCGGCCAACCAGCTGCGCCAGACCGTCGAGCGCGTCGCGCCCACCAACGCCCGGGTGATGATCTCGGGCGCGCCGGGCTCGGGCAAGGAACTCTCGGCCCGCACCATCCACGCCGCCTCGTCGCGAGCCAACGGGCCCTTCGTGGTGATCAACGCCGCGACGATCACCCCCGACACGATGGAGGCCGAGCTGTTCGGCGTCGAGGCGGCCGACGGCAAGCCGCGCCGGGTCGGCGCGCTGGAAGAAGCCCATGGCGGCAGCCTCTACATCGACGAGGTCGCGGACATGCCCCGCGAGACCCAGAACCGCATCCTGCGGGTCCTCGTCGACCAGAACTTCCAGCGCGTCGGCGGCACCACCCGGGTCCATGTCGACGTGCGGATCATCTCGTCGTCGTCGCGCGATCTCGCGGAGGAAATCGCCGGCGGGCGCTTCCGCGAGGACCTGTTCCATCGCCTGAGCGTGGTACCGATCCGGGTGCCCTCGCTCGCCGAGCGGCGCGAGGACGTGCCGGAGCTGATCACGTTCTTCATGGAGCAGATCTCGGGCGCCACCGGCCTGCCGCAACGGCGCATCGCCGCCGACGCCATGGCGGTGCTGCAATCGCACGACTGGCCCGGCAACGTGCGCCAGCTGCGCAACAACGTCGAGCGGCTGATGATCCTGACGCAAGGAGACCCCGAGACCGAGGTGACGACCGAGATGCTGCCGAGCGAGGTCGGCGCGCTCGTACCCACTACCCCGAGCGGCGCCGGCGGCGAGAAGCTGATGAGCCTGGCGCTCCGCGAGGCCCGCGAGATCTTCGAGCGCGAATACCTGGTGGCCCAGATCGCCCGCTTCTCCGGCAACATCTCCCGCACCGCCGAGTTCATCGGCATGGAGCGCTCGGCCCTGCACCGGAAGCTCAAGTCGCTGGGCATCGGTGCCTGACGAGGATGACGACCCGCTCGATCCCACATTTGTGAGTGCCAAGCTCGGGTCCTTCTGCTAGGGCGGCCTGTGGCCGGGGCGCGACAGGATCGCGAGCACGAGCCGGATGCGGCAGGTTCGGTGGCCGGGGACTTCCCCTGCGGCCAGTCTGCACTTGCGCCCGGACGAGCTTCACCGTGTAATGGAGCGGCCGGCTCCCGGGGCGGCGCGCCGCGCCTCCCGCATAACGACAACACGGACCGACCCGTCGACAGGACTGGCAGCGGGTTCAAAGGACAAGAAGAATGGCGGGCGAACGCGCTCAGAATCTGCAGGACACCTTCCTCAACCACGTTCGCAAGAACAAGATTCCGCTGACGATCTTTTTGGTCAACGGTGTGAAGTTGCAGGGTGTCGTGACTTGGTTCGACAACTTCTGCGTGCTGCTGCGGCGCGACGGCCACTCGCAGCTGGTCTACAAGCACGCGATCTCGACGATCATGCCCGGCCATCCGGTGCAGCTGTTCGAGCAGGGCGAGGAGGGGGCCGAGAAGGCCTAATACCCCAGGCCTGGTCTCCCAGGCCCGATCCCCTGAAGGCCTGATCCCATTCCGAGGAAAAGGCGCGAGCGGCGCGGCTCCCGAGGGCCCCGCAAGACGCGTCCATGCCAGTGTCCAGGCCGCATCGTGCGGCCTGTTTTTTGTCAGACGGACCCTCCCTGCAAGAAGTCCGCGGATCCCGGGCCGCGGAGACGCCCTGCCGCTTGATTCTCGCGGCCCCTCATCCAACCTCTATCCGATGGACTCCCGACCGACGCGGGAGCGACCGGAGACACGATGGAACCGCGGATACCGGGCGAGATCCGCCTGCAAGGCCAGGCCGAGCCGGAGGCCGCGATCGCGGCCGAGACCCGCACGCTGGTGATCGGCCCCTACCCGACGAGGCGCGACGCCCACGGTGAGCCGCGCCCGGCTCTCGCCCGCCTCGACGAGGCGGTGGGGCTGGCCGCCGCGATCGAGCTCGACGTGGCCGACAAGCTCCTCGTCACGATCCAGCAGATCCGGCCCTCGACCTATCTCGGCAAGGGAAGGGTGGAGGAGATCGGCGGGCGCATCGAGGCCGAGGGCATCCGCCTCGTGGTGATGGATTGCGCGCTCTCGCCGGTGCAGCAGCGCAACCTGGAAAAGGCCTGGGGCGTCAAGGTCATCGACCGGACCGGCCTGATCCTGGAGATCTTCGGGCGGCGCGCCTCGACCCGCGAGGGCACGCTCCAGGTCGAGCATGCGCATCTCGCCTACCAGCGCAGCCGCCTCGTTCGGTCCTGGACCCACCTCGAGCGCCAGCGCGGCGGCTTCGGCTTCCTCGGCGGCCCGGGCGAGACCCAGATCGAGGCCGACCGGCGGATGATCCAGGAGCGGATGACCCGGATCGAGCGCGATCTGGAAACCGTCACCCGCACCCGCGGCCTGCACCGCCGCTCCCGGCGCCGGGTGCCTTACCCGATCGTGGCGCTGGTCGGCTATACCAATGCCGGCAAGTCGACCCTGTTCAACCGCCTGACCCGGGCCGAGGTGCTGGCGGAGAACATGCTGTTCGCCACCCTCGACCCGACGGCGCGCGCCATCAAGCTGCCGCACGGCGAGACCGCGATCCTGTCCGACACCGTCGGCTTCATCTCCGACCTGCCGACCATGCTGATCGCCGCCTTCCGGGCGACTTTGGAGGACGTGATCGAGGCCGACATCCTGCTCCACGTCCGCGACATCGCCCACGAGGATGCGGAGGCGCAAGGCGCCGACGTGGCGCAGGTGCTCGCCGAACTCGGCATCGAGCCCGATGCCGACCGCATCATCGAGGTCTGGAACAAGGCCGACCTCCTCGACGAGGCGGAGCGCGAGCGCCTGATGAACCTGAGCCGGCCGAACGGCGCCAAGGGCTCCGGGCCGGTCCTGCTCTCGGCGCTGACCGGCGAGGGCATCGACCGCCTGATGAGCCGGATCGAGGCCCGGATCGCGGCGGCCCGCACGAGCTTCGCGGTGATCCTGGAGCCGGCGCAAGGCGCGGAGCTGCACTGGCTCTACGAGAATGCCGAGGTGCTCGACCGCCGCGAGGATGCCGAGGGCGCGATGCATCTCGTCGTCCGGGTCGCGCCGGAGAAGGAGCCGCGGTTCCTCAACCGGTTCGGGGCGGCGCGGCGGTTGAAGGGGAGTGGGTGAGGCGCCCTTGGGCATCGCCGCACGAATACATTGATTTTGATCCGCAATAATAACGACAAGTCGAGTGCGGCGAAACCTTCGCGCCCATGCCGATCCACCGCCTCGCCATCTCCGGCTACCGCTCCTTGCGCGACATCGTGCTCGGCCTCGACCGGCTGACCGTGGTGACGGGGGCCAATGGCAGCGGCAAGTCGAGCCTCTACCGTGCCCTTCGCCTCCTCGCCGAGGTCGCGCAAGGGCGGGCGATCCCGTCCCTCGCCCGGGAGGGGGGCTTCGCCTCGGCGCTGTGGGCCGGGCCGGAGACGTTCGGGCGCCAGGTCCTGTCCGGGGCGCGGCGGGTCGAGGGCACGGTGCGGCGCCATCCGGTCGAGCTGAAGCTCGGCTTCTCCGACGCCGATGTCGGCTACGCCATCGCCCTCGGCCTGCCGGCCACGAGCTTTTCGGGCACGTTCTTTTCCCAGGACCCGGAGATCAAGGCCGAGAGCGTCTGGACCGGGCCGATCGTCGGTCGGGCGAACGTCTTCGCCGAGCGGCGCGGGCCGCTGGTGCGCCTGCGCGACGGGTCCGGCAGCTGGACCGAGGCCCTGCGCGATCTGCCCGCCTTCGACAGCCTGATGACCCACGGCGCCGACCCTCGCGACGCCCTCGACGTGCTGATGCTCCGCGAGCGGATGCGGGCCTGGCGCTTCTACGACCATGTCCGCACCGACCGGGACGCGCCGGCCCGCCGGCCGCAGATCGGCACCCGCACGCCGGTGCTGGCCGCCGACGGCGCCGACGTCGCGGCGGCGATCCGGACGATCATCGAGATCGGCGACCGGGACGCCCTCGACGCCACCATCGCCGAGGCGTTCCCGGGGGCGACGGTGTCGGTGGCGGCGAGCGAGGGCCAGTTCTCGCTCGAACTCGGCCAGCACGGGCTGCTGCGCCCCTTGCGCGGGCCCGAGCTCTCGGACGGGACCCTGCGCTACATCCTGCTCGCCGCAGCCCTCCTGTCGCCGCGCCCGCCCGAGCTGATGGTGCTCAACGAACCCGAGACCAGCCTGCATGCCGACCTGCTGGCGCCGCTGGCCGCGCTGATCGCGCGGGCGGCGCAAGCCACGCAGGTCCTGGTGGTGTCGCACGCCGCCGCCCTGGTGGCGGCCCTGGAGCGGCAGGGCGCGGCCCGCATCACCCTGGACAAGCGTCTCGGCGAGACCCTGGCGCCGGACCACGACCCGCCATCCTGGACCTGGCCGAAACGATAGACGCCCGGGTCATGCCGCGGCGAAGCGGCGCCCGCGCAGATGCCCGATGAAGCGGCGCCGGACCAGGAGCAGGGCGCCGGAGACGGCGAGGCAATAGACCCCCATCCCGGTGACGATGCCGGCGAACGGCACCCCGGCATCGATGAGCAGGCCCGACAGGAACGGGCCGAGCGCCGTGCCGAGCACCATGATCGCCACGATGGTACCGCGGATCGCCCCGAGATGGCGGGTGCCGTAGACCTCCGGCCAGAGGGCGCCGAACAGGGTGAGCGAGATCCCGTCGGTGACGCCGTAGAGCAGCATGAAGGCGAAGGCGGCTGAACGAGCCGAGACCCCGCCGAGGATCAGGCAGGCGAGGCCGAACGGCACCAGGTAGAGGGGCAGCAAAGCCAGGGCGGAGAACCGGTCGACGAGGCGGCCGGCCACGAGCAGGACGACGAAGGTCGCGGCCGCATAGGGCGGGAAGGCGGCGGCGAGCAACTCCGGCGGCCAGCCCCGGCTCTCGGCCAGATGCACTTGGTGGAAGAAGATGGTGTTGCTGATGAAGGAGGGCGGCAGCATCGCCAGCAGCAACAGGTACAGGAACGGGTCGGCGAGGGCTTGCGCCCGGGTCGCCCCCTCGGCCGGGCCGGCGCGGGTCGTCTCCTCCGGCACCCGCTCGCGCGCCACGAGATGGCGGGCCAGCGGCAGGGCGACGAGGACCAGGAGCCCGGCGATGCCGAGCCAGGCGCCGCGCCAGCCGAGGACACCGGCTGCCGCGACGAAGCCGAGGGGCAGGCAGGCCTGGCCGGCATTGAGCCCGAGCGCCGCGAGCGACACCGCCCGGCCGCGCTCCGCCGAGAACCAGCGTCCGAGCAGCGTGTAGGCGGTCTGGAGCATCAGCCCCTGGCCGGCGAGGCGGAGCAGGAACAGGCTCGAGGCCAGCACGCCCAGGTTCGGCGACAGGCCGAGGCCGGCGGCGCCCATGGCCAGGAGGCTGCCTGCGAGGCTTACCACCCGCGTCGCCGGCCAGCGGTCGATGAGCCCGCCGAGACCGGCGAGCGCCAGGGCCGAGGCCAGGGTGACGCCGGCATGGAGCGCCCCGAACGCCCCGTCCGACAGCCCGAACTCCCGCCGGATCGCCCCGCTCGACAAGGCAACCACGAAGGTCTGGCCGAAGCAGCCGCAGAACAGGAGCAGGAACCCGGCCGCGAGCCAGCGCAGGTTGGCCGTGAGGAAGGGGGGCATGGGGTGGGAGGTAGCGGAGGGGCGGGACCGCGGCAACGACGATCTCCCGGAAGGACGACAGACTATGCGACTCTGTCGACAGTGCAGAATCAGCGCATTCTTCTCCGCCTCTCCGTGTCATTCCGGGGCCGCGCCAGCGGAGCCCGGAATCCAGAACCGCGGGTGATCCAGAAAGAAGCGGCCAGCGTTCCGCTTAGTTCTATTCCACCTGAGTGTCTGGATTCCGGGCTCCGCTGGCGCGGCCCCGGAATGACATGGTCGGTTTCAAACATGTCGGCGGCGATCGACCGGACAGGCCGGAAACGCGGCGCGCGGCCCGGGCCATCCCCGGGCCGCGCGCCCATCTCTCACTGCGAACGACGACCGAACGAGATCGCGTAGGCCTGGACCCGGGCGTCGATCAGCGGGTCGTCCGAGACCTCGACGCCGTCCGGCAGGTTGTTGGGCATGAACAGCAGCGCCTTCTCGGCGGTCTGGCTGTCGGGCACCGCCTTGGTCAGCGTCAGGGTGCCGAGATCGACGAAGCGGCGGTCCTCCGGCCAGGGCACCGTCGCGTCCTTGGTCGAATCGCCGGGTTGGGCGATCTGCGCCTCGATCCGGAAGGCGACCGGCGCCTTGGCGAGGTGGGCCGGCATCTCCTCGACGAGGTAGTTCGGGCCCTTGGCCTTGGCCTCGTCGGCGCTCAGGATCTCCTCGCCGGCCACCGGCACGATGCGGTAGCGGAAGGGGGTGCGCTTGCCGGCGGCGTCGACCAGCACGAAGGCGTTGACGCCGTTATAGACCTGGCGGCCGAAGCTCGACGGGGTCCGGGCGCTGGCGAGCGCCTTCGGGGCGGCCGGATGCGCCGCCATGAACTGCTCGACCGGGGTCGGCTTCGGTGCGTCGGGGCCGCTCCTGGTGATCGCCACCAGGAGATCGCGGAACTCCTCGCCGGTCGCGACGGGGAAGAACTTCAGCGAGTTGGTGACGACGTCCATCTCGGAGCCGTCGGCGGGCTTGAACTTGATCGACAGGCCGTGCGGGTTGGCCTGGGGCGCGCCGTCGGGGATCTCCGGCAGGCCGGTCGCGTCGGAGAAGCGCACGGTCACCGGCACGGCGGCGCCGGAGAACACGCCCGCCTTGCTCAGGGTCCTGGCGTCCTTCGACGGGGTGAAGCTGCCCTCCACCACCACGCCCTTGGCGTGGTTCGAGCGCTTGCCAGGATGGTCGCCGAAGATCTTGGTCATCGCCGCGATGGTCTGCTCGGCGGTGGACGAGGCATCCTGAGCGAGAGCAGGCGCGGCGGCGAGGATCAGCGCGGCACCGAGCAGCGTGCGCCGGAGGGTGGCGTGGGTCATGGTCGGTCATCCCTGCACAGGGCCGAGTCGGCCCGGCGCGACATGACCCGACGATTCGATTGCGCGCAAGCGATTGCCGATCAAAAATTCGTCAGGTTCCGGACTGGCAGGTTCCGGACTGGCATGCGGATCACAGCCGCTTGTGCATGAAGGTGCAGGGCTCCCGCTCGCCCGTCGGCGAGCAGGCGTAGTCCGGCACCGTGCCGGTGACGGCGTAGCCCAGCGCGCGGTAGAGCGCCTCGCCGGCATCACCGGCCCGGGTGTCGAGGATCAGGAGCGAGCGCCCCTCGGCGGCGGCGACGGCTTCCGCTTCCCGCATCAGTGCCCGGCCGAGGCCGCGGCGGCGCGCCTCCGGATGGACCAGCACCTTGGTGATCTCGGCCCGGTGGCGGCCGTTCGGCGGCGAGGCGAGGCCGACCTGGGTGCAGCCGAGGATGCGCCCGTCGTGGCGGGCCACCAGCAGCCGGCGCGCCCCGCTCCGCAGGGCCGGTAGCCCGTCGCGCCAGAAGTCTTGCGCCTCGGACAGGGTGAAGGGGAGCACGAAGCCGATGCTGGCCCCGTCGAGGACGCAAGCCAGGAGCAGGGCGGCCAGCTCGGGCAGGGCGGCTTCCGCTTCCTCGGGGGAGAGGGTGTCGATCGTCGTCATGGTGGGTCTCACGGCCGGCAGATCGCGATGAGGTAGCGGGCCTCCGGGCCCGGGCAGGTGAAGCGGGAGGCGCCGGCGAGCTGGTAGCGCAGGCAATCCCCCGGCGAGAGGGCGTGGGTCACGCCGTCGAGGGTGAGGTCGAGCCGGCCCTCCAGCATCCAGAGGTGATGCTCCAGGCCGCCGACCGGCGGCGCGGCATAGGCAATCGTCGCCCCCTCCGGCAGGGTGCCGAGGACGAGCTCCGCCGAGAAGCCACGCGCCGGGGGCGAGACGAGGCGGCGGCGAAACCCCGTCTCGGGATCGACCCAGACGCTTTGCTCGGCGTGGCGCACGACCCGAGCCGGGTCGGCCTCGATCTCGGCGAGCAGCCGCGACATCGGCCGGCCATAGACGGTGCAGAGCCGGCCGAGCAGCGAGGCGGTCGGGCTGGTCTCGGCGCGCTCCAGCCGCGACAGGGTCGCCCGGCTGATGCCGCTCGTCGCCGCGAGGGTGTCGAGGGACAGGCCGTGCTCCTGGCGTAAGGCAGCGAGCCGGGCGGCGAGGCGCAGGTCGATGTCCGAGGCCTGGGGGTCGGGCAAGGAATCGGGCACGAGATCATCTCTCATGAATGAGAAATTCTCTCACATTCGAACGACGGTCAAGCCCGGCGGCCGTCTCTCCGTCGGGGGTCTTCCGCCCGTCGCACCGACGCTCCTCGAACCCACTTCGTCATCCCGGGGCCGCGCAGCGGAACCCGGGATCCATGAACGCCGACGGTGCGGGATGAGGCGGAACGCCGACCGCCTCGTCCGGAATCGTCAGCGGTCATGGATTCCGGGTTCCTGCCTGCGGCGGGCCCCAGGATGACGCGGAGGGCGTGATGTCCGACGGTCCGGCGTGGCCGCCTCACTTCATATATCGGGTGCGCTCAGCGCTCCCGCCGCTTCACCGCCACCCAGGCCTCCTCCATCGCGGCAAGGCCGGCGTCTTTCAGGGGGCGGCCGTCCTTCGTCACCTCCGCCTCCATGGCGGAAAAGCGGCGCTGGAATTTCAGGTTGGCCCGCCGCAAAGCCTCTTCCGGATCGACGCCGGCATGGCGGGCGAGGTTGGCGACCGAGAACAGCAAATCGCCGATCTCCTCGGCCACCGCCTCCGGGCCTTCCCCGGCCAGCGCCTGCACGACCTCGTCGGTCTCCTCGCGCACCTTGGCGACGACCTCGGCGGCGTCCGGCCAGTCGAAGCCGACGGCGGCGGCCTTGCGCGAGATCTTCTCGGCCCGGGCGAGGGCGGGCAGCGCCAGGGGCACGCCGGAGAGCGTCCCCTGCGGAGCCGGGCTCCCCTTCGCCGCCTGCTGCTTCGCCGCTTGTTCTTCGGCCTTGATCGCCGCCCATTGGGCGTTCACCGCGGCCTGATCGAGACCGCGGACCTCGCCGAAGATGTGGGGGTGGCGGCGCACCATCTTGTCGGCGATGGCGGTGGCCACGTCGTCGAAGGCGAAGATGCCGGCCTCCTCGGCGATCCGGGACTGGAACACGACCTGGAACAGGAGGTCGCCGAGCTCGTCGCGCAACTCCTCCGGATCTCCGCTCTCCACCGCCTCGGCGACCTCGTAGGCCTCCTCGATCGTGTAGGGGACGATGCTGGCATGGGTCTGCGCCAGGTCCCAGGGACAGCCGCCCTCCGGGTCGCGCAAAGCGGCCATGATCCCGAGGAGCCGTGCGATCGGGGTGGTGCTCATCGTCGCTCACGCCATCCGCCCGCGCCGCATCCGGCGGCGCCGTCAGCCTGCTCATAGGGGTCCCGACGCGCCCGGGGAAGCCGCCGACGGGCAGGGCAGGGGCCTGATATTCCTCGCTTATTCCGTAAATTCCACCTCTCGCGGGATTGTATCCAATCCGCGCCGAAGGCGCGTCATGGCGTTCTTCAAAACGAACCCTGTCTCGGGCCTATAGGTGACTTATCAGTCATGGATTCTCAGAGAGTCAGTTATGTGGATTATATGGAGGGACGAATTCTGATGCTCCGACAAGGGCTTGCGGGGTGGTTGCGCATACGGCTCTGCGCAAGGACGCATCGGACTCTGCGTGGTGGCGCATCGGACTCTGCGGGGATTCCGGGGGTTCGCGCATTGGATTCGGCGTGGCTGCGCATCGGATTCGGCGTCGGGCGCTCTCCGAGCCCTCGGAAACCGGCCGGTTTCGCGGTGGTCTCGCGTATCGAACTCTGCGCGAGCGGCGGTCTCCGGATCCGGCCCCGTATCGAACTCTGCGCGGGCCCGCCCACCGCCCATCCACCGGCTTGCCCCAGGCGCGGCCACAACCCCGTCCCGGCCGGGCCCACAGGGCCGTGCACAGGCCGCCCACAGGGCGCGGGAGTGGCTAAGGGGAAGGGGGCAGGGGGCAGGGGGCAAGGGGAAGGGGGCACGGGGCAGCGCCACCGGGAAACCCGGCCGGCGGCTCCCGGTGGAGGTCCCTCGGGCCTCCCGGAGGGTCGGAGGGACCGCGCGGCGGGCGGGCCGCCGGAATCCGCGCGGGATAACGGGGACGAGTCGTGGGAATCTTGGGATAACCCGCCCCCACCCCCGGAATCCCGGGATCGGAATCGTGCATGAAGGTTTGGCCCATCACCGGCGGGGAGCGCCGTCCAGCGTCAGGCAAGTTTCGGCAGCATGAGCATCGAGGCCAAGATCGCGGCGATCCACGACGAGGACCTCCTGGCCGAGCTGGAAGCGGCCCGGGGCGGGTTCCTGTTCGCGGTCATCGTCGAGCACATCGCCCACCGCCAGGCCCTGCGCGACGCCGAGCGGGCGGAGACCGGCCGCCAGCAGGACGCCCGCGCCGCGATGGGGCGCGACCAGCGCCGGCGCGACGCGGTCCGGATGGTGATCGAGGCCGAGCCCGTCACCCCGGACACGATCCAGCACATCCATTCCGTCCTGGCGCTCTGCGGCCTGCCCTACCGCGACCCCGGCGAGGAACGGGAGTTCTTCCGGGAATACGGCCGCAACACGCTCAGCATCCTCGCCGGCCGCCTGAAGAACCCGACGACCGGCCAGATGGAGCTGCAAGGCTTGCCCTACGGCCCGAAGGCCCGGCTGGTGCTGCTGCATCTCTGCACCGAGGCGGTGCGCCAGCGCAGCCCGACGGTGGAGGTCGCCGACAGCCTGTCGGGCTTCATGCGCGAGATGGGCTTTGCCGTCACTGGCGGCGAGCGCGGCACGATCCGGCAGTTCAAGGAGCAGCTGCATCGCCTGGCCGCCTGCACGATGCAGATCGGCCTGTGGGACGGGCAGTCGCGCTCCTCGACCATCACCATGCCGCCCTTCCGCCAGCTCGACCTCTGGCGCTCGAGCGGCCAGGACGGCATCGCCTGGTCGAAGACGGTGCAGTTCCACCAGGACTTCTACGACAACCTGATCCAGCACGCCCTGCCGGTCGACATCCGCGCCGCCCGCGCCTTCTCGGGCTCGGCGCGCAAGCTCGATCTCCTGTTCTGGATCGGCTACCGCCTGCGCAGCCTCCAGCGGCCGCTGCGCCTGAGCTGGGACCTCGTCCACAAGCAGTTCGGCGCCGACAACGCCTCGCTGAGGAGCTTCCGCCAGGCGTTCAAGGCCGACCTGGCCCACGTCAAGGAAGTCTTCCCGAAGCTGCCGATCAGCCTCGACGAGGCCGGCCTGCAGCTGATGCCGACCGATCCCGGCTCCCTCCTGGTGCCGCCGAAGCCCGCCCGCCGCAAGGCCGCGGCCGCGCGGGCCGGGGCCGCCTGAGGGGAGGGGGCAGCGTTCCGGGATGCGGGGCAGACGCCGAGAGCCTGCTTGCTTCATCAGGCCAGTGAGCTGGCACATACGCCTCCATATCTATGCGTCATCCTGGGGCTCGCCGCAGGCGAGAACCCGGGATCCATAACCGCTGACGCATCAGGATAGGACGGCGAGCGTTCCGCTCCATCGGCGTCGTGGGCGCTCGTGAATTCCACACCCTCTGCGCGGTCCGGTGATGGCGACGAAGGAAATGGGCTCTGTCGCGAGACGTCGTATTCCATTCTAAACAGATGGAATGTTTCGCATTCATTCGTAAAGCGCCGTTGCCGTGTGAGCGTTCGATTCGTCTCGCGCCGTGCCCTGTCCCGCCCAGCCTCGCGCGGAGGAGGGCGATCGGGGCGCGAGGCGGCCATTCCGCGGTGGATCGCGCGAGAGCGATCCGGCAATGAGCTTGCACTTCGACGGAATATTCCTACTCTGGGCATTCCTGACGATCCTAACGGCATCAGTTTGGAATATGGAATATTCCAAGAGGGCGACATGTTCCTGTCGGAAGCGGAAACGGAGGCCCGGCTGGACGACCTGCGGCGCCAGCGCGCCGCCCTCGACCGGGCCATCGCCGAGCACGAACTCTATCTCGATCTCGGCCGCCGGCTCGCCCGGCCGGGGGCCGCCGTCGAGCCGGCTCGGGCCGCGCCCGCTCCGGCCTCCGCGGAGCCTCCGGCCCCGCGCGCCGCGGCCGAGCCGCCGCGGACGGAGTCCATGGTCGCGCCCGCCCGGCCGCCGGCCGACCCTCCGGCTCTCGCCGGCGCGGCGGGGCGCCAGGAGGGGCGCCGGCTGATGGAGGCGGCGGAAGGCATCCTGGCGGAGGCCGGGCGGCCGATGCATGCCGCCGAGATCTGGGAGCGGCTCGCGGCCCGCGGCCTGACCTTGCCGGGCCACGATCCGGTGGCGGCCCTCAACACCCGGCTGTGGAAGCGCGCGAAAGCCGGCACCGTCTTCCGCCGCCTCGGCGACGCGGTCTACGGGCTCGCCTCCTGAAGCCCGGCATCGATGCGACGGGATCGGCTGTCGGGCCCCGGCCGATGCCGATCGCGCATCGACCCATTCACCCTTTGACTTGGACCTCGCCCCGGACCCGCCCCTAGTCTCCCGTCCCGGAACGCCCCTTGCGACGAATGACGGGGCGCGAACAGACGCCGCGGCGGCTCCCGGGACACGATCGTGACGACGCGATCATGGTTCCCCGCCGCCCGGGAGGAGAACCATGAGTGCAGTCCTCGGCCTTTCGGCCGCGAAGCGGAGCCGCATCCGCCTCGTCATCCTGGCGATGCTGTTTGCCGCCACCGCCATCAACTACGCCGACCGGGCGACGATCGCCATCGCCGGCCCGGCCATGGCCAAGGATCTCGGCTTCGACGCCGTGACCATGGGCTTCGTGTTCTCGGCCTTCGCCTGGTCCTACGTCCTCGCCCAGCTCCCCGGCGGCTGGCTGCTCGACCGCTACGGCGTGAAATGGGTCTACGCCGCGGCGATCTTCCTGTGGTCGGCCTTCACGCTGATGCAGGGGGCGATCGGCTTCCTCTCCGGCTTCGCCGCCGTCGCGGTGCTGTTCTCCCTTCGCCTCGCCGTGGGCCTGGCCGAGGCGCCGGTCTTCCCGGCCAATGCCCGCATCACCGCGGCCTGGTTCCCGGCGAACGAGCGCGGCATGGCCTCGGCCTTCTTCAACTCGGCGCAGTACTTCGCCACCGTGCTGTTCGCCCCGCTCATGGGCTGGATCGTCCACGCCTTCGGCTGGCACCACGTCTTCACGGTGATGGGCGCGCTCGGCATCGCCTTCGCGCTGCTCTGGACCCGGGTGGTGCACGGCCCGCACGAGCATCCCGCCGTCAACCCGGCCGAGCGCGACTATCTCGAGGCCGGCGGCGCCATGATGGACATGGACGGGCGCAAGGCCGAGACCGCGACCCGGGCGGGCCGCACCCTGCGCCGGCTGCTGGTCAACCGGATGCTGCTCGGCATCTATGTCGGCCAGTACTGCATCAACACGCTGACCTATTTCTTCCTCACCTGGTTCCCGGTCTACCTGGTGAAGGAGCGCGGCCTGTCGATCCTGCAGGCGGGTTTCGCCGCGACCCTGCCGGCCCTGTGCGGCTTTCTCGGCGGCATCCTCGGCGGCGTGATCTCGGACCAGCTCCTGCGCCGCGGCTACTCCCTCACCGCCGCGCGCAAGATCCCGATCGTGTCGGGCATGCTGCTCTCGATGGCGATCATCGGCTGCAACTATGTCCAGGCCGACGCCCTGGTGGTCGGCCTGATGGCGCTCGCCTTCTTCGGCAAGGGCATCGGCGCGCTCGGCTGGGCGGTGGTGTCGGACACCTCGCCGAAGGAATCCGGGGGCCTGAGCGGCGGCCTGTTCAACACCTTCGGCAACCTTGCGGGCATCACCACGCCGATCGTCATCGGCGCCATCGTCCAGCGGACCGGCTCGTTCGACGGCGCCCTGGTCTTCGTCGGCCTCAACGCCCTGGTGGCGGGCCTGTGCTACCTCGTGGTGGTCGGCGAGATCCGCCGGGTCGAGCTGCGGCCGTAGCGCCATCATGCGGGGCAGGGGCCTGATCCGCCTCCTCGTCGGCGCGATCCTCGCCCTCGCGGTCCTCCGCGGGGGTATCGCCGTCTGGGCGAGCGCCCGTGTCCCGACGGCAAAACCCTATGGGATCTTGATGCCGGGACCCGTCCGTCCGCCTCGATCCTTGACGGCGACCGGGCCACCTTGAGGGGGCGGCCGCAACGACGGCCGCGCGAACCCCGAACCCCCCGATGCCCCGATCCGTGGACGCCAACACGCCGACCACCGCGCCGGCCCGTCTCCCCCTCGCCTTCCTCGTCGGCCGCAGCGCCGAGGGCCACTGGCTCGCCGTCGAGACGCACGGCCTCGGCGGCGGCATCTTCCGCACCTGCCGGGACGCGCTGCATTACGCCGCCGCCGAGACCGGCCGCCGGCCCGATGCGGTGCGCCTCGCCGACACCACCCTGGCCCTCGCCCCGTGAGCCCCGCGCACGGGCTCGGCGGCGCCCTCACCGCCCTCGTCACGCCCTTTTCGGCGGGCGGGAGCCGGATCGACGAGCGGGCGCTCGGCGATCTCGTCGCCTGGCAGATCGCGCAAGGCACCGAGGGCCTGGTGGTCGGCGGCCCCACGGGCGAAGGCCCGACCCTCACGGAAGCGGAGCGCGACCGGACCTTGCGCGTCGTCCTCGAGGCGGCCGGGGGCCGCGTGCCGGTGATCGCCGCCACCGAGAGCCCCTGCACCCGGACGGCTGTCGCCCGGACCCGGGCGGCGGAGACCGCCGGGGCCGCCGCCACCCTGGCGGTCACGCCCTTCTACAACCGCCCGACCCAGGAGGGGCTCGTCCGGCATTACGCGGCGATCGCCGCGGCGGCCGGCCGGCCGCTCCTCGTCCAGGCGGTCCCAGCCCGCACCGGGATCGACCTGCGGCCCGAGACCCTGGCGCGCCTCGCCGCCCTGCCGGGCCTCGCCGGGCTGGTCGATTCCACCGGCGATCTCGCCCGGCTCGCCTCCGTCGCGGGGGCCGGTCCGGGCTTCCTCTCGTTCTCCGGCGACGACGCCACCGCCGCCGCCCACGCGATGATGGGCGGGCGGGGCTGCGTCTCGGTGGTCGCCAACCTGATGCCGGGACCTTGCGCCGCGCTGCAGCGGGCCGCCCGGGCGGGCGACCACGCCCGCGCCCGGGCGATCCAGGCCGGGCTGATGCCGCTGGTCGCGGCGCTGTCGCGCGAGACCGATCCGGGTCCGGTCAAGCTCGCCCTGGCGCTCCTGCGCCCGGGCTTCGCCCCCGACCTGCGCCTGCCCCTGGTGCGGCCCGGTCCCGGGACGGAGGCCGCGCTGGCCGCGGCTCTGGCCGCGCTCGACCTCGCCCGCCCGGGGGAGGCCGCGTGACCGATCCCGCCGACGACGCGCTGTGCGACCTCGGCCGTGCCCTGGCGGCGGCGCGGCGCACCGGCACGGCGGTCGCCGGTCCCGTCCCGCCGATCCGCGACCGGACGGCTGCCGAGGCGGTGCAGGCCGAGGCGGTGCTCGCCGCCGGCGAGGCCCTGCGGGGCTTCACGCTCGCCGCCACCGCCGCGCGCACCGCGCGCCCGCTCGCCTGTCCGGGACCGGTCGTCGCGCCGCTCCTGGCCGGCTCGCTCCTCGTCGACGGCGCCGCCGTCCGGAGTTCCCGGGGCGTGCTCGGCGTGGGCGCGCAGTACCTGTTCGTGCTCGGGCGCCCCTTCCCGCAGGAGCGCGAGGATCCGGGCGACCGCGCGGCGCTCGCCGGCGCCGTCCTGTCCTGCCGCATCGGCCTGCAGGTACTGGGCCGGCGCCTGCCCGACTCCGTGCCCCTCGGCCCCTGGGCCGCGACGGCGGACCTCGCGCTCGACGCGGCGCAGCTGCGCGGGGCCGCGATTCCCGCCTGGCGCGCGGCCGACCTCGCCGCCGCCCCTGTGATCCTGCGGCTCGACGGCCACGCGGTGGCGCAGGGGAGCGGGGCCGAGATCCTGGCCGAGATCCTGGCCGAGGTCCTGGCCGAGATCCTGGACGCCGATCCGCTCGCCGCCCTGGCCTGGCTCGCCGGGGAACTGGCCCGGGCCGATCGCGGCTTCGAGGCCGGCGACACCATCGCCACCGGGAGCTGCACCGGGCTGATCCGCGTCAGGCCGGGCCAGCGGGTCGAGGGGGATTTCGGGCCCCTCGGGCGGGTCGGCCTCGACATCGCGTAGGATGTCGGCGATTCCATCCGGCACCCGAGGGGGGACGCTCAGCTCCCGCCCGCCTCGTGCGTCTCGCGCACGAAGGCGGCCCGCGCCTTCGCGTCGGGTGCGGTGCCGCGCGCGCGGCACCAGGCCAGGAAGGCCTCCGGCTCGATCCGGATGCGGACCACCGCCACCCCGCTGCGCGCCACCTCGCGCTCGATCTGGAGCGCCGACATCTGCCAGGCGGCGTAGCTCTCGGGCAGGCCGGATTCAGGCGCAGCCTCCCGGATCCGGGGATAATCGCCCGGCTCGTACCAGGCGAGGCCGATGCTCCGCGGGCGCTCCATCTCCAAAACCTCTCCGCATGCCTAAGATCACGGCCCGTTTCCGGGCGGTGTCATCGCAGATAGGGCAGGCGGGACAGAAAAAAGGCCGCCCTTGCGAGGCGGCCCGAAGTCTAGGGAGGAAACGCCCAAAGAGGGCTGCACCGCCGCGACGCCATCGCTGCGGTGCGACGTCGTTGTCTCATGTTGCACTGCACCCTGCAATCGTTTTCACCGCGCGACCGCCATGCTCGCGGCGCATGACGGCGGGACGGGTCGCTGCAAGGGGCGTCGAAGAGGGCGTCAAACCGCCCCTTGCCCCCCTGAGCGTGACCTGTCAGACGACACGTCTCCCTCGTGGACGTACCCTGTGGCGCTCCGGCTCCGCCGACAGGCTGGACCGTGAGGGAGCTCGTGACGACGAGTTGGCGGTGGACCAGTTCTCCCCGCCAGCCTGTGAGGCTCAGTGGGCCGGGTGGTTGCGGGAGGGTCGGCGCAGCGGGGAACAGGAACCGCGTCGCCGGCTGATGGCCCACACATTCGCCCTGCCTCGAAGCGGGGTAGCGCGCCGCCGCGCAAGTTCAAGAATTTCGCAAACAGCCACGCTTCGCTAACCATGCCGCCGGTTCGCCTGAAGAGCTCGCCAGGAGGGCTCGCATGGGAGCACGCATGAGAACGGCAGCGAGAGCCTACCGGGTCGCGGGCGCAGAGCCCCGCCGGTCCGATCGATCCTGCGGGACGCGAAGCGGCGAGACCCGGCTCGGGTCCGGCCTTGGGTCCGGCGGGGCACGCCCGGTCGGGGAGATCTGGTCGCAGCAGGACAGCCGCGGCCTGACCGCCCGCGAGCTGATCCGCCTGGCCCAGGCGGTGCGGCTGCGGCCGGCCTCCCCGCCGGACTAGAGCATCTTCCGACGACGTGGATACCGGTTCGTCGTAGAAAATGCGGCAAAAACAAAGACCTAGAGCAGGGTTCGATCGCAACGCGATCGGGCTGTGCTCTAAGCAGATTTCGCAAAAGTGGCCGCCGGTTTTGCGGAAAAAATCTGCGATAAAACAAGGATCTAAGCGGATGAAGCGTTGGCCTGCCAACGCAAGTCTGCTTAGATCCCAGGCCGCGTCACCGAATCCGAGAGAGAAGAAGGCCCCGCCGGAAGCGGGGCCTTCTTCGTTCGGGGCCCTCATCCGTCTCCGGGCGGGAGGACGGGGGCGAAGATCGTGATGGCCTCCTTGCGGCCGGCGAGGGGTTCGCGGCCGACCTCGCGCCAGGCGGCCGGGTCCGACGAGCCGGCGATGGCGGCCTCGGAGGCGAGCACCACCGCGCCGTAGCGCTTGGTCGCCTGTTCGAGGCGCGCGGCGACGTTCACCGCATCGCCCAGCACGGTGAACTCCATCCGCTCCTCGTCGCCGACGATGCCGCAAAAGACCTCGCCGACATGGATGCCGATGCCGATCCGCACGGCCCGGGGCGGCTCCCGCGTCTCGTTCCAGGCCGCGACGATGCCGACGAGGTCCTGCGCGAAGGCCAGCGCCCGGGCCGCGTCGTCGCCGCCCTCGTCCGGCACCCCGAACAGGATCAGGGCGCCGTCGCCGATGAACTTGTCGACGAAGCCGTGATGCCGGCGCACGCAGGCGAGGATCCGGGTGCGGAAGGCGGTGAAGAACCGCGACAGGCCCTCCGGGTCCATGCCCTCGGCCATCCCGGTCGAATCGCGGATGTCCACGAAGGCGATCACCGCCCGCTGGCGGCGGCCGCGGCGCAAGGCGGCGTCGCCCGCCGCGAGCCGGGGCGCGATCTCGGCCGGCAGGAAGCGCGACAGGCTGGCGCGCCCGACCGCGTCGCGGACCGCGGAGGCGAGCAGCCGCCGCGAGCGCACGATGCCGAAGGCCGTCGCCGCCCCGGCGAGCAGCAGCAGCGTGAGCCGCATCACGTTGACGGGCATCGAGAACAATTGGGTCCAGGCCGGACGGCCGGCGGCGGCCGGATCGAGGACCAGGGGATGCTCGAGCCCGGCCGCGATGCCGACGAGGCCGAGAGCGAGGAGCGCGACCGCCGCGAGCTGGACCTTCACGTCGTAGCGGAGCGCCCCCACCGCCAGGACCAGGGGAATCGCCCAGACGATCGGCGCCGAGGGCACGGCGTTGCCGGGCAGGCCGCGCTCGCCGAGGGCCAGCACCGTGATGGCGAGCACCAGCCCGACATCCAGCGCCATGAACAGGTAGGCGTAGGGATGCCGCCAGCGCTGCGGCACCGCGAGCACGATGCTGGCGGCGCCGACAGCGAGGAAGCCGAGCGCGGCGAGCCAGGCGTTGCGCTGGAAGATCCCGAGCGACAGGCCGGCCAGTTCCTGCAGCAGGTGGTTCGCCGCGATCACCGTGACGAAGATGCAGGCCCCGATCCCCACCCGCAGCCAGCCGATCAGCCGCTCGGCCGCGACCTCGTGGCGGCGCATCAGCCCGGCGACGAGGTCGCCCGCGAGGGGGGCGGCCAGGGGATTGGCGAAAAGGTCTCCTGCGGCGGCCTCGTGCCGCGGATTCTGCTGCACGCGCAATCCTGGCTGCATGCCGGCCTCCCGTCGCCCTGGACAGGGCGGAGAATGGCCTGATTAGAGCATGGCGGTGACCGGGCGGCTACTGGTGGTGATCTGGTCCACCCGGGGCGCGAGCTTTCCCGAATCTGTCATGGGCGGGCAGCGAGGTCCGTCCCGATCCGATCGAGCGTCGGAATGGCCACCGGGGACGGCTCGCGGAAGGGGCCGGCCGTCGCGCGTGAGGCCTCTGCCTTTCCGCCGCGACACGCGCACCTCCGCGACGGGTCTTCGCCCGATCGTCGAGCGATGCGGTGCCGGGCTCAACGGGTAACCTGTTCGGCTAGCCGCACCCTGGCGGCGGCGCTGAGATTGACGTTTGCGGCGGCTCCCAGCTTGGAGGTCGAGCGCGGGCCGGATTTCGCCGCGACCTTTCCCTTGGACACGGCCTGGCCGATGGCCCGATTCTTCGACGATGTCGCGGATCGCCCCACGGCCATCCTCTGCGCTGCCGTCATCGTCGCCATGGTCCGGACCTCCAGCCGAGTGCAGTCCCGTAACGATGGGCGGGTGGCGTTAATATATCATGAATCTATCGGTCGATATAGGACGATGATCGACGAGATATTTGATGTATGCTGCGGGTCAAGGTGTCTTTTCTCGCCGCATCACCGATCATGGGCTAACATGACATGGAAACATCGTCGGGCGTGGTTGCAGACGAGCCGGCCAGTTCCGGTGGTCTCGAAATCCGAAAGAACAGAGGCAGCGCCCGGTCGTCCTGCGATCGGACGCTGCTCGATTTTGAGTTCGGAGCCTTGCCGTGTCAGAGTCTCGCGCCCGCGTCAGGCCGGATCGTCGCGCAAGAGGTGGTAGAGCAGGATCGCCGCCGCCGTGGCCGTTCCGATGCCGCCGAGCTTGAAGCTGCCGAGGCCGAGCGTGAAGTCGCCGGCGCCGAGCACGAGCGCGGTGCCCACGGTGAGCAGGACCCGGGTGCGGGAGAAATCGACCCGGTTCTCGACGAAGATCCGCCCCGCCGCCGCGGCGATCAGCCCGAACACCACCACCGACAGGCCGCCGATCACCGGGCCGGGGATCACCAGGATCGCGGCGCCGAATTTCGGCGACAGCCCGAACAGGATCGCCACGAGCCCGGCGACGGCGAAGACCAGGGTCGAGTAGATCCGGGTCACCGCCATCACGCCCATGTTCTCGGCGTAGGTGGTCACGCCGGTGCCGCCGAAGAAGCCCGACAGCATCGTGGCGAGCCCGTCGCCGAGGAACGCCCGGCCGAGCCAGGGGTCGAGGTTGCGCCCGGTCATCGCGCCGATCGCCTTCACGTGGCCGAGATTCTCGGCGACCAGCACCAGGGCGACCGGGGCGATGAGCCAGATCGCGGAAGGCTCGAAGACCGGCATGGTGACGTGCGGCCAGCCGAACCACGGGGCCTCGGCAATGCGCCCGAGATCGAGGGGCTTGGCGAGCCCGAAGCCGTTCGCCAGCACGCCGTAGAGCAGGGTCGAGGCCGCCGCCCCGATGAGGAGCGGCAGGCGCCGCGCCGCGCCGGGCAGGTAGGAGGCCGCCAGGCCGACCGACAGGATCGTGAACAGCCCGACCCCGACATCGAGCCCGGAGCCCGAGATGCCCTTCACGCCGATCGGCGCGAGGTTGAGGGCGATCGCCCCGACGATCGCCCCGGTCACCGCCGGCGGCATCAGCCGGCCGATCCAGGCATCGCCCGCCCGCATCACCGCGATGCCGATCAGCGCGTAGACCGCACCCGCCGCGATGATGCCGCCGAGCGCCACCGCGAGGTTCGGGTTCGGCCCGCTGCCGCCGTAGCCGGTGGCGGCGATCACCACGGCGATGAAGGCGAAGCTGGAGCCGAGATAGCTCGGCACCCGCCCACCGACCACGACGAAGAACAAGAGCGTGGCGATGCCGGAGAACAGGATCGCCAGGTTCGGGTCGAACCCCATCAGCAGCGGGGCGAGCGCCGTGGAGCCGAACATCGCCACGACGTGCTGGAGCGCCAGCACCACCACCTGGCCCCCCGGCGGGCGCTCGTCCGGCAGCACCACCGGGCCCCGTGCGAGCCGCCAGCGCGGAAAGCCCCGCTCGTCCGTGCCTGTCTCCGGTTCCATGCTCTCTCCCCCCCTGATCGTGTGTCCGGGGAGGGCCTTAGAGGATTTGGCGCGGGTCCGGGAATAGCCGTGCGGGCAGGACCGTGGGCAGACGATCATGGGCAGAGGATCATGGGCAGGAGGCGTTGCGCGGGGACGCGGTCTTGCGCGAAGGATCCATCCCGATCCCATGCACCGGCAGCCCCCGATGACGTCGTCCGACGAGACCACCGCCGACCTCACCGTCATGATCTCGGGCGGCTTCGCCCTCGCCTATGCGGCCGTGCTGCCGGATTTCGAGCGCGAGACGGGGCTGAAGGTCCGGACCCTGTCCGGGGCGTCGCAGGGGCAGGGGCCGCGGACCATCCGGCACCAGCTCGCGCACGGCGCGCGCGTCGACGTGGTGATCCTCTCCAACGAGGGCCTGCACGAGCTGACGCAGGAGGGCCGGATCCTCGCCGGATCGGCAATGGCACTCGCCACCGCGCCGCTCGGTGCCGCGGTGCGGGCGGGGACGCCGCATCCGGCGATCGACACCGTCGCGGCGCTCGCCCGCACCCTCGCGCAAGCCCGCCTCGTCGTGATGCCGGGCAGCACCAGCGGGCTGTTCATCCAGGAGACCGTGCTGCCGCGGCTCGGCATCGCCGACACGGTGCGCAAGCGGGTGTTCCCACGGGGCACCGACTCCGCCGCCGCCCTGGCGGCGGGCGAGGCCGACCTCGCCCTCGGGCCGGTGAGCGAGCTCGTCGACGTGCCGGGAGTCGAGGTGGTGGGCGCGCTGCCCGACGCGGTCCAGCTCGTCCAGACCTTCACGGCGGCGATTCTCGCGGATTCACTTGCCCTCGCACTGGCCCGGCGGCTGATCGCCCATCTGGTCTCGGACCGGGTCGCGGCGGCGATCCGGCGGACCGGCATGGAGCCGGTCGCCGGAGGGTGAGCGCGCAAGGGTGAGGGGCCGCGCGATCCGCGGCCCCCGGCAGCACTCCCGGACGAGATCAGGCGAGGGCCGCGCCCCACTTGTCGGCGTCGGGGGTCTTTTCCCGGTAGATCGTTCCGGCGGCGTCGACGTGGAGTTCGGTCCAGGGGCCCTCGCCCCGGCGCGCCAGCACCTCGACGTGCTTCGGCTTGCGCCGCGGCTCGCCCGTCGGCGTCCAGCCCGCCGCGACGATGGCGGCGAGTGCGGAAGCGGGATCGACCGGCGCGTCCAAGCGCGGCTTGCCCGGGTGGCTCGGCGTCTTGTGGTGGATCTCGACCGGTTCGCGGCCCGCGGCGGCGATCCACGAGACCTTGATCTCCGAGGGGCGGCGTTCGCCCTCGAGGGTCACCTGCAGGCCGGCGGCGAGGGGGAAGGCCTGCGCCCCCTTGGGTCCGAGATCGGCGAGATGGACCGCGCCGTCCGCCTCCAGGGTGAAGCGGTGCGCGAAGACGTGCTGGATCGTGCCCGAGAGGGCGGTGGTGTCGTGGTGCGGCATGATCTTCTCCGAAGAGCGCCCAACCGCAGGCGCGACCGGCAGATGGAGGGACGCTGCCGGCGTTTCAAGGGCGTCGCCGGCCTTGAGCCCCGACGATGAGGAGCCCCCGCTCGTGACGTCGGCGAGCGGTCAGGCCGCATCGTCGCAGGCGCAACGCGGCCCGTAGCCGAAGGCCTGTCGCAGGGCGACCTGCCCGCCCGGCGTCACCGTGACGGCGCGGCTGCCCTCGCTCCGGCGCACCCAGCCCCGGTCGAGGCAGGTCGTCAGCAGGGCGGCCCCGAGGGCGCCGGCGATGTGGGGCCGGCGCTCGCTCCAGTCGAGGCAGGGGCGGCAGAACACCCGCTGGCGGGGACGACCCGCCGGCCGGGCCGCGTCGAGGTCGACCCCGAGGTCTCGCAAAAAAACCTCGCCCGAAGGCGTGAGGGCGCCGCCATCCTCGCCGAGCTCGACCGCGCCGCGCGCCGCCAGGGACTCCGCCATCGCGACGGCGAGGCGGCCGGCGAGGTGGTCGTAGCAGGTCCGGGCCTCGCGCAAGGCCGAGTCCCGGGGACCGGGAGGCCGGATCGAGGGCGGGGCCGGCGTCGCGGCGCCGGCCACCGCCATCACGCCCTCCAGCATCCGGGCGACGCCCGGGGAGGCAAGGCGATGGTAGCGGTGGCGGCCCTGGCGCGCGACCGTGAGCAGCCCGGCCTCGGCGAGCTGCGCGAGGTGGCCGCTCGCGGTCTGCGGCGTGACGCCGGCGGCGCGGGCGAGCTCCGCCGCGGTGAGCGCGCGACCGTCCATCAGCACCGACAGCATGGCGGCCCGGGCGGGATCGCCCAGCAGGGCGGCGGTGCGGGCGAAGGCGGCGACGGTCACCATGGCGGGCTCGCTCCTCGGACGGGCTCCTCGCGGATCGCCCCTTGTAGCGCGCGGCGGGGCCGGACGCTTCGGTCGCGGACGAACCGTGGCGCCGGACTCTTCGGCCCGGGCCGAAGCACCGCGCCCGGCGGGCGGGCGAGGATCGGCAAGTCCCAACCGGCGAGTCCCAACCGGCAAGTCCGAGGGGTGAGTCCGATGGGCAAGTCCCAACCGGAAGGACCCGTCATGCCGTCGCTGATTCGCCGCCTCCTCGCCCTCGGCCGCGCGAGCGCCCCCGGGGACGGCCCACCCGGGGAAGGCGGCCCACCCGGGGAAGGCGGCTTGGCGCGACACCTGCGTCGGCGCCGCGACCGCACGCGGTTGGCCGGGCTCGACGACCGGTTGCTGCGCGACATGGGCCTGCGGCGCGAGGTCTCGCCGGCCGGCCTCGACATCGTGCCCCTGTCCTCCGCCGATCCGGGCGCGCGGATAAGACCTGCGAAACCGTTGCCGGGTACCCTGCGCCATGACGAGACCGGGCCCGCGGCCTCGCCTCGCCACGGCCGCGCTGCCCTCGACCGGCCATGATCGGGCCGTCATCGTGCCGTCGTGCCGAGGCCCGTGGGACACCGCGCCGGCCGGGCGCCGGCGGTGTTTCCCGTTTGCATCACGTCGCTTGGATCCGACGTCCCGGTTCGAGGATTGGTTTACGAACCGTGTCCGTGCCCCGTCTTCGCCACATTCCGCCCCAAGCTTGACCTCGAGCGCGGCCATATCGGCCGTGCCCGGCAATGCACGACAGGGGCCTGCATGACGCGGAACCGGACTTTCCCCATCACCGCCGCCCTCGCGGTTCTTGCCACGGCGCCGCATCTCGGCGCCTGCAGCCTGATGCCCGCCGGGGTCGACACGACGGGAAGCCTTCCGGACCGCAAGCAGCTCGCCGCCGTCACCAGCGCCGACCGGGACTGCCTCGCCCGCGCGATGTATTTCGAGTCCAACCGCTCGAGCGAGGAAGGCCTGCTCGCGGTCGGCACCGTGGTGATGAACCGGCTCGAGGCGCCGGCCTACCCGAACTCGATCTGCGGCGTCGTCGGCCAGAAGCGCCAGTTCGCCGCCGGCGTGCTGCACAAGCCGATGCGCGACAAGGAACGCGAGAAGGCCCAGCAGGTCGCCGACGCGATCCTGGCCGGCGAGCGCCACGAGAAGGTCGGCGGCGCGATGTTCTTCCACACCGCCGGCTACACCTTCTCCTACCGCAACATGCACTACGTGGCTTTGGCCGGCGGCAACGCCTTCTACGAGAAGCGCCCGTGGTACGACCGCGAGGGCGCGACCCCGCGCCGGGCCCCCGCCGCCGCGACGCAGCTCGCCCAACTCCAGTCCGGCTCGGCCGGCAGCGCCCGCTGGACCTCGCACCCGGTCCGGGTCGCCCGCAACACCCAGCAGACCCCGCTCGCCGAGTTGGGGCCCGCCCGCAACGTCTGCCGCGTCGCCGCCGCCGAGACCGGCCGCAGCCCGGGCTGATCGGTATTACGCCAGCCGATCGAGCCGCAGGCGGTGGCGCGCATCGGTGAGCCGGCGCGACGCCGCGAGGACCGCGGCCGTCACCCCGAGGCCGCTCGCCCCCGCCAGCAGGAACAGGATCAGGATCTGTGACGCGGCCGCGCCCTGCGGGTCTTGGCCCGCGAGGATCTGGCCGGTCATCATCCCCGGCAGGGTGATCAGCCCCGCCGCCGCCATCTGGTTGAGCACCGGGATCAGCCCGGCCCGGATCGCGCTGCGCACGAGCGGCGCCAGGGCCTCGTCCCGGGTGGCGCCGAGCGCCAGCCGCGCCTCGATCCCCGCCCGCTCGCGCCGCACGGCGCCCGTGAAGCCGTTGAGCCCGATCGCGATCCCGCTCATCACCGAGCCCAGCACGATGCCGGAAAGCGGGATCAGCGCGTGCGGGTCCCACCAGGGCTGCGGGCGCAACGCCGCGAGGCCGACCGCGACGGCGATGACGGTCGCCCCCGCGGTGACGAGGCCGCCGAGCCCGTAGCGCCACGCCCCCCGCAGGGGCCGCTCCTGCCGGGCGCCGATCTCGTAAGCCGCGGCGAGCGCCATCACGGCGACCACTCCCACCACCGGCCCCGGCGCCCCGAGGCCGAACACCGTGCGCAACACCAGCCCGACCAGGGTGAGCTGCGCCGTGAGCCGGCAGGCCGCGACCAGGATCGTGCGGGCGAGCCCGAGGCTCAGCATCGCCGACAGGCCGGCATGGGCGAGGACGAAACCCGCTCCGAGGGCGAGATCGAGCGGGCCGGGTGACGGGATCATGCGGGACGCCCGCCCGCCACCGCGAGCCGTCGGGTCGTCAGGCGCGCCACCTGGGCCGGATCGTGCGAGACGAGGAGGACGATCAGCCCGGCGGCGCGGCGGCCCTCGATCACGGCTTCGGCGCCCCGCACGCTGTCGGGATCGAGGGAGGCGGTCGGCTCGTCGAGGAGCAGCACGCGGGGACCACCGGCGAGCGCCCGCAACAGGGCGAGGCGCTGGCGCTCGCCGGTGGAGAGCCGCGCCACCGGCCAGCCGAACACCTCCGGCGGCAGGCGCAGGGCCTCCCGCTCGGGGGCGAGGCGGGCAGCGGCGTCGGCGGAAAAATGCTCGGCCACGGTCTCGGCCCACCAGCCGGCCTCCGCCGCGAGATAGGTCACCCAGCGCCGCCAGGTCGGCGCCGGCACCGCCTCCCGGTCGATCCCGTCGAGGCGAACCCGGCCCTCGGACGGGTCGAGATCGGCGATCATGCGCAGGAAGACGCTCTTGCCCGCCCCCGACGGCCCCGTGACCGCGCAGGCCTCGCCCGGCGCCAGCGCGAGGTCGAAGGGCCCGAAACGGTCGCGGCGGAGGGCGTCGATGCGGAGCATGGGCGGGGACTGGGAAATTCCCGTCCGGTGTGCGGGAGGAGGGGGCGGAACGCAACCGCCGCGCTGCTGTTCTCCCTGCCACGGATGAATCGGGAGGTTGCGACGTGGCGGCAGCAGCGGGACCAGCGCGGGACGCCGGCATGGGCGTGGTGCGCAGCGACGTGCCGGCCCGGATGGACCGGCTGCCTTGGAGCCGCTTCCACCTGCTCCTCGTCGTCGCGCTCGGCATCACCTGGGTGCTCGACGGGCTCGAAGTCACCATCGTCGGGGCGATCGGCCCGGTGCTCCAGGACAAGCGGGCGCTCGGCCTCACCCTCCAGCAGATCGGCGGCGCGGCCTCGTTCTACGTCGTCGGCGCGGTGGTCGGCGCCCTGGTCTTCGGCTGGCTCACCGACCGGTTCGGGCGCCGCCTCGTCTTCTACGCCACGCTGATGATCTATGTCGGCGGCGTCATCGCCAGCGCGCTCGCTTGGGATTTCTGGAGCTTCGCGCTGTTCCGCCTCGTCACCGGGCTCGGCATCGGCGGCGAATACGCGGCGATCAACTCGGCCATCGACGAGCTGATCCCCGCCAAGTATCGCGGCCGGGTCGATCTCATCGTCAATGGCAGCTTCTGGATCGGCGCCGCGGCCGGCGCGGGGGCCGCGCTGCTGCTCCTCGATCCCAACCTCTTCGATCCGGATTTCGGCTGGCGCCTCGGCTTCGGCATCGGCGGCGTGCTCGGCCTCGGCATCCTCTTTCTGCGCCGCTACGTGCCCGAGAGCCCGCGCTGGCTCGTCACCCATGGCCGCGAGGACGAGGCCGAGCGCACGGTGGCGGAGATCGAGCGCACGGTCGAGGCCGAGACGGGACAAAAGCTCCCGAAGGCGGAGGGTATCCTGGAGGTGCATCCGAAAAAGAGCTTCGGCTTCGGCGAGATTTTTTCGTCGATGGTCCACAAGCACCGCGGCCGCAGCATCCTGGCCCTGGTGCTGATGATCGCCCAGGCCTTCCTGTTCAACGCGGTGTTCTTCACCTACGGGCTGGTTCTGGCGAAGTTCTACGGCGTGCCGGAGAACAAGGCCGGCGTGTTCCTGGTGCCGCTCGCCATCGGCAACTTCCTGGGGCCGCTGCTGCTCGGCCACTTCTTCGACACGATCGGCCGGCGCCGGATGATCGCCGGGACCTTCGCGTTGAGCGGCGTGCTACTCATGGCGACCGCGGTGGTGTTCGGCCTCGACCTGTTCACCGCCTGGACCCAGACCTTCGCCTGGATCGCGATCTTCTTCGTCGCCTCGGCGGCTGCAAGCTCCGCCTACCTGACGGCGAGCGAGATCTTCCCGCTCGAGACCCGGGCGCTCGCCATCGCGGTGTTCTACGCGCTCGGCACCGGTGCCGGCGGCGTGATGGCGCCGTGGCTCTTCACCCACCTGATCGAATCCGGCCAGCATTGGGCGCTCGCCGGGGGCTATGCAGGGGCGGCCCTGCTGCTCGTGGTCGCCGCGGTGACGGAGTGGAAGCTGGGAGTCGATGCGGAGGGCAAGTCGCTGGAGAGTATCGCGGATCCGTTGTCGAAGGCGGGGTGAGGGGGCTCAGGGGGTGGGCTCGGCCGGGGGTTGGGGGAGGGTGGCGATCAGGGCGTCGATCTCTGCCGCTTTGTCTTCGCGGCCGAGCTTGCGGTTGGCCCAGGCGGCGCGCTGCAGGACGGTTGCACCTTCAGGTTTTGCCCCAGCCCAGATCAACCCTTGCCCGAATAACAGACCGATGGCTGCGATCGCGTCGGCGCGACCCAGATGCTCGGCGAGACGGTAAGCCTCGGCGAGATCTTCCATGACGGCACGAGCGCTCTCCTGATCGGCTATGCCTCGAGCAAGGCGGATTTTCGCGAAGCGGAAGCGCACGTTGCACAGTCCTGCGAGGTCGCCCAGCCGCTCCCAGAGCGGCAATTGCTCCTCGCGCCAGATGCGCAGGGCTTCGTCCAGATTACCCAGCGCAAACAGCACGTCGGCCACCCGGCCGAGGGCTACGGCGCGCGAGTGAACGTCACCCAGCCGCTCATAGATCGGTAGTTGCTCATCGCGCCGGATGCGCAGGGCTTCGTCCAACTCGCCCCGCGCAAACAGCACCTCCGCCATCTGGCCGAGGGTCCCGGCACGCGAGCGCACGTCGCCCACCTGCTCGAAGACCGGCAACTGCTCCTCGCGCCAGATGCGTAGGGCTTCGTCCAGATTACCCTGCGCAAACAGCACGTCGGCCACCCGGCCGAGGGCTACAGCGCGCAAACGCACGTCGCCCATCCGCTCATAGATCGGCAGTACTTCCTCACGCCGGATGCGGAGCGCTTCGTCCAGCTCGCCCTGCGCAAATAGCACGTCGGCCATTTTGCCGAGGGTCACGGCGCGCTCGCGCACGTCACCCACCCGCTCGAAGACCGGCAGTTGCTCCTCGCGCCGGATGCGCAACGCTTCGTCCAGCTCGCCCCGCGCAAACAGCACCTCCGCTACCTTGTCGAGGGCCACGGCGCGTTCGCGCACGTCGCCCAGCAGCTCGAAGACTGGCAGTTGCTCCTCGCGGTGGATGCGCAGCACTTCATCAAGTTCGCCCTGCACAAACAGCACATCGGCCACGTCGCCAAGGGTCCTAGCGCGCGCGCGAACGTCGCCCAGCCGCTCGAAGACCGGCAACTGCTCCTCGCGGTAGATGCGCAACGCTTTGTCCAGTTCGCCCCGCGCAAACAGCACCTCGGCCACTTGGCCGAGGGTCACGGCGTACGAGCGAATGTCGCCTGCTTCGGCAAACAACTCACTTGCAACGCGATACTCCTGTTCGGCTTCTGCGACCTGCCCCTTTTGCCGGAGGCGATCGCCGCGGCGTCCCAGGAAGCGAGCCCGGGCTGAGCGATCTGGATCATCGGTGAGGTTCATACCCCGTTCGATGAGGTCGTCTTGGAACTCGCCCTCGCCGAGCCGTGCGGCGCACTCAAGGCCGGTCTGAAGCAGAAGGAATGTCGGCTTGATCCCCGTCCGGTCACCCTCCGCGAGAGACTGTTGGACAAGACCGAGCCCGGTGCGGGCATCTCTATGGGTGAACCATGCCCAGGCAGCAGCAGCCTTCGCGGCCTCGACGAGGACCGCCGGCATGTCGGCCGCTGATTCGGCGAGCCTGAGAAGTTCCAAGGCTTCGGGCCCTTCCCGCAGGCTACCCTCTTTGCTCCGCCATCCCGCCGCGAGAGCAGGCACGACGGCACGCGCGACCCGCACCAGTTCTTCCGTCGCAGGCTCCATGAAGAGCGGCGCCGCCAGCGCGTTGACGGCGATGTCCGTCGTCTCGCCATCGCGGAACACGTCGAGGCAGCCGAGGCCGATCAACCGGTTGAGCGCGCGTGCAGGTTCCGGAACCCCGAGCACGTCCGCCGCTGTCTCCACCACCGCCCGCGGCACCGGCAGCGTGAAGGCACGGGCCGCCCGTATGGCGCAGGCCTCGTCCGCCGTTAGGGCGTCGCGATAGGCCGTGAGCGCCAGTTCGCTGAAGAACTGCCCGACATCGCCCTCCGGCAATGCGCCGCTCGCTTGATAAGCCTCGACGGCGGTGATGGCGGCCTCGGCGGTGCTCGAGTCTGTCGGGATCGCCCGGGTGAGAAGGGCCTGAAGTCCCGGATTGCCCGCCGCCGCCGCGAGCGCCCGCCCCGCCAGAGCCTCTGCCTCCTCGCTCACCACGGCATCCGGGCGGCCGCGGCTCAATTCGGCCCAGGCGAGCTTGCGGCGCTGGCCCTCGGTCAGGGGCGGCAGTTGCAGGTCGAGCAGGGCGTCGGCGGCGTCGCCCCGGGAGGTGGACAGGCTGAACGTGTAGCGGCTGGTGAGAATCAGACGAGAGTCGGTCATGGTCCGGGCCGCCGCGAAGGCCTCGATCACCGCCTTGAGCGGCGCCCGCGCCTCGGCCTTCACGAGGGTGCGGGTCTCGCCGGGCCGCGGCGGCTCCAGGACTTGCTCGAGGTCGTCGATGACGAGGAGGATCGGCTGGTGTCCAGTCGCCTTGTCAGGCGCGGCGGCCGGGCCGGTCAGGATCGCCTCGATCGCGTCCTTCAGGGCCTGCGGATCGCGGGCGATCGCGTCGAGCCAGGCTGTGCGCAGGGCGGCGCGGTGGCGGGCATCGATGGCCTCGATCAGTTCGTCGAAGATCGCCCGGGCGTCGTAGCGGCCGAACACCACGGCGCTGCGCAGATCGGGCCGGCGCCGGGCGATGCGGGCGGCGAGGCTCGACTTGCCGAGCCGGCCCATGCCGCGGACCAGCACGCCGGCCGGCCCGTCGAGGCCTGAGAAGGCCCGCAACACCGCCTGCGCCTCCCGCCGCCTCCCGACATAGAGGGCGGGGGCCGCCACCGGCACCTGTCGCTTGCGGTCGAGGAACGGCTTGTCGCCCAGCGGCCGCGGCCGCGGCGGCTTGCCGTTGGCGCAGAGCGGCCCGCCCCCGTTCGGCCCGAGATGGACCCGGGCGAGGTGCCAGTGCTGCCCGGTGCCCTCCGGGTCCCGTTGCAGCGCCTCGACCAGCGCCCGCCGGGCGATGGCAGCCGCGGCCGGCACGGTCTCGCGTCGGCCGAGTGCTTCATAGAGCGCGCGGGCGAACACGATGGCATCCGAATCGTAGACCGAGCCGGCCCAGCCGATCACCTGCGGCAGGCCGGCTTCCATCAGGGCAAGCGCCAGCGGCACGGCGGCGCCGGCCTGCTCGGCGCTGCGGCAGGCCGAGACCATGGCCAGCGGCGGCCGGTGGCTCCCCATCGCCTCGCAGAGCCGACCGGCGGTGACGGGGTCGAGCCCGCCCTTGTCGTCCTCCAGGGCGAGCACGCCGCGCCCGTCGTCGAGGTCGCCGTGGCAGGTGAGGTGCAGCACCTCGAACGGGCCTTCCAGGGCGAGGCGGTCGGCCAGGGGCCCGAGCGCGCCGCTCTCCTCCACGGCGAGCTGCACCGGCAGGCGCTCGACCGCGTCGAGGATCAGCGCCTCCTCGCGCTCGTAATCGAGGTCCGACACACCCTCCGGCGCCGCCGCCATGAACAGCACCGAGAGGTCGCGGTGGGCCGGTTCCCACGGCGTGCCGGGGGCGCCGAAGCGCCGGGCCGGGCTGTAGGCGCGGGTGGCGTCGAAGGCGAGGTGGAGGTCGGTCGCGTCGGTCAGGAGTTCCCAGGGCGCCGCCACGAAGGCGCGGGCCTTCGCGTCGGGCCGAACCGCCACCGCCAGGTCGAGGGAGACCGGCCCGCTTTCACCGACGATCTGGGCCAGCAGATCCTTGCGGTCGAGCCAATCGTGCAGGGCCTTGCCCATCGCCAGAAGCGTCCCGGCCGGCTTCGGAAGCGTCAGCGCCCTGGTATAGGCGGCACTCTGGTCATTGAGGAAATCCGCGTCGGCGGCCTCGAACGGGCGGCGTTCCTCGCGCGCGCCGTCGAGGATGATCTGGCCGTCCCTGCACCACAGTACCGCCATCGACGACCGCCCATCACCCTGTGCGACTCAACCAGGATCGCATGGGGGAAGGACGACCGCCAGGGGCGATGGACGCGGTGGTCTGCAGCCTTCGTCTTAAGGGAGACGATCCGGAGTGGGCGGATGGACTGTCAGTGCAGGGCCGCCGGCCGTTCCGTCTCGGGCGGCATCGCCGCCTCGTCGATGAGCGCCGCGCGGATGCGGGTCAGGCGGGCTTCCGCCGCCTCGCGGCCGGCCTCTGCCGCGGCGGCGGCCTCGCGGGCGGCGTGGGTGTCGGCCATCACCTCGGCCAGGCGCTCCTCCAGCCGGCGCACCCGTGCCCGCTCGGCGGACACCTTGGCCTCGGCCGCGCCGGCCTGGGCCTGCGCCTCCTCTGCGGCGTGTCGGGCCTCGGCGGCGGCCTCATGGGCCTCGGCGGCGGCCTGTCTCGCCTCGGCGGCTTCGGCAGCGGAGGCCCGCAGCGCCTCCTCGACCCGGCCGAGCAGGGCGCCGACCTCGCGGCCGAGCCGGTCGGCCCGGGCCTCGGCCGCGACAGCGCGGGCAGTCGTGGCGCGCACCGTCTCGGTCGCGCGGCGCAGCAGGTTCAGGATGGTGCCGGTGTCGAACGGGGTGGCCATCGGGTCCGTATCGTCGGGATCCGCCGAAAACCCGGGATCCGGGCGGCGATTCCCCAAGGGGGACCTGCCGACCCCTCGCGGTCAAGCGCCATTGCTCCGCTTCCCACGGCTCCCCGTACTTTACCGCGCGATGCGGCGCGGATGCCCCAGGCCGAGCCTTCCGTGCCCGATCCACCCCTGCGACCGATGCGCCCGTACGCTCGGGCGCACGGGAACCCATCATGGCTCGAACCGATGCCCCCCGGGACTATCCCGGATGGACCGGGGGAGTATCCCGCCGAAGAAGGGGCCGTGCCCATGTTCATGAGGATCGATCGCCTGCAGGCCGAGCTGCCGCAGCCCAAGAGGCCCGACCCGAATGCCGCCGCCGCCCTGCAGGAGCTGCTCGGCGGCAAGTACGGCGAGATGTCGACGCTCGGCAACTACATGTTCCAGAGCTTCAATTTTCGCGACAAGTCCAAGCTGCGGCCGTTCTACAGCCTGGTCTCGAGCATCTTCATGGAGGAGCTCGGCCATGTCGAATTGGTCTCGACCGGCGTGGCGATGCTCAACAACGGCCCCGGCGACCCGACGCCGGATGTCGACGTGTCGAAGGCGCCGTTCCACGACATGCAGGACGTGCGGCTGGCCGGCAGCTTCCTCAGCAACGGCGGCGGCGCGATGCCGATGAACTCCAACGCCGCGTCGTGGAACATGGACATGGTCACCACGACCGGGAACATCATCATCGACCTCCTGCACAACTTTCACCTCGAATGCGGCGCGCGCATCCACAAGCTCAGGGTCTACGAGACGCTGAAGGACCCGACCGGGCGCGAGGTCTGCGGCTACCTGCTGGTGCGCGGCTCCGTGCACGCCCACGCCTATGCGCTCGCGCTGAAGAAGCTCACGGGTGTCGCCATTGAGCAGATGCTGCCGACGCCCAACATCAACCTCGACCGCATCCCCGAATGCCAGAAATACCTGCAGGAGGGCAGCCACCGCCGGCTCTACCGGTTCAACTCGCCGGATTATCCGGAAGCGGCCGGGGTGTGGTCGAACGACGAGGTGGCCCTGCCGGGCGATCCGCCGGGCAAGCTGGAGGTGGTCGACGGCGCGCCCGAGGGCGGCAAGATCCCGGAGCTCGACGGCAATTACGGCGCCTTCGCGCCGAACTACAAGCCGGAGGAGATCTTCGAGATCGCGAGCAAGCTCTACAAGAAGAGCCGCTGAGACGAGGATCGGGGCCGGTCAGGCCGGCCCCGATTCCCTGATGAGCCTGTCGAGGGCACCCAGCACCTCGGCCATGCCGGGGCGCGCAGCAGGCTCCCCGGTGCAGGCCTGCGCCAGGGCCTCGGCGGCCGGGTGGGCGAGGGGAGCGATGGTCCGCAATTCCTCGAGGAGCAGCCCGAAGGCCCGCACGTCGAGCCGTTGCAGGACCTCGCCCTCGGGCCCCGAGGGCAGGGCGGAGGCCGCGCCGAGATCGCTCAGCACCGCCTCGCCGTGCGTTCCGTCCCACAGGACGTTGTGGGCATAGAGGTCGCCGTGGCCGAAGCCGCTGGCGTGCAAGTGGACGGCGCCCGATGCCACCCCGCGGGCGAGGCGTAAGGACGCCGCTTGCGTGAGCCGGAGGCCGGGCTCGTAGACGTCGCGGCTGCAGCTCTCCAGGCTCGGCGGCCCGGCGAGCACCCGCCAGCCCTCCGGCAGGAGCGGCATCAAAAGCCCTTGCGTCCCGTCCGGATGGTCGGCGAGGCGGCCGAGGCCGCCGGTGAGGTGCGGATGCGCGCCTGCCGCCAGGCAGGCCGCCATCTCGCGCTCCGGCAGGCCGTCGCTGGTCATCGCGCCCTTGAACAGCTTGAGGGCGACGGGTCGTGCCTCACCGGTTCCCTCTGGCCGCCATGCCGCCCGCATCACCCGCCCGGAGGCGCCCTCGCCGAGGAGAGGGCCGATTGTGAGATCGCGCCAGGCGACCGGTATCGCCGCCACCGCGGACGGCGCCGCCCGATCCTCGAACGGGTTGCCGGCCCAGGACAGCCAGGCGAGGCGCGGCAGGGCGGTGAGGCAGGCGGGCAGCGCCTCGAATCCGTTGGCGGCGATGCGCAGGAGTTCGAGGTTCTGCGCGTCCCTCAAGCTCTCCGGCAGGGCGCGCAGGCGGTTGCCCGCCAGCATCAGCTTCTGCAGCAGCGGCCGGTCGCCCAGGGAAGCGGGCAGGGCGGCGATGCGGTTGTCGGTGAGGGTGAGCCAGCGCAGAGCCGGGGACAGGGATTCCGCCGGCACCTCGGCGATGCCGGAGCCGCGAAACCCCACCTGGCTCAAAGCCGTACAATCGCCCAGCACCGGCGGCAGCCGGTCGAAGCGGTTGCCGGAGCAGAACAGCACCCGGAGCCGGCGCAGGCGGCCGAGATCGGCAGGCAGCGCGGTCAGGTCGTTCTGGCCGAGATCGAGCAGTTCGAGCGTGTCGGCGAGACCGAGGATCTCGGGCGGCATCTCGGAGAGGCGACCCTCCGGCCCGCCGGGAAGCCGCAGCTCCCGGATTCCGGCGAGGTCGCCCCGGCGCAGGGCTTCGAGGCGTGCCGCTGTCGCGGGCGGCAGGGTCATGCCCAAGAGTTCATGCCCGCGGGCCCGCGCGAAAGTGTGTCGGCATGGTCGTCTCCCGGCGGCGCATCGGGGCCGCCGGGTGCTGGTCGCCGGGAAAGGCGGCCGGATCAAGGGGGCGGCGCAAGGGTCCCGCGGCGGCCTCAGTACGGATAGCCGTAATAGCCGGGCGGGGGCGCCGGGCGGTCGTAGCCATAGCCATAGCCGGCCGGTGGGCGGCCGTAGGTGCGCAGGTAGGGGTCGTAGCGCGGCTGCCGGTAATTGCCGTTGTTGACGCCGGCCGAGCGGTCGTTGCCGCTGAGCGCCGCGTAGGGCGAGAGCCCGCTGCCGGCATCGCCGCCGTTGCGGGCGAGCGCCGCGCCCGCCGTCCCGAGGACGAGGGCGGCCGCGACGGAGACCCGGACCGTGAGAGCACGCATGGAAGGCCTCCTGGTTGAGGGGCGAGAGCCTGGGAACGGCAACCGGCCGGCCGGGGTTCCGGCGCGGGCGGCGCGGCCTTTCGGCACCCGCCGCCCGGACCGTCAACCGCCGGCCAGCAGCGTCGCGGTCCGGCGCTGCTGCGCCAGGACGCGGCCGAGATGGTCGATCGCCCCCTCCTGCAGCCGGCGTAAGGCGCCGGGCTCCTCTTCCCCGTCGCGCCGCATCGAGACGTAGAACTCGAACCCGCCCACCTCCGTCGCGCCGATCCGGTTCAGCACGAACGGGAACAGCCCGAGCCGCGTCGCTCCCGCCACCAGGTCCAGGAACGCCTCCGGGGTGAACACCCAGCAATGACACGGCACGTAACGGTTTTCGGCGAGCGCCGCGGAGGCCTCCGCATGGGCGTGCGCCAGGGCCGTGCCGCCGGCGAGGCGCGGCGCGGCCGCCGGGTCCTCGCCGGCCCAGATCTGCGCCGGCGCCACCGCCCGCGCCTCGCTCGCATGGGCGAAGACCTGGCGCGGGCTCGGCCGCGTCAAGCCGACGAGGTCCGCCTCGACCAGCTCGGCCAGGGTGCTCACCGGCCGCGCGGCGTCGAACATGAAGCGCTTGTCCGGCAGCGACAGGTTGAGCACGCCCCCGGCCCGCAGCACCCCGTGGATGCCCTTGAGCCAGCCGAGGAGGTTCGGCACGTATTGGGCCACCTGCGCGGCGATGGCGACGTCGTAGGGCTCCGGCCCGACGATCGCCGCGAGGGAGCCGGATCCCGCCCAGGCATGGTCGATCGGCGCGGCGCCGGGCAGCCCGGCGCTCGCGTCGAGGGCGTGGTCGACATAAGCGACCTGCACGCCCGCGGGCAGGGGGACGGGGTTGTCCCCGGGCCCGAATTCCAGCCCGCGCGCCTCCGGCAGCGTCATGTCGTGGGTCAGCCGCGCCAGCCGCCGGTCGGCGGCGCGGCGGGCCAGGAAGGCGTCGAGGGAGAGGGAGCCGGGTCTCATGACCCGGCTTGTCGCACGATCGCCCTCACGCGGCGAGCCAGTCGAAGCACCCGGCCGCGTCCCAGGCGCAAGCGGCGCCGAGGCTTTCGGCGAACACGCCGGACAGGCGCGCCCGCTCGGCCTCGACCACCGGACCGTCGACCGCCACCGGCCGGCAGCGGGCGGCGAGACCCGGCACGACGAAGTCGGGGTTGTGGAGCGCGTGGTCGGAGGCTTCGGTGAAGAACGGGCGGTCGCCCCAGTCGAGGTAGCTCTCGGCGGCAAGACCCTCGGCGAGCAGGATGTCGTGGGCGTCGAGCTCGACGTGCCAGTAGGTCACCGACGCTGCCGGCTCGCGCAGGATGCTGGTGCCGTTGATGAGGCACATGACCGGCACGAGGTGGCCGCCCGCACCGTCCGTACCGGCGCCGACGAGGACCGGATGGCCGGGAGAGAGGCGGAGATCCCGGGCCGGCAGCCCCGGCCCGAAGGCACCGGCGCGGATGCGGACCGGCTGCTGGGATGCCGGCAGGGGCCGGCCGCGTCCGTCGAGGTCGCGATGCCCGATCCAGGTGACGGGCCGCAGGGCGCCGGAGGCGGTCGCCGCCCGGTCGCCGACCCGCAGATCCTCGACCGCCACCTCGCCGCGCGCGGTGCGCAGGCGGGTGCCCGTCGTGAAGCAGACGGCGACGGCCTGGTCGTCGAAGCGCAGGGCCTGGAAGTTGGTCAGGGTGTCGGTGACCCCGGTCGGCCGCGCGGCGAGGTTCGCGCTCAGCGTGCGCGTGACGATCGTCGCGCCGTTCGCCTGGGCGATGGTGTAGTCGGCCCGGTTGCCGGAGAAGACCGCGGTGTTGGTGCCGGCCCCGCCGTCGATCGTGTTGTCCTTGGCCAGGTTGACCGTGCAGACGTCGTTGCCCGAGCCGCAGACGAGCCGCTGGATGTAGGTCTTGTCGTAGATCGCGATGTTGTTGGTCATCCCGAAGGCACTGCTGTAGGTGCCGGCATTGAGGTTGACGATCGCGGTGTCGCTGCTCTGCGAGAGGTCGAGGGCGTTGCCGCTCGCGGCGGTGTCGTAGAGGGTCAGGACCGGCTTGGTGTTGACGGTGAAGTCGAAATACGGCTTCAGGCTGCCGGTGATCGTGGTGTTGTAGCCGAAGGTCTGGGCCTGGTTCAGCGGGCCGCTGGTCTGGGCACCGTAGAGGCGCTGGATCGCGTCGATATCGACCGGCATCCAGGTAGTCGGAACATGATCGACCCCGTCCGTGGTCCTCCAGTTGGTCCCGGTGATGGGGCTCTGGTACGCCAGCTCTTGGCCTGGGTTGAAGTACGACATGATCGTCGAGATCCTGTTGTCGTAAGGCCCCAATTGCTGGCTGGGGACCTTCTCCCCGTTATAGGGACCGCCATGGCCGAGCCCGAGCGCGTGCCCCGCCTCGTGCACCGCCGTCATGGCGCCGTAGCCGCTACCGCCGTTCGTGAAATCGTTGAGAAATCCGTGCTTGGAGGTCGCCGGCTCGACCTCGCCGGTATCCAGCGAGATCAGAGCATTGCCGTCGGAGGGCGGGGTGATCACGCTGCTGCCGACCGGGTGCGGCGTAGAATTATGGTACTCTAAGGCGTCGCCTTTGTTGTTCCGCATGAACCCGATATTGGCGTTGTCGCCCGAGGTCGTCAGCTTGAAGGAGATGTTCGCGACGGCGGACCACATGTCCAGGCTGGAGGCCAGGGCGGCCTGCTCGACCGGGGTCCACTTGGAATCCGGATCGAAGGCGTAAGTCAGGGTGCCGCCGGCCGTCCCGGCTGCGTTGTTCGGGCCCCAGTGGATCGAGCTCGACGATGTCCCGTAATTATCCGGGGTTTTGCCGTCATACGTCGCAAAGGAGGGATTTGCGAGGGTCCCGTCCGCATTGACGCCCGACAGGTACGTGACTTCCTGCTCCCGCGTCATCCCCGTGGCGTTCGCCATCACTTGCCCCCTCTTGGACTTTTCGGCTTAGATCGGCTTAGATCGATGTGTGCATTGCAGCGAAGCGCGTGATCCGCTGTGTCGCCGGAAGCCGTACTCTGGCTTCCATTTCATTTCTGCTATCACACGGCCGAAAAAATCGTTGAGGGCGCGCGTCTCAAAAACCGGCGTTTCGGTCTCAGGCCCCGGGGTTTCGCGCAATCGGATCCTGCATGTGGTCCGTCCGCCACAGGCACCGGCCTCGGCCGCGCGGCCACGGGCGCTCCGCGCGACGCGCCCGGTGGGGAACGGCAGGAATCAGGGCGGGATCGGCTGCCCGTCCCAGGCGAACACGCCCCCGGAATCCCGGCTCCGCAGCCCGTCCAGGACGCGCAGGAGATGGGCCGCGCTCTCCTGCGGCGGGAACAGGCCGGGCCCCGGATCGGGGCGGAACGGCCGCGACAGGGCCGTCTGCACGGTGCCGGGATGAAGCCCCGCCACGATCAGCTCCGGATGAGTGCGCGCGGTCTCGACCGCCAGCGTGCGCAGGACCTGGTTCAGCGCCGCCTTCGAGGCCCGGTAGGCGTACCATCCCCCCAGGCGGTTGTCGCCGATCGAGCCGACCCGGGCCGAGAGGGCGGCGAAGACGCTCCGCCCGCGGCGCGGCATCAGGGGGAGGAGGTGCTTGGCCACCAGGGCCGGACCGATCGCGTTGACGGCCATCACGGCGGCCATCGCGGCCGGGTCCAGGGCCTTGAGCGCCTTCTCGGGCGAGACGCCCGGCCCGTGCAGGATGCCGCTGGCGACGAGGACGAGCCCCACCGGCCCGGCCGCCTCGATGGCCTGCGCCGCCGCCGCGATGGACTCCTCGTCCGTGACGTCGACGGGCAGGGATTTGACGGGCAAGGGCTGCACGAGACTGGGCTGCACGAGACTGGGCCGCACGAGACCGGGGTGCGGCGCGGCCGAGCGCGACAGGGCGAACACGGTTTCGTGCGCCCCGCCCGCGGCGAGCGCCGCGACGAGGGCGCGGCCGATCCCGCCCGAGGCGCCGACGACGACCGCGCTCGTCATGCGGAGCATCGCTCACGGGGGGCTTGGGAACGGCGCATGCTGGCATCCGGGTGAGCCCGGACGGGGGGGCCGGGCCGTGCGGGAACCGCGCGCCGCCCGCACCGGTTCCGCGGGAGCAGGCCGGGGCCGGCCGGACGCTCCGTTTCGCCGGCGCTCAGCCCCGGTCGTCGGCCCGGGGCGCGGCCCGCAGGGTGAAACGGGTCATCTCGGAGGGCCGGCCGAGCCGGAGGGCGAAGCCCGGCCAGATCCCGGTGCCGTTGCCGACGTAGAGAACCATGCCGGCGACCTCGTAGCGGCCCGACACGAAGCCGTTGTTGCCCCGCGCCACCAGCCGGTCGAGGCCGAGGATCATGCCGCCATGGGTGTGGCCGGAGAGCTGGAGCGCGACGCCCCGGGCCGCCGCCCGCTTCGCGGCCCGCGGCTGGTGGTCGAGGAGCAGGATCGGCGCGCCGTGGGGAGCGCCCTCGAGCGCCGCCGCGAGGTCGGGGCCGGCCTCGCCGGCGGCGGGGGCCGAGGAATCGGTGACGCCGGCGAGCACCAGGCGGGCCTCGCCGCGGGTCAGCACGGTATGGGCGTTCGGCAGCATCGTGAGACCGAGGCCGGCGAGGTGGCGCATCCAGGCCGGGTAATCGAAGAAGTATTCGTGGTTGCCGGGGATCGCGAAAGTCCCGTCCGGCGCCCGCAGGCCGGCGAGCGGCGCCACGTCGTCGCGGCGCATCGCCACCGAGCCGTCGATGAAGTCGCCGGTGACCACGATCAGGTCGGCGCCCGCCCCGTTGGCGCGTGCCGCCACGGCCCGGGCCCAGGGGGCCGGGAAGAGGCGGCCGAGATGCAGGTCGGTGAGCTGGAGCAGCCGGTAACCGTCGAAGGCGGGCGCCAGGCCGGGGATCGCCACCTCGACGTCCCGGACCGGCGGCACCCGCACGGCCTGGGCGACGCCGATTGCGGCCAGCAGGCCTGCGAGCCCGGCCGCCCCGAACCGCACCCCGTCCGGGATGGCCACGAAGCTCCGGTGCAACGCTGCGACCGCCAGGGCGCCGAGATCGAGCGCGATCTGGAGCACGGCGAGCAGCAGGATCGCCCCGAAGGCCCAGTTGAAGAGCAGCACGATCCCGCGGGGGAATTCGGGCGCGAAGACCGAGCCGGAGGAGAGCCGGTTCCAGAGGTGGAACTGCGAGGCGAGGAGCAGCAGCAGGGCGATGACGCCCTTGGCGGGAAGCGGCAGCCCGAGGGGCGTCAGCCAGCGGGCGATCACGTAAGCGCACGGCGCCGCGAAGATGAGGTGGAAGATGGCGGGTCTCCTGTCGTCCGTCGCGCCGGATGCCCACGTGTCCCATGACACGTGAGCCTTGGCACGTGCCATGGGACACGTGCCGACGCCCGCCCCGCCCCGCGACCCCGAAAAACTATCCCAGCATCTCCCGCACCATCGGCGCCACCTTGGTGCCGTAGAGCTCGATCGAGCGCATCAGCCGCTCGTGCGGCAGCGGGCCGGCGCTGTACTTGAGCTGGAACCGGCCGAGGCCGAGCCCCTTCACCGTCGCGGCGATCTTCCGCGCCACCGTCTCCGGCCCGCCGATGTAGAGCGAGCCGTGATCGGCCTCGCGGTCGAATTCCTGGCGCGTCATCGGCGGCCAGCCGCGCTCGGCGCCGATGCGGTCGCGCATGCGCTTGTAATCGGCGAAGAACTCCTCCCGTGCGCCCGCGTCGGTCTCGCCGACATAGCCCGGGGAATGGACGCCGATCGGCCGCACCGTCCGGCCGAGCTGGGCGCAGGCCCGCTGGTAGAGATCGACGTAAGGCCGGAAGCGCTGCGGCTCGCCGCCGATGATGGCGAGCATCAAGGGCAGGTCGTGATGGACCGCCCGCACCACCGAGTTCGGGCTGCCGCCGACGCCGATCCAGGTGGTAGGCGGCGTCTCCGGGGTCGGGAAGACCGACTGGTTGTCGAGCGGCGCCCGGGTGGTGCCCTGCCAGGTCACCTTCCCGCCGGCGAGAAGCGCGGCGAACAGCTCCAGCTTCTCCTCGAACAGGGTCTCGTACTGGTCGAGGGGGTAGCCGAAGAGCGGGAACGATTCGGTGAACGAGCCGCGGCCGAGGATCACCTCGGCGCGGCCGTGCGACAGCCCCTGCAGGGTCGAGAAGCGCTGGTAGACCCGGACCGGATCGTCCGAGCTGAGCACCGTCACGGCCGAGCCGAGGCGGATGCGCTCGGTGCGCGCCGCGATCGCCGCCAGGACCATCTCGGGCGAGGAGACGGAAAAGTCCTCCCGGTGGTGCTCGCCGATGCCGAAGAAGTCGAGGCCGACTTCATCGGCCAGGATGCCTTGCGCGACGACGTCGCGGATCACCTGGCCGTGAGGCAGGAGCTCACCGTTCCGGGCGGTGACATCCCCGAACGTGTCGAGGCCGAATTGCAGGGTCTGTGTCATGGAGGCCAAGATGGACGCGCGGGGGCGGGTTTGAAATGCGCGGAACTGCAAGGACGGGCTTGCAGGCGTGCATGCGGCGCTCAGAGACGGAACAAGCCGAGGGCGTCCTGCACCGCGTCCCGGGTCTCTGCAGTGAGCTCCCTTGCCCGCGCCGTGCCGGTGCGCAGCACGTCCATGACATGATCCGGATCGCGGGCGATCCCGGCCCGCCGCTCGCGGATCGGCCCGAGGAGGTCGCGCAGGATTGCCGTGAGGCGGTCCTTGAGCACGGAATCGCCGAGGCCGCCGCGCCGGTAATGGGCCTTCAGGTCCGCGACCGCTTGCCGGTCGGGGTCGAAGGCGTCGAGATAGGTGAAGACCACGTTGCCCTCGACCCGGCCCGGATCGGAGGCGCGCAAGTGGCCGGGATCGGTGTACATCCGCTGCACAAAAGCGGCGATCTCGGAGTCGGAGGCCGAGAGCGGCAGGGCGTTGCCGCCCGACTTGCTCATCTTCGCCCGTCCGTCGACACCCGGCAGCCGCCCGATCTCCGGGATCAGCGACCGAGCCTCGGGCAGGAGGTCGTGGCCCACCTGCCGGTTGAGGCGGCGGACGATCTCGTTGGTCTGCTCGATCAGGGGCGCCTGGTCCTCGCCCACCGGCACCAGGGTGGCCCGGAACGCCGTGATGTCGGCGGCCTGGGCGGCGGGGTAGCACAGGAAGCCCGCCGGGATGTCGCGGCCGAAGCCGCGGGCCTGGATCTCGTCCTTGATCGTCGGGTTGCGTTCCAGCCGGGCCACCGTGACGAAGTTGAGGTAGAGCAGGGTCAGTTCGGCGAGCGCCGGAAGGGCCGATTGCACGCAGATCGTGGTGACCGCCGGATCGATGCCGACCGCGAGGTAGTCGGTCGCGACCTCGATCACGTTGCGGGCGATGCGGGCCGGGTCGTGGGCGTTGTCGGTCAGCGCCTGCGCGTCGGCGAGCAGCAGGTATTGGCGGTGGCTGTGCTGCAACGCCACGCGGTTGCGCAGCGAGCCGGCGTAGTGGCCGAGATGCAGGGGACCGGTGGTGCGGTCGCCGGTGAGGATGACGGGTTTGGGCGGCATCGGGGGGCTCTTTCCGGAGGAAAGCCGCCGCGCCGAAGGGTGCCGGAACCGAAGAACGACCGTGCCCACCGGACGGCGGCATCGGTCGTGACGAGAATGACGACGGGCCGCTTCCTTAACGGAAGCGCCACCAGGTGGTCGCGCAGGGGGAGCGGCTCTCGATCATCGGGGACAGGGTAAGCGGGATTCAGCGCCCGCTCAAGCCGGTCGCGCCGCCTCGAGGCGGTCCGCCTCCGCCATCTCCTCCACCCCCACCCACAGGTTCCAGGCCGGCGCCAGGCTCCAGCCCGCCAAGCCCACATGCGCCTGCGGCATCCGGTAATGCAGCACGGGCCGAGGGCTCACCTTCTCGTCCGGCGGCAGGGCCGCCCGGACGCCCTCCTCGTCGCGATGGGCGAAGAGCGGCAGGAGATCGAGGCCGCGGTGGCGGGTCGGGTTGGCGGCGAGGTAGTCGCGGGCGAGGCCGTCGAGGTCGGGCCGGTAGCCGGGATCGAGCACCCGGGCGACGTAAGCCGCGGGGAAGGGCGGCGGCAGGCCGCGGGCGGCCAGGAACCCGCCCGCCGCGGTGGCCCGGCGCAGGTCCGGCTCGGACCGGAGATAGGCCCGCAGCAGGCCGGTGAGGGTGGCGGCCTCGAGGTCCGGCGGCTCGACGTTGAAGTGGAGGCCCAGCGAGCCGAGCAGCACCGCCCCGCGCCCCCGCCCGCCGGCCCCGTGCAGCAGGGCGGCGAGGCGGTCGGTCTCGGGCAGGCGGTCGAAGGCGAGGGGGCCGGTGATCACCTCGCGCGGCACCACCGGGCCGAGGAGGGCAGCGAGAGAACGTCCGGCGGCGCGGACCGGCAGTCCCGGACCGGCACCGTGTTCCGGCATCCGGCGCTGCGGATGGGCGGCGCGCAGGTCGAGTTCGACCCGGAGGTCGCCGAGCGCCGTGCCCTCGAGCCGGAAGGCGTGCGGGTCCTCCTCGGCGAGGCGCCCGCCGAGCCCGGCGGCGAGCGCCCCGGCGGCGGCCCTGGCCGAAGGCCCCATGAACTCGATCTCGACGCCGACCCGGCGCGGGGTCCCGTCGCTCCGCAGGGGCCGGGGCGGCGAGCGGAACTCGGCCGTGCGGGTCTCGGGCATGGGACGCTCTGTCATAGGGGCGCTCGTGGGGGCGCTCATGGGGGGCTCACGGGGCCGCTGCTCACGACGCCACCGCCGGCAGGGGTGAAGGCGTCTGCGGCGAGGGTGTCTGCGAGGGGGCCGGCGCGGCGGCGGGATCGAGGCCGAACAGGTCCGGGCAATCCTCCTCGCCCGGGCGGCGCGGCAGGCGGCGGGCCGGCGGCGCGGCGGGGCCGAGGAGCCGCATCACCCGCTTCGAGACCGCGACCGGCAGGTTCTCGCGCTTGGCCCGGGCCTCGACCCGGGCGAGCGCGTTCATCGCCGGGCCGAGCACCGTGAACTCGGCCCGTGCCCCGTCGTCGAGCACCCCCACCAGCACCTCGCCGGCATGGAGCGAGGCGGTGAAGGCGAGCGGCGGCAGGTCCTGCCGCCCCCGGGTCTCGTTCATCCGCCGCACCCGCGCCTCGATCTCCCGTACGCAGGCGAGCGCTGCCGCCGCCTGCTCCGCCGGTGCGCCGTCGAGGAACTGGGCCAGCACCCCGTCGCCGACATACTTGTCGACGAGGCCGCCCTGCGCGGTGACCGCGCCGTGGGCGAGTGCCCGGAACGCCAGCAGCCAGTCGAGCACCCGGGCCTCGCCCCAGCGCCGGGTCAGGGCCGAGAAACCCCTGATGTCGAGGGCGAGCAGGCAGGCGTGCCGCGGCTGGAGCGCCGTCGGCCCGTCATGCCGCACGAGGTCGATTCCCGCCGGCACGAAGCGCGCCAGGGTCGCCCGCTCGTGCTCCAGACGCAGCATCGCGGCAAAGCCCCGGCGCAGGCGCAGCGACCCCTCGATCACGAAGGCGGCCGCCACCAGGAAGGAGAGGAGCCCGAAGACGTTCGGCCCCGCCGGCGGCAGGCCGAGGCCGGGCTGGAGGAGGCCGAGGCCGAGCGCCCCGGACCACACCCCCGCCACCAGGGCGGCGAAGACCGCGGTGTGGCGCGGCCGCAGGGTCAGGCCGGATTCGAGCAGCAGCAGGAAGGCCGGCAGGCGGCTCGCCAGGGTGCCGGGCTCGTCGGCGGCCTCCGCCGCCGCCATCATGTATTCGAGCACGATATAGGCCGCGAGCGCGGCGTCGAGCAGCGTCGCGATCCAGGCCAGGCGCTCGCTGTCGCGTCGCCGCGCCGTGACGGCGAGCCAGAGCGAGGAGGCCGCGTAGCCGCCGAGGATGAACCAGTGGCTGCCGGCATGCAGCACGCCGTCGCTGAGATGGGCCGAGACCGCCAGCACCCCCAGCATCACCAGCCGCATCGCCAGGACGCGCGTGGCGGTGCCCGCGGCGAGGCCGGCGGCCAGGGTGTGCTCGTCCCCGGCAGGGCGGGGCGCCGGGCCCCGGTCCGGCGGGGTCGGATGTCGTCTGCTCATGCGGGCCTTATCGCGGGGCACGGGGATGCATCGAGGCAAGATGGTCGTTCACCGGCCGCCGGCGAAGGCCCCCGATTGGTCCGGGTCGCGACGACGCCGGTGCCGGAGAGCCGAACGGGCCGGACGGCGCATCGTTCCGCCGGATCGGCCCCTTGCGGAAAGGGATGCCGCTCGCCATCTCCAGACCATCCAAATGGATGGTCTGGAGATGGCGATGACGGAGAGCGTGCACGAGTTGAGGCCCAAGGGGCCCGGACCCAAGCTGCCGGAGAGCGAGAAGGTCACGGTCAATCTCGGCTTCGTCGATCTCGGCCGCGTCGACCTGATGGTGCGGGACGGGTTCTACGCCAACCGGGCCGACTTCATCCGCACGGCGGTCCGCAACCAGCTCGACCGTCAGGAGGAGGCGTTGCGCCAGTCGGTGGCACGCCGGCAGCTCAGCCTCGGCCTCACGTACATCACGAGGGCCGAGCTGGAGGCGGCGCGGGATTCCGGCACGCCCCTCAGCATCCAGGTCCTCGGGCTCGCCAGCATCGCCGACGACGTCACGCCGGAGCTCGCCCGGGCGGCCATCGCGTCGATCCACGTGCTCGGCGCCTTCCATGCCAGCGCCGCCGTCAAGGCCGCGCTCGCCGACCGCATCGCCTAGAACCCCTTCTCGCACAGGACCACGCTCATGAGCGCATTCAGGAACTTTCCCCCGGGCGGGCCCCTCGGCGGCCTTGGTGCCAATGTCGACATGGCCGAGGTGACCCGCCTCACCCGCGCCGGCCGGCTGACCGAGGCCGTGGCCCTGATCCAGGGCCACGCGGTGCCGGCCGAACCCGCCCGCCCGGCGGCGCCGACGGCGACCGGGCGAGGGGCCGGCCCAGGAACCGGCTCAGGAACCGGGCGAGGCACCGAACCCGCCATCGACCTCGAGGCCCCGACCGAGCCGGGCGGCGCCTGGACGATCCCGGGACAGGCCGGTGCGCCGGACGCGTCCGAGGCGCTGCGGGCGATGCCCGATGCGCCGAAGGGCTTGCAGGAGACCCTGCTGGGGATGCCGGAGGCCCTGAAGGCCTTTCGCCCGCCGGGCGGGCTGGCCGACCTGCTGCGCGAGGGAGCGTTGGATGGCTTGGCGGGCAACTTGGCGGGTAACTTGGCAAGCCATTTGCCCGGCGGTCTCGGCGAGGGCCTGAAGCCTCGCCGGCCCGTGCCGGTGCCGGAGGGGGCGCGGTTCGAGGAACGGAGCTTTTCCGATGCTGCGGGCCGCCGGACCTACAAGGTCTACGTCCCGAGTGGCCGAGAGGGCCAAAGGCTGCCGGTCGTGGTGATGCTGCATGGCTGCACCCAGGACCCCGACGACTTCGCCCTCGGCACGCGGATGAACGCGCTCGCCGAGGCGCAAGGCGCGATCGTCGTCTATCCGCGCCAGGAGCGCTCCGCCAACGCGCAGAAATGCTGGAACTGGTTCCAGCCCGGCGACCAGGGCCGCGGCGCGGGCGAGCCGGCGCTGATCGCCGGGATCGCGCGGGCCGTGGTGGCGGAGTTCGGGGCCGATCCGACCCGGGTCTACGTCGCCGGGCTCTCGGCCGGCGGCGCGGCGGCGGCGATCCTGGCGGCGACCTATCCGGACGTGTTCGCGGCGGCCGGCATCCATTCGGGCCTCGCCTGCGGCGCGGCCCGGGACATGCCCTCGGCCTTCGCGGCGATGAGCCAGGGGGGAGCCGCCCCGACGCGGCCGGGCCCGGCCGTGCCGACCATCGTCTTCCACGGCGACGGCGACAGGACGGTGCATCCGCTCAACGGCGAGCGGGTGGCCGCCCAGGCGATGCCGGGGGCGCCGCTGCGGGAGACCGTGACCCGGGGCGAGGCACCGGGCGGGATCGCCTATACCCGCACGATCCACGCGGATGCGGCGGGGAAGGGACAGGTGGAAGCCTGGGTGCTGCACGGGGCGGGCCACGCCTGGTCCGGCGGCAGCCCGGACGGCTCCTACACCGAGCCGCGCGGGCCCGATGCCAGCACCGAGATGCTGCGGTTCTTCCTCGAGCATGCCCGCGTGGCTTGAGGATTCACGCCTTCGGGGTCGAGACCCGCAGCAGCAGCGCGACCGGCAGGAGCCCGACCGCGACGATCAGGAGGGCGGCGACCGCGCCGTCCTCGTAGGTGCCGCGGGCGGCCTCGCCGTAGAGGTGGGTCGCCAGGGTCTCGACGTTGAGCGGACGCAGGATCAGCGTCGCAGGCAGTTCCTTGACGCAATCGACGAAGACCAGGAGGGCGCCGCCGAGGAGCGCCGGCCAGGTCAGCGGCAGGTGGACCTGCGCCAGGGCGCCGGCCGGACCCCGGCCGAGCACCCGGGCGGCATCGCCGAGCGAGCGCGGCACCCGGGCGAGGCCCGCCTCGCTGCTGCCGGCGGTCACGGCGAGGAAGCGCACCACGTAGGCGTAGACGAGCGCCGCTCCCGTGCCGAGGCCCATCGCAGCGAGCGGAACCCCGGTCAACGCCCGGCTCAGGCCGTCGAGCAGGCCGTCGAGGGCGGAGAGCGGCGGCAGGAGGCCGATCGCCAGGATGGCGCCGGGCACCGCGTAGCCGAAGGTGGCGCAGCGCAGGAGCACCCCGTGCCAGCGCCCGCCGAGCACAGCTGAGCCTGCCGCCATCACGAGGCCGAGGGTGGTGGCCACCACGGTCGCGAGGCCGGCATAGAACAGGGTGTTCAGGCTCTCCGACAGGATCGCCCCGGACAGGCCGGCGAAGTGCAGGCGCTTCCCCGCCTCGACCGCGAGGTAGCCTGCCGGTGCCAGGAAGCCGATTGCGACCGGCACGAGGCCGAGACCGAGCGCCATGAAAGCCGCCGGGCCGGCGAGCCGCGTGCGGCTCATCCGCCGCGGGCGCTGCGCCGCCCCGGCATAGCCGCGCCCGCGCCGGGCCCGGCGCTCGACCGCGATCAGGCCGAGGCAGGCGGCGAGCATCACCAGCGCCAGGCCGGCGGCGCCGGGCAGGTCCGAGCGGTTGATCCAGGTGTCGTAGATCGCGACCGTGAGGGTGCGAACGCCCAGAAATTCCGCCGCCCCGATGTCGTTGAGCGCTTCCAGCAGCGCCAGGCTGGCGCCGAGCGCGATGGCCGGGCGGGCGAGCGGCAGGGCGACCCGGAGGAACACCGCCCCCGGCCCGGCCCCGAGGCTGCGCCCGGCCTCGACCAGGTTCGCCGACTGCATCAGGAACAGCGCCCGGGTCGGCAGGTAGACGTAGGGGTAGAGCACGAAGCCGAGCAGCAGGATGCAGCCCGGCAGCGAGCGCAGGTCCGGCAGGATCAGGTCGCGCGGGCGGGCATAGCCGAGGAGGGCGCGGATCGCGCCCTGCACCGGGCCGACCGGGTGCAGCAGGTCGAGATAGGCGTAGGCCCCGATGTAGGTGGGGACGGCGAGCGGCAAGAGCAGCGCCCAGTCGAGCAGGCGCCTCCCCGGGAACTCGTAGGCCGCGACGAGCCAGGCCGCCCCGGTGCCGACCACGACGACCACGATCCCGACCCCGGCGAGCAGCAGTCCGGTCTCGACGAGGGCGGGCGGCAGGACATGGGCGAGGAGATGCGGCCAGAGCCCGCCGGAGCCCTGCAACGCCTCGAGCCCCAGCGCCGCGACCGGGGCCAGGACCAGGAGGGCGGTGAGGCCGGCGGCGAGCGTCCAGGCCAGAAGCCAGGGAGACCCTCCGCCGGAGGTGGAACGAGGCAGGAGCGGCCTTGCCGCCCGGCGCGCGGCCGCCGATGGGCGCGGCGGCACGAAAGCTCTTCCCTCCACGTTGGTCGCCGGCTCCCGTCCGCTTCAGAATGGGTCGTGATTTCCACCTGATCCGTCCCGAACAAGATCAAGCGCGAGCTCTCTCCTCTCCCCGCGGGCGGGGAGAGGGCTGTGTTCCCGTTCAGGGAACGCAGCGAGGCGGCAGCCGAGGGTGAGGGGGTGTTTCCGGAGGAGCCTCACTCGTCGAGACCCCCTCACCCTCGCTTCGGCTGCGCCTCCGCTTGCCGCTGACCCGACAAGGGGTCAGCGGCCCTCTCCCCGCCCGCGGGGAGAGGAGTAAACCCGCGCCATCATCGGCCATCGGACCAGATCACACGGCCTCCGGCCTCACCGGTCGAACCCGACCTTGTCGACGAGCAGGCTCGCCGCCTTGCGGTTGCGGGCGATCTCGACGAGCGGGGTGGTGTCGACCGTGAGCGGGCCGAGCGCCGTGAGCAGCGGGTCCGCGGCGACGCCAGGCTTCACCGGGTACTCGTAATCGGCCTTGGCGTAGAGGCCTTGCGCGTCGTCGGAGGTGAGGTATTCGAGCAGCTTGACGGCGTTGTCGCGGTTCGGGGCGTTCTTCGCCACCACCGCGCCCGAGACGTTGACGTGCGTGCCGCCGCCCTGGAACGTCGGCAGCACCACCTGGATGCCCTCGCCCCATTTCTTCTGTTCCGGGCCGCCCCGGCCGCTGCGCATCAGGCCGACATAGTAGGAATTGCCCAGGCCGATGTCGCAGAGGTCGGCGACGATGTCGCGGGCCACGTCGCGGTCGCCGCCGCCGGCCTTGCGGGCGAGGTTGTCCTTCACGCCGCGCAGCCAGGCCTCGGTCTTCGCCTCGCCGTGCTTGACCAGGTAGGCGGCGATCAGCGCGGTGTTGTAGGGGTGCTGGCCCGCCCGCAGGCAGACCTTGCCCTTCCATTTCGGGTCGGCCAGGTCCTCGTAGGTCAGCCCGGCGAGGTCGCGGAGATCCGGATCGGCATAGGCGACCCGGGCCCGGGTCGAGAGGGCGAACCAGCGCCCCTCGGGATCGCGCAAGCTGGCGGGAACCGCCGCCTCCAGGGCGGCCGAGCGCACCGGCTGGGCGAGGTCGCGGTCGACCAGCTCGATCAGGTTGCCGATATCGACCGTCATCACCACGTCGGCGGCGGAGCGGGCGCCCTCGGCGGCGACGCGCTCGGTCAGGCCCTTGTCGACGAACACCGTGTTGACCTTGACGCCGCTCGCCTTCGTGAAGGCGTCGAGGAGCGGACGGATCAGGCCGGGCTCGCGGGTGGTGTAGAGGTTCACCTCACGGGCGCCCTCGGGGGCGCCTTGGGCCCGGGCGGGGCCTGCGAGGGCGACGAGACCGAGGAGCGCGAACGCGGTGCGTGACAGGGACAAGGGGCGTCTCCCGAGAAAGGCGCTCCCTTGAGAAGCAATCACGAAACAAAAGCAAGCGCGTTAGATTTTAGTTGTTTCAATGTAAGATCGAGATCCAGTGTCGGCGATCCTGCGGCCGCTCGTGACGCCGGGGCTGCGCTGGGTCATCGGTGGCTGCAAAGGCCGGTCGATCTGCCCACGGGCCGACATCTCTCCCTGTCATCTCCGGGCTCGTCGAAGACGAGAACCCGGGATGATACCATGTCCGGAAGATTCCTTCCGGAGATGGTATCGCAAGCCCGCGCGGTGAAGCCGTAGGCTTCACACGCTTGAGCGAAGCCGAAATCCGCATCGCGAAGCGATCAATCGGATTTCGGATGACATCGAGGGTGTCAAGTCCGCCCGCCACCGCGAACAGGCTCGCGCGCGAACAGGCTCTCGGGCTCGACGATCACCCTGCGGGCGCCAGCCGCCCCCCGCCGAGCCGGTGCAGCGCCACCGCCCCCGCCACCGCGACGTTGAGCGAATCGACCCCCGGCGCCATCGGGATCGCGACCCTTTGGGCGCGGGCCATCAGCGCCTCGGGCAGGCCGGGGCCCTCGGTGCCGAGCAGCAGGAGTGAGCGGGGCAGGGGCGGCAGGGTCGCGATGTCCTCGCCTCGGGGCGAGAGGGCGACGGGCGTCAGCGCATGGCGCGCGCAGAGATCCAGCAGGTCGTCGCCGGTGGGGAGCCGGCCGAAGGGAACGGTGAGGCTCGTCCCGGCCGAGACCCGGATCGCCTTGCGGTAGAGCGGATCGCAGGTCCCGGCGTCGAGGAGCACCGCGTCGGCGCCGAAGGCGGCGGCGTTGCGGAAGATCCCCCCGACATTGTCGTGGTTGGCCAGCCCCACGAGGCCGACGAGCAGGGCCGGGCCCGGCGGCACCAGGGCGTCGGGCGGCGGCTCCTCGCCGCGCAGGCCCACCGCCAGCACGCCGCGATGGATCGGAAAGCCCGCCACCGCCCCCATCACGCCCTTGGCGGCGAGGTAGACCGGGGCGTCGAGGCCGGCCAAAGCCGGCGCCAGCCCCGGCCAGCGCTCGGGCGCGAGCAGCACCGATTCGATCCGGAACCGGGCGTGTCCAGAGAGCAGCACGCGGAGCACCACCTCGCCCTCGGCGATGAACCGGCGCTCGCGCCCGACGAGGTCGCGCTCGCGCATCCGCGTATAGGCGGCAAGGCGCGGGTCGTCGGGATCGTCGATCGGGAGGGGCGTCATCGCGCCCCGGATAGCATCACCCCTTGCGGGCGGCCAGCGGATCGGATTCGGCCCTGGTCGGCACCTTCACCAGGGCCTCGCCGTCGAGCACCGTCTCGCCGTTGACCGCGCAGATGCAGGTCAGCCGGGCGCGGCGGCGGTCGGGCATCAGCTCGGCCACCGACACCGTGACGTCGACCGTGTCGCCGATGCGCACCGGCGCGCGGAAATTGAGGCTCTGGCTGATGTAGATCGCGCCCGGCCCGGGCAGGCGGGTGCCGAGCACCGCCGAGATCAGCCCGGCGGTGTAGAGGCCGTGGGCGATGCGGGTGCCGAACGGCGTGCGGGCGGCGAAGTGCTCCGAGAGGTGGATCGGGTTGCGGTCGCCGGTGATCTCCGCGAAGCCGACCACGTCGGAGGCCGCGATGGTCTTCGACAGCGTCTCGGACAGGCCGACGCTCAGGTCCTCGAAGTACAGCACGCGCAGTTCGGGCATCATCGGCGTCGCTCCCGGTCGATTCTCGTGCCGCGGCCGAGGCGGCCGCGCGCGCGCGGCGCCGCAATCCCGGCCCGGGTTCCCGGGGGTCGCACGGGAGGGGGGCGGAAATCCAGTGGCGAAAGGTCGGACAGCCCAAAGGAGGAGACGCCGCGGGACGAGGCGCCGTGGACCGGGTTCACGCGCCGGCCCCGGGGCGCCGCGATGGATCGGACCGTCGAGCGCCCGGTGCCGTGCGCGTTCCGTCGGCTCGCCGAGACCGTCTTCTGAACTTTCTCCTTCCGCAACGTCGTCGCCTGTCAATCCGTCCCGTCTGGCGATCTTCTGCGGTCATGACTTGGACTTATCTTTATGACGCCAGGATTGGAGGAGGCGGGCGTTTTAATTAAATTTTAGCGATATCTGGAGGAAGGATGTGAGGTCTTCCGAAGCGATCACCAGCGGTCCCCGTCATGCGCATGTCCCTGAAGAGCAGCCTGAGCGGCCTGTTCGGGATCCTCCTGTTGCTGTCCCTGTCGCAGGGCGCCGTCTCCCTGTGGAAGCTCGACGCGATCGAGAGCCGCATCGCCACCCTCGCCGACGACGCGATGCCGTCGATCACCGAGGCGCATGCCCTCAACACCCTGGTGATGCGCGCCCGGCTCTGGCAGTTCCGCTTCATCACGGCGGAGGGCGAGGCCGAGAAGGCGCTCTCGGCCAAGAGCTTCGCCGAGATGGACGCCGCGCTCGACGCCGGCATGGCGCAGTACCGCAGGCTGATCAGCTCCGCCGCCGAGCGGGAGATCTTCGATGACGTCACGGACAAGCTCGCGGCGTTCCGGGCCGACTGGGCCCGCCTCAAGGCGCTCCCGAGCCAGGCCGAGATCGACGCCTTCTTCCGTGGGCCGATGAACAAGACCTACCGGGCGATGATCGACACGACGACGAAGCTCGTCGGCCTCAACGTCGCCGCCGGCAAGGCGGCGGGCGAGGCGGCCCGGGCCGAGCGGGTGGAGGCCACCCGCACCACCGTGGCGATGTTCTCCGTCTCCGTCCTCGTCACCCTGGCGGCGGTGCTGTTCTGCCTGCTCGGCGTCGTCCGGCCGCTCGGCCGCATGACCGGGGCGATGCGCCGCCTCGCCGAGGGCGAGGCCGGGACCGCGATCCCCGGCGCCGCCCGCCGGGACGAGCTCGGAGCGATGGCAGGGGCGCTGGCGGTGTTCCGCGACAACCTGATCCGCACCCGCCGCCTGGAGGAGGAGACCGCGCTCGCCCGGGCCGGGGCCGAGGCGCAGCGCCGGCAGGCGATGCGCGAGATGGCCGACGCCTTCGAACGGGCGGTCGGCGGCATCGTCGGCGCCGTCACCGCCGCGGCGACCGAGCTGCAGGCCACCGCCCAGACCATGACCGCCACCGCGCAGGAGACCGCCGGCCAGTCGAGCGGCGTCGCCGCGGCCGCCGCGCAGGCCGCCGCGAATGTCGGCACCGTCGCGGCGGCGGCCGAGGAACTGGGGGCCTCGGTTCAGGAGATCGGCCGCCAGGTCGACGGCTCGGCGCGGCTCGCCGGCGCCGCCGTCCGGGAGGCCGGCGAGAGCGCGGCCCAGGTCCGGGCGCTGACCGAGGCGACCGCCCGCATCGGCGACGTGGTCGGGCTGATCTCGTCGATCGCCGCCCAGACCAACCTGCTCGCGCTCAACGCCACGATCGAGGCGGCCCGGGCCGGCGCGGCGGGCCGCGGCTTCGCGGTGGTGGCGGCGGAAGTCAAGGAACTCGCCGGCCAGACCGCGAAGGCCACCGAGGAGATCACCGGCCAGATCGCGGCGATCCAGGCCTCGACCGGCCAGGCGGTCGGCGCGATCGGGGCGATCACCGCCCGGATCTCGGAGATCTCGACCGTGGCCACCTCGATCGCGGCCGCCGTGGAGGAGCAGGGCGCGGCGACCCAGGAGATCGTCCGCAACGTCTCCGAGGCCGCGTCCGGCACCGGCGAGGTGACGACGACCATCGCCGGCGTCGCCCGGGCCGCGGACGAGACCGGCGCGGCGGCGAGCCAGGTGCTGGGGGCGGCGAGCGAGCTGTCGCGCCAGTCCGAGCACCTCTCGGCCGAGGTGGCGCGCTTCCTCGATACGGTGCGGGCGGCCTGAGCCGCCAGGTTCCAGCCGATTCTCGAACCAATTCGTCGGTCGCGCCGCCCTGGACCACCGGGGCGGCGCTCGCCGTTTCGGCCCCGGTCAGTTCAGCGCCTGCGGGTCGGCCTCGGTCAGGAAGGCGGCGACCTCGCGGAAGAACTGCATCCGGTTCTTCTCCATCATGACCGTGTGGGTGCCCTCGCCGAGTTCGACGAAGCGTCGGTAGGGCGCGCGGGTGAGCCGGGCGAAGTATTCCTGCGCCTGGTAGCTCGGCAGGTCGGCGTCCCACTCGGCGTGGATGACCAGCGTCGGCACCCGGATCTCGCCGGGATCGTAGAGCGGCTTGCCGGCCTGCCAGTAATCCTGCGCATCCGCCACGACGCCGTTCGGCGCGCGCAACACCGGCGGCGCTTGCGCGGCGCCGGCTTTGTCGGTCGCGAAGGTGGCGTCGGCCCATTGCTCGAACCAGCCGGGCGGGATCAGCGCCGCCTGCTTGTCCTCCGGCACGCCCTTGAGCCAGCGCGCCTTCGCGCTGTCCCGGCTCACGCTCCGGTAGGCCCCGAGCGCGCCGCCGCCGGCGCCGATGAGCGAGGGCGTGCGCGAGAGCCATTGCGGCGCGTAGAGGACGAGGCGGTTGACCTTGTCGTTGTGGGTGCTGGTGTAGAGCCCCATCGTCGAGGTGCCCCAGGACCAGCCCATCAGGTCGATCTTGTCGACGCCGCGCCGCTGGCGGATGAAGTCGACGACCTGGCCGACGATCGCGGCGGCGTCCTTCGTCCGCATGAAGGGCTGTCCGTCGGCGGCCGGGCGGCTCATCGCCGCCGGACGGCCCGAGAGCCCGTAGCCCGGCAGGTCGACGAGGTAGACGTCGAAGCCGAGGCCCGCCAGGTACTCCATCATCGACAGGCCGGCGAGCGGCAGGTCGAAGGCGGTCGAGGCCGGGTAGGTCGCGCCGTGGACGTAGAGCAGGATGCGGTCGGCCGCGAAACGCTCCGTTCCGGCCGGGCGCTTGTTGCGCACGTAGATCGAGACGCCGTCCTCCGGGCCAGGCAGGCGGAACTCTTCCGTGTGGAGCGCCGGCCGGTCCGGCGAGGCCTGCGGCGCGGAGTCGGGGGCTGCCGCGGCCTGCGGGATCGCCGCGAGGGCGCCGAGGCCGGCGAGGACGAGCCGGCGGGGCACCCGCCCCGGCCCGGATGCGGTTGACCGTGATGAACGCGGCATGGCGTGTTCCTCCCTCCCGCCTGTCGTCGGCGGGTAGCCCCAGTCAAGCCGGCGCCGCCCGTCGGCACAACCGCCGGTGGGGCATGGCGCGGATGCGGCCCCCTCTGGCGCAAGCCCCTCTGGTCCAGCCCACTTTGGCCCAGCCCCCTGGCTCATGCCGCCCGATCGGGGCATAGACGCCGCGTCCTGCCGCTGCCGTGCGAGCCCGCTCCCCGTGACCTCCTCCGACACCGATCCCGGCCTGCGCGAGACCGTGGCCTCCGTCGCCCTGCTCAATCTCGGCTATTTCGGGGTCGAGGCGGCGGTGGCTCTGGCGATCGGCTCCGTCGCCCTGGTGGCCGACAGCGTCGATTTCCTGGAGGATGCGGCGCTCAACCTCCTGATCGTCGCCGGCCTCGGCTGGCGGCCCGCCGCGCGGGCGCGGCTCGGTGCGGCGATGGCCGGCATCCTGCTGCTCCCGGGGCTGGCGGCCGCCTGGACCGCCTGGCAGAAGATCGGCGCCTTCACGGCCCCGGCGCCTTTGCCGCTGACCCTGACGGGTCTCGGTGCGCTCGCGGTCAACCTCGCCTGCGCGGCGATGCTGGCCCGCCACCGCGAGGGGCGCGGCAGCCTGACCCGGGCGGCCTTCCTGTCGGCCCGCAACGATGCGGTGGCCAACGTCGCCATCGTGGCGGCCGGGCTCGTCACCGCCGCCACCCTGTCGCGATGGCCCGGCTTCGCGCCCTGGCCCGACCTGGTGGTCGGCCTCGGCATCGCGGTGATGAACGCGGAGGCCGCCCGGGAGATCTGGCAGGCCGCCGCGGCCGAGCGCCGGGCGGCGCGCGAGGGGGGGTGAGATGGGCGGGGATCGGGGCTCGATTCACACGACGACGAGAGGACTGCTCGCGACCGAGCCTGTGTGAAAACTCGGACACGCCCTGAACTTACGGAACAATCTTCCTCGCTGCAGCCATCCGAGCATCCTGGGTGGCCGCCGAGGTGCCGACAGGATGCCCCTGCCGGGTTGCCCAGCGTGCGCGGGGGGAAATTCTTCTGCAAACCCTGCGGTTTCACGCAGCCTCGACCCGTTGCAGACGAGCAGCCCCTTTGCCGGTAGAGCGTCCCGTATGACGGACCACACGAGCATCCATGTGCAGCGCGCCGATCATGTCGGCTTCGCGGTCGGCTCCCTCGACGAGGCACTTCGGTTCTGGATCGATGGGCTCGGCGCACGCCTCGTGCGGACGGGCGAGATGGAGGGCGAGTTCCTCGGTCAGGTCACCGGAGCGCATGGGGCGAAGGTGCGCCTAGCGATCGTTTCGCTGGCGGATCAGACCATCGAACTCCTGGAGTATCAGGGTCCGGACCGACCAAGCGTGCCAGCCAAGCCGTTCGACCCAGGCTTCGCGCATCTGGCCCTTGTGGTCGATGACATCGACGCGCTCCTGGTGCGGATCGCCGCCCACGGCTGGAAGGCGCAAGGTACGCCGCAGCCGATCGCGAGCGGTGCGCGGGCTGGAACGCGGGTGATCTACGCTGTCGGTCCTGACGGCGCGACGATCGAATTCATGCAGCCGCCAGCGACCGCCCAGGATCACTGATCCCGCTGGGCGAGGGTCCGCTTCCCACCTCCAGCGGTCCTTCATACGGCCAGCCCAACCAAGGAGCGGCCCTACGAACCCGGCTCCGCCGCCCCGTCGGCCTCCCGCCCGATCATCTCCCGCAGGGCCGCCCCGGTCGGCCCGGCGAGGACGTCGGCCAGGGTGAAGCGGTCGAGTTCGCGGATGAAGCTCCGCTCGGCCGCGTCGAGGGCGTGCTTGAGCAGGCAGCGGCCGGCGAGCGGGCAGGGGCCGCGGGCGCATTCGACGAGGCAGCCGAGACCTTCGAGTTCCGCCACTACGGCGCCGAGCCGCACCGCCTCCGGCGGCAGGGCCAGGCGCACGCCGCCGGCGCGGCCCTGCCGCGCCACGATGTAGCCGGCGCCGGCGAGCCCCCGCGCCACCTTCTGGAGATGGTGCAGCGACACCCCGAAGGCGCGGGCGACGGCCGGCGTCGTCGTCCAGGCGCCGGCCTCCACCGCCGCGAGGTAGAGCAGCAGGCGCAGCGACAGGTCGGTGTAGAGCGAGAGCCGCAGGGGTGCCGTCCTTCCTTCGCGGCCGTCCGTGCCTTCGCGGCCGTCCTTGGCGGATGCCGCCCCGCTGCCCGCCCCCGGGCCGTCGGGACCGCGCGGTCGCTCCCGGCCGAAGCGCGGCCGTCGCGGGGCGCCAGCCTATCGTATGTCGGGCCGGCCGAGAAAGCCACGGGCACGGTTGTATCGTGGCCGAGCGGATGCAACCTCGCGACCAGGCCGCAGCGGAGGACCCGCCGCCGGCATGCGCTGACGCAAGCGGGCGCCAGTCGATGGTGGCATAATCTGGTAATTTTCATACTTGTTTGAAGCGAGAGGGAAAATCGCGTTCGATAAACATTTGCGAGGGCGGGGATTGTCGGGTCGGCCTAGTCAATCGTCACCGGGCCCCGATCGGCAGGGCCGGCCGGTGGGCTTCGGAGATTCGGTCCGGAGGCCCCCTCACACATTGGGGCAACCCGTGCCGCACTACTTCTTCGACATCAACGACCACGACCTGTCGCATCGCGACGACGAGGGCAGCGACTGGCCGAGCCGCGAGGCCGCCCAGGCCCATGCCATGCGGATCCTGGCCGACATCGCCCGCGACGAGGCCCGCCGCCAGGACCGGCTCCACCTGTTCGTGACCATCCGCGACGAGCGTCGCACCGTCCTCGCCATCGCGTCCCTGGCCGTCGCCTGCACCTGGCTGGATTGACCCTGGCTGGATTGAGTCTGACTGGATCGAGCCCCATCGGATCGGCCGATGGTCCCTCGCGGCCCGGCACATACCGTCGCGCCCCGAAACCGCCCTCCCGGCGGACCGTTACCCCCGCGCTTTAACCCATGTTGGCAGCGAGGCGACGTGACGGACCGGCCGATCGAGGACTACGCCATCATCGGCGATACCTGCACGACGGCGCTCGTCGCCCGGGACGGGTCGATCGACTGGCTGTGCTGGCCCTGCCACGACAGCCCGGCCGTCTTCCTGCGCCTCCTCGACGAGGAGAAGGGCGGGGCCTGCGAGATCCTGCTCGAGGGGTTGCGCGAGACGCATCGGCGCTACCGCCCCGGCACCACCATCCTGGAGACCACCTTCGTCACCGCGACCGGCCGCCTGACGCTCACCGATCTCATGCCGCTGCATCCCCTCGACGCGGTCCCGGACGAGGGCCCGGACGGCGCGCCCCACGGCCGGATCCTGCGCCTCGCCACCTGCGAGGCCGGCACGGTGACCGGCCGCTTCCGGGTCCGCCCGACCTTCGACTACGCCCGCGACGGCGCCGTCCTCGACGCGGAAGCGGGCGGGATGGTCCTGTGCCGGCGGCTCTCGAAGCCCGAGGGCGTGCGCGTCGCCGCCACGGTGCCGCTGACGATCGCCGGCGACCGGGTCGAGGCGGCATTCTCCTTGGCGGCCGGGGAGGGGGCGACGCTGGTCCTCTCCCACCGCGAGGACGACGACGGCGATATCGGGCAGGTCGCCGCGAGCCTGTCGGCGACGGAACGCTACTGGCAGGAATGGTCCGGCCGCTGCACCTATGACGGGCCGCACCGCGACGACGTCGTGCGCAGCGCACTCGTGCTCAAGCTCCTGACCCACGCCCCCTCCGGCGGGATCATCGCGGCCGCCACCACCAGCCTGCCGGAGGCGGTGCCGGGCACCCGCAACTTCGATTACCGCTACGTCTGGATGCGGGATGCGAGCTTCACCGTCACGGCCTTCGTCAATCTCGGCTACCTGCGCGAGGCGGCGGAGTTCCTGCGCTTCCTGCGCGACGCCGACGGGACCCGCGGCCGCGACCTGGAACTGATGTACGGCATCAACGGGCGCGTACCGGAGGAGGAGATCCTCGACCACCTGCGCGGCTGGCGCGGCTGCGCCCCGGTGCGGATCGGCAACGCGGCCTCGGGCCAGCACCAGTACGACATCTACGGCGAGTTCCTGGTGGCGCTCCACGCCTTCCTCGACGCCGTCGACTACGACCCGCCGGTGAAGGTCAACGACCATCTGCCCGAGGTGCTCGGGCACCTCACCGATCACGTCATCCGCTGCCGCCACGCCGCCGATCACGGCATCTGGGAGTTGCGCGACGAGACGCGCCAGATCCTGCACACCAAGGGCATGCTCTGGGTCGCCCTCGACCGGGCGGTGCAGATCGCCGGACGCCTCGACGTGGCGGCGCCCGAGCGGGTCGAGGAATGGCGAAGGGCCGCCGCCGAGATCCGGGCCGAGTACCACGAGAAGGGCTGGAACGCCCACGTCGGGGCCTACACCCAGTCTTACGGCTCCGACGACCTCGACGCGGCGGTTTTGCGCACGGTGCTGTTCGGCGCCTTCGACGCCGGGTCGCCCCGGGTCGCCGCGACGCTTCGTGCGGTGAGCGAAGGCCTCGGCGACGGCGACCTGATCTACCGCTACCGCAACGCCGACGGGTTCGCGCACCCGGAGGCGACCTTCGCGGCCTGCGCCTTCTGGCGCGTCGGCTGCCTGGCGCTCGCCGGGCGCACGGAGGAGGCCGAGCCGCTCTTCGCGCGGCTGCTGGCGCGGGGCAACGACCTCGGGCTGTTCGCCGAGGAGATCGACGCCGGGACGGGCGAGCAGCGCGGCAACGTCCCGCAAGGGTTCACCCACATGGCGATCATCAACCACGCGGTCCGCCTCGACCGGGCGGCGCGGCACGCCGAGGCGCAGGCCCGCGGGACGATGACGGACGAGCCGTGCCGGTGGGCGGTGGGCGCCTGAGCGCCGGAGTGAGCGGCGGCGGAGGAAGAGCCGTCCCGGGGGGTGGGCACCGCCGCCCGAATTTGCTCTAAGGCTCGGATGGGCGCCCCGCGGGCGCCCCGACCGATCCGAAGCCTCCTATCCGGGAACCCAAGTCGTGGCGGGCGAGCCGTACTTCATCACCACCGCCATCTCGTACCCCAACGGGGTGCCGCATATCGGGCATGCCTACGAGGTGATCGCCGCCGATGCCATCGCGCGCTTCAAGCGCCTCGACGGTTACGACGTGTTCTTCACCACCGGCACCGACGAGCACGGCCTCAAGATCCAGCAGACCGCCGCCAAGGCCGGGATCAGCCCGCGCGCCTTCGTCGACGATATGGCGCCGCGCTTCCGCGCCATGGCCGAGCGGCTCGACTGCTCGTTCGACCGCTTCATCCGCACCACCGATGCCGACCACATCGCCTCCGCTCAAGCGCTGTGGCGCCGGATGGAGGAGAACGGCGACATCTACCTCGCCAAGTATGCCGGCTGGTACTCGGTCCGCGACGAGGCCTATTACGACGAATCCGAGCTCGTCACCTCAGCCGACGGCAGCCGCCGGGCCGAGAAGACCGGCACGCCGGTCGAGTGGGTCGAGGAGGAGAGCTATTTCTTCCGGCTCTCGGCCTATGGCGAGCGCCTGCTCGCCCTCTACGAGGCGAACCCGGACTTCATCGGCCCCGATTCGCGCCGCAACGAGGTGACGAGCTTCGTCCGCTCCGGCCTCCAGGATTTATCCGTCAGCCGCACCACCTTCGACTGGGGCGTCCCGGTGCCGGGCAACCCGGCCCACGTGATGTATGTCTGGGTCGACGCGCTGACCAACTACATCACCTCCTGCGGCTTTCCCGACGAGGGCGACCCGCGCTGGCGCCACTGGCCGGCCGACCTCCACGTCATCGGCAAGGACATCATCCGTTTCCACGCGGTCTACTGGCCGGCCTTCCTGATGTCGGCCGGTCTCCCGGTGCCCAAGCGCGTCTTCGGTCACGGCTTCCTCCTCAACAAGGGAGAGAAGATGTCGAAGTCGGTCGGCAACGTCGTCGACCCGGTGGGGCTGGCCGACATCTACGGCGTCGATCCCCTGCGCTACTTCGTGCTGCGCGAGGTGCCGTTCGGCCAGGACGGCAGCTACTCGCACGAGGCGATCGTCAACCGGCTCAATGCCGACCTCGCCAACGACCTCGGCAACCTCGCCCAGCGCTCGCTGACCATGATCGCCCGCAATTGCGGGGGGCAGGTGCCGCAAGCCGGCGAGCCGTCCTCGGCCGATCGGGCGCTCATCGCGCTCGCCGACGCGCTGCCGGAGAAGGCGAGGGGGCTGATGCAGGACCTCGCCCTGCACGCGGTGCTGGCCGAGATCTGGGCCGTGGTGGCCGAGGCCAACCGCTACTTCGCCGGCCAGGAGCCGTGGGCCCTGCGCAAGACCGACCCGGCCCGGATGGAAGCAGTGCTCTACACCACCGCCGAGGTGCTGCGGGCGGTCGGCATCCTGGTCCAGCCCTTCATCCCGAACGCCGCCGCGCGGCTCCTCGACCTGCTGGCGGTGGCGCCGGACGCGCGCAAGCTCGCCGATGTCGGGCCGGAGCATCGCCTCGTGCCCGGCACGAGCCTGCCGGCGCCGAGCCCGATCTTCCCGCGCTACGTGGAGCCCGAGGCGTGAGCCTGGTCGACAGCCATTGCCACCTCGACTCGCCCGGCCTCGCCGAGCGGCTGCCCGAGGTGCTGGCCCGCGCCAAGGCCGCCGGGATCGACCGGATGGTGACGATCTCGACCCGTGTCGCCCGGTTCGAGACCTACCGGGCCCTGAGCGAGGCCCACCCGGAGGTTTTCTTCACGATCGGCACCCACCCGCATCAGGCGGGCGAGGAGCCGGACGTGCCGGCGAGCGAGATCGTCGCTCTGTCGCGCCATCCGCGCTGCATCGGCATCGGCGAGGCGGGGCTCGACTACCATTACGACACCGCGCCCCGGGACGTTCAGCAGAAGGTCTTTCGCACCCACATCGCGGCCGCGCGCGAGAGCGGGCTGCCGCTCGTCATCCACGCCCGCGAGGCGGACGAGGACGTCGGCCGCATCCTCACCGAGGAGATGGCGCGCGGGCCGTTCAAGGCGGTGCTGCACTGCTTCTCGTCGGGGCGGCGGCTGGCCGAGATCGGGGTCGAGCTCGGCCTGTTCGTGTCGTTCTCCGGCATCGTCACCTTCCGCAACTCGGACGAGATCCGGTCGATCGCGAAAAGCGTCCCGCACGAGCGCCTTCTGGTCGAGACCGACGCGCCCTATCTGGCGCCGGTGCCGCATCGGGGCCGGCCGAACGAGCCGGCCTTCGTCGCCGACACCGCCCGGGTGCTGGCCGAGACCGTGGGGCTTGCCCCCGACGCGCTGGCGAGCCTCACCACCGCCAATTTCGACCGCCTGTTCGACAAGGCCGCCGCGCACAGCCGAGGGCTCTGACCGCATGCCGACCCTGACCCTTCGCATCCTGGGCTGCGGCTCCTCGGGCGGCGTGCCGCGGGTCGGCTATGGCTGGGGCGCCTGCGACCCGGCCGATTCGCGCAACCGGCGCCGGCGCTGCTCGCTCCTGGTCGAGCGCCGGGACGCGGAAGACCAGGCGACCACCGTTCTCGTCGACACCTCGCCGGACCTGCGCGAGCAGCTCCTCGACGCCGGGGTGCAGCGCCTCGACGGCATCCTGTTCACCCATTCCCACGCCGACCACACCCACGGCATCGACGACGTGCGCCCGCTGGTGATCCACATGCGCCGGCGCATCCCGGTCCATGCCGATGCGGACACCTCGGCTTTGCTGCGCGCCCGCTTCGCCTATTGCTTCACCTCGCGGGAAGGCAGCCTCTACCCGCCGATCCTCGACCTGCACGCGCTCGAGACCGGCACGCCGGTGACCGTCGCGGGCCCGGGCGGGACGGTGACGGCGACCGCCTTCACGATGGAGCACGGGCCCGAGGAGAAGGCGTTGGGCTTCCGCTTCGCCGATGCGGCCTACGCGCCCGACGTCAGCACCATGCCCGACGCGGCCAAGGCCCGTTTGCGCAACCTCGACCTCCTGATCGTCGATGCGCTGCGCGACTCGCCCCATCCGACCCATTTCTCGGTGTCCGACGCCCTGGCGCTGATCGAGGAGGTGGCGCCGCGCCGCGCCATCCTGACCAACCTCCACACCGACCTCGATTACGAGACCTTGCGCCGGCGCCTGCCGCCCGGGGTGGTGCCGGCCTATGACGGGCTGTCGGTGACGGTCGACGGCTGATCCGCCGGCCGGAGATGGACCGCGAGCCAGAGCGTCGGTTCGTCGGGGCTGGTCCACTCGACCCGGTGGCGCAGCCGCGCCGGGATCAGCAGGTGGTCGCCGGGGCTAAGCCGCCGGGGCGCCGTCTCGCCGTGCAGGTGCAGGCCGGCGCTCCCTGAGAGCAGCACGACCCATTCGTCCCAGGGCTGGTCGTACCAGAAGCCCGGCGGGCTGGCCTGGCCGGTCGAGACGATCCGCTCGATGCGAGCGTGCGGGGTTTGGGCCAGGAGGTCGACCCGTTCATCGGGCTGAGGCGTGGCGGGCAGGCCGGAAAAGAGGTTGGCGGTCGGTGGGTACACCGGTTCAGAGGTCATGTTTCGCCCAGATCGCTGCGACCTCCTCGTCGCTGGCGAACTCGCCCCGCTCGGCCTGCGCGAGGGACGTGGCGAACGACGCCTTCTCCTCGGGGCTGAGAACGACGAGGCTCCGCTCATCGTCGAGGACGGCCAGCATGGCACGAGCGACATCGTCCTGCGCTTGCGAGCGGACGCGCGCGACGGCTTCTTCGAGAAGGTCGGTCATAACCGGCATCCTGCACCTGATTCGCGTCGGACAGAAGGATATCCGAAGCACGGGCCGACGGGCCTCGGACACGCCCGGAGAATACTCCCGTCAGGCCCCACTCGGCATTCTGGTTCCATAAGATTCCTTATGCGAATTGTGAATCATGGCTCCGTGCGGGGGGATCGGGCGAGCGGACCGGCCCCTCGCCCGGCGACGATGGACGCGACTCGGCCTTCGGGACGGAACGCCCCGAAAACCGTGTCGCCCCCAAAGCCGCGTCGCCTGGACGGTTCAGCGCGGTCCACCGCCCCGGCGCATGGCGATCTCCTGTCCCTCCTGCTGGAGCGCGCCGGACGGGGCCAGGCTCTCGTTCGGGATCGGGGTCATGCCCTCGTGCGCGGTGCGCGATTCCGGCTGGTCGGCGGCCGGATCGCCGGCCTCCTGCCGCAGCGCCAGGGCGCGCCGGGCATGGGAGACCAGGCTGCCGCGGGCCTCGGCGGTGCGGCGGCGCTCCCGCTCCTTGTTGGCGCGCTTGACGGCCGAGGCGAGCAGCCCCGCCTTCTGCCGCGAGGCGGTGTCGTCCGAGGCCGGCCGCGCGCCCGAGGGCGCCGCCCGTCCGCGGATCTCGCGGCGCTGACGGTGGGCGATCCCGCGCGCCCGGTCCCGGCGCTCGCGCAGGCGGTGGATCAGGTCGTCGAGGTCGCGGTCGGCGATATCCTGGATGCGGGGATGATGCGACCGGCCGACGAGCTCGGCCTCGTCGGCGGTCAGCAGGCGGGCTTCCTGGCGGCTCGAGATGGTCACAGGGCTGCTCCGTCGATGCGTGGGCGGGGGCAGTCCGGGGCGCGGCTCGTTGGGCGCACCCCGTCCTCGTGCAGGGGAAGCCCAGGGAGAAAGCGTGGTTCCGCGGTGCTTGATCGTGACGCAGAGGCCGAAAATCCGGGATTAAGTGTCGATTTCGGGCGTCGCGCCCGGCGCGGCGCATCGTGAACAGCCTACCGGCTGCCAATGTGCGCGAGATGGTCTGACCAAAAGGTATCCGGACGCCAAGAATATCCGGACGAAGAGTCGTCCGCTCGACGAGGCGCATCTTCTTTCAGCGCGCTTTGAATGGTGCGACGGCCGGCAATTCGCGCGAGACAGGCATGCCATTGATGACGGAGTGGATGATACGTCGCCCATCCAGGCCGATGACGACATGCTCGCCCGGCTTCGCGTGCGTGATCGTGTCCGCGATGGCCTCGACCCGCTCCAGGATCAGGCGTCGCTTGTTGTATGGCAGGGCCACGACCGCGATGGAGCGGCCCTGGAGGCTCTGCTGATAGGCCATGTTCTTGTCGTTGGTGACGAGCACCGAGAAGCCGGCCTCCTCGATCGTCTTGAGCAATGCGCCGTTGCCGAGCGCTGCCCATGGTCGGGGAAAGCGGTCGGCGTCGATCCCGTGATCGCGCAAGGCCTGGACGAGCTGGCGTGGAACGCCCTCGTCGACGACCGTCTTCACGCCGCCCTCGGGCCGGCGACCGCCTGCGCGGCGAATTCGAGCACGGCCACGACGTCGTCCCGGTTCAAGGCCTCGTAGGTATCCAGGATCTCGTCCAGAGACAGGCCGTCGGCCAGGTTCTCGAACACGACCTCGACCGGCACGCGCGTGCCGCGAAAGACCCGGCGGCCCGCGAGGATGGCCGGGTTCGAGACCACGATGTCGTCCAGTGACTGGGGCGTGCCAGGCGATCGGGGGGGCGTCATCGTACGGCTCCTGCCGTGTCGCATGCGGGAGGTGCTGCTCCTGAGGTGCAGGATAACCCCTTCCGGTACCTGCGTCAGGCCCCCGCCCCCGGCGCTTCGGTTTTACCGCACTACCTGATGCGCGTCGTCGGGACGCCTTCACGGGCGCAGCGCGCAACGAATGGCCCGAGACACGAGAACGCCGGCCCCTCGCGGGGCCGGCGCTCGCTTTCGTGACCGAAAGCCGGGATCAGCCGTTCTTGGTCTGCAGGCCGATCGCCACGAAGCGGGTGCCCTTGTCGTTCTTGATCCGCATCAGCACCGCCTTGCGGCCGTCGCTCTCCGCGGCGCGGATGCGACCGGCGACGTCGGACAGGGTCGAGACCGGCTGGCCGCCGACATCGAGGATGACATCGCCCTCCTGGATGCCCTTGGCCGCCGCCGGGCCGTCCGGATCGACGCCGACCACCGCGACGCCCTCCTGGCCGGCGCCGACCTGGGCCGCCGGGGCGAGGCTGAGGCCCAGCCGCGGCTGGCTGTCGCCGCGGCTGCCGCCATTGTCGTTGGCGCTCGCCACCTTGGTGTCGTTCGGCAGCGTGCCGAGGGTCACCTGGGCGGTCTCGGTCTTTCCGCTCCGGACATAGGTGAGGTCCACCTTGGTGCCGGGCTTCAGCGAGGCGATCTTGCGCGACAGCTCGCGGGCATCGGTCACCGGCTCGCCGTTCACCGCCTGCACCACGTCGCCGGCCTTGAGCCCGGCCTTGGCGGCGGGCGTGCCGTCCTGGGCGCTGTTCACCAGCGCGCCCTTGGCCTTGTCGAGGCCGAGGCTGTCGGCGATGTCCTTCGTCACCGGCTGGATCTGGAGGCCGAGATAGCCGCGGGCGACCTTGCCGTCGGCGCGCAGCTGGTCGACCACCGCCTGCACCGTCTCCGAGGGAATCGCGAAGGCGAGGCCCACATTGCCACCCGACGGCGAGGCGATCGCGGTGTTCACGCCCACCACCTCGCCCTTGACGTCGAAGGTCGGCCCGCCGGAATTGCCCTTGTTGATCGGCGCGTCGATCTGCAGGAAGTCGTCGTAGGGGCCGGCGCCGATGTCGCGGCCGCGGGCCGAGACGATGCCGGCGGTGACCGTGCCCCCCAAGCCGAAGGGATTGCCGATCGCCACCACCCAGTCGCCGACCTGCGGCGCGCCGTGCGACAGCTTCACGTAGGGGAATGGTGCGCCGTCGGTGACCTTGAGCAGCGCCAGATCGGTCTTCGGGTCGGTGCCGATGATCTTGGCCGGCAGGGTGCGGCCGTCGTCGAGGGTCACTTCGACCGACTTGGCGTTGTTCACCACGTGGTTGTTGGTCACCACGTAGCCGTCGGCCGAGATGAAGAAGCCGGAGCCCTGCGCCGCGCCGCCACCGTGGCGCTGCGGGCGCTGCATGCCGCCGGGCCCGCCCTCGCCGAAGCGGCGGAAGAAGTCGCGCAGCTGCGGCGGGACGTTCTGGAGGTTCGGCTGGCCGCCGCCCTCCTCGTCGTCCGAGGCGTCGTCCTTCAGCTTCACCTTCACCGAGACCACGCCCGGCTTCACCCGGTTGACGATCGGCGCGAAGCTGCCCGGCGGGTGCTCGGTCGTGGTGATCGGGGTCTGCGGCAGGGCCTGGGCGTAGGCCGGGGTGCTGGAGGGCAGGATGGCGGTGCCGAGCGCCCCGGTGGCGACGAGGGTGACGGCGGCCACGGAGGCGAGGGCCTTGCGGTGGAAGCGGCTGGGCTCGCGGCGGGTCTCGCGGGAAGTCTCGGTGGTCTGGGACATCGGTTTCTTGAGGCTCCGTGTGGCGAAGGCGGCGCTCGCTGCCGTTCGATGGGGCCATTATGGTCGGCGGGCCTGACTGCGCCGTGGCCCGTAGATTACGGTTTGGTCAGGCACCGGACGCCCGGCCGGGCCGAAGGGGCCGCGCCCCGGCCCCTCGCACCCCATCAGCCCCCGCACCCCAAGGATTCCCATGGACATCGCCGTCTCGGTCATCTCCCTATTGCTGGTGCTCGTGCTGATCGCCCGGGGCGTGCCGGGCCGCAACCTGCTGGTCGCCCTCGCGGTGGCGCTCGCCGTGGTGGTGCTGGTCGTCGGCATCGAGCGGGCCGGCCTGTGGCCCGACTCGTTCCACACCCGCTGAAAGACGGACCCCCGATGACCGCCCTCCCCCTGGTGCTCTACCCGGACCCGCGCCTGCGCCTGGCCCCGCCCCCGGTTACGGTCTTCGACGAGGCCTTGCGGGCCGTCGCGGGCGACCTGCTCGACACGCTGCGGTCGGTCTCGGCGCTCGGCCTCACCGGCCCGCATGTCGGCGCGCCGGTGCGGGTGACCGTCATCCGGGCGACGCTCGACTTCGCGCCGCGGACTTACGTCAACCCGGAACTGGTCTGGGCCTCGCCCGAGACCGCCCGCCACCGCGAGGGCAGCGTCTCGATGCCGGGCGTCGACGAGGAGGTCGAGCGCCCGGCCCGGGTGCGGGTCCGCTTCCACGACCTCGACGGCACGGCGCACGAGGCCGAGGAAGAGGGTTTCGCCGCCGCCTGCCTGCAGCACGAGATCGACCAGCTCGACGGCCTGTTCTGGATCGAGCGCCTGTCGCGCCTCAAGCGCGAGCGGGTGCTCAAGCGCTACGCCAAGCTGCGGCGCGGCTGACGCCGCCTGCCGGGACGCCGCGACCGAAGCCTTAACCGGGCCGGCCGCAGGGTGGCGCATCCCTGCCGCACCGGAACGGCGGACCCAGCCTGGCCGTTAACCCGGCAATCGGGCCGTCCCCGGCCCGAAACCCCTCGGACGAAAAGCCCCTCGGAAAGGATGCCGATGCGCCCCCTCCGGACCCTCCTGATCCCCGCCGCCCTGCTGGCGACGACGCTCGTCGCCCCCCTTGCGGCCTCCGCCCAGCCCGGCCCGGCCTACCGCTACGGCCCGCGCGACATCGACGCCACCGGCACCGTCGGCGGCCGCGCGCCCTGGTCCGCGCCCTGGGTCTACGATACCGGCGGCGACAACGACCGCCGCCCCGAACTGCCCGCCTACCAGCAGGGCGGCGGCCAGCAGACCGGCGGCCCGGCCCGCAACCTGCTGCCGGATGACGGGCTGCACATCGTCCCGCGTTGAACGGAATCCCGGTGGCCGGCCACACGCGACACAACAGGACCGTTGCCGCGCGGCTCCGGTCCTTGCCACCTTCGACCTCATCCTGAGGTGTCGGTCGATCGAAGATCGCCTTGCGCGCATCTCAGGATGAGGTCCGCGGGGAGGACGGACGGTGACCGTCGCAGATTTTCGTCGCAGAACCGGCCACCGCTGAAACCTGCTCGGGGCCCTAGGCGGTGTGGACAGTTACCTGAGCCATAGTACGATAGCGGCGATAGTGACCACGGCGGCGTAGTTGCGAGCTGTCTTCTCGTAGCGTGTGGCGACACGCCGGAACTGTTTGAGCTTGGAGAAGCAGCATTCAATCAGGTGCCTCTCGGTATAGAGTGCCGTGTCGAGTTCGTACTTCTTGGCGCGTGAGGGATTGTTCGGGATCACGGCCGTCGCGCCCTTGCCGGCAATCGCCTCGCGCAGCCGATTACTGTCGTAGGCCGCATCAGCCAGGACCACCGCAGCGGGGAGATCCGCCAGCAGCGCCTCGGCCTGGGGCGCATCGCCCTTCTGGCCCGCCGTGAGGGCAAACCGGACCGGACAGCCAAGGCCGCGTACGACGAGGTGGATCTTGGTGCTCAGGCCGCCGCGGGACCGGCCCAGCGCCTGATCGGGTGGATCATCAGACCCCCTTTTTTCGCGCCCGCCGCATGTTGGTGAGCGCGCACGATCGTGGAGTCGACGATCAGGTACTCGAAGTCAGGATCATCGGCCATCGCCTCGAAGATGCGCCACCACACGCCTTTCTGGCTCCAGCGACTGAAGCGGCGGAACACGCTGTTCCAGTCGCCGAACACCTCGGGCAGGTCGCGCCACGGCGCGCCGGTGCGCACAATCCAGAGCACGCCCTCCACGAACATCCGGTTGTCACGCCCGGTCGAGCCGCGTTGATCCGGCCGGCCGATGATCAGAGGAGCCAGCCGCTCCCACTGGGCATCGGCGAGAACAAGACGGTCCAGAACTCCCAAGGCGCCCCTCCAAAAAGCAGCCTTGAATCACTCTTCACCGCTCAGGGGAACCCCAAGAGTCCACACCGCCTAGTCCGCGCCGGCAGCGGGGTCGCCCGCCTCCGGCTCGCTCGCCCTCCGCCGCACGCTCGCCCGCTCGCCGGCCTCCGCCGCGCATTTGTCGGCGTGGATCGCCCGGTTGACCACCTGGAGGTTCGGCAGGCCCCAGTAACCCAGGAGTTCGGGCCAGGGCCGCGCCCGCTCCTCGCGCCAGATCCGGTAGAGCGGCACCCGGTGGTCGACCTCGGCCGTCTTCAGGAGGCGCTTGCCGGACTGGGCGCAGCGATGGCCCTGGCGGCGCTTCAGCTCCTTCACATGGTCGGCCGGCGCGATCCAGAACTTCCAGGCGGTGACGCAGGCCGCGTGCCACGCGGCGTTGCGGTTGGGCGTCCCCGTCCCCCACAGGTCGCGGTGCCAGCCGAAGCGGTAGACCGGCTGGCCGCAGATGCAGCAATGCCCCTTGCCCCGGGCATGGGGCGCCTCGCGGAACGGCGCCGGCGGCATCCGGAAGCTGAAGGCCAGCCCCTTCTCGGCGAGCGCCGTCTCGGACAGGCCCTCCACGGCCTTGCCGCGGCGCCTTTTGTCGAGGCGCCGTTCCTCCGGGTTCCAGGTGCCGAGGCGCCAGGTCCAGCCCTCCGGCTGGCCGGAGGCGGCGGCGAGCGCCCGCGCCAGCCGGTCGGCCCGCAGGATGTGGTGGCGCCAGTAGCTCTCGACGGCGAGCCGCGGCGTCGGCGGCACCAGGGGCCGCGACAGGGCGTGGCGCAGCACCGGGAGCGGGAACACCGCCGGCAGGGACTTTTCCAGCCGCGCCCGGGCGGCGGCGTTGCGCGCCTCGCGCCACAGCGAGGCCGCCGAGGGCGGCTGGTCCGCCGGGCCGTCCGCCGGCGCCGCCAGCGCCGGCAGCCGGTCCGCGAGGGTCGGCTTGGGCGTCTTCGCTGGTTTCGCCTTGGCCGGCTTCTCCTTGGCCGGTTTCGCCTTGGCCTGGGTCGTTGTGGCCGCTCGCTTCGCCATGCCGGTCCCGAATCGGCCGCACCGGCCACGGCCAGGGCATAACGCCGAAGCGTCGCCGCACAAAATCCCGCGCGTCGTACGGGCCGATCCCGGGGCTCCCGACGCTGGTCCGCGGCGGAATGCCGCCTATGTGACCACGGCAACGCTCGCGGCGCCGGCAGGCGCCGCCCAACCGTGCATCGCCCCAGGAGCTTCGCCGCCACCATGACCGCCTCTCTCCTCGGCCGCCTGCGCCTCGCCCTCGTGGCGCTCAGCCTCGCCACCACCCTCACGGCCTGCGACGCGGTCAACCGGGTGCCGACCCTGGAGGAGGCGGCGAAGTCGCGCTGGGGCGAGGTGCAGAACCAGTACCAGCGCCGCGCCGACCTGATCCCCAACCTCGTCGAGACCGTGAAGGGCTACGCCCAGCAGGAGAAGGACGTGCTGGTGCAGGTCACCGAGGCCCGCGCCAAGGCGAGTTCGGTCAAGGTCGACGCCTCGACGGTGAGCGATCCGCAGAAGTTCCGCGAGTTCCAGGACGCCCAGAACCAGCTCTCCGGGGCGCTCGGCCGGCTCCTCGTCACCGTCGAGCGCTATCCCGACCTGAAGTCGAACGCCAATTTCCTCGCCCTGCAATCGCAGCTCGAGGGCACCGAGAACCGCATCGCGGTGGCGCGGCGCGACTACATCCAGGCGGTGCAGGCCTACAACACCGAGATCCGCACCATTCCCGGCCGCTGGATCGCCTCCACCCTCTATCCCGATGCCAAGCCGATGGAGGCCTTCACCGCCACCCCCGATGCCAGCCGCCCGCCGAACGTGAAGTTCTAGGGCGATGCGCAGCCCTGCGGGCGCGGTCCTCGCCCTCCTGCTGATCCTCTGGACCGGGGCGGCGTGCGCCCTCGACCTGCCGCCGCTCACCGGCCGGGTGGTCGACAATGCCGGGCTGCTGCGCCCGGAGGACAAGGCGGCGCTCGCCGAGACGCTCAAGGCGCACGAGGACAAGACCACCGACCAGGTCGTGGTCGCCACCGTGCCGTCGCTCCAGGGCACCTCGGTCGAGGATTTTGCCAACCGCCTGTTTCGCGCCTGGGGCCTCGGCACCAAGGCGCGCAACAACGGCGTCCTGTTCCTCATCGCCCCCACCGAGCGCAAGGTGCGGATCGAGGTCGGCTACGGCCTCGAAGGGGCGCTCACCGACGCCCTGACCAAGGTGATCATCGCGAGCGCGGTGGCGCCGAAGTTCAAGGCCGGGGATTTTCCCGGCGGCATCCGGGCCGGCATCGACGGGATCCTCGGCATCCTCTCCGGCGACGCCGCCGAGTGGCAGCGCCGCGCCGAGGTGCGGGAGGATTCCGGCGGCGGCCTCGATCCGGTCCTGGTGCTGATCCTGCTCGTGGTGATCGGCTTCGTGCTCGTCCGGCTCCTCACCGGAGGCGGTGGCGGCCCGGGGCGGCCGCATCGCCGCAGCGGCGGCAACTGGATCGTCGTGCCCGGCCCGCCGAGCGGCGGTTTCGGCGGAGGCTTTGGCGGGAGCTTCGGCGGAGGTGGCGGCTTCTCGGGCGGCGGCGGCTCGTCCGGCGGCGGCGGCGCCTCGGGAGACTGGTGATGCCCGAATTGGGGAACCCGATGACGACCCTGAGCGAGGCGGAGCGCACCCGCATCGCCGCGGCGATCGCGGCGGCCGAGCGCGGCACGGCGGGCGAGATCGTCGTGATGGTGGCGGCCCGCTCCGGCGCCTATCGCAGCCTGCCGCCGGCCCTGGCGCTGGCCGGCGCCCTCATCGTGCCCTGGCCGCTGATCCTGCTGACCGGGCTCTCCGCCACCCGGATCTTCCTGGTCCAGCTCGTCGTCGCCCTGGCGTTGTTGCTGAGCCTCGCGGCGGCCCCCGCCCTCGCCCGCCTACCCCGCGCCCTGCCCCGCTTCCTCCGCCGCGCCCGCGCCCGGGCCGCCGCCCAGCACGAGTTCCACGCGCGGGGCCTTGCCCGCACGCGCGGCCGCACCGGCGTGCTGATCTACGTCGCGCTCGCCGAGCGCTACGCCGACGTGGTGACCGATATCGGGGTCGGCGCCGTCCCCGATTCCTGGCGGCCGGTGCTGGACGACCTCGTGGCGGCCTTGCGCCGCGACGCCCTGGCGGAAGGCCTGGTGCGGGCGGTGGCGGCGGCCGGCGCGATCCTGGCCGAGGCCGCCCCGCCGCAGCCCGGCGACACCGACGAGTTGCCGAACCGGGTGATCGTGACCGAGTAGGCGAGCCGTCACGCGATGACCTGCGAGGTCATCGACGGGCGCCCGCTCCCCCGTCCATTCTCCTCTCGCTCCCTGGAGGAAGGACGAACCGATGACCGACCCCGCCGCCCTCGCCGCCCGCTACCTCGACACCTGGAACGAGACCGACCCCGCCCGCCGCCGCGCCCTCCTCGCCGAGACCTTCACCGAGGGCGCGCGCTATCGCGACCCGCTGATGGCCGGCGAGGGCCATGACGGGCTCGACGCCCTGATCGGCGCCGTGCAGGCCCGCTTCCCCGGCCTGCGCTTTCGCCTCGCCGGCCGGCCCGACGGCTACGGCGACCGCCTGCGGTTCTCCTGGGCGCTGGCGCCCGAGGGCGGCGAGGGCGTGGTCGAGGGCACCGACTTCGCCACCCTGGAGGGCGGTCGCCTCGCCGAGGTGACCGGCTTCCTCGACCGGGTGCCGGCCTGACGCGCGGGAGCGCCCCCCGTGATCCTCGGCACCGCCGGCCCGCCGGGCGACATCCTGCGGGCCTGGCGCCGGCGCCGGCACCTGAGCCAGCTCGCCCTGGCGCTGGAGGCGGAGATCTCCCAGCGCCACCTGAGCTGCCTCGAGAGCGGCCGCGCCCGGGCGAGCCGGGCGATGCTGCTCCATCTCGCCGAGCGCTTGGGGATCCCCTTACGCGAGCGCAACGCCCTGCTGCTCGCCGCCGGCTACGCCCCGGTCTTCGCCGAGCGCGCCCTCGACGATCCGGCTTTGGCCCCGGCCCGCCGGGCGGTGGCGCGGATCCTCGACGGCCACGCCCCCTACCCGGCCCTCGCCATCGACCGCCACTGGACCCTGCTCGCCGCCAACGCCGCCCTCGCCCCGCTCCTCGACGGGGTCGATCCCGCCCTCCTCGCCCCGCCGGTGAACGTGCTGCGGCTCAGCCTGCATCCCGGCGGCCTGGCGCCGCGCATCCTCAACCTGGGCGAATGGCGCGCCCACCTCCTCGACCGCCTGCACCGGCAGGGCACGGCGAGCGGCGACCCCGGCCTCGCCCGGCTCCTGGACGAGCTCTCCGCCTACCCCGCGCCCGAAGCCCCGGATGGTCCGGGCGACGGCGCCGGGGTGGCGGTCCCCCTCGTCCTCGCCGTCCCGGCGGGCCGCCTCTCGTTCCTGTCGACCATCACGGTGTTCGGCACGCCCGTCGACATCACGCTGGCGGAGCTCGCCGTCGAGGCCTTCTTCCCCGCCGATCCCGAGACCGCCGCCCTGCTCCACCGCCTCGCCCCGCCGCGCAAGCAGGCTCGAACAGAACCAGGAGAGACGCCCCCATGACGCGCCCCGCCTACGCCGTCGCCCATCTGCGCCGCGTCACCCTCGGCCCGGCGATCGCCACCTATCTCGCGCGCATCGACGCCACCCTGGCGCCGTTCGGTGGCCGCTTCCTCATCCACGGCGCCCGCCCCGAGCCGCTCGAGGGCGACTTCTCCGGCGACCTCGTCGTCATCGCCTTCCCGGACCGCGCCCGGGCCCGCGCCTGGTACGAGTCCCCGGCCTACCAGGCGATCCTGCCCCTGCGCACGACCCATTCCGACGGCGTCGCCTTCCTGATCGACGGCGTCCCCGCCGACCACCGCGCCCCCGACGTCCTCGCCGGCTGACGCCGCCGGCACGAAGGGGCTTGCGCGGACGCGAGCGCGGCGCTAATACCCCGCTCGCCCTCTCGGGGGCGTCGGAGCGTAGCGCAGCCCGGTTAGCGCACTAGTCTGGGGGACTAGGGGTCGGAGGTTCGAATCCTCTCGCTCCGACCAAAAAACCTCTGTACCGGCAGAGACTTACGACAGGCGGCCTCCGGGCCGCCTTCGTCGTTTCTGGGGTCCGGAGTTCAGCGGGGGTTCAACTCCGCGAGCCAGCTTGGGCCGATCTGTCGCACCGTCTTGCTGCGCCGGCCCTGGCGCGTTGAGCCGCACGAGGTGAGAGACATGCCCCACCGCGTTCCGTCCCGAGACGAGATCACCGACGACACGCCGCTCTGGCCCGAGGCTGCGGACGCGGCCGCGCTCGGTTGGTCGGGTGCCAGCGTCACTGCCGCGGGGCGAGAGGCGACCCAGGCGAGCCGCATCCAACCGGCCATGCCCATCGCATGAGGGCGGGACCCGCCCCCGGGCCGCCTGCGGGCGGTCCCGGGGCGCGCCTGGCGCTTATGACGGAGGCAGGGAGCATGAACGTCAGCGCAGCCCGTCTCGTGGAGGAGTTCGGGTTCACCGAGCGGCACTGGATCCGCATGGCGGCCGCCGGCCGGGTGCCGGGCGCTCGACAGCCGTTCGGGCCAAGATCAAGCTGGGTGTTCGACCTGACCGCCGTGCGACAGTGGTGGGAATCGACCTTGAAGACCGCGCCCGAGCAGCCGACACCTACCGTCGTGGGCAAGCGTATTAGGGCCGCTTCCAGAAGGACGGCAAGGACGTCCGGCAGTCCCTCAGAACAAGAGCTGAAGGCGTTGCTCGCGAACGTCCTGGCGGCTGGCTCGCCGAGCTCGAAGCGTCAGGCGCCAAGCTGACGCTAACCGTGACAGCGGGATCAGGGAGGCGCATCACTCCCCGATTCCCCATCGCCTGAGGAACCACCATGAGCACGGACATGCCCCGCATCGCCGCGGTGTCGGCCGAGAGCGACACCGCCTTGCGCGTCGCCTGGAAGGACGGTGGCGAGGACGTCATCGAGCTCGCTGGCTGGATCGCGCGGGCGAGCCCCGTGCTCGCCCCGCTGCGGGATCCCGCGCTGTTCAGCCAGCCTCAGATCATCGCCTACGGCACCGCCGTCGGCTGGGGCGATCCGGACGGCGACCTCAGCATCGATGCCCTGCACCTGTTGCTTCTCGCCGCCGAGCAACGCCCGTTCACGGCCGAGGACCTCGCGATCTGATGACCGCGAGATCACCCCGTGATCGGCTCATGCCAGGAACCTGGCCCCGTCAGATGCCGTCGAGACCGAGGCGCTCGCCAAGCGCCGGCTTGCCGACGACTACGACGCGGCGCAGGCGCGGGGCGAAGTAGCAGGCCGCGGCGGGAGTGGGGCTAATCAGTACGATGCAAATGTTCCCGCCCGGAACATTTCCACCGTCACCGATCTTGGCCTGCCCCGCAAGCAGGTCCACGAGGCCCGCTTGGCTAATTTGAGCAATGTCTCTGAATAAAAATTAGCAGAAATGACCTCACGCTCGTCAAGTCATTTCTACTGAGAAAACAGTAACAAATTCTGAATTGTTTATTTTACCATAAAATTCGCAAAGCTTATTCTTGAGTTCTCTCGATGATGAAAAGCCATCGCGCTTAGCATCGTTGTCATCAAGCTGACCAAATTGCTTGTAACAAATTCCTACAATGCGCATATCTCCAATATGTTTCACCTTTTCAGGGCAAGACGAGGCGACTTCGAGCAGTGGAAGTTTGTCATGCTCAGGATATTCGACACCGTTGCGTGTGTAGCGGATGGTTGTGCGCTTTTCATGGGCTTTGACAGCTGCCGTAAACTGACAGTCCAACTTGAACTTTGCACGAGGAACGACCTCTAAATCTGGAAAACAGTTTTTTAGCTGTTCCCGGATTGTTGTCGGTTCTATCGCGTCGAAGTGGACGACGGATATGGCACGCTCGCGTGTCAAAAGCATAATAACCACTCTTTTTACGTACCAAAAGTATCGCATGAGTCATATTTGTCTGCAACTCTTAATATTCAAGCTCCACAGACTTCACAGCAGCAGTGTTGATGGGCTGTGGATCGAGCTATTAATAAGCAGAGGCGATTTGGTGATTCATGTTAACCAAGCGCCTCCGCCGCCATCCAATAAGTCACTCGACTATGAGGCGCCCATTTAGCTCTGCCAATTCAACGATTCTATCAAGATGGTCATGAGTAAGCCTTTTTATGTCCCATCGAGGTTGCTCTGGAATACCAACATCGCCCATGAGAATATCTCGTATCGGGCGCTTAGGAAGCGCCGCATTGTAAGTCATTTTTATCACAAAAAGGCGTCTTTTTTTATCTTTATACCAGTCTCTTAGCTCTTCTTCAGGAAATACGCTATGAGGGGCCGTATATTTTACAAAATCATCTTCATCTGCAAAATCTCGACGCGATTTTGTTTCTTCTACAACGCATATTGATGTCGCAACAGATCTGAACCTGGCGCGACCTTTTATATCGGTGGCTCTATAGATTACAACAACATCCCCCTTTTTCATTTGGGTTAAAGTGAGTTTCGCGACATAAACCTTGTGAATTGTGTTTGTGTGAGATAAGTCCTCAACTATATGTCCTTTCTCAGTCTTCAGCATTGAGTCCGGAAAAAGATCTGTATGAAATTTTGGATATATGGCTAACAAAAAAACATTTACTCCATAAGTATGTATGTATGGATAGTCCTTTATTATATCTTCTTGCATTTCAGAAAGCGATCTTACAAGAACAATTTCTTCACCATTTGCAGTAATTTTTGAACCCTTCTGTTCGAAGCCATATTTTTTAAATAGTTTTATGAGAGAGGCATGGGTATCAAATACTGTTACATAAATCTCTTGCGCGTCCTCTGCGAAAGCGTGGTCGAATATTTTCTTAATTACCCGCTCTCCAAGCTTGGTCCCATGTGCATTAATTTTTAAAGTTCCAACTTTGATTCGTTTTGCGGGCGGAAGGGGCGGATCGACATCGTCGATAGCTCCCTCTTCGATTTTTAGATATACAAAACCTCTTAGTTTGTCACGATCGTCCTTAACAATATATACTGAATCTTCCGATTTTTTGGCGAACCAAATTGGAAATTCTTTATATTGAGCTTTCAAACTATCGAAGAAAGGATCTTCCAGTGCAACATCTTTGAACTTTGTAAGTTGGAGGCTGCCGGCCATTTCCTTGACCCCTAGAGTACGATAGTTCTACTGACACCTAAAGTGTGGGGCGATCCTCACTTGTAGCAAGGGTCTCCGGCAGATTTTTTCTGTTTGATTTGAATGTATCTCGAACCGGTTGGATGGACGTTGCAGAGTCCGCGAGGGTTGAGATTTCTAAGATACGCTTTTGATAGCATCCGAGAAGTCGGATTCTTTTCCCGCTTCCACAACAAAAAACGAAATTTGTAGTCCAGAAGCAGACTCTTTTGCGGACCTAATGGCAGCATTTTGATGGTCAGAAATAACTTCAATTGTACGAACTGGTCTTACTCGCGAAGTATCTTGCTCGCGTCTGGCGCAGATCATCTCTGGATCTCCAGATACAAAGATGATTGCGCTGGGACTCAAATCTCTAATGACCGTATGAGGTATGAAGACGAGGCCCTCACCGGTATCGATTACGTTATGTCCATCAAAGATTATATTTTGCGAAGCTGACTCTCTCAGGTGCCTAAATTCTGTGACTAGGATTTGTTGATTGTCGAGCACGGCCCCAGTTCGAAGAGCCTCGGAATCAACCGGCCTGCCAGACGCGGCCTCTTTTGCGCGTCGCAAAAGAGTGCTTGCTGTAACGCGCAAAGTTCCTGTTTGAGCTGCATATCTTGAGCAAAGCCACGACTTGCCTACCCCAGACAACCCGAACACGAGAATGACACGCGGAGTTGTAGACATGCAAACGCTCGCGACCAGACTTTTTATTCGGTTTCACATAATGCAGTTTGTCTCCGTAACCACCGTGGGCGAGGCGAAAGTTCCGGCCGCCCGAAGGCAGGCCGGGGCTCTCGTCGTTAGGCCCGATCAGCCGGCGTGAAGGGCGGTCGACCGTAGGCGGCTTCATACGCCTCCACGTTCTCGCGGAACTCCCGCATGGCCCGGCGGATGCGGCGCAGGGGCCAGGCGTGGAGGATGGCGAGGGCGCTCATGCCCGCCCCGCCCCGGGGCTCACCGCGCCGCAGCGCTCGGTACTGCCCCGGCTGTCCAGCGTGTCGGTCTCCTCCTGCGCGTCCAGCACCAGCCTTTCGGTCTGGCGCACCACCTCACCAGCTGCGATGCGCAGTTCCTCGGGTAGGTCGCGGTCCGGACCATCGAGGAGGTTGCGCAGCACGGTCAGGAGCAGCGAGGCGGAGTTGAGGGTGCGCGAGACGTTCGCGTGGGACGGTTCGACGCCGGCAGGCACGGCCATCATGCGCCTCCCCGTTCTTCGGCGGGCCACGTGTCCCGGATGGCCTCGAACAGCCGGGTCACCTCCGTGATGCGTTCCTCGAGCTGCGTCGCCACCTGCATCCCGCCGTGGCAGCGCCTGATGGACAGCTCGCCGGACTCGGCACCCGAGTGGAAGGCCATCCAGACCACGCTGGCGAGATCCTCGACGCGAGAGAGAGTGTCCTCCATGTCCATGAGCAGCCTCTTGCGGCTGCGGTCGGGCCCGTTGGGGACCTCGTGCTGCGTGCGCCGGTTCATCGGGCACCTCCCGCCGTCGCGTGAGCCCGCAGGTCGGCCGCGTCGCCCCGCAGGCGCCCGGCCGTGTCGAGGGCATCGTTGACGAGCTCGATCGCACCTTCCGTCGCCTCGATGTCGAGGCCGCCGTTGCGCTCGCCGGTCCGCAGAGCGTCGCGCAGGACGCGGAGCAGGCCAGCGACGTGCTTGGCGTCTTCCTCGATGTCGGGCGGGTCGCGCTCGGTGACCGGCTCGGCCTGCCGGGGAGCGGAACTCGAGGCGCTGCCCACCGGCATCGCGGCCGCGTTCAGGTCCGCCAGGATGAGGCAGAGGTGGTGGTGGAGTGCGCGCGCCACCGCCGCGCCGCCGGTGCAAGACGGGCTGTCGAGTTGGCCAACCTCCTCCCCGTAGGCGAAAATCGCGGAGAGCGCGCCGACGAGGTCGATCGCCTCCTCGGTGGCATCGCGGGTGTCCTCCGGGGCGCGGGCCCGCGCCTTGGCTTCGTAGAGGGGCATGCCGCGCACCCCCCTCGCATCGGGAGGGCGACGTCCTCGACGTCGTGCCCGTCCTCAAGGTCGACGTCGGGCGCTAGCGCGTCGAGGATCGCGAGGTCCGCCTCGATGCGGTCGGCGATCGACCGGCGCAGCGCCTGGACCCGGTGGCGATCCGCGGCCATCTCGGCCGCGATCTCCGCCGGTCTGGTCTCGGCGAAGAAGAAGTCGAGGCCGGCGCGGAGGTTGTCGAGCGCCTGTTCCGGCGTCAGGCCGGAGGGTGCGGGGGTGCGTTCCGCGCGGATGACGCGGCGCATGGCGCTGCCCTGGGCAGCGATGTGGACAGAACCCATAGGGGTTGGCTCTCTGTGTGAGCCGGCTTTCGAGGGCCGGGGACGCTCACCTTTCGAGGGGCTCGCATCCATGCCAGCGAACGGCACTGGCGCCGGGAGTCTCGAAACACGCCACAGAGAACGTGCGCCGCAGCCTTCACCCCGAGGGGTTGTTGTATCGCCGCCAAGATTGCTCTTGACGGTGCTGCGGCACTCCCGGCAAAGTGAGGCCGTTCGCGCTCACCGGGAGGTGAGCACGTTCGTTACGGGGCCGAACACCCGGCAAGGTGATGGGCTTCCGTCTGTGGCTGTGACGCTATCCCCGGCAAGGGACCGTCACGGGAGTTTCGAGGCTCCACAGAAATTAATGACACAACAACCCCGCGCCCGGCAAGGCAGCGGGGTCGTCGTGCTTCGTGCTCGCTCTCGGGCAGCCACGGGCTACCGTAAGCTCGGCGCCGATCAGGAGATCGAGCTTGTACAAGGTGACAGGAACAGACCCGACCGGCCGCGCGCTCGTGTTCGCCTGCGGCACGGACTTGCAGGCGCTCGACAAGGTCCGGGAGCTGATGTCGCGCGGCTTCCGCGACATCTCGGTTGCCGATCCGAAGGGGCAGCAGCAGAGCGGGGCGGCGTTCGAGCGAACGATCGGTCTCGAATACGACTGACACCGGCCGGGCCCAAAGACGCCCGAAGCGGACCATACGGCGGCCACCCTGCCCGGCCATAGCTGCGCTTCGATGGATCCAGGGCCCTACCCATGCAGAACCTGCGCGCCGCGTTCCTTACCGCCCTCGGCATCGGTCTGATCGCCCTTGCCCTGGCCGGCGTCGCCGAGCGAGGAGCACAGGCGCACTTAGAGCGCGCCCTGCATTCCGGGGCCGTGGTCCAGACGGCGAGCAGCGCGTCAGTGGCGCGCTAGCCCCCTAATAGCGTGGTAAAGTGTCACTTGGATGCAACACGGCGCAAACCCATATGGGGGATGACAGCGAGGGTTGGTGACCTTGCGCACAGCATCGGCGGTCGTCCAATGCGCTTCTTAAGTGGATTGGACCGCAGCGGTCATTCGGCCGATTGTCAAGCCGCCACTCGAATCCTACAACCCAAACGCTGAGCTTTCGCATTCCGGCCACTCTTCGCTGGCTTCGGGACAGCAAGGAGGACTGGTGACACCGAGTCGCTCCATGGCAAGGATATGGGGCGTCACGGATGGCGGGGCCGGCGGGTGCGAGCATCGACCTGAAGGAGGTCGTACACGAGGCGGGGAACCTCGCCAGAGACCTTGGGGTTTGGAATGCGGTCATTCTCATCCTGGCGGTCTTCTTCGGTGTGATGCTCACCATCCACGGGGGGACGATCGCCAGGGAACTGCGGGGGGCATGGAAGGATCTTCTGGGCTATCGCGCGAAAACTCGAGCGACGTCCGCCATGATCAAGCGTGAGGTGAAATCACTCACGGACGAGGCAACGAAGCCTTCAGGCAAGGCTTCTACGATAACAACCCCGAAGGTGGGCAGAGCGAGGAAGGAGCGGCGGCCATGACGACGGTTTTGACGACAATCGTCCTCGCGTGCGTGGTGGCGTTCGGATCGCTCTTCGTGCTGGGACGCCTCGCGCGCTGGGATCGGGCTCGTGTCGAGCACCTCGATCTCTATGCCCGCAAGTTCTTCAAGTCAGCGCGATTTCTGCTCGCCGACGAGGCGCTGCCAGATGAGCGGCGGTGGCTGCTTGCGTTCCTTCTCAGCGCCATGGAAAGGCGTTCTGCCCCTCGGGAGGTTTGGCGCGTGCTACTTCGCCGCGACCAATTCATCCATCGCGCTGTAGAAGATGCAGAGAGTGACGAGGTTCTCGCTTTTAATAAGGCAAAGCCTACTATGGCAAAGGCTTTCAATGAAGCGTGCACCTTCGCCCTTCTGGCAATCAGCTATCGTAGTCGCTTTTTCGGCCCGCTAATCCGCAGCCAAATTGCCGACCTGCTAGCGGCCAATCCGCGACGCGTCGGTTCGTTCACAGCATCCGTTCAGCGCGAAATCGCACCCATCGGTGCATTACTGCAGGCGGCCTAGTCGCCTGCAGTGCACTTCAGTGGTGCGGTAGGTCAGCCGGTGCGGCGGCCTTGCGCCTCCGGCCTGTGTCCTTGCCGAACACCGGGGTCACGTCGCCTTCCTTCGGCAGGGGTAGCAGGCACGAGAAGCGCGTCCGCGGCTCCCGCTTCTTGCGCGGGGCCTCCTCCGGCCGCTCGGGAGCCGGCCCGGGCCCGGCCGGGAGGATCGCGGAGAACCGCCCGACAAGGCGGTCCGGCTGATCGGGCATATGTGTCGATCCTGTGTGAGGGCGGCGTGCCGCCAGGGGTGAGCGCAGATCGATTGCGCCGGAGGATCGCGCCCCCGCGCATGTGGGGCAGCCATGCGCGCATTTTTGCGCGCATCTCCTACCAAGATCGCGCCCGCGTGCGTGCGGGGCAGCCCCTCCCCGCAAGAGGGAGGGGAAGCAAGGGGCCGGCCCTGCTCAGACCCAATCGTTGTCGACCCGCGCGCCCGGCATCGACACCCCGACGTTGGCCTTGATTGGGCCGCGGCCGGTGGCGCTCATCCCCCGGGTGCGGGCCTGGAGCCCAGGCGAGGCCATCACCTCGACGGTGTGGTGTGTCCGGAGCGAGGCGGATTCGATGCGGGCGGCGGCGGCTTCCATCCGATCCGCGGCACCACCGCCGAAGCCGCCGCCCCTGAGCGAGGCGCCCTCCGGAACACGTCGCATCTGCCGTTCCATCTCCTGGCGCTTACGCTCGCCGTCGGCCGCTGCGATCTCGCGCAACTGCTCGTCGCTGTAGCGCGAGAGCCCGGTTCCGCCCTTGTGCAGTGGAACCATGTAACCGGGGCCGCGGGCGGGCATGCCGGGCAAACCGCCAGCGGCCCGCCCGCGCCCGATGCCCTGCCAGTTGCCGATGCCGTTGTTCCGGGCGCCGTACCAAGAACTCCAGCCGTTCTTGGCGGCGTGGCCGAGCGCGAAATCGATCTGCTGCTTGTAGGTGCTCTTGTCGCTGGCATGCAGGCCGGTGCGCCGGGTGAACTCGTTCCCGAGCCCGCCGCCGTAGAATAACTGGTAGGGGCCGAACGACCGGCCGTTGTCGCCGCCGCCGTCCCGCCGGCCGTCGAGCTGGTAGCCACGCAGACCCTCGGTGTTCGCCACCGCCACAGCCGTGTCGGGGTCGATCCCGAGCGCTGCGGCACGCTGCCGGATGTAGGCGACGACCTCCGGGCTCGCGCCACTCGAGTTCATCGTGCCGGCTCCCAAGGGGCCGCCACCGCCCGCGACAGCCAGGCCTCCGAACCGGCCACCGGCCCGGATGGTGCGGAACCCTGCGGTGCCCGGGGTGCCCGGCACGGCGGGACCGGACCCGCCGCCGAACGAAGCGCGCTGGATCAGGCCACCGCCTCCCGCACTACCACCGCTGCCGAAGCCCTCGCCCGGCACGAAATGGATCGGAACCCTGATGCCAGGCGAGAACTCCTTGCCCAGCCGCTCGAGGATTTCGCGGCCCTGCTGCAGGATCGCGTCCGCCTTGTCCCGGATGCCCTTCACGATGCCGTCGCCGGTCGCCTCGCCGGTCTCCTTGCCCCAAGCCTCGGCGGCGTTGCGGCGCATGATCTCGTTCCCGCGATAGCCCTCGGGATCGGCCATGCGCTCCGCCGCCTTCCGGCGGGCGCGCTCCAGGATGGCGTCGTCGACAGTCGTCCCGATCGTGGCTCCGGACGACTGCGGCAGAAGGCCCGGCCGGCGCATCATCTCGCGCCCACGCTTGCCCTCAGGGTCGAGCTTGAACTCCATCGCGCCGCGTTGCGCCCGCTCCCAGGTGCCGGCGTCGATCGCCTGATCGTTCCGGTAGGGCGCGCCCAGTGGCGTCATAGGCCGGTGGGCTTCGCCGAGATCGCGCAGGATGCCCAGCGGCGTGGCGATGGCGCCGCCGAGCCTCGCGGCCACCCCGAGGCCGGGGACGCCCTCGACGAGGCGTCCCAGCCAGGACGAACCGCCCTTCGTCGCAACCTCGGTGCCACCCCCGCCGAAGTAGCTGCGCGCCCACTGTGCGAGCTTGTAGGTTGTCCAGCCGGTGCCGGCGATGGCAGTCGCCGCCGCGACCGGCAACTCCGCCTTGGCCGCGTCCGGATGGGCCTTGTTCCACCTGTCGAGCGAGACCGAAAGCTCGCCGATCTTGGTCGAGACCCCGTCGAGGATGTTCGCGGCATCCTTCATCACCGGCGAGGCGAGCACGCCGGCGAAGGTCTCCATGGACTTCGTGAGACCCCCAAGGGCGGCCGTCGGGTCGTCCTTGTTCAGGTCGACGCCTTCCAGCCCCTTCGCCTCGCCGTACATGCGGGCGTGGGCCTCGAAGCTCTCGCGCTGCGTCAGGATCTTCGCGATGACGTCGCCGGCCGTTCCGGTGAAGTTCTTCTGGATCCACCCCAGCTTATCGCCCAGTCCTCGGTAGGCGTATTTCCCCGTCTTCTTGTCCTTGTAGTTATCCAGGTGCGGAACGAGATAGCCGAAGACCCACTGGTCGAGATCGCTCGCGGCGATGTCATCGCCCTTGACCGCATGCTTGACGTTGGCCTTGACGCCCTTGACCTCGCCGTTCTTCAATCGGTCGAGGTTCTTCGGATCAATGAGGCCGATCTCCGCGAAAGCCTTCGCCTTTGAGTGGAGGTTTTGCATCCCCCCGACGATCTGCTTCTGTGCCATCTGGATCGAGTTGCCGGCCGTCGAGCCGCCCATCTCCTGGGCGAGCGACAAGGCCGTGGTCATCGTAAATCGATCCGACCACCTGGCACCCGAGACCTTCGAATATTTCTGCATCTCATAGATGCCTTCGGGCGTGACGGTCTTACCCATCACCTGCATGGCCTTCACGTAGCCATCCAGCAGTCCGACGAATCGATGCGGGTCCTTGGCGGCGCCGATCGATTCGGCGCCCTTGACCAGCAGTCCCAGATCACGGCTGGCATTGCCGGTTGCGTCCTTGGCGTCCAGCAGCGACTTTGCCCTGACCAGATCCGGGAGGACGTGGGGCACCTCCTCCGGATGGGTCAGCACCGACCGGATTTCTTTCGCCAACTCCATGACGGCGGCCTGCGTCACGTTCTTGTATTTGGCGGAGAGCTTCAGCGCGTCGTCTTCGAGTGCGGCGCGCTCGCGGACCGGGATGCCGGCCTTCGCCATGTCGACCCGGACGCTCTGGACCTCCGCACCGGCCTTCGCCGTGTGCTCGACCGCGCGAATGGTGCCGTGCAATCCGATGGCGCCGGACGCGGCCGAGACCGCGGCTCCTACCGCCCCGTGCCGGCGCATGTGCCGGTCGTATTCCTGCATCTCCCGGCGATGGTGCGCCGCCGCCCGGGCGGCGCGCTCCTCCGCATCGACCTGCTGGCGAAGGGCGCGAGTCGTGCTCTCAATGGTCGACTGGAGCCGGCGCTGCTGACCACCGAGGCCCATCAGGTCGCCGCCGTAGTGCCGCACCGCGGCTTCGGCGTTGCGCAGCGTCGCGCTCTGGGCCACGACGGCGGCGGTCGCCTTGCGCACCTCGGCCTCGGCCCGCCGGTGCTGGGCGCCGAGCTCCCGAATCGCCTTCGTGTCCGCCGCCTTGCGCGCCTTGTCCAATTCGCCGGCGAGCTTCGAGGCCTGGAGCCCGGCCGCCGCGAGATTGGCTTGAGCCTGGCGGTAGCCGCCCTGCGCGGCCATCGCCGCGGTGACCGCTTTCTGCGCCTTCTCGGTTTCCAGCAGCGAGCGGGCGAGCTTGTCGACCTGGCTGGAGACCTTCTCGGCCTCGGATATTTGCTTGATCGCCTTCACAACCTGAGCAATTGACGCGGATGCTTTGTCCTCGGCCGAAAGGACGAACTTGCTCTCAATGACGCCCCTAGACATCTTTAGTGCTCCGTGACGCCGAGAAGTCGCTCGGCTTGGGCGATCTGCCGGTCTGCGTCGGCGAGGGCGTGCCGCGTGAGCAGGGCGTCCGCGGCGAGCACTGCCTTCGTGGCGGCGTCGGCGCGCTCGGCGACGAGGTCCATCGCGGCTGCGGACTCGTCGGTGCCGAGCTCGGCCAGCGCAGGAATCAGCCGGGCGGCGAGTTCCGCGAAGGGTGCGGGCGCCGGCAGGGCGGCGAGTTGCGCCGCTGCGGCCGCGAGCGCCGCGGCGACGGCCGCGCGCTCGGCGGACGTGCCAGGCGCGAGAAGGCGCCCGCTGTCGTCCGAAACGAAGATGGGTGTCTCGCCGATGCCTACCGTGACCACGAACCCGGCCATCACCACCGTGTCTCCTATCTGGAAGGGCGCCGGGCGGCGCGTGCGCCGCCCGGCTTTTCGGAGGTCCCATCCCACCGGCCCGCACGAGGGCTGTCGCGCGGGTCGGATCTCTGTCAGGCCGCCTCGTCGTCGTGAGGCCGGCCGGCGGGCCGGGCCCCGCTATTCCGGCGGACGACGTCGTAGTGGCTGCCGATCGGCTCCAGGTCGGTGCGGGGCTGGCGCGTGTCAGTCCTGCCCTCGACCGGCGTCGCGGCCTCCAGCTCGTCGAGGAGCCGCAGGATGGTCGCCGCGTCCTTGTCGACCGGGGTCCACCCGGGAGGGTCGCCTGCCACCAGGCCTGGGATCGCGACGCTCCTCACCAAGTCGTCGGGCACGTCCGACATCTCGGCCGGGAGGTACCTGACCTGCTTGAACAGCCGCTTGTGCTGGAAGTGCATCGAGGTGTGCTCGGACCGCAGCAGGCCGGAGCCGTCTGGCTTCACCTTCATCCGCACCTGAGCGTCGTCGCCGAGCGGTTCGCCTCGGCCATTCGTCCAGAGCTCGATATCCCGCGGCTCACCGATCACCTCACGGGGGCGGCCCGGGCGGGTCCGGAAGTGGTCGACACCTTGGCGCAGCGCGTGCCGCCCCGGCTCGGGGTCGGCGGCGATGGCCGCTCTCGCTGCGTTGTTCGCGATCTCAGCCTCTGCCCTCAGACGGAGGATCCCGCGGATGACGCCGATGACTGCTGGCCAGTCCTCGACGGCGGCCGCACGGTAGCGCTCCCCTGCGGCGTCGGCCTCTGCCACCAGTCGGTCGGTCTCGGCTCGACGCTCGACCTCCCGAGCCTGTTCGGCTTCGGCGACCAGCTTGCTGACTGCCTTGGCAGCCATGTCGCGGTCGAGTTCGCACTCGCCCACCGCCTGCTTCGCGGCGAGCGCTGCGGCGCGGCCCTGATCGAGGGCGACGTCGTATTCGGCCTGCGCGGCCGCGAGATCGGCCTCGGCCGTCGCCAGCGTCTCGCGGGCGGCGTCGAGAGCATCGGCGACCACCGCGCTCGGGCGCGGGCTGTTGCCGGTCAGCAGACCGACCACCGCGGACACGATCTGAGAAGGGCGCCGGGCCATCAGCGGGTCACGGGCACGAGGGCGTTCGTGCCGGCTACCACGCCCTGCACCGGGCGGATGTTCGCCCCCCGCTTCAGGCCGGCGCGGGCGTTGAGATCGTCGATGACGGCATCCCAAGAGTCCGCGCCCTCTTGCACGGCACTGGCCTGCCCGGCGCCAGCCGGAGGCGCGTCGGCATCGAGATTGAGCTCGGTCCGGCCGGCCATGCGGGCGTCGAGGCCCGACGACCGCGCTGAGGAGCGGAGGATGTCCTCGACCGTTCCGACCGGCAGGTCCGTGGTCGTGGCGAGCTTCATCGCCAGTTCCTGCCTGCCCTTCGCCTCCGGGCCGTTGAGGATCGAGTTGAGGCGGTTGCGCTCCTCGGCGCGGGCGCGCTGGGTGGTATCGTCGGACATGTTTGGGCTCCTTGGGGTGGTGGCCTCGGTCGAGGCGGACGGGCGACCCGGTGCGGGCCGGGTCTGGGACGGGAGAGGCTTGCCGGCGTCGAGGTCGGCCAGGACTTCCTCGAACGTGCCGACGGCATCGGCGAGGCCGATTCGGACGGCCTGCTCGCCCATGAAGGTCGCAGCCTCGGTGCTCCGGATGGCGCCTTCGGTGAGACCGGGCCGGCCAGCGGCGACGGTCCGCAGGAAGAGGGAGTAGAATTCGTCGATCTCGGCCTGAAGGTCGGCGCGCACGCTCTTAGGAAGCGGCTCGAACGGGTTCCCGTCGACCTTCTTTGCGCCGGCATGGATCAGGGTCGGCTTCATGCCCTCGGCCTTCAGGTAGGCCGAGATATCGAGGTGCATGAGCACCACGCCGATGGAGCCGGACACGCCTGTCTGGAGGGTGACGATGCGGTTGGCCGCCGAGGCGATCGCGTAGGCGGCGGACGCGGCCATGCCGTTGACCACGGCGATCACCGGCTTGGTCCTGGCGGCCTGCCGGACGGCGTCGGCCGCCTCGAAGGCGCCGACCGCCTCGCCGCCAGGGCTCTCCAGATCGAGGAGGATCGCCTTCGTGCGCGGATCCCGCACCGCGGCGGCGAGCTGCGCCTTGAACCCCTCGTAGGAGATCAGGCCGGACGACGCCCCGATCCACCCGCCGCGGTTCACCCACTCGCCGACCAGCGTGATAATGGCGGTCCCGCCCGTGGTGCGTCGGAACGGCAGCGGGCGCCGATTCCCGTCCTCGGAAAGGGGATAATCCCCGTAGAATCGGCTCGCCCGCGGGGTATGGACCTCCGCCGTCCCATCGCCGCTGACCTGGCTCGGGAAGACCTGCTGGCTCTCGCCAGCGTCGTGCTCGATGCCAGCTAGGCCGCCGGCAGCGGCCGGGCCGGACAGGCGGGAAAGCAGGAAGGCGGAGATCGTCTCGGCGCTCGACGGCGTCAGCAGCAAGGGTCGGCCGAAGAACCGCGATGCGGTGCGGTGGGGGACGGTCATACTTCCTCCTTCGCTTCGCGGGCACGGATGGCGCGGAGGCGGGTCGAGCGCGCCGCGCCGGTCGGCATCGTGCGGACGCGATCGCCCCATAGCCGCATCATTTCGATAGCGAACGCCGGACTGTGCTCGGTCTTCAGCGCCAGGTGGAGCGAGAGAATCGGGTTCTTGGCGGCCTCGGGCGAGCGGACGATCTCGGCCACCCGCTCCACCTTGGCGTCGTGCTGGCGCGTCCAGAACGTGATGGTGTCCTCGACCATCTTCGCCTCTTCGGCCGCGCTCATCGGCGGCAGAGCCGCGATGGTCTGCGCGGCGACGGATCGTGCCTCGGCAATAGCCTCCGCGAGCATCTGTTCGCGGAGATCGGGCGGCCAGGCGATGTCGAGCGGATCGATGGGCATGGGGGTCTGCGCGTTCATGCGCAGAATCTCGCAGCAATCGCCGCGCTTATCATCGGTCAAAAATGGGCAATTAGCCTGTTTATATAGTCAAAAATGATCAATGACCCTGCGAATTCGACAGGAAAGCCGTCACTCCCTCCCGGCTGAACCGCCACCGCCCGCCGGATTTCCATCCGAACCCGTGCTTGAGTGCGTGCTTCCTGATCGTCGCCCGGGTGCAGCCGGCGAGGCCCGCCGCCTCGTCGAGCGTGAGGTGCTGACGAACGCCCACGGCCGGAGCCGCGGCGCTCTCGATCGCCACGAGCTCGTCGATCATGGCAGTGACCGCCGCCTCATCGGCGGCGAGTTCAGCACGGCGACGGTGCAGGGCCGGCATCAGGCGGCCGATGGCAGCGACGAGTTGGTCGCGCCTGGACAGGTCGGCGGCTGCCTCCTGACGAGCGTCAGGCGCAGCGCAGTGCGGCCCCTCTGCCGGTCGAGGCGGCGAGAGGTCTCGCTGGTGCTTCGAAGAGGGGTTTGAAGAGGTCATGTCATTGATTTTCCTGGGCTCGAGCGGCCGCGGGAGCGAAACGAAACCGCAAAATGGAAAATGCAAAAACGCGCGAAGTCCGCGCCACGTAGCGCCGCATGACCTTCCCCCGGTCCACGGTCCCTAAAGTGCAGAAATGCAACAGTGTGGCAGGGGTGCAGCAAGGGGGCATAGGGGGTGCAGGGGCGCATCTCTGCCCAGACGGTGGGCGGGGGCGGCCCGGAGGCCGCCCGCCTCGGGTGCGTCCGCGCACGTGGGTGACGGTGGCTCATCCCCACATCTGACCATGAACAAGAGTGAGGTCAGCCCGAGATCGTCATGTCCAAGCCAGCGCTTCGCACCATGAACTGGTGCGCCCAAGAGATCATCTCTGGACGAGCCGGCTGCGTACCCTGTCTCAAGATCTATGGCGATGTTGAGGTTGCCGAGGACGGCGCAGAGCCATTCCTCTGTGAGATCGTCTCCGGCGACGTTGAACCCGGCACTCTGCTGCTCAACCTCAAGGGTGTCGGTGACGGTAGCCCCATCCTGGGCGTGGAGATGCGTACCATTCGGTTCAGGAAGGTCAGCCCGACCCGCCGCTACTCCCATGTGCTGGTAGTCCGCGACGGCGCCCCCATCGTCCGCATGGATGTAGCCCGAGCCGACCACCTTCCCGAGCCCCAGAACCTGGGCTGATGCGTGAGCCTGTCGCCGTGACAAGGGCGTGATCTGCTGTGACCTCGCGTGACGGCGGAGGTCTTGCGCGTGACAAGTGAAGGTGGTGAGCGTGACGAGATGAGCGCGTGAGCGTGACATCCCACGTGATCGTCGCCCGCGGCCGTGATGCTCGGACTCGGCGAGGGGCATCGAGAAGCTGATGTTGTGGAGAGGCGTGGTCGCGTGCCCCTTCGAGGGGCCGCGAGCGGCCGCGCCGTCACCCTCGACGATGGGTGCGCACGAGCTTCGGTGCTCCAGGGCTCTGAGGCTCACCAGGATCAGAGACCACGCGGCCGCGGTGCCGTGCCAGGACGAGGCGCGCCGGGCGGATCGATCGCGCCGTGGGCGCGCCGACCGCCGGACGCTCCCGGAACGTCCCACGAACATGATCCCGTTCATGCCGCTGACGCTCCAACCTTCCGGGTGGAGCGACGAGGGGCGTCAGCAACGTCAGCACCCCCTCTTATAGAGGGGGGTGCGCTGACGCCTTCCGCTGACGCTTTGCCCCCGTCATCGCTGGTGTCTTGCTGATGCTCCGCTGACGCCTTGCTGATGCTGACACCTTGGGCGTCGAGGCTCACGTCTCCACGGTCGAGGAGGAGGCGATGGACCTTGGACCAGGCCTGCCGCTTGTTCTTCTGCGGCCGCTCGCCGAAGGCGGTGAAGGTCGCATCGCGCCAAGCGTCGAGCGAGATCACGCTGCCGAGGCTGCTGATCGTGCTGAGCACGTTGAGGGCCATCCGGGCGTCCGGCGGGAGGCGCGTGGCGGCCTTAGGGCCGCCCACGCCGCCCTCATTGCCCGCTGGCACGGCCGTGACCACCGTCTCGCCTGAGCCGATCTCGATGGGCTCCAGCCGGAACGTCAGGGTCTGGCCCTCGGCCACGGCGTTCGCCTTGGTCACGGTGAGCCGACGGACCGGTCCACTGCCCCGGATCGTCATCTCCACGTCTACGGCGCCGAGGAGAGCGCCGGACCCCCGCATGCCGCCCCCGGACTTGTCGAGGTGGTGCAGCAGGAGCACCGCGGCCGAGGGATGCGCCTCAACGATCCGGGTCAGGCCCTCGGCAGCGAGCCCGATGTCCCGGCTCGAGTTCTCGTCGATGCCACGGAAGCACCGGGCTGCCGTGTCGACCACGACGAGGACGAGGGGTTGACGCTCACCGGCGACCACCTCGGCGATTCCTGCGAGGAGCTCGTCGACGCTCCTAGGGTCTGCGAACTGCGGGCGGGCGGGCGTGACATAGAGTGGAGCACCAGGTGAGGCGGCGGCATCGAGCCGCCGTTCGATCTCGGCTGCACGCTCCGCAGCCACGTAGCACACCGCGCCCGGCCGCACGGCGCGGCCGAGGAAGGGGAGCCCTTCGGCGACGCAGACCGTCGTCAGGGCGGCCAGCGTGGACTTGCCGCAACCAGGGGCTCCGACGAGGGCGGCGATCTCGCCAGCAGCGACGAGGCCGGCGATGATCTCGGCGCGAGGCGGCCGTGCCGGTCGGCGGTCGAGGCGATGGAACTTGATGCTGGAGCGACCCCGGCGGGAAGTACCTGCTGTCGGCTCGTCGGCTTTCGTCAGGGCGCTCGGATTACCCACGACGCGGGCCTCGCCCGCCAGGCGGACCCCGTCGCGGGTGCTGAGATGCGCCAGGTCTGCCGGCTCACCAACCTGGGGCGCCCGCTTCTGGGTGCGCTGTGCCGTTGTTCGCGTCATGCGGCGGTCCCCCCGTCGGAACCGGACTGGTCGCCTCCGTCACGCAGCCAGACCAGCCGCGCTACCTCCCGTTCGAGACACGAAATCTCCTGTCGAATGACGTCGGCCGGGACGCCGAGACGCCTCAGCTTGGCGCGGATGGGCTTGAACCGCCGCTCCACGAGCATGGTCCGGCTGCGCCTGCCGTGATGCGATCGCAACGCCATGAACTCGTTCGCCAGGTCCTCGGTGAGATCCACGCGGCGGCAGAGGGGGAACGGGATCATCTCTGCCTTGGGCCGCGGCCGCGGGGCCGCTGGTGCGGCCCCGGCGAGGCGGGGAGCCTGCGCTGGGGCGGGATCCGGCCGGGACACCGCCTCCGGCGGGCACTTCGGCCGCGCCGGCTCCGGGCAGAGAAGGCCGGCGAACAGGGGGAGGTCGCCGACATCGGGAGGCGCCTTCATCGCGCGGCCTCCTCGTCAACGAGGTCGCCGAGCGTTGGGCTGCTCTCCAGCTTGTTGATATCAATCAGGTGGCGCGCTTCGGGAGGTCCGAGCCGCCGCATCCGACCTTGTTCGATGGTGGCAACGAAGGCCGGTTCCGCTTCATCTAGAACTCCGCGAAACCGTCGGCATCCAATAGCTCTGAGGGCATCGTAGAACTCTGGGTGATACCACGCCCAAAAATATGATCCGGTGCGATAATAGAGATCTCCGTCCTTATGCCATGCAAGAATTTCTTCCGCGCGCTTGATCGCGTGCTCTGTGCAAATGCGCGACCATTCCGGCTTAGATCCAGACCGGAGGCTCTGCACGAGATCCTCTAACCCTCCTCCAGGTGCTACCGCCTGGAGGAGTGCAAAGCATCTGTGGGTGAGTCCTAATCCTTCACGGAGCACATCGTAGGAGAGATTATCCAGATTGCTCATCAGATCTCCCCCGCCGAGAAGAGGGCGTCGAGGCTAGCGTCGAGTTCGGCGTCCCGGGGGCCAGCCGGGACCGGTTCGGAAGCCGGCCCGGCGATGGCCTTACGGATCACCTCGCCGTCGATGGTGCGCTCAATGGTCTGCCACCATGCCTCGGTGCGAGCGTCTTCTACCTCGACGCTGGCTTCAATCAGAACGCTCTCAGGCGTCCCCGGAAAGGCTTGGCGAGCTGCTGCGAACTTGTTATCGCCCCGCGCTTCAGCCTCAGCCATGACGCTGATGATCCGTGCCATCACCTGTTTGCGGACGTCACTCATGGCCGCCCCCTCACGCAGCGGTAGCGGAGGAGCACAGGCGGGAGCGCTCGCGGTTCGCGAGCCACTCGTCGATCTCGGCCTCGGGCCACGCGATCCGGCGCTCGCCGATGCGGATGGGATCGGGAAATCTGCTCTTCCGGCGCAGTCGATGGAGGGTTGCGCCGGAGAGGCCTGTCTTCGCCTCAACCTCGCGCTGGGTGATGTACTTGACGCTCAAAGCCGCCTCCTGAAATTCTGGGCGGCTTCCTGATTAGACACGCGGCTTCGTGCTGTGACGGGGGTAACCGATTTTCTTTTCGCGGACGAATTACCCCTGTCTGGGCGCCTGCCACGCAAGCCAGTATGTCCGACGTTCCGCCACCTCCTCTCGGTCGGAGAGGCTGGCAGGATCACGGTACCAGTCTATGAATTGATCAATCATGTTCGGACTTAATTTTTCCATGTACATGATTGGCTTTGATACTGACATTATAAAATCAACAAAGGGACCAAAAATTTGCCCATCTTTGTCTTTAGATACAGCAGCTCTACGCTCTCGACTTTCTTCATATATCTGCGTTGCGTAAATCCATGCGCGCCGCCGCGCATGTAGCGTCTCTATTCCACTCTTTTGAGAGGCATCATTCATCGCGCGCAGTAGCAATACTCTAAATGAAAGCAGTGGACTTATTTCGTCATCCTTGAGCAGATCCTCCGCACCAAAGTGTTCGACGTCTAAAAAATCAAGATTTGCTTGCAGCCATTCTTTCTCAGATTCAATAGAATCCATAAGTTGTTCTGCTATTTTAGAAATATTACTTAGTTTCCTCTTCCTTGTTATGTTGTATAATCCATTATTTATATCCCTGAAATAAGAACGACTTAAATGCTCCAGATCAATCTTTAATTGCCTGATGTCATGCACATTTTCGAGAATGTCCACAATGCGGTTCCAGTATTTTCCTTGTGGATTGGTGAGGCGTCTTGTTAGGGCTGTTTCGCACAACAGCCTTGCATCTCGTTCGGACATCTCAGTGCTCAATACGCCCTCCCATGACCGCAAGGACGTGAACAGCCCAAGCTTCGAGCGCCGCTCGCTTTTCCTTCAGGCGTTCGTATTTGTCGTAGTGCCGGGCGTGCACGTCATCCTCGACGTGGGCGAGCACGGCCTTGCGATCCTCGCGTGGGATCCCAAGCCGTGCGAGGCCGGTCGCCACGGTGCGCCGGAAGTCGTGCGGCGTCGGCGGCTGATCCTGGAGCGAGGCAGCAGCCTCTCGGTCTGGCCCTTCGATCTCGAGCGCGGCGATGACCCGCCGGACGGCCTGGCTGAGGCTGTGGCGGGCGAGGGTGTCGCGAGCGACGAAGCGGCTCGCGAACACACGCTGGCCGTCCCCATCGGCCTCCCGGCGCACGATGGCAGCCTGCAAGATTTCGACTGCGGCGGGAGCGAGAGGAACGATCTGCGGGCGGCGGGCTTTCATGCGCGCGGCCGGGATCTCCCACCGCGCCTCTTCGGGCCGGTCCAGGTCGTGCAGCTCGGTCCGCACAAGGCCGGCCACCTCCCCCGGGCGCTGCCCGACCAGGAGCAGGAACCGCAGGGCATCGCCGACGTCCTGGGTGACACCCTCCCCTTCGAGTGCGCGCCACAAGACGCGCACCTCGGAATCGGTGAGCACCCGGTCCTTCGCGGTCTCGCGTGCCCGCTTCTTGAGACCGGCGATCGGGTTCACCTCGAGGTGCTGATCCTCGACTGCGAAGTTGAACAGCGTGACCAGCACCGTCTGCGTGCGGTTCGCGCTCGTCGGCGCGGTCTTCTTGATCCCGTCGAGGAGGTTGATGGCGTCGCGCCGGGTGATGCTCGACGCGGCGCGCTTGCCCCAGGCGGCCCGCGGCCGCTTGAGGTACCCCTCGTCGTTCTGCCAGCTCACCTTGCGGGGCTTGGCGTACTCGTCGAGGTAGCGCTGAGCGAGCTCGTCAAAGGTCAGGATGGTGGCGGCCGCAGACTTCCGGGCCTTCATTTCCCGCTGGGGGTCGCCGCCGTCGGCGACCGCGACGCGGTGCCGGGCGGCCCGCTCCCTGGCCTCAGCAAGGGTGAGATCGGCAAGCCGGCCGAGCGTGATCCGCTGGTACCCCTGCCCCGCCTTGGGCCGGTACCGGAACGACCAGGTGCCGTTGGCGGTCGGGCCGATCCTGAGGCACAATCCGGGCGTGCGCTCGTCCCAGACCTCGGTTCGCGCCTCCGGGGGCTTCGCTTGCAGTCCGGCGACGTAGCTGTGTGTCAGGGCGACGATCGGCATTCTGGCGCACTAGTCTCCGCGCGGACCTGGGGTTCTCGTGGGGTTCAGAATTGCGAGATGGCCTGAACCCCGACGAAAGCTCCCGACGCAGAATGACGTTTAATGCCAGTGGGATGCAAGAGCTTGTGAGACTACCTGAATCCCCATGAAACGGCCTTCTGAGCGGCTGGGGGACTAGGGGTCGGAGGTTCGAATCCTCTCGCTCCGACCATTATAAACTCTGGTGAGACAGAGATTGACGACAGGCGGCCTTCGGGCCGCCTTCGTCGTTTATGGGCCCGGGGATCGTTGTCTAGGCTACCGCAGGACCATCTATCGTGCCGCTCTGCTGTGCATTTCCTGTCGGGTCGAACACCATCAGGTGAGTGCCATACCTCACCGGGTTCCATCTCGAGACGAAATCTCACATTCCAGTCTAATGATATTCTGGTTCGGGGCCGATACCCGGCCCCACCCCACGTCATCCCTCACGCCCTTGCATACAACCGATCCGCCCGGCTCTCGAACGCATCCGTGAATTTCCGGAACGCCCGGTCGAACATCTTGCCCATCAGGAGCCCCAGCGCCAGGCTCTTGAACTCGTAGGTGATGAAGAACTCGACCGTGCAGCCGCCGTTCGGCGCCTCGCGGAAGGTCCAGCGGTTCTCCAAGTGCCGGAACGGGCCGTCGATGTACTCAGCCAGGATCTTCAGGTTCGGGCGGTCGAGGCGGACCCGGGTGGTGAAGTGCTCGGAGATCGCCTTGTAGCCGACGCCCATGTCGGCCACGAGGGTTTCGGTGCCGTCCTCGCCCTCCTGCCGGCGCAGCACCCTCAGGGACTCGCAGAGCGGCAGGAATTCGGGGTAGCGCTCTACGTCGGCGACGAGGTCGAACATCTCCGTCGGGCTGTGGCGGACGGTGCGGGTGGTGCGGAAGCTCGGCATCGGGTCAGACGGTTCCCAGCCGGCCGAGCCGGGCCTGCTTGAGCCGGGCGAAATCCTCGCCGGCGTGGTGGGAGGAGCGGGTGAGCGGCGTCGCCGAGACGAGCAAAAAACCCTTGGCGTAGGCCGTGGTCTCGTAGGCCTTGAACGCATCCGGCGTCACGAAGGACAGGACCGGGTGGTGCTTCTTCGTCGGCTGCAGGTATTGCCCGATGGTCAGGAAGTCGACCTCGGCCGAGCGCAGGTCGTCCATCAGCTGGAGCACCTCGTTGCGCTCCTCGCCCAGTCCCACCATGATCCCCGACTTGGTGAAGATGGTGGCGTCGAGCTCCTTCACCCGCTGCAACAGGCGGATCGAGTGGAAGTAGCGGGCGCCGGGACGCACTGTCAGGTACTTCGACGGCACGGTCTCGAGGTTGTGGTTGAACACGTCGGGGCGCGCCGCCACCACGATCTCCAGGGCGCCGTCCTTGCGCAGGAAGTCGGGGGTCAGGATCTCGACGGTGGTCGCGGGGCTCAGGCGCCGGATCGCCGCGATGACGGCCGCGAAATGGGCGGCACCGCCGTCACGCAGGTCGTCGCGGTCGACCGAGGTGATGACGACGTGGTGCAGGCCGAGCTTGGCCACGGCCTCCGCCACCCGCTCGGGCTCGGCCGCATCGAGGGCGTCCGGCATGCCCGTGCGCACGTTGCAGAACGCGCAGGCCCGGGTGCAGGTATCCCCCATGATCATGAAGGTGGCGTGCTTCTTCTCCCAGCACTCGCCGATGTTCGGGCAGCCCGCCTCCTCGCACACCGTCACGAGCTTGTTCTCGCGCACGATGGCCTGGGTCTCGGCCCATTTCGGCGAGCCCGGCGCCTTGACGCGGATCCAGTCCGGCTTGCGCAGGATCGGCTGGTCGGGCCGGTGCGCCTTCTCCGGGTGGCGGGGGCGCTGGTCGTTGCGCAGGAGGTCGAGGACGACGGCCATGGGATCCGGGGCGGCAAGGGGTTTGGGGACGACTGCGCCCGCGAACCCCTCGCGGCGCGAACCTGACTTAGGATGTCCGGGCCGCCGGAGCAAATGGGGCGTGACGCGCCGCCGCGCGGCGCGGCATCGATGGTGGCCTTCGCAAGGTCCGCGAAGGCGTCCGGCACGAGGCGTGCCGGCGCCCGGTCGGGCTGGGCCGTCGCGCCAAGGCGCTTCGGTCGATCCCGGTCAGTAACGCCGCTCGCCCCGGACCGCCCGCACCACCGCGATGATGATGACCGCCCCGATGGTGGCGGAGAACAGGTTGCGCCAGAACCCGAAGATCGGGATGTGGAACTGCGCCGCCAGGAAGTTGCCGACCACGCCGCCGATGATGCCGAGCACGATGTTGCCCAGAAGGCCCATGCTGGAATTCATGAAGCGCTCGGCCAGCCAGCCGGCCAGCGCCCCGATGACGATGGCCATCAGGAGGCCGACGCCCGGCTGCCCGAGCGCTCCGTACACGTGACCGTCCATGCTGTTCCCCTGTCTCGCCGCCTCACGCGGCCGAAGGCCTCTAGATGGGGGCGGCGTGGCCGTGTTGCACCGGGCCGCCCGCCGCGATCACCGTAAAACATGACGATGGGGAACCCTGCCGGCGCACGGTCGTTCTGCGCAGGACCCGCGCCACCCCACGGGCGCGGGCCCCGCTGAAGAGAGTTCGTTCCCATGACGCTGAAGACCGCCCTCGCGACGGCCGCCCTCCTGCTCGCCGTCGGCCAGGCCCAGGCCCAGACCGCGACGCAGCCGGAGGCGACCACCGGCGGCATGACGACCCAGCAGGTCAAGACCGCCACGGTGCAGTTCGTCACCCTCCAGCCGACGGCCGCGGTGACCTCGCGCATCCTCGGCACCAAGGTCACCAACGCCCAGAACGAGTCGATCGGCGACATCGCCGATCTCGTGATCGTCGACGGTAAGACCGTACAGGCTGTGATCCTCGGCGTCGGCGGCTTCCTCGGCATCGGCGAGCGCTACGTCGCGGTCAGCCCCGACAGCGTGACCCTGACCCGGGACGGCGACACCTGGAAGGCGAGCGTGAACGCCACCAAGGACGACCTGAACAAGGCTCCGGCCTTCGACTACAAGAAGAAGGGCTGACGCGCCCGCGCCCCGGGCCTGCCCGGGGCGCCCCTCACACGCCCGTGCCGCGCCGCTCGCGGAACACCAGGGCGAGGTTGCGCAGGTAGATCACCGTGCCGAGGCTCTGGCCGAGGATGAAGACCGGGTCGCGCCGGTAGAGCGCGTAGCCGAGCAGCACCGCCGAGCCGCCGAGCGACAGGAACCAGAACGAGAGCGGGATCACGCTGCGCCCGGCCCGCTCGCTGGCGATCCACTGGACCAGGAAGCGGGCGGTGAACAGCCCCTGCCCCACCAGGCCGATCAGCAGCACGAGATCGACCGGGCCGGTGAACAGCGACCAGAAATAGGCGCTGAGCCCGTGCATGATGTCGGCGACCATCGGGCTACTCCGCCTTGCCCTGCACGACTTGCTTGCCCTGCACGACTTGCCCGCCCTGCTCGACCTGCGGCACCCGGCGCCGGCGGCGGATCAGCCACCACACCCCGGCGAGATCGAGGATGCCGACCCAGAGCCGGTCGAACAGGCCGTAATTCGAGCGCCCGGTGAAGCGCGGCCGGTCGACCACGTCGCCATGGACGACGGAAAACCCCTCGCGGGCGACGAGGGCCGGCATGAAGCGGTGCAGCGCGTCGAAATACGGCAGGCGCAGGTAGACCGCCCGGCGGAAGACCTTGAGGCCGCAGCCGGTGTCCCGGGTCGCGTCCTTGAGGATGCGGCCGCGCACCCCGTTGGCGATGCGCGACTGGATCATCTTCCGCCGCCCGTCCTTGCGGCCGACCCGCTGGCCTTGCGCCAGACCCGCCCCGGGGCCCGCCGCGGTCAGCGCCGCGACGAGCGCCGGAATGAAGGCCGGGTCGTTCTGGCCGTCGCCGTCGAGGGTCGCCACCAGGTCGCCGCGCGCCGCCAGCACCCCGGTGCGCACCGCCGCGCTCTGGCCGCAGCTCTCGCGGTGGCGCAGCACCCGCAATTCCGGATGGCGGGACTGCGATTCCGACAGCGCCGCCGGGGTAGCGTCGGTCGAGCCGTCATCGACGTAGATGATCTCGAACGGGCGCAACGGGGTGCAGGCCGCCGCGATCTCGGCGACGAGGGGGGCGATGTTGCCGGCCTCGTTCTTCACCGGCACCACGACGCTGAGGCGGATCGCCTCCCGATCGGACATGGCGTGGGTGCTTTCTGGCAGGGTCTGGATCACGGCGTCACCGCATAGGCCGACAGGCCGACCGGCTTGCCGCCATTGATGTTGAAGCCCGTCACGCGGCCGACCGGCCGGGGCGGGGTCGCGCCTTCCGCATCCGCGAAGGCCTTGGCGAAGCGATCCTCGACATAGACGAGGCGGCAGCCGCCCTGACGCAGGAAGGCGGCGGCCTCCTCGCCGGAATCGAGCATCGCGAGGTCGGTGCCGATGAGGAAGACCAGGCTCGGCTCGCGGTAGCCGAGGGTGCCGACCTTCGGGTTTTGGCACGGCAGCGCGTCGCGGATCGCGGCGAGCCGCGGCGAGACCTTGAGGGCGGCGAGCGCCGGCTGGGTGAGCCCGAACACCGCGGGCCCCAGCAGCGCGCCGGCTAGCACCGAGACCGCGAAGGCGCGCTCCGGGAACCCGTCCACGAAGGCGCGCCAGGCGAGGAACGCCACCGCGCTCGCGGCGAGGAGCAGCGGCAGCCCCGCCCACGGGATCACCACGTCGAGGCGCCAGGCGGCGAGGCACAGGCCCACCGTGAGGCCGGCCGGGATGAACGGCACCAGGAGCGCCACCCAGCGCGCGCCCGGCCGGTCGCGGTGGACCGCGCCCCGGGCGACCGCCGTGACGGCGAGGATCGCCAGCGCCGAGCAGAGCGGCAGCACGTAATGCGGCAGCTTGGTCGGCACCGCCTCGAAGACCAGCCAGGACGGCAGCACCCAGGCGATCAGGAAGGCGACCCCATCCTCCCGACGGTTGGCCCAGGCGAAGGGCAGCGCCATCGCCGCGAAGGCGGCGGCGGGCCAGAAGGTGGCGAAGATGACCAGCAGGTAGGTGCCGGGCGGGGCCCAATGCTGGGTCTGGGCGGTGCCGACCTTGCCCAGCATGTCGTGGCCGACCGCCTCGCCGTAGAAGGCGGCGCCGCTCTTCAGCGTGATGGCGACGAACCACGGCGCCACCAGGACCAGCACGAGGATCAGGCCGAGGCCCGGCCGCAGCCGCTTGAGCCAGGCGCCGGAGCGCACGGAGACCGAGAGGCAGAGCGCCGCGAGGCCGGCGAACATCGGCACCATCGGTCCCTTGACGAGGATGCCGAGCGCCACCGCGAGCCAGAAGGTCAGCACCGTCGGCATGGGGAGCGGGGCTTGCGGCAGCCGCAAGGCTGTGGCGCGGGTCAGCCAGGCCCGGGCCAGCCCCCCCATGGCGGCGACCGCACAGGCCGTCAGCAGCGCATCGGTCTTGGCGAGCCGCGCCTCGGCCGACAGCATCACGCTGGCGCCCACCAGGGCGGCGGCGAGGACGGCCTGGCGCCGCGGCAGGAAGGCGAGCGCGGCCCAGTAGCTGAGCAGCACCGTGGCGAGCGCACCGATCAGCGAGGGAATGCGGTAGAGCCAGATGGCGGTACGGGCGCCCGGCACGCCCAAGGCCTCGCCGGCGGCGACGACTGCGCTCTGGGCCCAGTAGATGCCGACCGGCTTCTTGTGCCGGGCCTCGCCCTGGAAGCGGATATCGACGAACTCGCCCGATTCCAGCATCTGCTTCGAGGCCTGGGCGAAGCGCGGCTCGTCCCGGTCCATCGGCTGGAGCGAGGCGAATCCCGGCAGGAAGCAGACCAGCGACAGGACGACGAGCAGCGCGCAAGCCCGCCCGTGGCTGCGCGCCCCGAGATCGAGGAGGCGCTCCGCGAGACGACCCACGGAGGCGGCGCGGCCGGGGCGGCGCCCGGCGGCAAGGCTCGTCAATGCACAGCTCCGACCCGGGAGAAACCGACGCGAACGGCGCCGGTCGCGGCGGGCGCCCGTGTCGGTGATCCGGTCCGGAAAGTCAATTTTTGCTCGGAGGAGCGGCGTGCCGGCGTCGGCGCGGGCGGCCGCGCGCCCTCACGCCATCTCGAACAGGAACCCGTCCCGGGCGGGAATCGGCACCGACAGGCTCACCCCGCGGGAGGCCCGCGACAGGCGCCAGGGGCGCTCGCGGCCGGCGCGGATCGCCTCGGAGGGACGAAGGCGGCGGGTGGCGCCGTCCTCGCCGACCTCGTCGATGGTGAGGAAGCCGTAGACGAGCAGGCGCGAGGCCAGCAGCTTGGTGTCGCGGTCGCCCGCCGCCACCGGCAGGGTGCCGGCCTCGTAGACCGTGTCCATCAGGCTGCGCTGGTCGCGCCGCGCGGCGGCGATCCGGGGGCTGGGGGCGAAATCGTGGTCGAGGCCGTGGCTCAAGTCGTGGCTCGCTGGCGCCGCCCGCTCCTTGCGCCGGAACGCCACCACGGTGCCGCCCTCGGCATGGCTCCTCTCACCCGACAGGTTACGCATACGCCCGATACCCTTCGCGACACATCCGCCGCCTCCAAAGGGGCCGCGGCGATGTGCAGGATTCGATGAATCGGCTTAACGCCCGATTGACCCTGACAGGCTGCGTCCCGTGCCGGATCGGTGCAGGCCGACGTGCCCGGCTCGGCGCCCTCGCCCCTTCCTGCCGGCGCGTGTATGAGCGCGACGCCCGCGTGGAAGACCCCGAAGGAAACGCCGCATGACCGAACCGGCCCCCTCCCGCCCGGCGCCTGCCTTGGCGCCCGCCCTGGCGGTGGAGGACCTGGCCTGCCGCTTCGGCCGGGTGCAGGCCCTCGCGGGGGTCTCGCTCACCGTGCGACCGGGCGAGGTGATGGCGCTGCTCGGCGATTCGGGCTGCGGCAAGAGCACCCTGCTGCGGGTGGTGGCCGGGCTCGAGGTGCCGGATTCCGGCACGGTGCGGCTCGACGGGCGCCTCGTCGCCGGCGACGGCGCGCGCGTGCCGCCGGAGGAGCGCGGCGTCGGCCTGATGTTCCAGGACTACGCTCTGTTCCCCCATCTGACGGTGCGCGAGAACATCCGCTTCGGCCTGAAGGGCCAGCCCCCCGCCGCCCGCGAGGCCGCCGACGAGCTGCTGGAGCAGGTCGGCCTCGCGGGCCATGCCGGCTCCTATCCCCAGACCCTGTCGGGGGGCGAGCAGCAGCGCGTGGCCCTCGTGCGGGCGCTCGCGCCGGGGCCGCGGCTGCTGCTCCTCGACGAGCCGTTCTCCAACCTCGACCGGCGCATGCGCGACCGGGTGCGGGAGGACACCGTGGCGCTCCTGCGCCGCACCGGCACCACGGCGCTCATGGTCACGCACGACCCCGAGGAGGCGCTCGCGGTGGCGACCCGCATCGCGCTCATGCGCCGCGGCCGCATCGTCCAGGTCGCCACCGGGGAGGCGCTGTATCGCCGCCCCGAGAGCCTGTTCGCCGCCCGCTTCCTCGCCGATGCGGCCGAGATCCCGGCTCGGGTCGAGGCCGGCCGGGCCGGGACACCCTTGGGCGTCGTGCCGGCCTCGCACCTGCCGGAAGGGGCCATGGTCCGGGTCTGCCTGCGGCCCGAGGCCCTGCGGGTCGCGAGGCCCGGCGAAGGCATACCCGCGCAGGTCGTGCGCCGCACCTTCCTGGGGGCGGCGAGCGTGCTGCATCTCGGGGTGCCGGGCCTCCCGATCCCGCTGCGCGCCCGCCTGCCTGGGCCCGGCCTCTACGGACCGGGCGACGCTGTCGGGGTGATGCTGGTGCCGGAGGCAATCCTGGTCCTGCCCGACGACGAGGACGGCTGAGACGCGATACGGGGCCGCTTCGAACGGGCCCCGACCCATCGTCGGCGCCGACCCCGACCGCTGCGCCTCCGGCCGCACTCGCGCACGACACCGGAGAAAAAATTCACTCCCGTCCCCACCGCGACAATGCGCAGCCATTGCCGGCTTACCGCCGCGCGCCACAACTAGGCCATAAGCACGGGCGACCGTTTCGGTCTGGCAGGAGGTGGAGCGTTGTTGCAGCCGCGGGATGGGTACCGCACCCTGTCGGGGCGGCGGGCGGTGGTGGTCGGGGCGGGGCCGGGGGGCCTCGCGGTGGCGCTGATGCTCGCTCGCGACGGCGTGCAGGTGACGGTGATCGAGAAGGAGGAGAGCGTCGGCGGGCGCACCCGCACGGTCACGGCGCCGGGCGGCTACAAGTTCGACATCGGGCCGACCTTCTTCCTCTATCCCCGCATCCTGGCCGACATCTTCGAATCCTGCGGCGAGCGGCTGGAGGACCACCTCACCCTCGAGCGGCTCGATCCCCAGTACCACCTCGTCTTCGAGGGCGGCGGCGAGATCAAGGCGACGCCGGACGTCGAGCGGCTCGAGGCCGAGATCGCCCGCATCGCGCCCGACGACGCGAAGAACGTGCGCCGCTTCCTGAACGACAACCGCCGCAAGCTCGCGGCCTTCATCCCGGTCCTGCAGCAGGCCTGCGACTCGATCCGCAGCTTCGCCTCGCCGGCGATGCTGGCGGCCCTGCCGCTCCTGCGCCCGCACGCCACCGTCGACCGCGACCTGACGCGCTACTTCAAGGACCCGCGGGTCCGCCTCGCCTTCTCGTTCCAGACCAAATATCTCGGGATGTCGCCGTTCCGGTGCCCGAGCCTGTTCACCATCCTGAGCTTCCTCGAATACGAGCACGGGGTCTATCACCCGGTGGGCGGCTGCGGCGCGGTCTCGGAAGCGATGGCGGGGCTTGCCCGCCGCCTCGGCGTCGAGATCAAGCTCGGCACCTCCGTCGACCGGGTGCTGTTCGAGGGCAAGCGCGCCGTTGGCGTCGAGGCCGGGGGGGAGCGCATCGCCGCCGATGCGGTCGTCATCAACGGCGACTTCGCCAAGGTCGTGCCCGAACTGGTGCCGGAAGTTCGCCGGCCGCGCTGGCGCGACGCCAAGGTGGCGAAGGCCCGCCTCTCCTGCTCGACCTACATGCTCTATCTCGGCATCGACGGCCCGATGCCGGAGAGCCTCGGCCACCACACCATCCTGCTGTCCGAGGATTACGCCCGCAACATCCGCGAGGTCTCCGACGGGGTGCTGCCGATGCAGCCCTCGATCTACGTCCAGCATGCCGGCTACACCGACGGCGGCATGGCCCCTCCCGGCCAGACCAGCCTCTACGTGCTGGTGCCGGTGCCGAACCTGCGCGCCGGGATCGACTGGGCGGCGGTCGGCCCGTCCTACCGGGCGCTGGTGCTCAAGCGGCTGGAGAAGCTCGGGCTCACCGACATCGAATCGCGCATCCGCTACGAGCGCGTCGTCGACCCGACCCAGTGGCGCGACGAGTTCGCGGTGCACGAGGGCGCGACCTTCAACCTGTCGCACGATCTCGGGCAGATGCTGTATTTCCGGCCCCACAACCGCTTCGGGCCCGGGCTCTACCTCGTCGGCGGCGGCACCCATCCGGGCTCCGGCCTGCCGGTGATCTACGAGGGCGCGCGCATCACCGCGCGGCTGATGGCCGAGGATCTGGCCCTGGAGCCGGCCCCCGCCCGCGGGATGCCGCTCGCCGCCCCGAGCCTCGGGGAGGCCTCGTGAGGCGCGCGCCGCTTGCCGCCGCCCTGGCCGCCGCCGTCTTGGCCGGCGGGCTGACCGCCGCGGCCGCCGCGGCCGACCTCTCGGTCGAGGTCGACGGGGTCGAGCCCGGCGCAGGCCGGATCTTCGTCGCGCTCTGCACCGGGTCGCTCGCCGAGGAATCCTGCCGCATCGGCCAGAGCGGGCCGGCCGCGGCCCAAAGCCTGCGCTTCGGCTTCACCGAGGTGCCGCCGGGCACCTACGCGGTGGCGGCGTTCCAGGACCTCGACGGCGACGGGCGCCTCGGCCGCACGGGCTTAGGCCTGCCGACCGAGCCCTACGGCTTCTCGAACGGCGCCGGCCGCCGCGGCCGCCCGGATTTTGCCGCCGCCGCCTTCCGGCTGCCCGAGGCGGGCACCGCCTTGCGGGTGCGGCTCACCCGCGCCCTGCCGGCCCGGTGACTCGAAGCGCGGTGGCGGCACTCCCTCGGAATGCCGCAAAGCGCTGCTGTAGTGACGGGATGATGCCCGATCCCGCGGCGGAGATCCGCGACCTCGCCTTCTCGTACCGGAACCACCGGGTTCTCGTCTCCGTCGACCTCGCGCTCGCGCGGGGCGAGACCGTGGCTTTGCTCGGCCCCAACGGGGCGGGCAAGACCTCGCTGATGCGGCTGCTCGCCGGGCGCCTCGTCCCGAGCCGCGGCTGCGTGCGGGTCCTGGGGCGTGATCCGGGGCGCGAGGCCGGGGTACGGCGCGCCATCGCCTGGGTGCCGCAGGAGATCGCCCTCTACCCGCGGCTCACCGTGCGGGAGAACCTGGAGGTGTTTTCCCGCCTCATGGGCCTGCCCCGGGCGGCGCGGGCGCCGGCGGTGGTGCGGGCGCTGGCCCGCACGGGGCTCGAGGAGGTGGCGGGCCGCCTCGTCGGCGTGCTCTCCGGCGGCTACCAGCGCCGGGCCAACATCGCGGCGGCCTTGCTCGCCGAGCCCGCCCTCGTCCTCCTCGACGAGCCGACGCAAGGCGTCGACCAGGCGGCGCGAGCGGCGATCCACGCGGTGCTCGAGCGCCTGCCCCGGGCCGGGGCGGCGGTGCTGATCGCCACCCACGACTTCGCCGAGGCCGAGCGCCTGGCCGACCGGGTCCTGGTGCTCCAGGACGGTGCTCTTCGCCTCGACGGGCGCCTCGCCGACCTGCTCGCCGGCATGCGGGCCGGTCCCCCTGAGCACGAGGTCGCCCTGTCGGAGGCCGCCGATCCGGCGGCGGCCGCCGCCCTGCGCCAGGCCGGCTTCCACCCGGCCTCGCCGTTGACCTGGCGAACCGGGAGCACTGTCGCGGGCGGGCGCGACGGCGCCGCCCTGCTGGCGCACCTGCGCCGCCAGGGCGTCCCGGTGCGGGAGATCCGGGTGCGCGAGCCGGGCCTCGACGGGCTCTACCGCGACGTGACGCAGGCGCCCCCGGCCGATCCCGTCCGGGCGCCCTTCGGAGTGCCGGCATGATCGTCGCCGCGTTCCGGGTGATGCTGCTCACCCTGTGGCGCGACCGCGCCGCCCTGGTGATGGCCTTCGTGCTGCCCACCGTGATCTTCTGCGTCTTCGCGGCGATCTTTTCCGGCGCCGTCGGCGAGCGGATCCGCATCCAGGTCGGGCTCCTCGACCAGGCCCGCACCGCCACCACGGCGCGCCTCGTGACCGCGCTCCAGGCCGATCCGGCCCTGCGCACCACGCTCCTCGACGGCGATCCCGTGTCGGCGGTGCGCCGGGGCGAGGTCGACGTGGCGCTCGTGTTGCGCGGCGATCTTGCCGCCGGCAGCAGCGTGACCGACGCGCCGATCCTCGTCGTCGAGAGCCCGGCTCGCGCCTTGGCCACCCCGATCGCCCTCGGACAGGTGCAGCGGGTGCTCAACGAGGCCCTGCCCGACGTGGTGCTGTCGCGGGTCGTCGCCGATGTCGAGCGCACCGGCAAGATCGGGCCGGACGAGCGCGCCTTCCTCGATCGTGCCTTCGCGGAGAGCCGCGAGAAGCGCGAGGCCTTCTCCTTCGCCGCCCTGATCGCCCGGACCTCGACGGCGGAGGGCGGAGACGGCCAGGCCGGGGGCAATGCCCGCGTCGCCTATTATGCCGGCGCCATCGCCGCGGTGTTCCTGCTGTTCGCCGCCATGCAGGGCGCCCTCTCCCTCGTCGAGGAGCGCCAGTCCGGCATCGCCGACCGCCTCGCCGCCGCACCCGGCGGCCTGCCGGTGGTGGTGCTCGGAAAATTCCTGTTCCTGGTACTCCAGGGCACCGCGCAAGGCGCGCTGATCTTCGGCGCCGCCGCCCTGTTCTACGGCGTCTCGGTCGGGCCGCACGCCGTGCCCTGGCTCGTCACCGGGGTTCTGGTCGCCGCCATGGCGGCGGGCCTGGGCCTGGCCGCCTGCGCGGCGGCGCGCACCCGCCAGCAGGCCCATCTCGTCTCGACCTTCGGGGTGCTGCTGCTCTCGGCGGTCGGCGGCAGCATGGTGCCGCGCTTCCTGATGCCGCCCTGGCTCCAGAGCCTCGGCTGGCTCACCCCCAATGCCTGGGCGATCGAGGCCTACCAGGCGGCCCTGTCCGAGGGTGCGGGCGCGGCGTGGCCGGCTTGGGGCGTGCTGGCGGGGCTGGCCGTGGCGGGTTTGGGCGTGGCCTTGGCCCTCACGGTGCGGCCGTCGCCCGGGCCGGCGCGGGCGTGAGGGGGAGGTCGATGCCTCCCCGCGCGCGTCAGCCCTTCAGCCGCTTGTTGCACTCCGAATAATACCCGCCGCCCTTCGCGATCCAGTTCATGCCGCCGTTGCCCGCGCCGCCGGCCGCCTTGTTGGCGTTGTACTGGTCGAGGCAGGTGTGCTGGCGGGCGCTGCCGGCCGGTTCCTTGGCGTATTTCGGCGCGACCGCCGTGGGGTAGATCGCGGTGCCGGCTGCGGGGGCTTGGGCTGCGGGGGCCGCGGGCTTGCCGGGAATCGCGGGCGGGTTCGGCGGCGCCGGGTTCGGCTTCGCCGCGCCGGGGCCGAACGGGTTCGGGGCCGGCGCGGTCGTCTGGGCGTGGGCCGGGGCGGCGAGCGCGCCGAGGAGGAGCAGGGAAGCGAGGGAGAGGCGCATCGTCGATCGGGTGTCCGGATTCCGGGGGCGCCAGCCTAGCAGCAACGCCGCTCGAGGGCGACCTGTGACGCAGCGACATCCGCCTCGGGCGCGCGCCCGCTCCGGCCTACGCCTTGCGGAGGAGGCCTCTCCCATTTGCGGCGCTCCGCTGAAGCGCCGGGGCGGCTAAGCAGAACGGCCGGAAGGCAGCCCGAGGGGAAGGCCGATGCTGATCGCCGCGAGCGCCCTGTTGATCCTCTTCGCCTGGTTCGCCGGGCCGCGGCGCTTCGTCGAGGCGGTGCTGCTGACGCGCTCGGCCCTCGATCCGGTGTTCAACCTGACCAAGGTCGGCGGCCTCGAGGATATGGGGGTCGGCGCGGCGGTGAACCTCGCGGTGCTGGTGGTGGCCGCCGCCTGCGTGGCGACCCGGCCGCGGGTGAGCCCGGGCCCGACCCTCGTCCTGTGGGGGCCGCTCCTCCTGGTCTGCCTCGTCTCGTCGCAAGTGGCGCCCGATCCCGGCGCCGCGATCCGGCTCATGATGCTGCTGGCGACCCATGCCGCCTTCTGCCTGCTGGCCTTCCATGTCGTCCGCGACCTCGCCGACCTGCGCCGCTTCCTGCTTCTCATCGTCGCCGGCTCGATCGCGCCGACCCTCTATGCGGGCCTGCAACTCGCCCTGGGTTGGGCGGAGTTCGGGGACGACGGCACCCGGGTCTTCAGCAGCTTCCCGCACCCCAATATCTACGCCTTCTACCTGATGACGATCCTGGCGGTCGTCCTGACGCTGCTCGCGGGCAAGAATTTCGGGATGGGCCCGCGGCTGCGCCGGGTGCTGGCTCTCTACGTGCCGGTCCTGCTCGCGCTGATCCTGCTCACCAAGACCCGCAGCGCCTGGGCCGGGGCCGGCCTGATCCTCGTCACCCACGGGATCCTCTTCGACCGGCGCACCCTGCTCTACTTCCTGGGGCTACCGGTGGCGTTGCTGGCCGTGCCGGAATTCGCCGAGCGCCTCGCCGACCTCCAGCAGGGCAACACCGCGGATGCCTACGAGAAGCTGAACTCCTACGCCTTCCGGATCCTGCTGTGGCAGGGTGCCATGACCTGGTTCTGGGAGCGCCCGCTCTTCGGGTGGGGCCTGTCGAGCTTCGGGCACTACGTGGCGCAGTTCTTCCCGCTGCCGCTCGAGAACGACACGATCGATTCGCACAGCGTCTACGTGCAGTTCCTGTTCGAGACCGGCGTGATCGGCCTGGTCGCCTATCTCTGGCTCTACGCGCGGGTCCTCGTCATGATGGGTCGGCTGATCGCCCGCGGCCAAAGCTGGGCCTGGATGATCATGGCGATGACGGCCGGATACCTGTCGATGGCCTATTCCGACAACATGCTCTATTACTTGGTGCCGACCTGGTACATGTGGTTCGTCCTCGGCGGCGCCTGCGCGGTGCTGGGGCGGCATCGGGCGGTCCGGCGGCACCCGGTGGCGTTGCCGGCCTGAAGGCGGCCTCAGCGCAGGTGGAAGGCGATCCACAGCACCGCGACCGCGACGAGACCGGCGGCGGCAAGGCGCGCCAGGCGCGAGGCGGTGGGCGTCACCGGCCCCTCACTCGGCCGAGCGCCGGACCGCCGCGCCCGCGATGATGGTGGCGAGCGCCGCGGCGCCGAGGCCGTCCTGCAGCGCCCGTACCGGCTCGTCCGGCATCGCCAGCCACCACAGGGCGGCCGTGGCCGCGATGCACACGGCGACGGCGCCGAGGATGCCCTTCTCGATCGCGCTCAAGACCCGCCTCCGCTCGTCGGGCGCGACGCGCCCCGTCCCTCTGCCCACCGGTCCCCTACGCCAAAGGTCCCTCTGCGCCAAGCCGCGTGGCTTGGACATGCCCGCCGGGGGCTTGGACATGCCCGCCGGGGGCTTGGACATGCCCGCCGGGGGCTTGGACATGCCCGCCGGGGGTCTGGCCGGCACCCGCCGGGCGTGACGCAGCTTTGCAACGGTCGTCTCGCCGATTCCGATGTTCGATCTTGCCGGCGCTCCCTCCGCGCTCGGCGCGGATTGAATTCCCCGGTCGCATGGTGGATTTCAACCAGAGATGATTCGGCGCGGCCGGGTCACGGTGCCCGGAAGTCGGCCCGTAGGGGGTGCGGCGGGCCGCGGAGACGGTGATGGCGAAGCCCCTGGTCGTCGTGATTCCCCACCAGATCGGCCGGACGGAGGCGCGCCGGCGCATCGACGCCCGCCTCGGACAGGGCCGGGACCTCGTGCAGAAGGCCGGGCTCACGATGCAGGACCCGGTCTGGGACGGCGACATCCTCGCCTTCGTGGTCGGCGCCATGGGCCAGACGGTCAGCGGCACCATCGCGGTCGAGGACGAGGCCGCCCGCGTCGAGGTCCGGCTGCCGCTGCTGCTCGGGATGTTCGCCGGCACGGTGCGGCAGGTCATCGCCGAGAAGGGCGGCGAGCTGCTGGCGGCCTGAACGCCCCGACATTGATGGAATCCTGATAAAGCGGCCCGGCCGGCCGCATCGTTTTCCCCCGGCCTCCGATCGCAAGACCCCCCGGTGAGGATCGGGATCGGTGCGATGAGGGATGGGGATCACGGCGCGCTCGCGCCCGCGGCCATCACCGGAGGGGCCCGCCGCGGCCCGGCCCTGGCTCCCGTGCGCGCCGCCTGCCGGCTCTGCGGCTTCACGGTCCGGGGCTTCCTGAACGGCGGCGCCTGCGTGCTCCAGGTCGACGGCCGGGCGCTGCAATCCTCTTGCCGCGCGGCCGCCTGCGGCGGGGAGCACGCCTGTGCCGGCCTGCGGGAGGCGGTGCGGGCGGCGCGGCGCCCCTGACGGCGAGACCCGGCACGGCCGTCCATCTTTATGCCGCCTTGATATCGCGGCCCCCGCCCCCCTCTCGAATCCCTACGCGATCGGGAGGATGTCCGGGATCGGGACCGTGGCTCACGGTCCGGTTCGATGCGGCGGCGCCCTTCATCCCGGCGCCGCCCGACGGGGATGCCCCATGTTCGATGTCCTGATGCTGGCGGTGGGCCTCGGCTTCTTCGCCCTGTCGCTCGGCTACGTCGCCGTGTGCGAACGCCTGTGAGGAGGCCCGCGATGACCCTCGATTACGGGCTCGGCGGCCTGATGACCCTCGGGCTGCTCGCCTATCTCGCCTACGCCCTCGTGCGGCCCGAGCGGTTCTGAGGAGCGCCCCATGACTCTCGCCGGCTGGATCCAGATCGCGCTGTTCTGCGTGATCGTCCTCGCCCTGGTGAAGCCGCTCGGTCTCTACATGACCCGGGTCTTCACCGGCGCCTCCACCCCCCTCTCCCCCGTGCTGCGCCCGATCGAGCGCGGCCTCTACCGCCTCGCCGGCATCGACGAGCGCCACGAGCAGCACTGGCTCGCTTACGCGGGCGCCATGCTGATCTTCCACGCCGCCGGCTTCGTGCTGCTCTACGGCATCCTGCGGCTGCAAGCGGTTCTCCCGCTCAACCCCGCCGACCAGTCGGCGGTGGCGCCGGACCTCGCCTTCAACACGTCGGCGAGCTTCGTCACCAACACCAACTGGCAGAATTACGGCGGCGAGAGCACCCTCTCCTACCTCTCCCAGATGCTGGGGCTGACGCACCAGAACTTCCTCTCGGCGGCGACCGGCATCGCGCTCGCCGTGGCGCTGATCCGGGGCTTCGCCCGGGCCTCCGCCCGCACGGTGGGCTCGTTCTGGGTCGATCTCACCCGCTGCACGCTCTACGTGCTGCTGCCGCTCTGCATCGTCTACACCCTGTTCCTGGTCTGGCAGGGCATCCCGCAGACGCTGGCTCCCTACGCCGAGGCCACCACCCTGGAAGGCGGAAAGCAGACCATCGCCCTCGGGCCCGTGGCGAGCCAGGTGGCGATCAAGATGCTCGGCACCAATGGCGGCGGCTTCTTCAATGCCAACGCCGCCCACCCGTTCGAGAACCCGACCGCGTTGTCGAACCTGATCCAGATGGTGTCGATCTTCGCGCTCGGGGCCGCCCTCACCAACGTGTTCGGCCGCATGGTCGGGGACGAGCGCCAGGGCTGGGCGATCCTCGCCGCGATGGGCGTGCTGTTCCTCGCCGGCACCGTCGTCACCTACGGGGCCGAGGGCGCCGGCAACCCGCTCCTTCATGCGCTGGGGCTCCAGGGCGGCAACCTCGAGGGCAAGGAGGTCCGCTTCGGCATCCCCGGCTCGGCCTTGTTCGCGGTGGTGACCACCGCCGCTTCCTGCGGCGCGGTCAACGCCATGCACGACGCCTTCACGGCGCTCGGCGGCATGATCCCGCTCGTCAACATGCAGCTCGGCGAGATCATCGTCGGCGGCGTCGGCGCCGGCCTCTACGGCATGCTGGTCTTCGTGGTGGTGGCGATCTTCGTCGCCGGGCTGATGGTCGGGCGTACTCCCGAATATCTCGGCAAGAAGATCGAGGCCCGGGAGGTCAAGATGGCGATGCTCGCCATCCTCTGCCTGCCCTTGATGATGCTCGGCCTCACCGCGCTCGCCACGGTGCTGCCGGCGGGCCTTGCCGGGCCGGCCAATGCGGGTCCCCACGGCTTCTCGGAGATCCTCTACGCATTCACCTCGGCGGCGGCCAATAACGGCTCGGCCTTCGCGGGACTGTCCGGCAACACCCCGTTCTACAACCTGACGCTGGGCGCCGGGATGCTGGTCGGGCGGTTCTTCGTGATCATCCCGGCGCTCGCCATCGCCGGCTCGCTCGCGGCGAAGAAGACGGTCCCGGCTTCCGCCGGAACCTTCCCGACCCATGGCGGCCTGTTCGTCGGTCTCCTGGTCGGGGTGATCCTGATCGTCGGCGGCCTGACCTTCTTCCCGTCGCTGGCTCTCGGACCCATCGTCGAGCACCTGGCGGGGGCCGCCGGCCAGACCTTCGCGGCGGCGGGGAACTGAGCCATGACCACCCACGCCGACCGCCTGCGCCGGGGCCTGTCCCGGCACCGGCCCCGCTCCGGCCCGCTTCCCGACCGCTCCACCTTGCGGCCCTGCGACATCGTCCTGGCGCTCACCGGCCTCGCGCTGCTCGGCTCCGGCGCGATCTGGGCGGCGGTCATGCTCGGGGCCGCGGCGCTCGCGCCGTGAAGCCCGGCCGAGCGAACAGGGCTCATCCCATTCACGACCTCATGCTGAGGTGCGAACGGAGTGAGCCTCGAAGCAGGGCTCCAGAGGTCCATGCGATTCCTGGAGCCCTCCTTCGAGGTGAGTCGATCTTCGATCGCGTGCGATCTGTGATCGCCAACACCTCAGGATGAGGTCGCTGATGAGAGATGGCGGGTCCACTGGCGATCCGTCTGATCTCGGAAAAACGATCCTCTCCGCTCGAAAACCGACACGTCACTTCCTGGGTGCTGCGGCTGCAACCGCCTGCCCCACTCTTCCCGCCTTCATCCGGATCCCAGGATCATGGCCCAGTCCCAAAAATCCTCCCTCTTGAATGCCGGCCTGATCGGCCCGGCCTGCCTCGGCGCGGTCACCAAGCTCGACCCGCGCCAGATGGTGAAGAACCCCGTGATGTTCGTGGTCGAGGTCGTGGCGGCCTTCACCACCCTGCTGTTCGTCCGCGACCTCGTCACCGGCGGGCAGAATCTCGCCTTCACCGGCCAGATCATCCTCTGGCTGTGGTTCACCGTGCTGTTTGCCAACTTCGCCGAGGCGGTGGCGGAAGGGCGCGGCAAGGCGCAGGCCGATTCCTTGCGCCGCACCCGCACCGAGACCACGGCGAAGCTCCTGGCCGGCGCCGCCGCCACGCCCGGCGGCCCGCGGACGACGTACGAGACCGTGCCGGGCGCCGGGCTCAAGGTCGGCGACGTGGTGCTGGTCGAGGCCGGCGACGTGATCCCGTCGGACGGCGAAGTGATCGAGGGCATCGCCTCGGTCAACGAGGCGGCGATCACCGGCGAATCCGCCCCCGTGATCCGCGAATCCGGCGGCGACCGCTCGGCGGTGACCGGCGGCACGCAGGTGCTCTCCGACTGGATCCGGGTGCGGATCACCGCCGCCGCAGGCTCGACCTTCATCGACCGGATGATCGCGCTGGTCGAGGGCGCCTCCCGGCAGAAGACCCCCAACGAGATCGCGCTGAACATCCTGCTTTCCGGCCTCACCATCGTGTTCGTGTTCGCGGTCGGCTCGATCCCGAGCTTCGCCTCGTATGCCGGCGGCGCGATTCCCCTCGCCGTGCTGGTGGCGCTCTTCGTCACCCTGATCCCGACCACGATCGGGGCTTTGCTCTCGGCGATCGGCATCGCTGGCATGGACCGGCTGGTGCGGTTCAACGTGCTCGCCATGTCGGGCCGCGCCGTCGAGGCGGCGGGCGACGTCGACACCCTGCTCCTCGACAAGACCGGCACGATCACGCTCGGCAACCGCCAGGCGACCGAGTTCCGCCCGGTGCGCGGCGTCACCCCCGGCACCCTGGCGGATGCGGCCCAGCTCGCCTCGCTCGCCGACGAGACCCCGGAGGGCCGCTCGATCGTGGTGCTCGCCAAGGAGGCGCACGGCATCCGTGCTCGCGATATGGCGAGCCTGAATGCCACCTTCGTGCCGTTCACCGCGCAGTCGCGGATGTCGGGTATCGACCTCGACGGCTCCTCAATCCGCAAAGGGGCGGTCGAGGCGGTGATCGCGAGCCTCGAATCCGCCCCGGCCCTGGTCGGAGCCGGCGCCGCCGCCCGGGTGCTGCAACCCCGCCTCGATGCGACGGCGGCCCAGGAGGTGCGGGCCATCGCCGAGGAGATCGCCAAGGCCGGCGGCACGCCGCTGGCGGTGGCCCGCGACGGCAAGCTCCTCGGCGTCGTCCACCTCAAGGACATCGTCAAGGGCGGCATCGCCGAGCGCTTCGCGGAGCTGCGCCGGATGGGCATCCGCACGGTGATGATCACCGGCGACAACCCGATGACCGCCGCCGCCATCGCCGCGGAAGCCGGCGTCGACGATTTCCTGGCCCAGGCCACGCCGGAGGACAAGCTGGCGCTGATCCGCAAGGAGCAGGCGCAAGGCAAGCTCGTGGCGATGTGCGGCGACGGCACCAACGACGCACCGGCTTTGGCCCAGGCCGATGTCGGCGTGGCGATGAATACCGGCACGGTGGCGGCCCGCGAGGCCGGCAACATGGTCGACCTCGATTCCGACCCGACCAAGCTCATCGAGATCGTCGAGATCGGCAAGCAGCTGCTGATGACCCGCGGCGCCCTCACCACCTTCTCGATCGCCAACGACGTGGCGAAGTACTTCGCCATCATCCCGGCGATGTTCGTCGGGCTCTACCCGCAGCTCCACGCCCTCAACGTGATGGGGCTCGCTTCGCCCCAGAGCGCGATCCTGTCGGCGATCATCTTCAACGCGCTGATCATCGTGGCGCTGATCCCGCTGGCACTCCGCGGCGTCAGCTACCGCGCCGTCGGCGCCGCCGCGTTGCTGCGGCGCAATCTCCTGATCTATGGTCTCGGCGGGATCCTGGTGCCGTTCGTCGGCATCAAGGTGATCGATCTCGCCGTGAGCGCCCTCCATCTGGCTTGAACGAGACCACCGCCATGCTCCGGCACCTCCGCCCCGCCCTCGTGCTCCTCACCGGCCTGACCCTCGTCACCGGCCTCGCCTATCCGCTCGCCATGACGGGGATCGCCGAGCGGCTCTTCCCGGTCCAGGCGCAAGGCAGCCTGATCCGCGGGCCCGACGGCACGCTCGTCGGCTCCGCGCTGATCGGCCAGTCCTTCACCAGTCCGCGCTACTTCCACGGCCGCCCCTCGGCGACCGTGGCGCCCGACCCGGCCGATGCCTCGAAGACGGTGGCCGCGCCCTACAACGCCGCCAATTCCGGCGGCGCCAATCTGGGGCCCACCAATCCGGCGCTCATCGACCGGGTGAAGGCCGACCTCGCGACGCTCAAGGCCGAGAACCCGGCAGACCCGGTGCCGCAGGACCTCGTCACCACCTCGGGCTCGGGTCTCGATCCGGACGTCTCGCCCGAGGGCGCCCTGTTCCAGGTGCCCCGGGTGGCGAAGGCCCGCGGCGTCTCCGAGGATTCCTTGCGCGCCCTCGTCGCCGGCCAGATCCAGGAGCCGAGCCTCGGATTCCTCGGCGAGCGGCGGGTCAACGTGCTCGCCCTCAACCGCGCCCTGGATCTCGGTTCGGTGCCGGCGCAAACGGGACGATGAGGGATACGTCACGGCCCCTGCGCGAGGGCCTGCGGCCCTCGCCCGACGCGCTCCTGGCGCAGGCGCGCCGGGAGGCGCCCGGGCGCGGGCGCCTGAAAATCTTCCTCGGGGCCGCGCCGGGGGTCGGCAAGACCTACGAGATGCTGACCACCGCCCATGCGCGCTTGCGCGAGGGCGTCGACGTGGTGGTGGGCGTGGTCGAGACCCACGGCCGGCCCGAGACAGAAGCCCTGGTCGCCGGGCTCGAGGTGCTGGCGCGCCGCATGGTCGCGTATGGCGGCGGCACGTTCGACGAGATGGACCTCGACGGGCTCTTGGCCCGCAAGCCGCAGCTGGCACTGGTCGACGAGCTCGCCCATACCAACGCCCCGGGCTCGCGCCACCCGAAGCGCTATCTCGACGTCGAGGAACTGCTCCAGGCCGGCATCGACGTCCACACCACCCTCAACATCCAGCATGTCGAGAGCCTGAACGACGTGGTGGCGCAGATCACCCGGATCCGGGTGCGCGAGACCGTGCCGGATTCGATCCTCGACCGGGCCGACGACATCGAGGTGATCGATCTCTCCCCCGGCGACCTGATCCAGCGCCTCCGGGAGGGCAAGGTCTACCTGCCGCGCCAGGCCGAGCGGGCGCTCAAGCACTACTTTTCCCCCGGCAACCTGACGGCGCTCCGCGAACTCGCGCTGCGCCGCACCGCCCAGCAGGTCGACGACCAGCTCGTCACCCACATGCGGGCCCACGCGATTCCCGGCCCCTGGGCGGCGGGGGAGCGGGTGCTGGTCTGCGTCAGCGAGGATCCGCGATCGAGCGGCCTCGTGCGCTACGCCAAGCGCCTGGCCGACCGGCTGCGTGCGCCGTTCACGGCACTCACCATCGAGAGCCGGCGCAGCGCGTCTCTGAGCGAGGCCGAGCGCGACCGCATCGCCGACACCCTGCGGCTCGCCGAGCGCCTGGGGGCCGAGACCGCGACCCTGCCGAGCCAGGGGCGGATCGCCGACGACGTGGTGGCCTTCGCCCGCGAGCACAACGTCACCCATGTGGTGATCGGCAAGTCGACCCGCTCGCGCTGGTTCGAACTCGTCAACGGCTCGGTGGTGCACGACCTCCTGCGCCGCTCCGGCCCGATCAGCGTCCACGTCGTGGCGGGCCAGGAATGGGCGGGCGAGGAGGCGGCCGGCGCGCCGGCCGCCCACAAGGGCGTGCGCACCGCAGCCCCGCCGCGGCCCGGCCCCCTGCCCTACGTCGCGGCAATCGCCACGGTCGGGGGGGCGCTGGGCATCGGCCTCGTGCTGCAATCGTATCTCGGCCACGAGAGCACCGACCTCGTCTTCCTCACCGCCGTGGTGGCGGTGGCGGTGCGCTTCGGGCTGTACCCGTCGCTCGCCGCGGTGCTCGCGTCGTCGCTCGCCTACAACTTCTTCTTCCTGCCGCCGCTCTACACCTTCACCATCGCCGATCCGACCAACGTCGTCGCGTTGTTCTTCTTCACCCTGGTGGCGGTGGTGGTCTCGAACCTCGCCGGCCGCGTGCGGGCCGAGGCGACGATGTCGGGGGCGCGCTCGCGGGCGACGGAGGCGCTCTACGGCTTCTCGCGCAAGCTCGCGAGCTGCGGCACCCTCGACGACGTCCTGTGGGCCACCGCCTACCAGATCGCCCTGATGCTGCGGCTGCGGGTGGTGCTGCTCCTGCCCCACGAGGGCACCGTCACCGTGATGGCCGGCTATCCGCCGGAGGATTTCCTCGACGAGGCCGACCTCGCGGCGGCCAAGTGGACCTTCGACCACGGCCGCCCGGCAGGGCGGGGCGCCGACACCCTGCCGGGCGCCAAGCGCCTGTTCCTGCCCCTGCGCACCGGCCGCGGCATGGTCGGGGTGGTGGGGCTCGACGGCGACAAGCCGGGCCCGCTCCTCACCCCCGACCAGCGCCGGCTCCTCGATGCGCTGGCCGACCAGGGGGCGCTCGCCATCGAGCGGGTCCACCTCGTCGAGGACCTCGACCGCGCCCGGCGCTCGGCCGAGACCGACCGCCTGCGCCAGGCGCTGCTGTCGTCGCTCTCGCACGACCTGAAGACCCCGCTCGCCGCCGTGCTCGGCGCGGCCACGACGCTCCGCGACCTGAGGGACGCCCTCGACCCGGAGGCGCAAGGGGAACTGCTCTCGACGATGATCGACGAGGCCGAGCGCCTGAACCGCTTCATCGCCAACCTCCTCGACATGACGAAGCTCGAATCCGGCGCGCTCGCCCCGAACGTCGCCCCCCACGACCTCGCCGAGATCGTCGGGACGGCACTCGAGCGCGCGGCCAAGATCCTCTCCCGCCACCGCGTCGACCTGGCGCTGAGGCCAGGCCTACCCACCTTGAGCCTCGACGCGGTGCTGATGGAGCAGGTGCTGTTCAACCTCCTCGACAACGCCGCCAAATACGCTCCCGAAGGCAGCCTGGTGCGGATCGAGGGGTGGCGCGAGGGGGACAAGGTGTTCTTGACGATCCTCGACGAAGGCGAGGGTCTCCCGGAGGGCGACGAGGAGCGGATCTTCGACACCTTCTACCGGGTGCGCAAGCGCGACCGGGTCCGGGCCGGGACGGGGCTGGGCCTTGCCATCTCCCGCGGCTTCGTCGAGGCGATGGGCGGGCGGGTCGCCGCCCGCAACCGCCCGGACCGGACCGGTGCGGCCTTCACCCTGACCCTGCCGGTGCCCCGCGCCGCCCTGGAGGACGCCGCTTGAAGGACCTGATCCCGCAGCGATGCCGGACGGACAAGTTCGGAAGCGCAAGGCAAGCCCGAACGGGTCTGCGCCGACAGGCGCCAGGCGCCGATGCGCCGGACGCCTGGCCCTGGACGCGTCGAGGGCCAGGCAGAAGGACATGCGCGTGACGAATGCCCTGCGCATCCTGGTGATCGACGACGAGCCGCCGATCCGCAAGCTCCTGCGGGTGGGCCTCGGCAGCCAGGGCTACGCGGTGGCGGAGGCTCCGAGCGGCCGTACCGCCCTCGATCTCCTGGAGCGGGAGGCCTTCGCGCTCGCCATCCTCGATCTCGGCCTGCCGGACATCGCCGGCCACGCGCTCCTGGCGCAGATCCGCGCGAGGCGGCCCGACCTGCCGGTGATCGTGCTGTCGAGCCGCGACGACGAGGCCGGCAAGGTCGAGGCGCTCGATCTCGGGGCTGACGACTACGTCACCAAGCCCTTCGGCATGAACGAGCTCCTGGCCCGGATGCGCAACGCGCTCCGCCACCAGCTCGCGGTCGGCGGCGAGCGCCCGGTCTTCCGGGCCGGCGACCTCACGGTCGATCTCGTGCGCCGGATCGTCCGGGTGGGCGAGCGCGAGGTGAAGCTGTCGCCGAAGGAATACGACGTCCTGCGCCTCTTGGTGCACCATGCCGGCAAGGTACTCACCCATGCCCACCTGCTGCGCGAGGTCTGGGGTACGGCCGCCGATCCGCAATACTTGCGGGTCTACGTGCGCCAGCTGCGCCAGAAGCTCGAGCCCGAGCCCGAGCGCCCGCGCTACATCCTGACCGAGACCGGAATCGGCTACCGGATGCGGGCGCCGGATTGAGGCGGGGGTTCGGCCGGGGTCTCCGCCTCGGCGGGCTTCGCGCCGTCGGGCGCGCGGCGCACCCAGGCATCGAGGGCCCAGCCGATGCCGCGGCCGGCAGCGGCCACGAAGACCAGCGACCCGGCGATGTGGAGGAAGAGCGGCGCATCCGAAAGGGCGGGCAACGGGGTGGGCAAAGGGCTGACTCCCTGATCTCGCGCACCAGAAGACCGCCGGGCCCGGGCCGGCCGCCAGTGCTCCGGCGCCACAGCGCCCCGGGACGGGGCGACCGCCCGAGGGGAGCGGGACCGGTCGATGCGGGTGATGGAGGGTGGCTGTGGCGGCCTTGCCGCACCGGCGCGGGGCGAAAAGACGGGGTGCGTCCGGCGAATCAGCGCGGCGCGATCGCTGCGTGCGACCAGGTCGCTTCCGGCGAGAGCCGGACCGTCGCCGCCAGGGTCGCGCAGCAGCGGATCGGCAGCGGGCAATCCTCCCCGGCGCCGCGGTGGCACCGGCGCCGGGCCGGGATCGGGCGATGGTCGTGCTCGGCCTGGCGGGACAGGGTCGCTAGTAGAAGATTCTCCTGGTGATACGTGAATCCCAAGGAGACGCGCATGCCGCGCAGGATGTTCCGCTCGTGATCGGTCGACAAACCGCTCCGTTCACGTGCCTCGATCAATGACATCTGCCGGGTCGCCCGGTCGCACGTCGCCCCGATGTCGGACTGAACTTGGGTGAGCCGCCCCCGTACGTCCATCCCGTCCCCCGCCATGTTTTCCGCAATGTCCCTCGCATTGCAGCATTCGCGGATCTGATGCCGACCGCATTGGATAAAACTGTAGCGAAGTCGAAACGTCTGGCGAGAGACATGACGGTTAGATGAAACGATGCCCCCGCCGGGTGTGGCGGGGGCGCATCCACGCCGCTTCCTCAAGGATCGGCGGGCGTGCCACGGTCGGTGGACGTGCAAGCGTCATACGCTTTCCGATTGATCGCTTCGCGATGCGGAAAGCGGCTTCGCTCAGGCGCCGCGCGGGCTGATGATACGGAATCCTGTACCTGATGTGTGGCCGTAGGCTGCTACGGCGAGGGCATCCGGCGGTCTCACGGTTTCCCGGTCTGCGTCCCCTGTCGCTCAACGGCGATGGCCGCACGATCGCCTTCCGGCCTGATCCCGGATGTCCTGATGGCTGCTCCGGACAGTCGATCGGGCCCTGCCTCGTGCAGGCGTCCGCGTACAGGACAGGATCACCCATGTCACACAGCGCCACCATCCCCACCGTGGCCGGCATCGATGTCGGCAAGCACTTCCTCGATCTCGGCTTCTTCCCGGCGGCCAAGCCGGTGCGTCAGGACAATACGGAGACCGGCATCGCCAAGCTGATCTCGACGCTCAAGCAGCGCGGGATCCGCACGGTCGCCCTGGAGGCGATCGGCCCCTACGCCTATCCCCTCATCGCCGCCCTGCGTAAAGCTGAGCTCGACGTCGCCCTGGCCGATCCGCGCCAGGTCAAGGCGTTCCGCTCCGCCGAAGGGCTGATCGCCAAGACAGACCGGCTGGACGCCGCCCTCATCGCCCGCTTTGCTCAGCGCATGAGCGAGCACCTGCGCCCCGCCCCGACCCCCGACCAGATCACCCTCAAGGCTCTCTCGACCCGGCGCCGCCAGCTCACCGAGCTGATCGCCATGGAGAAGACCCGCCTGGCCCAGGCCCTCGACCCGGCCATCGCCGACAGCCACAGGGCGGTGATCAAGGCCCTGACGGCTGCCTGCACCGAGGTCGAGGCCGCTCTCGAGGCACGCATCGCCGCCGAGCCTGGCCTGGCGCGCAAGCGCGCGATCCTGACCTCGATCCCCGGGATCGGTTCGCGCATCGCCAGCGTGGTGATCACCGACATGCCCGAACTCGGCACGCTCGACCGCAAGGCGGCGGCCAGTCTGGCCGGGATGGCGCCTCATCCGACCCAGAGCGGGGCTCACCCGGGCCGCCACGCGATTGCCGGTGGGCGTCCCTGCCTGCGCACGGCCTTCTACATGGCCGGGATGGTGGCGGCGCGCAGCTGTTCGGCCTTCCGCGAGCCGTACCGGGCGATGCGAACGGCGGGTAAGCCGGCCAAGGTGGCGATCGTGGCGTCGGGCCGACGCCTGGTGGTGCTGGCCAACGCCCTGGTGCGCGACGACACGACGTTCGAGGCGAGCAAGTTGCAGCAGGGAGAGGCCGGTCGGGGGGAGGAGAACGCCGCGTCCCCTGCGGGATCCGATCCGTGACGAGCGAGAGGAGCGATGTCTTCATCGCTCCTCTCGCCGAGCTTGGCGTTCGCCGGTGGGAGCGGGTCAAGGCCTTGTCGCGCGAAGCGCGAGGGCGCGCAGCGCCCGCCTTGACGCGCTCGCGCCGGTGAACGATCTGACCCCCATACGGCTAAAACCAAGCGCGGCACTGCCGATTGGCCCTTGACCGGCAATACAGTCGCCGGAAGGAATCTTCCGGATTCCGTATCAGTGGGCGCGATGCAGCCGGGTATGGGCGGTCGGCACCGCGGCGGTTTGATCTACGGCGGTTTGGTCTACGGCCCTGGCCGCCGCTTCCTGCTTCTCGTGCTCCTCATGGTCGATCGCCATGAAGCGGTACATGTCCCACTTCGTGGTGCCCTCGCTGAACATGCCGGAGGGGGCCTTGTAGGTGTAGTTCTCCCGCACCGACTGGGCCTGGGCCGGCTGAACGGGAGCCGCAGTGGCGGCGAGAAGCGCCGCACCGGCGAGAAGCAGGGTCGTCTTCGTCATCGTCGATCTCGTTGATGTGTCGCGGGCGCCGTCGATATCGCGGCGCCGGATGCGAGGCATCTAAGTCGCGATCGGCGACATCACTGTGCGGTTGCGCACATTCTGGCGGAATATGATCGAAATTTGGGGATTAATATCTGTTTGCCGACTCTGTTTTCAGGTGAAATCGGTAATTTTTGCCTTCTTTTTTGCTAAAAAGCGTAAAAATATTCTATTGCCGGCTATCCTTGCATCCTGTCGTGCGGGACGGGACGCGGCAGGGGCGGTTCTCTTCCGTGCAGGAGAGAGACGCGGAGCGCCCACCGAAGGCGGCGCCCCACAAAAAGCCATGCTCGCCTGTCTGTATGGCCTCCTGTCACTGACGCCCGAGAGCGAAACCCGATGATGCAGATCGCCGCCTTCCTGGTATTCCTGGCCATGGGCGTGACCAACCTCCTGGCGGTGCAGGCCGGACTGACCGCGGTCCTGGGCGTGCCGGTCGCCATCGCCCTCGTGGTTGCGGTGCCGGTGTTCTACTTCCGCTTCGTCGGCTCGGCGGCGGGCATCGTCGGGGCGATCGTCGGCTGGCAGATGTCGGTGCCGATGGCGGTGCTGCTGTTCTGCTGGCCGGTGCTGGTCTACGGCTTCCTGCGCGGCGGCGCCGAGGCCCGCGGCTTTCTCGCCCGTCGCGCGGCCTGAATCGGCGCTGCCCCAGCTTTCAGCGCTGCCGAAGCTTTCAGCGCTGCCGAAGCTTTCAGCGCTGCCGCACCACGGCGACGAGGTAGCGGCAGGGGTGGTCGCTCCGGTTGGCGAAGGTGCAATCGACCGGGGCGCCGAGCGCCAGGCAATCGCCGGCCTCGAGCACGTGGGTGGCCTCGCCCTCCCGGAAGGTCAGGGTGCCGTCCAGCATCCAGATCATCTGGCGCAGGAAGGCGTAGGAGGCCGCCGGATACGAGACCTCGGCGCCGGCCGGCAACTCCACCTCCGTCAGGTCGAGGGGATGCTCGGCCGCCAGGGCCGAGGCCTGCGGCGAGATTTGCCGGCGGCGGTAGCCGGTCGCCGGATCGATCCAGACCGGCTGCGCCGCTTCGCGCCTGACCTGGCCCGTCTCCCCCTCCGCCCGGGCCAGCAGGGTCGAGAGGGTGAGCCCGAAGGCGCCCGAGAGCCGGCCGAGCAGAACGGCGGTCGGGCTCGCCTCGGCCCGCTCGACCTTGCTGATCATCGCCTTCGAGACGCCGGAGCGGGCCGCCAGGTCGCCGAGCGACCAGCCCCGCGCCTCGCGCTCCAGCCGCAGCCGTCGGGCGAGGCCGTCCGTGGGGTCGGGCGCGGGCATCGTCATGAGGGCATCGTCATGGTGGCAGCATAGGGCATCCGGGTCGGCCGGGCACCCGTCCCGGCTTTTCGGATGCCTCCTGCCCATCACGCAAGGACAGGAGGCAAGCGGCAGGCCGTGCCATCCCCAGGATTTTTATCTAAGTCTTTGTCGCGGACGCATTTTCCTCGAAATCGGATACATACTCGACCGATCGCGCCACGGGTTGCGCGCAAGCGGGGCGGTGGAGCGTGCGGAACGGAAGCGGGCATTGGCGGCTGGGTCTTGCGGCGCTCGGGGCCGTCGCCATTCCGTTCGCGGTGATCGCGGCCCTCGATCCGCGCATCGGCCTGCTGCGCCCGCGCCCGGCCGTGGAGACGGTGCCGTCCCGTCCCCAGCCCTCCCTCGCCCAGGAGGCGGCTCGGGCTCCTTCCCGCCCGCCCACCCCGGACTTCGCCGAGACCCGGCCGGCCCCCGCCTGCCCGGTCTGCACGGCGGCCGGCGCCGAGGCCGTGGCGCCGATCCGGGGCACGCTCCCGGATCCGGACATCCAGATCCCCGACGTGGCGGCCGAGCGCACCGCCCAGCGCGAGCGGCTGATCGGCTGGACCGCCCATCCCGACCGGGTCTCGGGCTCCGCCGCCGCCCTCGACCTGATCGGCCTCGTCTTCACCGCGCCGCGGGAGCCGGGCGCCGGCTACCGGCCGTTCGCGCTCGACCTCGCCGGCGCGCCCGACCGCGCCGTGGTGCTGGTGGCCGAGCAGCCCCTCACCATCGCGACGACCACCGTCCCGCCCGACCGCGCCGGGGCGCTCGGCGTCGAATCGACCGCCGCTTTCACCCTGGCGGAGGACCGCCCGAACCGGCTCGCCGGCTTTCGCGCCCTGCCCTACGGCGCCGCCGAGGTCGCGCCGGTGCTCGATCCGCTGCGGTTCGGGCCCGATACCCTGCGGGGCTTCTGCGCCGCCCTGCGGCTCTGGGCGGTGCAGTTCGGCCTGCCGGCCTGGCGTACCCGCTACACCCTGATCGAGAACCCGACCCGGGTCGCGCTCGCCGGCGAGGGGCTGCAGAGCGACGGCACGCCCCGCGGCCGGGTGTCCGGCCGGCGCCTCGCCCGGCTGTGCCGGGTGTGAGGGTGGCTCACGCCCGTCCCTCGGTCTCCCGCGCGAGCGCATCCACCACCGCGGCGATGCCGGCCGCGTCCTCGCCATCCTGGCCCCGCGCGGATTCGTAGGCCGCGCGCTGGCGGTCGGCGCTGGTGCCCTCGCGGGCGATGCGGCGGGCCCCGTCGAGGGCCGGCCCGCAGGCCAGGGCCTCGGCATCCTCGGCGACCAGCGCCAGCACCGTCTCCAGGGCCTCGCCGTAGGGCACCGCGCGGCCGGCCTCCGGATCGATCAGGGCGGCCTGCACGCCGTCGCGCTGGGCCCGCCACAGGTTCTCGCGGATCACCGCCCGGGCGACCCCGTCAAGGCGGGCATTCAGGTCGGGCCGGCGCTCGGCGGCGCGCACGAGGCAGCGGTAGAGCCCGGCGATGGCCACCGCGTCCTCGACCCGGGTGCAGCTGTCGGCGATGCGCAGTTCCAGGGTCGGGTAACGGATCGAGGGCCGCAGGTGCCACCACAGGAAACTCGCATCCTGGATCGCCCCCGCCTGCACCATCACGGCGACGTAGCGCTCGAACTCGGCATTCGAGGAGAACAGGTCGGGCAGGCCGGTGCGCGGCATCTCGCCGAACACGCTGAGGCGGTAGCCGGCGAGACCCGTATCCCGCCCCTGCCAGAACGGCGAGGAGACCGAGAGGGCAAGCAGCACCGGCAGGACCGGCAGCAGCCGGTTCATCAGGTCGACCCTGTCGTCGGGCCGGGCCACCTCGACATGGACGTGCATGCCGCTCACCAGCATGCGCCGGCCGATCATCCGCACCTCGTCGAGGATGCCGTGGTAGCGCGCGCCGTCGGTCGGGCGTTGCGCGTCCCAGGCGGCGCCCGGATGGGTGCCGGCGGCAAGGACCAGGATCCCGTGCGCCCGACCGATCTCGGCGAGCCCCCGGCGCAAGGAGGCGAGCCCGGCCCTCGCCTCCTCCAGGGCCGTCGCCGGCGGCGTCGCGATCTCGATCTGGCTCTGGAGCAATTCGCGCTCGGCCGCCGGCAGCAGGGACTTCGCGGCGGCGTGGAAGCCGCGCACGCCGGAGCGGGGCGTCCCGCGGGTCGCGGCATCCGCCAGGAAGAACTCCTCCTCGATGCCGAAGCGGTAGGCGGGGCCGGTCATGGATGGGGGTTCTCCGAGAGCCGACGGATATAGGAGCCGGCCGGTCGCCGGCCACGATTCGGGTGTTGCTCGCATGACGGCGGACGACAGGAACTCGGGACGCCGAGGGATCGGCTCTCCCAACCCGCGACCTCATCCTGAGATGCGACCGTAGGGAGCCTCGAAGGAGAGCTCCAGAATCCTGGGCGATCCCTGGAGCCCTCCTTCGGGGGCAGTCCATCTGCGATGAACTGACACCTCAGGATGAGGTCGCGGGTGGGACGGTTGAGGGGACGGTCACTCAGCCCCGCCCCGCCCACACAGCCAGAATGAGGAGCACGAGGACGAGCGCCGCCACGCCCGCCCACACCACCGCCCGATGCGCGCCGCCCTGGGGCTTCGGGGGCGTTGCGGCGCGGGTCTCCGGCGCGCTTGCGGCCGTCGCGGCTTTCGTCGGTTCGGCGGCGGGCGCGGCCGCCTCGGGCGCCCCCGGCTCCGGCAGCCGGACCGTGCCGGCGGGCGGCAGCGGACGGCCGGGTTGCAGCAGGGCCTCGTCCGGATCGACCGAAATCCCGGCCTCCTCCAGCTCGATCAGCACCAGGGCGATGTCCTCGGCGCTCATCCGGTCCACCGGCAGGGCCCGGCGCAGGTCGTCGGGAGTCAGCCCGCCCCGGCTCCGGCCGAGGGCGACCAGGCGGTCGAGGGTCGTGCGGTCGAAGGCGGCCTGCATCGGGGGCTCCGTCGGTGTCGGTGCCAACGCGCACCGGGCGCCTCGCGTTTCCCCGTCACGGTCGCGCCCAGATGGGGTAGGAGAAGAGGCGGGCTCCCGGTGTCCGTCGGGACCCCCGAACCCAGGCGAGCCATGACCGCGCATCCGTCCCATGTCCGTCCGGCGCCCGAGGGGCCGCGGCCGGTCCTCGCCCGGATCACGCCGCCGGCCCGGCCGCTCGGGCCGTGGCGCTTCCTGCGCACCGTCCTGCGCAACCCGCTCGAGGCCTGGCCCGAGACGATCTACCGCGAGCCGCACTACGTCTCCGAGTTCCTCGGCAATTCCAGCCTGTTCGTCATGGCCCCGAACCTGATCCGCCGGGTGATGGTGGACGAGGCCGACGCCTTCGAGAAATCCGAGGTCCTGCGCCGCGCCCTCTCGCCGGCCCTCGGCGACGCGATCCTGACCGCCGACGGGGCGCGCTGGCGCTGGCAGCGCCGGGCGGCGGCGCCGATCTTCCGGGCCGAGCGCATCCGCAGCTTCGTGCCGGCGATGATCGCCGCCGCCGAGCGCACCCGCGACGCGCTCGCCGCCGCGCCCGGGACCGAGATCGACATCGCCCGCACGATGATGCGCACCACCTTCGAGATCATCGTCGAGACGATGCTCTCGGGGCCCGGCGGCATCGACGCCGCCCGGGTCGAGCGCGGCATCACCGACTACCTCGAATCGACCAGCTGGGTCATCGCCCTCACGCTCCTGCGGGCGCCGGCCTGGATGCCGTTCCCGGGCCGGGCCCGCGCCGAGCGGGCCAAGATGTACCTGCGCGACGAACTGGTGCGCCTCGCCGCGGAAGGCCGCCGCACCGGCACCGAGGGGCGCAACGACCTGATGAGCCTGCTGCTCGCCGCCCGCGACCCGGAGACCGGCCAGGCGATGGACGACCGCGACGTCGCCGACAACCTGCTCACCTTCGTGACCGCGGGCCACGAGACCACGGCGCTCGCCCTGACCTGGGCGTTCTACCTCCTCTCCCACCATCCGGAGAGCGAGGCGCTGATCGCCGCCGAGGTCGAGGCGACGACCGGGGGCGGTCCGCTGCGTCCCGAGCACGTCGATGCCCTGCCCTATACCCGCCAGGTGATCCTCGAGGCGATGCGGCTCTATCCGCCGGTGCCGGTGGTGGTGCGGGCGGCGATCCGCGACGTCGACCTCGACGGGGTCCCGGTGAAGTCCGGCACGCCGATCACCATCCCGATCTACGCCGTGCACCGCCACGCCGGCCTGTGGGACGACCCCGAGCGTTTCGACCCCGCGCGCTTTTCCCCCGAGGCGGTGAAGGCCCGCGACCGCTACGCCTACCTGCCCTTCGCGGCAGGTCCCCGGATCTGCATCGGCATGGGCTTCGCGCTCTCGGAAGCCGTCGCGATCCTGGCGGTGCTGGTCCGCTCGCTCCGGTTCTCGCTGCGGCCCGGCTACGAGCCGGTGCTCAAGCAGCGCATCACCTTGCGCCCGGCGGAGGGGATGCCGATGCGGGTGACCTTGCGCTGAGAGACCGAATCACGGCGCCAGCCACGTCGCCGCCGGTTCCTCCCCGTCCCAGGTAAACAGCGCCCGCCGGTGGCCCCGGCGGGCGAGGTACAGGAAGTCGAGCCGGGCCGCCGTCAGGACGATGACGCGGAACTCCGAAAAGCCCGCGTCCACGGCCGCCTCGTCTTCCGGCAGGGCGTAGGCTCCGCCCGCCGGCAACGGGGTCCCGGGGCCCGGTGCGGTCCCGTAGCAGACCCGGCTCATCGGCCGCGACGCCGCCCAGGCGGCGCGGGCCACGGCGTCCTGCCCGTGCAGGCGGGCCTCTCCCTCGATCCGCACCTGGATCTTCGCCGCCGGGTCGTAGGCGTGGAGCGCCACCCGGGGATCGGCGGCGATCTCGGCCGCCTTGTCGGAGCGGGCGTCGCAATGGATGCGCAAGGTGCGGCTGTCCCGGTCGACCCCGCGCAACACCACCGTGCGCAGGCGCGGGGCACCGTCGCGGCCGATCGTGGCCAGCGCCGGCGCGTGGAAGCCGCTCCGGTGTGCCGCCCCCTCTTCCAGCCGGCGCCAGGCCTCGGCGAGGCAGCCCGGGAGGTCGTCGTAGAACGCAGGCGGCTCGGTCATGGCACCTCGGTCTCGGGCGGCGCTCGATCTCTCGCGCGGCATCGGCTCCGGTTCGTTCACCAATCTAGGGCAGAGTCCGGGGAACCGGGATGCCCCGGTGAAGCTTGTCATGGCGAAGCTTGTTCCAGCGAAGCTTGTCCGCACGCCCCTTCCCGAGGTTGTTTCACCATGACGCTCCGCACGACGCTGGCCTGGCTGCCCCTGGCGGCCGCCCTCACGGCCCTGCCGGCGATGGCGGCCGACATGCCCGCCGGCTACGGCGCGCGCGGGGGGGCGGAGGTCTCCGCCGGCTGGCGGGCGCCGCCCCCGCCGCTGCCCCCGCCCCCCGTCGCGGTCGAGGCCGACGTCGTCGTGGTCGCGCCGCCGCCCCGGCCGCTCCTCGGCTTCGGCTACGCGCCGGTCCTGCCCTATTACGGCGTCTCGACCGGCCCCTACGGCTACCCGCCGCGGCCCCAGCCCGGCATCGGCGTCGGGCTGTTCTGAGCCGCGGACTCGTCGCAGGCGGCGAGCCGTTCCGCGACCATTGCCTGCATGGCGAAGAGGTGGCGGTCGCGGATGCCCATCGCCTCGCAGGCCGCCACCGTGTTGAGCAGGTATTCGGCGCTCGGGCCGATGGGGCCGCAGGCCGCGGCGATCCGGTCGGCGATCTCCGCATCGGTGAGCCGCCCGGCATAGCGCCCGCCCGCCCGGTCGGCCACGAAGGCGAGCGTCGGTACCGGTCCTTCGGCGGTCTCGGCGGTAAGCCAGCGGGCCTGGTAGCCGCGCCCGCGCATCTCCCGCCGCCAGACCGGCCGCACGGCCGCCCGCAGGTCGTCGCCGGCCAGCCGATAGGCGAGGCCGCGGCACTGCCCGCCCCGGTCGAGGGCGAGCATCACGCCGGGGCGCTCCGGCGTGCCGCGAAAACCCCGCTGCCACAGGCAGAACCGGCGGTGCCAGCCCCGCACCCGCGCTTCGCGGCGTTCCGAGAACGGGAATTCCGGCCGCCACATCAGGGCGCCGTAGGCGAAGAGCCACAGGGTGCCGGGATCGCCCGGCCGCTCGGCCAGGGCCGCCTCCAGGCGCGCATCGGCCTCGGTCTCGTCCATCAGCGCCATGCCGCAGCCGGGCCCGCGCTCGTCGGCGGCGACCTTGTGCGGATGGGCCCGGGCGATCGATGCGGCGTCGAGCGTGAGGGAGCGTTTTTGCATCGCAACCGTTAAGTGAGGGGGTGCGGCAGCGCGGCAGTGGCTCCCTCGGTTTTTCCGCAAAGCCAGCGGGTGTTCCGAGAAGCGTCGCCGCCCCATGTTAGTGCCGTGCTAAGCTGCACGGGTCCAGATGATCTGGACTAGAGCCGCGCCCGATCGCCTTGCAATCGGACGCTGCTCCAGGTCTTTGATTTTGCCGCATTTTCTGCGACGAACCGGTATCCGCTTCGTCGGAAAATGCTCTCGATGTCCCGGAATGGAGGACGCGTCATGGCCATCACGGGTCGCTTCAATTTCCGCAAGACCCTCACCGGCAAGCTCGTCCTGCAGGTCGAGATGGAGCGCCGCTCCTGGTGGCCCTTCGCCCGCGCCGCCTCGCCCGGCCATGTCTGGCGCGACGCCACGCCGAAGGACCTGACCGCGGTGGAGTTGCAGCAATTGCTCAACCTGCGCCGCAACCCCGGCTACATGCCGCGCAACCCGGTGATCTTCATGATGGGCCAGGGTCAGAAGGAGGCCCCCACCGCCGAGGTGGTGACGCTCGCCGCCCACCGCGCCGCCGGCCAGCAGCAGGCGGGGTGATCGGGAGGGGCGGGGCCGGCGCCCGGCACCGCTCGCGCCCGGCCGCGTTGTTCCGGTCCGAAGGGGCGGATGGCCCCGCCGACCAGGAGAGCGCAGCATGGGCATGACCTCCGTGAACCAGTCCGTGATCGAGGCCCTGTCGGAGCAGATCGTCACGACCTATTGCGACGCCGCCGAGCCCGCCGGGGCGCCGGCTCGCGCCCGGCTGATGGGCGAGGTCATGCACGCCATCGCGGAGCCGGTGGGCACCCGCACCCTCGCCGAGAACGGCCCCGAGCGGGTCAATGCCGTGCTCGCCGACTGGGAGGCGCAGGAGGGCCGCAGCTTCGGCCTGCGGCTGATCGAGATCGATCCCGGGCGCACGGTCGTCACGATGGGGTGACGGTCAACCGCCGCCGAGTTCCACCAGCAACCGCGCGAGCGCGCCGGGGGCGCTCACCATGGCGTCGTGGCCGGTGGCCATCTCACGCCAGCCCCAGCCGGGCTGGCGCCGCACCCAGTCCTTGACCCCGTCCAGGGTGGCGTAGGACGGCGCGGTGCAATCGACATAGGTGCGCGGCAGCCCGTTGCCGACCGGGCCGCGGATCGGCAGCGTGCTCTCGTAGGTGCCGAGCGGGTGCGGGGTCAGGCGCCGCTCGACCCAGGCCGCATCCGCCGGATCGAGCACCCCGAAGGAAGCGGCCGGCGGCGGCGGCAGGCTCAAGCCCCCGCTCGATTCCGCGGCGGCGCGGCGGCGGGCCGCCGCCACCTCGGGCGGCAGGCCGTCGAAGGGCGCCCGGCCCGGCTGCACGATCAGCGCATCGAGATAGACGAGGTGGCGCAGCCGCTCCGGCATGGCCTCCGCCACGCCGCTGATCGCGAGACCCCCGAAGGAATGCCCGACCAGCACGACCTGCGTCAGCTCCTCGGCCGCGATCGTCCCGGCGACGTCGCGCACGAAGGTGTCGAGGGTGATGTCTTTCGAGAGGAGGTGCGCCCGCTCGCCCAGCCCGGTGCAGGTCGGGGTGAAGACCCGGTGGCCTTCGCGCCGCAGGATGTCGGCGACGCGCACCCAGCACCAGCCGCCGTGCCAGGCGCCGTGCACCAGCACGAAGGTCAGACCATCCGCCATCCCGCCCCTCCCGTCATCGCGAGAGCAGTGCCCGATCGCGGTGCGATCGGGCACTGCTCTCCGCGTTTGATCTTGCCGCATTGTCTACGACGAACCGGTATCCACGTCGTCGGAGCATGCTCGGAGGCAGCCAAGCGCGAACGGGCCCGGCGCGCAAGGCCGTCAGAGCCCCGCCTCGTCCCGGTCCTCGCGGTTCGCCTCGAACCCGGCGATCATCCGCTCCAGGGCCTGGAAGCTTTTGACCGCCTCCTGGGTCCGGCCGGCGGCGCATTTGCCCTCGGCCGAGCGGTACCACAGCAGCATGCTGTTGAAGGCGTGCTGGTGGGGCGAGGCGGCGACGCGGGCGCGCCGGGCGGTCTCGGCGTCGAACCAGACCCGCACGGCGTGGCCGGCATTGGTGCAGACATCGGCCGAGGGCGGCAGGGCGGCGCGGGAGACGGTGGGGTCGCACAGCATGGCGAACCAGATCGCCCCGGCGGCGAGGCCGGAGGCGCCGATCATGCCGGCGGCGCCGCGCAGGCGCCGGCGCCAATCGGGTCGGGCCTGCTCGGTGGCCGGCAGCGCCTCCACCGTCTCGGGCCGGCAATGGGTGTAGTGCACCGAACCGTCGGTGTGGTGATGGGGCCATGGATGGGTCATCGAGCACCCCCTTCGGGCAGGGTGGGACTCCGGGGCCTCGCAGGGGCAGCGAAACGCGCCGCATCGCGAAAGGGTCGGGTCGGCTAGGGAGGGTCGCGGCAGGACGAAAAGCCGCGGCCGATCGCCGAACGATCTTGCGGCGGCATCGGGACCTCGCGAGGTGGGCGGAGGTTAGGCCCAGCCCCCCGAGGCCGGCGTGTTCCAGCGCACATTCCGGGGGCGGGAGCGGATGATTTTTGACCATCCGGCCTGCCACCGGGCAGCAGAGCGGTCCGGGACAAGAATGGCGCGGGTTTCCCCTCTCCCCGCGGGCGGGGAGAGGGCTTCATCCCCCTTGTCGGGGATGAAGCGAGCCCCGCAGGGCGAGGGTGAGGGGGTGTCTCCGGAGGAGCCTCATCCGTCGAGACCCCCTCACCCTCGCTCCGGCTTTCGCCTCCGCTTGCCGAGCCCCCTGGACGGGGGCTCGGCCCTCTCCCCGCCCGCGGGGAGAGGAGAGAACCCGCGCCTTTTCTTTTCCCCGGGCAGCCCCTGCATCGGCAGGGATCGTCGCCTACCCCGCCTGGAGCAGCTTCACCGCCGCGTCGCGCTCGAACAGGTAGAGCAGCGCCCGCAACGCGTCGCCGCGCTCCGACTTCAAGCCCGGATCGCGCTCGACGATCAGCCGGGCATCGTCCCGCGCCGCCACGATCAGGTCGCCGTCGGCCTCTGGCCGGGCAAGGCGGAAATTGGCCAATCCCGATTGCCGTGTGCCCAGGACCTCGCCCTCGCCGCGCAGGCGAAGATCCTCCTCGGCGATGCGAAAGCCGTCCTCGGTCTCGCGCATCATCTCGAGCCGGGCCCGGGAGACCTGGCCGAGCGGCCCCTTGAACAGGAGAAGGCAGGTCGAGGCGCCCGAGCCGCGCCCGACCCGGCCGCGCAGCTGGTGCAATTGCGCCAGGCCGAAGCGCTCGGCATGCTCGATCACCATCACGGTGGCCTGCGGCACGTCCACGCCGACCTCCACCACGGTGGTCGAGACCAGGATCTTGGTGTCGCCGGCGGCGAAGCGCTCCATCGCCTCGTCCTTGTCCTTGCCCGGCATCTTGCCGTGGACGAGGCCGACATCCGCGCCGAAGCGCTCGCGCAACGCGGAAAACCGCTCCTCGGCGGCGGCGAGGTCGACATATTCGGATTCGGCGACGAGCGGGCAGATCCAGTAGACCCGGTCGCCCTTGGCGAGCGCCCGCTCCAGGCCCAGCGTCACCTCCTCGATCCGGTCGGTCGAGACCAGCACCGTCTTGATCGGCTGGCGGCCGGCCGGCTTCTCGTCGAGGACCGAGACCTCCATGTCGCCGAAATAGGTGAGCGCGAGCGTGCGGGGGATCGGCGTCGCGGTCATCACCAGGATGTCGACCGCCTCCCCCTTCCCCCCGAGCGCCAGGCGCTGGTGCACGCCGAAGCGGTGCTGCTCGTCCACCACCGCGAGGCCGAGATCGTGGAACGCCACGTCGTCCTGGAACAGCGCGTGGGTGCCGACGACGATGTGGATCGAGCCGTCGGCGAGGCCCGCGAGCGTCGCCCGGCGCTCCGCCACCCGGTCGCGGCCGGTGAGCAGCGCGAGCCTCAACCCCACTGCCTCCACCATCGGCCGCAGGCGCTCGGCATGCTGACGGGCCAGGATCTCGGTCGGCGCCATCATCGCCGCCTGCCGGCCGGCCTCGATCGCGGAGGCCATGGCGAGGAGCGCCACCGCGGTCTTGCCCGAGCCGACATCGCCCTGGAGCAGCCGCAGCATGCGCCGCTCGGAGCCCATGTCGCCGCGGATCTCGGCAAGCGCCCGGGTCTGCGCGCCGGTGAGTCCGAACGGCAGGCCCGCCTCGATTCGCCGCGACAGGACGCCGTCGCCGACATTGGTGCGGCCGGGCGGGCGGTGCATCCGGCTGCGCACGAGAGCCAGCGCCAGCTGCGAGGCGAGCAATTCGTCGTAGGCGAGCCGCCGCCGGGCCGGGGTCTTCAGATCCTCCTCGGTCTCGGCGGCCTCCGCCGGGCGGTGCTCGGTGCGGAGCGCCTCGGCGAAGGCCGGCCAGCCCTGGCGGTCGAGGAAGGAGCGGTCCTGCCATTCGGGCAGGATGGGGAGACGGTCGAGGGCGGAGAGCGCGAGCTTGCCGATCGCCCGCGAGGTCAGGCCTTCGGTGGCGCCGTAGATCGGCTCCACCGCCGGCAGGTCGGCCAGGCCCTTCTCGTCGAGGATGCGCGAGGGATGCACCATCTGGCGAAAGCCGTCCCACAGCTCGATCCGGCCGGAGACGTAGCGGTGGCTGCCGAGCGGCAGCATCTTCTCGATGCGGGCGCGGGGCAGGTTGAAGAACACCAGGGTGATGTCGCCGGTCTGGTCCTCGACCAGCACCCGGAAGGGTTTTCGCCCGCCCCCCATCTGCGGCGGGCGGTGGGCCGCCACCGTGACGCCCAGCGTCACCGGCTCGCCGGGCGGCGCCTCGGCGATCGAGCCGCGCAGCTGCCGGGCGATGCCGCGCTGGGGCAGGTGGAACAGCAGGTCGACCACCCGGGCCGGGCGCTCCGGCGTGCCGACGAGCTTGTCGATCAGCACGGCGACCTTGGGACCGGCCCCCGGCAGCACGGTCGCGGGAGCAAACAGGGGATCGAGCAGGGAGGGACGCAGCGACATCGGGGCGGGCGCGGAGGGAAACCGGGGGCTCTATACACCACACGGCCGCGATTGCGGCCTTGCGGGTGTCGCAGGCTGCGACGAACCCCATATCAGTCGCAGGGTTTCGCACCCGCGCCCCGGGCGGTAAAGCCGCTCCGGACCAGCCCGAGGATTTGATCTCGCGATGACCGGCACCACCCGCACCAGCGCCGACCTCGATCCGCGCCGCCGCCGCACGCTCTACCGCTCCTGGCACCGGGGCACCCGCGAGATGGACCTGATCATGGGCCGCTTCGCGGATGCCGAGATCGGAACCCTCACGGAGGAGGAACTCGACGATTTCGAGCTCCTGATCGAGGTGCCGGACCGCGATCTCTTCCGCTGGATCACCGACGAGGCCGAGGTTCCGTCGAACTACGACACCGCGGTCTATCGCCGGATGAAAGCGTTCCACCAGCACGGGGCGCCGGTGGATCTGTGAGGCGGTGCTGACGAGCGCGAGTTCTCATGGTGTGGCGCGGGTCAACCCTCCCCCCTCTGCGGGGGAGGGTGGCGAACGCAGTGAGCCGGGAGAGGGGCAGCGCGACGCTGATCTAGAGGGTGCCCGCCACCACGGTCGCGACCTCTCCGGAAGCGGCGCCCCCTCTCCCGCCCCACTCCGTGGGGCACCCTCCCCCGCAGAGGGGGGAGGGTTCAAGGCCTGCGCCTCGTCCTGATGCGTTGATCGTGCCAACGAACCACTGTTTACGACCCCCGCCCGCCTGAAAAGACCCGCTCAGACCCGATGGCCAAGCCCACCCCCAAAGGCTCCTCCCAGCCCCCTGCCCCGCCCGCGCCTGCGAAAAAGCCCGCGGCCGCCCGCTTCGCCCTGCCGAAATCCGCGGCGCTGACCAAGGCGGTGGAGGCGCTGAAGGCCGGCGACAGCGCGACGCTGGCCCGCGTGCCGGACGGGTTCGACGCCCTGGTGGTGGCCGATCTCGCCCGGGCCCTGTCGCAGGTCTCCGAGGGGCCGGCGGTCCTGGTCCACGTCGCCCGCGACGGCACCCGCTCGGCGGCCTTCGCCAGCGCGCTGTCCTTCGTGGCGCCCGAGATCGAGGTGATGAGCGTCCCGGCCTGGGACTGCCAGCCCTACGACCGGATCTCGCCGAACGCCGCCATCGCCGCGCAGCGGATGACGGCCCTGTCGCGGCTTGCCCGCACCCGCTCCTCGGCCGAGAAGCCGCGCATCCTCACCACCACGGTCAACGCCCTGGTGCAAAGGGTGCCGCCCAAATCCCGCATCGCCGTCGAGACCTTCTCCGCCGCGCCGGGCAACGCGCTCGACACCGACCAGATCGTCGCCTGGCTCGAGGCCAACGGCTTCCTGCGCACCGGCACCGTGCGCGATACCGGCGAATACGCGGTGCGCGGCGGCATCATCGACCTGTCGCCGCCGGGGCTGCCGAACCCGGTCCGCCTCGACTTCTTCGGCGACACCCTCGAATCGATCCGCGCCTTCGATCCCGAGACCCAGCGCACCATCGGGCAGCTCCGCTCCCTCGATCTCGTGCCGATGAGCGAGGTGCAGCTCACCACCGAGACGATCCGGCGCTTCCGCCAGGGCTACGTCACGACCTTCGGCGCCGCGACCCGCGACGACCGGCTCTACGAGACGATCAGCGAGGGCCGGCGCTATGCCGGCCTCGAGCACTGGATGCCGCTGTTCTACGATAAGCTCGACACGCTGTTCGACTACGTCGCCGGCGTGCCCCTCATCCTCGATCACCAGGCCGACGACGCGGTGGCCGAGCGCCTGGCCCAGGTCCAGGACTATTACGACGCCCGCTGCGAGGCCTTGAAGGAGCGCCAGAGCGGCACCGCCCCCTACAAGCCGCTCAAACCCGACGCGCTCTACCTGTCGCCGAACGAGTGGGCGAAGCGGATCGACGGCGCCACCGTCGCTCGGCTTGCCCCCTTCGACGTGCCGGAGGTGTCCGGGCGTCGCCTCATCGATTGCGAGGGCGCGCCCGGCCGCAGCTTCGCGCCGGAGCGGGCGCAGGAGGGCGTCAACGTCTTCGACGCGGCGGTGGGCCACGTGCGCGATCTCCAGGCGTCGGGCCATCACGTCGTCCTGGCGGCGTGGTCGGAAGGCTCGCGCGACCGGCTCTGCGGCGTGCTGACCGAGCACGGATTGCCGAAGCCCAAGACCATCACCCGGCTCTCCGACATCCTGGCGATGAAGCGCGGCCAGGATCTCGGCGTCGCGGTCTGGGGCCTGGAGGGCGGGTTCTCCGCCGGACAACTCGCCGTGGTGGCCGAGGGCGACATCCTCGGCGACCGGCTGGTGCGGCCCAAGCGCAAGGCCAAGCGCCCCCAGGACGTGATCCTGGAGGTGCAGGCGCTGGCCCCCGGCGACCTCGTGGTCCATGCCGATCACGGCATCGGGCGGTTCGTCGGCCTCAAGACCGTGACGGCGGCCGGCGCGCCCCACGATTGCCTGGAGATCCAGTATAGCGGCGGCCTGCTGCTTTTACCGGTCGAGAACATCGAACTCCTGACCCGCTACGGCTCGGAGGATGCCGACGTCGCCCTCGACAAGCTCGGCGGCGGGGCCTGGCAGGCGCGCAAGGCCAAGCTCAAGCGCCGGATCATGGAGATGGCCGGCGCCCTCATCAAGGTCGCGGCCGAGCGCTTCCTGAAGTCGGCGCCGAAGATGGCCCCGCCCGAGGGCACCTACGGCGAGTTCGCCGCCCGCTTCCTCTACGAGGAGACCGAGGACCAGGAGGCGGCGATCGCCGCGACGCTGGGCGACCTCACCTCCGGCCGGCCGATGGACCGGCTGGTCTGCGGCGATGTCGGCTTCGGCAAGACCGAGGTGGCGCTCCGCGCCGCCTTCGTCACCGCGCTCTCCGGCAAGCAGGTCGCGGTGGTGGTGCCGACCACGCTTCTCGCGCGCCAGCACGCCCGCACCTTCGAGGCCCGGTTCAAGGGCCTGCCGGTGAACGTCGCGCAGGCCTCCCGCTTCGTCGGCAATGCCGACCTGAAGAAGGTCCGGGAGGGGCTGGCCGACGGCTCGGTCGACATCGTCGTCGGCACCCACGCGCTCCTGGCGAAAAATATCGTGTTCAAGGATCTCGGCCTCATCATCATCGACGAGGAGCAGCATTTCGGCGTCGCCCACAAGGAACGGCTTAAGGCGCTGAAGTCGGAGGTCCACGTCCTGACGCTCTCGGCGACGCCGATCCCGCGCACGCTCCAGCTCGCCATGACGGGGGTGCGCGAGCTCTCGATCATCGCGACGCCGCCGGTCGATCGCTTGGCGGTGCGGACCTTCGTGATGCCGTTCGATCCGCTCTCGATCCGCGAGGCGCTCCTGCGTGAGCGCTATCGCGGCGGCCAGGCCTTCTACGTCGTGCCGCGCATCGAGCACCTGGAGGAGGTCAAGCGCTTCCTCGACCGCGAGGTGCCCGAGGCCAAGGTGGCGGTGGCCCACGGCCAGATGGCGGCGGGCCAGCTCGAGGACGTGATGACGGCCTTCTACGAGGGCCAGTACGACATCCTGCTCGCCACCACGATCGTCGAATCGGGCCTCGACATCCCGACCGCCAACACCTTGATCGTCCACCGCGCCGACATGTTCGGCCTTGCCCAGCTCTACCAGCTGCGCGGCCGCGTCGGCCGCTCCAAGGCCCGGGCCTACGCGCTCTTCACCACGCCCGAGGGCAAGACCCTGACGGTGCAGGCGGAACGGCGCCTCGGCGTCCTGCAATCCCTCGACACGCTCGGGGCCGGCTTCCAGCTCGCCAGCCACGACCTCGACATCCGCGGCGCCGGCAACCTGCTCGGCGACGAGCAGTCCGGCCACGTCAAGGAGGTCGGCTACGAGCTCTACCAGCAGATGCTGGAGAGCGCGGTCGCGGCGCTCAAGTCCGGCAACGCGCTGCCGACCGACGAGCAATGGTCGCCGACCATCGCGCTCGGTGCGCCGGTCACCATGCCCGAGCACTACGTCGCGGACCTCTCGGTGCGGCTCGGCCTCTACCGCCGCCTCGCGACGCTCGAGAACGACCGGGAACTGGAGAGCTTCGGCGCCGAGCTGATCGACCGCTTCGGCCCGATGCCGCCGGAGGTGGAAGAGCTCCTGAAGATCGTGACGATCAAGATCCTGTGCCGCGAGACCAACGTCGAGAAGGTCGAGGCCGGCCCGAAGGGCATCGTCATGCACTTCCGCGACCGCTCCTTCGCCAACCCGGCCAAGCTCGCCGGCTACATCGCCGACCAGCGCTCCTTCGCCAAGGTGCGGCCGGACATGAGCGTGGTCTTCATCCGCGATCTCGCCACGGTGGCGGAGCGGTTGAAGGAGACGACGGGGATTTTGCGGGATCTGGTGAAGCTGATCACGCGCAAGAAGGCGGCGTGAGGGGGCGGCCGGAAGGCCGTCTCCCGTATCCGGTCGGGGTTGTCGCGGGGCGCGGCGACTCCGTAGACTGGCGTCCGCGACGGACCCCAATCCGTGCTGTGAGGACGGCATGATGAGCGCGGTCAAGTTCGACGTCAGCTACTCGGCCGCCGCCCAGCTCGCCTCGCTCGCACCGGCCGAGAAATCGGCTCTGCGGCGTCTGTTCGCGAGCGGCGAGATCGAGAATCCGGTGACAACCAGGCCGACCGACGATGGTCGGTTCGTCTCCCGCCTCGGCAGCAAGCGGGTGCTGTGGCGCAGGCTCTCGACCGATGGCAGGCCGGAAATTCTCTCGATCGTCGACAAGTCGTTCGCGCAAGCCTGAATGAGCAGCTTCGAGACGATCGCGTTCGATCTCGGACATGCTCTTACGTCGATGATCCTTGCGCCAAGCCATCTCACCAGCGTAGGCGCCGAGGTGCAGCCCGCTGGTGTGGTGGTGGAAATGTACGGTCACGGAATGGGATGGTGCGGATTGACTTTGAACCGGTCTAGCCCGCCAGCACCGCCCCTCCCGCGGCGACTCGAACGCCCGTCGCCCGACCCCTACCGCCCCACCCCCTGCGGCATCTTCACGATCTTCCCATCCGGCAGGATGATGTCCCCGGGGCTCTGCCCCGCCTCGCACGGCCCGAGATAGGTGGCGTCGATCACCATCTTGCGCCGGACCGGCTCCTTCGTGTTGGGGATGCCGGTCAGCGTCGTGTCCACGTCCATGTGGACCTTGCTGGCGAAGTCGCCGGTGATCACGCTGGTGCCGCTGGCCGAGATCGGGCCGATCTTGCACTCGGTCTCGCCCTTGTAGCCGGTGCTCGTCTTGACGAAATCGCGCTTCGAGCACTGCCCGGCGCCGAGCGCGCCTTGCGCCATCTGGTCGGTCTTCTCGTCGATGCATTGGCGGGCGGTCGTGTTGCCCTCCGCCGAGACGGTCTTGCTCTCCCACAGGCCGGCCTTGCGCGCCGGCAGGGTGTCGGCGGCCGCCAGCGTGCTCGCCGCCATGAGGGTGAGACCGACGAGTCCGCCACCGATCAGACGCAAGGGCATGGAGCCTCCCTGGATTCACGCGGCTCCCCGGCCGCTGCGGCGCGGAGAACTAGCCCAAGAGGCTTAGGTACTCAAGGCTTAGGTACTCAAGGCCGGCCGGGGTGGAGCACACCCCGCCCCTCCCCGGTCACGCCGCCTGCCCGGCCGCGGCCCGCAAGCCCGAGAACCCGATCAGCTTGCGGGCCTCCTCGTCCCACAAAGCGAGCCCGAGGCAGCGCAGGCTGTCGCGCAGGGTCAGGCGGCCGACCTCGCCCAGCGTCGCGTGACCGTCCAGGCATTCCTGGAGGCGGTAGTTCGGGATGCGGCTGTTGAGGTGATGGATGTGGTGCAGGCCGACATTGCCGGTGAACCATTGCAGCACCCGCGGCAGGACGTAGTACGAGCTGCCGCCGAGCGCCGCCCGGTGGAAGTCCCAGGCCTCGGGCCCCTCCCACACGGTCTCCTCGTACTGGTGCTGGACGTAGAACAGCCAGCCGCCGATCCAGGCGGCGACGCTGACGACCGGCAGGAGCACCCACAGCACCGGCCCGATGCCGCCGGCCGCCGCGGCGAGCAGCGCCGTGCCTGCGACCAGCGCGAGGTCGAGGGCGAGCACGTCCCGCCACGCCGTGCGCCACGGCAGGCCGCCGCCGAACGGCAACCGCTGCAGGACCAGGAAGTTGAGCGGCGAGCCGAGCACGATGAGGATGAACGGGTTGCGGTAGAGGCGGTAGCGCAGCCGGTGCCATTGCGACAGGGCGAGGTATTCGCGCACGGTCAGCGTGTGGATGTCGCCCGTGCCGCGGCGGCTGAGGTCGCCGGTGGAGGCGTGGTGCAGGGCGTGCGCCCGCTTCCAGGTGTCGTAGGGGGTCACTGTCAGGAGGCTCAAGACCCGGCCGAGCCGGTCGTTGGCGGCGCGGGAGGGCAGGAACGAGCCGTGCCCGCAATCGTGCTGGATGATGAACAGCCGCACCAGCAGCCCGCCGGCCGGCACGGCGAGCGGCAGCACCCAGGGTTCGTAACCCTGCGCCGCCGCCCAGAGCATGAATCCGCAGAGGGCGAGATAGGGCAGCAGGGTGTTGGCGACCTGCCGGAGCGCGAGCCTCGGGACGGGATCCCGGTAGGCCGCGCAATGGCGCGCCACCTCGCGCGCCAGCGCCGCGAGGTCGGGCCGCACGGTCCCGTCGCCGGCTCGGCCGAGCGCGGCGGGGTTCTGTGTATCGTCGGTCACGGGGGAAGGGCGATCCTGTCTGTCGGGCGGTCGCGGGGGGGGGGGGCTCGGGTGGAGCGGCCGCGGATGGAGATCCGCCGGCGCCGGCCGGCGCGATTCCCGGCTGCGCGCGTCCCAGTAGCATTCTTCGCGCCGGCTGAAAGGAGGCGCGCCCGCGGCACGATCGTCCCCGCGGGAGGCCGGCGGCCTCATACGACTTCCGATTGACTGCTTCGCAAGGCGGAAGTCGGCTTCGCTCAAACGTGTGAAGCCTACGGCTTCACCGCGCGGGCTTGTGGTACGAATTCCGGAAGGAACCTTCCGGAATTCGTATCACGCGTCCAGGCGGGTCCGCTCCGGCACGTCGATCGGCCCGACCTGGGCGGCGCGCAGGCCCGCCGCCATCGCCTGAAGGCGGTTCTGCGGGTCCTCGGGCTGGATCACCCCGGCCGACATCACCAGCTTTGCCGCGTCGTCGACGCTAATCGACAATTCGATCACCTCGGAGCGGGGCAGGTAGAAGAAGAAGCCGGTGGTCGGGTTCGGCGCGCAGGGCAGGAACACGCCGACATGGTCGTTTCCGGTCCCGAGCGCGGTCTGCACGTCGGGCCCCGCCGGGGCCGACAGGAACACGATCGACCACGTGCCCTTCACTGGGAACTCGACCAGGCCGACGGTGCGGAACGAGGTGCCGCTGGTGGAGAACAGCGTCTCGAAGACCTGGCGCAGGCCGCGATAGAGCCCCGAGATCACCGGCGTGCGGGCGAGCAGCACCTCGCCGAACTCCACCACCGAGCGGCCGACGAGGTTGGCGGTGAGCGCGCCCAGCGTGGTGAGCGCCACGAAGGCGATGACGAGGCCTAAGCCCGGCACGCTGAACGGCAGGTAATGGTCGGGCAGGTAGGCCGAGGGCACCAGCGGCTTGACCCAGCCGTCGATCAGGCTGATGCACCACCAGGTGATGTAGATCGTGATCGCCAGCGGGCCGGCGACGATCACGCCGGTGAAGAAGTAGTTGCGCAGCCGGCCGCGGACGCTGACCCGCTTGCGGGTGACCGGCGGGTCCGGATCGGGGATCAGCGGCGAGGGTTCCGACACGATTGGCGATACTCGATCCCGGCAGGCGCCCCCTGCCCCCGAAGAGGTAGCGGTTTGCTGCGCTGCGCTCAAGGCGGGCGAGGCCCTTTGGAGTACCCCGAGGCCCTTTGAGAGACCCTTTGTCAGTCCGACCGAGACCGGACCGCGTCGCATTGAGGGCGGTCCTGCGTCGCGCCCTGGCCGATCCCGACGTGACCTGGAGCCTCGGCGGCTACGGGGCGGGCGCCACCTTCCGGCGCGATCCCGGCGAGCCGGCGGCGAGGCCCGGCGGCGGGCGCCCCGGCCTCGTCACCCCCCGCGGCGCCCTGGTGCTGGGCGGGGCCGACACCCTGGTGCCGGTGGCCTACGAGACGGCGCTCGGCGGCGAGGCCGGGAGCCAGGCTCTCGCCCTGTGCCGGCCGCTCGCCCACCTGCCGCCTTGCGTCGCCACCGCCGTGTGCGAACGCGGCCCCGACACGCAAGCCGCGCGGCCCGGGGACCGGGACGGGGTGCTGTTCGGCCTCGGCCTGCCGCTGCGCCAGGCCCGGCTCTTCGCCCGGGTGCGGGGCGACGCCGTCCGGGCGCTCCGCGCCGCCTGCGGGCGCCCCGCCGACGCCGCCCTCTGGCAGCGCCTGCCCGGGCTCGGGGCGGTGCTGGTGGCGGTCCACGGCCGCGACCGTATCGAGGTCGTGCTGCCCGACGCCCATCCGGGGCCGCGCGCCCTCTGGTTCGACAAGCTCCTGCGCCAGGGCCGCCTGCACGCCGCCACGGCCCCGATCCCGGCCGGCCTCGCCCCGGTCATCCACCTGCATCCGTCGCACCCGCTGACGGCGAGCGGCTACGATCTCGGCCGGCATGCCGTGTTCCAGGACTGGCTGGCCCGCTGGGGCGATCCGGCGCTCGTGGCGCTGAAAGACCGCATCCTCGCCGGGGAGGCGGTCACGGTGCCGGACACGCGGGCGGCGCGGGGCGTGGCGCGGGTGGCGCGGGCGCAACGGCGGTCTCTGGCCCAGGCGCGCGCCGCCGGTTCGATCGATGAGGATGCGGATGAATCGGTCTCTCCGTCCGTCCCACCCACGACCTCATCCTGAGGTGCCGGCGATCGAAGATCGCATTCGACCGAAGGGAGCCTCGAAGGAGGGCCCCAGAAACCTCTGCGTCTCACTGGAGCCCGCCTTCGAGGTCAGTCAATCTTCAATCGATTGATATGGAATCCGGAAGATCACGTCCGGATTCCATATCACCAGCCCACGCGGCGCCTGAGCGAAGCCGCTTTCCGCATCGCGAAGCGATCAATCGGAAAGCGTATGACACCTCAGGATGAGGTCGCAGATGGGATGGGGGCGGCATCAACGCCGCTCGCGCGGAGAACGACTCCCAGCGCCCAAGAAAAAAGGCCGCTCTTGCGAGCGGCCCGAAGTCTAGGGAGGAAACGCCCAAAGAGGGCTGCAGGGCCGCGACGCCATCGCGACCGTGCAGTGCCGAAGATAAGCCCCTGAGGCGTGTTCGCAAGTGCGAAAGCGCACCGCGAGTGGATTTTCTCCCAAACGATCGCGCCCGCCTCGAAAACGGCGACGCCCCCGCCGGGGAGCCGGCGGGGGCGTCGTGTCGGTCATGCGGGATCGGGGTGTCAGCGACGCAGGATCTTGGTGACGAGGCGGCCGACGAGGTTGCCGGAATCGGTGTAGGGGACCCGGTCGTCGTAGCGGCCGTCGGGGCGGGTGCGGGGGTCGTCGTTCCCCAGGATCTTGGTGACGATCCGGCCGATGAGGCTCATCGTATCCTCCGAGTGCGCTGGCGTGAGGTCTTCCGGGATAGAACGGCCGAACAGCCTGAGCCGTTCCGATGCCTGCGTCACGCCCGCTCCGCCATCGCCTCGAAGACCAGGGCGTGGCGGGCCGCCAGCGCCGCGATGTCGGTCGCGTAGCCGCCGCCGATCACCGCGGCGAGGGGGATGCCACGCCGATGCGCCTCGCCGATCACGTAGGCCTCGCGCCGGCGCAGGCCGTCGTCGGAGAGCGCCAGGCGGCCGAGCCGGTCGTCGCGGTGGGGATCGACGCCGGCATTGTAGAAGACGAGATCCGGGCGCTGCCCGTCGAGGAGGCGCGGCACGTGCTGGCTCAGCGCCGCCAGGTAATCGTCGTCGGTCAGCCCGTCGGGCAGGCCGATATCGAGGTCCCCCGGCACCTTGTCGGTCGGGTAGTTCTTCTCGGCATGCATCGAGAAGGTGAACAGGTCGGGTTCGCCGCGCAGGCAATCGGCGGTGCCGTCGCCCTGGTGCACGTCGAGGTCGATGACCAGCGCCCGGCGGATCGTGCCCTCGCGCTTCAAGGCGAGCGCCGCCACCGCGACGTCGTTGAAGACGCAGAACCCCCGCCCCCCGTCGCGCCTGCCGTGGTGGCTGCCGCCCGCGGTACTGCCGGCAAGGCCGCCCCGGAGCGCCAGCCGCGCGGCGAGCAGCGTGCCGCCGGCCGAGGCGAGCGAGCGCCGCGCCACCCCGGCATCGACCGGCAGGCCGATCGCCCGCTCGACCGCGCGGGGCACCGTCCCGGTGACGACCTGCTCGACATAGACCGCGTCATGGGCGAAGCGGATCAGGTCCGGGCTCGCGGGCTCAGGGATCACGAAGCCGTCGGGCACCAGGCCGCGGGCCGTGATCGTGGCGGCGAGCTGCCCGTACTTGCCCATCGGGAAGCGGTGGCCCTCCGGCAGCGCGGCCTCGTAGGCCGGGTGGAACACGACCGGAACCATGGACGAGACCCTGTGGACAGCGGGGATGACACGGATACGCTCAACGCGCCGGCCCGGCTCGCAGCAGGCGCGACCGCGCGCCGCGGGCATCGGACGATCGTCCCGCGGGATCAACAGGGTTGGCGCAGGGCCCTGGACCCGTCCAGCCGGCCCATTTTCCCGTCTGCGGCTCCCCTTCCGCCGGCTTATGCTCTAGCTTGGTCCGGGATCGGGCGGGACAACGGTCACGGTTTGAACACGAATTCCCCCGACCCTTAGGGCAGATGTGTCTCGATCGCCATCGTGTCGGGCGCGATGCGGCGGGGGACGGGAAGGCTCGCCATCGATCACGGTCCGCGACGATGGCGGGCATCGGGCACGCCGTCGGCGTGAAAGAATTTTTTTCAAGGCTCGCCTCGGGGGGCGGAGCCGGCAAGCACGGCCGGGGGGCATGCGGGAGCGGGTCGATCATCGCGGCGCGAACAGGGCGCGTCCGTCGGGTGCGGGAGTGGCGACGACGCTCGGGCTCGGGCTCGTCCTGGGTCTCGGGGCGGCGGAGCCGGCGCGGGCCTTCGACCTGTTCGGCCTGTTCGGGTCCGAGGAGGCGCCGCCGGCGCCGAGCCCGGCCGCCCTGCCCTACGCGGTCCGCTTCCAGGGCGTCGAGGACGAGGACCTGCTCCGCGCCCTCCAGGACACGTCGAGCCTCTACCGCCTGCGCAACGACGCGCCACCGGACGGCGAGGGCCTGCTGCGCCGGGCCGAGGCCGACGCGCCCCGCCTCGTCGATGCGCTCTCGGGATTCGGCTACTATGCCGGCCGGGTGACCTTCCGCATCGAGGACGTGGTGCTCGGCGGCGATGCCGCGGCTTTGGCCGCCGTGCGCGCCGCCGAGGCCGCCCGCAACCGCAGCCTCGTGGCTGTGCGGATCTCCGTCGACCAGGGCCCGCTCTATCACTTGCGCACCCTCACGGTGCTCGATCCCGAAGGCCAGCCCTTCCCCCCGGAGGTCGTGCCGGCCCGCCTCACCCGCCTCGACGGCGAGGTGCCGGCCCGCTCGGCGACCGTGCTCGCCCGCGAGGCGGCGCTGATCGATGCGTTTCGCCGCGACGGCTACCCCTTCGCCAAGGTGCTGCGGCGCCAGCCGGTGGTGGACGACACCGCCCACGTCATGGACGTGACCTTCGTGGTCGATCCCGGGCCGAAGGCGCGGCTCGGCACCGTCACGGTGCGGGGCACGCAAAACCTCGATCCGGCGGTGGTGCGCTCCTTCATCTATGCCGAGCCGGGCGATCCCTACTCGCCGCAGGCTTTGTCCGACATCCGCCGCTCGGTCTCGCGGATCGAGGCGCTCGGCGGCGTGCGGGTGCGCGAGGGCACGGCGCTCGACCCCGACGGCACCCTGCCGGTCTTCGTCGACGTCACCGAGCGCTCGCCGCACATCGTCGGGGTGTCGGCCCGCTACTCCACCGTCGACGGGCCGGGGGTGCGCGCCTACTGGGCCGACCGCAACCTGTTCGGCGGCGGCGAGACCCTGCGGATCGACGCCGACCTGTCCTATCTCGGCCTCGGCACCGACTACTACGCCCGCCGCCGCAAGCTCGCCGGCATCGAGACCAACGGGCTCGGCGGCCGGCTCGCCGCGACCTTCGTCAAGCCCGCCCTGTTCGGCACCCGCAACGACCTCCTCGCCAGCGCCTTCATCGGCCGCGAGGTGCAGCAATCCTATCTCAGCGACGCCACCGGCTTCACGGTGGCGGTGCGCCGCCGCTTCGCCGACGCCTTCTCGGCGCAGGTCGGCCTCGACGGCCGGTTCGGCTCGGATCGCGACGCGCTCGGCAAGGTCGATTACGCCCTCCTCGGCCTGAATGCCGGCGTCACCTACGATTCCACCGACAGCCTGCTCGACCCGACCCGAGGCTTTCGCGTCACCGCCTCGCTCACCCCCTATGCGGGTCTCGGCAACAGCCCGGACCTCCTCATCGCCAAGGCGCAAGGCTCGACCTATTATGCGTTCGACGACGAGGGCCGCTACATCCTGGCCGCCCGCCTCGGCTTCGGCTCGGTCAGCGGCGCGAGCCTTGCCGACGTGCCGGCGTCCTTGCGCTTCTTTGCCGGCGGCGGCGGCTCGATCCGCGGCTATTCCTACCGCACCGTCGGGCCGATCGGCCCCTACCAGCTGCCGATCGGCGGGCGCTCGCTGCTCGAGGGCTCGATCGAGGGCCGGATCAAGATCACCGACACGATCGGCATCGTGCCCTTCGTCGATGCCGGCACGGCGTTTGCCGGCACCCTACCGGATTTCGACGAGCGCATCCGCGTCGCGGCGGGCTTGGGCCTGCGCTACTACACCGGCATCGGCCCGATCCGGGTCGATCTCGCGGTGCCGCTGAACCCCGACAAGCAGCTCAAGCAGCCGCCGGTCGCCCTCTACATCAGCCTCGGTCAGGCCTTCTGATGATGCAGATGCGGGCCTCGCGCCTCCTCACCGCCGCCATCGCCGTCAGCCTCCTGGCCCTCGCCTGGCTCGGCCACGCCGCCACCGGCGAGGCGGCGGAGGGCGAGACCACGATCCTCGGCGACCTGCTGTCGCGGGCCCTCTCGACCCCGGCCTCGCGGGTCTCGATCGGCGCCGTCGACGGGGCGCTCTCCTCCGACGCCACGATCCGCGACGTCGCCATCGCCGACCGCGACGGCGTCTGGCTGCGCCTCGACAAGGCGCGGCTGATCTGGCGCCGCACCGCGCTGCTGTCGCGGCGCCTGGAGATCGACCGGCTGGAGATCGGGCGGCTCGAGGTCTTGCGCCGCCCCCTGCCCTCCGCCACCCCGCCGTCGCAGGACAAGGAGGCCCTGCTGCCCGACCTGCCGGTCAAGGTGGTGGTCAAGGCCTTCGCGCTCTCCGACCTCGTGCTCGGCGAGCCGGTGCTCGGCGAGGCCGCCCGCATCGGCGGGGCGGGCCAAGCCACCCTCGGCGACCCGCGCGAGGGCCTCGATCTCGGATTCGGCCTGCGCCGGCTCGACAAGCCCGGCACCGTGACCCTCAAGCTCGTCTACGTGCCGGAGACGAGCCGCCTGGAGGTGAAGCTCGCCCAGGACGAGCCGGAAGGCGGCCTCGCGGCACGGCTGATGAACCTGCCCGGCTTGCCGCCGGTCAGCCTCGACCTCGACGGCAACGGCACGCTGGACGCCTGGAACGCGGCTCTCGCCTTCAAGGCCGGCGAGGGCATCGGCGCCGACGGCAAGGCCCGCATCGACCGGGTCGGGGCTGAGCGCCGGATGGTGCTCGACCTCGCCTCGCGGGTCGAAGGCCTGATGCCCGGGCCGCTTGCCGCCGTGTTCTCCGGCACCACCCGGCTCGACGGGTCGCTGCGCTTCGCCGATTCCGGCGCGGTGCAGGTCGACCGGTTCGAGCTGACCTCCCGCACCGCGCGGCTGGCGCTGAACGGCGGGGTCGACGCCGCGCGCAACGCCGACCTGACCCTCCAGGCGCGCGCCCTGCCGACCGAGGGCGGCGTGACCAAGGCCGGCGACTCGACCCTCGAAGCCCTGGTGCTGGATGCGAGCCTGAAAGGCCCCCTCGCCGCCCCCGCCGTGCGCGGGACCCTGCGCGCCGCCGGCCTCTCGGCGGCGGGCAGCCGGCTCGGCCGGGCGAGCGCCGACCTCGTCGCCGAGCCGCTGCCGCGCACACCGGACGGCCAGTCCTTCCGCCTCGACGCGAAGGCCGAGGTGGACGGCCTCCACCTCGCCGATCCGGCCATGCGGCGGGCGATCGGCCCGAAGGCGTCCTTTAACCTCACCGGCCGCATCGACCCGAACGGCGTCGCCGATCTCGACGCGGTCACCATCGAGGCGCCGACCGCCAAGGCCCGCTATGCCGGCCGTATCGGCCGCGACGTGGTGGCGGGCACGCTCCAGGCGGAATTGCCCGACCTCGCCGCCTTTTCGCTCGCCGCCGGCCGGCCGCTCGGCGGCCGCGTCGCCGTGAAGGCGCTGCTCTCCGGCGATCCCGGCCGGGCCGGCGTGACCGCCGATGTCGAGGCGAGCACCGAAAAGCTGTTCCTCGGCACCCCCGCCCTCGATCGGACTCTCGGCCGCGAGCCGCGATTCGCCGGCCGCCTCACCCGCCTGCCCGACGGCTACGCCGTCCAGGCCGCGCGCCTGAGCGGCACGGCGGTGACCGCGACGGTCGACGGCCGCGCCACCGAGGCCAAGGCCGACATGACCGGCCGGGTCGACCTCGCCGACCTCGCGACCCTCGATCCCGAACTCGCCGGGAAGGCGGGGTTAGAGGCGCGTCTCACCGGATCGCTGGAGCACCCGGACGTCGCCCTGACCGTCTCGGCCCCCGAGGCCCGGGCGATGGGCCGGCCGATCCGCGACCTCGCGGCCAAGGCGAACGTGACCGACGCCACCGGCGCCCTCGACGGCACCGTGGCCCTGTCCGGCCGGGTCGACGGCAAGCCGCTCTCCGGCGACCTCCACCTCGCCAGGCGCGGCGCCGACTGGGTGCTCGACCGGCTCGGCCTGACCCTCGGCTCGGTGGCGCTCACCGGCCGCGCCGCCGTCGATCCGGCCTCCCGCCTCGCCGAGGGTGCGGTGTCGCTCAAGGCCGGCAACCTCGACGACCTCTCGGCCCTGGCGCTCACCCGGCTCCAGGGGCGCCTCGACGCCGCGGTCGCGCTGAGCCGCACTGGCGGAAAGCAGGACGCGACGGTGCGGGCGACCGGCGAGGGCGTGCGGGCGGCCGGCGTGGCGCTCTCGCGCCTCGACGCGGATCTCGCCGGTACCGACCTCTGGACCAGCCCCCGGGTCTCCGGCCGGCTCAACGCCGACCGGCTCGTGGCCGGCTCCGAGACGATCGAGGCGATCCGCCTCGACGCCAAGCCCGCGCCCGACGGCAGCGACCTCGTGCTTCAGGCCCGGGCCCGGGGCTTTGCCCTCGACGGCGCCGCCCGGCTGGTCCCGGCCGCCCATCCCCGCCTCGACCTGTCGCGCTTCAGCGCCGTGCGCGGGGCCGACCGGCTGACGCTCGCGGGTCCCGCGACCGTGACCGTCAAGGACGAGGGCGTGACGGTGGCGGGCCTCGCCATCGCCGCCGGCTCCGGCCGGGCCCATCTCGACGGCACGATCGGCAAGACCCTCGACCTGCGGCTCGGTCTCAAGAGCCTGCCGCTCGCCATGGCCCGCATCGCCTCGCCGAGCCTGAATCTGTCGGGCATTCTCGACGGCGAGGCGGCGCTGACCGGTCCGGCCGCGAGCCCGGAGGGACGCTATTCCTTGAGCGTTTCGCGCCTTGTGACGCCCGAGACCCGCTCCGCCGGCCTGCCGCCGATCGACGCCAAGGCCTCCGGCCGGATCGAGGACGGCCGCGCCGGCCTCGACGGGACGGTGAATGCGGGGCGCGGGGTGCAGATCGCCCTGTCCGGTTCGATCCCCGTCGAGGCCGGCGGCACGCTCGCCTTGCGCACCCGCGGCACCGTCGATGCGGCGCTCGCCAACACCCTGCTGGCGGCGGGCGGCCAGCGCCTGACCGGCCGGGTCGCGCTCGATGCCGGGATCGGCGGCACGCTCCAGGCCCTGAAGATCGACGGTTCGGCGGTGCTCACCGGCGGCAGCTTCACCGATCCGCTGAACGGCGTCAGCCTCACCGACATCCAGGGCCGGGTTGCCGGGCGCGGCGACACGCTCGTGATCGAGCGCCTGACCGCTGCCACCCGCAACGGCGGCACGCTCCAGGTCCAGGGCCGCGTCGCCGTCGAGCCGGCGGCGGGTTTTCCCGGCAACCTGACCATCCGGGCCGACCGGGCCGAGCTGGTCTCGAGCCAGCTGATGACGCTGATCACCGGCCTCAACCTGTCGCTCACCGGGCCGCTCGCCCGCACCCCGCGGGTCTCCGGCCAGGTCGACGTCGTCTCCCTCGACGTGTCGGTGCCCGACCGCCTGCCCGCCACGGTGCAGCCGCTGCCCGGCATCCGCCACGTCAACACCCCGCCGCAGATGCGCGCCCGCCTCGCGGCGCGGGCCAGGCGCGAGGCGGCGGCCCGGCGCGGCCGCAAGGCCCCGCCCTTCCTCGCCACCCTCGACCTCGCGGTGAACGCGCCCGGCCGCATCACCGTGCGCGGGCGCGGCATCGACGCCGAACTCGGCGGCTCGCTGCGCCTCACCGGCACCTCGGCGGCGCCGGTGGCGAACGGCGCCTTCGCGATGCGCCGCGGCCGGATCCAGATCGTCGGCCAGCGCCTCGACTTCACCCGCGGCCGCCTGACCTTCGCGGGCGACCTGACCGCGCCCGACCTCGACTTCCAGGCCCAGTCCCAGGCCGGCGACGTCACCGCCAAGATCGCCGTCACCGGCCCGGCCAACCAGCCCGACTTCGCGCTCTCCTCCGAGCCGCCGCTGCCGCAGGACGAGGTCCTGTCGCGGCTCCTGTTCAAGAAGGCCTCGGGCGGGCTCTCCCCGTTCCAGGCGCTGCAACTGGCGCAGGCCGTCGCCCAGCTCTCCGGCGGATCGGGCGGGCCCGACGTGTTCGAGAGCGCCCGCAAGGGGCTGGGCCTCGACAGCCTCGACATCCAGGCCGGATCGAAGGGCGGTGCGGCGGTCGGCCTGTCGCGGGCGATCGGCGAGCGGGTGAATGTCGGCGTGCGCGCCGGGGCGCGTCCGGAGGACAGCGCGGCCACCATCACCTACGACGTGACCGGGCGGATCAAGGTCCAGGGCGAGGCCGGGGCGGATGGGCGGACGGCCGTGGGGGTGGGGGCGGAGTGGGAGTATTGAGGCGATCACGCCCGCACCTGGCCTGAAGCCTCACCGCGGCCGATCCGGCAATGCGGTGCAGGCGCCGAGCCCGACCAGGCCGGCGATTGCGGCGGCTGCGAACACGACCGCGTAGCCGGTGCCGCCCGGCGTCGACGGCGCGAGTACCCCGAGCGCCGCCACGCCGAGCGCGAACCCGCCCTGACGCGCCACCATCGTGACGGCCGAGGCCATACCCGCCGCCCCGCGCGGTGCGAGGGCCACGACGGCGCCGGTGAGCTGAGAATGCGCGAGGGCCACCCCGGCGCCGATCGCCGCCATGCCGACGAGCGCGCCGGGCTTGGCGGAGGCGCCCGCCGCCCCCGCCAAGCCCGCATTCCCGAAGGCGATCAGCGCGAGCGCGCTCCCGAATGTGTGCCTCCAGCCGAATCGCCGGATCATGCGGCTTCCCACCGGGGGCAGCACCAGCATCGGCAGGGTTGCCGCGAGCAGTGCGACCCCGGCCTCCTGCGCGCCCATCCCGTAGGCCGCCATCAGGAAGGCCGGCAGGGAGACCAGCACGGCCCAGTAGCCGGCCGAGACGGTCAGCAGCAGGACGACCACGGCGCAGACGCCGCGATCCGACGCGAGGGCCGGATCGATCAGCGGATGCTCCCGTCGCCGCTGCCGGTGTAGGAAGGCGACCGCGAGCGCGAGGCTGGCCGCAATGCCGGACAGGCCCGCCAGCGGGGCGCTGTGCGCCTGCAGGACGCCCTCGACCGCGAGACCGAGCGCGCCGGTCAGGACTAGCAATCCCGGCCAGTCGACCGGATGCCTGACCTCCCTCCGCGCCTCTTGGACGAAGCGGGGAATGGCGAGCGCGATCAGCCCGCAGGGCAGGATGTTGGCGAGGAAGATCGCCGGCCATCCGAGCCAGGCGGCGAGCAGGCCGCCCAGCGTCGGGCCCAGCGCCATCGCGACGCCCGACAGGATCCCGGTCAGGGCGAGGGCGCGGGCCCGCAGGGCGGGATCCGGGAAGGCGCCGGCGATCGACGCGATGGCCCCGGTGATCAGGAAGGCCGCGCCGATGCCCTGCGCGGCGCGGGCGATGCACAGGGCGGGGGCGGTCCCGGCCAGCGCGCAGGCGACGGACGCGGCGGCGAACAGGGCGTTGCCGAGCAGCAGGACGCGGCGCCGTCCGTGGCGATCCGCCAGGGCCCCTGCCGCCAGCAGGGCAGCCGTGAAGGCGAGGCTGTAGGCATCGACGACCCAGGCGAGGCCCGGCATGCCGAGGCCGAGGTCGCGGCCGATCTTCGGCATGACGACGACCAGGGCGGTCACGTCGAACTGCGTCAGGAAGGCGCCCAAGCCGAGCACGCAGGCGGTGAGACGCGCGTGCCGATCCCAGATAGCGGCGGGCGAGGTGACGGAGGGCAAGGTGACGGAGGGCAAGGTGACGGAGGGATTGTGTGGGCTGGTCATGGCCGCGATCAGCATGACCCACCGCGATCGAAGCAAATGAGAGTTGATACCAACGGTCGTTGGAAACGACCTTTGGTTCCGCTCTCGAATTTTCGCCAAGCCTCTGGCTTGAAATCGAAAATTCGAGATGGACCAATGGCCCGATGCATCAGCATCTCGGGCCATTGTTATGAAACGGCGCGCATGAACCCGTTTCATGGGCTCAGGATGAGTCCAATGCGCCGCTTGCCCCCCTTCCCCGGTCTCGTCGCGTTCGATGCCGTGCTGCGGCACGGGAGCGTGACGCGGGCCGCCGCCGCGCTCGGCCTCACCCAGAGTGCCGTCAGCCACCGCTTGCGCGGCCTCGAGGAGCATTTCGGCGCCCCGCTGCTGGAGCGGCTGAATCCGGGCCTGCGGCCGACGCCGGCGGGCGAGCGCCTCGCGCGGGACGTTGCCCCGCTGCTCGAGACGCTGGCGGGATTGCGGGAGCGGGTCGCGGGCGAGCGGGCCTCGCGGCCGTTCCGGATCGGCGTCGGTGGGGCCGTGCTGGCTTGGTGGCTCTCACCGCGTCTTCCAGACCTGGCGGCGGCGTTTCCGGCTGTCACGATCGAGGTGACGACGTGGGATGGCAGGCCCGGAGCCGAACCGGGCGAGACCGATCTGGCGCTGCACTGGATCCCCCGTGAGGCGCAGGGCGGCAGCCGATGCGAGGTACCGTTCCCGGCCGAGACCGTCTTTCCGGTCGCCGCCCCTCTGCTCCGTCGCTCCCGTGAGGATGGCGATTGGCGCCGGCTGCCGCTGCTCGCGAAGGGGCAGGCCGCCGACGGCCTCGGCAACGAATGGTCCTGGGTCACCTGGCTCGGCGACGACGGGCGGCGCCCGCCCGCGATGCGCTTCCGCGACATCGGCGGGGCCCTGCGATCGGCGCAGGACGGCAACGGCATCGTCCTCGCACGCTCGCTCCTCGTCGCCGACGCGCTCCACCGGCGCCGTCTGTCCCGCCTGGTGCGGCGGACCGAGATGCGGCCTTCCTCGAAGGTTCAGGTGGCGCGGTGGAGCGACCGGGCCGCCGAGATTGCGCCCGCGATGGCGGCGTGGCTCGTGGCGGCCGCGCACTCGACCCTCGGACGATGACGGATCACCCGGCCTCCGGCGGCACCCCAAGATGATGCCCCGTCTCCCGCTGAAACGCCGCCCCCACGCCTAAGCACAGGGCATCGTCATACGGCTTCCCCACCACCTGCGCGGCGACCGGCAGCCCGGTCCGCCCGAGACCGGTCGGCAGCATCAGGGCCGGAAGTCCCGTAGTGTCGAACAGCATCGTGTTGCGCGGCAGCACCGCCTGGAGCGGGTGGGATTCGCCGTTCACCTCGACCGTGAGGCTGTCGAGCGCCGCCGCCTCGCCCCCGAGGCCCGGGGTGACCAGCACGTCGACGCCCTCCAAGGCGTCGAGAACCTGCGCCAGCACCAGGGGCCGGCGGCGCAGGGCGCGCAGGTAGTCGGTGGCGGAGAACAGCCGGCCCTGATCCATCCGGGCGCGGGTGCCGGGATCCAGCGCCGCGGCGCGGTCGAGGTCGGGCTCCTGGAGCGCGGCCAGTTCCGCCATCACGATCGTGTAGCCGTCCTGGTGCGCGGTCGCGACCGGACCGAGATCGACCGGCACGAGGCGCGCGCCCTGCCGCTCCAGAACGCGCAGCATCGCCTGCCAGGCGGCCAGCACCGCACCGTCCTGCATCTGCGTGAACCAGCCGTCCGGCACGCCGATCCTCAGGCCCGACACCCCGCGTGCCCGCGAGGCGTCGTAGCGGCCGGCGGCGTGCGGGTCGGCGCCGTCGGGGCCGGCGATCCAGGGCATCACCCGGGCCAGATCCTCGGCCGAGCGGGCCATCGGGCCGACATGGTCGAGGGTCCAGGACAGGGGCGCGACGCCGGTGCGCGGCACCAGCCCGCGGGTGGCTTTAAGCCCGGTGATGCCGCACCAGGCCGCGGGTACCCGGATCGAGCCGCCGGTATCGGTGCCGAGCGCCAGCGGCAGCAGCCGGGCGGCGAGCGCAGCCCCCGAGCCGGTCGAGGAGCCGCCGGTCCAGCGCGCCCGGTTCCACGGATTGGCGACCGCGCCGTAACGCGGGTTGTGGGCCGAGCCGCAGGCGAATTCGGTGGTCGCCAGCATGGCGAGCGGGATCGCCCCGGCGGCCTTGAGACGCGCCACCACCGTCGCGTCGGTGTCCGCCACCCGGTCGCCGGTGAGGCGCGAGCCGCAGGTCACCGGCGCCCCGGCGCAGTCGATGATGTCCTTGATGCCGAAGGATGGAAATCGAGGCTAAGTGCCTGAGTTATTGAGATCGTTGACGAAATCGGCCGGAACCGTGATACAAAACCGTGAGACACGGCAGATGGCCCGATACATGTCGAAACCCGTCATCCGCGGCGACGCGCCGCACCGGTACGAGAAACGAGTTCCGACCGATCTTGTGGCGAAGCTGAGGGGACGCGAGGTCTTCATCGAACTCCCTGCGGCTGCAAGCGGCGATTCGCGGCTGGTCAGTTTCACGCTCGGTCAGTTCGCTCGCGTCTCACTCCACACGCGCGACCACGCGCTTAGTCACGCCCGCTGCGCTGCTGTGCAAGCCCACCTTGAGCGTGTGTACGAGGCTGCCCGAAGCGGGTCGGCCCGGTTGACGCCGATGCGCATCGAAGCTCTGGCCCGCCAAGTTTACGAACACATCAGCCGCCGGTTCCTAGAATCTCCTGGCACCCCCGACGCATGGGCGGCAGTCAAAGCCTTCACTCGCGCAGCGCTGGAAGGCCGCATAGCTAGCGCGCCAAGACTGCCATGCGATTTTGATCCGGTTGACGAGGTGCAGCTTGCTCGCGAGTTGTTCGGCGAGACGATGACTGATGTCATCGATTCTCTCCCGCCCGGCGTGCATACCTCAGCTCTCGAGCAGAGGTTTGGTGCTTACGTTGATTGGGTTCTGGGCATTAACGGACTTGAGATAGATGAGGGTTCTCGTTCGACAATTCTGGAGCGTGTTGGCGTAGCCATTCTCAATGCGTCATGGCGCATGAAGCGCGCGGCAAACTTTGACTGGTCCGATGATCCGGCCGAAGGCAGGTTTCCAAAGATCGATCCTGGCGAAAAATTGCGTGAGCCATCGTCTGCTGTGGCTGGAATATCTTTTAATGAATTATTAGAAAGATGGGCGCGCGAGGTTAATCCTGCTGCATCTACTCGCGATACTTGGCATAATGTAGCAAAGCAACTTACTAAATATGTTGGACATGATGATATTACGAAAATCAGCAAACAAGATATAATAAATTGGAAAGATAATCGTATTGCAAACGGTGTTAAACCTAAGACACTCAACCAATCATATCTTTCTTGCCTTAGAGCGCTTTATAATTTTGCAATCACAAACTCACTCCATGACGACAATCCTGCTAAAGGTGTAAGGGCTGGTGGCGGAAATCGAGCCAGCGACGCGAAGTTGGCATATGAAGACCAAGAGATTGCGAAACTTCTCGATCTATCTAGAAGGGAAACATTGCCAATTCGCAGGTGGGTGCCTTGGCTGCTTATATTGACGGGTGCTCGTGCGGGAGAGATTTGCCAGCTTTGGGAAACGCATGTCCGCATGATCGATGGCATTCATGTAATTTCTATCCAAGAAACAGATGACGGTGGGACGATCAAGCACTCTGCTGAGCGCTACGTTCCCATCCATCCGGCATTGATCGAAGCTGGATTATTAGATTTTGTGGCGAGTAGAGAGGGGCGGCCTCTGTTTTACGACCGACTGTCGCGAGTCGGTGATGATAAGCGCCATAAGTCAAAGCACATTACCGCGAGGCTAGGGAGATGGATTCGTGGCAACGGCTTTACAGACACGCGTAAGTCTCCTTTGCATGCCACTCGCCATTGGTTCAAATCAGTGGCGTCGCGCCTCGGAATTCAAGATTCGATAGTTGACGCTATCCAAGGACATAAAGATGGAAGGGCGGCGTCTGTCTATCGACACATTGATATCAAGACGATGGCGGAGGCAATAGCAAAAATTCGTGTTCCGCTCCTTGATGATCGCTCAGAGACGGCCCTGCCCTTGAACAATGCGTAAGGGGCAAGCTCCCCTCGACAGCAAGAGCGGTCGGACCTAATTTCATTACGCCCGACCGGTGGCGCTACCCACCGGCCTTGGTCCTAAAGTGCCGTTACCAAATCAGAGGGAAGGCGAGATGGAGTGTGAAGCCCCACTTGCCTTCCCGCCCCCGAGTCGCAGCCAGGCGGTGACACCCGACCAGCTCTCGCAAGCAGCCGTTGGCGTTAAGCGAAACGAGACCGACCGGTGGTAAACAGGGGGTGGACGTGCCGTTTTGGCGCCTGTCCCGGGCCGAGACCCGCCGTTCGGGGTGCAGTTAATTGCAGAGGTGCGCTCTCTGATGCGCGAGGGAGACCGGTCTGAAATCGGACCCACCCCGGCGGTTTTGGTGGCAAGCCATATTGGGATTGCCGCTACGCATAAGTAGACTCACGAAGGCGCCGGCACAGAAGCCCCCATTGGGCAGAGGGCCGGCGGCTGCAACCTTCTACGCAGAAACGCAAGTCCATGCGCCCGTGGATAGCGGGGATAAGAACGAGTTTTTGTGGAGAGCTTGTGGACGAGTCCGGTGGAGGGCCGCGCCCCTCATACAGACAGGCCGGCCTCTAAGCGGTAGGTTGGACCAAGGCCCCGTTTGTCCCGAAAGTCTCGTGGCAATCGGCGCTTACGGCAGAGCTTGCCGGCTGCCGGCGGAGCCCTCTGGGGCAAAGGAGATAGGGCTGGAAGGGAGGTGATAGATGTGAATGGATTCCCAGTAATCAGCGTCACCATCGCAAAAAACCCGACCGGATGGTCGGTTACCATCACGGTCGGGTTCTTGTAACGGCCTAGGGAAACCGCCAACGAGGGTCGCGGCTGCCACCGCGGCCCTCACTCATGAGTGTAGGCCCAACGGGCCTATCGATCAATCGTCGCTTGACTAGACGGCCGGGTTATGCATTGCGCGTCCGCGTCGTGTACATGTTTCATGTACAATGCCCCCCTAGAAGCCACTGGGAGCCCCGCCTGTATCGTTTTTCGATACCGGGAAAGGTTCCGGTGCCCCGAAGCCAAATGGCCGCCTGCGGCCATCCTGATCGCTTTTCGAGAGTGCGAGCGGCTTCAAAAAAAATCACTGCTGCGTGGATTTTGAGGCATCTGGAAGCCGACGTGGCCCAGTTCCCGCCGCGTCGCGCTTGGCGCCCTCGGATGGCCGGCTAGACGGGCGTTGGGGTCAAGGTCACGGGCCGCCTACGTGCGGCACGGTCCTGCATCAGGAGAGCGAGGCGTCATCCTTCCTACATGAAACAGGACCCGCCACTCCGCGGCGTCCGTCATGAAGGAGAATGCATGACGCCTGGCATCAAGAGCCTAATCGCCGCTTTTGTCCGTGGGTTTGTCCAAGGATTAGGCCAGTGGATTAGCCCCAAATTCATGCTTCTGCTCGGAAACTTGATCCAGTCGCATCTAAATGGCTGGTAGCGGTTCGCCTGAGAGCTGCCCGGCCGAGAGGATGAGGACCGGCACCCTCGGCCGAGGGCGAGCCCGGCGGCACTCGAGGCACCAGCCAGGGAGGGGGTTATGCGGATTTTTGGAGCGGAACCCCCCTGGGACCACCCCGTCCCCCCTTGTCCGTGCGCGGCGTCGTCAAGAAGGCCTGCTCGATGGTGCCGGCACCCGACCGGGGAGGTATGTCCCCGACCGTCCCCCGGTTCATGTCCTGGCAAGCATCCTCGACGTTCCAGCCGCGCGCCGGGTGCCGGGTCAGGCCGACATGGCGACGGGGTGCCATTCCTCAAGGCGTATCCCGAGGGAGACCTCGTCAAGACCCTCTAGCTCGGCCGCCGCCTCCGCCGCGTTGGTCTTGAGCCTGGTCAAGATTGCATCAGGGTCTTCGGACCCTTGGCCTACCAGGTGGTGGGCGGCCTTGAGGTCGTGGCCGATCAGGGCGTGGGTGCCGGCACCATCGAGAAGTAGGCGTCTACGATCGCGCCCGGTTCACCTACATGGCCGGACACCGCGACGGTGCTGCACCACCGCCGGGGCAGGATCAGGCTGCGAGGGCGAGCGACTCCAGACGTACCCACATGGGCCAGGTCTGAGGCGCCGCTGTAGGACCAGCCAGAAGGTGAAGGTTCTTGAGATCGTGGCTGGTCACCTGCAAGGGTGCCGGCACCATCGATGAGTTGGTGTCTGCTGTCCCGGCCCTGTTTCCTCCCTGGCAGGAAGGGCTTTGGATCGGTGGCACTGATTCGTGCATCCCTATCTCTTGTTTATATATTGGCGCGCACGAATTAGTGTCACGCCCCGCCTCACCCGGAACGTCACCATCCACCTTGGCCTTTGCCTTGTCCCGGTAGTAGGTGCTGCGGCTCTTACCCTCCGTCTCCCAGGGCTTCAGCCGTTCTGCTGAGGTCGCGTGAGACTTTGCCCCGGCCTTGGCGCGAGTGGTGACCATGCGGGCCGCATTCCGCTTCCGCCGATCCGCCTCCACCTGCTCAGGGGTGCGATCGACCACGCCGATGGTCTTCAGGCCAAGGCGATCCTTCGTGGCGGTCGTCATCATGAGCTGTTGCGCCATGGCTTCCGAAGTCGGGCAGTAGCCTTCGACATACGGCAGCCGACGCCATTCCTGCTCAGCCCGCATGTCCTCCCAACGGTCGAACGCCTCGCGCTCGCGATCACTCACCCATGCCTCGCCCTTCTCAGCGACGAGTCGGGGCACGCACATGCAAGCCCAGGAAAGCGCCTGCGACCGGCAGTGCGTCCCGGTCACCACATCGAAGCTGTCGCCGGAAACGATGGCCTTCTCGATCAAGTGCGGTAGGGCGGCATCGAACCAAATCTCGCCATCATCAGTGTCGCATGGGCCGTTGTGTGCGTCGACCAGAAGGGACGCCAGGTCATCAAGGCGAGCGTTGACAAAGCCTAGAGCTGGCTTGGGCAGAGATTTCCGCCAGAGCTTTTGTAGCTTCGGATCGTCGGTGAGCTGCCAGAGCTTCTTCCGGACCGATCCCGGCTTGAAAAGCTCACTATAGAAGCGGTCAACACGCTTGCGGCGGCTGTCGTTCTCGACATGGCAAATGAACCAATCGAGAGCCAAGGTGGCGTTTTCGTATTGATCGAACTCGTCGGGGGTGTTAAACATCGTCATGAAAGCGAAAAGAGTGGTCGGTGGCTCTGGAGGGCCGGCGATCGGAGTGTTTGAAAAGCCCGCAGCGCCAACTGCGGGCTTTTTCGTGTTTGATGTATCACGAAACCAGTCAAACCCAAAATCGAGAGCCCGGCTCGACTCGGATCAAACAAAATTTTAACCGAGCATCGGGGCCGGAAGACTCATCAATGCGTTTTTTGCATCGATGAGCCTCTTTCGATAGGCATAGACTATCAACCCCACTGATGATTTACCTCGTGCGTGCGACGCTCCATCCGATCGCGCAGGCGTCGCTGCACGGCGTTCGCCAGGGCCTCGGGATCGCCATTGAAGCCGTTGATGATGACCTGAGGCGAGCCCCCACCACTGCCGCCGCCACCGCCACCGGCCTCGGCACGCCGTCCCATGGCGGGATCGGTGCGCGACGGCTCGAGCGGCACGTTGCGGGTGGCCTCGTCCGGGTTCATCCGGGCGGACGGCAGGGGAGCCCTGCTCGCACTCTCGATGGCCTTGGCGTTGCCGCCGGCACCAGGCTTCCAGCCGCTCGATGTCATGTCGGCCTTGGAACCGAAATCCTTGTAGCGGTCGGGATCGACGGCAGCCGCTGCGGCCTGGGCTACTTCGGTCGAACGACGCACGGCGAGCTTCGAGGCACGCTCCCATTCCGTCCTCACCGAGTCGACCGAGTTGCCGGAGATCATCTCAAGCTCAAGCTCTCCGGTCTTGGGGTTGGTCCGCTTGCCGCCAGTCGCGAAGCCGACATGACCGCCCATGCCGTTGAGGCCCTTGCCGCGATGCTCAACAAGCACGTCGCCCCGCATCGCGTCGTTGGCGCTCACGCCCTTGCCCCACCCGAGGAATGAGTTGGCCACCGCCGATCCGGTGCCCTTCATCCCCACCGCTTTGAGCGATGAGTTCACGAAGCTTGAGCACCAAGCATTCTGCGCACCGCGGATTTCTCTGCCCATGAAGGCAGTGAGCCGCGCGTTGTCGCGAATTTCGTGGGCGCCCTCGAAGGTCTTAGCGATGTCCACGGCACTGCCCGAAGCCGACGCCTTCATGGCCGAGACCGTGTCAGTGCCGCCCTCACCCATCGAGAGGGCACGGTTCAAGTAGCCCTGGCGGCTGGACCAGTTCTTGACCCCGGCACGTTCAAAGTTATTCTCGAACGCCACCATGGAGCCTTGGGCCGTGCTCTCGCGCTTGACCGCGGCCAGGGACCCGGCGTGGGTGGTCTGAAGCTCGTGCTTGAGGAAGCCGTAGTTCGCCGCATCGGAGCGGGGGTCGAGCCCCTTGGACGCAGCCCAGGCCTCGAAGGCGCGACGCCGCGGTCCGGTCCACTGAGCCCAGCCTGCGCCGCCACGACCCCCACCGAGGGGCTTGCCCTCCTGGTATGCGGTGAAGCCCGCGGACTCGTGGCCGAGGTTGGCGACGACGCCAGCCGCTTGCGCCTTGGTCAGACCGAAATCCGACATCAGGTTCTTCATGATGCCGGGGGCCTTGGCTGCGAAGGTCGCCCCGGCGTTGCCGCCCGGTGCCTTTCCGCCGCCACCGATGATGCCGCGATAGCCCATGCCGACGTTGCCGAGTGCTCCTCCAGGCGTCTGGCCGCTCAGGAGTGCTCCCGAGCCGCCGCCCCCGAGGGAGTCGCTGACGCTGCCGCCGCCGGAGCTACCGGAGCCGCCACCCGAGAACGATCCGAGCGCCGAGCCGGTGTTGCCGCCAAGGCTGGCGAGCTGGATCAAGCCGCCCAGGCGCGCCACGTTGTCGTTCATCCCCGACAGCGAGGCCGTTTGGATCATCGATTTCAGATTAGGTTCCTGGTAGCTCTGTTTCTGAACTTTGGCGTCACGGCCCATCATCCAGTTCCAGCTCTTCCCCATCCATCCCTTGGACTGATCTTCACGGACTCCTTCGGAGCCCTTCCTATCGAAGTTAGGAAGGTTGCTCGTGAAATACTTTCCAATCAGGTAGGCGAGGGTGCCAACGCCACCGGCTGCAACAGCGCCAGCCGCACCGCCAGCCGCAACCGCGCTACCAGCCCCGGTGCTAATGCCGAGAAGCGCCAGGAGCCCGCGGGCCGCGGTCAAAGCGTTCACGAGCAAGTTAATCCCGCCAGCCAGGAGACTGAGCACTGAAACCACGGGCGCGAGAACGATCAGCGATGCCGAGAGTAGCGTGATTTGCGCAACAAGCTTACCGATGTCCTGGGCGGATTGCTTGCCGTCGACGCCGATGCTGCTGCCAATGGTCTTTACCACGTCGACAAACGAGGTGATGCCCTGAGCGATGCCCCGGCCGAAATCCTTCAGCTTGCGCGTAAGGTCACCAGGACCGTCACCCACGATGCCATCGATCAGCTCGCGCCAGGTGCGGACACCGAAGCCTTCCTTAAGGCCATCCAGAAACGACTGAACGTGCAAGGTAACCTTGTTCCAGTCGAACTTCTGGCCTAGATCGGCGAAGTAGGTTGTCACGTCTCTCAGGATGCCATCGAAGCCGAGACCGAACTTTTCCCAAAAGAGCTGAAAGGTGGCCTTGGTGGTGTTCCACATGCCGGCCCATGATCCAAGGCGCTCGCCTTTTAGGGTCGCGAGGAAGTCCTTGTTATTCGGATCGTTGGCGGCCTGGCGCGTCGAACGGATTTTTCCCGATGATTGGGCCATCATCAGCATCTTGCCGCCCCACTCGTCTTTGCCGATGAGCGAGGCGATCAGGTTGGCCTTGACCGGGTCCTTCTCGGCGATCTCGCCGAGCTTGGTGTAGAGTTTCTCGAGCGTGCCGGCCGGGTCCTTGGCGGTCGCCGCCGAGACCGCGCCGCGCGAGCCCATGCCGAGCATGCCGAAGGCCTTGTTCAGGTCCTTGGCTTCCTGGCCGCGGGCATACTTCGCGTTCAGCAGGTCGCGCTGCTGGTGCTCGATGAAGGTGCCGGCCATGCCTTCCTGGATACCGGCCGAGATGCCGACACCCGTGAAGGCGGTGAGATCGGACACCTTGAAGTTCTTGTTGGAGAGCGCACCCGCGCCGCGCCGCAGGGAAGAGACCAACTCGTCAGAGTCGGCGGCAGTCTGAGCCGCAACTATCCCCATCGAGTTGAGCATGCCGCCGATCTCGGCCGGGCCGCCCTTCGTGAGCTGCGCCAAGCGCCCAACGAGCTTAGTCGTCTCCGGCACGTTGAGGTCCATCCCGGCCGTGGCCTGTAGGATTTCCCGCGTGACATCGGCTGCCTGGCTCTTCTCGATGCCGGCTTTCAAAACTTCAGTATAGGCGTTCAGCGCCGCCGGCACGTTCATGCCGTTGCGCAACGCCTCCTTGTCGAGCCAGCCTTCCCGGACAGCCTTGACCTGGGCTTGGCTCATCATTGCGATGCCATCGCCGCCGAACATGCGAAGGTTCGTCTCGGCCGTATCAGTCGTCATCCTGGCGCCGATGCCGGTGCGGACTGCGCCAGCGGCTACAAGGCCCCCGGCGGCAGCGGCCCTTGCTGGAGCTGATGCCGCCTGTCTGAGCTGCGATGCGCTCGAACGCATGCCTGAAAAGCCGCTATAGACGCTCCCGATCGTCCGCCGTCGTTCAGCTGCAACCTCTCGCTCGTGGCGCAACCGCAGGCCGAGCAGGTATCGATGATGCCTGATTTGATCTCGAACACGCCTCGCTTCGACGCGGGTTGCGGCATCCTCTTCGGCAGTTTTCTGCCTGCTCATCCGGGCCTGGAAGCTCAGGCGCGAGCGCAAGTCTCGCATTGCGATTGCTCCGGCCCGCCGCGTCACCTGGGCTTCGACCCGGGCCGCGCGCATGGTCTCGGCCGCTGCCGCTTGCTTGACCCGGACCGCGACTCGATCCTCTCGGAGGCGCTGTGCGGCCATCCGGCCCTGGAACGCCATCCTCTGGCGCAGGCCCTTTATCGAGGCTCGGTCTAGGGCGAGCTGATCGGCGACGCCGTCACTCTTGCCGCTGCTACTGGCACCACGACCACCCCCGGTCGCGCCGATGCCTCGAAGGCGCTTAAGGTCGTTCTCGAAGCCCTTGAGGGATTTTCGGAGGGCATCAAGTACGACTTGAGCATTTCCCCCAATATCGACACCAATTTTGATTTTTTCTTCGTTGGTCATCATACACGCATGCGTTTTCGTCCGAATGGGCGTCCCCACCGGAACCTTATTCGGGAATTCTGGAGGTTGAATCACCCAAGGCGTTCTGCGAAATCGAAAAAGATGATTTCGGCCGCGATCACCCCGGGTGAGGATTGGTAATTAGAGAGTCTTGGAGATTTCGTAACTCGCGGGTTTAGTCATGGTACCCGTTCTAGTCACCACAAAAAGACCACCCCCGGGGGTTTCCAGGTATTTGTTTGGATTTAAAGCCCGGTTATTTTGATTTTTGCCGACCCTGTGTTTTGGGTTCTGAAACAGGTGTTTGCAGAGGGGAGGCAGGGTCCCGATAGGTACCTGTCGGGTGCCTGCGAGATCGGAAAATCAAATCATTCTTTTGTAGGTCACCTCGGGCGGATCGACGGGTTGCCTGATAATGACCAGTCGGTCATTAATCCTCGATGATCGCGCCGTCCTCTGTCACCTCGACGCGCTGCATGAACTTGGGTGGGCGCCCACGGCCTCTCTTAACCGGCTCAGCGTCATGAGCTGTGGCAGGTGACGGTGTGGGCGATGTCTCCCCTCCAATGGGGTTCTCACCCTCGAGGGGATCGGCCGCCTCCCGTAGTTGCTGCCGAGCAACCGTCCGCGCCATCGTTTCCTCATCGCCCATGTAGGGGTGACGAGTCTCAAGCATCTTCGCCTTCTCGACGACCGACACACCATCTTCTAGCAGGCGACGTGCGCGAGCCCGGGACTCCTGCTCCCGTGCATGGGTGATCTCATCGGCGATGTCAGTCGCTGTAGGAGCCGGCGCTTGGTCCGGGTGGTCGCGCTCGTAATCCTCTACAGCCCTCGCGAGGTATGGCGCGAAGCTCGCCTTCGTCCGTGCGGCGCCGCGATCAATGTGCGCGCTGAGCCCACCCGGCCATCCAATCATCGCGTGCTTGGCAGCTTCGGCCGCCTTTGCAGCCTTCTCGGCCTGTTCCCTGTCCGCGATCTCCTGCCGGATGCGCCGGACCTCCGCCCATTCCGGATCAGCCTCGCGCTCAAGCTTTCGCTGAGCACGCCTTTCCTCGGTCCGCGCCTGGTTCCAGGCCGTTGCATCTGAAAGGTTGTTGAACCTTGTCGGCTTCTTGGCCGCATGATTGTAGAAAGTCACTGTTTAGCCTCCGCTTCAAGGCGCGCGGCCTTGGCCGGGTCCTGCCGCATCATGATCATTTGCTTTGAGATATTGAAGGTCTTAGCCGCAAATGGGTTCGGCTCGGACGTGACCGAAGCTGTAGAGGTCGGGCTGTTTCCTGGGCTGCGAAAGAGAGTAGGGCGCGACGCCTTGAGTTCGTCCATGTATTCCTCGAGCGTCATCGTGGGGCAACCGGGCCGCATCGAGACACGCGGGAAGCCGTTATCATCAACAACACTGAGGTTGCCGTCATCATCCACGCGGATGCGGTTCCGCACTTGGTGCTCGATGATGTCCTTCACCTCGTCGAGGGGGCCAGCGTTCGCGACCGCGCCCGCAACAATGCGCGAGGCGAGCGCCATCGCGGCCTTGTTTTCAGTTGTCATGGTTTTTGTCCTTATATCAGGCCACTTCGACCTGTTTCGTCTCTTCACGCACAGCACGTGCGGCGATGAGCTTGATGTAGCCGTTTAGTGTAAGGCCGTTGATGTTGGCCGCATGCCTCAGAGCATCATGCAACGCAGTCGGCACGCGCAGTGCGACGTTCCGACTCGAGGCCGGAGACTTTGTGTTCACTTTGGATTGTCCTTGAAAATGAGAAAGGCGCCGACCGCGGGTAATGCGGGGCGCCTTCGGGGTGAAGAATTCCAGGATGCCGTGAGCATACCCCAATCCAGGCGAAATGTCAAGTATCTGCAATGGGTTAGTGATCTAATCGCGCTACGCCGTACTTGCCGGCGGCGACGTCGGCGGCTATGTCTGGGCGGTCGCGCTTGATGCGGGCGGCGAGATATTCAGGATTTTCGCCACGCTTCAAGGTTCGGACCGAACCTTGCTCCCTCACCGTCCGATCACCCCCATGCTTCATCATCGGAGCCGCCATCTCCATCGTGGCAACAGCCGCCTCCCTCCGGCTCTTGAACTCCCGCTCGACGTCGATCACCAACCGATCCGGGTCTTTCTCGGCGATCAGCTCGTCAGCGAAATCTGGGTCGATGCCGTTTTGTCGCACTAAGCGAAGTCAGGCAGCGTGCCCACATCTATGGGCAGTAGTCGATGACGCGCGCCGGCATGGCCGCTGAGGCTGCGACTTCAACCGTGCGCCGCGCCACCGGGCGCCGGTTCGACCGTCCAAAGCTCCGCATCGCGGGTTGGCAACCCCCGCCACAGCTATGCCTGGAGCTAATCGTGTCCGAACGCCTCCCTACCATCCGCTCGCTTTCGCTCATGTCGCCGCAAGACCAGTTCTGGACCTTGCAGCGGATCGCCCACGCGGCCCACGAAGAGCGCCGGCACATCCTGTCGGGCCACTACTATCCCGGCCCTGGTCATACCCGCCGCGGCATCCTTGAGGCGAACCGGCGCAAGCTCGCCCGCGTCCATGCACGCGCCGACGCGCTTGACCTCGACATCAGACAGCCGCCGGTCTGATCGGCATTCTAGGCCGCGCATGGCTCGCCACTGATCCTTCCACGCGAGCTATGCGCGGCCGATGCCGTCCGCATGGGTATACCGCAGCGGACAAGGGCGCGACCGTCCAAAGCCTTGTCCGCTAGGGTTGCTTTCATCTTGCGGACATGTCTTTATACGGACGCTATCTCAGCGGACGTTTTCGCCACATGTCTCAGGTCATCCTCTACGCCCGCGTAAGCACCACGGACCAGACCACCTCCCATCAGGTGACGCAGGCAGAAGCCGCGGGCTTCACGATTGATGCGGTTGTGGCGGATGAAGGCGTGTCTGGCGTCAGCACCCGCCTCGTGGATCGGCCGCAGGGCAGGCGCTTGTTCGATCTGTTGCGCCGGGGTGACGTGTTGATTGTGAGGTGGGTGGATCGGCTCGGCCGCGACTATGGCGACGTGTGCGAGGTGATCCGCGAACTGATGAAGCGCGGTGTGGTCGTCCGGACGATCATCCACGGCATGACCTTCGACGGCGCCACTCAGGACCCGATGAGCCAAGCCGTGCGGGATGCTCTGATCGGCTTCATGGCTGCGACGGCGCAAGCGCAGACAGAGGCAACCCGCGAGGCGCAGCGGGCGGGGATCGCCCATGCCAGGACCCGGGAAGCCGCCTACCGTGGCAGGAAGCCGAGCTACACTCGCGGGCAGCTCGACATGGTGACTGCGATGCTCGCCCAGGGTGCCAGCATCTCGGCCATCTCCCGCGATACCGGCCTGTCGAGGCAGAGCGTTTACCGCATCCAAGAGGACCCGGCTGAGGCAGAGGCGATCCTGGCGCGGTGGGCTGCGTGAGGTTCTGCACTGTATAGACTACAAGGATGAGGTAGGCGACACGGTCGCCCGCCCTAGCCCTTGTAGCAGCGGTGGGGACGGCCAAAAGGGCAATGAGCTGGCTCATACCGGTCGAACTACCAGAATAGGGCGGCATAGCGCTTCCATGTCAGCTACCGCGCGATCCAGCTCCTGTTTTATAGGGTCCTCATCTTCAGAGGTCCAGCCAATAAATGTCTCGAATCTCGTTCGAACCTCATCGCTGATGCGATGCTGATCATTGATTAGAACTCGTGTCGCGTTACCAATTTGATTGTACGCTCTAACGAAAGCCATGAACGGTACGCCCGCGTCGTCTCCGAATAATGCCATCAGACGAAATCTTCGGGCATGGAGATCGCTTAAGAAATCCCTCTCACGACTAAGTCTTTCAAAAGGCGCATAGAGTGCGTCACGGCTGCGGGCTTCGTCCTCCGTTTCATTTGCATGGCGCGGGCGGCTCTCACCCTCTCCGGCAAAGGCGAACGGAGCACGTGCTGATAGGATAATATCCCGAGCCTTGTAGAAGTCGGACAATACCTGCTCTGCCAGCTCCGTGCGCCGCTTCCAATCCGCAAGCTCCCGATCAAGCTGCAGTTTTCTCTCAGCAAGCGCAATGTCAGCCTCTACTTTACGCTCGGCAAGCAAACGATCTTCGTGAAGCTTCTCGCGATGCGTAGAGAGCGTGGTCGACCTGCTCACGAAGAAACCAATTGTCGTGACGACGCCTGACACCGCAGCCGCGACCACGGCTGGGCCGACCAATGATCCCCAATCCATATCTGCTCCGTCGCGGTTAATGCGAGCTGTGATTTATTTTTTGCGACTCACGGATCAAGAAACATAGAATTAAATATACTTTAATCAATTAATGCTCTTTTTTAAATAACGTGATATTTCTTTCAGTAAACGCTTGAAACTTTCGATCCATCTATCTATTTCATTTCTGTTTTTGATAATGTTTTTTGTAATAAAGGCTATCAAAGCCTCATCCCATCCATATTGATAAACATAAAGATGAACAACTTCTGCGAGTTGATTCTGAGCTTTGTTGAGTTCTTTTTGACTTTCTAGCCACACGTCATATCGAGTCGCAAATTCGTCAGTTCCTGAACGGGATTTGTCGAAATTACTGTATCTAAGATTTATATGCACCGAATCACAGATTCGCAGAAGTTCTTCTATGCGATCAACAGCCTTTGCAACTTCATGCGGAAACAATAGCTTCATTTTTCGTTGATTCTTCCAAAATCGTTTCAAAACGTCGATATCAATTTCTGGCTTTTCCATCCTATCATTTCTGGAAATATCCGCGTAGCGATCGTTTATCGCTTCGTTCATATCCTCATAGACTTGAAAGCGCTTATCAAATAAATCTAGCCGGAGTTTGCGATGAGCAATCCAGGCTTGTGTGCCTGCAATGAGCGCCGCAACAAGTCCGATCCAGGCAATTGCTGACAATGCTGTTCCCCTACATGCCAACGATGCTACATAGAACAGCAAAAGGGCATAGCGATTGCGCGCTATGCCCTCTTTTTAAGCCTCGACTGAGATGCCGTGGCGCCCTTTATCAAACAGCGACATGATATCATCGCGCACATCGGACGGGAGCTGATCAGGATAGAACTCCATCCTATCTTTGCTCACGTATGAAGAAACGGTACCGGCATGATCCCACTTGGGAGCACACCAGACACGTAGCTTCCTGATGTCGGTCTTACCGTCGCGCTTAGGGCCGTAGGCCTTCACCCGAACAATATGACCGTCGCAACGCTTGCCCGTGCTGTAGACGAAGGGGCAGCGCAGTTTCTCATTCGTGCACATGGTGACCTCGCTGGTTAGAGGGAGGTCGCCTATGGGTATCAGTCGTGCTCTGGTCCAACCTAATGGACAATTTCTAGCGGCGACGCTGGATAATTTAGTCCGCCTTTGAGTTCCGTCAAGACCGCTTGGATATCGGCTACCGCATCCGCACCCCGGCGCCACCGTCAGCGCTAGTCCCGCCATGAGGGATCAACTCCACTCCGGCTCCCTGGAGAGCTGCCGCAAGCTTCCCCACCGCTTCGGCAGATACGGCGCGACGCTCCTTCTCGAAATCGACCACCGTTGAGAGACCGACGCCAGCGGCTTCCGCAAGCTGCGGCTGTGTCCAGTTGAGAAGGGCCCTGGCGGCCCGGCACTGAGCGGCATTCATCGCTTATCAACATTTTCTGTTGACGGCCCCATCGGCCGCGCCTACCTATATCAACATAAAATGTTGATGAAAAGCAAAGCTCCCATGGCAGCCCGCCGCTCACTCTCCTGGACTCAGGCCATGCACGAGCTTGCCGCCGATCGTCAGCCGGCTGTGGCCCGTCGCGCCCATCTGGCGAGCGTCCAAGCCGCCAGGACGGAGGCTCTACAGGCCGCCAGTGGCACCAAGGCCGGGCTCTGGACCGTAGCAGGCGGCTTCGATCGTCGCCGCATCATGGCCCACGCGATCCAGTCTGCCCGCGCCGTCCTCAACGGCTGCCTCGCCCGGGGATGCTGGCGCACCGCCATGGCTCACGGCCTCAAGACCGCATGGGCTGCCGCACATGCCGCCCGGGGAGCCGCCACCCACTAATCCCCCTTACCCACCAGGAAGGAGAACGTCATGTCCAAGTCCGCCCATCGAGCCGCGCGTAAGGCCGTTCTGCACTTTCAAGACCAAATCGAGGTGCTGGCGAAGTCCGATCCGGCCCGGGTCATCGTCTTCGCGAACGCGGCCATTTCCGCGGCGAAGATCGTCATTGAGAGATACGATGTTGAGAGCGACGCTCTGGAGGCGTTCGAGGAGTTCTTTGCTCCCGTGATCGTTGATGAGGCTACCGCCTGACTGGTAGGGCCGCCGGGGAGCGCAGAGGCGGAGCGCTCAACCCGGCGGGGACGTAGCCAAGGGGGCATCGGCGTCACGCCTTGGTGAATTACTTTATAAATCAATTGCTTAAGTAGCGCAACACTGTAGCGCGTACATCACCGCGTGCTCGCTCGATCACATCAGTACGCATCCACTCACCCACCCGGTTGCGCCGTGACGTACCTCCGTAAGTACGTCACGGCGTAAGTATGTGCGGAATGCCCTGCTTCAGCATGGAAGCGGGCAAGCGAGCCAGGGGCTCACTCACCACGCACCCACGATCGTAATCAAGGCCGCACCGCATGGCTGGCGAACCGATTGCGGTGAGGCATCAATGAACTTGCTGCTTCGGCACGTACTCAATGGGCGCATCAGCCACGTCAACAACGTCGTCGTTCGGCACGTTGAGCGTCTTCAGCGCGTCAACGATCTCGTGTAGGTGCGCTGTCCTAAGCAGTTCCATTAGCCGAGCTTGATCGCCAGCCTCAAAGCGATCAGCAATAAGCTGCGCAGCATCCTCCGCCGCGCGCTTGCGCTCCTCATGGCGACGGCGGCGCTCAGTCTCCTCCGCCTCTTGTATCTTGGCCTTCCGCTCCTCTGCCCTGTCGAATTTTGCTTGCTCCTCCGGCGACAGCTTCGCCCGTTTCCGCATGCGGACAGCTCTCGCTTCCTCCTCCTTCTTCGTGCGACGGGCCTCAATGATCCGCGCATCGATCTCGCGAGGGTCAAGCTGATGCCCCGCTTCAAACTTGGCTATGACATCGGTGCGGATATCATCGGGGGTGGACTTCGCTGCAAGCAAGTAGACGGTGGTTGGCGGCAAAGCCGAAACGATTTCGGGTTTCGAGGCAAACTCCTCCGCCGCCCGCATATAGTTCTGCGCCGTCCGGTCGGTCATGCTGAACTCCGCCGTGATCCACGGGCCGAAGGCCCCACGACCAAGCCTCTCTTTCATCCGTAAAAGGTCGCGGCCTATCTCTACGATGTGCTCGCGTTGGGCGCGTTCCCGACGGCGCACGCGCTCCGCAATCTGACGAGCCTCAGCGGCGACATCATCAGGAAGCTGCGTGTAATCGAACGAGACGGTGTCATCGGGCGCTCCGCTCGCGGTGGGCGGGTCGCTCAACTTCTGAAAGAGGGGCATAGTGGACATCTTACTTTCCCGTGACGTTGGCTGCTTGGGTGGCAGTCACATCGCCCCGGGGCCCCGATCATGCAAGCTGGCGCCGCGATACCAAACCGTGATACAAATGCGCCTGCGGTGGCCGATCAGCGCCAATGAAATCAATGACTTACGTGATTAGCTGTCCTTGATGCCGAAGGGCACGCCTTCGAGGGGGCGGGCCTCACCCATCCGGATCCGCCGGGCGCTCTCCTCCGCCGCCGCTTGCGCCCCCGGCACCGGGGCCAGGACCGCGTCGCGGCCGGAGGGGTGGCGGGCGATCCGGTCCGTCAAGGCGGCGAGGACAGCCACCGGGTCGGTCACCCCCGCCGCGAAGGCGGCCTGGAGGGCGCCGATCCCGAGGGTGTGGAGCGGGCCGCCCTCGACCGGCGGCAGGGGTGGTGGGATGGGCACCGCCTCCCCGGTCGTGTCTGCTGCCTCCCGCAGGCGCCGCTCGGCCCAGGCCGGCTCGGGCGCAGTCCGCTCCCAGGCCGAGGGCAGGTCCCGGGCCGGCGCGGTCTCCGCCACCGTGCCGGCCAGGATGGTGCGGGCGATGAGCGCGTCGGAGACGCTCACGCGGCGATCTCCCGACGATCCTGGCGGCAGGCCATCAGCGGCTGGATCCGCGTGCCGAAGGCGTCGAGGCCGGCCAGGAAATCGTCGAAGGTCAGCATGATGCCCTTCACCCCCGGCACGGTGGCCGCCTCGTCGAGCATCCGCGCCACACGGGCATAGGAGCCGACCAGCGTGCCCATGTTGAAGTTCACCGCCCCCTCCGGCAGGTTCATCCAGGTCGCGGTCGAATCGGCGCTCGCATTCTTGTCCTGCGTGCTCTGGTCGAGCATCCAGGCGAGCGCCGCCACGTCGGCGCCCTGGCGGTAGGCCATCCAGCGCGCCTCCGCCGCCGCGTCGGTCTCGTCGGCGATCACCATCATCAGGACGGTCGAGCCCACGTCGCGCCCGGTTTTCGCCGTTGCCTCGATCAGCCGGGCGCAGGTCGGCGCGCAGGCGGTCGGGGTGTTGAAACCGGTGCCCAGCACGAAGTTGTAATCGGCGTAGCGGGCCGCGAATTCCATGCCCCGCCCGCTCTGACCGGCGGCGACGATCGGGATCGGGCCCGACGGCACGGGTTTCATCATGCAGCCCTCCATCCGGAAATGCTCGCCCTGGAAGTCGGAATGGCCGGTCTCCCACAGCTCCTTCATCACCCGGACGTATTCGGTGGAGTAGTCGTAGCGGTAGCCGAAATAATCGTCGCCGGGCCACAGGCCCATCTGGGCATACTCCGCCTTCTGCCAGCCCGAGACGATGTTCACCCCGAAGCGGCCGGGGGCGATCGAATCGATCGTGGTCGCCATCCGGGCGACCAGCGCCGGCGGCAGGGTCAGCACCGCGGTCGAGGCGAAGAGCCTGATCCGCTCGGTCACCGCCGCGAGGCCCGCCATCAGGGTGAAGGATTCGAGGTTGTAGTCCCAGAACTCGGTCTTGCCGCCGAAGCCGTGCAGCTTGATCATCGAGAGGGCGAAATCGAGCCCGTAGCCTTCCGCCTTCTGCACGATCGCCTTGTTGAGGGCAAAGCTCGGCTTGTATTGCGGGGCCGCCTCCGAGATCAGCCAGCCGTTGTTGCCGATCGGGATGAACACGCCGATATCCATGCGCGAAGCTCCGGGTTCCGGTGGGCGGCGGAAGAGCCGTCCGGGCGGGGCTTTGCAGGATCGGGGCCGTTTTCAGGCCGGGTTCAGTGCATTCGCGATGTCGGTGCGGGCGAAATCGTCGCCGACGAAGAGCAGAGGGCATCGGCGCGCCTTGGCCAGCGCGTAGGCGAAGCAATCGCCCAGGTTCAGGCCGGCCGGATGCACGCCCTTGCCCCATTGGGCGTAAGCCGCCGCGCAATCATGCGCCACGGCTGCCGTGACGGGGACGACGTCGAAGGCGAGATCATCGACCAAGGCTCTCACGGTGTCACCGACATTCCGCCGCTCCGCGACGATCAGGGCTTCGGCCAAAGTCCCCGCCGAGATGAGAACGTCGAACTCGGTGGCAAGAACGGCCATGCAGGCTGCAGCCTGCATTTCTCCCTGAACGATCGCCATAAGGGCCGACGTGTCGACGACGATCATCCGGGCAGGCCGTCATCGTCGTACAGAAAATCTTGGCTTCGAGCAGCGCAAGGCCCGGGCGTTACCTTGGCACGACCGGCCTCTCGGGCTGCCATGAGGATCCGCTCCCGCTCCGCCACGGATTGCGGTGCCGTCACCGGCACCAGCCGCACGGCGGCGCGGCCCTGACGGGTGAGAATCACCTCGTCTCCGGTTTCCGCACGCCGCACGAGGTCGGCCAATTGCCCTTCCGCTTCCGCAACGGAGACCTTCATGACATCATTCCAGTTCGATTCGGGTAAGAGGGTATGTCTCGCCAAAGTCTCGTTCAACAGGCCTGCCGCCACGATCCGGATCCGGTCGGGTGACGACCGAGGCCGCCGCGGATCGTATCGCCACCTGCATCGATCGTCTCTGGCTAACGCCCCCGCCGCGCCGTCAGCACGGACGCCCCCAGCACCGCCAGGCTCACCGCCCCGATCAGCAGCGTCGAGATCGCGTTGATCTCCGGGGTCACGCCGAGGCGGACCTGGCTGTAGAGGCGCATCGGCAGGGTGGTGGCGCCCGGGCCAGAGACGAAGCTCGCGATCACGAGGTCGTCCATCGACAGGGTGAAGGCCAGGAGGAAGCCGGCGACGACCGCCGGGGCGATCAGCGGCAGGGTCACGGTGCGGAATACCGTGACGGGCGCGGCGCCGAGATCGGCCGCGGCCTCCAGCAGCGAGCGGTCGAGATGGCGCAGGCGGGCCTGGACCACGACGGCGACGAAGCAGAGCGTGAAGGTCGTATGCGCCACCACGATGGTCCAGACGCCGCGCGGAACGCCCAAGCCCACGAAGAGCAGCAGCAGGGACAGGCCGGTGATCACCTCCGGCATGACCATCGGGGCGTAGACGAGCCCGGTGAGGAGCGGCCGGCCGGGGAAGCGCCGGCGCCCGTCCAGCGCCAGGGCCGCCAGCGTGCCGAGCACGGTCGCGAGGCTCGCCGAAGCGAGGGCGACCTTGAGGGTGACGAGGGCGGATTCGACCAGCGGGCCGTTATCGAGGAGCCCGGCATACCATCGCGTCGAGAACCCGGCCCAGACCGTGACGAGGCGCGAGGCGTTGAACGAGTAGACGACGAGCAGCAGGATCGGCCCGTACAGGAAGGCGAGGCCCAGACCCAGGGCGGCCCAGGCGAGCGGATGGGCGCGGTGCATCTTATGGCCGCTCCAGCCGGCGCGACTCGGCCTCGCGGAACAGCACCACCGGACCGGCGACGATCGCGAGCAGCACCACCGCGATCGCCGAGGCGAGCGGCCAGTCGCGATTGGAGAAGAACTCGCTCCACAAGACCCGCCCGAGCATCAGCGTGTCCGGCCCGCCGAGCAGGTCCGGGATGATGAACTCGCCGGTGATCGGGATGAAGCACAGGAGAGCGCCGGCGACGAGGCCGGGCCACGACAGCGGCAGGGTCACCGTGCGGAAGGCGGCAAGCCGGCTCGCCCCGAGGTCGCGGGCGGCCTCGACGAGGCCGCGGTCGAGCCGTTCGAGCACCGCGTAGAGCGGCAGCACCATGAACGGCAGGTAGGCATAGACCACCCCGATCATCACCGCCGCCGGGGTATTGAGGATCTCGATCGGCCTGTGCGTCAGGCCGAGCGCCATCAGCGCCTGGTTGAGCAACCCGTCGGCCTTCAGGATCGCGATCCAGGCATAGACCCGGATCAGGAAGCTGGTCCAGAACGGGATCACCATCAGGGCGACGAGGAGCGGCTGCCAGGCCTTCGGCGCCCGCGCCATCGCGTAGGCGATCGGGTACCCGACGAGGATCAGGAGCAGCGTGGCACGGAGTGCCACCGTCAGCGAGGTCAGACCCGCCGCGAGATAGAGCGGGTCGGCGATCAGCGTGCGGTAATTCTCGAAGTCGAGGGCTGCGAGCAGGTCGGCCCACCCGGCGAGCCCGGCATCCCAGTCGAGCACCGGGGTATAGGGCGGCAGGGCGGTTGCCGGGTCCGACAGGCTGATCTTGACGACGACGAGGAACGGTAGGCCGAAGAAGGCCGTGAGCCAGAGGAGCGGAACCGCCGGCAGGCCGAAGCGCCGCAGGGCCTCGCGCAAGGACGCCCTCATGCCGCCTCCGCCGGCAGCAGCGAGGCGGCCTCGGGCGCGAAGGCGAGGTGCACCGGAGTCCCGACTCGCGGGCCTGTCCCGGGAGGCCCCGAGGCGCGTAAGCTCCGCCCGTCGGCGAGGCCGACCCGGTAGAGGATTTTTTCGCCGAGATAGGTCGCGTCGAGGAGCGTGCCGGCCAAACCTTCGCCGGCCAGCCGAAGCCGCTCGGGCCGCAGGGCCAGGAGGCCGGGCGCCCCGGCAGGCCCGGCGCCGTGATGGTCGAACGCCATCAGGCGGCCATAGGGCGTGTCGAGATCGCGCAGGCCCCCCGCCCCGCCCTCCCCGAGCCGGCCCTCGATCAGGTTCACGTCGCCGAGCAATCCCGCGACGTAGCGGGTGGCCGGGCGCTCGTAGAGCTCGGCCGCCGATCCCACCTGGACCAGCCGGCCCGCCGCCATCACGCCGATGCGGTCGGCGAGCACCATCGCCTCGGCGGGGTCGTGGGTGACGACCACGAAGGTGGTGCCGAGCCGGCGCTGCAAGGCCCGCAGCTCCCCTTGCGTCTCCTCCCGCAGGGCGCGGTCGAGGGCGCCGAGGGGCTCGTCGAGGAGCAGCACACGGGGTCTCTTGGCCAGCGCCCGGGCGAGTGCCACCCGCTGGCGCTGGCCGCCGGAGAGCTGGTCGGGCCGGCGGGCGCTCAAAGGATCGAGCTGGACCAGGCGCAGCATCTCGGCGACCCGGGCGGCGACCTCCGCCTTGCCCAAGGCTTCCCGCTCCAGCCCGTAGGCGACGTTCCCCGCCACGTCCTTGTGCGGAAACAGGGCGTAGGACTGGAACATCATGTTGACCGGCCGTCGGTGCGGCGGCACCCCGGCGAGATCCTGCCCGTCGAGACGGATCGTGCCGGAACTCGGCTCCTCGAAGCCGGCCACCAGGCGCAGCAGCGTGGACTTGCCGCAGCCGGACGGCCCGAGCAGGCAGAAGACCCGGCCCGGGGCGAGGTCGAGGTCGACGCCGTCGACGGCGAGATGGGTGCCGAAGCGCTTCGAGACCGCCTCGAAGCGGAGGCGGCCGGGAGCGGGCGAGGTCGTGGAGGGATGAGGCGTCGTCACGTCGTCCGGGCGGCGCGGGCGGGCGGGAGACCGACACTTATCGCGGGTCGGGCCCGACTGGGAAGGACCGTCGGTCGCGTCCGGAAGGCCGGCGCCGGCGACGATCGTCCGGGCGGCTCCTGGTCCGCGGCCGAAACAGAAAAAATATCAAGAGTTTGGTGCCTCGCCGGGCGATGGCGCGACGGGGGCGTTGACCTGCGGGGACGGCGCAGGTGACGCAAATGTAACCCCGGTTCACCCGCCCCGGACCAAGGTCGAGGGTCGCGGAGACTTGTCGGAACCCGAGCAGGAGGTGTAATTTTCCCGGCGACACGCGTTGATTCCGCCCGATGCGTCCTTCGACCCGGGTGGCCTCCGCATCTCCTCCCGAGACGTGTCATGGACTTGGCACCCCTACCCGATCCGGGCAGGGGTGCCTTTTCTCGTGCGGGTCCCGCGCCTGGAGCAGCTCACGATCGCGTTGCAATCGCGAGTCTCTCCAGATCCTTGATTTTGCCGCATTTTCTCCGACGAACCGGCATCCGCTTCGTCGGAACATGCTCTAATGCGCGTCAGCCCCCGCCCCGCCGGGCCGCGGCCGGCGGATCATCGGCGTGGCGCAGGCCATCAGCACGAACAGCGCGGTCAGGATCAGGAACACGTCGGAGAAGCTCATCAGGAGCCCCTGCATCCTGACCGTGTTCATCATCGCCTTCAGCGCCATGGCGTCCGGGTTGCCGGCGAGCCCTGCAAAGCCCTTGGCCATGCTGTCGAGGCGCTCCAGCACCATCGGGTTGGTCCAGGTGAAGCGCTCGTGCAGGCGGGCGAGGTGCAGGTCCCAGCGGTCGTTGAGCGCGGTGTTGATCAGCGCGAGGCCGACGGCGCCGCCGAGGTTGCGGGTGAGGTTGTAGAGGCCCGACGCGTTCTTCATCCGGGCCGGCGGCAGGGTGCCGAGCGCGATGTTGTTGATCGGGATCATGCACAGCATCAGCGAGCAGCCGCGCAGGATCTGCGGCCACAGCAATTCGTAAAAGTCCCAGTCCTTGGTGATGCCGGTGACGATCCAGGTGCCGGCGGCGAAGCCTGAGAACCCGATCGCCATCATGATCCGCGGATCGACCTTGGCCGAGAGCCGCCCGGCGATCGGCGCGGTGGCGAACATGCACAGCCCTGAGACGAACATCGTCTCGCCGATCTGGAGCGCCGAGTAGCCGCGCACCCGGCCGAGATAGACCGGATACAGGTAGGTCAGGCCGTAGAGGCCGATGCCCATGACGAAGCTGAACAGGCAGCCGGCGGCGAAGTTGCGGTCGGAGAAGGCGCGGAGATCCACGATCGGCTGCTCGGCGGTGAGCGCGCGCCAGAAGAAGCCGATGCAGGCGATGCCGCAGACGAGTGCCGCGGCGAAGATCGCCTCCTCCTGGAACCAGTCGTGGGTCGGTCCCTCCTCCAGCACGTATTCGAGGCAGCCGAGGAACGCCGCCATCAGGCCGAGGCCGGCCCAGTCGAAGCGCTTGAGCAGGTCGAGGTTCGGCTTGTCGAAATCGACCAGGAAGTAGGTCGAGATGGTGACGAAGATGCCCGGCACGATGTTGACGAGAAACAGCCAGTGCCAGTCGAACAGGTCGGTGAGGTAGCCGCCGACGGTCGGGCCGATGGTGGGGGCGAGCGTCGCGACGAGCCCGATCATCGGTGAGACGATGCTGCGCTTCGAGGCCGGGAAGATCGTGAAGGCGGAGGCGAACACCGTCGGGATCATGCCGCCGCCGATGAAGCCCTGCAGGGCGCGCCACAGGATCATCTCGCCGATCGTCGACGAGGTGGCGCACATCAGGCTCATCAGGGTGAAGCCGCCGGCCGAGATCACGAACATCCAGCGGGTCGAGAGCACCCGCGACAGGGTGCCCGACAGCGGGATCGAGATCACCTCGGCGATGAGGTAGCTCGTCTGCACCCACGGGATCTCGTCGGCCGAGGCCGAGAGGCCGGCCTGGATCTCGGCCAGCGAGGCCGAGACGATCTGGATGTCCAGGATCGCCATGAACATCCCGAACACCATGCAGATGAACGCCACCATGCGGCGGCGGTCGATCGGCGCGTCGGCGGGCGCGGGGGTCGCGGCCATGTCGGAAAGCCTGCTTGATTTTAGAGAGTAACGAGTCCGCTTGACTCGTCCTGAAGATGTCAAGGCGCACCTCCCCTCTCCCGTGTGGGAGAGGGGCTGGGGGTGAGGGTGCTACGGTTCCGCATGAAGTCTAAAGCGTCCCGCTGCCAGCACGACGGCATGAGCTTTGTTCGGAAGCGCGCCACCCTCACCCCTACCCCTCTCCCAAACGGGAGAGGGGATCCCGCGCTCTAAGATTGTCTTTCTTGGCTCACCGGCCCGCCGTCCGAACCGACGAGCCTGCACCCTTCCCCTCCGACACCGCCTGGTGCGGCGCGATCGGGGCCGGAGGCTTGGTCTCGTCGAGGCCGCGGGTATCGACCCGCACCACCACCGAGAGGCCCGGCCGCAGCAGGCCCTCGCGGGCGACCTCCTCGGGCACCCGCACCCGGACGGGCAGGCGCTGGACGATCTTGGTGAAGTTGCCGGTCGCGTTGTCGGGCGGCAGCAGGCTGAACACCGAGCCGGAGGCCGGCGACAGGCTCTCGACGGTGCCGAGGATGTCGCGGTCGGGCCAGGCATCGACCCGGAGATGGACCGGCTGGCCGACCCGGACCCGGCCGAGCTGGGTCTCCTTGAAGTTGGCATCGACTCGGGCGCTCTGGAGCGGCACGAGCGCGGCGATGCGCGAGCCCGGCCCGACATAGGCGCCGGCCTCCGTCGCCTTGTTGCCGATCACCCCGTCGAAGGGCGCGCGCAAAACCGTGAAGGACAGGTCGCGCCGGGCCCGGTCGACCGCGGTGCGCAACTCGGCGGCCAGGTTCTCGGCCTCCTTGGTCTGCGCCTCCAGCACCGCGACGTTGGCCTTGAGCGCGATCAGGTTGGCCTCGGCGCCCTTCACGGTGGCGTCCGACCGGTCGCGGTCGGCCCGCGACTGCTCCAGGCGCGACTTTGCGGCGAATTCGGATTGCGCGAGCTGCTGCTGGCGCTGGTAATCGGCGGCGGCCCGGACCTGGTCGGCCTTGGCGGCGTCGATCTGGGCCTGGCCCTGGAGTACCTGGGCGCGGGCGGCCTCGGCCTGGCGGCCGATGCGGGCGATGACGCTGCCCTGCGTCGCCAGCTTGTCCTCGGCGGCCTTGAGCGCCAGGCGGTAATCGCCGTCCTCGATCCGTGCGATGACGTCGCCGGCCTTGACCGCCTGGCCGTTCACCACCGGCACCGCCTCGAGGTAGCCCGAGACCTTGGCGGCGAGCGTCGAGATGTCGGCCTGGACGTAGGCGTCGTCGGTCGTGACGAAGAAGCGGCCGGTGGTCCACCACTCATGGCCCGCCATGGCCCCGTAGGTGCCGCCGCCGAGGAGCAGCGCGAGCAGGACCAGGCGGCGCAAGGGGCGCTTGCGCTTCGCGGGCGGAGCCGCGGCGGCCGGCGCCTGGGGGGCGGCCTTCTCATTCGCCGGCGCGGCCTTGGCAGCCGCTTCGCCGGCGGGCCGGCCCTGCGCGTAATCGTCTCGGAACGCCATCGTCGGTCACCCGTCCTCGGGGAAGCTCCCCTCCGCCATCGACCGAATCGGTTGACGGCTCTCGAACGGTCGCGATACTACGTTGACCGAACCGTTCGGTCAATCGATCCTCTGTGCGCCGCACAAGCCCGATCGCAAGCCCGATTGATCGCCGCCGCTTCACCCCCCACATTGGGCTGCAGGCCCCCATGGCACTCCGATGAGCGACGCTCCGTTAAGCCCTCCCCCCGCCGAGACCGACAAGCGCCGCCAGATCCTGGACGGGGCTCGCGAGGTCTTTCTCGCCAGCGGCTTCGACGGCGCCAGCATGGGGGCGATCGCCAAGGCGGCGGGCGTCTCGAAGGGGACGCTCTACGTCTATTTCGAGAGCAAGGAGGCCCTGTTCGAGGCGCTGACGGTCGAGGAGAAGCGGACGCTCGCGGAGAACATCTGCCGCCTCGACCACGACGACCCCGACATCGCCGCCGTCTTGCGCCGCCTCGGCATCAGCCTGATGGAGGCGATGGTGCGGCCCGACCACATCGCCTCGGTGCGGATGGTGATCGGCGCGGCGGAAAAATTCCCGCGCTTCGGCCGGGCGTTCTACGAGGCGGGACCGCTGCTCGGCCGCACCCGCCTGCGCGCCTATCTCGACGCCCAGGTCGCCGCCGGCCGCCTGCGCGCGATGGACACCGACCTCGCCGCCCGCCACTTCTTCGACCTCTGCGCCGCCACCACGATGCGCCGCCTGCTCTTTTCCGTCGGCGACCCGCCGACCGAGGCCGAGACGACCTACTGGGTGGCGGAGGCGGTGCGGGTTTTTCTGGCGGGGTATGGGCCGGAGGGGCGGTAGCGCTTCTCCGCGTGCCAGGCGGCGAGGAGCGCGGCTTCCTCGTCCGCCGTCAGGCCCGTGACCGGGCCGTTCCCGGCCTTCAGCCACTGTAGGGTGTCGCGGGCGGTGTCCTCCAGGCTGCGCGGCGTCAAGCCTGCCGCGAGCGTCGCTGACACGTCGCGGGAGGCATCGCCGATCGTGTCCGGCAGCGGGAGCGGCAGGGAGAACGGGCCCGACTCGCGCCCGACGCCGTGGCGGTCGAGGAAAGCCTGATCCACCCACGCATAGGTGCAGGTCGCGCCGAGGGCATCGGCGCATCGATCGAGGACGGTCCGGCGGGTGCAGGATGGGGCGACGGCGTCGAATGGTCCGGCGAGGCCGCGTTCCGCCGCGCGGACGATCCAGGCCGCGAGGTCGCGCCCGTCGATGAGCTGCACCGGATCCTCGGGGGCTGACGGCGCCAGCACCTCCCCGCCCCGAGCGAGCCGGGCGATCCAGTAGGCGAAGCGTCCGGTCGGGTCGCCCGGCCCGACGATCAGGCCCGCCCGGCAGATCAGGGCCGTCTCGTCGAAGGCCCGCTCGCAGGCGACCTTGGCGGGGCCGTAGGGTCCGTTTTCTGCCGGCGCGAGGAGCGGGGCCGTCTCCGCGCGCTGCCCCCGCGTCTGCGTATCGGCATAGACGCTCGTCGTGGAGACGAAGGTCCAGTGCCCGATCCGGCCGCCAAGCGCTGCCAGTGCCCGCCGGACCTGGCTGGGCACGCGCGCCACGTCCACGGCCGCGTCGAAGGTCTCGCGCCCGAGGATCGCCAGTCCGTCCGGCCGGTCGCGGTCGATCGCGACGAAGCGGGTGCCCGGCGGAGCAGTGCCCGAGAGGCCTCGCGCGGCACAGGTGACGGCATGGCCGAGGGCGGCGGCCTGCGCCGCGATCGTCCGCCCGAGGAATTGCGTGCCGCCGAGCACCAGCAACCGCATGGTCCGCTCCCGGTTTGTCGCTGGATCGGTGCCATCCGCCGCCGACGCGACGGAGATCGTTCGGATACGCCGCAGCAAAGCGCGGCTCGCCGCACGATGAAGTCCCGCATACCTTGCGGCATGCATGCCTTTATGTAAAATCGACGACCGAAATCGCCGATCGCCAGATGTCGCCAGATACGAGAGGCCGCATTCGCATTTCGGCACGGGAGCCGCGATCGCATGTCCGGGCGATTGGTCATCATCGTCCTGCTGGGGCTGTGCATGGGAGGAACTTTCGCGCAGGCCGGCGAGATCCGCGGCGTGCCGCTTCCGGACGACGTATCGGTCGTCACGGTCCCGGATGCCGTTCCGCGACCGGCCAGCTCCTTTCTGGGCGCCTGGATTGGAACTTGGAGCGGCCTCATCCCGCATGTGCTGATCGTCGAGCGCGTCGATCCGGACGGCCAGGGCGCCCAGGTCGTCTATGCCCTCGCCGCCGCCCCGGAGTTTCGGATCGAGCGCCAGTGGCGCCGCGGCCGGGCGACGATCTCCGGCCACACGCTGACGCTCGAAGGCTCCGCCCCGGCGACCTACATCCTCGACGGGGATACCCTGGAGGCGACGTACCGTCGCGATACCGTGCGGGATTACGCCCGCATGCGCCGAGTTGCCCTGAGCGACCTGACCGACGCGGCGCAGGGCCTCGATTGGTCGGAGCCGCAGACGACCTTCGTCGAAGGCCCGGTCGAGAACGGCGCGCCCACGCGACTCGAGGTTGCGGTGTTCCGGCCGCCCGGCCCGGGCCCGTTTCCCCTCCTGGTCTTCAACCACGGCTCGACCGGCCTGGGGCGCGATCCCGCCAGCTTCACCCGGACCTACGTCGCCTTTCCCCTCGCCGACGATCTGGTCCGCCGGGGGTGGATGGTGGCATTTCCGCAGCGGCGCGGGCGCGGCCGGTCGGGTGGCCTCTACGACGAGGGGTTCGATCCCGACCGGAGCAAGGGCTATACCTGCGATGCGCCGATCGCGCTTGCAGGCGCGGAGCGGGCGCTGGCCGATGTCGAGGCCGCTGCGGCGGCCCTGCGGCGTCGGGACGACGTCGCCCCGGGGCCGATCCTGATCGGTGGCCAGTCGCGGGGCGGCGCCCTGGCAATCGCCTTCGCGGGACGGCACCCGGACCTCGTCCGCGGCGTCCTGAACTTCGTCGGCGGCTGGCTCGGCGAGGCCTGCGCCAGCGCCGCCGAGGTCAACGCGACCCTGCTGCGCAGCGGCGCCGCCTTCCCGGGCCCGACCCTCTGGCTCTACGGCCGTCACGACGCCTATTTTTCCATCGCCCACAGCCGCCGAAGCTTCGATGCGTTTCGCGCCGCCGGCGGCACCGGCGAGTTCCTGACCTTCGACGTGCCGGGCCGGGTCGGCCACGCGGTCGGCTGGTATCGCGACCTGTGGCAGGAGCCCGTCGGGCGCTACCTCGACGGCCTCGGGACACCCTCGCCCCGCTGACGTCTCGCGTGGTCCTCCATTCCGGCCGGGAACGGTCGCGGGCCACCGTCATCGAGATCGTCGGACCCCGATCGTCAAACCCCGATCACCTGCCGCATCGCCACCAGCGTGCGGAACGCCCGCACGTTCGGGTCGTCGTGGAACACCGCGCGGGTGAAGGCCTCGTACTCGGCCATGCCGGGCAGGCGCAGCTCGAGCACGAAATCGGCCTCGCCGGTCACGTACCACGCCGCCCGCACCTCGGGCCGCGCGCGCAAGATGCGCACGAAGGCGTCGAGCCGGTCGGAGGTCTCGCGCTCCAGCGAGACCAGCACGTGCAGGCAGAGCGGCGTGCCGAGCACCGCGGGATGCACCACCGCCACGTCGGCGACGATGACGCCCGCCTGGCGCAGCCGCCGCAGGCGGCGCAGCACCGCGCTCTCGGACAGGCCGACCCGCTCGGCCAGGATCCGCGCCGGGGTCAGGGTGTCGGCCTGGACCTCGGCGAGCAAGGCGCGGTCGAAGCGGTCGAGGGTGACGGTTTCCGGCATGACGCGCCCGATAACGGCGAAAACCGCCGCAGGCTAGCACCGTTTCGGCGCCAAACGGCACCGGTCCGCGGCATGATCGGGACATGACCGACACCGCTTCCTCCCGCCCTCGCCCGGCCTCCTCGCCCGATGCCATCGCCGCCTTCCTGCGCGGGCTCGATCCGGCCTACGCGCCGACGCCGCTGCGCACCCTGCCGGCGCTCGCCCGCACACTCGGCGTGGCACAGGTCCTCGCCAAGGACGAGAGCGTCCGGACGCTCGGCAGCTTCAAGTCGCTGGGGGGCACCTATGCCGGCCTCATGGCGCTCGCCCGCGCCGCCGGGACGAGCCCGGCCGATCTCCTGGCCGCGCGGCCCGCCGGGCAGCCGGCGCTGATCTGCGCCAGCGACGGCAATCACGGCCTCGCGGTCGCCGCGGCGGCGCGGTTCGCCGGGGCCCCGGCCCGGGTCTTCCTGCATGCGGGCGTGCCGCCGTGGCGGGCGCGGCGCATCCGCGACGAGGGCGCCGAGATCGTCCGGGTCGCCGGAACCTACGACGATGCGGTCGAGGCGGCGGCCATGGCGTCCCGCATGGGGGCCGGCCTCCTCGTCGCCGACACCACCGACGATCCCTCCGACCCGACCGTCCGGGACGTCATGGCCGGCTACGGCGTGATGGCGGCGGAGATCCGCGACCAGGCCGGGGGCGACCGCCCGACCCACCTCTTCGTCCAGGCCGGCGTCGGGGGGCTGGCCGCCGCGATGGCCGAGGGCCTGGCCGGCTGGCTCGGCCCCCCGGGCCTCGTCGTGGCGGTGGAGCCCGAGCAGGCGGCCTGCCTCGCCCCGGCGCTCGCCGCCGGCCATCCGGTCCGGGTGCCGGGCGATCTCCACACGACGGCCGAGATGCTGTCCTGCGGCGAGGCGAGCGCACCGGCGCTCACGCTCCTGCGGCGCCACGGCACCAAGGCCGCGACCGTCACCGAGGCCGAACTGATGCAGGCCCCAAAGATCCTCGCCGAGGCGGGCGGCCCCGCGACGACGCCGTCCGGCGCGGCGGGCCTCGCCGGCCTCGTGGCCGCGCTGGCCGATCCGGCCCGGGCGGCGGAGTTCCGCCTCGACCGGGAGAGCCGCGTGCTCGTCCTCGTCACCGAAGCGGCTCTGCAAGAGGTCGTGCAAGAGGCCGTGCGAGAGGCCGTGCGAGAGTCCGTGGAGGAGGCATGACGGTGATCGACCCCGCCCTCGCGCAAGACATGGTCGCCTGGCGCCGCGACCTCCACGCCCATCCCGAATTCGGGTTCGAGGAGCGGCGCACCGCCGCCTTCGTGGCGGCGCGCCTGCGGGAGTTCGGCCTCGACGTCGCCGAGGGGATCGGCGGCACCGGCGTGGTCGGCACGCTCCGGCGCGGCAGCGGCACCCGGGTCATCGCTCTGCGCGCCGACATGGACGCCCTGCGCATCCAGGAGCAGGGCACGCATCCCCACCGCTCGCGGGTCGACGGCACCATGCATGCCTGCGGCCATGACGGCCACACGGCGATGCTGCTCGGCGCCGCCCGGCTCCTCGCCACCGAGGGCGGCTTCGACGGGGCGGTGCGGTTCGTGTTCCAGCCCGCCGAGGAATGGGGCCGCGGCGCCCTGGCCATGCTCGGCGACGGCCTGATGGAGCGGTTCCCCTTCGACGAGATCCACGGTCTCCACAATATGCCCGGTCTGGGCATCGGCCGCCTCGAGACCCGCCCCGGGCCGATCATGGCGGCGGAGGACAATTTCGAGATCGTGCTCGCGGGCGTCGGCGGCCACGCCGCCCGGCCGCAGACCGGCAGCGAGGTCCTGGTCGCGGCTTGCGCCACGGTCATGTCGTTGCAGACGATCGTGTCGCGCCGCCTCGATCCGGCCGAGATCGGGGTCGTCTCGGTGACGGAGCTGATCACCGACGGCACCCGCAACGCCCTGCCCGGCCGGGCGCGGATCCTCGGCGATGCGCGCAGCGTCCGCCCCGAGATCAGCGCCGAGATCGAGCGGCAGATGCGCCTGATCGCCGAGGGAACGGCCCGGGCCTACGGCGTTACGGCCGAGGTCGGGTACGCCCGCGAATTCATCCCGCTCCTCAACGATCCCGCCCTGACGCAGCAGGCGCTCGCCGCCGCCGCGGACGCGCTCGGGCCGCACAACGCCGCCGTCGCGCGGGCGCCGATGACCGGATCGGAGGATTTCGCCCGCTTCCTCGCGCATGTGCCGGGCTGCTTCGTCTTCCTCGGCAACGGCGAGGAGTCGGCGCCGCTCCACAACCCGACCTTCGATTTCAACGATGCCGCCCTGCCCTTCGGCGTCGCGTATCACGTCGCCCTGGTCCGCCGCCGCCTGCCCGTCTCGTCATGAGGTCCCGGATGCCCGCGATCGACGCCGCCCGCTTCCTCGGCCGCCTCTCCGCCCTCGCGCAGGTCGGTCGTGACGGGCAGGGCCGGCTGACCCGGCTCGCGGCCTCGGAGGCCGACCGGGCCGGGCGCGACCTGGTCGCCGGCTGGATGCGCGAGGCCGGATTGGCGGTGCGGGTCGACGGGATCGGCAACCTGATCGGGCTGTGGGATCCGGCCGGCACCGGCGCGCGGCCGGTGATGATGGGCTCGCATATCGACACGGTGATCGATGCCGGAGCCTATGACGGCTGCACCGGGGTGCTGGCCGGCCTCTCAGTCATCGAGGCCCTGCGCGAGGCCGGGCGGATCCCGAAGCGGCCGCTCGCGCTCGCGGCCTTCACCAACGAGGAGGGCGTGCGCTACGCCCCCGACATGATGGGCTCGCTGGTCTATGCCGGAGGCTTGCCCGTCGAGGCGGCGCTCGCCACGGTCGGCACCGATGGCACGGTGCTCGGCGAGGAGCTGGCCCGCATCGGCTATGCCGGGCCCGAGGCGCCGGGCTTTCTGCATCCCCATGCTTACGTCGAGCTGCACGTCGAGCAGGGGCCGGTGCTGGAGCGGGAGGGGCTGGCGATCGGCGCGGTCGAGGACCTGCAGGGCATCTCCTGGCAGGAGGTCACGATCGAGGGCGCGGCCAACCACGCCGGCACCACCCCGATGTGCTTACGCCGGGATGCCGGCGTCGCGGCGGCCCTGCTGGTGGCCTGGCTGAGGGCGCGGGCGCGCGCCGGCAACGGCCGCAGCGTCGCCACCGTCGGGCGCCTGCGCCTGGAGCCGGACGCGATCAACGTGATCCCAGCCCGCGCGATCCTCACCATCGACCTGCGCGATCCGGATGCGGTGCGCCTTGCCGGTTTCGAGGCCGACCTGGCGGCGCGGCTCGAGGCTCTCGCGCGGGAGGAGGACGTGACGGTCACGGTCCGCCGCCTCGCCCGGTTCGACCCGGTGAGCTTCGATGCCGGCATCGTCCGGGCGATCGAGGCGGCGGCGCGGGTCCGCGGTCTCTCGGTCCGCCGCATGACCTCGGGGGCCGGCCACGACGCCCAGATGATGGCCCGGCTCTGCCCCGCCGCGATGATCTTCGTGCCGAGCGTCGGAGGCATCAGCCACAACCCGGCCGAGCGCACCGCGGATGCCGATCTCGTCGCCGGGGCCGAGGTGCTGCTCGACGTGGTGCGGGGCCTGTGAGCGGCGCCTGATCCGGCGCGTCGTGCCGTCCGCAGGACGCCGCTTACGAGTCTTCCCGCAACGCCTCCGCCACCCGCGCCTCCAGGATGTCCGGCCGGCGCAGGATCAGCGCGCCGCGGGTGCGGTCGACGAGGCCTTCCTGGGCCATCACGGTGAATTCCCGCGTCACCTGCTCGCGGCGGCAGCCGATGCGGGCGGCGAGCACGTGGTGGTACGGCGGCGGGCTCACCGCACGCTCGCCGTCGGTGCCGGGCCGGGGTGTCGAGAGGCGCAGCAACTCCGCGTAGAGGCGGTGGCGCAGGTCGAGGACCGCGTGCTCCATCAGCCGGGCGTTGAGCATCCGCACCCGCTTGGCGAGGAGCCGCAGCAGCCGGTCGGCGATCGGGGGCGCGGCGAAGACGATCTCGCGGAACACCGCGGCCGGCACCACGCAGAGCTCGCCGCGGGTGAGCGCCGTGACGTTGGCCGAGCGGCTGACCCCGTCGATGGCGGCGAGCTCGCCGAAGAACTCGCCGGCCCGCATCTCGCCCAGGATCACCTCCTTGCCGGATTGCGTCCGGTTGAGGATCCGCACCTCGCCGGAGGCCAGGAGGTAGACGTCGGTCGAGGCGTCGTCGAAGTCGACCAGGATCTCGTTGGCGTCGAACCGGCGCCAGATGCAGCGCGATTCGTAGGAGGTCAGGTCGACGCCCGCATCCTTGAAGAAGGGAAACCCTGCGAGCCGACCCATCTGTTGCCCTCGACCCCGCGCATGCGGCTGTTGCCCCGACGGTCTTAGCCCGGCGCGGCCCCGCTCGCCAGGGTCCGGAGGGCTCCCGCCGGGGTCATGTGCCGGTGACGCCCGGGGGTTTTCCCAACATTACGCCTTCACGATCGTCGCGCCTGTGAGACCATGGCGCGCCATGACGTTGCGGGTGTCGACGACGAGGCGGGCTTCGCGCGCCACCAGCCCGTAATCGACGCCGTCATGGTCGGTGGCGATCAGCACCGCGTCGACCGCCCGCAGGGTCCCGGGGTCGAGGGGCTGCGAGACCCGCCCGGCGAGCTCCGGGTGCTCGCGGGTCGCCGGCAGCACCGGCACCAGGGGATCGTGGTAGAGCGCTGTGGCCCCCCGCCCCTCGATCAGCCGGATCAGCTTCAGGGCCGGGCTCTCGCGGGTATCCTCGACGTTGCGCTTGTAGGCGAGCCCGAGGACCAGCACCGTCGCGCCCGAGAAGGCTCGGCCCGTGCGGTCGACGGCGGCCGCCAGGCGCTCGACCACATGGTAGGGCATGCGCGTGTTGACCTCCCCGGCCAGTTCCACGAACCGGGCCGGCACGTCGAATTCCCGCGCCTTCCAGGCGAGGTAGAACGGGTCGATCGGGATGCAGTGGCCCCCGAGACCCGGTCCGGGCTGGAACGGCATGAAGCCGAAGGGCTTGGTGGCCGCGGCCTGGATCACCTCCCAGACATCGATCCCCATCGCGTCGTAGACGAGCTTCAATTCGTTCACGAGGGCGATGTTGACCGAGCGGAAGATGTTCTCCGTGAGCTTCACGGCTTCCGCCGCCGCGGCCGAGGAGACCGGCACGGTGCGCACCACCAGTGCGCCGTAGAGCGCCTCCGCCAGGGTCCGGGCGGCATCGTCGTCCGCCCCCACCACCTTGGGGATGCGGGCGGTGTCGAACTCGCCGTTGCCCGGATCCTCGCGCTCCGGCGAATAGGCGAGGAAGAAGTCGGTGCCCGAGCGCAGGCCCCCCGCCTCCAGGATCGGCCGCATCACCTCCTCGGTGGTGCCCGGATAGGTGGTCGATTCGAGCACCACGAGCTGGCCCGGGCGTAAGCGCGCGGCGATGGCCCGGGCGGTGGCCTCGACGTAGGAGAGGTCCGGCTCGCGGTGGCGGGTGAGCGGCGTCGGCACGCAGATCAGCACCGCGTCGGGCTCGTCGAGCCGCGCCATGTCGCCGGTAGCCGCGAAGGTGCCGGCGGCCAGCGCCGGTCCGAGCGCGTCGCCCGGGATGTGGTGGAACGCCCCCTCGCCCCGGTTGAGGGCCGCGACGCGGCCCGGATCGACGTCGAAGCCGAGCACGGAGAAGCCGGCCCGGAGCGCGGCGAGCGCCAGCGGCAGCCCGACATAGCCGAGGCCGACGATGCCGATCAGGGCGCGGCGCTCGGCGAGGAGCGCCCCGGTCCGGGCTTCGTTCGCGTTCATGTCCGCCTCTTCCGGGCCCACGCTCAAGGCCACGCTCTTGGGCGTGTCGGCGGGCGGCTGTCAAATCGGGTCAGGACAGGGCTTCGAGGCGCTCGATCTCGCGGGCGAAGTCGCCGCGCCAGCGGGCGGCCTCATCCTCCGGCAGCCACCGGGTCATCTGCGGCACGACCTGCTTGTAGAAGCCGGTCTTGCGAGCGTCCCAGGGCAGGGCCGAGGCCGTGCGCGCCTGCGTTAGAATGTGATCCAGGTGGCCCCGGACCTGGTCCGGATCCGGGGCGTAGCAGGGAGCGGGCCGGATCGGGTCCGGCCCGTCCGCGAACAGGTCTGGTTGCGGGAGCCCGAACAGGTCGGACTGCGACGGGGCGGATACGCGACTCATGCGAGGATGATGACCCAGTCGCGCGCTCGCGGCGAGCGCCCGGGCGCGGCTTGTCCACTACGGCGTTGCCGCGCTCCCCTGCCGGATCCTCAGAGCGCCGGCCTCGCGCAGGTCGTCGCTGTGGATCAGCTCCGCGACCAGGAGGCGGTCGAGCAGGTCGGCCTGCCGCGGCTCCAGTTCCACCAGCCGGCCGAGTACGTTGAGGAGGTCGAGCAGGTCGCTCGTGTAGCTCGCCGGCCAGTGGTCCGGGATGATCTTCTCCAGGTCGGACGGCGGACGCTTGTCGCCGATGAGCGGCCGGCTGCGGTCGCGCCGACGATAGCTGAACCATTGCGGCAGGACCTGCTTGCCCGAGATCTCGTAGGCCCAGACCGCCGGGCCGACATTCTCGACATAGCCGCCCCCGACATGCAGCCGCTGCCGGTCGGGATCGTAGCGCATCACGTCGGGCAGCGGCTCGGGCGCGCCCGGGATCTCCCCGTCGGCCGGGATCGTCGGGCGCCGCTCGGCGGGCAGGCGCGGCGGTGCGGAGGGGCGCCCGGCGGCCGGATCGGCGAAGCGTTCGCCGTAGCAATGCAGCCAGATCACCTCGCGCCCGAGCGCGGTGGCTTCCGCGAACAGATCGGCGCTCGCCGTGAGCGGCACCCGCAGGCCGGGCCGGACGAGGTCGGATCGGAACCGGGCCGTGAAGGCCGGATGCGCCATCACGGCGGCGAGGTAGGCCATCACGTCCTCGGGAGAGACCGCGCGGCCGTAGAAGACCGAGAGGTGGCCGAGCAGTTCGGGTCGGACGTTCGGCAGCGTGGCGGTGCGGTCGCGCCAGAGGGGATAGACCATTCCGGCGAACGATCCTTTATAATGGTGGTTGTCCGGAATATCGGCGCAGAACGTGATTGCGGGGCCCGATGTCGGGGAATGGGCATCGAGAGCGGTCAGGTGAACCTGCTTTGTGGAATGAATGCCCCAAAGCCTGGGGCGCCCTTGGCTGAGTAGTCGGTGGTCGGGAGGGAGCCATTGACGATCAAAAGAGCGGAAAGCGTACCTGACTGGGGGCGTAAGCGAATCTTGGTCCTGACCGACCGTCACGGTGCGGGTTTGATGCTCGCCAAGGTCTACCTTAACAATCCGCTCAAGTGTCCTATCGCGGTCTGGATGAAAGAGGTCCGACCTGCGCTCAGGCTGAGGTTCATTCTGTAAGGCCGACCATCGAAGTTCCAGGCTCTTCACATCTGGTGCGATCACCCAAGTCCGATGCGTCTTGACTCCTGGTCCGGACCAATCAAAAAGATCGGGTAATGGCAGGAAAGATTGCCAGTTTTTCGAATGGATCGGCAGGAAGGGCTCGCGCCAACCCGAAGGTGCTTCAAGCCAATATTCAGCATGGAGATGTAAAGACGAGAGAAATTCGATTTTTTGATCGCGCGACCCTTTCGGAAGAGCCAGGAAGTGAACACGCGCCGGTTCATCACGAGCCTTGCCGTGCCCGCGTGCCGCCAGTGTAATGCAGATGGGCTGCTGAACACCGCTAAAAATTCTCGTTGATATGTCTGGCTGATGGCCTTCCGGTGAGCAGTCGATGACCCAGATGTCGGAGCAGTCACGCCGCAGGCTCTCGCGCATCTTCTGAAAACCCGGTCCGTTCAGGAAACCGGCTGCCGTGATGAAGCAGACCAGCCCAGCGCGGTCATCCGAAGGGACGCCCGTCACCTCGTAGTGATCAGAGCCGAAGACTTTCCAGGTCGCCCAACGCCAGAAATATACGTACAAATTGCGGAGGTGATTGGCGCTGCGGCTCGCGTCGGGCGGTATCCACATCTTCAAGGCGGAAGGGCGGCTATTGCTTCCCGTTTCGATCCAGCCGCCCTGCCCGCCTGCGTTGATCTTGTAGGGCGGATTGCCGATCACGACAGTGATGCGCTTGCTGCGTTTGACGACGTTCGCCGCTCGTCGCGAGGCAGCGATGGGGCCCGACTGAAGCAGGCCCTCTTCCTCAACATAAGGATTGCCGAGGGTGTCGCTCACGTAAAGATTCAGGTCCGGGACCTTTGGGTTCGGATCCCGCTTCGTATGCATCAACCTCTGCATCTCTGCGATGAGGCGCAATTGCGCCACCGCGAACGGGCCGAATTGCAGTTCGAAGCCGTAAAGATTCTGGGCAGAGGCCCGTATTGCTTCCTTGACCGCGCCGGCACCTTGATCGTCCGCGACGATCTCGGCAATGCGTCGGAGGACGCCGAGGAGAAAGGTAATTACCCAGGGGGGTGCCGTGACGGGCGGCTCGGTCGCGGCTTAGGTGTCATGTCGCCCCCCCTTGCCGTCTGATGGTTTGGCTGATTCCCTGTCGGGATGAGCCGCAGCGATTTGGAGCGCCTGAGCAAGGAGGAACTGATCGAGCTGGTGCTGAAGCTGCACCGGCCGGAGAAGACCTCGCGCACCTCGTCCAAGCCGCCGGCCACGGATCGCAAGGAGAGGCGGGAGAAGTCCCGTCCCGGCGGGGCCAAGCCCGGGCATGAGGGCCACAAGCGGGCGCTGACCCCGGATCCGGATCAGGTGGTGGAGCATCGGCCCTGCGCCTGCTCGTCGTGCGGCGAACCACTGCCGGCCGACCTTCCGGCCGAGGTCGTCAGCGTGCACGAGCGGATCGACCTGCCGCTGGTTCGCCCGGTGGTGGAGCAGCACCGGCGCCTGTGCGTGACCTGCCCGGCCTGCCGGACCCGGGTCGCCGCCCGACGCCCGGCGGGAGCCGACGCGACACCCTTCGGGTCGCGGCTGCACGCGGTGGCGACCTACCTGAAGACCTTCCAGGCGCTGTCCTACGAACGGTTGCAGGCGGCGTTGTCGGACCTGTTCGGGCTGAAGCTCAGCCAGGGCGGGCTGATGAACGTGCTGCGGCGCGCCCAAGGCTGCTTTGCCGGGGGCCGGGACGCGGCGCTGGCGCGTCTGCGGCAGGCGCCGGTGGTGGCCTCGGACGAGACCGGGGTGCGGATCGAGGGCACCAACAGCTGGCACTGGGTGTTCCGCTGCGAGGAGGCGGTGGTGCATCACGCCGCCCCGAGCCGGTCTGCTGCTGTCGTCGGCGAGGTGATGGCCGGGCACCGGCCTTTGGTGTGGCTCTCGGACCGGTACTCGGCCCAGCAGGGACACGGCGAGCGCCAGCAGACCTGCCTGGCGCACCTCGCCCGCGACGTGGCCTATGCAGCCGAAGCCAGCGACGACCTGCTCGCCCTGCGGTTCAAGTGGTGGCTCGACAACGCCTTCGGGCTCGCCCGCCGGCTGACCGCGTTGGCCGCCTCGACCCTGGCGCGCAAACGGCGCGAGTTGGAGGGGGATCTCGACGCCCTCCTGAAGGTGCCCGCCACCTGCGACCTCACCCGAGCGCTCCAGACCCGGATGCAGCGGGCGCGCGACCAGCTCCTGACCTTCGTGGCCTTCCCGGGGAAGGTCGACGTGACCAACAACGCCTGCGAGCGCGACCTCCGGCCGGCCGTGGTCCAGCGCAAGGTGACAAACGGCTATCGGGCGATGTGGGCGGCCAAAGGCGAGGCAGACGTGCGCACCGTCGTCGCCACCGCCGCCCTCCGGACCAAGGCCACGCCCTTCACCACCCTGCTCGCGACCATCACCGCCTGAGCAACCCCCCCTCCAAGTGAAAGAGGGGGGGGCGGAAAACGCGCGTGCCGAAAAATACCCCCTGGGTAATTACGGAGAAAGGTGCCAGTTCCGACCGCCGGATCGGCGACCGTGACCTCGGGAGTTGCGAGACCGGCCGGCTGCGCGAACAGCGGCCCGCGCAGGCATTCGTCGACGAGTTTTACCATCGCCTCGACGACTTTCGGCGGCGTGTAATAGGAACCCGTCTTTTTTCTGCGTGTATTGTCGTAAGCTTCAAGAAAATCTTCGTAGAAATAGAGCCAGGCCTCGGGCTTCTCCTTGGTGACCGTCGCCCAATCGACGGCCTCCAGCACCCGGGTCAGCGTCCTCAACGAGGTCGACAGCGCCTTCTGGTTCTCCGCGTCGTCGGTCAGCAGGCGCAGGGCGGTGCCGATCAGCGAACTGGTCTTGCGCAACTCGTTCGCCGCCGGATCGATGCCGTGGGCGAGCGAGATGCCGCGGGCCCGCGCGACCAGGAGGCCGAAGGTCACGGCCTGGGCGTAGCCGTCGGCGAACGTCTCGTCCGTCGCCTCCGGGAAGAGCAGCTTGCGCCAGTCGGTCGCGAGGTCGGTCAGGCTGCGGTTGTTGTGGGCCATCTGCTCGGTCACCTCGTCCCGCAGCAGGCGGCAGAGGCGGGCCGCGACCTCGGCGAGGCGACGCGCCGTGCGCGGCGGCGTCGGGCTCCAGGTCAGGAAGGCCCCGGCCAGCGTCAGGAGCGTCGGGGGCGCTTGCAGGGCGGTGCCGGCCGTCTCGATGTCGCCGATGAGCGAGACGACCGATCCGTCGGGCTCGCCGTCGTGCCAGAGGCTGAAGGACTGGCCGTCCGTGTAGAGGAGATTGGGCAGGGCTTGCAGCTTCGCCCACTGCTTCTTGTCGTGCGGATGGGTGAATCGCTTCGGATTGGCCCCTTTGCGAGGTGCCTTGATCTCGATGAAGCCGACCAGCGCGCCGTGGACCGTGACGGCGTAGTCGGGGCGCGTCTGGAGTTCGTCGAGCAAGGTCTCGCCGATGAAGCCGACCGCGTCGCGCGGCAGACCTGCGCACTCGGCAAGATCTGCGATCAGGATTTCGAGCGGACCACGCAACTGGCTTTCCGGCGCTCCCGAGATGGCCGGATTGTTGAGTTTCGGCTTGACGCTCGCCCCGTAAGTGGAAACGGCAGCTTCAAGTGTGACGGTCGGCAAGCGGCAACCCTCTCGGCTCTCTGGCCAAGCCTTGATAGGCGGCCAGTGACGTTTGCGTCAGCAGAAAAGGACTTCCAGATCGCTCGCACGGCGGCACTTCGTGGTTGTGCTGTGGAAAACTCATGGCCGCCGCAGCGTGGCTCGCGTTCGCGACATGGCACTGCCGACGCCGCCCGCCCCTTGCCTCCCGCGCCCGCCGCCCCCACAACGCCGCCATGCTCCGCGTGAACGACCTCACCTACCGGATCGGCGACCGCCTGATCCTCGACCATGCCAGCTTCGCCCTGCCCGAGCGGGCGCGGGTCGGGATCGTCGGGCGCAACGGCGCCGGCAAGACCACCCTGTTCCGGATCATCCAGGGCGAGATCCCCACGGAAGGCGGCGCGATCGGCCTGCCGAAGGGCACCCGGATCGGCGGTGTCGCGCAGGAGGCGCCGGCCGGCCCCGAGACCCTGCACGCGGTGGTGCTCGCCGCCGATACCGAGCGCACGCGCCTCATGCAGGAGGCCGAGACCGCCGACGGCTTGCGCCGGGCCGAGATCGAGACGCGGCTCGTCGACATCGACGCCCATTCGGCCCCGGCCCGGGCCGCCGCGATCCTCCACGGCCTCGGCTTCGACGCCGAGGCGCAGGCCCGGCCCTGCTCCGACTTCTCTGGCGGCTGGCGGATGCGGGTGGCGCTCGCCGCCGTGCTGTTCTCCGAGCCGGACCTGCTGCTCCTCGACGAGCCGACCAACTACCTCGACATCGAGGGCACGCTCTGGCTCTACGACTACCTCGAGCGCTATCCCCGCACCGCGCTGATCATCAGCCACGACCGGGACCTGCTCGATACCTCCGTCGACCACATCCTCCACCTCGATCGCGGCAAGCTCACGCTCTATCGCGGCGGCTACACCTCGTTCGCCCGCCAGCTCGCCGAGAAGCGCATGCTCCAGGCCAAGGCCCGGGTGAAGCAGGAGGCGGAGCGCGCCCATCTCCAGAGCTTCGTCGACCGCTTCAAGGCGAAGGCCACCAAGGCGCGCCAGGCCCAGTCGCGGATGAAGCGGCTCGCCAAGATGGAGCCGATCGCGGCCTTGATCGAGGACGACGTGCCGGTGATCCACCTGCCGAGCCCGGAGCGCGCCCTGTCGCCGCCGCTCGTCGCGATGGAGCGGGTCCAGGCCGGCTATCCCGACCGCACGGTGCTGACCGGCCTCAACCTGACGCTCGCCCCCGACGACCGGGTGGCCTTGCTCGGGGCCAACGGCAACGGCAAGTCGACCTTCTGCAAGCTCATCGGCGGCCGGCTCGACCCGCTCTCGGGCGAGGTGCGGCGCTGGGGCAAGATGAACGTCGCCTACTTCGCCCAGCACCAGCTCGACGAATTGCGCCCGGCCGAGAGCGCCTATGCCCATGTCCGCGACCTGATGCCGGACGTGCCGGAAGCGCGTGCGCGCGCCGCGGCGGCGCGCCTGGGATTTCCCGGCCACAAGGCCGACACCCCGGTCTCGCAGCTCTCCGGCGGCGAGAAGGCGCGGCTGCTGATGGGTTTGGCCGCCTTCAACGGCCCGCATCTCCTGATCCTCGACGAGCCGACCAACCACCTCGACATCGAGAGCCGCCAGGCGCTGGTCGAGGCGATCAACGACTACGAGGGCGCGGTGATCCTGGTGAGCCACGATCGCTTCCTGGTCGAGGCCTGCGCCGACAGGCTGTGGCTGGTGCGCAACGGCACCGTGAAGCCCTTCGACGGCGACATGGACGATTACCGTCGCCTGGTTCTCGCCGGCCCGGAGACGGAGACCGCGAAGACGCCGGACTCGACCGGCGGCGCCAAGGCGGTCGAGCGCCGCTCCAACGCCGAGCGCCGGGCGGCGCTCGCCCCGTTGCGCCGCAAGCTCGAGGCGGTGGAGGCGCGGATGGCCAAGCTCTCCGCCGCCATCGCCAAGATCGACGCGGCGCTCGCCGACGGCACCGCCTTCCGCACCGACGCCGCCAAGGCCGGCGAGCTCGCCCGCATGCGGGCCGAGGCCGCCGCGGCCTTGGGCAGCGCCGAGGAGGAGTGGCTGGAGGTGAGCGGCGAACTGGAGGCGGAGGCGTGACGGACGGCAGCGCTCCCCGGGGTACGGCCGGCTACGCCGCCGAGGCCGAGCGGCTGGTCTCGCAATACGAGAGCATCGCCTTTTCGGAGATCCACGCGGCGATCCTGCCGCTGCTCCCCGCGCCGCCGGCCCATATCCTCGACATCGGCGCCGGGACCGGGCGGGATGCCGCGGGCTTCGCCGCCCTCGGCTACCGGGTGACCGCCGTCGAACCGACGGCCGAGCTGCGCCGGCAGGCGGTGGCCCTGCACCCCTCCCCGTCGATCGACTGGCTGGATGACGGCCTGCCGGACCTCGCCGCCCTCTCCGGTCGTCGCGAGGCCTTCGACGTCGTGATGCTCACCGCCGTCTGGATGCATCTCGACGAGGCCGAGCGCCACCGCGCCATGCCGCGCCTCGCCGCCCTGGTGCGGGTGGGCGGCGTGATGGCGCTGTCGCTGCGCCACGGCCCGGTGCCGCCGGGGCGCCGGATGTTCGACGTGTCGGCCGCCGAGACGATCGACCTCGCTCGGGGATACGGCCTGCGCTGCCTCCTGTGCCGGACCGACGAGGATGCCCAGCTCGGGCGCCCCGGCGTGACCTGGGACCGGGTCGCCTTCGTCCGGGACGAGGCGTAGGGGGCTTCACGCGCCCGAGGCGATCGCCTAGGGCGTGGGCCGATTCTCGTTTCCGGCCCGGACCCCCATGACCACCCCCTCCTACGTCCTCTCCCTCTCCTGCACCAACGTCCCGGGGATCGTCGCCGGCGTCTCGGCCTACCTGTTCGAGGCCGGCTGCAACATCCTCGACGCGCAGCAATTCGACGACGTCGAGACCGGCCGCTTCTTCATGCGGATCGTGTTCAACCCGGTCGGGGCCGGGCCGGGCCGGGACGCGCTGGCCGCGGGCTTCGAGGCGGTGGCGGCGCGGTTCGGGATGGACTGGACCTTGCGCGACCGGGCCGAGCGGCGGCGCGTGATGCTGCTCGTCTCCCGCTTCGACCATTGCCTCAACGACCTCCTCTACCGCTGGCGCATCGGCGAATTGCCGATGGAGGTCTGCGCGGTGGTCTCGAACTACCCGCGGGAGATCTACGGCGCGGCGGATCTCGCCGGAATCCCGTTCCACCACCTGCCGATCACGCCGGACACCAAGCCGCAGCAGGAGGCCGCCCTGTGGCGCCTCGTCGAGGAGACCGGCGCCGAGCTCGTCGTCCTCGCCCGCTACATGCAGATCCTGTCGGATGACCTCTCGCACAAGCTGTCGGGCCGCTGCATCAACATCCACCACTCGTTCCTGCCCGGCTTCAAGGGCGCCAAGCCCTACCACCAGGCCCACGAGCGCGGCGTGAAGCTGATCGGCGCCACCTCGCACCTCGTCACCGGCGACCTCGACGAGGGGCCGATCATCGAGCAGGACGTCGAACGCATCTCGCACCGCGACACCCCCGAGGATCTCGTGCGCAAGGGCCGCGACATCGAGCGCCGGGTGCTCGCCCGCGCCGTGCGCTACGTGCTGGAGGACCGGGTGATCGCCAACGGCCGCAAGACGGTGGTGTTCACCGATTGAGGGCATCGGGCGAGGTCGCCGCGCTTGGCGCCGCCCGCGCCGGCGGGTAAGCCCGGGTCACGACCCGAGCGGGGAGCCGCTCGTGCCCTGATCCGGAGTTCCGCGACCATGTCCGACCTCACCCTCGACGCCGCCTCGACCATCGTGACCGCCGCCCTCAAGGCCGGCCGCGAGCTCGGGCTCAAGCCCCTGGCGGTGGTGGTGCTGGATACCCGCGGCGCCCTCAAGGCGGCTTGCGTGGAGGACGGCACCAGCCTCAAGCGCGCCGAGATCGCCACCGGCAAGGCCAACGGGGCGCTGGCGCTCGGCATCGGCTCGCGGGCCATCGCGAAGCGCGCAGAGGAGCAGGCCTATTTCGTTGCCGCAGTGACCCATGTGGCGGGGCCGGCCGGCCTGATCCCGGTCCCGGGCGGCGTGCTGATCAAGCGCGACGGCCAACTCGTCGGCGCCGTCGGCATCTCGGGCGACACCTCCGACAACGACGAGAAGGCCGCGCTCGCCGGCATCGCCGCCGCCGGGCTCCAGGCCGAGACCGGCGCCTGAGCCTTCGCCATGCGGCGCCGGGACTTTCTTGCAGGCTTGAGCGCCGCATCCCTGGGACCGGCGGCCCCCGCCCGGGCCGCCGGCCCTTCCGCCTACCGGCGCGGCAACGGCGCCGATCCCGAGACCCTCGACCCGCACAAGACCTCGACGGTCGCCGAGGCGACGATCCTCCTCGACCTCTACGAGGGCCTGAGCGCCTACGGCCCCGACGGCACCCTGGTGCCCGGGGCGGCATCCGGCTGGACCACCTCCGCCGACGGCCTGACCTGGGCCTTCTCGTTACGCCCCGACGGGCGCTGGTCGAACGGCGATTCCGTCGTGGCCGACGACTTCGTCCACGGCTTCCGGCGCATGCTCGACCCAGGCACGGGGGCGAAATACGCCAGCGTGCTCGCGCCGATCCTCAATGCCGAAGCGGTCAATCGCGGGGCGATGCCGGTGGACGCCGTCGGGGTCGCCGCCCCGAATCCCGGCACGGTGGTGATCCGGCTCGCGCAGCCGACCCCCTACTTCGTCGAGCTGATGACCCACCAGGCGAGCCTGCCGGTCCACCGGCCCTCCCTCGCCCGGTACGGCGACGCCTTCACCCGGCCCGGCCGCCTGGTGTCGAACGGCACCTACCTCCTCAAGGACTTTTCTCCCAACGACCGCATCACGGCGATCCGCAATCCGCATCACCGGGACGCCGCGACGATCGCGATCCCGGAAGTCGAGTACATCCCGACGCCGGATCTCGCCGCCGCGGTGCGCCGCTTCGCCGCCGGCGAGATCGATTCCCTCGACGACCTGCCCGCCGACCAGGTCCGGGCGCTGAAATCCCGCTTCGGCGACCAAGTGGTGCTCAACCCCGCCCTCGGCGTGCTCGCGCTGATGGTCAACGTGAGGAAGCGCCCCCTCGACGATGCACGGGTGCGCCGCGCCCTGTCGCTCGCCCTCGACCGCGAGTTCCTGGCCGAGGCGGTGTGGGGCGAGACGATGCTGCCGGCCTATTCCCTCACCCCGGCCGGGCTCGACAACGCGCTCCCGCCGCCCGAGATGCCGGGCCGGGACCTCTCGCCGCTCGAGCGCGAGGATGCGGCGGTCGCGCTCCTGCGCGAGGCGGGCTACGGCCCGGGGGGTAAGCCGCTCGCGGTCGAGCTTCGGTACAACATCACCGACAACAACCGGAACACCATGGTGGCGATCGCCGACCTGTGGCGGCCGCTCAACGTCGCGACCTCGTTTGCCGCCACCGACGCCAAGACCCATTTCGCCTACCTGCGCGACGGCGGCCCGTTCGACATCGCCCGGATGAGCTGGATCGCCGATTACGCCGATCCGCAGAACTTCCTGTTCCTGGTCGAGAGCGGCAACGACGGCTTCAATTCGGGCCGCTACGCCAACCCGGCCTACGACGCCCTGATGCGCGACGCCGCCCGCGAGACCGACCTCGAGGCCCGGGCCCGGATCCTCTACCGGGCGGAAGAGCTCTTCCTCGCCGACCTGCCCTGGATCCCGCTGCTGCATTACCGGCACAAGCACCTGATCGGCCCGCGCCTGCGCGGCTTTCTCCCCAACCTGCGCGGCGTCTCGCCGACGCGGTGGCTCTCGCTCGCATGATTCCCTACGTCCTGCGCCGCCTCGCCCAAGCCGTCCCGACGCTCTTCCTCGTCGTCACCCTGTCGTTCTTCCTGGTGCGGCTGGCGCCGGGCGGACCGTTCGACCTGGAGCGGCCCCTGCCGGCCGCCGCGATGGAGAACCTGCGCCGGGTCTACGGCCTCGATCAGCCGCTCGTCGTCCAGTACGGCCGCTACCTCGCGGCGCTCGCCCGGGGCGATCTCGGGCCCTCCTTCTCGGTGCGCGACCTCTCGGTGGCCGAATTGTTCGCCCGCGGCCTGCCGGTCTCGATGACGCTGGGAAGCCTCGCTCTGGCCGTCTCGCTCGTCCTCGGCACCGGGCTCGGCGGGCTCGCGGCCCTGCGGCGGGGCTCCGGTCTCGACCACGCGGTGACGGTTCTCGGCACCTTCGCGCTCACCGTGCCGGGCTTCGTGGTGGCGCCGCTCCTCCAGATCGCCTTCGGGCTGTCCCTGCGCTGGCTGCCCGTCGGCGGCTGGGACGACGGATCGCCGAAACACCTCGTCCTGCCGGTCGTCACCCTGGCGCTGCCGCAGGTGGCGATCGTGGCGCGCCTCGCCCGGGCCGGCCTCGTCGAGGTGTTCGACCGGCCGCATTGGCGCACCCTGCGGAGCCTGGGGCTGCCGCCCCGGATCCTGGCGCTCCACGGCTTGCGGGGCGCGGCGCTTCCGGTCGTGTCCTATCTCGGGCCCGCGGCGGCGGGACTGCTGACCGGCTCGGTGGTGGTCGAGACGGTGTTCGGCCTGCCCGGCGTCGGGCGCTACTTCGTCGACGGGGCGATCAACCGCGACTACACGCTGGTGCTGGGCACGGTGGTGCTGATCGCGGTCTTCGTCCTCGTGCTCAACCTCGTCTCCGACCTCCTCTGCGCGCTCATCGATCCGCGATTGAGGGATGTCGGGTGAGCCAGTCCGCGGCACGCCACGCCTTCGCCTTCGCCGAGGCCTCGCTCCTCGCCCGGGCTCGGCGCCGCCTCCTCGGCGACCCTCTCGCGCGGGCGAGCGCAGGCCTGCTGCTCCTCGTGACGCTCGCCTGCCTCGTCGGTCCGTTCCTCACCGGGCACCCCTACGACCGGCTCTATTACGACTATCCCGGCACCCCGCCCTCGCTGGCGCTCACCCCGACGCCGCAGGCGGTGCGCCCGGCCCTCGACCGGCTCGCCTTCCGCATGCGGGTGCGGGCCGAGGACGTGGCCGTGACGGGGGACGCGGTCCGCCTGACGCTGGCCGCCGACAAGGCCGTCGACCCGCGGGTGCTGACCTTCTTCTCGCGTTCCGACATCTTCGGCGCGGCCCGCGAGGTGGCGCGCTCCGAGGACGGGCGGCGGCTCACCGTCGAGGCGCCGTTGCGCCGCGCGCGCTTCCTTGCCGGCACCGACGCGCTCGGGCGCGACCTTCTCACCCGCACGCTGGTGGCGGGGCGGCTGTCGCTGGCCCTCGGCCTGATGGCGACCGCGGTGGCACTCGGCATCGGGGTCGCCTACGGAGCGCTCGCCGGCACGCTCGGCGGCCGGATCGACGCGGCGATGATGCGCCTCGTCGACATCCTGTATTCCCTGCCCTTCGTGTTCTTCGTCATCATGCTGGTGGTGTTCTTCGGCCGCTCGGTGGCGCTGATCTTCGTCGCGGTCGGCGCCGTCGAATGGCTCGACATGGCCCGCATCGTCCGGGCCGAGGCGCTGGCGATCCGCCGGCGCGACTACGTCCGGGCGGCGGAGGCGCTCGGGCTCCCCACCGCGGCGATCCTGCGCCGCCACGTGGTGCCGAACCTCCTCGGGCCGGTCGTCGCCTTCGCGGCCCTGATGGTGCCCCGAGTGATCCTGCTCGAGAGTTTCCTGTCGTTCCTCGGGCTGGGCGTGCAGGAGCCGGCGACGAGCTGGGGCGTGCTGATCGCCGACGGCGCCCGTTCCCTCGAATCCACCCCCTGGATGCTCGTCGTGCCGGCCTCGTTCCTGGTCGCCACCCTGCTCGCCCTGACGCTGCTGGCCGAGCGCCTGCGCGACGCCCTCGACCCGCGGGAGGGCGCATGAATCCGCAGACCATGAAGCCGGACAGCACGAGCCTGCTCGCCCTGCGCGGCCTTGACGTGCGCTACCCGGATGCCGGCGTGACCGCGCTCGATCGCCTCGATCTCGACCTCGCGCGCGGAGAGACCCTGGCCCTCGTCGGCGAATCGGGCTCGGGCAAGAGCCAGGTGGCGCTCGCCGCGATGGGCCTGCTGCCGTCGCAGGCGCGGGTCTCGGGGAGCGTGCGCTTCGACGGCACCGAGCTGACCGGGCTGGCGCGCCCTGCCCTCGACCGCATCCGCGGCGCCCGCATCGGCCTGGTGTTCCAGGAGCCGATGACGGCTTTGGACCCGCTCTTCTCGATCGGCCACCAGATCGCCCTGCCGCTGCGCGCCCATCGCGGGATGAGCCGGCGCCAGGCGATGGCGCGGGCCCGCGATCTCCTGGGCCTCGTCGGGATCCGCGACGGTGCCGCCCGCCTCTCGGCCTTTTCCCATGAACTCTCCGGCGGCGAGCGCCAGCGGGTGATGATCGCCATGGCGCTCGCCTGCGAGCCGGACCTGCTCATCGCCGACGAGCCGACCACGGCTTTGGACGTCACCGTGCAGGCGCAGATCCTGGCGCTGCTCGCCGACCTGAAACGGCGCCTCGGGCTCGCGCTCCTGTTCATCACCCACGACCTGCGGCTGGTCCGGCGCATCGCCGAGCGCACCGCGGTCCTGCGGGCGGGCCGCCTCGTCGAGATCGGCCCAACCGAGCGGCTGTTTCGCGCTCCCCAGGCGCCGGAGACCCGCGACCTCCTCTCCGCCGAGCCCGCCGGCCGAAAGCCCCCGGTCTCCGACACCGCGCCGGTGGTGCTGGAGGCCCGCGGCGTGTCGGTCGCCTATCCGGGCCGGCGGCTCTGGCTGCGGGCGGATCCGCCGCGCCTCGCCGTCGCGGGCATCGACCTCACCCTGCGGGCGGGCCAGACGATCGGGGTCGTCGGCGAATCGGGCTCGGGCAAGTCGAGCCTCGGCCGGGCCTTGCTGCGCCTCGAACCCGCCGCCCACGGCCTGGTGCGGTTCGAGGACCGCGACCTCACTCGCCTCGACCGCGCCGCCTTGCGGCCCCTGCGCCGGGGCTTCCAGCCGGTGTTCCAGGATCCGATGGGCTCGCTCTCGCCCCGCCTCACCGCCGGCGAGATCGTCTCCGAGGGTCTGCGGGTCCACGCTCCCCATCTCGGCGCCGCTTCCCGCGACGCCCGGGCGGCGGAGGCGTTTGCCGAGGTGCGCCTCGATCCCGCCTGGCGCCACCGCTTCCCGCACGCCTTCTCGGGCGGGCAGCGCCAGCGCATCGCCATCGCCCGGGCCATGATCCTGCGGCCCCGCCTCGTCGTCCTCGACGAGCCGACCTCCGCCCTCGACCGCACGGTGCAGCGCGACATCGTCGCCCTGCTGCGCGACCTGCAAGCCGCGCACGGCCTCGCCTACGTCTTCATCTCCCACGACCTCGCGGTGGTCCGCGCGCTCTGCGACACCGTGCTGGTCCTGCGCGAGGGCCGCGAGGTCGAAAGCGGCCCGACCGATGCGGTGCTGGCGCATCCGCGCGAGGCCTATACAAGGGCGCTCGTCGCCGCGGCCGATCTCGACGCCGGCCTCGCGCAGGCGTGAGCCCGACCCGACCGGCCGGCCCTTGATTGCCCGGGCCGCCGCGCCACTTCGCGCCTTCCGATAGGGCATATTTCCTGGAGATCGAGACCGATGCGCCCTGCGCTCGCCCTCACGCTGCTCGCGTTCACCGCCGCTCTCCCGGCCGCGGCGCAGCCGGCCCCGAAGGGTCCGAAGGCTCCGCCGCCGCCGCCGAAGGAGGCGCCGGCGCCCGACCCGACCGCCGCGATGCTCTTCCCCTGCCGCACGCCGGAGGAGACCTGCTACGTCGGCGTGGTCAAGGACGGCAAGGTCACGGTCCTGTTCACCAACGACCGCAAGGCCGACGAGATCGCCGGTAAGCCGATGGCCGTCGCCGGCGAGGGCCTGGACCTCGCCAAGACCGAGAACCGGACCGTGATGCTGGTCGGCAGCTACGACCCGAAGGACGGCCTGACCAAGGCCGAGGTGGTCGACGTGGCAAGCCCGCTCGTCGCCTTCGCCCTCAAGTCGACCATCGGCGGCGGCGAGCCCGACGAGGGCGGCGACGAGCCCCCGGCGCCCCCGCCGCCGCCGGCCCCGCGCAAGAAGTAACCAGCGCGCCGCTCATAACCCTCCCCCACCTCTGCGGGGGAGGGTGGTGAACGAAGTGAGAGAGGGGTGGCGCGACGCTCGTCCAGAGGGCGCCCGTCAGAACGGCACCGCCTCATCCTGAAACGTGGTTCCCCTCTCCCCCCGCAGGGGGGAGGGCCCGGACGGCGCACCCACCTGCGACATCTCGGTTGATGTACTAAAACATTAGTGCTTCAATGCGCGCGCCACAGGCTGCCCGACCGGCGGCCGCGGAGCGGCGAAGCCGCCCGGTGCGGCGGGGAGAGGATTCGGGGCGGGCGGCACGGCCCCTCGCCTCTCCCCCCTCGTCCGTGGCCTTCGCCCCCGACCGGAGAGCCCCGATGCCCCTGAGCCCCGAGACCCGCGCGACGCTGAAGACCGTCAGCATCGCGACCCTGGCCACCGCCCTGTTCAAGCGCGGCCTGCGCAACCAGGTCATCCAGGACGTGCGCCCCCTCAACCCGCAGGCCGGGACGATGGTCGGCGAGGCCTATACCCTGCGCTACATCCCGGCCCGCGAGGACCTGAACACGCTCGCGGTCTTTCGCGAGCCCACCCACCCGCAACGCGTCGCCGTCGACCAGTGCCCGGAGGGCGCGGTGCTGGTGATGGACAGCCGCAAGAACCCGCGCGCAGCCTCCGCCGGGGGGATCCTGGTGACGCGGCTGATGAAGCGCGGCGCGGCGGGCGTGGTGACCGATGGCGGCTTTCGCGATTCGCCCGAGATCGGCGCCCTGCCCTTCCCGGCCTACCACAACCGCCCGTCGGCCCCGACCAACCTGACCCTGCACCAGGCGCTCGACATCAACGTGCCGATCGGCTGCGGCGACGTCGCGGTGTTTCCCGGCGACGTGATGGTGGGCGATGCCGAGGGGGTGATCGTCATCCCGGCGGAGATCGCCGACGAGGTCGCCGCGGAGGCCGCCGAGATGACGGTGTTCGAGGATTTCGTGCTGGAGGAGGTCCAGAACGGCCGCGGCGTGATCGGCCTCTACCCGCTGATCGACGAGCAGGCCAAGGCCGACTTCGCCGCATGGCGCAAGAAGACGGGGCGCTAGACCGGGCGCGGAGGACCCTTCCTCACACCATCATCCCGACGAGCAGCACCGCCACCACCGTGGCGGTGGCGCCCAGGGCCGCGGCCCACAGGCCGGCTTCGGCGGCGGCGCCCGGACGGACGTTGTCGTTGGCCGCCTGCGGCAGCTGCCGCGGGAAGCGGCGCCATTTGCGCAGGTGCGACGGCGCCGTCGCGATCATGTGCGGCAGGGGAGCGACGGCGTTGTGGCGGCACGACATGGATTTGCGCTCCAAGGGGGAGGCTCGCGCTTTGCGTGTTGGTCTCGATCCTTGCCGCAACCTTTGCGGCAGGGATCGAGGAGAGAACGCCGCTCCCGGCCCGTCGATCCGTCCCCCGCGCAAATTCCGTCGTGTCTTCCTTAAAGGAAGGCTTAGGCCGGACGGGAGTGCCCTCCGCCCGGGGCATCGGCCAATCGGAGGGGGGCGTCGCCGCCCGGCGAGGGGGCGGCCCTGCCCGTCAGGTTCGCTCCTCCCGCTCCCGGTCGAGCAGCGCCCGCTTGCGCTCGACGCCCCAGCGATAGCCCGAGAGGCTGCCGTCCTGCCGCACGACCCGGTGGCACGGGATCGCCACCGCGAGCGGGTTGGCGCCGCAGGCCAGGGCCACTGCCCGGGCGGCGCTCGGCGCGCCGATCGCCTGCGCGACCTCGGCATAGGTCGCGGTGCGCCCCGGCGGGATCGCCCGCAGGGCCTGCCAGACCCGCTGCTGGAACGCGGTGCCGCCGATGTCGAGGGGCAGGGTCGAGGATCGTCCGGGCGTCTCGACGAGGCCGACGACCTGCGCCACCAAAGCCTCGAAGTCGTGGTCGCCCCCGGTCAGTGACGCCTTGGGGAAGCGGTCCTGGAGGTCGCGCAGGAGGGAATCGGGATCGTCGCCGAGCAGGATCGCGCAGACGCCCCGCTCGGTCGCCGCGACGAGGACATGGCCGAGCGAGCAGGCGCCGACCGCGAAGCGGATCGCCGCGCCCTCCCCGCCCCGCCGGTAGGCCGTCGGCGTCATGCCGAGGCGGGAAGGCGCCGCGGCGTAGAACCGGCTCGCCGCGCCGTAGCCGGCCTCATAGATCGCCTCCGTGACCGTGCCGGCCTGCCGCAGCCCCTCCGCCGCCCGTGCCGCTTGGCGCGCCGCCGCATAGGCCCGCGGCGTCACCCCGGTGACCTCTTTGAACACCCGGTGGAAGTGATAGGGGCTCAACTCCGCCGCCGCCGCGAGGTCGGCGAGCGCCGGCGCGGTCTCCGCCGCCTCAATCGACCGGCAGGCCCGGGCCACCGCCTCGGCTTGGCGCTCAGCCAGGCTCGCTTCGTTCGGACGGCAGCGCTTGCAGGCCCGGAAGCCCGCCGCTTCCGCGGCCGCGCAGGTCGGGTGGAAGCTGACATTCTCCGGCCGGGCCGGCCGGGCGGCGCAGCTCGGCCGGCAATAGACGCCGGTCGTGCGTACCGCGTAGACGAAGCGGCCATCCGCCGCCCGGTCGCGCCGGGCGATGGCCGTGAAGCGCGCGGAATCGTCGAGGGGCGGGAGGCCGCCGACGGTCGCGAGGTCGGAATCCGGGTTGCGCATGATTCTTGTGCCTCCCTTCGGGGCGATGGCGCCATCCTCGCCGCGCCCGTCGTCCCGCGCATCCCGGCGCTTGCGGTCGAATTCCGGCCTCGGGCCTGCCGCAGGTATATCCCAGGGGCGTTTTCCGCGCCGCCCCCGAAAAACCGGCCCGGCGGCGGAAGGTCGGGCCTGCAGTCGGACGGCTTTCGAGCCGGCCCGGCGCACCCGCCGGCCCGCTCCTTCCTTGCCGGCGCTCGTCTCTCGAATCTCCTTCGACTTCCCCGCCGCCTCACGGCAGCGGGGCCTTTCGTCGTGGGCGTGGCACGGTTCGTTTGCCGGATGCGAATACGGTGGAGCGTGGCGGCCCGGCTCTTGGCCCGGCGGCCGAGCCGGGTTTAATCCGGCTTCAAGCAACGACACGGCGCCGCCGCCGATGGCCTCGAGGTGACACGCCCTTGACCGACGCGCTCGACGACATCGCCGCCATCCTGGAGCGCACCGGCGAGTACCGGGTGCTGCGCCGTCTCGGCCCCTTCGTGCCGCCGGCCGAGGAGCCCGAGGAGCCGACCTTCGTCGGGCTGATCCTCGACACCGAGACCACCGGCATCGACGTCACCGCCGACGAGGTGATCGAGCTCGGCATCATCAAGTTCGAGTACGGCGCCAGCGGCCGGATCTACCGAATTCTGGAGCGGTTCAACCAGCTCCACCAGCCCTCCATCCCGATCCCCGAGGCGGTGGTGCGGCTGACCGGCATCACCGACGCCGACGTCGCCGGCCAGCGCATCGACGATGCGGCCGTCGAGGCGCTCGCCGCGGAGGCGCGGGTGGTCATCGCCCACAATGCCCGGTTCGACCGGCAGATGTGCGAGCGCCGCTGGCCGATCTTCGTCTCGCGCAACTGGGCCTGCTCGTGCCACCAGATCCCCTGGCGGGCCGAGGGGCACGAGGGGATGCGGCTCGGCCACCTGCTCGCCGATTACGGCCATTTCCACAACGGCCACCGGGCGATCGACGATTGCGAGGCGCTGCTCGCCATCCTCGCCCGCCCCTTGCGGGCCTCGGGGCGCCTGGCGCTTGCCGCCCTCCTTGAGGCGGCGCGGCGGCCGACCGTGCGGCTCTGGGCCTCCGACGCGCCGATCGCGCTGAAGGACCGGCTCAAGGACCGCAACTACCGCTGGTCGCCCCGGCGCCGCTGCTGGTACGTCGATCTCGACGAGGAGCAGATCGAGATCGAGCGCTCGTTCCTGTCGAAGGAAATCTACCGCGGCACCCTCCCCTCCGGCCTGCCGGCCGACCGCTTCACCGCCCGCGACCGCTTCTCGACCCGGGCCGATCCGGAGGCGTGAGGCAGCTCCGGGGTGGAGATATCCGGAAAAAAGAAGAGGAGCGCGGATTTCTCCTCTCCCCGCGGGCGGGGAGAGGGCCGAGCCCTCGTTCAGAGGGCGCGGCAAGCCCGCAGGGCGAGGGTGAGGGGGAGTTTCCGGAGGAGCCTCACTCGTCGAGCCCCCCTCACCCTCGCTCCGGCTACGCCTCCGCTAGCTCCGTCGACGACAAGGTCGCCGGAGCCCTCTCCCCGCCCCGCGGGGAGAGGGGATTTCCCGCGCCAGCCCGTTCCCTACGCCCCCAGATACGCCGCGATGTTGCGGCGGATGCGCGCCAGCGGCGGCTCGCTCGTGTCCGGCAGGGCGAAGCGCTCGCCGGTGATCGTCTCGAAGGCGCTGACATAGGTGGCGGCGGTGCGCAGGACCACGTCCGGCGGGATCTCCGGCACCGGATCGCGGTAGGGATCGCAGCGGGACGCGACCCAGTTGCGGACCACGTCCTTGTCGAAGCTCTCCGGCAGGGTGCCGGCCTCGAAGCGCGCGGCATAGCTTTGCGCGAACCAGTAGCGGCTGCTGTCGGGGGTGTGGATCTCGTCGGCGAGCACGATCCGCCCCTCGGGATCAAGGCCGAACTCGTACTTGGTGTCGGCGAGGATCAGGCCGCGTTCCGCCGCCAGCGCCTGGCCGCGGGCGAACAGCGCGAGCGCCGCCTCCGACAGGGTGTGCCACTGCTCCTTCGTCAGGAGACCCCGCTCCAGGATTTCCGCGGCGGAGAGCGGCGCGTCGTGGTCGCCGTGGCCGGCCTTGGTGGTGGGGGTGATGATCGGCTGCGGTAACGCCTCGTGCGGGCGCATCCCGTCCGGCAGCCGATGGCCGTACATCTCGCGCTGGCCGGCCTTGTAGAGGGTCAGGACCGAGGTGCCGGTGCTGCCCGCGAGGTAGCCACGCACCACGATCTCGACCGGCAGGATGGTGAGGCGCCGGCCCACCACCACGTTCGGGTCGGGATAGGCGAGAACGTGGTTGTCGCAGATGTCCCGCGTCTTCTCGAACCAGTAGCGCGCGGTCTGGGTCAGGACCTGACCTTTCAGCGGGATCGCCGCCAGTTCCCGGTCGAAGGCGCTCAACCGGTCGCTGGTGATCAGGATCCGCCGCCCGTCGGGCAGGTCGTAATTGTCCCGCACCTTGCCGCGGTAATGGCCCGGCAGTTCCGGCAGGGTCGCCTCGGGCAGGACGTAATCGGTAAAGGGCGCGAGCGCGGCCGTGTCCATCGGGTTCACCATCACACGTCGAGATTGGCCACGTTGAGGGCGTTCTCCTGGATGAACTCCCGGCGCGGCTCGACCACGTCGCCCATCAGCTTGACGAAGAGGTCGTCGGCGTCGGTCGTGTCCTTGACCTTCACCTGGAGCAGCGAGCGCACGTCGCGGTCGAGCGTCGTCTCCCAGAGCTGCTGAGCGGTCATCTCGCCGAGGCCCTTGTAGCGCTGGAGCTGCAACCCCTTGCGGCCGAGCGCCATCATGCCCTCGAACAGGGCGACCGGGCCGTACAGCATGGTCTGGTCGCCGCGCCGCACCAGGGTGACGGGGGCGCCGTAGATCTCGCTCAGGGTCTCGGCCCGCTCGTCGAGGCGGCGCGCCTCCTGCGAGTGGATCAGGGCCTCGTCGAGCACCGCGACCTGGCGCACGCCGCGTAAGGTTCGCGACAGCACGTAGCCGCCGTCCTTGGCCTCGCCCTCCCAGCCCTGCTCGATCTCGTCGGCGATGGCGTTGAGGCGCCGGGCGATCTCGTCGGCCACCACCTCGGCCTCGGCCGGGTTGCCGGCGACCGACGGACGCAGCGCACCGGCGATCGCCGCCTGCTCGACCACGACGCGGTCGTAGCGCGAATGCATCCCGTGCAGGACCTGGCGCACACCGCGCGCCTCGTCGACCAGGGTCTTGAGCTGGGCGCCGCCGAACTCGGTGCCGGTGGCGAGCTTGAGCACCGCCCCGTCGACGCCGCCGTCGATCAGGTAATCCTCGAGCGCCCGGTCGTCCTTGAGGTAGATCGCGGTCTTACCCTTCTGCGCCTTGTAGAGCGGCGGCTGGGCGATGTAGAGATGGCCGCGGTCGATCAGCTCCGGCATCTGGCGGAAGAAGAACGTCAGCAGCAGGGTGCGGATATGCGAGCCGTCGACATCCGCATCGGTCATGATGATGATGCGGTGATAGCGCAGCTTGTCGGGATTGAAGGCGTGGGCGCCGTCCCGGCCGATCCCGGTGCCGAGCGCCGTGATCAGCGTGCCGATCTCCTGGCTCGACAGCATCTTGTCGAGCCGCGCCCGCTCGACGTTGAGGATTTTTCCGCGCAGCGGCAGCACGGCCTGGAACGTTCTGTCACGGCCCTGCTTGGCCGAGCCGCCGGCCGAATCGCCCTCGACCAAGAGGATCTCGCATTTCGACGGGTCGCGCTCCTGGCAATCGGCGAGCTTGCCGGGCAGCGAGGCGATGTCGAGCGCGCCCTTGCGGGTGGTGAGGTCGCGCGCCTTGCGCGCCGCCTCGCGGGCCGCCGCCGCGAGCGCCACCTTGGCGGCGATGATGCGCGCCTCGTTCGGGTGCTCCTCGAGCCAGGTGCCGAGCGTCGCGTTCATGACGCCCTCGACCGCCGGCCGCACCTCCGAGGAGACGAGCTTGTCCTTGGTCTGCGAGGAGAATTTCGGGTCGGGCACCTTGACCGAGACCACCGCGGTCAGCCCCTCGCGGCAATCCTCGCCGGTGAGCGCGACCTTCTCCTTCTTGGTCACCCCGCTCGACTCGGCGTAGCCGGTGATCTGGCGGGTGAGGGCGGCCCGGAAGCCGGCGAGATGCGTGCCGCCGTCGCGCTGCGGAATGTTGTTGGTGAAGCACAGCACGTTCTCGTGGAACGTGTCGTTCCACCACAACGCCACCTCGACGCCGATGCCGTCGCGCTCCTGGCGCAGCACGATCGGCGCCTCGATCTGGGCTTCCTTGGCCCGGTCGAGGTAGCGCACGAAGGCCTCGACGCCGCCCTCGTAGACGAGTTCCTCGCGCTTGTGCTCGGCGTGGCGGGCGTCGGTCAGCACGATGCGCACGCCGGAATTCAGGAAGGCGAGTTCGCGCAGGCGCTTCTCCAGCGTCGCGTAGTCGAACTCGATCATCGTGAAGGTGTCGGGCGAGGGCAGGAACGACACCTCGGTGCCGCGCCGGTCGCCGGCCGGCCCCACCACCGCGAGGGGGGCCACCGCGTCGCCGTGGCGGAACTCCATCGCGTGTTCCTTGCCGGCGCGCCAGATGCGCAGGCGCAGCCAGGTCGAGAGGGCGTTGACCACCGAGACGCCGACGCCGTGCAGGCCGCCCGAGACCTTGTAGGAGTTCTGGTCGAACTTACCGCCGGCATGCAGCTGGGTCATGATGACCTCGGCCGCCGAGACGCCCTCCTCCGAGTGGATGTCGGTCGGGATGCCGCGGCCGTTGTCGGAGACCGTGCAGGAGCCGTCCGCGTTGAGGGTGACGGTGACGTGGGTCGCGTGGCCGGCCAGAGCCTCGTCGATGGCGTTGTCGACGACCTCGTACACCATGTGGTGCAGGCCCGAGCCGTCGTCGGTGTCGCCGATATACATGCCCGGACGCTTGCGCACCGCGTCCAGGCCCTTGAGGACCTTGATCGAGTCGGCGCCGTAGGTGTCGGGGGTCAGATCGCGGGCGGGTTCGGCCATGTCGGTTCCTGGTGCGGGCGGGCGCCTCCCCTTGGAGGCGGCCCGCGCCGGCGCCGGTTTTTCGATCCGGCGCCGGCTGGTCTCTCGTGTCTCAAGACTTCCGGGCCGCGGCGGGCACGATCCGGCATGTTCCTGATGTAAGCATTCCGCCTTGAAATTGCATCGGTTTTCGGCGCCGCACGGGCGCTTTTCGGGCCTCCGGCGGGGATGGGCCGGATGCCCGTCCATCCCCGCCGAAGGATAACCGAGGTTACGTTTCGCCGCACCCCGTTAAGGATCCGCCAACGGCCGGTTGTCAGGCCTTGAGCGTGCCCCGGCTGGCCTCCTCCAGCCGGGCGGATGCCGCCGGGTCGAGGGCGAGGCGCACGCCGCCGAGCACCTCTTCGAGCTGCGCCACCGAGGTGGCGCTGGCGATCGGCGCGGTGAGCCCCGGCCGCGCGACGAGCCAGGCGATGGCGACCTGGGCCGGCGTGGCGCCGTGCTCCCGGGCGACCGCGTCGAGAAGGTCGAGGAAGGCGAAGCCCTTCGGGTTGAGGTAGCGCGAGACCCGGGCCTCCCGGGCGCGGCCGGCGGCAGCGCCCGCCTCGCGGTACTTGCCGGTGAGGAAGCCCGCGGCCAGGGAGAAGTAGGAGATCACCCCGATCCCCTCCTCGCGGCACAGGGGCTCCAGCTCGGCCTCGTACTCCTCCCGGTCGGCCAGGCTGTAGCCGGGCTGCAGGCACTCGTAGCGCGGCAGGTTCTCGCGGGCCGCCACAGCCAGGGCTTCGCGCAGGCGGGCCGCCGAATAGTTCGAGGCCCCGATCGCCCGCACCTTGCCGGCGCGGATCAGCCGGTCGAAGGCCGAGAGCGTCTCCTCCAGCGGCGTCTCGGCATCGTCGGCATGGGACTGGTAGAGGTCGATCCGGTCGGTCTGGAGACGGCGTAAGGAATCCTCCACCGCCCGCTCGATATACGGCGCCTTCAGGCCCTTCCGGCCCTCGCCCATATCCATGCCGACCTTGGTGGCGATGGTCATGCGGTCGCGGGCGCCCCGCGCCTTGAGCCAGCGCCCGATCACGGCTTCCGACTCGCCGCCCTGGTGGCCCGGCGCCCAGCGCGAATAGACGTCGGCGGTGTCGATGAAGGTGAAGCCCGCTTCCAGCAGCCGGTCGAGCAGCGCGAACGAGGTCGCCTCGTCGGCGGTCCAGCCGAAGACGTTGCCGCCGAAGCAGAAGGGCGGGACGGAGAGGCCGGAACGGCCGAGGGGACGCAACTCCATGGGGGAGGCTCCTACTGAAGGCGAGGAATTTACTGGAGAAACGGGTTCGACAGCCGCTCCTGGCCGATCGTGCTGGTCGGGCCGTGGCCGGGGATGAAGGCGACGTCGTCGCCGAGCGGCAGCAGCTTCACCTTGATCGAGGAGATCAAGGCGGCGTGGTCGCCCCCCGGCAGGTCGGTGCGGCCGACCGAGCCGCGGAAGAGCACGTCGCCGACTTGCGCGAAGCGCGCGTCCCGGCTCACCAGCACCACGCTGCCCGGGGAATGGCCGGGGCAGTGCAGCACGTCGAAGGTCAGTTCCCCCACCGTCACCGTGTCGCCCTCGTCGAGCCAGCGGTCGGGGGTGATCGCCTTGGCGCCGTCGATGCCGTAGGCCGCCCCGGTCTCGGGCAGGCGGTCGAGGAGCGGCTTGTCGGCGCGGTGCGGCCCCTCGACGGGGACCTCGAGCGCGTCGCGCAGGTCGGCCGCGCCGCCGGCATGGTCGATATGGCCGTGGGTGAGCAGGATCTTCTCGACCGTGACGCCGGCCTGGGCGATCGCCGCCCGGATTCGGTCGAGGTCGCCGCCCGGATCGATCACGGCAGCCCGCTTCGTCGCCTCGCACCACAGCAGGGTGCAGTTCTGCTGGAACGGCGTGACCGGGATGATCGCGGCGCGGGGCGTGCTCGGCATGATCGGCCTTGGGTTGAGACGAGGATGGCCTCTTGTAGCGTGGAAGCGGGCGGTGCGGCACCCCGGGCGCTCGACACGCTCCCGGCCCGCTCACCGTCGCGTGATCGTGCGCGGCACCCTCTTGGCGGGCGGGCCGGCTCGGCGTTACGCTCTTGCCGTGTGGCGGGACCCCCCGCCCGGTGCGAGTGATCCAGGTTTGATGCGACCGATCTGTCCGGCGCCCGTGCGGGCCGGACCGGGCGCCTGAGGACCGCCGACAGACGGCCCGAACGCGGCCCGGCCTCCCCGTCGCGGGTGCCTCCCCCCGGAGGAAACGCGATGACGAGTTCGCCCATCTTCGCCCACGGCCTGTCCGCCGCCCGCCCTGCCGTGCGGCGCATCGGCATCCCGGATCTCAAGGCCGCCCTGTCGCGGGGCGTCGACGACTTCCTGGCGATGCCGACCCACGTGCTGTTCGTGGTGCTGATCTACCCGATCGCCGGCGTCGTGATCGCGGCGGCGACCTTCGAGCAGGACCTGATCCCGATCCTGTTCCCGCTCGCCGCCGGCTTCGCGCTGATCGGTCCCTTCGCGGCGCTCGGCCTCTACGAGATGAGCCGCCGGCGGGAATGGGGCCTGCCCGCGACGCTCGCGGATGCCTATGCGCCCTTGGGCGGCCGCTCGGCCAAGGCCGTGACGGCGGTCGGCGTGGTGCTGGCGCTGATCTTCCTCGCCTGGCTCTGCGCCGCGATGGGGCTGTACTGGACCCTCTATGGCGGCGTCACCGAGCCCTCGCTGCTGGCCTTCCTCGACGACGTGCTGACCACGCCGCGGGGCTGGAGCCTGATCCTCGCCGGCAACCTCGTCGGCGCCGCCTTCTCGCTCCTGGCTCTCGCGGTGAGCGCGGTCTCGATCCCGCTCATCATCGACAAGGATGCGGATGCCGGCACCGCGATCGAGACCTCGCTGGCGCTGATGCGCGAGAATCCCGGCACGATGCTCGCCTGGGGCGCCATCGTGGCCGGGATGCTCGTGCTCGGCATGGTGTCGCTGTTCGTCGGCCTCGCGGTGGTGCTGCCGGTGCTCGGCCACGCCACCTGGCACCTCTACCGCCGGGCGGTGGGGTGACGATCAGTCGGTGATCGCCGCGATCACTTACGTGATCGCCGCGTAGGTGAGCACCCGCAGCTCGCGCCGGATCGGCCAGGTCGAGGACGGCATGAGCTGGGTCAGCATGATGACGAACAGGTCCTCGGCGGGGTCGATCCAGAACGCCGTCGAGGCCGCCCCGCCCCAGGCGACCTCGCCCGGGGTGCCGAGGATCTGGGCCTTGGCTGGATCGAGCATCACCGAGAAGCCCAGCCCGAAGCCGATGCCGCTGTAGCTCGACTCCGAAAAACGCGGCTGGCCCATATCGGCGAGGTCGCCGCGCAGGTGATTGGCCGTCATCAGGTCGACGGTCTTGGGCCCGAGAAGCCGCACGCCGTCGAGCGCCCCGCGCCCCAGGATGAAGCGGCAGAACCGGGCATAGTCGGCCGCCGTCGAGACGAGGCCGCCGCCCCCCGACGGCACGGTGCGGGGGCGGGCGTAGCGGCCCTCGCGCGCATCGTCGATGAGCGTCAGCCGGCCGCCTTCGCCGAGCGCGTAGTTCGAGGCGAAGCGGGCGATCTTGTCGGCCGGGACGTGGAAATCGGTATCAACCATGCCGAGGGGCCGGATGATCCGCTCGCGCAGGAACGCGTCGAAGGGAACGCCTGAGATCACCGCAACGAGGTGGCCGAGCACGTCGGTGGCGATGCTGTAGTTCCACTCCGCCCCCGGCTGGGCGAGGAGCGGCAGGCGGGCGGCCTTGGCGACGATCTCGGCGAGCGAGGTCTCGGCGGTCTGGAAGTCGACGCCCTCCTCCCGGTACATCCGGTCGACCAGGGTCGCGTCCATGAAGCCGTAGGACAGACCCGAGGTGTGGGTGAGGAGATCGCGGAACGTGATGTCGCGCTCCGCCGGCACCGTCTCGGGCTTCCCCCGGCTGCCGCCGACCAGAACCCGCATGTCCCGGAACTCGGGCAGGAAGCGGGTGATCGGATCGTCGAGCTGGAAGCGGCCCTCCTCGTACAGCATCAGGATCGCCACCGAGGTCAGCGGCTTCGTCATCGAGTAGATGCGCACGATGGTGTCGTGCTCCATCGGCAGACCCCGGGCGAGGTCGCGCAGGCCTTCCTGATGCGAAAACACCACCTGGCCGCGCCGGGCCACGGTCACCGACAGGCCCGGCAGCTTGCCGGCCTCGATGTAGCCCCGCATCCACGGGATGATTCGGCCCAGCCGCTCCGACGAGAGGCCGACCGCCTCCGGGGTTCTGACCTCAGCGTGCATTGTGGCTCCCCTTACCGTCGAGTGGGCCGTGCGGGAGTGCGTCGTAGCCCGCCGATTTTCAAGTTCGAAATGCCTGCGCGCGATGCATGGCGAACAACCGGCAGGCTTCCGGACTCGATGCAACTGCCGGAGGGGAAGTGGCGGGCCCGGAACTTGCCTCGAGATCAATCGCCGCGTCCGGCACCACCAAGGCCTTGCTTTCGCCGGGGCCGGCATCGCACCCCCGTGGCGCTCGCTAGTTCCATGGATCGTCATACCCGATCATGCCGCCTCCCACCGCACGGTCATGAAACCGGCACAGGCCTAGGCCACAACGGACGCGCGATCAGTCCGCAGGACGAAGCGCGGCAATGGTGCATCGACCGTCTAACGAAACGGCTGTTTTTTTGATAAATACCATCGTAGCGCGTGAAATACATTGTGCCTATCGTCCAATGTCCGGCCTTTATATATATCTGAATTATGTAACGAATAGTGAGCGAGCATGCGATCTGCGGATATCCTGCTTTTTATTAAAATAAATTATAAAATACGGCGTAATATCTCCTCTGCAAGAGATATGATATTTCAATTGTCGAATTCGGATTCGTCTGTGGAATATCGCAAAAATCGATACCAATGCTTGAGCTATCACAGTAGCTTGACATTGCTTTCAGGTGGCTTAAGAAGTGTGTCGGCGTAGGCCGTCCTGCTCGATCGGGGGCAGCCTCAGCCAGCGGTCGAATAAACGTACTGCGAGCATCCAGGCGGCTTCATGTGGAATACTCATTATCATCGCAATTTTATGCCGGACGGGTTGGATAACAGTTCGTTTGGCGTTCCTTGCGAGCTCGCCTCCATGGTCGATCGGCAGCTGTCGTCCGACATAACGATTAAATCTGAAGTATACGGACCTGCGAACTTTCCTGCGTCTCGTATCTTCAACGAGCTCGAATCTCCCGCAAAAAACGTCTATGACGCTTGCCAGGCGACGTTTCGGCGCGCCGTGTGCGAGCCTGTATCAACTACGTTGTTTTTGCCCGATCACGCATGCCTCGTTGGAGAGGGGGATCGTAGCGTATTATTAGAGGAAAGCACCTGGCATTCTGAGATTTTCTTCTCAAAGTGGTTTCGTAACGACAGGTCGACGAACTGGAAGTATTTGATCGACCGGTCGTTCGAGGCGATAGAATACGACGAGCCGGTTGCCAATATTCACCATAGATACAATCATCAATATTTTCATTGGATAATGGATGGGCTGTCTCGGGTTTGGTATATAAAGAACTTTATCAAGGATTCGGCCCCAAAAAATATAAAATGGTTTGGAAGATATGTGGATAGAAAATTCCAGAGCGCAAGTCTGGAACTTTTTGATTTGAAGGCTGAAGATTTCATCACAATAGAACGTGATTGTGTTGTAAAATTCAAAAATGCATATAATGCAGCGTTTCGATTCGAGGAGTCGCTTGGTACGCTAAGGCCGGATTATAACAGCGGTATATATAAAGTCGGGTGGTCGAGCGACTATCTTGCCGAGCTGCGCGATCGCGCAGATTTGAAAACGCGGGAAATGCCCGATTTAGGATTGGGCGAAAAAATATACGTGACGCGAGCGGATGCTGAGCATCGGCGAATTATGAATGAGCCTCTCGTCCGGGAGGTCCTGAGAAAGTTCGGGTTCAAGGAGTTTTGTCCTGGTCAGCATTCGTTGCATGAGCAGATATGCGCCTTTAAAAACGCAAAGTTTATTGTTGGCGCTCACGGTGCCGGCTTGACAAACATAGTTTGGGCCAAGCCTGACGCTGTTGTGGCAGAGTTCCTGTCTAATGGATTTTATGATACCGGCTATCGGTTCACGTCAAACATTAAGGGAATGCGGCACTATATTTTGAAATGCCGGGTTGCCGAACATGCGTGGGGTGTTGCCTTCGCCGATCTTGAGGTCGATATTGAGTCGCTTGAAAAAATGCTACATGAAATCGTTTCGTAAAGTGTTGTTTGTTGTGCCGGGCTAAATCAAGACCGGTGATCAACCACGTCTCTGACGGCTGGAATCAGCACGAATAGCCGTCAGGGGTTCTCGGAAGCCGCCCGCTTCCGTTGCATGAGCGGTGCCGGCGACGATGTGGGCCGCTGCCTCGCCCGGGAGTGGTTCGTCACATTTCGCGGCAGACCAGTTGGACGCAGCGACCGCTCCTTGATCGGCGGCGGCGTCGACTTGGCTCAGGATGATCAAGGACGTTGGGAGCGATCTTGGCTCAAGGTCGGTAGGCGGGCGACCGCGCCGCGCCCGTTCCGCGGTCAGGAGAACGAGGCTTTCTTCAAATGGTGCTGCTTCCGTCCACTGCGATCGGCTCCTGCTTGGGCGAAAGACCCGGCCTTCCGCGGCGCGAGCCATAAGGAAATCCGCCGGAGCCCGTTCCGGCAAGAGGGAAGCCCACCGCCCTCTCCGACCTCGCCGCTTGCTGCCAGGCACGGTCATATCAAATCCTGAAGCTGACCTCTGGCCGTATCATGCGCGTCATGACTTAACTGTGCCAACGGAATTCGAAGCGTGCGATATATTAAGATGTGATGATTTTTTATTATTCGATGGCCATCCGGCCGGCGCATCATATATTGTAAGATGCTGCAGTTTGTATGATGGGTATATGAATATTGACGGGCGCGGGTCGACATCGATGCGATGGGTGCGCAATGCGATCTTGCGGGGCGCATGACTCGGCGGGCTTCTTCCGGGTAACGCCTTGGCGGTGGGGTCGTTGACGGCATGCACGGTTGATGCGATCTGACTGCCGAACAATGCTCATGGTAGGCACGCTGCCGATGCACCCCACCCGACAGGCCGAGCGCCGCGTTCGCCCTGTCCCTGCTCCCCTCGCCAATGCCCATTGTCTCAACGCTGGGCGTCGTCATCATGCGGTGCGGAAATGTCGGACGCAGGGCAGGCATCGACAATCCGTCGCCATGCCCACTTGATGCCCAAAGGGAAGAGGGTTCCATCTTGCTTTGTCATGCCAGCAGGCCGAGACTTGGACATATCAGACTCCCCGTCCGTTTCGAAGGTCCGATGCCAAGCGCAAAATTACAGCCTTTTAATTTTTGGCAAAAATTCGAGCATGGACTCTAAGATCATCTTCAACGGACGTTGATCTCAGGTGCGTCTTTGGACAAAAGGAGTTCGATATGAAGCGTGGACTGGTCATCAGCAACTGTCAGTGCCAGCCGATTAAGCATACGATGAGCTTGTATTCTGATAATATAATCTTTGATGGATTTGGAGTTCATCTTCTTCCGCATGACAATAAGGCTCATATCGACACTCTTGTGGCTGATATCGATAAATACGACGTCGTTTTAGCCGTTCCGCTCTCGGATCACTATGGTGAAATTTCCTCGGAAAAAATCGGTGATCATGTAAAAGGCGATAAGCTGGTTCGCATCGTCAATATGTACTTTACAGGGCTTCATCCTGATTTGACGTATATTGGGGGTATCGCGAAAAGGGTTGATGGGCCGCTCGGCGATTATCACAGCAAGGTTGCATTGTTGGCATATTTGCGTGGGTATAATGCAGACGAGACATTCAAATTATATACCGCTAAAGTATTTGAGGCTCTTGGCTATTTCGATGCCGCAACCCGATCGATTGAGGAACTGAAAAACCGCGAGCAGAATGTCGATGTTCAGTTTTCGGATATTCTACAAGCAAACTATCGTGAGAAACCGACCTTTTTCTCGGTCAATCATCCGACTTCGTTGATGTTCGATCTGTATTGTCAAAGAATTTCTGCTTTCCTTGAAGAAAAAATCGGCATCAAACAGAGTGGGTTTCATAAAGACGCTCTTTTTGGCATGAATTACTTGGCGGGATCTGCAATATTCCCAGTATATCCCGAAATCAGCAATCATCTCGGCCTGAAGTATCCAGGATCGTACAACTTTAAGCCGACTACGTTCGGCGACAGTCCTGTCAGTACTTATGACCTTAAGGAGATGATCGCGCTGGAATTTAAAGCGTTCGATGATGTCGGAAAGTCCGATTTGACAGAGAGTCACGCGGCGCAGCTTATAGATCATCAGTACAGCAGTATAGATTTTTCTAATTATTTTTAAACGCGGCAAAAATTAAAGACTCTAGAGCGGTTCGCGATGGCAACGCGATCGTGAAGCGCTCTAGCTGCGCTCAATCAGGCTCATGCTTGGTGGTGGCCTGAGCGAACTTCACATTGTGCTCTCGCATCACGACGGCGATGCGAGGGCGACGGTTCGTCATGCCGTCGCGACGCCTCCGCCCGGCTCAAGGCGGCAGGCCCGAAAATCGGGGCGAGTATCGCTTTCTAGCCCGCATCGCCGGCGCGCGAGGGCGTGCCGGGTCAGTTGCACGATGGTTCGGACATCTCAGCCTCCCAAAGCACCGTTCGATGGCGTGGATGCCGGTCCATCATGGAAAAATCTCCTCCAGATCACAGGTCGAAACACATAACTGAGGCGGATCTGAAAAGCCGGGTGATCGGGTCTCGCTTCAGGTCGACCGGTTGACCATGCCGGACGCTGGTGCGATGCCGGGCCCCAATTAATGAGCCTGGGAGCCACGCCGCCGATGTCCCTGCCCGACAGCCTCCGCCACGCCCTCGCCCTGCCGGTGATCGCCTCGCCGATGTTCATCGTCTCCGGGCCGGACCTGGTCATCGCCCAGTGCGTGAACGGCATCGTCGGCTCGTTCCCGGCCCTCAATGCCCGGCCGAAGGAAGCCCTCGACGAGTGGCTGACCCGGATCGACGGCGCGCTCGCCGAGGCCAGGGCCGCCGATCCCGAGCGGATCGTCGCGCCCTACGCCGTCAACCAGATCGTCCACGCCTCGAACGACCGGCTCGAGCACGACCTGATGGTCTGCGGCCGGCACCGGGTGCCGATCATCATCACCTCGCTGCGCGCGCCCGACGCGGTGGTCTCGGCGGTGCACGGCTGGGGCGGCCTCGTCTTCCACGACGTCACCACCGTGCGCCACGCCGAGAAGGCGCTGGAGGCTGGCGTCGACGGCCTGATCCTGGTCTGCGCCGGGGCGGGGGGACATGCCGGCACGCTCTCGCCCTTCGCGCTGGTGGGCGAGGTGCGGCGCTTCTACGACGGGCCGCTGATCCTGTCGGGCGCGATCACCACCGGCGACGCGATCCTGGCCGCCCAGGCGATGGGGGCGGATCTGGCCTATATGGGCACCCGCTTCATCGCCACGCAGGAGGCCAATGCCGCGCCGGCCTACAAGGAGATGATCGTCGGCACTACGGCCGCCGACGTGCTCTATACCCCCTACTTCACCGGCGTGCCGGGCAACTACCTCAAGCCGAGCGTGACCGCCGCCGGCCTCGACCCCAACGCGCTGCCGGAGGTCGACAAGACCAAGATGAATTTCGGGTCCGGCACCACCAAGGCCTGGCGCGACATCTGGGGCGCCGGCCAGGGCGTCGGCACCATCGACGACGCGCCGGCCACCGCATTGGTGATCGACCGGCTGAAGGCGGAATACGCGGCGGCCCGCGCCCGGCTCGGGTAGCGCGCACCCCTCCCTTGCGCCCGGCGCTTGTCCGCCGGGCACGGGCCTCGCATGCTGGTGCTCACACCCAGCTTGGGTTGCAGTGCGAGGCTTATCGGCGATGACCACCAACCTCTCCGTGAACGGCTCCCGGCTCTGGGACACCCTGATGGTGTCGGCCGGCATCGGCACCGGGCCCCGGGGGGGCCTGCGGCGCCTGACCCTGACCGAGCCGGACCGGGTGATGCGCGACCAGCTGAAGTCCTGGGCGGAGGAAGGCGGCTATCCGCTGACCATCGACGGGCTCGGCAACATGGTGCTGCGCCGCGAAGGGACCGAGCCCGGCCTGCCGCCGGTGGTGATCGGCAGCCACCTCGACACCCAATGGGCCGGCGGGCGCTTCGACGGCATCCTGGGCATGCTGGCGGGCCTGGAGGTCCTGCGTACCCTCGACGATCTCGGGATCGCGACGAAGCGCGCGATCGAGGTCGTGAACTGGACCAACGAGGAGGGCGCGCGGTTCTCGCCGCCGATGCTGTGCTCGCTGGCCTGGTCCGGCCAGGCGACGCCGGACTGGGTCGAGAACCGGCGCGACCGCGACGGCATCCGCTTCGGCGACGCGCTGGACGGCATCGGCTATCGCGGACCGGACGCGGTCGGCGGCCGCACCATCGACGCCTATTTCGAGCTCCACATCGAGCAGGGCCCGGCCCTCGACAAGGCCGGCGTGCCGGTCGGCATCGTCACCGGCGGCTATCCGAGCTGCGGCATGCGCATCGCCGTCGAGGGCGCCACCGCCCATACCGGCCCGACCCCGATGGGCGAGCGCCACAACGCGCTGGTGGGGGCCGCCATGGTGGCGGTGGCGGTCAACGACATCGGCTGGGCCCATGCCGACACCGACGCCAAGGCCACCGCCGCCCGGCTCGACCTGGTGCCCAACCTCCCCGGCACCCTGTCGGAATACGCCGAGCTGTTCATCGACATGCGGGCGCCGCAGCTCGAGACCCTGGAGACCATGAAGGCCGCCTTGCGCGCCGCCCTGCCCGATTGCGCCGCCCGCTCGCTGACGCAGATTTCCATCGCCGAGGAATGGGGGTTCGGGGTCTTCTCCTTCGATGACGGGCTGATCGGCCTGTTGCGCGAGACCGCGAAAAACCTCGGCGTCCCGACCATGAACCTGCGCTCCCAGGCCGGCCACGACGCCTACCACGTCGCCCGGGTCGCTCCGGCCTGCATGATCTTCACCCCCTGCCGGGACGGCATCACCCACAACGAGGCCGAGGACATCGCCCTGGAGCCGACCCTGCCGGGCGTGAACCTCCTGCTCCACGCCGCCCTGGCGCGGGCCAACCGGTAAGAGCACGAGCGGGCGGTCGCGCGGCCGCCCGAATCCGCTTGCGCGACTTTGTGGATCGGCATACTTTGCATTGGAAAGTTGATGCGAGTTCCCCGATGCGCGACCTCGACCGGACGGACCTCGGCAAGGCCGACCTCGAGAAGGTGCTGGCCGATATCGTGGCGATCAGGAGCCAGGTCGCTGCCGGCACCGCCTTCCAGGGCTACGGCCCCTCCGCACTCGCCCTCACGGGCGGCCTGGCGCTCGCCACCGCAAGCCTCCAGGCGATATTCCTCGACGATCCCACCGGCCGCCCCTTCACCTTCCTCGCCGGCTGGATCGCCACCGCGTTCGTCTCGGTCGGGGTGATCGGGGCCGAGATGCTGGCGCGCAGCCGCCGGCATCATTCGGGTCTCGCCGACGCGATGATCCTCAATGCCGTCGAGGCGTTCCTGCCGGCCGGCGCCGCCGGGGCGCTGCTGCTCCTGGTCCTGGCGCGCCTCGCCCCGGACTCGCTGTGGCTGCTGCCGGGCCTGTGGCAGATGCTGGTCGGGCTCGGGCTGTTCTCGTCCCTGCGCGCCCTGCCGCGGCCGGTCGCCCTGGCGGCGGGCTGGTACCTCGTCGCGGGCCTCGGCGCGATCGCGGCCGCTTCCGAGGGGCATGCCCTCTCGCCCTGGATCATGGGGCTGCCCTTCGCTCTCGGCCAGGGGCTGCTGGCCCTCATCCTCCATCGTGCCCCGGGAGGCGACCATGCCTGAGCCGGCGCCTTTCGCCTATGACGGGCTCGACCGGGTGCTGCACGAGCGGGCACGGCTCAGCCTGCTCACCTCCCTCGCCTCGCACCGAAAGCCCCTGGCCTTCGGCGACCTCAAGCAGCTCTGCGGCCTGACCGACGGCAATCTCAGCCGCCATCTCGGGGTGCTGGAGGAGGCCGGCCTCGTCGAGATCCACAAGGGCTACGAGGGACGGCGCCCGCTCACCACCTGCCGCCTCACCCCGGCCGGGCGGGAGCGCTTCGTCGCCTATCTCGCCGTACTGGAACGCGTGGTCCGCGACGCCGCCGAGGCCGCCCGCCACGGCGAGGGCAAAGGCGAGGGCGAGCCCGCGCCCCGCCCCGCCTGAACCGTTTCCCCCCTTTTTTACCCGGAGACTTTGCAATGCAAAGCACTTCTTCACAGAACGCCAAGATTCACGTCGGCCTGATCATGGACGGCAACGGCCGCTGGGCGGAACGCCGCGGCCTGCCCCGCGGCGTCGGGCACGAGGCCGGGGTCGCGACGGTGCGGCGGGTGGCGCGGGCGGCGCCCGGTGAGGGCATCGGCACGCTGACGCTCTACGCCTTCTCCACCGACAACTGGTGCCGCCCGGCGGCGGAGGTGACCGGGCTGATGGCCCTGCTGCGCCTCTACCTGACCCGCGAGGTCGAGCTCTTACGCCGCGACGGCATCCGTCTCACGGTGATCGGCCGGCGCGACCGCCTGCCCGACGGCCTGGCCGACGCCATCGCCGCCGCCGAGGCGGCGACCCGCGCCGGGACCCGCCTGCACCTGCGCATCGCCCTCGACTACTCGGCCCGCGACGCGATCCTCTCCGCCGCCCGGCTCGCCGCCCCCGACGCCACCCGCGAGGACTTCGCCCGCCTCGTCACCGGCGACGGCGCCCCGGAGGTCGACCTCGTGATCCGCACCAGCGGCGAGCAGCGCCTCTCCGACTTCCTGCTCTGGGAGAGCGCCTATGCCGAGCTGCACTTCACGCCCTGCGCCTGGCCGGATTTCGGCGAGGCGGAACTGGCCGCGGCGATGGCGGCGTTTCGCGGGCGGCAGCGCCGGTTCGGCGGGGTGCCGGCGGCGGCGTGAGGGGTGGAGCGGGCGCGGAACGGCTGTTCCGCGCTCGCTGCGGGCGGTTCGCGAAAGGAAGGCTTATAGAACCAGCACGACCATCAGTGTGTGATGCCGCGGCGACGGGCATAGATAATTATCTGATGTGAGCAATCTGCGTGAGGATACCAGGCAATTCCTGGTATTCATCTATCCAGATTACATTTAACCCCAACGCATTTGCATCTTGCTCTTCTAGCAATTTTGAGATATCATCCAGTGCACCTCCGTTGAATGAGGTCGGCTTTCGCTTGATGATGTAATGTCCAAGAGTTTTTTCAGGATTTTTTCTCCACACCACATCTAGCAGGCGCCTCATATTGGGATCTGTTAAGCTTATACCGATTAGTAATCATGTATTTTGCGTCAATTTTGTAAGTTGTATCAAATTTGACCAGCTAAAAGGATCAATGAACTGCGTATGATATGCATCTTCGCTAAATACGAGTGTGGATTTTTCTGGGAGTTCGCCCTGTCTAGGTAGATATCCATGGACGTGATAGATAGGTATTTCATGGCCTTTGTGCTTGATTGACTCGGAATAAATTGCTCTATTGCTAATTTGATTGGAGTCAAAATTTTCTTCTATAATAGAATCAAAATTAAATGTTATAATAGACTCAAGTGATCTGGTGTGTCGCTGCGGACGAGCCAGCTGTATGATACTTTCGATTAAAGGGGATTTTAATAGGGGCGCTTCGTACAGGGCTTCTCTGACCTTGATTGGGAACTCATCGCCCAAATTGTTCTTAAGAAATTTTCCTAATATAAGAGATGATGCTCCATGGCGTTTCTGAAACTCCGCGGCCTCCAACTCCCCAAGTTTTTGAGGGTGGCTCCTTGAAAGTTTGTCCATCATCAATTCAAGAAGTCTTACTAAGAGATTGCCCCATGCTGGGATTCCAGCCTCAACGGAAACGCCGGCTCCGCACATGAGGGTTAAATTCCCCTGCCGAAGTGCGTCGCGCAATTTGGCTATTTGATCTGCTCTAGTTTCGGTTGATGTCGCTGTTGTAGCAGGGCGGGTGAATGACTCCAAAATAGGGCTACGAAGCGTCTCACTAAGCTTTTCGAGTCCTGCTTGGAAATTAAGTGACAGATCGAGATAATATCTATCTGCGAGATAACTTGGTACTTCTGATTCGTCTATTTTTATAGGTATGATGCGCTTATCTCGGCTGGAGATCTGATTGAGGGCAAGCATGGAAAATTCACGCTGGACCCATTTTGAACGGAACGAATTCTCACTAACCACAACAATAAGAACATCAGATTGAGCAAGTCCCTCTACAAATTTTTCTTCTATAACATCTCCAGGCGCCAAGCTTTGGCTGTCGATCCAAATATCATGCCCATCCTGTGTTAATCGAGAAGTGATGCGCTCGACCGCGTCACGATCTTTGTGGCTGTAGCTGATATAAATTTTCACTTCAGGTCCCCGATTCTGTATATACAAAAGATATAGCTGTTATTCGCTTATCTTGATATCATATCGATCGAATTGATGTTAAGATGATATTATAGTGATTTTTGATAAAATAATATTAATTCTCAAGCGCATGCCTTCGCATGAATCGTCGGTTGATAGTGGGTTGTGCATTTTTTCTCGGTCATCCAGCAAAATAGGCATGGATCGCCCCCACCTGACTGGAAATTTAGTCCATAACGAGCAATGAGTCACGCGCATACGTACGTGGTAGTTATGTCGGGCTGCCAAACTGCCATATCCTGCATCGTCCAGCATTGCAGTCGTGTACCTTGTTCCAAGCGAGCCTTTTGGGCTGTGGTTTAATGATGTGTTTCCAAATTAGCTATGTAATGACCAAGGCAAACTCGATGGATCGTTGTGCTGGCCGCATCGCCACTTGCAAGCTCTCCTGAGCCGACCAGGGTACAGGCGAGCGTGGCGATGAGCGCCGTTGTTGGCTCGCACCGGTTGCTACCCTACCAGCTAGGCCAGTCCAATGAGGCCTACTGTCATGGAACGGTCCAAGGCCTAGCCGCCTCCGTTCCAAGAGAGTGAAATTCCGGAGTAGAACGCACCAGCGGTCAGCGTCAGCGATTCACTCGGACCGATCGTGTCCCGGTAAATCTGCCCTCGCGCCGCGGAAGCCCAAGGCTCCCGCGACACCCCCACCTCGCTCCCTCTCAATACCCCAACGCACTCCCGGTATTCCGCCGCGGATCGTTCGCCCCGTAATACCGAAACGCCCCCACCGGCTGGCCGCCCAAAGTCGGCGCCCCGATCAGGATCGCCGCCAGGTGGTTCGCCGGCTGGGCCGGGCCGAACTTGTGCCCCATGCCTTCGAGAATCTTGCGGGTGTCCGGCGACAGGGCGAAGCGCTCGACATTGGTCACGTCGGGCATCCACTGGTTGTGGAGGCGCGGGGCATCCACGGCTTCCTGCACGTTCATCCCGTAATCGATCACGTTGAGGATGCTGTGCAGCACCACCGTGATGATCCGGCTGCCGCCCGGCGTCCCGGTCACGAAGACCGGCTTGCCGTCCCGGGTGACGATGGTCGGGCTCATCGAGCTCAACGGCGTCTTGCCGGGCGCGACGGCGTTGGCCTCGCCCTGGAGCAGGCCGTAGATGTTCGGCACGCCGACCTTGGCGGTGAAGTCGTCCATCTCGTTGTTGAGGAGGACGCCGGTCCCCGGCGCGGTGATCCGCACGCCGAACCAGTCGTTGAGGGTGTAGGTCACCGAGACCGCGTTGCCCTGTGAATCGACGATCGAGTAATGCGTGGTGTTGCTGCCCTCGTGCGGGGCTGAGCCGGGCTTCAGCTCGGCCGAGACCCCGGCCTTCTGCGGGTCGATCGCGGCGCGGATCTTGGCCGCATAGGCCTTGTCGGTCAGCCGGGCGACCGGGTTCTTCACGAAATCGGGGTCGCCGAGATAGCTGTTGCGGTCGAGATAGGCGTGGCGCATCGCCTCGATCTCGTAATGGACCGCCTGCGCCGAGCCCCAGCCGAGCTTCGCCAGGTCGTAGCCTTCGAGGATGTTCAGCATCTCGCAGATCACCACCCCGCCGGAACTGGGCGGCGGGGCCGAGATCACCCGGTAGCCGCGATAGTCGCACTCGATCGGCGGCAATTCGCGGGTAGCGTAGCGGTCGAGGTCGGCCTGGACGATGAGCCCGCCTTGCGCCCGGCTCGCCCCGGTCAGCGCCTCGGCGACCGCGCCCTTGTAGAACCCCTCCTTGCCTTGCTCGCCGATCGCCCGCAGCGTCCCGGCGAGGTCTTTCTGAACCAGCGTGTCGCCCACCCGGTAGGGCTGCCCCTGGTTCAGGAAGATTTTTGCGGATGCCGGATCCTTGCCGAGATCCTCGGTGGCGGTTCCCAGCATGTCGACGTCGCCCTGGTCGAGGGCGAAGCCCTCGTCCGCGAGCCGGATCGCCGGCGCGATCAGGTCGGCGCGGGGCTTCGTGCCGTATTTCGCCCGCGCCTCCTCGAGGCCGGACACGGTGCCGGGCACGCCGACGGCGAGGAAGCTCTTGGTGCTCGCGCCCTTGATCACGTTCCCGTTCGTGTCGAGGAACATGTCGCGGGTGGCGGCGAGCGGCGCCTTCTCGCGGAAATCCAGGAAGGTCCGGCTGCCGTCGGCGCGCTGGATCGTCATGAAGCCGCCGCCGCCGAGATTGCCGGCGGCCGGATAGACCACCGCCAGCGCGTAGCCGACCGCGACCGCCGCATCGATGGCGTTGCCGCCCTGCTTGAGCACATCGACGCCGACCTGCGTCGCGAGATGCTGGGCGGTGACGACCATGCCGTGCTCGGCGGCGACCGGCGCCCGCGAGGCGGCGTGAGCGGCCTCCCGCGGGACCGCCACGACGAGGAGCGCGGAGAGAAGACCGATGCCGAATGCGGCGATCCTGGTGCCCATGAGCGTCCTGCCCTGCTGGTGATTCGACCGCCACGGTACACGACGGCGGCGCGCGGCTGTATCGCGCGCATGAGAGATCCGTGCGGCACCCATCCCCTTCCGCGGCCCGCGCTCTAGCTGCGGGAGGACGACGCTCCAGGGAGGCCTCCATGTCGATGAACCGTCGCACCCTCATGGCCGGGGGCATCCTCGCCGGCCCGGTGCTTGCCAGCGCCCCCGGCCTCGCCGGCGGCGCCGCGGCGCCGGCCGCCGACCTGCCGGGGGTCTACCGCTATCGCCTCGGCGAGGACTCGGTGACGGCCCTGCACGAGGGCGGGGTGAAGCGCCCCCTCGATGCCGGCTTCGTGCGCAACGCTCCCCTCCCCGAGGTCCAGGCGGCGTTGGCCCAGGCCTTCCTGCCGACCGACGTGCTGCCGATCACCTTCACGCCGCTCCTTCTCACCCTCGGGGGCAAACGGGTGCTGGTCGATGCGGGCTTCGCCGATCAGGGCCCGCCCGGCACCGGCGGCGTGTTGCACGGGCTGGCGCTCGCCGGGATCGAGCCGGGCACGATCGACGCGGTGGTGATCAGCCACTTCCACCCCGACCACATCCTCGGCCTCAAGCGCAAGGACGGCTCGCCGACCTTCCCGAACGCGCAAGTGCTGGTGCCGGAGGCCGAATGGCGATTCTGGATGGATGACGGGCGCATGGCGAACCCGCCCGAGGCGCTGAAGGCCAATCTCGCCGCCGTCCAAAAAACCTTCGGGAGCGGCCTCAAGGTCGAGCGCTATTCGTGGGACAAGGAGGTGCTGCCGGGCCTCACCGCGCTCGGCACCCCCGGCCACACGCCCGGCCACACCTCGTTCCGGCTCGAATCGGGCGGCAAGCGGCTCCTGATCGCCTCCGACATCACCAACCACCCGGCCCTTTTCGTGCGCCATCCCGACTGGTCGGCGCTGTTCGACATGGATGCCGACCAGGCCCGGACCACCCGCCACCGGATGCTGGCGCTCGCCGCCGACGAGCGGCTGCCGGTCGCCTTCTACCACGCCCCCTTCCCGGCCGCCGGCCACATCGCGAAGGCGGGTGCGGCCTACGAGTTCGTCCCCCTGCAATGGGGATTGGGTCTCGCCTGAGCGTCGCCGACCGCTGGACGACACGCCGCCCCCGCGTGCTATGCCTCTGCCGCCGCGGCCGGCGACGGCCCGGCGGCCGGTCGCGTCGAGGGAGGCGCGGCGGGACCTTGACGATTTCGGCGGTCGGGACACCCCACATGGCGCGGCGCTTCAACCAGATCGCCTTCATCGCGAGCCCGACGCCCGACGCCCGCCAGGCGGCCGAGCTCCTGATGCAGCGCTACGACCATGTGCCGCCCGAGGAGGCGGACGTGGTGGTGGGGTTGGGCGGCGACGGGCTGATGCTCCAGGCGCTGCACCGCTTCATGGGCACGGGCAAGCCGATCTACGGCATGAACCGCGGCACCGTCGGCTTCCTGATGAACGAGTTCCACCTCGAGGATCTGATCGAGCGGCTGGAGGTGGCCCAGCGCAGCATCGTCCACCCGCTCCTGATGGTGGCGACAGACGTGCTCGGCCTCACCCATACGGCGCGGGCGGTCAACGAGGTCTACATGCTGCGCCAGACCCACCAGACCGCCAAGCTGAAGATCTCGATCGACGGCCAGGTCCGCCTGCCCGAGCTGATCGCCGACGGGGTGCTGGCGGCGACGCCCGTGGGCTCCACCGCCTACAACCTCTCGGTCGGCGGGCCGATCCTGCCGATCTCGTCCCAGCTCATCGCGCTCACCCCGATCTCGGCCTTCCGGCCCCGGCGCCAGGGCAGCGTGCTCCTGCCCAACCACGCCCGCATCCGCATCGAGGTGAAGGACCCGGAATACCGCCCCGTCGCGGCGGTGGCCGACCATACCGAGTTCCGCCGCGTCGCCCGGGTCGAGACCCAGCTCGACCGCTCGACCGACCTCGTGATGCTGCACGATCCCGGCCAGGGCATGGACGAGCGCATCCTGCGCGAGCAGTTCGGCTGAGGCCTTGCGACGCGAGGTCAACGGAGCGCACTGGAAGCCGGCCCGCACCCGATTAGTTCCGTCGCTGGGCCCCCTGTCGGGGCCACGCCACGGAGCCCCCCCGGATGCCCGACCGCCTGCCCTCGCACCCCGTCCGGGGCCGCATCCGATGAGCGAGAGCGCCCTGCAGCCGGACGATTACCGCAACCTCGCCGAGTCGCTGCCGCAGCTCGCCTGGATCGCCGAGGCCGACGGCTCCATCGTCTGGTACAATCAGCGCTGGTACGACTACACCGGCACGACCCTCGAGACGATGCGGGGCTGGGGCTGGCGCGCCGTCCACCATCCGGACCACCTCGAGCGGGTCGAAGCGCGCTTCCGCCGTGCCTTCGCGGCCGGCGAGTCCTGGGAGGACACCTTCCCGCTGAAAGGCGCCGACGGGGTCTTCCGCTGGTTCCTGTCGCGGGCCCAGCCCTCGCGCGACGCGTCCGGGCGCATCCTGCGCTGGTACGGCACCAATACCGACATCACCCGCAGGCGTGCCGCCGAGGAGCGCCTGCGCCACGCCCAGGAGCGCTTCCGCGCCCTCGTCGACAGCGCCGCGGCGATCATCTGGTCGGCGGACGCCAATGGCGAGCTCTCGATCGGGCAGTGGCGCTGGACCGCCTATACCGGCCAGAGCGACGAGGAATGCCAGGGGTGGGGCTGGGTCGAGGCGGTGCATCCGGACGATCGCGGCCGCGCCGCCGAATCCTGGGCCCACGCCGTCGAGGCGCGCACCCCCTTCGAGATCGAGTATCGGATGCGCCGGCGCGACGGCGCCTGGCGCCACATGGAGGTGCGGGCCGCCCCCGTGATCGCCGAGGACGGAAGTTTACGCGAATGGGTCGGCATGCATGTCGACATCACCGACCGCAAGGAGGCCGAGGCCGAGATCGAGCGCGCCCGCCACGCCGCGGAAGCCGCCAACCGCGCCAAGAGCCAGTTCATCGCCAATATGAGCCACGAGCTGCGTACCCCGCTCTCGGCGGTGATCGGGTATTCGGAGATGCTGGCCGAGGAGCTGGAGGATCTGGGCCAGGCCGAGCTGCTGCCGGACCTGCGCAAGATCGAGTCGTCGGCCCGCCACCTGCTCGGCCTCATCAACGACGTCCTCGACATCTCGAAGATCGAGGCCGGTCGGATGACGGTCGCGGCCGAGGATTTTTCCGTCACCGACATGATCGACGACGTCGTGGCGGCGACCGAGTCGCTGGTGGGCAAGAAGCGCAACCGCCTCGCCCTCGACATCGCCGACGATGCCGGCGCCATGCGCCAGGACCAGGGCAAGGTGCGTCAGTGCCTCGTCAACCTGCTCGGCAACGCGGCGAAGTTCACGGAGGGCGGCACCATCACCCTCTCGGCCCGGCGCGACTCCGTGGAGGGGGCCGAGTGGCTGACCTTCGCGGTGGCCGACACCGGCATCGGCCTCACGCCGGAGCAGTGCGGCCGGCTGTTCGAGCGCTTCGCCCAGGCCGACGAATCGACCACCCGGCAATTCGGCGGCACGGGCCTGGGCCTCGCCATCACCCGCGCCTTCTGCCGACGCATGGGCGGCGACATCACGGTCGCCTCGACCTACGGCGAGGGCGCGACCTTCACCATCCGGCTGCCCGCCGTGCTGGCGGCGCAGGACGACGAGCCCAGTCCCGAGGAGGTTCGGGCGCTGGCCGAGGCCAAGGAGGAGGCCGCGCGCCACGACACGGTGCTCCTCGTCGACGACGACCCGGCGGCGCGGGAGCTGCTCTCCCGCTTCCTCGAGCGCGAGGGGTTCCGGGTGCGGACCGCCAGCGACGGCAAGGCGGGCCTGGCGCTCGCCCGGGCGCTCAGGCCCCGGGCGATCCTCCTCGACATCGAGATGCCCAGGATGGACGGCTGGTCGGTGCTGCACGCCATCCGCACCGACCCGGACCTCGCCGCGACCCCGGTGATCATGACCTCGGTGGTCAACGAGCAGGGCCTCGGCCGGGCGCTGGGGGCGACCGACTACCTCGTCAAGCCGATCGATTGGGACCACCTCAAGGGATTGATGGAGCGCTACCGTCCGGCGGATGCTCCCGGTACGGTGCTCCTCGTCGACGACGACGCGGATGCCCGCGAGCGCCTGCGCCGCAGCCTGTCCCGGGACGGCTGGACCGTGCGCGAGGCCGAGAACGGCGCCGTCGGCCTCCGATGCCTCGACGAGGGCCGGCCCTCGCTGATCCTCCTCGACCTGATGATGCCGGTGATGGACGGCTTCGCCTTCCTGACCCAGCTCCGCGCCCGGCCCGACGGCGCCGACGTGCCGGTGGTGGTGCTCACCGCCAAGGACATCACCCCGGCCGAGAAGGAGCGGCTCGGCCGCGACACCGAGCGGGTCATCGTCAAGGGCAGCGTGTCGCTCGGCGAGATCGGCCGTCTCTTGCGGAACATGTATGCCGGGCAGGTGCCGGACGCGGTGCCGGCCTCGATGCAGGGCCTGATCGACGAACTGGCGGCGCGGACGGGGCCGGAAGGGGGGTGAGGGCGCCTATCCCCGCCCGCGCGCGGGCCCGGTCCCCTCGTCCCACACGCTCCAGCGAAACACCTCGGTGCCGGCACCGTCGACGATGCGCACCGCCTCGGCCGCCGGGCCGGAGCGCTGCGGCACCCGGGCCCGGCGAAAGAGGCGCAGCGCCCGCTCGCGGGCGGCGTCGAGGCCGGTACTGCGGATCGAGGCGCGCTGGACCGGCGCGTCCTCGGGGCCGATGATCTCGATGTGGTAGGTTTCGCGCAGCAAGGCTCTGGGGGCTCCCGGTCGGCCCCCTCAATAGGGGAGCCGGGCAGGCCCGCGCCAGGGGGGCGCCGCCGCATTCCGGAATCGTGCCCAGGCCCCGGCCCGTGAAATCCGCGGCACCCTTGCGGCGCGCGGGGTCAGGTCTTCAGCACCGGCTCGTTGACGTCGCCGCCGCCGCGCCGGGCGAGATAGGCCGGCTGGAACATGCACATCCGCACCGCATCGCGGTACTTGCCGTTGACGAAGAATTCGTCGCGCAGGATGCCCTCCGACTCGAAGCCGCAGGCCTCGTAGATGCCCACGGCGCGCCGGTTGTCCTTGTCGACGTGCAGGTAGAGCTTGTGGATGTTGAGCACCTTGAAGGCGTAGTCCATGGCGATCTGCGTCGCCCGCAGGGCGTAGCCGCGGCCCTGGAAGGACGGGTGGATCGCGATCTGGAACTCGCAGGAGCGGTGCAGGTGGTTGATCTCCACCAGCTCGACCAGGCCGGCGCGCTCGTTCTCCGGGGTGGCGATGATGAAGCGCCGCTCGGTCTGGTTGTGGATGTTGCGCTCGTAGAGCTGCGCCAGCTCGGCGAAGGATTCGTAGGCCTCCTCGAACCAGTAGCGCATGATGCTGTCGTTGTTGTTCAACTGGTGCACGAAGAGCAGGTCTTCGCGTTCCAGCGGTCGCAGCTTGAGATTCGGGGCCATGGTCGTTCGAAAGGTGCCGGTCGGGGTCCCGATCCTACTCCTTCGGCTTGGCCCCGTCACCCTCGGCCCCGTCACCCTCGGCCCCGCCACCCGCCGACAGGATACTGACTGCCGCCGCGAGGCGGTCCCAGCTTTCCGCCAGCCGCGTGACCTCGGCGACCAGCCGGTCGAGAGCCGCCGCGGCCTCGGCGCCCTCCGGGGTAGCCCGCGCCTCGGCGGAGACCGGCGCGTCCCGCAGGGCCGCGAGCTGGTTGCGCAACTGGCCCCGCAGGGCGGCGAGGCGCTGGATTCCCGCCTCCCCCGGCAGCGGCCCATCCACCTCGTCGTGCGGTGCATTCCCCTCCACCAGCCGCAGCCAGCGTCGTCCGGTCTCGGGCATGGCAGCCTCCGTCATCCGGGGCCCTCGCGGGGCGTGCGTGTCCTCGCGGGGCGTGCGTGTCCTCGCGGGGCGTGCGTGTCCTCGCGGGGCGTGCGTGTCCTCGCGGGGCGTGCGTGTCCTCGCGGGGCGTGCGTGTCCTCGCGGGGCGTGCGTGTCCTCGCGGGGCGTGCGTGTCCTCGCGGGGCATGACGGCCGATGCTGCCCACCAGGAGCGAACAAGACGTTAACGAGATCTTGAGAATGCCGGCCACGCTTCGTCTCGCAGTGATCACGCCGACTCCCGGGAAAAAGCTTTGCCGTTCGGTGGCTCGACAGTCTTCACCCTCTCGACAGTCTTTGGTGGCAGGCTCCCGCGCGAAAACCGCCACATTGCCGTGTCAGGCATCGGCCGGGCTGAGGATGGAGCGACGGGGAATGGCCTTGCGGGGACGGACGATCCTGTGCCGGGCGGCCGTCTCGGCGGCCCTGTTGGCGGGTCCCCTCCCCGTCCATGCGGCTCCCAAGCACCTCGCTCCGGTGCCGCCTGCGACGGTCGCCCTGATGGCGGCGCGCTCCATGGCGCCGTCGGCGCCGGTGCTGCTGCGGGCCTACAAGCAGGAATCCGAGATCGAGGTGTGGAAGCGGGCGGCGGATGGCCGCTTCGTCCACCTCAAGACCTTCCCGATCTGCCGCTGGTCGGGCCAGCTCGGCCCCAAGACCCGCTCCGGCGACCGCCAGGTCCCGGAGGGATTCTACTCGGTGGCGGCCCGGCAGCTGAACCCGAACTCGGCCTATTACCTCTCCTTCGACGTCGGCTATCCCAACGCCTACGACCGGGCCCATGGCGGCACCGGCTCGGCCTTGATGGTGCACGGCACCTGCTCCTCGGCCGGCTGCTTCGCGATGACCGACCGGCAGGTCGGCGAGATCTACGCGCTCGTGCGCGACGCGCTCGCCGGCGGCCAGGCGGCGTTCCAGTTCCAGGCCTTCCCGTTCCGGATGACCGCTCGCGCCCTGGCGCGCCACCGCAGCGACCGGCACATCGCCTTCTGGCGCCAGCTCAAGGAGGGCTCGGACCGGTTCGAGGCGACCGGCCGCGAGCCCTTGGTCGGCGTCGAGGGCGGGGCCTACGTCTTCGCTCCCTATCCCGACCCGGCGGTCGAGGCCCTGGCGGTGGCGCGGCGCAGCGAGGAGGAGGCCCGCATCCGGGCCCTGGTCGAGGGCGGGGTGGAGGCGGTGCGCACCACCTACGCCGATGGCGGCCAGCATCCGAGCTTCACCGCGATCCTGAAGCGGGCCCAGGGTCTCGGGGCCGCCGCCGGTGCTGCTGCCGTCACCGGTACCATCGCCGGCCCGGCCGTGGTCACTGGCGCCACCGCCTACGCGCCCGTCGGCACTGCTTCGGCGAGCCCCTTCGCGTCCTTCATCGTGCCGGCCGGCTTCGGCGATGTCAGCCGGCCCGAGGCCCTGGCGCTGGCCGGCCGCGAGGTGGTGGTGATCCCGGCCCGCCGCCGCCCGGCAGCCCCGATCCACCCGATCCAGGTCGCGGCCGCCTTCGTGCCGGTCGCCTTCGTGCCCTTGCCGGTGATCGAGACCGAGCCGTCGCCGTTCTCGCGCCTGCGCCTGGCGGAGGAGCCCTCCCGCCTCACCCTCGCGGCCTCGCCCGAGCCGGCCCGGCCGTTTTTCCTGACGGCGAAATTCGCGGCGTTGCCGCGCTGACGGGAGATCGGCGGCATCCAATCCCCGTCTGCCGACCGCACCATCGGGACGGCGGCTATCCTACCAATACAGCTGCGCCCGCCCGATGAACGCATCCGCATCGATCGTCCGGCGGTTGAAGTTCAGGCTCGCCGGCGAGGGCGAGGTGTGGGAGCGGACGTAGTCGAACACGAAGCGGATGTTGCGGTCCGGGTACCAGTTCACGCCGGCGGTGAAGTCCTGCTCGATGCCGCCGCGGATCGAGCGGTCCTCGAGGTCGATGGCGCTGTAGCGTAACCCCAGCTCGAACACCCCGGTGCCGCCGCGGCTGACGCGCTGCGCCTCCTCGACCTGCACGCCCCCGAACACCGCGTATTCCGTGGCGTAGTTCGGGGCGATCTGGTAGCGGCGGCCCTTGCCGTTGAGGATCAGGCCGGCCTGGACGTAGCCGCCCTGGAAGCTCAACGAAGGCGCGCCTCCGAAGCGGCCGATCTCGGTCAGGATGTACTCGGCCTGGAGCCGGAACGGTCCGGCCTGCCACGCCGCCTCGAGCCCGACACGGCCGATATTCGCCGCGTCGCGGATGCCGCCGGTATTCACGAATTGCCGCGCGAACAGGAACGCCTCGGAGCGGCTCGACAGGGTGAGCGCGCTGCCGTCGTTCGGCAGCGAGCGGTAGCTGCCGGCGAGCCCGACATGCAGGACGTCGTACCCGTCCTCGCTGAGGTAGGGCGCGTAGGTGACCCGGGTGGTCGAGGCGATGCCCTGGTCGCCGATGGCGGCGTTGTTGATGTTGCCGCCGAACACGCTGGTCACCGCGGTCCAGTTCCGGCCGTAGGTTCCGACGGCGAAGCCGAAGTTGCGGGCCGGCGCGAAGGCGTCGGCGAGCGAGCGCTCGGTGAACAGGGTGTTGTTGTCGGAGATCAGCTGGTCGAGGCTGAACGGCTCCTTCATGTTGCCGAGCGCGACGATGACGTTCTTGAACCCTTTGTAGGCGACGACCGCGTCGTTGATCGGCCGGTTCGGCTCGGCGAAATCGTACTGGAAGGCGAGTTCCAGCACCTTGCCGAGGGTCAGGTAGCTCTCGATCCAGGAGCGGCGCACGGCGATCGGCGTGTCGAACACCGTGCCGAAGCCGCGCTGCTGCACCCGCCCGGTGCCGAAATCGAGCTGCAGGCGCCCGCCGATCCGCAGGGTGGCGGCGTCGTCGGGGAATTTGAGGGTGATGCCCTTCTCGTCGATGGTCAGCTTTTCGCCGAAGGGGCCCGGCGGTCCCTCGATGGCGGCGGCGGGCAGACTGACGGACGCGAGCAGGAAGGCGGCGAGCGGCCAGGAACGGAGATGCGGCATGGACCGGGTCCTCGCGACGGGTGTCCGGATATCTGCCCGTTGTCGCGTGACGGCGATGCGACCATCGATGGGTCCGGTGACGATCGCCGGCCGATGTGGCGGGAGCGCCACGCGCGCGCACGGGGAGAACCCTTGCGTCACCTCCGGGTTGTGTCGGGGACGATCGAGGAACCGCCATGCCCCCCGCCATCGACCGCCGCACCTGCCTGTCCGGCCTCGCCGCCCTCGCCCTGACGGCGACCTCCGTCCGGGCACAGACCAGCCAAATCCAGGCCGGCCGTTCCGACACCCTCCTGGTGATGGAGAAGGGCGACCGCGCCTTGAGCTTCTACGAGCTCGCCAGCGGCCGGCGCACCGGCCGGGTCGAGCTGCCGGGAGAGTACCCGCACGAATTCGTCGTCGACCGGGCCGGGGCGCGCGCCTACGCGGCCCTCTACGGCGCCAAGTCCTCGACCACGCCGGGCCCGGGGGGACATGCCGTCTTCGTCGTCGATCTCGCCGCGCGGAGCCTCGCCCGTACGATCGACTGCGGGCCGTTCCGGCGCCTGCACGGGATCCGGCTCGACGCGAAGGACCGGCTGTTCGTGCTGAGCGAGGACCGCGACGTGCTCCTCGGCTTCGACGCGCCGGAGCGGGCCGAGCGGCCGGACCGGGCGGTGGCGACCGGCGGCCTCAAGGGCCACCTCTTCTCGCTGTCGCGGGACGGCGAGACGGCCTACGTCGCCAACATCCTGTCGAACACCGTGAGCCGGGTCAGGCCTTTCGCGCCGGCCGAGAGCCCGCGCCTCGCCGCGACCGGGCTGTGGCCGGAGGGCAACGCCCTCTCCCCCGACGAGGCCACGCTCTACGTCGCCAACCGCCGCAGCGCGACGCTGACCGCGCTCGCCGCCGAGGCGATGACGGTCGCCCGCTCCGTGCCGACGCGGGGGGATGTGGTGCGGGTCGATTGCGGGCCGGAGGGCGACCTGATCCTGGCGAACTACGCCGAGAAGAGCCTGTCGCTCCTCGATCCGGCGCTCAAGGAGATGGCGGTGGTGCCGCTCGGGGCCGCGCCGGTGGCGCTCGCCCGCCACCCGTCGAGCCCGCTGGCCTTCGCGGCCCTGGAGGACGACCGCATCGCGGTCGTCGACCTCGACGCGCGGCGCGTCCAGGGCACTCTCGCCACCGGACGCGAGCCGGACGTGATGGTGGTGCTGCCGGGATGACGGATGCGGGCCCCTGTCGGGGCCCGGATGGAGCATTTTCCGACGAAGCGGAAACCGGTCCGTCGTAGAAAATGCCGCAAACTCAAAGACCGGGAGTACTTCACGATCGCCGCGATCGTGAAGTACTCCCGACATCAGGCCGCCCGCATCGGCCGCTTCGGCGGCTCGAACACGGTGGCGTAGTGGGTGTGGCACCAGCGCTTGCCGGTGAGCACCCGGCAGCCGCAGACGCGCTTCGACTCGATCGCCGTGCCGTCGCCGTCGGCCCAGAGCGGGAAGGTGCAGTCGAGGAGGCCCGCCTTGAGGAACAGCACCCCGTCGCCGCCATCGGCCGCCGCCGCCGGCACCCGGCGGGACATCGGCAGCGCCACGATGCTGCCGCCCTCGGCCGTCTCGGCCATGGCGGGAGCGGCCATCACGGGCTCGGGAGCCGCCTGGACGACCGGGGCGACCGGACGGACAGGCGCCTCGACGGGGCGCGGCGGAGTCTGCACCCGGGGGGCCTCGGGCCTGGCTGCCACTGCCGGGGCGGCCTTCGGGGCGGGCGGCGCCTTGCGGGACGGCGCCGTGTTGGCGGCCAGGAACGCCCGGGTGGCCTCCTCGAGGGCGCGTGCGCTCATCACCGGCGCCTCGACGCGGGGTGCCGGCGGCGCGACCGCCGGCTTGGCGACCGGCTTCTCGGCGACCGGCTTCTCGGCGACCGGCTTCTGGACGGGCTTGGTGAAAGCTGCCGCCGGTTGGGCGACCGGCGCCGCCGCGGGCTTGGCGACCGGAGTCTTGGCGACCGGAGTCTTGGCGATCGGCGTCTTGGCGACCGGAGGCTTGGCCGGGGCCGCCTTGGTCACGACCTTGGTGGAGACGGGAGCGGCCTCCGCGGTCAGGATCCGGGAAGGCAGGATCCTGGGGGCCGCCTTGACGGGTTCGGCCTTGGCGGCCTCCGCTCTGGCAGGCTCGATCTTGGCAGGCTCCACCTTGGCGACGGCCTGGACCGGCTCTGCCCGCACGGGCTCGACCCAGGCGGCCTGCTCTACCCTGGCGGGGGCGGCAGGAACTGCCGCCGCCTTGACCTCCGGAGCCTTGATCTCCGGAGACTTCATTTCCGGAGACTTGGCCGCCGCGGCCTTCTCGGCCGCCTTGGCCTGCTGCCGCGCCAGGGCGGCCTGCGCGACACGGCCGATCACATCGGCGACCGTCGTGCCGATCGCGCCGGCGATCTCCGCCGGGTCACGTCCATCGATCCACAGCGCGACCGCCTTCTCGGTCGCCTCAGCCGTCCACACCGCGTCGTTCATTTCCAAGGGGGCTCTGTTCCAGTTCGAATCGGAAAGGCGGGATATACGGTGAGTCTGGTCACCAAGTCCCTTCTCTTGACGCAAGGGTGGGCTGCGACCGATCGCCAGCCTGCCCCGTTCGCGGCCACGCTCTCGCCTCAAACCGGCGTCCGGGCCGATTCGATGCCCGGATCCGCGCCAGCCGGGCGATGCGCGGCCTCTGTCTTCTCATCCGTGCGGTGCGCGGCCTGCTTCGCCTTCAACGCCTGCGCCGCCCGCGCGTAGCCGCCATCCTCGCCGTCGACGAAGTGGACGTGGTCGCGCAAGGCCGCGACCGGGGTGATGCAGGTGGTGAGCGCCGCGGCTTGGCGGTGCAGGCCGAACCGCACCAGCCCCGCCGCCTCGGCCGCCTCCAGCCGCGCCTCGATCCGCGCCGCGAGATCGGGCCCGCAATCGACGGTCATGCGCAGGCCGTCGTCGTATTTCCGGAAATCGGCATTCGCCACCAGTTCGTCGAGGTAGCGCGGGGCCGAGAAGCCGCCGACCCGCAGGCCGAAGCGGAAGATCAGGTGGGCGAGGATCGTCGCACCGAGGAGGTGGAGGCGCCGCAGCAGCAGGGAGCCCCACAGGGGCCCGCGCGCCCGCACCTCGTGGGAGAAGCCGGGCGGCGGCCAGCGTAAGCGCGGCCCGCCCGGCGGCAGGGGATGGCCGCGGGCCGGCGCCTCGGCCGCGAGCCGCACCACGTCGGCGATCGCCGCCCGCGCGGCGTCCCGGTCGGCGCCTTCGGCCGCCACCACCAGGATCGACAGGATCAGGCCGTGGCGCGCCCTCGCCGGCTCGAACCGGCAGGTCAGCCCGGTCAGATCCGGCTGCGTGCCCGCCGGCGCCGGGGCGACCGCGTAGCGCCCCTGCTTCAGGGCGCGCTCGGCGAAGGCGAGGCCGCCGCCCATGAACATCGCGTAGGCGACGTCCGGCGACGGCGCATAGCGCGCCACCTCGACCGCGTGCCCGGCCGCCCGGATCGCCGCCACCGGCACCAGGGCGGCGCGTAAGGACAGCCCCATCGCGTCGCGGGCCCAGGTCACGGTCGCGGCGAGCGCCTCTCGCGCCGCCGCTTCCTCCCCCGGCGCGACCAGCACGCTCGCCCCGTCGCCGCCGAACACGAAAGGCAAGTCTCGGGGCATCCCGCGCCGCCCCAGCGCGTTGCGCAGGGCCGCGATCACCGCCGCCCCGACGAAGTTCACCGCCCGGTACCGCCCCGCCGCGATGGCGCCGGTCGAATCGACCACGTCGGTGACCGCCACCCACCAGCCGTCCGGGACGGCGCAATAGTGTGCGTCCTCGAGGATACTGAGGAAGTCGGTCGCCGGAGTGAGGTCGGCGTAGCGGAAGCCGTCTGCGGGCTCCGGGGGCGTCGGTGTCTCCATCCCTGCCAAACGTTCGTCGATGCGGCGGCGTTTCCTTCAGGGACGCCGGGGGGCCTTAAGCCATCCCCAGCGCCTGCATGTACAGCTCCAGGATCGCCTCTTCCTCCTGGCGCTCCGAATGGTCCTTCTTGCGCAGGCGCAGGATGGTGCGGACCGCCTTCACGTCGAAGCCGCGGCCCTTGAGCTCGAGCATCACGTCCTTGATGTCGCCCTGGAGGCCGGCCTTCTCCTCCTCCAGGCGCTCGATGCGCTCGATGAACTGCTTGAGCTCCTCGGCGGCGACGCCCGACGAGGCGACGTCGGCGTCCGGCATGCTGTGCGCGTTCATTCACGGTCTCCTTGCCGATGGGTCTGTCGTGGCCGATGGGTCTGTCGTGCCGCCGGGGGCGGACGCGGCCATCAGGCACCCCAACCCACTGACGGATGGCGGCCTTCGCGGCGCGCCCTCCCGGATCTTGATAGATGCGCAACCTTACCGAGTTCTTGCGCGTCCGGATTCGGGGTGGTCCGATCCCGTCGGGATTCGTTCGCCAACCGCCCGGCGCGCGGCTGTTCGGCACGAGGAGGAGGCGCGGGTTTCCCCTCTCCCCGACAGATCCCGGGCTTGCCCGGGATCTGCAAGCGCTAGACGAAGTCGGGCCTGCCCGACTTCGTTGCGGGGAGAGGCCTGAGCTCCGAAGGGGCTCAGGAAGCCCGCGCAGCGAACCGCAGGTTCGCCGCGGGGGAGAGGGGGGTGTTTCCGCAGGAGCCTCACGCGTCGAGACCCCCTCACCCTCGCTCCGGCTTTCGCCTCCGCTCGCCGTGTTCCCTGAACGGGAACGCAGCCCTCTCCCCGCCCGCGGGGAGAGGAGAGAACCCACGCCACATCTTTCCCCGGACGGCCCTGCCCCGCGCGGGCGGACCCCTCAATGCGTCTTCGCCCGCGCCGCGAAGGCGGCCGCCTGCTCGGGCGTCGCTTCGTTCTGGTGGCGCGCCTTCCACGCGTCGTAGGGCATGCCGTAGACGTGCTCGCGGCTCTGGTCCTTCGTGAGAGGCAGGCCGCGGGCGTCGGCCGCGTCCTTGAGCCAGTTCGACAGGCAGTTCCGGCAGAACCCGGCGAGGTTCATCAGGTCGATGTTCTGCACGTCGGTGCGCCCCTGGAGGTGCGACACCAGGCGGCGGAAGACCGCGGCCTCGAGTTCGGTGCGGGTTTTTTCGTCGATGCCGTCCATCGAAAAATTCCTCAGATCCAGTGCAAACGGGAAGTCGGGGCGCGCGCCCGTCCGGTCAAGCGCGGGCGACCAACGGCCCCAGCAGGGCGGCGAATCGCCCGGCCCAGTCCTCGGCCCCGGCCGCGTCGCCGATCAGGTCCTGGCGGATCTCGATGAGCGCGTTGGGCAGGCCCCGGGCGATGGCGTGCCGGTCGATCGTGTCGCCGGGCAGGCCGCCGCCATAGGGCTGGTTGTCGCCGACCGTGAACCCGGCCGGGTCCGCCCGGAGGCCGGCGATCAGCGGCCCGGCGAGGCGGTCGTCCCGGTCCCACAGGATGCCGACCTGCCAGGGCCGCGCGACCCCGCGCCAGGCCGGGGTGAAGCTGTGCACGGTCACGATGGCGGGCGGCGCGCCCGCGGCGAGAGCGGCGGTGACGGCCGCGTCGATCGCCCGGTCGTAGGGGTCGTAGAAGCGGGCGAGCCGCTCGGCGACGCCGTCGGGCCCGATCCGGGCGTTGCCCGGCACGATCGCCCCGTCCGAGAGGCGCATCACCAGGGTCGGGTCGGTGCGGCCGCGATTGGGATCGATGATCAGCCGGGAGAAGGTGGTGAGGAGCGCCGGCGCCCCGAGCCGCCGGGCGAGCGCGCGGGTCACCGAAGCCGCCCCGATGTCGTAGGCGATATGCCGCTCGAAATGGGGTGCGGCGACGCCGAGGTTGTCGAGGTCCGGCGGCACCGCGTTCGAGGCGTGGTCGCACAGGAGGAGGAGCCCGCAGGCCGGATCGCCGGGAATCGTCTCGACGGGCTGGGGCGGGTGGCGGAGCGAAGGGGCGGTGGTCATCGGGCGATCGGTCTTTTGGGGGGAGTGGCGGCGGCGGCGTGGCGGGTATCGAGGGCGGCGGCGGGATCCGGCCGCCCTCCATACCCAAATGGCGGGGCGGCCTCCATCGGCGCGAACCGGTGACGCCGGGCGCGACATGCCATAGTGACGGACACGCCCGACAGATTTCCGCACCGGGAGCGCCCCGCGCAAGGCCCGCCGATGTCCCGCACTCCCCTGCCTGACCTCGCCGCAGGCTCCTCCCTCGGCCCATCGGCCGATGCCCAAGCCGGCCCTGTTACGACCGGTCTCGGTCCGGCCTTCGCCGCCCTCGTCCTCGGCGCGCTGGCGATGGGCCTGTCGCCGGTGCTGGTGCGGTTCGTCAGCCCCGAAATCGGGCCCTTCGCCAGCGCGTTCTGGCGCGTCGCCCTGGCCCTGCCGGCGCTCTACGGCTGGATGCGCTGGGAGGAGGCGCGGGCGCCGCGCTTACGCCGCGCCCTCACGCCCTCGGTGCTGCTCGCCGGCCTCGCCTTCTCGGGCGACCTGCTGTTCTGGCACCTCGCCATCCTGGGCACGACGGTCGCCAACGCCACCTTCTTCGCCACCACCGCACCGGTCTTCGTGGTGCTGTTCTCCTGGATCGGCCTCAGCCGCCGGCCCGCCGGGCGCACGCTCGCGGGCCTCCTCGTCTGCCTTCTCGGCGGCGCCACCCTGGTCGGGCAGTCGGTGCAGGTCGATCCCACGCGCCTTTCCGGCGACCGGGACGGAGTGATCACCGCATTCTTCTTCGCCCTCTACTTCCTGACCGTGGAGCGCGCCCGGGCCCGGGGCCTGGGGGCCGCCCGCGTCACCTTCGTGGCCTCCTGCGTCACCGCCCTGGTGCTGCTCGGCGCGGTCGCCTGGCTCGAGACCCGGCCGGTGCTGCCGCGATCCTGGACCGCCGCCGCCGGGCTCCTGGCGCTCGCCCTCGTCAGCCATGCCGGCGGCCAGGGCCTGCTCGCGGTGGCGCTCGGGCGCCTGCCCGCGAGCTTCTCCTCCCTGGTGATCTTCCTGGAGGCGGTGGCCGCCGCGATCCTCGCCTGGATCCTCCTCGGCGAGGCCCTGGGACCCCTCCAGGTGCTCGGCGGCGGCCTGATCCTGGCCGGCATCGCCGTCGCCCGCCCCCGGCGTTCCGGCCCGGCGATCTAGCTCTAACAAATTGGAACGAGACCGGCACGAAGCCGGTCCGAAGCGTGACCATACCCTTGAGAGGAGCCGCCTCGTGACCGATGCCCCCGTTGCGGAGACCCGCGCCCTGCTGCTGCGCCTGCTCGATGCGGGCGTCACCGCCGCCCATCCGCGCGGCTGCCTGGTGCCGCACCTGCCCCCGGTGCCGGCCGGACGGCTGGTGATCCTCGGCGCCGGCAAGGCCGGGGCGAGCATGGCGGCTTTGGCCGAGCGGCATTACCGGGCGCACGGGGTCGATCCGTCCCGCATCGCAGGACTGGCGGTGGCCCGCCACGGCTACGGCGAGCCGGCCGGGGTGATCGAGGTGGTGGAGGCCGGCCACCCGGTGCCGGACCAGGCCGGCATCGCGGCGACGCAACGCGCGCTCGATCTCGCGGCCTCGGCCGGCCCCGACGACCTCGTGCTGGTGCTCCTCTCCGGCGGCGGCTCAGCCAACTGGATCGCCCCGGCCGGCGCCCTGACGCTGCCCGAGAAGCAGGGCATCACCCGGGCGATGCTGCGCTCGGGCGCGGCGATCGACGAGATCAACTGCGTGCGCAAGCACCTCTCGCGCATCAAGGGCGGGCGCCTGGCCCAGGCCGCGCACCGGGCCGGCCGGATCCTGACGCTCGCCATCTCCGACGTGCCCCGGGACGATCCCGCGGTGATCGCGTCGGGCCCGACGGTGCCGGACCCGACCACGCTGGCCGATGCCCGGGCGATCTGCGCGCGGCGCGGCATTCCCCTGCCGGCTTCCGCCGAGGCGCTGCTGAACGATCCGGCCAACGAGAGCCCGAAGGCCGGCGATCCGGCCTTCGCCCGCAGCGAGTTCCGCATCATCGCCCGGCCGGTCGACGCCATCGAGGCCGCCGCGGCGGCGGCGCAAAAAGCCGGCTACGAGCCGGTGCTGCTCGGGGCCGATCTCGAGGGCGAGGCCCGCGAGGTCGCAGCGGCCCATGCCGCCCTCGCCCGCGAGATGGCGGCTGCGGGCCGCAAGGTGGCGCTGATCTCCGGCGGTGAACTGACCGTGACGATCCGCGGCGAGGGCCAGGGCGGGCCGAACCAGGAATACGCGCTGGCGCTGGCCCTCGCCCTCGACGGCGCCCCCGGGATCTCGGCGCTGTCGGCCGATACCGACGGCACCGATGGCGGCCGCGGCGAGGCCACCGACCCGGCCGGCGCGACGATCGATCCCACGACGCTCGCCCGTGCGGCGGCGGCGGGGCTCGACGCGGGGGCGAGCTTGGGAGAGAACGACTCGACCCCGTTCTTCGACCGGATCGGCGACCTCGTCCGGCCCGGGCCCACCCGCACCAACGTCAATGACCTCCGCATCATCCTGGTTGGCTGACTTCCTCTCCCCCCGCCGCGCCGCCCTGCTCTCGCTCCCGCTCCTCGCCCTGCTCGGGGCCGGGCCGGCGCGGGCGGACCTGCGGATGTGCAACATGACCGGCAGCCGCATCGGCATCGCGCTCGGCTACCGGGATTCCGGCGGCTGGGTGACGGAGGGCTGGTGGAACCTGTCCGCCAAGGGCTGCGAGACCCTGCTCAAGGGCGCGCTCGCCGCCCGCTTCTACTACGTCTTCGCGGTCGATTACGACCGCGGCGGCGAGTGGAGCGGCCGTTCCCTGATGTGTACCCGCGACCGCGAGTTCACCATCCGGGGCGTCGAGGATTGCCTGGCCCGCGGCTACGACCGCAACGGCTTCTTCGAGGTCGATACGGGCGAGCAGAAGAGCTGGACGATCCAGCTGACGGATCCGGGACGGGCGGGGCCGTGAGGCGGGCCGGACGAGGGGATTTCAGGGCCGGTTGACCGGCCCCGGGACGGGTGCGGACCGTCGGTGCGCTGTCTGATCGCGTGAACCGCCACGCGCATCAATCACTTCGAGAAGGAGTGTTCCCCGCAGGCGCGGGGATGAACTGTCCGGCACCTGGCGCCGAGAAGGTTGTTCTATCGGTCGGTCGATCCGGATCGCGTCTCACGCTCGTTGAGGCGCATTGCGCCGTAGCCCATGGCAAGGACGACGAAGGGCAGCACCACGTAGGCGTAAATCCAGAGTCCCGTCACTTCAGCCTCCCGAGCGTCCGTCGCGCCATCGCGTGCAGCCCACCAGCGACCACCAGCCAGAAGAGGCTCCCGATTGCGAGGATGATACCATGGGCGCCGGCGGCCGTCGCTCCCACCCCATATAGGGAGGCGACGATCGGTCCGACGACGCCCACCGTCACGCATGCCGTCGATGCCCGATCCAGGGCGTTCGCCGTCAGGTTCGTGCGCTCGTTGTCGATCAGACTCATTCGTCGTCCGGTTGATGTCAGATGCGATTTGCAGCCCGCAACGTCCGCGCCGCCTCCGCCAGCACCTCGTTCATCCGGGTCTGCCAGCCCGGCCCCGTCGCCTTGAAGGCCTCGATCACGTCCGGGTCGAGCCGCAGGCTCACGAGCTGCTTGGGGCGCTCGGCGCGCGGCCGGCCGCCGCGGCTCGGGAGGGCCGCGTAGACCTCGGGAGGAAGGGCGTCCCGGGCGGGACGCAGCTGAGACAGTTCCTCATCCGTCAGTTCGGGAGAATCGACGGCATCCCAGTCCTCTTGCGTGTAAGTGGGCGGATTCGCGTCAGCCTTCGAGGCGGCGGGCATAAGCGTTCCTTTCCTTCGGGCTCGCAGCGCGCAGGCTCACGAGGGACAAAGCCTCGCTGCCGAGCGGTGACACAACGGCGAGGACGATGATCTCGTCGTTCCAGCGACCAATGAGGTTGAAGCGGGGCCTTCCTGTTTCACTCGGCCGCGTCGGGGCCTCCATCGCGCTCTCACGGTCGAAACAGCGCTCGAAATCGGCGAAGTCATAGCCATGCTTCGCGAGGTTCGCCTGACGCTTCGGCTCGTCGAACACGATCGTCATGGTTTTTGTATCTACAAAAATCGGGTTGGACAAGAGACCACAAGGGTACTCGGGCCATCCTATCCCGTCACTCGCGATTGGCGCTTGGCCCCAAAACGCCAATTGACCCCGGCCCGCCAACCGGCTTTCCGTACGGTCCATCCTCCCCCATCGCTTGACCCCCGGACGACACCCCCATGAAGCGCGCCCGCCGCACCAAGATCGTCGCGACCCTTGGCCCGGCCTCCGAGGATCCGGCGGTGATCGAGGCGCTGTTCGCCGCCGGTGCCGACGTGTTCCGCATCAACATGAGCCACCTGCCCCGCGAGCGGCTGAGCGAGCGGGTGGCGACGATCCGGGGCATCGAGCAGAAGCTGAAGCGGCCGATCGCCGTGCTGGTCGATCTCCAGGGCCCGAAGCTCCGGGTCGGCCGCTTCGCCGCCGACGCGGCGGTGATCGAGAACGGCCAGAGCTTCGTCCTCGACGACGATCCGACGCCTGGCGACGCGACCCGGGTCCACCTGCCCCACCCCGAAATCCTCTCGGCCCTGGAGCCCGGCCACGCGGTGATCGTCGATGACGGCAAGCTGCGCCTCGTCGTCACCGAGGTCTCGCCCGGCCGGGCGGTGACCCGGGTGGTGACCGGCGGAAAAATCTCGAACCGCAAGGGCGTGTCGCTCCCCGACACCACGATCCCTGTGGCTGCGATGACCGAGAAGGACCGCCTCGACCTGGAGGCCGGCCTCGCCGCCGGGGCCGACTGGATCGCGGTGTCGTTCGTGCAGCGCCCGGAGGACGTGGTCGAGGTCAAGGCGGTGGCGCAAGGGAAGGCCCTGGTGATGGCCAAGATCGAGAAGCCGCAAGCCGTGGCCGCCCTCGACGCGATCATGGCGGTGGCCGACGGGCTGATGGTCGCCCGCGGCGATCTCGGGGTCGAGATGCCGCTGGAGCAGGTGCCGGGCGTGCAGAAGCGCATCACCCGCGGCGCGCGCCGCCTCGGCAAGCCGGTGGTGGTGGCGACGCAAATGCTCGAATCGATGATCTCCGCCCCGGTGCCGACCCGGGCCGAGGTCTCGGACGTGGCGACCGCGGTCTACGAGGGGGCGGACGCCGTGATGCTCTCGGCCGAGAGCGCGTCGGGGGATTTCCCGGTCGAGGCGGTCTCGACCATGAACCGCATCGCCGAGCAGGTCGAGCAGGACGGGATCTACTGGTCGATCATCGCGGCCCAGCGCAACCAGCCGGAATCGACCGCCTCCGACGCCATCGCGGCGGCGGCCCACCAGATCGCCGACACGCTCGGGCTCAAGGCCGTGATGGCCTGGACCGCCTCCGGCTCGACGGCGCTCAGGCTCGCCCGCGCCCGCCCCGACGCCACGGTGATCGCGCTTACCCCGAAGCGCGAGACGGCGCGGCGCCTCGCGCTGGCCTGGGGCACCCACCCGATCGTCACCAACGACGCCAGCGACATCGACGACATGTCGTTCCGCGCCTGCAAGTTCGCGGTGCGGGAGAATTTCGCAGGGATCGGCGACCGGGTTATCGTGGTGGCGGGCCTGCCCTTCGGCACGCCGGGGGCGACGAACCTCGTGCGGATCGCGACCGTGACGCCGGAGCATGCCGCCAAGGCGTGAGCCGGCTGCAAGGCCGACCCTGAATCCGCGGCGCTAGGCCGCGGACCTTAACCCGATGTTCTGCTTAATGAAAATCCGTTATGGCTTGACTTGTGAATTATTCACTGGATGCGGGAGAATGAGGGCGCTAGCGTGAAGGCATGTTCATGAACCGAATAGCGCCCAACGATCCCAGCCGACGGTTCTTCAAGGTGGTCGTCTGCTTCGAGCGGCGGCCTGACGGGGGGTTGCGGGCCTGGAGCGAGGACGTTCCGGAGTTCGTCTTGTCTCATAAGACCATCGATGCGCTGCTGGCCGACATCAAGCCTGCGCTTGAGGTCATCCTGTCAGCCAAATTCGGCGAAGATATTCTTGCGGAGCCGCTCGTCGATTTGCGGGAAGCGCTCGAGGAACGTGGAATCATCGAAAAACGTGCCGAGATGCCCTTGAGTTGGGAATATGTGGCGCATTATGCTCAAGCATGATCCGCTCGCCTTGGCTCGAACGCTCCGAATGGGAAGCCAAACTTCGGAGGAACGGCTGCGAGCCTCTTCCCGGCAAGGGGCGGCTCAACACTGCGGAATGGTGGTGCCGCCCCAGCAAGGGGCCGCCCTTCACGGTTCCGGTCGAGGAGGACGGGCGCAGCGACTTCCGGGCGATCCAGCGGATCTGCGATGCCTTTCGCGATGTGCCGCGTCTGCCACTGGATGATTAGTTCTCCACTCTCTCCCGCGCCGCCAAGGCCTCGATCTCCGCCACCACCGTATCGGCGGCGATGTATTGGAGCATGTGGCCCACGCCCGGCAGCACCACGAGCTTCGCACCGGGCACCTCGCGGGCGAGCGCCCGCGCATGCACGTCGGTCTTCACCACCGGGTCGATATCGCCCGCGATGATGACGGTCGGGGCGGTGATCTCCGGATAGCGCGGGCTCTGCCGCTCCAGGAAGGCGTAGAGCCCGTCGAGATCGCGAAGATTCGCCCCGAAGGTCGAGGGGCGCAGGATCAGCGGCACCCGCGCGCCGTCGAGATAGCCCTTCGGCAGCCCTTGCGGGCGAAACACCACCTCGGCGAAGCGGTCGAGATACGTGAAGCCCAGCGGCGCCGCGACCGTGTAGGTGGCGAGCGTGAGGAGCATCCGCCCGGGGAGCGAGCGGTACCAGCCGGCATATCCCCCAACCGAGCCGCCCGGCCAGGGATGGCTCACCGGCGCCAGCAGTGCCAGGCCGGCGACCCGCTCCGGGTGATCGAGGGCAAGCGCGGTGGCGAGCGCGCCGGACCAGGAATGGCCGACGATCAGGGCGGGGCCGACCTTCATCGCCGCCAGCGCCTCGCCGATCAACCGGGCCTGCACCGCCGGCGAGGCGGCGTCCGGGGTGATGCGGTCGCTGTAGCCGAAGCCGGGCCGGTCGAAGGAGAGTACCCGGAACCCGTCGCCGGCGAGCCGACGGCCGATCGCCTGCATCGGGTCCATGGCGTTGGCCGAGGCCCCGTGCAGGAGCACGACGGTGCCGCGGCTCGGGGCGCCCTCGCCCGGGCCGGCCTCGATCACCGCGAGGTGCCCGCTCTCCACCGCCACGCGCCGGCCCGCCGGGGGATAGCGCGCCTCGACCACCAGGGTGATGATCCAGGTCGCCAGCAGGCCCACGGCGACGAGCGCCAGCACGAATCCGGCCGTGAGGCCGGCGATCAGGGTCAGCACGCGGGAAATCCGTTGTCGAAGCCGGCGCGGAGGCCGGCCGGTCACAGGTCGCGGCCGTCGACGTCGGGGGCGAGGCGCTCGATCGCCTCGTGGACCTTGCCCATGCGGGGATAGATCGCCTCGGCGCGGCGGAAGGCGGCGAGCGCGCGGGCCTTGTCGTCGCTCGCCATGTAGATATGGGCGAGGGCCGCCCAGGCCTCGAAGTGGCGCGGCTCCAGGGTCAGGGTCTTGTGCAGGTCGGCGAGCGCGCTCGCCTGGTCCTCGAGCAGGTAGAAGGCGGTGGCGCGCCGGCTCCAGCCCTCGGCCCAAGCAGGCTCCAGCACGGTCACCCGGTCGAGGAGCTCGACGGCGAGGGGATAGTCCTTGGCCTGCATCGCCTCCGCGGCGCGGCTCGCCAGGAGGTCGACGGTGTCGCTGCCGGAGCGGTCGAGGCGGCGCTCGATCAGCTGGGCGACGCCGCGGGCCTCGGCATCGTCCTTGGCCGCCTTGAGCCGCGCGTAGAGGTCGTCGAGGGTGACGGGCGGGCGCGGCGCTTCTTTCGGCGCATCCTTCGGGGCCGCGGCCACCGGCACGGTCGCCAGAACGACGAAAGCCGGCGCTCCGAGGAGGCCGGCCATCATGCAGATCGGAAGGGAGAGACGGCGCATGCCGGCACTGTCCGGCGCCGGCGCGATCCCGTCAACGCGATGGCTTGCCGCGGCTTGGCGCCGGCAAACCCCACGCCCTTTAGCCCTGGCGGGCCTTGTAGCGCTTCTGGGTCTTGTTGATGACGTAGACCCGGCCCTTGCGGCGCACGAGCTGGTTGTCACGGTGCCGGCCGCGGAGCGACTTCAGCGAGTTGCGGATCTTCATCGGTCTGGTCTCACGTCGGTGCGCCGGAACGCCCGGGCGCGGATGGGGAAACGGGCTCGCGGCATCCGCCCGAAAAGACGAACGCCGACGCCGGGCGATGCGGAGCACCGCCCGTGCGGAGGCGCGTGACTTACCCGGCGGGGGCCTGAAAAGTCAACCGGACCGGGGCGAAAACGTCGCGGCTTTCAGGGCCGGGCGAAGGGCGCGTCCGGGGTCGCGGCCGGCGAGCCGGGGGCCAGCGGTTCGTCGTCGCCGATCACGCTGGTGGTGCCGCCGGGCGGTCCGTCCCAGCCGACGACGCCCATCGGGTTGCTCGGCGTGACGTTCGGGTTCGGCATGAGCGGCCGGACGCTGCCGGTCACCAGCGGGTCGACCGGTGCCGCGCGCGGGCTCACGGTGATGTCGAGGGCCTCCTGAGCGAAAGCCGGGCCGGCGAGGCCGAGGAGGCCGACGCTCAGGAGGCCGATGCGGGCGAGGGTCGTCGTTTTCATGGGGCTGTCTCCGGGATGTCTCCGTCGTGGCGGCGACGTCGTGCTCTGCGGAATCAAATCCCAGGAGATGGGACCGGGTTCCTGACCCCGACGGCATGCCTGCGGCGCGGCAACATGGACCGGGTCCGACGCGTTGACCGATCCCGGCACGGGCCTAGCTTGTCCGAAACGGGCGCTTCGCCCGCTCGGGAGGGGCGTGATGGCGGGGTCCTCGGTCGCGGTGGTCGGCGGCGGGTTGGGCGGTCTGGCGGCGGCCTGCGTGGCCGCCGCGCGGGGGCACGACGTCACCCTCTACGACAAGAATGCGTGGATCGGCGGCAAGGCCGCGGTGCTGCACGAAGGCGGCTTCCGCTTCGACATGGGGCCGACCATCCTGACGGTGCCCCGCGTGCTGGAGCGGATTTTCGCCGAATCCGGCCGCTCGGTGCACGACTACATGGACCTGCGCCGGCTCGATCCGCAATGGCGCTGCTTCTTCGACGACGGCAGCCGCATCGACCTGATGGAGAACGTCTCGGCGATGGCGGCCGAGATGGACCGCTTCGCCCCGGGCCAGAAGGCCGGCGAGGGTTACAAGCGCTTCCTGGCGCTCTCCGAGCACCTGCACGGCGTTTCCGAAAAGTTCTTTTTCTGGAAGCCGGTGCAGGACCTGTTCGACACGATCGACATCCGCGCCAACCTCAATCCCGGCACCCTGCGCGACGTGCTGTCCTTACGCATGCACGCCTCGGTCGCCGGCACCATCCGGGGCAAGGTGCGGGATGCCCGCCTCGCCCAGATGCTCGACCACTTCGTGCAATATGTCGGCTCCTCGCCCTACGGCGCGCCGGCGGTGCTCTGCGCCATCGCCCATATGCAGACCGCGGACGGGGTCTGGTACCCGATGGGCGGCACGCGGGCGGTGGCCGAGGGGCTGATGAAGCTCGCCGGCGATCTCGGCGCCACCCTCAAGGCCCACAGCGAGGTCGAGGGCGTCGCCATCGAGAACGGCGCGGTGAAGGGCGTGCGGGTCGGCGGGAGCGTGGTGCCCTACGATCGTGTCATCTCCAACATGGACGCGGTGCGGACCTACCGCGAGCTGGTCGGCGGCGAGGTCGGGCGCGCTTACGAGAAGCGCAGCTTCGAGCCGGCCTGCTCGGGCGTGGTGCTCTATCTCGGCCTGAACAAGCGCTACGACCACCTCGCCCACCACGATTTCGTGTTCTCGCGCGACCCCGAGGAGGAGTTCGACGCGATCTACCGCAAGGGCGAGCCGGCCCCGGACCCGACCGCCTATCTCGCTGCGCCCAGCATCACCGACCACTCTGTGGCGCCCGAGGGCGGCGAGGCGCTCTACGTGCTGGTCCACACGCCTTACTTGCGCCCGCACCACGACTGGTCGCAGATGCTGCCGGCCTACCGGCAGAAGATCCTCGACAAGCTGAAGCGCACCGCCGGCATGCCGGACATCGAGGACCGCATCGTCGTCGAGCGCCACCTGACCCCGGCGGACATCCATTCGCGCTACAAGGTGCTCAACGGCGCGATCTATGGGCTGGCCTCCCACGGCCGGATCATGGGGGCGTTCAAGCCCGGCAACCGCTCGCGGGAGGTGCAGGGCCTCTACCTCGCCGGCGGCGCCGCCCATCCGGGGCCCGGCATGCCGATGGTGATGATGTCGGGCTGGATCGCCGCCGATGCCCTCGACCAGGACGCCCGCGGCGGCGGCGAGGCCCTGAAGGCCGCCTCGTGAGCGGGAAACGGGTCCTGCCGTCGGACCCGGTCGCGGCCCGCTCCCCAGCCATCTGGCGCTTCATGGGCGTGTATTTCGCCCGCTACGTGAGGCGCCACCTCAACGCGCTCCGGCTGGCGCAGTGGGGCCAGCCCCCGGCCGCGCCGCAGGCCGGCCCGGTGGTGGTCTACTGCAACCACCCGGCCTGGTGGGACGCCGCCGTCATCATCCTGCTCGCGCAGCGCTTCTTCCCCGCAGCCGAGAGCTACGCGCCGTTCGACGCCGCGATGCTCGCCCGCTACCGCATCTTCTCCCGCATGGGCGCCTTCGGGGTCGACCTCGAGTCGCCCCGCGGTGCCGCGTCGTTCATGGCCGCCTCGCGAAACATCCTCGCCCGGCCGGGCCGGGTGATGTGGATCACCGCGCAAGGCCGCTTCAGCGACGTGCGCGAGCGGCCCCTCGGCCTGCGCCCCGGCGTCGCGCGGCTGGCCGAATTGGCGCCCGACGCCCTGTTCGTGCCGCTCGCCCTCGATTACGCCTTCTGGGAGGAGCGCGGGGCGGAGGCCTGCGCCGCCTTCGGGCCGGGGATCGCGGCCCGCGACCTCCTCGCCCTGCCCCGCCCGGACCGCCTCGCCCGCCTGGAGGCCGACCTGACCGCGACCCTCGACCGTCTCGGTGCCGACGTGCGCAGCCGCGATCCCGCCCGCTTCACCTCCCTGCTCGACGGGCAGCGCGGGGTCGGCGGCGTCTACGACTTGTGGCACCGGCTGACGGCGGCGCTCACCGGGCGCCGCTTCGTCGCCGGTCACCGCGCGGGCCGGGCGCCGTGACCGTGCTGACGCTCCTCGCGCTGGCCCTGGCGCTGCTGCCGGCCATGCTCGCGCTCGCCAACCTGCTGGCCCTGCGCAAGACGCCCGGTCGGAAGTCCGGCGGGAAGCCCGGGATGCCCGCGCCCGGCGGCCCGGTGTCTATCCTGATCCCGGCCCGCAACGAGGCCGGCAATATCGGCCCGACCCTGGCGGCGGCCTTGGCCAGCACCGGCGTGCCGATCGAGGTCATCGTCGCCGACGATCATTCGACCGACGGGACGGCAACGATCGTCGAGGAGGTCGCTGCCCGCGACCCCCGCCTGCGCTTGGTCCAGGTGCCGCCCCTCCCCTCGGGCTGGACCGGCAAGAACCACGCCTGCCACGTCCTCGGGCAAGCCGCGACCGGGCGCCACCTGCTGTTCATCGATGCCGACGTGCGGCTCAGCCCCCACGGCGCCGCGTCCCTGGCGAGGGCGGCCGCGGCGGCCGGCGCGGCTCTGGTCAGCGGCGTGCCCCGGCAGGTCACCGGCTCCCTCGGCGAGCGCCTGACCGTGCCGATGATCAACTTCCTGCTGCTCGGCTACCTGCCGATCCCGCTGATGCGCACGCTGCGCGATCCCGCCCTCGGTGCCGCCTGCGGCCAGCTGGTGCTGGTGGAGGCGGACGCCTATCGCCGGGTCGGCGGCCATGGGGCGATCCGAGCGAGCCTGCATGACGGCGTGCGCCTGCCCCGGATCTTCCGCCAAGCCGGCCTCGCCACCGACCTCGTGGCGGCCGCCGACCTCGCGACCTGCCGGATGTACACGGATTTCCGCCAATGCTGGGCCGGCTTCTCGAAGAACGCCCATGAGGGCCTGGCGACGCCCCGCGCCCTGCCGGTCTGGACGCTGCTGTTAGGGGGCGGTCACGTCCTGCCCCTGGTCCTCGTCGTCGCCGCGCTCCTCGGTGCCGGCAGCCTGCCCGTCGCCGGGGCAGCCCTCGCCCTCTCCCTGTTCACGCGGGCGGCGATCACGCTCGCCACCCGCGAAGACCCCTGGACGATCCCGCTCCATCCCTTCACCGTGGCGTTGGCGCTGGCCTTGCAATGGAACGCGCTCCTGCGCCCGGCCCGGGCCGGGGTCGCCACCTGGAAGGGGCGCACCTATCCGGCCGGGTGATACGGCGTCCGGAAGATTCCTTCCGGACGCCGTATCACCAGCCCGCGCGGCGCCTGAGCGAAGCCGGTTTCCACATCGCGAAGCGATCAATCCGGAAACCGTATGAGTCGATGAGGGAGAGAGCATGACCGAGATCCGCGACCTCGACGGCACCGCGACATCGGCCGCCTACCGCGACCGCACCCTCTCGCCCCGCGAGGCGGTGGCCGATGCGCTCGCGCGCATCGACCGGTTCGGCCCGGACCTCGACGCCTTCGTGCTGGTCGACCGCGATCGCGCGATGGAAGCGGCCGCCGCCTCCGAGGCGCGCTGGGCGCGTGGTGAGCCGCTCGGCCCCCTCGACGGCATCACCTTCACGGTGAAGGACAACATCGCCTGGGCCGGTCACCCGATGCGCCGCGGCTCGCTCACCACCACCGACACGCCCGCCGCCGAGAACGCCCCGATCGTCGACCGGCTGCTGGAGGCTGGTGCCATCCCGCTCGCCAAGACCACGATGCCGGAATTCGGCTGGAAGGGCCTCGGCGACTCGACCCATACCGGCTCGACCCGCAACCCCTGGGATACGCGGACCACCACCGGCGGCTCCTCGGCCGGGGCCGCGGCCGCGGCGGCGCTCAATCTCGGCCTCCTCCATATCGGCACCGACGGGGCGGGCTCGATCCGCATCCCGGCCGCCTTCTGCGGCATCTACGGGCTCAAGCCCAGCTTCGGCCGGGTGCCGGCCTTCCCACCCTCGCCCTTCGGGCCGGTGGCGCATCTCGGCCCGATGACCCGGGGCGTGCGCGATTCCGCCCTGATGATGCAGGCGATCGCCCGGCCCGATTCCCGCGACATGGCGGCGTCGCTTGCCGAGCCGCCGGACTATCTCGCCGGCCTGGAGGACGGGGTGCGCGGCCTGCGCGTCGCCTGGAGCCCCCGACTCGGCTTTGCCGCCACCGTCGATCCCGAGGTGGCCCGTCTGACCGAGGCGGCGGCCAAGCGCTTCGCCGACCTCGGCGCGATCGTGGAAGAGGCCGATCCGGGCTTCTCCGATCCGGTCGAGACCCTGAACGGGATCTGGCTCGTCGGCGCCTGGTGCGTGCTGCGGGCGATCCCGGAGGAGAAACGCGGCCTCGTCGAGCCGGCCCTGAGGGCTGCGGCCGAGCGCGGGCGCGAGATCGCGGCGCCCGACTTCGTCGCCGCCCTCAACGCCCGCGGCGCGCTGTTCACCGCCATGGCGCGGTTCCACCGGAGCTACGACCTGCTCCTGACGCCGTCGCTCGCCACCCCCGCCTTCACGGCCGGCAACCTGACGCCGCCCGACGGACGCTTCGGCGACGACTGGCTGAACTGGACGCCGTTCTCCTACCCCTTCAACCTCACCGGCCAGCCGGCCGCGACCGTGCCTTGCGGGCCGACGGAGACCGGGCTGCCGGTCGGCTTGCAGATCGTCGGCCCGATGGGCGCCGATGCCCGGGTGCTCTCGGCCTCTCGCGCTTACGAGGCGGCCTATCCCTGGCCGGTCCTGGCCGCGCCGCGGGTGACGCATCGCGCGTGAGGGGATCGTCGCGGCCGGTCCCGTCCGGGACGGCCGCCGGCGACGTGACGGGAGCAGCGCTCGATCGCACTGCAATCGAGCGCTGCTCCAGGCCGTTAATCTTGCAACATTGTCTACGCCGAACCGGTGTCCGCTTCGTCGGAAGATGCCCGAGGTGGCCGTACCGGCGGGCCGTCCCCGTCGCGCCTGCGTGCCGTTCAGGTCGAAACGGCCATGTCACGAAGCCGCGAGCGATGCGCGCAGGCTCCACCGGCTCCGAACCGCCCCTGTTCGCCGGCGTTGTTCGACCCTGAGGAAACTCTTCCTTCGCAATCAGGAGATGGTGCCATGAGGCATCTCGTTCTCGCATCCGCGCTCGCTGCCGGTGCCCTCGCCCTGTCCACGGCCGGGGCCGATGCCCGCGGCTTCGGGGGCGGCGGCTTCCGGGGCGGCGGTTTCGGTGGGGGCGGCTTCCACGGTGGTGGCTTCCATGGCGGCGGCCTCGGCGGGGCCGGGTTCCGAGGCGGCGGTTTCGGCGGCGGCTTCCGGGGGGCGGGCCTCGGCGGAGGCTATCGCGGCGTCGGTGTCGGCGGGTACCGGGGCGGCTATGGCGGGTACCGTAGCGCCGGCTTCGGCGCCTATCGGGGTGGCTATGGCGGCTACGGTTATCGCGGGGGCTACGGGCGCGGCCTCGGATACGGCCTCGCCGGGGTCGGCCTCGGCCTCGGGCTCGGCTACGGCCTGTCCAGCGTCGGATATGATGGCGGCTACGGCGGCTATGGCGGCACTTACGGCGGCTGCGGTCCCTATGCCTATTTCGACGACGTCTACGGGACCTGCGTCTCGTACGGTTACGGCTACTGACGCGGGACGCGGCCTCTCCGCGTCATGAGGAGGCCGGGCGCATGGGCCCGGCCAGCATCCGGGGGAAGATCCCCGGCCGCCGCATCCGGGCCGGGATCGGCCTTTCTGCGAAGCACTTCGTTGCACCCGTCAGGGCGCCAGGATGATCTCTGCGAGCGCCAGGGCCTTGGCCAGGGCGGCCTCCGTCTTCGGAGTCGGCGGGGCCGGGACCTGGGCTTCGCGCCGCAGCGCCGCCAGCACGGCATCCCGCGCGTGCGGGTCCCGCTCCGCCCGCTCGCGCAGGAGGGCGGCGACGATCAACTCAAGGGCACCCAGGCGCGCCTCGACGTCGTCCTCGAACGTGAGCGGCGCGCTCATCGGCCCTCCCGGCGCTTCCTTCGCTGACTCACGGTATCATTCCCGCAACTCGTCGATCCGTGCCGCGAGGAGCCGGATCTTGCACGACGAGGCGAGCTGTCCCGCCGCCGAGCCGCCATGATAGTCGAAATCGTAGAGACTGTCGCAGTGGCGCCGGGCATACTCCTCCCAGGCGCCTTGCGCGGCGAGAAAGGCCTTGCGCCAGTTCTCCGCATCCTCGCGGCCGGCGAGGCTGCCGGGGCTCGGCGCCCGTGTGGCGACCGCCGCGATCGTGGCGAGCTTGCGCTCCACCAGGGTCCCGAGCCGCCCGCGCAGCGTCGTGACGGCCTCCTCCAGGCACGCGCCCTTCCGGTATTCCGGCAGATCCTTGCCGGTACAGGCCCGGATCGCCGCCGCCGCGGAGACCGGCTTGTCCGCGGGGGCGGCCGCCGGAACCGCCGCGGCAGGGACGGCCGCGAGGACGAGCGCGAGGCCCGCCGCGCACAGGTCGGGCTTCATCCGAGCCATGGCCCCAGCCAGTCGCCGCCGGCCAGCGCGATGCCGAGCGCCGCGATCGCCGCTCCGGTCAGGAGCAGCAGCACCTGCTCGCGCGACGGCCGGCGGCGTCCGCGCGCATGCCGCCAGGGATTGACCAGTTCCATCCTACTCGGCCGCAGCTTTGCGCGCGCGGCGGCGCGGGGCGGGCTTCTCCTCCGGGGCCTCGGGCAAGGCGGGGGGCGGCGCCTCGGCCGCTTCCTGAGGCACTGCGGCGTCCCGCCGGCGCTGCCCGAGGCCGAGGCTCTTGGCCAGGGCCGAGCGCTGGGCGGCGTAGCTCGCCGCGACCATCGGGTAATCGTGCGGCAGGCCGAATTTCTGCCGGTAATCCGCCGGCGTCAGGCCCTGCGACGTGAGATGGCGCTTGAGCGAGCGGTAGGACTTGCCGTCCAGGAAACTGATCAGGTGGTCGGGCGTGACCGACTTGCGGATTTGCGCCGGGGTCGCCCTTATCTCCTCGACCGCCGGCGCTGCCGGCTGGCCGAGCGCCGCCAGCGAGGCGTGCACCGACGCGATCAGTGCCGGCAATTCCGCTGCCTGAAGATTGTTGTTCGCGACATAGGACGAGACGATGTCGGCCGCGAGGCCGACGAACTCAGACTGCTGCTCCAGGTTGACGTCCGACACGAGGTTCCATCCCGATCTGAGCAACCCGGTTCGTTCCGAGTCGTCCAGGCATATCGGACAAAGCGCGCCGCCATCAAGTGCAACCATGCGATCTTCAAGGAAAACCTGTGTATCGCGGGCGAGGTGTGGTTTCGTCCGACCGGTCTTCTCCCTGCCGTCGCCGGTTGCACCGCGAGTCACGTGCCGCACGGCCGGCCTGTTGCACCGCCTCCGCCCCACATCAGCCTTCCCGTCCTGACAAGGAGACCGGCACGGCCGGGCGCCGGCGCGCCGAAACCTTTCCGGCAATCGCCCCGGCATGGTCTGATCCCCCACGGCTGGCATCCGACCCTGCGTCCTCCACCCTTTCGCGATCGCCCTGCAAGAAGGCCTTGACCGGTTCGGCGAACCAGCCTATCAGCACCGCACCCGAGGCGGTGACGCGCCACCCTGGACAGACGGAGCTCTCCTCTGGTCCACGGCGCTCAATACCTCGATGGGGGATAGTTTAACGGTAGAACAGCGGACTCTGACTCCGTTAGTCGTGGTTCGAATCCACGTCCCCCAGCCAACCGTTTTGCCCGTCAAGTCGATGACTTGGCGGGTTTTTTCTTGCGTGCGGCCGTCACGGGCGGGTCTTGCAATGGTGGCTGCCCGTCATGTGATGGGCGCCGCAGCGCGGACCGGACGATTGTGCCTTACGCCGGGGTCGTGGTTCCCTCCGTCGTCGGACGCGGCCACGAGGATCGCCGTGCCGTCCGGGGTCGGCGGTTCGACATGGTCGACGGACGCTCGCTGGATATGAATATATTCCTTGGATGAGCGGTCGCCGGGAGTGAGCGGTCCTTGAGGTTCCGGGCCGGAGGACAGTGCCGTCCTTGGCTCGCCCCGAGTCTTGTTGACCGGCGTGGAGCGGTGCGATGCGCGGCCTCGCCGCATGCCTTGTCGGCAGCCGGCCCGGTCCGTGTGAGAGCGAGGCGTTCGACGATCGCTCCGGCAGCGTCCCGCATCCATGCCGGCCGACGTAAGTCTCACGTCGGCCTCGGCGCGGATGCAGGGCGCGGGAGCCCCGCCGACGAGGCGGATGGACGGGCGGGAGCGGGTGAGTGCTCGGCGTGACCGCGGGCCGTCAGCCCACGGCCGCGCGCAGCGAGCGGGCGCAAGCCGAAAGGATCGCCCGTGCCGTGTCCGGATCATCGTCCTGCAGCACGGCTTCGAGGGTGCCGACGGTCTCGGCCAGCAGCTTTTCGCCGTCGGCGACGCCCTGCTTGTGCAGCGCGACCGCGAGCGCGGTGGCCAGGGTGGCGAAGGCGACGCCCACATCCTGATCGGTCATGGGGGGCATCCGAATCTGGCGAAGGAGAAGGGGGATGATGGTGGGCGCGACAGGGATCGAACCTGTGACCCCTACGATGTCAACGTAGTGCTCTCCCGCTGAGCTACGCGCCCATCAACCGGCTTGGCGACGCATGACGCAATCGCCTCGGGACCTGTTCCGGCAACCTTCGAAACCGAGGCGCCATCTGGCATTATATAGACACTCCGGACCATTCGGTCCGGCGCCGCTCCGAGGGAAAACCCTGACATTCCGGAGTGGCAATGGTGGGCGCGACAGGGATCGAACCTGTGACCCCTACGATGTCAACGTAGTGCTCTCCCGCTGAGCTACGCGCCCTCGGCGCCGCGTTTGGCGGCTCCGGTGTGAGAGGGCGTATAGAGGCAGTTGCGGCGGGTGACAAGCGGGTTCCTGCGGCAACGCAGTTTTCCATTGCCGGCTCTCGCATGCCGTTCACCCGGCCCGGGCCCACGGCCCCGACATGGCCGTCGCCCGCCGGGCGCTGTTGCGGGCGCGGCCCCGGGCGGCCCGGGCCCTGGCGGCGGGGCTCGGGCTCGAGGTTCCGGCCTTCGACGCCTGGTGGCTGCACCTGCAAGCCTTGCGCGACATCGGCAAGGTCTCGGTCGCGTTCCAGGCCAAGGTGCCGGCGTTCTTCCCCACGCACCGGCCGCCGCCGTCACCGCGCCTCATCGATCCCGGCCATCCGGCGGCGGGCCTGCTGCCTGCTGCAGCCGATCCTCGGGCATCACGGCCGCCCGGTGACGATCCCGGAGATCTGGCAGCCGGAGGACTGGCGCCCCCACTTACCCGCCGGCTTCCGCCGAGGCCGCTCTCGCCTACTGGGTGGCCGTGGAGGCGCTGTTGCCGGCGCCGGAACGTCCCACACCCGGAACCCGGCCGCCCAAAGGGCGAGCTGGCCGCTCGCCGATTGGATCGGCTCCAACCCGGCCTGGTTTCCCTGCGCCGCGCCGGAGGCCCACCTCCCCGCCTATTGGGACGAGGTCTGCAGCCGGGCCGAGGCGGCTTTGCGCGCGGCCGGCCTGGTCCCGGCGCGTCCCGGCCCGCGCCGCACCTTTGCGGCACTGACGCGCCTGCCCTACGCACCGACTGCGATCCAGACCTGGGCCGAGAGCGTGTTCGAGAGCGTGTTCTTGCCGGACGGGCCGCTCCTGACCCTGATCGAGGACGTGACCGGGCGCGGCCAGACCGGGGCGGCCCTGATGCTCGCCCATCGCCTCCTCGCCGCCGGCCGGGCCGACGGCCTCTACCTGGCCCTGCCCACCACCGCGACCGCCAACGCCAAGGTCGACCGGATCATGCCCCTCGCCGGGGGCCTCTACGCCGAAGGCGCGCCCGTCCCTCGCCCTGGCCCACGTCCGCGCCGACCTGCACCCGCGCTTCCGCGCCGCCGCCGAGGGGTTTGCGGAGTCCGAATCCGGGGCCAGGAGTCGGAGTCGGGCGCCGTCGCCAAGGCCTGGCTCGCCGGAGAGCGCCGCTCGCCGAATCTCGGAATCGGCACCATCGACCAGGTGGTGCCGGCCGTGCTGCCGAACCGCTACGGCACGGTCCGCCTCGCCGACCTCGCCGGCAAGGTGCTGATCGTCGACGAGGCCCATGCCTACGACGCCTATGTGAGCGCCGAACTCGTCACCGTCCACGCCGCCGGCGGCGGCACCACCGTGATCCTCTCCGCCACCCTGCCCTCCGCCGCCAAGGCCAGGCTGGTGACGAGCTGGCGCCGCGCCGTCGGCGCGGCCGGGTGCTGGTCGCCCCAGGTCGCCGAGGGCTCCCTCGACCCCGATTTCGACCTCATGGTCACCGATCTCGCGTCGATCGACTCGGTGCTCCGGTGCGCCGGCCGCCTGTGGCGCCACGAGGGGACGTGGCGCCGGCAGGGCCGCATCCGGCCGATCATCTGCCCTTGTCTCGAAGGGTGAGCGTCATCGAATGGCGTTCCCCGCAGGCCTCAGGCGCAACCCGTCGATGCCGCCTCAATGCGCGTCTAGACGGAGACGGCATCCGGGAGACGGATCCCTCCGAAGATGGAAGGTGCAACATCGTCTCCGTGACGGGAGCGAATCATCATGTCGACGAGGTGGGAAATCTTCTCTTTCCAGTCTGTATGAAACCCGAATTAGATACCGAGGCGATGGATGTCTTGAGGAATGTAGGGTGCTCCCGTATATATCAGCTGATTATCGATTTTTACCAAAGATTGGAGACGGCGATCATCGTGCGGAGTGCCGATGATTTTTAAAATCTGCTCTATTATATTTACAAACATAAAGTTTGTTGGGTGATTGTGCGTTATCATAAGAAATTCAGCCTGATACGACTCGCGCATCAGGCCGGAGATGGTCACGTCGAGGGATTTTTCTTTCACTATCAGCTGGTCGATACAGTCGTGAAATCGACCGACGCTTCCAAGATCGTTTCCGTTCTCGATTTCTGCGATGACGGCCGCTGCGCTCTCGGTTCGATCGAGAATTTTTGCAATTTCTTCGTGCCCGTAAATTTCTCCATATGAAAATTTGGGAGACATCGGCGCGTAACCAATGATGGTTATGCCGGAGATGAATATATAAGGTGCGGTAATGATTGGTTTCTGCGGAAAATTTGATCTTAGTTGGTGTGTCGACAACAGCCCATGCGTCTCATCCAGATGCTGACAAGCAATGATATCGGATGATTGCAGATGTTTATAAATTTCTCCTGCTCCTAGAAAGTCTCCATTTCTTACGTTGTCGCTAGCATGGATCGATTCGCAATTTTCGCAAACAATACTTATGTAATGTGATACGGCGGCGAGCTGACAATTCCCAAAAATGCAATTTTCATTCTTCGCCTCCAAAAATTTCAGATGTCGGGAAAAACCACTGAATGTCGTGCCGAACCGATAGCCGAGCTTCGCCAAATTTCGATCTGATTCGCCCCGGGAGGCCAGACGAGGTTCCGTCATCTCCACCGCGGATATCCTCGTGTGAGAACCCAGCGTGTAGCACGACGGTCCGGCGGTAGGGAACGAGGCCTGTGTCGAGGCAGCGGGAGAGGCGCGGTCTCGACAGGAGGCGCGCGAGTCCGGCCCGACACGCGATCCGGTCGCCCGGTCGGACATCCGGCGATCCCGTGCTCCCGGCAGGCGCGGGGATGGACTCTTGCCAGCCACGCCGCCCCCCTGCTACACGGGCCGCCATACGGATCGATCTAACCAATTGATTTCATTGGTGATGATGGCGCTGCCGCCCGGGTGGCGGCCAGAGGCGCGAGGACAGGTGACAGCCCAGACCCCTTCCCCTTCCGTGCCCCCTCATCCCTTGCGCGCCGCTCTCCGTCTCGGGCGCGGGCGCATGGTCGCGCGGGACTTTTCCCGCCTCAAGCTCGAGTTCGGCGCCGAGGGCTTGAGCCTCGACGTGGCGGATCTCGGGATCGGCGGGCGCTGGGTGTCGATCGCCTTCAAGGACGAGAACCATGGCGCCTTCAGCCGGGTCGAACTGACGGCCGTCGTCGACGGGCCGGAGGGGCCGGAAGCCACCAGCCTGTCCGAGCGCGCCTTCGGCCACGGGCGTTTCACCTGGCTCGGGCGGCTGCCCGCCGGCACCACCGCCCTGACGCTGACGCCGATGCTCGGCGAGGCGGCTTTGAGCATCGCCGAGTTCACCGTCACGGTGAGGAGCCGCCTCGCGCTGGTCGGCCGGGCGGCCCTGCGCCGGCCCGTCCTCACCGGTCAGGCGCTGTTCTGGCGCGCGGTCGGCAAGAGGGTGCGCTCGCAGCACCGCCTCGCCCGCGCCCTCGTGCCGCCGGGACTCACGGGTTACGACACCTGGGTCCGCCACTTCGACACGTTGAGCGAGGCCGACCGCGTCCGGATCGCCGCCGAAGTGGCGCAGTGGCGCGACGTGCCGCTGATCTCGGTGGTGATGCCGGTCTACAATCCGGGGCCCAAGGTGCTGGAGGAGGCTCTGCGCTCGGTCCGCGCGCAGCTCTACCCGCATTGGGAATTGTGCATCGCCGACGACGCCTCGACCGATCCGGCGGTGCCGCGCCTGCTCGCCCGGGCGGCGGCCGAGGATCCCCGCATCCGGGTCGAGCGCCGGCCCGAGAACGGCCACATCGCGGCCGCCACCAACACGGCGCTGGGGCTGGCGCGGGGCGCCTACGTCGCCTTCATGGACCACGACGACGTGCTGCCGGCCCACGCCCTCTACGAAGTGGCGAAGGCGATCCGGCGCGAGCCGGACCTCGACCTGATCTACAGCGACGAGGACAAGATCGACGCCGAGGGGCGGCGCTTCGAGCCCCACTTCAAGGGCGACTGGAACCCCGAGCTCCTCTACGGCCAGAACTACCTCAACCACCTGACGGTGGTGCGCCGCAGCCTGGTCGAGGCGGTGGGGGCCTTGCGCCCCGGCTTCGAGGGCAGCCAGGACCACGACCTGCTCCTGCGCCTGAGCGACCGGCTCGATCCTGCCCGGGTGCGCCACCTGCCGGTGATCCTCTATCATTGGCGCACCGCGATCGGTTCCGGCACCTTCTCGGATGCGTTCCTCGCCCGGGCCGAGGCGGCGCGGCTGCGGGCGCTGGAGGAGCTGGTGGCGCGGCGCGGCTGGCCGCACCGGGTCGAGCGCGGCCCGCTCGGCTTCAACCGGCTGGTGCGGGCGCTCCCCGATCCGGCCCCCCGCGTCTCGGTGGTGATCCCGACGAAGGACCGGGCCGAGTTGCTGCGCGTGGTCCTCGACGGGTTGCTGACGAAGACCGATTATCCCGACATCGAGGTCGTGGTGGTCGACAACGGCAGCACCGAGCCCTCGGCCACGGCGCTGCTCCGGAAGGCCGCGACCGACGGGCGGGTGCGGGTCCTGGCGCGCCCCGGCCCGTTCAACTTCTCGGGGCTGTCGAACGACGGCGCCGCAGTTGCGAGCGGGCCGCTGCTCCTGTTCCTCAACAACGACATCGAGGTGCGCGAACCGGGCTGGATGACCGAGATGGCCTCGATCGCGGTCGAGGCCGGGGTCGGCGCGGTCGGCGCCAAGCTGTCCTATCCGGACGGGACCCTCCAGCATGGCGGCGTGGTCCTGGGCGTGGGTGGCGTGGCCGGCCACAGCCACCCGGATATCGGGCCCGACGATCCGGGCTATTTCGGCCGCATGGTGATCGCCCAGGAGGTCTCGGCGGTGACCGGCGCCTGCCTGATGATGCGGCGGGAGGTGTTCGAGGCGGTCGGCCGCTTCGATGCCGAGCGCCTCGCCGTGGCCTTCAACGACATCGATCTGTGCCTGCGGGTGCGCAAGGCCGGCTACCGCGTGATCTGGACGCCGCACGCCGCCCTGACGCACCACGAATCGAAGAGCCGCGGCAAGGAGGACACGCCCGAGAAGCGCGCCCGCTTCGAGGCCGAGGTCGCCACCATGACCGAGCGCTGGGGGCCCGAACTGCGCAACGACCCCTATTATAACCCCAACCTCGCCCGGGCGAAGGCGCTGTTCCGGCTCTGGTGACCGCCCGGCCGTTGCTCGTTTTGCACTGCAACGCTACAGCGGTGCCCGCGGGCGCCGGGCCGCGCGGCTGCCGGGAGGACGTGAGATGCGCGTTGCGATGGTGGGAGCGGGCTATGTCGGCCTGGTCTCGGGGGCGTGCTTCGCGGATTTCGGCCATACGGTCGTGTGCGTCGACACCGCGCCGGAGAAGATTACCGCCCTCAAGGACGGCCGCATCCCGATCTACGAGCCCGGCCTCGACGCGCTCGTCGCCGAGAACGTGCGGCAGGAGCGCCTGACCTTCACCACGAACCTCGCCCAGGCGGTCGCCGGGGCCGACGCGGTGTTCATCGCCGTCGGCACACCGTCGCGCCGCGGCGACGGCTTCGCCGACCTGACTTACGTCTACCAGGCCGCCCGCGACATCGCGGCCGCCGTGACCGGGCCGACCGTCGTCGTCACCAAGTCCACCGTGCCGGTCGGCACCGGCGACGAGGTCGAGCGCATCGTCCGCGAGGCCCGGCCGGACATCGCCATCGCGGTCGCCTCGAACCCGGAATTCCTGCGCGAGGGCGCGGCGATCTCCGATTTCAAGCGCCCCGACCGTATCGTCATCGGCGCCGACGACCCGAACGCCGCGGCGGTGGTGAGCGAGCTCTACCGCCCGCTCTACCTCAACCATGCGCCGATCCTGGTGACGAGCCGGCGCACCGCCGAGCTGACCAAGTACGCGGCCAACGCCTTCCTCGCCACCAAGATCACCTTCATCAACGAGATCGCGGATCTCTGCGAGCAGGTCGGCGCCGACGTGCAGGAGGTCGCCCGCGGCATCGGGCTCGACAACCGCATCGGCCGCAAGTTCCTGCATGCCGGTCCCGGCTACGGCGGCTCGTGCTTCCCGAAGGACACGCTGGCACTGGTCAAGACCGCGCAGGATGCAGGCAGCCCGGTGCGGCTCGTCGAGACGGTGGTGGCGGTCAACGACAGCCGCAAGCGCGCCATGGCCCGCAAGGTCGTGGCGGCTTGCGGCGGATCGGTGCGGGGAAAGCGGATCGCGGTGCTCGGCCTCACCTTCAAGCCGAACACCGACGACATGCGCGAGGCGCCGTCCCTGTCGATCATCACCGGCCTGCAGGATGCCGGCGCCAGGATCGTGGCCTACGACCCGGAGGGCGTGGAGCAGTCCCGCCCGCTGCTGGCCGAGGTCGAGTACGCCGCCGATCCTTACGCCTGCGCGGCCGGGGCGCACGCTCTCGTGATCGTGACCGAATGGGACGCGTTCCGGGCCCTCGATCTCAAGCGCTTGCACGGCGCAATGGCCGAGCCGGTGCTGGTCGACCTGCGCAACGTCTATCGGCCCGAGGATGCCCGCCGGCACGGCTTCACCTATGCCAGCGTCGGCCGGCCCTGACCTGCGAGTTGAGCCCGGGATGGCGCAGCGTTTCCGTCGCGGTCATCAGACGGCGTGCTACGCCGTCGAGAGTTTTTCCGATACCCGTTCCACCGATCGCCGGGAGCCCGCCGATGCAGACCTTCTTCGTCGAGATCAAGTGCCGCCTGGGCAAGACCTATACCGTGGCTAGCGCTCTGGCCGATCGCGAGATCGCTTCCGAGATCTATTCCACCGCTGGTCATTACGACGTCCTGGCCAAGTTCCACGTCGATGACGGGGTGGATATCGGGCATTTCGTGGCCGAGCATGTGCAGACCATCGCGGATATCCAGGATACCCGCACCATCATCACCTTCAAGGCATTCTGACCGCAACCGCTGGAGCATTGTCCGACGGCGCGGAGACCGGTTCGTCGCGGAAAATGCGGAAAAATCAAAGACCTGGAGCACGGCCCGATTGCGACGCGATCGGGCCGTGCTCGAGCGCGGGCGGTGCCCGCGCCGGTCTGCCCCAATGCGACCCGATTCATCGGGTCTAACGCATCTGGCGCGCCCCGGTCCGGCCCGGGTCGCGTCAAGCTCGATCGGATGGTGTGCGGGGTCTGGCAAATCTTCTCAATGACAGTGTTGTGTCGCGTGTAAGGGCTTTGTGCCTGGTCGTGCGGCAGGACTTTGACTGATGAAGGGATGTCACACTTGGACCAAGTCTTGCTTCTTCGGGATGGCCCGCGCCGTTCCGGGGTTGGCGCGGCGCGGCCCTCATACTATGGGTTGGGTTGAATGCCCGGGTGCGGCGCCGCCGCGTCCGGTCCTCCGTAAATGAGCGTGTAGCGAATCGAACGTGACACAGCGTCCTGACATCGCGATCATCGGTCGGGCCTGCCGGCTTCCGGGCGCCTCCGGCGTCGACAGCCTCTGGCAGATGCTCATCGAGGGACGGTGCGCCGTCTCGCGCATCCCGGAGGACCGGTGGTCCCTGGAGCGCATGGGCCACCCCCGGGCGCAGGAGCGCGGCAAGAGCTACACCTGGGCTGCGGGCGTCATCGACGATCCGTGGTCGTTCGACCCGTCCGTGTTCGGCATCTCCCCTCGCGAGGCCGAGCAGATGGACCCGCAGCAGCGCCTGCTGCTGGAACTGACCTGGGAAGCCCTGGAGAGCGCGGGCCTGCGGCCGTCGGCGGTGGCCGGCAGCCCGATCGGCGTGTTCGTGGGCGCGTCCTCGCTCGATTACGGCAACCTGCGCGTGCTCGACACCGCCTCGGGCGACGCCTACGCGGCGACCGGCAACACGCTGTCGATCCTGTCGAACCGCATCTCCTACATCTTCGACCTGAAGGGGCCGAGCTTCACCCTCGACACCGCCTGCTCGTCGTCCCTCGTCGCGCTGGACGCCGCGGTCGCGGCGATCGCCTCGGGGCGGATCGACACGGCGGTGGTGGCGGGCGTCAACCTGCTGGTCAGCCCGTTCAACTTCGTGTCGTTCTCCAACGCCTCGATGCTGTCGCGCACCGGCCTGTGCCAGGCCTTCTCGGCCAGCGCCGACGGCTACGTGCGCGCCGAAGGCGGCGTCGTCCTGGTGCTGCAATCAGCCGCCGCCGCCGCCCGCAACGGGTCGACGGTGCGCGGCGTGATCGCCGCCTCGAAGGTCAATTCGGACGGGCGCACCACCGGCATTTCCCTGCCGTCGGGCTACGCACAAGGAGCCCTGCTGGAGGAGATCTACCGCGAGGCCGGGGTCGCCCTCGACGCGATCACCTTCATGGAGGCGCACGGCACCGGCACTCCCGTCGGCGACCCGATCGAGGCCGGCGCCATCGGCGGCAAGCTCGGCCGCGGCCGCGCGACGCCCCTGCCGATCGGCTCGATCAAGACCAATATCGGCCATACCGAGCCGGTCTCCGGCCTCGCCGGCCTGCTCAAGGCCAGCCTGGCGCTGGAGCACGACCTGCTGCCGCCCTCGCTGCACAGCGCCGAGCTCAACCCGGCGATCCCGTTCGACGAGCTGAACCTCGCGGTCAACCGTACGCTGCTGCCCCTGCCCCGTACCGGCCAGGCGCGCTTTGCCGGCGTCAACTCGTTCGGCTTCGGCGGCACAAACGCCCACGTCATCCTGACCGACCCGGCGCCGGTCGCGGTCGCCGCGGCCTCGGCGCAGCCGGCACCGGAGGTGCTGCTGGTCTCGGCCCAGACCAAGGCGGCGCTCGCCGACCTCGCCCAGGATTACGCGACCCGCCTCGACGGCGCGGATGCGGCCGAGATCGCCCGCGTCGCGGCGGCGGCGGCGCATCGCCGCGAGCGCCTGCCGGTCCGCGCCGCGATCCCGCTGCGCGACCTCGATGCGGAAGCCGTGACCGAGGCCCTGCGGGCCATCGCCGAGGGTGAGGAGAGTCCCGCGGCGGTCGTCGCCAATGCGGTCGAGCGTGCCGGCGGCGTCGCCTTCGTGTATTCGGGCAACGGCAGCCAGTGGGCCGGGATGGGCCGGGACGCCTATGCCCTCAACCCGGTCTTCCGCGCCCGCTTCGACGAGGCCGATGCGCTGTTCAAGCCGCTCGCCGGCTGGTCGCTGAAGGACGCGCTCTTCGCCGACGACCTGGAGAAGCGCCTCGCGCTGACCAGCGTGTCGCAGCCGCTGATCTTCGCGATCGAGGCCGCCTCCACCGCGGCGCTCAAGGCCGTCGGCCTGACGCCGACCGCGATCGTCGGCCACTCGGTCGGCGAGATCGGCGCGGCGGAGGCCGCCGGCATCCTGACGCTCGAACAGGCGGTGAAGGTCATCTTCTACCGCTCGAAGCACCAGGAGGCGACCCGCGGGCTCGGCACCATGGCGGTGCTGCTCGCCCCCGTCGAGGAGGTGCAGACCTTCCTCGCCGATTACCCCGAACTGGATATCGCCGCCTATAACAGCCCGAAGGCCGTGACGGTGGCGGGTCCCGTGGCGGCGATCGACGCCGCCATGAAGGCGCTGGCGCGCAAGCGCCGCCGCGGCCGAAAGCTCGACCTCGACTACGCCTTCCACGGCCGGCTGATGGACCCGATCGAGGCGCCGCTGCGGCGCGACCTCGCCGGGCTCAAGCCCTCCGCCGGCACCGTGCCGCTCGCCTCGACGGTGACCGGCGACGTGCTCGACGGCACCGCCTTCGACGCCGGCTACTGGTGGCGCAACATCCGCGAGCCGGTGCGGTTCAGCGCGGCGGTCCAGGCCGCGGCGCAAGCCGGTGCCCGGATTTTCGTCGAGGTCGGCCCGCGCCCGACCCTGCTGCCGCATATCGGCGACTGCCTCGAGCCGCTCGGCCTCGACGGCGCCACCGTCGGCGTGTTGCCGAAGAAGACCCTGGAGGCCGACCCGTTCCGCCGCGCGCTGGCGGCGGCGCTCGCCGCCGGTGCCGCGATCGACGAGGCGGTCGCCTTCGGCGCCGATCCGGCGGGCAGCGTGGCGCTGCCGCACTACCCCTGGCAGCGCAAGGTCTTCCGCCTGCCTGAGACCACCGAGGCGGTGAACCCGGCGAGCGCCCGGCCCTACCATCCGCTGATCGGCGCCCGCCAGGGGCCGGACGGGCTGGAATGGCTCGCCCATCTCGACGTCGCGACGGTGCCGGAACTCGACGACCACCGCATCGACGGCCAGGCGATCCTGCCCGGTGCGGGCTTCGCCGAGATGGCTTTGGCGGTCGGCCGCGAGATCGTGCGCTCGGAGAGCGTGACGCTGGCGGATCTCGAGATCCAGCAGCCGATGGTCTTCGCCGAGGAGGCGGTGCGCGAGGTGCTGTGCCGCTTCTCGCCCGGCGCCAACCTGGTGCAGATCCTGTCCCGGCCGCGCCTGAGCCAGGCGCCCTGGCAGCTCCACGCCGTCGCCAAGCTGGTCGAGGGCGAGACGCCGCTGCCGCCGCGCCTGACCGGCCGCGACATGGCCGCCCTGCCCTCCGAGACCACGGTCGACGGCGAGGCGCTCTATGCCCGCGCCAAGGCCTCCGGCCTCGGCTTCGGCCCGTCCTTCCGCCAGGTCGCCCGCTCGGCCCGGCTCGACGATGCCACCATCGTCTCCGATCTCGTGCCCGCCGAGGCCCATGCCCGCTACGGCGTGGTGCCGGCGCGCCTGGATTCCTGCTTCCACGGCCTGATCCTGCTCTTCGCCGACCTTCTCGGCGAGGCGGCGAGCCGGGCCTACGTGCCGATCCGCTTCGGCGAGATACGGCTCGTGCGTCCCGGCGCGGCGATCGCCCGGGCGGTGATCCGCACCCGGCGCTGCAACGAGCGCAGCATCCTGGCCGACTTCACCCTGGTGGACGAGGCCGGCGAGGTGATCGCCACACTGCGCGAGGGCCGGTTCCAGGCCCTGCGGATGAAGGGCGGCAACGACCTCGACGCCTTCGCGATCCGCCAGTTCACCGAACTCGCCACCGAGCCGACGGCGATCGCGCTGGAGCCGCAGCCGGCCGTCGCGGCCCTGGTCCGTCGCCAGGCCGGTTCGGTCACCGCCACCGGCGAGGCGGCACTCGGCGCCGGTCACATGCTGCTCGAAGGCTGGGCGACCTCGCTCGCCGACCGGCTCGCCCGCGGCCTCGCGGTCGGCAGCGTCGTCGACGTCGCGGCCTCGCGCCGGCTGCCGGCGGCGCTTCGCCCCTGGCTCGTCAACCAGCTCCTGGCGCTGGAGGTCAGCGGTCTCGCCGATGCCGCGGGCGACGGGCGCTGGCGCCTACGCGCCGACGTGACGCTGCCCGAGCCCGACGAGATCATGCGCTGGATCGCGGCGGATCATCCGGAGCTGTCGGCGGAACTCCTGCTCTGCGCCGATCTCGGCGCCGTGGTCTCGCGGGTGCTGGCCGGCTCCCTCGCCGACGCGCCGTCCCTGCCGCAGGCGGCGCTCGACGCCTTCTCGTTGCGCGGCGCCACCGTCCGGGCCTCGGCCGACACGGTGATGCGGCTCCTTGACGACAGCGTCGCGTCGCTGCCCCGCGACCGGGCGCTCCGCCTGCTCCAGGTCGGGTTCGGCCCGCTCTCGGCCCAGGTCGCGACCTTCGCCGGCCTCAACGAGGCGCGCCTGACGGTGTTCGAGGCCGACCGGCGTCTCGCCGAGCGCGCCCGCCTCGCCCTGCCCGCCGGCGTCACGATCGTCGAGGATCCGGCGGCCCTCGGCCACGCCGCCTTCGACGCGGTACTGGCGAGCGACGTGCTCCACCGCGCCTCCCGCGACCTCCTCAGTCCCCTGGCGTCGAGCCTCGCGGCCGGCGGCCTGTTCGCGGCGGTCGAGCCCGGCGCCTCGCTGTTCCGCGACATGGTGTTCGGCCTCGATGCCGGCTGGTTCGAGTCCCACGGCGACGTGCCGGTCGGCCGCCTCGACGACGTGGCGGGCTGGCAGCGCTCCTTGAGCGCCGTCGGCCTCGTCAAGGTCGCGGCGGACCGCGCCGTCACCCGCAACGGCAACGATCTCCTGCTGCTGGCGGAAGCCCCGCCGCGGCCGAAGGCGGCGGCCGGCCAGACCTTCGCCTTCGTCATCGGCTCGGAGGACGAGTTCGCGGCCGAGACCGCGTCGTCGCTCGCCACGCTGCTCGTGGCGAGCGGGGTCCACGTCTCGATCATCCTCGATTCCGAGGCCTCCTTGCGCGAGCTGGAGCGCGAGACGCCCGACACGGTGGTCTATCTCGCCGGTGCCTTCAACCGCGGCGGCGAGCCGGCCGAGCGGCTGCGCGAGCGTTGCCTCGGGCTCAAGCGCTGCGTCGAGCATCTCGGCACACGTCCGACCCGGCTCTGGGTCGTCTGCCCCGGCGCCACCCGCGACCGCGGCGGGCTCGCCTGCGGCGTCGAGGCCGGCATCTGGGCCTTCACCCGGACGCTTGCCAACGAAGTGGCCTCCCTCGACGTGCGCCGCATCGACCTGTCGACGGCGATCTCCTCGAAGCGCGCCGCCGAGCGCCTGCGCGACCTGATCCTGTCCGGCACGCCCGAGACCGAGATCGTGGTCGACGACGACGCCACCCGCGTGGTGCGCTTCTCGCAAGGCGCGCGCTCCGCCCGGCGCTCCGGTCCGGCGGCCCCGGCCGCGCGGCTCGAACGCAGCACCACGGGCGGCCTCAACGAGATGCATTGGGGCCCGGCCGAGCGCGTCGCGCCCGGTCCCGGCCAGATCGAGATCGCGGTCGAGGCCACCGGCCTCAACTTCCGCGACGTGCTCTGGGCCCTGTCGATGCTGCCCGAGGAAATCCTCGAGGACGGCTTTGCCGGCCCGCGGCTCGGCCTCGAATGCGCCGGCCGCGTCGCCGCGGTGGGTGCGGGCGTGACCGCCTTCAAGCCCGGCGACCGGGTGGTGGCCTTCGCCCAGTCGGGCTTCTCGACCCACATCGTGGTGCCCGAGATGGTCGTGGCGGCAGCACCCCAGGGGCTGTCCTCCGAGGCCGCCGCCACCACGCCGGTGGCCTTCCTCACCGCCTTCTACGGCCTCGTGACGCTCGCCCGCCTCAAGGCCGGCGAGTGGGTGCTGGTCCATGGCGGCGCCGGCGGCGTCGGCCTCGCGGCACTCCAGATCGCCCGGATGCGCGGCGCCCGGGTCATCGCCACCGCGGGCTCGAACGAGAAGCGTGCGCTCGTCAAGGCGCTCGGCGCCGAGCATGTGCTCGATTCCCGCTCGCTCGCCTTCGTCGACGACATCCGCCGCATCACCGGCGACGGTGTCGACGTGGTGCTCAACAGCCTGTTCGGCGAGGCGATGGAGCGCAGCCTCAATGCGTTGAAGCCCTTCGGGCGCTTCGTCGAACTGGGCAAGCGCGACTACGTCGCCAACACCCATATCGGCCTGCGGCCATTCCGTCGGAACCTGTCCTATTTCGGCGTCGACCTCGACCAGCTGCTCCAGTTCCAGCCCGACGAGGGCAAGCGGCTGTTCCGCGAGGTGATGGCTCTGTTCACCGACGGCAGCCTGAAGGCGCTGCCCTATCAGCCCTTCGCCGCGGAAGAGGTGTCGGACGCGTTCCGGCTGATGCAACAATCGGGTCACATCGGGAAGATCGTGATCGCGCCGCCGAAGGCCGGCACGATCCTGGCCGAGACGACGAAGCCCTTCGTGGTGGCGCCCGACCGCGTCCACCTCGTCACCGGGGGCTTAGGAGGCTTCGGCATCGAGGCGGCGCGCTGGCTCGCCGAGCGTGGTGCGCGCCACATCGCCCTCGTCGGCCGCAAGGCGCCGACCGGCGAACCGGCGCTCTCGACCATCGCCGAGCTCAAGGCCCGCGGCGTCGCCGTCCAGGTGGAATCCTGCGACATCACCGACCGCGCCTCGGTCCAGCGCCTGCTGGAGCGGGTGGAAGCCAAGGGCGTGAAGCTTGCCGGCATCATCCACGGCGCGATGGTGCTGCAGGACGGCCTGATTGCGAACCTCGATCCGGCGGCGCTGGAGGCGGTGATCGCCCCCAAGGTGATCGGCGCCGGCCATCTCGACGCGCTGACCCGCGACCGGGCGCTCGACTACTTCGTGCTGTTCTCCTCGGCCACGACCTTCATCGGCAATCCGGGCCAGGGCTCCTACGTCGCCGCCAACGGCTTCATGGAGGGTCTGGCCCGCCAGCGCCGCCGCCTCGGCCTGCCGGCCCTGGCGGTGGCCTGGGGCGCCATCGGCGATGTCGGGGTGCTCGCCCGCAACAAGGCGGTGATGGAGACCCTCGCCGGCCGCGTCGGGGTGACCCCGGTCGATGCCCGCAAGTCCCTCGACCTGATGGCCGAGGCGCTGGGCGTGCAGGGCACGGCGCCCGACGACGCGGTGATCGCCATCGCGGCGATGCACTGGGGCAAGGCCCGCGAGCGCCTCGCCACCCTGCGCTCGCCCAGCTACGCCAGCCTCGGCTCGGAGCAGCAGGCGGAGGCCGGCGGCCAGGTCGCGATCAGCATCGCCGGCTTGCTCCGCGCCCACGACCTCGACGACGTCCGCAAGACCGTGGCGGATGCCATCGTGGAGGACATCGCCCGCATCCTGCGCCTGCCGAAGGACGACATCAGCCGCGTGCGCCAGCTCTCGGAGATCGGCCTCGACTCGCTGATGGGCGTCGAGCTCGGCGCGAGTCTGCAGGAGCGCTTCGGCCTCGACGCGCCGCCCTCCGGTGTGTCGAGCGGCCAGACCGTGACCGAACTCGCCGACACCCTGATCCAGTCGGTGGCGGCCCCGGTCGACGAGAGCGCGGCGGCGGTGGTCAGCCTGTCGCAGCGCCACGGCGGGGTCGAGTCGGCCGATGCCGAGGCGCTGCAATCCCTCCAGGCGCTGGTCGAGAAGAACAGCCAGGACATCAAGGTCATCACCCAATGAGCAGCGGATCCTCCCACGGCGCGGGCGGGCGCGAGGCCCTGGCGGGCTTCGTCGCCGCCCGCCTCGGCAAGGCTCCCTCCCGCCCCGCCCCGGTCCGGCCGGCGCCCAAGCCGGCTCTGGCCCAGGCCCAGAGCTTCGACAGCCTGCCGGCCTACAAGGAGCTGAAGCTCCAGCGCTCGGCAGCCGACCTGATCGGCCTCGGCAACCCGTTCTTCCGCGTCCACGACGCCAAGGCCGGCGCGACGACGCGGATCGAGGGGCGGACCTTCACCAATTTCTCGTCCTACGACTACCTCGGTCTCAACGGCCATCCGGAGGTGAACGCGGCGGCGCAAAGCGCGCTCGCCGAGTACGGCACCTCGGCCTCGGCGAGCCGGATCGTCGCCGGCGAGCGCCCGGGCCATCTCGTCCTCGAGAAGGCGATCGCCGCGCATTACGGCACCGAGGCCTGCGTGGTGATGGTGAGCGGGCACGCCACCAACGTGGCGACCATCGCGGCCCTGCTGGAGCCTGGCGACGTGATCTACCACGACGCCCTGATCCACAATTCGGTGGTCACCGGCGCGCAGCTGTCGGGCGCCCAGCGCCGCAGCTTCGCCCATAACGACCTCCAGGCGCTGGAATCGCTGCTGCACGCCACGCGCCACGAGCATCGCCGGGCGCTGATCGTGATCGAGGGCCTCTACAGCATGGACGGGGACGCCCCCGACCTCGCCGGATTCGTCGCCCTCAAGGAGCGCTACGGCGCCTGGCTGATGGTCGACGACGCCCACGGTCTCGGCGTGCTGGGGAAGGATGGCCACGGCCTGCACGAGCATTGCGACGTGCCTCCCGGCAGCGTCGACATCTGGATGGGCACGCTCTCGAAGACGCTGTCCTCCTGCGGCGGCTACGTCGCGGGGGCCGGCGCTCTGATCGAGCTTCTGAAGTGCACCGCCGGCGGCTTCGTCTACTCGGTCGGCCTGTCGCCGCCGCTCGCCGCTGCCGCCACCGCCTCGCTGGCGCTGATGCGACGGGAGCCCGAGCGGGTGGCGCGACTGCGCCGCAACGGCGCGCTCTTCCTCGCCACCGCCCGCGAGCGCGGCCTCGATACCGGCACCAGCCTCGGCCTCGCCGTGGTGCCGGTGATCCTCGGCGATTCGCTGAAGGCGGTGACCCTGTCCGACCGGCTGTTCAAGCGCGGCATCAACGTGCAGCCGATCATCCATCCGGCGGTGCCGGAGCGCTCGTCGCGCCTCCGCTTCTTCATCACCTCGGAGCATAGCCCCGAGCAGATCCGCGAGACCGTGACGGTGCTGGCGGACGAGCTCGACGAGCTGAATCAGGGCGGGTCGCTGGTCGAGCGGCTGATGTCGCGGCGGGCGTGAGAGGGCCGTCATGTCGCCCCGGGGATGCGTAGCAGAACCCGGGGTGATGAAGGCTGCGGTCTTCTCTCTTCCACCGGATGAAGTCATGGGCGGGACGAATGCTGGGACGTAAGTCCCGAGAAAATTCCTACGGCTTGAGCGACAGGCTCAAGGCCTCTCTCAAATCCCCCGCATCGACGAGTCTCCTCCCCCGCCGCTTCAAGTCGCGCAGCTGCGCCGGCGTCGGGAAGCCGCAATAGGGCAGGACCGGGACGCTCCGCCCTTCCGGCAATGCACCCGCCCGCTCGGCCTCGGCCAGCACGCCCTCCAGCAGCGGCCGCCCGGCCTCGTGCAGCAGGATCGCCGCCCGCGAGGCGGTGACGCCCTCGGGCAAAGTCACCGGCGCCTGCGCCAGGATCCCGCCGGCATCGATCGCCGGGGCCAGCCGGTGCACCGTGACGCCGAAATCCGGCCTGTCCTCCAGCAACGCGTGCAGCGTCGGCACCGGGCCGCGGTGGCGCGGCAGCAGCGAGGGATGGACGTTGAGCCCGCCCTTCGGGGCCGCCGCCAGGGTCGCGGCGTCGAAGATCTGGTCGAAATGGAACGACAGGATCAGGTCGGCCCCGTGCTCCCGCAAGAGCCCGGTCGTCGCCGGTCCGTTCACGTCGGTGATGGTGGCGTGCGGCAGGCCGAGGCGCCGGCACAGGGTGCGCAGCGGCGTCGCCTCCGGCACGTCGCGGCTGCCCGACAGCGCCTGCGTTGCGGGAGCGAGCCCCCGGACGAGGTCGGGCAGGCCGAAATTCACCGCCAGGTAAGGCAGGAAGCCGGGCCCGGAGCGCATCAGGTGGCGCCGCACCTGGCCGGTGAGCCCGCCGGTGCTCGGTCGCTCGGGGTCGGACAGGCCGACGAAGGCGATCCGCGCGGCGTTGTCGGCGACGAAGCGGCGCACCGCCCGGGCATTGGGCAGGGCTTCGAGGGTGAACAGGGCGATCCGCACCGGACTTCACGTCTCCATAACCGTCAGGGTCAGCGCTGCTGGCGCTCGCTCATCCGGAAGCTGAAGCCGCGCATGCCGAGGCGGCGCCAGGATTCCGGGATCAAGGCGGCGCCCCGCGCCGCCGCGGCGAGCAGGCCCGGGAAGGCGACCACCGCCTCGTCGCGGGCCAACCCCCTGGCGATGCGCCTGGCCGCCGCCTCGGCGCTCATCTCGAGCGGGCGCCAGCCCTCGTAATCGGCGCCCATGGCTGTCTTCACGTAGCCGGGGCAGACCACGTTCATCCGCACGCCCTGCGGCGCCAGCTTCTCGCGCAGCGCCAAGCCGTGGGCGAGGAGCGCCGCCTTGGTGCCGCTATAGGCGGGCGCGTCGGGCAGCGGCGCGTAGGCCGCGAGCGAGGAGATCAGGGCGATCTGGCCCTGGCCCCGCGCGGCCATGAGGGCGACCGCCGGCAGCGCCACGTTGAGGGCGCCCATCAGGTTGACGTCGAGGACCAGGAAGGCGGTCTCCTCAGTCTCCAGCCCGCCCTCCGGATGGCCGCCATTGACCCCCGCATTGGCGATGACGAGATCGAGGCCGAGGCGCCCGGCCACATCGCCGATCCAGGCCCGCACCCCCTCCCGGTCGCGCACGTCGAGGGGCCGGGTCTCGACCGCGGCGCCCTTGCGGCGGCAGAGATCGGCCACCGCCTCCAGGCGCTCCGCGCCCCGTGCGTTCAGCACCAGGGTGGTGCCGGGGGCGGCGTAATGCTGCGCCAGCGCCGCGCCGATGCCGCTCGAGGCGCCGGTGATCAGGATGACGGGCAAGGACGGGTCTCCGGGGATCGATCACGCGGCGGCACGGCCCGCGCCTGTAGCACGGCGGCCCTCGTCGAGCGCGAAAAAATCCGTGAGCTGCGTGACCGGAAAATCAGATCGACTTTAACGAAAACCAGTGCAGGACAGGGCCCCACCCATCGAGGCCCGGTCTCTCGCACGCAGGGCGCGTGCTTGACGGGGCCGGAGCGATGTGGAACGGCGCCTGCTCCGGGTTGCATCGCCTGGGCGGGCAGGGCTGGGCGGGCACGGTCCGCAGTGAGTGAGAGGCGGATGGATCGCGGCAAGCTGAAGCGGTTGTGGCCCCGGATGCCGTCGGAGTCGGAGGGGCCCGGTCCGCGGCGCTCGCGCCGCCTGGGCAGCGAGCCGACCTCGCGGCGGGTGCGCCTGAGCGACCGGTGGGACGAGGGCTTCCTGCGACTCGGCGACCCCCGGCCCGACCGGTCCATGAGCTACATCATCGACGGGCTCGGCATCCATTACGATGCCACGGCGCCGAGCGAGCTCGAAGTGATGCTCGAGGAAGGCGGCTGGGAATCGGACGAGCTCATGGCCCGCGCCCGGGCCGGCATCGCGCGCCTGCGCGAGGCACGGCTCAGCCTCGACAACGACCCGCGCCGCCGCGACCTGCCGGCGCGGATGCCGGGGGCTCCCCGGCGCGTGGTGATCGTCGACCAGGCGGCCGGCGACCCGACGGTCGGCTTCGGCCTCGCCGGTGCCAGCGCCTTCACGGCGATGCTGGCGGCGGCCGCCGCCGACGCGCCGGAGGCCGAGCGCCTGGTGGTGATGGATCCCGGCGCTCCCGTGGGCCGGCGCGGCCATATCGATGCGGCGGCGGCGGAAGCGGCCGGCGCGCGCCTGGTGGGCGACCCCGTCACCGCCTGGTCGGTGGCCGAGGGGGGCGACCGCGTCTACGTCGTCTCGGCCCATGCCGGCTTCGAGGCGGCGCTCGCCGGCACGCCGGTGACTTGCTTCGGCCTGCCCTTCTATGCCGGCTGGGGCTTCACCGACGACCGGCTGCACCTGCCCCGGCGCACCCGCCGGCGCCGGCCGGACGAGGTCTTCGCCGCCGCCTACCTCGTCTGCTCGCGTTATTTCGACCCCTATACCGGGGCGCCGGCCCGGTTCGAGGACGCCGTCGCGACCCTCGACCTCGTCGCGTCGCGCTGGCGCGAGAATGCGGTGCCGACCCTCTGCGTCGGCTTCTCGGCCTGGAAGCGGGACTGGATCACCAGAACCCTGTCGGCGCCGGGCCATCGCCCGGTCGTCCGCCGCGGCGACGCCCCCGTGACGCCGGCCGAGCTGTCGGAGGTCCGGCGCGTCGTGACCTGGGCCAGCCGGATGCCGGCCGGCCTCGAGACCGCCTGCCGTACCGCGGACGTGCCGCTCCTGCGGATGGAGGACGGCTTCCTGCGCTCGATCGGCCTCGGAGTCGCCCTGCGGCCGGGCGCCTCGCACGTCCTCGATGCCACCGGCGTCTACTACGACGCCACGGGGCCGAGCGACCTCGAGCGCCTGCTCGAGACCGGGACGTTCTCGGATGATCTCCTCGCGCGAGCGGCCGCTTTGCGCGAGGCGGTGGTCGCCGCGCGGGTGAGCAAGTACAATGTCGGCAGCGCCGCGATGCCGAAGATGCCGCGGCCGGGCCCGGTGGTGCTGGTCGCCGGCCAGGTCGAGAACGATGCCTCGATCCGCCTCGGCGGTGCGACCGTCTCGGGCAATGCCGCGCTCCTGCGGCTGGCCCGCGAGCGCAACCCCGATGCGGTGATCGCCTTCAAGCCGCATCCCGACGTCGAGGCGGGCCTTCGTCCCGGCTGGGTGCCGCCGGACGAGCTCGCCGCCCATGCCGACGTGGTCCTGCGCGACGTCTCGGCGATCGACGCCATCGAGGCGGCGGACCGGGTCGAGGTCGTGACCTCGCTCATCGGCTTCGAGGCACTGCTGCGCGGCAAGGCCGTGACGACCCACGGCCTGCCCTTCTATGCCGGTTGGGGCCTGACCGACGATCCGGGCTGTCCCCGCCGTACCCGCCGCCTGACGCTCGACGAGCTGGTGGCCGCCGCGCTGATCCTCTATCCGCGCTACGTCGATCCGCGCACCGGTCTGCCCTGCCCGCCCGAGGTGCTGGTGCAGCGCCTCGCCGAGGGCGACCCGGAGCTGGCGCGCCGCGCCCTGACCCCGGAGGCCGTCCTCAAGCAGGTCTGGTCGGTGGTCTGGCGCCGCGTGCTGCGGCGGGGGTAAATCTCGTGGGGAGACGTCCGGCGCGCCGGCGTCTCGTCGACGCAGGCCGTTGATCGGACCCTGGAAACGAAAACGGGGCCGTCGCCGGCCCCGTTCTGTCGTCCATCTCGTGGATCTTCGATGGGCTCAGGCGTTCTGCAGTGCCTCGATGCCCGGCATCTCGTCGCCGGCATCATTGGCGCTGCGGGCCCGGGAGCGGACCTCGAGCCAGGCGCCCTGCGTGAGGTCGAGGCGCGAAGCCGTCGCCTCCACCGCCGCCGCCATGCCCTCGCCCTTGTAGTAGACGCCGCGGATCTGGATGTTGGCAACGATCGCCTTGATGAAGGCGTCCCAGAGGTCGCGCCGGGGCGGCTCGGCCTTCGTCCAGAACGTCTCCAGCGCCCCCTGATAGGTCAGGCCCTGGATGTCGTAGATCGCAGCACCCAGCGTCATGGTCGGCTTGTTGGCGCGCATCGACCACAGGCCGACGGTGCTGTTGACCGTGACGACGCCGCGGCAGCCGTCCAGCATCTTGCCGAGGTCGCCGCCATCGGCGAAGTCGACTCGGTCGGTGACGCCCCACTTCTCCGCCGAGCGCCGCACGATGCGCGCCCAGTTGCGGATGCCCGGATCGAGGGGGTGGATCTTCACGAGCAGGCGCGACCCGGCCGGTGCGTGCTCGGCGAAGGATCGGATCACCGCGTGGATCGGCGTCTTCAGGTCGAAGAACGGCGAGTAGGCGCGCAGCTGGAAGTCGTTCTCCATCTGCAGCGGCAGCACGTAATAGGTCGTGCCGGCCTCGCGCAGGCGGCGCACCAAGGCGTCGACCCGCGGACCGGTGCGCTTGGCGCGCACCATGTGCAGGGCGGTGCCGAGATAGATCAGGGCGTTGTGATGCACCTGATGCGACTTGTAGCCGGGATAGAGCCACCAGAGCCAGTTGCTCATCAGGTGGTAGGCCATGTCCCACACCGCCTGGAGCCAGAAGCTGTCGCGGTAGCGCGGCACCAGGTCGGGCTCGGGCGCCTGGGCGGCCAGCGCCAGCACGGCCTCCGGATCCTTCGGGAAGCAGCTGTCGCCCGACATGCCGTCGCGCTCCAGCGTGATCCAGTCCGGACGCAAGTAGCCGAAATCCGTCACCGTGACGTTCAGGCCGCGGGCCTTGGCGGCGGCGACCGCGACCTTGTGGTAGTAGCGCTGCTCGCCGAGCAGCATCAGGTCGGTCACGCCCTCGCGGTCGATCAGATCGGCGATGAAGGCCGGCCAGGTCTCGCGGGTGCCGCGGAAATTGACGCCGTTGGCCCGGCGCCAGAACATCCAGTCGCCAAAGCAGAGATTCACCCGCAGGCAGCGGTGACCCCGCGCCTCCAGCGCATCGGCGACCCGGGCGAAGAACGGCGTGATCGGGCCCTGGAGGAACAGGAAGACCTGACGCCCGCCAGTGCGGGCTTCCTGGCGGGCGTCCTGATGGCGCGTGTCTCCGTGATGGGTGTCTCGGCGGCTCGGTTCGACGTTTCGCGCGGGATCAGCTCTCACGGGCACACCTCGGCTCTGGGCGGGATCCGGCGACCGCGTGCGGCCTGCCGGTGGAGCCCTTAAGACGGCGAAGGCCCGAGCACGCTGCTGCCAGCTTGCCCGGACGGACATTCGGGGCGCGCAACCTCGCGCGCGAGCCGCTGACGACGCGGACAGTATCGCCAGACCCGGTGTGGACAATGGCGAGCCTGCAACACTCATGGAAAATCGCAGTGCCATCGTCGCAGGCTGCTGCGGGTTCCGTCGCGGTCGTCCGGCGGACGAGTACCGCCATAAGGCCGACGATCTGGGCAGGAACGTGGACGGGCCGGGACTTATTCCCGCGATTCACACGCCATCCCCAGGCTGCGTTGCGTCCGTGCCACAGTGGGACCCCCGCCGCCACGCTCGCGACGCATTCGCGGCCGAGTTGCCGGATGTTCGGGCTCTCGGGCGTGGGCGCCGTGCAACACCGGCGCCGCTTGTGCATGCGGAGCGCCGCGCTCATCGCTCCCCGCATCCCGGGATGGTAGGGAGAAGCGGCGAAGCGTGGCCGAATACGGCCGCGAGCGCGCGGACGATCGAACGGGACGGATGCCGGCGCGCCGGCATCGATGGAGCGGGAAGACCGGCAGGGCCGTCGCGGACGGCCCGGGTGGTTTCGGAGGGTGGTGCATGGTGCGCGTCGGTATGCCAGCGGTCCTGGCGGCTGCTTGCCTCATCGGAGGATGCAGCAGCTTCCTGCCCGCGGCCGGTCCGACGGCGAGCGCGGTCGTGGAGGGTGCCGACGTGGCGACCGACCAGGGACTGCTCGCCCGCTACGAGATCGTCGACGTCGACGCCGCGGTGGTCGAGGCCCTGCGCGGCAGACCCCTCGACAGCCTGCTCGCCTCCTTCGGCGACCGCCGCCCCTCGGTGCAGCCGGTGATCGGCGTCGGCGACGGGATCACGGTGACGATCTGGGAGGCCGGTAGCGGCGGCCTGTTCTCCGGCCCCATGATCGGGGGCATGTCCACCGGCTCGAAATCCTCCAGCATCCCCGAGCAGATCGTCGCCCGCGACGGCACGATCTCTGTGCCCTATGCCGGCCGCATCAAGGTCGCGGGCAAGCGCGCGGCCGACGTACAGGCGCAGATCGAGCAGGATCTCGCCGGCAAGGCGATCCAGCCGCAGGTGCTCATCACGGTGAACTCGCCGCTCAGCACCAGCGTCACGGTTCTGGGCGAGGCGGCGTCCACGGGCGGCGGGGCCCGCCTGGCGGCGGCCCGCGGTGGCCCGGCCTCCAGCCTCGGCGGCGGCCGCGTGCCGCTGACCGAGAAGGGCGACCGGCTGCTCGACGTCATCGCCACGGCGGGCGGCGTCTCGGCGCCGGTGAACGAGACCTTCGTGCGTCTCTCGCGCGGCTCGGCCACGGCGACGGTGCCGCTCACCGCGGTCGTCTCGAACCCGCGCGAAAACATCTTCCTGCGCCCGGGCGACACGCTGACCCTGGTGCGCGACCCCCAGACCTTCCTGGCGGTCGGGGCCACGGGGGCGAATTACGAGATCCCGTTCTCGGCCGAGGGCATCACGCTGGCCCAGGCGCTCGCCAAGTCCGGGGGGCTGCGCGACTTCCAGGCCGATCCGGCCGGCGTGTTCGTGTTCCGGTTCGAGCCGGCCTCGGTGGTGCGCCGCCTGCGTCCGGGCAGCCCGCTCCTGTCCTCGAACTTCGTGCCGGTGGTCTACCGGATCAACATGCGCGATCCCAACAGCCTGTTCGTCTCCCAGGCCTTCCGGATGCGCAACCGCGACCTCGTCTACGTCTCGAACGCCCCCTTCACCGAGGTGCAGAAGGTGCTGAGCGTGTTCTCCACCGTCACCGCGCCGGTCTCGGCCGGTGCCTCGCTCTACCAGGTGGCCAAATAGGCGGCGATCGAGCGGTCCCGGCCCATCCCGGAAACGAAAACGGGCCCCGCGGGGCCCGTTTCTCTTCGTGTCGATGACGGGGCGGCGGAAACGCCGCCCCCGGGTTTCGTTCAGCGGCTGAACTTCTTGTACTTGATCCGGTGCGGGATGGTGGAATCGACGCCCAGGCGGCGCTTCTTGTCCGCCTCGTAATCGGCGAAGTTGCCCTCGAACCACTCGACGTGGCTGTCGCCCTCGAAGGCGAGGATGTGGGTCGCGATCCGGTCGAGGAACCAGCGATCGTGGCTGATGATCACCGCGCAGCCGGCGTAATCCTCCAGCGCCTCTTCGAGCGCGCGCAGGGTGTCGACGTCGAGGTCGTTGGTCGGCTCGTCGAGGAGCAGCACGTTGGCGCCGCTCTTCAGGATCTTGGCGAGGTGGACGCGGTTGCGCTCGCCGCCCGACAGGACGCCGACCTTCTTCTGCTGGTCCGAGCCCTTGAAGTTGAAGGCGCCGCAATAGGCTCTGCTGTTGATCTCGCGCTTGCCGAGATACAGGATGTCGTTGCCCCCCGAGATCTCCTGCCAGACCGTCGCGTCGGGCTTGAGCGCGTCGCGGGACTGGTCGACATAGCCGAGCTTGACGCTCTCGCCGATGCGGATCTCGCCCTTGTCGGGGGTCTCCAGGCCGTTGATCATCCGGAACAGCGTGGTCTTGCCGGCGCCGTTCGGGCCGATCACGCCGACGATGCCGCCCGGCGGCAGCTTGAACGACAGGTCGTCGATCAGCAGCCGGTCGCCGAAGGCCTTCTCCAGGTGGTCGAACTCGATGACGTTGTTGCCGAGCCGCTCGGCGATCGGGATGACGATCTGGGCGGTCGAGGGCCCCTTCTCCTGCGACTTGGCGACGAGTTCTTCGTAGCGGGAGATACGGGCCTTGGACTTGGCCTGCCGGGCCTTCGGCGAGGCCGAGACCCATTCCTGCTCACGCTCGATGGTGCGCTGGCGCGACTCCTCCTCGCGGCCCTCCTGGGCGAGGCGCTTCTGCTTCTGAACCAGCCAGGATGAGTAGTTGCCCTCGTAGGGGATGCCCCGGCCGCGATCGAGCTCGAGGATCCAGCTCGTGACGTTGTCGAGGAAGTAGCGGTCGTGGGTGACGATCAGGATCGCGCCCGGGTAATTGCGCAGGTGGCCTTCGAGCCAGCCGACGGTCTCGGCGTCGAGGTGGTTGGTCGGCTCGTCGAGGAGCAGCAGTTCCGGCTGCCACAGCAGCAGGCGGCAGAGGGCGACGCGGCGGCGCTCGCCGCCCGACAGGGTGGCCACGGCCACGTCGTCGCCCGGACAGCGCAGGGCGTCCATCGCCTGGTCGACCTTGGAATCGAGATCCCACAGGCCCTTGGCCTCGATCTCGTCCTGGAGACGGGTCATCTCGTCCGCCGTCTCCTCGGAATAGTTCATCGCGAGCTCGTTGTAGCGATCGAGGGTCGCCTGGGATTCGGCGACGCCCTCCATCACGTTCTCGCGGACCGTCTTGTCCGGATCGAGCTGCGGCTCCTGCGGCAGGTAGCCGACCCGCGCGCCCTCGGCCACGAAGCCGTCGCCGGAGAACTCGGTGTCGATGCCCGCCATGATGCGCAGGAGCGTCGACTTGCCGGCGCCGTTGACGCCGAGCACGCCGATCTTGGCGTCCGGGTAGAAGGACAGGTGCACGTTGTCGAGCACCTTCTTGCCGCTGGAATAGGTCTTGGTCAGACCCCGCATGTGGTAGATGAATTCACGGGCCATGGGCCGGTCCTTTCGGAGTGTCTTGCGCGCGGGTCCGGCCGGATGCGGGGCGGGGCGGGCGGATGGTCCAGGCTTGTCGGAAATCCTGGCGACGATCCTGCCCGACGGGCGCCGGCGCGGGCGGCCGCGCGTCGGAATTGGGAGTGCTCCCGCGCTTACCAGGGCCGTCGGGGGGGTGCAAGGCGGCCCGGGGACGCCCTCACCCGAACGGGTTCCTGACCTCCGTCGTCGCCACCCGGACCTCCTCGGCCCGCTCGGGGAGATCGGTCTCGCCCTCCAGGGCCGCTACGATCGCCGCCAGGGTCTCGGCCAGCGCCCTCGCCCGCTCCAGGCTCTCCCGGTCGCGGGCAAGGTCGAGGGAGCCGTGCAGCGCGATCCGCGCCGTGCCGTTCTCGAGCGTCAGGCCGCCGAGGGTCTGGACGGCGGCATCGTCGGCGAAGGGGGTGAAGGCGGGCTTCGCGTGCGCGGGCATGGGAGGCTCGTATGGGTTGGGCGGGGCTCGTCAGAACAGCGAGCGGAGGAAGTCGCGCCAGGCGCGGCGGGCGGCGCGGCGCAGCTCGGCGGCGAGCCAGTCGAGGATGCTCGGCTCGCGGCGGCTGCGCGGGCCGCCGGCATATTCGTCGCGCCGCGGCTCGGGCAGTCTCATGATGCGGCGGCGGACCGAATCCGGCAGGTCCGGGAAGGCGACGATGCCGCCGAGGCCTGCGAGCTGGTCGAGGGAGATCGCCTCCCAGGTCTCGCCCGGGGCGGCGTTGCGGGCGAGGTAGACTCCCGCCTCGCCGCGATTGGCGTCGTAGACCGCCTTGAACAGGCGGGTCGGGATCAGCACCCGGCCGCGCAGCGACTGCACGCTCGTGCCCTCGAACAGCGGTCCGGTGACGACGAAGAGGTCGCCGCGCTCGATCGCCAGCGCCCGCACGCTGCTCTCGATCCCGGCCCAGAGCCGGCGGTTGAGGTCCGGGTCCTGCGGCACGATGTTGGCGAGGGTGAAGGATTCGGCTTGCGTGCTCGGGCTCGGCATGTCGCCGGAAGGCGCCATGTGGCCCCGGTCCCAGCCGCTGCCGGCGTAATCCGCGAGGTCCGAGCGCACCGCCTCCGGCAGCCTGTCCTCCTCGTGGAAGGCATCGACCCGGTCGATCCGGCGGGCGGCCTCGACCCGCGCGGCGGTGAGGTGCTCGGCGGCGTAGAGCGGCGTGCGCGACAGGCCCGAATAGAGGACCGCGAAGGCCTGGTAGCATAGGAGCGTGGTGTCGGCGGACAGCCGCGGATTGGTGAGGACCGGGGGCGTGCCGCCGGCGAAATGCTCCGGGCAGTTCCGCGCCAGCGCCGGGGCGGCCGAGACCACCAGGAGCAGCAGGAGGGCGCGGCCGGCCGGCGACACCCGCGAGCGGAGCGGAGCGATGCTCGTCACGCGCAGATCCGGACCCGGCGCAGGCCCTCGGGCGTCGGGCGCACCCGCCAGGTGCACACCGGAACCCGGCGCCGCGAGACGGTGTCGCAGGTGCGGTCGGACCGCGTGCAACGAGGCAGGTGCGGCAGCCAGGCGGGATCGAGCGCCGGATAGAGCGGCACAGCCCGCGCGTCTCCCGACAGGCCCGGCAGGAGGCTCTGCGCCGTCAGCAGAACGCCGAGGACGAGCCAGCGTACCGGTATCGACCGTCCCATCTGACCTCCGAGGGGAGTGCGTATTGGCCCAATCGCGCCGTCTCTCGCACATTCTAGGGCATCCCCGCGCAGGTGTCGCCTCGGGGTTGGAATTCACCGTGAGTTCAGAATGTTCTTCGGAGTTGCTACGTCGCGCACAACCGCAACCGGCGCGTCAGCGCGCGGCCGATGGCGCGATCGGCCGCTTGCGGTATAACGGCCGCCATCTGCGAGGATCCCCGGCGTGCCGCCGCGCGGGATCCGCCCCCGAATGAGCGAGTGTCACGACGTGTCCGATCTGGTCCTTCCCCTCCTCGACCGCGTCCGCATTCCTGCGGACCTGCGCCAGCTGCCCGAGAGCGACCTGACGCAGCTCGCCGCCGAGCTGCGCGCCGAGACCATCGATGCCGTCTCGGTCACCGGCGGCCATCTCGGCGCGGGCCTCGGCGTCATCGAGCTCACCGTCGCCCTCCACTACGTCTTCAACACCCCCGACGACCGCATCATCTGGGATGTCGGCCACCAGGCCTATCCCCACAAGATCCTCACCGGCCGCCGCGACCGCATCCGCACGCTGCGCCAGGGCGGCGGCCTGTCGGGCTTCACCAAGCGCTCCGAGAGCCCCTACGATCCCTTCGGCGCGGCGCACTCCTCCACCTCGATCTCCGCCGGCTTGGGCATGGCGATCGGCCGCGACCTCTCGGACGCCGCGGCACGAGCCCGCGGCGAGACGCCGCCGCGCCGCAACGTGGTGGCGGTGATCGGCGACGGCTCGATCTCGGCCGGCATGGCCTACGAGGCGATGAACAATGCCGGCGCCCTCAAAAGCCGCCTGATCGTCATCCTCAACGACAACGACATGTCGATCGCGCCCCCCGTCGGCGCGATGTCGTCCTACCTCGCCAAGCTCGTCTCGGGCGACACCTACCGCTCGCTCCGCGACACCGCCAAGCAGTTCGGCCGCCTGCTGCCGAAGGCCCTCTACGACACCGCCGCCCGCGCCGAGGAATATGCCCGCGGCATGCTCGCCGGCGGCGGCACGATGTTCGAGGAGCTCGGCTTCCACTATGTCGGGCCGATCGACGGCCACAACCTCGACCACCTGCTCCCCGTGCTCAAGAACGTGCGCGACGCGCCGGACGGCCCGGTGCTGGTCCACGTCGTGACCCAGAAGGGCAAGGGCTACGCACCCGCCGAGGCCGCCGCCGATCGCGGCCACGCGGTGGTGAAGTTCGACGTCGTGTCGGGCAAGCAGACCAAGGCCAAGCCCAACGCGCCGGCCTATACGCGGGTGTTCGGCGAGAGCCTGATCAAGGCGGCCGACATCGACGACAAGGTGGTGGCGATCACCGCCGCGATGCCGTCGGGCACCGGCGTCGACCTGTTCGCCAAGGTGCATCCGGAGCGGACCTTCGACGTCGGCATCGCCGAGCAGCACGCGGTGACCTTCGCGGGCGGCCTGGCGACGGAGGGGTTCAAGCCGTTCTGCGCGATCTACTCGACCTTCCTGCAGCGCGGCTACGACCAGCTCGTCCACGACGTGGCGTTGCAGAACCTGCCGGTGCGCTTCGCCCTCGACCGGGCCGGCCTGGTGGGGGCGGACGGGGCGACCCATGCCGGCGCCTTCGACCTGGCGTATCTCTGCTGCCTGCCGAACATGACGGTGATGGCGGCGGCCGACGAGGCCGAGCTGGTGCACATGGTGGCGACCGCGCACGCGCATGATACGGGGCCGATCGCGTTCCGCTATCCGCGCGGCGAGGGCGTCGGCGTCGAGCTTCCCGAGCGGGGCGAGGTTCTGGAGATCGGCAAGGGCCGGGTGATCCGCCGTCCCGAGGGCGCGCGGGTGGCCTTGCTCAGCCTCGGCACGCGTCTGGCGGAGGCGCTGAAGGCGGCCGAACGCCTGGAGGCGGCCGGCATCGCCGTGACGGTGGCGGATGCGCGGTTTGCCAAGCCGCTCGACGAGGCGCTGATCCTGGATCTGGCGGCGAGCCACGAGGTTCTGGTGACGCTGGAGGAGGGGTCTGTCGGCGGGTTCGGTGCGATGGTGCTGCACCTCTTGTCGTCGCGCGGGGCGCTCGACGACGGCAAGGTGCGGGTGCGGACGCTGACCTTGCCGGACAGCTACCAGGACCACGACTCGCCGGAGCGGATGTATGCCGAGGCCGGGCTCGATGCGGCCTCGATCGTCAAGGTCGTCGAGGCTGCGCTGCCGGCGCGCGAAACGGCGGCCGAACGCGGGGGGCGCCTGCGCCTCGCCTGAGAGATCGCACCGACGGGTTCATCCCGGTGGCAGGTCGCTGATGCGCGGGCGGCACGCCCATCCGCGATCGGTCGCGCATGCCTTGCGGGCATGGCGCCGGGCTGGCAGAAGCGGCCCGGCTTCCCGAATTGATGTCCGAATTGATGTCATTGTCGGACGAGCGGGCCCACCGCCCGAGCCGCCGAGAAGGAACGCATGAACGAGGCCCAGCACAGCAGCGCATCCACGTCCGGATTCGAGCCCGGCCCGGTGCTGATCACCGGCGCCAGCGGCTTCCTCGGCCCGGCGCTCGTGGACGTGTTCCGCGCCGCCGGCTTCCCGGTGCGGGTGCTGGTGCGCGCCACGAGTCCGCGCACCAACCTGACTTGGCCCGACGTCGAGATCGTCGAGGGCGACATGCGCGACCCCGAGGCGGCGGCGGCCGGCATGCGCGGCATGCGCTACCTCGTCCATGCGGCGGCGGATTACCGGCTCTGGGCGCCGGACCCGGACGAGATCGTGCGCACCAACCGCGACGGCACCCGGGCCCTGATGCGGGCGGCGCTCGAGGCTGGTGTCGAGCGGGTCGTCTATACGTCGAGCGTCGCCACCATCAAGCCGCACGACGACGGCACCCCGGCCGACGAGACCCGGCCGCTGACACCGGAGACCGCCATCGGCGCCTACAAGCGCAGCAAGGTGGTGGCCGAGCGGGTGGTCGAGGAGATGGTGGCCCGCGAGGGCCTGCCGGCGGTGATCGTCAATCCCTCGACCCCGATCGGCCCCCGCGACGTCAAGCCGACCCCGACCGGGCGGATCATCGTCGAGGCGGCGAACGGCAAGATGCCGGCCTTCGTCGATACCGGCCTCAACCTCGTCCATGTCGACGACGTAGCGAAGGGCCATCTCCTCGCCCTGCACAAGGGCCGCATTGGCGAGCGGTACATCTTAGGGGGAGAGGACGTGCTGTTGTCGCGCATGCTCGCCGACATCGCCGGCCTCGTCGGGCGAAAGCCCCCGACCGTGCGGCTGCCGCGGGCGGCGGTCTATCCCGTCGCCTTCGTGTCCGAACTCGCCGCCCGGATCACCGGCAAGGCGCCGCTCGCCACGATCGACGGCATCCGGATGTCGCGCTACCGGATGTTCTTCTCCGACGCCAAGGCGCGGGCCGAACTCGGCTACGCGGCCCGGCCCTACCGCGACGGCCTGTCGGACGCCGTCGCCTGGTTCCGTCAGGCGGGATACATCCGATGACCACCGTCACCGAGGCGCGCTCCGGCAAGGGGCACCGCGACGAGAACTTTCCGGTCGCCTCGCACCTGATCCATCCGCGCCACCGCGGCCCGATCCTGGATTTCTACTATTACGTCCGCGCCGGTGACGATGTCGCCGACAATGCGGGTCTGTCGCCCGAGCAGAAGATCACGCTCCTCGATCGTCTCGCCGACGCGCTGACGGCTGAGGGCCCCGACGATCCGGAAGCCGCGCCCTTGCGCCGCTCGCTCGCCGAGCGCGGTCTGCCGCCGCGCCACGCACTCGAACTGCTCGACGCGTTCCGGATGGACGCCCACAAGACGCGCTACGAGACCTGGGACGAGCTGGCGCATTACTGCCGCTACTCGGCCGTCCCGGTCGGCCGCTTCGTCCTCGACGTGCACGGCGAGGATCCGGGTCGCACCTGGCCGACCTCGGACGCGATCTGCACCGCTCTCCAGGTGATCAACCACCTCCAGGATTGCGGCAAGGATTTTCGCAACGTCGACCGGGTCTACCTGCCGCGGGAGACCCTGGAGAAGCACGGCGCCCGGATCGAGGATCTGGCCGGTGAGCGCGCCACCCCGGCGCTCCGCGCCGTGATCAAGGACCTGGCGCAACGCTGCCTCGATCTCCTCGAGGAGGGCCGGCCCCTGCCGGATCTCATCGACGACACCCGGCTCGCCATGGAGATCGCGGCGATCCACCGCCTCGCGGTGCTGCTCGCCCGCGGTCTGCTGGTGCGCGATCCGCTGAGCGAGAAGGTCCATCACGGCAAGGCCGCCTTCGCGCTCACCGCGCTCGGCGCCGCCGCCACCACGCTCGCCCGGCGGCCGTTCCGCCGCCATCTCCATCCGGCCCTGCGGGGAGCCCGTTCGTGACCGCCCTCGCCTCCCAGACCCCAGCCCAGGCCGAGGCGTCCGCCGAGGCCCCGGCCCTGCCGGCTGCCGGCTCGTCGTTCTACACCGCCATGCGGCTGCTGCCGGCCGAGCAGCGCGACGCGATGTACGCGGTCTATGCCTTCTGCCGCGCCGTCGACGACGTGGCCGACGATGGCGGTGCCCGCGAGGTCCGCGCGGCCGAGCTCGACCGCTGGCGCGCCGATATCGACGCCCTCTATGCCGGCCGCCCGGTGCCGCGGACACAGGCCCTCGTCGGCCCGGTGCGCCAATTCGGACTCAAGCGCGAGGACTTCCAGGCGGTGATCGACGGCATGGCGATGGATGCCGAGGCCGACATCGTCGCCCCCGATTCGGCCACCCTCGACCTCTATTGCGACCGCGTCGCCAGCGCCGTCGGCCGGCTCTCGGTGCGGATCTTCGGCCTTCCCGAGGAGCCCGGCATCAGGCTCGCCCACCATCTCGGCCGGGCGCTGCAACTCACCAACATCCTGCGCGACATCGACGAGGATGCCGAGCGCGGCCGGCTCTACCTGCCGGCCGAGCCGCTGGCGGCGATCGGCCTGTCGCACCCGACGCCCGAGAGCGCCTTGGCGCATCCGCGCCTCGGAGAGGTCTGCGCGCGGCTCCTCGACGAGGCGCAAGCGCATTACGACGCCTCCTGGGCGATCATGAACCGCGAATCGCGCCGGGCCACCAAGGCGCCCCGGATCATGGGCGCGGCGTATCACCTGATCCTCGTCGGCCTGCGCAAGCGCGGCTGGGCGGCGCCCCGCGTGCGGGTCAAGCCCGGCAAGCTCGCGCTGATCGGCGTTCTCCTGCGTCACGCGATCGTCTGATGGGCACAGTCCATGTTCTCGGCGCCGGCCTTGCCGGCCTTTCGGCGGCCCTGCGGCTGGCCAAGGCCGGCCAGCGCGTCGTGGTGCACGAGGCGGCCAAGCAGGCCGGCGGGCGCTGCCGCTCCTATTTCGATCCGACCCTCGGGCTGACGATCGACAACGGCAACCACCTGCTGCTGTCGGGCAACCGCGACGCCCTCGACTTCCTGACGCTCGCCGGCGCCCCCGAGGGTGTGCTCGCCGGGCCTGACGAGGCCGCCTTCGCCTTCGCCGACCTCGCCACCGGCGAGCGCTGGACCCTGCGGCCGAATGCCGGGCGCCTGCCCTGGTGGGTGCTCGATGCCCGCCGGCGGGTGCCGGGCAGCCGCGCCCGCGACTATCTCGCCCCCCTCGGCATCTTCCGCGGAGCGACGCGCTCGGCCACGATCGGCGAGAGCATGGCATGCGAAGGACTGCTGTGGGACCGGCTGTGGCGTCCGGTGCTGCTCGCGGCCCTCAACACCGAGCCGCAGGAGAGCGATGCGGGGCTTGCCGCCACCATCCTGCGCGAGACCCTGGGGGCCGGCGGCCGGGCCTGCCGGCCGCTCGTTGCCGTCGAGGGCCTGTCGGCGGCCTTCGTCGATCCGGCTCTGGCAGCCCTGGCGAAGGCCGGCGCGGAGGTGCGTCTCAGTCGGCGCCTGCGGGCGCTCGGGATCGAGAACGGGCGCCTGACCCGGCTCGAGTTCACGGATGGCGCCGAGGAACTCGGGCCCGACGACGCGGCGGTGCTGGCCCTGCCGCCCTGGGTCGCCGCCGACCTGATGCCGGGTTTGGAGACGCCGCAGAGCCACCGCTCGATCGTCAACGCGCATTTCGCGGTTCCCCCGAAGCCCGGGGCGCCGCTGCTCCTCGGCGTCGTCGGCGGCGTGACCGAGTGGCTGTTCTCCTATCCCGACCGGCTCTCGGTGACGATCAGCGGCGCCGACCGCCTGCTCGACGTGCCGCGCGAGGAGCTTGCCCGCACGATCTGGGACGAGGTTTCGCGGCTCTCTGGCTACGCCGGCGAGCCCCTGCCGCGCTGGCAGATCGTCAAGGAGAAGCGCGCCACCTTCGCGGCAACGCCGGCAGAAGCGGCGCGCCGGCCGGGGGCGCGCACGCAGATCGAGAACTTGGCGCTCGCCGGAGACTGGACCGCGACCGGGCTGCCCTCGACCATCGAGGGCGCGATCCGGTCCGGGGCGACGGCGGCGCAGGTAATGGTCAGTAACCGTAGCAACGCTGCGTTGCGTGGAGCCGCTTGACGCCAGGGCCCGGTTTCGGGAACAGCGTGAGCGTGCGCGGCGTTTTGTGCACTGCGAAAATATACCGGGATGGCATCATGGGCGGCGGGGCGGAGCCGCCCTCACCAGAGGAAGGCAGAGACACCGTGGGCAAGGTCGAGACGCTGCAACGCAAGAGCACGCAGGACATCACCCTCGACGAGGTCGAGCGGCGGGTCTCGGCCGCGTCCCGGGCGCTGACGCAGCTGGCGCATGCCGACGGGCATTGGTGCTTCGAGCTCGAGGCGGACGCCACCATCCCGTCCGAGTACATCCTCTACCACCACTTCCGTGCGTCGATCCCGCCGCGGGAGCTGGAGGAGAAGATCGCCGTCTACCTGCGCCGGACGCAGAGCCCGCTGCATCACGGCTGGGCCCTGGTCCACGAGGGGGCGTTCGACATGAGCGCGTCCGTCAAGGCGTATTTCGCCCTGAAGATGATCGGTGACCCGATCGACGCGCCGCACATGCGCCGGGCCCGCGAGGCGATCCTCCAGCGCGGCGGCGCGGCGCATGCCAACGTCTTCACCCGCACCCTCCTCGCCCTCTACGGCGAGGTGCCGTGGAGCGCCGTGCCGGTCATGCCGGTCGAGGTGATGCTGCTGCCGCGGTGGTTCCCGTTCCACCTCGACAAGGTGTCGTACTGGGCCCGTACCGTGATGGTGCCGCTCTTCGTGCTCCAGGTGAAGAAGCCCCGGGCCAAGAACCCGCGCGGGATCGGCGTGCGCGAGCTGTTCACCCAGGATCCGGAGCGGATCCGGCGCTGGCCCTCCGGCGCCCAGGAATCCTCGCCGTGGCGTCCGGTCTTCGCGGTCATCGACGACATCCTGCGGGTGGTCGAGCCGTTCTTCCCGAAGAAGCCCCGGGCCCGCGCCCTCGACAAGGCGGTGGCCTTCGTCAGCGAGCGGCTGAACGGCGAGGATGGGCTCGGCGCCATCTACCCCGCCATCGCCAATTCGGTGCTGATGTACGAGGCGCTCGGCTACCCGGAGGACCACCCGCTGGTCGTCACCGCGCGCTCGGCGGTGGAGAAGCTCGTCACCGTCAAGGAGCACGAGGCCTACGTCCAGCCCTGCCTGTCGCCGGTCTGGGACACGGCGCTCGCCGCCCACGCGCTGATGGAGGCTGGCGGGCCGGAGAACGAGCGCCAGGCCCGCGCCGCCCTCGAATGGCTCAAGCCCCTCCAGGTGCTCGACATCAAGGGCGACTGGGCCGCCCGCAAGCCGGACGTGCGCCCGGGCGGCTGGGCGTTCCAGTACAACAATGCCCATTACCCCGACCTCGACGACACCGCCGTGGTGGCGATGGCGATGGACCGGGCGCAGACCCGCCTCGGTCCCGGCGAGGGCGGCTCGGACTACACCCAGTCGATCGCCCGCGCCCGGGAGTGGATCGAGGGCCTGCAGAGCCGCGACGGCGGCTTTGCCGCCTTCGATGCCGACAACACCTATCACTACCTCAACTACATCCCGTTCTCGGACCACGGCGCGCTGCTCGACCCGCCGACCGCCGACGTCACTGCCCGCTGCATCTCGATGCTGGCGCAGCTCGGCGAGACCAAGGAGACGAGCCCCGCCCTCGCCCGCGCCGTCGACTACCTGCTGGCCGACCAGGAGGAGGACGGCAGCTGGTACGGCCGCTGGGGCATGAACTACATCTACGGCACCTGGTCGGCGCTCTGCGCGCTGAACGCCGCCGGACACGACCCGGCCTCCGCGCCGGTCCGCAAGGCGGTGGAGTGGCTGGTCGCGATCCAGAACCCGGATGGCGGCTGGGGCGAGGACGCGGCGAGCTACAAGCTCGAATATCGCGGCTACGAGCGGGCCGGCAGCACCGCCTCGCAGACCGCCTGGGCGCTGATCGCCCTGATGGCGGCGGGCGAGGCCGATCACCCGGCGGTGGCCCGCGGCGTCAATTATCTCGCCCGCACGCAAGGAGCCGACGGGCTGTGGGGCGAGGAGTTCTACACCGGGACCGGCTTCCCGCGGGTGTTCTACCTGCGCTATCACGGCTACGCGAAGTTCTTCCCCCTCTGGGCGCTGGCGCGCTACCGCAACCTCCAGCGGGGCAACAGCCGCAAGGTCGCGGTGGGGATGTAGCGAGGGGCCGGGCCCGCGGCGCAACCGCGCCGGCCCGGAACGACCGCCCGGGCTCGGGCATTCCCCGGGCCGGGAGCCCCGCGATGACCCTGTACAGCTACCACATCTCCCACGAGCAATGCCCGCCCCGGGCGCTGCTCGCGCTGGCCCAGCGGGCCGAGCAGGCCGGCTTCGACGGGGCCTTCTCCTCCGACCATCTCCAGCCCTGGTCGGCGAGCCAGGGCGAATCCGGCTTCGCCTGGGCCTGGCTCGGTGCCGCGCTCCAGGCGACCGAGCGGCTGACCTTCGGGATCATCTCGGTGCCGGGGGGGTGGCGCTACCATCCGGTGGTGCTGGCGCAGGCCGTGGCGACCCTCGGGCAGATGTTTCCCGGCCGGGTGCCCTGGGTGGCGCTCGGCAGCGGTCAGGCGATGAACGAGCGCGCCACCGGCGGGCCGTGGCCCGACAAGGCCGAGCGCAATGCCCGTCTGCGCGAGGGCGCCGAGATCATGAGGGCGCTGCTTGCCGGCGAGACCGTGACCCAGCGCGGGCGCCTGACGGCGGTCGACGCCAGGGTGTGGTCGCTGCCCGAGACTCCGACCCGCCTCGTGGGTGCAGCCACCAGCGTCGAGACCGCTGCCTGGCTCGGCACCTGGGCCGACGGGCTTCTCACCGTCGGGACGAGCCCCGAGACCCTGGGGCCGATCGTCGACGCCTTCCGGGAGAATGGCGGCGCCGACAAGCCGGTCTTCCTCAAGATGGATCTCAGCTACGCCCCCGATCCGGCCGAGGCCCTGCACCAGGCCCACGCCGAGTGGCGCTTCAACGCCCTGCCCGCCTCGGTCGCCTGGGAGCTGCCCCGCCCGGCCGATTTCGAGGCCGCCGCCCGGTTCCTGCGGCCCGAGGACATGCACGAGGCGGTGCTGATCTCCCACGACCTGCCGGCCCTGACCGAGCGCATCGCGGCTTGCGCGGCGCTGGGCTTCGACAGCATCGACCTGCATCAGGTCGGCGGCAACCAGGCGGCCTTCATCGACGCCTTCGGCGAGCGGGTTCTGCCGGCGCTCCACGGCCGCAAGGCCCCGGTGATCGAGTTCGATCCGTTCGGGCGCAAGCCCGCGGCGCGGGCGGGATAGCCTTCCGGACTTCTTGCGGGATGTTTTGGCCCGGACGAAAAAAGGCGCCCGACCGGCCGGTCGGGCGCCTGTCTCGGTCATGCGATCCGGATCAGTAGCCGTAATAGAAGCGGCGCGGGCCGTAATAGGGCCGCCGCCAGTACGGCCGCGGGCCGTAATAGCCGTAGCGCGGGCCGTAGACCGGCCGAGGCCCGTAGAACGGACGGCAATAGCCGAAGCGGTTCGGGACGAAGCCCGGCCCGCAGCCGCCTGCCACTCGCGTCACGCCCGTCTCCGGCGCGAGCGTGCCCGCCGCGCCGAGGCCGATCGGGGCGGCCTGCGCGGTCGATGCAAGACCCAAGCTACCGATCAGGCCACCCGCGACGAGGGCGGCCATCCCGAGCCCCTTGACGTGCATCATCGTGGGATCTCTCCTTGAGTGAGGGGCGGCCGCGAGGACCGCCCTGCCCCACCAGGAAAGGACTAACGACCTGAATGCACGATGAGCGCGCCTGTCGGCTCCCGCTCATCGCGGATGCATGTCAGCGCTTGGGCGTCTCCGGTGCCGGCCCGGAGACCACCGGATCGGCCGCGGTCCGCATGGCCGCCCCGCGCCCGCGGCCCCGCCGGCTCTGGCCGAGACCGGAACTCTTGGCGAGCTCGGAGCGCTGGGCGGCGTAGTTGGCGGCGACCATCGGATAGTCCGGCGGCAGCCCCCATTTCTGGCGGTAGGCTTCCGGCGTGAGGCCGCGCCCGGCGAGGTGGCGCTTGAGCGTCTTGTAGGGCTTGCCGTCCTCGAGGCTGATGATGTGGTCGGGCGTGACCGTCCGGCGGATCGGCACCGGCGGCGTCGCCCGTTCGGGCTCCGGCGCGGGGGCCGCGCCGAGCTGGCTCAGCGAGGTATGCACGGCCGCGATCAGTCCCGGCACGTCCGCAGCCGGAACGGAGTTGTTCGCCACATAAGCCGACACGACGTCGGCGGCGAGCTCGATCAGGTCGAGCGATCGGGTGGGGTCTTCGTTGGTCATGGCGCACCAGATCGAAGTGACCGGCTCAAGAGGACACGTAAGTCCGCTGGCGTCAACCACAGAGGATATGCGTCACGACAGTTTTCGACAGTCGCGATACGAAATAGAAAAAGTATCGCACGCGATTGATCGGATCAGACTGCGCCGCGCCGGTGGTGGCCGGCCTTGGCGGCGCCGGGGCCACACCCGCCCGGATATCGTACTAGCCCGTTGGTCCCGACGGTTTTTTCGTAAGCGGCGGTTTCCCCTCGGCGGGGAAATGCCCTAGCTGTTGCTGCACTGCGCCATCCGGCGTCTCGTTCCTGTCTGCACGATCCCAAGACCTCCCATGACCGACAAGAACCGCCGCTTCCTGGTTGCCGGCACGGCCGCCGGTCTCGCCTCGACCCTGCTGGCGAGCGCGTGGTCCCGCCCCGCCCTCGCCTGGACGGACCAGGATTTCGCCCCCGTCCGGCGCCGGCGCTCCCGCGATCCGGTCCCGGCCGATGACGGCACGTTCTACGACACGCGCGGCCAGGCCCAGCAGGACCCGTATTACCGCGGCGAGCCCGCTCCCGCCGCGGCGCCGGAGGAGGACTCGTTCTGGGGCGGCCGGCGCGAGGTGGCGCCGCCGCAGCCGGGCGCGGTCGATCCGGGCGCCACGGTCGTGGTCGATGACGGACCGATCGACTATGCCCGCGCCTATGCGGCGCTCGACACCGAGCCGTTCCCGATCCCGGCCTTCCGTTGGCGGAAGGCCAACCCGTCCTTCCTGCGCCAGGAGGTCGCCTATGGCGGCCGCTACGCGCCCGGCACCATCGTGGTCGATCCGCGGGCACGCCACCTCTACCTGGTCCAAGAGGGCGGCCGGGCCCGCCGCTACGGCGTCGGCGTCGGCCGCCAGGGCTTCGCCTGGAACGGGGTCGCCACCGTCAACTCCAAGCAGGCCTGGCCGGACTGGTACCCGCCCAAGGAGATGATCGCCCGCCAGCCGGCTTTGGCCCGCAGCGTCTCCAAGCTGCAGAGCGGGCTCGGCGTGCCCGGCGGCCCGCGCAACCCGCTCGGCGCCCGCGCCCTCTACCTGTGGCAGAACAACAAGGACACGCTCTACCGCATCCACGGCACCACCGAGCCGGAGAGCATCGGCCGCAGCGTCTCCTCGGGCTGCATCCGGATGATCAACCAGGACGCGATCGACCTCTACGCCCGGGTGCCGGTGGGCGCGCAGGTGGTGGTGCTGGGCTGATCTCGCGGGCCCGGGGGGCTGCCGCGAGGCCTTCCTGCCTCGTGGCGGCCCTACCCGTCTTCGGGGCGAGCTCTATTCCGGCGGCTGAACCTTCGGGCTCGGGACCGCCTGCGCGGTCGCCGGGTCGGCCAGGATCGCCTTGACGGTCGGCACCGCGGCGGCGGCGGCGACGAGGCCGGTGTTGCGCCGGGCGTAGAGGCCCCAGATCGTGACGATGAGCGTGACAAGCGCGCCGGTCAACGTGGTGGCGGTGTCGGCGTCGATCCAGCCGCGCCCGACGGCGATGCCGCCGCCGAACTGCAGCAGGGTGCGCAGCAGCGCGGTGAGTTGTTCCGGGTTCATGAGATGCTCCTGGTGAAGGCCGGGATGTCCGCGTCAGACTGCGACGGGCGTGCCGCAGGCGGGGCAGGTGATCCGCGCAGCGGGCCGGTACGGAGCGGTGTGGAACGCGAGGGCGGCGGCCCGCACCTCCTCGACCCGTCGAGCCCAGCCGCGGCCGAAGCGCGGCCAGGTCGAGAGCGCCCGCAGGAACGCCAGCCGCCCGTCGCCCAAGGCATCGATCAGCATCGGCACGTCCCGGCCCGCGAGTGCCGCCAGAGTCACCGGCCCGAGCCGCCCGTCATCGGCGAGACCGAGGGCACGTTGCAGCCCGATCACGGCCCGCCGCGGCCCGCTGTTCACCGCGAAGTCGAACAGCGCGTAATCGAGCCCCGCCGGTAGGGCGTCGCCCTGGATCGCGTCCCAGAACCGGCGCCGGTAGAGCGGAGCCACGGAGGCCGGTGTCAGCGCCCGCACCTCTGCCTTCGTCGCCGGCCGGCCGAGCCAGAGGCTCAGCGTGCCGATCGTGACGCCGAGGTTCGTCGCCCCTCCCGGGTCGGCCGGATCGTCCGACCATCCCCCCTCGTGTGTCAGGACGAGGATCAGCCCCCGCTCGAACGTCGTCGCGGCCATGACCGTCTCTCCAGGTTGTGCAGGATGTGCGGCGCGATGGAGCAGCACCCGATCGCACGGCAATCGGGCGCTGCTACAAGTCATTGTTTTTGAAGAATTTTCTGCGAAGAGCCGGTATCTCCGTCGTCGGAGAATGCTCCCGTCGGGTGGCCCGGACGTCCGACCGCGATCAGAGGGCGGCGGCCGCGCGCCACAGCGCGTCGAGCGCCGCCGCATCGTAGCCGAGCGCCGCGCCGAGCTGCGCCACCATCGGGTGGCCGCGCTCGAACGCCGTCGCCCCCGACAGGAGCATCCGGGCGGCGAACTGCTCCACGGCTGGCAGGGCCTCCACCGCCGCGGCGATCGGCGCCGGGAGCTGGCCGGTCATCACCGCCGCCAGCGCCGCATCGGGCGTGATCGCGCCGGCGAGCGCGAGCGCCTGGAAGAACTGCCGATCCGAGATGGCAGCCGGCATCAGGGCGGCGGGGGCGGCCGTCACCGCGGGCACGTTCCCGCTCGCCCGCCACGCCTCGAAGGCCTGCCGGTCGAGGTTGGCCGGGTCGTCGGGGATTTCGGCGCCGTCCTCGCGCCGCACGACATCGCCGATCGGGGTGCGGATCAGATGATAGATCATAGCTCGGCGCTCGCCGTCATGTTGACCAGTACCCCGTATTGGGTTTGATCGTAGAGATACGCGTTCAAAGCTATCCTCGAACCACCCGAAAGGACGCGCACGTCAGTATCGAGATTGTTGGCGTAGGCGTATCCGGCTGCGCCGCTCTTGGGGCTGTAAAGCGTCACACTTGGCGAAACCCGCATCCCACCCGGAAGCAAGACAGTGAAGATGGTCGCCCACTGTGACTGTGACGGATAGAAATTTGAAAAGGCAGCCGCAGCATTCGGCGTCCCGGGCGCGACCCCGTCGTACGAACTGAGGTAATACCGCAGGCAGCGATACATTTCGTCGTCACGCCGCTCGAACACCGTGCGGCTTTTGCCCGGCTCGACCTGCGGTTGGGCGAGCGTCCCGGTGCCCCACTCCACGGTCAGGTTGGCGTCGGCAGCGAGCCCGGTCGCCACGATCGGCGAGGCCGCATAGGCGCCGCCGTTGACCCTCGCTTGCGCCGTGCCGAGCCATGACGCGGTGTAGGTGCCGCCCTCCGTCATGTAGAGCGCGCCCTCGATCACCTGGACGAGCGTCCCGGCCCAGATGGTCAGCGTCGTCACGCCGGCCGAGCGCGCGAAGGTGTAGGTGCAGCCGTTCCCGCCCGCCTTGAAGCCGTCATGGCCGTAGGCATTCGCCGCCAGCGTCACCGTGCCGGACACGGCCCGCTGGTTGACCGTGAACCCGGCATTGCGCAGGCGGTTGCGGAACGGCAGCCCGAGACCGAGCGCGACGGACGCCGCACCGGTATCGGCTGCCGCCAGCACCGCCCGGCCGGTCGCGCCCGCATCCATGATGTCGGCCGCCACCGGGCCGACGAGCGGCTTGCCGGAGGCGCGGACGTAATCGACCACGCGCCAGTTGCCCGACGCATCCGAGACCGCCAGCGCCGTGTCGCCGGCGGCGGTGACGAGGCTGGCGCCCCCCGGCAGGACCAGGCTCGCCGCATTGTGCGTCAGCGTCGCCGCGCCGGTGAAGCGCAGCAACCGCACCCTGTTCGGGCCGGTGCCGAAGCCCGTGACCGTGCCGGTGCCGGTGAGCACCACCCGCAACGCCCCGAGCCCGCCGAGGTCGACCGTCGCGGCGATCGGCGTCGAGGCCTCCGCCGCCGTGAGATCGAGGCCGCCGGTCGCGCGGTCGACCCGCAGGGCCTCGCGCCAGGTGCCGCCATCGGCCGAGACCTTCAGGCGAAGGTCGTCGTCGCCGGTCAAGCCGATCTCGGCCCGGCCGGAAAAGCCGGACTGGAACAGCAGCGACAGGGTGTTGCCGGCCGCTTGCTTGTTCAGGGTGTAGCGCAGGTCCCCTGTCCCGCCCTCGCCGGTGGTGAGCGCCGTCCAGAGCGCCTTGTTCAGCTTGGCGGCGAAGGGGTTCTGCGCATCGGCGGTGGTGCCGAGGCCCAGCCTCGTCAGGTTCTGCAACGCCGTCAGGGTCGAGCGGAACGAGGCCCAGGCCGCGCCGGTGTAGGTGTAGAGGTCGGCTTCGTCCGCCACGAAGGCGAGCCAGCCGGGACGCGGCACGAAGGAGCGCCACGCCCCGTCCTGGTAGCGCACCACCCGGCCGGCCCAGCCCGACCACGCGCCCGTGGGGGAGGCAGCAGCGATCAGGTAGCGGTCGCCCTCGGCCGGGCTGGCGGGCGGCGCGGTCAGATCCTTGTCGAGGACCGCGAGCTGCACCAGCGTGTCGAGGGCGACGAGCGCCTCGTTGTGGGTGACGTGCTTCTGCGCCTGCGCCGCTTGCAGGAGCGGCAGGGCGAGGTTGGCGGTTGCTGCGTCAGGCATACAGGGTCGCCCTCAGGGCCGCGCCGCGGCCGTAGGTTGCCGAGACTTGGTGGATGGCGACGGACAGGCTGGTGACCGGCCCGCCGAAATCGGCCGCCTGGTGGGCGGCGGTGTAGGTGACGGAGGGCGCCGACAGGTCGAACGAGCGGAGGACGGTGGAGCCCGCAGAGGGACCGGAGAGCACGTCGAGGGCATAGGCCTCAGTTTCCTCGGCCAACGGCACCTCGACCTGTTCCCACGGGTCGCCGTCGATCCGGGTGCGCCGAACCCACGACAGGACCAGGTCGCCCGACTCCGCCCGCTTCATCCGGGCCTGTGCCGGCGCGTAGGGGCGCAGGCCCACGCCCCGGAACGCCAGGATGGCGCCGGTGAAGCTCGGATCGTCGGACGGCCGGCCGAGCGGTCCCCAGCGCCAGGCGAGCGGCAGGGTGCGCAGGGACAGGGGCATCCCGGACTGCACCAGGGCATCGGTGAGCACCACGAACGGGGCGCCGGCCGGGGTCGGGCTACCTGAGGCGAAGTCCGTCCCGAGCTGGCCGCGCAGGAGCGTGGACAGCCGATAGCGGCCGGGCGCGAGCAAGCTGGCCTGCGCCCATTGCAGCACCTCCCATTCCCCGGACGGCGTCAGCAGGGCCGCCACGTTGGCCCCGTTGAGCACGTCGATCTCAGGGGCGGAGGTCAGCTCGACCCCGCGCGGCACCTCCACGTAGACGCTGTTCACCCGGTCCCACCGGGCGCACGGGCCCGGGTAGAGGTCGGCCGTCAGCCGCCCGATGATCGACCGGGCGCCCACCGTCGCGTCGTCCGCGAAGGCCCCGCCGGCGGTCGAGCGCAGGACCGCCACCGGCGACCACGGCGCCGTGTAGGCGGCGAGGTAGGGCGCATGCGCCACCGCGTTCGAGCGCAGGAGCGGCAGGTCGAGGAAGTGGAACAGCGCAACCCCGACCGTCACCGGCGGCTCGGCCGGCCGCGGCGTCGCGGTGCCGTCCCGGTAGGCGAACACCGCCAGGTCCGTGCGGATGCCGCTCGCCGGCCGGCCCCCTTCCAGGCCGAGGCGGGTCAGCCGGTAATCGGCGCCGCTCCCGGCCAGTGACAGGGTGACGACATCGCCGGCATCGAGCGCCAGGCAGGACGGCGGCAGGGTGGCCCCGACTTGCTCCCGCTCGACCACGCCCTGATAGAGCAACGCCTGTGCGATGCCCCGCGCCGCGCCCTCGTCCAGGCAGAGCGGCACCGCCACCCGCTGCACCGCGTTGGCCCGGCCGTTGGTGCGCCGCGCCTCGACCGATGCCGACTGGTAGCCCCGCTGCGGATCGATGTAGGTCAGCGCCACCACCCCCGGCAGCGCCGTCTCCTCGCCCCGCGTGCGCCGGTAGTCGCCCGCGCTGCCCTCCCGCGCCACCAGGTCGTCGGCGGTGAGCTGCGCCGCCGGCGCCCGGGCGAGCGGCGCGAAGACCATCCGCCCGGCCGACTCCGCCGCGTCGAAAAAGAAGCACGTCCGCAGCGGTTCGAGCGAGGCCCGTGGCGTCTGCACTTCGGTGACGGCGTAGCCCTCCACCAGGCCGTAGAGCTGGCCGACATCGATCGGCACAGCGAGGCCGCCGCACAGCTCGGCCACCACGTCGGCGATCGGTGCCAGGCCGAGGCGCCCGTTGATCCAATGGCCCAGCCGGTAGTTCGGCCCGTCGCTCCAGACGGAGGATTGGCGCGGGAAGTCCGGATAGGGCCGGGCGTCCCACGTCCAGACGAACAGCCGTTCCGGATCGACCATCCGGCCGCCATAGACGGACGAGACCGGATTGCCGCTCCCGCCCTGCCAGTAAGCCAAGGTGGCTTCCAGGTAGGCCCGTTGCGCCGCCGGATCGCGCCGTCCGTTCGAGTAGTAGGGCAGGAAGCTTTCCGACGACTTCGGGTCCACGAAGACGTTCGGTTGGTTCATGCCCTTGTCGATCGCGGCGCAGCCGAGTTCGATGAAACGGACCGGCTTAGCTTCCGGCACCCACCCCGTTGCGGAGGCCTGGCGCACCCCGCCCGGCCTGTCGCGATGCGGGTTCGACCACCAGGCGCGCAAATCCTTGATGCGGAAGACCCAGTGCTCACCGTAAGCGGTGTCAGTGATCGACACCCGGTTCTGTGCATCGCGATCGGCCGGCGTCGGATAGTACCAGTCGAACAGCTCGCCGGCGGCGACGTTGCCGGCGAGGTATCCCGGATCATAGGGCGAGGGCGCGCCCGATGTGAACGTGCTGCCCTTGGCGTCGAGATGGTCGAACCCGTCGCGCCAATCGGCGAGCGGCATGTAATTGTCGATCCCGACGAAGTCGATATTCGGGTTCGACCACAGCGGGTCCAGATGGAAATAGACATCGCTTGAGCCATCGGCCGGACGATGGTTCGCGTATTCCGTCCAGTCGGCCGAGTAGCCGAGCTTCGTGGCGCTCCCCAGGATCGCGCGCGCGTCGGCTGCGAGGCTTACGAGCTGCGCCACCGCTGGATAAGTCGAGGCGCCCGACCGCACGGTGGTGAGCCCGATCATCTCCGAGCCGATCAGGAAGGTATCGACCCCGCCCGCGGCCTCGGCCAGGCGCGCGCAATGCAGGATGAAGCGGCGGAAGGAGAATTCCGCCTTGGCGCTGATGACCGTCTTGCCGTTCCACGCCAGGTCCGACGGCGCCACGGTGCCGAAGAACGCCGCGACCTGGTCGGCTGCGGCGGCGGTCTTGTCGACGGTGCCGGGCCGGCCGGGGGCCGGATGGCAGGTCACCCGCCCGCGCCAGGGGAAGGCGGCTTGTTCCGCCCCGCCATAGGGATCGGGCAGGCCGTTGCCGGCCGGGATATCCATCATCACGAACGGGTAGAGCGTGACGGCGTAGCCCCGCTCCTTGAGCGCCCCGATGAGCTGCACCACCGACAGGTCGGAGGGCGCGCCGCCGAGGAGCGGCACTCCGGAGGCGCCGCCGCTGACGATGGAAGCCCCCGCCCGGTCGATCCCGCCGGCGAGCCATTCCGGCTTGGTGGTCTTCGATGCCGTCTCGGCCTTCGGGACGATGCGGCAGGCCGACAGCCGCAGGTCGGTGCCGTGCCAGGCGACCACGAGGGAGACGTGCCGGCAGGAAGGCGCCTCGACCGCGAGCTGATCCAGCGCCTTGAGCGCGTCGACCCCGCCGGACACCGTGTTCTGTCCTTCGATCCCGCCGAAGGTCGAGGCGTTGACCGGCACGGTGGCGTAGGTGAATTCGCCCATGCTCGGGATCATCGTGACTGCGGTCACCAGCTCCTCGAGGCGCGGCCGACCGGAGGCGTTGGGCGCGCGCCGGATCACTTCCGCCGTGATGACCGGGACCCGGTTGCCGAAGGCGGCGAGCGGCAGATCCTCGAACACGATGTAGGCGAGCCCCCGATAGGCCGGGGCGCTGGCGGCGCCCTCGATCGCCGAGATTTTCGGGTCCGGCCCCTGCGCCTCGTCGCCGAGATGGATCCGGGTGCCGTAGGCGGACAGCGCGATCGGCTTGCCGTCGGCCCAGACCTGGCCCACGGCGACGATCGGGCCTTCGCACAGGGCGATCGCCACGCTGACGCTGTAGGAATACGTGACGTTGAAGGCCTTCTGACCTCCGCCGCCCTTGCCGCCGGAGGATTTGACCTTCTCGACCGTCTGCACTTCCTTGAGCTTGGTCGCCCAGATGATCTGGCCGCCGATGCGGACGCGGCCGAAGACGCGCGCGATGGCGGCGCCTTCGGTCGAGGCCGTGACGTGGAGGTCCGACAGGCGCGGGCCGAGATGGACCGGCGTCCTTGGCCGTGCGCCGAACATCGCCCGGTCGAGGGCGCTGCCGCCGGCCGCCCCCAGCGCCTGGCCGATCGCGCCGCCGATCGGGCCGCCGAGGGCCGAACCGGCCGCGTGGCCGACGGCCGAGAGGACGAGCGTGCTCATCGCTGGGGCTCCGGCAAGGTCTCGGGCAGGATGTCGGGCGAGGGTTCGGGGAAACGGAAGGCGTAGGCGATGCGCCGGGACCAGGCCGGCGGGATCCAGGTCTCGACGACGGCGTGGCCGTCATAGGCGTGGATCATGTGGGAGGTCCCCGAGAGGATCCCGCAATGCTTGGCCGGGAGACGGTCGCGCCAGCGAAACAGCAGCACGTCGCCGGCCCCGGCCGCGGTCGGATCGAGCGCCACGAGGTGGCGGTGGGCGGCGTCCCGCAGGGTCTCCCGATCCAGATCCTCGGCCCAGCTCGGGGTGTAGGGCGGCGGCACCTCCGGTTCGGCGCCGGTGAGTTCGGCATAGACGCCGCGCAAGAGGCCGAGGCAGTCGCAGCCCGCCCCCCGCAAGGAAGCCTGGTGGTGGTAGGGCGTGCCGAGCCACGTCCGCGCCAGCGCGACGATGCGCGCGCGGGTGTCAGCCGAGGCGGCCTCCATCATTGTCGGCTCCCTGGACGGCGTAGGCCACGGCGTAGTCGTTGCCCGGCAAATCCGGGAAGCCGCGGAAGTTGAGGACGTTCGCGAACTTGTCCCGGCAGTTCGCCAGGGACTTGTCGCAGCCGGCGACGACCTGGAACGCGTCGCCGGGGTCGGGCGGGGCCGGCATCGGCTCCCACAGGTCGAGAGCCGCCAGCGGGCCGAGGCGGGCATGGGCCCGCACCTCGACGACCGCGCCGGCATTGGCCCCGGAGATCCAGACCAGCCTTCCGGCCTCGAACCAGCGGCTCGCATAGGCGGAAAGCCCGGAGGCGATCAGGCTGCGGGCGCTGCGCACCGTCGCGACCGTGCCGCTGCCGCGCATCGCCGGGGCGGCGGCGTCGACCCGGCAGCGGGCATCGCCGAAGAGCGCGTCGCAGGAGCGTTGGTAGAGCCGGCCGCGGGGCTGGTTGAGCCGGTCCGCGAGGCCCCGCACCTCCGCCGTGAAGGCGGTGGGCCCCCGCGAGACCTCGCCGATCGTGCCGGAGAGGACCAGCACCCGGTCGGCCGGGCTCGCCCAGTCGACCCGCCAGACCGCGACCGCGGCGCCGTCGAACAGGCCGCGGGCGAGTTCGGATTCGGCCAGGCGCCCGCTGGTGAGGGCGCCGACGATCTCGAGGGAGTCGGGGCTGAGCCCCGTCCCCTGTTCGAGCGCGGTGCCGGTGGCGCCGCTCTCGGCCGAGCAGGTCACGCCGTCGACGGTCAGGTCCTCGTCGTGGTCGGTGAAGCCGAGGCGCAACCCGTCGGTGCGGGTGACGATCCAGCACTGGCACAGGGTGGTGACCCCGCTCGCGAGGCTGGCGGCGAGGCCGGGCGGCAGGGTCTTCATCGGCGAATCTCGATGATCGGGATGTCGGCGACCACTCCGGCGCGCAGGGCCTGGTGGTCGATCTCGATGCGGTCGGTGGCGAAGCGCACCGGCACGTCGAAGGTGAAGCCCGCCGTCACCACGGCGCCGAGGCCGGGCGCGGCCGCGAGCGTGATGCGGCCGCTGGCGGCGTCGAGCGCGAAGGCGGTGCTTGCGAGCGCCACGCCGCCGACCGCGACCGCGACCGAGCCGGCGACCGGTTTGGTGATCGGCCGGGCGTAGGGCGCGAAGGCGCCGCCATAGGTCTTGGCGAGCTGGAACACCCGCGTCGTCCCGTCGCCGGTTCCGAGGACCTGGTCGGTCGGCGCAGGGTCCCGGCCCGGGGGCGCGGAGGCATGGTCGAAGGTGTCGCGCCAGCGGAAGCCGTAAAGCGGCCCGCGCCTTTCCTCGAAGAAGGCGATCAGCAGGGCGACGTCCTCGGCCCGGCGCAGGGCCGGCCCCGCATCGTAGCGGCGGCGGGAATGGCGCCAGAGGCCGTTCCGCTCCTCGTCGCCGGAGCCGAGGGTGACGATCTCGGTGCGCCGCTCCGGCCCGCCGCGGGAGCCGTAGGAGAGCGCAAGGGGGAAGCGCACCTCGTGAAAGGGGCTGGGCATGGTTCTTCGCGCTCCCGATGCTCGCAAGGCCCGGCCACGGGCGAATTCTCACAGGCCCCTCAGGCCGCGCTGCACCGCCCGGGCCAGGGCGGCGCTGACCTGCGCTTCCGAGCGGTGGAAGCTCGGGGCGTCCGCGGCGGCGATCGAGACCGAGACCTGGACGCTGGGCGCCGGTGCCGATGCCGCGACGCCGTGCGCCGCCGGCAGGATGCGACCGGGCTGGAGCGGTACGAAGGTCTCGCGGCCGCTCTCGCCCACCGTGTAGGCGACGCCCGGGGTGACGGGACCGCCGGCGGCGCGGCCGGTCGGGTTCTGGGTCAGTCCGAGCGAGCCGAGGGCGTCGCCGATCAGGTCGGCGCCGGGGCTGCCGCGGCCGAACAGGCCGTCGAAGGCCCGGTCGAGGCCCCGGCTCGCGAGCGTGGTGGCGAGCCGGGCCACGACCGTGGTCAGGCGCTCGCCGTGCAGGATCGCGCTCTTGAAGCTGTCGGCGAGCGCCGAGCCGAGTTCCCGCGAGGCGGATTGCGCGGCGCGCTGCGCCGCCTCGGCCCGCTCCACCTGCGCGGTCGCGGCGCCGTAGGCCTCCGCCACCTTGTCGACCTCCTCGCGGAGTGCCGGCGTCACCGCGAGGTCGGCTTTCTTGGCCGCCTCCAGCAGGCGGAACGCCGCCTCGGCCTTCGCGGCGGCGCCCTCCTCCCGGCCGACCGCATCGGCCTCGATCTTCAAAAGGCCGGTGCGCCGGGTGAGGCGCGCGACCTCGTCGCGAAAGGCGTCGTCCTCCAGCTCCGTGGCCTTGGCGGGCGTGGACGAGGACCGGGCCGGCGTCCGCGCGGGTCCGGGTCCGGGTCGGACCGGGGCGGCCGCTTCGGTTCCGGCGAGGCTGCCGCGGGGCGCGGCGTCGCTGATTGCGAAGGCATCACTGATCCGGGCGCGGATCGCCGCGCCATCGCTCGATGCCGCTTTCACCCGTTTGCCGAGATCGGCGACGAGGTCGGCGGCGGCCGGGACCTTGTCCGCGATACTCCCGACCGCGCCCGCCACCGCCTCGAACCCCGCCACCGCCTCGCGGGAGGCAAAAGCAGCCTCGGCGAGCCGGGCGGTCAGACTGCCGACCGCGTCGTCGACCCGCCGCAGGGCGGTGCCGTCGCCGGCGGGGACGGCGCTCGCCTGCTCCAGCGCGCGCTGGAGCTTTCCCAGCGCCTCCGGCGCGGCCATGCGGGCGATCTCGTCGCGGACGTCGGTCCCGGCCCGCGCCATCGCGGCCGAGATGCGCCCGGCCCCGGCCTCGACGGCGCGCTCGGCCTGCCCCATCGCCTCCTCGGCGAGCGGCCCGGCCCGGGCGAGCTCGCGCTCATAGGCCTCGACATTGGCCTCCAGGGAGACCACCAGGCGCTCGATCTCGGTCGTCATGCGGGGGATCCGTGATCCGGGGCGCTCTGGAGCCAGGCCCAGAGCGCGTCCTCCTCCTGCGGCGTCGGGGCGTCGGCGGCGTCCGGGTCGCGGGCGCGGTTGAAGCCGTCGATGTAGGCGGCGAGCTGCCACAGGCTCATCGCCCGCAAGTCGGCGGCAGGCAGGCCCATGGCGGCGGCGGCCCCGTAGAAGGCCGCGAAGGCGATCCGCCCCTCCGGGCCAGCGGCCCCGACCGGGCGGCCGACCCGCTCGTCCTCGGCGCCCTCCAGCGCCGCCGCCAGCACCAGGGCGGCCTTGGCGATCAGCGGGATGCAGGGCAGCCCGTCGAGGCCTTTGGCGATGGCATGGGCCTCCGGCACCGGGGTGCCGCCGCCGATGAGGCCGAGGCGCAGCACGTCGCGCACGTCCCGGAACCGGTACAGCCGTCCGGCATGGAGCCGGTGCAGCAGGGCGGAGGGCCCTGCGCCGGTCGCCTCCTGGAGTGCCTCCAGGTCGCCGATGGCGAGGCGGAAGCGGTGGGTGGCGTCCTCGAGGGCGAGGTCGATATGGCCGTCACGGCTCATGGCACCCTCACGCGGCGGCCGTGAAGGCGACGGCCCCGGTCGATTGCAGCGCCACCGAGACGGTGCAGCGCTCGCCCCGCACGGCGCCGACCTCGAAGCTCGTGAGGTGAAACAGCCCCTCCCAGGCTCCGCCGCCATCGCTGCCGGCGCCGCTCACCTCGACCCGGGCCCGCACCGGCGCGTCGGATTCGTAGGCGGCGCGCCAGCGGGCGAGGCTCTGGCGCGCCATCACGCCCTTGCCGGAGACCGCGACCGACTTCGACACCGCGAACCGGTCGACGAAGGGGGCGGCATCCTCGTTGGCGCAGTCGGGCACCACCGCGCTGTTGGTCTCCTTCGTGAACTGCGCCGCGCGCTCGGTGAGGCCGCAGGGCGCCTCGAAGGTGCCGGCCTTCGCCAGGCTCTCGAGCTTCACGGCGATCGCCGAGAACGGCAGGGTGGTGGGCTGGGCCATGGGTTTGCTCCTGAAACCGCTCGGAGGGCGGTGCAGTGTGGCGGGCGCGAAGAGCGCCCCGTGGAGCGGGCACGGGAGCCCGAAGCGGCTCCCGGGCGCCTCAGCATCATTCGCCGAAGTGGTCATCCGGTTCGGCGATAAAATGATGCAAAAACAAGGAGCTAAGCAGGGTTGCCGCGTGCAGCTCTGCTTAGCGGAACGAAAGCCAAGGGAGCGGCGATGCTGGCATCGCAGAGACGACCGCCGGCGCTTGAGGCCAGCTCAAAACGCTTCGGCGGCGACCGCGCCGAAGCGGGCGACGCCGTGCCAGGAGCCGGGCCCGAGGGGTTCCGGCAGCACCAGGCTGCGCTCGTGCGACAGCCACAGCAGCTCGCCGCGGGCGAGCGTCAGGTCCGCCTCGTCGAGGGCGGCGGCGACGGCGGCGAGCAGCTCCTGCACGGGCTTTAAATCCCGGGCCCCGCGCAGGAAGGCGTGGACGGTCAGGCGGCAGGCGCAGCCGCGCCAGCCTTCCGCCTCGTAGGGGCCGACCTCCGGCGGATCGACCCGCAGGAACGGCCATTCCTCCCGGGCGCTCGCGACTTCGCGCACCCGGTCGCCGATCATGGGGCGCAAGGCCGGATCGGCGAGAAGGCGTGTCCGCACCGCCCGCAGGAGCTGGGGCGAGAGATCGAGTCCGGCCATCACCCCCTCCCCGCCAGGTGCGCGACCGGCGGGCCGATCACCGGCCGGGCCGCCCGCGTCGCGGTCCCGAATTCCCGGGCGGTCAGGCCCGGTGCCTCGACCGTGACGGCGGCGCCCGCCGGGGTCTCCGTCGCCTCGGCGCGTCCGTAGGGCAGTTCTTGCTGGATGTCGGCCGCGAGGGTGGTTGCGGCCTCCCGCGCGCGGGCCCGCGCGGCGGCGCTGCCGGCGCGGGCGAGGCGCGCGAGCTGCGCCCGGAGCGGGCCGGTCTCGGCTCTCTGGGTCACACGGGTCTCCCCTGGATGAGGGCGTGGCTGCCGGCGGGGTCGGTCTCCACCGCGACGATGCGGTGGCGGGCCCCCGCCAGGGTGATCTCGTCGTCCGGGTCCGGGGGGAGGCCCGGCGTGAGCACGATGGCCCGCACCAGGCGGCCCGGCAGGCCGGGTTCCTCGCCGGCCTCCCGGGCACCATCGATCCGGGCCCGGACGGGTTCGTCCGCGGTGCCGTCCGGGCCGGCCCGGTGCAGGACGGCCTCGTCGAAGAGGGGGGCGAGGACGCCGCCGAGATGGCGGCCGATTCCGTCGAGGAGACCCATCACACCACCGCCACGCCGATGCCGTTGCGGCGCATCACCTCGTGGAAGCGCCGCCCGTAGGAGGTCAGGCCGAGCGTGCCCGGAACGGCATCCGCGGGCGGGTCGCGGCGCTCCAGGTGGAGCGTGCCGCTGCGCAGCGCCCTGAGGTCGAGGGCGCCCGCCCGGGCGAGTTCGGCTTCCGCACCGCCCTGCCCGTCGAGCGTCAGGGTATGGGCGGCGTGGAGCATCCGCCCGAGGACGGCATCCGCCGCCGGCCAGGCCGCTCCGACCCGCGGGCCGGCCTCCGCGAGTGCCCCGGCGATGGTGGCCTCGGGAACACCGGCGAAAGCCGGGAAGCGGGCCCGGAAGGCCTGCGGCGTGATCGCGTCCGCCATCTCACGCCTCCCCGCCGGAGGGCGGCCGCTCGCGGCCGCGGCGGCGCTCGGGCTTCGGATCCGGCATGTCCGGATCGGGCTCCGCCTCGACCCGCATCTCGCCTGCCGCCGCCCAGGCGGCGAGGCACGGGTCCGGCCGCTCGGGCAGCGTCAGCACGGCGCTCTCGCCGGGCACCAGGAGCCGGGGCGCGCGGGCGCCCTTGGGCCAGATCAGCCGGGGGCCGGCGGCGTGGTTCGTCACCCGCATCATACTCGCGTCCCCCCTAGATGCCGTCGAGGTAGCGGCAGGCGGCGGGGCGGCGGATGTCGAGACCGCCGAGCCGGAAGGCGCCCGGCACCTCGAAGCGCCACGGCCCGGTCTGCCAGGCCGGGAAGAACCGGAACGGCATCGGCAGCCACAGCTTCAGCACGGACGGGTCGCGGCGATAGGCGACCATGCGGGCGGTGCCGCCGGTGCCGGCGGTCTCGAGCGCCCGCACGCCGTAGACCGTCAGGTCCTGGCCGGTCTCGAGGGTGTAGACGTTGTGGCGGCGGATCCAGTCGAGCAGGGTGAGCGGGCTGATGCCGTCGAGGCGGCGAAGCCCAATGCCGAGCATCTGCTCGTAGGGCAGCAGCAGGGTGTCGGCCATCTCGACGGTGTTCGACCCGGTGAAGATGCCGATGAGCTGGCCGTTGACGTCGGCGAGGATCTGCTCCGGGCTTTTCTGGGCCCAGGCGGTGCTGCCGTTGGTGCCGGTGGCCGCAGCGCTGCCGACCGTCACGCCCGGATGGTTGAGCAGGCCCGAAAACCCCTTTGCCGGATCGCCGAACAGCGCGACCTGGTCGATGAACTCCTCCGAGGCGAGCCGCGCCGCGTCGGCCTTGTCGGAGTCGAGGGTCATGCCCAGCAGCTGGGCCTTGCCGAGCTCCTCCAGGTCGTAGCCGTAGCCGATGCCCGCCATGGCGACGGTGGTCTCGTGCTGCCGGCGCGTGAGCTCGACCTTCGGCACGTCGGCGGCGGCGCCGTGGACCCAGGTCGCCTGGCCGACCCGGTCGACCGAGAAGTAGGTCACGGTCGGCACCCATTCGGGCGCCGCGGTGTCGACCGGGACGAGGCGCGGATAGCGGATCGCCGGGTACTGGGCGCGGTAGACATTCGGCTCGATGAAGGCCTGCTGGCTGACCAGGAAGGCGAGGGCCCGGGGGGCGTCGGTGACGAGGGTGCGGGTCATGCTCGTGCCTCTCTTCAGTTCAGGCGCAGGCGGACGAGGCCGCCGGTGGGGGCGGAGGTGTCGAACAGGGCGTTCGGGATCGGGGTGTTGCCGGAGGCGGCGGCGGTGATCGCGCCGGCGGCCGTGACGTAAGCGGGATTGCCGGCGCTCGCGGCCGAGGCCGTGACGACCCAGACGGCGCCGGACACCATCACCGGGGCGGTCTCGCCCTTGGCGAAGAGGTCGGTCCCGTTCGGGTTCGGCCGGGCGTTGCGGTCGGCGAGCACGATGCCGCGGAAGACCGCGCCCGACGCCGCGATGCCGTCGTCGCGGGTGCCCTGGAAGGCGGCGCGGCCGAAGCCGATCCCCTCCGGGGTCTCGACGGTGCGGCTGAGAATGGTCGCGGGGTTCTGGTCGGCGGCCATGCCCTCGTAGGCGGCGGCCGGGCGGCCGGGATAGCTGGTCTGGACGGGGGGCATCAGCGGGCTCCTGCGGGTTTCCAGGCGTTGCGGAGTGTCTCGACCATGGCGGCGTGGGCCGCCTCGGGTGTCGGAGCGTCGGTGCCGGGGCGGCGCAGGGCGTCGCGCAGCGGATCGGCGATCGGGCGCGGGACGGCGTGGCGCCGATCGGCGGCGATCACCCGGAAGGCGCCCTCGATCGCGGCCGGGCTCAGGGCGGCAGCCTCCGCCTCGCCGAGCGCCCGCGCCACGGCGGCGCGCCGGATCGCGTCGGGGGTGAGGCCGGCGGGATCGAAGGAATCGCCGAGGATCCGGCGGGCTTGCGTGACCAGGGCGCCGCGCTCGGCCGCGAGCGCATCGAGGGCGGCCTCGTCCGGCACCCGGGCGCGGAGCGCCGCGACCTCGCCGTCGCGCTGGGCCAGTGCGGCCTCGGCGGCCTCGGCCCGCCGTTCGGCCTCGGCGAGGCGCCGGTCGGCATCGCCGATGCGGCAATCCGGGCCGGCGCGCCCCTGCGCCACGATGGCGACGTGGTCGACGATCACCTTCGTCTGGCGGGCGTCGTAGGGGCTGCCGTCCGGGGCGGTGCCGGGGGTCCAGTCGAGGTCGCAGGTATAGCCGACCGAGATCTCGCGCCGCCCGCCCTGCACCGCCGCGATGGCCGCGGAATCGGCGAGCAGCATCGGGATGCGGACGAACTCGCCGTCGCGCATCACCTCGTCACCGACATGGCCCCGCGCGACCCCGCGCCAGGTCCGCGGCGTCACCGCCTCGGGCGGATGGTCGAGGGTGACGGGCTTGTGGCCGAAGCTGCGCAAGGATTCGGGCCGGAAGATCTCGTCCGGGTCGCGGTAGATCCGGACCTGCGCGAGATCCGGCCGGGCGACCTCGTCGCCGCGATAGACCTGGACGTTGCCGGCCCGCGCCGCGCGGGCCTGCACCACCAGGGCGCCGTTGCCGAGCGGGCGCGCGTCCGCGATCTCGGCCGCGGGGCCGAGGGTGAGCCTGTCGAAGAGGTGCATGGGTGGGGTCTCGGGTTGGGAGGTGGGAAGCGCCTCGCCCGTGCGGATTCGTCAGTTCACATGCCGGGGCGTGCGCATCTCTCCTCTCCCCGCGGGCGGGGAGAGGGCTGCGTCCCCGTTCAGGGGATGCAGCGAGGCGTCAGCCGGGGGTGAGGGGGTGTTTCCGGAGGAGTCCCACGCGTCGAGACCCCCTCACCCTCGCTCCGGCTGCGCCTGCGCTCGTCGCTTGCACGACAAGGTGCAAGCGACCCTCTCCCCGCCCGCGGGGAGAGGAACCCGCGCTATTCTCGGCGATGTGACTGTGTCGGCCCGTTCGGAAGAAAGGTGATGAAGTGGAAAGTTCAGCCCGCCGGCCGCTCGAAGGCCGCGGCGATGCCGGGGAAGAGGTCGGCGGCGGAGAGCCAGCCCTCGACGCCGCGGGCGAGGACGCCCGCCGGCACCACGCCCTCGCGGGCGAGCATGGCCGCGGTCTCGGCCTTGAGGCGGCCGATCTCCGCCTTCTCGCGCTCGCTCGCCTGGGCGAGTGGCCGCCAGGCGTAGCGCAGGGGCTCGTCGCGGCCGAGGGCGTCGCGGATCAGCAGCCGGTCGAGGCGGGCAAGCGCCGGCGTCAGCTCGACGTTTTGACGGGCCGCGACGTGGTCGTGGTAGTTGCGGATGTCGGATTCGCCGGTGGCGTTGAGGCCGGCGGGCGACTGGCCGAGCAGCCGTGTCACCGGGATGTCGGCGGCCCCCGCCGCGACCTGGAGGAAGAGGCGGCCCACCTCCGGCAGGCCGGAAAAGTCGAGCTGCTTCTGCTGGTAGCGCTCGCCCTCCGGCGAGCGGCCATCGCCTTCGAGCAGCAGCATCCCGAACAGGCCCTTCATCCGGGCCGCGTAGGCGAAGCGCTCGGTGAGCGCGGCGGTGCCGTCCTCGGTCGAGAGGGCTTGCGACAGGCCCGGCACCGAGATCACGTCCTGCTTGGCCTCCGGCAGCATCGCGGCGATGTGGGCGGCGGCCGCCGTCGCCTGGTCGATCGCCTCCAGCAGTGCCTGGAGCACGCTGTCGCCCCAGCCGTCGCCGACGATGTCGTCCGGCAGGGCCGCGCCGAGGAGGCGCACCACCCGGGAGGGATGGACCGCCTGGCCCCCGGCCAGCGTGTAGACCTGCGGCTCGCCGAACCAGGGCGAGAGCGGGTCGCGCTCGATAGCGCCGGCCTGAATCCGACCGCGGGGCAGGACGTGGAGGTAGCGTAAATCTCCCTGCCCGACCGTGTCGGGCTCGAGCGGCAGGCTCGGATCCGGGGCGCCGTCGCCGATCAGGAGTGCGGCGCCGCCATGCAGGCGGGCGAGGCGCAAGGCCCGCAGCAGGCGGTCCTGAAGGCCCAAGCGCTCCTCGCTGGCGGCGAGGGCCGCGGCGACCTCCGGCGGGGCCTGCCAGGCGCGCCACTCGCGCAGCATGTCGAAGGGCACGATGTCGACGACCTTGCGGGCGAGCCAGTTGTCCCGGTAAGCGGCGTCGAGCTCGGCGCGGGCCCGGGGCACGTGGACGTGCAGGTTGCCCGTGCTCTTGTCCCGCGGGCCGCCGAGGCCGGAGACGAGGTTGGCGAGGCGGTCGGCAAGCCACATCACAGGACTCCGAGCAGGCCGTATCCCGGCCGGGCCAGCGCCGAGAAGGCGCGCGAGAGGGCGTCGACCTGGTCGAGGAAGGCGCCGTTGGGAAACGAGCAGAGTTCGTCGAGGAAGGCCTCGTTCCAGGGGCCGGCGACGAGGTGCAGGTTGCCGGCCTCAGCCTGGGCCGAGACCGGGGCGGCGCGGGTCGCCTTGTCGCCGCTCTCCGGTGAGGCCCGCGCGTCGTAGCCGGCGAGGCGCCCTACGAGGTATTGCGCCTGCGCCTTGCCGGCCTGGCCGGGATCCTGCGGCAGCGAGATCCGGCAGGACGGGCCGTCCTCGGCGGCGGTCGCCAGGATCAGCCGCTCGACCCCGCCGGCCGAGAGCCGGTCACGGCGCACGTCGACGACGTAGAGATGCCCGGTGGGCGCTCGCGCGAGCTTGACGCCTGCGGTGTAGTCGGGCTGGCGTCCGGCCTTCGGTACGCTGGCCGCGAGGTCCCAGGCCCGCACCTGGACGCAGCCGGCGGGCAGGGCCCCTACCCGGGTGAACCAGCCGCGCTTGAACAGCCCGCCATCCCGGGGGGCCGGACGCTGCTGGTACTGGCCGGCCGCCGCGTACTCGCCCATCGTGGCCGTGTCGCGCTCCACGACCGAGCGGGGAAAGCGCTCCGGGAAGAGCAGCTCGCCCGCCTCCCGGCGCGGATCGGCAAAGCCGATGCGGGTGGCGCAGGCGCGCTCCGGCTCGAACTCCATCGGCAGCATCAGGTGGTCGTAGCCGAGGCTTTTGGCCAGGATCACCCCCGACAGGTCGCGCTCGTGCAGCCGCTGCATGATGACCACGATGGCCGAGCGGACGGGATCGTTGAGGCGGGTCGGCACGGCCTCCAGGAACCACCGTGCCACCGCCTCGCGCACCCGCTCGGAATTGGCGCCCTCGACCGAGATCGGGTCGTCGAGGATCACCCGGTCGCCGCGCGAGCCGGTGATCGAGCCGGCCGAGACCGCCTCGCGCAGGCCGGACGCCGTGGTCTCGAAGCGGCCTTTACGGTTCTGGTCTCGGGTGAGCCGCACCCGCTCGCCCCATAAGCTCCGGTACCAGGGCGAGGTGATCAGGCGCCGGGTGCGCAGGTTGTCGCGGAGCGCCAGCCGCTCGGTGTGCGAGACCGCGACGGTGCGTAAGCTGGGCCGGTTCTTCGGCCCCCATTCCCAGGCCGGCCAGAACACCCCGGCGAGCAGGCTCTTCATCGTGCCGGGCGGCACGTTGATCAGGAGCCGGGTGATCTCGCCGGCGGTGACGGCTTCGAGATGGGCGCCGACCGCGTCGATGTGCCAGCCATGGATGTAGGGGGCCCCCGGCTCGATCACCGGCCAGGCCCGGCGCACGAAGCCCGCCAGGCTCTCCTCGCTATCGAGCCGGTCGAGCGCTCGGATCAGGGCCGGCGGATCCCTGAGCCAGGCGCTCGGCGATGGAGCGGAGCTGGGCCCGCTGCTCGCCGTCGAGGAGGCGGAAGGCGGCGTCGGGGGGCGCGGTGCCGTCACGGTGTCCATCCCCCTTGGCCTCTTCCCTGCCGTCCGCCTTGCCGTCGAGGTCCCACGCCTGCCGCTCGAGGGCGATCCACAGCCGCGCCGCGGCGGCGAGGTCGCGCAACGCCGCGACGCGCTTCTGCAGCGCCGCCGCACGGGCAAGCCCGCTCTCCTCCGGGCCGTCCTCGGGCTCGGCTTCCTCCGCGATGGCGGCCCGGAGGTCGTCGAGGAGCCGCAGGGTGAGGGCGGCGCCCTGCGCCACCACGATGCGGTGGCCGCCCAGGACGTCGCCCGGAAGGGGCTCGCCCCCGAGGGCCTCGTCGATGGTGATGGCGGTCGGGGGAGCGATCTCCGGCGGGGCGTCGCGCCCCCACCCTTCCGCCCGCGCCCGGCGCCGGAGCGTCGCCGGGCTGATGCCGAAGCGCCGCGCGATGGCCGGCCCGGCCCCCGGCTCCGCCCGATAGGCCGCCGCGATGCCGGCCCAGTCGATGACTCGTCGTGCCGAGAGCTTCCTGGCCATGTCGCCTCTTCGGGAAATGAGGAGCGCGGCACGGTCCGGGGCGGCCAACCGGCGGCTGGAGGCCCGCGGACACGCGCCGCCCTTCGCCTCGGTGATGCCGTGGGCCGGGTCCGGGGACACATCCCCGCGTGGCGGGGCAGTCGAGCAGCCACCTCCCTCGAAGGGCAGGCCGCAGACCCGGATAACCTGAAAACCTTGTACTCGCCCCGTCGATGTTCGTCAAATGTTCTCTTCGGCGGGGCGCGATTTTTTTGGGCTGTCATACCCTTTCCGATTGATCGCTTCGCGATGCGGAAACCGGCTTCGCTCAGGCGCCGGGCGGGCTGATGATACGGAATCCTGTACCTGATGTGTGGCCGTAGGCTGCTACGGCGAGGGCATCCGGCGGTCTCACGGTTTCCCGGTCTGCGTCCCCTGTCGCTCAACGGCGATGGCCGCACGATCGCCTTCCGGCCTGATCCCGGATGTCCTGATGGCTGCTCCGGACAGTCGATCGGGCCCTGCCTCGTGCAGGCGTCCGCGTACAGGACAGGATCACCCATGTCACACAGCGCCACCATCCCCACCGTGGCCGGCATCGATGTCGGCAAGCACTTCCTCGATCTCGGCTTCTTCCCGGCGGCCAAGCCGGTGCGTCAGGACAATACGGAGACCGGCATCGCCAAGCTGATCTCGACGCTCAAGCAGCGCGGGATCCGCACGGTCGCCCTGGAGGCGATCGGCCCCTACGCCTATCCCCTCATCGCCGCCCTGCGTAAAGCTGAGCTCGACGTCGCCCTGGCCGATCCGCGCCAGGTCAAGGCGTTCCGCTCCGCCGAAGGGCTGATCGCCAAGACAGACCGGCTGGACGCCGCCCTCATCGCCCGCTTTGCTCAGCGCATGAGCGAGCACCTGCGCCCCGCCCCGACCCCCGACCAGATCACCCTCAAGGCTCTCTCGACCCGGCGCCGCCAGCTCACCGAGCTGATCGCCATGGAGAAGACCCGCCTGGCCCAGGCCCTCGACCCGGCCATCGCCGACAGCCACAGGGCGGTGATCAAGGCCCTGACGGCTGCCTGCACCGAGGTCGAGGCCGCTCTCGAGGCACGCATCGCCGCCGAGCCTGGCCTGGCGCGCAAGCGCGCGATCCTGACCTCGATCCCCGGGATCGGTTCGCGCATCGCCAGCGTGGTGATCACCGACATGCCCGAACTCGGCACGCTCGACCGCAAGGCGGCGGCCAGTCTGGCCGGGATGGCGCCTCATCCGACCCAGAGCGGGGCTCACCCGGGCCGCCACGCGATTGCCGGTGGGCGTCCCTGCCTGCGCACGGCCTTCTACATGGCCGGGATGGTGGCGGCGCGCAGCTGTTCGGCCTTCCGCGAGCCGTACCGGGCGATGCGAACGGCGGGTAAGCCGGCCAAGGTGGCGATCGTGGCGTCGGGCCGACGCCTGGTGGTGCTGGCCAACGCCCTGGTGCGCGACGACACGACGTTCGAGGCGAGCAAGTTGCAGCAGGGAGAGGCCGGTCGGGGGGAGGAGAACGCCGCGTCCCCTGCGGGATCCGATCCGTGACGAGCGAGAGGAGCGATGTCTTCATCGCTCCTCTCGCCGAGCTTGGCGTTCGCCGGTGGGAGCGGGTCAAGGCCTTGTCGCGCGAAGCGCGAGGGCGCGCAGCGCCCGCCTTGACGCGCTCGCGCCGGTGAACGATCGGACCCCCATACGGCCAAAACCAAGCGCGGCACTGCCGATTGGCCCTTGACCGGCAATACAGTCGCCGGAAGCGATCTTCCGGACTCCGTATCACTCGCGCTCGATCTGCTCCTCGTCGAGCACTACCGGGGTCTCGCGCCCGAACAGCGACAGGGCGACCCGGTAGCGCCGGCGGCCCATATCGACCTCCTCGACCGTGCCGCGCAGGGTCGCGAGCGGCCCGGCCGTCACCCGCACGCCGTCGCCGAGGGCGAACAGGACCGCCCTCACCGCCTCCGCGTCGCCGTCGCCCTCGCCGCTGCCATGGCCGGTGATCGCATCGGCGAAGCCCTGGAGCACCGAAGGCGCGATGACCACGGCCCGGCCGTCGCGAAACAGCACCCGGGCGATTCCGGGATGGCCCTCGACCCGCCCGAGGTCGTGGTCGTCGTGCAGGCCGACGAAGAGCGTGCGGTGCAGGAGCGGCACCCGGGCGGTGCGGCGGCGGCCCGAGGAAGAAGTCAGCTCGATCTCCTCCCGCGGCTCGAAGGTGGCGATGCCCGCGGCCTCCAGGTCGCCGGCTGCCCGGGCGGCCCAGCGCGGCCTGGTCTCGGCGACCATCCAGACCCGGTCGGCGGCCAGCACGATCCGGGCCGGGCGGATCCGTCGGCGCCGTCGGCGCCGGATCTCGGCGGCCCGGTCGGCCGGCGGACGGCCATGCGCGATGGCCTCCCGGCGGCGGCGGGCGATGCGGCGCGTCTTGCCGCTCACGCCGCCCTCCCCGGCTGCCGGTGAGCCGATGCGGTCAGGTCTCGCCGGGGCGATCCGGCGGCGCGTCGGGCAGGGTGATCCGTCCGTTTTCGGCCTCCCGCGTCAGCGCCTCGGTCGTGCGGATGATCCGGGAACGCACCATCAGGAACAGGCCGACGCCTGCCGCGAGGGTCCAGAGTACGATCAGGGCAACCTTCATGCGCCTCTCCTGCACCGGCGCGGCGCGCAGCGCGAGCGTCTTCGGCCCCGACGGGCCGGCTCCGCCGCGATCTGATCGCCGTTTGCGGCGATTCGCCGCCGAGGCGGTCGAGGGACGAGAAGCCCGGATCGCCCACTCGCGTCCCGGCGTTGCGCCGCTGGGTGGCCGCGCGGTCGGGTGGGCCGCGACGAGGGGCGAAGAATCGGTGGACCATCGGAGGACTCCCGCAACGAAGGATACGGCGCAAGGCTGCCCCCGGGGTTAGAGTGGCAGGACAGGGCAGGTGCGAACAACACCGCTTGCCATGGTCCTTGCGGCCAAAGTAGCTACATGATGTAATGACTTTCCTCAATACCTCAAGTGCCAGGGAATTTCGCTGAGGTGATCCAGTCGGGAGAGAACCGGGTTCGGGCCGTGCAGGGCGAGCGGCTGCGGCAGGCACGCATCGCCGCCGGCTACCGCTCGGCGCGGGATGCGGCGCTACAGAATTCCTGGCCGGAGAGCACCTACCGGGCGCATGAAGCGGGCACCCGGACCATCGGCCAGGACGATGCCGAGCGCTACGCCGCGCGCTTCCGCCGCGACGGCGTTGAGGTCTCCGCCAAGGGACTCTTGTTCGGCGACGACGACGCGCCCGAGCCGCTCGCGGAGGGCGGTCAGGTCGTGGGCCAGGTCGTGGGAGTGAAGGGATTGATCAGTGCGGGCGGCTTGATCGAGACCGGGGACGAGCAGCCCGGGCCGGATGGCGACCTGTTTCGGATCACGGTGCCGTTCCCGGTGCCGCACGGCACCATCGCGTTCCGGGTCGCCGGCCTGTCGATGTATCCGAAATACGAGCCGGACGACGTGGTGCTCTGCGCCGAGGCGGGCGAGAGCCCGGATCGGCTGCTCGACCGCTACGCCGCCGTGACGACGGCGGAGGGGCACCGCTTCCTGAAGAAGATCCTGCGCGGCTCGCAGCGGGGCACCTACCACCTGGAGAGCCACAACGCTCCGCTGATGCCGGATTGCCGCCTGGCCTGGGCGTCGGGCATCATCAGCACCGTGCACGCGCAAGCCTGGAGCCGGTTCTGCGCCGGCTCGAAGGCCAATGGGTAGGAGATCGCTGCCTCGTGCAGCGATCAGTTAGTCCGCCTGGGCGACCCGGGCGGTGCGGCGCTGCGCGGTCCAGCGGCCGGAGCAGAGGGCGGAGACGTTCCAGGTGCCGGAGCCGGAATTGGCCTGGAGCCGGCCCGAGGCGGCGCCGCTGGTCGAGCCGTGGCGGACGGTGAGGCCGACATGGCCGTCCGTCCCGATACGCCCGCTCACCGTCGCGCCGCCCTCGCTCGTCGAGGCCACCCGCACGTCGCCGTCGGCGATCGCGAGCGAGACATTGTAGCGGCTGTCGCACATGCCCGAATCGGTGACGAGCTGCACGGCCCAGGTGCCGTTGAAGCTCCGCCCCTCCCCCGCATGCAGGCTGGCCGGCAGGGCGGCGCACAGGACGAGAGCGGCGACGGACGACTTCAGCATGGGACCCCCTTGATTGTTCGAGACCGGCCGTCGGGACGGGCCGGCTCGCTTCTTGATGGCGTGGCAGAGCATTGCGGCGGACCGCAACATCCCGCTGCGCGAACACGGGCGGTCGCGCGCTGGACGAGAAGCGATGTGGATGGCGCATCATTAACACAGGCAGAACGGCAGCAATATGGCGGGCATCCGCGCGCCTGTCCGTGGATCGACTGGATTATGGCCGCGCTTGTGCGCCGTCTTGCTGATCGGAGACTTGACCGTTCTTTTCGTTCAGTCCGGGTTCAGAGCGGCAGGGTCGCGGCCATGCGCCGGCGCAAAGGTTCGTCCGGCAGCGGGCCGGTGCCGGCGCGCAGGTTCGCCGCCATGTGGCCGGGATCGGCGGTCCCGGGGATCGCGCAGGTCACGGCCGGATGGGAGACCACGAACTTCAGCAGGATCTCGGCCCAGGAGGCGCAGCCGATCTCCGCCGCGTAATCCGGCAGCGGGGCATGCGCGAGGCGGCGCAGGAGCCCGCCGCCGCCGAAGGGCCGGTTGACCAGAACCGCGACGCCCATGTCCGCCGCGAGCGGCAGCAAGCGCTCCTCCGCCGCCCGGTCGTCCAGGGCGTAGTTGATTTGCAGGAAGTCCAGCCGCTCGGCCTTCAGGACGGCCTCGACGGCGTCGTAGGCGCTCTCGGTGTAGTGCGAGATGCCGAGATAGCGGATCCGTCCTCGATCCTTCCACTCGCGCAGGGTCGGCAGGTGAGTGCGCCAGTCGAGCAGGTTGTGGATCTGCATCAGGTCGAGGCGCTCGGTGCGCAGGAGCCGGAGCGAGCGCTGCATCTGGGCGATGCCCGCCTCGTGGCCGCTGGTCCAGACCTTGGTGGCGAGGAACGGACGCTCGCGGGGGGCGACCTGCACCACCAGATCGCCGGTGACGCCTTCGGCGTGGCCGTACATCGGCGAGGAATCGATCACCCGTCCGCCCCTGGCGAGCAGCGTCGCCACCACCTCGCGCAAAGGCGCCCGCTCGGCGGGTTTCGGCCCGACATCGAAGCCGCGCCAGGTGCCGAGCCCGATCACCGGCAGGGTCTCGCCGCTCGCCGGGATCGGCCGCCGATGCAGCTCGGCGCTTTGCGCGGTCGCCCCGCCGCCGAGGGAGGCCGCCAGCGCGGCGCCGAGAAAACCTTGCCGGGTGAGTCCGTGCCCGCTCGTCATCGCGTCTCTCCCCTGTCCGCGCCGCGCCTGTCGCGAAACGCCCGCGGGCACTCGCCGGTGCCCTTGGCGAAGAAGCGCGAGAAATAGGCCGGGTCGGTGAAGCCGAGGCCGTAGGCGATCTCGGCGATGCCGAGGTCGGAATAGAGCAGGCTGCGCTTGGCCTCCAAGAGGCGGCGCTCGCGGATGATCCGGCCGGGGCTCGTGCCCGTCACCGCCCGGCAGGCGGCGCGCAGCCGCGCCTCGGTCACCCCGAGATCGTCGGCGTAAGCGATAAGCGGGCGCTCGCGGCGGTGATGCGCCTCGACCGCTTCGCGGAAGCGCGCGGTCAGCAGCGCCTGGGGCCCCGGCGGGGCCGCCGGCTCGCGCGTCGCGGCAAGCCGGCGCAGGCCGGCAACCAGGATCAGCATCAGGTGGGCCTCGATGGCGCCGCGCCGGCCCGGCGCCGCCCAGGCCAGTTCCCGGGCAAGCTCCGCCACCGCCTCCTCGACCGGGGCCGGCTCCGGCAGCGCGAGGCCCGCGGGCCCGGTAAAGAGCGCCGCCAAGTCCGGCTCGCGCCCGCACAGGTCGCGCAAATAGCGCGCCGAGAGGGTCAGCACCGCTCCCACCGTGCCGTCGGCGAAGCGGAAGCCGTGGGCGGTGCCGGCGGGCACCACCAGCAGGCAGGGCGCCGTGAAGGTCAGCCGCTCGGCCTCGGCCCGCATCTCTCCCGCTCCTTCGGCGATGAGGAGCAGCTGGTGAAGGCTCGAATGGACGTGCGGGCGGATGGTCCAGCGGTTCGGGCGGCTGCGATCGTCCAAGGCCTCGAGGTGCAGGAAGCGGTCATCCGCATCCCGCGGCGCCTCGCCGTAGAGGAAGAAATGCGGCACCGCAGGGGGTTGGACGGGTTCGAGACGCATTGCGGGCATGACTTGGCGGGACAGGCGGGGTCGACGAAAAGTCCAACTTTTTCCTCGCCCCGTCCATCGTCAACCGGCCTGGCGCGGTTCACCTTTTCGCCAGAGAGCAGCCACTGCCGAGACGGTGGCGCCATGGAAGGAAACATCCAAATGCGCACGCAGGTCGCCATCATCGGCGCCGGCCCGGCCGGTCTCTTCCTCGCCCATCTGCTGGCCCGCGCCGGGATCGACGCCGTGGTGCTGGAGCGGCGCACCCGCGACTATGTCGAGGGACGGGTGCGGGCCGGCGTGCTGGAACAGGGCACCGTCGCGCTGATGGAAAAGCTCGGCCTCGATGCCCGGCTCAAGGCCGAGGGCCTGGTCCATACCGGCACCAACCTCGCCTATGACGGCGAGATCTTTCGCATCGACATGGCAGCTCTGACCCGCGGCTCGGCGGTGACGGTCTACGGCCAGCAGGAGGTGATGCGCGACCTGTTCGACGCCGCCGAGCCCCGCGGCGTGCGGATCGTGTTCGAGGCCGGGGATCTACGGCTCGACGGCCTCACCGGCGACCGGCCGAGCGTCACCTTCACGAAGGACGGCGAGACTCGGACCCTCGCCTGCGACTACGTCGCGGCCTGCGACGGCTTTCACGGCGTCGGGCGGGCGGCGATCCCGGCCGACGTGCTCAAGGTCTACGAGCGGGTCTATCCGTTCGGCTGGCTCGGCATCCTGGCCGAGGTGCCGCCGGTCAATCACGAACTGATCTACGCCAACCACGCCAACGGCTTCGCGCTGGCCAGCATGCGCTCCGCCACCCGCAGCCGCTACTACGTCCAGGTCGGGCTCGACGAGCGGATCGAGGATTGGTCGGACGAGCGGTTCTGGGACGAGATCGAGACCCGCTTGGGCCCCACGGCGTCGGCCGGGCTGGTGCGCGGTCCCTCCTTCGAGAAGAGCATCGCGCCGTTGCGCAGCTTCGTCGCCGAGCCAATGCGCTATGGCCGCCTGTTCCTGGCGGGCGATGCCGCCCATATCGTGCCGCCGACGGGGGCCAAGGGCATGAACCTCGCGGTCTCCGACGTCGCGATGCTCGCCGAGGCGCTGACGCTCCGCTACGGCGAGCGCGATGCGTCCGGCCTCGACGGCTACTCGGCCCGGGCGCTCGCCCGGGTGTGGAAGGCCGAGCGCTTCAGCTGGTGGTTCACCGGCCTCACCCACCGCTTCCCCGACATGGACGCGTTCGCCCGCCGGATGCAGGTGGCGGAACTCGCCTATATCCGCGGCTCGCAGGCCGCCCAGACGGCGCTCGCGGAGAATTACGTCGGGCTGCCGATGGCCGCCGGTAACGCGCCCATGGGCGCGTGACCCTACAGGCCTTCAGCGGGACGGCTCGGCCGCGACCTCGCCCCAGCTCTTCAGCGGGAAGGCCCGATCATAGGCCAGATTAAAGAGGAAGGCGTAGGCGACGTAGAACAGCGCGATCGCGATATCCATCACGAAGGCCTCGACGAGGCCGATGCCGAGATACCAGGCGATCGGCGGCAGCAGGATCACCAGCAGACCCGCCTCGAACAGCACGGCATGGGCCACCCGCAGGGGAAGGCTCTTGCGCGTGTGCCCGGCGAGTCGCTGCATCGCGTGGTCGAAGCCGAGATTGTAGACGTAGTTCCACCCCGTCGCGACCATGGCGCTGCCGACGCCGATCACGCCCATCTGGGAGGCGTGCAGCCCGAACAGCACGGTTCCGAGCGGGATGATGAGCGCGAGGCCGATGGCCTCGAACAGGAGGGCGTGGCGGATCCGGTCGCGTGTGCTGCGCATGGTCTGGCTCTGAACGCTTCGATTGGTCCGCCGCGTTCTATCTGCGATACTCCGCGCATCAAGTTGGAACGTATCGCGGAAACAGATGGATGGCTGTCTCCTTCGACCAGCTTCAGGCCTTCGTGGCGGCGGCCGAGGCCGGGTCGTTCTCCGGGGCGGCGCGGGTCTTACGGAAGGCGCAATCGGCCGTCAGCACCCAGGTGGCGAATCTCGAGGCGGATCTGGGGCTGGAACTGTTCAGCCGGGCGGGCCGCAACCCGGTCCTGACGCCGGCGGGGGAACGGCTGCTCCTGGAGGCGCGGGTGGTGCTCGACCGGCGCGAGCACCTGATCGGCGTGGCGACGAGCCTGGAGCAGCGGGTGGAGAGCCGGCTGGTCGTCGCCATCGACGAGCTCTACCCCGAGCACGCGCTCGGCGCCCTGTTCGCCGACTTTGCCCGGGCCTTCCCTTATGTGGAACTGGAACTGCTCTTCCCGCTGATGGAGGATGTCAGCCGCATGGTGCAATCAAGCGCGGCCGATCTCGGCGTGATGTGGCGCCAGGAGGTCCTGCCGACGGAACTTGGCTTCCAGACCATCGGCTGGGTGCCGCTCAAGCTCGTCTGCGGCCGCGACCACCCGCTCGCCAAGGAGCGGGTGGAGTGGGAGGAATTGAAGCGCCACCGCCAAATTTTGGTGGCCGCCCGCAGCGACGGCCCCGAGAAACGCCGCCTGCGGGTCGCCGCCGAGGTGTGGTGGGTGGAGAGCCACTGGGTGATCCTGGAGATGGTCAAGCACGGGATCGGCTGGGCCTTCGTCACCGACCACGTCATCGCGGCTTCCCTGACCGCGCCGTACCTCGTCACGCCAGATCTGCAGTTCGACCAGGGGGATTGGCCGATCGCGCTGGAATTGGTCTGGCACAAGCAGCGGCCGTGCGGGCCGGCTGCGGCGTGGTTGCGGGAGCGGTTTGCGGCGGAGCGGATCGGCGGCGGTGCGGGCGGCGCTTTACCGTGAGCCGTCCCGCTCCTCGCCGTTCCCCCGCAGCAACTCCCCCGCCACATCCCCCAACCGCGGCACCGGTTCCCGGGTGAACGGCAGCGGCCGGCACACCGCCAGGGCCGCCAGCCCGAACCGCGCCGTCATCAGCCCGTTCAGCACCCCCTCCCCGAGCTTCGCCGAGATCCGCGCGGCGACGCCGAGACCCAGCACCGATTGCACCAGGCTGTCGCCGACCGCGACGCTGCCGGTGACGGCGAGATGGGCGAGGGCCGCCCGGGCGAGGCGCAGGAAGCCGAACAGGCCGGGCCGGCCGCCATAGATGGTGGCGATGCGGCGAAGCAGCCGCACGGCTGCGAAGATCACGAACCCGACATCGACGATCGCCCGCGGGCTCAGCGCCGTCACCGCCGAAACCTGCTTGGCCGCCTCCGCCACGGCGGCCTTGGCCGAGCGGTCGAGGGAAGCCAATAACTCGGCCTCGGCGATGCCGATCCGGTCCTCTACGTCGAGGATCTGGTCGTCGAGGGCGGCGAGCCGGGCGCGGGCCGCGCTCATCGCCGGGCGCTCGGCATAGAGGCCGGAGAGCTGGCGCACCACCGCCTTGGCGGCGCTGTGGTCGCGGGAGCGGAGCGCGTCGAGGGCTTCTTCGCGCAACGTCTCGATGCGGCGCTCGCGCAGCACGCCCGCCACCTCGCGCCAGACGATGGCCGCCAGCGCCACCACCGCCACCGCCAGCAGCACGAGCGCCAGGATGCCGAGCCAGGGCGCGGCGGAAAACAGGTCGGCGATCAGCCGCTCGATCGCAAGCCCGATCCCGAGCGAGGCGAGGCCCCCCAGCGCCGAGAGCAGCAAGGTCGCCCACGGTGCACGCGAGCGCGGCGCCACCGGCACGGCGACGCCGTCGGCGGCCTCGACGATCTCGAACGGCTCCTCCACCACCCGCACCCCGTCGGCGAGCGCCGTCTCGGTGCCGGGCGGCGGGGGCGCAGCCGGCGTCTCGGTGGTGCCGGCCGGCGGCAGGCGGAAGGCGCGGGGCTTGTGGGTCGGGGGATTGGTCATCAGGACCCTCAGGCGAGGCGGTCGCCGATCAGGAAGTTCAGGGCGCGGTCGAGGCGGATCTGCGGCAGGCGGCCCGGGCGGCCGAGCGCATCGCGGGAGACCTGCGGCGGCCGGAAACGCGGGAAGCGCAGCGAGCCCGGCGTCACCGCGCCTTCGAGCACGGCCTCGGGCCGCTCGGGCAGCTCGCCGGGGAAGATCGCGGCCTCCGTCTCGCCGTCGAAGGTCTCGCCGTCGATGGTCTCGCCCGCCTCCGGCGTGCCGGCCACCGCCCGGAAGGCGTGCGGCCCGTCATGCACCACCGTCTCGCGGGTCGAGCGCACCGAGGCGAGCGCCTGGGTGCTGACATGGGCGCCCGCGGCCTCCGTGCGCCTGAGCGAGCGGGCGACGAGGAGGCGGAGCAGCGCGTCGAGCCGGTCGTGACTGGTATGGTGGAGGTGGTCGGCCTTGGTGGCGGCGAACAGGATCCTGTCGGCCCGCGGCGCGAAGAAGCGCGACAGCAGGGTGTTGCGCCCGACCCGCAGGCTCATCAGAACCCGGTCCAGGGCCTCTTCCAGCTCGGCGAGCGCCGCCGCCCCGGCATCGACCGCCGCCAGCACGTCGACCAGCACGATCTGGCGGTCGATGCGCTGGAAATGATCGCGGAAGAACGGTGTCACCACCCGGTGCTTGTAGGCCTCGAAGCGGCGCTGCATCAGGCCGCCCAAGCTATCGGGCGCGACCGGGCCGTTCAGGATCAGGGGCGCGAAGGTCAGGGCCGGTGAGCCGGCGAGGTCGCCCGGCATCAGGAAGCGGCCCGGCGGCGTCGTCGCCACCGCCTCGGGCCCGGCGCGCACGGCGGCGAGGTAGAGCGTGAACGCCTCGCTCGCCCGCTCGGCCACGATCTCGTCGAGGGGCTGGTTCGGGTCGAGAGTCCGCAGGGAGGCGAGCCAGGGCGCCGCCATTGCGGTCCGGCCGGGGCGCTCGGCGGCGGCGATCGTCTCGCGCGACCAGCCCTCGTAGGTCTGCTCGATCAACGCGAGGTCGAGCAGCCACTCGCCCGGGTAATCGACGATGTCGACCATCAGGCTCGCCGGTCCGGTGCGCCAGCCGCTCTTGCGCTCGTAATCGATCTCGAGGCGCAGCTGGCTGATCCGGTCGGTCGAGCGCGGCCAGTGCCGCGTCTCGGTCAGCGCCGCGAAATGGTCCTCGTAGGGGAAGCGCGTCACCGCGTCGTCGGGCTGCGGCACCAGGCGGGCCCGGCGCAGGCGGCCCTCCTGCGAGGCGCGGAGCGCCGGCAGCGGGTGCAGGCCGGTGAGCTGATGCACCAGAGCGGTGGTGAACACCGTCTTGCCCGAGCGGGCGAGCCCGGTGACGCCGAGCCGCACGGTCGGCTGGACCAGGAGGTCGTTCGAGGCCTCGGCGAGCGAGCGCGTGGCCTCGGTGACGGACTTGGCGAGGGAGCCGGCACGCGCGGCGAGGTCGGTCAGGGGCGGCACGCGATACGCTCTCGCTTCATGTCGTCCGGGGAGGTGGCGCGGCGCCGGGGCTTCCGCAAGGGTTTAGGGCGCGGCTTGCGCCTGCCGGCTCGCCGCGCGCTCGGCCTCGGCCCGGGCGATCGCCGCGGCGACGAGGGCCGGGCTCGCCCGCAACGCCCCGAGCTCGACCGAGGACATCGCCAGCAGCACCGGGGCGAGCCGTTCGGTGGCGTGGCCGTCGGGGGTGAACAGGCCGAGATCGTCCCCGGGCTTCACGCCGACGCTGCCGGCGATGCGGGCGGCGTAGTTCTGGATGCGGATCTCGTCCGAGCCGCAAAAGGGTGCCGGCGGGCGCAAGGCCGGTGGCAGGGCAGAGACCGGGGCCGCGGCGAGCGTCGGCAGGGCGGCGGCTTCGGCCGCGAGGCGGCCACCGTCGAGGACCCGTCCCGGCTCGATCGCAGCACTCGGGCGCGCCGTCTCACCGATGCCGGCGGCGATGGTGGGGAGCGGCGCCGCCCTGACGATGCGGACCGGCTGGCGCGGCCGCCCCTGCATCCGGGCAAGCGCCGACCAGGGCTGGACCCGCAGGGCGTTGCCGGCGACGGGGCGCGGCGCCCGCGCGATCCGCCGCGGGGCACCGCCGCGGCCGTGGCTGGCGAGGAAACGCGCCCTCAAGGTGCGGCCGATGCCCTGAGGCGCCAGGGCTGCGAGCGCCGGCGTGGCCGCCCGCGCGGGCGAGGCCCGGCCCGCCGGGGCGAGCGCCCGCGCGGCGACGGGAGCGCCGCACTCGGCCGGCGCCCAGCGGCGGACGATCGCCAGGGCCGAGCGGCGCCCGTATTCGCCGTAATAGCGCCGCAGCAGCGACACCGCCGCATCGGCGCCCTGCCCGGCGGTGGCAAAGCCGGTATGGCCCTCCTGGTCGCCGCCGATCTCGCCGTCCCAGCGCGCCCGCTTGATGCACCAGTAATTGTTGAGCTTGACGCAGCGGGCGACGAAGGCGGGGTCGTTCGGCGCTGCCCAGGCGGTCCAGGCGAGGGAGAGCGGCAGGAGCCCATCCTTCGTCTCGCTGCGCCAGTTCGACACCGCCCGCGCCTCGGACCGGTAGACCGGCATCTCGCGTGCCGGCGTCGCCAGGGCGGCGGCGAGCCCGTCACGCAGATGCGCGGCACCGTCCCGGACCAGGGCGGCGCCCGCATCGGTCGCGGGGCCGGCCGCGAGGGTCAAGGCGAGGAAGGTGGTGAGGATCACGGGGGCCGGTTTGCGTTGCTGAGGCGAAGCCTGTCTCAAGCGATGGGTCGGCCGATGCGTTCCGACGCGGGTGGTGCGGGTTTCCTCCTCTCCCCGCGGGCGGGGGAGAGGCCTGAGCTCCGAAGGGGCTCAGGGAGCCCGAAGGGCGAGGGTGAGGGGGCGTTTCCGGAGGAGCCTCATCCGTCGAGACCCCCTCACCCTCGCTCCGGCTTCGCCTGCGCTCGCCGCGTCACCTGCACGGTGACACGGCCCTCTCCCCGCCCGCGGGGAGAGGGGGAAACCCGCGCCTTTCCCGAACGGCCCCGTTTCGATCACACCGACGACGGCACCGCCCCTTCGCCTACTCGTCCTCGCCGTGCCCGAGGCTTTTGGGCGTCACGAACCGCTCGACATCCCCCTCCCCGGCCTCGACCTTGGTCCACGAGTCCACCGCCAGGTCGATCACCGTGACCGCTGCCGTGGGGTACTTCTTGGTCAGGGCCCGCCGTGCCTCGCTCGGCCGGGAGAGCAGCCGGGCGAGGTCCTGGAAGCCCGGATTGTGGCCGATCATCAGGGCTGTCGCGGCCTCGTCCGGGATGGAATGCACGACGTCGAGGAGGCGCGACACCGGCGCCTCGTAGATCTGCGGCACGGTCTCGTCCGGCACCGCGCCGAGGGCCGGCCTGACGAGGTCCCAGGTTTCTCTCGTGCGCCGGGCCGGCGAGACCAGCACCCGGTCCGGGATCAGTCCCTCCGCCGCCAGGTAGGCCGCCATCTTGGGCGCGGCCTCCCGGCCGCGGGGAGCGAGCGGCCGGTCGGCATCGGCCATGCCCTCGGGCCAGTCGGACTTGGCGTGGCGGAAGAGGATCAGGCGGCGCATGGCTCTAGCGTCCCTCGCGGCGGCTCAGGAAAGCGAGCTTCTCGAACAGCCCGACATCCTGCTCGTTCTTCAGGAGCGCCCCGTGCAGCGGTGGGATCAGCTTGCGGGGATCGCGCTCGCGCAACTGCTCGGGGCCGATATCCTCGGCCATCAGCAACTTCAGCCAGTCGAGCAGTTCCGAGGTCGAGGGCTTCTTCTTCAGGCCCGGGGCCTCGCGCACCTCGAAGAACACCCGCAGGGCCTCCTCGACCAGGCGCTGCTTGATGCCCGGATAATGCACGTCGACGATGGCCTTCAGCGTGTCGGCGTCCGGGAACTTGATGTAGTGGAAGAAGCAGCGGCGCAGGAAGGCGTCCGGCAGTTCCTTCTCGTTGTTCGAGGTGATGATGACGATCGGGCGGCGCGCCGCCCGCACGGTCTCGCCGGTCTCGTAGACGTGGAACTCCATCCGGTCGAGTTCGAGCAGGAGGTCGTTCGGGAACTCGATATCGGCCTTGTCGATCTCGTCGATCAGGAGCACCGGCCGCTCGGGCGCGGTGAAGGCCTCCCACAGCTTGCCGCGGCGGATGTAGTTGGCGATGTCCGACACCCGCTTGTCGCCGAGCTGCGAGTCGCGCAGGCGCGAGACCGCGTCGTACTCGTAGAGGCCCTGCTGCGCCTTGGTGGTCGACTTGATGTGCCAGGTGAGCAGGGGCGCCCCGAGCCCGCGGGCGATCTCCTCCGCCAGCACGGTCTTGCCGGTGCCCGGCTCGCCCTTGACGAGGAGCGGCCGCTCCAGGGTGATGGCGGCGTTGACCGCGACGGTGAGGTCGCCGGTGGCGACGTAGTTCTCGGTTCCGGTGAATCGCATCGGGCTCGCGTCGCGTCCTATGGGGTTGTTGACCGGAACCTATGCGGCGCAGGCCGCGCTGGCGAGCCCCGCCGGTCTCACAGCTTCGACGGATCGAACCACACGCAGCTGCGGGCGATCACCGCGAAATTCACCTCGGAGCGCGCCGGTTGCGGCAGCAACTCGCCGTCGATCGCCACGGTGGTCTGGTTCGAGGTGGCGCCGTCGCCGAAGGTCTGGGGCCGAGTCACGTAGCAATATTGCTTCTCGGGCTTCTGCTCGTCGCCCTTGAAGTTCCAGCCGGTGACGATCGTGCCGTCGAGATAGGGCACGGTCTTGAACACCGTGAAGCTCGTGCGCACCGCGGCATTGGCGGGTGCCTCGGACTTGCCCTGGTTGCCGGTGAGCGAGGCCACGTCCGGGCGCCCCTTCGCCGCCGGCAATCCGCCCTCGATCTTGAGGGTGTTGTCGGTCAGCCGGACCTCGCCGCTCGTCTTGAGCGTCGTGGTCTCGAGGGCCTGGGTCAGCGCCTTGGCGAGCGTGTCGGAGGCGTTGCCGACCTCGTTCATCGTCGCGTAGCCGTAGAAGGCGGCCCCCAGCCCGGCGCCGGCGAGCCCCAGGAAGGCCCCGAGCCCGATCGCCCGGAACAGGAAGGCGCGGGCATTGGAGATCCGCGCCTCGGCCCGCAGGCGCCCGTTGACGTGCTGGGCGAGCGCCACGTTCTCCGGCGTGCCCGGTGCGAGGTAGCTCACGGTCTCGGCCTCTCGATGCGGTCGTCGTCGCGGGTCGGCGGTGCCGGCGGCGTGCCGGCCTGCGGCACGGTCGGCGAGCGGCGCTGGTCGAGGGGGATCGCGGCGCCCGAGGCCACCGCGGCCTCGCGCATCGCCCGTTGCGCGTCCTGGATCTGGGTCGCGCTCTCGGCCATCTGGTTGAGGAGCAGCGGCACGCCCTCCGCGTGCATCATCGCGTCGAGGTCGTCCTCGTCGCGATAGGTCTTGCGCACCTGCACGGCGCAGAGCGCCAAGAGCGTCGAGGCGAAGGCGGCGCAGAGCGCCGGCGCGAAGACGAAGATGCGCAGGAAGGCGTGGACCTGCTGGTCGGTGACGTCGATCGGATCGGCGCCGTAGACCATCGCGGTGAAGGAGTGCAGCTGCGAGCGCCGCACTGCGTCGCGGTAGGCGCCCTCGGCCTCCGTCACCCGGCGGTCGGCGGCGGCGCGGTCGAGCTGGGCCCGGGCGGCGCGGGCCTCGGCCAGGTTCTTGGCCACCACCGCCCGCTCGTCGGCGGCACCCTTCAGGCTGCCCGCGATGGTGGCGGTGCGCGGATCGGTGACGCAGCGAAGGTAATTGTAGCGCTTGCCGCGGCTGTTGGTGCCCGACAGGCGCTCGCAGCGCTGGCCCGGCAGGCCGGCGAGCTGGGCCGAGGCCTCGGTGGCGCGCTTCTCGAGCGAAGCGGCTTCCGCCGTGTACTGCGCCACCCTCGCATCGGCCTGGGCGATGCGGTTGTCGATCGTGCCGCGGTCGGCCTCGGCTTCCTTCAGGATCGTGCGGGCCTTCGAGGCCTCGGCGAGGCGGGGATGGAACATCATCTCGCCGAGCTGCGACACCGACTTGGTGGTCACGCCCGCCGCCATCACGATGCCGACGATCGCGAGAGACTTGATCAGCCAGTCGCGCTGGACCCGGATCAGGATGCCGAGCGGCACCCGGCACAGCTCGATCGCCGCGTAGACGATCGGCGCCAGCAGCATGAACCAGAAGCTCTGGTCGTTGGGGTTGGCATAGGTCTCGGCGAAGAAGAATGCCCCCGCGAGCGAGGTGCAGATCACCAGCGCCTCGACCAGGTAGGCGATGGCCACGTAGCCCCAGCGGATGCGGTAACCCTTGCGGATCGCCCGCTCCTGCTTCCAGGCGTCGGTCTCGTCGGTCCAGGCGCGCTTCTCGCGCACCACCACCCGATCGGGAGGCTGTCGGCCCATCTCGGCTCCTCGTCCGGCCGCCCGGGAGCGGCCGCGTACACGGAATCTCAATCCTTCACGCTATGCGGGTTTTGCGCCGAAAATGCGCCCTGGGCGAGCGGAGCTTGCCGCGGCGCAGCGTCCGAGATGCGGTTTACGCACCGCAAAACGCCGTGAGTGGCGTTAGAACTCGCTTGCGGCGCGGTCGTCGCGCCGATTCGACGCCGCGACGGCGTCGCCAGACCGGAGCGAGGCCCCGCATGTCGGACGACCGCTACCACAAGGACCGTTTGGGCAACCGCCGCCTGGCGCCTGAGACCCTGATGCTCGGCTACGGCTACGATCCCGCCCTGTCGGAGGGGGCGGTGAAGCCGCCGGTCTTCCTCACTTCGACCTTCGTGTTCACCTCCGCCGAGCACGGCAAGGCGTTCTTCGATTACGTCTCGGGCAGGCGCGAACCGCCGGCCGGCGAGGCGGCGGGCCTGGTCTATTCGCGGTTCAACCACCCCAACAGCGAGATCGTCGAGGACCGCCTGGCGGTGTTCGAGGAGGCGGAGGCCGCGCTTCTCTTTTCCTCCGGCATGTCGGCCATCGCCACGGTGATCCTGGCCCATGCCCGGCCCGGCGACGTGGTGCTGCATTCCCAGCCGCTCTATGGCGGCACCGAGACGCTGATCGCCAAGACGCTCTCCGGCTTCCAGATCGGTGCGGTCGGTTTCCAGGACGGCACCGACGAGGGCAGCATCACGGCGGCGGCCGAGGCCGCGGAGGCGATGGCGCGCAAGAGCGGTGGGCGCGTCAGCGTCGTGATGGTCGAGACGCCGTCGAACCCCTTGAACACCCTGGTCGATCTCGAACTGGTGCGCCGGGCCGCCGACCGGATCGGCACCAATCAGGGTGGGTCGGCGCCGGTGGTGGTCTGCGACAACACCCTGCTTGGCCCCCTCTTCCAGCACCCGCTGCGCCTTGGTGCCGACATCTCGGTCTACTCGCTGACGAAATATGTCGGCGGCCATTCCGACCTCATCGCCGGGGCGGCGCTCGGCGCGGCGGCCCGGATGAAGCCGGTGCGGCTCCTGCGCTCGGCGATCGGCACCCAGCTTGATCCGCATTCGTGCTGGATGCTCGGGCGCTCGCTCGAGACCCTGACGCTCCGGATGGAGAAGGCCAACCGCAACGGCGAGATCATCGCCGAACGCTTGCGCGACCACCCGAAGGTGACGCGGCTGCATCATCTCGGCCATCTCGAACCCGGCTCCGGCGCGGCCCGGGTCTATGCCGCGCAATGCGCGGCGCCGGGCTCGACCTTCTCGTTCGACGTGGCCGGCGGTGAGCCGGAGGCGTTCCGGGTCCTCAACGCGCTCCAGCTGTTCAAGCTCGCGGTGAGCTTAGGCGGCACCGAATCGCTCGCCAGCCACCCGGCGTCGACCACCCATTCGGGGGTACCGAAGGAGGTGCGCGACCGGCTCGGGGTCACCGACGCGACGATCCGGGTCTCGATCGGTATCGAGCATCCGGAGGATCTGGCGGCGGACCTGGAGGCGGCGCTCGCGACCCTGGGCTGAAAAGCGGCCCCAAAGCGGCATTTCGGGCCCGTTTCGGCTTGCCCCGGCGGGCCCCCTCCGCATGATGGCCGCCCCGAGCCCCGCCCGATTCTCGCGGCGGGGCTCCCTCATCCGCGAAGATCGAGGCCCCGCCGCTCCCGATGACCGAGCATGCCGTCTCCGGCTCCTACAAGGAGGTCATCCTCTTCCTGGTCACCGCCGGGATCGTGGTGCCGCTGTTCCATCGCCTGCGCGTCAGCCCGGTCCTCGGTTTCATCGGGGCGGGCGCGCTCCTCGGGCCGTCGGGCCTCGGGCGGCTGACCGAGACGGTGCCGTGGCTCGGCGCCGTGACGATCTCGAACCGCACCGAGATCGCGCATCTCGCCGAGCTCGGCGTGGTGTTCCTGATGTTCATGATCGGGGTCGAGCTGTCCTGGGAGCGGCTGCGCATCCTGCGCCGCCTCGTCTTCGGCCTTGGTTCGCTGCAGGTGGTGGTGTCGAGCCTCCTCGTCGGAGCGGTGCTGATGGCGCTCGAGGTCTCGCCGATCGCCGCGATCCTGGTCGGGCTGGCGCTGGCGCTCTCCTCCACCGCCATCGTGCTGCCGGTGCTCGCCGAGCAGAAGCGGCTCAATACGCCCGCCGGCCGGGCGAGCTTCGCGGTGCTGCTGTTCCAGGATCTCGCCGTCGCGCCCGTCCTGTTCGCCATCGCGGTGCTCGGCCGCAAGGACGGCGACGCGGTGACGGGGCTCGCGCTCGCGCTCGGCCAGGCGGCGGTAGCGCTCGGGCTGCTGGTGGTCGCCGGACGCCTGGGGTTGCGGCCGCTGTTCCAGCTCGTCGCCCGCACCCGCAGCCCCGAATTGTTCATGGCGGCCTGCCTCCTCGTCATCGCGGCCACCGCGCTCGTGGCGGCGGCGAGCGGGCTGTCGATGACGCTCGGCGCCTTCGTGGCGGGCTTGCTCCTCGCCGAGACCGAGTATCGCCGGGCGATCGAGGCGACGATCGACCCGTTCAAGGGCCTGCTTCTCGGGGTGTTCTTCGTCTCGGTCGGCATGGGGATCGACCCGGCGGTGCTGATGAAGACGCCGCTCACCATCCTCGGCCTCGCCCTCGGGCTCCTCGTCCTCAAAGGCGGAGTGATCGTCGCGATCGGGACCGCGTTGCGCCTGCCTCGCGCCGTGGCGCTCGAATCCGCCCTCCTGCTCGGGCCGGGCGGCGAATTCGCCTTCGTGCTCGTCGGCAGCGCGCTCGCCGCCGGGCTGGTGCCCGAGGATCTCGGCCAGGCGGCCCTCGTCGTCACCACCGCCACGATGGTGATGATTCCGGGCCTCGCGGCCTTGGCCCGCCGCCTCGGCAGGCGGATCGACCGGACCGCGCTCGGCCGGGCCCGGGCCGAGCCGCCCCCGGCGGAGCGCCAGCCCGGCCGGGTGATCGTGGCGGGCTACGGCCGGGTCGGCCGGCTCGTCGCCGAGATGCTGGCCCGCCACAAGGTGCCCTACATCGCCCTCGACATGGATGCCGCCCGGGTCTCCGACCAGCGCCGCCTCGGCAACCCGGTCTATTTCGGCGATTCGGCCAATCCCGACCTCCTGCGGCGCTGCGGCATCGACACCGCCCGCGCGCTCGTGGTGACCCTCGACCAGCCCCGCGCCGTCGAGGCGGTGGTGGCCGCCGCCCGCGCCGAGCGGCCGGACCTCACCATCGTGGCGCGAGCCCGCGACGCCCGCCACGCCACGGCTCTCTACGAGATGGGCGTCGACGATGCCGTGCCGGAGACGATCGAGGCTTCGCTCCAGCTCTCGGAGGCCGTTCTGGTCGATGTCGGGGTGCCGATGGGCCTCGTCATCGCCTCGATTCACGAGCGCCGCGACGAGTTCCGGGCGATCCTGCGCCGCAAGGAGGCGCCGCCGGCCCCTGCCTTCCAGGCCCGCCGCACCGTGGGGAAGGCGCCGTGACGGGTCTCGGTTCGCAGCAGGAAGCGGCGCTCAAGGCGGTGTCGGACTGGCTGAAGCGCGGCAGCCCGCAGGTCTTCCGCCTGTTCGGCTTTGCCGGCACCGGCAAGACCACACTGGCCAAGCGCCTCGCCGAGGATGTCGAGGGCGGGGTGCTGTTCTGCGCCTATACCGGCAAGGCGGCCTCGGTGATGCGCGTCCGCGGCTGCCCGGATGCGTCCACCATCCACAGCCTGATCTACCGCACCCGAGAGGATACCGAGGGCGGGCCGGCCTTCACCCTCAACCGCACCGGGCCGGTGAGCAAGGCGGCTCTCGTCGTCATCGACGAATGCTCGATGGTCGACGGCGACCTCGGCAACGACCTTCTCTCCTTCGGCACGCCGGTGCTGGTGCTGGGCGATCCGGCGCAGCTGCCGCCGGTGAAGGGCGGCGGCTTCTTCACCGAGGCCGAGCCCGACGTGATGCTCACGGAGGTCCACCGCCAGGCCGCCGACAACCCGATCGTGCGCCTCGCCATGACGGTGCGGGAGGGCGGACGGCTCGATTTCGGCGCCTATGGCGAGAGCCGGGTGATCCCGCGCCGCGAGATCGACCCCGCGACGGTGCTCGCCGCCGATCAGGTCCTGGTCGGCATGAACCGCACCCGGCGGCTCTACAATGGCCGCATCCGCGAGCTGATCGGCCACGTCGACCCGATGCCGGCGGTGGGCGAGAAGCTGGTCTGCCTGCGCAACGACCGCACCAAGGGCCTGCTCAACGGCTCGACCTGGACCGTCCAGGCCCTGCGCGCCGCCCCCCGCCCCGACCTCGTGCGGCTCGACGTGGTGCCGGAGGACGATCCGGCGCTCCGGCGCAAGCCCCAGGACATCCGGGTCCTGCGCTCGGTCATCGCCGGCAGCGAGGAGGAGGTGCCGGCGATCCTGCGGCGCGAGACCGAGGAATTCACCTACGGCTACGCCTTGACCGTCCACAAGGCGCAGGGATCGCAGTGGGACAAGGTGGTGCTGTTCGACGAATCCTACGCGTTTCGCGAGCACCGGGCGCGCTGGCTCTACACGGCGCTGACCCGGGCGGCGGAGGCGATCACCGTGGTGGTGTAGCGAGCTGGCGTCGTTCCGTCCTCTCGCTGGGACCGCTGAACGGTGCTTATAATAATCGTGATGTGACGTATCGTGCGGGTTCCGTTGCGGACGCGCTGTCTCTCCCAGCGAGGTTTCTGGTGGCTGCTATCGAGACCATCACCGTCGATCTTCCGTCCGAGATCGCCGAGTCCGTGCACCAGGCCGTCGAGGCGGGCGAGTACACCTCGACGAGCGAGGCGATCGGGGATGCGGTGCGCTTGTGGAAGCAGCATCGAGATTGCAGCGACGACACGCAAGGCTACTCGACCGAGGAGTTGCGCGAACTGGTCCGCGAAGGTCTGGAGAGCGGACCGAGTCCGTGGGACACCATGGCCGAGATCAAGGCCGAGGCACGACGGCGCTGGGAGGCGGCGGCTGCGAAGGTCGATCGGTGAGGACGGTCCGGCGCACCCGCCGGGCCGCCGAGGATCTGATCGACATCTGGTCGACCGTCGCGGGAGACGATCCGAGCGCTGCCGACCGATTGCTCGACGCGATCGAGCAACGTCAGCATCAACTCACGATACATCCTTATTCGGGTGTATCGCGCGAGGAGATCGCTCCCGGCCTCCGGCATCTTGTGGTCGGACAGTATCTGATCCTCTATCGTGTCGAGGCGGAGGCTATCGAAATCGTCCGCGTGCTCCACGGCCGGCGCAAGCTCGATCGGTCGATGTTTGAAGGATGATCGACGCCTCGCTGATCAATCGCAGTGCCTGGATATGCGCCGGTCCAACGATCGACCCTGCCGATTCTACGCCTCGATCCCCAGCACGGCGGAGACGGCCTCCGAAGGTGATAAGGCTGCGCTGTCGATGACCAGACGCGACCGGTCCCACGGCTCGTAGTCGAGGCGCTGGATTGCCTCCCACGAGGGCAGGACGAGGCCGGGAATGTCGGAGAGCCGCCCCTCGACCCGGCGGCGATGCTCCTCCGCATCCGAGCACACGACCTCGACCTCGATCAACCGCACGGCGGCCCGGGCGGCCACCGCCCGCCAGCCCCCGCGGCTGGCCGTGACCGGATTGACGCAATCGGCCACGACCACCCGACCATCGCCGAGATTCGCGCCCGCGAGCGCCTGCGCCACCGCGTAGCCGGACGCGCCGACAGGGCCCGCCAGGACGCCCGCATCCCGGATCGCCTGCTCGATGACGTCGACGCGCAGATGGGTCGCCGCGAGGACTTTGGCGACGGCGCGGGAAATGGTGGTCTTCCCGGTCCCGGGCAAGCCGGCGAACACGATCAGCATGCTCATTTCCCGGCGGCCTGCCGCTGCTCGATCTCCCGCGTCTTGCGGTCGTAGCGATCCGACGCGACCTTGAGGGCGAGCAGACCGCTGGCGATCAGCGCGGCGCTCACGCCGAGGATCTGCCATGCGTAAGCGGTGGTCATCTTTTGTCAGTCCTCTGCCCCGAGGAGTCGAAAAGCCGCCTGACCGGCGAGATGGAGGCATACGCCCGCGCCGAGGAGAAGTCCCCCGCTATCGGCGAAGACATCGTACCGGCCCTGCGTGATCGGAATCACGAAAGCCGCGCCGAAGACGGCGATGGCTGATGAGTTGAACAGGGAGGCGAGCAGCTTGAATCCTCCTTTGAACCGTTTCGCGCGGTGCTTCGGGTCGCCGTGAGGCATCGGATGTCCGGCGGGAGCGATCGGGTATCGGTTCGCTTCATTCTCCCGCATGCCCCCGCGTCATGGATGCTCCCGCGCCCGAATTTCCGCTCCGCATCCCACCCCGCTGGACGAACGCCCCCCGAGCCCCCACCTACGCCGCAGCACGACGACGACAGCCTGCCCCGGAGAGACATCCTTGGCCAACGACGACGCGGGGGGCGCCCCCCGCATGCATGCGACGACGATCCTGATGGTGCGCAAGGGCGGCCGGGTGGTGATCGGGGGTGACGGGCAGGTCAGCCTCGGCCAGACCATCGTCAAGGGCAATGCCCGCAAGGTGCGCCGCCTCGCCAAGGGCTCGGTGATCGGGGGCTTTGCCGGCGCCACCGCCGATGCCTTCACGCTCTTCGAACGGCTGGAGGCGAAGCTCGAGCAGTATCCGGGCCAGCTCACCCGGGCCTGCGTGGAACTCACCAAGGACTGGCGCACCGACCGCTACCTGCGCCGCCTCGAGGCGATGATGCTGGTCGCCGACAAGGATGTGAGCCTGCTGCTCTCCGGTGCTGGCGACGTGCTGGAGCCCGAGGGCGGCGTGATGGCGATCGGGTCTGGCGGCAACTACGCGCTCGCCGCCGCCCGGGCGCTGGAGGAGCAGGACCTCGACGCCGAGGCGATCGTGCGCCGCGCCATGCGGATCGCCGCCGAGATCTGCGTCTATACGAATGGCAGCCTGGTGATCGAGAGCCTGGACGCCGCCTGAGCGCGGCCCGCTTCCTCTCTCACCCGCCTGCGAGTTCCCGCGAAGAACCCCGCGAAGTACCCCATGACCACCTTCTCCCCCCGCGAAATCGTCTCCGAGCTCGACCGCTACATCGTCGGCCAGGGCGACGCGAAACGCGCGGTCGCGATCGCGCTGCGCAACCGCTGGCGCCGCCAGCAGCTCCAGGGCCCGCTCCGCGAGGAGGTGGCGCCGAAGAACATCCTGATGATCGGCCCGACCGGCTGCGGCAAGACCGAGATCTCGCGCCGCCTGGCGCGGCTCGCCGGGGCGCCGTTCCTGAAGGTCGAGGCGACGAAGTTCACCGAAGTGGGCTATGTCGGCCGCGACGTCGAGCAGATCGTGCGCGACCTCGTCGAGATCGGCATCGGCCTCAAGCGCGACGAGAAGCGCCGGGGCGTCCAGGCCAAGGCGGAGGCCGCGGCCGAGAACCGCGTGCTCGACGCGCTGGTCGGCCCGACCGCCAGCCAGGCGACACGCGACGCCTTCCGCAAGCGCCTGAGGGCCGGCGAGCTCGACGACAAGGAGGTCGAGCTGGAGCTGGCAGCCGGCGCTCCCCAGGGCATGCCGATGTTCGAGATCCCGGGCATGCCGGGTGCGGCCATGGGGGCGATCAATCTCGGCGACATGCTCGGCAAGGCGCTCGGCAACCAGAAAGGCAAGCCGCGGCGGATGACCGTGCGCGACGCCTACGCACCGCTGATCAGCGAGGAATCCGACAAGCTCCTCGACCAGGACAGCGTGGTGCAGGAGGCGCTTCGCGACGTGCAGGACAACGGCATCGTCTTCCTCGACGAGATCGACAAGATCTGCGCCCGGGAGGGCCGCTCCGGTGCCGACGTGTCGCGCGAGGGCGTGCAGCGCGACCTCCTGCCGCTCATCGAGGGCACCACGGTGGCGACGAAGCACGGGCCGGTGAAGACCGACCACATCCTGTTCATCGCCAGCGGCGCCTTCCACGTCTCGAAACCCTCCGACCTGCTGCCGGAGTTGCAGGGCCGCCTGCCGATCCGCGTCGAGCTGAGCCCGCTCACCGTCGACGATTTCCGCCGCATCCTGACCGAGACCGAGGCGAGCCTGACCAAGCAGGCGGTGGCGCTCATGGCGACGGAGGGCGTGACGATCGACTTCACCGACGACGCCATCGACGCGCTCGCCAAGGTCGCCGTCGACGTGAATTCCTCGGTCGAGAATATCGGGGCGCGCCGGCTCCAGACCGTGCTGGAGCGGGTGCTCGACGACGTGTCGTTCACGGCCCCCGACCGCTCCGGCGAGACGGTGACGATCGATGCGGGTTACGTCCGCGACCGGGTCGAGAGCCTGGCGCAGAATGCCGATCTGAGCCGGTTCATCCTCTGAAGCCTGCCGGGGCGGATCCTATCCGCCCCAGACCTGCCCCGGCCTGAGTGGCAAGAACCGCTCCGTCGGCACCTCGGCCGCCGCCAGCGCCCGCCCCAAAGCCTCCGCCGGTTCGCCCGGGCCCTCGTTGGTGAGCCGGAACGTGCCCCAATGGTGGCCCAGCGCCTGCTCGGCCCCGACCTCCTGGAAGACCCGCACCGCCTCCTCCGGGTTCATGTGTTGCGGCTGCATGAACCAGCGCGGCTCGTAGGCGCCGATCGGCAGGGTGGCGAGCCGCGGCGCGCCGAAGCGCGCGCGCACGTCCCGGAAGATCGCCCCGTCGCCGTAGCCGGTATCGCCGACATGGTAGAGCACCCCCTGCGGGGTGGTGAGCACGAAGGCGCACCAGAGCGCCATGCGCCGGTCGTTCACGCCCCGGGCCGACCAATGTGTGGCCGGCACCAGGTGAACCACGAGTCCCCCGCCGAGATCGACCGAGCCGCCCCAGTCCCGGGTCTCGACGGGAATCGTCGCGTCGTAGGTGCGGAGGATCGCGTCGTTGCCGAGCGGCGCCACGAAGGTCGGGGCGTGCTCGGCCCAGAGCCGGGCGAGGATCGGCCCGTCGAGATGGTCGTAGTGGTTGTGGGTGATCAGCACCGCGTCGATCGGCGGCAGCGCGGTGAAGGCGATGCCCGGCGGGTTGGCGCGCTTCGGCCCGGTGAAGCCGACCGGGCTCGCGCGCTTGGCGTAGACCGGATCGACCAGGATGTTGCGGCCCGCGACCTGGATCAGCAGGCTGGCATGGCCGATATGGACGACCCGCAATCCATCGACCCGCTCAGGCGGCGCGTCCTGCGGGAACGGGCTCGGCACGCTCGCCGGCCAGGCCTCCCGGCCGCCGCCGAGCTGCCAGCGCGCCACCTCGCCGAAGCCCTTGTCCTGCGGCTGCCCCGGCGAGAAGAACCGCACGCCGTCGAAATGGTCGCTGACCGGGCCCCGGTAATACGGGTTGCGGCTGCGCTTGTGCGCCGCGTAGCCGACGCCGCCGAGCGTCATCACGGTCATGGCGCTGGCGAGCTTGAGGAAGCCACGATTCTTCATGCCGGGGAGATGAGCGAATGATGGCCGAAGTCAAGGTGGGGAGGCGCGGACCCTTCGCCGCGCCCTGATCGCATTGCACAATCCTCAGCGATGGTTATGTTCGGATCATCGGCAACAACAGGAAGGAGGTGATCCAGTGTCTCATTGTCATCAGCCGCGGTCGTCTGCGCGCCGGACCTGGATCGTCGCCTCCGGCTTCACGGCCTGAGCGTACGACGAACACTCCAGGATCGGTGAGATCCTGACAGATCGACACGTCGGACCGCGGTTCGGCAATGGAAGGGCTGCCCTGGCAACGGGGCGGCCCTTCGTCATGTTCGGGACAGCGGCAGTACGTCAGAGGCTGCGCTCCAGCGCCATCACCTCCGCCTCCTTCAGCAGGCGGCGCAGGGTGGCGTTCTCGGCCTCCAGTTCGTGGATGCGGGCGAGCAGCGCCGCCGGGGTGACCTCGGCCCCGGCAGGCGTCGGCCGGGCCGGTTCTTCCGCGAAGGTCACCCCGATGCTGTCGGCCTTGCGCCAGCGCAGGGTCGCCTTGTGGGTGCGGTCCTTGGCCGGGATGATGAGGTCGAAACCATTCGGCAGGGTCGCGGTCTCGCTGAGCATCAGCCGGGCGCCCGAGGCCGAGATGTCGCGGACCAGGCAATCCATGCTGGAATTGCCGTTGTTGAAGACGATGCGTCCCTTCAGGAACGTCCGCAGGCGGGTTTCCCTGCGCAGCTCGGACATGTCGGACATGGCGGCCAGCCCCGTTCGGCCTCGCGGGTTTCGGATGCCCGCGAGACTGCCTCACAGACCTTTAAGGAAGGTTCGCCGTGATCGCCGAGTCGCGCGGAACATGATGCTTCAACCCTGGGCCGAGGCCATGCTCTGGAAGAGGTAGAAGCCGTTGAAGCGCACCGCGGTCGCGGCCGCCGTGCCGTCGAAGCCGGTGGGCTCCGGCGTGCTGCCGTCGAGCTTGCCGCCGAAGGCCCAGCGCGCCTCGGTGACGAAGGCCGGCACGGCGTAATCCTCCGGCACCGCGCAAACGAGGCCGTCGAGACCTTTCAGGCAGAACAGGTTGTAGCTTCGCATCGGATCGCCTCCGCTCACAGGTGCTGCCATGGCGTCCATTCGCTAACGGCTGATTGGGCCGAGACTATGTCAGCCCGTGGCGCCGGGTGCCACCGCAATCTCGGCCATGACGCTAGGTCCTGACCGCCGGAAAGCGATATGATCACGAGATCGTGCGCACGGGGAACCACGGAAAGACATGAGAATGAATGCCGACACGCGCGGGACACCGGATGCTGCGCTGCATCATCCTGCCGGCAACTGCGATCGATTCCAATTGTGCCGGATCTGGTCGATCGTCGCCACTTCGAGCTGCTGGCCGAAGCGTTGCCGGTAGAGCGTCATCAATCGCGTCGTGGGTCTCGTCGGAGGAGGAGCAGACAGCATCGGTGGCGAGCACGATGCAGTCGCCGCGATCGACCGCGCCGAGCACGGTGGCGAGCACGCAGACATCGGTCTCGCCGCCGGTGATCACCAGGGTCTCGGCCCGTCGCCCCCGCAGGCAGGCCTCGAGGCCCGGCTCCATCCAGGGCGAGTAGACGGTCTCTGTCGACGACCTCGGCCGGGGGCGTCATCGCGGCGAGGTCCGGCACCAGCCCGACCATCTCCTCCCCGAGCCGCTCCACCGTCATCTCGGCCCAGCGCTCCCAGTCGCGCTTCCAGCAGTCCCGCCCCTCGCCCGGATGGCGCGCCGGGACGAAGCGGGTGAACAGCGTGCGCTCCGGCACGGCGCTCGCGAGGTGCAGGACCCGCGGCAGCACCCGATCCATCCAGGGCATGTGCCAGGCGGTCGCCTGCGCGAAGAGGTTCTGCATGTCGACGCAGACATGCACCGCGCGCCCGTCGGGCGGACCGTTCGGCAGGGCGTCGATCTCGGTGGGTGTGGCAGCCATGCGGGGTCGGGCTCCCGGTGCGGGGCTCTTCGTGGCCCCGGGGCCCGACCGACGCTTACACCTCATTGGGGTTTCTTGGCTCACCCCTTCGGGACGTTGCGCTCCAGTTCGTCGAGCCAGATCCGGGCATTGCCGTCCGAGGGTGCGCGCCAGTCGCCCCGGGGCGAGAGGGCGCCGCCCGCCGCCACCTTCGGCCCGTTCGGCAGGGCCGAGCGCTTGAACTGGCTGAAGCCGAAGAAGCGGCGCAGGAACACCGTCAGCCAGGCCCGGATCTCCGGCAGGGCGTAAGCTCCCCGCTTCGCCTCCGGGAATCCGGGCGGCCAGGGCCCGCGCCCGGCATCCTCCCAGGCCATCAGCGACAGGAAGGCGATCTTCGAGGGCCGATAGCCATAGCGCAGCGTGTAGAACAGGTTGAAGTCCTGGAGCGCGTAGGGGCCGATCTTCGATTCGGTGCTCTGGATCGTCTCGCCCTCCCGTGCCGGCACCAGCTCGGGCGAGATCTCGGTCTCCAGGATCGCCTCCAGGGTACGGCCGACCTCGTCGGAGAACTGCCCCGAGGCGATCACCCAGCGGATCAGGTGCTGGATCAGGGTCTTGGGCACCCCGGCATTGACCGCGTAATGGGACATCTGGTCCCCGACGCCGTAGGTGCACCAGCCGAGCGCCAGTTCCGAGAGGTCGCCGGTGCCGATCACGATCGCGTCGTGCTGGTTGGCGAGCCGGAACAAGTAATCGGTGCGCAAGCCCGCCTGCACGTTCTCGAAGGTCACGTCGTAGACCTCCTCGCCGCGCCCGAACGGGTGGCCCATATCGGCGAGCATCTGCCGGGCGGCCGGCCTGATGTCGAGTTCGGCCGCCCGGGTGCCCAGCGAGGCCATCAGCCGGTGGGCGTTGGCCTTGGTCTCGTCCGAGGTGGCGAAGCCCGGCATCGTGTAGGTAAGGATGTCCGAGCGCGGCAGGCCGAGCTGGTCGAAGGCACGGGCCGCCACGATCAGCGCGTGGGTCGAGTCGAGCCCGCCCGAGATCCCGATCACCACCCGCTTCGTGCCGATCGCCTGGAGGCGCTGGGCGAGGCCGGCGACCTGGATGTTGTAGCCCTCGTAGCAATCCTGCGCGAGGCGGGCGGGATCGGCCGGCACGAACGGGAAGCGCTCGACCGTGCGGTGGAAGCCGAGATCCGCCTCGGGCGGTGCCACCCGGAACGGCACCCTGCGATAGGCCGGCGCGGTCCGCAGCGCCTCCCTGGCATTGTCCTCGAAGCTGCCCATCTGGGCCCGCTCCTGGCGCAGCCGGTCGAGGTCGATATCGGCGAGCGTCACCTGCGGTTCGGCGGGGAAGCGCGCGCCCTCGGCCAGCACCTCGCCGTCCTCGTAGATCGCGGTCTGGCCGTCCCAGGAGAGATCGGTGGTCGATTCGCCCGGGCCCGCCGCGGCGTAGATGTAGGCCGCAAGGCAGCGCGCCGAGGCCGACCGGCACAGGAGCGTGCGGCTCTCGGCCCGCCCGATGGTGATCGGGCTGCCCGAGAGGTTGGCGAGCACCGTCGCGCCGGCGAGTGCCGCGAGCGAAGAGGGCGGCACCGGGATCCACATGTCCTCGCAGATCTCGACCCCGAGGACGAGGCCCGGCAGGTCCTCGGCCGGGAACAGCAGGTCGGTGCCGAACGGGGCTTCCGTCTCGCCGAGGCGGATCGTCTCGCCCGTCACCCCGGCGCCGGAGGCGAAGTGGCGCTTCTCGTAGAACTCGCGGTAGTTCGGCAGGTAGCTCTTCGGCACCACCCCGAGCAGCCGGCCGCGATGGACGATCGCGGCGGTGTTGTAGATCCGGTTGCGATGGCGAAGCGGCGCGCCGATCACGAGGACCGGCATCAGCGCGCGGCTGGCCTCGACGAGGGAGAGGAGCGCCGCCTCGACCCGCTCGAGCAGCGTCTCCTGCAACAGCAGGTCCTCGAGGGCGTAGGCCGACAGGCAGAGTTCCGGAAACACCGCCACCGCGACGCCGTCCGCGTCGCACCGTTCGGCCAAGCGCCGGATCTCGGCCGCGTTGGCCTCCGGATCGGCGATGTGGCTGCGGCCGACGCAGGCCGCGACCCGGGCGAAACCGTGCCGGTAGAGGGATCGAAACATCGCGCGGGCAGCCCCTTCTCGCCGGAATTGCCCCTGCTCCTTAACGCGCCCGCGCGCCGCCCGGTACCGGTGCCCGTGCCTAATCGGGCGTTAACGATGACATGCCTAACTGGTGCGACGTACGCGGCCGCGGGCCGCCCACACAGTCATTCGGCATCATGAGACAATCGGGACGGCCACCCTTCTCCGACTCCTCGCCGCGTGCGCCCCAGCGGGTGCGCGACCATCTCCGCACGCCGGAGCGCCGGGAGCGCCCCCTCGGCGTCCTCGCCCAGACGGTGATGAGCCTGCGGGCCCTCCTGGCCCGCCGCTTCGCGCCTCCCGCGCCCCCGCCCGCCCAGCGGGACTACACCTTGAGCCGGCGCGCCACGCCGAGCTGGATGGCCGACGCCCTGGTGCGCCCCGACGCGCCGGAGCCCGGCGGCATGCCCCCGGCGCTCCCTGAGCCGTGGAGCCAGAGCCCGTTCGCCCCGGCGGCCCACCCCGCCCCGCGCCCGGCGCGGACGGCTGTCCCGGAAGGCTGGGCGCCCGATCCGGCGCTGATGCAGGCTCCGATGCCGAATGCGGCCTCGTCGTCCTGGCAAGCGCCCCCCGTCCGCCCGGCCCCTTCGGTGGCCGCGGTCCATGGCGGTCCGCGGGCCCGCCACGAGGGAGAGTTCGCCGGTGCTGCAGAGGCGCCGCACCAGCAGGCCTGGCCGCAGGATTCCCGAGGCCTCAGGCTGCAAGATCCCAGGTTGCAAGATCCCAGGTTGCAAGATCCCCGGCTGCAAGAGCCCCAACTGCAGGATCCACGGCTGCAGGATCCTCTGCAGCAGGAATTCGTGTCCCTCCGGCCCGAAGCGGTCGTGCCGCCGGTCGAGCCGGCCCGGGCGCGCGCGTCCGACCCCGTCCTCATCGAACCCGTCCTCACGGCCGAGCCCGATCTCTTCGCGCCCCCGGCCGTCATGGTCGCCCCGGAGGCCTCGGCGCCGCGCCGCGCTTCGACCTGGGCACCGGACCCGGCCCTCACCCCCGAGGGCGGCTGGACCATGCCGATTCCCCCGGCCGGTCCGGCCCGGGCTGTGCTGACCCGCGCCCGCCGCCGCGACGCGGAGCCGTCCGCCGCGGTCCCGGAACCGCGGTCCCGTCCGGCGCCGCAAGCCTCGCTGCAGGATCTTTCGCCTCAGCGTCCCACCGAGACCGGCGTGCGCTTCACCCGCACGCCCGACCACGTGCTGCAGGCGCGCCACCGCCGGCGCGAGCAGGTCCTGCGGGAGAAGGAAGAGGCCCTGCGCGCCGCCGAGGCCGAGGCTGCCGCCCGTGCGCAAGCCGAGCTCGCGGCCGCCGAGGCCGCCCGGGTCGAGGCCGAAGCGGCCCGCGCCGAAGCCGAGGCCGCCGCGGCGGCCGCCGCCGTGCCCCTGTGGCGCCAGCCCTACGTGCTGCCGCCGGGCGTGCGCTTCACCCGCACGCCGGACCACCTGCTGCGCCATTCGCAGGAGGAGATCGCGAGGTCCGAGGCCGTGCCGGAGCCCGCCATGCCGGAGCCCGCGGAGGCCGTGGCCGGCGATGGCGCGCCCGAGACCGGTTCGCTCGTCGAGTCGGCGGCCTCCTCCGCCGAGCCCGTTGCGATGGCGGGGCCCGCCGAGACCACCGCCATGACGGCGGAGGCGGTCGCGGAGGCCGTCGTCCTGGACATCGCTCAGGAGACCGTTCCGCCGATCGTCCAAGAGACCGTCCCGGACCTCGCCGAGCCTGCGAACTCCCCGGCCGAAGAGGCGCCGGTCGCGGTCGCCTGCGCGACGGAATCGCCCGCCGAATCCGGGATCGCCGCTCCCGACGCCGTCGCGCCCGAGGCCGCATCGGCCGAACCGGTGCCGCTCACGCCGGACGTGACGGTTCCGCAGATGGTCGCGGTCGCCGAGGCGCCGGCCCTGCCGGCCCAGATCGTCGACGTGCCGCAACCCTTCGATGTGCCGCAAGTCTTCGAGGTGCCGCAAATCTTCGACGTGCCGAACAGCGCCATCCTGGTGCCGGTCGACGTCTCGCATCTGCGCTCATTGCCGCCGCGCCCGGTCTATACCCTCGACCGCCTGCTCCAGCACGACTGGACGCACCCGCTCTCGACGGCCGCCGAGCAGGACAACCGGCCGGTTCCGGACCCGGAGGAGGCTGTTGCCGAGGAGCCGGCCGCCGAGGTCCCTCCCGCCGAAGTCTCGCCCGCCGAAGTCTCGCCCGCCGGGGCCGTCGCTGCGGAGGCGGTCGCTTCACGGGCCGAGCCCGTCGCCGGCGAATCGGCCGAGGCTGCCGGGCCGCCGCTGTCGGCCGGGATGCCGCGGGGCGGGACGTCCTCGGCGGATTTGCCCTCCAGCGACGTGTCCGCCATCGACCCGGCGCTCATGGGCTTCCAGCCCGTGGGCATGCCTCCCGCGGACTTCTATTCCCTGGATTTCCATTTTTCCTTGGATTTCCAGGCCATGGGCTTGGCTCTCGCGGACTTGCCTTATGCGGACTTGCCTTATGCGGACTTGCCTTCTGCGGACTTGCCGCCCGAGCCTGTCGCCGAGACGGCCGTCGAGCCTGGGATGGATGCCGTCGCGGCGGTGATCGCGCCCATGGACGGGGTGGCCGAAGCCGGTGTCGCCGGGGAGCGGAACTCTGCTCGCGACCTGCCGCCCGAGACGATCCTGCTGCCGGCGCCCGCCCCGCTGCTGGCGCTCACCTACGTGCCCTTCACGGAGACGGCCTTCCTGCCCGTTCCGGTGGCGCCCGAGCCTCCGGCCGCGCCGATGCCGCCCTCCGTCGCCGTCGAGGCCGAGGCGAAGGTCGAGACCGCGATGGAGGTGGCGCCGGCCGTCGCGTCGGAGCCCGCTCTTCCCGCCGCGCCCTTGGCCTTCACGCCGGTGCCGTGGTCGTTCATCGCTGCGGACGCGCAGCCCGTCGCGCAGCCCGGGGCGGCGTACGAACTCCCTCAGGCGCCCGTCGGGGATCGGCCTGCAGCAGAACCCACCGCTCCCGCCGCGCCGCGGGGGGCGCAGCCCTTCGTCTACGTGCCGACCGGTCGCCTCAACGCGCTGCCGCCCGCGCCGACCCTGCCCTCCCCGCCGCGTCCGCCGCGCATCATCCTGCCGGTTGCTGCGCAACCGGGGCCGGTTGCATCGCAATCAGCGCCGGTCGCTGCGCAGCCGACGACGTTCGACCCGCAGCAGCCGGTGCCGGTCTCCGAGCAGGCCGTCACCCCGGCCCCCGAGCCGGGGACGGTCGCGCCGGCACCGTCCTGGGCGCCTGCCCTGCCGGAGATGTCGCCGGCGGAGCCGCACGGGCTGGTCATCGGCACGGCCGGCCTCGATTGCGACCTCGGCCTCGATGCCGACGATGACGGGGACGACGAGGACGACATCCTGGCGCCGGTCGCCACCATCCCGCTGCGCCAGGTCTCGCGGCTGGTCGAGGTGCCCTACGAACTGCCCTCGGTCGACCTCCTGGCCGAGCCGCGGGAATCGGACGGCAGCAACCTCGATCCCGAGATGCTGGAGGACAACGCCATCCAGCTGCAGCAGGTGATCCAGGATTTCGGGGTGCGCGGCGAGATCCTCGCCGTGCGGCCGGGCCCGGTGGTGACGCTCTACGAGATGGAGCCGGCGCCCGGCACCAAGTCGAGCCGCGTCATCTCGCTCGCCGACGACATCGCCCGCTCGATGTCGGCCATCTCCGCCCGCGTCGCCGTCGTGCAGGGCCGCAACGCGATCGGCATCGAGTTGCCGAACCTCAAGCGCGAGACGGTGTACTTACGCGAACTCCTGACCTCGCCGGCCTTCGTCGAGACCAAGCAGAAGCTCGCGCTCTGCCTCGGCAAGAATATCGGCGGCGAGGCGATCATCGCCGATCTCGCCCGCATGCCCCACCTGCTGGTCGCCGGCACCACCGGCTCGGGCAAGTCGGTCGCGATCAACACCATGATCCTGTCGCTGCTCTACCGGCTGAAGCCGGAGGAGTGCCGCCTGATCATGGTCGATCCCAAGATGCTGGAACTGTCGGTCTATGACGGCATCCCGCACCTGCTCTCGCCGGTCGTCACCGATCCCAAGAAGGCGGTCGTCGCCCTCAAATGGGCGGTGCGCGAGATGGAGGAGCGCTACAAGAAGATGGCGCGCCTCGGCGTTCGCAACATCGACGGCTTCAACGCCCGGGTGGCGGAGGCGCGCGCGCGCGGCGAGGTGATCACCCGCACCGTCCAGACCGGCTTCGACCGCGAGACCGGCGAGGCGATCTACGAGGACGAGGTGATGGACCTCACCGCCCTGCCCTACATCGTGATCGTGGTCGACGAGATGGCCGACCTGATGATGGTGGCGGGCAAGGACATCGAGGGCGCGATCCAGCGTCTCGCCCAGATGGCCCGCGCCGCCGGCCTGCATCTGATCATGGCGACGCAGCGCCCGTCGGTGGATGTCATCACCGGCACGATCAAGGCGAATTTCCCGACCCGGATCTCGTTCCAGGTGACCTCGAAGATCGACTCGCGGACGATCCTGGGCGAGATGGGCGCCGAGCAGTTGCTGGGCCAGGGCGACATGCTGTTCATGGCCGGCGGCGGCCGGACGACCCGGGTCCACGGCCCGTTCTGCTCGGACGACGAGGTCGAGCAGGTCGTGGCGCATCTCAAGCGCCAGGGCCGCCCGTCCTACCTCGACGCCGTCACGGCGGACGAGGAGGCCGAGGAGGCCGCGGCCGCCGCGCAGGACACGCCGGTCATGGACCAGGGCAGCTTCGGCGACCCGACCGCCGACCTCTACGACCAAGCGGTGGCGGTGGTGCTGCGCGACAAGAAGGCGTCGACCAGCTACATCCAGCGTCGATTGCAGATCGGCTACAACCGGGCGGCCTCGCTGATGGAGCGGATGGAGCGCGAGGGCATCGTCGGCCCCGCCAACCATGCCGGCAAGCGCGAGATCCTGATCGAGCCCGCGCCGCAGCCGGGGTCCCAGCCCGGGGCCGACGAGGCGTGAGCCGCCCCGCCGTCGCATATTCGCCACAGGGGGCGGCTCTATGGCCGGACCGGCCCCTGCGGCACGCCAGCCTTCCGGGCCGGCGTGCCGGCCTGCCCCGCCTTCGCCCATACGGAGAACCCTGCCGATGACCGGCCGTCCCCGCTCCGGCCCGCTCCGCGCGGTGTCCCTCGGCGCCGCTCTCTCGGTCGCCGCCCTGGTGAGCGCGGCGCCTGCCCAGGCGCAGGTGTCGTCGTTCCTCGACGGTCTGTTCGGCCGCAAGGACCCGGCGCCCGAGGTGCAGCCGGACGTGGCGCCCGCCGCCCCGAGCCAGGCGGCACCGGCCGGACCCTCCGCCGCCCGGGCGCCGCTTCCGCCGCGCCGGCCGACTTCCCTCGGCGGGGCCAGGGGCACTGCGCCCGAGCCGGTCGAGACCGCCGCCGTCCCGGCCGCCCCCGAGGCCGGCCGCCCGGCACAGCAGGTCGCCGCCGCCACCACCGCGGCCGCTGTCGATCCCGCCAATCCGGCCGCGGTGATCGAGCGCGCCAACGCCTATTTCAACAACGTCTCGACGCTGACCGGCAACTTCATCCAGATCGGCGCCGACGGGCGCAAGATCGGCGGCAAGCTCTACCTCGCCAAGCCCGGACGCCTGCGCTTCGACTACGACCAGCCCTCGACACTCGAGGTGATCGCCGACGGCACCTCGGTGGCCGTGCGCGACCGCAAGCTGGCGACCCAGGACCTCTACTTCATCTCGCAGACACCGCTGAAATTCCTGCTCCGCGACAAGATCGACCTCGCCCGCGACCTCACCGTCACCGACGTCGCGGCCGAGCCCGGCGGCATCCGCATCGTGCTCGACGATCGCTCGACGCTGGGGGGCACCTCCCGCATCGCGCTCTACTTCGACGACGCGATGAAGACCTTGAGCCAGTGGCGGATCACCGACCCGCAGGGCTACCAGACCACCGTGCTGCTCTCCAACCTCCAGCGCGGCCGCGCCGTCGACGGCATGCTGTTCGTCATCAATTACGGCCGGGCGGTCGACAAGGAGCTGGAAGCCAAGATGCAGCAGGCCCGTCCCAACTGATCCATCCCAGTGCGCTTCGCCATCGACAGGCCGATGGCGAAGCGTCCGGCGCATGAGCGCCGACGCCCAGTCGGGCTCAGCCGGCGCGTTTGAACGCGCTGCGGTTTTACTCCTGCTTTCGAGACCTCGACCGTTGCGCCTCACCGTCAGCACCTGGAACATCAACTCGGTCCGCCTGCGCATCGACCTCGTGCGTCGCTTCCTCGACGAGGCGAAGCCCGACGTGCTCTGCCTCCAGGAGACCAAATGCCCGGACGACCGTTTCCCGTTGAAGGAGCTGCAGAGCTTCGGCTATCCGCACGTCGTCTTCGCCGGGCAAAAAGGGTATAACGGCGTCGCGATCCTCTCGCGCCTGCCGCTCGTCACCCGCGAGGTGATGAGCTTCTGCGAGCGCCAGGACGCGCGCCACATCTCGGCGGTGCTCGGACCGGAGGCGGGCCTTGCGGCCGGCATCGCGATCCACGACTTCTACGTCCCGGCCGGCGGCGACGTGCCGGACGCGAAGCTGAACGACAAATTCGCCCACAAGCTCTCCTTCATGGACGAGCTGCGCGCCTGGGGCGGCCGGCGCCCCTCGGGTCCGGCAATCCTCGTCGGCGACCTCAACGTGGCGCCGCTCGAGCACGATGTCTGGTCGCACAAGCAACTGCTCGACGTGGTCAGCCACACCCCGATCGAGACCGAGCGCCTGGAATCCCTAAGGGGCGAGGCCGGCTGGATCGACACGATGCGCCACCTGCGCCCGCCGCCGGAGAAGATCTATACGTGGTGGAGCTACCGTTCCCCCGACTGGGCGGCGGCCGACAAGGGACGGCGACTCGACCATATCTGGGTCACGCCGGACCTCGCCGATACGGTGAAGTCGGTGACGGTGGCGCGGCATGCCCGGGCCTGGGAGAAGCCGTCGGACCATGTGCCGGTGACGGTCGAATTGGAGCTGTAGAGGTTCGGCAACGACCGGATCGATCGATCTGGCGCCGAAGTCGACAGCTCTCCACGTCATCACGGGGCTCGTCGAAGACGAGAATCTGGGGTCCATAGCCGCTGACGGTGCAAGATGAGGCGACCGTCGTTCCCATGGGGCCGTCCGTCATTCAACTTGCGCTCGCCCGCGATCGAGTCTCTACTCCGGTCATGGCATCGGTCGCCCTCCAGATTCCGGACACGGTCATGCAGCAGGCACAGGATGCTGCGACGGAAGAGGGCACCCCCTGGATCAGACGCTCCTCGGCCTCATCACCGACGGCGTCGATCAGCAGCGCAGGTTCCGGACCATGCGCGAGCGCGTAGCGCGGGCCGATGTCGCTGCCGCCCTGGCAATCCTCGATCGGGCGCCGGACGTGCGCCCGACCCCGGTGACGAGATCCCGTGAGTTCCCGCGCCGACGCCGTGACGCCAATCCCATTCCAGAGCATCCGCGAGCGTTGGCACGCGGACCCGTGGTATCGGGCTTCCTACGAGGAGGTCTCTCCGGCCATGGCACTGGCCTTCGCCATGGCGGAGGGGCTCGGCAGGCCTCGACGCTCTCTCAGGCGGAGGTCGCCCGGCGCATCGGTGCCTCGCAGGCGATGGTGGCACGGTGGGAGACAGGCAAGGCAGCGCCGACCACGACCTCTCTGCGCCGTTTCGCTGAGGCGACGGGAGCCCGCCGCCGGATCGAGTGCGCCTTCGAGCGGGACTGACGGGCGAAGGGGCGGAGCGCTACGCGCCACCCCTCCCCGTCCGCCCTACCGATCCGCCTTCTCGCCCGCGGCTTCCCTGGCGACGAACCCCTTCGTCACCGGCACGATCTGAGCAAACACCGCCTCGGCCATCCGCTCCTCCTCCTTGAGAGACAGGCGCAGGGTCTCGATGTCGCGGGCGTGCCCGGCCTCCTCGGCCAGCGTGATCAGCGAGGTATAGGCGGCGATCTCGTAGGTCTCGACCGAGTAGTCGGTATAGAGGTTCTTCAAGACCTCGTCGCCGGTCACGCTGTGGACGAGCGCCGCGACATTGCCCACCGTCTGGGTCACCACGTCCTTGAGGAGCGAGCGGTCCTCGCCGTGGCGGTGCAGCAGGTCGGCGAGGCGGGTGACCTGCTGGTCGGTCTCGCTCCTGTGCAGCCGCAGCGCCTGGGTCAGGTCGGGATAGTGCTCGTAGCGCTCGATCTGGCGCTGGATCATCTGCGCCGCCTGCTTCTCCAGGGCGTGGGTGTTGCGCAGGGCCGTGACGTAGATCGCCTGCACGGTCTCGTCGCTCTTGGCCGCGGTCGCGGTCGTGGTCATCGCACATCCTCTCGTGGGGTGGAGAATGGCGGGCAAACTACGTGGGGGTATCTCGGGTTCGACCTCGGCCGTTCCCGGATGCAGCCGGCATGGGCGTGACGAAACCGCGCGCGGTCAGAATGGCACGCAGGCCACAGGGGAGTGGCAAGGGGCGACGGATCGTGTATAGGCTGCGCCACCCTCGCCCGCACACGGCGAGGTTTTTCGCCTTGGCAGACCGCGCTGGACGACATCCCGGCCCGGCCGAGCCCTTGCGGAAGGCGGCCTCCCTCAAGAGCCCGCGCACCTCGTGAACCCGTAGCACTGAAAGGACACGCGATGTCGATCACGGCGGAGCGCAAGACCGCGCTCATCAAGGAACATGCCCGCGGCGGGACCGACACCGGCTCGCCGGAAGTGCAGGTCGCGATCCTCACCGAGCGGATCCAGAACCTCACCGGGCACTTCAAGACCCACACCAAGGACAACCACTCGCGCCGCGGCCTGCTCAAGCTGGTGTCGCAGCGCCGGTCGCTCCTCGACTACCTGAAGCGCAAGGACGAGGCCCGCTACCGCGCCCTCATCGAGCGCCTCGGCATCCGCCGCTAAGGTGGACCTCACGCGGTTCGGGCACCGGTCCGGGCCGCGTTTTCGCGGGTGAGCCTCGAGGCTCCCCCGTCCCGGGTGGGCCGGAATGGGTCCGGCCGCCCTTAATCCGGGACCCGCACTGAAGAATGCGGGCCGCGACCGCCAGGGCAGGATCGCCGGTGGCTCTCAATGAGCCCCTCGCCGTCTTGCGCTGGCGCCGCCCTCCCGGACCGCAGGAAGGCATGACGAACATGTTCGACGTTCAACGCGAAGAGCTGCTGTGGGGCGGGCGCAAGCTCGTGCTCGAGACCGGCAAGGTCGCCCGCCAGGCCGACGGCGCCGTGGTCGCCACCTACGGCGAGACCTCGGTGCTCGCCACCGTGGTGTCGATGAAGGAGCCGAAGCCCGGCATCGATTTCCTGCCGCTCACGGTGAACTACCAGGAGCGCACCTACGCCGCCGGCCGCATCCCGGGCGGCTACTTCAAGCGCGAGGGCCGTCCCTCCGAGAAGGAGACCCTGGTCTCCCGCCTGATCGACCGGCCGATCCGCCCCCTCTTCGTCGAGGGCTGGCGCAACGACACCCAGCTCGTCGTCACGGTGCTCTCGCACGACCTCGAGACCGATCCCGACATCCTCGCCATGGTGGCGGCCTCCGCGGCGCTGACCCTGTCGGGCGTGCCGTTCATGGGCCCGATCGGGGCTGCCCGCGTCGGCTATGTCGGCGGTCAGTACAAGCTCAACCCGCCCATCCAGGAAATGGAGGGCTCGACCCTCGACCTCGTCGTCGCCGGCACCCAGGACGCCGTGCTGATGGTGGAGTCGGAGGCGAAGGAGCTGTCCGAGGACGTGATGCTCGGGGCCGTGATGTTCGGCCACAAGCACTTCCAGCCGGTCATCGAGGCGATCATCCGCCTCGCCGAGAAGGCCGCCAAGGAGCCGCGCAACTTCCAGCCCGCGGATAATTCCGAGGTCGAGAAGGCCGTGCTCGAGGTCGGCGAGGCCGATCTGCGCGAGGCCTACAAGAACACCGTCAAGCAGGAGCGCTACGCCGCCGTCGACGCCGTGAAGGCGAAGGTGATGGCAGCCCTCGCGCCGCCTGAGGGCGAGGCCCGCTTCGAGGCCGAGAAGATCAAGGCCGCCTTCAAGGAGGCCCAGTCGAAGGTGGTCCGCTGGAACATCCTCGACACCGGCTCCCGGATCGACGGCCGCGACGTGAAGACCGTCCGCCCGATCGTCTCCGAGGTCGGCGTGCTGCCCCGCACCCACGGCTCGGCCCTGTTCACCCGCGGCGAGACCCAGGCGCTGGTGGTGGCGACGCTGGGCACCGGCGACGACGAGCAGTTCATCGACGCGCTCTCGGGCACCTACAAGGAGACGTTCCTCCTCCACTACAACTTCCCGCCCTATTCGGTGGGCGAGACCGGCCGCATGGGCTCGCCCGGCCGCCGCGAGATCGGCCACGGCAAGCTCGCCTGGCGCGCCGTGCACCCGGTCCTGCCGGCCGCCCACGAGTTCCCCTACACGATCCGCGTCGTGTCGGAGATTACCGAGTCGAACGGCTCGTCCTCGATGGCCTCGGTCTGCGGCGCCTCGCTGTCGCTGATGGATGCCGGCGTGCCCCTGCGCCGTCCGGTGGCCGGCATCGCCATGGGCCTCATCCTCGAGGGTGAGCGCTACGCGGTGCTGTCCGACATCCTCGGCGACGAGGATCATCTCGGCGACATGGACTTCAAGGTGGCCGGCACGGAGGAGGGCATCACCTCGCTCCAGATGGACATCAAGATCGCCGGCATCACCGAGGAGATCATGCGGGTGGCGCTCGCCCAGGCCAAGGACGGTCGCGCGACCATCCTCGGCGAGATGTCCAAGGCGCTGACCGCCGCCCGTCCCGAGCTCGGCGAGCATGCGCCGCGCATCGAGACGATGCAGATTCCGACCGACAAGATCCGGGAAGTGATCGGCACCGGCGGCAAGGTGATCCGCGAGATCGTCGAGAAGACCGGCGCCAAGATCGACATCCAGGATACCGGCATCATCAAGATCGCCTCGGCCGACGGCAAGGCGATCAAGGCGGCCTACAACTGGATCCGCTCGATCGTGGCCGAGGCCGAGGTCGGCATGATCTACGAGGGCACCGTCGTGAAGACGATGGAGTTCGGCGCCTTCGTCAACTTCTTCGGCGCCAAGGACGGTCTCGTCCACATCTCCGAGCTCGCCGCCCAGCGCGTCGCCAAGGTCACCGACGTGGTGAAGGAGGGCGACAAGGTGAAGGTGAAGTTCCTCGGCCAGGACGATCGCGGCAAGATCCGCCTGTCGATGAAGGTCGTCGACCAGGAGACCGGCGAGGACCTGACGGAGAAGCTGAAGGCCCAGCGCGACGCCGACCGCTCGCGCGAGCGGCAGCCCCGCGGCGAGTGATCGCTGAGGCGGTCGGCGGGGGCCGGACGGTTTCCGCCGCCATGCCCTGGAAGCGCGGCCCTGCGGGGCCGCGCTTTTTTGTGCCCGCTGCGAAAGGCTGCGTCAGGCACGTTGATACTGCGACGTGCCTTGCATCCCGGTCGGCGGGCAACTGATTTGACGACGGATGACGCGTACCAGCGGCTCGTCGAGCAACTGGACGAGGTGCTCGGCCCCTTCGCTGGCGAGGATGAGGATCATCCCCTCGCCCTTCTGGCGTCCCGTATGGGCGACCTGATCGAAGCCTACGACGAGGAGCATCGCCCGCTTCCGGTGGCCACGGGAGCCGAGGTGCTGCGCGTGATCATGGTGGAGCGCGGGTTGGGGCAATCCGATCTGCCGGAGGTCGGGGGGCCGTCGGTCGTGTCAGAGATCCCGGCCGGGAAGCGCCAGATCAACCTGCGTCAGGCGCGAGCGCTTGCAGATCGGTTCGGCTTTCCGGCCGCGCTGTTCCTGGGACTGTGAGCCGCCTGCCGCCATCATTCTTCCCGTCCGCCTCCGCCCCTGCTTAAAGGTCTGCCGCGGGCCGCAGCCGATTCGCCCGCCGGGGAGGCAGCGCATGAGCGACGATCTCGTCTTCTACACCCACCCGATGTCCCGCGGGCGCATCGTCCGTTGGATGCTGGAGGAGGTCGGGGCGCCCTACCGGACCGAAATCCTCGGCTACGGGCAGACGATGAAGGATGCCGCCTACCGCACCATCAATCCGCTCGCCAAGGTGCCTGCGCTCGTGCATCGCGGCGTGACCGTGACCGAGACGGCGGCGATCTGCGCCTACCTGGCCGATGCCTTCCCGCAGGCCGGCCTCGCCCCGGCCATCGATGATCCGGAGCGCGGCGCCTATTACCGCTGGCTGTTCTTCGCCGCCGGCCCGGTCGAGGCGGCGGTGACCGACAAGGCGCTCGGCGTCGAGGTGCCGGAGGACAGGCGCCGCATGGTCGGGTACGGCAGCATGGCGGAGGTGCTCGACGCCCTCGAAGGCGCGGTTTCGGGCAGAGACTACCTCGCCGGCGGGCGCTTCTCGGCCGCCGATCTCTATCTCGGGTCGCACCTGATGTGGGGGATGCAGTTCGGCGGCATCGAGCGACGCCCTGCCTACGAAGCCTATGTCGCCCGCCTCGCCGGCCGGCCGGCGGCCGTGCGCGCCCGGGAGATCGACGACCGGCTGATCGCACAAGCGCCGCAGGCCTGAGAGAAGCGCCGCAGGCTTGAGCGATACGCCGCAAGGGCCGAGCGGAGCTTTCGCCAGGGAACGTCCGGCCTCCGGCCGCGTTCGCACCGCGACGCAGCGGAATTCTTCCGCGACCGACCCTGACGGAGACCCCATGGCCAACGACCTGATGCACGACGTGTTCGGCGGCGAGCGCAACCTGACCACCAAGGAGCGCGCCATCTCGGTCGTGCTCGGCCTCGGGCTGGCCGCGGCGGCGGCGCAGCCCCGGCCGAACAAGTTCCTGAGCCTCGCGGCCCTGGTCGCCGGCTCGCTCCTGGCGATCCGCGGCGCCACCGGCCATTGCGCCGCCAAGTCGCTGATGAACAGCGGCTCCCACGAGCCGGCGCGGATTTGATCCCGGGGGGCGCCGATTCGGCGCCCCTTTCCTTTGTGCCTTTGTGCGAACGAAAAAAGGCCCGCACCGGGCTGCCGGCGCGGGCCTTGTCTCGTACAGGATGGCCGGCGGTGTCCCGCCGGCTTCCCGGATATCAGAGGACCGTGGTGCGGCGGCGGCCCTGGATGAAGCCGTAGATCGCCAGGACGATCACGGCGCCGACGACCGAGGCGATCAGGCCCGCGCCCTCGTTGGGCGGGTACCAGCCGGTGAGCTGACCCAGGAACGTCGCCACGAAGGCGCCGACGATGCCCAGCAGCGTGGTCATGATGAAGCCGCTCGGCTCGTTGGCCGAGCCGGGCATGATGAACTTGGCGATGACACCGGCGACGAAGCCGATGATGATGGTCCACAGGATCGCAAGCATTGGGGTCTGCCCTTCGGCTCCGCTTCGATGCAGGGCAAACGCACGAGGTCCGGCCATGGTTGCGCCGAACTTCGCGCTTCGGAACGCTGTGGATGGCGCGAGGCCTTTACGTGGCCCTCGGTTCGGCGGCACAAGGCGCCGGAGCGCCATTCCAGCGCCTCGAGGAGTGTTTCGATGACCATCACCCGTTTCGACACCGGCCCCCGGATGAGCCAGGCGGTGGTCCATAACGGCACCGCCTACCTCGCCGGCCAGGTCGCGGACAACGTCTCGAACAACGAGGGCGTCGAGGCGCAGACCAAGGACATCCTGGCCCAGATCGACGCGCTGCTCGCGACCGTCGGCAGCGACAAGACCCGTCTGCTCTCGGCCACGATCTACCTCGCCGACATGTCGACCTTCGCCGAGATGAACCGTGCCTGGGACGGCTGGGTCGCCGAAGGCCACACCCCGGCCCGCGCCACCGTCGAGGCGAAGCTCGCCGGCCCGCAATACAAGGTCGAGATCTCGATCATCGCCGCGGTCAAGGCCTGACATGCGGCTCCTCCGGCGCGGCTTCCTGCGGGCGACCACCGCCTGCCTTCTCGCTCTGGCGGCTGGGTTCCCGACGGGGCCAGCAGTCGCGGCCGCGCCGGAGCGGGTCGTCAACATCTACAACTGGTCGGATTATATCGACCCCAAGATGCTCGACGCCTTCACGCGCGAGACCGGCATCAAGGTCGTCTACGACACCTACGACACCAACGAGATCCTCGAGACCAAGCTGCTCGCCGGCCGCTCGGGCTACGACCTCGTGGTGCCGACGGGGCCCTTCCTGCAGCGCCTGATCAAGGCCGGCGCCTTCCAGCCCCTCGACAAGGCCAAGCTGCCGAACCTCAAGCACGCCTGGCCCGAGGTGACGGCGCGGCTCGCGGCCTACGATCCGGGCAACGCCTACGCCGTCGACTACATGTGGGGCACCACCGGCATCGGGGTGAACACCGCGCTCGTGCGCGAGCGCTTGGGGCCCAACCAGCCGCTCAACACCTGGGACATCGTCCTGCGCCCGGAGCTGATCGCCAAGCTCAAGGATTGCGGCGTCACGATGCTGGATTCTCCCGACGATATCATTCCGAGCGTGCTCCAGGCGCTCGGGCTGAAGCCCGATTCGCGCCGGGTCGACGACCTCGACAAGGCGGGCGACGCGCTGTTCCGCATCCGCGGCGCGGTGCAGAAGTTCCACTCCTCCGAGTACATCAACCAGCTCGCCAATGGCGACGTCTGCCTCTCGGTCGGCTATTCGGGCGACATCCTGCAGGCCCGCCGTCGCGCCCGCGAGGCCAAGAACGACGTCGACATCGCCTATTACATCCCGCAGCAGGGCGCCCTGATGTGGTTCGATGCCTTCGCGATCCCCAAGGACGCGGCCCACGCGGCGGAGGCCCACGCCTTCATCGACTTCATGATGCGGCCCGAGGTGGCGGCGGCCAACACCAACTTCGTCTCCTACGCGAGCGGCAACCTGGCGGCGAAGACCCTGATCCGCCCCGAGATCCTGTCCGATCCCGGCATCTACCCGGACGAGGCGACCTTCCGGCGGCTGTTCACCAACACCGCCTACGACGACCGCACCCAGCGGGTGGTGACGCGGCTCTGGACCCGCGTCCGTACCGGGCGGTGAGGCCCAAGGTCCGGCCAAGCTCCGGCCAAGTCCCGGGCAAGTTCGAGCCGCGTTTGGACCAAACGGCCGGTACTGCCGGCACGGACGGCATGCTAACCGGGAGGGATGGGTGATCCGTGCGAACCCGTCCTGATGATGCTCCGCGATGCCGGCGAGGCGGTGCCGCCCCTCGCCGGGCAGCTCGCCGCCAAGGGCTACGGCATCGTCGATGCCGTGGGGACGGAACTGGATCCGGTGCCGGCCGCCATCGCCGGAGGGTGGGTGGTCGATCTGGCGCTGGTGAGCCCGGGCCTGTCGGCCTCGCCGGAGCTGCCGGGCATCGCCGCGCGCCTGCGGGTGGCCTGGCCCCGCCTGCCGCTGGTCTGCCTGCCCGAGGCCGCTGCCGTCCCCGGCCTGCCCGCCCTGTCCCGGGACATGAGCCTGTCCGAGATTTGCGAGCGCCTGGACGACCTGATGCTGGCGGCCGCGGAGATGCGCGCCGAGGCCGAGAGGCTGCACTGGATGGCCACCGGTTTCGCTGCGCGAGTGCGGCAGGCGCGCCTCGGGCTCGGACATGCCGTCGCCGATGCGCAGCGTCTCCTCGCCGAGGTCCGGCGTCTCCCCAGGAAGGGCGGGCCGGACGACGGCCTGTCGTGAGGATGGGGCCCCCTCTTGGCGAGAGAGGGCCGGGACTCATCAATCCTTGAGGTCGTCCGGCACCTTGCCGCCGTTCTCCTCCAGCTTCTTGATGACCTGCTTGTGCAGCCACACGTTCATCGTGGCCGAGTCGTCGGTGTCGCCGGTGTAGTTCAGCTCCTTGGCGAGCTCCTTGCGGGCCGACAGGCTGCTGTCGAGATGGAGCAGCTTCATCAGATCGACGATTGAGGTGCGCCAGTTGAGCGGCTGCCCGGCCTTCGCGGCGAGGTCGTTGAGCACCGCCTCGACATCGACCTTCCCGTCGACCTTCGGCACGCTGGCGCCCGAAGACGCGTCCGAGCCGCCGCCGAGTGCGCCGCCCGTGGAGGTGTCGGTCTTCGGCGCGTCCGACGTCTGCGCCTGAGCGTCGCCGCCGCCGAAGGGGTGCAGGATCTTGCTGACGATCGTCCCGAGCAGGCTCATCGTGTCATCCTCCGTCAAGGGCTCATGGTGGCGCCCGCGACCATGCGGCCGTGGGCGGATATAGGGTGCGCTCGCCCTGCGGCACCGTCGTCACGGTAACGAACCGCCCCGCTTCCCGTTCCTCGCCGCAGGGGAGATGCGCGCTTCCGGCCGCTTCACGGACCCGCCGGATCGGGTAAGGACGTTGCGCCGGCCTCGACACGGGGCCGATGAGATCGAAGGCCGTGGACGAGGCATGACAGGGGATCCGATCCGCCGGGCGCTCGACGACGTCTGGTACTGCGTCGGCGAGAGCCGCAGCCTGCGGCCCGGGGGTATGCGGTCTGTGAGCCTCGGCGAGGAGGCCGTGGTGGTCGGGCGCGAGGAATCGGGTGCGCTGTTCGCGCTGCGCGACCGCTGCCCCCATCGCGGCATGGCGCTCTCGGCCGGCCGCATCGTCGACGGCAACCTCGTCTGCCCGTTCCACGGCTGGCAGTTCCGGCCCGACGGCGCCTGCGCGGCGATTCCGGCCCTCGCCCGCCGGGACGACGCCAACTTCGCCTCGGTCCGCCTCGCCCGCTTCGCGATTGCCGAGAAATCCGGCCTGATCTGGATCCATGCGAGCGCGAATCCCGCGGGTGCGAACCCGGACGCGGCGCCGCCGATCCCGGAGGTCGAGTTCAAGTATTGCGGCCAGCTCGTCGAGATCCTGGAGGTCGAGGCCTCGTTCGACCTCGTCGCCCTGAGCTTCGTCGATCCGGCCCACGTCGCCTACGTGCACGATTCCTGGTGGTGGCGCCCGTCGAAGACCATGAAGGAGAAGGTGAAGCACTTCGCGCCCTCGCCCTTCGGCTTCACCATGACGAGCCACACCGCGAAGACCGCCTCCCTCGCCTACCGCCTGCTCGGCTCGATCCCGGAGGTCGAGATCGAGTTCCGGCTGCCGGGGGTGCGGCTGGAGCGGATCACCGCCGGCGAGAAGCGCTTGGCCAACTACACCTTCGCCGCGCCGCTGGCGAACGGGCGCACCGCGCTCATCAACGCGATGTACTGGAACATTCCGGCGCTCAACCTGCTCAAGCCCGTCGCCCGGCCGCTGATGCGCCAGTTCCTCGGCCAGGACCGGGACGTGCTCCAGATCGCCCAGCGCGGCCTCGACCGGAAGCCCGCCATGGTGCTGATGGGCGAGAGCGACGTGCAGTCGCAATGGTATTTCAGCCTCAAGCGCGAGTTCCTGCGCGCCCGCGAGGCCGGGGCCGCCTTCGTCAATCCCTTGGAGCCGCGGGAACTGCGCTGGCGCAGCTGAGTTCGGCCTGGGAATTCCATCCTGGGTAGAGGCCCTGACGCAGAATTCTTCCGGTTGTGTGTCCGGGCGCTATCGCGACCCGCATCGTTTGGCCTATTCAGGGTCGAGTCGCTGCCCGGAGAATCGGATGTCCGAGGACATCTTCCGCATCATCTACAAGAGTGCCGCCGCGCATCCGGCGGATGTGATGCTGAGCCACGGCCATATCGCGAACCTGCTCGCCACGGCCCGGCAGCGCAACCGGGCGGCCGATGTCTCGGGCGTCCTGGTCTATACCGGCCTCGGCTTCTTCCAGGTGCTGGAAGGCCCGCGATCCGGCGTCCAGCCGATCTTCGAATCGATCCTGGCCGATCGGCGCCATCACACCCTGGCGGTGATCGAGATGGATTTCACCGCCGAGCGCCGCTTCGACGGCTGGGCCATGGGCTTCCTCGGCACCACCCGCGAACTCGACGACCGGCTCAACGGCGTCGGGCTCGGCCCGGTCGGGGGGCCCGAGACCCTGGACCGGCTCCTGCGCCGGACCCTGCTCGTCCTCGTCGACAGCCCGATCAGCATGCCGTGGCTCGGTGCGCGCGAGGATGGTCTCGGGGCCGCCCTCGCGCGGCGGTTCTGACCTGACAGCCTGTTTGAGGGGATTGCTCTGCTGTAAGCTGAGAGTGACACGGCTTCCGGAGGATTCCTTCCGGACGCCGTATCACCAGTTCATCCCGCTGCCAGCACCCCCACCGCCACCGCCGGCCCGCAGGTCGACGCGAAGGCCGTGGCCTCCGGCGCGAGACGCGGCGCGATCAGGTCGGCCAGGTCCTCCGTCTGTCGTCCGAGGCGCGCGGCGAGGCGCGTGGCGACGAAGCGGCCGGCGCCGCAGTACACGATCGGCGCCGTCTCGAACAGCTCGCCGCGGGACAGGATCAGGCCGGCGGCATCGTGCAGCAGACGCAGCTGCGCCTCGGCGAAGAAGCCCGCGAGTCGCACCCAGTCCTCCTCCGAGCCCTCGTGGCGGTCGCGGCCGATCATCCGGGCGAGGCGGATCTCGGTCTCGGGGATGGACTTGCCCTTGAGGTCGGCACTGTCCTGCTGGTCCTCCGCCTCCGGCAGCAGCCCGAGCAGGCGGTAGGCGTCGGCCGTGGTGGCGAAGCACTCCGCCATCAAAGCCGTGCGCCGGCCGCGGAACGGCGCGGTCTGCGACAGGGCCAGCAGCGGCGTGCGGACCACGCCGGTATAGACCAGCTCCCCCGTCTCGAGCCGCTCGGCATCGCTGTAGCCGAGGGCGCGGGGCTGCCCGCCCCGGATCGGGATCAGGTCGGCGGTGGTCGATCCGATATCGACGAGGAGCGCGTCCGGCCGTAAGGCTCCGACCAGGGCGGCGGTGGCGTGCCAGTTGGCGCTGGCGATGTCGGCGGCATGGGCCGAGGCCGCGTCGGGCGCGACGAGGCCCGCCCGCCCGGCATAGACCGCCACCTCGCTTTGCAGGGTCCTGGCGGCCCAGGCAGCGAGTTGCGCCACGCCGTCGGCGCGGTCGGCGAAGCAGTCGGTCAGCTCTCCGGTCATCGTCACCGCGTGACGGGCGGGTTCCCGGGTCCAGTCCGGCAGGGCCGCGAAGGTGGCATCCAGCGCCGGCAGGCCGTTCCAGAGCGGGCACGGCGCCTGGACCACCGCCTGCACGCGGTCATCCTCGACCAGCGCCGCCTTGACATGGACCCCGCCGAGGTCCCAGCCGATGACGCGACGGAGCGAGGCGGAGGGATGGAGATGGGTCACGGTCGGGTCTCGCACGGGATGGATCGGGGCGGGGTGGCATGAGCGGGCCCGCTTCCGCAACCCGGACCGAGGTGGTGCCGGTCCTCGATCTGCGCGGCGGCGTGGTGGTGCGGGCGCGCGCCGGCGACCGCGAGGCTTACGCGCCGATCGTCACGCCGCTCTCGGGCAGCCCCGCCCCTGCCGAGGTGGCGCGCGGCCTCCTCGCAGCCTGGCCGGCGCGCCGGCTCTACGTCGCCGATCTCGACGCGATCATGGACGGGACGCCGCCGGACCTCGACTCCCTGAGGGCGATCACGGCGTCCTGCCCGGGGGTGGAGCTTTGGGTCGATGCAGGTTTCTCGACCGACGAGGGCGTGGCGGCCTTCCTGGCTGCGGGCTCAGGCCGGCCGGTGCTCGGCAGCGAGAGCCAGGCCGATGCGATGCTGGTGCGTCGGATCGGCGCCCGGGCGATACTCTCCCTCGACAGCCGCGATGGCGTGCCGATGGGCGCGGCCGAGCTGCACGTGGACCCGTCGGCTTGGCCGCCGGAGGTGATCGTGATGACCCTGTCGCGGGTCGGCAGCGGTGCGGGGCCGGATCTCGCGACCTTACGCGCCCTCAAGGCGCGATCGCCTCACACGGCCTTCTACGCAGCCGGGGGCCTGCGCGGGCCGGAGGACCTGCCGGTGCTGGAGGCGGCGGGCGCCGCCGGGGTGCTGGTGGCGAGCGCGATCCATGACGGGCGGCTGCGGGCCTGAACCGCGAGGACCTGCAAACGAGAAGGGAGGGCCCCGTAAGGGCCCTCCCGATGTTGCATTCAGCGTCCGAGGAAGATGGAGGCCAGTCGCTGGAACAGTCCCTGCGGCGGAGGCGGCGGGGGCGGCGGGGGAGGTGCCGCTGGCTGTTCCGGACGGTTTCCTGTCTAGGCGACGTTCGCCGCGAAGGGGTGCTGGGCGGTCTTGTACTGCTGCGTGACCTCGGCGGCGGTCGGCGTGCCCTTGATGGCGCGCTCGATCGACAGCTTCGTGGCCTCGTAGTTGTACTTCTCGATCTTGGCGTCGTCCGCGGCTTCCCAGTGGATGAACACGCCGACCAGGATGTACAGGTCGTCGGCCTCGGCGGCCGGGATGATGCCCTCGGCCACGCAATCCTGCACCGCCTTGGCGACGGCGTGCTGGGCCGGGCCGAACATCTGGACGGCCTGGCGGGCGTCGTTGATGGTCACCTTGTTGAACAGCAGGGTGTTGGGCTTGCACGGCAGGTTCGGCGCCACCACCGCGAGCAGGCTGGTGAAGCCGTGCTTGTTGTTGGTCAGGCTGTTGCAGAACGCCGTCTCGGCGGCGCTGCCGCGCGGGCCGATGATGAGGTCGATATGGGCGACCTCGTTGCCGTCACCGACGAGGGCCTCGCCCACCATCACCTTATTGATCGTCGCCATGTGGGGGTTCTCCCAAATATCGATAAGGTTAGCCGGCCGCCGGAACAGTGCGGCGCAGCACCGCCATCCTTGCTGTCGGCGTTCAGCGCGAGCCGAACCGGTTCTCTGGATGGCGGGCGGACCCTACAGCGCCGCCGAACCCTGAACAAGCCGGCTCGACCGGTACATTGGGCCATTTTGCGCCCGGCGACGGAAGGAAAGCCGGGTCTGGGTTAAGACTTATTGGCAGGTTGCGCGGGCTCTCCGTCCTTCAGGCGCTGCACGGCGTCGAGGAACAGCGTCGCCACCGTGAGGTCGGCGCTGGTACCGGGGTTGAACCCAGCGGTCTTGAGTGCGGAATCGTGGGCCAGCAGAGCCGCCCGCGCGCCCTCCCCCAGGGTCAGCCCGCGCAGGGCGGAAGCGGCCTCCGCCCGCACCCGCTCGGCGGTCGCCGCGCCGAACTTGCGGGCGATGTGGCTGTCGGGGAATCCGGTCAGGAAGGCGAGGTGGACCGCCGTCGTGGTCCAGGGCTCGTGCAGGCCGAGGGCACGGGCCGCCGCCAGTGCCGGGAGACCGATCGCGAACAGGTCCTCGAACCCGGTGACGTAGGCGCGCGCGATGCGGTCGCGCGGGGCCGCCTCCGCCATGGCGGCGAGGAACGGGGGCGGCGGGCCCTCGGCCGTCACGTCGTGGCGCGCCGCACTGCCGAGCCCGCCGGGATTGGCGAGGCGGATCGCCGCGTAGAGGCCGGCGGCGTCCGCCGCGTCGAGCCCGGCCAGCACGCAACCGAGGTCGTCGCGCAACGGCCCGGGCCGCTCGGCCGCGGCGGTCAGCGGGGCGCAGAGCAGCACGATGCCGAGATTGGTGTTCTGGCCGACGCCTGCGCGGGTGGCGGTCACCGCCGCCTCGATCCGCGCCCCGACCCGGGCGCCGGGCGCCGTGAGAGGGGGAGCGGAGAGCGCGGCGCTCGCCTCGAAATCCGCGACGCTCATCCGGTGCCCGGCGGCGTGGACGTGGACGTTGCCGGGCTTGATCGCCGCCAGTTCCGCCCGGCAGGCCGCGAGATAGGCTTCTGCGATCGTCGCCGGGGCAAGGGCCGGCGGGGCAAGGGCCGGCATCACGCCCCCTCGGCGACGAGGCGCGGCGTCCGCCCCGCCCGGACCGCCGCCAGGAAGCCGGCCGCGACCTCCCGGGCGATGTCGACCGGTGTGACCTGCTGCAGGCCCGACCAGGCCGGCATGCTGTTGACCTCGAGCACCTGGAAGCCGCCCTCCCCGTCCTCCACGAGGTCGATTCCCGTGTAGCCGCATCCCACCGCGTCGGCGGCCGCCTCTGCGAGCGCCACCGCCCGGACCGGCGGGCGCCAGGGCAGCGGCCGGCCGCCGCGATGGACGTTGGTGATCCAGCCGTCGCCCTGGCGGATCATCCCGGCGATGGCCCGGCCGGCGCAGACGAAGACCCGGTAATCCTGCCAGGCCCCGTCATGGCGGGCGACGTAGCGTTGCAGGTAGTAGACCCGCCCGACCAGTTCCTCCGGCGGCAGCTCGTCGGGCCGTGAGATGAGCTGCAGCCCCTCCCCTTGCGAGCCGAACAGAGGCTTGAGCACCAGCGGCCGCCCGGGACCCGCCTCACGGGCCACCACCTCGGCGGCGGCGTCCCGGCGCGAGAGCACGAAGGTCTCCGGCGTCGGGATGCGGTGGCGGGCGAGCAGCAGGCTCGTCATCGCCTTGTCGACCGAGCGCTCGATGGCCTGCGGCCCGTTCCACACCGTGGTGCCGGCGGCGACGAGCGCGTGCAGGGCGCCGAGCCGCATCGTCGTCGCCTCGAAGGTGCCGCCCGCGATGGTGCGCAGAAGCACCCCGTCCGGCAGGTCGCCGCCGAAGCCCGGCACCCGAAGGGGCTCCGGATATCCGGTCTCGATCGTGACGTCGGCCAGCGAGAACAGGACCGGCGCCGCGCCGAGATCCGTCAGGGCGGTCAGCAGCCGGGCCTTGTGCCAGGCGCCGTTATCGGCCGCGAGCCCGATCCGCATCGATCGGTTCTCTCAAGCGAAGGAGCGCGCCACCAACTCCGGCACCAACCGGCCGGCGCGGTGGCTGGCGCCGGAGCGCAGCGAGGTCACGATCACCTCGGCCGGGCTGAACAGGTGCTTGTCGATGGCGTAGAAATCGCCGTTGAAGCGGGAAAAGATCTCCGCGAAGGGCGCACCGTGGTCGCGCGAGGTGGTGCTCGGCAGGGCCTCGGCCAGTCCCTTGGCGTCGGCATCGTCGGCCTCGACGAAGAGCTGCACCCGCCCGCCATAGATGATCGCGTCGTTGGTGCGGCCCATCGCCTGGATGAAGTCCGGATGCGGCGGGCTCAACGGCGCGGCGCCGAGCCCGTCGACGATGGCATTGAGGTCGAACCCGACCGAATGCGCCTTGTGCAGCGCCACCTCCAGCACCCGGGCGACCACCTGGGTCGCGCCGGCGAGGCTCTGGGTCGGGGCGTAGACGAAGGTCACGTCGGACGGCGCCACGCCCGCGGCACTCGCGACCTTGGCGGTCACCGAGGCCGGCGGCGGGCTGCCCGATTCGAGCACCAGGGCGATGCGCGAGGCCTCGTCGCGATAGGCCAGTTCCTCGAACAGGTGCTCCACGGCGGCAGCCGCCCGGCCGGGGCCGGAGCCGAGGGCGAAGAAGCCCGAATCGCCCTCCTCGTCGGCGAGGCTCCAGCCGGCATACTGGCTGCCGAGGCAGGCGAGCACCGGGTCGGCGCTGTGCACCGTCAGGGTGAAGGGCCAGGCCTCCAGCGGGCCGGCGGGGCTCACCGTCACGGTGCCGAGGCCGCCTAAGCAGATCTCGGCGATGCGCCGCCCGGCCTCGATCGAGCCGCGCACCCCCGCCCCGGCATCGATCAGCCGCGCCCCGTCCGGCGCCCGCGTCACGGCGAGCCGGAGCTTCGCGGCATCGGCGGCCAGGGCCTCGACCAGGGGAGCGGCGAGCGCGTTCACGCTCGGGCGGGACGGGGCGGCGGATGAACTCATGGATGACTCCCTCGGGTCCGGGGTCGGAGGATGCCCCGGTATGATCGGTCGGGGTCTTGGACAGGCCCCGTGGGGTGACGAACGAAACGTGGGGTTCCCCCGCCCCGCGTGGGAGAGGAGGCAGCGTGAGGGTGGGACGGCTCAGGATCAAGTGCGGAGCGCGGGCACAGAGAGTCCGACTCCTCACTCCGTCCCTTCCCCAGAAACAGCAAGTCTGTCCGGCGAGAGGAATGGCGCGTCTCCCCTCTCCCGTGCGGGAGAGGGATCGGGGGTGAGGGTGACGCGCTCCAGTGCAGAACTCCGAGCGTGGTGCTGGCAGCGAGACGGTTCAGTCCTTTTGCGGCGCCGCCTCCACCCGCACCCCCTGCCCCTCTCCCACACGGGAGAGGGGATCCCGCGATCGATCTTTGAAGGGCTTTCCCCGGGCACCCCCATCCCGCCCCGGCACGCCTACGCCGCCTCGGTACAAGGCACGATCGCCGCCAGACGCCGCACCGCTTCCGCGATCCGCGCCGGGTCGAGGCGGCCTGTCCGGTCCCCCTGCCCACACAGCCCCCCGCGGAAGCCGAGATAGCCCGGCCCGAGCGCCGCGAGTGCCGGGATGTCGTCGAGGGCGAGCGAGCCGGCGAGGCCGGAGAGCAGGCCGTGCGCCCGGCACGACGCTGCGAAGCCGGCGAGCTGCGACACGGACAAGTGGTCGGTGAGGCGCCGGCCGTCCTTGGCTCTGGTGTCGATCATCGCGCCGGAGAAGCCGGCGGCAGCGAGCGCCGGCACGTCGGCGCCTGCCGGCCCGTCCTCGGCGAACAGGACGGCGATCACCGGGAGGCCGGCGGGCAGGACCAGGCCGGTCGCGTCACGCCCGGGCGCCCAGGCGATCTTGAGGTAGCGCACGCCCGTGCCGGCCAAAGCCGCCAGGCAGGCGGAGGCCTCGCGGCCGTCCTGCGGCTCACCCGCCACCGCGCTCGTCAGCCGGTCGCCCGAGGCCGCCGCGATCGCCCGGACGGTGTCGGGCGCAAGCGCCCCGAGGGCGCCGCGGTCGGGGTCCTTGGCATCGATCAGATCGGCGCCGTGGTCGCGGGCGAGCGCCGCCTCGGCGGCGTCGCGTACGCTGACGAGGAGGCGGACGCGGGGAGAAGAGTGGTCGGGCACGGGGATCAGGACCGGTTCGGCAGCGGCTCGGCGAAGAGGCGGTTCTTCACCAGGGAGCGCACGCCATGGAGCCAGGTGTCGTCGGTGTCGCCCTGGATCACGACCTGGCCGCCGCGCAGCACCTTGCCGCTTCCGGCCTCGGTGACGGTGATGGTCAGGTTGAGCACCTGCGGCGCGCTGCGCTGGACGTAGCCGTAGATGACGAGCGCCGCCCCCGCCGCCTGGGCGATTTTTTCGGCGCAGCCCTCGCACTTGTAGAACGGCGCGTCGCGCCGGATCGCGGTGGCCTGAGGCGCGAGATCGACGGGGTCGAGACCGCGGCTCGCCACCTCCCGGCGCAGGGCATCGGTGGCCAGGCCCAGGCGTCGCGCATCCTGCGGCTTCAGCGGCCGCGGCCCGATCGTGCCGGGCTCCGCCAGCTCGATCCCGAACACCGCCACGTCGTTCGGCGCGGCGGCAGCCGGCAGGCCGACGAGCAGGACCGCGAGAGCGGGAAGGGCGCGAAGGAACGACATCGCCCGACCCTCGCATGCCGGCGCGGGGATGCGCAACGCGCTCCCCCGCGAGCCGTGTTCGGACTTTTGGGGCAGGATCGGCAAGGGTGGGATGGCGTCTTACGAAATCCTCATCGAACAGACGTTGAGGCCGCGCGAGAAACCCTGGTAGCGTGCCTGCCGCATGGCACAGTTCCGCAAGGCCACCCTCGCCTCCCTCGGGCTCCTCGCCGGTCTGGCGGCCCCGGCCGCTCTCGCGCAGGCTCCGGGCCCGCCGCAAGCGGCCGCCCCGCAGGCGCAAGCCGCCGCACCGCAGGCATCCGAGATCCGCATCGGCCTGGTCTACCGGCCGGCTCCGGCCCCCTCCTCGTACGACGCCCAGGCCGCACCCGAGGACGAGGGGCTGGCGGGCGCCAAGCTGGCGATCCAGGACAACACCACGACCGGCCGCTTCGTGCGCCAGAGCTACGCCCTCGACGCGGTGGCGCTCGGCACCGCCGCCCCCGGCGAGGCGCCGCCCCAGAGCCCGGTCGAGGCCGCCCGAGGGCTCGTGGCGAAGGGCCTGCGCTTCATCGTGCTGGCGCTCTCCGCCGACGAGGTGCTGGCGGTGGCCGACGCCCTCAAAGGGTCGGGCGTCACCCTGTTCAACGCCGCCGCCCCCGACGACCGCCTGCGCGGCACCGATTGCCGGGCCGACGTGTTCCACGTCGCCCCGAGCCGGGCGATGCAGACCGATGCGCTCGCGCAGTTCCTGGCCTTCATGCGCTGGCGCAAGCTCTTCCTGATCACAGGTCCGCAGGACGGCGACAAGCTGTGGGCCGAGGCGATGAAGCGCTCGGCGAAGAAGTTCGGGCTCCAGATCAGCGCCGAGCGGCCCTGGACCTTCGGCCCCCTGGCGCGGGCGCGGGGCGATACCCCGACCCGGGCCGAGGCCCTCGTCTTCACCCGCGGGCTCGATTACGACGTCGCCGTGGTGGCCGACGAAGCCGGCGATTTCGGCGATTACGTGCCGTTCCACACCGTCGATCCGCGGCCCGTCGTCGGCACGCAGGGGCTCGTCCCGACCACCTGGCACCCGACGCTCGAGGTCTGGGGCGCCGCCCAGGCCCAGAACCGCTTCCGCCGCCTCGCCGGCCGGCTGATGCGCCCCCTCGACTACCAGGTCTGGGCGTCGGTGCGGGCGGTCGGCGAGGCCGCCTTCCAGAAGAAGACCACCGATCCGGCGGCGCTGAGCGCTGCGATCGCCGATCCGGGTTTCACCCTGCCGGGCTACAAGGGCGTGGCCTTGAGCTTCCGCCCCTGGGATCATCAGCTGCGCCAGCCGATGCTGCTGGTGCAGCCCCAGGCCCTGGTGGCGGTGGCGCCGGAGCAGGGCTACCTGCACCAGCGCACGCCGCTCGACACGCTGGGGGTGGACCTGCCGGAGACGCAGTGCAGGCTGGCGAAGTCGTGACCCGGCCATAAGTCGGTCTCGCCCGCCGCGGCGCGGCGGGTCAGGTAAGAGCAACGAGCGCGACCAGAGACGGACCGTGGGCGAAGAGCGCGGCCGGAAGGGAGGACGAATGAGCCGTCACCGGATGAGACCGGCGCAAGCCGCAGCCCTTGCGGTTGCTCTTCTTGCAGCACCCGCCCACGCCACCACCGTGTACGTCAGCAACGAGAAGGGCAACTCGGTCAGCGTCATCGACGTCGAGACCCTGAAGGTCACGGCGACCTGGCCGGTCGGGCGGCGGCCGCGGGGGATCACCGTGGGCAAGGATGGGAGCCTGCTCTACGTCTGCGCCAGCGACGACGACCGCATCGACGTGCTCGACACCAAGACCGGCAAGATCGTCCGCTCGCTCCGCTCGGGGCCGGACCCGGAGCAGTTCATCGCGCATCCTTCCGGCAACCCGCTCTACATCGCCAATGAGGACGACAGCCAGGTCACGGTGCTCGACATCGAGAAGAACAAGGTGGTGGCCGAGGTGCCGGTCGGCGTCGAGCCGGAGGGAATGGGGTTGAGTCCGGACGGGTCGATCCTGGTCAATACCTCCGAGACGACCAACATGGCCCACTTCATCGACACCAAGACCTTCCAGGTGATCGACAACGTGCTGGTCGATGCGCGGCCCCGCTTCGCCGAGTTCAGCCAGGACGGCAAGTGGCTGTGGGTCTCGGCCGAGGTCGGCGGTACGGTCTCGGTGATCGACGTCGAGACCCGCAAGGTGGTGAAGAAGATCACCTTCAAGATCGCAGGGATCACCGACGAGCAGATCCAGCCGGTCGGCATCCGCCTGACCAGGGACGGAACCAAGGCCTTCGTGGCCCTCGGGCCGGCCAACCGGGTCGCGGTGGTCGATGCGAAGACCTACGAGGTGCAGAAATACCTGCCGGTCGGCCAGCGGGTGTGGCAACTCGCCTTCACGCCGGACCAGAAGCTGCTGTTTTCGACCAACGGCACCTCGAACGACGTCTCGGTGATCGACGTCGAGGCGTCGAAGGTGACGAAGAGCATCCCGGTCGGGCTTCTCCCCTGGGGCGTCGCGGTCTCGCCGCAGTAAAAATCGTGAGCCGCGTCCTGAAAAGGCGCGGGATCCCCTCTCCCGAGTGGGAGAGGGGTAGGGGTGAGGGTGACACGCTTCCGCGTGAAACGCTGAGTCTGGTGCCGGTGGCGGAACGGTCTGAGCCTTCTGCGGAACCGTAGCACCCTCACCCCCGGCCCCTCTCCCACTCGGGAGAGGGGGGAGAGCCCCACTTCTCACCCGGACAGATCATGCGCGCCCTTCTCATCGCCGCCGCCCTCGCGGCCAGCCTCCTCGCCACCACCTCCTCCGCCCACGACCTCACCAAGGGCCGCACCGACCTGCCCGATCTGGTGCTGGGCGCCGAGGACAACGACTATGCCGTGCCGGTGAAGGACATCGAGATGGAGGCCGGCAAGTCCTACCGTCTTCGCATCGTCGCCAAGGGGCAGAAGGAGTACAAGTTCTTCGCCAGCGAGTTCTTCCGCGGCGTGTGGATGAACCAGATCGTCATCAACCACCTCGAGGTGCACATGGCCGGGCCGCCGCACCACCTCGAATTCGACGACCAGGGCACGATCGCGGTGGAGTTCGTGACGGTGCGGGCCGGCGAGTTCCCGTGGTCGGTCCAGGGGCTGGAGAGCCGGGGCATGACCGGGCGCTTCATCGTGAAGTGACAGGGGTTTGCGGGTTCGCCAGCCCGGCCTACATCGACGCCAACACGACCGGAGGAACCCCAAGGATGCGTCTCGCCCTCGCCGCCCTGCTCCTGCTGACGGCCTTGCCCGCCCGCGCCGACGATGCGGCCGCGTGCCGGGACGGCATCGCGACGATCAAGGCGGAACTGGCGAAATCGCCGCCCGAGCCGGTCGCCAAGACCCTCCGGAAAGAGCTGCGCATCGCCGAGCGGGAACTCGGCGAGAAGGAATACGACGAGTGCCTCGACGCGGTGCGCGACGCCCGCAAGGCGATGAGCCGATGAGCGCGGCCCTCGCGGTCGAGGGCGTGAGCCATCGCTTCGGCGCCCGCACGGCGCTCGACGACGTGTCGTTCGAGGTGCCGCGCGGCACCTTCGTGGCGCTGCTCGGGCCGAACGGGGCCGGCAAGACCACCCTGTTCTCGGTGGTGACCCGGCTCTATGCCAGCCAGGCCGGCCGGGTCTCGCTCCTCGGGCACGACCTGAACCGCGAACCCTCGCAGGCGCTGGCCCGCCTCGGTGTGGTATTCCAGGCCCGCACCCTCGACACCGACCTGACGGTGCGCCAGAACCTGCTCTACCACGCGGCGCTCCACGGCATCCCCCGCAAGGCGGCTTTGGCCCGGATCGACTCGCTTCTGACCCGCATCGGCCTCTCGGAGCGCCGCGACGACAAGATCCGCACCCTGTCGGGCGGCCAGTCGCGGCGAATCGAGATCGCCCGGGCGCTGATCCACGCCCCCGACCTCCTGCTCCTCGACGAGCCGACCGTCGGCCTTGACCTCGAATCCCGCGCCGACATCGTCGCCATCGTGCGGGCGCTGGTGCGGGAGGAAGGGCTGTCGGTGCTCTGGGCCACCCACATATTCGACGAGATCGACGCGGACGACCGGGTTGTGGTGCTGCATCGCGGCCGCATCGTCGCCCGCGGTCTCGCCGGGACCTTGAGCGAGCCCTCGGGCTCCCTCGAGACGGCGTTCCGCCAGATGACTGCGGAGCGCGGCGACAATCCGAGGAAGGTGGCATGAGCGCCGGGACGACCCTCACCCCGGTGCGCGGCCGGCTCGATGCCGGCGGCTACCTCATCGCGCTCGCCGGCATCGTCCGTCGGGAGTTGCTGCGCTTCTTCAACCAGAAGGAGCGGTTCTTCTCGGCGCTCGTACGGCCGCTGGTCTGGCTGTTCATCTTCGCCGCCGGCTTCCGCAACACGCTGGGCCTGTCGATCACGCCGCCTTACGAAACGTATGTCCTCTACGAGGTCTACGTGGTGCCGGGGCTGGCGGTGATGATCCAGCTGTTCAACGGCATGCAATCCTCGCTGTCGATGGTCTACGACCGTGAGGTCGGCTCGATGCGGGTGCTGCTCACCAGCCCCTATCCGCGCTGGAGCCTGCTGCTGGCCAAGCTCATCGCCGGGGTGATCGTCTCGCTGATCCAGGCCTACGTGTTCCTGGCGGTCGCGAGTTTCTTCGAGACCGACATCCCGTGGATGGGCTATCTCTATGCCCTGCCGGCCTTCCTCGCCGCGGGGCTGATGCTTGGCGCCATCGGGCTGTTCCTGTCGTCGCTCGTGCGCCAGCTCGAGAACTTCGCGAGCGTGATGAACTTCGTGATCTTCCCGATGTTCTTCGCCTCCTCGGCGCTCTACCCGCTGTGGCGGATCAACGAATCGAGCGCGACGCTCTACTGGATCTGCCAGATCAACCCGTTCACCCACGCCGTCGAGCTGGTGCGCTTCGCGCTCTACGGCGCCTTCAACCCGGTCTCCTGCGCGGTCGTGGTCGGGACCGGACTCGCCTTCTTCGTCATGGCGGTGGCCGCCTACGATCCCGGCCGCGGGCTGCTCGCCCGGCGCGGCGGCCCGGCCGGGGATGCGGGCTGACCGCCTGTGAGAGAGATGTCCATGATGCTCCGTTCCGCCCTCGCCACCCTGCTGATCCTCGGCGCCGTGCCGGCCCTTGCGCAGCCCAAGCCCGATCCCGACTGGCCCTGCGCCCAGCGCAAGGTCTCGACGCTCGGCCCCGGCGCGGTCTGGACCGGGCCCGATCCGAGCCAGGCGCTGACTGACTGGGGCAACGACACCGACGCCGCCCTGCTCGCGCAGAAGATCGGGTCGCGCCGGCTGCCGCTGGAGGAGGTCGACGGCCTCCTCGACGGTTTCGTGGCCAAGCTCGACAAGGCCGACAAGGACGCCCGCCTGACCCGCGTCTTCGCCGGCGTGTTCGAGGTGCTGAACGGCGAGCGCGACAAGGTCGTGGCCGGCATCGGCCGCTACGCCCGCGGCCAGCGGGTGATGGCCGAGCGCATCCGCGACGAGGCCGGGAAGATCAGCGAGGTGAAGACCGCGCCGGACGTGCCCGAGACCAAGGAGCTGACCGAGCTCGAGAGTCGGTTCAACTGGGACAAGCGCATCTTCCAGGAGCGCAGCCAGTCGCTGACCTATGTCTGCGAGGTGCCGACCCTGCTGGAACAGCGGCTGGGGGTGATCGCCAAGAAAATCCAGGCGCGGTTGTGAGGGGGGGGCTTCCTCGGCGACGTGACTGACACCCTCCGCCTCCTCCCAGGCTCCCACAACACGCGGCACAGCAGGTGTCCCGGTGCGGACACGACGGTCGCCGCGCCTGAGCCCTCCCCCCTCTGCGGGGGAGGGCTCAGGCGGTAACCATCGGGCCTGAACCTGGGTAGCCTCAATGCGGCTCTCACCCCACCGGCGTGAACAGCTCGCCCTTGCCGAGAGTGGCGAGATCCCCGCCGTAACGGCGCATCGGCGCCCGCAGGAGCGCGGCCGCCTCCGGGGCCAGGGCCTTGAGCGAGGTCGCCAGCAGCTTCAGCACCACGAGGTCCTGCCGCCCGGTCTCGACGAAGGTCGGCAGCAGGGCGCCGTGGCGGGCGGCGACCAGGGTGCCGCGGCGCATGCCATAGCCGGGATGGTCGCCGATCGCCTCGGCCACGATCGTGCCGGCGATCATCCGGGCGCCGGCATGGGCGCCGGCGGTCGTCGCCAGGATCAGCCCGGCCCGCATCCGGTCGCCGAGGCGGTCGCCGGCCGTGCCGCCGACGATCAGCGTCGCGCCGTCGAGGCCGGCCTCCGCGCCGTGGAGCGCGCCGCCGGCGCTCTCGCCGGCATCGCCGGCAATGCGGATCGTGCCGCCCTTGGCCGCCGTCCCGGCGAACGGGCCGGCCGAGCCGCTGACGGTGAGGGTGCCGCCGGTCATGCCGGCGCCGAGGCGCTGGCCGACATCGCCCTCGACCACGATCCGCCCGGCCGACAGGCCCGCGCCGACCCGGTCGAGCCGCTCGGTGGCGCCGACGATCCGCAACTCGTCCGAGCCGTCGAGGTGAATCGTGAAGCAATCGCCGAGGGTCAGGCCGCAGCGGCTGGTGCCGACCGGCAGCCGGGCGGCCTCCGCCTCCGACAGGCCCGCGAGGGCGGCGGGGGTGAGGCCGGCAAGATCCAGGCGCTCCGGCGGCGCCTCGCGGAGGGTCAGGGTGCTCATGCGGCCTCTCCGAGCAGGTCCCGGAGGTGGAAGTGGTGGCGCCCGAGATTGCCGCCGTAATTGCCCGCCGTGACGGCGACGAGGCCGAGATCGCCTCCCGCCTCGGTCGAGGCGTGGAGGGCGGCCCGCATCGCGGCCGAGACGCTGGCCGAGGACAGCCCGTCGATGACGATCTCCAGCACCACGTCGACTTCCGGAGGCAGGGCCGAGCCGGCCCGGCCCTTGAGGGTCGGGCAATAGGCGTCGTTGGTCGAGGCCATCATGCCCTTGGTGCGCGCGCCGACCTTGGAGCCGGAGCGCACCACGCCGCCCGGGAAGGGCAGGATCACGTCGGGGATCGTGCGCGCCGCCGCGACCGCGATCTCGGCCACCCGCAGGGTGTCGGCGAAGCGCCGGCCGAGAAAGAGCAGGTTGCCGCCCCCGACCGCACCGTTGATCGTCGGCACCGAGTGCTCGCACAGGAACTCGCCGTCCATCACCGGCGTGCGCCAGTAACGCCGTCCCGCGACGCGCTTGGCGGTGGAAAAGCCGTCGCCGAAATAGCGGATCGCGCCGCCGAGCTTCAATGCCTTGCCCACGTTCGGGTCATCCCAGGCGATGCCGGCGAAGACCGCGCTGCCCGGCGAGGTCAGCACGCATTGCCCGACCCGGCGCAGGAGCTGGTCCTTGAGGCCGCCGGCATCGAAGCCGAAGAGCAGCACGCGCATGCCGGGGCGCCCGTCCGGGGTCTCGTCGGGGGAGAGCACGGCGTCGATCCCGGCCTCGGCGCCGCAGCCGATCACCGAGGTGGCGAAGCCCGTCATGGTCGTCGCGGCGATCGTCGCCCATTCGGGCGTCTCGGCGGTCAGCACCAGGGCGGTGGCCGCCATGTCGAAGGCCTCCGCGAAGGTGTCCTCGACCCGGATACCGTTGAGAATCAGGTCCGGCATGACACCGCCTCGAACACCTCACGATCGGGGAAGGCCGCGTCCGGCACAGTGAAGGTGGACAGACCGGCGCCGAAACGGCCCTGCAGATATGAATCGGTCCGCCGCGCCATGCCGGCATCGGCCTCGACGGACAGGCTCAGCGTATGACCGCGCGTCCAGGCGACGACCTCGCCGTCCTCGACGATCACCGCGCCGTCCTTCAGCACACGGTGGGCGCGGGCGAACATCGCGGTCCGGTCCGGCTGGTCGCGGTAGACCGCGATGTCGGCCCGCGCCCCGGGGCGCAGGTGACCGCGGTCGGTGAGGCCCAGAAGCTTGGCCGGGCCCGAGCGGGTGAGCTGCGCGACCTCGGTGAGGGTATATTCGCGCTCGATGGCGGCGAGGCCGGAGCGCTCGGCTGCCACCTTCGGATGGGCGGCGACCTCGCGATCCCGCGCCTCCTTGTCCATCAGCAGGTGCAGGATGCGCGGATAGGCGGTGAACGGTCCGCCATTGGGGTGGTCGGTGGTCAGGATGGTGCGCTCCGGATCGGGCGAGAGCAGCATCAGCTCGAGCCCGATGGCGAATTGCAGCGACGAGGTCGGGCCGCGGTCGCGGTAGCGGAACGGCACGATGCCGCCGCCCTCGGCGTCGCCCGCATTGACGATCCACTTCTTCGGGCTCGCCGCCTTGCGGCCGGAGAACTGGCGCAGGATGTCGAGCGAGATCGTCGCGGTCTGGCCGAACACCACCTGGCCGATATCGAGGGTGGCGTTGGGATGGCGGGCCAGCGCCTCGGCGATCCGCGGCGCGGCCGACTGGAAGCCGCCGGTCAGCGGGTTGTCCTTGTCGATCGCGGCATAGGCGTAGAACTGGGCGTGGGCGAAGTGGATCCGCCGCCCTTCCGCCGCCTCGAGCGTCTCGATCAGGCTGTCGTCTGCCCCCGGCAGGCCGAGATTGCTGCAATGGACGTGCAGCGGGTGCGGGACCTTCAGGGCCTCGACCGCGTCGAGGAGCCCGTTGAGGATTTGTCGCGATGTCAGCCCGTAGGCCGGCACCTCGTCGTCGAGGGAGAAGCGGACCGCCCCGTCCTTGAAGGCGTCGGCGCCGCCGGCATTGATCACCTTGACGCCGAGCGCCCGCGAGGTCGCGACGTTCAAAGCCACGAGGTCGCGCACCGCGTCGGCGCTCTCGCGGTCGCGCAGCAATTGCAGCAACTGGTCGTCGTTGCCCATCACGCACAGCCCGCCCCGGTCGAGGAGCGGGATCTCGTCGAGTTCGAGCTGGGTCGCCAGTGCGTTGACCGGCGGCATCGCCGGCTCGACCGCGGTGGTGTAGCCCATCCGGGCGTAGAGCAGGCCGACATCGCGGCCCGAGCCGTGCGGGTTCGGCGCGCCGGGTTCCGAGACGCCGAGTTCCGGCAGCAGCAGGCGCGCCAGCACCACGTTGCCGCCGGCGATGTGCGAATGGACCTCGACGCCGCCCGCCATGACGATGCAGCCGGCGGCGTCGATGATGCGGTCGGGCGCGCGGTCCGAGGGGGCGACGATACGGCCGTCCTCGATCCAGACGTCGCCGATGGCGTCGCGCCCGGCGGTCGGATCGACCACCCGGCCGCCGGCGATGCGGGTCAGCATGAGGCGGAACGCTCCGGGTTCTTGGCAGGATTCTTGACGGTGTAAGAGAGCCGGGCCTGGAGATCGGCGAGGATCGTGGCGGCGGAATCTGTCCCCGGTGCCGGCGCGTCGGCTTCGTGCCAGGCGATCGCGGCGCGGCGCGGGTGCCACAGGGCGGCGCCGAAGGCCTCGCCCGGCACGCCGACGCCGATCACCACCTTCGCCTCGTCGCCCTTCGGCGTGCCGAGGAGCGCCACGGTCGGCACCGTGCGGGTCCAGTCCGGCAAGGGTGCCGGCAGAGCGGCAAGCCAGAGCGCGGCATCGGCCTCCCCTGCCGCGGCCTGGCGTGCGGCGTCGAAGCGCCAGGGATCGTGCTCGGGACGACTGCGGCCGAATCCGACCCGCGGCCCTTGGCCGGTGCTCCAGGCGGCGATCTGTGCCACGGCCCGGCCCTGGTGGGGGTCGCCGAGGGGCAGCGCGAAGCAGCGGGTGGTCTCGTTGAGATCCTTGACGAGGCCGTTCAGCATCTCGGCCCCGAGGGCTCCGATCTCGGCGGGGTCGTAGACGATCACGCCGTAGAGCGCGTCGCGCAGGCGCGTCGCGAGGTCGGCCAGCGGATGGGGACCGGCGATGCGGCCGGCGACGAGGCCGCGCAGCAAACCGATCGCCGCCGCGAGCCCGGCCTCGCCCGCCGGATAGGCGACGTGTTGCACGGCCCCATCGCCCGGCCCGCCGAGGGCGAGGACGGCGCGGGGCCGCCCCGATGCCCGTCCGCGGACGGGTCCGTCCGCCGCCAGCTCGCTCAAGGACTCGGAGGCCCACGGCGCGGCGCCCAGCGCCAGCACGACATCGGCCCGCCCACGCGCCTCGGCCGGGGTGGTGGTCATGGCGCCGCCGGAGGCCAGCGCCCCGAGATCGGCGTAGAGGGAGGGCGCCGCGGCGGAGTCGAGCGAAGCGCCGATTGCGCGCGCGAGGTCGAAGGCCGCCTGCACCGAGGCCGCCTCGGCGCAGAGGCCGGCAAAGACCGGGCTTCGCGCCCCTGCCAGCATCGCGGCGGCGGCCGCGACGGCCTCGTCCCGCGTCACCGCCCGTCCATCGATCCAGGCCGTCATCCGCCCTCGCCCGCTCCTGCCCTACGCAGTTCGCGGGAGACGGTTGCACCCGGGCGCCCGCTCAGGCAAGTCCCCCGAAAGTCCGGCTTCGCGCCCGGCCGGCGGGCACATATCCGCCGATCGCGAGTTGCCCAGCCGGCGGACGGTGTGGGACAGTCCGGCCCCGAGGATTCGGACGGCCCTGCGGGCGCCGCCCGGTCGGGTCAGGAAGCGAGGCCGGTTTGGCGCACGGGATGGCAACGGCGCGGGCGACGGTGCGGGTGCGTGCGCCGGCCCGGCTGCATTTCGGCTTCCTCGACCTGCATGGCGGGCTCGGCCGGCGCTTCGGCAGCATCGGGCTCGGCCTGGATGCCCCCGGCATCGACCTCACCGCCGCCCGGGCCGACAGCCTCACCGTCACCGGGGCCGACACGCCCGGCATCGAGGCCGAGTGCGAACGGGTGCGCACCTATGCGGCGCTGGCCGCCCGTCACCTCGGCGTGCCGGAGACCGGGGCGTTCCACCTCGCCGACGTGATCCCGGCCCATGCGGGCTTCGGCTCGGGGACGCAGCTCGCCCTCTCGGTCGCGGCGGCGCTCGCCGCGCTCCACGGCGCGCCCTTTTCTCCTGCCGCCTTCGCCGATGCCCTCGATCGCGGCAACCGGTCCGGCGTCGGCCTCGCCGCCTTCGTCACCGGCGGCCTGATCGTCGATGGCGGCCGCGACGACAGCGAGGCTCCGCCGCCGGTGATCGCGCGGCTGCCTTTCCCGGAGGCCTGGCGGGTGGTGCTGATCCTGGATTCCGGCCGCACGGGCGTGCACGGGGCCGAGGAGCGCCGGGCCTTCCGCGAACTCCCCCGCTTTCCCGCGCCGGAGGCGGCCGAGATCTGCCGCACGGTGCTGATGCAGGTGCTCCCGGCGGTCGTCACGGGGGACGTGGCGCGGTTCGGCGCCGGGATCACCGGGATCCAGCGCCGGATCGGCGATTATTTCGCCCCCCACCAGGGCGGGCGCTACGCCAGCGCGGCGGTGGCGGCGGCGCTGGCCGACGTCGAGGCGGCCGGCATCCCGGGCTTCGGCCAGAGTTCCTGGGGGCCGACCGGCTTCGCGCTCACCGGCGACGAGGCGCAGGCCAGGGCGCTGGCCGCGTCCTTGAGCGCCCGCCACCCGGCCTTGAGCATCCGCATCGCCCGCGGGCGCAACCGCGGCGCCGAGATCGACTGACCGGAGCGGCGGGCTCCTTGCCGCAATTGCCACCAACGTCCAGGCCACAGGTGGGGCCTGCGGGCGTAAAGGTGGCACCGAACCTTGAAGCTTCACGCGCGAATCGGGTCGCCGGCGGGCGGCCGCCGCGTTTCAGGAGATGCCGGATGGCCCGCTCGATCCTGCACATGCTGACCCCACTCAAGCACATGAGCCCGTTCGACGTGAACATGGCGGTGGATGCGGGGTTCGAGGTCGTCTCGACCTATACGAGCGTGGAGCCCGGCGAGGTGGTGCCGCTGGTCCAGGACTCGATCTTCTCGCGCGCGCCGCAGGACGGCACCCGCACGGCGATCTTCATCGGCGGCAAGAACGCGGAGGCCGCCCTCGACATGGTGGATGCCGCGACCGGTGCCTTCGTGCCGCCCTTCGCCAACCACGTCTTCGCCGATCCGGCCGGCTCCTTCACCACCGGCGCCGCCATGGTGGCCTGCACCCGCAAGGCTTTGCGGGAGAGGTTCGGCGAGGAGCTGCGGGGCAAGCGCGTCGCGATCTACGGCGGCACCGGCGTCGTCGCCTATTGCGCCGCGGTGATCGCCGCGCAGGAGGGCGCGCAGCCGGTCATCGTCGGCTATAACGGCCGCGAGCGGGTGGCGACGATCGCCGATGGGATGCGCACGCGCTTCGGCGTCGCCGTCGAGGCCGCCGACGGCTCGACGCCCGAGGGTCGTCTCGCGGCGGCGCGCGACGCCGAGGTGATCCTCTCCGCGGCTGCGGCGGGCGTGCAGGTCCTGAGCGCCGAGGACCTGACCCAGGCCGGCCGCCTCCTCGTCGCCGCGGACGTCAACGCCGTGCCGCCGGCCGGCATCGCCGGGATCGACGTCAACGCCGACGCCGTCCCCCTGCCGAGCGGGCGGGGCGTCGGCATCGGGGCGCTCGCCATCGGCAACGTCAAGTACGGGACCCAGGCCGGCCTGTTCCGCCGCCTGCTCCAGGCCGACCAGCCCCTCGTCCTCGATTTCCGCGAGGCCTACCGGCTCGCCGTCGAGATCGCCGACCAGGCGGCGGCGTGACGGCCGACGCGGTCCTGATCGCCGCGCAGTCGGGCCGGGCGCTCGCCGCCGCGGCGCGGCGGGCCGGCTACCGCCCCTTCGTCGCCGACCTGTTCGGCGACGCGGATACCCGGCTGCTTTCCGCCGGCTATCGCCGCGTCTCCGGCCGCCTCGGCGCCGGGCCGGGGGCCGGGAGCGTGGAGGCGGCACTCTCGGACCTCGCAAGCCAAGCGGTCGCCCCCATCGGCCTCGTCCTCGGCTCCGGCTTCGAGGGTGCGCCGGGGCTGATGCGGCGGCTCGCCGGGCGGTTCCGGCTGATCGGCGCCGCGCCGGATGCCGTCGCGGCGCTCAAGGACCCGGCCGGCTTCGCGGCCCTGTGCGGGCGTCTCGGCATCCCGCATCCGGAGATCTCCTCGGCACCGGTGCCGGATCCCGAATCCTGGCTCACGAAGCGGCGCGGCGGGTCCGGAGGCGGCCATATCCGCCCGGCCGCTCCGGGCCGGCTCCCGGCGGGAGCCTATCTCCAGCGCCGCGTGCCGGGCCTGCCCCGCTCGCTCAACGCCCTCGCGGATGGACGCGGCATCGCCGTGCTGGCGGTAACCGAGCAATGGACGGCGCCCGGGACCGGCCGCCCCTTCCGCTATGCCGGTGCCGCCGGACCGGCCGTCCTGCCCGCCGCGGTACGGGATGGAGCCGAGCGGGCGCTCGCGGCCCTCGTCACCGCGACGGGGTTGCGCGGTCTCGTCAGCGCCGACCTGCTGGTCGAAGGCGATGCCTGGTGGCTGCTCGAGGTCAATCCCCGTCCCGGCGCCACCCTGGACGTGCTCGACCGCGCGGCCCAGCCGCTCTTTTCCGCCCATCTGGCGGCGGCCGACGGCCGGCTGCCCGAGCACCGCTCGATTCGTCCGGGCGCCGCCGCGACCGAGATCCTGTATGCCGGGACGGAGGTTCCTTCCGTTCCGGTCTTCGACTGGCCCGACTGGGCGATGGACCGCCCGCCGGCCGGCAGCCGCGTCGAGGCGGGAGCGCCGATCTGCACGGTGCTGGCCGAGGGGGCGGATGCGGGCGCGGCCCGGCAGGCGGTCGCGCGGCGGGCCGCCGATCTGCAGTCGCGGCTGCGCGCGACGGCCGACGCATTGGCTTTCGCCGGCCGCCGCTCCATCTTCGACGCGGCACCCTGCAACCCGCTCTCCCGCGGCGAGGAGATGCCGCATCCTTCGATCGTTTCGGACAATCCTGCATGCACCGGGCACGACGCATGAGCCAAGCCCTCGCCGTCGTGAAGGTCGGCGGCAGCCTCGTGGCCGATCGGGCCCGGCTGTGCCGGCTGCTCGGCGACCTGGCGGACGGGGCCGAGGGGCCGGTGGCGATCGTGCCGGGCGGCGGCGCGTTGGCCGAAGCGGTGCGGGCGACGCAGACGGCCCTCGCCTTTCCGGACCCCCTCGCCCACCGGCTCGCCCTCGAGGCCATGGCGGGCATGGCGCGCATCTTCGCCGCGCTGGAGCCGCGCTTGCGGGTGACGCCGGATCCCGTCGGAACCCTCGCCGCCGGCGGCGTACCGGTCTGGGACCCGTCGGCGCTCAAGGACGGCCATCCGGACATCCCGGAGAGCTGGGACGTGACATCGGACAGCCTGGCGCTCTGGCTCGCCACGCGCCTCGGCGCAGGCACCTGCCTGCTGGTGAAATCCGCCGATCCGGCGCCCGGGGCCGGACCGGCGGAGCTGGCTCGGGCCGGGCTGGTCGATGCCGCCTTTCCGGGTTTCGCCGCCCGCTTCCCCGGCCGGATCGTGCTGCGCGGCCCCGGCGGCGACCGGCCGTGCCGCGAGGCGCTGGCGGAGTGCGCCGCGTGAGGGAGCATCTCGTCTTCGTCACCGGGCGCCTCGCCAAGGCGCGGCTGGAGAAGATCGCCGCCGGCCTGCCGCCGGAGCGGTTCGCCTGGACCATCGCCGATGCCGGCGTGAAGGTCGCCGCGCTGATGACGGAGGAGATCATCCGCCGCCGGGTCACGATGCCGGAGGGCGCGACGCGGGTGATCCTGCCCGGGCGCTGCCGGGCCGATCCGGCGGCGCTCGCCGCGCATTTCGGCCTGCCGGTGGAGCGCGGGCCGGACGAGATCGTCGACCTGCCGGTCTTCCTCGGACTCGCCGGGCGGAAAGTGGATCTTTCGCGCCACGACGTGCGGATTTTCTCCGAGATCGTCGACGCGTCGCGGCTCACGCCCGAGGAGATCTTGCTTCGGGCGAAGGACCTCGCCCGGCGCGGGGCCGATGTCATCGATCTCGGCGGGCTGCCGGACACCCCCTTCCCGCATCTCGGCGAGACGGTGCGGCTGCTCAAGTCCGAGGGATTGCGGGTCAGCGTCGATTCGTTCTCGGCCGACGAATTGCGCCAGGGCGCGGCGGCGGGCGCCGATTTCCTGCTCAGCCTCAACGAGGAGACCCTGGACCTCGCCTTCGAGACCGAGGCGGTGCCGGTTCTGGTGCCGATGCGCCCCGAGGACCTGCCCTCCCTCGACCGGGCGATCGAGCGGATGCAGCGGGCGGGCAAGCCCTTCATCGCCGACCCGATCCTCGAACCGATCCATTTCGGCTTCGCCGCCTCCCTGGTGCGCTACCACGAGACGCGGCGGCGCCACCCCGACATCGCCATGATGATGGGGACCGGCAACCTGACCGAGCTCACCGAGGCCGACAGCCTCGGGGTGACGGCCCTGCTGATGGGGGTGTGCTCGGAACTGTCGATCGGCAACGTGCTGATCGTGCAGGTCTCGAACCACACGCGCCGCACGGTCGAGGAGCACGATGCCGCCCGCCGGGTGATGTACGCGGCCAAGGCCGACGCCGCCCTGCCCAAAGGTTATGGCCGCGCCCTCCTCGCCCTCCACGACAAGCGGCCCTATACCCAGACCCCTGAGGAGATCGCGGCCCTGGCCGCCGAGGTGCGCGACCCCAATTACCGGGTCGCGGTCGCGGAGGACGGGGTGCACATCTACAACCGCGACATCCACAAGGTGGGGCGCGATGCGATGGCGTTCTTCCCCGATCTCGGCGTCGAGGCCGACGGCGCCCACGCCTTCTATCTCGGCGGCGAATTGACCAAGGCGGAACTGGCCTGGCGGCTCGGCAAGCGCTACGTGCAGGACGAGGCGTTGGAATGGGGCTGCGCCATGGATGCCGAGGTGGAGGACACCACGCGCTTCAAGGCCCCGGGCCATACGCGCCACAGCGGGAAGCCTTAGACACGTGCCGCTGATCCTCGAGACCATCGTGACGACCCTCGCCGCCGACGGGTCCCTGCACCTGGTGCCGTTCGGGCTGATCCGGGAGGGCGAGGATTTCTGGGTGGCGCCGTTCCGGCCCTCGCCGACCATCGCCAACCTGGAGGCGCAGCCGTTCTTCGCCGCCGCCGCACCGGCCGACGTGCGGGTGATCGCCGGCTGCGTCACCGGCCGGCGCGACTGGCCGACCGTGCCGTGCCGCACGATTCCCGTGCCGCGGCTGGCCGAGGCCTACGGACACATGGAATTGCAGGTCGTGGAGGTGCGCGACGATCCCGTCCGCCCGCGCTTCCGCGGCCGGGTGGTGCATGCGGAGGCGCACCGGCCGTTCCTCGGCCACAACCGGGCGGTCAACGCGGTGCTGGAGGCGGCGATCCTGTCGACGCGCCTGCACATGCTGAACCCCGAGACGGTGCTGGCCGAGCTGCACCACCACCGCATCGCCGTCGAGAAGACGGCCGGGCCCGCCGAGCGCGAGGCCTGGAACTGGATCGCCGCGAAGGTCGTGGCCGCCCTGCCGCAGGCGGCCGCCGCGTCCCTCGCGGTCGATGACGCGTAAGAACGCGTGAACAGGAGAGATCCGATGAAGCGCATCATCGCGGCGGCCCTCGTCGCCGCCTTCGCGGCGGCCCCCGCTGCCCAGGCCCACGGCCCGACCCGCAAGAAGGTCGAGGAGAAGGTTACGATCAATGCCAGCCCGGACAAGGTCTGGGCCGTGGTCGGCAACTTCCAGGACATGAGCTGGCTGCCGCCGGTCGAGAAGACCGAGGGCAAGGGCGGCAACGAGGTCAAGGCCACCCGCACCCTCACGTTGAAGGGCGGTGCCACGGTCGAGGAGGAGCTCTACAAGTACTCGGCCGAGCAGAAGAGCCTGTCGTACCGGATCGACAAGGTCGACGTGAAGGTGCTGCCGGTCAACAACTACTCCTCGACGATCAAGGTCGAGCCGGCGGATGGCGGCAAGGCGTCGGAAGTGGTGTGGGACGGCGCGTTCTATCGCGGCTACATGAACAACGACCCGCCGCCCGAGCTGAGCGACGAGGCGGCGATCAAGGCGGTCAAGGAGCTGTATCGCGCCGGCCTCGACAACCTGAAGGCGAAGATCGAGAAGGGCAACTCGTGAGGCGAGCCCGGCATCTCGCCGGGCTCTGCCTGCTCGTCGGGGCCGGCGTCATGCCGGTCCCTTCCCGGGCGGCGGAGGCCTTCGTTACGGCGCAGAATTCCGACACGGTCGACGTGGTCGACCTCGACGCCCGCAAGGTGGTGGCGACGATCCCCGTGAAGGGCGCACCGGCCGGCATCGCCCTGTCGCCGGACCGACGTTCCGTCTACGTCACCGCGCCGGAGGGCAAGGCGCTCGTCGTGATCGATGCCGCCGCACGCCGGATCGCCCGCACCGTCCCGCTCGGCGGCGGCCCCCTCGGGGTCGGGGTGAACCCGGTGAGCGGCGCGGTCTACGTCGCCGACTGGTACGCCAAGCGTCTCTGGGAGGTCGATCCGAAGACCCTGTCGGTCGCGGCCGAGATCCCGGTCGGCACCTCGCCCTCGGGCATCGCGGTGACGCCGGACGGGACGTTCCTGCTGGCGGCGGACCGGGACGACGACGCGCTCTCGCTGGTCGACACCGCGACGCGGCAGCGGGTGGCGACGATCCCGGTCGGCACGCGGCCGTTCGGGGTCACAATCGACGCAGCCGGCAAGCGGGCCTATTCCGCCAATGTCGGCTCGAACGACGTCTCGGTGGTCGACATCGCGGCGCACCGGGAGATCGGTCGGGTCAAGGTCGGCGAGCGGCCCTACGCCGTGGCGCTCGCCCAGGGCCGGGCCTTCGTCACCGACCAATATGGCGGCACGGTCAGTACCTTCGATACCGCCACCTTGGCGCCGGGGCCCCGCCTCGATGTCGGCGAATACCCCGAGGGTATCCAGGCCAGCCCGGACGGCAAGACGGTCTATGTGGCGAACTGGGAATCGAACACCCTCACGGTGATCGATGCCACGGCCCTGACGGTGACCGGACTGGTGAAGACCTCGGACGGGCCGCGGGCCTTCGGTCAGTTCCTGCGCTGAGACGCGACGGGGCGACCCGTTCGCGGATCGGCACCGAGGGATAGTTCGACGCGAACGGGTTGGTCACAAGCCCGCCCTGCGCCTGCGCCGGTACCGCGAGGAGCAGCAGCGAGGCCGCGAGGCTCAGCCGCCTCACATCAGAGACCCGCGGCCTTGCGCAGGGCGGCGTTGATGCGCTCCTGCCAGCCCGGCCCGTCCTCCTGGAAGTGGTCGAGCACGTCGCGGTCGAGGCGCAAGGACACGGTCTCGCGCACGCCCGGGACGGCCGCCTTCGCGGCGGGCTTCGGCTTGCCGTCGGTCGCCTTGCCATCGGCTGCCTTGCCCTCGGGGCCTGAGCCCTCCGGCACTTTACGGGTCACGGCCCGGAACGCGGCCTCGGCGGCTTGCCGGGGGTCGCTGCCGCGGCGGGAACGGTCGAATGACATCAAGGGTCCTCCTCGGACAGCCCTACCATGGCGGCGGCGAACCCGAAAACGACGAAGGCCCGCCGGCGCACCGACGAGCCTTGAGGAGGCAGGGTCCACGTCCCAGGGTTTGCGGGTGGTCGTGCACGGTACGTTGATGATGGCCGTCTCGGCCCCGTACCGCATGTCAGCCCGCCCTGAAGCCACTATCCCTGTCGATCGACATTCGGTGGCGTTTCCTGGTCACCGGCATCGGTGTGAGTCGCATGAGGGCTGCAACCTTGAGAATTCATGGCCACCTCCTCGAGTTCGTCTCGATGAAGACTATGCTGCGCCTCCCGGCGAGAGTGGTCAAGCGGAATTCGTAGCCGACTGCTCTCGATTTTTAAGGTTGAGATGGAACCTAACGAAAGATTAATACTTCTGACGCCTGAAGCCGATTCGGCCTTTCGCTGCGGCATGAGGCAGGTAAGGGCTTGCACAAGGCCTATAACAGCGAAGGCCCGCCGGCGCACCGACGAGCCTTAAAGAGGCAGGGTCCACGTTTCAGGGTTCGCGGGTTTTGCCGCACGGTACGATGATGACGGCCGTCTCGGCCCCGTACCGTAGTTCAGCCCGCCCTGAAGCCACTATCCCTGTCGATCGACATTGGGTGGCGTTTCCTGATCGCCGGCATCGGTGTGAGTCGCATGAGGGCTGCAACCTTGAGAATTCATGGCCACCTCCTCGAGTTCGTCTCGATGAAGACTATGCTGCGCCTCCCGGCGGGAGTGGTCAAGGGGTATTCGTAGCCGGCTGCTTTCGATTTTTTAGGTCGAGACGGAACCTAACGAAAGATTAAAGTTGCCCACGCCCGAGACCGATTCGGCCTTTCTCTGCGACATGAGGTGGTCGGTGCCTGCCGCCGGGCTCGAAACGACGAAGGCCCGCCGGCGCACCGACGAGCCTTGAAGAGGCAGGGTCCACGTTTCAGGGTTCGCGGGGTGTTTCGCACGGTACGATGGTGATGGCCGTCTCGGCCCCGTACCGTATTCTAGCCCGCCCTGAAGCCACTATCCCTGTCGATAGTAGTCCGGCGGAGTTTCCTGATCACCGGCATCAGTATGTGTCGCGTGAGGGCTGCAACCTTGAGAATTCATGGCTACCTCCTCGAGTTGGTCTCGACGGGAACTATGCTGCCCCTCCGCGCGGGGATGGTCAAGAGGGATTTGTAGCCGCCTTTTTTGCACTGCCGCGCTGGAACAAAAACCTAAGGGGAGGTTTCGGGCGCGCCCGAGCCAGCGCGGTCCCGCCCGCCGCCGCGGGAGGCGCGCCGAGGATCAGGCCGAGGATCAGGCAACGTGCAGGATGGCGTCCTTCATCACCCGGGCGACGACGTCGCAGTTCAGGGCGCTCGCGGCACAGTGGGTCACCTGCCGGTCGAGATGGTCGTGGTCGAGGCGGGGGTCGCAGGCACTCGCCAGGAAGTAGCCCGCATCCGTGATGCTCATCACGTAGACGTCCGAGGCCTGGCCGGTATTCCGGTTGATCAGCATGAACTGGGTGTAGGCCTGCTCGAAATCGGGACGGCCGCGCAAGGACGGCCCGCGCTCGATGAGCACGCCATAGGGCGCGAGCTGGCTGGCTGCGGCCTGCAGCACCTCGGCGGCGATGTCGCGCAGGAGAGCGACGCGTCGTGCGTCCTCGGAGGAGAGCGGCGCCTCGTCCTGGGCGGCCGGCGCCACGTAGGCCTCGCGGCGCCGGCGGTGCTCCTCGAAGAAGCTCCCGAAATCCGACAGCACCACGTCCGGGCATCGGGGAACCGCCACGGTCTCCGTCATCGCACCCTGCTCCTTGTCGTCTCCGAGGTGGTCTTTTGCAACCCGTCTCAAGCTCAACTCGCGTCCCGGCCAATCCGATCCTGGCCGACCGTGGGTGACGGTCAGGCGATTCGTGCGGCTTCCTCTCGGACAGGGGCGGGAACTGCGCGAGGCCGTCAGGGAGCCGATCCCAGGGCCGCCGCCACCATCGCGCAGGCGGGATGACCGGTGCCGGCGACGAGGTCCGCCGCGACGGTCTGCTGCCAGACGAGGAAGCCGCTGCCGCCGCCGAGGTTGAGGATCGCCGAGCGCCCGGCCCGGGCGCGGCCCGCCTCGACGACGACCGAGAGGCGGAAGACCTGCCGGGGCGACGGGACCGGGCCGGCGGAGCCCGGCAGCGAGCGGATCGCCGAGGGGTTGGCCCGCCGCACCAGGGCGGCGAGGTCGAATCGGCCGCCCTCGTTGTAGACCGTCAGCACCGGTCGCAGGCGGGCGGCGATGGCGGGCGTCATCGAGGGCAGGCGGTCGATCTCGTCGATGCTGGCGAAGGGGGCGTTGCGCGGCCCCCAGGGCAGGCCCCGGGCGCGGTATTGCGGCAGTTCCGCCCCGCCATTGGGCTCCGGCGCGTCGTCCGGGTCGCGGTAATCGACGATCTCGGCGCCGAGCGCCAGTGCCTCCCGGTCCGACACCCCGAGGAGCCGGAAGGCCTCCTCCATCGCCGGGCGCGGGCTGCCGTTGAGGTCGATGAGCGTGCCCTGGTCCTGGAGCGACAGGAGCGCTCTGCGCCCCGGCGCCAGCGGGCAGGCGGTCACCGTGCCGTCCTCCGGCAGGCCGGCGCTGGACTGGCGATAGGTCCGGCCCAGATCGAGCCGGTAGGCGATCAGGCGGGCGATTCCGTCCGCCTCGCCCTGGAGCCGCACCGCCTCGGCCCGGGCCTGGGCGAGGCCGGTGGCGGAGCGCACCTGGAGGATCGCCGCCGCCAGCACCGCACCGACCACGATGAAGATCGCCAGCACCGACAGGAGCACGAAGCCGGCCTCGCCCTCGTCGGAGGGGGGCTCGCCCGGGGCGCTCACGGGCCGGAATCCAGGGCGATCACGAGGGGGGGCCATCGGCGGCTGTCTGCGGGAGGAAAGGCGACCTGGATCTCGACCAGCAGCGGCGGCCGGTCCGGCCGCGACCAGGCCGGCAGCCAGAGCGGCCGGGCGCCGCGGCTGGGCGCGCCGTAATAGCGAAGCGCGAGGCCGGCGATCCGCCCGAGGATCGCCTCGCTGCGCGGCATCAGGGGTTGCCCCGGCAGCGCCTCGGCCTCGCTGCGGCTCTCCAGGAGGTCGAAGGCCCCTGGCCCGCCGGGCACGCGTGCCAGGGTCACGGCGATTTCGGTCGGGCGCTCCAGCGTCTGGTCGGGGGCGAGCACCGCGACGAGCCCGTCCGGGCCCCCGCGCAGGGTCGGCCTCTTGCCGTCGGGGCGGCTCTGCGCCAGGCTGCCGAGGGTGCGCCGCAGGTGGTCGCGGACCGACTGCACCTCCTCGGTCCCCGCCGCCCGGGCCGCCGCGGCCGCGGCCCCGCCGGCGATCCGCACGGCGTTGAGCAGGAGCACGCCGATCAGCCCGGCGAGCGCCAGGCAGACCAGGGTCTCGACCAGGGTGAACCCGGCCTGCCGCGCTTCGGCGTCGGGCGGCTCCCGGCTCATTCCTGCCTCTCCGGGATCAGCGTCGCGTAGAGCGGCACCGTCGAGGCCCCCGTCACCCGCACCTGCCAGAGCGGCGGCACCCGGCCGAGGCCGAGGGCCGGGCGCAGGTCGGTGACGGCGAGCGTCCAGGGCGTGCCGTCCGAGAAGACGCCCCGCGCCAGGCCCGGCCGCAGCGGGCCCTCGGCGAGGCGGCGCAGGACGACGCCCTCCGCCTCGTCGGCCGCGACGCGGCGTGCCTCGATCCGCCGGACGGCCGCGGCCGCGGTGCCGGCGATCTGGAACGCCATGATCGTGGCGGCGGCGGCGATCCCGAACGCCACCAGCACCTCGACGGTGGTGAAGCCCTCCTCGTCCCGCGTGCCGGCGCGCCGGACGATCCGTCGGAGCCGCGCCGCGATGGCCTCCTTCATGGCCCGTCCTCCCGGCGCACCCGGCCGGTGAGCGCGCTGACCGAGAGGATCCGGCGCGCGCTCCCTGCGGCGAGCAGGATCCGTCCGCCGGTCGAGCTGCCGTCGGGCAGGAGGTGCAACTCGCCCGGCACCGGCCGGCCGACCGGGCCGGGCTCGACCGCGACCGACAGGCCGCCGACCGGGATCGGGACCGCGCCCGGGCGGGAGCTGAGGAAGAGCCGGGCCTGCGGCTCGAAGGCGAGACGCCCGGCCCGGCCCGTCCGGATCGCCTCGGCCCGCAGGCGGCCGATCTCGGCGGCGACGGTCTCGGAGACGAGCAGGGTGCGCCGATCGAGGGCGCCGGGGCCGAGGGACTGGAACGCGACCCCGGCGGCGAGGCCCAGGATCGCCATCGTCACCAGCATCTCGACGAGGGTGAACCCCGCCTCTCCCCCGCCCCTGCCGTCGCCGCCGCGCATCAGCCGGCCGGCCCGATCGGGAGGGCGGCGTGCAGGAGCGCGGCATGGAGGCCGAGCGCCAGGAACGGGCCGAACGGCAGGGCGGTCCCGCGCGAGACCGTCCGCCCGGCGAGCGCCATGAGCCCGACCGCGGCCAGCGCCGACAGGCTGGCCGCCAGGATCAGCACCGGCAGGCCGGACAACCCGGTCCAGGCGGCGGCCGCCGCGATGAACTTCACGTCGCCGAGGCCGAGTCCGATCCGGCCGCTCGCCCGGGCGTGCAGGGCGCGCAATCCCCCGAACAGCCCGTAGGCGAGGCAGGCCTCGGTGAGGCCGAGCCCGATCCCCGTCATCCCGTCCCGCCAGCCGGCCACAGCGAGGCCGAGGACCAGGAGCGCGAGGGTGAGCGCGTCCGGGATGATGCGGCGCCGCAGGTCGATCAGGCTCGCCGGCAGGGTCAGCGGCAGCGGCAGCAGGGCGGGCAGCACCGCGCCGGCAAGGAGCACGTCGGACATCAGGCGCGCCGGGGCGGGCGCGCCCGGGGCGCCGCCGGGGTGAGGGCGAGGATCCGGTCCGCGGGGATCCGCGCCGGGGCGGCCGGGCGCGCCGGCTCCACGGCCTCGGGCGGGGGCGTCACGGGCGGCGGCATGGCGGACGCCGCCGCCGCTTCGGCGACGGGCTCGACCGAGAGTGCCGCGGGCTCGGTCGAGCGGATCGCGGGTTCGGTCAGCCGTTCCGCCGGCGCGGGCGGCGGCACCGCCGCAGGTTCCCGGGCCGGCACGGAGGCCGGCGCCGAAGCGGCCCGCATCGCCTGGCGCACCGTCCATTCGCGCAGGTGCAGCCAGTAGAAATAGGCCGCCAGCGAGGCCGCCATGACGGCGCAGAGCCACAGGGCGAGGAGCAGGCCGGCGGGCACGACGCCGTTCAGCTCGCGCATCAGCCCGAGGGCGAAGGCGGTGTACCAGGACACGCCGGAGATCGCGCCGGAGACCAGGAAGATGCCGGTGCGCACGCCCGACACGCCGTCGAGCATCGGCCGGCGGATGTCGCGCAGCACCCCCGGCAGCACCATGGCGTGGATCAGCAGGCCGTTGACGGTCAGCACCGCCACGACGGCGATCTTCGCCAGGAGCTTCGGGTTGCCGAACTTCTCCGGCGATTCCACCGCGTAGACGGCGAGGAAGCCGAGCCCCGAGAGCCAGAGCAGGCCGAGGCCGACCGTGACGACCTTGCTGACGAACAGGAAGATGCGGGCGATCTCGCCCGGCAGGCTGCCCCAGCGCATCCAGCGCAGGATCCAGAAATCCAGCATCGTCGCGCCGCCGAGGCCGAAGGACAGCCCGATGAGGTGAACGGCGACGAGCAGCGTCAGCACGCGGATCGGCGGGAACGGTGCCGGCAGCGGGACGCTCAGCGGCTCTGCGGCGAGCGCGTTGCCGCCGAGGACGAGGAGGCCCGCGAGCGAGAGCCCGGCAATCCCCGACCCCGCGATCGCCGCCCCTGCGAGTCCCTGGCCGCGCCGGCGGCGGCCACCGGCGCGGGCCGCGTGGTCGGCTGAGCGGTTCATGCGTCTCCCCTGCCCTTCCCGTGGACCGAAAGGCTCTCGCCCCGAACGGCATGCCCCAAGGCCTCGCCTCACGCGGGCCGATCCTGGCCGGAATTGGATAACAAAGTCCGACTCCCGCGGCGGTCCGCCGCTCCGTCAGGACCGGCAGTGAGGGCTTCTTTACGAAGAGACGGCACCTTGCTGGGCGATTGTCCGTCTGCCCCGAGGCCGCACGATGCTCATCACAACCATGCCGGATCGCGGCGAGACGCGAGTGATACGAAATCCGGAAGATCACTTCCGGATTTCGTATCACGTGCCCGCGGCGGTGAAGCTTCGCTTCACACGCCGGAGCGAAGCCGATTTCCGCATCGCGAAGCGATCAGCCGGAAATCGTATGACTCCCTCCGAAGACCGGAGCGGGGGGCAGGCCGGCTTCTCCCTGGTCGAGCTCCTGGTCGTCCTGGCGATCATCGGCATGATCGCCACCATGGTGACGCCGCAGGTGCTCGGGTATCTCGGCCGCGCCAAGGGCGAGACGGCACGCATCCAGGTCAAGAACATCGCCCAGGCGGTCGAGCTCTACTATCTCGACCTCGGCGCCTATCCGACGTCGCAGCAGGGCCTGCAGGCCCTGGTGCAGCCGACCGGCGCGGGCTGGCGCGGCCCCTACGTGCGCGACGCCCGCGGCCTGACCGATCCCTGGGGCCACGCCTATCTCTACCGCTCGCCCGGAATGGCCGGCACCCCGTTCGAGGTCTACAGCCTGGGGGCCGACGGCAAGGCCGGCGGGACCGGCGACCAGGCCGACGTGGCGAGCAACTGATACGGGATCCGGAAGATCAATTCCGGATCCCGTATCATCAGCCCGCGCGGCGCCTGAGCGAAGCCGCTTTCCGCATCGCGAAGCGATCAATCGGAAAGCGTATGATACGGCGTCCGGACGATGCGGGCCCGCCCCCGTCGTCCGAAGCGCGTGCCATGTCTCCGGTTATGTATCCGGGTGACATTCCATGACCGTCCGGCAATCGATCGCGCGGCGTCGGCAGTCGGTCGCGCCGCCGGTGCGGTCTAGACCGGTCGTTTCCGCGGTCGATCCGGCCGGTTCGGTCCGGCGTTCATTGCCGACGTCATGCCGATCGGCCGGCCGGGCGTGGAATCGCTCCGGCCTGCTGCACGTGCAGGCTGCATATCCGGTCCGCGGACATGGCCGTAACCCGGTCTCCGCCCCGTCCTCAACCCCCCATTAACCATAGCTCTCCTAACGTTCGCTCCATCGACGAGCGGGTGATGGGGACGGCGGGGTGATGATCAAGGGTGCGCCTGTCCTCGCCCTGGCGCTCGCCTGCGGCTGGCCGCTGACCGCGAGCGCCGCCGAGCCCCTCGGGCCGTCCGATCCGCGGGACACCGGCGCCCTGGTGATGCGCGGCGACGACCGCCTGATCGGCGGCGAGGCCCCGGCCCGGGAGCCGATCGCGGGCGGACCGGTCAGCCTCAACCTCGTCGAGGTGCCGCTGCCGGTGGCCGCCAAGGCGGTCTTCGCCGACACGCTCGGCTGGGGCTACAGCCTGGACGAGCGCGCCTCCGGCACCATCACGCTCCAGACCGGCGGGCCGGTGAGCCGCGAGGCCCTGCTGCGGATGGTCGAGACCGCGCTCGCGAGCCGCGGCCTGTCCCTGCGCCGCCACGGCCGCAGCGTCCAGATCGTGCCCGCGGGCGGCGCGACCACCGAGGTCCGGCCGGTCCAGGGCGTCGGGGCCGAATCGGGGGCGGTCGCGGTGCCCCTGCGCTGGATCTCGGCCGCCGAGATGCAGGCGATCTTAAGCTCGGTGGCGCCGCGCGAGGTGGTGCTGCGGGCCGACCGGGCGCGCAACCTGCTGATCCTCTCCGGCGACGCCAACCAGATCCGGGTGCTGCGCCAGACCATCGCGGTGTTCGACGTCGACTGGATGCGCGGCATGTCGACCGCGATGGTGCCGTTGCGCAGCGCCAACCCGGTGGCGCTCGCCCGCGACCTGACCCAGATCTTCGGCGGCGAGACCGCCGGCACCGGCGACGTGATCCGCTTCATCCCCAACGAGGCGCTGAACGCGATCCTGGTGGTCAGTTCCCGCGCCGCCTATCTCGACCGCGCCCGGGCGCTGCTCGAACAGCTCGAGACCCTGGCCGCCGACCGCGAGCGCCAGCTCTTCGTCTACCGGATCCAGAACCGCTCCGCCAAGGAACTCGCCGCCGTGCTCCAGGGCGTGGTGATGTCGGAGATGGGCGGCGCCTACGGCATGTCCGGCATGGGCGGATATGGCGGCGGCATGAGCGGCGGCATGAGTGGCAGCTACGGGGGAGCGTCCGGCGGCTACGCCGCCATGGGCGGCGGCCTCGGCGGAATGGGCGGTTCCGGAGGTTTGGGCGCTGGGAGTTTGGGCGCCGGCGGCATGGGATCCGGCGGCATGGGATCCGGCGGCATGGGATCCGGCGGCATGGGCGCCGGGGTCCCGGGCAGCGGCGGGGGGCCGGGAGGCGGTTCGCCCTCGACCTCGGGCTGGGCCTCGGGCGGATCCGCCGGCGAGGCCGGGGCCGGCGGGGCGGGCCTCGGCGGCATGTCCGGCGGGCTCGGTGCCGGCGGAGGGGGCCTGTTCGGCGGTGGCTCCAGTGGCGGCGCCTATGGCGGGGGCGGCTATGGTGGCGGCTACGGCGGGGGCTTCGACACGACCTTCGCGGGCGGCGGCGCCGGGATGCGGCGCGACGCCATCGGCATCGTGGCGGACGACGCCAACAACAGCCTGGTGATCTCGGCGACGCGCAACCAGTACGACAAGATCCTGCGCATCCTCGGCCGCCTCGACGCGATGCCGACCCAGGTCCTGCTCGAGACGGTCATCGCCGAGGTGACACTCAACGACAGCCTGGCCTTCGGCGTGCAGTGGTTCCTCAAGAACCGCGGCGACCGCTTCAACCTCGCGAGCACCGACACCGACAAGGCGGCGGTGACGAACGGCACCGCGGGCCTGATCACCGCGGCGATGCGCGGGGTGCCGGGCTTCAACTACCTGCTCGCCGGGACCGACTTCAACGTGGTGCTCAACGCGCTCCAGGGCGTGACCCGGGTCAACGTGATCTCGTCGCCCAACATCACGGTGCTCGACAACCGCACCGCCAAGCTCCAGGTCGGCGACCAGGTGCCGATCATCAAGCAGACCGGCCAGAGCGCCCTCGTCGCCGGGGCGCCGATCCTCAACCAGATCGAGATGAAGGATACCGGCGTGATCCTGTCGGTCACGCCGCGGGTGAACAAGAACGGCCTCGTCGTGCTCGACATCAACCAGGAGGTCAGCGACGTGGTCCCGACCACGACCTCGACGATCGACTCGCCGACGATCCGCCAGCGCCGGGTCGCCACCAGCGTCGCGGTGCGGGACGGGCACAGCCTCGCCATCGGCGGCATGGTGCAGGAGAAGGCGCAGATCACCAACGAGAACCTGCCGGTCCTGAGCGACCTGCCGGTGATCGGCCCGGCCTTCCGCAATCGGGTCGACCAGCGGGTCCGGACCGAGCTCCTGGTCTTCATCCGCCCCCGGGTGATCCGCGGCACCGCCGAGGCCGACCGCATCGCCGAGGATTTCCGCCAGCAGTTCCGCACGATGATGCCGGTGCGCCCGGTCCTGCCGCCCCCGCCCCTGCCGGCGGCGCATCAGGGCCCGGAGGGAATCTTGCGGCGGATGCTGGATTGAGGGGGATGGTCTCGGTAGGGTCCGGGATCGAGAGAGACGCTCTCCTTTGACCTGCGACGGCCCCGAGCGTTAAGTCTCGAACAGACTATTTCGTGGTCGACGCTCCCCGCTGCGCAGGGTTGTTCGAGGACGATCCTCTTCGAAAATCAGGCGTGTGCCCCCCAGCCCTCACCGCCGCAAGGATGGCCCCGCCTCCGTCACCGGCTTCGCGCCCACGGGCCGCAGGGTCGTCGGGGTGCCCAGGAAGGTCGCGACATAGCGGCGCTCGCCTTGGACCAGGGTGACCTCGTCGCGCCCGACCGCGATGACCCGCCAGTCGCCCCGTCCCTCGCCGCGGGCGAGCCAGGCCTGGCTGCCGCTGCCGTCGTCGATCAGCACCCGGGCGACCGCGCCGTCGAGCAGGATGCCGCGCACCGTCAGGACCGGCCGCGGCGGATCGCCGAAGAGGATGTCGCGCGGGCCCCGGGCGGTCCAGGGACGCCGACCGGGATCGAAGAGCGGGCGCTGCAACGCGGTCTCGTCCGTCGGCGGCATCGCGGCCACCGCGCGGCGCGGCAGGGGCGCGGGCCCGCCATCGATCGGCCAGGCAAACGCCCCGAGCATCACGATGGCGGCGAGCCCGCAGGCGATGCGGGGTCCGCGCCCGGTCGCCGCCAGGGTCGCCCGCAGATGGGGGACGGTCCGTCTCACGGCGCGCTCCGTCACGGCGTGGTCTTGCTCACGGGATTGCTTTGGCGGCCGGGGCGGGCGGCAGCACGCCGCGGGCCGTGAGGGTCAGGCGCAGCACGGTCGCCCGCCCGATCTCGGGATCGGCCGGGCGCTCGACGCTGATCTCGGCCTCTTCCAGCACGACCAGCGGGATTCCGGTCTCGAGGGCGTCGAGCAGGCCGTGCAGGCCCTCCGCGGTGCCGCGTAAGGAGGCCGAGAGGCGCGGCAGCGTCGGTCGGCTCAGGTCCGGCTGGATCCCGGCCCCGTCGAATGCGACGCTCCGCTCCGCCACCAGCGCGGTGAGGCGGGACTGGAAGGCGGCGACGAGGCCGGCCTCGTCCGCAGCGCTCAAGGGCGCCGGCGCCGGGGGCGCGAGAGCGGCGGCCTGCGCCCGGGCCAGCCGGTCGCGGGCCATGGCGATGTCGTCCTGCGCCGCCAGCGCGTCGAGCACCGGCCCCGTCCCGAGGGCGGCGGCCAGCCCGAGACCGGCGAGGCCGAGGAGCAGCGGCCGCCCGGCGGCGGGCAGGACCGCCCTCACGGCCGGGCTCCCGCGACGCGGCGCGGCAGCGCGACGACGAGGTGCTGGCCGCCCTCGACGGGGGAGGATTGGCGCAGCTCCGGCGCGCCGAAACCCGGCAGGCGCGCCAAAGCCGCGAGGACCGCCGGCCCGTCGGGCGCCAGCAGGGTCAGCTCCATCCCCTCGCGGGTGAGGCGCAAGGACTGCGCCGAGGCCGTGTCCGGCAGGGCGGCCGCGACCGCATCCCAGATCCGCGCGAGCGGAAGGCCGCGCTCGGCCAGGATCGCGGCGGCGCCGGCCTGGACCGCGGGCGGAAGGCCGGAGGACGCCGCCCGGCGGGCGGTCGCGAAGGCGTCGTCGAGGGCGGCGAGCGTCGCCGCCTGGTGCTGGCGCAGGCCCAGGAAGGCGCCGAGGAGAAAGAGGCCGGTCGCCGCCACGAGAGCGAGGTTGCCGCTGCTGCGCAAGAGGCCCGGCAGGGCGTGGTGCCCGCTCGACAGGAGGTCGACCGGCATCGTCCGGTCCTCCGCCGGGCCGACCGCCACGACGCTCGCCGTCAGACCCGCCCCCGCCAAAGCCGCCAGCACGGGGCCGAGGCGGGCGCGCTTGAGCACGACGTGGCGCACCCGCAGGGTGCGGGTTTCCGGGTCTTCGCCCTCGACGTACCAGTCGCTGAAGACCTGATCGGCGCGGAACGGGGTCGCGGCCTCCAGTTCCTGCGCCAGCACCGCGCGCATCCGCGGCAGGGCGGCGCTCGGCAGGTCGAGGGTGCGGATGAAGCAGGCGGCGGGATCGACGACGACCTTCGCCCGACCCTCCGGCCGGCCGCCCCGGATGGCGGCGATCTGCTCAGGCAGGTCGTCGGCCTGGAGGTCGAGGCGGTAGGTCCGGTCGGGCCCGTCGCGCCGGTCGACGACCGTCAGGCCGGCCTCGTGCGGCGCCCCGAGCCGGAGCGTCAGCACGGCCGGCTCGCGGTCGGTGCGGGCCTCGGTCAGGCCGAGGAGATGGGAGGCGGCATCGACGCCCTGGCGCCACGAGGCTTCGAGCGACGAGAGGAGGCCCTTGGACGAGAGCAGGCCTGGAGACGAGGCGGATGGCGCACGCAAGACGGGTCGGCTCCGGCGCCCGCGCAGTCGTCGGGGGGCGTCGCGGACCGGTCTAACGCAGCGATATTTCCGTCCGCTTAAGGACGCCGCGCGAGAATGGCCCCGGCGGGGCGGCGCCGGATCCACTTCTCTCGTGTCTTCTCTGGGGCAGGACGATGCTGAGCATCTGGGCGGGCAAGACCCGGCCGCGGCGGGCGCGGGCCGACCGGCGCGACGCGGCCCGCAGCCGCACCGCGGACCTGCGCGCCTTCGTCGACCGGCTCGCCGAGAGCGAGGTGCTGGACGAAGCCGGCCACGAGCGGGCGCTCGCCGCCCTCGACGGGCCCGGGCGACGCCCCTTGCCCCTGCTGCTCACCGAACTCGGCCTCGTCCACGAGGCGACGCTCGTCACCGCCCTCTCGGAGGCGACCGGCCTGCCGATCCTGCGCCAGGAGGATCTGCCGGGCGAGCCGGTTCTGGCCGACCTGCTCTCGCCCGATTACTGCGCCCGCGCCCGGGTGCTGCCGCTCGCCGCCGAGCCCGACCGCCTCGTCGTCGCCCTCGTCGATCCGTTCGAGCCCGAGACCGGGCAGGCGCTGGAGCACCTCGTCGACCGGCGGGTGGCCTTCCGCCTCGTCGGCCCGGGCAGCTTCGAGCGGGCCCACCGCGCCGTCTACGGCGACGTCGCCGAGGAGGGCGAGGCGGGGAGCGACGACGACCTCGCGCGGCTCGCCGACGTGGCGAGCCAGGCGCCGATCGTCCGGCTCGCCGCCCGGCTGGTGCGCAAGGCCTTCGAACTGTCCGCCTCCGACATCCACCTGGAGGCGGAGGAAGCCGACATGCGGGTGCGCTACCGCGTGGACGGCGTGCTGGTCGAATCCGAGCGGCTGCCGAAATCGGTCCAGCTCGCGCTCACCACCCGCATCAAGATCCAGGCCGGCCTCAACATCGCCGAGCGGCGCCTGCCCCAGGACGGGCGCATGCAGGCCCCCGATCGCGGCCAGGAGGTCGACATCCGCGTCTCGACCCTGCCGACGGCCCATGGCGAGAGCGTGGTCCTGCGCGTCCTCGACGGCTCGCGCCGGGTCGAGGATTTCTCCGCGCTCGGCTTCGACGCGGCGGCGATCCAGGAGATCGCCGCGATGACGGGCCGGCCGAACGGCCTTGTCCTCGTCACCGGCCCGACCGGCTCGGGCAAGACCACGACGCTCTACGCGGCGCTCCGCCGGATCAACGGCCCCCACCTCAAGGTCGTCACCGTCGAGGATCCGGTCGAGTACCGGATGGCGGGGGTGAACCAGGTCCAGGCCCATCCGGGCATCGGCCTCGACTTCGCGGCGGCGCTCCGCTCGATCCTGCGCCAGGACCCGGACGTGGTGATGGTCGGCGAGATTCGCGACGGCGAGACCGCCCGCATCGCCGTGCAGGCGGCGCTGACCGGCCACCTCGTCATCTCGACGCTCCACACCAACTCCGCCCCCGCCACGGTGACCCGGCTGATGGACATGGGCATCGAGCCCTACCTCATCGCCGCGACCCTCAACGGCGTGGTGGCGCAACGCCTGGTGCGCCGGCTCTGCGGGGCCTGCGCCGAGGCCATTCCGGCGAGCCCGCAGGAGCGCCTGCGCCTCGGCGTCCCGGCCGACGCCCCCTTGAGCCTCAAGCGCGCCCGCGGCTGCCCGGCCTGCAACGGCACCGGCTATCGCGGCCGCATGGTCGCCTCGGAGATCATGACCCTCGACGGCGAGTTGCGCGGGCTCATCGCCACTCGCGCCGACGAGCAGACCCTGACCGACCGGGCCCGCAAAGCCGGCATGACGACGCTCGCCGACAGCGCCCGGGCGCGGGTGCTCGACGGCGACACCACCCTCGACGAGGTCGGGCGGGTGCTGGAAGGAACGCTGTAGATGCCGCGCTTTGCCTACAAGGCCTATGCCGCGGACGGGCGCTCCCGTGCCGGCCGGATCGAGGCCGAAACCCGCCAGCGCGCCGTGGCTTTGCTCCGCGCCGACGGGCTCCAGGTCTACGAGATCGCCCAGGCGGCGGCCGGCCCGGCGCCGTTCTGGCGCCGCGACCTCTTCGGGCGCGACCGCGTCAACGACGCCGCCCGCGTCGCGTTCCTGCGCGAGTTCGGCACCCTGGTCGGCGCCGGGCTCACGGTCGACAAGGCCTTGCGCCTCGTCGAGCGCCAGGCCGGGCCGGCGTTGAAGCCCGTCCTCTCCGACCTCCTGGAACGGGTCGTGGCCGGCGCCTCCCTGTCGCGGGCGATGGCGGCCCATCCGCAGGCCTTCCCGCGCGACATGGTCGACATCGTGCGTGCCGGCGAGGCCACCGGTACCCTCGTCGACGTGGTCGGCTCGCTCACCGCGTCGATCGAGCGCCGCGACGCGGTCAAGCGCCACCTGATCTCGGCGATGATCTACCCGGCGCTCCTCGTCGCGATGGCGATCGGTACCGTGGCGATGATCGTCGGCGTGCTGGTGCCGGCCTTGGCCCCGCTCTTCGAGGGCAGCGGCCAGGCGCCGCCCTTCGCGATCCGCGCCGCCGCCTGGCTCGGCGAGACGCTCTCGACGACCTGGCCGTTCCTCCTGGGCGGCCTCGCGCTCCTGATCCTGGGGCTTGCCCGGGCGTGGCGGACGCCCGGCTTCGCGGCGTCCCGCGCGCAACTGGCGCTCCGCCTGCCGCTGGTGCGCGAGATCGTGGTCGGCATCGAGTGCGGCCGGTTCTGCCGGGTGCTCGGCACCCTGCTGACTGCCGAGGTGCCGATCCCCGATGCGGTGGCGGCGACGCGGCCGCTCGCCGGCAACCGGGTGTTTCGCCATGCCCTCGACGAGGCCGGACGGCGGCTGGCGGAAGGCGGCAGCCTCGCTTCCGGTCTGTCCTCGCTCAAGCCCTATGCCGCCTCGACCCTGAATCTCATCGCGAGCGGCGAGCAGGTGAACCGCCTCGGCAGCGTGCTGATCCACGCCGCCGAGATGCACGAGACCGAGACCCGCCAGCGCATCGACCGGCTGCTCGCCCTGCTCACCCCCCTGGTGACCGTGGCGATCGGCGGGCTGATCGGCGGGCTGATCATCTCGGTGATGGGGGCGATCCTGAGCGTGGGGCAATTGACGCAGTAGGGCGGTGGATCGAAGCCGGGCCCCCGGGCGTTGGCCGCGCTCCTGCCCCCGGGAGCGCCGTGCGTGTCCGCCGATCGTCGACAAGTCCTGATTCCGTTCGCCGCCCTTGCCCTCGCGACGGTCCCCACCGTCGCGCTCGCGCAAGGACGTCCCTCGACGCTCGCGATGACCTGCGGCCAAGCGCGGGGCTTTCTCGCCGCGCAAGGGGCGGCGGTGCTCGGCACCGGCGGCTACGCCTATGACCGCTTCGTGCGCGACCGCAGCTTCTGCGAGCCGACGCAGATTACGAAGAACGCCTTCGTGCCGACCCGCGACACGCCGGAATGCCTCGTCGGCTATCGCTGCATCGAGCCGGGCCGCAACTGGTTCGACGACGAATAGGGCGAACAGAGGAGAGCGGCCTCGCCCCCGGCTCAGGTGCGGGGGGAGGCCGGATCCGCGTCAGCCCTTCGCCAGCAGCGCCTCGATCTCCTGCTTGAGCGCGTCGCGCAGCTCCGGCCGCTCCAGGCCGTAGGCGAGGTTGGCGACCAGGAAGCCGAGCTTCGAGCCGGTGTCGTAGGTCTTGCCGCGATAGTGCATGCCGTAGAACTTCTGCGTCTCCGACAGGCGCTTCATGCCGTCGGTGAGCTGGATCTCGCCGCCCGCCCCGCGCTCGCCGCGCTCGAGGATCGAGAAGATCTCCGGCTGGAGGATGTAGCGGCCCGAGATGATGTAGTTCGACGGCGCGGTGCCCTTCGCCGGCTTCTCCACCATGCCGGTGATCTCGAAGGTGTCGCCGTATTCCTGGCCGACGCTGACGATGCCGTACTGGTGGGTCTGGTCGGGGGCGACCTCCTCGACGGCGATGATGTTGCCGCCGTGCTGCTCGTAGGCCTTGAGCATCTGCACCATGCTGCCGCGGCTGAGCATGTCGGGCAGGATCACCGCGAAGGGCTCGTCGCCGACGATCTCGCGGGCGCACCACACCGCGTGGCCGAGGCCGAGCGGTTCCTGCTGGCGGGTGAAGCTGGTCTGGCCGGCGGCGGGCAGGTCCTTCTTCAGAGCCTCGTAGGCCTCCGTCTTGCCGCGCTCCTGCAGCGTGCGGTCGAGCTCGTAGGACATATCGAAATGGTCCTCGATCACCGCCTTGCCGCGGCCGGTGACGAAGATGAAATGTTCGATTCCCGCCTCCCGGGCCTCGTCGACCACGTGCTGGACCACCGGACGATCGACGACCGTCAGCATCTCCTTGGGCACCGCCTTGGTCGCCGGCAGGAAACGGGTGCCGAGACCGGCGACCGGGAGGACGGCTTTGCGAATGCGTTTCATCGTGCGTGATCCAGTGAACACCGAGGAGCTGCCGGACCGCCCGGCGGGGACGGCCATCCCCGGGCATCTCACGCCCGGCGGACATCCTCCCCCGGGCACCCTTGCCACCGGACAGCTTAATTGACGCTGAAGCATTGCGGGATATGGATCAACCCGTCTCACGCCGGGGAGCGGACGGAATGGCGGTACTTGTCACGGGTGGCGCGGGCTATATCGGCAGCCACATGGTGCTCGCCCTGATCGACGCCGGACACGAGGAAGTCGTGGTCCTCGACGATCTCTCCACCGGCTTCGATTGGGCGCTGCCGCCGGAAGTCACGCTGGTGCGCGGCGACGTCGCCGACCAGACCTTGGTGGCCGAGACCATCCGCCGGCACAAGATCGACGCGCTCGCGCACTTCGCCGCCAAGATCGTGGTGCCGGATTCGGTCTCCGATCCCCTCGGTTATTACCTCGCCAACACGGTCAAGTCGCGCGCGCTGATCGAGGCGGCGATCGGCGCGGGCGTGCGCCACGTGATCTTCTCCTCGACCGCCGCGGTCTACGGCGAGCCGTCGGTCGTGCCGGTGCCCGAGGACCTGACGCCGAACCCGATCAACCCCTATGGCCGCTCGAAGCTGATGACCGAGTGGATGCTGGAGGACGCCGCCCGCGCCCACGGCATCAGCACCGTGGTGTTGCGCTACTTCAACGTGGCGGGCGCCGATCCGCGCGGGCGTTCGGGCCAGTCGACCCCCAACGCCACCCATCTCATCAAGGTCGCCACGCAAGCCGCCCTCGGCAAGCGCGGCCAGCTGGAAGTGTTCGGCACCGACTATCCGACCCCGGACGGCTCGTGCCTGCGCGACTACATCCAGGTCTCCGACCTGGCGCAAGCCCACCTCGTCGCGCTCAACCACCTGCGCGGAGGGGGGACAAGCCTGACGCTCAATTGCGGCTACGGCCGCGGCTATTCGGTGCTGGAGGTGATCGACGTGGTGAAGTCGGTCTCCGGCGTCGATTTCCCGGTCAAGCTGTCGCCGCGCCGGGCCGGCGACCCGTCGCGGATCGTCGCCGGAGCCGACCGGATCCGGGCCGAACTCGGCTGGGTGCCGCAGCACGACGACCTGCGCGAGATCGTCACCCAGGCGCTGGCCTGGGAAGAGGCTCTGGGCCGGCGCAACCGGGTCTGATCGATGCCCCAGACCCGGTTCGTCCTGCGCAGCGTTCTGGCCCTCGGCGCCGTCCTGGTCCTCGCCGCGCCCGTCGGCGCGGGCGATTTCCGGGCCTTCGTCGAGGAATTATGGCCGGCGGCCCAATCGCGAAAGGTGTCGCGGGCGACCTTCGACGCCGCGTTCCGGGGCGTCACCCCGGACCCGGCGGTGCTGGCGCGCCTGCGCCGCCAGGGCGAGTTCGGCCGCCCGGTCTGGGAGTACCTGACCGGCGCCGTCTCGCCCGGCCGCATCGCCCGCGGACGGGCGGAAGCCGCGCGCCGCGCCGAGACCCTGGCGGCGATCGAGGCGCAGTATGGCGTGCCCGGCCCGGTCCTGCTCGCCTTCTGGGGCATCGAATCGGATTTCGGCGCCAGCGCCGGCACGATGCCGGTGATCCGGGCGCTCGCCACCCTGGCCGAGGCGCGCCATCGCGGCGAGCTTTTTCGCGATGAACTCCTGGCCGCTCTGGAGATCCTCGAGCACCACGACGTGACGCCGGAGCGGATGCGCGGCTCCTGGGCCGGCGCGATGGGCCAGACGCAGTTCCTGCCCTCGGCCTACCTGAAGGCGGCGGTTGATTTCGACGGCGACGGGCGGCGCGACATCTGGGATTCGGCGCCGGACGCGCTCGCCTCGATCGCGCATTTCCTCAACCAGGCCGGCTGGCGCCGCGACCTGCCCTGGGGCGTCGCCGTGACCCTGCCGGCAGGGTTCGACCTCGCGCGCTACCGCGGACCGCTCGCAGACTTCGCCGGCCGCGGCGTGCGGACCCTCGACGGCGCGCCCCTGCCCGATCAGGGCGAGGCGAGCCTGTTCCTGCCTGGCGGCGTCGGCGGGCCGGCCTTCCTGATCACCGCCAATTTCGAGGCGATCCGCGCCTACAACACCTCGGATTCCTACGCGCTCGCGGTCGGCCACTTCTCCGACCGGATCGCCGGCGGACCGCCGCTCGCCGCGCCCTGGCCGACCGGGCCGCGCCTCGACCAGGCCGGGCTCACCGCGCTCCAGCGCGGGCTCTCCGCCCGCGCGCTCTACGACGGCCCGTTCGACGGAAGGGCCGGCCCCAAGCTCCGCGAGGCGGTGCGGCGCTACCAGATCGCCGCCGGTCTGCCGGCGGACGGCTACGCCACCCCTGCCCTGCTGGAGCACGTGAAGGCGCGCTGATCGTCCGAGGGCCTGTTCGATCGAGGGGACCGACCTTGAACCCTCCATCGTCATCCTGGGCCCCGGCGCAGCCGGGAGCCCGGGATCCAGAGCCGCCGACGTGGAAGGGAAAGGCGGTACGCATTCCGCTTCATCCTGCATCGTCAGCGGTTATGGCTCCCGGGTTCCGCTGCGCGGCCCCAGGATGATGGGGTGAGGTGGCGATGTCGGTGCCAGATCGACGGGTGCACCCGATCGAACACGCTCCGAGGCCTCGTGAAGCCTCGATCCTCATGGACAAGCGGGGCCGGCTTCCCCAGGATCCGCCGCGACGAAGGAGACACGCACATCATGGCTCACGCATTGGGCGCGCCGGCCGGCGAGCGGATTCCGGACGGCCTCAACCAGCCCGACCTCGCCGGGCCCGAGGTGCGCCGCGCCAAGGAGGATCTGGCGGCCTGCTTCCGCATGGCGGCGCGCCACGGCCTCGAAGAGGGCATCTGCAACCACTTCTCGGCGATGGTGCCGGGCTACGACGACCTCTTCCTCGTCAACCCCTACGGCTACGCCTTCGCGGAACTGACCGCCTCGAAGCTCCTGGTCTGCGACTTCCACGGCAACGTCGTCTCCGGCGAGGGCCAGCCGGAGGCCACCGCCTTCTACATCCATGCCCGCCTGCACCAGCGCATCCCGCGGGCGCGGGTGGCGTTCCACACCCACATGCCTTACGCCACCGCCCTCTCGATGACCGAGGGCGATCCGCTGATCTTCGCCGGGCAGACCTCGCTCAAGTTCTACGGCCGCACCGCCTTCGACCGGAACTACAACGGGCTCGCCCTCGATTCCGCCGAGGGCGACCGCATCGCCGACAGCGTCGGCGAGGCCGACATCGTGTTCATGAAGAACCACGGCGTGATGGTGCTCGCCCCCACCATCGCGGAGGCCTGGGACGACCTCTACTACCTGGAGCGTGCCGCGGAGGTGCAGGTGCTCGCCCTCTCGACCGGCCGCTCGGTCCTGCCGGTCGCGTCCGCCATCGCCGAGGCGGCCTCCCGCCAGATGCGCGAGGGCGATCCGGAATCGGCCCGCCTCCACCTCGCCTCGATCCGCCGGCGGCTCGACCGGGAGGAGCCGGATTACGCGGAGTGATCCTGGCGGGGCGCCGGGGCCAGCATCCACAGGGCGATGACCGCCAGCACCCCGGCGCTCATCCCGTGCAGGGCCACCTGCCACCAGGCCGCCGTGCCGGCGGACAGGATGAGGGCGAGGTCGCAGGCCGGGATCGCGAGGCTTCCCGCCAGCACGATCATCACGGCGCGCCGGGTCGAGAGCAGGCCGAGGCCGGCGAGATGGAGCGCCAGGGCTGCGTCCCGCGCGCCGATCGCCCTGAGATAAGTCCGGCCGATCCCTTCGGGCTCCGGCACGCCGTAGATCAGCGCGCCGAGCGCGGGCGCCGCCAGGAAGACGCCGCCCAGCGCCAGAAAGACCAGCGCCATGGCCAGCACGATCCAGAGGCGCAGGTCGGAGGGGGAGAGGCGGCCGTCTCCGGTCGCGAGGTGTCGTCGGTCCATGCCGCCGGCATGCCCGAAGGCGCGGGCCGGTGCCTTCACCTGGGTTGAGAGTCTGTTTCACCGATCGACATGGCCCATCCCGCCCGCACCTCGGGATGAGGTCGCGGGTGGGATGGAAGTGCGCTCTGCGGTGCAGGTCGGTCAGAGTTCCAGAATCGCCTTGATCACCCCCGCCTCCGGCCGCAGCCAGTCGCGAAAGAGCTCCGGCCCGTCGGCCAGCGCGCCGCGATGGGTGCGGAGCGCCTGGGTCGGCACCCGGCCGGCCTGCATCTGGCGCACCACCTCGGCGAAATCGTCGGGCTGGGCGTTGCGGCTGGCGAACAGGGTGGTCTCGCGCTTGTGGAACTCGGGGTCCGAGAACACGATGTCGTCGCGCACCACGCTCACCAGCACGTAGCGCCCGCCATGGCCGACGAAGCCGAAGCCGCGCTGCATCGCGGCGCGGTTGCCGGTGCAGTCGATCACGCAATCGTAGAAGTCGCCGGACGTGGCGGCGCCCGCCTTCGCCTCGGCCTCGTCGTTGGCGAGAAGCAGCGCGTCGGCGCCGAGCGAAGCTTGCGTGAAGGCCAGCCGGTCCTCGCGCAGGTCCATGACGGTGACGTGGGCGCCGCGCGCCTTGGCGAAGATCACCGCCGACATGCCGATCGGCCCGGACCCGACCACCAGCACCCGATCCCCGGCCGCGATGCCGCCGCGCTTCACCCCGTGGGCGCCGATCGCCAGGAACTCGATCATCGCGGCATCGTCGAGCGGGGTATCACCCACCGGCACCACGTTCTGCGCCGGCACGCTGATCAACTCGGCCATGCCGCCGTCGCAATGGACGCCGAGCACGCTGATGTTCTGGCAGGCATTGGTGACGCCCTTGCGGCAGGCGACGCAGTGTCCGCAGGAGAGATACGGCACGACATAGCAGTTCTGGCCTGCCGTGAGGCCGCTGCCGGCCGGCGCCTGCTCGATCGTTCCGGAGAGCTCGTGGCCCATCACCCGCGGATATTGCAGGAACGGGTGCTTGCCCTGGTAGATGTGGAAATCCGTGCCGCAGATGCCGACCCGGCGGATGCGCACCAGCGCCTCGCCCTCGGCCGGGACCGGCTCCGGCCGCTCGGTCAGCCGCAGCCGGCCCGGCTCGTCGCAGAGGAGCACCTTCATGGGATGGGTCTTTCGAGGGTAGAGATTTGGGAAAGGGCTGGTGGTGCGAAGATGAGGCTTCTCCCCTCCCCCTTGTGGGGAGGGGTGAGGGGGTGGGGGTGGTGCCGGATAAGGCTCAGCGGTGCCTTCTGCACCACCCCCACCCCTAACCCCTCCCCACAACTTGCCGCGATACCGGGCAAGCCCGGGATCGCCTGGGGAGTGGAAGTGCCCTCTCGACTACGCCAGCATCTCGGGCGGCAGGTCGCTGCCGTAGTACGTCTTGTAGATCGTGTTGAGCTTGCCGTTGCGCAGGTTCTTGTGCACCCACTCGTTCAGCGCCGTCTGGAGCTTGCCCTCGCCCTTGCGGATGCCGATCGCGTAGGGGAACGTCCGCATCACGATCTTGGTCTCGAACGGCGCCGGGGGCTTGCGTGCATTGGCGGTGTTCATGACCTGCGGCGAGGTCGCCACCATGTCGACCTGGCCCGAGACCATCGCGGTGATGAGCGTGGCGTCGTCGTCGTAGCGCACCATCTGGGCGCCCTGGGCGCGATTGGTCGCCTCCTTGTCGTTGGTGCTGCCGCGGGTGGTGCCGAGGCGCTTGCCGACGACGGCCGCGTAATCCTTGACCTCGCGGTCCTTCGGGCCGGCGATCACCGCCTGGATCACCCCGTAGGGGTCCGAGAAGTCGATCACCTTCTGGCGCTCCTCGTTCACGCTGAACGAGGCGATGACCATGTCGGCCTTGCCGGTGAGCAGGAACGGCACCCGGTTCGGGCTCGTGACCTGCACGATCTCCAGCGGCAACTCCCAGTCGGCGGCGAGCAGCCGGGCGGTCTCGACGTCGGAGCCGGTCGGCTGCATCGCGGCATCGGTCATGCCGAAGGGCGGCGAGCCGAGATCGAGGGCGACGAGCAGCTTCCTGCGGCTCCTGATCGTGTCGAGCGTGTCGGCGAGCGCCGGCATCGCCAGGGTGGACGCGGCCGCGAGGCCGCCGGCCAGGAAGGTCCTGCGCTTCATCCCCAAAACTCCTTCTTGATCACAGCCCGCTGCCGACGAAGTCGCGCAATTCGGGCGTGCGTGGGTCGTCGAGGTCGCGGCCGGCCAGGGTCTCCCAGACCCGGCCCTGGCGCATGTAGATGACGGTGCCGGCGACGCGCCGGGCAAAGCCCATCTCGTGGGTGACCAGGATCATGGTCATGCCGCCGCGGGCGAGATCCTCCATGACCTTCAGCACTTCCGAGGTCAGCTGCGGGTCGAGGGCGGAGGTGACCTCGTCGAACAGCATCACCTGCGGCTGCATGGCGAGCGACCGGGCGATGGCGACCCGCTGCTGCTGCCCGCCCGACAATTGCTCGGGATAGTGCTCGGCCTTCTCGGCCAAGCCGACCCGGGTCAGGCACGCCATCGCCAGGTCGCGGGCCTCGGCCCGCTTGAGGCCCTTCACGCAGGTCGGCGCCAGCATGATGTTCTGAAGGGCCGTCAGGTGCGGGAAGAGGTTGTAGCTCTGGAAGACGATGCCGACCGAGAGCCGCAGCGCCCGCTTGTCGAGGTTGGGCGAATGGATCGCGTGACCGCAAACCTCGATCGCCCCCTCCTCGATCGTCTCGAGCGCGTTGATGCAGCGGAGCGCCGTCGACTTGCCGGAACCGGACTGGCCGATCAGCGCCACCACCTCGCCGCGGCCGACCTCGAACGAGACGCCGTCCAAGACTTTCAGCGGGCCGAAGCTCTTGTGGACGTTGGCAAGCTTAACGACGGCCGACATTGAGCCTCCTCTCCAGCCCGCGGCTCCAGGCCGACAGCGGATAGCAGATGGCGAAGTAGAACAGCGCCACGGTCACGAAGATGATGAAGGGCTGGAAGATCGAGTTGTTGATGAGCTTGCCGGCCTGCGACAATTCCACGAAGCCGACGACCGAGGCGAGCGAGGTGTTCTTGACGATCTGGACCAAGAAGCCCACCGTCGGAGCGGTGGCGAGCCGCATCGCCTGCGGCAGCACCACCCGGGTCAGGCGCTGCCAGCGCGACAGGGCCAGGCACTCGGCGGCCTCCCACTGGGTCTTCGGCACCGCCTCGATGCAGCCGCGCCAGATCTCGCCGAGGAAGCCCGAGGCGTAGATGGTGAGCCCGGCGCCCGCCGCGATCAGCGCCGGCAGCTGGTCGAAGCCCGCGATGGCAAGGCCGAAATAGATCATGAACAGCAGGATCAGGAGCGGCGTGCCCTGCACCACCTGCACGTAGGCCGTGGCCAGGCCGCGCAGGACGCGGTTGCGGGAGATGCGCGCGAGTGCCACGCCGAATCCGAGGAGGCCGCCGCCGAGGAAGGCGATGGCGGAGAGCGCCAGCGTCCAGCCGGCGGCCTGGAGCAGGAACCAGAGGTGCTGGGGTCCGAAAGTGGGCATCGATCCCCTCCCCGCTAGAGCGCCGTGCCGAGCTTGCGCCGGCGGGTGAAGACGAGTTGCCCGAAGCCCCAGAAGGCTCCGCGCACCACGAAGGACAGGGCGAGGTAGACGAGGCCGACGACGATGTAGGTCTCGAAGCTGCGGAAGGTGTCGGACTGGATGCGGTTGGCCACCGCCGTCAGCTCCTCGGCCGAGATCTGCGAGCAGATCGAGGATGCGAGCATCAAGAGCACGTACTGGCTGACGAGGGCCGGGTAGACCCGCTCGATCGCCGGGCGTAAGACCACGTGCCAGTAGATCTGGCGGCGGTTGAGCCCCAGGCACTCGCCGGCCTCGACCTGCGCCTTATGAATGCTCTCGATCCCGGCGCGCATGATCTCGCAGGTATAGGCCACCACGTTGACGACGAGAGCCAGCACCGCCGCGATGGTGGCGTCGACCCGCAGGCCCAGCACCGCGATGCCGAAATAGACCAGGAAGATCTGGACGAGCAGCGGCGTGTTGCGGATCACCTCGACATAGGCGCCGACGACCCGCTGGAGCCAGGGCGGCCCGTCGGCCCGGGCGATGGCGCAGAGCGCGCCGCCGATGAAACCCAGAACCGTCGCCACGCCCGACAGCTGGAGCGTCAGCCAGACGCCGGCGGCGAAGTCGCGCCAGTACGGCAGCAGGGACGCGAAGTCGAACTGGTAGGTCATGCCGCGCCCGGCGTCGGATAGGCGGCGGCGAGCGCCCGCAGGACCGGAGCGGGCAGGCTGGTCCCCGCCTCCTCGACCCAGGCCAGGAAGGCGTCGACCCGCCGCTCGATCTTCTGGACGTGGTTCTGGGCGATGTCGGCGATGCGGTGGTTGAGATACGGATTCAGGAACCGGTCGAGGGTGGCGGCGACGTAGTCGTTCGCTTGCGGCCCCATCCCGCGGGCGGAGAAGCCCGGCACGACCTCGTCGCGATAGAGCGCGTCGAGCCGGGCCCGGATCGCCGGTTCGGCCAGGATCTCGCGCACGGTCTCGGCGGCAGGCCGGCCCTCGCGCTGCCAGATCTCGGCCAGGAACGTGTGGCCGAGATTGAGGATGTGGAGCTTGAGCCGCTCGTAGGGTTCGAGGTCGTCGGCGACCACGATGCAGGGATGCTCGCAAGGGACCACGAGGCCGGGCCGGCGCTCGATCGCCCACAGGGCGTAGGGCTCGGCCACGGCGCCGACGGGCTCGATCGGCTCCGAGACGATGCGGTCGACGAGGGTATCGGTGAAGATCGTGCTCTCGCGCAGCCACGCGGAGAACGCCTCCGGTAGGCCTGCCTCGCGGGCGAGGTCGAGGACGAGGCCCTGGAGCACCCGGCCGTTGCGGTTGATGAGTTCGCAGGGCAGCACCGTGAGCGCCCGCCCGCCCGCCTGCCAGCGGCGATACAGGAGTTGGGTGAGCTTGCCCGGGAACGAGACCGGCGGATGCGCCGCGATCAGGCCCGGACCGCGATCGGCCGGGTCGATCGCGTAGCCGGTATCGCCGGTATTCGACAGCACGATCTCGGCCTCCTCGACGAACAGGGCCGTCACGGCGTCCCAGTCCGTCGTCGCCGAGAGCCCGCGATCGATGCTGGTGACGGTGACCTGCCGCTCGACCGGAACGCCGTCCGCGATGCCGCGGATGATGACCGGGTAGCCGCCCGGCGCCCCGAAGGCGGCGACGCGCCCGGCGCGGGCAGCGCTGCCTGAGGTCTGCACCACCGCGACAGGGCCGACCGCCTGGCCGGCCTCGCGCGCCTCGTGGATGAACAGGTCGGCATGGGCCTGAAGGAAGCGGCTGGTGCCGAACTGGACGACCCTTCGGGATGTCGGGACGGCGCTCATGCGCGACGCGCCGCGTAGGCGGAGATGCTGCCGATCGGGGTCAAGGGCGTGTCCTCACCGGGTGGGTCTTATGTATTATCATGCATAAAGAACTGCCCCATCCCGCCTGTCAAACGGTTTTTTATGTGCGAAAAACCGAACCAAGGCGGATGGACGGGTCGCAGCCGGCGTGCTGGAATCGCTTTCTTCCGGAGGGCGGGATGCGGGCGAACACGGTCCATAAGCGGGCCACCAACCAATGCTTGTCCGTGCTGGCGGCGCGGCCGCTCGGGCCGTGGTGCGCCTCGGAGGCCGAGCTGGCCGAGGCGCTGGAGGTCAGCCGCACCACCGTGCGGGGCGTGCTGGCGGGCCTGTCCGCGGCCGGCATCGTCGGGATGGACGGGACCCGGCGCCACCTCCTTCGCCACCCGGTGCCGGATGATTACTTCCCGGGCGTCGAGACCGAGACGGTGGCCGAGGCCGTCGAGCGCAAGTTCATGCAATGGGTGCTCCAGGGCGATTGCCGTCCGGGCCAGGTGGTCAACACCGCGGAACTGGCTCGGCTGTTCGGCGTCTCGACCACGGCGGTGCGGGAATACCTGACCCGGTTCAGCCAGTTCGGGCTCCTGAAGCGGCGCGAGAACAGCGGCTGGATCTTCGCCGGGGTGACACCGGACTTCGCCGCCGAGATCTACGAGATCCGCGAGATGTTCGAGCTGCGCTCGGCCCGCCGCTTCGTCGAGCTGGCGCCGGATTCACCGGCCTGGGCCGAGCTCGCCGCGATCGAGCGCGAGCATCACGCGCTGCTCGCCGAGATCGATGCGCGCCATCGCGACTTCTCGCGCCTCGACGAGCGGTTGCACCGGCTGATCCTCGACGCCTCGCGCAACCGTTTCATCCGCGATTTCTACGACGTGATCTCGATCATCTTCCACTACCATTACCAGTGGGACAAATCGGACGAGAAGGAGCGCCACCGCGTCGCCCTGGGCGAGCACCTGGACTACATCGCCGCCCTGCGCTCCCGCGACCTGCGCCAGATCGACCAGACCTGCCGGGTGCATCTGCGTACCGCTCGGGCGACCCTGCTGCGCTCGATCGCCGTCGGCCCGCTCGGTGGTGTGCCGGCGCGGGGGTGATACGGCTTCCGGAAGATTCCTTCCGGAAGCCGTATCACCAGCCCGCGCGGCGCCTGAGCGAAGCCGGTTTCCGCATCGCGAAGCGATCGATCGGAAACCGTCTGAGAGCCGGATGCCGCCGAGGCGCCTCTCTCCGCCACAGGGCTGTCGGGGAAAAGGAATGGCGCGGGATTTTCTCCTCTCCCCGTGGGCGGGGAGAGGGCTGATCCCCCGTCCAGGGGGGCAGCGAGCCCGTGCGGCGAAATGCAGGTTCGCCGCGAGGATGAGGGGGAGTTTCCGGAGGAGCCTCACCCATCGAGACCCCCTCCCCGCCCGCGGGAAGAGCAGGGGACCTGCGCATCTTCCTTTCCCCAAAACAGCGTCGCGGCCTCCGGATGACGCATCGCGACTGCGGACCATGCCGGACTGGTCGAATATCGACCGGCCGCGGCCACAGATCTTTGTAATCTTCATCGACCGAGCAACGCGGGAGGTATGCGGTATGACGTGGATATGATCAGATTGACGGCCGCTCATCATCACCCATCCGGTCACGTTGTCCTGTGCAGTCGAGCCCCGTGAGGCTTCGCGTCCGTAGGTAAGGCTTCGTTCACCCTGTTGCGCGAAGAAGAGAGCGACCGTTCGCGGCGTCCTCGCCAGGAAGGCGCCCGGCGCTCCCCTACCCTTCGGAGATCAGATGCCGGTGCGGCGCGCGACGTTGGAGAGGCTGGGCTGCGTCCTGGCGATCCTGGCGATCCCCGCCGGCGCGGCCCGGGCGCAGAGCCTCGAGGAGGCCTCCGCCGCCGCGCTCGACTCGAGCTTCGTGCTGCGGGCCGAGCGCGCGCGCCAGGACGGCGCCGAGGAGCGCCTGCGCGGCGCCATCGACGCCTTCATGCCCACCGTCGCCTTCACGGCCGACCGGCCGCTGCGGAGCCGCATCACCTATTCGCCGGAAGCCGCACCTCCGACGGTCGGGCTCGACGCGACGCCGCGGCGGGCGCCGACCGTGGTCGGGCTCACCGCGAACCTGCCGGTCTTCGACGGGTTCCAGCGCTGGAACGGCTACCAGACGGCGAAGACGCTGGCCGAATCGGGCCGGCTGCTGCTGATCGGCCGGCGCCAGCAGGTGCTGCTCGATACCGCCATCGCCTATATCGCGGTGTTGCGCGACACCCGGATCCTCGCCGCCCGCGACGCGCAACTCGTCGCGATCCAGCGCATCGCCGCCTTCACCGACAAGCAGTTCGAGCTCAACGACGCCACCCGCACCGACGTGGCCTTGGCCCGCTCCCGCGTTCAGGAGGCCGAGGCCCTGCGGATCCGCGCCCAGGCCGACCTCACCGCGTCCAGGCTCGACTTCACCCGGCTGACCCGGATGGCGCCGGAGCGGATGCCGCCGCCGCGCCTGCCCGACCGGCTGCCGCGCCATGCCGACGCCTATGCCGAACTGGTGCGGACGGCCAATCCCGACATCGCCGCGTCCCAGCTTGAGGCGGAGGCCGCGGGCTACCAGGCCAAGGCCGCGGTCGCGGACCTGCTGCCGAAGGTCAACCTGCAATTCTCGAAGATCGCGCAGATCGGCTACAGCCCGGTCCTCGACCGGATCACCGATACCACCACCCGGGTGGTCGCGACCGTGCCGATCTACACGCCGGGCAGCCTGCCGCGGATCGGCGAGGCCTCGGCCCTGGCGCGCCAGCGCAGCTACGAGGCGCAGGACAAGGAACTCGCCACCCTCACCTCGGCCCGCATCGCCTTCGCGCGCCGCCAGGCCACCGCCGAGCAATACACCCAGCTGGTCGCCCGCATCCGCGAGCTGCGCGAGACGATGCGAGGTTTCGGGATCGAGCGGGCGGCGGGGTTTCGCACCGTCCTCGACGAGTTGAACATCCGCGGCGAACTCGCCAATGCCGAGGTGGCGGCGGAGATCGTCCTGAACGAGCGCGACGGGCAGGCGCTGCAACTGGCGGCGGCCGCGGCCCAGCTCGACGCCGCGCCCGGCGGGCCTCCCTCTCGGCGGTTCGAGTCGGTCGCTCCCCCGCCGCCGTCGGTCCTGCGCCGTTCGCTCGCGGCAGCTTCGCCCGAGGTGACGCCGGTGCTGCGCGGGAGCGCAGCGGCGAAGGTGCTGGCGCCGCCGGTGCTGCGGGTGTCGCGGGCGGAGGGAGATGCTCGGTAAGGCTCGCGATCCCGTGGCAGGTTCTTCGGGTGCGCTGGGCGCGGCCGCCGTCTCAGTCCCGCCCGCGACCTCGCCACGAGTTGCGGAGCGATCGACGATCGTCATGCTGCGCGCCAGGGTTCTTGATTTGCAGAATTCTCTGTAATACAGAGTTATCTGTGAGTAGGGATCCGCGATGACGACTCCGAACCCGGTCCACAGGCGTGACGACGCGCGTCTCGCCCTCGCCGCCGCGGAAGATGGCGAGCGCCGCCTGCTTGCCGCTCTCTTCTACGGTCAGGCCAGCCCGTACCTCATCCTCTGGGGTGTCGCCTGGATGGCGGGGTTCGTCGGCACGTTTCTCGTGCCGGGCCGCGCGAGCACCATCTGGTGGACCGTGACGGCTCTGGGCTGGGCCATGACGCTTGGTCTCGTTCTCGTACGCCGCCGCAGCGGCCGGGAACGCCGCTCCGGGCCCGAACTCCGCTACAGCGTGTCGGCGGTGCTCATGAGCGCCTATGCGACGCTCTGGGCTTCCGTCCTGCTCTCGGGACACCCGAATGCCCTCGGCATCTACGCAGGCACCGTCACCGGCTTCGCCTACCTCATTGCCGGCCTCTGGCGTGGACCGGTACTGGCGATCCTCGGCGGCGCCTTGACGATCCTATTCCTGGCCGGTTTCGCGATACCGCCCATGGAGTTCCTGCTTTATGCCGGCCTGCTCGGCGGCGGCGGCCTGATCGCAGCCGGCCTCCTGCTGGCGCGGCGTGACCCAACCTGATGCCTGGACGGATGCCCGGCGACCTCGACGCGATCATTCATGCGCCGGCACGACTGCGGATCATGGCAGCGCTTGCCGCGAGTCCCGAGGGGAGCCTGCTGGAGTTCAAGCGCCTGCGTGCCCTGCTCGGCCTGACGGATGGCAACCTCGGTGCCCACATCGCCACGCTCGAAGGCGCGGGCTACGTCGCGGTGACCAAGGATTTCGAGGGGAAGCGTCCACGCACGCGGATCGCCGTGACGAAGGCGGGCCGTGCGGCCTACCTCGCCCACGTCGCGGCCCTGCGCGCCATCCTCGACGGAAGCGATATCGGCTGACCTTGCCGGTCCGGCATCGGAAGGGACGGTCGCCGCACGCTCGAGCCGACGCGGCTCGTGGCGGCCCCCTGATCTCCGTTCGTCTGCTCCACCTCGCCCGACGGTCGAGGACGTGAACCACGCCCGAACCCGGATCTGGGCCCAGGGCCGGCCGGGGCATTGCGCGCGACAACAGCACAATTCGAGGGAAGGAGTCGATGACATGGCCAGCCTCACCATGCCGGGAACCATTCATGCCGTTCTGGCTGCGGCCGGGATCGTGCTCGGCCTGATCCAGTTCCTGGCTCCCAAGCGTGGCAGCCGGCATCGGGCCGTCGGGTACGCGTTCGTTTGTGCCATGCTGATCGCGGATTGCGCGGCCCTGCTCGTCGTCCAGTTCACAGGCGCGTTCAATATTCTGCATGCCGGGGCGCTCATAAGCCTTGCCTGCATCGCCGCAGGCATGTGGCCGGTACTGCGTTCACCTCGGAGCCCTGGCTGGCGCGAGAAACACTATTACTGGATCTCATGGTCCTATGTCGGGCTGCTGGCCGCGGCGGCGACCGAACTCGTCGTGCGCACCCTGCCGCTCAGAAATGCGGGGGAGGCTTGGCTCGTGACCTTCTCGGTCACGTTGACCGTGACGCTGGTCGGCCGGGCCCTCATCCTTCGCCATCGACCGGCCGTGACGGATCCCGTGTGACGTGCCGGTCAACCAACCGCCGGTCGGTGCCGGGGGTTGCGGGCGGCGCGGAACGATCCATTGTCGGCCGCCTTCCGAGCATGTCGGCATGGCGTCGCTCACGCAGCGCGGGCCCCCGGAGAGACCCCCTCACGCCGCCTCCGGCACTGGCGCCCCCGGCTTCTCTGGCGGCTGCGGATCCTCCGTGAGCCGGCCGTTCTCGATCCGGAAGACCCGGTCGACTTGGTCGAGCAGGCGCTCGCTGTGGGTGATGAAGACCTTGGCGGCCTTCACGCCCTTCAGGCTCTCCACCAGGGCCACTTCCGTCGCCGGATCGAGATTCGCCGTCACCTCGTCGAGGAGCATCAGCCGCGGCCGGCGGCAGATGGCCCGCGCCAGGAGCAGGCGGCGGCGCTGGCCGGTGGAGAGCACGCTGCCCTCCTCCGAGACGTGGGTGGCGTAGCCCTGCGGCAGCCGCTCGATCTCCTCGCGCAACGCCACCCGGGTCAGGGCGGCCTCCATCTCGGCATGCGACACGGCGGGATCGAACAGCGACAGGTTGTCGGCGACCGTGCCGGCAAACAGCCCGTCATCGGCGAAGACGACGCCGAGATTGGCCCGGTACTCGCGCTTGCCGAACTGGCCGATCGGCGCGCCGTCGATGGTGACCGAGCCGGCGGCGGGCTCGGTGAGGCTGGCGAGAATCCGCATCAAGGACGACTTGCCGGATCCGGAGGCGCCGACGATTGCGATGGTCTCGCAGCGGCCGACATCGATGGTCAGCGAGGCCCCGGTCAGGATCGGCTCGTCGCCGCGGCCGAAGCGGATGGTCACGTTCTCGACCTTCACCTCCTTGCGGATCGCCCGGTGGAAGGTCGCCTCGTGCAGGCCCTCCTCCGGCGCCTGGCCGATCACATCGTCGAGGCGGGCGACATGGACCTTGAGGGCGGCGAGCTGGAGTAGGCTGGTCGTCAGGTGGTTGACGCGGTCGAAGAAGTCGGTGCGCAGCGCGATGAAGGCGTAGAGCGTGCCGATCGTCAGCGTGTTCTTGATGACGCCGGTGATGCCGAGATAGAGCGTCGCCACGGTGCTGATCGCGATCACGACATGCATCAGGAACTCGGCGTCGAGCCCGGCCTTCTTCGCCCGGAAATCGAGATTGGCGAAGCGCGCGAAGCTCTCGAACCAGTTCATGGCGAACAGTTCGGTGCTGTTATGCGCCTTCAGGCTGCCGATGCGCTGCAACCCGTCGATCAGGCTCGCCTGCTCCTGCGAGCGCGCCTCGAGCGAGCCGGCGGTGGCGCGGTTGAGGGTCGGGAAGGTGACGAAGCGCATCGCCAGCACGGCGGCGAGGGTCGCGAGCACGATCGACGCCATGGCGGGCGAGTAATAGTACATCAGCCCGACGAGCAGGAACGACGTGCCGATATCGGCAAACGACGTGACCAGGCCGCCGACCATGAAGTTGCGGATCGTATCGATCGACTGGATGCGGGTGACGAAATCGCCCGGATGGCGCAACTCGAAATAGCTCAAGGGCAGGCGCAGCGCGTGGCCGACGACGTTGCGGGTGAACTGGAGCTGGAGCAACGTCGAGGCGCGCAAGGCGATGTAGCCGCGCAGCCACTGCCCGAACGCCTCGAACAGCATCATCAGGACGAGGCCGGCGGCCAGCATCTGCATCAGGTCGAGATCGACCTGCGGGATCACCACGTCGAGCGCGATCTGGAGCAGCACCGGGGTGGTGAGGCCGAGCAGCGAGATCGCCACCGAGACCAGCGTGATCTGCCACACCGTGCCGCTGAGGCCCCGGGCGCTGCGCAGGATGTCGAACAGCTTGAGCCGGTCGCCGACCTTGATCGCGCGGAAATCCATCCGGGGGGCGAATTCGAGCACGACGCCGCCGAACAGCCGCTCCATGTCGGCCCGCTCGTAGATGCGCAGGCCGAATTCGGGGTCCTGGATGTGATACTTCCCGCGAGAAATCTTCTCCAGCACCACGAAGTGGTTGCCGCGCCAGTGCAGGATCGCCGGCAAGGCCACCTGCTCCAGCTCGGTCACGCCGTCGAGGGCGTAGCCGCTGGCGTCCAGGTCGAGGCTGTCGGCGAGCTGCACGATGCTCGCGAGGGTCATGCCGTTGCGCGAGAGCGGGAACAGAGCCCGTAGATAAGCGAGGTCGATGTCGTGGCGGTGGTAGTTCGCCACCATCGCGAGCGCGGCCAACCCGCACTCGTTGGCCTCGTTCTGGAGGATCGAGCGCACCCGGCGCTTGGGCGCGAGCGCACGCTTGAGCCAGTCGGTCATCGGATCATCCTCTTCCGCGCATCGCCCGGATCGGATCGAGCATCCAGTCGATCAGGCGGCGGCGCTCGACCACGATGTCGGCCGAGAGCGTCGAGCCGATGCGGATCGGCTCGTCGACCCCGTAGGCGCGCATGGTGCGCGAATCGGGCCGCACCTCGACCCGGTAGACGGATTGCCGCGAAGCCGCCGCGCCCGCCGCATCGCCGGTGCCGTCATCGGCCGAGGCCAGCATCGGGTTGCGCAAGGGCGTGCCGGAGATCACCGTGATCGTCCCCTTGGCGATGCCGAAGGTCTTGAACGGGAAGGCGTCGTATTTCAGCACCACCTCCTGGCCGACCTTGGCGAGCCCGATGGCGCGGGCCGGCACCTCCAGCACCACCAGCGGATCGGCCCTGGTATCGCCGAGGATCGCCACGACCTGGTCGGCGGTCACCGAATCGCCGGGCTGGACGTAGAGGCCGGCGACCTGGCCGTCGGTGGGCGCCACCACGTCGATGCGCGACTGGGCGCCGAGCGCGGTGATCTGCGCCTCGATGGCGCTCAACTCGTTGCGGGTGGTGGCGAGCTGGGCCGCCTTCTCGGTGTCGCCGGTGCGCTGCGCCCGCAGGCGCTCGGATGTGCTCTGCCGCAGCTCGGCCCGGCGGGCGCGCAACTCGGCGATCTGGCGGGCATAGTCGAGGGCGGCGCGGCGCTGGCCGTTGAGGGTCTCGCGGGTGGCGTAGCCTTGGCGCAGGTAGGCCTCGACGCGGGAGACCATCTCCTCCTGCTGGGCCAATCCCTCCTTGAGGGTGCGCTCCTGCTCGTCGAGGGCGCGCAAGACCGCCGTCACGTTGCGCTCGGTCTCGCTGCGGTCGCCGCGGGTCGACTCGAGATAGACCGAGAGGCGCGCCTCCTCGGCGGCAAGCCCGGTGCGCCGCTCCTGCAGGCTGCGGAGCGTCGCCCCGACGGTCGAGACGCCGCCGGTCGTCTGCTCGCGCAGCTGGATCTGCATCAGGCGCTGGCCGCGCTTGACGGTGTCACCCTGCTTGACGGCGATGTCCCGCACGATGCCGGCGGCCTGGGCGTCGAGGCGGGTGAGGCCCGAGGCCGCCGAGACGTAGCCGCGCACCGATTCGGAACGGGCGAGGCGGCCGAGAAACAGGCCGGCGACGATCACCACGATGATGGCGCCGAAGAACCACGCCATCCAGACGCTGCCGCGGTCGTGCTGGAGGTGGACGGTGCCGGTGAGCCGCCGACGCTGGAAACTGGCCTCCGCGGAGGGAGGCGCCGCGGGTTCGCTCATCGACCGTCCGCTCGGGAGACCTTACGCCGCGAGGGTCTGCGGCGCCTCCCCGCCTGCCGGAGAGTTGTCCTGCACCCTGGCAGAGGAGGGTAAATAATCGGCGAGCATCGGCCACAGGTGCCACTGCTCGGGTCTCGCCGCGATGGCGGCCTGGATATGCCTACGCATGATGCCGGCGACCTGCTCGCGCTCCTCGGGCGCGTTCCCCCGCACCTCGAAGGGCTGGCCGAGGCGGACCGTGTCGCCGGTATCGTCCATGGTGGTGGCGACCGGCACCACGGTGGCGCCGGTGAGCCGGGCCAACGTGTCGGTGCCGAAGGCGAAGCGGAAGGGCAGCCCGAACATCGGCATTTCGGCCGGCGCGCCGTAGGACGGATCGAGGTCGCAGAACACCACGATCACCGCACCCTTCTGGGCGAAGCGCACCGCGGAGAGGAAGTCGGACCGGTTGCCGACATTCAGGAAGCGCACGTCGACATCGACCTCGCGCAGGCGCTCGATGACCTCCGTCTCCATCGCCATGTCGTCGCGCTGGCGCAGGACCAGCATCGGCCGGCCGGGGAAGTAACGCAGCATCAGGGCGGCGAGGCCGACCACGTAGGCGCCCATGTGGAGGGGGGCCAGGATCACCGGCCGGCCGGTGGCGGCGACGCGCGCCATCGCCGCCGGATCGGTGACGTTCACCCGGTCGATGTCGCGCCGGATGGCCGCGACCGGGCGCTTGTGCATGGCGCACCACTCGATCTCGGTGGCGGCGTCGTGGTGGACGGCCTCGCGCGACAGGCGCAGGGCCTCGCGGCGCGGCAGGCGGAGGACGCTCTCGAAGGTCGCGGCGAAGCCGTCGCCCTTGTTCCGGTCAAGGAGGCGGCGGCCGGCGACCAGGGCGCGCAGGGCGCGCCGGCGCCAGGCGAGCGGCAGGCTCGCGATGCGGGCATAGGTCCAGGGGATGTGCGGGGCGTTGCTCATCGGAACTGTCGTCCTCGGAACTCTGTCCGTCGGGGCATGGCCCCGCACGATTCCCCTGTCAGCCGATCAGCACTTCTTGGACTTGGCGCTGCCGCAGGTCGGGGCCGGGGGGCACGGGGGCGGCGGGCAGGCCGGGGGGCAGCAGACGGGGGCGCAGATCGTGCCGCCGGCGACGGTGCCGAGGGTGGCGAGGTCGAGCTTCTTCATGGTGTCTCTCCTGTCTGATGCGAAGTGTCGGTGAGGTCAGGCTGCCGCTTGGGCGATCAGCACTTCTTGGACTTGCTGCTGCCGCAGGTCGGGGCCGGGGGGCAGGCCGGGGCGCAGGCGCCGACCGACACGCCGATGGAGATGCCGCCGCAGAGGGTGCCGCCAGCCACGGTGCCGAGGGTCTTGAGGTCGAGCTTCTTCATGATCGTCTCTCCTGTCAGTCTTTTGTCGTCGTCGAGATCAGGCTGCCGCCGGTGCGATCAGCACTTCTTGGACTTGGCGCTGCCGCAGGTCGGAGCCGGGGGGCACGGGGGCGGCGGGCAGGCCGGGGGGCAGCAGACGGGGGCGCAGATCGTGCCGCCGGCGACGGTGCCGAGGGTGGCGAGGTCGAGCTTCTTCATGGTGGTCTTTCCTGTCGGTCTTCGTATCGTCGAGATCAGTCTATCGCTGAGGCGATCAGCACTTCTTGGACTTGGCGCTGCCGCAGGTGGGGGCCGGGGGGCAGGCGGGCGGCGGGCAGGCCGGGGGGCAGCAGACGGGCGCGCAGAGGGTGCCGCCAGCGACGGTGCCGAGGGTCTTCAGGTCGAGGGTCTTCATCGGGGCTGTCCTCAAGTCCGGGACCGGTCTCGCGTCCCGTTCGCAGTCTTGGGATGCCAGATGTTTCAAAACGTGTCGAGACGGACAGTCGAACACTTAGCCTGCTGTTAACCAAAGCGATTCCCGAAAACGGATCAGCAACAAGATCTTACGCAGCGACTCGAGAGATTGCGTACGTAATTTCGCTGGGGAAGGGCTGTGCATAGCGAGCCGGCGATGGGCCGCTCGCCAGGTCGGTAGAACGTTCCTGTCGCGGGGCGATGCTCCGGGAGAGTGTTCCGGCCGAGCAATCCGAGTTCGGGGATAATCTTGCCCTTGCCAAGACTCCTCCCAAGACTCCGCCCGCCCCGGCGGGGACTGGAGATTTCCACGACGGCGAGCGTCGGAAGGCGCGACGGCGTGGGGACCGGACTGCGCGGCGCGCCGCGCTGGCAATACAGATCAAGTCGAGGGATGGGCGGCACAGATCGGCGGGCCTGGCGGATCTGCGGGGTTGCCGGCTCTCTTGCCGGATCCGCGGCGCGGTGCGGCCTGTGGCGGTGGCTCAGGCGACGAGGCGCGGTGGGGCCGCCCGCAGCAGCATGCCGAACAGGTCGCGCGGGTCGTCCGGATCGGCGAGGAGGTCGAGCTCCTCGTAGTAGGGATGCTCGGCCAGAAGATCGCGCACGGTGCGCAAGGCCGAAAAATCCTCGATCGCGAAGCCGACCGAGTCGAACACCGTGACCTGGCGCGCATTGTTCCGCCCGGGCGTCAGCCCGGCGAGGACCCGCCACAACTCGGTGACCGGATGATCGGGGGCCAGTTGCTGGATCTCGCCCTCGATGCGGGTCTGCGGCTCGTACTCGACGAAGAGGGCGGCGCGGGCGAGCACCTCCGGCGCCAGCTCGGTCTTGCCCGGGCAGTCGCCGCCGACGGCGTTGATGTGCATCCCCTCCCCGACCAGGTTGTCGCCGAGGATCACGGCGTTGCGCTTGTCCGCCGTTACCGTGGTGACGATGTCGGCGCCGCGAACCGCCTCCTCGGTGCTGCCGCAGGCCGTGAGGTCGAAGCCGAGGCTTGCGAGGTTGCGCAGGCACTTCGCGGTCGCCGCCGGGTCGATGTCGTAGAGGCGTAAGACATCGACCCCGAGGAGCGCCCGGAAGGCCAGGGCCTGGAACTCGGCCTGGGCGCCGTTGCCGATCAGCGCCATGGTGCGCGACCCCGGCCGCGCGAGGGCTCGCGCGGCGAGCGCCGAGGTGGCGGCGGTGCGCAGGGCCGTCAGCAGGGTCATCTCGGTGATCAGCACCGGGTAGCCGTTGCCGACATCGGCCAGCACCCCGAAGGCGGTGACGGTCTGGCGCCCGCCGGCGGCGTTCTTCGGGTGGCCGTTGACGTATTTGAAGCCGTAGGTCTGCCCGTCGCTGGTTGGCATCAGCTCGATGACGCCGTCAGAACTGTGGGCAGCGATCCGGGGCGTCTTGTGAAAGGCCTCCCAGCGGGAGAAGTCCTCCGCGACGGCCGCGGCGAGGCGGACCAGCATTGCTTCGATCCCGACCGCGTGGACGAGGCGCATCATTTTGTCGACGCTGACGAATGGGACGATGTTGAGGGCCGTCATCTGAGCAAATCCCGCGAAAGTGGTGGTCGATCTTGCGAAAGGAATTGGTGAAAAAGCAAAATATAGGCTGGCTTGCATCGATTTACTAGGGAGTTGCGCAATCGTACTACAATATTGATGTGTTATTGATCATTGATTTTGTCGAATTTTCTGCGACGAAACGGTATCCACTTCGCCGGAACTTGCTCCAAATCAAGTTGTCCTAGAAGCTCCGGGTCGGTCGGTCGAGGATGCGGCGGCCGAGCAGGCTGGCGGCGAGATCGGTCATCAGCAGGGCGGTGCGGCCGCGCTCGTCGAGGAAGGGGTTGAGTTCCACGAGGTCGAGGCTGCGCACCAGGCCGGAATCGTGCAGCAGCTCCATGATCAGGTGCGCTTCCCGGAAGGTGGCCCCGCCCGGCACCGTGGTGCCGACGCCGGGCGCGATGCCGGGATCGAGGAAGTCGACGTCGAGGCTGACATGGAGCAGGCCGTCGGCGCCCGCGACCTCGTGCAGGAAGTTGCGCAAGGGGGCGGCGATGCCGGTCTCGTCGATGTCGCGCATGTCGTGCACCCGCGTGCCGCTGTCGCGCAGGACCGCGCGCTCCGCCGGATCGACGCTGCGCAGGCCGATCATGCAGATCCGCGCCGGATCGAGCGCCGCTTCCAGGGGCGGGAAATAGCCCTCGAAGCCCGGCCGCCCGGTGAGATAGGCGAGCGGCACGCCGTGCAGGTTGCCGCTCGCCGTGGTGTCGAGGGTGTGGAGGTCGGCATGGGCGTCGAGCCAGAGCACGAAGAGCGGCCGCCCCTCCGCCCGCGCCCGTAAGGACATGCCCGCCACGGTGCCGGCCGAGAGGCTGTGGTCGCCGCCGAGGAAGATCGGCCGCGCCTCGGCGCTGTGCCGGAAGGCGGCCTCGGTGAGCGCCCGCGTCCAGCCCGCCGTCTCGGCGAGGTGGTGGATCGCCGGATTTGGATGGGCCGGGCCTGCGAAGGGCGCGGGCGCGACGGTGCCCGCATCCTCGACCGGGATGCCGAGATCGCGGATCGCTTGCGGCAGGCCTGCCGCCCGGTAGGCGCTCGGCCCCATGTCGCAGCCGAGGCGGTTGGTGCCCGATTGCACCGGCGCGCCCACCAGGACGCATCGTTCAGGATGTCTGCCGACCACGCTTGCGCCCCACCGATCGCATCGATCAGCACGACGGTAGCAAGCGGATGCGTCACTTCGAATACGGGAAGCCGGTCGATTTTTCAGTCGGATTGCGCAATCTGGCAGGTGACAATGCGCAGAGTGTCGGAATGGACGCCCTCGACCAGAACCTGATCACCCTGCTGCGGCACGATTGCCGGCGCCCGGTCTCGGAGTTGGCCGCCATCCTCAAGGTGTCGCGGGCCACGGTGCGGGCGCGGCTCGACCGGCTCGAGCGCGACGGCGAGATCATCGGCTATACGGTGGTGCTGCGGGCCGATAGCCAGCCGGCGGCGGTACGGGCGATCACCCTGATCGCCGTCGAGGGACGCAAGACCGGCGAGGTGATCGACGCCCTCAAGGGCTTCGCCGCGATCACCTCGGTCCACACGACGGTCGGCACCTGGGACATCGTCGTGGAAGTCTCCGCCGGCAGCCTGCCGGAACTCGACGAATTGTTGCGGAGGGTGCGCCTGCTGCCGGGCGTGACCACCTCGGAGACGCATCTGCTCCTGTCGACGCCGCGGTCTGCGCGGGCGCGGTTGTAGGACGTTCCAGCACAGACGACTGAACTTCATCGACTCCCACCCGCGCCCTCATCCCGAGGTGCGAACGAAGCGAGCCTCGAAGGAGGGCTCCAGAGAGCGCAGAGACTTCTGAAACCCTCCTTCGCGGCACCTCAGGATGGGGTTGCGGATAGGAGTGTGTGCGAGGACTCAGCCTCGCCCCTCAGACCGGCCGCTGCAGCTTGCAGCTGTCGATGGCGCCGAGCGCCTTGGCGCGGGCCGAATCGTTGAAGTAGCCGGTGGTGCGGTAGGCCGCGATCTCGGAGGCGTCGAGCGCGCGCAGGGTGGTCTTCGCGTAGCAGCCGCAGGGGCGCTCGAAGCTGGTCTCGGCGGCGTTCTGCATCCGGGCCTGGATCACCGCGCAGGAGCGGCGCACCCGCGCCTCGAGCTCCGATGTCGGCGCGGTGCGCAGGGCCGGATCGGGCTGGTAGGCCTCGAACTGCGACGAGGACGCGCCGGCAAGGGCCGCGCTGGCGCCGATCGCGAGGAGGCCGGCGGCAAGGAAGGTGCGGAGACGCATGGCAATGAGGTCCGTTGGGCTGCTTGTCGTCAAGCTCGACCGTTGGACGCCGAAACTCCCCGCCCGCACAAGGGCGGGCGGGCCACACCGCGGAGATTATAGGCCGCGTTACTGCGGCAGGGCCGCGATGGCGACCCGGTTGTCGTGGAAGGCGGCGCCGCCGAACGGGGCCGGCGCGTCGGCTCCCGTCAGGGTGTTGATGCCGCGCCCGTCCGGGTAGGCATCGTTGGGCCAGATCGATTCGGCGATCAGCACCCCACGGCGCAGGCCCGAAAACAGCGTTGCCCGCAGCGTCACGGCGCCACGCTCGTTGGAGAGCCGCACCCACGCCCCCTCCCCGATCCCGAGCGGCCCGGCATCCTCCGGGTGGATCATCACCGTCGGGTGCCGCTCCTTGGCGAGCGAGGTCGGGGTCTCGGTGAAGCTCGAATTGAGGAAGTTGCGCGCCGGGCTGGTGGCGAGGCGGAACGGATGAGCCTCCGTCGCCACCATCAGGGGTGCCTCCCAATGGTCGGGGAGCGGCGGCATCGCCGGCCCGCGCGGCCCATCCTGCGCCACCGGCACCTTGCTCCAGTCGGGCCGGAAGCGGAAGCGCCGGTCGGGATAGGCGAAGCCGTCGAGGAAATGGGCGCGCTCGTACGCAGGCTGCACGTCGAGGAAGCCGTCTCCCTCCAACTCGGCGAGGCTGCCGCGGCGCGAGGCCTTCAGCGTGGCGTCGATCAACTCGCGCGGGCTCATGGCGAAGCCCGGATGCTCGGCGCCGAGGCGCTCGGCGAGGCTCACGATCACCTCGTGGTTCGAGCGGCACGAGGCCGGCGGGTCGATGCGCTTCAAGCCGAGCTGGATGTGCTGCTGGCCGCCGCCGGTATAGAGGTCGTCGTGTTCCAGGAACATCGTGGCCGGGAGGACCAGATCGGCCATCCGGGCGGTCTCGGTCATGAACTGCTCGTGGACGCAGACGAACAGGTCCTCGCGGGCAAATCCCCGCTTCACCAGCTCCTGCTCGGGGGCGACCGAGACCGGGTTGGTGTTCTGGATCAGCATCGCGGTCACCGGCGGGCCGTGGCGCAACGCCTCCGGGTCGCCGGTGAGCACCCGGCCGATCTGCGACTGGTCGAGCATCCGGGTGCCGGGCCGGGCCGCATCCAGACCCTCGATCAGCCGCTTGTTGAGGCCGAACACGCCGCTGTTCGAGTGGAAGGCGCCGCCGCCGCGATGCTGCCAGGCGCCGGTCACCGCCGGGATGCAGAGCGCTGCATGCATGTTGGCGGCGCCGTTGCGGCTGCGGGCGAATCCGTAGCCGAGGCGGAAGAAGGTGTTCTTCGTCTCGCCGACGAGGTGGGCGAAACGCTCGATCTCCTCGACCGTGAGGCCGGTGATCGCGGCGGCCCAGGCGGGGTCGCGGGTCTTCAGGTGGGCGTCCAGCTCCTCCGGGCAGTCGGTGTAGTGGGCCATGTAGTCGCGGTCGGCCAGGCCGTCGCGAAACAGCACGTGCATCACCGCGCAGGCGAGCGCCCCGTCGGTGCCCGGCCGCAGCAGCAGGGCGAGATCGGCCTGTTTCATGGTCGGGTTGTCGTAGATGTCGACGACCACGACTTTGGCACCGCGATTCTTGCGGGCGGCCTGGACGTGGGTCATCAGGTTGACCTGGGTATGCACCGGGTTGGTGCCCCAGATCACCACGCAGTCGCTCTCGGCGATCTCGCGCGGATCGACCCCGGCGAGGCGGCCGGTGCCGGCGATGTAGCCCGACCAGGCCAGCGTGGTGCAGATGGTGGAGAACTGGCCGGAATAGCCCTTGGCGTGGCGCAGGCGGTTGATGCCGTCGCGCATCACCAGCCCCATCGTGCCGGCATAATAATACGGCCAGACCGCCTCCGGCCCGTGCGCGGCCTCCGCCTTGAGGAATTCTTGCGCCACACGATCGAGCGCCTCGTCCCAGCTGATGGCTGCGAACTCGCCCGAGCCTTTTCGCCCGGTGCGGATGAGCGGCCGGGTCAGCCGGTCGGGATGGTGGATGCGCTCGGCGTAGCGGGCGACCTTGGCGCAGACGACGCCCGCCGTGTAGCTGTGGCGCGGGTTGCCGCGCACCCGCCCGATCGTGGCGCCGTCGATCACCTCGACCTCGAGGGCGCAGACCGACGGGCAGTCGTGCGGGCAGGTGGAGGTCGTCCGCTCGATCCGTGGCTGCGCCGTCACTGTCCGGTCTCCCATGAAAAAAGCCCCCGCCGCTTTCGCGGCGAGGGCTCTCAACCTATCGGCGTTTCCCTGGCGGGGAAACCGTCAGCCGACGATGTCCTTGTCGTCGAAGAACTGCTTGATCTCGATGCCGGCGTTCTCGAGGCTGTCGGAGCCGTGGACGGTGTTCTCGCCGACCGACTTCGCGAACTTCTGGCGGATGGTGCCCTCGGCGGCCTGGGCCGGGTTGGTGGCGCCCATGACCTCACGGTACTTGGCGACGGCGTTCTCGCCCTCGAGCACTTGGACCACGACCGGGCCCGAGGTCATGAAATCCACGAGCTCGCCGTAGAACGGACGCTCGGCGTGAATCTCGTAGAACTTCTTGGCCTGGGCGTCGGACATGCGGATGCGGCGCTGGGCGACGATGCGCAGGCCCGCCTCCTCGATCACGGCGTTGACCGCGCCGGTGAGGTTCCGGGCGGTGGCGTCGGGCTTCAGGATGGAGAAGGTGCGCTCGGTGGCCATGGGGACGTCCGTTCGAAGAAAAGCGGTGGCGTGGGCGGTGGGATGCCGCGCGGCACCGGACCCGTCAGGCTCAAACCTTGGAGGTCCGGTTCTCAAGCCGGGCGCGAGCGCCCGCGCGCCGGGTCCTGAGCGGACGTCCGGCGCCGGGCTTATAGCCGCGGGCCCGGCGCCCCTCAAGCGCGGAAGGGCGACCGCCCTCGCCGCCCGACCACATCGTTGCGGCCTTGCCGCAACGCGGCCGAAAAATCGCCCCAAAGATCGGGCTTCCTGTCTTCAACGTGACCTTTCGGCCACGCTGCCCGGTCCCGCCGCGGCGGCGTCCCTCGCCTCTTCCGCCGTCGTCAGTCCCGCATGGGGCTCTCGTGACGCGGACAGCCAGGAGCTTCCTGCATGCGCTCGATCCTGATCCCGACCATCGCCGCCTCCCTGCTCTCGGCGGGCGTCACCGCCGCGGCCGCCGCCGGCGATCCCTCCGGGACCTGGCTCACCGAGGACGGCCGGGCCAAGATCAGAATCGAGAAATGCGGTCCCGGTGCCGCCCATGCCTGCGGCAAAGTGGTGTGGCTGAAGACGCCGCTGAACGACCAGGGCCAGCCGCGCACCGACATCAAGAATCCCGATCCGAAGAAGCGCAGCCGCCCGGTGATCGGCCTCACCCTGATGGACGGGCTGAAGCCCGACGACGGTGCCTTCAAGGGCCAGATCTACAACGCCGAAGAGGGCAAGATCTACGACGTCTCGATCAGCCGAGAGAGCGCCAGCGAACTCGCGATCTCGGGCTGCATGCTGAAGATCCTGTGCGGCTCGCAGACCTGGACCAAGGCCCCGGACGAGTTCGCCCAGGTCGCGCCGGTGCCCGCCAAGGCGAAGCCCGCGGCCGCCAAGCCTGCTGCGAACTAAGCCTGCTGCGAACTGAGTCTGCTGCGAACCGAGCCTCAACCCCGCGGGCCCGGAGCCTCCTCCGGGTCCGGCTTGAGCCGGAACCCGCGCTGCACGCCTGGACGGGCCTTCATCCTGTCGATCCAGGCGGCGACGTTCGGGAATGCGGCGATGTCCTGGCCCTGGCGCTCCCACATCTTGGCCCAGGGCAGGATCGCGATGTCGGCGATGGTGTACTCGTCACCTGCGACATGGGAATGGCGGCCGAGCTGGGCGTCGAGCGTGGCGTAGAGCCTCATTGTCGCGGCGGTGAAGCGCTCGACCGCGTAGGGGATTTTCTCCGAGGCGTAGATGCGGAAGTGGTGGGTCTGGCCCAGCGTCGGCCCGAAATTCGCCGCCTGCCAGAACAGCCAGATGTCGACCGAGATCCGGGCCCGCTCCTCCGACGGGTAGAACAGCCCGGTCTTGCGGCCGAGATATTGCAGGATGGCGTTCGATTCGAACACCGTGATCGGTGTGCCGCCGGGCCCGTCCGGATCGACGATGACCGGGATCTTGCCGTGCGGCGACACGGCCAGGAACTCGGGTGCGCTCTGCGCGCCCTTGCCGATGTTGACCGGGACCATGCGGTACGGCAGCCCGCATTCCTCCAGCATGATCGAGGCTTTCCAGCCGTTGGGCGTCGTCCAGTAATAGAGGTCGATCGGCGGCGTCGTCACGGCCGACATGCGGCTGGTCCTTCTCGCACGGCGGGGACGGGGCACGTCCGTCGCGCATCGGGCTTCAATGGCAGGTAAACAGGCCCGGGCCCACCCTGTACAGGGTGAAGGTTGTCTCAATCGACGATCTCGTGCCGGTCTTGCACCGGTGTCGCGGCTGCGAAACGGCCCGTAAGCCTTTTTCGGCTGGACGTCCTGCCTGCACGCCCGGCGTGCATCTATTGCCCTTGCGTCAGGGTGTGGCAGTCTCGGCCCCGCGCCGGCCGATCCCGGCGGCGCTCCCCCTGCGAGCCCGCCCATGCCGTCTCCCCTCCTCCGTACCGTACTGGTGGCGCTGCTGGTCGCCGCGCCCGCCGCTTCGTTCGGCCAGAGCGCCGGACCGAATCCCGATCTCGCGCCGCGTCGGGAGCCCGGCCCTCGCGGCCTCGCCGCGCGCGAGCGCCAGCGCAAATGCGGCGCCGAGTGGCGCGCCCTGCCCCCGGCGGACAAGGCGGCGCAGGGGCCGCGCTGGCCGCAATATTACAGCAAGTGCGTCCGCCGCCTGAAGGAGCAGCGCGCCTGACGCTGTCCGGCGAGGTTTTGGGCGCGCCGCGAGCACACCCATCCGCCGTCCGCGCCCCGGCGCCTGATTTTGTTAGAACTCAATCGCTGGGAATTTTTTACTCGGAAGATCCGTCGAATCCGAGTTCTGACAGTTGAATTCGACTTATGGTGCTGATACAAGAAGACATCCTGAGTTTCGAGACCCAGGGCACCTGCAAGGCGCACTCCCCGAGTGCGCCTTTTTTCTTGTCTTTATGCTGCGGACACGAAAAAAGGGGCCCCGGCTCGCGCCGGGACCCCCGATTGTTCGACTTCGATGGTCTTAGAAGTCGCGCTGGACGCGCATACGGATCTGGAACGTGTCCGTCGCGTTGGTGGTCGGCAGGACGCCGCCGCCGGCGACGACCGGCTGGCCGTTCACGACACCCACGACGTTCTGGCCGCCGAAGCCCGGAGCCTTGTTCTGGTCGATGACGCGACCGCTCTGCAGGGCGAGGCGGGCGTAGTTGCCCTCGATGCCGATGTCGAGGTCACGCACCGGCGACCAGATCAGGCTGGCGCCCGCGACGATCTGGTTGGTGTCGCGCAGCTGGTTCGTGAAGCCGAAGCCGGCCGCGAACGGGCTCGGCAGCGGGCCGGTGGAGAAGCCGGCCAGCGTGTTCACGATGCCGAGATCGGCACGGCTGGTCTTGCCGTAGGACATCTCGCCGTAGCTGCCGAACACGGCCGAACGCCACTCGGGGGTCCAGTAGTGCAGGTAGGCCGCGGTGACGGTCCAGGACTTGGACAGGTCCATCTTGCCGCTGATCGGGTCGACCACCGCGTCGACGAGCGAGGTGCCGAACGTCGTGCCGCTGGCGAGCGACGCGAAGTTGGTGTAGCCGCCGAGCCAGGAGTTGTAGCCGGTGTAGCGGATGGCGCCCTCGCCGTAGGAGCCCTGCAGGTACAGCAGGTCGCCCGGAGAGACGAACGGCATGTTGACCTTCACGCCGCCCTGAACCGCCCAGCCGTACTCGGTGGTCGGACGGGGAGCGACGGCGCCGACGGTCGAGACGCCAGCGATGCTGCGAATGGTGCCCGACGCGTTGCCGGCGTTGATCTCGTGCACGGCGGCCGAGATCTGGGCCGAACCCCAGGCAGCGTCGTAGCGGAGCGCGCCGACGAAGTCGGGCATGCGCTGACGCTGGACGACGTCGTAGTCGGCGATGATCGGCTGGCCGAAGGCGTTGGTGCCGATGACCGGGGTGAAGTTGCCGGCGCCGGGGGTGAACACCTGGAAGCCCGTGAAGCTCGAGCCGCCGCTGGCGCTGCCGTAGATCGGGGTCTTGCGCAGCAGCGGGTCTTCCATCGACAGGGTCGCCGAGAAGCCCTGACCGAAGGTCGCCGTGTAGGCGAGCAGGTTGGTCGAGGAGATGTCGGAACCGAGCGACGAGGCGATGAACTCGAGGTCGTGGGCGTAGAAGTCGAAGAACGAGGCCGCGCGACCGGCGGTGAAGCCGGCGAACTGGATGAAGGCCTTGTCGAGGTTCACGCCGTTGGTGACGCGGCCGAAGGTGTCGACGCCGAGGGCCGGGAAGCCGGTGCCGGCGAGACGCGCGGTGCCGGAGGCGAGGAACGGACCGGTGCCGTAGGACAGGTCCATACGCACGAAGGCGCGCAGGGTGCCATAGGCGGTCGACGTACGGGCGTCGAGGTTCAGACGGCCGAGGCCCTGGTAGCCGGTCAGGTCGCCCGAGCGGCTATAGGCCTGCAGGTAGGTGGCCTGGAAGCGGGCGCGGCCGGAGACGCGCAGGCAGGTGTCGGTGCCCGGGATGTAGAAGAAGCCGGCACCATGCGTCGAGCAGACGCGGACGTACTCGACCGGCGCAGCCTTCTTGATCGGCAGATCGGCAGCGTGAGCAGAAGCAACAACGGTCAGGCCAGCGGCCGAACCGAGCAGAAGGCTCTTAACGAGCTTCATGGAGACCTCCAAGATTTCGGACCCGAAAGGGGTGAACGACTCTGTTCCGAAGACCTCTTCGGCCTCGAGACCATGTCCCTCTTATGCCCCCGAAGATTCGGCCGCCGCACAGGTTCGGCCGAACCGCACCCGACTTCGTTCGGTGCGAGGGAACAATCTTTCATGACGCTGAGTTGATCAATCTCATCCAAGTTCTAACAGTCTGCCAAGACCGCCTTGTTCGGAGATTGTGGCAGAATCACCACATTGTGACTACGGAACCCTATAGATTATTATTTAGAACTAACAAAAATCTCAAGAACTTACAAGCGAAGGCTGATTTTATCTCTGCGTCATTTTCTTAGGCTAACAAAGCAGAAAAAAATAAAAATTTCCATGATATAAATCTGCCATATTATGTTAGAGCAATGATTTATATTTGTTGTCGATATTATTTTTGTGTATAAAACGTATCTGAATGGTTTCTATGTGTTTTTTCAGTGGCGCATCGCAGCAGATATATTCGATCTCCCGGGTCCGCCCGATTGGACCGGAGGGGCGACCGCTCGTGGCGCATCCCGCTTCCTCTCGGCGCGGCAGGGCGTCGGTATCGATCCGGCGGTCGCCAATCGGGGGCGGCTCTCGACGAGGGACTGGACCTGGGACAGCCGCAGCCGGCGGCCTGGAGCATCCGATGGGGGCCGATCGTCCCGGACGGCATGTGGGCGAGATCGATCGTGTCGGACCTCGCGCCCCGGGGCATGCGGTGGTGGGTTTCCCGGTCGCCGCTCGCTGCTTTTTTCCGACCTTCGCCACGGCGACCGGCGCCTCGACGGCGATGGGCCGCCACTCTGGCGATACGGGCGGCAACTCCACTGCAATCGATCGCGGCGGAGCCGACCGCCGCCGAGAGTCGGATCGCGACGCCGTTCGTCGAGCGGGGCGGGCCCGAGATGCCGGGAAGACCCGGGATCCGTCGGGAGGAGCGGAGGATCAGCCTCCGTATCGGCTCGACGTTTCGTCAAACCGCCTCGCGTCCACGAGGCCGCCACGAATCCCCCTACGACGCCCGCCGATCCGCTCCCGCCTTGCCCAGGGACGGCCGCTTGCCATCAGTTTCGAATTATTCTAATTGAAGGGTGGCGCGTCCGGGCGACGGACCGGCGGACGGGAGAAACGACGATGGCGATCACCCAAGGTGCGGCCTGCAACAGCTGCCGCTACTTCGACGACCACAAGCTCAACGGTGCCGCCGCCACGGGCGACCAGGGCCTGTGCCGCTACAACCCGCCGGTGAGCCAGCCGGAGCCGCAGGGCCATGGCCTGTGGCCGGTCGTCGCCGGTCAGGATTGGTGCGGCCACTTCACCGCCGAACAGACCGCAGCCGAGTAATCCGGTCGCGTGATCAGGCCGGTTCCCCCACGGGCCCGGGCCGTCTCTGAAGGTTTCCGTCCCCCTTTCCCGCCGGAAAGGGGGATTTTTCATGTGCATGCGGCGTCGCCGAATGTTTCGTCCAGTCCGGCGGACGAAACACGATGGGCCCCGCCTGCCCCGAATCGGCAATCCGACGCAAAATCGCGGACATGCACCGCGCCTATACCGCCGCTCACAAGAGCCCGGAGACAACGGGCGGCGCGGAGGCGAAGATGATTGTGGCGCGGGTGATCCTGATGAGCGCGATGCTGACGGCCGGCATCGTCGAGGTGACGAAGACGAGCGTTCCTCATCTGGCTAAGGAGGCGCGCAAGGCGGCCCCGGTCGAGGCGCCCGTGAATGCTCCCTTGAATGCTCCCTTGAATGCTCCCTTGAATGCTCCCTTGAATGCTCCCTTGGCGACCCCGGTCTCGACGGCGCCTGTCGATCCCGCCTGCACGCAGGCGGCCTGGCCCTACCGCCCCGGATCCTGCCTGCAGCCGGAGGGCGCCGTGCCGCGCCGGCCGGTCCGGATGATCGAGGAGGGGCGCCCGGCCGCCCCGGCCCGGATGCCGGGCCGGGTCTCGGTCGGCTGATGCGCCGGACCATCCGACGAGGCCGCCCACCGCGAGACGATCATGCCGCATTTCAGCGCCGATCTCCTGGATGCGCTCCTGGACGGCGATCCCGCGGAACTGGAGGCTTTGCGCTCCTTGCTCGGCGCGGGACCCGAACGCTGCACCGGCTGCCGGCCGGTGTCCCTGCCCCTCGCCTCTCCGGCGGACCAGGTCCCGGCGGGTCAGGCCCGGCCGAGGCGGCAGGCTGTCGGGGCGCGGGCGACGAAACGCCGTCCGGGCCCGGTCTCCCGGGCGCCCGAGCGCACGGCGTCGCGGCCGCCGATGCCGGGGTGAGGCGGCCGACATCCGCCGTGCTGGCAGACCTTGAAATTTAATGCATAGTCGGCCCCCGCGGCGAAACGGGACCACGATGCGGGTCGGCCACAAGATCTTCCTGGTCGGCGGTCTGCCGATCGCCATCGCGGCGCTGATCGCGCTCGCGGGCTGGCTCCTGCTCGCCCAGGCCGAGAAGGCCCGCGACGGGGCGGTGCTGGCCGGCGCGATCTACCGCACCCTGACCCTGTCGACGACGGTGCGCGACGAGTTCCTGACCGCGCGCCCGGCCGAGCGCACCGACCATGCCGAGCGCTTCGCCCGCCTGACCGCGGAATCCGCCGGTTCCCTCGACGACCTGCGCCGCTTCGCCCGCACCCCGGACCAGGCGGCCCGCATCGAGGCTGCACGGGGAGCGCTCAAGGATTCGATCGAGCAGATGCAGGCCCTGGTGCGGATCACCCGGGAGAATGACGGGCTGATCGCCGAGATGGCGGCCCGGGCCGACGCCCTGGTGAGTCTCGCCGATCAGGCCCGGGACCGCCAGCGCGCCGCCAACACCGATCTCGTCGTCTCCCTCACCGACAAGGCCCGGACCCTGCGCCAGGTCCGCGACGTGGTCGGCGCCGTCAACGAGCTGCGCGCCCTGGTGGCGGAGACGGAGATCGAGGCCTTGCGCGGGGCCGGCCCCGCGCCATCATCCTCATCCGGAACCGGCGGGGCCGGCCCCGCGCCATCATCCTCATCCGGAACCGGCGGGGCCGGCCCCGCGCCATCATCCTCGTCCGGAACCGGCGGGGCCGGCCCCGCGCCGTCTCCTCCGCGATCCGCCGGCCCGCCGCCCTCGATGGTCCAGGTGCGCAACGCCGCCCGCGACCTCGCGGCGGCGCTGAAGGGGGACGGACGCGAGCGCGAGGCGGAGGAACTCCTGATCCTGACCGCCGCCTACGAGGCCTGGCGCGGATCCGAGGAGCCGCACCCCTTCGCGGCGGGGGGCATCGTGTCGGACCCCGCGCCGCTCCCCTCCCCGGTCAACGTCCTCGACGAGTGGTGCGAGCGGGTCCTCAAGATCGACGGGTCGGCCCAGCGCGCCCTGCACGAGGAGGTCACGCAGCTCCTCTCCTACGCGGTCCAGGCCAACGAGACCGAGCAGGCGACCCAGAACATCGCGCTCGAGACCCTCAAGCTCGGCCAGCGCACCGCCGAAGCCCTGCGCCGGCGCGACGTCCCGGCGGCGGCCGCGATGCTGGAGGACGGTCAGCGCCTGTCCGAGACCGCCGCGGCGCTGCCGATCTCGCCGCTGATCCAGGGCGAGATGATCGAGGCCATCGACGGCTGGCGCGAGCGCCTGGGCACCACGGTCGAGGGCCTGCGCCGGCAGAACGACGGCATCGCCGCGATGGACGGCCTCGCCGCGGCGATCGGCGAGACCGCCCGGAGCCTCAACGAGATCTTCATCGACGATGCCGATCGCCTCGGCACCTTCCTGTTGCGCCTGCTGCTCGTCGGCGCCGGGGCCGGCCTGGTGATCGGCTCGACGGTGGGCCTCGCGGCGGCTGGCTCGATCACCGCGCCCCTGCGCCAGCTCCAGCGCAGTATGCTGGCGCTCGCCGCCGATCCGGCCCGCCGCGACGTCGGGGCCGAGGTCGGGCGCCGCCGCGACGAGCTCGGCGACATGGCCCGGGCGACCGCGATGTTCGTCGACGAGATCGGCCGGCGCGAGCGGGCGCTCAGGCGGGCCAAGGAGGAGGCCGACCGGACGCTCGCCGAATTGCGCCAGACCCAGTCCGACCTGATCCAGGCGGAGAAGCTCGCCTCGCTCGGCCAGCTCGTCGCCGGGGTGGCGCACGAGATCAACACGCCGCTCGGCATCGCGCTCACCACCGCGACCCTCGTGCGCGACGAGGCGCGCGACTTCGGCGAGGTGGCGAAGACCGGGCAGCTCTCGCGCTCGCGCCTCTCCCATTTCGTCGACCGGATGCAGGAGGGCTCGCACCTGCTCACCGCCAACCTCGCCCGGGCCGCGGATCTCGTCCACAGCTTCAAGCAGGTCGCGGTCGACCGGGTGAGCGACGAGCACCGCCGCTTCTCTTTGCGCGAGTGGCTGGGGGAATTGCTGCGCAGCCTCGGGCCGCTGCTGCGGCGCGGCGGGCACCGCCTCGACCTCGATGCCGGCGAGGAGGTCGAGGTCGATACCCATCCCGGAGCGCTGGCTCAGGTCATCACCAACCTGGTCAAGAACGCGGTGGTGCACGCCTTCGCCGACGGGACGCCGGGACGCATCGTCGTCGCGGTGACCCATGAGGGCGGGTGGGTGCGCCTCGAGGTGCGCGACGACGGGCGCGGCATCGCGGCGGCGGACCGGGAACGCATCTTCGATCCGTTCTTCACCACCGCCCGCCACCGCGGCAGCTCGGGCTTGGGCATGCACATCGTCTACAATCTCGTCACCGGGCAGCTGCAGGGGCGCATCGCGGTGGAGAGCCGGGAGGGCAGCGGCACCCTGGTGCGGGTCGAGTTCCCAGCCTGCCTCGCGCCGGCGGCGCCCGTCCGTGCGGGCGCGGAGAGCCGGGTGGCGGCGCAGTGAGGTGTGGGGTAGATCAAGGGAAAATTTCTTGTCGATGGGGATTGCGAGCCTGTTCGGCCAATCAATTTCATTCATCCCACCTGCGACCTCATCCTGAAGTGTCAGTCGATTGTAGATCGACTGACCTCGAAGGAGGGCTCCAGATGCCGCCGAGACTTCCGGAGCCCTCCTTTGAGGCTCCTTTCAGTCGCACCTCAGGATGAGGTTGCGGGTGAGAGAGAAAAACCCATGCGATGTTGCGATTGCCGATTAAAAAAGCTCTAAGTCTATCGGACAAGTCAAGCAGACTCTGACAACCGGTACGGCCATGTTGCGACGGATGCCGCGACGGCGGAGGCGAGGATCGATGCTCGGCCAGACTCGACGAATCCGGAATTGGAGCCGGGCCGCAGGCGGCCAGTCCCGGGCGTGTCTTCGCGCCGCGTCGGCCCTCTTCGCCGCGCTATGGCTCGCGGCGTCGCCGGCCGCTGCCAGGACCCTGGTCTTCTGCTCCGAGGGCAATCCCGAATCGCTCAACCCGCAACTCGTCACCACGACGACCGGGATGGATGCGGCCTGGCCGGTCTTCGACACCCTGGTGGCGTTCGAGCCCGGCACCACCACGATCCGCCCGAGCCTCGCCGAATCCTGGACGGTCTCGCCGGACGGGCGCGACTACACCTTCACGCTCCGCGCGAACGTCGCCTTCCACCGCAATGCCCGGTTCACGCCGACCCGTCCGCTCGCCGCCGAGGACGTGGTGTTCTCGATCACCCGGCAATGGAAGCCGGACCATCCGTATCACCGGGTCTCGGGCGGCCAGTACGCCTACTTCCGCGATCTCGGCCTGCCCGACCTGATCGAGGCGGTCGAGGCGCTTGATACCCGCACCGTGCGGTTCCGCCTGCGCGAGGCCGACGCCACCTTCCTGCCGAACATCGCCATGGCGTTGGGGGCGATCCAGTCGGCGGAATATGCCGCCAGGCTCACGGCGGCCGGCGAGCCGGAGCGCCTCGATCGCGAGCCGATCGGCACCGGGCCGTTCAGTTTCGTGGCGTTCCAGCCCGACGTTGCGCTCCGCTACCGCGCCTTCCCGGATTACTGGGGCGGGCGCCAGCCGATCGACAGCCTGGTCTTCTCGATCACCGCCAACGCGGCGGTGCGGCTCGCCAAGGTCCGGGCCGGCGAGTGCCACCTGATGCCGTTCCCGAACCCCGCCGACCTCGACGCGATCCGGGCCGATCCGGCGCTGACCCTGATGCGCGAGGAGGAGCTGAATATCGGCTACCTCGCCCTCAACGTGACGAAGCCCCCGTTCGACGACCTGCGGGTGCGCCGCGCCGTCGCGATGGCGATCGACAAGGCGGCGATCGTCGAGGGAATCTACGGCCCGGGCGGCACGGCGGCCCGCTCGCCCCTGCCGCCGAACCTCTGGGGCCACGATCCGGCCCTCCGGGATCCACCCCTCGACCGGGTAGCGGCGCAGAAGCTGCTGGCCGAGGCGGGCTTCCCCTCCGGTTTCGAGGCCGAATTGTGGTACCCGCCGGTGAGCCGGGCCTACAACCCCAACGGCCGGCGCGTCGCCGACATGATCCAGGCCGACCTCGCCCGCATCGGCGTGCGGTTGCGGCTCCTGACCGACGAGTGGAGCGCCTACCGGGCCAAGATGCTGGCCGGCGTGCCGGCGATGGCCCTGTTCGGCTGGACCGCCGACAACGGCGATCCGGACAACTTCCTCGGCGTTCTGCTCGGCTGCGTGCCGGCCCGGCCCGGCGGCAGCAACGTCGCCCGCTGGTGCGATCCCGCCTTCGACGCCCTGGTGACCCGGGCCCGGCGCCTGCCCGACCAGGAGGCCCGGGCCGCGCTCTACAGGCAGGCACAAGGCATCTTCGCCCGCGAGGTGCCGTGGGTGCCGATCGCCCATTCGGCGGTGTTCGTGGTCGCCCGGCGTGAGGTGACCGGCTACCGCATGGATCCCCTCGGCCGGCACCTGTTTCGCGGCGTGGGCCTGAGCGGTCCGGATGCGCGCGGGGCCCCGGCGCCCCGGCCTCATGGTGTCACCGGGCCGGTGCCGTAGGCCTCGGCCATCTCGCCGATCGCCGCGAGCTTGGCATGATAGGCCGACCAGTCGTCGGCCGCAGCGATCGGCGCCCACAGGGCCTCGACCTCGTCGATCAGCATCGTGCAGGGTGTGGCACCCGCGAAATACGGATGGTCGAGCCGCGCCGCCGGATCGGCCGAGAGGGCGCCGAGCGCCTGGCGCACCCGCGAAAAGCCTTCGCCACTGTAATGTGCGGCGGCCGGGCTGCGGGCGGCCCGTGCCTCGCTGGCGAGCCCCCCGTACCAGTCGAAGAAGGCCTGCTCGAACGGTGCCCGGCTGGTCTGGAGGAAGGCCCAGAACGCCCCGACGAGCCCGTGCATCGCCGCCTCGTCGGCCGGCACCGCGAGGCCGAGGCGGCGCAGGATCGCCCCCGCGAAGGCCTCCTGTAGGGCGGGACCGTAGACGTCCATCGCCGCACCCAGCCGCGCCTCGTCGGAAAGTGGCAGCAGGCATTCGGCGAGCCGCGCGAGGTTCCAGCCCAGGGCCTCCGGCTGGCGCCCGAAGGCGTAGAGGCCGTATTCGTCGAAATAGGCGGCGGTGAAGGCCGGATCGTTGACCGGCGCGAAGCGCCACGGACCGTAATCGAAGCTCTCGCCGGTCACGTTGATGTTGTCGGTGTTGAGCACGCCGTGGACGAATCCCGCCGTCATCCACTGCGCGCCCATCCGGGCGACGCGGCGGCAGACCTCCGCCAGGAAGGCGGCGGCCCGGTCGGCCGGATCGTCGCGCCAGGCATCGGGCAAGTAGGTGCGGACCGTGTGGTCGAGGAGCCGGAGCAGGTTGTCGGTGTCGTTATGGGCGCGAAAGCGCTGGAAGGTGCCGATGCGGATATGCGAGTGGCTGAGCCGCACCAGCACCGAGGAGCGGGTCGGCGACGGCTCGTCGCCGCGGCTCAGCGCCTCCCCGGTCTCGATCAGGCTGAACGATTTCGAGGTCTCGACGCCGAGGGCCTCGAGCATCGTCGTCGCCAGCACCTCGCGCACCCCGCCCTTCAGGGTCAGGCGGCCGTCGGCGGTGCGCGACCACGGCGTCTGGCCGCTGCCCTTGGTGCCGAGATCGAGCAGGCGCCCGTCGCTCAGGTCGTGCAGTTGCGCGAACAGGAACCCGCGCCCGTCGCCGAGTTCCGGGTTGTAGCTGCGGAACTGGTGGCCGTGGTAGCGCAGGGCCAGCGGCTCGGGAAAGCTGCCGGGCAGGGGCTCGAAGCGGCCGAAATGCCCGATCCACTCCGCGTCCGTGAGACCGCCGAGGCCCACCCGCTCGGCCCAGGGCTGGTTGCGGTGGCGCACGATGTGGGCCGGGAAGCGGGCGGGCGCGACGACGTCGTAGAAGTCGGGGCCGAGATCGGCGTGACGGCGCGAGGGACGGAGGGTGTGGGCCGGCATCGGGACCTCGATCGACGTGGTGGGACGAGATGTGGACGGCGGGTGCGGTCAGGCAACGTCTCGCGGCATGGGCGGGTCCCGCCTGGTCGCATCCCGTGGCATCGAACCGTGGCACCGAACGCCCCATGGCATCGGATGTCGGTCCGGGCCCATGGACGCGCGAACCGTGCTCATACGCCACACTGGTGCACGATGGACACGGGGAAAAGATGCCGAATCGGGCTGTCAATCCGCGCCGCGACGTGAGAAAGTAACCCCTGTCATCGCCACGCGTGGCAGATCCGCCTTGCGGTACGGTCTGAGTTGCGTCAGGAGTGTGGCGGTCATCTTGGTCACCGCAGCCGGGAATGGAACGATCTCGAGGCGTTGGCTGTCAGGCACAGAGCGCACCGGGGTACAAGGGTGGTCGGCGGTTTTTACGTTTTGGCGAGCTTCTAATGGGACGTGGTCGTGATTTCCGGGAGCCGCGCCGTCGCGGCTTCGACGAGGGTGGTGGTAGCGAGCCGCGGTGGCCTGACCAGGCGCCGCAGGGCAGCAGCTACGGCGGTGGCTATGGTGGCGGTGGCGGCGGCTACGGTGGCGGCGGCGGTGGTGGTTACGGCGGCGGCGGCTTCGGCGGCGGCGGCGGTGGCTTCGACCGCGGTGGCCCGCGTAGCGCTGCCCCTTCCGGGCCGGAGCGTGACGCGACGGTCAAGTGGTTCAACAAGGAGAAGGGCTTCGGCTTCGTCGAGCTGGGCGACGGCTCGGGCGATGCCTTCCTCCACATCCGCGCCGTCGAGGCGGCCGGCCACGCCGATCTGATGCCGGGCACCCGCCTCAGCGTCCAGACCGCGCAGGGCCAGAAGGGCCCGCAGGTGACCAACATCACCAGCGTGGACACCAGCACGGCCGAGGCTCCGGTCCGTCGCGATCCCCGTCCCCCGCGTGCCGGCGGCTTCGGTGGCGGCGGCTACGGCGACCGTCCCGAGCGTGGTGCCGGCGGCGGTGGCCGCTTCGCCTCCGGTCCGTCGACCGAGATGAGCGGCACCGTGAAGTGGTACGATCCCGCCAAGGGCTTCGGCTTCGTGTCGGTGAATGACGGCGGCAAGGATGTCTTCATCCACCGCTCGGCTCTCGCCCGCGCCGGCCTCGAGTCCCTCGCCGAAGGCCAGCCCGTCACCATGGGCGTGGTCGAGGGCATGAAGGGCCGCGAGGCTCAGAGCATCAGCGTCGACTGAGCTACGGTGCATCGTCGCCCGAGCAATCGATCGACACGGATGGAGCGGTGGCCCTCGGCCACCGCTCCTTTCCGTTTGTGCGCCATCCTGCTGGGTCTCGTTCTGGCGGGCATACTCTGCGGCCCGGCCGCCGCGGAGGACTTCACCGGCTTCTATGCCGGGGTCAATGCCGGCTACGGTTGGGGCCAGGAGAGCCAGGACGGTGTGCATGGGCGCGCGAAGCCCGGCGCCGCGACGTCCCCGCCCGCCTGGAACAGGCCGCAGAAGGCCGACGGCCTGCCGCCAAGCGCCGCCCGGGCTGCGGACCGAAACCCGGCCCTGTCCGGCCGGGGCGGGGTGCGCTGACCCTGGAAACAACGGGGACAGGCGGTAGGGCGCGGCATTGCTGCGGCAAGCCTGTGCGTGCGGAACCGCCGCGCTTGTGGCATGATGCGGTTCGAACCCAACCGGGCTCGGGACCCCTTCACCATGACCACCGTTCACGACGTCACCCCGGACCAGCTGCGCGGGCTGGAAGCCGCCGGCGAGGCTGCGCTCAATGCCGCCCTCGGCCGCCTCCCGGCCCAGGAGCGCGAGGCCTACTGGGCCTCGGTGCGCCGGGCCTACAACGCGCCCTACAACGATGCCGTGAAGAAGCCGCGGCCGGGCGCTGCGGCGCAGACGCGGGCGGTCTGAGGGGACACATCGACCGGGGGCATGGCCCGCGCCGGTCGTGCGCGAGAACCCTCCCCCCTCTGCGGGCTATCGCATTCACACTTCTCGGTTTGAGCGCTGCCCCGTTAGTGGTAGCGCGCCCCCCTCCCCACAACTTGCAGCGATACCGGGCAAGCCCGGGATCGCCTGGGGAGGGGAAACCGCGCGCGTTTACAGAGGGTTAGCTCTTAGAGGAGAAGTGTGAATCCGCTAGCCTCTGCGGGGGAGGGTGCCCCACGGAGTGGGGCGGGAGAGGGGCAGCGCGACGCTGATCCAGAGAGCGCTCTTCATGAAGGGCGCGACATTTCCGGAAGCGGCGTCCCCTCTCCCGGCTCACTTCGTTCGCCACCCTCCCCCGCAGAGGGGGGAGGGTTCACCGTTGTGCCTTTCATGGAAGAGGCGAGCCTCACCCCTCCCTTACTTGGCTCGACTTATTTCGCCTTCTTGGCTCGCTCGATCCCCTCGAGGATCAGGCGCTGCGCCTCGGCCTTGTCGCCCCAGCGCACGATCTTCACCCACTTGCCGGGCTCGAGATCCTTGTAGTGCTCGAAGAAGTGCTGGATCTGGTGAATCGTGATGTCGGGCAGGTCGGTGTAGTTCTCGATCCGGTCGTAGCGCTTGGTCAGGTTGCGCGACGGGACCGCGATGATCTTCTCGTCCTCGCCGGCATTGTCCTCCATCACCAGCACGCCGACCGGGCGCACGCTCATCACGGCGCCGGGGATGATCGCCCGGGTGTTGGCGACGAGCACGTCGCACGGGTCGCCGTCGCCCGACAGGGTGTGGGGAATGAAGCCGTAATTCCCCGGATAATGCATCGCGGTGTAGAGGAACCGGTCGACGATCAGCGTCCCGGCATCCTTGTCCATCTCGTACTTGATCGGCTCGCCGCCGACCGGAACCTCGATGACGACGTTGACGTCTTCGGGCGGATTCTTGCCGATGGAGATGGCATCGAGGCGCATGAGCAGACTCCCTGCAAGGGCGGATGCGCCCCTGAATGGCGCGGTCCTTAGAGGGCCGCGGGCGTCCGCACAAGCGCCGGGACGCAACGGCGGCCGCGACAGTCGAGGACAAGTTCCGCTGCGGCCGGGGCGATCGTGAAAACCGGCCGCGCCGGATCTGTTGCTGCGGATGAGTGCCGATTGTGCAGATCTGCAATCCCACGTGATCAACAGACAGGCAGGGAGCCGGGGCGGCCCCCGCCGCCCTGCCGCGTCAGCCGAACAGGTAGGCGACCTTGTGCAACTCGGCCCCGGCGATGCGGTCGCAGGATTCGGCCACCACGCGCCCACCCATCCGCTCGTAGAAGTCCCGCGCCCGGTCGTTCTCGGTGAGCGACCACACGGCGATCCGGCGCACGTCCCGGTCGGTGAGGTCGTTGCGCACCGCCCGGAACAGCCGGGTGCCGTAGCCGAGGCCCTGGTAGGTCGGCGTGAGGTAGATCTCGTCGATCTCGCCCTCGGCCTTGAGGGAGCGGTCGCGGCAGCGGCCGTAGGAGACGTAGCCGATGAGGCTCTCGCCCAGCTCGAGCACCACCAGCGGCCGGTTGCGGCCGATGGTGGAGCGCCACCAGCGAGGGCCCCGGCGAGCCAGCATCCGGTCGAGGGCGACCCCCGGGATGATGCCCTGATAGGCTTCGCGCCAGGCGGCGTCGAAGATCTCCGACAGCATCCCGGCATCCTGGTCCCGGGCCCGGCGAATGCTGACGACCTGAGTGCTCACGGCCTTCCCCCTCGATTGTTAGCCGACGGATCGCGTCCCCACGATGCGGGGGAGACGTCGCAAGCGCAATGCCAGGCTTGGGTGCTGGCTCATCGGCGGCGGCATCGTTGCGGCCGGGTCACGCGGCTGCTAGAGCGGCATGCTGCCCGCTCCGGCGAATCGCTGATTTTCCCTTAAAGCCAGGCGCCTGCCCCTTCGTGCTCAACCGCTTCCTCCCGCCCGAGACCCGCTACGCCCGCCGCATGGCCCGCATCGCCCGCTGGGAGCAGCCGATCGCCGGCCCGGGCGGACGCCTGCGCGCCTGGGCCAACATGCTGCTGATCGACCACGGCGTCATCCGCCTGGCCTATCTCAACCGCCACAGGATCGGGCGCGGGATGGTCTGGCGCTCGGCCCAGCCGGCGCCGCACGACCTCGCCTGGTTCCGGCGCCAGGGCGTGCGCACGATCATCTCGCTGCGCGGCGGGCGCGAGCACGGCTCCTGGCAGCTCCAGCGCGAGGCCTGCGAGCGCGAGGGGCTGCAGCTCGTCGAGTTCGTGATGCGCTCACGCGAGGCGCCCGACAAGGCGACGCTGCTCGCCGCCAGGGACTTCTTCGCCGGCCTCGCCTATCCGGCGGTTCTGCACTGCAAGTCCGGTGCCGACCGGGCGGGGCTGGCCGCCGCCCTCTACCTGATCCTGCACGAGGGCCGGCCGGTGCGCGAGGCGGCGCGCCAGCTCTCGGCGAGGTTCGGCCATTTCCGCTTCGCCAAGACCGGCATCCTCGATGCGTTCTTCGAGCGCTACCTGACCGAGGGCGAGCCGAAGGGCCTGAGCTTCCTCGACTGGGTCGAGCACGTCTACGATCCGGAGACCCTCAGGCGCGACTTCCGCACCGGCCTGTGGTCGGACCTGCTGGTCGACCGGCTGCTGCGGCGGGAGTGACCCTCCCGTCAGGTTCGGCCCGGAAGCGTCACCCCGCGCCCTGCACGATCACCCCGTACCAGCCGAGGCCCCGGTAGGTCTCGTAGCCGGGCGTGCGGTGATAGGCGACGAGGCTCTTGCCGCTCCGGCCCGGCACGACGCCGCTCGCCGAATCGTCGCGGTCGAAGCGCAGGCGCTCGCTCAGGATGCCGATGCCGTCGCTCGCGGCGATCACCCGCTGCCCGGCATCGACGAGCAGCACCCGCGTGCGGGCCCGGTCCTCGGGCGCGACCCGCACGCCCTCGACGATCGCCCGCGCCTGCGGCTCCCAGTCGAAATGGATCGCCAGCACGCCGAGGGGGCTGCCTGAGGCCTCGCCGTCCCGGCGCACGCTGGCGCAGTAGGTCGCCACCTGCGCGCCGCCGAGGCGGGGTTCCGCCCGGATGTCGGCCGCGACGTACTCGTCGCCCGAGGCGAGGGCGGCGGCCTGCCGGAACCAGGGCTCCTGCGCCACGCTCTGGCCGCGCAGGCCGGGGAAGCGGTCGGGCCGTCCGGTGGCGAGGATGCGGCCGTCGAGGTCGCACAGCCAGAGATCGAGATAGACCGTGTAGGCCGACAGGATGACGCCGAGGCGCTTCTCGGCGTAAGCCGCCGTCGCCGGCTCCGGGTCCGCCGCGCAGGCCACCAAAGCCGCGTCGGTCGCCCACCAGCGCACGTCGCAGGTCCGCTCGTAGAGATTGCGGTCGATCAGCTCCACCGCGTTGAGGGCGAGGTCGACCAGGCGCTCGCCCTGGGCCCGGGTCACCAGCCGGGAGACCTGGTCCTGCAGCCCGACGATCCGTCCGTCGACATCGGCCTCCAGCTCCCGGGCGAGGCCGGCGATCGCCTCGCCCACGGCCCCGACCTCGTTGGCCACTACCGTGAAGCCGCGCCCGTGCTCGCCGACCCGGCTGCTCTCGATGCGGGCGTTGAGGGCCAGCATCTTCACTTGGCTGGTGATCCGGCGGATGCGCTGGGTCTTGTCGTGCGCGGCCTGGCGCAGGGTCGTCGCCGCGGCGGCGATGTCAGACAGGGCGCAACCGCCCTCCGCCCGATCGTCGCCCAGCCTTCGGGCCTGGTTCGTCACACCGCATCTCCTCGTCCGGGTCGTGCCCCGGAGGCCGGATGTGAGTGTCGAATGCCGATGCTTAAGGAATTGCGTCCCAAGGCGAGGTCTAGGCCGTCTGATCGCCCAGTCCCGCCGCGGGCTTCACTCCCCCAATCGGGACTTGCAAGGTCGTCACGCCACCCTGCCGAAGGTGAGCCGTCGTCCTTCCCCAATGGAACCGGAAGGACCGGCGCGCGCCTCAACCCTGGCGGGCCGGCGTGGTGACGGTGAGGCCGTCGAGCTCGGGCTTGAGCCGGATCTGGCACGACAGGCGCGAGCTCGGCCGCACGTCCGAGGCGAAGTCGAGCATGTCCTGCTCCATCGGCTCGGCCGGGCCGACCGCCTCCGCCCAGTCCTCGCCGACATAGACGTGGCAGGTCGCGCAGGCGCAGGCGCCGCCGCATTCCGCGTCGATGCCCGGGACGTTGTTGCGGATCGCGGTCTCCATCACGGTCGAGCCGACCTCGCCCTTCACGGTGCGCGGCGTACCGGCGGCATCGACATAGGTGATCTGGACCATCTGGGACTCCGGAAGCCTCGAGCGCGGCCGCAAATCGGACTTTGAGGGACGCGGCGCGGTCTGATTGGCGGCTGCCGCCCCGGAATGCAAGCGCGCCGTGCGTCGCGCGGCACAGCCGCCGCAGCAGGCCGCGCGGGCCCGGCTCCAAGCCGCCTTGCGTCGGCAGGCCAACGCTTCGTCCGCTTGGATCCTTGCTTTGTCGCAGATTTTTTCCGCAAAACCGGCGGCCACTCTTGCGAAATCTGCTTAGAGGAGCGCCAGGGTCTCGCGAACGGCCTGCGCCAGAGCCGGTTCCAGGCTGCGCGCCGTCCCTCCCTCGCCGGTCCGCAGGGCCGCTTCGAGCTGCCCGGCCAGGGCCGCGACGCGGGCGGCCCCGACTCCGAGGGCCGAGCCCTTGAGGGTATGGGCAAGGTCCGCTCTGGTTCCGGGCGCCAGGTCCGGATCGGCGAGCTTAGGCGTGAGCCGCTCGCATTGCTCCGAAAACAGCCCCAGCACCTCGCGGGCGAGGTCGGCATCGCCGAAGGTCTGGCGGTCGAGGTGCGCGCGGTCGAGAAGTGTCTCCATCGGGGTCTCTCGCGGTGGGCCGGCATGCGGTCTCTGGCGAGCCCCAGATCCCCCGGGCCTGAGCCGGACGCAAGGTCTGGGGGCCCCACGGCCGTGGGCGCGAGAGGTTCCGGCACGTCCGGTGGAACGCTGTCCACAGCGTGCTCACGGTCGGAGCCGTCCCGCCGCCTGGTGGCAAAACCGAGACTCTGCGGCAGGATAGCGGCATCGGGCGCGGTGCGCCGGACACATGGTAACCATTCCGTTAAGCTTTTTGGGAGGGTTGGCGCGGTCCGGGTATCCGTCTGGTACTCCTTGCGTCTAAGGTTCTCGTGGTAAACCGCTGAGATCGCGTCGGCTGGCGGCACGGCGCGGGTTTCGCGGGATCTTCGGGGATGATGCGGCGCGGCGGCCCTCGCGGGCTGCCCGGCGGCGTTCACGGCGTAACGGGGCGTTCGATGGCGACGGAAAAGAAGCTCAAGGATCCGGCGGAAGCGGCGCTGTCGGCGATTGAGCAGGCCCTGAACCTGGACCATCCGGCAGGACCGGATCCCCGCTCGCCCGACGCCCGATCGACGGATCCCCTCGACGGCAGCCGGGTCGAGCCCCGCCTGCCCGACATCCACGATGCCGACCCCCTGTCCGACCCGTTGGCGAATGGCGGCCTCGTGCGCGAGCCCGGCTTCGACGGCAGCCCCCTGCCCGGCTCCCGCGACGGCCGTCGCGAGGGCGGTCTCGTGCGCGAGGGAGGGCTCCTGCCGCCCGACCGCTCCCTCGTCGCCAACGACGACCGCCGCAGCGTCGGGGCCCTGCAGCAGACCCTGCGCATCGAGCCGTCGCGCACGCCCTATGTCGTCGCGGGTCTCGCCGCCCTCGTGTGGCTCGCCGGCTTCACGGTGCTCGCCTGGATCCAGTCCGGCGGCGACCTGCGGGGCTTTGCCGCCGGTCTCGGCGGCCTCCAGGGCGCGGTCGGCGCGGCGGCCGTGCTCGCCCCCGTGATGCTGTTCTTCATCGCCGCCATGCTGGCGGTGCGGGCCCAGGAGATGCGCCACGTCGCCCGCGCGGTCGGCGAGGTGGCGATCCGGCTCGCCGAGCCCGAGGGTTTTTCCACCGACGCGGTCCTGACCATGTCGCAGGCGGTCCGCCGCGAGGTCGCGGCGGTCGGCGATGGCGTCGAGCGGGCGCTCGCCCGCGCCGGCGAGCTCGAGACCCTGGTGCGCGGCGAGATCTCGACCCTGGAGCGTGCCTATTCGGACAACGAAATCCGCATCCGCTCCCTCGTCGAGGAGCTGGTGGTGCAGCGCGAAACGATCGTCGCCAATGCCGAGCGGGTGCGTGGCGCGATCCAGGGCTCGCACCAGACCCTGACCCAGGAGCTCGACACCGCGGCCGAGCGCATCGTCACGGCGGTCGACGGGGCCGGCGAGCGGGTCACCGCGGCGCTCGGCGCCCGCGGCGAGGCGATCACGGCGGCTCTCGGCGACCGCGGCGAGGCCGTGACCCTGGCGCTCGCCGCCGCCGGCGACCGGGTGGTCGAGGCGGTGGCCGGCCGCGGCGACGACCTGGTCCAGCGCCTCGTCGCCACCAGCGACGGCGTGAAGGCCGATCTCGGCACCGTCGGCGATTCCTTAAGCCGGGCGCTGGAGACCCGTGCCGTCGAGGTCACGGAGGCGTTCGAGCGCACCGGCGGCCTCCTCACCCGGACGCTGGCCGAGAATGCCGGCACCGTCGCCCGCACCCTGGCGGAGACCGGCGCCGAGGTGATCGAGGCCCTCAACCGCGAGGGTGCGCAAGTCCGCGACACCTTCGAGCGCTCGGCGCAGGGGCTGGAGGAGCGCTTCCTCGCCCGCGGCACCGACCTCACCGAGCGTTTCGCCGAGACCGGCAGCGCCATCACCGAGCGCTTCGCCGCCTCCGGCAGCGCCATCGCGGCCCATATCTCGGATCGCGGCATCGCGCTCCGCGAGGAGATCGAGGAGGCCGGCAACGGCGTCGCCGTGGCGATCGAGACCCGCGCGGCGGCGGCCGAGGCCGGGCTCGCCCGCGCCAGCGACGGCGTCATCACGGCCTTCGGCGACCGCGCGACGAAGGTGCGCGACGACCTCTCGACGCTGGTCGAGGACGCCGCCCAGGCGCTCGGCGTGCGCGGCGCCGACCTCGCGTCCCGCCTCGAGGAGACGATCGGGCGCGTCGAGGAGGTGCTGGTCGGCCATGGCGGCAGCCTGGAGCGCAGCCTGGACCAGACCGGCGAGCGCGTCGCCGCCCTGGTGGCCGAACGCACCGGCGAGGCCGAGGGCCGGATCGGCCAGGCGCTCGGTGCGCTGGCCGCCGCGTTCGAGACTCGCAGCCGCGACCTGGCCGAGGGCCTCGACCGGCGCACCCAGGAGACGCAGGCCGCGCTGGCGCTCGCCGCCGACACGCTGCAGGGCGGCTTCGAGGCCCGCACCGCCGGCGCCGGCGAGGCCCTGCGCCGCACCGCGGACGAGATCGGCGCCGATCTCGACGCCCGTGCTGCTGCCCTCGCCGACCGCTTCCGGCAAGCCGCCGAGGCCGCGACCGGCCATGTCGGCGAGCAGGCCGAGACCGCTGCCGCGTCCTTTGCCCGCGCCGCCGACGAGGCCGGCCGCAGCGTGGCGACCCGTGCCCTCTCCCTCGACGAGAGCCTGCGCGGCACGATCGAGCACCTGACGCGCCAGGCCGAGGACGTCACCGCCGCCCTGGCGCTCGCCGCCGAGAGCGCCACCGGTGCCCTCGACGGGCGCACGGCGTCGGCCGCCGCCGCCTTCGTGGCGGCCGCCGAGGAGGCGAGCCGCCTGATCGGCGAGCGCACCGAAACCGCCGACGCCTCGCTGCGGACCGCGCTGGCGGGTCTCGCCGAACGCGCCGAGGCGGCGGCTGCCGCACTCACCTCGTCGGCCGACACGGTCGGCGACGCGCTGCAAGGCCGCTCGGCGGAAGCCGCCGAGATCATGCGCCGGGCCGCCGAGCAGGCGACGGGCGCGCTCGGCACCCGCACGGTCGAGGTGGCGCACATCTTCCGGCGCACCCTGGAGACCACCGGCGCCGAGCTCGATGCCCGCAGCCAGGCCGCGGCCGAGCTGTTCCGGCAGGCCGCCACCGCGACGACCGGCGAACTGGGGGCTCGTGCCGAGGAGGCCGCCGAGGTCCTGCGCCGGGCCGCCGAGACGGCGACCGGTGCGGTGGGCGCGCGGACGGCCGAGAGCGTGGAGGCGTTCCGCCAGGGCGCCGAGGAGGCGTCGGGTGCGCTGCAGGCGCGTCTCGCGGAAGCCGCATCGTCCTTCGCCCGGGTGGCGGAGGAGGCCGCGCAGGTGATCGGCATGCGGGCCGGCGAGGCCGATACGGCGCTGCACGGGGCCGTGGTCGGGCTCGCGGGCCGGGCGGAGGAAGCTGCTCTCGCGATCGGCCGCGCGGCCGAGACGGCGACCGGCGCCCTCGACGCGCGGACGCTGGCGGCGGCGAGTGCCTTCGCGCAGGCCGCGGAAGCGGCCGGCCATCTGGTGGCCGAGCGCGCGAGCCTGGCCGATGCGACCCTGCGGGGTGCCGTCGACGGCCTGGTCGAGCGGGCCGAGGAGGTCGCCTCGGCGATCGCCGCGGCCGCCGAGCAGGCGACCGGTCACTTCGATGCCCGCACGCTGGCAGCGGCCTCGGCCTTCGCCCGCGCCGCGGAAGACGCCGGCCGCTTGGTGGCCGAGCGCACTGAGACCACCGACGCGACCCTGCGCGGCACGGTCGAGCACCTGACGCGCCAGGCCGAGGATGTCGCCGCGGCGCTCGCGCTCGCGGCCGAGACCGCCACCGGTGCCCTCGATGGGCGCACGGCGTCGGCCGCCGCCGCCTTCGTGGCGGCCGCCGAGGAGGCGAGCCGCCTGATCGGCGAGCGGACCGAGACCGCCGACGCCTCGCTGCGGACCGCGCTGGCGGGTCTCGCCGAGCGGGCCGAGGCGGCGGCTGCCGCCCTCACCTTGTCGGCCGATACGGTCGGCGACGCGCTCCAGGGTCGTTCGACGGAGGCCGCCGAGATCATGCGCCGGGCCGCCGAGCAGGCGACCGGGGCACTGGGGACTCGCACGGTCGAGGTGGCGCACATCTTCCGGCGCACCCTGGAGACCACCGGCGCCGAGCTCGATGCCCGCAGCCAGGCCGCGGCCGAGCTGTTCCGGCAGGCCGCCACCGCGACGACCGGCGAACTGGGGGCTCGTGCCGAGGAGGCCGCCGAGGTCCTGCGCCGGGCCGCCGAGACGGCGACCGGTGCGGTCGGCGCGCGCACGGCCGAGAGCGTGGAGGCGTTCCGCCAGGGCGCCGAGGAGGCGTCGGGTGCGCTGCAAGCGCGTCTCGCCGAGGCCGCATCGTCCTTCGCCCGGGTGGCGGAGGAGGCCGCGCAGGTGATCGGCATGCGGGCCGGCGAGGCCGATACGGCGCTGCACGGGGCCGTGGTCGGGCTCGCGGGCCGGGCGGAGGAAGCCGCTCTCGCGATCGGCCGCGCCGCCGAGACGGCGACCGGCGCCCTCGACGCGCGGACGCTGGCGGCGACGAGTGCCTTCGCGCAGGCCGCGGAAGCGGCCGGCCATCTGGTGGCCGAGCGCGCGAGCCTGGCCGATGCGACCCTGCGGTGTGCCGTCGACGGCCTGGTCGAGCGGGCCGAGGAGGTCGCCTCGGCGATCGCCGCGGCCGCCGAGCAGGCGACCGGTCACTTCGATGCCCGCACCCTGGCGGCGGCCTCGGCCTTCGCCCGCGCCGCGGAAGACGCCGGCCGCCTGGTGGCCGAGCGTACTGAGACCACCGACGCGACCTTGCGCGGCACGGTCGAGCACCTGACGCGCCAGGCCGAGGATGTCGCTGCGGCGCTCGCGCTCGCGGCCGAGAGCGCCACCGGCGCCCTCGACGGGCGCACCGCCTCGGCCGCCGCGGCCTTCGTGGCGGCCGCCGAGGAGGCGAGCCGCCTGATCGGCAAGCGCACCGAGACCGCCGACGCGTCGCTGCGGACCGCGCTGGCGGGTCTCGCCGAACGCGCCGAGGCGGCGGCTGCCGCCCTCACCTTGTCGGCCGATACGGTCGGCGACGCGCTCCAGGGTCGTTCGACGGAGGCCGCCGAGATCATGCGCCGGGCCGCCGAGCAGGCGACCGGGGCACTGGGGACTCGCACGGTCGAGGTGGCGCACATCTTCCGGCGCACCCTGGAGACCACCGGCGCCGAGCTCGATGCCCGCAGCCAGGCCGCGGCCGAGCTGTTCCGGCAGGCCGCCACCGCGACGACCGGCGAACTGGGGGCTCGTGCCGAGGAGGCCGCCGAGGTCCTGCGCCGGGCCGCCGAGACGGCGACCGGTGCGGTGGGCGCGCGCACGGCCGAGAGCGTCGAGGCGTTCCGCCAGGGCGCCGAGGAGGCGTCGGGTGCGCTGCAGGCGCGTCTCGCGGAAGCCGCGTCGTCCTTCGCCCGGGTGGCGGAGGAAGCCGCGCAGGTGATCGGTCTGCGGGCCGGCGAGGCCGATACGGCGCTGCACGGGGCCGTGGTGGGTCTGGCGGGCCGGGCCGAGGAAGCCGCTCTCGCGATCGGCCGCGCCGCCGAGACGGCGACCGGCGCCCTCGACGCGCGGACGCTCGCGGCAGCCTCGGCCTTCGCGCAAGCCGCGGATGCGGCCGGACGCCTGTTCGGCGACCGGGCGAAGGCCGTCGACTCCGCCCTGCGCGACGCCGTGGACGGCCTGGCCGCGCGCGCCGAGGAGATCGCCTCCGCGATCACTGCTGCGGCCGAGCAGGCGACCGGGCAGGTCGATGCCCGCACGCTGGCAGCGGCCTCGGCCTTCGCCCGCGCCGCGGAAGAGGCCGGCCGCCTGGTGGCCGACCGTACGCAGGCCACCGACGCCACCCTGCGCGGCGCCGTCGAGCACCTGACGCGCCAGGCCGAGGACGTGTCCGCGGCCCTGGCGCTCGCGGCGGAAGCCGCCACCGGCGCCCTCGACACCCGCCTCGCCGAGGTCGGCTCCGCCTTCGAGGACAATGGCCGCGCGCTGACCGACATGATCGGCCGGCACGCCGAGGAGACGCAGACCCGCCTCACTGCTGCCGGCCGCGACATCGTCGTGGCGGTGGCAAGCCAGGGCGCCCGGGTCAACGACGCCCTCGACAAGACCGGCACGGCGCTCGCCAGCGCCGCCGAGAACGGTGGCCGCGCCATCGACGAGGTGCTGACCAACCGCCTCGCGGCGCTCCAGGACGCGATCGCCCGCGGCGACATCCTGGCCGACCGCATCTCGCGCGACACCCACGACCTCACCGCGAGCGTGTCCGGGCGCCTGGAGGAGATGGACCGCCTGATCACGGTCCAGGGCCGGGCCGTGGCCGAGACCATCGCCGAGCGTACCCGCGAGGCCCGGGAGGCCGTCGAGGCCCAGCTCGGCGCGCTCGAGGACCGCTCCGCCAAGCGCACCGCCGAGATCGGCGCCACCTTCAGCACCATGGTGGCCCATGTCGACCAGCATATCGGCGCCCGCGCCACGGCGCTGAACGAGGCCCTGATCGTCAGGGCCGGCGAGATGGCCCGGGTGATGGCCGAGGGCGGCCGCGAGGTCGCCCAGGCCCTCGACGGCCGCGCCGACGAGCTCGCCCGCGCCATCACCGCCCGCAGCCAGGCGATGAGCGACACCCTGACCGCCCGCGTCGGCGAGATCGGCGACGAGCTCGGCCGCCGCACCGAGGAACTGACCCGCTCCCTCGATGCCGGCGCCGCCCGCTTCGACGAGCGGGTCATCGCCCGCCTCGAAGGCCTGGCCCAGGCCCTCGACGAGCGCGGCCGCGTCGTGGAGGAGACCTTCGGCGTCAAGGCCGAGGAGGCCCTGAGCCTGATCGAGAGCCGCACCCGCCGCCTCGACGACGAGCTGGGCGCCCGCACCCGCGAGCTGGTCACCTTCGTGGAGAACCACAGCGGCGAGGCGAGCCGCGACCTCGCCCAGCGGGCCGAGGCGATCCGCACCGCCTTCGAGGGCCGCAGCGAGAGCCTGGCCCGCCTCGTCGACGAGCGCACCGCGGCGCTGGCGCAGGAGATCGACGCCCGCGGCCAGGCGGTGGTCGGCGCGCTCGCCGGCCGCATCACCGAGCTGGCGCGGCTGTTCGACCGCGGCGGCAACGCGCTCTCCGACCTCATCGGCCAGCGCGGCGAGACCCTGCTCGGCCGGCTGCGCGAGACCATCGAGGAGGCCGACCGGGTGCTCGACGAGGGCTCGGGCCGGCTCGGCACCGCCCTGGGCGACCGCGGTACGGCGCTCGCCGCCCTGCTCGACGAGCAGGCCGTCGCCCTGCGCGGCCTCCTCGACGGCCAGTCCTCCGCGATGCAGGCCGGCCTCGACGACCGGATCCGTGCCCTGCACGACGCGCTGGAGCAGCGCTCGGTCGCGGTGCGCAACCTCCTCGACGACCAGGCCGGCGCCCTCGGGGCCGTGCTGGACGATCGGGTCGGCACCCTGCGCGGCGTGATCGCCGAGGGCGGCGACGTGCTGGCCGCTACCCTGGAGGAGCGGGTCGGCCGCGCGGTCGGCACCCTCGATGCCCGCACCCGCGACCTGTCGGGCCTGTTCGACGACCGCCTCGCCGCCCTCGACCACCTGGTCGAGAGCCGCGGCGCGGCCTTCGCCGAGGCGGTGGAGGCCCGCGCCCAGGCGCTCGCCGGGATGCTCGATGCCCGCACCGAGGCCTTCGCCCGGGCGGCGCAGACCGGCGGCACCCAGCTGTCGGGCCGCGTCGACGCGGCGCTCCGCGATCTCGACGGCCTGATCGAGGCCCGGTCGCAGGCGCTCGAGACCAGTCTCGACCGGCGCGGCGAGGCCCTGGCGGGCCTGATCGCGGCCAGGAGCGAGGAGGCCGCCGGCCTGCTCGAATCCCGCGTCGCGACCCTCGGCGACGCCGTGTCGCGCAGCGCCCAGGCCGTCTCCGGCCTCCTCTCCGAGCGCCAGGCCGGCCTCGGTGATGCCCTCGACGGGCAGCGGACGGCGCTCGCCCAGACCCTCGACCATCGCGTCGAGGCCCTGGCGGCCCTGCTGCGCGAGCGCGAAGAAGCCATCGCCGGCACGATCGAGCAGGGCGGCGGCAACCTGGTGCGGCTGATCGACGGCCGCCAGCGGGCGCTCGCCGAGCTGACGGGCGCCGGCGACGTGCTCGCCCGCCGGGTGCAGGAGCGCATCGACGTGCTGGCCACGACGATCCGCAGCGGCGGCGACGCGCTGGCCGGCCTGCTCGACTCGCGCAACAGCGACCTCGCCGAGACCTTCGACGACCGCGGTGCGGCGCTCACCGCCCTGCTCGATGCCCGCGTGGCCGAGCTGTCCGGCGCCCTGGAGCGCAGCCGCGCCGCCCTCGACGCGGTGCTCGGCGGGCAGGTCGAGGTCATGGCCCGGACGCTCGACGGCGGCGGCGCGGCCCTGGCCGAGCGCCTGCGGGCGAGCGTCGAGGCCCTCGGCGGTACCGTCGAGGAGCGGGCCGCGGCCTTCGGGATGCTGGTCGACGCCAAGGCGGCGGAGCTGGCGGCCCTGATGCAGGCCCGCACCGAGGCCCTGTCGGGCAGCGTCGACGAGCGCTCCGCCGCCTTCACGGCCCGGATCGACGGCCGGATGCGCGCCTTCGCGGCCCTGGTGGCGGCCCGCGGCGAGGCCCTGGCCGACGCCTTCGACGACCGCAGCGACGCCTATGCGGCCCTCGTCGATGCCCGCACGGCGGCGCTCACCGCCGCCCTCGACGAGCGGGTGGCGAGCCTGCACGGCGCCATGGACGAGCGTTCCGCGGCCCTCGCAGCGGCGGTGGACGAGCGCAGCGCCCAGCTCAGCTCCGGCTTCGACCGCCGGGCGGCGGCCTTCGCGGCCCTGATCGACCAGCGCAGCACCACCCTCACCCGGGCGCTCGCCGAGACCGCCCGCGACCTGACCCAGACCATCGACGGGCGCGGCAACGAGCTGAATCGCGGCCTCGCCGAGCGGGTCGAGGCCCTGCGCCAGATCGTCGACGAGCGCGGCGGCGCCCTCGGGCAGAAGCTCGACGCGACCACCGCCTCGCTGCAGCGGACCATCGACCAGCGCGGTGGCGCCCTGGTGGCGGCTTTGGCGGCGAGCGGCGAGACGGTCGAGGGGCTCGACCGGCAGGTGTCGCGCTTGCGCGACGTCGTCGAGGGCCCCGGCAGCGAGCTGGTGAGCGTGCTGGCCCAGCGCAGCGAGGCGCTGGAGCGGGCGGTGACCGAGGGGATGGGCGGCGCCGTGGCGGCGCTCGGCGAACGTGCCGAGACGCTGGCGGCCCTGTCCTCCGAGGCGGCCGAGACCCTGCGCCGGGCGGCCGACCAGGGCGCGGCCCGGGCGGTCGAGGCCCTGACGAAGGTCAACCAGCGCGTCGGGGCGGAACTCGGCGGCCTGATCGGCCGCATCGAGGGTGCCTGCGGCGCCCTCCAGGACCTCGTCGGAAAGTCCGGCGAGAACCTGTCGGCGATCGAGGGCGGGCTGTCGGGCCGGGTCCAGGAGATCCAGTCGGCGCTCGCCGAGATCGCCACCGAGACGGGCAAGGCCTCCGACCGGGTCGCCGAGCAGGTCGGCGCGCTCCAGGGCGCGGCGACGGGAGCGTTGCGCCAGGCCTCCGGCCTCGCGGCGACGCTGGACGCCCGCGGCAAGGCGCTCACCGAGACCGCACGCCAGCATATCGGCGACCTCACGGCCGCCGCAGGTGCGCTCGAAGGCGCCGAGGGCCGGGTCAACGCCTCGCTGGGCGAGCGCAAGGCCGAGATCGACGCGCTGCTCGGCAGCATCGACGCCCGCTCGGCGGCGCTCGCCGCCGCCACGGAGGGCGTCGGCGCCCGGGTCGAGGCGACGCTCAAGACCATCGAGGCCCGCACCCAGGCGCTCGGCCGCGAGATCGAGACCAGCGCCCGCCAGGCCGGCAGCGCCGTCACGGAGGCGTTCGAGCGCCTGCGCGCCGGCACCGGCCAGGAGGGCGAGCGAGCGGCCGAGACGGTCCGCCAGGCGGTGGCCGGCGCCTCGGGCGAGATGCGCGAGGCCTTCGGCGACGCCGCCGAGCGCTTCCAGGGCACCGTGGAATCCATGCGCGGCATGGCGACCGAGATCCGCCGCACCCTGGAGGAGATCCGCGGCGACCTGCAGCGCGGCGTCGTCAGCATCCCGCAGGAGGCGCAGGACGCCACCGGCGAGATGCGCCGGGTGGTGGCCGAGCAGATCAAGGCCCTGAACGAGCTTTCGGCCCTGGTCCAGCGCTCGCCCCGCGCGGTCGACGTCGCGCAACCCCTGGCACAGCCCCGCGCCGCGGAAGCGGGCCGTCCGGCGTCCGTGGCGCAGGCGGCCCAGAAGCCGCAGGCCCCGGCGCAAGCCCAGGCCCAACCGGCCCCGACCCATGCTCCGGCCGTCAAGCCGTCGGCGCCCAAGCCTGCTGCTTCGGCGTCCGTGGCTCCGGCTCAGTCGGCCCCGGCTGTCGCTCCGGCCCAGGCTCGTCTGGTCCAGGGGCCAGCCCGTCCGGCTCAGGGAGCGGCCCACCCGGCCGCGCCACAGGCCGCGAACCGGCCCGCCGGCGAGGCTCGGCGCGACGCACCCCGTGCCGGCGCCGGGGCCGGCGGCTGGCTCTCCGACCTCCTCATCCGCGCCTCGCAGGAGGACGAGGATCAGGGGCCGGCCGCCGGCAAGGCGGTGGCCTCCAAGTCGGATCAAGGCAAGTCGGACCAAGGCAAGCCCGATACCGGCAAGGCCGGTCAGGGCAAGTCGGGCCAGGGTTCCGGCCAAGCGTCCGATGCCGACCGGGCCGGTGCGGCGGCGATCGACTCGATCTCCAGCAATATCGCCCGGATGATCGAGCACGCCGCCGCGGTGGACCTGTGGGAGCGCTATCGCCGCGGCGAGACGGACCTGTTCACCCGCCGCCTCTACACGGCGGAGGGCCAGAAGACCTTCGACGAGATCCGCCGCCGCTACCGCGCCGAGCCGGATTTCCGCCGGACCGTCGACCACTACGTGCGGGAATTCGAGCGCCTGCTCGGCGAGGTCTCCCGCGCCGACAAGGACCCGCGCCGGGCCAACGCCTATCTCACCTCGGAGAGCGGCAAGGTCTACACGATGCTGGCCCATGCCAGCGGGCGGTTCGAAGGGGCGTGAGCCTCGCCGAACACCCCACTCCGACGTGACGAAGGCCCCTCCGATCGAGCCGATCGAGAGGGGTCTTCTTCGGAGGCGACAGCTGCTCTCCGACGATCCTGGCGTGGGACGAAAGGGATCCGGCGCCTGCTCTTTTCGTGGCAGAGCTTTCACGCTGCAAAGCCGCAACATCGGCGGGGCGGACACAGGCTTCGACCATGATATCGGGGGATCGTATGCGGATTGACGGCCTCTCGGGCGATCCGGCGGCCGGCGCGGTCCTTCTCACCGCGCGGGGAGACGTCATGGGAGTTCGATCCCGCCTCCCCTCCCTGGCTCTGGCAGGCCTGCCGGTTCTCGCGGCGTGACCGGCCGCGGCGGATGGTCTCTCCTGCCCGGGTGACGGCAAGAGGGCACCGGACAGGTTGCTCTTCGGGGCCATCGCCAAGCAAAGCCGCTGCGCCTGAATCGTCCGGACGCTGGAGACGGGGGTGGGTGGGCGCATGGCGGCGTTCGAGGCAAAGGTCCCGGGCAGGGGCCTCGACGGTCCCTCGCTCCCTCACGGCATCGGGATCGATCGGAGTGTGGGACACGGATGATCCAGCCGTGACGCATGTCGATCGGTTCGGCACCATATTGCGACGACGCAGTCGTATCCATCCGTCGGAGGCCGTGGGCGTTCAGCATCGTGGCGGCCGCCCGTGCGAGGCCGTGCCACCGGGGCTTGCATCGCTGGAGTGTGGGCTGATCACACGAGATCAGGAAGATCACTTCCGGATCTCGTATCACCAGCCCGCGCGGTGAAGCCGTGGGCTTCACACACTTGAGCGAAGCCGCTTTCCGCATCGCGAAGCGATCAATCGGAAAGCGTACGACACGGCGCGCTTGATCGGGCCGTCGAACCCGGACGCCATCGCCGTGGTCCCGATTCACGCAACGAAATGTCACTCCGCCGATCGGGCGGCCCGGGATCGTGGCACGCCGCGGACCGTGAACGTCCACTCGGAACGAGAGACGATCCGGCAGGGATGCGCCGGTCACCGAAAAAGTCGCGAGACAGAACGATCCGATAGAATCGGCGCGCGGTTGACGGGCTAAGACCTAGGAACTAACCTGTGCGACGCAGGTACTATCGGGCGCTTTGACAGATCGGATGAGTGTGAGGTGTGTTTCGCAGAGTTAGTGACTGTCGTTGTGGATCGTTGTATGTCTAGGAAAATTTAGCCATGGAGTTCGCTCAGCAAGTTCGTAAATATTGTTAATATCTAAACAAGTCAAGATGCCAATCGGCTGCAATCGTCAATCGGTCTGATGCTATTGTGTGTGGAGCTTTAATTTGACTAAGATAGAGTACGTTGATTATATTTCGGCGAAAATATTTCCGCCGCAAACGCCGCGCTTCAGTTTCAGTCTCAGCAGTCGTGTCCTTAAAATTTTAAGTTCTTCGCTTGATCGCGATGTCGTCGTATTTTCTATTGTCTCCGATAAATTGATCGAGATTTGCAAGAATGATGCCAATATAAAAATATACTGGAGGATAATTCAAGGTAATTCTATCCTGGATAAGAGGATTTTTTCGAACAACTATAACATTCATCAAATATTGTTAAACCGCAATCTGATCTGCGGCGGATCGGAATTCGCTATGGAGTTCGAATTTTGCGGCGGCCCGCTCGACGAAGCTTTCGATTTAAAAATCGACGTTGGCGTCGGAAATTTTTCCGCTATTGTTGAAGAGCTCGAAGAAAAATATATCTGGATTTTCGGGTCTCCACGAGCCGGGACGACGTGGCTTGCTCATGATATATTAGGTGCTATCCCTGCTTTCAACAAGCAGAAAGGCGGACTCGAGACCGGGTATCGGCCGATCGACGAAATGAACATAGGGCGAATTCTCGGCGCTTTCGAGGTGGAGCCCGAACATTACATGTATCTGGATTCAAAAATATTCGCGTCCTACGAAGACGATTTTCCGTCGAGTCCTCATTTCGATCAGGAGAAAATTCGAGGGTCTGTATTTAAAAGAACTATGATCGAAGGGTACCAACGGCACGAATCTATTTTCAATGAGCGCACTCATGATATGCTGATAGAGAGCATAAGAGATATTATTTTTAAGCACGTCATGTTGCATTGGGGTGTGGAGGGGTACGACAGGGTTGTCCTGAAGGCGCCGAATGAGGGGCATGCCTCCGACCTGTTGTTACGGGCGACGCCCCGATCCCGTGCGATCCATCTCGTGCGGGACGGGAGAGACGTGATCCGGTCACGGTTTTCTCCGTTCGCCTCCCGGATTTTGGCTGAAACACAAGATGTGCAGCTGCGGCGTAACGCAGTCGGCTACTACGCACATCAGTGGAATTGGCATACAAATGTTGTGAGAAAGGCCTGTGCCGATCACGATGGCGAGCGGGTGCTGACGATTAGGTACGAAGATCTGCGAATTCGGGATATCTCCGTGTTTCGCAGGGTGGTGAGTTTTGCTGGGTACCCTGCCGACGACAGGCTGTTAAAAGATATTATTAATAATTCTGCATTGGAAGCGTTCGGCGATCATCAAAAAGGCCCAGATCTGCCGAGGCAAAGCGGGCGTGTTGGTGGATATCGCCGTGTCTTCGATGACGTCGAGAAAACTACGATGACGGCGATCATGGCCGACAATCTATCTTTTTACGGATACGATATGAGAGTCGCGCCGAGTGATCTGCAATTAGGTGGGCGCGGCACGGAGACATACGAGTTCGATACCGTGAAAGTCGTGTGTTCAGAAGGATTTTACAACGATCGCTGGCTCGCGAGACGATCGGCCTTCATATTGCACGCTGGCAAGTATATCACGAAAATCACCATCGAAATATATATAATCGATGAATTAATTGATTTATACAAAGAAATAAATTTATCTCTCGTCATACAGGGCGAGAACTTCTTGTGGCGGGTTGTCGAATCGGGCGTGAGCCGGTTTGATTGTGAGGTAAAAATAAATGAAAATGAAATATTTAAGATAAAAATCGCAGCCGACAAATCTCACAGACCTTCGTCGGTTCGAGATTCGGATGACGATAGGGACATTTGTGCCATATTATCGAGCATCGTGTGCGGTTAAATTTGACGATATGAGAAATCCAGCCGTTCGTTTCGCGATGTCGATTTCGTCGTCGTTCAGTTACGGGGAGCTGCACGTCGCCGCGCCGGCATATGATACGAAGTTCGGAAGCCATTGTCTGGATTCGGTATCCCCCGGTGCCCCGACCGTGCTGCGACCATGCGCCCGGCCCGTCAGTCAGGCACTGCGGGAACAGCCTGGTCAGAGCAGCCCCAACGCCGCCAGCTCCCGCCGCATCGTCTCCGGCATCGCCGCGAGGTCGCCGGCGGCGTGGCGGGAGATGTCGCGTGGGGCGTCCTTGGGGGCGAGGTAGCGCCAGCCCTGGAACGGCCGGCAGGGCCGGGGCTCGACCGGGGTAACCTCCGGGTCGAGGACGAGGCGGCAGCGGCCGACGCCGTCGGCATCGGTGAAGGGGCGGATCGCCAGTACCGGCTGGCGGCAGGCGATCTGGCCGCGGATCACCCAGTAGAGCGAGCCCGCGCCGGCGATCTCGTCGCCGCGCTTGGGGACCATGCGGGTGATGTGGGCCTGCTCGTGCGGGCGGCCCAGCCGCGCCGCCTCGGCCCGGCGAGTGGCGATCCACTCCTCGAGGTCGGCGATGGACTCGCAGCCGACGCAGAGCTTGAGGAGGTGAAGGGACATCGCGGCCGGCGGTGAGAGAGGGCGGGGCGCGGGGCTCCCTGAGGAGCCGTCTTCCTGGCAGAAGAACTTCGGCGCCGCGAGGGCGCGCGCCCCGCGCCCTGACGCCGCGCCTCAGGTGAAGCGGGCGAGCTTCTCGTCGAGGGCGAGATCGTCGATCTCCGCGAAGGCATCCTCCAGCGCCATCGCATCCTCGGCCAGGGCCGCCGGTTCCTCGCGGACCGGCTCGCGCACCGGCACGAAGGCGATGTCGTCGTCGGGCATCGCCGGCTCGACCAGGCGCAGGCGCGGCGCCGGCTCCTCGCTCCGGGCCCGATCGTCGTCCTTGCCGGTCGCCACGATCTGGTCGACGTCGTTCTGGTCGAGGGTGGTCTGCGGCACCTCGGTCCGCTGCGCGGCCGGGGCCGGCGGGTCGTCCTCGCTGGCCCAGATCTCGATCATCGCGGTCAGGCGCTGCTCGAGGTAGCGCAGGGTGTTGACGATGCGGCTGGTGCGCTGCGCCGTCAGGTCCTGGAACGAGCAGGCGGTGTAGATCTGGGTCGCGTTCTGGTCGAGGCGGTCGCAGACGCGGCTGTCGGCCCCGGTCTCGCGCAGGGTCCAGGCGACCTCCTGCACCTCCTCGGCGGCCTGGAGGATGTCGGAGGTGGCGCGCTCGGTGGTGCGCACGATGCCGTCCAGCGCCTCGGAGGCGGCGCCGAGCTGGCTCTGGTCCTGGTCGGGGGTATGGATCGCCGCGATCTCGGACTTGGTGCGGCTGATGGCTTTCGCCATCTCGATCAGGTCGAAGCGCAGGCGTTCCATCCCGGAGGGGCCGCGCTCGCCGACCACCGCGTTCTCGAGCCGGCCGATCGCCTGGAGCAGCACGTCGGTATCGGCGGAGCGGTTGCGCTTGGCGTATTCGCCAAGGAACCAGCGCCCGCGCGCCGTCTCCAGCATCGCGCCTTCGATGACGTCGTACTCTTCCCGCGGCATGGGGAGCGAAGGGGTCCCGGCCATCTCACCTGCCCTGTCATCGCCGCTTTGCCGTGGCGGCGCAGCGGCGTCGCCCGGAGGCGTATCGGTGTTTACGCTTGACATCCCGGCGTTAACGGCGGCTTACGCCAGGCCCGCCCCGGGCGGACTGATTCGATCCGCCCCCGGCCTTTTCCTAAACAAGCCCCCCATCCCCGTGCCGCCTCCCCCGCTCCTCCTCGGCGACGGCCCGCGCCTCGCCCTGCTCTACGCGGCGGTGTTCGCCGGCATCGGCGTGGCGATGCCGTTCATGCCGCTCTGGCTCGCCGGCCTCGGCCTCGGGCCGGAGCTGATCGGGGCGCTCGTCGCCCTGCCGATCCTGGTCCGGATCGCCGTCACGGCGCCGCTCCTCGGCCTGATCGACCGCGGCGTCCCGGCGCGCCGGCTCATGGTCGCCGGAAGCCTGTGCCTCGCCGCGACCTACGCGCTGATGCCGGCCTCCGCGTCCCTCGGCTGGCCGGTCCTGGCCGTCGTCATCGCCCTCAACGCCGTCGGAGGGGCGCCCCTCGTGCCGAGCCTCGACTACCAGAGCCTTGCGGCGGTGCGGCGCGATCCGCGGCTCGACTATGCCCGGATCCGGCTCGGCGGCTCGCTCGGCTTCCTGGCGGCGAGCCTGCTGGGCGGCTGGCTCCTCGGGATCATGGGGACCGGCAGCATCCCGGGCTTCCTCGCCGGGCTGGAGCTGGCCTCGGCCTGCGGCGCCGCCTTCCTGCTCCGCCGGGTGCCGGGTGGCCCACCGCGTCCCCGCACGGCCGGGCGGGTGCGCCTGCCTGTGGCCCTGTGGCTCGCCATCGCGGCCGGGGCGGCGATCCAGGCGAGCCACGCGGCGGTCTACGCCTTCGGGTCCATCCACTGGGTCGGGCTCGGCCTGGCGCCGGCGACGACCGGCCTCGCCTGGGGCGTCGGCGTCGTCGCCGAGATCGCGTTCTTCGCCGTCATCGGCCGCGTGCCTGCTTTCCGCGACGCGCCGTTCCGCCTCCTCGGTCTCGGGGCCGCGGCGGCGCTCCTGCGCTGGGCCGGGCTGCTCGCCGTGTCCGGGCTGCCGGCCCTGGTGGTGCCGCTGCAGGCCCTGCACGGCCTGACCTTCGGGGCGACGCAGCTCGGCGCCATGGCGGCCCTGTCGCGGCTCGCCCCCGAGGGCGGACGCGGCGCGGCGCAAGGGGTCTACGCGGCTTGTGCCGCCCTCGCCTCGGCCTCCGCCACCCTGGCGAGCGGGGCGGCCTACCGGGCCGGCGGCGGCTCCTTCGCCTTCGGGCTGATGCTGCCGGTGGCGGGGCTCGGCCTCGTCCTCACGCTGGCCGCGTCGCGGGCCGCTCGCCGCTGAGTTGCGGGGCGCGCCGCGATGGTTTGCGAATTGTTAGCATGACGGGGTATAGGACCGGCCCGAGGGGATTCTTTTTAGGCGAACGAGGGAGGCCGGCCCGTGCCGACCGCACCCACCACGCGGGGGGCCGATCCGGCCCGCGTCGCGGTCGAGCGCATGCGCGACGGCGTCGCCGCGCGCCTCGCCGGCCGCTGGACCGCCGACCAGGGCCCCGCCGTCGAGGCCGCGTCCGCCGCGATGCTGGCGGCCGGTAGCCCGCTCGTCATCGACCTCTCGGGCCTGGCCCGGCTCGACACGCTCGGCGCCTGGGTGCTGGAGCGGACCCGCGCGGCGCTTCCCGCCGGCACCGCTTACGCCGGCGCCGCGCCCGAGCACCTGATCCTCCTGCGCGAGGTCGCCTATCGCGAGGCCGGGCCCGCAGCGCGGCGCCGGCGCTTCCACCCCCTCGATCCGGTGGCGAGCTTAGGCTCGGGGATGCGCAGCCTCGGTCACCAGGGCCTGGCCGGCCTCGCCTTCCTGGGCGAGGTGGTGGCGGGCTGCCTGCGGGTGCTCGCCCGACCGCGCAGCTTCCGCGGCCCGGCTCTGGTCAACCAGGTCGAGCAGATCGCCCTGCGCGGCGCGCCGATCATCATGCTGATCTCGTTCCTGGTCGGCTGCATCGTCACCCAGCAGGGCATCATCCAGCTCCAGCGCTTCGGCGCCCAGAGCTACGTCGTCAACATGATCGGCATCCTGACCCTGCGCGAACTCGGGGTGCTCCTGACCTCGATCATGGTGGCGGGGCGCTCCGGCTCGGCCTTCACGGCGGAGATCGGCTCGATGCGGATGCGCGAGGAGGTCGATGCCCTGCGGGTCATGGGCCTCGACCCGATCGAGATCCTGATCGTCCCGCGCATCCTCGCCCTCATGTTCGCCCTGCCGCTGCTCGCCTTCCTGGCCGACCTCGCGGCGCTCGCCGGCGGCGCCATGACCTCGTTCCTCTATGGCGGCCTGTCGCTCGAAGCGTTCACCTTCCGGCTCCAGAACGCCATCGGCTTTCGCCACCTCCTCATCGGGTTGATCAAGGCGCCGTTCATGGCGCTCATCATCGGCATCATCGCCTCGGTCGAGGGCTTCATGGTCGAGGGCTCGGCCGAGTCGCTCGGCCGCCACGTCACCGCCTCAGTCGTCAAGTCAATCTTCATGGTCATCGTCCTCGATGGACTCTTCGCGGTGTTCTTCGCGGCCATCGATTTCTGAGCGAGGCAGCCCCAACCCTTGGCGATCACGAGCCCCACCTCTCCCGACAATCCGAGCCGCGACGCGATCATTCGCGTGCGCGACCTCGTGGTCGCGTTCGGCGACCGCACGGTGCTCAAGGGCCTCAACCTCGACATCCGCCGGGGGGAGATCATGGGCTTCGTCGGGCCGTCGGGCCAGGGCAAGTCGGTGCTCACCCGCACGCTGCTCGGCCTGGTGCCGAAGCGCTCCGGCACGATCGAGGTGTTCGGCGAGGATGTCGACCGCCTAAGCCTCGCCCAGCGCCGGGTGATCGAGCGGCGCTGGGGCGTGCTGTTCCAGCAGGGCGCGCTGTTCTCGGCGCTTACGGTCAAGCAGAACATCCAGGTGCCGATGCGCGAGCACCTGACGCTCTCCGAGCGCCTGCTCGACGAGTTCGCCCGGCTCAAGATCGAGATGGTCGGGCTGAAGCCGGACGCCGCCGACAAGCTGCCCTCGGAATTGTCCGGCGGCATGATCAAGCGCGCGGCGCTCGCCCGCGCGCTCGCCCTCGACCCGGAGGTGCTGTTCCTCGACGAGCCGACCTCCGGCCTCGACCCGATCGGCGCCGGCGAGTTCGACGAGCTTGTGGCGACCCTCCAGCGCACGTTGGGGCTCACCGTGTTCATGGTCACCCACGACCTCGACAGCCTCTACACCGCCTGCGACCGCATCGCGGCGCTCGGCGACGGCCAGATCATCGCCGAGGGGCCGATCGAGGCCATGCTGGCCTCGGATCATCCGTGGCTGCGCTCCTATTTCCACGGCAAGCGCGCCCGCTCGATCGTGGTGCCCGCGATGTCCCCGGTATCCGGCGAGGCTTCATCCCGCGGGATCGTGGAGGGAATCGCCTGATGTGCGCTCCCGCACCTGCCGGCCGCGCGGCCTCTCTTAAGCTTGGCAGGATGAGCCATGCCACGGGGGCGTCGCGGATCGTCTCTCCTCCGACCTTCGCCCCGCACGAGCACGGAAACCGTTAAGGCATGGAAACCCGCGCCAACAACGTCCTGATCGGGGCCTTCACGCTGGCGGTGATCGCGCTCGGCTTCGCCTTCGCGTTCTGGCTGCGCGGCTCCTCGTCGAACCAGGCCCGGATGCCGGTGCGCGTCGTGTTCTCGGGCGGCGTCGGGGGACTGGCCAAGGGGGCGGTGGTCACCTTCAACGGCATCCGGGTCGGCGAGGCGACCGACGTGCGGCTGCTGCCGCAGGACCCGCGCCGGGTGACGGCGATCGTCGAGGTCAATCGCGGCACGCCCCTGCGCGCCGATACCCGCGCCCGCCTCGACATGACGATGCTGACCGGGGTCGCCTCGATCGCGCTCACCGGCGGCAGCGCCGATGCGCCGCCGCTCGCCCCGACCAACAACGATCCGGTCCCGACGATCTTCGCCGACGCCTCCGACATCCAGGACCTGATGGCGGCGGCCCGCACCATCGCGCAGCGCGCCGACGACATGCTCCAGCGCCTCGACCGGGTGGTCGCCGGCAACGAGGGGGCGATCAACCGCACGCTCGCCAATGTCGAGCGGTTCTCCAAGACGCTCGGCGACAGCGCGCCGGCCCTCGACGCGCTGACCAAGGCGGTGGACGGGCGCAAGCTCGCGAGCCTGATCGACAATGCCGACAAGTTCTCCTCGGCGCTCGCCGCCGCCTCGCCCGACGTTCAGGCGGGCGTGCACGATGCCAGGCTGCTCGCGGGCAAGCTCAGCGCCTCCGCCGACCGGCTCGACGCGGTGCTGAAGGGCGCCGAGGGCTTCCTCGGCTCGGCCTCGGGGGATGCCGGCAAGAGCACCTTCGCGGAGGTGCGCGAGGCGGCGATCTCGATCCGCGAGGCGGGCCGGGCCTTCCGCACCATGTCGGAGAATCTCGACAAGCGCACCGCCACCCTGACCTCGAGCGTCAGCCGCCTCAGCGGCGCCGGCCGGCGCGAGGTCCAGACCCTCTCGACCGACGGCCAGCGCACCCTCAACAGCCTCAACAGCGCCGTGCGCAAGATCGAGCGCGATCCGTCCCAGGTGATCTTCGGCGGCAAGCCGTCGTTGCCCGAATACAACGGTCGCTGACCATGTTGCAGTGCAGCCTCGCGGCGGTTGCACCGCTGCGCCCGGACGGGCGTTGTCCCTTCGTCTCTGCTCAAGCTTCCGGGCCCGTCCCGGCCCCGCCTTCCGGTCCGTCCGCTCCCATGCTCCTCAAGGCTCCTTCCCCGCGCTGGCTTCCCGGCCTCTTCGCCGCCGGGCTCGCCCTGCTCCTCGGCGCCTGCGGCAGCGGCGCCGTGCCGACGACGTTCGATCTCACCGCCCTGCCGGGGGCGGCCCGCAGCGGCGGGGCGCGGCGCTCGATCGTGGTGGCCGAGCCGGTCGGGCTGCAGCCCTTCGAGGCCGACCGGATCATCGTGCGCGAGCCCGGCGGGTCGGTGTCGTTCCTCGGCGGCGGCCAATGGGCCGACCGGCTGCCGCGTCTGGTCCAGACCCGGGTGATCCAGAGCCTCGAGAACGCCAACCGGCTGAAATCCGTCAGCCGCCCTGGCGACAAGGTCGCGGCCGATACGGTGCTGATCACCGAGCTGCGCGCCTTCGACATCAATGCCGGCACCCGCGAGGCGGTGGTCGATCTCTCGGCCAAGCTGGTTCAGGAGAGCAACGGCACGGTGGTGGCCGCCCGTGTGTTCCAGGCCCGGGTCCCGGTGGCGGAGGTGAACGCGGCGGTGGCGGCGAACGGGCTCGACCGGGCGTTGTCGATGGTGCTGGCGGATCTGGTACGGTGGATCAATGCCGGGGGGTGAGGCCAACCCCTTCTTTTCACCGGAGAGCCGTGTTTTTCTTGTCCCACCCATGACCTCATCCTGAGGTGCGACCATCAGGGAGCCTCGAAGGAGGGCTCCAGCGATCGCAGAGGCTTCTGGAGCCCTCCTTCGAGGTCAGCCGATTTCCAATCGGCTGACACCTCAGGATGAGGTCGAGAATTGGACAGGGCGTCGATGCAAGGGACGGAACCGGAGCGCACGATGAGAACCGTGACCATTGGGGTCTCCGGGATCACCGAGGTGCAAGCCCGGCTGAGTGCGGCGTTCCGCGGCGAGCCGCAGGGCGCCGTCATCTCCTTCGCCTCGGTCGAGCTGCTCTGGACCGTGATGACACCGCGCCGTTGGGAGCTGTTGCGCGCCCTGGTCGGCCGTGAGCCTCTGCCACTCGCGGTCCTGTCGGATCTGGTCGGGCGCGACGTGGACGAGGTGCGGGCGGATATCGGGGCCTTGCGGAAGGCCGGCGTCGTCCAGGCGGGACCGGAGGACCGGATCAGCTTCCCGTTCGATTCGGTCCATGTCGATTTCACGATGGGCCGGGCCGCCTGAGGGCTACACCCTCACTCCATCACCGCCGCCTTCATGATCACCACCATGATGGCACGCCCGGTCGTGTCGCTGACGCAGCGCACGGTGTGGGGACGGTCGCAGCGGTAGCGCAGGGTCTCGCCGGCCCGGGCCCGCTGGACAGCGCCGGCCACGTCGACCTCGAACTCGCCCTCGGTGACCGACAGGCACTCGACCGAGCCGCGCTGGTGGGCATCCGAATCGAGCACCCCGTTGGGATCGGCCGAGAGGTCGTACCATTGCAGCCACTCGACGGTCTTGATCCAGCCGATGATCGCGAGCCGCATCCGTCCGTCGTCGGAGACCAGGATCGGCGTGTCGGCCCGGGACGACTTCTCGATGAAGGGTTCCTCGTCGCCGGTGGCGAGCACCCGCTCGATCGAGACGTCGAGGGCCTGGCTCAGGCGCCAGATCGTCGCCAGGGTCGGGTTGGTCTCGTTGCGCTCGATCTGGCTGATGATCGACTTCGCGACGCCCGACTGCTCGGCCAGCTCCGAGAGCGACAGGTTGTAGGCCTTGCGCAGGCGCTGGATGGTCTTGCCGAGCTGCCCCGACAGCACCTGTGCCCCGGTCAACAGGTCCTTGCCGCGCTCCCGCCCCCGCTCGACGCCCATCGCCCGCCCTTGAACCCCGCTTGAGCATTTTCCGACGAAGTGGATACCGGTTCGTCGTAGAAAATGCGGCAAAATCAAAAACCTAGAGCATTCCACGATTGCTGCGCGATCGTGGAATGCTCTAGATCACCGCACGGCGTTCCGCATTCCGAACGTCCGTACGCTCCATCAAACGCAATCGCGGGATGGGCGCAAGGGTTCATGCGGCCGCGCGGCCCGATTCCGGCGGGATGACGTGTCAGCCCCACCAGGCGTGGAAATGATGCACCGGGCCGTTGCCGTGCCCGATCCGGATCCGGTCCGATGCGGCGAGCGCGGCGGTCAGGTAAGCCTTGGCGGCCCGGGCCGCCTCCGGCAGGGGCAGGCCGCGGGCGAGCCCGGCGGCGATGGCCGCCGACAGGGTGCAGCCGGTGCCGTGGGTATTGCGGGTCTCGATCCGCGGGCCTTCGAGGCGAAGGACCCTGTCGTCCGGCCCGACCAGAAGGTCGACGCTGTCGGGCCCGGCCGCGTGACCGCCCTTCATCAGGACGGAGCGGGGCCCGAGGGCCAGGAGGCGCCGCCCCTGGTCGAGCATCGCGGCCTCGGATTCCGCGATCCCCTCCCCCAGCAGCACCGCCGCTTCCGGCAGGTTCGGGGTCAGGACCGCGGCGTGGGGCACGAGCTTCGTCCGCAAGGCCGCGACGGCATCGTCGGCGAGCAGCCGGTCGCCGCTCGTCGCCACCATCACCGGATCGAGCACCAGGGGCAGCCCGGCGGCGTGGCGGGCGAGGCCCTCGGCCACGGCAGCGATCACGGGCGCGCGCGACAGCATGCCGATCTTCAGCGCCGTCACGTCGAGATCGGTGAAGACGCTCTCGATCTGGCGCGCCACGAAGTCCGGGTCGATGTCGTGGATCGCCTGGACGCCGCGCGTGTTCTGGGCGGTGAGCGCGGTGATCACCGTGGCGCCGTAGACGCCGAGCGCCGAGAAGGTCTTGAGGTCGGCCTGGATTCCGGCGCCGCCGCCTGAATCCGAGCCCGCGATCGTCACGGCGATCATGCCCGGTCTCCGATCGTGCGAATCCCGATCATGCCGAACCTCTGGCGGCGAGCGCCCCGTCGACCACGCCGCGCAGGTCGCGGGCGCGCGCCGCGACGTCGCGGCCGGTGCCGAACAGGGCCGAGATCAGCGCGATCCCGTCCGCCCCCGCCCCGATCGTCGCCGCGGCGTTGCTGCGGTCGATCCCGGCGATCGCCCCGACCGGCAGGCCGGGGCCGCGGGCGAGCCGGGCCCGGAACACGATGCGGTTGAGCCCGTCGAGCCCGACCGGCGGGTCCGGGTTGTTCTTGCTGGTGGTGGAAAAGACGCCGCCGATGCAGGCGTAATCCACCGGCAGCCGGTAGAGCTCGTCGGCCTGGGCGGCGTTCTTGACGGTGAGCCCGACGATCGCGCCGCGGCCGAGCAGGCGACGGGCATCCGCCGGGTGCAGGTCCTCCTGGCCGAGATGGACGCCCTCGAGACCGGCGGCGAGGGCCAGGTCGACCCGGTCGTTCATCAGGAGCGGGACGCCGGTACCCTGGAGCGCCGCGTGGATCCGGCGCAGGCGCGCCACGGTCTCGCGGGCGTTGGAGATCGTCTTTTCGCGGTATTGCAGCAGGGTGCAGCCCCCGGACGCGGCCTCCGCCGCCATCCGGGCGAGGTAATCGGCGTCGCCGCCGCAGACCCCGACATCGAGGAGGCCGTAGAGCCGCAGGTCCACCGGCACGGTCGCGTGCCCAGCCTCGGTGTTCACGGGCGGGCTCCTGCGGGGCGGGGGCGTGCGGGCATGGGGCGTAATCCTGCTGGGCCCGGGGATCGCGGGCCGGCGATCCCACCGGAGTAAGGGCGAGCGAGCGCGGGCGTCAACGGCCCGCCGTCAGCCCGCCCGCCGCCGCCTCGCGGGCCCGCTCCACCGCCAGGCGCCGCTCGCGCCAGACCACGAACACGCCGGCCGCCGCGACGATGCCGCCGCCGATCGCGATCGCGGCGGTGGGAAGCTGGCCGAACACGAACCAGCCGATCAGCACCGACCACAGCATGGTGGTGTACTCGAACGGCGCGACCAGCGAGGCGTCGCCGTGGCGGTAGCTCTCGGTGAGCAGGATCTGGCCGATGCCGCCGAGCACGCCGACGACCACGAACAGCGCGAGATCCGACCAGCCCGGCATCTTCCAGCCCAGAGCCAGGGTCGAGAGACCGAGCAGCGAGGTGAACAGGAAGAAGTAGAGCACGATGGCGCCGGTGCGCTCGGTGCCGGTGAGCTTGCGCACCTGGATGGTGGCCGCCGCCGAGCAGGCCGCCGCCAGGATCGCGAACAGGGCGCCGGTGGTGCCGCCGCCGCTCGATCCGCCGAATTCGAGATGGGGCGCCAGCGTGATCAGCACCCCGAGGAAGCCGACCGAGACGCCGGCCCAGCGATAGGCCTGCACCCGCTCGCGCAGCACCACAGCCGCCAGCACCACGACGAGGATCGGCGAGGCGTAGCCGATCGCCACCGCGTCCGAGAGCGGCAGGAAGGAGAGACCGGCGAAGCCCGCGAACATGCCGCAGGCACCGATGATGCTGCGCAGGACGTGGCCCCTGAGGTTCTGCGTGCGCACGGCGTCGCGCACGCTGCCCTGCCAGCGCAGCCACAGCAGCAGCGGCGCGATGGCGATGAAGCAGCGGAAGAACACGATCTCGCCGGTCGGGAACCGGTCGGCAAGGACCTTCACCCCGGCGGACATCAGCGTGAAGGCCAGCGCCGAGAGAACCTTGAGCCCGATCCCCAGATAAGGGCGCGCCGCCGCGCGGCCCGACGCGCCAGATCCGGTGACCGACCGGCCGGGGACGACGAGGGGGGCTGCCATGGGCGTGGTGCTTTTCTTGAGGGAGAAGCGGGGGAGAGGCGCGGCCGCGGATCGCGGCGGGGCATCGTGTCAGAACCACGAATCGGCACGGCCGAGATAGACACCTCCCCGGGCGTCTGACCTGCGCGATCCGCATGGTGGATGTTAAGCCTCCGCAAACGAATTCGGGCCTGCCTCCCTCGGCCGAGGTTCGCCGATCCGTTCCCGCGTCATCAAAGTGATACGCGAATAGGGTTTGGCTGGCGCGAGACGCCGCCAAGGAGATTGCACGTGGCCGAGGACGCCGACGCGCTTCGCGTGCGAACCCTGTTCCTCTCGGATATCCACCTGGGAACCAAGGGGTGCCAGGCCGAGCTGCTGCTCGACTTCATGCGGGAGGTCGATGCCGACGAGATCTACCTGGTCGGCGACATCGTCGACGGCTGGAAGCTGCGCTCGGGCTGGTACTGGCCGCAATCGCACAACGACGTGGTGCAGAAGCTCCTACGGAAGGTGCGAAAAGGGTCCCGCCTCGTCTACGTGCCGGGCAACCACGACGAGTTCCTGCGCGACTTCCTCGACATGCATTTCGGCGGCATCGAGATCCAGGATCAGGTGCTGCACGAGGCGGCGGACGGCAAGCGCTACCTCGTCATCCACGGCGACCAGTTCGACCTCGTGGTGCGCCACGCCCGCTGGCTGGCTTTGCTCGGCGACGGCGCCTACACGGCGGCTTTGTTCGTCAACACCCATCTCAACTGGGTGCGCCGCCGTCTCGGCCTGACCTACTGGTCGCTCTCGGCCTGGGCCAAGCTGAAGGTGAAGAACGCCGTCAACTTCATCGGCCGCTTCGAGGAATTCCTGATCGCCGAGGCCCGCCGGGCCGAGGCCGACGGGGTGATCTGCGGCCACATCCACCACGCGGCGAGCCGCATGGTCGGCGACATGCACTACCTCAATACCGGCGACTGGGTGGAATCCTGCACGGCGGTGGTCGAGCATTACGACGGCACCATGGAGGTGATCCGCTTCGCCGAGTGGAAGCGGGCCAATGCCGAGACGGCGCAGCCCCTCACCTCGCGCAGCCCACCGGTCATCCCGGTCGAGGAACTGGCGCCCGCCGCCCGCACCCCCCTGCCCCCGGCCGCCAGCGCCAGGGCCGTCGCGTGAGGCTCCTCGTCGCGACCGATGCCTGGCACCCCCAGGTCAACGGGGTCGTCCGCTCCCTCGAGCACATGGTCGCGGCGGGGCGCCGGCGCGGCCACGACCCGGTGATGCTCACGCCCCTCGACTTCGCCAGCGTGCCGCTGCCGGGCTACCCCGAGATCCGGCTCTCGCTGGTGACCGCCCGCGGGGTCGCCGCCCGGTTCCCGGCTCTCGCGCCGACCCACGTCCACATCGCCACCGAGGGGCCGATCGGGCTCGCCACCCGCCGGGTCTGCCTGGCGCAGGGGCGGCCCTTCACCACGAGCTACCACACCCGCTTCCCCGAATACCTCGCCGCCCGCCTGCCGGTGCCGGAGCGCTGGAGCTACGCGTGCCTGCGCCGCTTCCATGGTGCGGCGAGCGGCACGATGGTGAGCACGCCGTCCCTGGAGCGTGATCTGACGGGGCGCGGCTTCACCCGGCTGATGCGCTGGACCCGCGGCGTCGACACCGACCTGTTTCGCCCCCGCGACGGTGAGGTCCTTCCCGAGGCGCTATCCGGTCTTCCCCGCCCGTTCTTCCTGTTCGTCGGGCGGCTGGCGGTGGAGAAGAACGTCGAGGCCTTCCTGCGCCTCGACCTGCCCGGCACCAAGCTCGTCGTCGGCGACGGGCCGGACCGGGCGCGGCTCGCCGGGATCGATCCGGCGGCACGCTTCCTCGGCACGCTCACCGGCGAGGCGCTCGCCCGGGTCTATGCGGCGAGCGACGTCTTCGTCTTCCCGAGCCTGACCGACACTTTCGGCATCGTGCTGCTGGAGGCGCTGGCGAGCGGGCTGCCGGTGGCGGCCTATCCGGTGACCGGCCCGCTCGACGTGATCGGCGGCACGAGCGTCGGCATCCTCGACCACGATCTCGGCGCAGCGGCCCGCGCGGCGCTGGCGATCCCGCGCGAGGCCTGCCGGGCGGAGGCCCTCCGCTACACCTGGGCGGCGAGCGCGGATCAGTTCTACGGCAATATCGAGGCCGCCCATGCCGAGGGCGCGCCGGCCCGGCCCGGGCGGCAAATCGGTTCGCTGCGATCCCTGCCGGGCGGGGCGGCCACGCCCCTGCGGCGTGTGGGTGAGGGCTGAGTCGGCCTGAACCCCCTCACCCCGTCACAGGCAGCCCGCACGCTCCGCGTCGATGCACGAGCCGCAGGCTGAAGAAGAGCCCGAACGCGACGAGCGAGATCGCCAGGGCCAGCCACAGGGCGGCGTGGGGGCCGGCCCGCGTCACCAGGGTGACGAAGACCGGGGGCGCTGCCGCGAAGGAGAGGTTGAGCGGCACCGCCAGGCGCGCCGCCGCGCGGGCATAGGTGCCGGAGGGGAAGAGCTGCAGCGGCAGCGTGGCGCGGGTGACGGCGCCGACGCCGCTGGCGACGCCGTAGAGCGTGGCGAAGAGCAGGGCGCCGGAGAAGCTGCTGGTCATGAGCAGCACGACGAAGCTCAGCGGGAACAGCGCGTAGGCAGCGAGGCCGAGGACGAAGCCCGACCAGCGCCGGCCGCCGAGGACGTCGACCATGCGCCCCGCCCATTGGGCGATGCCGATGAAGGATGCCGCCGTCAGCGCCTCGGCATGGTCGAGCCCCGCCGCCTCGAACAGGATGATGAAGGTGAGGGCAAAGCCCCAGGTGAAGAAGCCGTTTGCCGCAAGGCTCAGGGCGAGGAGCGTGAAGCGCGCCCGGTCGATGGGCGTGGGCGCGGCGTTCTCCGCGCGGGATCGCCTCCCGGGCCGCCGCGCCAGCACCCATGCATGGAGCGGCACGCAGACGAGCAGCATCAGGACGCCGTAGGCCAGGGTCGTCGCGCGCCAGCCCCATTGGGCCTGGAGCAGCCCCGAGAGCGGCCAGAAGATCGTCGAGGTCAGCCCACCGGCCAGGACCAGCACGCCGAGCGCGCCGCGCGCCCTGTCGCCGGCGATCTCGGTCACGGCGACCTGTGCCGGCGTGGTCAGCATCCCGGCACCGGCCAGCCCGACGATCACCCACGAGGCGAGGTAGAGCGCCGGACCGTCGGCGAGGCCCATGACCAGCAGGCCGGCCGCCCCCAGGGACGACCCCGCGATCATGACCGGTCGGGCACCGTGACGCTCGAACAGGCCGCTCAGCGGCCACGACGCCATCGCCATGACGACGAGCATCACCGTCGGGCCCGCCATGGCGAGCGGCAGGGTCATGCCCAGCTCCCCGGCCATGGCGGGGCCGGTGACTGCGGGCAGCCAGAACGTGGTGCCCCAGCCGATGACCTGGGTCAGGCAGAGCGCCGCGACGGCACGGGCCGTCGGTGAGGGGATCGGCATCGGGAGGCGACGGTCGGGGCCGGACGGCATGATGGGCCGCCGCCGCCGGGCGGTCCAGGCCGAATCGATGGGCAGGCCGGGATTCGCCCGCCGGTCGTCGGGAGGCGGGCGATTGCCCGCGCCTCAGGCGAACAGATCCACCGCCGCGAACCCCCTCCCCGCCAGCAGATCGCTCAGGATTCGCCGGTGGCAGCGCTCGGGATCGCGCTCGAAGCAGAGCAGGCAGGTCGGCCCGGCCGCTGCCAACGCCGCCAGTTCGTCGAGGGCGACCTGGCCCGCGCCGGTCTCCAGCACCTCCTCGCAGTAGATCCGCCGCATCAGCCCGGCATCGTCGGCGCGGGCCGCCTCCCGGCCGGCCTTCGGCGTGCCGAGGCTGCGCAGATGCGTGTACCCGATGCCCGCCTCGGTCAGGCCGGCGGCGAGCGCGCTCTTCGAGAAGCCACGCTTGCGCGAGGCCGCCACCGCGCGCACGTCGGCGAGCCTCGCCACGCCGGCATCGCGCAGGGCGGCGGTGAAGCGCTCGGAATCGGCGCCTTCGTACCCTATGGTAAACAGGACCTTGGCCATGCCTCGCCCCGACAAATCGCAGCCGTGACGGGGGCTTATGCCCGATGGACGAGGCTCGGGCGACCCTCTGGGGCAATCTATGTGGCTTTCACGCCACGAGTTTCGAAATTCCGTCCCGATTCCGTCAAGCTTCCATTAACCGGCCCCACCGCATCGAATAGCCATAGTGTTCCGCGTGAAGTCAGGCCGCGCCCCGATGCCGATGGAGTCGACGATCCCCTCCGCCCCGTGGTCCTCCGCCGTGTCGCGCGGCGTCCGGTGGGGCAAGCGCGCCCTGGCGGCGGCGAGCCTTGCCACGCTCGCGGCCTGTGCCGGCGGCGGCGCCGATTTCTATCCCACCAAGGGCGACGTGAAGCCCCATCCGGGCGTCGCCAAGGCGAAGCTGCATCCGATCCAGGGCATCGACGTCTCGAAGTGGCAGGGCCCGATCGACTGGATGTCGGTGAAGGGCGCCGGCACCCAGTTCGCCTACATCAAGGCGACCGAGGGCGGCGACCACGTCGACGACCGTTTCCGCGAGAACTGGGACGGCGCCGGCCGGGCCGGCGTGCCGCGCGGCGCCTACCATTTCGTGTTCTGGTGCCGCTCGGCCAAGGACCAGATGGACTGGTTCAAGCGCAACGTCCCCAACGACCCGACCGCCCTCCCCCCGGTCCTCGACGTCGAGTGGAACGGCCATTCGGCACTTTGCCCGAAGAAGCTGCCGAAGGCCCAGGCGCTGGCCATGACCGAGTACATGCTTCGGGAGATGGAGGCCTATACCGGCAAGCGCCCGATCATCTACACCGACATCACCTTCCACAAGGACGTGCTGGAGGGCGAGCTGCCCGACTACCCGCACTGGGTCCGCTCCACCGCGGCCGAGCCGGAGCAGCGCTACGTCAACCGCGACTGGATGCTGTGGCAGTTCACCTCGACCGGCCGGGTGCCGGGGGTGCGTGGCGACGTCGACCGCAACGCCTTCTACGGCACCAAGGCCGAATGGGCCTCGTTCCTGGCCACCGATTGCGACCCGCGCAATCACCGCCGGCTGTCGGAGGCGGGGCTGTGCACCGACAAGTGACGGTGGACTGAGTGCTGGAAACGACGAAGCCCGGTCCGCGACGAGCGGCCGGGCTTCTTTGCTTGCGGATCATCTCGTCCCACCCTCGACCTCATCCTGAGGTGCGACTGAAAGGAGCCTCGAAGGAGAGCTCCAGACATCTCGGCGGCATCTGGAGCCCTCCTTCGAGGTCAGTCGATCTTTGATCGACTAACACCTCAGGATGAGGTCGTGAATGGGACGAAGACGGGGATCGGCGCTGCTCAGCCGTTGCGGAAGGTGTAGCTGTAGCCGTTCAAGGCCGGCGCGCCGCCGAGATGGGCGTAGAGCACCTTCGAGCCCTTGGGGAAGAAGCCCTTCTGGACGAGGTCGATCATGCCCTGCATCGACTTGCCCTCGTAGACCGGGTCGGTGATCATCGCCTCGAGCCGGGCCGCGAGGCGGATCGCCTCCACCGTCTCCTTCGAGGGCACGCCGTAGACCGGGTAGGCGTACTCTTCCTTGATGACCACGTCGTCCTCGGTGATCTCGCCGGCGCCGACGAGGGCCGAGGTGTTGCGGGCGATCTCCAGAACCTGCGCCCGGGTCTGGGCCGGGGTGCAGGAGGCGTCGATGCCGATGACCTTGTCGGCGCGGCCGTCGGGCTTGAAGCCGACCACCATGCCGGCATGGGTCGAGCCGGTGACGGTGCAGACCACGATGTAGTCGAAGCGGATGCCCATCTCGGCCTCCTGCTTGCGCACCTCCTCGGCGAAGCCGACATAGCCGAGCCCGCCGAACTTGTGCACCGAGGCGCCGGCGGGAATCGCGTAGGGCTTGCCGCCCTTGGCCTTCACGTCCTCGATCGCCTGCTTCCAGCTGTCGCGGATGCCGATGTCGAAGCCTTCGTCCACGAGCTGCGATTCGGCGCCCATGATCCGCGTCAGCATGATGTTGCCGACCCGGTCGTAGACCGCGTCCTCGTGCGGCACCCAGGCTTCCTGGATCACCCGGCACTTCATGCCGATCTTGGCCGCCACCGCCGCCACCATGCGGGTGTGGTTCGACTGCACGCCGCCGATCGACACCAGGGTGTCGGCGTTCGAGGCGATCGCGTCCGGCACGATGTATTCGAGCTTGCGCAGCTTGTTGCCGCCATAGGCGAGGCCCGAGTTGCAGTCCTCGCGCTTGGCGTAGATCTCGACGTCGCCGCCGAGATGCGCGGTCAGGCGCGGCAGGTGCTCGATCGGGGTCGGGCCGAAGGTCAGGGGGTAGCGCTCGAACTGCGACAGCATCGATTGGGTCATCGCCGGGGTCCTGTGTGGAAGCCGCTTTCACCCTATCAAGTCTTCGGTGAAAGGTGCTCTCGAAATTGCGCGATTGTCGATGCTGAGGCCGCTCCCTCTACGCGTCGACATGCTAGATGCATCCATCTTCCGGCTGCCGGATGGAAGGATCTCTCATGTCCCCCGGGCTCGACCGTATCGACCTGAAAATTCTGCGTCTCCTGCAAGAGGATGGCCGGATCGGCAACGCGGAGCTCGCCAAGCGCGTCAACACCAGCCCGGCGACCTGCCACCGCCGCACCCAGCGCCTGTTCGACGAAGGCTATCTTCGCGGCGTGCGCGGGGTGGTGGCGCCCGAGAAGGTGGGACGCGGCTCGCTGGTCCTCGTCGGCGTGGTGCTCGACCGGTCGACGCCCGAGAGCTTCTCCGCCTTCGAGGCGGCGGCGCTCGCCATGCCGACCCTGCTCGACTGCCACCTCGTCGCCGGCGACTTCGACTATTTCCTCAAGATCCGCGTCTCCGACATGGCCGACTTCAACCGGATGCACAGCGAGATCCTGATCGCCCTGCCCGGGGTGCGCCAGACCCGGACCTTCTTCGTCATGAAGGAGGTCATCGACAACGCCCCGCTCAGCTTGTGAGATCGCGATGGTTGCCGATGTACGCAGTTTGTTCTAGTCGTTACCAGAGACTGTCCCGGAGCCTCGGCCCAGGAGCCCATCTGGTTATCCGTAGGGGCGGCCCCATCTGGTCCTCCATACGGTCGACAGGGTTCTCGGCATCGCGGGCTCCCGGCCGGTCCCCGGTCCCACCAAGCCTGGCCGCGCCCCGTTGGCGGCGGCCCGGAGCCTTCCTGCATGGCCTCTCTCGACAAGCTCTTCGACCGTTCCGCGGACGCGCGCGTGATCGCGGTGCGGGGCGCCCGCGAGCACAACCTGAAGAACGTCGACCTGACGATCCCGCGCGACAAGCTGGTGGTGTTCACCGGCTTGTCCGGCTCGGGCAAGTCGTCGCTCGCCTTCGACACCATCTATGCGGAAGGCCAGCGCCGCTACGTCGAATCGCTCTCGGCCTATGCGCGCCAGTTCCTCGAAATGATGTCGAAGCCCGATGTCGATCAGATCGACGGGCTGTCGCCGGCGATCTCGATCGAGCAGAAGACCACCTCGAAGAACCCGCGCTCGACGGTCGGCACCGTCACGGAGATCTACGACTACATGCGCCTGCTCTGGGCGCGGGTCGGCATCCCGTATTCCCCGGCCACCGGCCTGCCGATCGAGAGCCAGACCGTCAGCCAGATGGTCGACCGGGTGCTGGCGCTCCCTGAGAAGACCCGGCTCTACCTGCTGGCCCCCGTCGTGCGCGGCCGCAAGGGCGAGTACCGCAAGGAGATCGCCGAGTTCCAGAAGAAGGGGTTTCAGCGCCTGCGCATCGACGGCGAGTACTACGCCATCGACGACGTGCCGAAGCTCGACAAGAAGCTCAAGCACGACATCGACGTGGTGGTCGACCGGATCGTGGTGCGGGCCGACATGGCCTCGCGGCTGGCCGATTCGTTCGAGACCGCGCTCGAACTCGCCGACGGCATCGCGGTGGTAACCTTCGCCGATGCCCCCGAGGACGGTGAGGCGCCCGAACCCATCACCTTCTCGTCGCGCTTCGCCTGCCCGGTCTCCGGCTTCACGATTCCGGAGATCGAGCCCAGACTCTTTTCCTTCAACAACCCCTTCGGTGCCTGCCCGACCTGCGGCGGCATCGGCCACGAGATGCGGATCGACCCGACGCTGGTCATCGCCGACGAGGCCTTGAGCCTGTCGCGCGGCGCCGTCGCGCCCTGGGCGAAATCGACCTCGCCCTATTACGGCCAGACCCTGGAGGCCTTGGCGCGTCACTACCGCTTCCGCACCGACACGCCCTGGGCCAAGCTCACCGAGGCGGCCCGCCAGGTGGTGCTCTACGGCTCCGACGGCGACGAGATCCGCTTCGCCTACAATGACGGGCTTCGCGCCTACGAGGTGTCGAAGCCGTTCGAGGGCGTGATCCCGAACCTGGAGCGGCGCTACAAGGAAACCGACAGCGATACGGCGCGGGAAGACATCGGCCGGTTCATGGCCGAGACGCCGTGCTCGGCCTGCGGCGGCAAGCGGCTGAAGCCCGAGGCCCTGGCGGTGAAGATCGCCGGCTCCGATATCGGCGACGCCACGGTCCTGTCGGTGCGCGACGCCCATCGCTGGTTCGGCGAATTGCCCGAGCACCTGACGCAGAAGCAGAACGAGATCGCTCTCCGCATCCTCAAGGAGATCCGCGACCGGCTGACCTTCCTGGTCGATGTCGGGCTCGAATACCTGACGCTCGCCCGCGGTTCGGGCTCGCTGTCGGGCGGCGAGAGCCAGCGCATCCGCCTTGCCTCCCAGATCGGCTCGGGGCTCTCCGGCGTCCTGTACGTCCTCGACGAACCCTCGATCGGCCTGCACCAGCGCGACAACGAGCGCCTGCTCGGCACGCTGAAGCGCCTGCGCGACCTCGGCAACTCGGTCATCGTGGTCGAGCACGACGAGGACGCGATCCTTCAGGCCGATTACGTCGTCGATGTCGGCCCCGGCGCCGGCATCCATGGCGGGCAGATCGTGGCGCAAGGCACCCCGAAGGAACTCCTGGACGACCCGAACTCGCTGACCGCGCAGTACCTCACCGGCAAGCTGTCGGTGCGGGTGCCGAAGAGCCGGCGCAAGGCCAAGCGCAACCCGGCCGCCAAGGCCGGCGAGCCCGAGCCGCAGCTGCTGCGCCTCGTCGGCGCCCGGGGCAACAACCTGAAGGACGTGACGGCCGAGATCCCGCTCGGCACCTTCACCTGCATCACCGGCGTGTCGGGTGGCGGCAAGTCGACGCTCGTCGTCGACACGCTCTACAAGGCGGTGGCGCGCAAGCTCAACGGCACCCTGGAACACCCCGCCCCCCACGACCGCCTCGAGGGGCTGGAACACCTCGACAAGGTCATCGACATCGACCAGTCGCCGATCGGCCGCACGCCGCGGTCGAACCCCGCCACCTATATCGGCGCCTTCACGCCGATCCGCGACTGGTTCGCCGGCCTGCCCGAGGCCAAGGCGCGGGGCTACCAGCCCGGCCGGTTCTCGTTCAACGTCAAGGGCGGGCGCTGCGAGGCCTGCTCGGGCGACGGCGTCATCAAGATCGAGATGCACTTCCTGCCCGACGTCTACGTCACCTGCGACGTCTGCAAGGGCAAGCGCTACGACCGCGAGACCCTGGAGGTGAAGTACCGCGAGCGCTCGATCGCCGACGTGCTCGACATGACGGTGGAGGAGGCGGCCGAGCTGTTCAAGGCGGTGCCGGCGATCCGCGAGAAGCTCGAGACCCTGGCCCGGGTCGGCCTCGGCTATGTCCGCGTCGGCCAGCAGGCCACGACCCTGTCGGGCGGCGAGGCGCAACGGGTGAAGCTCTCCAAGGAACTGTCGAAGCGGGCGACCGGCCGCACCCTCTACATCCTCGACGAGCCGACCACCGGCCTGCACTTCCACGACGTCGCCAAGCTGATGGAGGTGCTGCACGAGCTGGTCGACCAGGGCAACAGCGTCGTGGTGATCGAGCACAACCTCGAGGTCATCAAGACCGCCGACTGGGTGATCGACATGGGCCCCGAGGGCGGCGACGGCGGCGGGATCATCGTGGCGCAAGGCACCCCGGAGGACATCGCCGCCTCGGAGGCGAGCCATACCGGCCGATTCCTGCGCGAGGTCCTGGCCCGGCGCCCCGCGGCGAAGCCGGCCGCGAAGGCGCCGCGGCCCCGCAAGCCCGCGACCAGCAAGCAGGCGGCGGAATAGATGCACGCCCCAAAACACCCACGAAGCTTGGCCGCACGGGCGCGAAACGCGCCTGTGCGGCGCAGCAAGTCGGCGTTTGTTGCCCATTTCTTGCTCTGTACCACCAAAGTACAAATCGGCGGCGACATGACGAAAATGCGTCATTTGCGCAACGCTGCCGCATCGCCTGCCTTCCTGGCGAGCAAAGGGCTGGCAATCCGGGACAATCTGGAAGACCATCGTGGTGTTCAGACTGTGTCGCCGGGCGGGGGCCGGGTGCAACATGGCTTCGGTCGAAGCGCGGTGCGATGACGCGCGGATCGTGCCAGCGACTTGACGTGCCCCGGCCTGATATCACTTAGGGAAGGAAGGACCATGGGCAAGTACTGGCTGGCCGCGGGGGCGGCTGCCCTGTCGTTGAGCGTTTCGGCGAATGCCACCTTCGCGCAGACCACGACGGTTCCGGGTGAGCAGGTCGGCCTCGCGATCGGCGCGCCGCTGCCCGAGGGCGTCTACGCGATCAACACCTTCACCTATCGCAGCCCCGACGGCCCGAACCTCACCTCGACCGACACCGCGGTCAACATCCCGGTCCTGGTCTGGTCGACCCCGTGGAAGGTCCTCGGCGCGCGCATCGAGGCCGTGGTCGCCCCGCCGACCGTCTTCACCTTCTCTCGCGCCCCCGGCGGCCGCGACACCAGCATCAATGTCGGCACCTTCGTCGGCGGCATCTTCGCCTGGGATCTCGGCAACAACGTCGGCGTCAGCTACCTCGCCGGTGTCTACCTCAACGAACTGAACGCCGGCCGCGGCGGCGGCCTGCCGATCCTGGCCTCGAACACCTACCGCCAGGGCTTCGGCATCAGCTATACCGGCGACGGCTGGAACATCACCGCCAACCTCACCTACAACTTCTACGACACGCCGGCCCGCTTCGGCGGCCGCAACGGCATCCCGGGCTTCTACGGCAGCCAGTTCCCCACCGACGCCCTCAACCTCGACCTGACCGCGACCAAGAAGTTCGGCAAGTTCGAGATCGGCGCCATCGGCTACGGCACCGCCAACCTGCCGAATCGCGGCCCCCTCCCCCTCGGCGCGCCATGCAACGGCAACTTCGCCAGCTGCGGCACGGTGGTGGGCGGCGGCGGCGGGCGCTTCGCCCTCGGCGGTCTCGTCGGCTACGATTTCGGCAAGTTCTCGGTCCAGGCCTGGATCGCCCGCGACGTCGCCACCTCGGCCCGCCAGATCTCGCCGGTCACCGGCCTGGCGACGAACCGCGAGGCCTACTCGACCGAGGGCTGGTTCCGCGTCATCGCCCCGCTCTACACCGTCGCGGCAGCGCCCGAGCCGGCGCCGGTTCCGCTGATCCGCAAGTACTGAAAGACCACCCGGGCCCGGCACCGCGTCCGGGCCCGTTCGAGAGACCCTTCCTTCCCGCCCGGCTCGTCGAGCCGGGCGTTTTCCGTGGGTGGCGCGCGCGATGGCTGTCGCGCCCGGTTCCGCGACCTATAACGGGTGCGAACGGGCGGGGCGGCGAAGCTCCCCGCCGGACGACTCGAGACACGGGGCGCGCATGCGCGAGACGCCCCGGGAGGAGGCCATGATGGCAGCGCCCGGCGACTGGAAGATCCCCTCCGCGGTGCAGCCCCGCCCGGCCGCCTATTCCTACGACCTCGACCAGACCCTGACCGCCGTCGTCGCCCTGTCCTCGCGGGTGCCCGAGGGCGCCTACACCGCCGAGATTCTCGGCACCGAGCGGGCCGGCAACGGCGTCCTGATCGGCGAGGATGGCCTGGTCCTCACCATCGGCTACCTGATCACCGAGGCCGAGAGCATCTGGCTCACCGCGCATGACGGCCGCACCGCGCCGGGTCATGTCGTCGGCTACGATGCCGCCACCGGCTTCGGCCTGGTCCAGGCCCTCGACCGTCTCGACCTGCCCTACCTGCCGCTCGGCAGCGCCGATTCGCTGCGCGTCGGCGACCGGCTGGTAATGGCCGGGGCCGGCGGCCGTACCCGCGCCGTCGCCGCCGAGGTGGTGGCCCGGCAGGAATTCGCCGGCTACTGGGAATACCTCCTCGACGATGCGATCTTCACCGCGCCCTCGCACCCGCATTGGGGCGGCGCCGCGCTGATCGGCCCGGCGGGCGAACTCACCGGCCTCGGCTCGCTCCAGCTGCAGCAGGGCGGCCGCGACAGCCGTCCGATCAACATGGCGGTGCCGATCGACCTCCTGAAGCCGATCCTGCACGATCTAACGACCCTCGGTCGCGTCGCCGGCCCGCCCCGCCCCTGGCTCGGCCTCTACGCCACCGAGATGGACGATCAGGTCGTCGTGATGGGCCTCTCGCCCCGCGGGCCCGCCGAGACCGCCGACCTGCGCGCCGGCGACATCCTGATGGCGGTGGGCCAGACCGAGGTCGGCGACCTCGCGGGCTTCCTGCGCGCGGTCTGGGCGCTCGGACCCGCCGGCATCACCGTGCCGCTCACCGTCCATCGCGACGGGCGGACCTTGAGCATCCCAGTCGTCTCGGCGGACCGAGCCTCCTTCCTGGTGGCGCCGCGGCTGCACTGAGGGGCGTCTCGCGCAACCTCTTCCGTCCTCGGTCTGGCTTCGCCTGCGGCATCGTCCGAACCGAGACGACGCCGTCACCCCGCCCGCGGCAAGGCCTTCCGGAAGCCGTCCAGGACGAGAAGAGCGCGGGTTTCCCCCTCCCCCCTCTGCGGGGGAGGGTGGCGAGCGGAGCGAGCCGGGAGAGGGGCAGCGCCGACGCTGATCCAGCGGACGCCCTTCAGACGGTTCCGCATTATCCGGAAACGGCGTCCCCTCTCCCGCCCCAGTGCGAGTGCTTCGCACTCGCCGTGGGGCACCCTCCCCCGCAGAGGGGGGAGGGAAAAACCCGCGCCATTCTTTTCCCAAATCGCCGCGCCACTCGCGCGGAGAAGCGAGTTGACGCGCCCCATCCGTTCCGGATGGCCTCGCAGCATGCAGGGACGAGAACCCTGCGCCTCGTACGGGCACGCCCACGCCTCCCAAAACGGCACCGCCCGCGCCCGTCGCCGCACTGCACACCGATGCATCACCGGCTGCCGCATGCCTGCGCTCTCCTCCTTCCGAAGCGTGGTGCGCACCCCGTCCGCACCCCCGCCCTTCGCGCGTGCAGCATAGTGCCTAAATGCCCGGAATCCCTGCGCTTCATGCGCCAGAGTGCTGCCAAATCGGCAGGCACAGGGGTTGGTTGACGATTCCCTGCGCGCTGCATGCGGATCGTGCATGGCTGGCTTACGCGACTCCCTCTCCCAGCACCGGGGCCATTTCCCATATGGTGCGTTGCAACAGAGACAGGCAGCCGCTGCCGAAACGGTTCGCACCGGCTGCCCGTCCAGAGGTCAAATCCGATGTTCGTCTCCCTCATCCTCAGCAAGATCCGCTCCTACCTCCGCTACCGCGAGACCGTGCACGAGCTGTCGCGTCTCTCGGACCGCGAGCTCGACGATCTCGGCATCAGCCGCTTCGAGATCCAGGGCATCGCCCGCTCGGTCGCGTAAAGCACCCGCCGCGTATCAGTACCGCGTACCGAGTACCCCCAAGTCGATCATAGGCCCGCCGGGCCGTTCATCGTCTCGCGCGCCCGCCCCTTCCGGCGGGCGTTCGCATGTCCGGACCCCGCCATCCTCCCGTCGGTGTTGCATCGACGGCGTCCGATCCGATATGCCGCGTCATGTCCGGATCAGACCCCATTCACGTCGTCGGCGGCGGCCTCGCCGGCTCCGAAGCGGCCTGGCAGATCGCCGAGGCCGGCCTGCCCGTGGTGCTGCACGAGATGCGGCCCCGGCGCGGCACCGAGGCGCATCAGACGCAGGACCTCGCCGAGCTTGTCTGCTCGAACTCGTTCCGCTCCGACGATGCGGAGCAGAACGCCGTCGGGCTGCTTCACCAGGAGATGCGCCGCCTCGGCTCGCTGATCATGGCCTGCGGCGACGCCAACCAGGTGCCGGCCGGCGGCGCGCTCGCCGTCGACCGCGAAGGCTTCGCCCGGGCCGTCACCGCGGCGCTCGAAGGCCATCCGAACGTCACCATCCTCCGCGAGGAGATCGACGGCCTGCCGCCGGCCTCCTGGGACAGCGTGATCCTGGCGACCGGCCCGCTCACCGCGCCCGGCCTCGCCGAGGGGATTCGCAGCCTCACCGGCGCCGAATCGCTCGCCTTCTTCGACGCCATCGCGCCGATCGTGCACCGCGACTCGATCGATATGGGCAAGGCCTGGTTCCAGTCCCGCTACGACAAGGTCGGGCCGGGTGGCACCGGGGCCGACTACATCAACTGCCCGCTAGACCGCGAGCAATACGCCGCCTTCATCCAGGCCCTGATCGACGGCGAAAAGACCTCGTTCAAGGAATGGGAGGCCTCGACCCCCTATTTCGACGGCTGCCTGCCGATCGAGGTGATGGCCGAGCGCGGTCCCGAGACCCTGCGCCACGGGCCGATGAAGCCGTTCGGCCTGACCAACCCGCACAACCCGACGGTCAAGGCTTACGCGATCGTGCAGCTGCGCCAGGACAATGCGCTGGCTACGCTCTACAACATGGTCGGCTTCCAGACGAAGCTGCGGCACGCCGAGCAGGTGCGGGTCTTCCGCACGATTCCCGGCCTGGAGAACGCCGAGTTCGCCCGTCTCGGCGGCCTGCACCGCAACACCTATCTCGACAGCCCGCGCCTCCTCGACGCCACCTTGCGGCTCAAGGCCGAGCCGCGCCTGCGCTTCGCCGGCCAGATCACCGGCTGCGAGGGCTATGTCGAGAGCGCCGCGATCGGCCTGATGGCCGGCCGCTTCGCCGCCGCCGAGCGCCAGGGGCGCTCGCTGGAGCCGCTGCCGGTGACGACGGCGCTCGGGGCCCTCATCGGCCACATCACCGGCGGACACGTCTCGGCCGAGGATGCGGGGACGCCGCGGTCGTTCCAGCCGATGAACGTCAATTTCGGCCTCTTCCCGCCCCTCGACCGGGCACCGAAGGCCCCGGACGGCAAGCGCCTGCGGGGCACGGAGAAGGCACAGGCGAAGAAGCGGGCGATGACCGACCGGGCCCGGGCCGCGCTGGGCGAATGGCTCGGAGAGGCGCCGGCCCCGCTGCCGGCCGAGGCGGCGGAGTAGCGTCGGGGGACATGCAACGGCATTCCGCCCGGGGGGTGAGCCGACGGTCGCCACACCCTCCGGGTCATCCCGGGTTCCGCGACGCGGCCCCGGGATGACGTGGAGACATGGAAGGCTTGGGGGGCTACTTGACCGACCGCGCCGCCCACCACAGCCGCCAGATCCGGCGCCAGTTCGGCACCTCGATCACGCTGGCGAGCGGGTCGTAGCCCGGCCGTTCCATCTGGGCGAGATAGGCCTCGACGAGGGCGACCGGCAGGAAGGCGGGGGCCGCCACCGTGGCGATCGTCGCCCGCTCGGCCGCGTAGGCCGCGAGGTGGCGGCGCACCAGTGCCCGCATGTCGGCGCAGGCCCCGAGCAGGCCCGGGCCGCCGCGGCCCGCCACGATGTCCTCGCGGGTGACGCCGTGGGCCTTGAGCACGTCCGCCGGCAGGTAGACCTGGCCGCTGCGCGCGTGCCACGGCAAGGCCCGCAGGAGGCCGGTCACCGCGTAGGCGACGCCGGCATGGCCCGCGGCCGCGGCGCCCCCGGGCTCCGAGCCGTTCGCCAGGATCAGGCTGCCGAGGCGGATCAGGCAGGAGGCGGTCTCGCCGCAATAGCCTTCGAGGTCGCCGGTCGAGGGCATCGGGTCGTCGTAGAGATCGAAGACCCGGGCGTCGATCAGGTCGACCAGGGGCTGGCGCGGCAGGCGCGCCTTGACGAGGGTGTCGTCGAGGGCGGCGGCGACCGGGTGGGCGCGCACGTCGCCCCGCGCCTCGCCCTGAAGGGCGTCGCGCCACCATTGCAGGCGCAACTCGCCCGGCATCGGGCTCGAGACGGCCTCCCGCACCCGCGCCACCTCCAGGCTGAAGGCGGCGAGCGCGTGGAGATGCGGGCGGATCTCCGCCGGGGCGTAGAGGCTGGCGTACCAGCGGTCCGGGTCGCCGTCCCGCACCAGGGATTCGCAATGGGCATAGGCCCAGGCCGGATCCCGCGTCTCGGGCTGGCTCATGAAATCCGGCTCACGGCACCGCGATCAGGGCGGCCGCGACCTTGCGGTTCTCGGCCATCAGGATGTTGTAGGTCCGGGCCGCCGCGCCGGTCTGCATCACGTCGAGGCCGATGCCGGCCTCCTTCAGGAACCGGCGCAAGGAGTCGGGCACGAACACGATCTCGGCGCCGGTCCCGAGCAGCAGCAGGTCGATCCCGCCGGCCTCGGCCACGAGGGGCGATAAGCTCTTCGGCGTGATGCCGGCGGGCTCGGTCACCTCCCAGGCGCGCACGCCCGAGGGCAGCGCCAGGATCGAGCCGCGATGCGACATCTCGGCGAAGCGGAAGCCGCCGCCGCCATAGGCGTCGATCGGGTGACGGCCCGGAACGAAGCCGTCCTGCGGGCGCTCGGGAGCCGCCACCTACTCGGCCGCCTGCGGCAGGGCCGAGGGGTCGCGCACCTGCGTCCGGGAGCCGCCGGCCTGCAGCCCGATATAGATCAGGAACGGGGTCGAGACGAAGATCGCCGAGTAGGTGCAGATCACCACGCCGGCGAGCATCACCACCGAGAAGCCCTTGATCGCCTCGCCGCCGAACAGCACGAGAGCCAGCAGCGACAGGGCGGTCGACATCGCGGTCATCACCGTGCGCGACATGGTCGAGTTGATCGACAGGTTGAGCAGCTGCTCGGTCGGCATGGTCTTGTAGCGCCGCATCAGCTCGCGGGTGCGGTCGAACACCACCACGGTCTCGTTCAGCGAGTAGCCGACGATGGTGAGGATCGCGGCGATCGAGGTCATGTTGAACTCGATCCGGGTGATCACGAACAGCCCGACCGTGATGACGATGTCGTGCAGGGTGCCGACGATCGCGCCGAGCGCCAGTTCGCGCTCGAACCGGAACCACAGGTAGAGCAGGACCGCCACGACCGACAGCACGACGCCGATCGTGCCCGATTGCACCAGCTCGCCCGAGACGCGGGGACCGACGGTCTCGACCCGGTCGAAGGCGTAATCCTTGTCGAAGGCGGCGTGGGCCTTCTGCATCACCAGGGTCTGCCCGGTCTCGCCGCCGGCCTGGAGCGGGAAGCGGACCGAGATCGAGCCCTGGCCGAGTTCCTGCACCTCGGTCTCGCCGAAGCCGAAATCGTTGGCGGTGTGGCGCACCGCGCCGACATCGGAGGTGACGCCGGCCTTCGGCCGCAGCTCGACCAGGGTGCCGCCCTTGAAGTCGATGCCGAAATTGAGCCCGATCTGCAGGAACAGCACCACCGTGGCGACCGAGATGAAGGCCGAGAGCGGGAAGCTGAAGCGCCGCAGGCGCATGAAGTCGAAGTGGGATTCGTCGGGCCAGAGGCGGAGGAGGCGCATCGTCGGTCTCGGAAGGGTGTGTCGGCGCGCCCCGGGCGGACGCAGCGCTTGAGCCGGGCGGCGACGCGCCGCCCGGCTGCGAAAACCATCAGATCGGCAGGGTCTTCATATCGGGAGAACCTTGGGCCGCAGGCGCTGGTACCACAGGGCGATCATCATCCGGGTCAGGGTCACGGCGGTGATGACCGTGGTCATGATGCCGAGGATGAACACCACCGCGAAGCCGCGCACCGGCCCCGAGCCGAGGAAGAACAGGATCACCGCGGCGATCGCCATGGTGGAGTTGGAATCCACGATGGTGGCGAAGGCGCGGTCGAAGCCGGCTTGCAGCGCCGAGGGGATCGAGCGGCCGGCCCGCACCTCCTCGCGCACGCGCTCGTAGATCAGCACGTTGGAATCGACCGCGGTGCCGATGGTGAGCACGATGCCGGCGATGCCCGGCAGCGTCATCGTGGCTTCCAGCACCGACATCAGGCCGAGGATCAGGCCGACATGGACGAGGAGCGCGATGTTGGCGAACAGGCCGAACACGCCGTAGGCGGCGAACATCAGCACGACGACGAGGATCGTCGCCACGATGGTAGCGTGCTTGCCCGCCTCGATCGAGTCGCGGCCGAGGCCCGGGCCGACGGTCCGGCGCTCGATCACGGTGAGCTTGGCCGGCAGGGCGCCGGCGCGCAGCAGCACCGAGAGGTCGTTGGCCTGCTGCACCGTGAACCGGCCGGAGATCTGGCCCTGCCCGCCGGTGATCGGCTGCAGGATGCGCGGGGCCGACACGACCTCGTTGTCGAGGACGATCGCCAGCGCGCGGCCGACATTCTCGCTCGTCGCCTGGCCGAATTTCTGCGCGCCGCGCAGGTTGAATTTGAAGTTGACGATCGGCTCGTTCGACTTCTGGTCGAAGCCCGGCTGGGCGTCGGTCAGGTCGGCGCCGTCGGCCAGCACCCGGCGCTCCACCGGCACCTTCTGGCCGTTGGCGTCCTTGGACGGCAGCATGTCGACGTCGCCGGCCGGGCTGTCGGCTAGCAGGCGGAAGGTGAGCTTGGCGGTCTTGCCGAGCTGCTCCTCCAGGCGGGCCGGATCCTGGAGGCCCGGGACCTGCACCAGGATGCGGTCGGCGCCCTGCTGCTGGATCGACGGCTCGGTGGTGCCGCCGAGATCGACGCGGCGGCGGATGACCTCGATCGCCTGGGCGACGGCGCGGCGCACCCGGGCGTTGATGCCCGCATCGGTGAAGGTGAGCTGGATCAGGCCGGTCGGCTCCTCGCGCACGTCGAGTGTCCGGGCGCCGGTCTGGCCCAGCGTCGCGTCCGTGACGGGCTGGGAGAGCGCCTGGAGCTTCGGCATCGCCTTGGCGCGGGCCGCCTCGTCGGTGATGCGCAGCTGCACGCCGCGGGGCTGGAGCTGGATGCCGCCGACGGCCTGCACGCCGGCCTCGCGCAGGGCCTGGCGCACGTCGTCGCGCAGGCCCTCGGCCATGCCGCGGGTGAGGTCGTTGCGGTCGACCTCCAGCACGATCTGCGAGCCGCCCTGGAGGTCGAGGCCGAGCACGATGGCGCGGGTCGGCACGATCCAGGTCGGGAACCAGGACGGCAGGGACTTGATGAAGCCGTTGCGCTGCTCGGCCGTGAAGAAGCTCGGCACGGCGAGCATCAGGCCGACGAGGATCACGGCGAGCGTCGCGACGGCCTTCGTGGTGGAGATACGGAGCATCCGCGGCGTCCCAACCGGTCTCGAATATGTGTGAGATAGGGCGGCCCGGCGCTTCTCGTCCGGGCTTCACCCTGCGTCAGACGATGGATCAGGCGGCCTTGACCGGCTCGCCCTTGGCCCGAACCTCGGAGATCATGGTGCGGACCACCTTGACGTTGACGTTCGGGGCGATCTCCACCTCGATCTCCGGGGCCTCGGTCACCTTGGTGACCCGGCCGACGATGCCGCCGGTGGTCACCACCGTGTCGCCGCGGCGCACGTTCTTGATCATGTCCTGGTGGTCCTTGGCGCGGCGCTGCTGCGGGCGCAGGATCAGGAAATACATGATCACGAAGATCAGGATGAAGGGGACGACCTGCACGAGGATGTCCGTGCCGCCGGACATCCCGGCTCCCTGCGCGAAGGCGGGCGTGATCACTCTCGAGGTCTCCCGAACAAGACGAAAACGGGCCGGGCGGGTCCCCGCCGGCCTTGCAAAAGCGCGCGGACTATAGCCACGGACGACCCGAAAGCAACGTCGGGGAACGGCCCTCCCCTGCCCGATCCCGGTGGGTTTTCGCCCGCGGGGCCTTGGGGTTTTCGTTCGCGGCGCGTTGGGATTAAGAGGCGCCACCCGCACGTCCGCCCCTGCGCAGGAGCCCGTTTCCCCGCGATGACCGATCCGATCCCGACCTCCCCGTCCGGAACCGACCTGCTGCCCGTCCTGCTGCGCATCGCCGCGGCCCTGGAGCGCAGCGCCCCGCCGGCGCGCCCCGCCCCCGACTTCGCGGCGGCCGACGCCTTCGTGTGGCAGCCGGAAGGGCGGCTCCAGCCGGTACCGCGGGTCAACCGGGTCGAGATGGGACTGTTGCGCGGCATCGACCGGATGCGCGACATCCTGTTCGACAACACGGAGCGCTTCGCCCGCGGCCTGCCGGCCAACAACGCCCTGCTGTGGGGCGCCCGCGGCATGGGCAAGTCGTCGCTGGTCAAGGCGGTGCATGCCGAGATCAATGCGCGCGCCGTGGAGCGGCCCTTGAAGCTCGTCGAGATCCATCGCGAGGACATCGAGGGACTGCCGGCCCTGATGGGGTGGCTCCGGCCGGATCCGCATCGCTTCGTGGTGTTCTGCGACGACCTGTCCTTCGATGCCGAGGACACCTCGTACAAGTCGCTCAAGGCGGCGCTCGACGGCGGCATCGAGGGCCGGCCCGACAACGTGATCTTCTATGCCACCTCGAACCGGCGCCACCTGCTCCCCCGCGACATGATGGAGAACGAGCGCTCGACGGCGATCAACCCGGGCGAGGCGGTGGAGGAGAAGGTGTCGCTCTCCGACCGGTTCGGCCTGTGGCTCGGCTTCCACAAGTGCAGCCAGGACGAGTACCTGGCGATGATCGACGCCTACGTGGCGCGGTACGGCCTGACGATGGAGCCGGAGCGGCTGCGGGCCGAGGCCCTCGAATGGTCGACCACCCGCGGGGCGCGGTCGGGCCGCACGGCGTTCCAGTACATCCAGGACCTGGCGGGGCGCCTGGGGCGGCGGCTGGACTGAGGTCGTTCTCGATCCCGTCACCTCTGCGTCGGTCCGGGGCGTTAAGCGAAAGTCCCGGGCTGCTCGGCGCAGCCCGGGATGTCGCGGAGGTTCGGACCGGAGCGGGACGATCCTACTCCCCCGCAGCCTCCCCCGCCGCCCGGGCGCGCTCGCGGCGCTTCTCCATGGCGCGGACCGAGAACACCGAGGCCTCGTAGAGGAGCAGCATCGGTACCGCGAGCGAGAGCTGGCTGATCACGTCCGGCGGGGTCAGCACCGCGGCGGCGACGAAGACCAGGACGATCGCGTAGCGCCGGCGCTCCTTCAGGAACTTCGAATCGATCAGCCCGATCTGGCCCAGGAGGGTCAGGATCACCGGCAGCTGGAACGCGATCCCGAAGGCGAAGATCAGCGTCATGATGAGCGAGAGGTACTCGTCCACCTTCGGCAGGAGCTCGATCGTGGCCTCGCCCGGCTGGCCGATCTGCTGCAGGCTGACCGAGAACTTGATCAGCAGCGGCATCGCCAGGAAATAGACGACGAGGGCGCCGAGCAGGAAGAAGACCGGCGTGGCGACGAGATAGGGCAGGAAGGCCCGGCGCTCGTTGCGGTACAGGCCCGGTGCCACGAAGGCGTAGAGTTGCGTCGCGACCACCGGGAAGGACAGGAAGCCGGCGCCGAACACGCTGAGCTTGATGTTGGTGAAGACCTGCTCGAGGAAGTGGGTCGCGATAAGCCGTGCCTTGTCTGCTCCCACCACCGCCACGTAGGGGTGGACGAGGATGTTGTAGATGTGCTGCGCGAAGAAGAAGCAGACGAAGAACATGACCCCGAAGGCGAGCAGCGACTTGATCAGCCGCGAACGCAGCTCGATCAGGTGCTCGATCAGCGGTGCGCGCGAGGCCTCGATCTCGGCTTCATCGGCCTCGGTCATCATGCAGTGTGGCCCGTGCTGGCGGTGTCGTGGGAGGTGGGAGACTTCGACGCCGCGCGAGCGGCTTCGGCCTTGAGCTGTGCGGTCGCCGCCGCAAGCGCCGAGATGGAGGGCTTCTCGTCCGCGGGCTCGGGGAGCTGATAGGCCGGCGGTGCGGCGGGATCGAAGGCCGGCGGGGCCGGTTCCGGCAGCGCGGCGGGCACGTCCGAGGCGGTGGAATGGGGAGCCGAGGGGTCCGATGCCGACGACTCCGCGCCCGGCAGGGCCTGAGTCGCGGGTTTGGGCACGCCGTCGACGGCGCCCTTGATCTCGTTGCGGATGGTCTGGACCGGGTTGAAGCCGGTACTCGTCGCCGAGGAGACGCTGCGGTTGATGTCCGCGACTTCGCGGCGGACGTCGTCGAGCTCGGCCTCGCGCATCGCCTCGCTGAACTGGCTCTGGAACTCGCCCGCCATCCGCTTCACCCGGGCGACGACCTGGCCGACGGTGCGCAGGGTCCTGGGCAGGTCCTTGGGGCCGATGACGACGAGCGCGACGCCGCCGATCAGCATCACCTCGCCCCAACTCATATCGAACATGGCGTGACGGCCCTGCTACTCGCGCGGCGCGACTCTTGAAATCACGCGGCGCGGCTCGTGAGCGGGCGCCCCGCGCGGGCTGTCTAGCACGCCGATGCGCCGGCGCCAGTCACCGGCGACCGGGTTCCGCATGAAACAGGTGCCCGATGAGGAACTCGCCCCGCCCCGGGAGGCGCCGATCGGGTCGGCGCGAAAAAGGAGGCCGACCGGAGGTCGCGCGCTCCTTCATGCGGGGAACGGGCCAGAGGCCGGACCGCTCAGCCGACCTTGCGGTCGACGTTCGGCTCGGTGCCCAGCGGCGGCATCTGCGCGGTCGGCACATGGGGTGTTGGCGCCTGGGTGGCCGGCGCATGGACAGGCTGCGCGGGCGCCGGCGGAACCACCGGGGGCGGCACTTGGACCGGGGGCACCTGAACCGGGGGCACCTGCGCATGCGGTACCTGCGCCGTCGAGGCCGGGGCCTGCTCGTCGTCGGCCATGCCCTTCTTGAACGCCTTGATGCCCTTGGCGACGTCGCCCATCAGGTCGGACACCTTGCCGCGCCCGAACAGCAGCATGATGATCACGCCGACGACGATCCAGTGCCAGATACTCGCGCCGCCCATGGTTCTCTCCTGCGCAGCGTCTGCATCGCTGCGGCACTCTCGCGGGGCGTCGTGCGACGTCCCAAACCTCTGATCCCGCAGGCTCATCGTCGCCGTGGGGGCGGTCCGAGCACGTGCGGTGCGGCCGGAACGTAAGGACGGCAAGAGGCGAAAACAAGCATTTCCTCGGGGCCCGGGGGAATGCCCCACCCGGGAATTCAGTCCGCCGCGGCATCGCCGGGGAGCGAGGGGCCGTCGATGGGATCCTCGTCGGCTCCCGCGCCGTCGCCCGGCTGCGGGACCCGGAAGCCCGCCGGCAGCCGGCCTTCCAGCAGGCCGAGGCCTTTCAGCTCGTCGAGGCCCGGCAGGTCGGAGACCGCGTCGAGGCCGAAATGATCCAGGAAGGCCGGGGTGGTGCCGTAGGTCACCGGCCGCCCCGGCGTACGGCGGCGGCCGCGCAACCGCACCCAGCCGGTCTCGAGCAGGAGGTCGAGGGAGCCCTTCGAGGTGGTGACGCCGCGGATCTCCTCGATCTCGGCGCGGGTCACCGGCTGGTGATAGGCGACGATGGCCAGCGTCTCGAGGGCGGCCCGCGACAGCTTGCGCGGCTCCGGGACGCCGCCCCGCAGGGCCGGGGCGAGGTCGGGCGCGGTACGGAAGGCGTAGCCGCCGGCGACCCGCGCGAGCGCGATGCCCCTCGCCGCGTAGTCACCGGCGATCTCGGCGATCACGGCCCGGACGTCGGTGCCGGCGGGAAGCCGGGCGGCGAGGTCGGCCTCGGTGAGGGGCGTGGGCGCACGGAAGATCAGCGCCTCGGCGAGGCGGGCGGCCTCGGAGGGCGGTGATGACGCGGAGAGGCGCATCGCCTTGGGGGCGCGACCCGCGGGCTCGCGCGTCACGGCCCGGCGGCCCGGATCTGGATCGGCGCGTAGGCGCCGTCCTGACGCAGGAGAATCTGGCCCTCGCGGGCGAGCTCCAGCACTGCCGAGAGCGAGGAGGCCCGCACGGTGGCGCGGCGCTTCGGATCGGCGAGGTACTGGGCGAGGTAGGAATCGAGGTCGGTCCAGTCGTCCCGCGGGCCGATCAACCGCTCCAGGGCGCTCCTGGCATCGACCAGGGACCACACGCTCCTCGGCGGCAGCGTCACCTGGGCCCGGGCGCGTTCCTGGCGCTGGCGGGCATAGGCCGCGATCAGGTCGTGCAGGGTGACGGCGAAGGCCCCCGGTGCGGCGGATGCGGGCTCGGGCGGCAGGGCGCCGCGAGCGAAGACGTCGCGCCCGAGCTGGCCCCGCCCGGACAGCATCAGCGCGGCGGCGCGGATCGCCTCCAGGCGGCGCAGGCGAAGGCCCAGCGCCTCGGCGAGGTCGCCGGCGGCGGGTTCGGGGCCGCGGGGCGGCGCCGGCAGCAGCAGGCGCGACTTCAGGTAGGCGAGCCAGGCCGCCATGACGAGATAATCCGCCGCCAGTTCCAGGCGCAGGCGGCGCGCCTCGTCGATGAAGGCGAGGTACTGCTCGACCAGCGCCAGAATGGAGATTCGGGCGAGGTCGACCTTCTGGCGCCGGGCCAGTTCCAGGAGCAGGTCGAGAGGTCCCTCGAAACCGTCGACATCGACGACGAACGGCGCGCCGTCGCCGGCTCCTTCGTCCCCCGCGAAGTCGTCCGCCACCTTAGGCCGCGGTCGCGAGCCCGGCATCGAGGCGGGCGCGGGCCTCGGCCGGATCGAATGCCGGGGCGTTCTGGGGTCCTTGTGCCGGGCTCAAGCGGGCCAGGGCGGCATCCGCCCGGCGCAGGGCCTCGCCGGCGAGGATGGGGCTGGCTGCCACCACCTCCTCCATCTCGGCCCGGACGCCGTTGCAGTGCAGGCCGATGTCGCAGCCGGCCCGGAAGGCGGCGGCGGCGCGCTCGCGGAAGGTGCCGGACAGGGCGTTCATCGACAGATCGTCGGTCATCAGCAGGCCGTCGAACCCGATGCGGCCGCGCACGATCTCCCGGATGATCGTGGCCGAGGTGGTGGCCGGGCTCTCCGGGTCGAGGGCGCGGAACACGACGTGGGCCGACATCGCCATCGGCAGGTCGCAGAGCGCCCGGAAGGGCCGGAAGTCGTGCGCGTCGAGCTCGGCCAGGCTCGCCTCGACCACCGGCAGGGCATGGTGGCTGTCGGCGCCGGCGCGGCCGTGGCCGGGCATGTGCTTGATCACCGGCAGCACCCCGCCGGCCATCAGCCCCTCGGCCACCGCCCGTCCGAAGGCCGCGACCACCGCCGGATCGGTGCCGTAGGCCCGATCGCCGATGACGTCGTGGGCGCCCGGCACCGGCACGTCGAGGACCGGCGCGCAATCGACGTTGATGCCGACCTGGGCGAGGTCGTGCGCCATCAGGCGGGCACCGAGGCCGGCCAGCGCCGGCCCGCCTTCGGGGCCGCCGGCCCGCAGATAGGCCCGGCCCGACGGGTAGGCCTGCCAGTGCGGCCGCGTCAGGCGCTGCACCCGGCCGCCCTCCTGGTCGATCAGGATCGGAGCGTCGGCCCGGCCGACGGTCTCGCGGAGCGCCGCCGTCAGCGCACGGACCTGCTCGGGGGTCTCGACGTTGCGCTTGAACAGGATGAAGCCCCAGGGCTGCACCTCGCGGAAGAAGGCGGCCTCCTCGGGGCTCAAGGTCGGGCCGGCGCAGCCGAGGATCAGGGCAAGGGTCATCGACGGCGGCTCTCGTCGGTTCGAAGGGGGAACGGTCGCGCGCTCCCGTCCGGCATCCATGCGGGCGCCGATGATCGGGAATCGCAAGCGGATAAAGACGGGAATTTAGGCGATTCGCCGGCCCGGGGCTGTCGGCACTGCGCCACAGCCGCGGGGTTTCTCGGCGTCGGTCAGTTGCTCGTCGCTCAGTTCTTGGCGACGAAGCAGGCGGCGCCCGAGGCCTTGAGCCTGCCGCACAGGCCGTCGGCACTCTCCTTCGACATCGGCCCGACGCGGACGCGGTAGATCGACTTGCCGTTGACCTCGGCCTGGCGGATCAGCGGCGATTGACCGCCGAGCACGGCGCCGTAGCGCTCCTGGGCCTGCTTGAACGCGACCTCCGCCTCCTTCTCGGTGGCGCGCACCGAGAGCTGCACCGAGAAGCCGCCCACCGGCGCCTGGGGCGAGGGCATCGCCTGGGTGGTGGTCGGCGGCTCGGCCGAGGCGACGCGCTGGATCGGCTTCTGCCGCGGTGTTTCCGCGGCCGGCGCCGGAGTCTCGGCGGCCGTATTCTGCGCGGCTTGAGCCGGCGCGATCGGGATCGCCCGCGGGCCGCGCGGCGTGGCCGGGGTCGAGCCGGTCGCCTCGGTCGGCAGGGTCATGGTCGGGATCGGGGAGACCGGCGATTCCTGAGCGGCCTGTGCCTGCGCGGCGGCCTGGGCCGCGCGCTGGGCCTCGGCCGGCGAGGGCTCGGGACGGACCGACACGGTGCGCACCCGGCGCGGCTCGCCGAGGGATTCGGTCAGGGCGTTGCCCGGGGTGGCGGGCGTGCCGGCCTCGGCGGCGAGGGAGCGTGCCGCCTGCTTGACGTCGAGGGGCTGCTCCTCGCGGTTGACGATGCGGATCTGCCCGCCGTCCTTCGCCGGAGCGGTGGCGGTGCGCTCGTAGATCTGCTTGTTCTGGTCCGGGATCTCGACGCCGCCGGCATTCTGGGGTGCGACCTTGAGCGGCGCCTGGTCGGCCATCACCAGGATCGGCGCGCCGGAGCGGCCGTGATGGAAGGCCTTCCAGGTCAGCGCGCCGCCGATCGACGCCGCGACGATGCCGAGCGCCGTGCCGACGAGGGCGATGCGACGGCGACCCCGCGGCCGCGGCTCAGGGTTCGCCTCCGCCTCGGGCATGCCGGGCGCCGGCTCGGAATCGATCTCGCGGTCCACCGCGGCGAGGTATTGGTTGAAGGCGGCGGCCGGCGTGTGCGCCGGCGCGGGGCCGGGCGCCGGCATCGGCGCGCCCGGACCGGGCTCACCGAAATTCGGCTCGTTGCGGGTGGCGGACAGGCCCGGCGCCGGCGCCTCGCCGTAATGCGGCATCACCGGCTCGACGCGGCCGCGCGGCTCGGCGCGGCTCGCTTCCTTGGCTTCCTTGGCCTCGAGAAGGGCGCGGAACGGATCGTCCTGGCCGACGATGCGGGCGAGTTCGGCGAGGGGATCGGGCCGGGCGCCGGGGCGCGCCTGCTCATCCAAGGGTGACCTTTGGCGGGCGGGGGTCGGCTGCCGATCCTGCTCGTAGCCGTCGTAATCGACGGGAACCCGGGAAGCATTGGTCGTCATGGCAGCACCATCCTGTTCGCCCTCGCGTCACCTCGCCGCGCGTCGGGCCCGGTTCGGCGGCACCGGCCGCCGATCCCCATATGGGACGGGCGGCCGTCAGATCCCATCGCTCGCGTCCCGCCGCGGCGGCGCCTCACGGCGTGCCGCGACGTCAGGTCGCGTGCCGGTCCCAGGGGCGCCTCAGCGCATCTCGTCGGGCGCGCCGACGCCGAGGATCCCGAGATTGGACGCGACCACCCCCTTGAGGGCAGCGACGAGGGCCAGCCTCGCCTCGGTGGACTTTCTGTCGGTTTGATTAACAAACCGTAATTGCGGCAAGTCTTTGCCCTTGTTCCAGAAACTATGGAACGCGCTCGCCAGCTCGTAGAGGTGGAAGGCGACGCGGTGCGGCTCGTGGGCGGCGGCCGCCGCCTCGATCACGCGCGGCACCTGGGCGATTCCGCGCATCATCTCGAGCTCGCCCGGATCGGTCAGGCCCGACAGATCGGCTTTCGCCAGCGCGGCCGGCGTGAGGTCGAGCTCGGGGAACGCCTCGCGGGCCTGGCGGAACACCGAGGCCGCCCGGGCATGCGCGTACTGGACGTAGAAGACCGGGTTGTCCTTCGACTGCTCGACCACCTTGGCGAGGTCGAAATCGAGGGTCGCGTCGTTCTTCCGGTACAGCATCATGAAGCGCACGGGGTCGCGCCCGACCTCGTCGATCACCTCGCGCAGGGTGACGAACTCGCCCGCGCGCTTGGACATCTTCACCGGCTCGCCGCCGCGCAGGAGGCGCACGAGCTGGCACAGCTTGACGTCGAGCGCCGCCTTCCCGTCCGAGACCGCCTTCACGGCCGCCTGCATGCGCTTGACGTAGCCGCCATGGTCGGCGCCGAGCACGTCGATCAGCTCGACCGCGCCGCGCTCGACCTTGGAGCGGTGATAGGCGATGTCGGAGGCGAAATAGGTGAAGCTGCCGTCGGATTTCAGCAGCGGCCGGTCGATGTCGTCGCCGAAGGCGGTCGCGCGGAACAGGGTCTGCTCGCGGTCCTCCCAATCCTCGGGCAGCTGGCCCTTGGGCGGCGGCAGCCGTCCCTCGTAGACGAGGCCCTTGGCCCGCAGGTCGGCGATCAGCGCCGCCACGGCCCCGCCCTCGCCGCCGGCCTGGAGGGTGCGCTCGGAGAAGAACACGTCGTGATGGATGCCGATGGCCGCCAGATCCTCGCGGATCCGGTCCATCATCCGGTCGATGGCGAAATCGCGCACCAGCGGCAGCCACTCGGCCTCGGGCTTGTCGCGGAGCGTGTCGCCGTATCGGGCCTTCAGCGCCTCGCCGACCGGCACGAGGTAGTCGCCCGGGTAGAGGCCGTCCGGGATCGCGACCGTCTCGCCCAGGGCCTCGCGGTAGCGCAGGAAGGCCGAGCGGGCGAGCACGTCGACCTGGGCGCCGGCATCGTTGATGTAGTACTCGCGCGTCACGTCGCGGCCGGCGGCGGCGAGGAGGTTGGCCAGCGCGTCGCCGAACACCGCGCCGCGGCCGTGGCCGACATGCATCGGCCCGGTCGGGTTGGCCGAGACGTACTCGACATTGACCCCGCCCGGCACCCTGGCGCCCCGGCCATAGGCCTCGCCCTCGCGCAGGACCGCCCGCACCACCTCGGCGTAGATCGAAGGCGTCAGCCGCAGGTTGATGAAGCCCGGGCCGGCGACGCTGGCTTCCGTCACGCGGGGGTCGCTGCGCAGGTCGGCGGCCAGGGCCTCGGCGAGCGCCTTCGGGTTGGTGCGCGCCTCCTTCGCCAGCACCAGGGCGGCATTGGTGGCGAGATCGCCATGGCTCGGGTCGCGCGGCGGCTCGACCACCACGCGGGCACGGTCCAGCCCCTCCGGCAGGGTGCCGGCGCGGGTGAGCGTCTCGAGCGCCTCGCCGATGCGGGCCTCGAAGGCGGCGAAGATGTTCATGCGTTGACCAGTTCTGCAAAGTTCGGGCCGGAGGCGGCATGCCGCACTCAGGCGCCGGGCTCTTCTCACGCCGGGGCGGGCGGCTGCAAGCGGGGCGGCAAGGGACGCCCTCATCGATATGAAAGCAAAGCGTTTCCCCTCCCCCTTGTGGGGAGGGGCTAGGGGTGGGGGTGGTGCAGGATTGAGCGCCGAGCCCTACGCGGGACCACCCCCACGCGGGATCTTCGATCCCCATGACCCCTCCCCACAAGGGGGAGGGGAAAGCGCCTGCCTTTTCAATGAGTTGAATTCAAAGGCTGACGCGCGACCACCCGCCAGGTCCGCCGAACACCCCCGTTCTCTCCCTTGTCGCCGCGGGGCCGATGCTGCAAAGCGTCCTGGCGTCACCGGCCGGATTCGCCGGCCCTTATACAGACACACGATTCGGACCGCGCCATGCACGACATCCGGGCCATCCGCGACAACCCGGCCGCCTTCGACAAGGGCCTGACGAGCCGCGGGCTGGAGCCGCTGTCCTCGCAGCTCATCGCCCTCGACGACGCGCGCAAGGCCGCGATCTCGGCGGCGCAGGGAGCCCAGGAGAAGCGCAACGCCCTATCGAAGGAGATCGGCGCGGCCAAGAAGGCGAAGGACGAGGCCCGCGCCCAAGAGCTGATGGCCGAGGTCGCCCGGCTGAAGGAGGAGGCGCCGGCGCTCGACGCGGCCGCCGACGCGGCAGGCAAGGCGCTCTCCGAGCGCCTGTCGGCGATCCCCAACATCCCGGGCCCCGACGTGCCGGAGGGCCGCGACGAGCACGACAACGTCGAGAAGAGCCGCTTCGAGGGCCGCGGGCTCAGCGAGGACGGCCGCCAGCATTTCGAGCTCGGCGAGGCCATGGGCCTGATGGATTTCGAGACCGCGGCGAAGCTCTCGGGCTCGCGCTTCGTGGTGCTGAAGGGCCAGATCGCCCGGCTGGAGCGGGCGCTCGGCCAGTTCATGCTCGACCTGCACACGGGCGAGCACGGCTATACCGAGGTGGTGCCGCCGCTGCTCGTGCGCGACGAGGCGATGTTCGGCACGGCGCAACTGCCGAAGTTCCGCGACGACCAGTTCGCGGCGGTCCAGGGCTCCCCCGAGATGGCGCAGGAGAGCGGCGCGCCGAACCGCTGGCTGATCCCGACGGCCGAGGTCCCGCTCACCAACCTCGTGCGCGAAGCGATCCTCTCCGAGGACGAGCTGCCCCTGCGCTTCACCGCGCTCACCCCCTGCTTCCGGGCCGAGGCCGGGGCGGCGGGGCGCGACACCCGCGGCATGCTGCGCCAGCACCAGTTCAGCAAGGTCGAGCTCGTCTCGATCACCGCGCCCGAGCGCTCGGCCGAGGAGCATGAGCGCATGCTGTCCTGCGCCGAAGCCGTGCTGAAGCGCCTCGACATCCCGTTCCGGGTCGTCACGCTCTGCACCGGCGACATGGGCTTCGCCTCGACCAAGACCTACGACATCGAGGCCTGGCTGCCGGGCCAGAAGACCTATCGCGAGATCTCGTCCTGCTCGGTCTGCGGCGACTTCCAGGCCCGCCGGATGGAGGCGCGCTACCGCCCGAAGGAGGGCAAGGGCGTCCATTACGTCCACACCCTCAACGGCTCGGGCGTGGCGGTCGGCCGCGCGCTCATCGCCGTGATGGAGAACTACCAGAACCCCGACGGCAGCGTCACGGTCCCGTCGGCCCTCGCGCCCTACATGGGCGGCCTCACCCGCATCGAAGGACACCGGTGATGCGCATTCTCGTCACCAACGACGACGGCATCCACGCGCCGGGCCTGCGCTGCCTGGAGGAGATCGCCCGCGAGCTCTCCGACGACGTCTGGGTCGTGGCACCTGAGACCGACCAGAGCGGCGTGTCGCACTCGCTGTCGCTCAACGATCCCCTGCGCCTGCGCCAGGCCGGCGAGAAGCGCTATGCGGTGAAGGGCACGCCCTCCGACTGCATCATCATGGGCATCCGCCACCTCCTGAAGGATCACGGGCCCGACCTCGTGCTGTCGGGCGTCAACCGCGGCCAGAACGTCGCCGAGGACGTGACCTATTCGGGCACCATCGCGGGCGCCATGGAGGCGACGATCCTCGGCGTGAAGGCGATCGCGCTGAGCCAGGCCTACGGCATCGGCGGGCGGGCCAACGTGAAGTGGCACACCGCCGCCCATCACGGCGCCGCGGTGATCCGGCGGATCCTGGAGGTCGGGATCGAGCCCGGCATCCTGGTCAACGTCAACTTCCCGGATTGCGAGCCCGAGGACGTGAAGGGCATCGCGGTGGCGGCGCAGGGCGTGCGCAACCAGGCGCTGCTCTCCATCGACGAGCGGGTCGACGGGCGCGGCAACCCGTATTTCTGGCTCGCCTTCGCCAAGGCGCGGTTCGAGCCCGGCCACGGCACCGACCTGAAGGCGATCGCCGACGGCTGCATCTCGATCACGCCCCTGCGCCTCGACCTCACCGACGAGCCGACGCTGACGCGCTTCGCCCAGGCCTTCGCATGACTGTCTTGGCATGAGCGACGATCACGAGGGTCAGGAGGACGCGCCGGACGGCGCTCGCGAGGCGTCCGGCGCGGTCGAGACCGCGGCCTTCGTGCTGGGCCTGCGCGCCCGCGGGGTGCGCGACGCCGCGGTGCTCGGCGCGATGGAACGGGTGCCGCGGGAGGCTTTCGCGCCGCTCGCCTTCCGCGATCTCGCGCGCCGCGACATCGCCCTGCCGCTGCCCTGCGGCCAGACCATGACGGCGCCGAGCGTCATCGCCACGATGCTGGCGGCGCTCACCGTCCAGGGAGCCCGGGTGCTCGAGATCGGCACCGGCTCCGGCTACGCCACGGCCCTGCTGATCCGCCTTGGAGCCTCCGAGGTGGTCAGCCTGGAGCGCTACGCCACGCTCGCCCGCAATGCCCGCTCGCGCCTCGACGCGCTGGGCTTCGGCGCCGCGATGGTCGGGCTGGCCGATGGCTGCGCCCCGCCGGAGGAAGCCGGCACCTTCGACCGCATCCTGGTCAACGGCTCGCTCCGCGACCTGCCCCCGGCGCTGATCGACCGTCTGAACCCGGGCGGGCGCCTCGTCGGGGCGGTCGGCACGCCGGCCGGCCCCCGTCTCGTCGCCATCGCGCAGGAAGCCGACGGCCCATGGCGTCAGGTGCGCGAGACGCCCCTGCGCATCGCCCCGCTGACGCCGGGCCTGGCGGCCGTGCTCTGACGCACCGCCCGGCCCCCAAGTCACCTAGGCTCGTCACCTAGGCCGGTCGCCTAGGCCGGAATCCGGCCCTCAGGGTGAAGCCGCGACGCCGCCGCGCAACGGAAGCTTAACCTGAATCCTGTTTGAATCCACCTCATACGGTTGCGTGGATGTACGGGTGCGTCGATGCCGGAACGCGGGACAGGCAAGGGGATGCGGGCGCTGTCGCGCTTCGCCCTCATCGGGCTGATCGGGGGCGCTTCGGCGGCCTGCAGCACCGATGCGGTGCGGCTCGACCCGTTCTCGAACCCGTTCTCATCGAGTGCGAGCGGGGATCCGGGTGCCACCGGCAGCCTGCCCGACGGTGGGGCGGTGGCGCCGGCGGTGCGCTCGACGCCGATCCAGTCGCGGCCGCTCTCGGCCCCGATGGCGGGAGCAGCCCTGTCGAACCGTCAGGTCTCCGCACCGGTGTCGACGCCGCGCGTCGCCGCCGCGTCCCCGGTGACCGGCGGCCCGGCCGGCTGGTCGGCGGCCGGCGGCACCGCCATCACGGTCGGCGCCAACGACAGCCTGAACCAGATGTCGACCCGCTTCGGCGTGCCCTCCGCGGCGATCCTCCAGGCCAACGGCCTGTCGAGCGCCGCACAGGTCACCCCCGGCCGCCAGATCGTGATCCCGGTCTACCATGCGGGCGGCGCCCCGGCGATGAGCGCCCGCGCCGTGCCCCCGGCGCCGCGGATGCAGGTCGCCGAGACCCGAGCCGCGGAGACCCGTGCCGCCGAGACCCGTGCCGCCGAGCCGGTGCGCCGGGTCGCCGAGGTGGCGCCGCGCCCCGAGCCTGTCCGCCGCGAGCCCCCGCGCCGCGAGCCGGAGCCGGAGCCGGCCCCCGAGCCGGTCCGCAAGGTCCATGCCCGCCCCGGCCAGGCCGAGGCCAAGGCGGTGGCGCCCGCCGCCGCCGAGCGCGCCGCCAAGCTCAACCCGCGCAAGCCCGAGCCGCGCGAGGAGGAGGAGCGGGTCGCCGCCAAGCCGCAGCGCCCCGAGCCGAAGCCCGTCGCCAAGGTGGCCGCGCGCCCGCAGGACGACGAGGAAGAGACGGTCGCGGCCAAGCCCCACAAGCCGGAGCCGAAGGCCGTCGCCAAGGTCGAGCCCAAGCCCGAGCCGAAGAAGGCCGAGATCAAGAAGCCCGAGCCCAGGCTCGTCGAGAAGACGAAGCCCGAGGTCAGGAAAGTCGCCGAGGCGGTCAAGCCCGAGCCCAAGAAGGCGGAGGTCAAGAAGGCGGAGGTGAAGCCGGTGGAGGTGAAGAAGCCGGAGCCGAAGCTGGCCGAGATGCCGAAGCCCGAGCCCAAGAAGGTCGCGGAGGTGAAGCCTGCGCAAAAGCCCGAGCCGGTCAAGCCGGTGAAGGTCGCGGCCCTGCCCGAGAAGGCGCCCGAGCCGGCGCCGGCCCCGGCCGTCGCCCCGGCGGCGCCCGCGCCCGATCCGCAATCGAGCTTCCGCTGGCCCGCCCGCGGCCGCGTGATCTCGGGCTACGGCTCGAGCGGCAACGAGGGCATCAACATCGCGGTGCCCGAAGGCACCCCGGTCAAGGCGGCCGAGGAGGGCACCGTGGCCTATGCCGGCAGCGACGTGAAGGGCTACGGCAAGCTGGTTCTGGTGCGTCACGCCAACGGCTACGTCTCGGCCTATGCCCATAACGGCGAGATCGACGTGCGCCCCGGCGAGAAGGTGAAGCGCGGCCAGACCATCGCCAAGTCCGGCGCGTCGGGCAACGTCACCTCGCCGCAGCTCCACTTCGAGATCCGGAAGGGCGCGACCCCGGTCGATCCGGTGCCGCACCTGGCGAGCAACTGACGCCCGATCGGGCGAGCGAGGAAGCGGGGCGCGCGAGCGTCCCGCTTTTTCGCGTCTGCGGCGAGAAGATCGTCCCGCAACGCGATGGTGCAGCGTTCCAGCGCCGAGGAAGCCGACATCCCGGGGCCGCGACGCGGAATCCGGAATGGCATCAGGCCTCGAGCCGCAATGTCTCCCCGACGCATGCGCCCTCCCCCAACTCCTCATCCATCTGCGCCGCGAGGCCGAAGAACCGCCGCCGCACCTCCGCCGCGTAAGGGTTCTCGCGCTCGATGGCATGGTAGACCTCCGGCGCGTCGTGCCGGACCATGCCGACCGCCTGCATCACGAGGTCGAAGCTGCGGGTCGTCATCCGGGTCGGCAGCGGCTCCATCGCCACCAGCACCTTGGCGATCAGGTGCGTCAGGCCCTGCACCGCCGCCGCCTCCCGGTCATGCGCCTCGGGCGTCGTCAGGATCACGTCGAGCCCGAGGGCGCGGCGCAGGAAGGCGCCGACCCGTCGGGCGCGGTTCCCCCGCACCGGGCAGACCGCGATCTTGAGGCCGCGCAACCCGTCCCGCGCGCTCTGCGGCCCGAACAGCGGATGGGTGGCGACGATGTCGACGCCCGGCGGCAGGCCGGCGCGCATGATCGCGGCCGGCCGCACCTTCACCGAGCCGACATCGAGGACGAGTGCGCCGGGAATCAGGTGCGGGGCGACGTCGCGCACCACCGAGGCGAGGGTCGAGACCGGGGTCGCCAGAATCACCACCGGGCAGGCGGCGGCCTCGGCGAGGCCGCACCGCGCGACGCCGGCCGCCGCGAAGGCGGAATCGGGCGCGAACGGGTCGTGGACCCGCAGCGAGAACAGCGGCGCCAGATGCGTGGCGACGAGGTGGCCGAAGGCGCCGAAGCCGATCAGGCCGAGGGCGGGAAGCGGGATGGGGGAGGACGGCACGGGAGACCTCGGATGGGAGCGAGGCCGGCGGGTCCTGGTATCCTGGAGCCTCAACCGCCGGCATGTCGCAGCGGTTGAGAGATGACGAGCACCCTGCCGCTTAACTGAGCGGCGCGTAATAGAGTCCGGACAGGAAGAGGCTGGTCATGGCCGAGCCTCTACGCCGATCCGGCCCGGGTCGTCAATCGGAACGCGTCGATCAGAACTCGATCCCCTCCTGGGCCTTCACCCCGGCGGCGAAGTGGTGCTTGACCTGCCCCATCTCGGTCACGAGATCGGCGGCGGCGATCAGCTCCGGCTTGGCGTTGCGGCCCGTCACCACGATGTGCAGGTCCGGCCGGCGCCGGCTCAAGGCCTCCACCACCTCCGCGAGCGGCAGGTAGTCGTAGCGCAAGGCGATGTTGAGCTCGTCGAGGATCAGGAGCCGGACGGTCGGATCGGCCATCAGCGCCTCGGTCTGCGTCCAGGCGGCACGCGCCGCCGCCACGTCGCGGTCGCGGTCCTGGGTCTCCCAGGTGAAGCCCTCCCCCATCGTGTGCCAGGCGACCTGATCGGCGAAACGCTCCAGGGCGAAGCGCTCGCCGGTCTCCCAGGCGCCCTTGATGTACTGCACCACCCCGACCCGCCAGCCGCGGCCGAGCGCGCGCAGCATAAGCCCGAAGGCGGCGGTCGACTTGCCCTTGCCCGGGCCGGTATGGACGATGAGCAGGCCCTTCTCGATCGTCTTGCCCGCCACCTCGGCATCCTGCACCGCCTTGCGCTTCTCCATCTTGGCGCGGTGGCGCGCCGCCTCGTCTCCGCTCATCGATCGTCTCCCTTGATGATCATCGGCAGCCCCGCCACCACCAGCACCACCCGGTCGGCGATGGTGGCGAGACGTTGATGAAGGCGGCCGGCTTCGTCGCGGAACCGGCGGGCGAGCGCATTCTCCGGCACGATGCCGAACCCCACCTCGTTCGAGACCAGCACCAGCGGCCCCGGTGCCGCCTTGCACGCCTCGATCAGAGAATCGCGTTCCGCCGCCAGGTCGGCCGCCTCGTCCAGCATCGCGTTGGTCAGCCACAGGGTCAGGCAATCGACCAGCACGGGCCGGCCGGCCGGCGCTCCCCGGATCACCGTTGCGAGGTCGCGGGGCGCATCGACCGTCTCCCAGGGCGGGGGCCGGCGGGTGCGGTGCTCGGCGATGCGAGCAGCCATCTCGTCATCCCAGGCTTGCGCCGTCGCGACGTAGCGCCAGGGGCCTGCTTGCGCCTCGATCAGCCCCTCGGCGTAGCGGCTCTTGCCCGAGCGGGCGCCGCCCAGCACCAGGGTCAGGCGCGGGGCGGCGCGATTCCGGTCCGGCACGGGCCTCTCCTCGTCGAAATCTGGCATCGAAAACCTCGGGGCCGGAGGTGTCGCGGCAGCCGGCGTCGATTGCAAGCCCGTTCCCGACCCGCTAGGGTCGGCGCGACGGTGCCTCGGTGACGAGGTGAAAAGGGAACGCGGAAGCCGGAAGCCTCCGGCGGGCCGCGGCTGCCCCCGCAACTGTGAGCGGTCGAACACGGTCCGCCATCGGCCACTGGAGCGATCCGGGAAGGCGGTGGGCCGGCACGAGGCCGCGAGCCAGGAGACCTGCCGTCACCCCTTCTCTCTCGACGCCGCCGGTGGGGCGGCAGGAGTTCGTCATGGTCGCGATCACCCGGTCTCTCTCCCCCGCCCTGGTCGGCGAGCGCCTGAGCGCCGTCCTCCTCGCCGCCACCCTCGGCGTCGGCCTGCTGTTCGTCTCCGGCTTCGCGCCGGTGGTCGCCCTGCACAACGCCGCGCACGATTGGCGCCACTCCGCCAACTTCCCCTGCCACTGACCAGGGCCGAATCCTTTCGGGCCGTGCGGCCTGCGCCCTGACCGGGCGTGGGCCCGCGGCCCTTTGGTCGTGCAGGTGATCCTCCCATGACGAAACGTCTGCTCGCCGCGGCCCTGGTCGCCGGCTTCCTGGCCGCATGCGTGGCCTCCGCGCTGCAATTCGCCCTCACCTCGCCGCTGATCCTGGCGGCGGAGAAATACGAGACCGCCGAGGCCGTCGCCCCCGCCCGTCACGCCTTCGCCAACCCGCTGATCGTGCTCGCCCATGCGGGCCACGACCATGGGGCCGAGCCGCAATGGCAGCCGGCGCCCGGCCTGCCGCGCCTCGCCTTCACGGCGCTCGCCACCCTGGTGAGCGGCGTCGGCTACGCGCTGCTTCTCGGCGCCGTGCTGGTCGCGACCGGCCGCGCGGTGACGCCCTCCGAGGCGCTGAAGTTCGGCATCGGCGGCTTTCTCGCCGCCAGCCTGGCTCCGGCGATCGGGCTGCCGCCGGAACTGCCCGGCATCGCCGCGGCAGGGCTCGAATCGCGCCAGCTCTGGTGGGTGGCGACCGCGCTCGCCACGGCGATCGGCCTCTACCTGGTGGCAATCCGCCGCGGGCCGGCCGCGATCGGCCTCGGCCTCGCCCTCATCGTCGCGCCGCATGTCTGGGGCGCCCCGCACGGGCCCGAAGAGATCTCCGCGATGCCGCCGGTCTTCGCGGCGCAGTTCGCGGCCCGGTCGCTGGCGATCGGCTTCGCCTTCTGGGCCGTGCTCGGCCTCGCCTTCGGCTGGGCCTGGGAGGCGGTGAGCGGGTCGAAAGGCGTCGCTCGCCGCAGCGAGGTGGCCGCGTGAGCGAACCCGTCACCCTCTACGTCTGCACCACCTGCCGCGACGCCGCCGATACAGGCGAAGGTCCCCGCGCCGGGGCCCGCCTGCACGACGCGCTGGCGCAGGCCCTCGCGGCCCGGCCCGGGGCGCCGATCCGGATCGAGCCGGTGGAATGCCTCTCGGTCTGCAAGCGGCCCTGCACGGTCGCGGTCGCGAGCCCGGGCCGCTGGACCTACGTCTACGGCGACCTCGACCCGAACATCGCCGCCGACACTATCCTCGACGGCATCGGCCTCTATGCCGGGACCCCGGACGGCATCGTGCCCTGGCGCGCGCGTCCGCAGGAATTCCGCAAGGGTGTCGTTGCCCGCATCCCTCCCGCGCCGGTGACCGCATGACCATCCTGAACAAGATTCCCTGCACCATCGTCACCGGCTTCCTCGGCGCCGGCAAGACGACGCTGGTGCGCCACGCCATCGAGCACAACGACGGAAGGCGGCTCGCGATCATCGTCAACGAGTTCGGCGATGTCGGCTTCGACGGGTCCTTGCTCGCCGAATGCGGCATCCCGGGCTGCGACGCCGACGCGGTGGTGGAACTGCCGAACGGCTGCATCTGCTGCACCGTCGCCGACGATTTCGTGCCGGCGCTGAACAAGCTCCTCGACCGGCCGGAGCCGCCGGAGCACATCCTGATCGAGACTTCCGGCCTCGCCCTGCCGAAACCCCTGGTCCAGGCCTTCAACTGGCCGGCGATCCGCTCGCGGGTCACCGTCGACGGCGTGGTGGCGGTGGTGGACGGCCCGGCGGTGGCCTCGGGCGCGTTCGCGGACGATCCGGAGGCGATGGCGGCGCAAGCCGCGGCGGATGCCAGCGTCGATCACGAGAACCCGCTGGAGGAGGTGTTCGAGGACCAGCTCCTCTGCGCCGACCTCGTGGTGATGAACAAGTCCGACCTTCTCGACGAGGCCGAGCGGGCGCGGGTCCGCGCGGAGGTCGAGGCGCACCTGCCGCGGGCCGTCAAGCTGGTCGAGACCGCCCACGGCGCGCTCGATCCCCGCGTGCTGCTGGGCCTGAATGCCGCCGCCGAGGACGATCTCGCCTCCCGCCCGTCGCACCACGAGACGGAGGAGGATCACGACCACGACGATTTCGAGAGCGTGGCCTTGCCGGTGAAGGCGGCGGGCTCGCCCGAGGATCTGGCCGCACGGGTGGCGAAGGCCGCCGAGGTGGCGGGGGTGTTGCGGATCAAGGGCTTCTGCGCCGTCGCCGACAAGCCGATGCGCCTCGTCGTCCAGGGCGTCGGCCGCCGCGTCGCCCACCATTACGACCGCCCCTGGCGCCCGGGCGAGCACCGGGACGGGACGCTGGTGGTGATCGGGCTCACCGGGTTCGACAAGGACGCGGTGGCGGCGGCGTTGAAGGGCTGACGGGCTCACGCTCCGGTTCGTGCACGTCCCCTCTCCGCGCAGCCGCAGGCTTGTCCGGGGAAAGGACGTGGCGCTGCTGACCCCCTCCCCCCTCTGCGGGGGAGAGTGGCGAGCGAAAGCGAGCCGGGAGAGGGGACGCCGCTTCCGGAGAGGGCAGACCCGTTGTGAAGAGCCCCCCGGGAATATCGTCGCGCTGCCCCTCTCCCGGCCTACTTGGTAGGCCACCCTCCCCCGCAGAGGGGGGAGGGAGAAACCCGCGCTATACTTTGAAGTCGGCGCGGCCGAGGCCATATCGTCGGTCTCGAACGCAGAAACCCCTAGCCCGGGAGGGCATCGCATGTCGGAGCCTGCGCCGCGGCGCTGGAGCGTGCAGGAGTTCTTCGCCTGGCAGGAGCGCCAGGACGAGCGCTACGAGCTGGTCGATGGGGTGCCGGTCCGCTTGATGGCCGGAGCCCGCAACGTCCACGACGACATCGTGGTCAACCTCGTGGCGGAGTTCCGCACCCGGCCGCGCGGCACGCCGTGCCGGCCCTTCACCGGTGACGGCAGCGTCGAGACCCTGCCGGGCCAGAACCGCCGGCCCGATCTCGGCGTCGAGTGTGGCACCCGCGATCCGAACGGGCTGACGGCCGGGGACCCGCGCCTGGTCGCCGAGGTCCTGTCGCCTTCCACCCGCGACTTCGACGCGTTCGACAAGCTGGAAGAGGACAAGGCCGTCGCGAGCCTCGCGGTGATCCTGCTCGTCGAGCCGAACGCGCCCGAGATCGCCCTGTGGCGGCGGGACGATGAGGACGGCTGGCAGCGCCGCCTCGTCGCCGGGCTCGACCAGGCGATCGACCTGCCGGACCTCGGCATGAGCCTGGCGCTGGCGGATATCTATGACGGCGTCGCCTTCCCGCCCCGGCCCCGCCTGGTCTCGGGGGCTTGAGGGCCGATGCATCTCCTGCGCATCGATACGGTGTCCCTCGACGAGGGCGAGGCGGCGGTCGATCTGGGCCAGGCGCCCGGTGACATCGTCGCCCTGTCCTTCACCGATTCCGATCTCGCCGGCCTCAGCCAGGCCTATGCAACGCTTTCCGGCGACTGGCCGAGCCTGCGCCTCGCCAAGATGGCGCAGCTGCGCCACCCGCTCTCGGTCGACCTCTACGCCGATGCGGTGATCGCCCGGGCCCGCTTCGTGCTGGTGCGCTGTCTCGGCGGGCTCGATTACTGGCGCTACGGGCTCGAGCGGCTGGCCGAGACCTGCCGGGCGCACGGCATCCCCTTCGCGGTGCTGCCGGGATGCGACCGTCCCGACCCCCGCCTCGCCGCGATCTCCACGGTCACGCCGGACCTGCGCGACGCCCTCGACGGGTATTTTCGAGCGGGCGGCCCCGAGAACCTGCGCCGGCTCCTCGCCCGGATCGCCGCCGAGCTCGGCCGCCCGGTCCAGCCCGAGCCGCCCCGGGCCCTGAAGCGGGGCTTTGCCTGGTGCCCGGGCTGCGGCCCGCTCGACGCGGTCGGCCCCGCCTCGCCCGTCCCGTGCGCCGTTTTGCCCCGGGCCCTCGTGCTCGTCTACCGCTCGGCGATCCTCGGCGGCGACACCGCGCCGGCCACCGCCCTCGCCGCGGCTTTGTGGGAACGCGGCCTGGCTCCCACGATCGTCGCGGTCGCCAGTCTCAAGGACCCGGAGGCGGTGGCGGCCGTGCGCGAGGCGATCGCCGTGCAGCGTCCCGCCGTGATCGTCGCCACGACCGCCTTCTCGGCCCGGGACGATGCCGGCTTCGTCCTCGACGCCGCCGATTGCCCGGTGATCCAGGCCTTCACGGTGGGGTCGAGCCGGGAGGCCTGGGCCGCCTCTTCGCGGGGTCTCGGGGCCGCCGACCTCGCCATGCAGGTGGCGCTGCCGGAATTCGACGGACGGCTCTCGGGCTTCCCGGTCTCCCACAAGGAAGAGGCGCCGGAGGTCGAGGGGTTTCGCGAGCGCCGGGCGGTGCCGGATTTCGCCGGGATCGCCGCCACCGCCGACCGGGCCGCCGCCTGGGCCCGCCTCGCCGGGACGCCGCGGGCCGAGCGCCGCCTCGCCCTGGTCCTGTCCGATTACCCGGCCCGGGGCGGGCGGGCCGGCTTCGCGGTCGGGCTCGACACCCCGGCGAGCACGCGGGCAATCCTCGAACTCCTGGCGGCCGAGGGCTACGCGGTCTCGGACATCCCGGAGCCGGCCGTCCTGATGCGCCGGCTCACGGAGGAGGCCCCGAGCCTCGCGGTGCCGCTCGGCACCTACGAGGCCTGGCATGCCCGGCTGCCGGAGGCGGCCCGCGCGGCGCTTCTCGCCGAGTGGGGCGAGCCTGCCGACGATCCGGCCGTCATGGACGGCGCCTTCCGGTTCCGGGCGGTCCAAGCGGGCCGGGTGCGCGTGGCGCTCCAGCCGGATCGCGGCCACAAGGGCGACCGCAAGGCGGGCTATCACGATCCCGACGCGGTGCCGTGCCACGCCTCTCTCGCCTTCCACCTCGCCTTGCGCGAGGGCAGCGATGCGCTGATCCATCTCGGCACCCACGGCACCACCGAGTGGCTGCCCGGCAAGGCGGTGGCGCTCTCCCCCGCCTGCTGGCCGGCTTTGGCCGTCGGCGCCCTGCCGGTGGTCTACCCGTTCATCGTCGACGATCCCGGCGAGGCGGCGCCGGCCAAGCGCCGGATCGGCGCGGTCACGATCGGCCACCTGCCGCCGGAGACCGCGGAAGCCGGCCTCGACCCGGCGGCCGCCACCTTGCGCGAACTGGTGGAGGAATATTCCGCCGCGACGGTGCTCGACCCGCGCCGCGCCGACCTGATCGCCCGCGGGATCCTGGAGCGGGCCGAGGATGCGGGGCTGCTGGCCGCCGCCGGTATCGACCGCGACACGGCGATGCCGGACGCGCTCGCCGCCCTCGACGCGCATCTGTGCGACCTCGCCGAGGTGACGATGCGCGACGGGCTGCACGTCTTCGGTGCGAGCCCGGAGGCCCATCCCGGATGCGGTCCGGCCGAGCGCCATGGGCTCCTGGCCGCCCTCGACGGCCGCTTCGTGCCTCCGGGCCCCTCCGGTTCGCCGGCCCGCGGCCGGGCCGACGTGCTGCCGACGGGGCGCAACCTCGCGACCCTCGATCCCCGGGCCCTGCCGACCCGGGCCGCCGCGATGCTGGGCGAGACGGCCGCCAGGGAGGTGGTGCGGCGCTATCTCCAGGACGAGGGCGAGTATCCGGCCCGCCTCGTCATGGATCTCTGGGCCTCTCCCACCCTGCGCACCGGTGGCGAGGACGTCGCGCAGGCGCTGGCGCTGATGGGCGTGCGCCCGACCTGGGATCACGCCTCGACCCGGGTGACCGGGTTCGAGGTGCTGCCGCTCGCCCTCCTCGACCGGCCGCGGATCGACGTGACGGTCCGGGTCTCCGGCGCCTTTCGCGATACCTTTCCCGAGACGCTGGCGCTCCTCGATCGTGCCGCCCGGGCGGTCGCCTCCCGCGAGGAGGACGATGCCGACAATCCGCTGGCCGCCGCCCGCCGCCGCGGCGAGGCACCGGCCCGGGTATTCGGGGCGGCCCCCGGCCGCTACGGCGCCGGCACCGCGGCGCTCGCCCTCGACGGGAACTGGACCGAGCGGGACGACCTCGCCCGGGCCTATCTCGACGCGACTGCGGAGGCGACCGGCGCCGAGGATTCCGATTTCGCCGCCCGGGTCGCGGCGGCGGATGCCTATCTCCACGCCTTCGACGTGGCCGAGCGCGACCTCCTCGACGGCGATGCCGGCGCCGACGCGATGGGGGGATTCTCGGCTGCGGCCGAATCCCTCGGCGCGGCGCCCGTGCTCTACAGCCTCGACACCAGCCGCCCGGAGGCGCCCCGGGCCCGCACCGCCCGCGAGGACGTCGCCCGGCTGGTGCGCGGCCGCCTCGCCCATCCGCGCTGGATCGCCGGGCAGCTCCGCCACGGCTGGCGCGGCGTGCAGGAGCTGGCGCAGGGGCTGGACGCGGTGTTCGTGATGGCCGCCGCCACCGACGCGGTCGCGGATGCCGAGATCGACCGGCTCTACGACGCCTATCTCGGCGACCCGGACGTGCTGGGGGCGATCGAGAGCGCCAATCCGGGCGTCGCGCAGGCGCTCCGCGACCGTTTCGCGAGTTTGCGCGACCGCGGCCTGTGGCGCAGCCGGCGCAACTCGCTCGCCGCCCTCGCGCCGCGCGAGGCCGCCGAATGAGCGCCGTGAATCCGGCTCCGCGCCGCGGCTGGTGCCCGGGCCTCGCCCGGCCGATGCCGACCGGCGACGGCCTTCTGGTGCGCCTCCACCCGGTCGCCGGACGGCTCACGGCCGATCAGGCGCGAGCGGCCGCGCGGGCGGCACGGGAGGGCGGCAACGGCCTGCTCGACGTGACGGCGCGCGGCAACCTCCAGGTTCGCGGGGTGACGGCGGAGAGCCACGGGCGGGTCGTCGCGATCCTGGGCGGAGCGGGTCTCGGCGACGTGCGTCACGATGGCGGGCCGCAGCGGCTGACGCTCAGCGCGCCGCTCGCGGGGGCGGAATGCCTCGCCATCGTCGCGGCGGTGGAGGCGATCGGCCGCGAGGTGACCGGTCTGCCGGCCAAGACCCTGGTGGCGGTGGAGGACGAGACCGGCGGGCTCGGGCCGGTCGAGGCGGATGTTTGGGTGCGGATTTCGGGCTCCTTCCCCTCCCCAGGCGATCCCGGGCTTGCCCGGTATCGCGGCAAGTTGTGGGGAGGAGTTGGGGGTGGTGCAGGAGGCACCGCCGAGGTCTCGCCGGCACCACCCCCACCTCCCACTCCTTCCCACAAGCTCGAGCGATCCCGGGCAAGCCCGGGATCGACTGGGGAGGAGAGGCGCGCGCCCTCGATCGTAGGTGAGTTCGAACACGGTTCGACAATCGTGTCGGACAGCACGGGAGAGCGGGCGCTCCCCACGCTTCAACTCGCCCTCGCGACCCCGTCCGGCCCGATCTGGCTCGCGCCGACCCCCGCCCCCACGGCGCTCGCCACCCTGCGCACCCTCCTGCACGGCCTCGCCGCGTCCGGTGCCCGCCGGATGCGGGCCCTATCGGACCGGCAGCGCGACGCCCTCCTCGACGACCTCGACCCCGGCGCGCGCCCCTCGCCGAGCACCGCCCGCCCCGCCGGCCTGCACGGCCGCACGCTCCTCGCCGAGCTGCCCTTCGGCCGCTGCGACGCCAACCTCCTCGATCGCGTCGCGGCCTGGAGCGAGGCCCATGGCGACGGCCACCTCGCCCTCACGCCGAGCCGGGGCGTCGTCCTGACCGCCCGGAACGACACCGATGCCGCCGCGTTGCGCGACGAAGCAGCGGCTGCCGACCTGATCGTCGATCCCGCCGACCCGCGCCGGGCGGTCGCCGCCTGCCCGGGCGCGCCGGCCTGCGCCTCCGGCGGCACGCCGGCGCAAAGCCATGCGCTCGATCTCGCCGCTGCCTTCGCGCATTTGGTGCGAGCGGGCGCTACCGCGCACGTCTCCGGCTGCTCGAAGGGGTGCGCCAGCCCGAGTCCGGCCACCCTCACCCTGATAGGCCGGCCCGACGGCCGCTACGGGGTGGTGCTCGACGGCAACGCCGGGACCGAGACCGACCGCGTGCTCACTTTCGGTGCCGTGCTGGAGCGGCTAGAGAGCACACGAATCACCGCCACTCTTGATGACCCCTCGGGCCTGAGAGACGCATTCCGGGAGCCCGCATGAATCCGCGCCTCGACTACATCCGCGACGGCGCCGCCATCTACGCGCGCTCCTTCGCGATGATCCGCGCCGAATCCGACCTCGCGCGCTTCCACGGCGCCGCCGAGCGGGTGGCGGTGCGGATGATCCATGCCTGCGGCATGACCGACCTGCCCGCCGACATCGACCTGTCGCCCGACTTCGCCGAGGCCGCCGAATCGGCGCTGCGCCGCGGCGCGCCGATCCTGTGCGACGTCCGCATGGTCGCCGACGGCGTGACCCGGGCGCGGCTGCCGGCCAACAACGACGTGGTCTGCACCCTGTCCGACCCGCGCGTCCCGGACCTGGCGAAGCGCCTCGACACCACCCGCTCCGCCGCCGCGATGGAATTGTGGCGCGACCGGCTCGCCGGCTCCGTCGTCGTCGTCGGCAACGCCCCGACCGCCCTGTTCCGCCTGCTCGAGATGCTGGACGAGGGCGTGGCGCCCCCGGCCGCGGTGATCGGCATCCCGGTCGGCTTCGTCGGCGCGGCCGAATCGAAGGATGCGCTCGCCGCGGATGGAAGGGTGCCGTTCCTGGTGGTGCGCGGCCGGCGCGGCGGCAGCGCCATGGCGGCGGCGGCGGTCAACGCGCTCGCCAACGAGGTCGAGTGATGGACGGTCCTTCCGCGTTCCCGGTCGCCGATCCGGCCGAGATGCCGTCCGCGCCGCGAATTGCCGTCACCGGCACGCTCTACGGGGTCGGCATGGGGCCGGGCGACCCGGATTACCTCACCGTGCGGGCGGTCCGGGTGCTGGAGCGCGCCCACCACCTCGTGCATTTCTGCAAGGCCGGCAAGCGCGGCAACGCCCGCACCATCGCCGACGCGGTGGTGCAGGACGCGGCCCGCGAATGGCCGCTGCCCTATCCCTACACCACCGAACTGCACCCCGAGGACCCGGCTTACGTGGCGGCGCTGGCCGCCTTCTACGACGAGGCGGCGACGAGCCTCGCCGAGGTGCTGGCGTCCGGGCGCGACGTGGCGATCCTGTCGGAGGGGGACCCCTTCTTCTACGGCTCGTTCATGCATCTCTGGCGCCGGCTGAAGGACCGGTTCCCGGTCGAGGTCGTGCCGGGCGTCACCGGCATGTCGGGCTGCTGGACCCGGGCCAACACCCCGATCACCTGGGGCGACGACGTGCTGACGGTCCTGCCCGCCACCCTGCCCTACGCGACGCTCGTCGCGCGGCTGCGCACGACCGACGCCGCCGTGGTGATGAAGCTCGGCCGCCACCTGCCGAAGGTGCGCGCGGCGCTGACCGAAGCCGGGCTGATCGGCCGCGCGGTCTATGTCGAGCGCGGCACCATGGCGGGCGAGACCGTGACGCCGCTCAGCCAGAAGCCCGACGACCGGGCGCCGTATTTCTCGATGGTGCTGGTGCCGGGCGAGGGCCGCCGGCCGTGAGCGGTTCCGTCACGGTGATCGGCCTCGGGCCCGGCGATCCGCGCTACCTCACGCCGGCAGCGAGCGCAGCGCTCGAGGAGGCCGAGGACCTGATCGGCTACTTCCCTTACGTCGCCCGGGTTCCGGAGCGGCCGGGTCTGACGCGCCACGCCAGCGACAACCGGGTCGAGGTCGACCGCGCCCGCCACGCCCTGGAACTCGCCGCCGCCGGCCGCCGGGTCGCCGTGGTGTCGGGCGGCGATCCCGGTGTCTTCGCCATGGCGGCGGCCCTGTTCGAGGCGCTGGAGGCGGGCGACCCGGCCTGGCGCGCGCTCGCCATCACGGTCGAGCCCGGCATCACCGCGATGCTGGCCGCCGCCGCCCGCGTCGGCGCGCCGCTCGGCGGCGATTTCTGCGCCATCTCGCTGTCGGACAATTTGAAGCCCTGGGAGGTCGTCACCGCCCGGCTGAGCGCCGTGCTGGCGGCCGACCTCGTGGTGGCACTCTACAATCCGATCTCCCGGGCCCGGCCCTGGCAGCTCGGTGCGGCGCTCGCCCTCGCGGCCGAGCACCGCGCGCCGCAGACGCCGGTGATCCTGGCCCGCGCCGTCGGCCGGCCCGACGAGGCGATCCGCATCCTCCCCCTCGCCGAGGCGCGCACGGCGGAGGCCGACATGGCGACCCTGGTGATGATCGGGGCGAGCGCGACCCGGCTGATCGCGCGCGAGGGCCAGGTGCCCTTCGTCTACACCCCGCGGTCCGTCACCCGATGAGCGTCGAGCCAGGCCAGGGCGTCGCGGGCTTGCGCCACGAAGGGTACGTGCGGCAGCAAGGGCTGCCGCACGATCACCACCGGCAGGGAGAGCGCGCGCGCCGCCGCGATCTTGCCGTAGGTCGCAGCCCCGCCGGAATTCTTGGTCACCAGCACCTCGACCCGGTGGCGGCGCATCAGCGCCTCTTCCTCCGTCGCGCCGAACGGGCCGCGGGCCTCGATCGCCGTCACGTCGATCCCCGGCAGGGCGTCGCCGACCGGCTCGATGGTGCGAACGAGATAGCGGTGCTGCGGCGCCGCCGCGAAGGCGGCGAGTTCGAGCCGGCCGACCGTCAGAAAAACCCGACGCGGCGTATCGCCCAGGGCCGGCACGGCCTGCGCCACGCTGTCGACCTCGTGCCAGTCGTCGCCGGCCTCCCGCGCCCAGGCCGGGCGCCGGATGGCGAGGAGCGGCACGCCTGCCGCGCGGCTCGCCAGGGCGGCATTATGGGAGATGACCTTGGCGAAGGGATGGGTGGCGTCGATCAGCGCCGCGATTCCATGCTCGCGCAGGTAGGCCGCGAGCCCGTCGGCCCCGCCGAAGCCGCCGATACGGGTGTGCGCCGGGAGAGCCAGGGGCGCCGCCGTGCGCCCGGCGAGCGACAGGGTGACGTCATGATCCGGCCGCTCGGCGAGCAGCCGGACCAGGCTCGCGGCCTCGAAGGTGCCGCCCAGGATGAGGATGCGCATGGCCGCCTTCTCGCCTGAGGCTCCCGCGATGTCGAGCATTCCACCCTGGCTGTTCATCGTCGGCATCGGCGAGGATGGACGGGCCGGGCTCTCGCCCGCCGCCGCTTCGGCCCTCGACGGGGCCGGGCTGGTGGTCGGCGGGCGCCGCCACCTGGAACTCGCCGCGCCACTGTCCGCCGAGACCCTGGCCTGGCCGAGCCCGCTCTCGGATGCCTATCCGGAAATCCTCGCCCGGCGCGGGCAACCGACCTGCGTGCTCGCCACCGGCGATCCGTTCCATTACGGCGTCGGCGCGGAACTCGCCCGGCTGATGCCGGCGAGCGAGATCGCGGCTTATCCCCAGGCCTCCGCCTTCAGCCTCGCGGCGGCCCGGCTCGGCTGGCCGCTCGCCGAGGTCGCGTGCCTGACCCTGCACGGGCGGGCGCTGGAGCGGGTGATCCCGCATCTCCAGCCCGGCGCCCGGCTCCTCCTCCTGTCCTGGGACGGGTCGACGCCCGGGACACTCGCAGGCCTGCTGGCCGCACGCGGATTTCCGCGCTCGCGCCTCACGGTGCTCGAAGCCATGGGCGGTCCCCGCGAGCGCCGCCGCAATGCCCTGGCGGCGGAGTTCTCGGAGGGCGGAATCGACCCGCTCAACACACTGGCGGTCGAGGTGGTGGCCGAGCCCGACGCCCGGGTGATTCCGCTCGCACCCGGCCTCGACGATGCCTGGTTCGAGACCGACGGCCAGCTCACCAAGGCCGAGATCCGCGCCATCACACTCGCGGCCTTGCGCCCCCGGCTCGGCCAGCTCCTGTGGGATGTCGGCGCCGGCTCGGGGTCGATTGGCATCGAGTGGTCCTTGCGTCATCCGGCAAACCGCGCGATCGCGGTCGAGGCGAAGGAGGAGCGCGCCGCCCGCATCCGCCGCAACGCGCGCGATCTCGGCGTGCCCGATCTGCGGGTCGTGATCGGCCGGGCGCCCCAAAGCCTCGCCGGGCTGCCGGCACCGGACGCAGCCTTCCTCGGCGGCGGCGTCTCCGAGCCTGCCCTGGTCGCGGCGGTCCTGCGGGCGCTTCCCAGCGGCGGGCGCCTCGTCGCCAACGCGGTGACGCTGGAGAGCGAGGCCCTGCTGCTGCGCTGTCATGCCGAACATGGCGGTACCTTGCGCCGCCTCTCGGTCGCCCGGGCCGAGCCGGTCGGTCACCTCACCGGATGGCGCCCGGCGATGCCGGTGACGCAATGGGCGCTGACGAAGCCGTGACCCTCTCGATCATCCAGGCGCGGGTTCCAGGAAGCGCCCCGCCGCCGCCCCTCCTGCACGGCCCTGCCCGCACCCCCGCCAAGGCGGCGCCCCGCGCCCTCGTCGCCGGCATCGGCTTTCGCCATGCCACCGCGGCCGAGGAGATCCTGGGGCTGGTGGCGGAGGGCCTGCGGCAGGCGGACTTGGCCGGTGCGCAACTCGCGGCTTTGGCCACCGCCGCGGACCGCGCCGGCGACCCGGCGATCCGCGCGGCGGCCGAATCCCTCGGCGTGCCGCTCGTCGCCATCGGGGTCGAGGCCCTGCGCGAGGCCGGCCGCCGGGTCGTCACCCGCTCCGTCCGCATCGAGGCCCTGCGTGGCGTCGGTTCGCTCGCCGAGGCCGCGGCGCTGGCGGCGGCCGGGCCCGAGGGCCGCCTCGTCCTGCCCCGCATCGCCTCGGCGGGCGCCACCTGCGCTCTCGCCGCCAGCGGAGACGCCCTTTCGTCATGATCCACTTCATCGGTGCCGGCCCCGGCGCGGCCGACCTCATCACCGTGCGCGGCCGCGACCTCATCGCCCGCTGCCCGGTCTGCCTGCATGCCGGCTCGCTGGTGGCGCCGGAGATTCTGTCCTGGTGCCCGCCCGGTGCGCGGATCGTCGACACCGCGCCGCTCTCCCTCGACGCGATCATCGACGTGATGAGGCAAGCCCACGCGGCCGGCCAGGAGGTGGCGCGGCTGCATTCCGGCGACCTCTCGATCTGGAGCGCGGTCGCCGAGCAGACACGCCGCCTCGACCGCCTCGGCATCCCCTACGACCTGACCCCCGGCGTTCCCTCCTTCGCCGCCGCGGCGGCCGTGCTCGGGCGCGAGTTGACGGTGCCGGAGGTGGCGCAATCGGTGGTGCTCACCCGCACCAGCGGCCGCGCCTCTGCGATGCCCGACACCGAGCGCCTCGCCGCCTTCGCGGCGACCCGGACGACCTTGGCCATCCACCTGTCGATCCACGTCGTCGAGGCGGTGGTGGCGGACCTGATCCCGCATTACGGCCCGGACTGCCCGGTGGCGGTGGTGTTCCGCGCGACCTGGCCGGACGAGCGGGTCCTGCGCGGGACCCTCGCCGATATCGCGGCCCGGGTCGCGGCGGCGGGGCTGGAGCGCACGGCGCTGATCCTGGTCGGCCCGGCGCTCGGGTCGACGGATTTCCGCGAGAGCGCGCTCTACGCGGTGGATTACGACCGGCGGTTCCGGCCGGGCGGGGCCGTGGCCGCGCTGGTCGAACCCCGGTCGACGTGACCCGGTCCGTGACGGCTCCCGGCCGTTGCGGGTGTCGGACGCCGGCCGTAGACCTCGATTCATGCAGATGAGAATCGCCACCGACGCCGATGCGGCCGTGCTCGCCCGGATCCACACGGCGAGCTGGAGAAGCGCGTATCGGGGGATCCTCGATCCGGACTTCCTCGCCGGTCCGATCGAGCAGGATCGCCTGGACGCGTGGGCCGGCCGCCTCGGGCCGCATCAGCCGCACGTGACCGCCATCATCGCCGAGGACGCCGACGGGCCGCTCGGCTTCGTCTGCGCGGTCGGGGCGGAGGATAAGCGCTGGGGAACGCTGATCGACAATCTCCACGTCCTTCCCACGGCGAAGGGGCGAGGCTTGGGGACGGATTTGCTCGCAGCCGCGGCCGACTGGTCCCTGCGCGGCTACCCCGATTCAGGGATCTACCTGTGGTGCTTCGAGCAGAACGAACCGGCCCGCCGCTTCTACGAGCGGCGCGGCGGCGCGATCGCGGAGCGGAGCCGACACGCCATTCCCGGCGGCGGCGACCGGACGGTGATTCGGTATCACTGGGACGATCCCGCCTCCGCCTTCGGCCTGCAACGCCCCTCCGATTGCCTCTGACGCCCGCCGAGACGGTCGATTCGATCGAGACGCGGTCCTGGGCGCCATGCCGCCGGCCGCGTATCGGATGATCGATCGCGTCGGGCGACCATGGCATCGCGTGCGATGCGGGAGCCATATCAGAACAGACTGACGACCCATTCTACTGCATGGGCATTAAAAAAATACACGACTACCATGACAATCAACATATGCCACGGCGTTCGCGTGAAAAACGGCAATGCGATTGTAATTATGATAGATAATATAAATACTATATGAGATTTTAGATATATTTCTTTGGTCTTGTAATCCCATGCGCCGTCGAGCGGACCTTCCGTGCCACCCCATGGGTAATTACCCAGGGGGTATTTTTCGGCACGCGCGTTTTCCGCCCCCCCCTCTTTCACTTGGAGGGGGGGTTGCTCAGGCGGTGATGGTCGCGAGCAGGGTGGTGAAGGGCGTGGCCTTGGTCCGGAGGGCGGCGGTGGCGACGACGGTGCGCACGTCTGCCTCGCCTTTGGCCGCCCACATCGCCCGATAGCCGTTTGTCACCTTGCGCTGGACCACGGCCGGCCGGAGGTCGCGCTCGCAGGCGTTGTTGGTCACGTCGACCTTCCCCGGGAAGGCCACGAAGGTCAGGAGCTGGTCGCGCGCCCGCTGCATCCGGGTCTGGAGCGCTCGGGTGAGGTCGCAGGTGGCGGGCACCTTCAGGAGGGCGTCGAGATCCCCCTCCAACTCGCGCCGTTTGCGCGCCAGGGTCGAGGCGGCCAACGCGGTCAGCCGGCGGGCGAGCCCGAAGGCGTTGTCGAGCCACCACTTGAACCGCAGGGCGAGCAGGTCGTCGCTGGCTTCGGCTGCATAGGCCACGTCGCGGGCGAGGTGCGCCAGGCAGGTCTGCTGGCGCTCGCCGTGTCCCTGCTGGGCCGAGTACCGGTCCGAGAGCCACACCAAAGGCCGGTGCCCGGCCATCACCTCGCCGACGACAGCAGCAGACCGGCTCGGGGCGGCGTGATGCACCACCGCCTCCTCGCAGCGGAACACCCAGTGCCAGCTGTTGGTGCCCTCGATCCGCACCCCGGTCTCGTCCGAGGCCACCACCGGCGCCTGCCGCAGACGCGCCAGCGCCGCGTCCCGGCCCCCGGCAAAGCAGCCTTGGGCGCGCCGCAGCACGTTCATCAGCCCGCCCTGGCTGAGCTTCAGCCCGAACAGGTCCGACAACGCCGCCTGCAACCGTTCGTAGGACAGCGCCTGGAAGGTCTTCAGGTAGGTCGCCACCGCGTGCAGCCGCGACCCGAAGGGTGTCGCGTCGGCTCCCGCCGGGCGTCGGGCGGCGACCCGGGTCCGGCAGGCCGGGCAGGTCACGCACAGGCGCCGGTGCTGCTCCACCACCGGGCGAACCAGCGGCAGGTCGATCCGCTCGTGCACGCTGACGACCTCGGCCGGAAGGTCGGCCGGCAGTGGTTCGCCGCACGACGAGCAGGCGCAGGGCCGATGCTCCACCACCTGATCCGGATCCGGGGTCAGCGCCCGCTTGTGGCCCTCATGCCCGGGCTTGGCCCCGCCGGGACGGGACTTCTCCCGCCTCTCCTTGCGATCCGTGGCCGGCGGCTTGGACGAGGTGCGCGAGGTCTTCTCCGGCCGGTGCAGCTTCAGCACCAGCTCGATCAGTTCCTCCTTGCTCAGGCGCTCCAAATCGCTGCGGCTCATCCCGACAGGGAATCAGCCAAACCATCAGACGGCAAGGGGGGGCGACATGACACCTAAGCCGCGACCGAGCCGCCCGTCACGGCACCCCCCTGGGTAATTACCCCCATGGATAGCAATCAACGCTCCCGGGCCGTATCGGATCGCGACAACTCGGCGAGTAGTAAGCCTCGAAAAATTCATGAAATAAGCCTGCAAGCAGGACTGCGAAGGCAATCTGAAAAATTATTTCAACGCCGGTCGGTCTCCGGCGCCTGAACGGATTAAAGGAGACGACCGGAAGGATCGTGCGGATCATCGTGACTTCCTGTAGCCTGCACGCAACGAAACGACGATCCCGACGGCCGGCGTCGAGTGCCCCTCACCCCACCGGATGGAACGGCGCCCGCCCGACCAGCCCGCCCTCCCGGTCGAACACCACCACCTCCAGCGAACTGCCCGAGCCCGCGAGCGCCCGCGCCGCCGTCGCCCAGGCGTAGCGGGCGATGAGGTCGGCGAGCGGCAGATCGTGCCCTTGCGCCAGGCGCAACACCTCCAGCGCCGTATTCGCGCCTGCGGCCCGTAAGCCGAGGTCCGGCCCGCCTCCGGCCTCGACGATGCGCTCGGCGAGCCAGGCCAGATCGACCGGCCCGGAGCGCGAATGCAGGTCGAGGAGGCCGTGGCCGAGCTTCGCCATCTTGGCGATGCCGCCGGCCACCGTCACCCGCGGCACCGGGTGGCGTCGCAGGTACTTGAGCATGCCGCCGGCGAAGTCGCCCATGTCGATGAGCGCCTGGGGGGCTAAGCCGTGCAGGCGCGCCACCGCCTCTTCCGAGGTCGAGCCGGTGGCGCCCGCGACATGGTCGAGGGCGCCGGCCCGGGCGACGTCGATGCCGCGATGGATGCTGTCGATCCAGGCGGCGCAGGAATAGGGCACCACCACCCCGGTCGTGCCGAGCACCGACAGGCCGCCGAGGATGCCGAGGCGCGGGTTCAGGGTTTTCTGCGCCAGGGCCTCCCCGCCGGGAATCGCGATCTCCACCACCACGTCCGGCGGACCGCCGAGGCCGGTCGCGGCTTCCGCGATCGCCGCCGCGATCATCCGCCGCGGCATCGGGTTGATCGCCGGCTCGCCGACGGGCAGCGGCAGCCCGGCCCGGGTCACGGTGCCGACGCCGGGTCCGGCCCGGAACGCGATGCCGGAGCCCGGCGGGCCCCGCCGCACGGTCGCCAGGACCAGCACCCCATGGGTCACGTCGGGATCGTCGCCGGCATCCTTCACCACCCCGGCGAAGGCCCCGCCCTCGACGAGCCCGCTCCGCGCTAGCGCAAAGGCCGGGCGGGCGCCGCTCGGCAGCGGGATCTCGACCGGGTCCGGGACGAGGCCGGTGACGAGGCCCGCATAGGCCGCCTTGGCGGCGGCCGCCGCGCAGGCGCCGGTGGTCCAGCCGCGGCGCAGGGTCTCCCGTGGTCGTGTCGCATCCATGCGGCGTGGTATCACCCGGGAGCGGCGCGGTGAATGCGCGCCATGTCGCCCAATGATGGACAGCTTCGTGACCCTACCCGCCCGCGGCCTGCTGATCGCCGCCGCCCGTTCCGGCTCCGGCAAGACCACCGTGACCCTCGCCCTGCTGCGCGCCCTGCGCCGCCGGGGGCTGGCGGTCGCCGGGGCGAAATGCGGGCCGGATTACATCGATCCCGCCTTCCATGCCGCCGCGACCGGCCGGCCGAGCTACAACCTCGACAGCTTCGCCATGGACGGTGCCCTCCTCGACGCGGTGGCGGGCCGGGCCGGTGCGGAATCCGACCTGCTGCTCGCCGAGGGCTCGATGGGCCTGTTCGACGGCGTCGTGGCGGAGGAGGGCCGCAGCGGCGCCAATGCCGACATCGCCGCCCGCTACGGCTGGCCGGTCGTGCTGGTGCTCGACGTCTCGGGGGCGGCGCAATCGGCCGCCGCGACCGCCCTCGGCGTGCGGGCCTACGACCCGCGCCTGACGCTCGCCGGGGTGATCCTCAACAAGGTCGCGAGCCCGCGCCACCGCCGCCTGGTCGAGGTCGGGCTTGCCCGGATCGGAATCCCGGTGCTCGGCGCCGTGCCGCGGGAGGCCGCGCTCGTCCTGCCGGAGCGCCATCTAGGGCTGATCCAGGCCGGCGAGACCGAGGATCTGGAGTCCCGCCTCGATCGCCTGGCCGATCTGGCCGAGGCCTCGATCGACCTCGACGCGGTCGCGGCCGCCGCTGGCGGCAGGATTCCGGTTCCTGGGATCGGACATCTGCCGCCACCGCCCGGCCAGCGCCTCGCGGTCGCGCGCGATGCCGCGTTCTCGTTCGTCTACCCGCATCTCGAAGCCGGCTGGCGGGCGGCGGGGGCCGAGATCGTGCCGTTCTCGCCGCTCGCCGACGAGGCGCCGCCCGAGGCGTGCGATGCCTGCTGGCTGCCCGGCGGCTATCCGGAGCTCCATGCCGGCCGGATCGCCGCCGCCGCGCGCTTCCTCGAGGGCTTACGCGCCTTCGCCGAGACGCGGCCGGTCCACGGCGAGTGCGGCGGCTACATGGTGCTGGGCGAGAGCCTGGAGGATGCCGAGGGGACGACCCACCGCATGGCCGGCCTCCTGCCGGTCGCGACCTCCTACGCCCGGCGCCGGCTGCATCTCGGCTACCGGATCGCGACCCTCGTCGGGGCGGGGTCGCTCGGTGCCGCCGGCCAGGGCCTGGTCGGCCACGAGTTCCACTATGCGAGCGAACTCACGCCGCCGCCCGAGCCCGACGAGGCCCTGGCCGATGTCACGGATGCGGAAGGGCGCGCCCTGGGGCTGGCCGGTCACCGGCGCGGCCGGGTCAGCGGCAGCTTCTTCCACCTCGTGGGCTTGCGCTGACCGGGACTTAGCGCTGAGCGGGGCTTGCGCTGACAGCCGGCCCCTACTCGGCCGCCGCGACGCTGTCCTCGCTGACCGCCGCGCTGGCGTGGCGGCCGAGGCGGGCGGCGGAGCGGACGATCGCCAGCACCTCGCGGCGCAGCTGCTCGTCCTCGATCTGCACGTAGGCGCGCAGCAGCTCGATGGCGCCTTGCGCGCTCAGGAAGCCGAAGACGTTGTCGTCGCCGGACTCGCCGCCGGCCTGGTCCTCGAAGAAGGCCGAGACCGGCACTTCCAGCAGCCGGGCGATCTCGCGCAGGCGCCCGGCGCCGACGCGGTTCTGGCCCTTCTCGTATTTCTGCACTTGCTGGAAAGTCACGCCCACGGCATTGCCGAGGGCGGTCTGGCTCAGCCCCTTGGCCTTGCGCAGGGCCGTGATGCGGACTCCGACGAGACGGTCGACCTCAGTGGTTTGCTTGGGCATCGGTCCTCGACATCTTCGTGCTGGCTTGCCGGAAGCCCCCTCCCCGATTCCAGAGGGCCGCCGTCCCGCGTCGTTCATGCCCGCGACGGCCGGGGCTCCCCGCTCCGGCGACACCACGGATGCTCGTCCTCGGGCCGGCGGCGACGACGCCTCGCATCCGGTCCGCTCAATCCTCTCGCCGTCCCGTTCCGATCCCGGCACCACCGCCCCGCCGGGGCGCGCGGACCGCGATCGGACTGCATGAAAGACTAGTCATTCCCATCCGTTCGAGGCCGTCCTGCCGTCGGGCTCACGGTACGGATGCGGGTCTGCCATGCAACCGGACTCCCGTCTACACGCTCCGAGTGAATTCCCAAAGGGAACAAATGTGAAAAAAATACTGAGTTGCACAGCCTTCGCAGGTTGCCGTCCCGTGGGGCCGGCCGGCCCGTGCGGGTGACCTTGCCGATGGCGGGGCGGTTCCCATCTCCCGGCCGAGCCCGAACGTACAGGAGGATACCCGTCATGTTCATCGCCATGAACCGGTTCAAGGTCTACAAGGAGGCCACCCAGGACTTCGAGCAGGTCTGGCTCGGGCGCGACAGCCACCTGGGGGAGATGCCGGGCTTCGTCGAGTTCCATCTTCTGCGCGGGCCGGAACATGAGGACCACGTCCTCTACGCCTCGCACACGATCTGGTCCTCACGGGCGGATTTCGAGGCCTGGACCCGCTCCGAGCAGTTCCGCAAGGCTCATAGCCGCGCCCCGGGGACGAAGCCGCTCTATCTCGGCCACCCGCAATTCGAAGGCTTCGAGACGATCCAGACCGTCGCCCGAGAAGGTTGACGATCGCAGGCTGACGATCACCGGCTAACGGTCATATGCGGGGGCGGATCGCCCCCGCCCCCGCGATCCGTCCGGCTTCAGGCCACCTTCGGCTGTTCGAGCCGCGGCAGGAACACCGCGAGCAGGCCGACCGCCGGCAGGAAGGCGCAGAGTCCGTAGACGAACTCGATGCTGGTGCGGTCGGCGACCTCGCCCAGGACCGCGGCGCCCAGGCCCCCCATCCCGAAGGCGAAGCCGAAGAACAGGCCGCCCACCAGGCCGACCCGCCCGGGCAGCAATTCCTGCGCGTAGACCAGGATCGCCGGCATCGCCGAGGCCAGGATCAGGCCGATCGGCACCGTCAGCGCCACGGTCCAGAACAGGTTGGCGTGCGGCAGCGCCAGGGTGAAGGGCAGCACGCCGAGGATCGAGCCCCAGATCACCACCTTGCGGCCGAACCGGTCGCCGATCGGCCCGCCCGCCACCGTGCCGGCCGCGACCGCACCCAGGAACACGAACAGGTAGAGCTGCGATTCCTGCACCGACACGCCGAAGCGGTGGATGAGGTAGAAGGTGAAGTACGAGCTGAGGCTCGCCATGTAGAAATACTTGGAGAAGATCAGCACCAGCAGCACCGCGATGGTGACGACCACCTTGCCCCGCGGCAGGGCGCGCACGGCCGCCCCGCCCTTCTTGCCCCGCGCGGCGCCGGCTCGCAGGCGGTCGCGGTACCAGCGCCCGACGAGGCTCAGGACCACGAAGCCGATCAGCGCCGCGATCGCGAACAGGGCGACGCTCGGCTGGCCCAGCGGCACCACGATGAAGGCGGCCAGCAGCGGCCCGAGCGCCGTGCCGGCATTGCCGCCGACCTGGAACACCGATTGCGCCAGGCCGTAGCGGCCGCCCGAGGCGAGGCGGGCGACCCGCGAGGCTTCCGGGTGGAAGATCGCCGAGCCGAGGCCGACGAGGCAGGCGGCCGCGATCAGCAGGCCGTACGAGCCGGCATGGGACAGGAGCAGCAGGCCGCAGAGCGACAGCAGCATGCCGGTGGCCAGCGAGAACGGCATCGGCCGCTTGTCGGTGAACAGGCCGACCACCGGCTGCAGCACGGAAGCCGTGAGCTGGAAGGCCAGGGTCAGGAAGCCGATCTGGCCGAAATCCAGGCTGTAGGCCTGCTTCAGGAGGGGGTAGATCGCCGGCAGCAGCGACTGCATCATGTCGTTGAGGAGGTGCGACAGGCTCAAGCCTCCGAGCACCACCGCAGCCGGTCCCGCCGCCGCGGGCGGCCGTCCCCTGCCCGCGGCTGCCGGCGTCTCCACGGCCACGCCGCCCTCGCTCGCTCGCGCATCCATCGCTCGGTCCGCTCCCCCCTGGCGGCCGCCATGTCGGCCGCTCTCGCCGCGCCGCCCGTCGCAAAATCCAGGGGTTACGGCGAGCCTCTCATACACCCGCCGCCTCGACCCGTCCCATCGGTCGAAGCAGGGCTGGGATGCCGCCGGTCCCGGGCTTGCTGCCTGTCCGGCAACCAGCCGGCGGCGGTCCGGGATGCGTGCGCAAACGGCACGCTCCCGCCCGGCCCGTCCCATGCCGGCACAGATGCGGGTCACGGGTCATCTCGCCATGCGACACGAACGGTTCCCGGGAGACGGCAACGCCGGCCTCGCCTCGTCGAAGGCGCGGGCGGTCTGGAACGCGCTCCTGCCCCGCCGCGGCCGGGCGGTCCTGCGGCTCACGATTGCAGGCGGCGCGGCCTGCGCCGAGCTCGCGGCGGTAACCCTGACGGGACTCGCCTGCGAGATGATCTACCATCTCGTCACTTACGAGCGGCAGCCCGAGCTCGGGCCTTCGCTGGCGGTCGGCCTGTTCCTCGGCCTGTTCGTGGTGCTGCCGAACGCCGCCCGGGGCGAGTACAGCATCGAGAACTACCTCGCCCGCGCTCCCCACCTGCGACGGACTTTCAGCCTGTGGCTCGCCGCCTGGGCGGTGGTGCTGGTCCTCGGCTTCCTCAGCAAGACCACCGGCGACCATTCCCGCGCCGCGGCGCTGGCGACCTTCCTCGCCGGCCTGCCGGTGCTCGTCGCCACCCGGTTCGCCACCGTGGGCCTGGTGCGCCGGCTGATCACCCCCCGGTCCGATTCTGCCCGCCGCATCCACCTGATCGGCTACGAGGACGACGTCGCGAGCTTCTACGCGACCCACGACACCGCGGCGCTGGGCTTGCGGGTGATCGGCGTCAGCACCCTGCGCGATGCGCCGCCGGGGGGCGACACCGAGTCGCGCCGGGCCCAGCTCGCCGAGGACCTGGACCTCAGCGTCTCGGTGGTGCGCTTCCTGCGCCCCGACGACGTGTTCGTGCTCGTGCCCTGGGCCGAGGTCGAGGACCTGGAATCCTGCGTCGACGCCTTTCTGCGGGTGCCGGTCGCCCTGCACCTGCGGCCGGGCCGGGTGATGGACCGCTTCAGCGACGTGCGCCTCGGCCGGGTCGGCCTGCTCACCGGCATCAATGTCGGCCGCGCGCCCCTCTCCCCCCTGGAAGTCGCCGCCAAGCGCGTCTTCGACGTCGTGGTGGCCGCCCTCGCGCTCCTGGTTCTCTCGCCGCTGCTGCTGCTGATCGCAATCCTGATCCGCCTCGACAGCCGGGGTCCGAGCCTGTTTCGCCAGAAGCGCTACGGCTTCAACCAGGAGGCGTTCTGGGTGTTCAAGTTCCGCAGCATGCGCTCGGATTCCGGCACCGCCTTCCGCCAGGCGACCCGGGACGACGACCGCATCACCCGGATCGGCCGCATCCTGCGCCGCACCAACCTCGACGAACTGCCCCAGCTCCTCAACGTGATCCGGGGCGACATGTCGCTGGTCGGCCCCCGCCCCCATGCGGTCGCCCACGACCGCAGCTTCGAGCGCCGCATCGCGCTCTATGCCCGGCGCCACAACGTCCGGCCGGGCATCACCGGCTGGGCGCAGGTGAACGGGTTGCGGGGCGAGACCCTGACCGATGCCGACATGCAGCGGAGGGTCGAGCACGACCTGTTCTACATCGACAACTGGTCGCTGTGGTTCGACCTGCGCATCCTGGTGATGACGGTGGTGGCCAGAAGTGCGTTCCGGAACGCCTATTGAGGAACATGGGCCCCGGGGAGCGTTGTCGCCCGACCCTGGCTCCGTGAACACGCTCCCGCGCCTGTTCCGGACACGCCTCAGGGCGTGGCGCGCCTCGAGCGTAAACGGGGTCCGTCCTCGGCGGCAGGAGCGTCGCGGCTCGCAAGGTCGGCCTCGGCAGGGGCAATACGCGTCGCGGGGCCGGTCGACGATGCGAACGGGCGACACATCACGCCGCCATTCAGTAGGCCTTGTACTCGGCGTAATCGTCGACCGCCTCGATCGGGATCGTCACCGGGTGGCCGTCGATCTTTACCTCGACCCGTGACGGCACACGGGCCCGCTCGTTCGACTTGACGCTCGCCCGGATGCGGGCTCCGCGGCCGTCCAGGGGAAGGGAAAGCTGCGCGGCCGAGACGGGAATCTGCTCCAGAATGCTCGGAGCCTGCTCCTGCAGGGCGCGCTGCACTTCGGCGTAGTTGGCGAGATCGGACATGCGAATTCCTCGAACCGGCTGCGGCGGGACGGGCTCATCCACGAGATGTAGGAACTCCGGCGGCCGGTGCGATGGGCCGGCGATCAGGTCACCACATCCAGCGATTTGACACCCAACGCGGTCTTCAGCGCATTAAGGACGAGTTGGATCGGGTTGGCCAGGGTCTGCGTCTCGGTGCCGGCGAAGAGCAGTCCCACGAGTTCCTGATCGCGATTGACGATGCCGCTCCCGCTGTCGCCGGGCTTGCTGAACGGCCCCGTATTGTCCGCCGACGCCTGGATGCCGATCTGATTGCGAAACCGCGCGACGCCGGCACCATAGGTCACGTCGGTCACGACGGCGAGTTGCGTGACGTCGCCCTCGGTCCAGCCCGTCGTGCGACCGGCCTTGTAGACCCGGGTCGAGCCCGCAACTTGGCCCGTGACGGGATCGACCGCGAACGGTGTGGCGACGCCCCTGAGGTTGCCGCCGAGCCCGACCCGCGCGATCTCGGTCACGTCGCGCTTCGCCGCACCGGATTCACCCACCGCAAGCTCGGCCGCCGCGCAATCCACGTCGTTGAAGGGGATTCCGGACGGGCCACGGAACTGGAGGTCGATCCAGGCCGACAGGGTCGCGATCTTCAGCTGTGCGTTCAGCTTGGCGGGCGTGCTCATCAGAGCCATTTCGCTCGCCGTCAGGTCGAGCGTTCCCGGCTGAACGATGGCGTCGCCCTTCCTGCCGGCATTCTCGGCCGCGATGACGTGGTTGTTCGACACCAGGTAGTGACGGCCCTGATCGTCGACGACGAAGAAGCCGAGCGTCCCGACCGACAGCGTCTGCGGATAGGCCCGTTGCGGATTGGTGATTCCGATGCCTGCCCGCAGGACTTGAAACCGCTTCTGCAGGTCGAGCGTCGGCGGCATTCCGCCATGAAGACCACGTTGCGAATTCGAGACCGTGAGGCCGGGCTGCGCTGCGAACCGCGCCCCGGTCTCGACGAGATCGATCTCGAACGGAAGATCCCGGGGGCGCCCGACCCCGCTCACAGCCGCCGCCGCGACAGCGAAAAGGGGAATTCCCTGTTGCTTGACGGTCTTCTCGGGCAGCTTCTTCTCGACGAAGCCGGTGATGCAGAAGGGCGAGTCGTCCGACAGGGGGCCGGCGCTCTTCTTGCCGATCCCCACACCGATCAGATTATTGCTGGGATCATCCAGGAGCGCGTCGGCGTGGGCGTCGAGCCAACTCACGAGTTGTGCGAAGCGCGCTCCATCTCCGTCGGATGCCCCGCGACCAGACCCGGAACCGGAACGAGACATGAATGAAGCCCTCCGACAAGAAGCTCGGCCGGAGGAAATATTCGATTCTCTGCACTGTCAATGGATCGATGACGGGAAACAGATTTGCCGACCCTGCCTCAATCCGCGACGCTGGCGGCGCGGGTGCACTGTTCGCCGACGCAGGGGCAATCGATCCGGTGTGCCGCGAGAACGACGATACGATCTCGCGGCACTGTGATCTGGCGCAGCGTCACGCCAAGGGGATGCCGGCTTCTCGCAGGCAATGCGGCAGAACCAAAATAGAGAGCATCATCCCATTGCAGCGTGATCCGTTACTGCTTCAGCCTGGCCGGCCGCGACATCTCGGCGAAGAAGAGCGGCGCGAGGGGCACAGGAGTAATCTTGCAACGGAGTGCTCCGGTGAGAAAATGCTATTGCTTGTCCGTCGGCACGGGTCGAGCCGGCTGCCCTCTTTTCTGTCTCGCGCCGCCACGGCAGTGCCGCCGACGGATCAGCCAGCGAGCTTCAGGCCTTGCCGGCGGCTCGCCTCGAAGGCCTGGAGATCCAGGGCCAGGCCGACGATCTGGTCCGACTTGAGCTGGACGGGGTCCAGCGGGCCGCCGAAACCGTGCTGCAGATAGACTTCCTGCACCTCCGGCGTGCGCATCGCGCCACCCATCGTCCAGTTCGGGAAGAGCCGTCCCGACACGTCGCGCACGTTGATGATCGTCGCGGCGGCGTGGCGCGGATCGCGGGCGATCCGGTCGTAGGTAACCGTTACCTTGGCACGTTCGCCTTCGAGAATCTGCACGAACCATGTCTTGTCAAAGATGAGAAAGCCCGTGATGCCGTCACGGCTGTTATTGCGCTGGGAAATAGACAGGATCTCGCGCATGTTGGTCAGCATGGCGCGGTCGCCGCCCGGAACGGTGTTGCGGCTGTAGTAGACGAGTTGGTGAATCATCGGACGCTTCACTCCAGCCGACGGTTCCAGATTGCTCGGGAGAGCACCCGCTGCCGTCATCATCCTCGAGTAGGGATGTGCTGTTAGAACCTGCGCGCCGGGCGCAGGGTCCCTGCCGATGACGGGCTGTTCGGGAAGAGCATTAACGAAATCTCCACAAGCAGAAGCGGGATCGGATCGCCGCTTCCGGCTTCGTCGCATTCCGTCCGTGAGGTGCCGGGCCGAATGCCGCCGTCACCCGGCGTCCTGCCGCCCCTGGCACACACCGCACTCCCCTTCGATCTCGACGATCCGGCTCGCCGGCTTGAACCCGGCCTGTGCCAGGGTCCGATCCAGGCTGCGCTCGATCTCGGCCGAAATGGTCTCGTCGACGCTGCCGCAGCTGCGGCAGATCAGGAACACCGCGCTCTCGCCGGCGCCGTGGCCGTGCTCGCAGGGGACGAAGGCGTTGCGGCTGGCGATGCGGTGGACGAGGCCGTGCTCGGTGAGGAAGTCGAGGGCGCGATAGACCGAGACCGCGGCGACGCGCTTGCCCGGGGCGCTCAGGCGCTCGGCGATGTCGTAGGCGCCGAGCGGACGTCCCTCCTCGGAGACAACCTCCAGGGTGCGGCGGCGCAGCGTCGTGAATTGCAGGCCGAGATCCTGCGCCAGCCGCTCGGCCCGCGCGATCAGGTCGGCCGTGCGGGCGGGACCATGGGCGTGCCCGTCCTCGCCATGCGCGTGGCCGTGATGCCCGCAGGTTCCGTGCTCGTCCATCCGACACCCTCCCGCGCCGTCCTACCCTACCTGGGCGGCGGTTGACAGGCCCCGCCTGTTACAGTGTAACGATCCGCCCTGGGGCGCCAGCCGGCCGCCCTCCATATGGGGTTCGCGCAGGCGCCCGCCGAGGGCGCGGACCGAACCCGAGCGACCGATTCGCCGATGCCGCATTCCCACGCCCCCGACCTGCGGGCCGATGCCGCCCCGCGCCCTCAGGCCGCGCCGTTCTCGTTGCTGCGAGTCGGCGTCGGTCCACGCCTCGCCATGGCCGCCGCGCTGGCGGCGGCACTTTGGGGCCTGATCGGCTGGGCGACCGCGTGACGGCGCCGCTTCGACATCTCGCGCCAGGGAGCGCCTCAAAGCCGGCCACGGGCGGTGGGGCCCTGGTCTTCCGCGGCCTCACCCTCGGCTATGCCCGCCATCCGGCGGTGCATCACCTCGACGGCACGATCGCGCCGGGATCGCTCACCGCGGTGGTCGGGCCGAACGGTGCCGGCAAGTCGACCCTGCTCAAGGGCATCATGGGCGAAATCGCGCCGCTCGAGGGCGAGGTCGCCCGGGCGGGCCTCGCCCGGCAGGACATCGCCTACCTGCCGCAGGCCGCCGAGATCGACCGGGCCTTCCCGATCGGCGTGTTCGACCTCGTGGCGATGGGGCTGTGGCGCCGGGTCGGGCCGTGGCGCTCGTTGAAGCCGCACCGGGCCGCCGTCGAGGCGGCTTTGGCGGCGGTCGGGCTCACCGGCTTCGAGCGCCGGCCGATCGGCACCCTGTCGGGCGGCCAGCTGCGCCGCGCCCTGTTCGCCCGCGTCCTGCTCCAGGATGCCCGGGTGATCCTGCTCGACGAGCCCTTCGCGGCGATCGACGCGCGCACCACCGAGGAATTGCTGGACCTGGTCCATGGCTGGCACGCGGAGGGGCGCACCGTGGTGGCGGTGCTGCACGATCTCGACCAGGTCGCCCGCCACTTCCCCTCGACCCTGCTGCTCGCCCGCGAGGCGGTGGCCTGGGGGCCGACGCACGAGGTGCTGACCGCCGACAACCTGCGCCGCGCCCGCCGGCTCTGCGAGGCCTGGGACGAGGACGCCCCGGTCTGCCGCGCCCCGGCCGCCGCGCCGCACGACCACCCGTCGCACGACCACGCGTCGCACAGCCACGGCGCGCCGGGTCGCGACCACAGCCACGGGCACGCCGCGTGATCGATTTCCTGACGGCGCCCTTCGTGGAGTTCTCGTTCATGCGCCGGGCGCTCGCCGGCTGCGTCGCCCTGTCGGTCGGCGCGGCGCCGGTCGGGGTCTTCCTGACCTTGCGCCGGATGAGCTTGATGAGCGAGGCGATGAGCCACGCCATCCTGCCCGGCGCGGCAATCGGCTTCCTGTGGGCCGGCCTGTCGCTGCCGGCGATGACGCTCGGCGGCCTCGTCGCCGGCCTCGCCGTGGCGCTCCTCTCCGGCCTCATCGCCCGCTCGACGGTCTTGCGCGAGGATGCGAGCCTGGCGGCGTTCTACCTCATCTCGCTCGCCGCCGGCGTGCTGCTGATCTCGGCCCGGGGCTCGTCGATCGATCTCCTGCACATCCTGTTCGGCACGGTGCTGGCCCTCGACGACGACGCCCTGGTGCTGCTCGGCGGCATCGCCACCGTGACCCTCGCGGGACTTGCCGTCGCCTACCGGCCGCTGGTGATGGAATGCGTCGATCCGCTGTTCCTGCGCTCGGTCGGCCGGGCGAGCGGGCCGGTGCATTACGGCTTCCTCGCCCTGGTGGTGCTCAACCTCGTCGGCGGCTTCGCGGCACTCGGCACCCTGCTCGCCGTCGGGCTGATGCTGCTGCCGGCGATCACCGCCCGGTTCTGGGCCCTCGACCTCAGCGGGCTGATGCCGGCAGCGGTGATCCTGGCGCTGGCGGCGAGCGTGGCCGGGCTCCTCGTCTCCTATTATGCCAGCCTGCCGACCGGGCCGGCGATCGTACTCGCCGCCGGCGTTCTCTACATCGCCTCGATGCTGCTCGGGCCCCGCGGCGGCCTGGTCTGGCGGCTCCTGCCCGCCCGTCACCTCGAGGCTTGAGAGCCCGCTCGACCGATCGGCGCAATCCATCCAAGTCTCGACCTCATCCTGAGGTGTCAGTCGATTGAAAATCGACTGGCCTCGAAGGAGGGCTCCAGGGATCGCGAGACTTCTGGAGCCCTCCTTCGAGGCCTCCTTTGGTCGCACCTCAGGATGAGGAGAATGGATAGGATAATACCGATTATCTCAAGTCTTGAAGATAAAATTCCGCCTCAAGCGTGCTTTCGTGATATCGTTGCAGATGGAAGAGAAAAGTCCTTCGCGATGCTGACCTCGCAAGTCGAACAGGCACCGCGTCATCTGGAAGCTTGAGATTCGGGCGGCCGCGCCGGCTCGCCCCGATGCGCCGCCCGCCGGCAGGCATCGGAGCAGTAGCGCACCTCGTCCCAGACCCGCTCCCACTTCTTGCGCCAGGCGAAGGGCCGGCCGCACTGGGCGCACAGTTTCTGCGGCAGGTCGCCCTTGCGGCGCATCTTCGGCATCGGGGATCAGCGTCCGGTCTTGTCCGCATCGGCGAGCGGGATGGCGCTCCAGCGGGTGATCTGCACGTAACCGTCACGGGCCGCCACCAGGATCTGCCGGCGGTAGGAATGCACCACCGTGCCGGGGGCATGGCGGTGGCCCTCGGTCCAGCCGCTCGCCTCCTGCACGAAGACGCGGTTGTCGTTGACCCGCGCCAGGGTCTCGATGGCGCCGAAGGCCCGCACCCGGCGCAGGATCGCCGCCACCGGCTGGCGGAAATCGAGGGTCCGGTCGAGGTCGGTGACCCGCGGCCAGTAGGCGCCGTCGCCCTGCGGCTCGGCCTTGCGCCACAGGCCGGGCAGATCCCGGGCGATCGGCCCGCGCGCGAGCCGCACCGCCGCCATCTGGCAGCGCGTCAGCAAGGTCTCGTGCGTTTCGGTGCCGGAGATCGGGAAGACGTCCTGGGCCAGGATGTCGCCGATATCGAACCCGCCCTCGGCCAGCACGTGGGCGGTCACGCCCCAGCTTTCGTACGAATCGAGGATGGCGCGGAACAGCGGGTAGGGCCCGCGCCCGTCCGGCAGCGGCGAGGGATGGATGTTGAGGGCGTAGCGCACCCGGCCCGGCCAGCCGGTGACCAGCCACGGATACCCCGCCACCACCAGCGCCCAGTCGCGCCCGTGCTCGGCCGAGAGGGCCTCGATGTCGGCGACGCGGATGCGCGAGAGCTGGATCGGCACCCTGTGCCGCCGGGCGAGCGCCACCACCGTCTCGTTCTGGTCGTAGATCCCGTCGCAGGGGCGGGAGAACAGCTTGATGGGCTGCCAGCCCGACGCGACCAGCCCCTCGAACACACCGCCCAGGAAATCGATTCCCGCGAAGGCGAATTTCACGTCGCGAACTCCCTGCACCCCGACGTCCGGTAGCGCCACGCGCCCTAGCTAGGGGTGTGTTATGGGCAGTCGCAGGAGAGTCGCAATGGTGCGTGTGTTAGCCGATGTTTCGCACAGGCTCTCACGAGGCTGACCTTTGTCGCGTACCCTCCGCCTCGTCCTCGGCGACCAAGTCCATCCGCGGCTGGCCACCCTCACCGACCTCGATCCCGCCGCCGACACGGTGCTGATGGTCGAGGTTCTCGAGGAGGCGACCTATGTGCGCCACCACAAGCAGAAACTGGTGCTGGTCTTCTCCGCCATGCGCCACTTCGCGGCCGAGCTGCGCGAGCGCGGCGTCACGGTCGATTACGTCGCCCTGGAGGATCCGGAGAATGCCGGCTCGTTCACCGGCGAGGTAGGACGCGCCATCGACCGCCACCGGCCCGACCGCATCGTCGTGACGGAACCCGGCGAGTGGCGGGTCGAGGCGATGATGCGGGATTGGGAGGAGCGGTTCGGGCTGCCGGTCGAGATCCGGGACGATACCCGCTTCCTGTGCCCGCGCCCGGTCTTCGCCCGATGGGCGGAGGGGCGCGAGGCCCTCCGGATGGAGACCTTCTACCGCGCCATGCGCCGGCGCACCGGCTTCCTGATGGAGGGGCGCGAGCCGGCGGGCGGGCGCTGGAACTTCGACCACGACAACCGCCGCCGCCTGCCCGCGGACCACGCGGTGCCGGAGCGCCGCCGCTTCCCGCCCGATGCGGTGACGCGCGAGGTGATGGATCTCGTCGCCCGTCGCTTCCCCGACCATTTCGGCGATCTCGACGGCTTCGCCTGGCCGGTGACGCGCACGGAGGCGCTGGAGGCCCTGCGGCACTTCCTGGACGACTGCCTGGCCGGGTTCGGCGATTATCAGGACGCGATGCGGTCCGGCACGCCGTTCCTCTATCACGGGCTGGTCGCGCCCGCCCTCAACCTCGGCCTTATCGATGCCGAGGAGGTCTGCCGCGCCGCGGAGGGCCGCTGGCGCGAGGGTTCGGCGCCCCTCAACGCCGTCGAGGGCTTCATCCGCCAGATCCTCGGCTGGCGCGAATACGTGCGCGGGCTCTACTGGGCCCGGATGCCGGAATACCCCGAGACCAACGCGCTCGATGCCACCCGCGACCTGCCGTGGTTCTACTGGTCGGGCGAGACCGACATGGCCTGCCTCGCCGAATGCGTGCGGGACACCAGGGCCCACGCGCATGCCCACCACATCCAGCGCCTGATGGTGCTGGGCAATTTCGCGCTTCTGGCCGGCCTCGCCCCGCGCCAGGTCGAGGAATGGTTCCTGGTGGTCTATGCCGATGCCTATGAATGGGTGGAATTGCCCAACGTCCACGGCATGGCTTTGTGGGCCGATGGCGGGCTCCTCGGCTCCAAGCCCTATGCGTCGTCCGGCGCCTATATCGACAGGATGTCGGATTACTGCCGGGCTTGCGCCTACGACGTGAAGGCGAAGACCGGCGAGACGGCCTGCCCGTTCAACTACCTGTACTGGAACTTCCTGATCGCGAACGAAGATCGCTTGCGCGGCAACCCGCGCCTCGCCATGCCCTACCGCACCCTCGATACGATGGCGCCGACGCGGCGCAAGGCGATCGTGGCGGATGCCGGCCGCTTTCTCGATTCGTTGAGCGGGTCAGAGCGGCAGCCAGGCGGTGAGCGTGCCGTAGGCGCCCGGGCGCCGGATCTGTTCCTCGTAGACCCAGCCCGCGGAGACGCGAAAGCTTAAACGGGCAATGGCGAAATCGGTGGCGTGGAGGCCGAGGCTCCATTTCCGGTAGCCGGTCCGGTCGGCGTAGAGCGCCGCCTCGGGCCCCAGATAGGCCGCGCTCCATTCCGGCACCCGGATGCCCCAGGAGACCCGGCCCCAGGCGCTCCAGCGGGCGGTGCCGGCGATCAGCGTCGTGGTCAGGAGCGTCGTCTCGGTCGGCCGGGCCCACAGCTCGCCCTGCACCCGCGCCCCGATTCGCGGCGTGGGCAGCCTTTTCGTGCCGGGGCTGTCCAGCACCTCGAAGGCGATTTCGGGCCCGGCGAACAGCGCGGCGACACCCCATTCGCGCACCCATTGCCAGCCCGCGACGGCACCGGCCTGGACGGTATGGCGCAGGGTCCGGGGCGGAGTCAGCCCGGCCTTCCCCCGCGGATCGCCCCACCAGTCCCGCTCCGGCCGCAGGCCGTAGCCGAGGGTCGCCAGGGTCACGAACCCGTCCCGGCCGATCCCGCCCGGTGCGACCTTGGCCCCGGCGCTGACGAAGGTCGAGCGGCCGGCATCCAGGCTGCCGAACAGCACGGTCCGTACCTCCTCGCGCTCGTCGGCGAGGGCGCCCTCCGGACAGGCGAGGCTGACTGCTGCATAGAGCAGGGCTGGACGGGCGCGGAGAAGAGGCACGGCGGCCGGGCTTGACGTTGCGAATATGGAAATATCTTTTCCATGAAACGCAACGTCAAGTGGCAGTCGGGACTACGTCACAGATTCGCGTCATCGCCCGCAGCCTCGCCCGAAGACGGCCACGCTGCCGGATCTCGTCGAGAGCCTTCGTCTCCGGAAGGACCCTGGCGCGGAACGAATGCACGGACGCGCCCCGGCGCTGTCAGCACTCGCGCGGATAGGCTGCTATTACCTGAAAAATCAACGTATTAGCTTCTGTTTTCGCTTGAGCGTAACCATTGATTAACCGCATCATCGGACGCTTGGTCGGCAAAGCGCTGTGCACCCCAGAAGGATCGTCTAACGCTCAGGAGGTTCCATGGTCTCCAAGGAGTTTCGGCAGCAGATCGAGGGTTACGGCCTGACCACGGCGCATATCCTCTACCGCATTCCCGATCATCCCGGCGTGCTGCAGACCTATGTCTGGCAGGATTACGACCTCGCCCCGCGCTTCCCGGTGCTCAACGGCTTCCTGGATTTCTGGAAACGCGAGCTGGACGGGCCGTTGCACTCGGTCCGGGTGGCGCATTCGCACCTGATCAAGCCGGCGGAATTCCGCGCCGTGAACGGGGTGCTGACGCTGCACTGAATCGGGCGGCGCGGCGTTTTTTTGGCGCTTTGCCCTACGATTGCCCGGTTGGCCGTGTGTGAGGCCCTCAACGGTCGCGCTCTGGCAGCGCGGCGCTCACGTCGGTGAACCATGCACAGGCGCATCCTCTCCGCGGCCGGACCGCTTCGACGGCGGCTCGGGCCCCTTCTCGCCGCAGGCCCGGCCCGCGCCGATCTCGGCGCGGGGACCACCCATGCGCGCGGGTTGGCCCGAGCGGCGGAGTGGGCTAGAGGGAGCCGCGCGACCCCGGCCCGGGCCGCAGCGACTCCGGCGGCGAGCGTCGCGCCCTCGTTCGAGGGTCCCGCGGTCCCGCCGGGCAGCGCCTCCCCGGCACCGGACGACCAGAGCCCCGTGACCCAATTCGCCCGCACCTCCGAGGTCCTGACCGTCCTCGCCGCCCAGGAAACCGAGCGGCTGACCGTCGGCGACATCGTGGCTGTCCTGCGCGACCGGGCCTTCGCGCTCCTCGTCGTGCTGCTCGGCCTGCCCAATTGCCTGCCGATGCCGCCGCCCATCCCGCTGATCTGCGGCCTGCTCCTCGCCCTCGTGGCGGCGCAGATCGCCGCCGGCATGTCGGCGCCCTGGCTGCCGCGGGCGCTGCTGGGCCGCTCGATCGCCCGGTCCGACTTGCAGCGGGCGGTCTCCCGCGCGGTGCCGCTGCTGCGCCGGCTCGAGCGCTGGTCGCGGCCGCGGCTGCGGGTATTCGAGAACGACATCGGCATGCGCACCATGGGGGTGCTGATCCTGGCACTCTCCCTGGTGCTGATCGTCGCCGCTCCCCTGGTCGGCCAGATTCCGCTCGGCCTCGCCGTGACCCTGGTCGGCCTCGGCCTCGTCGAGCGCGACGGCATCGTGGTGGCGGCGGGTCTCGGCGTCGGCGTGCTCGGCGTGGCCCTTAATCTCGGCTTCGTCTACGCGGTGTTCACCGCCGTGATGGGGCTCCTGAACCTCGGTGCGGCCGCGGCGGCGTGAGGCGGCCCCTCACGTTCCGATGAGGTCCGGAGCCCGGCCGGGTTGCTGGCGTTGCGTTGGTCGCGGTCGGGCGCCCTGGCGCGTCCGGCCATGGCCCATGTGGTGCTCAAGTGGACCGACGCGATGTCCCTCTCGATCAGTCTCCCGTTGATCCTCTCGGCGGCCTTCGTCGCCAGCGCCAGCCCCGGCCCGGCGACGCTGGCGATCGCCGACACCGCGCGATGCAGGCCGGACGCCGCACCGGCCTCGCGCTCGCGCTCGGCGTCGTGACCGGCTCCCTGACCTGGTCGATCGCCGCGGCACTCGGGCTGGCGGCGGTCATGGCATCGAGCGTCTGGATGATCGAGGGAATGCGCCATTGCGGCGGCGCCTACCTGCTGTACCTCGCCTACAGGTCGGCGCGCAGCGCGATCCGCGGGCCGTTGGCTCGGCCGCCCGACGCCGTCGAGGGCTCGGTCTCGCGGGCCTACGCCAAGGGCCTCGCCCTGCACCTGACCAACCCCAAGGCGATCCTGTTCTTCGGCTCGCTCTACACGCTGGGCCTGTCGCCCCGGACCTCGCCGGCGGAACTGGTAATGGTGATCGCCGCCATCGGCCTGCAGAGCGCCCTGATCTTCACCGGGTATGCCTGGCTGTTCTCGAACGGCCGGATGGCTCGCGGCTACCTGCGCCTGCGACGCTGGTTCGAGGGCGCCTTCGCCCTGCTCTTCGCCGGGGCGGGCCTGCGGGTTCTCACCGCGCGGCTGCCGATCTGAGCGGTCACCGCCCGCGCGAGTCAGGTCAGGCCCGCCAGGGCGGCCGGCGTATCGACGTCGATCAGGACCCCGGCCTCGTCCACCGGCAACTCAAAGACATCGTCGCGTCGCGCCAGTAGCGGGCCGGCGCCGCGGTCACCGTCGAGGGTGGCGATCCCCGGTCCGAGGAGACGGCGGTTGAGCAGTACCGGGTTGCCGCGCCGCCCGTCCCGCACCGGCACCACCGCGGACGGAGCGACGGATGCGGAGCGAAAACCCTCGGCGAGCCGCACCAGCAGGCCGGGCCCGACCCGCGGCATGTCGCCGAGGAGAACCAAAGCCGCCGTGATCTCGCCCGGTAGGGCATCGAGCCCGGCGCGGAGCGAGGTCGACAGGCCCTCAGCGTAGTCCGGATTCTCGACGAGCGTGAGCGGCAGGCCGGCGAGGGCCGCGCGAATCTGCTCACCCGCATGGCCGAGCACCGCCACCACCGGGCCGAGACCCGCCGCCACCGCCGCTTCCGCCGCGTGGCGCACCAGGGGCTTGCCGTCCAGCGGGCTCAGGAGCTTCGGGTTCGCGCCGAAGCGGGTGCCGCGGCCAGCGGCGAGCAGCACCGTGCCGACCGGCTCAGGCATCATCCGTGCTCTCCCCGCCGTCCCGCGGCTGGGGCCGCGACACGATCTCCATCAAAAGTCCGCCGACCCCGAACCCGACGATGTCGTCGCGGGTGACCGGCAGGCCGGCGAGCAGGCGCTGGAGCACCCAGTCGAAGCCGTTCTCCTTCGGCGAACGGGCGCAGCCAGGCGCCCCGATCACCGGCGCCTCACCCAATCGGCCGAGCAGCAGCAGATTGCCGGGATCGACCGGCATGCCGAGATGGTCGACGATGCCGCCCGCGGCCTCGATCCCGGCCGGGATCACGTCGCGCCGGTCTGCGATCGCCGAGGCGCCGAACACCACGGCTAGCTCCGCGCCGTCCCGCTCGATCGCCTCGCGCAGAGCCCGGGCGACCGCGCCGGATTCGTGCGGCACCCGGGCCTCGCCGACGATACGGGCGCCTGCCGGGCCCAGGCGGGCGTCGAGGGTGCGAAGGGTCTTGTCGACCACGCTCGGCTTAAGCCCGGGCAGCACGGTCGAGATCGCCGCGACCCGCGTCAGGCGGTAGGGGGCGACCCGGATCGCCGGTGCGGCCACAGCGAGGGCCCGGTCGAGGACCGCACCCGGCACCGCGTAGGGGATGATCTTGACGGTCGCCACCATCTCGCCGGGCACCACCGGCTTGAACGGCACCAGGGTCGCCAGCGTCACCGCCTCGTCGACGCGGTTGACGGCCGCGATCACCGATTCGTCCAGGACGAGCAGGCCGGCTTGCGACGCGTGGAGATTGGCCCGGCCGGTGAAGGGCGGCTCGACGGCGACGCCCGGCCCGGCGACGGCCGCCGCGAGCCGATCCGCCGCCGCGTCCTCGCCGACATCGCCCGGTTCGAGCGCCACCGCCACCACCTCGCCGATCCCGGCGGCTTCAAGCCGCGCGGCCTCGTCCGGGGTGATCGTCCGGCCCTTCTTCACCACCGCCTCGCCCGCGCGCACCGAATGGGCGGCGATCAGCCCGACGGCTTGTGCGATCGGAACCGGGCCGAACCTCATGCGGGGGCCCGGCGGCGATCCTGGCGCAGGGCCGCGATCACCTGGGCCAGCACCGAGACGGCGATCTCCGCCGGGCTGACCGCCCCGATATCGAGGCCGATCGGCGCGGCGATGCGGGCGATCCGCTCATCCGTGAGACCGGCGGCGGTCAGGCGCTCGACGCGCTTAGCATGCGTCTTTCGCGAGCCCAGCGCCCCGACATAGAAGCACTCGACCTTCAGCGCCGCGATCAGCGCCGGATCGTCGATCTTCGGGTCGTGGGTGAGGGCCGCGACCGCCGTATAGCGATCGAGCGGCGGCAGCTGCGCCAGGGCGTCGTCCGGCCAAAGTGCCAGGAGCGGCACGTCGGGAAACCGCTCCGGCGTCGCGAAGGCGGTGCGCGGATCGATGATGGTGACGTCGAGATCGGTCGCCTGCGCCATCGGCGCGAGCGCCTGGCTGATATGGACGGCGCCGATCACCACGAGGCGCGGCGGCGGCACCTGCACGGTGAGGAACAGCGAGCGCCCCTCCGCCTCGACGATTCCGCTCTTGCCCGAGCGGAATCGGGCCGCCAGCTCGGCCGCCAGCGGATCACCTTCGGCTTGAGCCTCGCGCACCAGGCGCTGGGCGCCGTCGGCGGTATCGGTGACCAGGATGACGGCGCGGCGGGCGGCGCGCTCCCGGTTCATCTCCCGCAGGATGTCGAGCTTCACGCGACCGGCTCGACCAGCACGCGGATGCGCCCGCCGCAGGACAGGCCGACCCGCCAGGCGGTCTCGTCGGCGACGCCGAATTCGAGCACCCGGGGCTTGCCGTCCTCGATCACGTCGGCGGCCTCGGCGATGACCGCGCCCTCGACGCAGCCACCCGAGACCGAGCCGAGGAAGTTGCCTTCCTGGTCGATGATGAGGTGGCTACCGACCGGGCGCGGGGCCGAGCCCCAGGTCTCGATCACGGTGGCGAGCGCCACGCCGCGGCCGGCCTCGCGCCAGGCCTCGGCAGTGGCGAGGATGTCTGTGTCCGTCGACAGCATCGGGCAAAATCTCCGGGACGGTCAGCCCCGCCACAACAGTTAGGTGTCAGCCGGCCTCGCGCAACCATGCCTTCGGCTCGCGGCCGCGCGGCTGGTGCGCGCCGAGCGCGCGGCAGAGGTCCGCCATCGCCGACAGGCTATGGATCGGCCGGAAATCGTCGACATGCGGCAGCATCGCCCGGATGCCGCTGGCCCGGGCGGAAAAGCCCTCGAAGCGCAGCAGCGGGTTGAGCCAGACCAGTCGTCGGCAGGAGCGGCGCAGGCGGTCCATCTCGTGGGTCAGCTCCGGCGTCACCTCGCGCTCCAGCCCGTCGGTGAACAGCAGCACCACCGCGCCGCCGCCGAGCACCCGGCGCGACCAGTGCCGGTTGAACAGGTGCAGCGCCTCGGCGATGCGGGTGCCGCCCTCCCAGTCCTGCGCCCGGGCGCTGGCCCGCGCCAGCGCCTCGTCGGGATCGCGGCGGGTGAGTTCCCGGGTGATGTTGGTGAGCCGCGTCGCGAAGACGAAGCTATGAACCCGCCGCTGCTCGGACAGGGCGTGCAGGAAGTGCAGGAACAGGCGCGAATACTCCGCCATCGAGCCGGAGATGTCGCAGAGCGCCACGATCGGCGGCGGCCGCTCCCGCGGCGCCCGGAAGGCGAGATCGATGGCCCCGCCCGCCCGCACCGTGCGCTGGAAGCTGCGGCGGGGATCGATGCGCCCGCGCGGGCGCGCCTCGAACCGCCGGGTCCGGGTCGCGTCGTCGGGCAGCCGGAGCGAGCCGATGAGCCGGCGGGCCTGGGCCACCTCCTCGGCGCTCATCTGGGCGAAGTCCTTGGCCTTCAGCACCTCGGCCTGCGACACCGACAGGGTGACGGTGGTGAGATCCTCTTCGGTGACCTTGGGCTTGGGCCGCTCGGATTTCGGCGACAGGGCGTCCTGCACCCGTAACGCCCCGGCAGTCGGGGGTTTGGGCGGCGCCTTGTCGGGGGCCACCGGCGACATCTGGGCGATCATCTTCTCGATGAGGTCGCGCCGACGCCAGAACAGCCGGAAGGCCTCCGCAAACAGCGTCGAGTGCTCGCGCCGGCGCACCAGCACGGCGTGCAGGGTCCAATAGAAGTCCTCGCGGCTGCCGATCGCCGCGGCCTCGACCGCCTCGACGGCGTCGATCACGTCGCCGGGCCCGACCGGCACGCCGGCCGCGCGCAGGGCCCGGGCGAAATAGGCGATGTTGTCGGCAAGCCGGCCGGAGCCTGCGGGCGCGTCGCTCATCCGGCCGACGATCTCACCGCGTCGAGCAGCGCCTTGGCGCGCCCGCCCTGCATCGCCTGAATGTCGTCCTGGTACTTCAGGAGCACGCCGAGCGTGTCGATGACCAGCGTCGGATCGAGGGCTATGGCGTCGAGTTCGACGAGCGCGGTCGCCCAGTCCAGCGTCTCGGCGACGCCGGGCGCCTTGAACAGGTCCTCCTTGCGGATCGCCTGCACGAAGGCGACCACCTGGCGCGACAGGACCTCGGGCGCGTGCGGCAGGCGGGTGCGCAGAATCTGCAGTTCGCGCTCCGCATCCGGGTAATCGACCCAGTGATAGAGGCAGCGGCGCCTGAGCGCGTCGTGGATCTCGCGGGTGCGGTTCGAGGTCAGGATCACCAGCGGCGGCTCGGGCGCGCGGATCGTGCCGAGTTCGGGGATCGTGACCTGAAAATCCGAAAGCACCTCGAGCAGGAACGCCTCGAAGGCCTCGTCGGTGCGGTCGAGTTCGTCGATCAGCAGCACCGGCGCCCCGCCCGCGCCCGGTTCCAGCGCCTGGAGTAGCGGCCGGCGGATCAGGTAGCGCTCGGAAAACAATTCGGATTCCAGCCGCTCGCGGTCGACGGCACCGCCGGCCTCGGTGAGGCGAATCGCCATCATCTGGCCGGCATAGTTCCACTCGTAGACGGCCGCCGCGACGTCGAGCCCCTCGTAGCATTGCAGCCGGATCAGCGGCCGGCCGAGGGATTTTGCCAGCACCTTGGCGATCTCGGTCTTGCCGACCCCGGCTTCGCCTTCGAGGAAGAGCGGGCGCTGGAGCTTGAGCGACAGGAACACCACGGTGGAGAGCGCCCGGTCGGCGACGTAGCCGGCCGAGGAGAGCAGCGCCTGGGTGGCGTCGATGGAGGTGGGGAGATTCATCGTGGCGGGCGCTGCTTCTCGCGGGGGCGGTCGCGTCCGCCGATGGTATTCAAGTGGTGGGATATTGGAGCGGAACGCCGCCGATCCAGCCCCTCCCCCCTCTGCGGGCTAGCGGATTCACACTTTTCCTCTGAATGCTAACCCATTGAAGGTAAGCGCGCTTCCCCTCCCCCCGGCGATCCCGGGCTTGCCCGGTATCGCTGCAAGTTGTGGGGAGGGGCTAGGGGTGGGGGTGGTGCAGAAGGCACCGCTGAGCCTTATCTGGCACCACCCCCACCTCCGGCTCCTCCCCACAAGGGGGAGGAGAGGCGCGCTACCTTTGAGGGGAAAGCGCTCAAACCGAGATGTGTGAACACGCTAGCCTCTGCGGGGGAGGGTGGCCTGCGGCGAGTGCGCAGCACTCGTGCCAGGCCGGGAGAGGGGACGCCGCTTCCGGAGAAGTCGCGACCGTCATGAAGGGCGCCAAGTCCGGCACCGTCCGCGCTGCCCCTCTCCCGCCCCACTCCGTGGGGCACCCTCCCCCGCAGAGGGGGGAGGATTCTCACGCGCGCGTCGCGCCTTACCGATCCGCCGCCTTCTGCACGGCGCGCCGCGCCATCACGCCGATCAGGTGCGCGCGGTAATCGGCATCCGCGTGAATGTCGCTGTTGAGGCCGCTCGCGGACGGCGACATCCCCTCCAGCGACTTCGCGGCGAAGCGCTTGGCCAAAGCCTCCTCGGCCTCGGTCCAGCGAAATACCCCGTTCGAGCCGGCACCGGTCACCGTGACGCGGATGTCGCTCGGACGCTTGGCCACGAACACGCCGACGAGGGCGTAGCGCGAGGCCGGGTTGCGGAATTTCTCGTAGGCCGCCTTGTGGGGGATCGGGAACGAGACGCCGGTGACGATCTCGCCCTCCTCCAGCGCCGTCTCGAACAGGCCGGTGAAGAATTCTTCTGCCGTGAGCTTGCGCTTGTTGGTGCTGATCGTGGCGCCGAGCGCCAGGCACGCCGCCGGGTAATCCGCCGCCGGATCGTTGTTGGCGACCGAGCCGCCGATCGTGCCGCGGTGGCGCACCGCCGGATCGCCGATCAGCGCCGCCAGCTCGGCGAGAGCCGGGATCGCCTCCTTCACGTCGTTGGACGCCGCCACCGAGCCGTGGGTCGTCATGGCGCCGATCGTGATCGAGCGCGGGCTGCGCTCGATACCGACGAGGTCCGGCACCTTGCCGAGGTCGATCAGCGTGCCGGGGGCGGCCAGCCGCTGCTTCATCGTCGGGATCAGGGTGTGGCCGCCGGCAACGAGCTTGGCATCCTCGCCGGCGAGCAGGCTGACGGCCTCCTTGAGGCTGGTCGGCTGGTGATAGGCGAAAGCGTACATGGGGCTCTCCAGACTTGATCTTATTCCGCGGCTTCCGGGCGCAGGTGGGGGCTGGCTTGCGCCGCCCGCCACACCGCCAACGGGGTCGCCGGCATCGCGATGTTCTCGTGGCCGAGCGCGTCGGTGAGCGCGTTCATCACCGCGGCAGGCGCCGCGATGGCGCCGGCTTCGCCGCAGCCCTTGATGCCCAGCGGGTTCGACGGGCACGGCGTCACCGTCATGCCGACCTCGAACGAGGGCAGGTCGGCCGCCCGCGGCATGCGGTAATCCATGAAGCTCGCGGTGACGAGCTGGCCGTCGGCATCGTAGAGCGCGCCCTCGAACAGGGCCTGTCCGACGCCCTGCGCGATACCGCCATGGACCTGGCCCTCGACGATCATCGGATTGATGACGTTGCCGAAATCGTCGACCGCCGTGAATTTCTCGATGGTCACCACACCCGTATCGGGATCGACCTCCAGTTCGCAGATGTGCATCCCGGCCGGGAAGGTGAAGTTGGTGGGATCGTAGAACGCCCCCTCCTTCAGCCCCGGCTCGAGCTGCGCGCCGCTGAACTTGTGGGCGACGTAGGCCTGCAACGCCACTTCCCCGAAAGCGAGAGACTTGTCGGTGCCGGCGACCGAGAAGCGGCCGTCCTTGAACTCGATGTCGTCCTCGCCCGCCTCCATCGCGTAGGCCGCGACCTTGCGGCCCTTGGCCACCACCTTGTCGATCGCCTTGGCGATGGCCGACATGCCGACCGCGCCGGAGCGCGAGCCGTAGGTGCCCATGCCGAACTGCACCTTGTCGGTGTCGCCGTGGACGATGGTGACGCTCTCGATCGGCACGCCGAGCCGGTCGGAGACGAGCTGGGCGAAGGTGGTCTCGTGCCCTTGCCCGTGGCTGTGCGAGCCGGTCAGCACCTCGATCGACCCGGTCGGGTTCACCCGCACCTCGGCCGATTCCCACAGGCCCACGCCGGCACCGAGCGACCCGACCGCCTGCGACGGGGCGATGCCGCAGGCCTCGATGTAGGACGAGAAACCGATGCCGCGAAGCTTGCCGTTGCGGGCGCTCTCGCGCCGGCGCCGGGCGAAGCCCTTGTGGTCGGCGATCTCCAGCGCCTTGTCGAGGGAAGCGGAATAGTCGCCGCCGTCGTACATCATGATGACCGGCGTCTGGTGCGGGAAGCTCTTGATGTAGTTCTTGCGCCGGAACTTCGCCGGGTCCTGGTTCAACTCGCGCGCCGCGACCTCGACCAGCCGCTCGATGACGAAGGTCGCCTCCGGTCGCCCGGCGCCGCGATAGGCATCCACCGGCGCGGTGTTGGTGTAGACTCCGTCGACCTCGCAGTAGATCGCCGGGATGTTGTACTGGCCGGATAGCAGCGGCGCGTAGAGGTAGGTCGGCACCGACGACGAGAAGGTCGACAGATAGGCGCCGAGATTGGCGATCGTGTGGACCTTGAGGCCTAAGATCTTGCCGCCCTCGTCCATTGCCAGCTCGGCATGGGTGACGTGGTCGCGGCCGTGCGCGTCGCACAGGAACGCCTCGGTGCGGTCGCTGGTCCACTTGACCGGCCGGCCGACCTTCTTCGCCGCCCAGACGCAGATCGTCTCCTCGGCGTAGATGAAGATCTTCGAGCCGAAGCCGCCGCCGACATCCGGCGCCACCACCCGCAGCTTGTTCTCCGGCGCGATGCCGATGAAGGCCGAGAGCACGAGGCGCGCCACGTGCGGGTTCTGGCTCGTGGTGTAGAGGGTGAAGGCTTCCTCGGCCTCGTCGTACTCGCCGACCGCCGCGCGGGGCTCGATCGGGTTCGGCACCAGGCGGTTGTTGACGATGTCGAGCTTGGTGACGTGCGCCGCACGGGCGAAGGCCGCCTCGACGTCGGATTGGTTGCCGAGATGCCAGTTGAAGACGGTGTTGTCGGGGGCAACGTCGTGCACCACCGTGGCGGCGCCCGCGGCCTTCGCGGTCTCGACCACGGCGGGCAGCAGGTCGTAATCGACGGTGATGGCCTCGGCGGCGTCCTTGGCCTGGGCCAGGGTCTCGGCGATCACCACCGCGACGTGGTCGCCGACATAGCGCACCTTGCCCTGGGCCAGCGCCGGATGCGCCCCGGCCTTCATCGGCGTGCCGTCCTTGGAATGGATCATCCAGCCGCAGATCAGGCCGCCGACCTTGTCGGCCGCCAAATCCTCGCCGGTCAGGATGCCGACGACCCCCGGCATCGCGGCGGCGGCCGAGATGTCGATGCCGCGGATTTCGGCATGGGCGTGGGGGGAGCGCAGGAAATACGCGTAGGCCTGGCCCGGACGGTTGTAATCGTCGACGTAGCGGCCCTTGCCGGTGATGAAGCGCTGGTCTTCCTTGCGGCGCACCGAGGCGCCGATACCCGTGGCGGTCATGGCGTGTATCTCCCGGATCTGGCCTCGCGGGCCGGCGCCGCGGGGCCGGCCTCGTTCTTGATGGCGTCTTGTTGTCGGTCCGGATGGCGCGGACGGATTTTTCGTAAAGCGCAGGTTTCAACCCTCCCCCCTCTGCGGGGGAGGGTGGCGAGCGAAGCGAGCCGGGAGAGGGGCAGCGCGACGCTGATCCAGGGGGCGCTCCTCATCGAGGCGCGACCTCTCCGGAAGCGTCGCCCCCTCTCCCGCCCGGCTCCGCCGGGCACCCTCCCCCGCAGAGGGGGGGAGGGTTCAGAAGCGTCGCACTACTCCGCCGCGACCTTCTGCGGCTCGGCCGCCATGTTCCCGGCGCCCGCCGCGATCGCCTTCACGATGTTGTGGTAGCCGGTGCAGCGGCAGATATTGCCTTCCAGCTCGTCGCGGATGGTGTGCTCGTCGAGGGAATTGCCCTTGCGGCGCACCAGATCCACGGCGGTCATGATCATGCCGGGGGTGCAGTAGCCGCATTGGAGGCCGTGATGCTCGCGGAAGGCCGCCTGCATCGGGTGCAGCTCGCCGCCCGACGCCAGGCCCTCGATGGTGGTGACCGATCGGCCATTGCACTGGACCGCCAGCACGGTGCAGGCCTTGATCGCCTCGCCGTCGAGATGGACCACGCAGGCGCCGCACTGGCTGGTATCGCAGCCGACATGGGTACCGGTGAGGCGGAGATTCTCACGCAGGTACTGCACCAGCAGCGTGCGCGGATCGATGTCGGCGGTCACGGCCTTGCCGTTCACCGTCAGGCTGACAGCGCTCATGGGTGACGTCCTCCTCCTGCCCCAAAGGCTTCTTGGCCGAAACCCGCGGGTCCTGTCCGTCGGACCCTGTCGCTCATGGTGGCCGGGCCGGCCTGCCTTTCTGGAATCGCTCGAATTCGAGTGTCAACCGGCCGGAAGCGCCGGTCAAGGCGCGGCGCTCCGACTTTTTGGCGCGCAAACCGGCCGTTTTCGCCCGGTTTCGGGCATTCTGCCGATTCGCCTCGCAGCAAATTGATCGCAGGCGATCGAAAGCGGCGTCAGGCCGCCGAGGTCTCGCCCCCCTCGCCGCCCTGCACCTCCTTGGCGAACGTGTCGAAGAAGTTGTCGGCGTATTTCTTCGCCACGCCGTTGATCAGGCGGCCGCCGAGCTGAGCGATCTTGCCGCCGACGCTGGCCTCGACGTCGTAGGTCATCTTCGTCTGGCCGCCCTCGGCGGGCTCCAGCCGCACCACCGCCCCGCCCTTGGCGAAGCCCGCGACGCCACCCTGGCCCTCGCCGGTGATGCGGTAGCCGTTCGGCGGGTCGATGTCGGTGAGCGTCACCTTGCCCTTGAAGGTCGCCTTCACGGGACCGACCGCGATCTTGGCCGACGCCTGCAGCTCGTTGTCCCCAACCTTCTCCAGGGTCTCGCAGCCCGGGATGCAGCGCTTGAGCACCTCGGGGTCGTTCAGCTTCTCCCACACGGTCTGCTGGTCGGCCGGCAGCAGCACCTCGCCGGTCATCGTCATCGCCATGGCGGCGCTCCCCCCTTGCTCGTGGTCAAACGGGCTTCCCGGGGAGGGTAGCGGAGCCGTAGCGTCGGGGCCAGCGGGGCTTTCGCACACCCGCCCGGCAACTCCGGATTGTCGAGTGGTGCGGTGCTTGCTAAGCCTCGCGCCAAGGGACGGTCGTGACACCCGGATGACGGGGCACGGCCAGGGAGGCCCGGGCGACAAGCCCGCGAATGGAGAACGTGACCGCATGGAGGTCTTCGCGCAGCAGCTCATCAATGGGCTGACGCTGGGGTCGATCTACGGCCTCATCGCCATCGGTTACACGATGGTGTTCGGTATCATCGGCATGATCAACTTCGCCCATGGCGACGTGTTCATGCTCTCGGCCTTCATCGCGCTGATCACCTTCCTGATCGTCACGACCTGGCTCGGCATCTCGTCGATCGCCCTGGCGCTGCTGATCGTCCTGATCTGCGCAATGGTGCTCACCGCCCTGTGGGGCTGGGCGATCGAGCGCGTGGCCTACCGGCCGCTGCGCGGCTCGTTCCGCCTGGCGCCGCTGATCTCGGCGATCGGCGTCGCGATCTTCCTGTCGAACTTCGTCCAGGTGGTGCAGGGCGCCCGCAACAAGCCGACCCCACCGATGATGCGCGAGGTGATCACGCTGTGGACCGGTGATAACGGTTACGCCGTGGCGCTCTCCTACAAGCAGATCATCATCATGCTGACCACGGTCTTCCTTCTCGCCGGGTTCTGGTACCTGGTGCAGAAGACGCCGCTCGGCCGGGCCCAGCGCGCCTGCGAGCAGGACCGCAAGATGGCAGCTTTGCTGGGCATCGACGTCGACCGCACCATCTCGCTGACCTTCGTGCTCGGGGCGGCCCTCGCTGCCGTCGCCGGCACCATGTACCTGCTCTATTACGGCGTCGTGTCCTTCGCGGACGGCTTCACCCCCGGCGTCAAGGCCTTCACGGCGGCGGTGCTCGGCGGCATCGGCAGCCTGCCCGGCGCGGTGCTCGGGGGCTTGCTCATCGGCCTCGTCGAGACCTTCTGGTCTGCGTATTTCTCCATCGAGTACAAGGACGTGGCGGCGTTCTCGATCCTCGCGATCGTGCTCATCTTCATGCCGTCCGGCATCCTCGGCCGGCCCGAGGTCGAGAAGGTCTGATGGCGAACCCGGCCAACACCCTGCCGGCGCCCAACGCCGCCGACCGCGCCGCCACCGACATGGCGGCGATCGTGAAGGACGCGGCTTTGTTCGCGCTCGTCACCTTCGGCCTCTGCTTTCCGATCGTCGCCTTCCGCACCGATCTGAGCCAGACCTCCGCCCTCGACCTGGTGCCGCGCTGGGGCCTCGTCGCGATCCTGTGCGGCATCGTCTTCGTCGGACGCCTCGCGCAAAGGCTGATCCTCGCCAACCGCGACGCCCGCCGGGCGCTGACCCCCTCGCCGGTCCAGGCGACGGAGGCGGTGCACGCCGAGCCGAACGCCTCGCAGAGGCTGTCGACCTACGCCCTGCCGGCCTTCCTCGGCGTGACACTGGCCTTCCCGCTGCTCGCCGTGCTCGGCACCGGGGGCCTCGGCGAATCCCGCTACTGGATCGACCTCGGCATCCTGATCCTCACCTACGTGATGCTGGGCTGGGGCCTCAACATCGTGGTCGGGCTCGCGGGCCTGCTCGATCTCGGCTACGTCGCCTTCTACGCCGTCGGCGCCTATTCCTACGCGCTGCTGTCGACGGTGTTCGGCTTGTCGTTCTGGGTCTGCCTGCCGCTCGCCGGCCTGTTCGCGGGCCTCTGGGGCATGGTGCTGGGCTTCCCCGTCCTGCGGCTTCGCGGCGACTACCTCGCCATCGTGACGCTGGCCTTCGGCGAGATCATCCGTCTCGTCCTCATCAACTGGACCGATTTCTCAGGGGGCGCCGCCGGCATCTCGTCGATCCCCCGCGCCACCTTCTTCGGCGTGCCGTTCACCGCGGACGAGGACGGGTTCGCGGCGAAGTTCGGGCTCGATTTCAGCCCGATGCACCGGGTGATCTTCCTCTACTACCTGATCCTGGCACTCGCCCTCATCACCAACGGCGTGACCCTGCGGCTTCGCCGCCTGCCGATCGGCCGGGCCTGGGAGGCCCTGCGCGAGGACGAGATCGCCTGCCGGTCGCTCGGCATCAACACCACCAACACCAAGCTCACGGCCTTCGCGCTCGGCGCGATGTTCGGCGGCTTCGCCGGCTCGTTCTTCGCGGTGCGCCAGGGCTTCGTCAGCCCCGAGAGCTTCAACTTCCTCGAGAGCGCGATCATCCTGGCGATCGTGGTGCTCGGCGGCATGGGCTCGCAGATCGGCGTCGCCGTCGCCGCAGTGGCGATGGTCGGCGGGCCGGAGATGCTGCGCAACCTCGGCTTCCTCAAGGCGGTGTTCGGCGAAGGCTTCGATCCGAACGAGTACCGCCTGCTGCTGTTCGGCCTCGCCATGGTGATCATGATGATCTGGCGCCCCCGCGGCCTGATCTCGGAACGCGCGCCCTCGATCGTGCTCAAGGAGCGCAAGCGCATCTCGGGCTCCCTCGTGAAGGAGGGCCACGGCTGATGTCGACCTCGATGTCCTCCGCTTCTCTCGCTTCCCCCCGCATGGCCGATCCGGTCCTGACGGTGGACCACGTCACCATGCGCTTCGGCGGCCTCGTCGCCGTCAACGACCTGTCGTTCAAGGTCGGCCGCGGCGACATCACGGCGCTGATCGGCCCGAACGGCGCCGGCAAGACCACGGTCTTCAACTGCATCACCGGCTTCTACAAGCCGACGGAAGGCATGATGACCCTGCGCCACCGCGACGGCGCGGAGTTCCTGCTGGAGCGGCTGCCGGGCTACGCGGTGAACCGGAACGCGCGGGTCGCCCGCACCTTCCAGAACATCCGCCTGTTCACCGGCATGACGGTGCTGGAGAACCTGCTGGTCGCGCAGCACAATCCCCTGATGCTGGCCTCCGGCTACACCATCGCGGGGCTGCTCGGCCTGCCGGCCTATCGCCGGGCCGAGAAGGCGGCGTTGGATCGGGCCAAGGCGTGGCTGGAGCGCATCCAGCTGATCGACCGGGCCGACGATCCGGCGGGCGCCCTGCCCTACGGCGACCAGCGTCGGCTCGAGATCGCCCGCGCGATGTGCACCGACCCGGTCCTGCTCTGCCTCGACGAGCCGGCCGCCGGCCTCAACCCACGCGAATCGCTGCTGCTCAACGATCTCCTGCGGGCGATCCGCGACGATTACGACACCTCGGTGCTCCTCATCGAGCACGACATGTCGGTGGTGATGGAGATCTCCGACCACGTCGTGGTGCTCGATTACGGCACCAAGATCGCCGACGGCACGCCCTCGGAGATCCAGAGCGACCAGAGCGTCATCGCCGCCTATCTCGGCGTCGAGGACGACGAGGTGGAGCAGGTCGAGGCGGAGGTGGGGGTATGACGTTCACAACCTGGGCCGCCTTCGCGGCCTCCTCGGCGATCCTGCTGGTCATTCCGGGCCCGACGATTCTCCTCGTCGTGTCCTACGCCATCGGCAGCGGCCTGCGGGCCGCCCTGCCGGCGGCGATCGGCGTCGCCCTCGGCGATCTGACCGCCATGACGCTGTCGCTGCTGGGCCTCGGCGCGTTGCTCGCGGCCTCGGCCACCCTGTTCACGGTGCTGAAATGGTGCGGTGCCGCCTACCTGGTCTGGCTCGGCATCAAGTTGTGGCGGGCCGGCAGCCAGTTCCAGGCCGCGCCGCGCTCCGGCGCGCCGGCCCTGCGGATGGTGGCGCATTCCTGGCTCGTCACCACGCTCAACCCGAAGAGCCTGACCTTCTTCGTGGCGTTCCTGCCGCAATTCCTCGATCCGCAAGGGGATCTCTTGACCCAGATGGTGGTGTTCGAGGTGACCTTCGTCGCCCTCGCCTTCCTCAACGCGCTCGGCTACGCCCTCGCCGCCTCCCAGGCCCGCGGGTTCTTCGCCAGCCCCTCCCGGGTGCGGCTGATGAACCGCGTCGGCGGCAGCCTCCTCATCGGCGCCGGATTCGCCGCCGCCCGGAGCACCCCGTGAGCGTCGCCGGCATCAACGTCCTGGTGGACGAGACCCGCGCCCGGCAAGCCGGGTCCCGGTCCCCCCTCCTCACCGTGCGCGGGGTGAAGACCTATTACGGCAACATCATCGCGCTCAAGGGCGTCGATCTCGACGTCAACGAGGGCGAGATCGTCACGCTGATCGGCGCCAACGGCGCCGGCAAGTCGACCCTGATGATGACGATCTTCGGCTCCCCCCGGGCGCGCGAGGGCACCATCACCTATGCGGGCCGGGACATCACCAAGATGCCCACCCACGAGATCGCCCGGCTCAACCTGGCGCAATCGCCGGAGGGGCGGCGGATCTTTCCGCGCATGACCGTCTACGAGAACCTGCAGATGGGAGCCGCCGTCAATGGCGGCGCCCATTTCGAGCAGGACCTGGAGCGGGTCTGTGCGATATTCCCGCGCCTGAAGGAACGGCTCTACCAGCGCGGCGGCACGATGTCGGGCGGCGAGCAGCAGATGCTGGCGATCGCCCGCGCCCTGATGAGCCGGCCGCGGCTGCTGCTGCTCGACGAGCCGTCGCTCGGCCTGGCGCCGCTCATCGTCAAGCAGATCTTCTCCGCCATCAAGGAGCTGAACGAGCGCGACGGCATGACGGTCTTCCTCGTCGAGCAGAACGCCTACCACGCCCTCAAGCTGGCGCATCGCGGCTACGTCATGGTGACGGGCACGATCACGATGTCGGGCACCGGCAAGCAACTCCTCGACGACCCGTCGGTGAAGGCCGCCTATCTCGAAGGGGGACGGCACTGATGCAGGGATTCCTCCACGAGGAGAGCACGATCTGGCTCTTCCTGCTCGTCACCGTGGTGATGGGCGGCTGGATGGCCTGGATGATCGGCCGCGGCATCGCGCTCGGCTGGAAGCCGTACTGGCAGGCGGTGGTCTCGCTGCTGCTGCTCGGCTTTGCCGTGCGCTTCATCCACTACGCCTTGTTCGGGGGCACGCTCCTGTCGCCGTACTACTACGTCGTCGACACGATCGTGCTACTGATCATCGGTTCGGCCGGCTACCGTGCCACCCGCGCCCGGCAGATGACGACGCAGTATCGCTGGCTCTACGAGCGCAGCGGCCCGCTCTCCTGGCGGGCGAAGGCTTAAGCCCCACGCCCCCTGTTCCTGCGCCCCGCGACGGGTGCAGGATGCGGGCGATCCGGAGCGTTCATCGCCCCGGCAACCGATCCGGGGTCCCCACGCCCCGGTTTCCCGGCCGAAAGGGCCTGCGAGCCCGCCGTGACCGTCGATCCAGAGGAGTATTGAGATGAAGCGCACGCTACTGGCCGGCTTCGCCCTCGCGGCCACCGTCGCCTGGGCCGGATCGGCGCAGGCCCAGATCAAGCTCGGCGTGGCCGGCCCGATCACCGGCCCCAACGCCGCCTTCGGCGCCCAGCTCAAGAACGGCGCCGAGCAGGCCGTCGAGGACATCAACAAGGCCGGCGGCATCAACGGCCAGAAGATCGTCCTGGTCGTCGGTGACGATGCGTCGGATCCGAAGCAGGGCGTCTCGGTCGCCAACAAGTTCGCCGCCGAGGGCGTGAAGGCCGTGGTCGGGCACTTCAACTCCGGCGTCTCGATCCCGGCCTCCGACGTCTACGCCGAATCCGGCATCGTCGAGATCACCCCGGCCTCGACCAACCCGAAATTCACCGACCGCAAGCTGTGGAACACCTTCCGCACCTGCGGCCGCGACGACCAGCAGGGCGCGGTCGCCGGCGCCTACCTGGCGGACAAGTTCAAGGGTAAGAACATCGCCTTCGTCAACGACAAGACGCCCTATGGCCGTGGGCTGGCCGACGAGACCCTGAAGGCCCTGAAGGCCAAGGGCGGCAAGGACGTATTGTTCGAGAGCATCAACCCGGGCGAGAAGGACTATTCGGCCCTCGTCTCGAAGCTGAAGCAGGCCAAGGCCGACGTGGTCTATTACGGCGGCCTGCACACCGAGGCCGGCCTGATCGTGCGCCAGATGCGCGACCAGGGCCTCAACGCCCCGCTGATGAGCGGCGACGGCATCACCGACAAGGAATACGCCCAGATCGCCGGCCCCGGCGCCGACGGCACGCTGATGACCTTCGCGCCGGATGCCCGCAAGAACCCCAACGCCAAGGACGTGGTCGCGGCCTTCAAGGCCAAGAACATCGACCCGGAAGCCTACACCCTCTACTCCTACGCCGCCGTCCAGATCCTGAAGGACGCCATGACGGCCACGAAGTCGGCCGACGGCAAGAAGGTCGCGGCCTACATGCATGAGGGCAAGCCGTTCAAGACCGTGATCGGCGACATCGCCTACGACAAGAAGGGTGACATCACCCGTCCCGACTACGTGATGTACATGTGGAAGAAGGGCAGCGACGGCCGGATCGACTATACCGGTAACGAGCTGACCCAATAATAAGTTAAAGCTCCATCAGGCCGGCTCGGCGCCTCGTGCGCCGAGCCTTTTTTATGGTCAGGCTTCGGCTGATTTTCGTGTCTGGCGAGGATCGGCCGATCTCGAGCCCTCCGCGTCATTCCGGGCTCCGCTGCGCGGCCCCGGAATGATACCAACGGTCGTTGGAAACGACCTTTGGTTCCGTTCTCGAATTTTCGCCAAGCCTCTGGCTTGAAATCGACAATTCGAGTTGGATCAATGGCCCGATGCGTCAGCATCCTGGGCCATTGGTATGACGCGGAGATTTGTCGGCGTTTATGCCAGATCGATTTCCCGTGTGATGTAATTTGCGCGGAGCGTGAACCATGCACGGGGCAGCGGAGGCCTGCCCATGCGCGGCGCTTGTCCAGCCCCCGCTCCCGTGCTCCGCTGCCGCGACCGTGCAGGAACCCCCGATGCCTTCGTCCGATCTCGTCATGATGCATGCCACCGATCTCGCGCGGGCGATCCGCGACCGGGCCGTCTCGGCCCGCGAGGTGATGCAGGCCCATCTCGACCAGATCGCCCGCCACAACCCGTCGGTGACCGCGATCGTCTCCCAGCGTGATCCGGATATCCTGCTCGCCGAGGCCGAGGCCGCCGACCGGGAACTGGCGGCGAACGGCCCGCGCGGGCCGCTGCACGGGCTGCCGCACGCGGTGAAGGACCTCTCGGCGACGGCCGGGATCCGCACCACGCAAGGATCCCCGCTCTTCCGCGACACCGTGCCGGAGACCGATGCGATCCACGTCGCGCGGCTGAAAAGCGCCGGTGCGATCCTGATCGGCAAGACCAACGTGCCGGAATTCGGCCTCGGCTCGCACAGCACCAACCCGGTCTTCGGCACGACCCGCAATGCCTACGACCCGGCGAAGGCCGGCGGCGGCTCGAGCGGCGGGGCTGGGGTGGCGCTGGCGCTCCGCATGGTCCCGCTCGCCGATGGCAGCGACCATGGCGGCTCGCTGCGCAACCCCGCCGCCTGGAACAACGTGCTGGGCCTGCGCCCCGCCGCCGGCCGGATTCCGAACAGCACCGACGAGGTCTTCCTGCCCCAGCTCGGAGTCCTCGGGCCGATGGCGCGCTGCACCGCCGATCTCGGCCTGCTGCTCTCGGTCCAGGCCGGTGACGACCCGCGCACGCCGAACGCGATCCGCCAGAACCCCGCCGGCTTCGCCACCATCCGGCCGCGTGAGCTGAAGGGCCTGCGCATCGGCTGGATCGGCGATTACGGCGGGCACCTGGCCTTCGAGCCCGGCGTGCTCGACCTCTGCGAGACCGGCCTGAAAGTCTTCTCCGACCACGGTGCCGTGGTCGAGCCGGTCCTGCCGCCCTTTGATCCGGAGGCGATCTGGCGCGCCTGGGTGACCTTGCGCCAGGGGATCATCGGTGCCGGCCTCGCGGCGCATTGGCGCGATCCGGGGAAGCGAGCGCAGATGAAGCCGGAAGCGGTCTGGGAGGTCGAGCAGGGTGAGAGGCTCACGGCCTTCGACCTGCACGCTGCCAGCATCACCCGCACCGCCTGGTACCAGTGCGTGCGCGGCCTGTTCGAGCGCTTCGACGTGCTGGCCCTGCCCGCCGCGCAGGTTTTTCCGTTCGATGCCGGGGAGACCTGGCCGCGCCGTATCAACGGGCGCGAGATGGACACCTATCACCGCTGGATGGAGGTGGTGGTGCCGGGCACGATGTCCGGATGCCCGGTGATCAGCCTGCCGGTCGGCCTCAACCCGGCCGGGCTGCCGATGGGGCTCCAGCTCATCGCCCCGAACCAGGACGAGGCGGGGCTGCTGGCCATCGCGGCGGCCTACGAGGCCGTGACCGGCTTCGACCGGACCCTGCCGCCGGCCTTGCGCGGCTGAAAAACGCGGGGCGGCGAACGGGATAGGCTGCCTGCTCCGCTTGCCGCCGACAGGGCCCGACGGCATAAATGGCGGGCAACAAGCTCGGCCACGCTCGAACGGCCGGCACCGGAGGAGACACGAGATGAAGCCCTTCCTGATGGCGGCGCTCGCCGCCAGCGTGTCCTTCGCAAGTCTTTCCTCGGCAGGAGCAGCGCTTGCACAGGACACGACCGCCGGCGACACCAAGGCCAAGGTCGACAACCTGGAGAAGCTCGGCAGCTTCAAGCAGACCGGCGTCGCCGAGCCGCCGCCGATCCCGCAGACCGGCCGGCGCGCCGACGCGATCAACCGCACCCTCCAGAAGATCAAGCTGCCGGACGGGTTCAAGATCGAGCTCTACGCCGTGGTGCCGGATGCCCGCGCCATGGCGGTCGGCCCGAATGCCGGCGTGGTCTTCGTCGGCACCCGCAAGTCGAAGATGTACACGGTCACCGACCGCGACAAGGACCGGGTCGCCGACGAGGTCAAGGTCTACGCCCCCGGCGTCGACTTCAAGATCCCGAACGGCGTCTGCTTCTCCCGCGACGGCGTGCTGACGGTGGTGGAGCAGAACCGGATCCTGGCCTTCCCGGCGGCCGAGTTCTTCTACGAGGGCACGGACGGCCCGGCGGTCGTGGTGGTCAAGCAGGGCGAGCTGATCCCCCCTAGCGAGGAGAGCTACAACCACACCGCCCGGATGTGCCGCATCGGGCCGGACGGCAAGCTCTACGTCTCGCTCGGCCAGCCCTACAACGTGCCGCCCAAGGACAAGGCCGACCTCTACGCCAAGACCGGCATCGGCGGCATCATCCGCATGGATGCCGACGGCAAGAACCGCGAGGTCTACGCCACCGGCATCCGCAACTCGGTCGGCATGGACTTCGCCTCCGACAAGACGCTGTGGTTCACCGACAACCAGGTCGACGGCATGGGCGACGACCAGCCGCCGGGCGAACTGAACCAGATCACCAAGCCGGGCCAGAATTTCGGCTTCCCGTGGTACGGCGGCGGCGGCGTCCGCACGGTCGAGTACAAGGACGACAAGGTCCCGGCTGACGTCGTGCCGCCGAAGGCGGAACTCCCGCCCCACGCCGCCGATCTCGGCATGATCGTCTACAAGGGCAAGCAATTCCCGGAGAAGTATCGCGGCGGCATCTTCACCGCCGAGCACGGCTCCTGGAACCGCACCACGCCGATCGGCGCCCGGGTGATGTACGTACCGGTCAACAAGGACGGCACCGCCGGCAAGCCCGAGCCCTTCGCCGAGGGCTGGCTGACCGAGGGCGGCGAGTATCTCGGCCGCCCGGTCGACGTCGCGACGCTGCCCGACGGCTCGCTGCTCGTCTCCGACGACACGGCCGGCGCGATCTACCGCATCTCCTACGAGAAGTAGGTTCTTTCGGAGTTGGGGCGGCGCTGCCGCCCCGCTCCCCTCCAGGAGATGCTCATGACCCGCACCCTCGCCCTCCTGCTCCTTCTCGGCGCGACCGTGCCGGCCGCCGCCGGCGACGCCAAGGCCGGCCGGGCCAAGGCGGTGGGCTGCCAGGCCTGCCACGGCCTCGACGGCCTCTCGAAGCTGCCCGACGCGCCGAACCTCGCCGGCCAGGTCGAGCCGTACCTCGTCAAGGCCCTGACCGAGTTCCGCAACGGGACCCGGAAGAACGAGGTCATGTCGGTGGCGGCGCAGGATCTGTCGGATGCCGATATTGCGAACCTGGCGGCGTATTACAGCGGCATCCAGATCGACGTGATTCCGCCGGGGTGAGCGGTTCCCGTGAGTCCGTTCATCAATGCCGTTCGAATCCACGCAATCCTTCCCACCCACGACCTCATCCTGAGGAGCGAACGGAGTGAGCCTCCAAGGAGGGCTCCAGAAACCACTGTGACTCCTGGAGGTCTCCTTCGAGGTCAGCCGATTTTCAATCGGCTAACACCTCAGGATGAGGTCGTGGGTGGGAGCAATTGCGAGAAGCAGTCGGCAGGCCGCAGGCGCTGAAGCCGGCCGAGCCGGTGCGCTACACCCCCACTCGCCCGATCACCGCCACCGGCCCGCCGCCATCCGGCCCCTGGTGCTCCGCGCCGCCCGACACGAACAGGTCCGTCCGCCCGATCGCCGCCGCCGCCACGCCTCCGACCAGGGCGCGGGCGTGGCGGGTGGCATTGATGTCGCTGTCGTCGTTCATGATGTGGCGTTGCCCGCGGATCAGCCCGTCGCCGGTCGGCTCGGCCTTGGCGAGCAGGGCGACGACGCGCTCGGACGCCTCGGGCGGGAGCTGGCCGCCCGTCGGCAGGCCGAGATCGGCCAGCGCCCCCTGGATCGCCGAAAAATCGATCCCGTCGCGCATGACCCGATGGGCGATGCGCAAGGGTCCGCTCCAGCCCGGCGCATTGCCGAGCACGATGACCTCGTTGCGCATCAGCTCGATCCCCGCCGAGGCGCTGGCGCGGCCGGAATAGAGGTCGGTGCGGGTGCCGATGACGGAATCGTCGAGCGCTGCTTCGGGAATCTCACCGAGCGCCAGCCCGATACCGAGCGCCGAGGCGCCGCGGGACAGGCCCATCGACGCGTAGGTGTCATGGGTGGCGACAGGCTCGCCCCGGGCGGCGGCCTCCTGGATTCGGGCGCTGGTGAGGAGCGGGCATTTCACCTGCACGAAATGCACGTCCTCCCCGTCGGCGAGGCCCGCCGTCGCCATGGCGCGGCGCACGGCGGCGGCGGTGGCGCGGACCTGCGCCATGCGGCCGATCTGTTCGGGCAGAAAGTCGTCCGTGAAGGCGGTGCCGACCGCGAGCGCCTTGCCATCGGCCGCCTTCACCTCGCCGGCCGGCCCCTCGCGCCGGGCGACGATCAGCAGGTGGGGCGAGAGCCCGCCCTCGGTGCCGCCGGACATCACGAGGGCGACCCGGGCGCCGACCACGGCCGGCGAGACGCCGAGGCGGGCGGCCAGCGCCGCTTCCAGCGCCATCACGGCGAGCGGCCGGGTGAAATCGTTGACGCAGCCATTGCCCTCGGTCTTGCCGAACAAAGCCACGATCTCGTCGGGAGCCACGGTGCCGGCCTCGATCAGGGCCTCGAGCCCCGACACGTCGGCGGGGTGGCGGGTCGGCACGCGGAAGACGAGGCATTCGGGCATCGGGAACTCTCGGGGGCTGCCGTCGACGGGGCCGGGCGGCGCGACGGCCGGCGCCCGCCCTTGCAAATGCGCCGCCACCCTGCCCGACGATGCTGCGCCGCCACAAGCCTGGCCATAACTGCGCCACCCGGGTAGCCGCACCGGGGGCGGATGCGCTAGTCTTGCCTCCCGCGCCCGGGAGGTCCTAGAACCCGATGCCGATACCGTTGAGCCGCACCCGGCCCGCCGTGTCCGCACGGGCCTCCCTGCCGTCCCGGACCGAAATGTCCGGCGGATGAGCTTCGTTTCGCCTCTGCCCGGCGGCTCCCCGCAGCGGGTGCTGATCTACTCGCACGACACGTTCGGGCTCGGCCATTTGCGCCGGGCGCGGGCGATCGCGCACGCCCTGGTGGCCGGGGCGCCGGAGCGGCGGGTGGTGATCCTGTCCGGCTCGCCGGTGAGCCACGCCTTCCGCTTCGCCCCCGGGGTGAGCTGCCGGCGCCTGCCCGGGGTGACCAAGCTCGCCAGCGGCGAGTACCAGAGCCTCGGTCCCGGCCACGGCCTCGGCGAGGTGGTGGCGACCCGCGCCGCCCTGATCCGCCACGTCGCCGAGCGCTTCGATCCCGACCTCTTCCTCGTCGACAAGGAGCCGGCGGGCTTCCACGGCGAGGTGCTGCCGACGCTCCACCGCCTGAAGGCCCGGGGCTGCCGGCTGGTGCTGGGCCTGCGCGACGTCCTCGACGATCCGGATTTGCTGGCGCCCGAATGGGAGCGCAAGGGCGCGCTCGCGGTGCTGCCGCTCTACGATTCGCTCTGGGTCTACGGCCTGCGGGAGATCTACGCCCCCCTCGACGGGCTGGCGCTGCCGGGGGGCGTCGCGGAGCGCCTGACCTATACCGGCTATCTCCGCCGCGAAGCGCCCGATGCAGCGCTGCCGGACGAGACGGCCGAGGAGCCGTTCCTCCTCGTCACGCCGGGCGGCGGCGGCGACGGGGTCGAGCTGGTCGAGGCGGTGGTGCGGGCCTACGAGGCGCACCCCATCGCCCACCGGGCGCTGGTCGTGTTCGGCCCGTTCTTTCCGCCCGCCGAGCAGGCCGACTTGAGCGCCCGCATCGCGGCCCATCCGCATCTCGCCTCCCTCGATTTCGACGCGCGGCTGGAGCGGCTGATGCGCCGGGCCGCCGGCGTGGTGGCGATGGGCGGCTACAACACCTTCTGCGAGATCCTGTCCTTCGACCGCCCGGCCCTGATCCTGCCGCGGGTGCGGCCCCGGCGCGAGCAGCTGATCCGGGCGCGGGCCGCCGCCCGGCTCGGCCTCGTCGGCGTCATCGAGCCCGGGGAGGACGAGGATACCGGCCGCATGGCCGCGGCCCTCGACACCCTGCCCGACCGGCCGACCCCGTCGGCCCGGCCGATCCCCGGCCTCCTCGACGGCCTGACGGCGATCCGCCGCCTCGCCGCCGCCGCCGACACCCGTTGCGTGGCCGCCGAGTAAGCGACCCTGATCCATGCCTCCGCTCCGCATCGCCGTCCTGGTCAAGGGCTACCCGCGCCTGTCCGAGACCTTCATCGCCCAGGAACTTCTGGGGCTCGAGGCGCGGGGCCTCGACCTCGCGATCTGGTCGCTGCGCCAGCCGCATGACGGCGCCGTGCACCCGATGCACCGGCAGATCCGCGCCCCCGTCGCCTACCTGCCGGAATACCTCTACCAGGCGCCGTGGCGGGTGCTGCGCGGCGCCCTCTCGGCCCTGGGGCAGCCGGGTCTGTGGCCCCTTTTGAAGCTCGTTCGGCGCGACCTCGCCCGCGATTGTACGCCCAATCGCGGCCGGCGACTCGGCCAGGCGCTGGTGCTCGCCCGCGAGCTGCCGGCGGAGATCGGCCACGTCCACGTGCATTACCTGCACACCCCGGCCTCGGTGGCGCGCTACGCCGCCCTCCTGAGCGGGCGGAGCTGGAGTGCGTCCGCCCACGCCAAGGACATCTGGACCACGCCGGATTGGGAGCTGGCGGAGAAGCTCGACGATGCGCGGCTCGCCTTCGCGGTGACCTGTACGGCGTCCGGCGCCGCGCGGCTGCGCGAGGTGGCGGGCGATCCGGGCCGGGTTTCCCTCGTCTATCACGGCCTCGACCTGTCGCGGTTTCCCGCGCCCCCGGAGAGCCGCCCGGCCCGGGACGGCTCGGACCCGGCCGATCCCTTGCGCCTCGTCACCGTCGGCCGGGCCGTGGCGAAGAAGGGCTTCGACGACCTCCTCGACGCGCTCGCCGCCCTTCCCCCCGACCTGCATTGGCGCCTCGCCCATATCGGCAGCGGCGAGGCGCTGGCCTCCTTGCGCGACAAGGCCGCCGCCCTCGGCCTGTCGCAGAAGGTGATTTTTCTCGGCTCCAAGCCCCAGCCCGAGGTCGTGGCGCTGATGCGCGAGGCCGACCTGTTCGTGCTGCCGGCCAAGCGTGCTCCCTCCGGCGACCGCGACGGGCTGCCCAACGTCATCATGGAGGCGGCCTCGCAGGGCCTCGCCGTCATCGCCACCGACTTCGCCGGCATCCCGGAATTCCTGCGCGACGGGGTCGAGGGACGGCTGGTGCCGCCGGGCGACTGGGGGGCGCTCTCGAACGCCATCAACCTCCTCGCCCGCGACCCCGCCGGGCGGGCGCACCTCGCCGCGGCGGCGCTCGCCCGCCTGCGGTCGGAATTCGGCGCCGAGGCCGGGTTCGAGACGGTGGCCCGGCTCCTGCGGGACGCCGCGGGGCGATGAGCCGGGTCGCCTTCTACGCGCCGCTCAAGGCCCCGGATCACCCGGTGCCCTCCGGCGAGCGCACGATGGCGCGGCTGCTCCTGCGGGCGCTGGCGGCGGCCGGATTCGCGCCGGATCTCGCCAGCCGCTTGCGCACCCGCGATGCCGACGGGACGCGGCATCCGGGCTTGAAGGCGGAATCCCTGGCGGAGGCCGAGCGCCTGGTCGCGGCCTACCGGGCCGATCCGCCCGCCCTGTGGTTCACCTATCACGTCTACTACAAGGCGCCGGACTGGATCGGCCCGGCGGTGTCGCGGGCGCTCGGCATCCTCTACGTGGTGGCGGAGGGCTCGCGGGCGCCGAGGCGCGCCCATGGCCCGCACGCCCTCGGCCATGCCGGCGCCGAGGCGGCCCTCGACGCCGCCGACCTGATCCTCGTCATGAACCGCCGCGACCGGCCGGCCTTGGAAGCGGCGCGGCCGACGGGACAGGTGCTCGCCGAGTTGCCGCCGTTTCTCGATCCGGGCGACTGGCTGCTGCCCGTGCAGCCTTGTTCCGTCGACGAGCCGAGCCGAGATCGGCGCGGGATCTCCTCTCCCCGCGGGCGGGGAGAGGGCTGTGTTCCTGTCCAGGGAACGCAGCGAGGCGCAGCCGAGGGTGAGGGGGAATTTCCGGAGGAGTCTCATCCGTCGAGACCCCCTCGCTCCGGCTTCGCCTGCGCTCACTTCATCGACGACAAGGTCGATGAAGCCCTCTCCCCACCCGCGGGGAGAGGAGAGACCCCGCGCCTCGTTCTTCCCCGAACGGCCCTGTCCATCGCGAACTCGCCCGCCCCCCTGCGCCTCCTCACCGTCGCGATGATGCGGGAGGGCGACAAGCTCGCCTCCTACCGCCTTCTTGCCGAAGCGCTGGCGCAGCTCGGCGATCGTTCTTGGACCCTCGACGTGGCCGGCGACGGCCCGGCGGCAGCGGAAGTCGCGTCCCTGCTCGCCCCCTTCGGCGACCGGGTGCGACGCCACGGCGCCGTGCCGCCCGCCGGCCTCTCGGCCCTCTACGCCGCCGCCGACCTCCTGGTCTGGCCGGCCGTGAACGAGGCCTACGGCATGGCGCTGCTGGAGGCGCAGGCCCATGGCTGCCCGGTGGTGGCCGGCGGCTACGGCGGGGTACCGGACGTGGTGCGGGACGGCGTGACCGGCCGGGTGACGCCGCCGGGCGACGTTTCGGCCTTCACCGCCGCGATCCGCGACCTCGCCGGGGCGCCCGGGACCCTCGCGGCGATGCAAGGCGCCGCCCTCGCCTTCGCCCGCGAGGAGCGCGGCCTGATCGCCGCCGCCGCCCGCCTGCGCGCGGCGCTCGGCCCCCTGCTCCGGGAGCGCGCATGACCCGGATCCTGATCGCCGTCACCCACCTCCTCGGGGCCGGGCACCTCACCCGGGCGGCGTCCCTGGCGCGGGCCTTCGCGGAGGCCGGCCACACCGTGACGCTCGTCTCCGGCGGCATGCCGGTAGCGCTGCCGCGCCTCGACGGCATCCGCCTGGTGCAGCTGCCGCCGGTGCGGATCACCGGCACCGCCTTCACGGCGCTCCTCGACCCGGAGGGCACGCCGGTGACACCGGAGCGCCTGGCGGCCCGCCGCCAGACCCTGCTCGCCGCCGTCGCTGAGGCCGCGCCGGACGCGGTCATCACCGAACTCTACCCGTTCGGCCGCCGGGTGCTGGCGCCGGAATTCGAGACCCTGGTCGCGGTCGTGCAGGCGGCCTCGCCGCGCCCCCTGTTGCTGGCCTCGATCCGTGACATCCTGGCGACCCCGAGCCGGCGTGACCGGATCGCCGCCACCCATGCCCGCCTCGAGGCTTACGACGCCGTTCTGGTCCACGGCGATCCGGCCTTCCTGCCGCTGGACGCCTCCTGGCCGGTCGAGGCGACGGTGGCGGCGCGCTTGCGCTATACCGGCTACGTCGACGAGGCCGAGACCGTCCCGGCGCCGGGCGGTCCCCGCTCCGGCATCGTGGTCTCGGGCGGCTCCAGCGCCGCCGGGCTGCCGCTGCAGGAGGCGGCGGTCGCGGCCGCACACCTCACCCCCGCCCTGTCCTGGCGCATCCTCGTCGGCCGCGCGGTGCCCGAGCCCGCTTTCGCGGCACTGGCGGCGGCCGCGCCCGCGAACGCGGTCGTCGAACGGGCGCGGCCCGATTTCCGCGCCCTGCTGTCGCGGGCCGCCCTCTCGGTCAGCCAGGCCGGCTACAACACGGTGCTGGATCTCCTGCACGGGGGCTGCCCGGCCCTGCTGGTGCCGTTCGAGGCCGGCCAGGAGACCGAGCAGCGCCGGCGCGCCGAGACCCTGGCGGCCCACGGCCTCGCGCGGGTGCTGCCGGAGAGCGAGCTGACGGCGGAACGCCTGGCGCAGGCGGTCCTGGCCGCACCCCTGCGGGCCACGGACCACGCTATCGCCCGCGACGGGGCGCGGCGGAGCGTGGCGATCGTCGAGGGGATGCTGGCTGGCGTCGATGCAGATGTCCAACGTGGCCGGATGACACTCTTCCCCTCCCCCTTGTGGGGAGGGGTCAGGGGTGGGGGTGGTGCAGGAGGCACCGCAATGCTCTATCCGGCACCACCCCCACCCCTAGCCCCTCCCCACAAGGGGGAGGGGAAAGTGCCCTTCCTTGCCACCAATCTCGACTTGAATCCATTGATCGACGCCCTCGCCCGCGCCACGGACGAAGGCCGTACCACCCTTCTCTGGTGGCGCGACGACGACGCGGTCGCCCACACCCCCGCCCTCGACCGCCTGCTCGCGCTCGCCGCCCGGACCGGCTGGCCGGTGGCGCTCGCCGCGGTGCCGGCCCGGGCCGCGCCGTCGCTGGCGGCGCGTCTCGCCGACGAGGCCCGGGTCGATCTCCTGGTCCACGGCCTCGCCCATGCCAACCACGCCCCGATCGAGGCCAAGAAGGCGGAGTTCGGCCCGCATCGCCCCCTCGCCGCGCTGGAGGCCGACGCGGCGGAAGCCCTGCTCCTCGCGACAGCCCGCCTCGGCCCCCGCCTGCTGCCGGTGCTGGTCCCGCCCTGGAACCGCATCGCCCCCGCCTTCCCCGAGGCCCTGCCGGCTCTCGGGTACCGCGGCCTCTCGGCGGCCAGCCCCCTGCCCCCGGTGCCCGGGCTCGTGCAGGCCCACGCCGCGATCGATCCGATCGCCTGGCGCGCCGGTGGCGGGCTGGCCGACCCGGCCTGGGTGATCGCCCGCGCCGCCCGGGCGGTGGCGGAGGGCGGCCCGGTCGGGCTCCTCACCCACCATCTGGTGCAGGACGACGCGACCTGGGAGTTCTGCGAACGCCTCCTCGACCGTCTCGCAACTCATGTTGCGATAGATCGGGCTTCGCGAATATCGCGGGCCGCCACTTTGTTTGCGCCCCCGCCGTCGCCCGTGTCACAAACGGACCCTATCTTCCCTTGAAGATCCGGGGATGCCCCCCGAGAGGACCGCACGGCACCAGGATGACGGCACCGCTCCTGTCGATCCGCGACCTCACGGTCGATTTCACCACCGATACCGGCTCGTTCCGGGCGGTGGACGGCCTGTCCCTCGACGTGCCGGCGGGCCGCACCGTGGCCCTCGTCGGCGAGTCGGGCTCGGGCAAGTCGGTCACCGCTCAGGCCATCCTGCAGATCCTGCCCAAGGTCGCCCGGATCACCGGCGGCGGCATACGCCTCCAGGACCCGTCCGGTCCCGCCGGCGGCACCGACATCGCGATGCTGAAGGCCGATTCCGCCCGGATGCAAGCCTTGCGCGGCGGGCGGATCGCGATGATCTTCCAGGAGCCGATGACCTCGCTGTCGCCGCTCCACACGGTCGGCGATCAGGTCACCGAGGCCCTGCGGCTGCATGCCGACGTCTCGGCCGACCAGGCCAAGGCGCGGGCGGTCGAGGTGTTCGACCGTGTCGGATTCCCCGATCCGAAGCGGGCGCTCGTCACCTACCCGTTCGAATTGTCGGGGGGCCTGCGCCAGCGTGCGATGATCGCCATGGCGCTGATCACCAAGCCCGCCCTCCTCATCGCCGACGAGCCGACGACCGCCCTCGACGTGACGACCCAGGCCCAGATCCTGGAACTGATGCGCGAGCTGCAGGCCGAGACCGGCATGGCGATGCTGCTCATCACCCATGATCTCGGGGTGGTGGCCAACATGGCCGACGACGTGGTGGTGATGTATCGCGGCCGGGTGATGGAGGCGGGCTCGCGCGAAGAGATCTTCCGCCGTCCCGGCCACCCCTACCTGAAGGCGCTGATGCGGGCGGTGCCGCGCTTCCACATGGCGCCCGGCGAGCGCCTGACCCCGATCCGCGAGGTGAAGAGCGCGGTGCTCGCCCGCAAGGCCGGCGAGCCGCATCGGCCCGATCCGGCCGGGCCGCTTCTCGCCATCGAGGGGGTGCGCAAGTCCTTCACCCTGCGCTCGGGCTGGTTCAAGGGAAAGACCCGCACGATCAACGCCGTCAACGGCGTGTCCCTGAGCCTTCATCCGGGCCGGACTCTGGGCCTCGTCGGCGAGTCGGGCTGCGGCAAGACCACACTCTCGAAGGTGGTGATGCGGGCTTTGCGTCCCGATGCCGGCACCGTCACCTTCGACGACGGGTCGGGCCGCGGGCCTCGCGACGTCTTCGCCCTCAAGGACCGGGAGCTGAAGGATTTCCGCCGCGCGGTGCAGTTCGTGTTCCAGGACCCGTTCTCGTCGCTCAACCCGCGGATGACGGTCTACGAACTGCTGACCGAGCCCCTGCGCATCCACGGTGTCGGCAGCTCGGACGAGCGCTACGAGCGGGCCAAGGAACTCCTGGACATGGTCGGGCTCGACCAGTCTTCGCTGCGCCGCTACCCGCACGCCTTCTCGGGCGGCCAGCGCCAGCGCCTCGGCATCGCCCGGGCACTGGCCCTCAAGCCCCGGGTCTTGCTCTGCGACGAGCCGGTCTCGGCCCTCGACGTCTCGGTCCAGGCCCAAGTTCTCAACCTGCTGAAGGACCTCCAGGCGAGCCTCGGCGTGTCCTACCTGTTCGTCTCGCACAACCTCGCGGTGGTCGACTACATCGCCGACACCATCGCCGTCATGTGCCGGGGCTACATCGTGGAGGAGGCGCCGAAGGAGGCGCTCTTCAAGAACCCCGCCCATCCCTACACGAGGGCGCTTCTGGCCGCCGTGCCCGAACCCGATCTCGACCACCCCCTCGACCTGAAGCTGCTGATGAGCGACCGCTTCTCCGATCCGGCGAGCTGGCCCGAGCCCTACCGCCTCACCGGCGGCGCGGCCGGGACCATGACCGAGATCGAGCCCGGGCATTGCGTCCGGGTCGCCGGGCAGGTGCTCCGGCAGGCCGCCTGACCTTTTTCCGAGAGACGACCTTTTCCAAGAGACCCCGTTTTTCCAAGAGACCCCGATGTCCCAAGGCGCCGCCCTCCGTCCCCACCCCTTCGTCGAGCGGCTGCGCCGCCGCTTCCTCGGCCGCCTGTTCGACCGGCTCGGCTACGACCTCGTCCCGGCGGTGTCCGACTGGAACCATCGCCCGCTCTCCGGTCCGGAGACCGAGGCGCTGATCGCAGGCGCCGCCGCGCGTCTCGATGCCGACCTCGCCGCCTCCGGCCTGTCGCTGCCCGGCGGAGCGGGGCCTGCCGTCGCGACCTTCTGGGACCTGATCGCGACGGCCCCGGTGGCGCAGAAGCGGGGCGGCAACGGCTTCAACGGCGCGCTCCAGCTCTACGTGCTGATGCGCGCGCTCAACCCCGAGGTGATCGTCGAATCGGGCGTGTTTCGCGGCCTCACCACCTGGGTGATGCGCCAGGCCTGCCCGCAGGCCGAGATCTTCTGCTTCGATCCCGACCTGTCCGGCCTGCGCTACCGCGATGCCCGCGCGCATTACCACGGCGGCGACTGGTCGGCGGCGCGCCTGCCGCGTCTCGAGGCGGACCGGGCGGTCGGGTTCTTCGACGACCATATCAGCCAGGCCCGGCGAGTGCTGGAGGCCCGCGAGCGCGGCCTGACGCGGCTGATCTTCGACGACGACGCGGCGGCCCACCGACTCCACGCCCACGGGGGCCCCGCCTTCCCGACCATCGCGATGCTGACCGCCCCCCGCACCGGCGAGCCGGTGCGCTGGCGTCGCAACGGCCGGGAATTCGTCTACCGGCCGGACGACCCGGAGGCGCAAGCGGCGCGTGCTGCGATCGCCGCCACCCACGCCTTCGACGACCTGCACGCCGCGACCGGCTACTCGCCCACCCGCCTCACCTGGGTGCGCCTGCACGGGAGGGACGGGACATGACGATTGGGGTCCGACGTCTATTCAAGAACGCGACGGCTGTTGAACCCTCCCCCCTCTGCGGGGGAGGGTGGCCTACGGAGCAGGCCGGGAGAGGGAAACCCCGCCTCCGGAAAATTCCGAGCCGTTCTGAAGGGCGCCCGCTGGATCGGCCTCGCGCTGCCCCTCTCCCGGCCCCCTCCGGGGGCCACCCTCCCCCGCAGAGGGGGGAGGGTTGGTGGTGCGGCGCCGTCCTGTCCGTTCTGCTGCCGCTCCTTGCCTCCCCTGCCCTCGCGGCCGAATCCCCCTCCGACCGCCTGCCCAGGCAACCCCTGGTCGTCGAGTCCACCACCCAAGGCCGCCAGATCGGCAAACCCGGCGGCGACGTGGTCACCCTGGTCTCGAAGGCCCGGGACATCCGCTACATCTCGACCTACAGCTATACCCGCGTCGTCGGCTACGACGAGACCCTGGCGATCAAGGCCGACATCCTCGAAAAATTCGAGAACGACGGCGACCGGATCTATACCTTCACCTTGCGCGAGGGCCATCGCTGGTCCGACGGCCAGCCCTTCACGGCGGAAGATTTTCGCTACTGGTGGGAAGACGTCGCCCTCAGCAAGGATTTGAGCCCGTCCGGCCCGCCGGAATTCATGATGGTCGACGGGCAGCCGCCGCGCTTCGAGGTGATCGATCCGCTGCACGTCCGCTTCACCTGGGACAAGCCGAATCCACGCTTCCTGCCGGAACTGGCCTCGCCGCGCGATCCCTTCATCTACCGGCCGGCGCATTACCTGAAGAAGTTCAACCCGCGCTACACGCCGAAGGCCGAGATCGAGCCGCTGGTGAAGCAGGCGAAGGTCAAGGGCTGGGCGGCGCTCCACAACCGGCTCGACGCGATGTTCGAGCAGACCAACCCGGACCTGCCGACGCTCCAGCCCTGGCGCGTCACCAACACCGCGCCGGCGGCCCGCTTCGTCTTCGTGCGCAACCCCTATTACCATCGGGTCGACGCCAACGGACAGCAACTGCCCTATATCGACAAGGTCTTCATGGATGTCGCGGCCGGCGGGCTGCTCGCCGCCAAGGCCAATGCCGGCGAGGCCGACCTCTTGTTTCGCGGCCTCAACATGGAGGACATCCCGATCCTGCGCGAGGGCGAGCGCGCCAAGGGCTACCGCACCCATCTCTGGCCGACCGCCCGCGGCTCGGAACTGGCGCTCTACCCCAACCTGACGGTGACCGATCCGGTCTGGCGCACCCTCAACCGCGACCTGCGCTACCGCCGGGCGCTCTCGCTCGCCATCGACCGGCGCACGCTCAACAACGCCCTGCTGTTCGGGCTGGGCACCGAGGGCAACGACACGGTCATCGAGAAGAGCCCGCTCTACAAGCCGGAATACCGCACGCTCCACGCCGACTACGATCCGGCGCAGGCCTCCCGCCTCCTCGACGAGATCGGGCTGACAGAGCGCAACGGCGCCGGCATCCGCCTGCTGCCCGACGGGCGCGAACTGGAGATCGTGGTCGAGACCGACGGCGAGAGCAGCATGCTCACCGACGGGCTGACCCTGATCTCGGAATTCTGGCGCGAGATCGGCGTCAAGCTGTTCGTCAAGCCGCAGGACCGCACGGTCCTGCGCAACCGCGCCTATTCCGGCGCCGCCGTGATGGTGGCGGCGCAAGGGCTCGACCTGGCGATGCCGACCGCCGAGATGTCGCCCGACGAATTGGCGCCAGTCCACCAGGACACCTATGCCTGGCCGAAATGGGGCCAGTACGTCGAGACGCGGGGCAAGGAAGGCGAGCCCTGCGACATCCCCGCGGCGAAGGTGCTGATCGACCTCAACGCGCGCTGGATGGCGACCGCGGACAATGCCGAGCAGGCCAAGATCTGGGGCGAGATGCTCCAGAACCGGGCCGAGAACCAGTGGGTGATCGGCACCGTCTCGGGCGCGCTCCAGCCGGTGGTCGCCAAGACCCGGCTCCTCAACGTGCCCGACAAGCAGACCTACAGCTGGAAGCCGACCGCGTTGATCGGGATCTACCGCATGGACCAGTTCTTCTGGGGGCCGAACCCGAAGGAGGCCTCGCGGTGATCCGCTACCTCGCCCGCCGCCTCCTCACCATGGCGGTCACGCTGCTCATCATCTCCGCCCTCGTCTTCGTCATCATCAAGCTGCCGCCGGGCGACTTCCTCACCAATCAGATCGCCGAATTGCGCTCGCAGGGCGAGGCGGCGTCCGTCGCCAAGGCGCAGTTCCTGATGCAGCAATACGGCCTCGACCGCCCGGTCTGGGAGCAGTACCTGCGCTGGATCGGGCTCTGGCCCAACCCGGAAGGTGCCTTCAACGGCCTGATCCAGGGCAATTGGGGCTGGTCGTTCGAGTATGACCGGCCGGTGCGCGAGGTGGTGGGCGACGCGCTCTGGCTGACGCTCGTCGTCAACCTGGCGGTGGTGATCTTCGTCCACCTGGTGTCGATCCCGATCGCCCTCTACTCGGCGACGCGGCAATACTCGATCGGCGATTACGTGGCGACCTTCGTCGGCTATATCGGGCTCGCCACGCCGTCCTTCCTGCTGGCGCTGGTGATGCTGTTCTACGCCAACCGCTGGTTCGGGGTGTCGATCGGCGGGCTCTACGACAGCGCCTATTCGGGCCTGCCCTGGACCTGGGAGAAGGTGCGCTCGCTCATGGCCCATCTCGTCGTCCCGACCCTGGTGATCGGGCTGGGCGGCACCGCCGCGATGATCCGGCGGATGCGCGCCAACCTCCTCGACGAACTGGGCAAGCAATACGTCGTGACGGCGCGCGCCAAGGGCCTGCCGCCGACCCGGGCGCTGATCAAGTATCCGTTCCGGATGTCGCTGAACCCGTTCATCGCCGATATCGGCAACCTCCTGCCCCATCTCATCTCGGGCTCGGTGCTGGTGTCGCTGGTGCTCAGCCTGCCGACCGTCGGGCCGATCCTGCTCGCCGCCCTCAAGAGCCAGGACCAGTTCCTGGCCGGCTTCATCCTGATGTTCGTGGCGATGCTCACGGTGATCGGCATGCTGATCTCCGACCTGCTGCTCGCCTGGCTCGATCCGCGCATCCGCCTCGGAGGGGACGGTCGATGAGTCTGGAATTGCGGGACCGGCCGCACCACTTCGTCGATACCGCCCCCTTCGACCCCGGCCGCACCGAGCCGGTGGGCGCGGAGAGCAGCGCCGTCGACCGTGCCTCGTCCTGGCGCCTGACCTGGTGGAAGTTCCGCAAGCACCGGGTGGCGGTGGCGGCGGGGCTGATCCTGATCGTCTTCTACGCGCTGATCCCCTTCGTCGAGGTGATCGCGCCCTACAACCCGTCCAAGCGCCACGGCGATTACCTGTACGCGCCGCCCCAGTCCATCCACCTGTTCCACGAGGGCCGATGGGTCGGGCCCTACACCCATCCCTACCACTTCACCTTCGACATCGAGAGCTTCCAGCGCAAGTACACGGTCGATCGCACGGTCGTGCAGCGCTTGCGCTTCTTCTGCCGCGACGAGGGTTATTCCTTCTGGGGCCTGGTCGATACCGACTGGCACCTGGTCTGTCCGCCGAAGGACGGGACGATGTTCCTGCTCGGCACCGACCGGCTCGGGCGAGACCTGCTCTCGCGGATCATTTCGGGCACCCGGATCTCGCTCACCGTCGGCCTCGTCGGCATCGCGGTGTCCTTCGCTCTCGGGCTGTTCTTCGGCGGGCTCGCCGGCTATCTCGGCGGCTGGGTCGACAACCTGATTCAGCGCGTGATCGAGATCCTGCGCTCGCTGCCCGAATTGCCGCTCTGGCTCGCGCTCTCGGCGGCGCTGCCGCCGAACTGGAGCCCGATCCTGGTCTTCTTCGGCATCACGCTGATCCTCGGCCTCCTCGACTGGCCGGGCCTCGCCCGCGCCGTGCGCTCGAAGCTGCTGGCGCTCCGCGAGGAGGATTACGTCCGCGCCGCCGAGCTGATGGGGGCCTCGAAGAGCCGGATCATCGCCCGCCACCTGATCCCGAACTTCATGAGCCACCTGATCGCCTCGGCGACCCTGTCGATCCCCTCGATGATCCTGGGCGAGACGGCTCTGTCGTTCTTGGGCCTGGGCCTGCGCCCCCCGGTGACGAGCTGGGGCGTGCTGCTCAACGAGGCCCAGAACCTCGCGGCGGTGCAGCTCCATCCCTGGCTGCTGGCGCCGATCCTGCCGGTGGTGATCGTGGTGCTGGCCTTCAACTTCCTCGGCGACGGCCTGCGCGACGCGGCCGATCCCTACCATTAGGCCACGATGCGCGAGCGCCCCGCCTCCCGGCTCCTCGTCCTCGACGGCGAGGGCCGGCTGCTCCTGTTCCGCTTCGCCTTCCGCAAAGGCGCGCTCGCCGGGAGCGAGTACTGGGCGACGCCGGGCGGCGCCGTCGAGCCGGGCGAGAGCTTCCTGGAGGCGGCGATCCGGGAGTTGCGGGAGGAGACCGGCCTCACCTGCCCGGCGGCCGCCCCCGAGATCGGCGAGCGCCGGTTCACGATGCAATTGATGAACGGCGAGTGGGTCAGTGCGCGCGAGCGCTTCTTCGCGATGCGGGCCGGACCCGCTCCCCTCTCCCGCGACGGCTGGACGCCCGACGAGATCGAGGCCCTGGCCGAGCATCGCTGGTGGTCGCGGGCGGAGCTGGCGGCGCCCGGGATGCGGATCTATCCGGAGGATGTCGTAGACCTGTACGACGCGGCCCGCACTCTCCTCGAGAAAGCCGCATAGGAAAGGTCCCGCGCAGGACCGCGGGACCGGAGGATTTCGGCTGCTAGAGCATTTTTCGACGAAGTGGAAACCGGTTCGTCGCAGAAAATGCGGCATAACAAGGACTTAGAGAGCTTCGCGATTGCAACGCGATCGTGAAGCTCTCTAGAGGCTGGCCTCTTCGACGTCCAGCGACGCTAGCTCGGTGCGCGCCTGGGAGATCAGGCGGGCATGCTGGAGCTGGAGGGCGCGGCTGTTGGCCCCAAGGCCCGCCGAGGAGCGGATCTCGGCGAGGGTCCGCTCGTAGTCCTGAAGCTGCGCTTCGACGCGCCGACGGCGCTCCGCGATGCTGTGCGACATTCCGGTTCCCCTTGGTTGTGGGGCGGGCCCGCCCTTTGACTGGACCCGCTCGTGACGCCAAGCCCGGCCGCCGGAACGGCCAAGCCCTTACAGCCAAGGTCATAGATGGGGCGATACTATGGCACGGCCGCCCCGGATGGGGCGGCCGGCGGGCGCAACGGTTCAGAAACCGCGGTAATAGCCGCGCGGGCCGTGGCCCCAGCCGCGATGAGGTCCCCAACCCCGGTGGTGGCCCCAGTGGCGCGGGCCGCCGAAGCCGTAGCGCGGGCCGAAATGGCGACGGTGGCCGTAATAGCCGTGGCGTGGTCCCCAATGGCGGTGGCGGCCGTAATAGCCGTACTGGGCCCAGGCGGTCGGAACCGCGGAGACGTCGGGCGCGGCGGCGGTCTCGGTCAGGGGAGCGGCGGTGGCACCCTGCGGCATGGCGGCAACGCCACCCAGGATCAGGCCAGCGGCCAGCATCACGGTCTTCAGCACGTGGGTCCCTCGTTCGTGCGGGCCTCCGAAGGGAGGCATGGACGGCAGAAACGCACGGGAGCGGAAAAGCGTTGCGCCTTCCCGTGCGCGGATCGCGTCGGACGAGCGCCCCAAACGTGGGTCGATGCTTAACAACGTGTTGCTACTGTCGGTCCGTGGCTGTCCCGCCAGGAGACGATCGGCAGATGCAATTCACGTACACGGCCCATGCCCGAACGGTGATGGGGGAACGGAGTTTGGATTCCGAGTGGGTCGAACGAACGGTCCGTCAGCCCGACCAGATCGAGTCGGATGTAAGGGACCCGACCCTTCTCCAGGCCTTCGCGGCGATTCCAGAATGCGGCGGTCGCATCCTTTGCGTGGTATACAGACCAGTGCCCGAGGGCTGCATCGTTGTGACGACGTTCCTGGACCGGCGGAGGCGAGTGACGTGAAACTGCGGTATGACGACGAAGCCGACGCTCTTTACGTGCGTTTCGCCGACGCACAGGTCGTCGAGAGCGAGGAGGTCAGGCCCGGCCTTATCCTCGACTTCGACGCGGACGGCCGGCTCGTCGCCCTGGAAATCCTCGACGCGTCGGTAGCGCTCGCAGCTGGTGCCGACATCCGGACGCTCGGGTCCGAGGCGGCATGAAGTCGGCTGCCGCCGTCAGGCCATCTTGAGCGTCATGTCGACGACCCGGGCGTTGGTCGCGCCCTTCACGAGCGCGATGCCGTGCTCGCAATCCTCGCGGCGGACATAGCCCTCGCCCGAATCGGCCACCACCTCGCCGTTCTCGGCCCGCAGGCGCCAGCGCCACTCGCCCTTGCCGTCGCGATAGAGTTCGAAGCGCATCGCCGGTCTCCTGCCATGATGTGTCACGGCAACAGATGGGGCCGTGCGGATGGACGACAACGCCGAGAGGCAGGAGGGCGTGCGAGGGCCTGAGGAGCCGTCATCATCCCGCCGTCATGTCGGACGTCCCTGTCTCCGGCCGGGCGCGACGGGTCGCTGTCCCGGCGGAGATCGGTCCCCATGCGATTCACCGTGCTGCCGTTGCTGATGGTCATGATCGTGCCGGCCTCCGCTCAGGATGCGTCAGAGGCGCCGCGACGGGGCAACGTCCTCTCCGTCCGCGGGACGGGCCAGTTCGCCGGCAAGCCGGATCTCGCGCGGGTCGACATCGCGATCGTCACCCGGGGAAAGACCCTCGACGGCGCGGTGGACGCGCATCGAGAACCGACCCGGCGCACGCAGGAGAATCTCAAGTCGCTCGAGACCGCCGGCGTGACGGTGGAGAAAAGCGTCTTTCGCCTGAACCGGGCATCCGAGCCGTACCGCACGGCCGACAACCCGAACCCGAAGCCGCCGGATCAACCGTTCACCGCCATCACGGAAATGACCCTGACCGTCCCATCCGTCGGAAGCGTCGACGACGCGGTCAACCGGCTGGCGGCGAGCGGAATCGTCGAGGTCCGCAAGGTCACCTACGCGGTCGCCTCGGAGCGCCAGGCCCTCAACGAGGCACGGCGCGCCGCCGTGCTCGATGCCCGCGAGCAGGCGCGTATCTACGCCGAGGCCGCGGACCTGAAGCTGGTGGAGATCACGGAGATCACCGACGGCGAAGCCTCGCCGCCGGACGGCTACGCCGACATGCCGCGCTCACGCGTCGCCCAGATCATCCCGCCGGCGGTCGTGACGTTCTCCGCCGGCGTGACGATCCGCTGGCGGATCGCACCGCGCTGAAGTAACCCCCGAACGCGAGAAGCCCGCGCTCCTGTCCAGAAGCGCGGGCCTCGAAGTCTTCAACGCGGATCGGGCCGATCAGCGCGGGGCGCGGTCGAGCCAGCCGATCGAGCGGCCGTCGCGGTTGGCCCCGCCCGCCGGGCGCTGCTGGCGGTTGCCGTCGGCGCGCTGGCCGCCCTGAGGACGGCCCTGGCCCTGCGGACGACCCTGACGGCCCTCATGCTGCCCGCCGCGGGTATCCTGCCCGCCGCGACCCTCATGCGCGCGCGGCTCGCGGTGCTCCTGCGGCCGGCCGGCGCCGTGACGCGGCTGACCCTGGCCACCGCCGGGGCGGCCCTGGCGTTGGCCGCCGGGCTGCTGGCCCTGGCGACCGCCGCCGGGGCGCTGGCCGCGCGGACCCGAGCCGGGCTGGCGACGGTCGCGCTCGGCCTCGGCCACCGCTTGCGCCGCCTCCTCGCGGCTCGGGGGCACGAAGCCCTCGGGGATTGCCATCACCGGCACCTTCTGGCGGGTCAGGCGCTCGATGTCGCGAAGGTAGGCGCGCTCCTCGTCGTTGCAGAACGAGATCGCCAGACCGTCCTTGCCGGCCCGTGCGGTGCGGCCGATGCGGTGAACGTAGGCCTCCGGCACGTTCGGCAGGTCGAAGTTGACGACGTGGGACACGCCGTCGACGTCGATGCCGCGGGCGGCGATGTCGGTCGCCACCAGCACCCGGCAGGTGCCGGCGCGGAAGGCGGCGAGCGCCCGCTCGCGCTGCGGCTGCGACTTGTTGCCGTGGATCGCCGCCGAACCGATGCCGTCGCGCTCCAGGCCGCGCACCACGCGGTCGGCGCCGTGCTTGGTGCGGGTGAAGACCAGCACCCGGTCGATCGCCTCGTCGCGCAGGATGGTGGCGAGCAGCGACTGCTTCGAGCCCGTCGGCACGAAGACGACCTTCTGGTCGACCCGCTCGGCGGTGGTGGCGACCGGGGTCACCGCGACCTGGACCGGGTTCTTCAGGTACTGGTCGGCGAGGCCGGCGATGTTCTTCGGCATGGTGGCCGAGAAGAACAGGCTCTGGCGCTGGGCCGGCAGCAGCTTCACGATCCGCTTGAGGGCGTGGATGAAGCCGAGATCGAGCATCTGGTCGGCCTCGTCGAGGACGAGGTACTCGACGCCGTCGAGGGTGAGCGAGCGGCGGTCGATCAGGTCGAGCAGCCGGCCCGGGGTAGCGACCAGCACGTCGACGCCGCCCGCGAGCGCCCGCTCCTGGCGGCCGATCGTGACGCCGCCGAACACCACCGTGGTGGTGAGCTTCAGGAACTGGCCGTACTCGTTGAAGCTGTCGGCGATCTGGCTGGCGAGCTCGCGGGTGGGCGCGAGCACCAGCACGCGGCAGCCGCGGCGCGGCGCGGGCTTGGACGGGCTCTCGCTGGCGAGACGGTGCAGGATCGGCAGCGCGAAGGAGGCGGTCTTGCCGGTGCCGGTCTGCGCGATGCCGCACAGGTCCTTGCCCTGCATGGCCGGCGGGATCGCCTGGGCCTGGATCGGGGTCGGCGTGACATAGCCGGCCTGGGCGAGCGCCTTCAGGATCGGCGCCGCGAGGCCGAAATCGGTGAACTGGGTCAAGTGAATCTTCTTGGTATTTGGCAGCGGGATCGCCGCAAGGCGCGCGCAAGGCGCGGCCTTCATCGCGATCCGATGTCAGGAGACCACCCGCGTGATGGGGCGATCCGAGGGACGAGCGATTAAGAGAGGGCCGGGCCTGCCGCGCAGGTGCCGCGGCGAAATCCGTCACGCAGCCCTCTCGAGCGGACCGCGATCGGCCGCTGACGCTGCAATCCGCCATATGGCGTTGTGCGGGTGCGAAGTCAATCGGCGGACGCTGCGTCGCCCGCGTGGCACCCGTGCGGTGGACGCTTGCGGCCGGGGGACGCCCGGTGTCCGATGCGGCCGGAGAGTGTTTTCAGGTCGGAGCCCCGCAATGTCGGCCACCCTGTCCGCCCGCCACCCTGCGCTTGCCCGCGCGGACGCCTTCGCCGCCGCCTACGGCCTGCGCCGGCCGCTCCTCCTCGCCCCGATGGCCGGGGCCTGCCCGCCGGCGCTCTCGGTCGCGGTGATGCGGGCCGGCGGGCTCGGGGCCTGCGGGGCGCTTCTGATGCAGCCCGCGGCGATCCTGGCCTGGGCCGATGCGGTGCGGGAGGCCGGCCCGTTCCAGATCAACCTGTGGATTCCCGATCCCGCCCCCGCCCGCGACCCCGACCACGAGGCGGCCTTGCGCACCTTCCTCGGCCGGTTCGGCCCGGCGGTGCCGCCGGAGGCCGGCGACGCCGCGCCGCCCGATTTCGCGGCCCAGTGCGCGGCGGTGATCGAGGCCAGGCCCCGCATCGTCTCCTCGATCATGGGGCTCTACCCGCCGGATGTCGTGGCGCGGCTGAAAGCGCGCGGGATCGCCTGGTGGGCCACCGTCACGACGGTGGCGGAGGCTTTGGCCGCCGAGGCAGCCGGCGCCGACGCACTGGTGGCCCAGGGCGCCGAGGCCGGCGGCCATCGCGGGAGCTTCCTGGCCGGGCAGGCCGAGGCTCGCGCGGTCGGCCTGATGGCCTTGCTGCCGGCGGTGGTCGATGCGGTGAGGATCCCGGTCGTCGCCACCGGCGGCATCGTCGATGCCCGCGGGGCCGCGGCGGCCATGCTCCTCGGCGCCAGCGCCGTCCAGGTCGGCACCGGTTTCCTGCGCTGCCCCGAGGCAGGGATCCCCGCCGCTTGGAGCCACGCCCTCGGCCGCGCCCGCCCCGAGGACACGCGGCTCACCCGCGCCTTCAGCGGCCGCACCGGCCGCAGCCTCGCGACGGACTACGTCGCGGCGGCGGCAGAGCCGGATGCCCCGGCGCCCGCCCCCTACCCGGTCCAGCGCGGCCTGACGCAGGGCATGCGCGAGGCGGCGGTGAAGGCGGGCGACATCGGCCGGATGCAGGCCTGGGCCGGGCAGGCGGCGGGGCTGGCGCGGGCGGTGCCGGCGGGCGAGGTGGCGGCGGGGATCTGGGCGGGAGTCGGAGATCTGTTGCGGTAGCGCCGCCCCCCGCCGCGGGGGGACGGAGCCGGTCCGTTCAGCCGGTGGCGCCGGCGCCGAACGTGCCATCCCCGAAGGTCGAGCGCCCTTCGAGGGCGCCGTATTGCAGGTAATGGGTCAGCGGATCGATACGCGCCTGGGCGACGTCGCCGTAGGCCGCGAGGTATTCCGTCGTATCGAATCCCTTCGACGGGTCGCGGCCCTCCTTCCAGCCGTAAACGTCGTAGTGCATCAGCGGGTCGATCCCGGCCGCCTTCACGTCCCCGTAGGCGGCGAGGTAGCCCTTGGTGTCGAAGAGCGCGTTCGGATCGCGCCCCTCGCGCCAGCCATACTGCTCGTAATGCCGGTAGGCGTAGTCGAGCGTATCGCCGCCGCTGCGCAGGGCCGCCGCCGCCACGTCGTCATAGGCGAGGAGATAATATTCGGCGTCGAACGACCCGTGGGTGAACGAGGCGGCCGGGCCGATGGCGGCGTCGATCTCCCGGCCCTCGGCCCGGCCGTATTGCAGGTAATGGGCGAGAGGATCGATCCCGGCCGCGGCGACGTCCGGGTTGTTCTTGAGATAGAGGCCGGTGTCGAACTCCGCCGACGGATCACGCCCCTCCCGCCAGCCATACTGGTCGAAATGCTGCAGCGGGTTGACGTTCGCCGCGCGGACGTCCGGATTGGCGGCGAGGTAGCCGGTGGTGGAGAAGAAGGCGTCGGGGTCGCGGCCCTCGCGCCAGCCGTACTGGTCGTAATGCCGCTCCGCATCGATGCCCGCTTCGCGCACGTCGGGATTGTGGATGGCGTAGAACGCATCGCCGACCAGGAAATTCCGGTCGATGATGTCGCCGTAGAACTGGGCGTAGTCCTTGCCGGAGACGATCCGGCTGCCATCGGCCAGCACGGGCGTATCGGTGAGGAGGAGGTTCAGGTCCTCGCCGTAATTCGTGAGAGGATGATACTCCGCCGCCAGGGCCCCGAGCCCGACGAGACCGGCGGCGCGCACCGGATCGGGATTGCCCGGCGCCGCCGACGCCGCGGCGGCGGCGAGGAGCCCGGAATCCAGGATGTCCCCGATGTAGCGCGGATCGCCGACGCGCCGGATCGCGTTGGAATAGAGGAATCCGTCCTCGATGTTGTTGGGGGTGGCGCTGTAATTCCCGACGGGATCGCCGTAATCGACGTAGTTGGTCAGGGTGCCGGCGCCGCCGAACGGGACCGCGTTGGAGGGAAGCCCCGGCGCCGCGAAGGTCGTCCCGTCGAGGCCCGTGCGCGTCGAGGCGTAGGACGCCGCAGCGGCCCCGAGGGAATGGCCGGTGAGGTGGACCTGGCCGGCCTGGATGCCTTGCGCGTTCGCCGCGGCGAGCACCTCCTGGGTGAAGGCCGCCGCGTCGCGCAAGGCCTGCGGGACGACCCCGACGAAGAGGCTCACATCCGCTTCGAGCTGCGCCAGCAGGAAGTCGGGCCTCGTGTCGAGGCCCGAGACGTCGGTGCCCTCGAAGGCGATGATCACCTGCGGCGGGACGCCGGGAATGAGGAAGGCCGCGCCGTGAAACCCGCTCGGAAGCAGGCCGGAATCGAACTGATCGGTCTTGTAATAGAACGGCGTCAAGCCGACCGGGATCGGCGGCAGCGCGTTGCTGTCGCTATAGCCGTAGACCCAGTTCGAGGCGTCGAAGAAATTCTGCGTGGTCGGAGCCGGCATGACGTTTCCTCCCGGTTGCGTATAATTTTTTGCAATGACTGCCTTACTTCAACTGCCGATCGCGCCGTCTGATGGGCAAGTGACGACAGTGCCCGCTTCCGTCACGCGGCGCCAGTGCAACTTCCTGATGAGAATAGAGCATCGTCCGACGAAGCGGATACCGGTTCGTCGAAGAAAATGCGGCACAATCAAAGATCTGGGCAAGCTCAACGAGAGCCGCGATCGTAACGCGTCTCTCGTGCCGGAACGGCCGAGCTTGAGCCGTCCCCTGCGTGTTCGGTCTGCGCGCCTACTCCTCCGCCGCCAACGGCCGCGCCACATCCTCCAGGGACTTCCGCTCCGCCGCCACGCCCCAGATTCCCGCCACCACCCCGGCGGCGATCATCAGCACGGATGCCAGCAGGTAGCCGCCGAAGATGGCGTTGCGCGAATGGCCCTCGATCAGCACCCCGAACAGGGCCGGCCCGACCGCCCCGACCGAGGTGCCGACCGCGTAGAACAGCGCGATGGCGAGCGCCCGGATCTCGAGGGGAAACACCTCGCTCACCGTGAGATAGGCCGAACTCGCCGCAGCCGACGCGAAGAAGAACACCGCCATCCAGCATAAGGTCAGGGTCGTCGCGGTGACGATCTCCTGCTGGAACGCCCAGCCGCTCAAGGCCAGCAGCACGCCCGACATCCCGTAGGTGAAGGCGATCATGGGTTTGCGGCCGAGCGTGTCGAACAGACGGCCGAGCAGCACCGGCCCCAGGAAGTTGCCGGCGGCGAAGGGCAGGATGTACCAGCCGACCCCGTCCGCCGGCACTTTGTAGAAGTCGATCAGGATCAGCGCGTAGGTGAAGAAGATCGCGTTGTAGAAGAAGGCCTGGGCGGACATCAGCGCGAGCCCCACCCCCGCCCGCTGCCGGTAGGCCTTGAGCGCGGACACCACCTCCGAGAGCGGCGTGTGGCTGCGCTGGCGCAGCCGCGCCTTCGGGAACGGGCCGTCGCTCAGGACGTGGCCCTCCTTGCGGAAGCGCGCTTCGATCCCGGCGACCAGCGCCTCGGCCTCCTCGTGCCGGCCATGGGTCATCAGCCAGCGCGGGCTCTCGGGGATCCAGGTGCGCAAGAACAGGATGACGAGCCCGAGGAACGCGCCGAGCCCGAAGGCGACGCGCCAGCCGAGATCCGGCCCGAACAGGGCGGGGTCGAGCACGACCAGCGAGGTGCCGGCGCCGAGCACCGCGCCGAGCCAGAAGCTGCCGTTGATGACGAGGTCGGTCCAGCCGCGGGCGCGGGCCGGGATCAGTTCCTGAATGGTCGAGTTGATCGCCGTGTACTCGCCGCCGATGCCGGCGCCGGTGAGGAAGCGGAAGACGCAGAAGCTCCACAGGTTCCAGGACAGGCCGGTGGCGGCGGTGGCCGCGAGGTAGACCGCGAGCGTGATGAAGAAGAGTTTTTTCCGCCCGAGCCGGTCGGTCAGCCACCCGAATCCGACGGCACCGAGCACCGCGCCGGCGAGGTAGCTCGAGGTGGCGAGCCCGATCTCGGCATTGGAGAACCGGAGCGTCGGGCTCGCCTTCAGTGCACCGGCGAGCGCGCCCGCCAGCGTCACCTCGAGCCCGTCGAGCACCCAGGTGATGCCGAGCGCCAGCACCACCAGCGTGTGGAACCGGCCCCAGGGCAGCCGGTCGAGCCGGGCCGACACGTCGGTTTCGATCACGCCGCCGGGGGCGGTGCGGGGGCTGAGGGAACGCGTCATCGAGGCCCTTCCGGCTCGCAAACCGACCTGTGCCCGCGAACATGGCTCCCGGCGCCGCCAGGGGAACCCGCAACATCCGAGAAACATCTGCGGCCGATGCCGAGACTCCGCCTACCCCTTGGCGCCGACCGGCTTGAACACCCCCGTGGCGGTCGCCACCACCCGCCCGGCTTCGTCGCGGATCTCGGCATCGCAGAACAGGATCGATTGGCCGGCCCGCGTCACCCGCCCCTCGGCCACGAGCACCCCGTTCCCGGGCGAGAGGAAGCGGGTCTGCATGTCGAGGGTCACCACCGGCCGGCCGGCGGTGAGCCGGGCCACCGTGCCCATCGCGATGTCGAGGAGGGTGCAGAGGATGCCGCCATGGGCGATGCCGAGGTTGTTGCCGTGCTGCGGTCCCAGTTCCAGTCGCAGCCGCGTGCGCCCCTCGACGACGGCGAGCGCCTCGATGCCGCAGAGCCGGGCGAACGGGATGTCCGCGCCGTAGATCATGCCGTTCTCCGCCTCGTCCATCCGTTCGCTCCGTCTCGGGTGCCGCAGCTATGGGGAGTGTTCGCCGGCGTGGCAATTCGCGCTATGACGGAGCATGAGCGCTTCGACCCCCACCTCCTTCGTCCGCACCCGCTGGTGGTGGGTGCGTCACGCCCCCGTACGGAGCGATGGCGGCCGCATCTACGGCGGCAGCGACATCGCGTGCGATTGCAGCGACGCCCACGTCTTCTCCGGCCTCGCTCCGGTCCTGCCCCGCGGCGCGGTCTGGGTCGCGAGCCATCTCGGCCGCACCCGCCAGACCGCCGAGGCCCTGTGGCAGGCCGGCGACTTCACGGTGGACGGCAATGTCCCCCGCCTGACGGCCCTGCCGGCCCTGGCCGAACAGAATCTCGGCGAGTGGCAGGGCCAGGACCGGACGCGCTTCTTCGCCGAGCGCCAGCCTGAAGCCGCGAGCTACTGGTTCGCCCCCGCCGACGAGCGCCCGCCGGGGGGCGAGAGCTTTTCGGAGCTGTGCGCGCGGGTGAACGCGGCCATCGCCGAGCTCACCGCCGAGCATCGCGGCAGCGACATCGTGGCGGTGGCCCATGGCGGCACGATCCGGGCGGCGATCGCGCTCGCGCTGAATCTCGGGGCCCAGGGCGGCCTCGCCTTCGCGATCGACAATTGCTCGCTCACCCGCCTCGACCATTATGCCGGCCCGGACGGGGCGGGCTGGCGGGTCGGGATGGTGAACGCCCAGCCCTGGCTCGGGGCTGCGGAGGGAGCCGGGCCGGCGGCCTGACGGCATCGGGGCCATACCGGTTTTTCAGCACCGGCCGCTTCCTCCGCAGTTGACAACCGGGCCCCCTTGTCCGGACCATGCACCCGGGCGCCCTCGACGGCGTACCGCACGAACGAACGTCTTCGACGAAGGACGGACCGGGTGAGGACAACGCTTCTGGCGGCGGCTCTGGCCGTGGTGTGGCAGGGGGCGGCCTGCGCGCAGCAGGCGCCTGCCGGCAATCCCCCGAAGACCCCCGCAGGCATCTCGGCCAGGATCTCCGACGGTGTCGTGCGCCTCGGCTTCCTGCTCGACATGTCGGGGCCCTATGCCGACGTGACCGGGCCCGGCAGCGCCGCGGCGGCCCGCATGGCGGTGGAGGATTTCGGAGGCACGGTGCTGGGCGCCGCGATCGAGGTCGTGGTCGCCGACCACCAGAACAAGCCGGACATCGCGGCGGCCACCGCCCGGGCCTGGTTCGATACCGGCGGCGTCGACGCGATCCTGGACATCGCCGCCTCCGCCACCGCGCTCGCCGCCGCCGACATCGCCAAGGCGAAGAACAAGGTGATCGTGTTCAACGGTCCCGGCTCGGTGCGGCTCACCAACGAGGCCTGTTCCCCGGTCTCGGTCCACTGGGCCTACGACACCTACGCGCTGGCCCATTCCACCGCGCTTGCCACCGTCAAGGCGGGCGGCGATTCGTGGTTCTTCGTTACCGCCGACTACGCCTTCGGCCAGGACCTCGAGCGCGACGCGAGCGCCGTGGTGAAGGCGAATGGCGGCAAGGTGCTGGGCAGCGTGCGGGCCCCGCTCAACAACGCCGATTTCTCGTCCTTCCTGCTCCAGGCGCAAGGTTCGGGCGCCAAGGTGGTCGGGCTCGCCAATGCTGGCGCCGACACCACCAACGCGATCAAGCAGGCCGCCGAGTTCGGCCTGACGCAAGGCGGGCAGAAGCTCGCAGGGTTGCTGGTCTATATCAGCGACGTGCACAGCCTGGGGCTGAAGGCAACGCAGGGTATGCTCCTCACCGAGGGCTTCTACTGGGATCTCGACGACGAGACCCGGGCCTGGTCGAAGCGGTATTTCGAGCGGGTCGGCAAGATGCCGAACATGTCCCAGGCCGGCGTCTACTCGACGGTGATGCACTACCTGAAGGCGGTCCGGAAGGCCGGCACCGACGAGACCGCGCCGGTGATGCAGGCGATGCGCGAGATGCCGGTCGACGACTTCTACGCCCGGGGCGGGCGCATCCGGGAGGACGGCCGCATGATCCACGACATGTATCTTTTCGAGGTCAAGAAGCCCGAAGAATCGAAGGGGCCGTGGGACCTCTACAAGCGCGTCGCCACGATTCCGGGCGAACAGGCCTTCCAGCCCTTGTCCGCCTCCCGCTGTCCCCTGGTGAAGAAATGACCCCGATGGCCGGAACACTGCAATCGAACGGCCCCCGGCCATCGGCGAGCGCGACAGCGCGCCGCCGCGCGGGCGGCGGACCGCCCTCGCAGCGCCAGCGGCGAGGGCTACATTCATGACCCTGCGCTGGCGCCGCCGCCCGGAGGGCTCGACCTGGGGCGATTTCGGCCCCGACGACGAGCTCGGCCGGCTCAACCTGCTGACCCCCGAGAAGGTGCGCCAGGGCGCGGCCGAGGTGCGGGAGGGCCTGACCTTCTGCCTCAGCCTGCCCCTCGACTTCCCGGGCGGCAACGTGCTGAACCCCCGCCGCCACGCACCGCAAATCCGCCCGACGGTGCGGGCGAGCGGACGGCCGAACATGAATTTTCCGGTCTGCGAGGAGGTGCCGGACGCCACCGACGTCATCAGCGACGATCTCGCGGTGCTGCACCTGCAATACTCGACGCAGTGGGACAGCCTCGCCCATGTCGGCTCGCTGTTCGACGTCGAGGGCGACGGCACCCCGCGCCCGGTCTACTATAACGGCTTCCGGGCCGGCTCGGACATCACCGGACCGGCGACGGCGGAGGAGGCGGGCGCCCCCTCCCGCGCCCAGGCGCTCGGCATCGAGCGGCTGGCCGAGCGCGGCATGCAGGGCCGGGGCGTGCTGATCGATCTCCACGCCCATCTCGGCGATGCGCGGGTGGCGGTCGGCTACAATCAACTCCGCCGCATCCTCGACGCCGACGGGGTCGTGGTCGAGCCCGGCGACATGGTCTGCCTGCATACGGGCTTTGCCGAACGGCTGCTCGGCATGAACCGCAATCCCGATCCGGCCGTCGTCCACGACCTCTGCGCCGGCCTCGACGGACGCGACCGCAAGCTCCTGAACTGGATCACCGATTCGGGGCTCTGCGCGCTGATCGCCGACAACTACGCCGTCGAGGTCCATCCGGCTCTACCGGGGGACGGCTGCTGCGCGACCCTGCCTCTCCACGAGCATTGCCTGTTCCGGCTCGGGGTCAATCTCGGCGAATTGTGGCACCTCACCCCGCTCGCGACCTGGCTGCGGGCGAATGGCCGCTTCCGCTTCCTCCTCACGGCGCCGCCCCTGCGGCTGCCGGGAGCGGTCGGCTCGCCGACGACGCCGATCGCCACGGTGTGAGCGAGATCGAAGGGCTCCTCCCATCCTCTCACCTCATCCTGAGGTGTCAGTCTATCGGAGATGGACCGACCTCGAAGGAGGGCTCCAGGGACCACAGAGGCTTCTGGAGCCCTCCTTCGAGGCTGCCGCAAGCGGCAGCACCTCAGGATGAGGGCGCGGGTGGGGCAATAGAGTTGCCGCGAATCGCTCGAAGCCACGACAGACAATCCATACGGGAGGATACCATGAGCGAGATCGCGGTCATCGGGGCCGGCTTGATGGGGCACGGCATCGCCCTCGTGCTGGCGCTGGGCGGGCACCGGGTGCGGCTGACCGACAGCCGGCCGGAGACCCTGGAGCGGGTGCCGGGCCTGATCGCCTCGGCCCTCGACACCCTGCGCGAGGCCGGCGCCGTCTCGGCCGACTGGACGCCGGAACGCGCCGCGCAAGCCATCCGCCTCGAACCCGATCTCGCCGCAACCGTCGCGGGCGCGAGCCTCGTCATCGAGGCGATCACCGAGAATCCCGAGGCCAAGCGTACCCTGTTCGCCGAGCTCGACCGGCTCTGCGCGCCGGACACCCGGATCGCCAGCAACACCAGCTACCTCGACGTCTTCCCGCTGATCCCGGAGGGCCGGCAGCGGAACGCCCTGGTGATGCACTGGTACACCCCGCCCTACATCGTCGACCTCGTCGACGTGGTGCCGGGACCCCACACCGATCCGGCGGTGATCGAGGAGGCGCGCCAGCTGGTGCTGGGCCTCGGCCAGGTGCCGATCGTGCTCAAGCGCTTCATCCCGGGCTACGTCGCCAACCGGATCCAGTCCGCGATCTCGGCAGAGGTCTATCACCTCCTCGACGAGGGCGTGGCCTCGGCTCGCGAGATCGACGACGCCATCATCCACGGGCTGGCCTTGCGCATCCCGATCCTCGGCCACCTCGCCAAGGCGGATTTCACCGGCATCGAATTGCTGCGCCACGCGCTCGCCAATGCCAGCTACAGCCCGCCGCCGGCGCGCACCCGCTCGGACGCGGTCGACGAACTGGTGGCGCAGGGGCGCACCGGCGTGATGGCGGGCAAGGGCTTCTTCGACTGGGGCGGGCGCGACCCGGCCGAGCTTTTTCGCGACCGCGACCGGCGCCTGCTCGCCCTGAAGCAGGCGATGAAGCAGGTCGGCCGCATGGAAGGCGAGTGAACCCGTCGACCGGGGCCGCCGCGGCGCTATAACCGGAAGCCGTGAGTGCTCCGGAGGCGAGGCGGCGGCCATGTTCGAGTTCCCGGTCCTGTTCGGCGATATCGGTGGCACCAATGCGCGCTTTGCCGTGCAGGAGACGCCGGGGGCCGCGCCGGTCGTCCTCGCCCACGAGAAGACCGCCGCCTATCCCGATCCGAGCGCGGCGATCCGCGATGCCCTGGCGAAAAGCAAGGTTGCCCCGCCCCGCTCGGCCATCCTGGCGGTGGCGGCCCGGGTCGACGGGCCGGCGGTGCATCTCACCAACGCCCATTGGGTGATCGAGGGCGAGCGGATCGGCCGCGATTTCGGCCTCGCGAGTTGCCGGATCGTCAACGACTACGTGCCGGTCGCGGCCGGCGCCGCCGATCTCGACCCGGCCGGGCGCGACCGCTCGATCCTCGAGCAGATCGGCCCGACCCTCTGCCCCGACGGCGGCGCCCGCCTGGTGCTCGGCCCCGGCACCGGCTTCGGCGCCGCCGGCCTCGTGCCCTACGGCAAGCAACTCGCCATCGTGTCGACCGAGGCCGGCCACACCGATTTCGGGCCGAGCGACGCGGAGGAGTTCGCGTTCTGGCCGCATCTCTCCCGGATCGAGGGCCGCATCACCGTCGAATCGCTCCTCTCCGGCCCCGGCCTCACCCGGCTCCATGCCGGGCTCGGCGGGGCTGAGCTGGACCCGAAGGACATCACCGAGCGCGGAATGTCGGGCGAGGATCCGGCGGCACAGCGCACGTTGCGGGTGTTTTCCAAGCTGCTCGGGCGGCTCTGCGGCGACCTCGCCCTCACCTTCCTGGCGACCGGCGGGGTCTATATCGGCGGCGGCATCGTGCCTCGGATCCTCGACGTGCTGAACGAGGGCGCCTTCCGGCAGGCCTTCGAGCACAAGCCGCCCTTCGCCGACCGGATGACGCAGATTCCGACCTGCGTCATCACCATCGCCGACCCGGCGCTCGCCGGCCTCTCGGCCCTCGCCTGCCAGCCGGAGCGTTTCGCCTATGACGGGCAGCACTGGACGGCGAAGGGGACGGATCAATAGCCCTTCCACAATCCCGGCGTCGCCAGTTCCACCAGGTGACCGTCGGGATCGCGAAAGTACAGGCTGACGCCGCCGCGCGGCCAGGTCGTGCGGCCCTCGATGGCGATGCCGTGTGCCGCGAGGTGCCGCTCCCATTCCTCCAGCGCATCGGCCGGGATCGCCAGGGCGAGATGCAGCGGGCCCGATCCGTCATGCGGCGGAATGGTCCCGCCGGGCGTCGGAATTGCGTGCAGCGAGCCGCCGCGGGGAAACAGCAGCAGGACGCCGCGCCCGGCGACGTCGTAGGCCCGCATCCGATGGTCCTCGTGGAGGCAGGGCAGGCCCATCGGCCCGCCCCAGAACGCGGCCGCCCGCGCGAGGTCGTCGACGTAGAGGACCGTCTCGAGGATCCCGGCGATCTCCGGCATGGCGTCACCCCCCACCGGAGAACGCATGGGAGCCTTGAGCGGTTACGCGGCGGCCGGGTTGACCGCCTCCTCGGCGAGCTCGGACAGGAGCTCGTCGGTGTTCTCCTCCTCGACCAAGGTCTCCTTGATCAGGCTCTCGGCCTCGCCGAGCCCCAACTGCTTGGCCCAGGCCAGAAGGGTGCCGTAGCGGGTGATCTCGTAATGCTCCACGGCCTGCGCGGCGGCGATCAGGCCGGCATCGAGCGCCTCGCTGCCGGCGAATTCCTGCATCACCTCCTCGCCCTCGGCGATGATGCCCTGGATCGCCTTGCAGGTGACGCCCTCGGGCTTCTCGCCGACGATCCGAAACACCTGATCGAGGCGCTTCACCTGTTCGCGGGTCTCCTCGACATGGACGGCGAAGGCGCCCCGCAGCTCCTCGGAGCGGGCGGCCTTCGCCATCTTCGGCAGCGCCTTCAGGATCGCGTTCTCGGCGAAGTAGGTGTCCTTGAGCTGGTGCAGGAAGAGCGCCCGGAGGTTCTTGTCGTCGGCCATGGTCATGCTCCCGTGGGGTACCGATGTGCCCCGGCAACGTACCGGTCGCCGCCTTCGTTCCTCTCGTGATCACGGGCTTCGTGATGGGGCAGACCCTGGTTCACACGGGCGGCCGATGCCACTTTCCGTCAGGGGGCAGCACATCCGCGGAGATCACCCCATGACCACGCTGTTCGACGAACGGGAAAGGGCCGCCGAGGCTCTGTTCGCCCTCGACGAGGAACTGCGCTTCCTGGCGCTCGCGCGGCGCAACAAGATGCTGGCCGCCTGGATGTGCGAACGCCTGCACCTTACCGGCAGCGAGGCGGAGGCCTACAAGAGGCGCCTGGTCGAGGCGGGCGCGACCCCTCCCCCGGCAGGCCGGACACCCGACGAGGCCCTGGCCGACCGGCTGCGGGCCGACCTCGCGGCGAAGGGCATCGCCGCCGACGACCTGCCCGGGCTGATCGCCCGCACCGGGGTCGAGGCGGCCCGGACCGTGCGCGAGCAGGCGAGGAGCTGAAGGGTCCGAGGCCGTTCCTCGACGCAGAGGGTGGAATTCACCGTTCTTGCTGTCACCCTCTACGTCATTACTCGGCTCGGCGTAGCTGAGAACCCGGGATGACGTGGGGGGTGGTCGTCATGTCGAGGTCGGAACGGACGATTCTTCAGAAGAAGGTCGGCCGCGCGCTGGCCGTATGCTCCTTGAGCACCGCCCCGGTCGTGGTATCGACCTCCTTCATCAGGACGTCGTAGCCCCACAAATCGGCGAGGTGCTGGAGCACCCGCATCGCGTCGTCCTTGTTGAGCAGGACCCGGTTGAGCACCTTGTGGTGCAGGATCAGCTTGCGGTCGCCCTCCAGGTCGACATCCACCACCTCGATGTCGGGATCGAGCCAGGCGACGTCGTATTGCCGCGCGAAGGCCCGGCGCAACTTCCGGTAGCCGCGCTCGTCGTGGATCGCCTCGACGCGGAGTTCCGGCTTGTCCGGATCGTCGGTGACGTGGAACAGCCGCAGCTGGCGCATCAGCTTCGGGCTGAGGAACTGGGCGATGAAGCTCTCGTCGCGATAATTCGCCCAGACATCGCGAAGGACCTCCATCGCGTCGCCGCTGCCGGCGATGTCGGGGAACCAGGCCCGGTCCTCCTCGGTCGGCTCGGTGCAGATGCGGGCGATGTCCGTCATCATGGCAAAGCCGATGGCATAAGGGTTGTGGCCGCCGTAATGCCGGTCGTCGTAGGTCGGCTGGCGGATCACGTTGGTATGCGATTGCAGGAATTCGAGGTAGGCCGCCTCGTTGATCTGCCCGGTCTCCGACAGGCGGGTCATGATCCGGTAGTGATTGTAGGTGGCGCAGCCCTCGTTCATCACCTTGGTCTGGCGCTGCGGATAGAAATACTGCGCCACGTGGCGGACGATGCGCAGGATCTCGCGCTGCCAGGGCTGCAGCCGCGGCGCCGCCTTCTCCAGGAAGTAGAGGATGTTCTCCTGCGGCAGTTCCAGGAGCGCCCGGCGCCGCTCGGCCCCCGGGTCCGGCTTTCCGGACTGGGTCTTGGCCGGCAGGGTGCGCCAGAGGTCGTTGTACATCCTCTCCTGGTGCTCGTGGCGCTCGCGCTCGCGGCGCTGCTCGGAGGAGAGGTCGGGGCGCTTCTTGCGCGGATAGCGGTGCACGCCCTGGTTCATCAGGGCGTGGGCGGCGTCCAGCACGGCCTCGACGGCATTGTGGCCGTAGCGCTCCTCGCACCGTGTGATGAAGGTCTTGGCGAAGTCGAGGTAGTCGAGGATGCCTTCCGCATCCGTCCATTGCCGGAACAGGTAGTTGTTCTTGAAGAAGTGGTTATGGCCGAAGGCGGCGTGGGCGATGACCAGAGTCTGCATCGTCGCCGTGTTCTCCTCCATGATGTAGGAGATGCACGGGTCGGAGTTGATGACGATCTCGTAGGCGAGCCCCATCAGGCCGCGGCGATAGCCGGCCTCGTGCTGGGCGAAGTGCTTACCGAACGACCAGTGCTTGTAGAACAACGGCATGCCGATCGACGCATAGGCGTCCAGCATCTGCTCGGCGGTGATGATCTCGATCTGGTTCGGGTACCAGCTCAGGCCGAGTTCGGGTCCGGCGATCGCCTCGCAGGCGTCGTGGATGCGCCGGATGGTGTCGAAATCCCAGTCGTTGCCGGTGAAGAGCGGGGTGTTCTTGGCGATCACGGCCGGGCCGGCGGGCCGCGCGCCGAAGGTGGCGGAACTCATCGGGCGTCGGACCTCCCGGTGCCTGGACGCATCCCCCGGCGGGATGCGAATCCTGAACTCGAATCGCGCGGACTCAAGGACCGCGCGTCGTCACGGTGACGCGGCCTCCTGCCCGGCCTTGTTGCGGGCGAACAGCTCGCGGAAGACCGGGTAGATGTCGCGGCGGTGGTTGACCTTGCGCATGGCCAGCACCGAATTGGTCTTCGAGACCGGCTCGTAGGTGCGCCACAAGGTGGTGCGGTGCTCGACGAAGCCCGCCCGCGGCCCGCCCTCGTCGCCGACTTCGAGATAGGCGAAGTACTGGCAGGCCGGCAGGATCGCCGAGCGCAAGAGGTCCTGCGACGTGGCGCCGTCGCTCGATACGTTGTCGCCATCCGAGGCTTGCGCCGCGTAGATGTTCCAGTCCTCGGGATTGTAGCGCTCGGCGATGATCCGCTTCATCTCGACCAAAGCCGAGGAGACCAGCGTGCCGCCGGTCTCGCGCGAGCCGAAGAACGTCTCCTCGTCGACCTCCTTGGCGTGGTCGGTATGGCGGATGAAGACGATCTCGACGTGCTTGTAGCGCCGGGTCAGGAAGATGTGGAGCAGAATGTAGAACCGCTTGGCGAGGTCCTTCATGTGCTCGGTCATCGAGCCCGAGACGTCCATCAGGCAGAACATGACCGCCTGGGCCACCGGGCGCGGATAGGGCTCGAAGCGACGGTAGCGCAGGTCGATCGGATCGACGTAAGGGATGCGCTGCGAGCGGGTGCGCAGGCGCTCCAGCTCCGCCTTCAATTCGTCGAGGACCACCGCGTCGGGCTGGCTCTCCTCCAGTTCCCGGATTTCGTCTGCCAGGGCCTCCATCTCGACGGATTTGGGCCGCTTCAGCGCGATGCGCCGCGACAGCGAGTTGCGCAGGGTCCGCCCGAGCGCCAGGTTGGCGGGCGAGCCCGACACCGTGTAGCCGGCCCGGCGTAGCGTGGCGGTCTCGACCACCGCGAGGCGGCGCTTGGCGAGATCGGGCAGTTCGAGATCCTCGAGGAAGAGTTCCAGGAATTCCTCGCGGGTGAGGACGAAGCGGAACGTGTCCTCGCCGTCGGCCCCGCCGTCGCTGCCCTCGCCGCTGCCGCCCCCTCCCCCGCCGCCGCCCGGCGGGCGCTCGATCAGGTCACCCTCGATATAGGTCTTGTTGCCCGGCAGGATGTGGTCGTTGATCCCGGTCGAGGGGTTGCGGGTGAATTTCGGCTCACGCACCCCGTCGACCGGAACGGTGACGTTGCCGTCCTTGCCGAGATCCTTGATGTCCTTGTCCCGGGCCGCCTCGCGCACGGCGCGCTGGGCCACGTCGCGGACCCGGCGCAGGAAACGCTGCCGGTTCGCCAGGCTCTTGCCGCCGGGATTGAGGCGTCGATCGATGATGTGCATCCGCTTCGCGCTCTCCGATCACGCCATCATACCGTATCGGGCATAGTCCCCGCCACCGCTCCTTGGGTGGCAGGCCCGCGGAAGACGATCCCGCGGGCCGTGGTGGTTCGATCGCGGTTCAGCCGGCTTGCTTGACGCGCATGTACCACTCGACCAGGCGCCGGACCTGGCGCTCGGTATAGCCGCGGTCCTTCATCCGCTCGACGAACTCGCCGTGCTTCTTCTCGGTCTCGCTGTCCTTCTTCGAGCCGAAGGAGATCACCGGCAGGAGTTCCTCGACCTGGCTGAACATCCGCCGCTCGATCACCTCGCGGATCTTCTCGTAGGAGGTCCAGGATGGGTTGCGCCCGCCATGCTGGGCCCGCGAGCGCAGGGCGAACTTCACCACCTCGTTGCGGAAATCCTTCGGGTTGGCGATGCCCGCCGGCTTCTCGATCTTGGTGAGCTCCTGGTTCAGGAGTTCGCGGTTGAGCAGCTGCCCGGTCTCCGGATCCTTGAAGTCCTGGTCCTCGATCCAGGCGTCCGCATAGTCGATGTAGCGGTCGAACAGGTTCTGGCCGTAATCGTGGTACGATTCGAGGTAGGCCTTCTGGATCTCGTGGCCGATGAACTCGGCGTAGCGCGGCGCCAGCTCACCCTTGATGAATTCGAGGTAGCGCTTCTCGGTCTCAGGCGGCAGCTGCTCGCGGCGCAGCGACTGTTCGAGGACGTACATCAGGTGGACCGGGTCGGCCGAGACCTCGGTGGTGTCGTGGTTGAAGGTGGCGGCCATCACCTTGAAGGCGAAGCGGGTCGAGATCCCGTCCATGCCCTCGTCGACGCCGGCGGTGTCCTTGTATTCCTGCATCGAGCGGGCGCGGGGATCGACCTCGCGCAGGGACTCGCCGTCATAGACCCGCATCTTGGAGAAGACGTTGGAATTCGCGTGCTCGCGCAGCCGCGAGAGCACCGAGAACCGGGCCAGCATCTCCAGCGTGCCGGGGGCGCAGCGGGCGGTGGCCAGCTCGGAACCCGAGACCAGCTTCTCGTAGATCCGCTGTTCCTCGGTCACCCGCAGGCAGTACGGCACCTTGATGACGTAGATGCGGTCGATGAAGGCTTCGTTGTTCTTGTTGGTCTTGAAGCTCTGCCACTCGGCCTCGTTCGAGTGGGCGAGGATGATGCCGGTGAACGGGATCGCGCCGATATTCTCGGTGCCGACATAGTTGCCCTCCTGCGTCGCGGTGAGCAGGGGGTGCAGCATCTTGATCGGCGCCTTGAACATCTCGACGAATTCGAGGATGCCCTGGTTCGCCCGGTTGAGGCCGCCCGAATAGGAATAGGCGTCGGGATCGGCCTGGCTCAGGGTCTCGAGCTTGCGGATGTCGACCTTGCCGACGAGGGACGAGATGTCCTGGTTGTTCTCGTCGCCCGGCTCGGTCTTGGCGATACCGATCTGGCGCAGGCGCGACGGGTTGACCTTGACGACCTTGAACTTGGAGATGTCGCCGCCGAACTCGTCGAGGCGCTTGAGGCACCACGGGCTCATCAGCCCGGTCAGGCGCCGCCGCGGCACGCCGTAGCGCTCCTCGATCATCGGCCCCATCGTCTCGGGGTCGAACAGCACCAACGGGCTCTCGAAGACCGGGCTCATCTCGTTGCCGGCCTTGAGCACGTAGATGGGATGCACCTCCATCAGGGCCTTGAGCCGCTCGGCCAAGGAGGACTTGCCGCCACCGACCGGCCCGAGCAGGTAGAGGATCTGCTTGCGCTCCTCCAGACCTTGGGCGGCATGGCGGAAGAACGAGACGATCCGCTCGATCGTCTCCTCCATGCCGTAGAACTCGGAAAAGGCGGGATAGGTGCGGATGGTCCGGTTCATGAAGATCCGGCCCAGGCGCGGGTCCCGCGCCGTGTCGATGAACTCGGGCTTGCCGATCGCGTCGAGAATGCGCTCCGGCGCACTCGCGTACATCAGGGGATTGTCACGGCAGGCTTCGAGATATTCGGACAGGGACAGCTCCGCGTCCCGACGGGACTCGTAGCTGCGCGCGAAAGTTTGAAAGAGGTCGCTCGCTGACGGCATTGGCATTCCGGACCCTCACGACATCGCCAGGATCATCCTGTCCCGCCTCGGATGCAATCGATATCCCCATGTTTGTCGCAGCGCGGCGACGTTCGGAGGGATGCGGAGGCGGCCAGGAGCCTGTATGCAGGCCGGCTGCGGGCAAGGCGCGTGCCGCGGCGGCCGGGAAAGTTGCAGATCCGCCAATGCCAAAGCCGGTGCGCGACCGGCCCTGTGCCGTAAAGGACACGCCTGTTCCGGTTTTTCCACACCCCTCGGAGCGTCGTCGTCTGCTCCGCGAGACGCTAGGGGAACGCCGGCCGCGAGGCCGCCGTTCCCGCTTCGTTTCGGATCCCGGGTCAGATCGTCGTGTCGACCGCCGTCACAGGTCGGTCGTGTCTTTCTTCGCGCCGTCCTTCGGCGCGTCCTTCGGGCCCTCCTTGGAGCCCGCGGGCCCGACGGTGAGCTTGATGGTCTGGGTGCTCACGTTGCCGTCGGTGCCCTTGATCTCCACCGTCACCTCGTCGGTGCCGGTGAAGCCCGCCTTGCTCTCGTAGAACAGGGCCTGGACGTTGGCGTCGGCGTTCGGGCAGCGATAGGTGGCGGGGGTCTTCACCTTGCCGGCGCGCTGGATCAGGGCGCCGTTCTTGGGCGGGCTCGTCACCTTCAATTCGGGCTGCGGCCCGAGCGAGCAATCCTTCTTCAGGTTCGGCACCATCACGAGCCGGACCTGCTTGCCGGAGGCGACGGAATGCTCGCGCACCTTGGCGGCCTGCGCGAAAGCGGGGCCGGCGGCCAGCACGGGCCCGGCGGCCATCAGGACGGCGAGCGCCAGGGTCGGGCGGAAATTGCTGGTCATGGGGCTTCAGGCTCTCCAAGGGGATGCCGGCCGCATGTGGGGAGCGGGCCCGGTGCCGTCGAGGGCCGGGGGCGTGTTTCCGGCGCGTAAATCCGTCAGTGCAGAACCAGCATCACGAACAGGTTGAACAGCCCGAGCAGGGCCACCCCGCCGAGCCAGATCCAGTAGCCGCGCCCCTCGACCGGATAGTCGCCGATCATCCTAGCTCTCCCCGGGTTCGTCGCCCGTCGCCGCTTGCAGCACCGCCAGGGCGGCGCCGGTCACCCGTGCGATCTGGGCCGGCGTGAACTCGCCCGCAAGGGCCGAGGCGAGCCCGCGCTCGATCCGCGCCCGCTCGCCGGCATCGCCGATCGCATCCGTCGGGATATCGCTCTCGCGCAGGCGGCAGGCGTCGCGGATCGTGTCGGCGGCCTGGCGCAGCACCTGGCGCTGGTCGGGCGTCATGTCCCAGAGCGGCTGGCGCAGCCGCGCGATCACCCGTTTCGCATCGCGATAATCGCGGTCGACCACCGGAATCGCCTCGATTTGGCTCACCAGCAGCACCAATTCGAGCACATCGGCCGTCGCTTCCGGGCAGGTGCGCACGATGCGCATCAGCCGGGCGATCAGTTCGGTGGTCGGGGAAGCGTGGCGGCGAGGGTCGGCCATGTGCGCGTAACGCGGTGCCGGGGCGACGGTTCTCCGGCCGGATACGCATATTTTGCGCCGCCCGATCCGAATCAGCCGTCCGTCGTTTGACGTGCATGCCCCTGCCGTGCCTGGGCGAGCTGCCGCCGACACGCCCGCAACTCATCGAGCACGGCGTTCAGGCTCGCCCGGTCCGCCCGCCCCAGCGGCGGCGGGGCGGTCTCGGGCTCCGGCTCGTGGTCGGACTCGACGAAGGCGGGGGCGACCTGCTCGCCGCGGCCGACGGCCTGGACGAAGCGCATGCCGCGCTCGCGCAGGATCCGCTGGACGCCGCGGATCGTGTAGCCCTGCCCATAAAGGAGGCGGCGGATGCCGCGCAGGAGGTCGACGTCGTCGGGGCGGTAGTAGCGCCGGTTGCCGCCGCGCTTGAGCGGGCGCACTTGCGTGAAGCGCGTCTCCCAGAAGCGCAGCACGTGCTGGGGCAGGTCGAGGTCCTCGGCGACCTCGCTGATGGTGCGGAAGGCACCGGGTTCTTTCTCAGGCAGAAGGGCGCGACTGGAGGCGTCGGCGCCGCCGGGCTCCGAGACGTCCTCGTCCTCGATCGGCATCCCGGTCATCGGCCCGATCCTGAATCAGCCCGCGCGGTGCCCGGGCGGGCTCAACTGTCGTCTTCGTCCGGAGCGGCGTCGCCGTTGATCCGGGCCTTGAGCACGTTCGAGGGCTTGAACACCATCACCCGGCGCGGCTCGATCGCCACCTCGACACCGGTCTTGGGGTTGCGGCCGACCCGCTTGCCCTTGTCGCGCACCACGAAGGAGCCGAAGGAGGACAGCTTCACGGTCTCGCCGGCAGAGAGGCAGCCGCAGATCTCCGACAGGACCGTCTCCACCAGGGCGGCGGATTCCGTCCGCGACAGGCCGACCCGCTGGTAGACGGCCTCGCTCAGATCGGCCCGCGTGACCGTCTTGCCTGCCATCGTGCTGCTCCCCCGGCGGCTGAATCGCGAACTAACGTATGTCTATGATCGCGCACGCTAATCGGCGATGCGCGCCGGGTCAACCGGGCGTCGGGCGGGTTCCCGGATACTTTGTGGGTCTACCCGTCTCGCCTACCAGCGGATCAGGGCACTGCCCCAGGTGAAGCCGCCGCCGATCGCCTCGATCATCACGAGGTCGCCTCGCTTGATCCGGCCGTCCCGGCAGGCCGCGTCGAGAGCCAGCGGAATCGAGGCCGCCGAGGTGTTGCCGTGGCGGTCGACCGTCAGCACCACCTTCTCGCGGGCGATGCCGAGCTTGTCGGCCGAGGCCTCGATGATCCGCCGGTTGGCCTGGTGCGGCACGAACCAGTCGAGGTCGTCGGCGGTGGTGCCGGTGGCCTCGAAGGCTTGCGCGATCACGTCGGTCACCGAGCCGACGGCGAAGCGGAAGACCTCCTTGCCGACCATGCGCAGCTTGCCGGTGGTGCCGGTCGAGCCGGGCCCGCCATCGACGTAGAGCTTTTCCCGGTGGCGGCCGTCGGCCCGGAGCTGGCTCGTCAGCACGCCGCGGTCGCCGGAATGGCCCTCGCCGGGTTGGGCTTCCAGCACCAGGGCGCCGGCGCCGTCGCCGAACAGCACGCAGGTGGTGCGGTCCTCCCAGTCGAGCAACCGCGAAAAGGTCTCGGCACCGACGACGAGGGCGCGGGTGGCAGCGCCCGTCACCAGGAACTTGTCGGCGGTGGCGACCGCGTAGACGAAGCCGGCGCAGACCGCCTGGAGGTCGAAGGCGGCCCCCGTCCGGATGCCGAGCCCGGCCTGGATCTGCGTCGCGGTCGATGGGAAGGTGTGGTCCGGCGTCGAGGTCGCGCAGATCACGAGGTCGATCGTCGAGGCGTCGATCCCGGCATCCTGCAAGGCGCGCTCCGCCGCCTTGATACCGAGCACCGAGGTGGTCTCGTCCGCTTCGGCGATGTGGCGCTGGCGGATGCCGGTGCGCTGGATGATCCAGTCGTCCGAGGTGTCGACCCGGGCGGCGAGGTCGTCGTTGGTGACGGTGTTCCGCGGCAGGTAGGAGCCGCAGCCCCGCACCACCGAGCGAAGGCGGGTCATGATGCGTCCTCCTTACGCCGAGGCCTGAGCCGGCGTCGCGTCGAGGCGTTCCCGGATCGTCCGCATCAGGTCGTGGCGGGCCATATCGTAGGCAAGGTCGATGGCGGCGGCGAAGCCCTCGGCATCGGCGGCGCCGTGGCTCTTGATGACGATGCCCTCGAGGCCGAGGAACACGCCGCCATTGGCCCGGCTCGGGTTCATCTTCTCGCGCAGCGCGTTGAAGGCGCCGCGGGCGAACAGGTAGCCGATCTTCGCCATCAGGGTGCGGCCCATCGCGCCCTTGAGGTAGGCGGCGATCTGCTTGGCCGTGCCCTCGGCGGTCTTGAGCGCGATGTTGCCGGTGAACCCTTCCGTCACCACCACGTCGACGGTGCCGCGGCCGAGATCGGTGCCCTCGACGAAGCCGTGATAGGCCAGTCCCGTCAGGTCGGATTCGCGCAGCATCCGGGCGGCCTCCTTGACCGCCTCGTTGCCCTTCATCTCCTCGGTGCCGACGTTGAGGAGCCCCACGGTCGGCCGGTCGAGGTCGAACACGATGCGGGCCATCGCGGCGCCCATCACCGCCATGTCGACGAGGTGGTTGGCATCGGTGCCGATGGTGGCGCCGACATCGAGCACCACGCTCTCGCCCCGCACGGTCGGCCACAGGCAGGCGATGGCGGGCCGCTCGATATGCGACATCGTCTTGAGGCAGATCTTCGACATCGCCATCAGGGCGCCGGTATTGCCGGCCGAGACCGCGGCCTCGGCCTCGCCGTCGCGCACCGCCTGGATCGCCTTCCACATCGAGGACTTGCCGCGGCCGGAGCGCACCGCCTGGCTCGGCTTCTCGTCCATGGCGACCGCCACGGTGGTGTGGCGGATCTCGACGGCGCCCTTCAGGCGCGGCTCGGCCGCGACCAGGGGAGTGAGCACCGCCTCGTCGCCGAACATCAGGAAGGTCGTCTCGGGGTGGCGCTCGCGGGCGAGCCCCGCACCGGGCACGACCGTCGAGGGGCCGTGATCGCCGCCCATCGCGTCGAGCGAGATGCGCACTCTCTGGGACATGGGGGTGTCGAACAGCCTCTCGGATCCACCGGGGACGCGCGAACAGGGGGTCCGCGGCGCGGCGGAAAATAGCGACCCGGGCCCAAGCCGCAAACGAATTCTGAAGTCTTTTCGTGGTGCGGCCGTCCTCAGCCGTCGTTCCCGGATTCTTGCCCAGGCTTCTGGCCCTTGAGGCCCTGGAGCGCCGCGAAGGGTTTCTCCTCCTCGTCCTCCGCCGGCGGCTCGAAGGCGACGCCGGGTTTTCGCGGGTACGGGTCGAGGCCGAGCGCCAGGAACTCGGCGGCGAGGCTGCCGAGGTCGATGCGGCCGTTGACGATCGGGTCGGGGATGTCGGCATCCTCGGCCGGCGTGCCCGCGAAGGCGTCGGGGGCGGCGAAATCGACGTCGACCTCCTCGCTCACGGTGCCGTCGAACGGCTCCAGGGTGACGCTGCAGGTCTGGGTGACGGCCGCCTCGACGGTGCCGGTGACCTGGAGCCGGTGCAGCGAGCCCGAGAGCCGGAAGGTGCCGGTGAGCCGCGCGATGCCCGGCAGACCGAAATCGCGGGCGAGCGCGGCGCGTTCCTCCTCGTTGGCCTCGACGGTGACGGGCTGGCCGGTCTTCAGGGTGCGCTCGACCAGGATCGGGCGGGAGAACGGGCCGACGCTGTCGGGGGTCATCAAGGGCTCCTTCTCGGATCCTGGGAGTGGGGGCGAGGAAACGGGCGCAGCGGCCCGGAGGGGCGCTCGCGCGGTCGGGCCCGGCTCGCCTGGAGATGCGTCGCGGCGCGCCGCGGTGCAAGGGCTTCCCGCGGTGTGCAGGACTGTCCGGCGAGAGACGTGGTGCGTCTCCCCTCTCCCACATGGGCTAGCGTGTTCACACTTCTCGGTTCGAGAGCTTCTCCCGGTGAAGGTCGCGCGCCTCTCCTCCCCAGGCGATCTCGGGCTTGCCCGAGATCGCTCAAGCTTGTGGGGAGGAGCTGGAGGTGGGGGTGGTGCCGGATAGAGCGCAGCGGTGCCTCCTGCACCACCCCCACGCGGGATCTTCGATCCCCATAACCCCTCCCCACAAGGGGGAGGGGAAAGCGCGCATATTTACAAAGGGTTAGCTCTCGAAGGAGAAGTGTGAATCCGCTAGCCCACATGGGAGAGTGGATCCCGCGTTCGATTTTCAATGGGATTTCCTCGGACAGCCCTCCCGGTGTGGGAACGGCCTTCGCGAGAACGGCCTTCGGTCAGGCCGCGTGGTCGGCAAAGCCCGCCGGATCGGGCAGCACCGGGCCGGTCGCCATCAGGGCGTCGAGGTCCGTGCCGGCTAGCGCGGCATCCGCCGCCGCCACGTAGGCCGCGAGCCCCTTGGCCGCGTCGGGCTCGTCCCGGGCCAGCACGTTGCGGGCGAGCGCCGCCGCCAGGCCGGCGCGGTCGCCGGAATCGAGGGCCGCGTCATAGGCGGCGGCGCGGCCGTAGAACGCCTGGGCCAGCTTCTTCATCCGCTTCGACACCCCCATATCGCCGACCCCGAGTTCCCGCAGCGACGAATCGAGCTGCGCGAACACCGAATTGACGAGGTCCTGGGCGATGTCCGCCGCCGGGGCGGGGAGCCGGCGCAGATGGCGCAGCACCAGGACGACGTGCAGGCATAGGGCCTCGAACCGGCCCTCCACCGTGTCGGGCACGCCGAGATCGAGGTAGAGCGCCGGAACCCGCGCCCCGGCATTGATGCGGATATGCAACGCCTCGATGGCGCGCCGGCGGGCATCCTCGCGGCGGAAGGGGTTTCGCATCATCGTGTAAAGTCTCGCTTCCCACTTCGAGCGGCGCCCGATCGCCTGGCAACCGGTCGCCGCTCCAGGTCTTTGATTCTACCGCATTTTCTTTCGACGTACCGGTTCTCGCCTCGTCGGAAAATGCCCTGGTCCGCGCCGTCGGCGCCGCGTCCCATCCGTGACGGACCATCCGCGGCCGAAGCTTGGCCGTGCCTTGCCAACGCCACAACCCCGGGGTACGGCAGCGGTCGCTTCTCGCGCAAGGCTGCCGTCAGGCCGTCCGACACACTTCCCGCTTACGTCTTCCGAGGTCTCGATGCCGCGCCGCTTCACACCGTCGCTCCTCCGCCTCGCCGCGGCCGGCCTGATCGGTCTGTCGGCCGCGGGCTGCGTGATCGGCGAGGAATTCCGGCACGGCTACATCATCGACGATGCCGCCGTCGCCCAGGTGCGGCCCGGCGCCAGCGCCGAGCAGGTGCTCCAGCTCCTCGGCACGCCCACCACCGTCTCCACGGTCGGCAACAAGTCCTGGTACTACATCAGCCAGAACACCCAGCGCCCGGTGATGTTCATCGGCGAGCGCCCGAAGGACCAGCGCGTCCTGGCGGTGTACTTCAATGCCGGCTTCAAGGTCGAGCGCGTGGCGCTCTACGGCGAGCAGGACGGCAAGGTGTTCGACTTCATCTCCCGCACCACGCCGACCAGCGGCGGCGAGCAGGCCTTCCTCGGCCAGCTGATGCGCGGCCTGACCAAGTTCGAGCCGTTCGGCAACGCGCGGTAAGAGGACGCCTCACAGCCGATCCCGGATAATCCCGGGATGGGCTGTGAGAGTGATACGCTTAGACTGGCCATGGTCTGGGATCCGTACGTCGGCTCGTTGCATGACGATGATCCAGGGCGAAGGTCAATCAATCAGGGCCCATTCGGTTTCCTCCGACGATAAAGTCCCCACGCTCGACCCTCCCCCCTCTGCGGGGGAGGGTGGTCCTTGCGTCAGCAAGGACCGGGAGAGGGGCAGCGCGACGCTTCAGGACAAAGCGCCCGTCAGAACGGTCTCGTTATTTCCGGAAGCGGGGCTCCCCTCTCCCGGCCTGCTCCGCAGGCCACCCTCCCCCGCAGAGGGAGGAGGGTTCGCGCGCGGCGGCCGTCACTCCGCCGCCGCCCGCTCCTCCTCGCTCCCCAGAAATCCCCCAGATTGCCGCGCCCACAGGCGGGCATAGAGCCCCCCGGCCTTGACCAGGTCGGCGTGCCGGCCCTCCTCGACGATCTTGCCCCGATCGAGCACCACCAGCCGGTCGAGGGCCGCGATGGTCGAGAGGCGGTGGGCGATGGCGAGCACGGTCTTGCCCTGCATCAGCCGGTCGAGGGAGCCCTGGATCGCCGCCTCGACCTCCGAATCGAGGGCCGAGGTCGCCTCGTCGAGGATCAGGATCGGCGCATCCTTCAGGATCACCCGGGCGATGGCGATGCGCTGGCGCTGGCCGCCCGACAGCTTGACGCCGCGCTCGCCGACCTGGGCGTCGTAGCCGCCGCGGCCCTTGTGGTCGGTGAGGTCGCGGATGAAGGTGTCGGCATGCGCGGCCTTGGCGGCCGCGACGATCTCCGCCTCGGTCGCGTCCTCACGGCCATACGCGATGTTGTCGCGGATCGAGCGGTGCAGGAGCGAGGTATCCTGCGTCACCACGGCGATCTGCCGCCGCAGGGACCCTTGGGTCACCTGCGCGATGTCCTGCCCATCGATCAGGATGCGCCCGCCCTCGAGATCGTGCAGGCGCAGGAGCAGGGAGGTCAGCGTGGTCTTGCCCGCCCCGCTCGGGCCGACGAGGCCGACCTTCTCGCCCGGGGCGATGCGCAAGGTCAGGTCCTCGATGATCCCGGCATCGTCACGCCCGTAATGGAAGCTCACGCCCTCGAACCGCACCTCGCCGCCGGTCACCGCGAGGTCGCGGGCATCCGGCCTGTCGATGAGGGCGTGGGGCAGTGCGATGGTCTGCATGCTCTCCTGCACCACGCCGATATTCTCGAAGAGCCCGCGCACGGTCTGCATCACCCAGCCCGACATCGCGATCAGCCGAAGCACCAGGGCGAGGCCCGCCGCCCCCTCCCCGGTGGTCATCTGCCCGCGCGACCACAGGGCCAGCACCACGCCTGCGGTCACCACGATCAGGGTGCTGTTGAGGAGCGACAGCGCGGCGGTGACGGCGGTGATGAGCCGGAACGAGTGCAGGTAGGCGTCGGTGTGCTCGGTCGTGGCGGCCTGCACCGCCGAGCGCTCCTCCCGGTCGCGGGCGAAGAGCTTGACGGTCAGGATGTTGGTGTAGCTGTCGACGATGCGGCCGACGAGGGCCGAGCGGGTATCGGCGACCTTGAGCGAGCGCGCCCTGGCGCGCGGCACGAAAAAGGCGGTGAGCCCGGCATAGGCCAGGATCCACATCAGGACCGGCAGCATCAGCCACGGGCTGATCGAGCCGAACAGGCTCACCGCGGTGACCGCGAAGATCGCCACGTAGAGCAGCGTGTCGATGACCACGATGGCGAGTTCGCGCACCGCCACCCCGACCTGCGTCACCCGGTTGGCGAGCCGCCCGGCGAAATCGGCCTGGAAATACGAGAGAGCGTGGCCGAGCGTGTAGAGATGGGTGCGCCAACGGATCAGGCTGGTGGTCTGCGGCACCACGAACTGGTTCGACAGCACCTCGTGCAGCCAGGACAGGACCGGGCGCGCCACCAGGATCAGGGCGGCGGCCAGCGTCAAGCCGGTGCCGTGGTCGCGCCAGAGGGTCTCCGGGCCGGTTTTGGCCAGGATGTCGACGAACCAGCCCATCAGCAGGTAGAGCGAGGCCTCGACGCTGCCGGCGGCAAGCGCCACCACGAACAGGATCGCCAGCGGGCCCCGCACCGGCCGCAGGTAGAACCAGGCGAAGCCCGCCACCGTATTGGGCGGGCGACGCGCCTCCTCGAAGGGGGCGAAGGGATCGATGCGGCGCTCGAGCCAGTCGAGGAACATGCGGGCTTCCCGAAGGTGACGGGGTCCTCAGCTATGCGGCACGCCCCATCCGCCAACCGGGGGGCGATGCCGCAGGCCGAAGACCGGCGTATGAGGGGCCGATCGACTGGATGCCCCCGGACTCATGCTGCGCCTCGCCCTCTACCAGCCCGACATTCCCCAGAACACCGGCACGATGCTGCGGCTTGCCGCCTGCCTCGGCGTGGCGGTCGAGATCGTCGAGCCGGCGGGGTTCGACGTCTCGGACCGCCACCTGCGCCGCTCGGGCCTCGACTATCTCGACCACGTCGCGATTACCCGCCATCGCTCCTACGCCGCCTTCGATGCCTGGCGGCGGGAGGCCGGGATCCGCCTGGTGCTCGCCACCACCGCCGGCTCGGTGCCCTACACGGCACATACTTTCCGGGACGGCGACTGCCTGATGGTCGGGCGCGAATCGGCCGGGGTGCCGGACGCGGTCCATGCCGATGCGGATGCACGGGTGACGATCCCGATGCGCGCAGGCATGCGCTCGCTCAACGTGGCGGTGGCGGCCGGGATGATTCTCGGAGAGGGCCTGCGCCAGCTCGGCAGCCTCTGACGCCTCGCCGACCTTGGCCCCGGCGCCCCGGTATGGGATGAGAGGAGCATGACCGACGCCGCTCCCGACATCGCCGCGCTCAAGACCGAGGCGACCGCCTGGTTCTCGACCCTGCGCGACCGCATCTGCGCCGCCCTCGAGCGGATCGAGGAGGAGGCGACCGGCCCGTTCGACCCCGAGGCCGGCGGTCCCGGACGCTTCGAGCGCACGCCCTGGGAGCGCAAGGACCATTCCGGTCTGCCGGGCGGCGGCGGCACCATGGCGATGCTGCGCGGCCGGGTGTTCGAGAAATGCGGCGTCCACGTCTCGGCGGTGCATGGCGAGTTCGCCCCCGAGTTCCGCGGCCAGATTCCCGGGGCGGCGGAGGATCCGCGCTTCTTCGCCACCGGCATCTCGCTGATCGCCCATCCGTGGAACCCGCACGTGCCGACCGTGCACATGAACACCCGCTTCGTGGTGACGACGAAGACGTGGTTCGGCGGCGGGGCCGACCTGACCCCGGTCCTCGACCGACGGCGCAAGCAGGACGACCCCGACACGGTCGCGTTCCACGCCGCCTTCGAGGCGGCCTGTGCCAGGCACCCGGCCGCCGATTACGCCCGCTACAAGGCCTGGTGCGACGAGTATTTCCACCTCAAGCACCGCAACGAACCCCGCGGCATCGGCGGCATCTTCTACGATTACCACTGGACCGGCGATCCGGCCGCCGACCTCGCCCTCACCCGCGAGGTCGGGAACGCCTTCCTGGGCATCTATCCCGAGATCGTGCGGCGGAACCTCGCCACGCCCTGGACCGAGGCCGACCGCCACGAGCAGCAGGTGCGCCGCGGCCGCTACGTCGAGTTCAACCTGCTCTACGACCGCGGCACGATCTTCGGCCTGAAGACTGGCGGCAACGTCGCGTCGATCCTGTCGTCGATGCCGCCGACGGTGCGGTGGCCGTAAAAGACTCGCGGTGAAACCCCTCCCCGATCTCGTCGCCGTCGTCCTGTGGATGGCCGGTGCGCTTTTGTCGTTCTCGGCCACCGCCATCGCCGTGCGAGAACTGGCGCCGGCACTCGGCCTGTTCGACATCCTGGCGGCCCGGGCGGCGGCCGGGGTGGCGATCGTCGGGACGGTCGCGCTCCTGCGCCGCCGGCCGCTGGCGGCCCGGCGCATGAGGCTGCATCTCGCCCGCAACCTCGTCCATTGGGGCGGGAACTACGCCTGGTCCTACGGCGTGACGCTGCTGCCGCTCGCCGTCGTCTTCGCGCTGGAGTTCACCACGCCGGCCTGGGTCACGCTGCTGGCCGTACTGATCCTGCGCGAGCGGCTGACCGCGAGCCGGGTCGCGGCGGTGGCCCTCGGCTTTCTCGGCGTGCTGGTGGTACTGCGGCCCGGCGTCGCCGCGTTGCAGCCGGCGAGCCTCGTGGTGCTCGCCGCCGCCGTGATGTTCGCGCTGACGGCGGTCGCCACCAAGGCGCTGACCCGGACCGAGAGCGTGCTGTCGATCCTGTTCTGGATGAACCTGATCCAGTTGCCGCTCAACCTCGTGGCCGGCCGGATCTATCCGGCCGTGCCGGCCCACGCCTTCGAGGGGCACCACGCGTTGGCGCTGGCGATCCTGTGCATCGCCGGGCTCACCTCGCATTGGTGCCTGACCAGCGCCTACCGGCGCGGCGACGCCATCCTGGTCATGCCGCTCGATTTCCTGCGCATCCCGCTGATCGCGGTGCTCGGCTGGCGCTTCTACGGCGAGCCGCTCGATCCGTGGCTGTTCGTCGGTGCCGGGCTGATCGTCGGCGGCATCGTCTGGAATCTCGCCGCGGAGGCGCGGCGACAGGCCCCGGCGGTCCAGGCCGAAGGGGCTTGACCGCGGGGCGCCGTGGCGCGTTGATCGGCGCCATGCTGTTGTCCTTCTTCACCGAGCTGCGCGCCGCCAAGGTCCCGGTCTCGCTGCGCGAGTACCTGACCCTGCTCGAGGCCCTCGACCGCGACCTCGCCGACCAGCGGGTGGAGGATTTCTATTACCTCGCCCGCACCGCCCTGGTGAAGGACGAGCGCAACCTCGACAAGTTCGACCGGGTGTTCGGCCGTGTCTTCAAGGGCGTGGTCACGGTCGGCGAGGCGGTGGAGCCGCAAGCCATCCCCGAGGAATGGCTGCGCAAGCTGGCGGAAAAATACCTGACCGAGGAGGAGCGGGCGCAGCTCCAGGCGCTCGGCTGGGACAAGCTGTTCGAGACTCTCAAGGAGCGGCTGGCCGAGCAGAAGGGGCGCCACCAGGGCGGCTCGAAATGGATCGGCACCGGGGGCACCTCGCCGTTCGGCGCCTACGGCTACAACCCGGAAGGCATCCGCATCGGCCAGGACGGCAACCGCAACTTCCGCGCGGTGAAGGTCTGGGACCAGCGCACCTTCAAGGACCTGGACGATTCGGCCGAACTCGGGTCGCGCACCATCCGCTTGGCGCTCCGCCGCCTGCGCCGCTTCGCCCGCACCGGGGCGGCGGAGGAACTCGACCTCGACGGCACGATCCGCGAGACCGCCCGTCACGGCACGCTCGACCTCCAGCTTCGGCCGGAGCGCCGCAACGCCGTCAAGGTGCTGCTGTTCCTCGACGTCGGCGGCTCGATGGACTGGCATGTGGAGCTAGCCGAGCAGTTGTTCTCCGCCGCCCGCTCGGAGTTCAAGCACTTCGAGCATTTCTACTTCCACAACTGCCTATACGAAAAGGTCTGGAAGGAGAACCGCCGACGCCACACCGAGGGCACGCCGCTCCTCGACGTGATCCGCACCTATCCATCCGATTACCGGGTGGTGTTCGTCGGGGATGCCGCTATGTCGCCCTACGAGATCGCGATGGCGGGCGGCTCGGTCGAGCACTGGAACGAGGAGGCCGGCAAGGTCTGGCTCGAGCGGGTGCTGAACCACTTCCCGAAGGTGGCCTGGCTCAACCCGGTGCCGCAGGCGCAGTGGGGCTACACCCAGTCGAACGCGATGATCCGGCAGATTTTTTCGGACCGGATGTACCCGCTGACGCTGGAGGGGATCGATCAGGCGACGCGGGCGCTGTTGCGGTAGGGATCATGGGCGTTCCAGGATTTACGCGCGGCGGAGATGTCCTGAATAAAGAAGTAGCGCGGGCTTTCTCCTCTCCCCGCGGGCGGGGAGAGGCCTGAGCTCCGAAGGGGCTCAGGGAGCCCGAAGGGCGGGGGTGAGGGGGTATTTCAGGATGTGGCTCCTTCGGAAACACCCCCTCACCCTCGCTTCGGCTGCGCCTCCGCTCGCTGCGTCTCCTGAACGGAGACACAGCCCTCTCCCCGCCCGCGGGGAGAGGGGGAAACCCGCGCCTTTTTCTGTCCGCCGAGAGTCCATGACGACCGAAGGCGGTACCGGTCGATGTCCCACCCTTACCCCCGCGTCGTCAGCAGCACACCGGCCCCGATCGCCAGGATGGCGCCGACGTGGAGAGCATCGGGCACCTCGCCGAGGACGGGAATCGCGAGAAGCGTCGCGATCACCGGCACGAGCGCGGTGAAGGCCGGGGTGCGCCGGCCGATCAGGGCCAGGGAGCGGTTGAAGGCGATGAGCGCCACGACGCTCACCAGCACGCCCTGGTAGACGGCCTGGATCGCCACCTCCGCCGGTGGCGCCTCGAGAAGGTGCGACAGGCCCGAGGCGAGGTAGAGCGGGATATAGGTGACGAGCGAGCCGACGCAGATCAGCGCCGTCGCCTCCAGCGCCGTCAGGCGCGAGCGGCGCATCCGCACCGTGCCGGCGGCCCACAGGAAGGCGGCAGTGAGGAGAAGCCCGTAGCCGAACAGTTCGTCGGAATCGCGAAAGCCGCCCGCCAGGGTGAGCGCCCCGGCGGCGATCAGCCCGAGGCCGGCCAGCGCCAGGCGGCCCGGCCGGTCGCCCAGCAGCAGCACGCCGAGGAGGGCGGCGAAGAGCGGCATCGTGCCGGGCGTGAGCGCCGCGCCGTGGCCGGCGGGCGCGTAGCGGAGCGCGACCGAGATCAGGAGCGCGAAGGGCGCGCCCTGCGCCACGTACAGGATGGCGCCGTCGATGAAGGCTCTCCGGTCGAGGCCGCGCAGGCGCAACAGCAGCACCGGCAGCAGCAGCAGGCCGCCGATGCCGAAGCGGAGCGCCACGAGGTCGGCGGGCCCGAGCACGCCCCCCGCCCCCACCGTGCGCCGGGTGACGACGAACCAGCCGCCCCACAGGCTGATGGCAAGCAGCGCGAAACCGACGCCCGCGGCGAGGCGCCGGCCGGCGGGGGCCTCGATCGCGGCCGCCCCCGAACGCTCGGGCGTCACGAGGCCTGCGCCGCGGATGCGGGCTCCCGGTCGTCGGCGAGCTGAAGCCGGTGTAGCCGCGCATAGGTGCCGCCCTGGGCGATCAGGGCCGCGTGGGTGCCGGTCTCGGCGATCCGGCCGCCCTCCATCGCGACGATCAGGTCGGCGTCGCGCACCGTCGACAGGCGGTGGGCAATGACCAGCGTGGTGCGGCCCCGCATCAGCCGGGTCAGCGCCGCCTGGACCAGCTGCTCGGATTCGGCGTCGAGCGCCGAGGTCGCCTCGTCGAGGAGCAGGATCGGCGCGTCGCGTAAGAAAGCCCGGGCGAGCGCGATGCGCTGGCGCTCGCCGCCCGACAGCCGGTTGCCCGCGGGCCCGACCCGGAAATCGTAGCCCTCCGCCCGCGCCGTGATGAAGCCGTGGGCGGCTGCAGCCTCGGCCGCCGCCTCGATCTCGTCCCGGCTCGCACCCTCGCGGCCGAAGGCGATGTTTTGCGCGATCGTGTCGTCGAACAGGACCACCTCCTGCGACACCACCGCGACGGCGCGCCGGAGCGAGGCCAGCGTCACGTCGCGCACGTCCTGGCCATCGATTCGGACCTCGCCCTCGGTCACGTCGTAGAGCCGCGGCACCAGGGACAGGAGCGTCGACTTGCCCGAGCCCGAGCGGCCGACCAACGCCGTGGTGCGGCCCGCCGGCACGACGAGATCGATGCCCTCGAGCGCCGGGGCGTCGTCATGATAGCGGAACCGCACGCCCTCGAACCGCACCTCGCCGCCGGCGACATCCAAGTCCGGCGCCCCCGGCTTCTCCCGGATCGTCGGCGCCTCGTCCATCAGCGCGAAGGTGCGCGAGAGGGCGGCGAGCGCCTCCTGCAGGATGGCGTTGAGGTTGCCGAGCGCCCGGGCCGGCTGGGCGGCGAGCAGGAGCGCCGCGACGTAGCCGGTGAAGTCGCCGACGCTCTTCTCGCCCGAGAGGATGCGGTGGCCGATGAAGGCGAGCACGCCCGCGACCGCGAGGCCGCCGCCGATCTCCAGCAGCGGGTCGAGCCGCCCGCGGGCATTGGCGGCCTTCATCTTCAGGCGGCGCACCTCGTCGAGGGCGTCGTGGGTGCGGCCCTTGAGATAGCCTTCGAGGCCGTAGGTCTTGGCGACCCGGATTCCGGCCAGGCTCTCGCTGATCAGGCTCGCGGTGAGACCGACCTGCTCCTGCGTCGAGGTCGAAACGCGGCGCAGCTTCTTGCCGATCCGGGCGATCGGCCCGGCAACGAACGGCACCGTCACCCCGGCGACGATCGTCAGCCAGGGGTCCATCCAGATCATCGCGCAGACGAGCGCGATCAGCATCGCCACGTCGCGCAGGAGCACGGTGGAGATCCGGGTCAGCGCCTCCTTGATGAAGGCGAAGTCGGTGGTGAAGCGCTGGGTCAGGCTCGCTGGGCTCTCGCGGCCGAGCTGGGCCAGGTCCTGCTCGATCATGTGGCCGTAGAGTGCCGCCTGCATGTCGGCCTCGATCCGGGTGACGACCCGGTTGGTCAGCACCGTCTGGCCGAGCAGTGCGAAGCCGCGGACGGCCGTGACGGCGATCACCAGGACGGGGCCGTAGGCGAGCGCCCCGGCATCCTTGGCGTCGAAGGCGTCGAAGGCGGCCTTGATCAGCGTCGGGTAGAAGCCGGTGGCGACGCCGATCACCGCGATCAGCACCAGCACGATGGCGAGGGTACCGGCATGCGGGCGCAGCCAGTCGCGCCACAGCCGGAGGAGCAGCGGCAGCATGTCGCCGGAGAGGAGGGGGCGCCGCGCCATGATGCTCGCTTCGTCCGTGGGGTGGGACGTCGCGCTAGCACGGGGGTCGGGGGGCGGCAATTCGGGGCGGCGCGCGGCTGGGCTGCGGCAGCGCGCCTATTGCATCATCGCGAGGGCGGCGTGGATCACGGTCGCGCCGCCGACCGGGGCGAGGAACCACAGCAGCACGTTGACGACGATGATCCAGATCAGCGTCCGCTCCTGGCGCCCCGTGAGCCGAGGCTGGGGCGGGCGCGGCGGCGGCTCCCAGGGCGGCCGCCATCCTCCCTCGACGAACATCGGCGCCTCCGCGCTGGCCTGCACCCGTTTGAGCTAGGGGCGCTGGCCGGGGCAGACAGTGCGGCGTGTTGTGCCGGCCCAAGGCACACGACATGGGGCACACGACATAGGTTTCTGGTTGCGTCGCCAGTCCCACCAGCGACCTCATCCTGAGGTGTTAGCCGATTGGAAATCGGCTGACCTCGAAGGAGGGCTCCAGAGATCTCGGTGATTCCTGGAAGCCTCCTTCGAGGTCAGTCCATCGGTGATGGACTGACACCTCAGGATGAGGTCGCTGATGGGAAATGCCTGGCGATCGCGAGCGTCGCACCAGCCGTCTACCGTGTGCCAAGCAAGCCGGAGGGCCGCCTCTCACCCCTTGGCGCGCATCAGCCGCGCCTTGTCGCGCTGCCAGTCGCGCTCCTTGGCCGTCTCGCGCTTGTCGTGGAGCTTCTTGCCCCGCCCGAGCCCCAGCTCGACCTTCGCCCGGCCTTGCTCGTTGAAGTAGATCTTCAGCGGCACCACCGTGTACCCCTCGCGCTGGGTCGCGCCGATGAACTTGTCGATCTGGCGCCGGTGCAGCAGCAGGCGGCGGGGCCGCTTGGTGTCGTGGTTGAAGCGGTTCGCCTCGAGATATTCGGGGATGTAGGCGTTGAACAGCAGGAGGTCGTTGCCGGAGGGGCCGGCGAAGGCCTCGCCGATCGTCGCCTTGCCGCCGCGCAGGGACTTCACCTCGGTGCCCGTCAGCGCGATGCCCGCCTCGACCGTGTCGGTGATCTCGTAGTTGAAGCGCGCCTTCCGGTTGTCGGCGACGACGCGGTTCTTCGACTCGGGTTTCTTGGCCATCGGGCGGCGGAGGTCCTCGGGAGGCGGGCGGCGGGAGCCGCAAGGGGCTCCCGGCGTAGATAGGGTCGGCTTCAGCCGTTGGTGAGGCCGGCGTGGCGCATCGCACCGTCGACGAGGGCGCGGGTCGCCTCGCCCACCGGCACCATCGGCAGGCGCAGCTCCTCGCGCATCAGTCCGAGACGGGCGAGCGCGTACTTTGTCGGCGCCGGGCTGGTCTCGGAAAAGAGGTGGGTGTGGAGCGGCATCAGCCGGTCCTGGAGACCGAGAGCGGTGCGGAAATCCCCCGCGAGGCAGGCCTCCTGGAAGTCGGCGCAGAGGCGCGGCGCGACGTTCGAGGCCACCGAGATGGTGCCGTGGCCGCCATGCGCCATGAATCCCAAGGCGGTCGCATCTTCGCCAGAAAGTTGGACGAAGTCTTCGCCCATGGCTTGGCGCTGGAGGCTGACCCGGGCCACGTTGGCGGTGGCGTCCTTCACCCCGGCGATGTTCGGCAGCTCGTAGAGCCGCTTCATGGTGTCGACGCTCATGTCGACGATCGACCGACCGGGGATGTTGTAGATCAGGATGGGAATGCCGACCGCATCGTTGACCGCCTTGAAGTGCTGGTACAGCCCTTCCTGCGTCGGCTTGTTGTAGTAGGGCGTGACGATGAGCAGCGCGTCCGCCCCGGCCTTCTCCGCATGACGGGACCGCTCGATCGCCTCCGCGGTGGAGTTGGAGCCGGCGCCGGCCACCACCGGCACCTTGCCGGCCGCTTCGTCGATGCAGGCCTCGACCACCCGGTCGTGCTCGGCGTGGCTGAGCGTCGGGCTCTCGCCGGTGGTGCCGGTCGGCACCAGTCCGTGGATGCCGTTCTCGATCTGCCAGGCCACGAAGGCCCGGAAGGCGTGCTCGTCGAACGCGCCGTCGCGGAACGGCGTCACCAGGGCGGTGAGCGAGCCCCTCAGGCGCTGCGAGATTGGCGTCGACGTCATGCTGGCGTTCCTCGCCCGGTCGGGGCGGCGCCCCCGGGAAATCTGGTTGGGAGGCCGGCCCGCATGAGGGTCACCAAGGGAACCACCATCGGGGGACCAACGCGGCCGTCCGGCGTCCGACACATAGGGCCTCGGGCGCCCTTGCGCAAACGCTCCGGCCCCGGCCCACGGCCGTCTTCCGGGCACGCGGGCGCCGTGTGCGCGGACTTCGCGCGCGAACGCGCCGGCGCCCGCACACGTTCCGCGACCGCCCGGCGCCAGGGTTAATCGCTTCTTAACGCGGCGCTCCCACCATGGGGCGTCCGGTCATTCGAGCTTCACAGGGGAACGGGAACCATGCTGCTCTCGCCTCGACGGCGCCGCCTCGCGGTCCTCGCCCTCACGGTGTCCGGCGCCGCGCTGACCTCGCTGACGGCACTCGGCGGCTCGACGGTCGCTCCTCCGCCCGCCGACGCGGCGATGCCGGCCCGCGCGGTCGAGCGGACCGGCGAGGACGGCTTTTCGCAGGCCGAGGGCTTCGTCCCGTCCACAGCTTTCACGCCGGCCGACGGCGCGGCCCCGGCGGACGGCCTGCGCCGGAACGCGGCCGCCGGCGAGGCGCGGTTGCCCGCGACCGCCGCCGCCTTCGCCGCCGCCGATCCGGAAGCGCCGCTCCCCTTCCCCGCCCCGGACGCGGCGATCAACCCGCCCGCCCCGGTGCCGAGCGTGCCCGATCCGGGCCGCCCGGTTCTCGGCACCGAGGTCGACGGGCCGGCGCTCCGCGGCGCGGTCGAGGCCTACCGGCGGGGCCAGGTCGCCGAGGGCGACCGCCTCCGCGACGGACTCAAGGACCCGGCCGCCCGCGCCCTGCTCGACTGGGTGGCGATCCGGGCCGGGGCCGGCATCGGCTTCGAGCGCACCGTGGCGTTCATCCGCGACAATCCGGACTGGCCGGTCGGCGCCATGGTCCGGCGCCGCGCCGAGGAGGCTCTGCTCTCGCAGCGCAAGTCCCCGTCCGTGGTACGGGCCTATTTCGCCGCGCGCCGGCCGCAGAGCGCGCCGGGCAAGTTCGCCCTGGCGCTCGCCTTCAAGGCCGACGGCCTGTCCGAGGACGCCGCCGGCCTCGCCCGCGATCTGTGGCGCGAGGACACGTTCGGCCGCACCCTCGAGTTGAAGGTCCTCGACGCCTTCCCGGGCATCATCGGCGAGATCGATCACCGCTACCGCATGGAGCGGGCGCTGATGAAGGAGGACTGGGACACCGCCGGCCGCGCCGCCGCTTACGCCGGCAAGGCCTACGGCACCCTGGTGCGGGCCCGCCGCGCCGTCGAGGCCAAGGCGTCGAATGCGGGGGCGACCCTCGACGCCGTGCCGCCGAGCCTGCGCCAGGATTCCTCCTACCTGTTCTCCCGCGCCCAGTACCTGCGCCGCCTCGACAAGCCGGCGGAGGCCGCCGCGGTGATCGCCCAGGCGCCGCGCAACCCCGAGGTGCTGGCCGATCCCGACGAGTGGTGGATCGAGCGCCGCATCGTCGCCCGCAAGCTCCTCGATGCCGGCGACGCGAAGACGGCTTATGCGGTCGCCGCCAACCACAGCGCCCGCTCGGTCGAGAAGCGCATCGAGGCCGAGTTCCATGCCGGCTGGATCGCTTTGCGCTTCCTGCACGAGGCGACCCTCGCGGCGACGCATTTCGCCGCCGCCGCCGCCATCGCCGAGACGCCGATCTCGGTGGCGCGGGCCGCCTACTGGCAGGGCCGCGCCGCCGAAAGCCTGGGCCAGACGATCGAGGCGCGGGCCTTCTACGAGCGCGCGAGCGCGCAGCCGATCGCCTATTACGGCCAGCTCGCCCGGGCGAAGCTCGGCCAGGGCTCCCTGGCCCTGCGCCCCTGCAGCACCCTCACCGAGACCGCCCGCACCGCCTTCGAGAACCGCAACGCCGTCCGGGCCCTGCGCCTGCTGGCGGCGGCCGGGATCAAGGAGCTGATGCTGCCGCTCTACATGGATTTCGCCCAGCGCCTGACAGACCCGGCCGAGCTGAACGCGCTCGGCGACGTCGCGATGTCGTTGAACGATCCCCGGGCGCTCGTGGCGATCGGCAAGACCGCGGTCCAGCGCGGCCTGCCGCTCGACCGCCACGCCTATCCGACCAACGGCATCCCGACCTACGAGGCCTCGTCGGCCGTGCCGCAGGTCGAGCGCGCGATGGTCTTCGCCATCGCCCGGCAGGAGAGCCAGTTCGACCCGCGGGCGCAATCGAGCGTCGGCGCGCGCGGCCTGATGCAGATGATGCCGGCGACGGCCCAGCGCACCGCCCGCCGGGTCAGCGCCGCCTTCGACACCGACCGCCTGACCAGCGATCCCGCCTACAATGCCCGCCTCGGCCAGGCCCATCTCGGCGAGCTGATGGAGGATTGGCGCGGCTCCTACATCCTCGCCTTCGCGGCCTACAATGCCGGCGGCGGCAACGTGAAGAAGTGGATCGACGCCTATGGCGATCCCCGCAACCCGGGCGTCGATCCGGTCGACTGGGTCGAGCGCATCCCCTTCACCGAGACCCGCAACTACGTCCAGCGGGTGACCGAGAATCTGCAGGTCTACCGCAACCGCCTGGCGGAGGCCGGGGATGGGCGAAGTGCGCTGCTGATCGCGGATGATCTGAAGCGTGGGGCGCGGTGAGGCGCTTCCGATCGCAGAGGTCGATGGGCAGAACCCACCCGGGCAGGCGGGAGCGAGACCGATCGGGCAGGACGCCGGAATCCGGTCGCCTTCGGCAAGGCGCTTCACTGGAACGGTTCCTGGCGAAGACTGTGCCCCTCAGTCACCGTGGGGCGTCCGGAGCCCGTCTTCGCCGTCCTGTCATCAGTGACGCTTGCGATCGATGCCGATGCACCGGTCGGAACCGCTGCATCGGCAGTGCAACCTTTACTGAGGCTTGACTGCGACAGCGGTGAAGGGACCGAACCCGACCTTCGGGTCCATGGGATCGCTCAACGGACCCGGCCACGTCACGTCGGGACAGATCAAAGATTTTTGATTGCGGTCTTGAGGTCCATCGGAAACGAAAGCGGAAAAGTCCGCGGCCGGCACAGCCGATCCTGCTTTTCGCTTCAGCACTTTCGTGACGACGGCCCGAGCGACCTGATTTCCGAGCGCGATTCCCGTATCCGCGTCAAAGATATAATGGACACCCATGGTCAATCGGCTATCAGCGTTCTCTCGTTCCGCACAAGTCATCGTCATGATGCGATCTTGGCAGAATTTCTTGCTTGTAAACCGATCAGTAATATTCCCATTTTCGTCTTTGCCGCACCGCACATAATTGAGTGCATCTTTATTCGACCCGTTGAATTCGTCCGAGACAAATTTGAATTGCCCGCCGGGCTCGTAGAATTGCCTGAGAACGCCGAACAAGGCTCCGCCGAAGCTGGCGTGACCGGATGGATATGCGGGAAATGGAGGAGTGATGTTCAGTCCGCCATCGGAATTGCTGACCTGCGCACCGAGCGGAAACCATTGCGACGGAAAGCTGTCCGACGAGTCGTTGAGCTGCGCCTGACGGATGACCGTTACAGGGCGAGCCACTTGGTAATGATATTTTGCTTCCCAAGCTGCGATCGCCGCATCCGCCATCGCGATGTTGACCAATGCATAGAGGTGCAGAAGGTCGGCGGTTTCGGTCATTTGAACGCCTGGACGCAATTGGATCGGCGTAAAATCAGCTCCGGACGGCATATTTGATGATTCGATGACTGCATCGACGATTTGATTGTACAAGCGAGGTGGCGCGCACAAGCCGGCAGTGCCGTCGTAAGCCCAGAACTGTGCGATGCTCCTGCCATCCCGGTACTTTTCCGCCAGCTCGCGGTTGCCTTTGGCATCGTAGAGCGGCTCGGCCGCCCACTCATACACGGCATCGAGCGACGGAATCGTCGATCGGGCGTCGGAAAGCGTCAATTTGGATTCGAGCAACTTGTTCTTGACAGTGTCCGCGACCGGACCGGGGCGCAGCGATGCGGCCGTCTCAAGCGCGAACGGACGGACTTCCTTCCAGTATGCGCCAAGGGCAGTCTGGATTTTCGAGACCGGGTCCGGAGACCATTGCGCCGGCGGCAGCTTTCCGTCGACCGGATTGATCTGAGGGGTTTTTGCCGATCCGAATTGGGGTTCGGTGAGCTTTGAGCCGTCATCCTCCCGTAATGCCCTGATACGTTGAGCGACGGAGCTTCCGATACGAGCACCCTCTTGGTAATCGGCCGAATTTATACCTAGTATCTCCGCGGCACACTGACGATAACTTTTGAGGTTGAAGTCATATATTCCGAGATTGATATCTTCGAGATTTTTACAGTCGATGGGAGGTAATGCAATCCGGGAATTGATCAACCCGGGGTAAAGCCATGCAAGAACCTCGTAGGCCGCCTGATGGATCGCGGCCGCGGTCTTTTTGTCTGACGGCACTCCGTGAACAGGCGGCTCGATGAAGCTATCCAGGCCAGCTCCATATATCATGCTGTCGTAGGCACCGGAATAAACGTTCGCAGCCTCGAACATCGCGAGATGGACGAGCGCCATCGCTCGGCTGGATCGATGCGGGCCAACTTGCTGGTAATAGGTGACGGGGCCTGCGACGATACCTGGCACGTGATCGACAGAGGTTGCATCGAGAGACACGTGATGCCAGAATCTAAAATAATCATTTGCGCCTGGCGTCTGTGTTTTGTTGCCTGGCGCCAAAATAGAGAGCTGAAGTAGGGAGTTGATCGAAGCAGGAGTGGACAATTTTGCAATCGTCTGGGCGATATCTGCTCTGGCGACAAAATTATTGGTTAGATTTTGCGGCGTGAACGTGTCCAACGTCAGATTGTTGCCCGACCCCGGCAATTTGAGCCTGGTAGTTTTGGCTTGGTCGGCCTTGATCGCAGTCGGGTCCCTGCGCCCAGCCGTTGCGCCGAAGATACGATTGAACTCGGCGTAGCTTTCCGGTGTCAGAGGCTGAGTTTGCGATCTGGCTTCGGCAGTTGCGCCTACGACGATGACACAGGCAATGATGGTCGACAGCCGCATTGGAAGTCTCCCTCACCGTTTATTTCGCTTCGATTAAGCGATTGGCCGCCAAATCATACGGTTATGAATGGTTGGTTCGCAATCAAAAAATCACGTTCGAGCGAAATTTATTACGTTTAAATTTTACCGCCTATCTGAGTACAACGATGACACACTATAGTGATTTTTGATATCTCTGCCGCCTGAGCTATGCTATTTCCGAGATTGCGACCGCCGTTTGCATTGTTGTTTTGATATATAGAAATTAGATAGAAAAATAAATTTGTCAAAATTTTCTTTTTATAAATTAAATATCAAAAATCTATACTTTTGTGTCGCTTAATGGAAGAAATAATAACGCGACTATTCATGAGCCCTCGGCGTGAGCGACCGGCACCGACGTTGTGGCTCGGCAAGGGGAGGATAGTGCTGCACTTCTTGACGAACGGCTCCGCTGGGGGACGGCCATCGGCTTACCCCTCGATCCGAGCCGCCCAGTCATCATCGCCTCGATGGAGACGGCCGCGTCGTCCGTCGCCTGGACTTCAGCGGACTTTCGACCGAATACGCCCTTTCGTGGCTCGCCGCTAACACGCCGCGCCGTACCGCTCCCCCTCGAAATCGAGGTGCAGGTAGTCTGGCGCGAACCGGGCCACCCCCGTCAGGGCATCGATGTTCGGAATCGCCAGAACCTTGTCCCGCCAGTCGATCAGGCCGGACAGGCGCAGCTCGCGCAAGGTCCGGTTGACGTGCACCGCCGAGAGCCCGAGCGCATCGGCGAGCTCGACCTGGGTGATCGGCAACTCGCAGCGGCCGTCCTTCGCCCGGCCGACGGCCTGTTGCCGGAAATATACCTCGCAGAGCAGGTGGGCGACGCGCTCCAGCGCCGTGCGCCGGCCGATATTGACCAGCCATTCGCGGTGAATCGCCGCCGTCACCAGGACCTCCCACCACAGGGCCCGGGTCAGGCGCGGGTCGGCGTTCAGCATCGTCTGAAGCAAATCGCGGGAGATCTTGGCGACCGCCACCGGGGTGAGCGTACCCAGCGCGTGGTCCATCCGGCGCAGGAGGAAGATGTTGAGGTCGCACAGGTCGCCCGGCAGCAGGAACGACATGATCTGGCGGCCGCCATCGGCGAGCTGCTTGTAGCGGCAGACCCAGCCGCCGAGGATCAGGTTGACGTCGGTCGGCTCCTCGCCCTCGGCGATGATGTCCTGGTGCGTGTCGTAATTGACGATCCGGGCGGTGGCGGCCTGCTGCAGGAGGCTCTTGTCCGCGTCGCTCAGGCGGGTGAACCGTTCGAGCTTCCGGATCAGCGGATTCATCGTGCCCCCCTTCCGGCCCGCAGCTCGGCAGCGCGAGTGTCCTGTCGTTCCCGACGGACAGTTAGTGTCTGTCGCGGCCCAGTAAAGCGCCGGGTCGAGCGCTTACATGCGGCAGCGGCAGGATCGGGGTCCGTCGCCTCACCTCCCGGCCGTTCCGGCCTCCCTCTGGGGGAAGGCGAATCGGCGGTGCGTCGGGAAGGATCGCCGCGCCGCACCTGCCGTTGCGATCCGCATGCGATCGACAGTCGAAGCGTCGACGCTCCGAGCGACGAGGGACCTCTCGTCTGCGGTCGCCTTCGCATGAACTAGGCCGAACGGTCGAGTGTCGGTACCCGACCAGCCTCCTTAGAACCGATCGGCAATCGAGCGCGCGAGCGCCCGGAGGCGGATCCTGCGCGGCGTAGAGCCGGGGTGGACGAGACCGGCCGCTCGGCCGTCCCGCCCACGGAACGACCGCGTCGGGCCCTGGGGAACAGCATGGGCGGCGGCGACGGCCGTTCGCCGACAAGCCGGGCGAAAACGATGGGGTTCGAGGGCACGGACAGCGCGTGGCACGAGGCGACGCTGGGCCGGACCATGTCGGTGCGCGGACCGGGGCTGCATACCGGCCGGGTCGCCCGGGTGACGCTGAGCCCTGCCCCGGCCGGCCACGGCATACGCTTCGCCGTGCGCTGCCCGCGCTCGGGGATCTCCGCCGATGTGCCGGCCGGCATTGCCGGCTGGGTCGCGAGCCGGATGAGCACCGCCCTCGATATCGGCCAGGGGCGCAAGCTGCGCACCATCGAGCACCTGATGGCGAGCCTCGCGGCGTGCCGCATCGACAATGCCGCGATCACCGTGCAGGGGACCGAGATCCCGATCCTCGACGGCTCGGCCGCGCGCTGGTGCGCCTTGATCGATGCGGCCGGGCGGGTGGCGCAGGAGCGGCCGCGCGAGGCCTTACGCATCCGCGCGCCCTTCCAGGTCGACGGGCTGCACGGGTTCCTGCGCGCCGAGCCGGCCGACGATTTCAGCGTCGATGTCAGTACCGACCGGCTGCCGGGTTTCGGCGTGCTGCGCTGGTCCGGCCCGATCGACCCCGCCTCGTTCCGGGCCGAGATCGCCGAAAGCCGCAGCTTCGGCAATGCCTCGCTGATCTGGCGCACGCTGCTCAAGACGCGGCTCGCCCGCACGCTCCTGCCGGGTTCGACCCGGGACCGGCTCTGGGCACGCTCCTTCGAGTCCCAGACCGTGCGCGAGAGCGGCCTCGTCCCTGCCCTGGGCCGGCCGGAGCACCGGCGCCCGATCGGCCCGGAGACGGAAGAGCGGATGCACCCGCGCGACCGCGAGCCGCTGCTGCGCGGCGCCCGCCCCGGGCGGGTCGCGATCCTGCTCGGTGGCCGGGTGCTGGGCGGGGCGCGCTTTCCCGACGAGCCGGTGCGGCACAAGATCCTCGACCTCGTCGGCGACCTCGCCCTCGCCGGCCGGCCGATCCTCGGGCGCATCGTGGCGAATTGCCCGACCCATGCGCTTACCTTCGCGTTCCTGAGCGAGCTGATGCGCCATCCGGAATGCTGGGAGGTCGTCCCCCTCGCGGGCGCGTCGGCGGCCGGCACCGCTCGGGATGCCGTCCGCCCAACTTGATTTGGCCGCAAAGGCGAGCGATCGAAGCCCGTCGACGGCCGCGCTCGCGGGCGGCAGGGGAGATCCGAGGCCTCCGCCTTGCCCGCAAGCTTGGGCGTCAGTACGGTCCGGCACCTCCCCCGAGCCGCCCCGTGGCCGTCCCTGTCCGGTCGGAAGACGCCGAAGCTTGCGCACGTATTCACTCGTCCTCGCCTGCCTCGCGGCCCTCGCCGGGCTGCTTCTCGCCACGCCGGAGGCCCGCGCGGTCGAGGCCGTGCGCGTCACCCTCGATTCTCAGGCCATCGACCTGACCCCGGCGATCGAGCGCTACCGCTCGGACGGCGACCTGATCCAGATCTCCACGGCGCCCGGCAAGGACGGCATCGTGCGCCGCATCGCCGTGAAGGCGCGCGAGACCGGGGCGCGGCCGGACTGGATGGTGTTCGCGCTGACCAACGACACCGACGAGCAGATCGACCGCCTTCTCGTGGCCCCGCATTTCCGCCTCGTCGGCTCCGGCGTGGTCTGGCCCGATCTCGGCGGCTCGCGCATCGCCGCCATCACGGCGAGCCAGGGCATCCGCCCCGAGCGCGACGAGAGCCCGGATGCCGACCAGTTCGTCATCACGCTCGATCCCGGCACCACGGTCACCTTCGTGGCGGAGCTGCGCACCCCCAACGTGCCGCAGGTCTATCTCTGGGACCAGGATGCCTACCGCAAGAAGGCGACCGGGCTCACCCTGTACAAGGGCATCATCATCGGCATCGCCGGGCTCCTGGCCCTGTTCCTGACCATCGTGTTCGTGGTCAAGGGCGCCATCATCTTCCCGGCCGCCGCCGCCCTCGCCTGGGCGGTGCTGGCCTATGCCTGTATCGATTTCGGGTTCTTCCAGCGCATCTTCCCGGTGACGGAAGCCGCCGAGCGGATCTACCGCGCGTCGGCTGAGGCCGTGCTCGGTGCGACGCTGCTCGTGTTTCTGTTCGCCTATCTCAACCTCGCCCGCTGGCACGTGCGCTACAGCCACGTCGCGCTGATCTGGCTCCTGTTCCTCGGCGGCCTCGTGGGCCTCGCCGTCATCGATCCGCCGGTGGCGGCGGGCGTGGCGCGCATCTCGATCGCGACGGTGGCGGGAATCGGCCTGCTGCTGGTGGTCTACCTCGCCATCCATAACGGCTACGACCGGGCGATCCTGCTGGTCCCGACCTGGCTCCTGCTGCTCGCCTGGGTGGTGGCGGCGGGCTTCGCCATCACCGGCCAGCTCCACAACGACCTCGTCCAGCCGGCGCTGATCGGCGGCCTCGTGCTGATCGTGATGCTGATCGGCTTCACGGTGCTCCAGCACGCCTTCGCGGGCGGGGGCTTGGGCAACAGCCTCGTCTCCGACACCGAGCGCCGGGCGCTGGCGCTCACGGGTGCCGGCGACGTCGTCTTCGACTGGGACGTGCCGGGCGATCGGGTCTTCGCCGGGCCCGAGATCGAGGGGCAACTGGGCTTGAAGCGCGGGGCGTTGGAGGGGCCGCAGGCGAACTGGCTCTCCCTCCTCCATCCCTTCGACGTCGAGCGCTACTCCGCCGCCCTCGACACGGTGATCGAGGAGCGCCGCGGCCGCATCTCCCAGGATTTTCGCCTGCGCTCGGCGGCCGGCCCCTACTACTGGTTCCGCCTCAAGGCGCGGCCGGTGATCGGCACCGACGGCGAGGTGGTGCGCATCGTCGGCACCATCGCGGACGTGACCGAAGCGAAGATCGCCGAGGAGCGGCTGCTGCACGACGCGGTGCATGACAACCTCACCGGCCTGCCCAACCGCGAGTTGTTCAACGACCGGCTCGACTCGGGCCTCGCGCTGGCGAGCCAGGACCCGCGCCTCAAGCCGACCCTGTTCGTGGTCGACATCGACCGCTTCAAGCAGGTCAACGACGCGATCGGCCTCTCGGCGGGCGATTCGATCCTGCTGACCCTGTCGCGCCGCCTCAACCGGCTCCTGCGGCCGCAAGACACCCTGGCCCGGGTCGCCGGTGACGAGTTCGCGATCATCCTGCTCTCCGAGCGCGATCCCGACCGGATCATTGCGTTTGCCGACAGCATCCGTCGGGCGATCACCACGCCGATCACCTATGCCGACCGGGAGATCTTCCTGACGCCCTCGATCGGCGTGGCGCTCCACGAGGCCGGCGCGGTGGTGAAACGCGACGACGTGGTCAAGAACGCCGAACTCGCGATGATCAACGGCAAGCGCCAGGGCGGCGACCGGATCGAGGTCTACCGTCCGACCATGCGCTCCGACCGCGGCGAGCGGATGATGCTGGAGAGCGACCTGCGCCGGGCGCTGGAGCGCAACGAGATCAAGGTCCTTTTTCAGCCGATCGTCCGCCTTGAGGACCGCACCGTGGCAGGCTTCGAGACGGTTCTGCGCTGGGACCACCCGCGGCTCGGTCGCGTCGCCCCCCAGGTCTTCCTGCCGATCGCCGAGGAATCCGGCCTCATCGTCAATCTCGGCGTCTTCGCGCTCGAGCGCACCGCCGCCGAACTCGCCGCCTGGCAGCAGGCGCTGGTTGTCGAGCCGCCGATCTTCGCGTCCGTCAACCTGTCCTCGCGCCAGTTGTTGCGCCACGATCTCCTGCACGACGTGAAGACCGTGCTCGCCCGCACCGGCGTCGTCCCCGGCTCGCTCAAGCTGGAGCTGACCGAGGCCCTGGTGATGGAGAACCCGGAATACGCCGCGCAAATGCTCGCCCGCATCCACGAATTGGGCGCGGGCTTGTGCCTCGACGATTTCGGCACCGGCTACTCGGCGCTGACCTACATGCAGCGCTTCCCCTTCGACACGATCAAGATCGACCACTCCTTCGTGCGCCAGATGGCGAACGGCCGCTCCGGCATCCTGCGGTCGATCGTCCGGATGGCGCAGGAACTCGGCCTGGAGATCGTGGCGGAGGGCGCGGAATCCGAGGCCGACGCCCTGGCGCTGGCCGAGATCGGCTGCGACTACGCGCAAGGGTTCGCGTTCGGCGAGCCGATGTCGGTGTTGCAGGCCAGGCAGCTGGTGGGGGCGGCGCCCGAGGCGGCGTAGCGGCGGATACCGGCTCCGTCGATCCTGTGCGGCCTCGCACGGAAACGGCCTCTGGCAGCGCGGAAGAGTGGCCTGCGGCTCCCGGGCGACGAAACCGCCAGCGATGACGCCTCATCGGGCGCCGACCTGCCCGTTCGCCCGCGTCCATGTCGAGGAGCTGCCCGATGAAGTGGTTGCGTACGGCTTTGCTCCTCGCCGTCCTGGTCGCGGCGGGGGCGCAGGCGGAGGCTGGGTCCTCCGGCCTCGCGACGGAACCCGCAAGCTTCACCGCACACCGCGAGCAGGCTCTCGCCCGTCTGCAGGCACGCTGGGGGACGGAGCGTGCGGTAGCCCTGAACGCCCCGCGGGAATGGCGCCCGGCCGTGTCGGGGCGGGGTGCGGCGCCCTCCAGGGGCATCCTTCTCGTGCATGGCCTCGGGGATTCTCCCTGGTCCTTCCACGACGTGGCCCAGGATCTCGCTGCGAACGGCATCCTCGTGCGCACGCTCCTCCTGCCGGGCCACGGCACCCGCCCGGAGGATCTGCTGGATGCCGATCTGGAGCAGTGGCGGCAGGTCGTGCGCGAGCAGGCGGAGGCTTTGCGCCGCGATGTCGGGCAGGTCTATCTCGGCGGCTTCTCCACCGGGGCCAACCTCGCCGCGGAATACGCCTACGAGAACGACGCCGTCGCCGGGCTCGTGCTGTTCTCACCGGGCTTCAAGTCGGACGTACCTCTGGATTGGACGACGCCGCTGCTCGCCCGAATCCGTCCGTGGCTGCTCGCGCCGGGCGGGCGGGCGCCGCTTCAGAACGAGGTGCGCTACCTGACGGTGCCGACCAACGGCTTCGCGCAATTCTATCGCAGTAGCCAGGCGGTGCGGCGTCACCTCGACGAGCGGCCCTACGACAAGCCGGTCTTCATGGTCGTGGCCCGCAACGACTCGGTGCTGGATACGGGCTACCTGCTCGACACGTTCCGCGAGCGCTTCCCTCACCCGGCCAGCCGGCTGATCTGGTACGGCGAAACGCCGGCGAAGCCAGGCGACGAGGGACGGATCCTCGTCCGCAGCGATCGCCTGCCGGAATGGCGGATCAGCCAGTTCTCGCATATGGGCATCCTGTTCAGCCCTACGAACCGACTGTATGGCGACCGCGGAACCGCCCGCATCTGCTGGAACGGTCAGGACGAGGCCGGCTTGCAGGCCTGCGAGCGCGGCGGGGAAGTCTGGTACTCGGACTGGGGGTATCGCGAGGCGAACAAGACCCACGCCCGGCTGACTTTCAACCCTTACTTTGCGTGGCAAGCGTCCATCTTGAAGTCGGTGCTGGATGCGGTGTCCGCTCACCCCGGAAATCTTACCGGCGATCTGGTCGGGGGCTCGTCCGCGATGGCGCCGGAAGCCCTGCACCGGACGTCCTCCGCCGTGCCGGCCTCCCGTCCCTGAGGCCGGCGCCCGAACGGGCGGGCCGTTCCCCCGGCCGGTGCCGATCAGGGATGGTCCCCGCCCACCGGCTCCGCACACAACGCCCCCAAAGCCTCCACCAGCCGGTCCGGGTTCAGGGGCTTCCTGAGCATCGGCAGATCCGGCCACATCAGCCGCATCGCCCGAGGCAGGACGCCGCCGGTGCAGATCAGAACCGGCACGCCCTTGGCGATCAGGCATTCGGCGGTGGGCGTCGCTTCGCCGTCGGCGAGGTTGAGGTCGAGGATCGCGACGTCGATCGCCTCGAGGTCGATCAGGGCCAGGGCTTCGCGGTTGGTGCGGGCCGGGCCGACGGCGTGGGCGTTCGAGGCGGTCACGATCTCGGTCAGCTCCAGGGCGACCAGCGCCTCGTCCTCGACGATCAGCACCCGTCGTCCGTCCAGCATCGCGATCTCCGTGGGTTCCGGGGCGGGCGAATCGCCGTCCGCTCCGGGCAACGGAGGCGAGAGTGTGTCGGCGGCTCCCCCGGGTCAATCGCGCGAATGCGACGGTGCGGTTTAAATGCTCCTTAACCATGACGGCAGCATCGTCAGCCTGGCCGTGATCGGATGCGGCGCGCCCTCAAGGGGTGCGGTCCGGACGGCGCGAGGCGCGGAGAGGCGGCGATGGGCGAGGCGGCGTTTGACATCTCGGGCCAGGAAAGCAGCGGCCCGGATTTCGATCTGGTGCGGCGCCTGCTTCTGCCGCCGGGCTGGATCGGGGCCCGTCCCTACCGGCTGCCCCCGCCCGACGCGATGGAGATCGAGGAGATCGACGACCTCGTCGCGACGCTCGAAGCCGAGAACAAGGTGATGAAGGCCGTGCTGCGCTCCGAGCGCGAGGCCGCCGCGGAGCTGCGGGCCCAGGTCGCCGCGTTGACGACCCAGCAGGCTGAAGGCGAGGACCGGCAGGAAGACCTGCGTGCCGACCGCGACCGCTGGGCCTCGCTCGTCGAGCGCCTGCTGTTCGCGCCGCGCTGAGAGCGTGGCTCGCCCCTCGTCCCGTTCCACCGCCAGATCAGTCGCACGGAGACGGCCATGAGCCCCCGCTGCTCGCTCGTCGTCAACGGCAAGCCCGTCCGTGTGGCGACCGGCGACACGCCCCTCGACGCCGCCCTGCCCCGGAACGTGGCGGCCGGCCGCGACGGCGTGATCCAGGATTCCGTGCTGCAGGAGGTTCTGCCGCGCCTGCGCAACACCAGCCGCGCCCGGCCCCGCCTCGGCGAGGGCGTCGCCACCCGGCCGGGCCCTGCCCCGTCCGCCCTCGCCGTCCTGCGCACCGCCAAGCGCGCCGGCACGCTGCTCTCCGCCACGCCGCTCTCGGGGGCGGTGATGGAAGTGGTGGTCACGGTCTCGCGCACCCTCGACGTCGCTCCCGGCCAGGCCGTGGAGGTCGCCTTCGCAGGGCTGCCGGCCCGGCCCTACTGCCCGACCCAGCGCGTCGCCGGCAATACCGAGCTCAACGAACTCGTCTTCCACCTGCGCCGCGACCGCGGCGCGCTCGGCCCGGCTCTGGGCGAGGCGGTGCATCCCGGCCATGCCGTGCGGATCAAGGGCCCGGCCGGCGGCACACCGTACCGCCCCGGCCCCGGACGCCTCTTGCTGGTCTCCGCCGAGACCGGCTTCGCGCCGATCTGGGCGATCGCCCGGGCGGCGCGCCACATCGAGACCGGCCGCGAGATGGTGGTGGTGGCCGGCGCCGCGGATGCCGACGACCTCTACATGCGCCCGGCCCTCGACTGGCTGCGCGGCACCGGCGTGCAGCAGGTCACGCTCGCCGCGAGCCGCGACCGCCGCGGCCAGGCGGATGTGCGCCACGGCCCCGTCACCGCCCACCTGCCCACCTTGCGCGGCAGCGACACCGTTCACGTCGCCGGCCCGCCGGAGATCGTGCGGGCGATCGAGCGGCTCTGCGACAGTGTCGGGGCGTCCTGCGCCGCCCTGCCCTTCCTGCCCTCCCGCAGCCGGGCCCGCAGCCTCGTCACGCCGGGGGATACGGGGGCGCAGTTCGGGTTGTGAGGCCCCGTCAGGGAACGGCGTGCAGCTCGGCGACCGGCACCGGATAGGCGTGCGGCCGCCCGGCCAGCATCGCGTCGATCAGCGCCAGCACCTCCGCCCGCCCGACATTCGCCGCCTGCTCGAACGGCGTCCAGGTCTGGTGGAAGTCGAGGGCGGCGAAGACCGTGCGGTAGCGAGTAAGCTCGGCATGGGTCAGCGGCACGCCGCGCACGAAGGCCTTGTGGGCCGAGATCGTCAGCGCCTCGCGCGGATTCTGCGGGTCCAGCTCGAACTTCAGGGCGTCGCCGCAGAACACGATGCCGCGGGAGCGATCGTGCAGCACCGCGTGGCCGTCGAAATGGCCGGCGGTGCGGTGGAGCGTCAGACCCGGCAGCGGCTCCAGGACGTCGTCGTAGGGCCAGGAGACCTGGAGCGCCGCGCTCCAGGTGAAGTCCGCCGCCGGCAGGCACAGTTCGGGGTCGAAGCGGTCCTGGAGCTGGGGCAGCGCGCCGTAGCTGTGCGGATGCGACGCCGAGAGAATCGTCATGCCGCCCAAGCCGGCGATGTGATCGAGCGCCGCCTCGCTGAAGACCGGGCAGCCCTCGAAGCCCATGTTGCCGTTCGGCGTGACGATCAGGTAGGCGCTCGGCCCGATGCCGGTGACCGGCTCGTTCCAGAATTTCCACACCCCCGGCTCGACCTCGGCCCAGTGGCACGGGAACGAGTCTTGCGCCTCCGCGACATCGCGAAAACGCCAGCCGTCCTGCGGGACGACGTGGCGCGCGTCGAGGCACATGGGGCAGCTCGGCGGCGCCGCGAAATGGCGCTGCCAGAAGCCGCAATTGTCGCAGACGAAGGCGGGGAGAGCGAGGGCGCCCGCGAAGGGCAGGTATCCGGGCACGCGCGAGACCTGATCGAGGCTGGAAGTGCCGCCGGATATAGGTGCGGCGGCACCGCCGTCGATGGAGGCGGCGCTACAGGTCCGCCAGCACCCGGGCGCAGACCGCGTCGAGCTTGGCCATCAGCGCCGGATCGCGGTGGGTCGGGGCGGTCATGATGGCGCCGTCCAGCGCCCGGTCGGAGCCCGCCGGGCAGGGCTCGCGCTCGGCCGGGAAGTCACGGGCGAGCCGGCTCACCAGGCGGGCGGCCTTCGCGGCGTTGGCCCGCGCCACCGCCACCACGGCGGCCACGTCGACGGCGTCGTGCTCCGGGTGCCAGCAATCGAAGTCGGTCACCATCGCGATGGTGGCGTAGGTGATCTCGGCCTCGCGGGCGAGCTTGGCCTCCGGCATGTTGGTCATGCCGATGACGTCGTAGCCCTGCGCCTTGTGATTCAGCGATTCGGCGTAGGAGGAGAATTGCGGCCCCTCCATGCAGACGTAAGTCCCGCCCTTCCTCACCGCGATCTCCTCGGCCTCGGCCGCCTCAAGGATGCGGGCCTGCAAGCGCGGACCGACCGGATGGGCCATCGAGACGTGGACGACGCAGCCATTGCCGAAGAACGACGAGGTCCGGCCGACCGTCCGGTCGACGAACTGGTCGACGAGCACGAACAGGCCCGGATAGAGTTCCTGCCGGAACGAGCCGCAGGCCGAGAGCGCCACGATGTCGGTGACGCCGGCGCGCTTCATCGCGTCGATATTGGCGCGGTAGTCGATGCCCGAGGGCGACAGCCGGTGGCCGCGGCCGTGGCGGGCCAGGAACACCACCCGGGTCTCGCCGATGCGGCCGATGCGGAGCGCGTCCGAGGGCTCGCCCCAGGGCGAGGCGATCCGCTCCTCGCGCACGTCCTCCAGCCCGGGCAGGTCGTAGACGCCCGACCCGCCGATCACTCCGAGCACGGCCTTGACCATCAGAGGTCTCCTCTAACGAAAGAGGCCCCTTGCGGGGCCTCGGGAAGGGATGATGTCTGGCGTCAGCTGGTCTTGTGCAGCTCGGGCTGCAGCCCGTGCGTCTCGCCGCCGACGTCGGCCCAGATCTTCTTCTTCACGTAGTAGAGCAGTCCGGCCAGCACCATCAGGAACAGCAGCGCCCGCAGGCCCAGCGACTTGCGTGCCAGGAGATGGGGCTCGGCCGTCCACATCAGGAAGGCGGTGATGTCGCGCGAGTACTGGTCGACGGTTTCCGGCACGACCGGCTTGCCGTCGGCGCCCTTGGCGTAGGTCACCTGACCGTCGCTGAGGGGCTTGGGCATCGCGATGACGTGGCCCGGATAGAACTCGTTGTAGTGGCCGCCCTCCGGCACGGTCACGTCCTTCGGCGGCTCTTCCTTGTAGCCGTTGAGGAGGGCGTGGATGTAGTCGGGGCCCTGCTCGGTATAGCCGATGAAGGGCAGCCAATCGATGATGAACCACAGGCCGCCGCGGGCGAAGGTGCGGGCCTTGGCCATCAGCGACAGGTCCGGCGGCGCCTTGCCGCCATTGGCGGCGGCCGCGGCCTGCTCGTTCGGGAACGGCGCCGGGATCTTGTCCGCCGGGCGGCCGGGCCGCTCGAACATGTCGCCGGAATCGTTCGGGCCGTCCTTGACCTTGTACTCGGCCGCCAGCGCCTTGACCTGGGCGGCGGAGAAGTCGGGTCCGCCTTCCTGCTCGAGGTTGCGGAAGCGGATGTAGTTCAGGCTGTGGCAGTTCGAGCAGACCTCGCGGTAGACCTGGAAGCCGCGTTGCAGCTGCGCCTGGTCGAAGGTGCCGAACATCCCCGAGAAGGTCCACTTCTCGCGGTGCGGCAGCGGGCCGTGGTCCTCGGCCGAGGCGGCGCCGGCCGACAGGAGCGCGGCGAGAGCGGCAGCCAAGAGAGCGCGTGTTCTGATCATTCCCCTCGATGCCCCTTACGGCGTCGTTAGTGCTTCATCGCGATCGTGGAGCGGGCGGATGCGTGGAGCATCCGCCCGTCCGGGGCATCATCAGCCCTTGGTCGGCGGCGCCGCCGTCGCGCCGGCCGGCATGCCGGAGGAACCGACCTGCTTGCCCGGGCCGGTGACGCTCTCCAGGATCGAGCCCGGCAGGGGCTTCGGCGTCTCGAAGAGGCCGACCAGCGGCATCACGATCAGGAAGTGGGCGAAGTAGTAGAAGGTGGCGATGCGCGAGGCCAGCACGTAGCCGCCCTCCGGGGGCTTCGAGCCGAGCCAGCCGAGCAGGAAGCAGCAGAAGATGAAGGCCCAGAAGAACTGGCGGTAGATCGGCCGGTAGTTGGCCGAGCGGACCCGCGAGGTGTCGAGCCACGGCGCCAGCGCCAGGATGATCACCGCGCCGAACATCAGCACCACGCCGCCGAGCTTGTCCGGCACCGCGCGCAGGATGGCGTAGAAGGGCAGAAAGTACCACTCGGGCACGATGTGCGCCGGCGTCACGGCGGGGTTCGCCGGGATGTAGTTGTCGGCGTGGCCGAGGTAGTTCGGCTGCAGGAAGATCCAGTAGGCGAAGAAGACGAAGAACACCACCACCGCGAACACGTCCTTGATGGTCGCGTAGGGGGTGAAGGGCACGGCGTCCTTGCCGGTCTTGATCGGGATGCCGGTCGGGTTGTTCTGGCCGGTGACGTGCAGCGCCCAGACGTGCAGGACGACGACGCCGGCGATCATGAACGGCAGCAGGTAGTGCAGCGAGAAGAAGCGGTTGATGGTCGGGTTGCCGACCGAGTAGCCGCCCCAGAGCAGGCTCTGGATCGTGTCGCCGACGATCGGGATCGCCGCCAGGATGTTGGTGATGACGGTGGCGCCCCAGAACGACATCTGGCCCCACGGCAGGGTGTAGCCGAGGAACGCGGTCGCCATCATCAGCAGGTAGATGATCACGCCGAGGATGTAGAGCACCTCGCGCGGGGCCTTGTAGGACCCGTAATAGAGGTTGCGGAACATGTGCACGTACACCGCGATGAAGAACATCGAGGCACCGTTGGCGTGCATGTAGCGCAGGAGCCAGCCGTAATTCACGTCGCGCATGATGTGCTCGACGGAGTTGAACGCCTCGGTGGCCGAGGGCTGGTAGTGCATCGCCAGCCAGACGCCGGTGATGATCTGCGAGCCCAGCATCGCCATCAGGATGGCGCCGAACGTCCAGAAGTAGTTCAGGTTCCGCGGAACCGGGAAGGCGATGAACGAGGAATGGACCAGGCCTGCGATCGGCAGCCGGGCCTCGAACCACTTCGCGAAGCGGCTCTTGGGGATGTAGGTTGTGGCGTGTGCGCTCATGGGGCAGCCCGCGTCTGGCGTTGTTTCACGATCGGCGGATCAGGCGGTGGCCGCTTCGCCGATGCGGACCTTGGTGTCGCCCTGGAAGGCGTAGGGCGGAATCGGCAGGTTGATCGGCGCCGGGCCGCGGGTCACGCGGCCGACCGCGTCGAATTGCGAGCCGTGGCACGGGCAGCCCCAGCCCTCGTGGCCGCCGGCATTGGCGATCGGCACGCAGCCGAGATGGGTGCAGTTGCCGTAGGTCACGAGCCAGCGCTCGTGGCCCGCCTTCACGCGGCCGAGGAACGGCGCCGGGTCGATCATGCTCGCCGGGGCGACCGCCTTCATGTCGGCGACCTCCTTCTCGGTGAGGTGGCGCACGAAGATCAGCTTGCCGCGCCAGAACACGTTGACGATCTGGCCGTCGGCGATCGGCGTCAGGTCGACGTCGATCGGCGCACCGGCGGCGATCGTCTCGGCATCGGGAGCCATCGAGGCGACGAAGGGCCAGGCCAGAGCGGCGGCCCCGACCACGGCGCCCGCGCCGGTGGCGAGGAACAGGAAGTCCCGGCGGGTCGACCCGTGGGGATGCGCGGCGTCGGATGGGGCGACGGTGGTGGCCAAGTTCCGGCTCTCCCGAAAATCGTTGACGGCGCGGGCCGCCGCTCGCGCGGCAACAAGGCGTCGAGGCCCGCGGGAAGGGTCGGCGGGGTTGTCGTTCCCCGATCCTGGCGGACCGAAGCACCTCCCCACTCATGGCGGCAATGCGACCGGGCGTCGCCGCGCGGCTAGCTCTCTGGCACGGTCAAGCCCCGGAATAAAGGGCGAAAAGGGGGCTGGATCCGGAGGAATTCCAGATTTCGGGCGAGTGTGTTTTCGAGTGCGGGGCGGCCTTGCAAGGCCGCCCCGAGGTTGTGCGGTGCTACTCGGCGGGAGCACCGATGCGGCCCGGGGCCGCGGGTGCGCCGGTCTGGCTCAGTCGCAGGACCGTGATCATGCCGACGATGCCCGCGCAGGCGATCAGCAGCAGGCCGCCGGTGAAGCTGCCGGTCCAGTCCTTGATCGCGCCGACGGCGTAGGGGGCGACGAAGCCCGACAGGTTGCCGATCGAGTTCACCACCGCGATGGCGCCGGCGGCGGCGGCCCCCGACAGGGTCTCGGTCGGCAGCGTCCAGGTGATCGGCAGCGCGCCGAAGATGCCGAGAGCCGCGCCCGAGAACAGCACCACCTTCATGATGTGATCGTCGACGAGCGCGGCCCCGATGGTGCAGACCGACGCGCAGGCGAGCGCCGCGGCGAGGTGATAGCGGCGCTCCTTCTTGGCGTCCGAGCGCCGGCCCCACCACAGCATGCCGACCGTGCCGACGGCGTAGGGGATGATCATCACGAAGCCGGTCTGGGCGTTGGTGAGCCCGAAGGCCTTGAAGATCTGCGGCAGGAAGAAGCCGAAGGCGTAGAGCAGCGCCACGGCGCCGAAATACACCACCGCGATCGCGAGCACCCGCGGGTTGAGGATTTCCTGGGTCAGCGGCACATGGCCCTGGCGCGGGTTGCGGGCGGCCTCGGCGGCGAGCGTCTGCTCCAGCCACGCGCGTTCGTCGGGGGCGAGCCACTTGGCGTCGGCCGGCCGGTCGGTGAGGTAGAAATAGGTCATCACCGACAGGACGATCGCCGGCAGCGCCTCGATCACGTAGAGCCACTGCCAGCCCTTGAATCCGAGCACGCCGTCGAGTTCGAGCAGCATGCCGGAGATCGGCGAGCCGATGACGCTGGAGAGCGGGATCGCCACCATGAACAGCGAGACGATACGGGCCCGGTAGGCCGCCGGGAACCACAGGGTGAGATAGAAGATGATGCCCGGGAAGAAGCCGGCCTCGGCCGCGCCGAGGAGCAGGCGCATGATGTAGAAGCTGGCCTCGCCGCCGATGAAGGCCATGCCGCCGGAGATCACGCCCCAGCTCAGCATGATGCGGGCGATCCAGCGCCGCGCGCCGAACTTCTCCAGCGCCAGGTTCGACGGCACCTCGAAGATGAAGTACGTGATGAAGAACAGGCCGGCGCCGAGGCCGTAGGCCGTGGCCGAGATGCCGAGGTCCTTGTTCATGCTCAGCGAGGCGAACCCGACATTGACGCGGTCGAGATAGGCCACGAAGTAGCAGACGATCAGGAACGGGATCAGGCGCCAGCTGACGCGCCTGATGGTTCGGGCTTCGATGTCGGTCGTCACGGCGATGTCCTCCCGGCCGATTGTTGTTGGGCCCTAATGGGGTACGGCCGGGTGTGAGAACCCGGCTCCGGTGCCCGGGATGACCGGATTGGTGCCCGTTGGCAAGGAGCGACGATCTGCGGAGGTGCAAGCCCTTGTGGGAGGGCCCTCTTCTGGTCTAGTGCTCCCCTCCCCCACCGGTGACGCACCGCAGCAAGGCCCGTCGGGCCGCACGCGAGCCGGTGCCCGTTCGAGATGCAGAAGTTCGCCATGGTCACGCCACGCCGCGACAGCGGAGCCGACCGCCCCCAGCTCACCGGAGCCCGGGTGCTCGTCGTCGAGGCCCGCTACTACGAGGACATCGCCGACGAGCTTTTGGCCGGCGCGAAGGCCGCGATCGCGGAGGCCGGCGCCGAGGCGGTGGTGGTGACGGTGCCGGGGGCGCTGGAGATCCCCCAGACGGTGGCGATCCTGCTCGAGGCCGCTGCCCGGGCCCACACGCCCTACGACGCGGTGGTGGCGCTCGGCTGCGTCATCCGCGGCGAGACCGGCCATTACGACATCGTCGCCGGCGAGAGCGCCCGGGCGCTGATGGACCTCTCGGTCATGCTCCGCCTGCCGCTCGGCAACGGCATCCTGACGGTCGAGACCGAGGCCCAGGCCCAGGCCCGCGCCCGGGTCGCCGAGATGAACAAGGGCGGCGGCGCGGCGGAGGCGGCGCTCGCCGTTCTGGCCCTGCGCCGGGCCCAGGATGCGGGCCGCCAGGACCGCACCATCGGCTTCACCCCCCGCCGCGATCCGGAGACCAAGTGAGATGAAGCCCGCCGAGCGCAGCGGCGCCCGCCTCGCGGTGGTCCAGGCCCTCTACGAGATGGAGATCTCCGGCAAGGGCGTGATCGACGCCCTGGCCGAGTTCGAGGCCTTCTGGATCGGGCAGGTCATCGACGAGGTCGAGCACCCGCCGGCCGAGACCGCCTTCTTCCGCGACCTCCTGCGCGGTACCGTCGAGGAGCAGCGCGCGATCGACCAGCGGCTCGACGCGGCCCTCGCCGCCGGCTGGCCCCTGCGCCGCCTCGAAGCGGTGGTGAGGGCGATCCTGCGCGCCGGTGCCTACGAGGTGATGTTCCGCCGCGACGTGCCGGTGAAGGTCGCGATCTCCGAATATGTCGACGTCGCCCACAGCTTCTATGAGGGCGAGGAGCCGGGTCTCGTCAACGCGGTGCTCGACAAGGTCGGCCGCGCCGTGCGCCCCGACGATTTCACCAAGGGGTCCCGCGCCGGTTGAGGCCGCGGGAACGGTGCCCTGCGGACGCGCACGAACACGAAATAATACGAAAATTTTCCGTTTTTGCCGTTAGATCGTTGTGGCCCTCGGCCCCCTGGGCTCTAGCTGTCGGCCAAGGTTCGGGCGGGTCACGGTTGCGTCCGCCATCCGCCCCCTTCCGCGAGACCGTCACGCGATGGCACGTCCCGACCTGCCCCGCCCTACCGAAGACGAGCTGATCGCCCGCTACTTCGCGCCGCTCGCCGGCGCCGGCGGCCTGTCCTTGCGCGACGACGCGGCCGTGCTGACGCCGCGACCGGGCCACGACCTCGTCCTGACCACCGACGCGGTGGTGGCCGGCGTGCACTACTTCCCCGACGACCCGCCGGCCTCGATCGCCCACAAGGCGCTGGGCGTGAACCTGTCGGACCTCGCCGCCAAGGGCGCCGAGCCGCGGGGCTTCCTCCTCACCCTGGCCTTGTCGGACGATTGGGACGAGGCCTGGCTCGCCGAGTTCTGCACGGGCCTGAGCGAGGCGGCGGCGCTGGCGAGCTGCCCGCTGCTCGGCGGCGACACGGTGCGGGCGGCGGGCTCCACCCTCGTCGGCATCACGGCGCTGGGCGAGGTGCCGGCCGGCACGATGGTGCGGCGGGACGCGGCGCAGGTCGGCGACCGCCTGCTCGTCTCCGGCAGCATCGGCGACGCGGCGCTCGGCCTGAAGCTCCGGCAGAAGCCGGCAGCGTCATGGGGCGAGGCATTGTCCTTCCCGGCCCGTGCCGCCCTGGTCGACCGCTACCTGCACCCGCAAGCCCGCCTCGCCCTCGCACCGGCCCTGCGCGCCCATGCCCGCGCGGCGATGGACGTCTCCGACGGGCTCGTCGGCGACCTCGCCAAGATGATGCGGGCGGCGAACCTGAGCGCCGAGGTCGAGATCGATCGGGTTCCGCTCTCGGATGCCGCTCGGGGCGCCCTGGCGGCGATGCCGGTCCTGGTCGACACCGCGCTCACCGGCGGCGACGATTACGAGATCCTCTGCGCGGCCGATCCGGCCTCGGTGCCGGCCCTGCGCGAGGCGTCGGAGCGGGCCGGCCTGCCGCTCACCGAGATCGGCACGGTGACGGAGGGCGGCACCCCGCCGGTCTTCCGCACGGCCGACGGCACGGTGCGCAGTTTCCGCTCGGGCTCGTTCAGCCACTTCTGAGTCGTTCCGAAGGACCGGCGACCGGCGTCGAAAGTCTCAAGCGGACGAAGCTTGGGAGCGTTTGCGCTCGGGTGCGAAGTTTGGCACGACTAGGAGCGTGGATCCGCGCTGGCGCGCGGGCCCGCTCAACAGGGAGGGAGGCCTGCGTCGCGCGTTCACGGCCGCTCGCCATCTCGGCCGTCCGACGTCGCGGGAATGCCCGACAATCAAGGACGGTAGAATGACCGCACTCCTGCTCATCATCCTGGGCGGCCTCTGCGCCGTTGCCTACGGCATCGTCACCATCAACGACGTCATGCGGCGCGATGCCGGCACGCAGCGCATGCAGGAGATCGCCGGCGCGATCGCCGAGGGCGCCCAGGCCTATCTTCGCCGCCAATACCTCACCATCGGGCTCGTCGGCGTGGTGCTGTTCGTGCTCCTCGCCTGGTTCCTCGGCATCAAGGTAGCGGTCGGCTTCCTGATCGGTGCCGTCCTGTCGGGGCTGGCCGGCTTCATCGGCATGAACGTCTCGGTGCGCGCCAACGTCCGCACCGCGCAGGCCGCGGCGCAGTCGCTCGGCGCCGGTCTCTCGGTGGCGTTCAAGTCGGGCGCCGTCACCGGCATGCTGGTGGCCGGCCTCGCCCTTCTCGGCGTGGCGCTCTACTACACCTACCTGACCCGCTTCGCCGGCCTTAACCCGGCGAGCCGCGAGGTGATCGACGCGCTCGTGGCGCTGGGCTTCGGCGCCTCGCTGATCTCGATCTTCGCCCGTCTCGGCGGCGGCATCTTCACCAAGGGAGCCGATGTCGGCGGCGACCTCGTCGGCAAGGTCGAGGCCGGGATTCCCGAGGACGATCCGCGCAACCCCGCCACCATCGCGGACAATGTCGGCGACAATGTCGGCGACTGCGCCGGCATGGCGGCCGACCTGTTCGAGACCTACGCGGTCACCCTCGTCGCCACGATGGTGCTGGCGGCGATCTTCTTCTCCGGCCAGGTCGATGTCGGGGGCCGCAACGTGCTTGAGACGATGCTGATCTACCCGATGGCGATCGGGGCGGCCTGCATCATCACCTCGATCATCGGCACGTTCTTCGTGCGCCTCGGCTCGAACCAGTCGATCATGGGGGCGCTCTACAAGGGCCTGATCGGCGCCGGCGCGCTCTCGATCGTCGCCATCGCGGGCCTCAACATGGTGATGTTCGGCGGCTTCTCGACCCGCTTCACCACCACCGGCGGCGACAGCTTCACCTCGCTCAGCCTGTTCCTCTGCGCGGTGGCAGGCCTCGTCATCACGGCGCTGATCGTCGTCATCACCGAGTACTACACCGGCACGCGCTACCGGCCGGTCAAGTCGATCGCCCATTCCTCGGTCACCGGCCACGGCACCAACGTGATCCAGGGCCTGGCGATCTCGCTCGAATCGACCGCGCTGCCGGCGATCGTCATCGTGGGCGGCATCATCGTCACCTACACGCTGGCGGGCCTGTTCGGCATCGCCATCGCGGTCACCGCGATGCTGGCGCTGGCCGGCGTGGTCGTCGCCCTCGACGCCTTCGGCCCGGTCACCGACAATGCCGGCGGCATCGCCGAGATGGCGGGGCTGCCGAAGGAAGTGCGCAAGTCCACCGATGCGCTCGACGCTGTCGGCAACACCACCAAGGCGGTCACCAAGGGCTACGCCATCGGATCGGCGGGCTTAGGCGCCCTGGTGCTGTTTGCCGCCTACACCTCGGACCTCAACTACTTCATCAAGAACGCGTCACCGACCCAGTACCGCTTCTTCCAGGGCGTCACCGTCGACTTCTCGCTGCAGAACCCCTACGTGGTCGTCGGCCTGCTGCTCGGCGGCCTGATCCCGTACCTGTTCGGCGGCATCGCCATGACGGCGGTGGGGCGCGCGGCCGGCGCCGTGGTCGAGGAGGTCCGCCGCCAGTTCCGGGAGAAGCCCGGCATCATGCAGGGGACCGAGCGGCCCGATTACGGCCGCGCCGTCGACATGCTGACCCGGGCGGCGATCAAGGAGATGGTGGTGCCCTCGCTGCTGCCGGTCCTGTCGCCGGTGGTCCTGTTCTTCGTGATCCAGGCCATTGCCGGCAAGGGCCAGGCCTTCGCCGCGGTGGGCGCGATGCTGCTCGGCGTCATCCTCACCGGCCTCTACGTCGCGATCTCGATGACCTCCGGCGGCGGCGCCTGGGACAACGCCAAGAAGTACATCGAGGACGGCCATCACGGCGGCAAGGGCTCGGACGCCCACAAGGCCGCGGTGACCGGCGACACCGTCGGCGACCCCTACAAGGACACCGCCGGCCCGGCGGTGAACCCGGCGATCAAGATCACCAACATCATCGCCCTGCTGCTGCTGGCGATCCTGGCGCATAGCTGATCGACGGCGGATCCGACGATCCGCCTGCGATCCCCACATCCTGTCGTGCGGGTGGTGGAACAGGCAGGGGCGTCATCGCACGATGGCGCCCCTCACCGATCGACGTCATCGAGCCCCAAAGAGCAAATCGCATCGACGGCGCGACGGCGTGACCGGCGGAGGACGACCAGCGGCGTCCCTGGCATCCGATAGCGTGGTGGGATAGCCTGTTCTCCGGGCCGATGCTGCCTGCCGCTCGCCCCGGGAACGGGATGGTGAAAGCATCGTGGACGATCCCCCCAGCCTGTCCCTCGACCGGTGACGGGTCGGCAATGCGAGCGCCGACGAGCCGCCACCGGCTTGAGGAGATCACGATGACCACCGTCGATCAGGCGAAGGCCATGGCCAGGCGCTTGCGCGCCGCGCTGGCCGCGCGCGACATCGCCGTCCCGCACGCCACCGCCCTCGAACTCGTTGCCGCCGAACTCGGCCACAGCGACTGGAACACGGCCTGTGCCGTACTCGATCATGCTGCGGATGACGGCCCCGCCTTCCTGGAGGCGGTGCCGGTGCTGCGCATCTTCGACGAGGCCAAGGCCCGCGAGTTCTATTGCGGCTTTCTCGGCTTCGCGCCGGGCTTCGAGCACCGGTTCGAACCGGGCCTGCCGCTCTACATGGAGGTCGCCCGCGCGGGTCTTCGGCTTCACCTCTCCGAGCATCACGGCGATTCCAGCCCGGGCTCCACCGTGTTCGTGCCGATGCGAGGCCTCCGCATCTATCATCGGGAATTGATGGACAAGCGTTACGGCTACGCGCGGCCCGGCATCGAGCAGGCTCCCTGGGGGGAGACGCTGGAGGTCACGGATCCGTTCGGCAACCGGCTACGATTCTGTCAGTACCGGGACGCGGAGTCCGAGCGCCGATCCGTCACCGTGTGAGGAGAGGGTCATCGCGATGGCTGTCGACATCGCCCGTGTGAAGGCGCTCGTCATGGGCTTGCCGGCCGTGACCTCGGCGCCGCATTTCCATCGCACGGCGTTCCGCACGCCACGCAGGACCTTCGCGACGCTCGACAAAGCGGGTCACGACATCAACCTGATGTTCGACTCGGACCATCGCGATGTCTTCTGCGAACAGGTGCCGGCCGCCTTCAGCCCCGTCCCGGGCGGCTGGGGCCGGAGAGGCGCCACGCGGTGCGACCTGACGGTCGTCGACGAGGCGACACTACTGTCCGCGCTGACGGCGGCCCACCGCCTCGCCGCTCCGAAGATCCGGCCACCTCGCCGCCGGAACGAGGAGGCGTGAAGCCGTCCGGCGAACGGGGCTGCCGGCCGTCTGTCCGGACGTGCAGGCCCGGCGTGTTCTCCTCGGTGCGGACATCCGACGCTTGTGACGCAGATCGACGAACTGGAACGGGCTCTCGCGGAGAGTGGCGAGGACGGCCTCGCATTTCACCGCAACCAGGGCGAGGTACCGGACGCGCAGTATTCTGAAGCCTCGTGGCCGCGGCGCTGCAGAGGGCCGCGGCTTTGACGGCGCAGCTCGCCGGGACGAGCCTGTAAACCTGGGTGGCACGCACACGCGATGCGGCGACGGTATGGCGACTCGCGATTCGCCTCGACCTCATGCCTGACCATCCCGGTCTACGCTGCACCATGTCCCCTATGACGGCACGAGGAGCGCCCGCGCCGTCGCGTCAGGAGATATCCGCGGACGCGGTACCGGCATGAACGTGGCAGGGCACGGCGGCGGGTCGTCATCGTCGTCGGGCCGGCGGCCCGGGCGGGGGTACCAGCTGAATGTCCAGGAGGTGCGCGAGCGACGCCGCGGAGATGTCCGCCGCGTCGGACGCGCGCCGGGGCCGCGTGGGACCTCGTGATCGAGTTCGACCAGCGCCTCGATCACGGCATCGACCGGGACCGGCTCGGCCCGGCAGCCGGTCAGGCAGCGCAGGCCCGGCGCATTCTCCAGGGCGCAGGCATCCGACGCCCAGGAGGCCAGGATCGCGCGCTTTTCCGGACGCGACAGGAACGGATGCGCCAGCACCTCCCGCGGGTGCCGGAACACGTCGCCCGGTGCGACGAGGGCCTGCCACGCCTCGACCGAGGCGGGCTGGCCGGCAGGCGGGTTCATCGGGCCGGCAGGGATGAGGCCGGCAGGGGTAGAAGACGTCTCCATCGTCGACACGGTTCGTCCTCCCTGATGGTGCATCACAGGGCACGGGAAGGGGTTCAGGCCCCCGGGGCGCGGGGCCTCCGGGGTTTGTTCGTCAATGGCGAACGGGGGTCAGACGGCCGTCGAATCAGGCTGCCCTGGAGCGGCCCTCGGCATGGCCGTCGATCCGGGCCGGCGCGTTGTCCTGCCCGAGGGCGGCCTGGCTGCCGCCGATGGTGATGCGCCGCGGCTTCAGCGCCTCCGGCACCTCGCGTTTGAGTTCGACCGAGAGCAGGCCGTTCTCCAGGTGGGCGCCCGTGACCTTCACGTGGTCGGCGAGGCTGAAGGTCTGGCGGAAGGCGCGGGCCGCGATGCCGCGGTGCAGGTAGTCGCGCTCAGCCTCCCTGTCCTTCTTCTGGCCGGCTACGAGCAGGGTCGTGTCGTGCTGGGTCAGCTCGATCTCGTCCTGCGAGAAGCCGGCTACCGCCATGGTGATGCGGTAGGCGTCCTCGCCCGCCTTCTCGATGTCGTAGGGCGGCCATTGCTGCGTCGACGGCTCGAGCCGCGCGGCCTGGTCCAGCATCGAGAACAGCCGGTCGAAGCCCACGGTGGAGCGATACAGCGGCGCGAAGTCGAAGGTCCTCATGACCACATCCTCCTTGGAGCAACGTGATGATTTGGATCGGATGACGTTTCGGGCCGCCGGACACCCGCGTCCGGCGCCCAACCTGCAAGCCCATTCGGGCCTCGCGCGTGTGGAACGCGGACGCCGCGTTCCGGTTCCAGCCCCCAGCGAATTTTTCGCCCGAATGGCGCGGGGTCAGATCTGCGCCTGCCCTCCCTCCACCGACAGCTCGATGCCGTTGACGAAGCTCGCATCGTCCGAGGCCAGGAACAGGGCCGCCTTGGCGATCTCCTCCGCCTCGCCGACCCGGCCCATCGGAATCCGGGAGGCGAGGGATGCGATGCGGCCATGCGTATCGCGGCCTTGGCCGATTCCGCGCTCGTCGCGCGGCGGCTCCTGCCGGTCACGGCCCTCGTCGTGGCGGCACCGGCCTACTTGGCGCGCCACGGACGGCCGGCACATCCGGACGACCTGCGGCCGGAGCATTGCCTCGGCTACGCCTACCGGGCCCGGCGCGGGCGTCTGGCACTCGCCGGACCGGACGGCGGCGAGGCGAGCGTCGTCCCCGCCGGGCCCTCGCGGGTGACGCATGCCGACGCCCTGCTTGCGGTGCCGCTCGACGGGCTCGGCATCGCCGAACTCCCGGACTTCATCGCGGCCGATTACCTCGCCGACGGGCGCCCGGAGGCCCTGCCGCCGGACTGGCGCCGGGCGGCGCGCGCTCCTTCGTCACGCCGAGCGCGCGGGCGCGGCCGCCGAAGGTCGAGGCGGTGGCGGATTTTTTCGCCGCGCGGCTGTCCCGCCTGGGGGCGGGCACCTGGGGGCGGGCACGTGATTTCCGATTTCGGACGTCAGCCCGGCCCGACCGCCGCCCTTGCCTCCGTCAGCCGCGCCGCGTAGCGGGCGATCAGGTCGACCTCGAGGTTGAGCCGGTCGCCGACCCGGCGCTCGCCCCAGGTGGTGACGGCCAGCGTGTGGGGGATCAGCAGCACCGTGAAGGTGTCGCCCTCGACGCCGTTGACGGTGAGCGAGGTGCCGTCGAGGCAGACCGAGCCCTTCTCGGCGATGAAGCGCGAGAGGCCCGGGGGCGCCCGGAGCACGAAGCGCTCGCTCGGCGCCCAACTCTCCCTCGCCTGGGACGCCTCGCCGGCCTGCCCCGTCACCGGCTCGCGGGCGACGATCTCGGCGAGGCCGTCGACATGGCCGGTGACGAGATGGCCGCCGAGCTCGTCGCCGATCTTCAGCGAGCGCTCCAGGTTCACCCGCATGCCCGGAACCCACGTCCCGACGGTAGTGCGGGCCAGGGTCTCGGCGGCGGCATCGACCTCGAAGGTGCAGCCGCCCTCGCGCGGGGTCACGGTCACGGCGGTGAGGCAGGGACCCGAGCAGGCGATCGAGGCGCCGATCAGGATGCCGGCGGGATCGTAGGCGCAGTCGATGGCGATGCGCTTCAGCTTGGAATCGCCGGACACCGCGGCGACGCGGCCGACATCCGAGACGAGGCCGGTGAACATCTACGGGCTCCGTGCGTGGCAGGTGAAGAGATCGGTGCCGATCCGATATTCCTCCGCGACCGCGAACTCCGCGGAGGCGAGGCGCGCGGCGAGGTTCGGGCCGACCGCCGGCAGGCCGGGCTGGCCGAGAACGCAATCGCCGGTGACGAGCAGGCATTCGTCGACGAGGTTTTCGCGGGCGAGCGCGTCGGCCAGCGTCGGCCCGCCCTCCGAGCAGATCCGGGTCAGGCCGAGGGCGCCGAGGACCCGCAGGGCCTGCGGCAGGTCGATGCGGCCTTCAGGCGTGAGCGGCACCCGCTCCACCTCCGCGCCGCCGGCGGTCAGCGCCGCCTCCGCGACGGCTGGAGCGTCGGGGCCGCACAAGATCAGGGTCGGGACGGTCGCGCTGGTGCGCACCAGTCCCGCACTCGGCGGCGTGCGCAGGGACGGATCGAGGACGATCCGCAGAGGCGAGCGGGCCGCCATCCCGGGCAGGCGCACGGTGAGCTGGGGATCGTCCGCCAGCACCGTGCCGACGCCGACCATGATCGCGTCGCAATGGGCCCGCTGGAGGTGAATCTCGGCATTGGCCTGCGGCCCGCTGATCATCAGCCGGCCCTCTCCGCCCGCCGCAAAGCCGTCCGCCGTGCGGGCGAGCTTGAGGAAGACGGCCGGTCGGCCTTGCAGGATCCGGGTCACGTGCCCGCGCTGGTCGCGCGCGGCCTCAGGTCCCATCAGCCCGACCGAGACACTGATGCCGGCCTCGGCGAGCCGGGCATGGCCGCGGCCGGCGACCCGGGGATCGGGATCGTCCATGGCGCTCACCACCCGGGCGACGCCTGCCGCGATGGTGGCGTCGGCGCAAGGCGAGGTGCGGCCGTGATGCGAGCAGGGTTCGAGCGTGACGTAGAGGGTGGCGCCGCGCGCCGCCTCCCCGGCCGCCGCGAGCGCCACCCGCTCGGCATGGGGCCGGCCGCCCGCTTGCGTCACGCCCTGGGCGAGAATCCGCTCGGAGCCCGGCGGGCCGCCGACCAGCACCGCGCCCACCGACGGGTTCGGCCAGGCCTGGCCGAGATGACGCCGGCCGAGAGCGAGGGCGAGGCGCATGTAGCGCCGGTCGGCCTCCTCCCGGGCGTGATCTCGGGTACTCACGACGCGCGGCTCCGCGGGCGCCGGGCCGGCGGCACCGGCTCTTCGGTTGCCGGAGCCTCGTCGGCGGAGGCCGCCTGGGCGGCGCCGGCGGCGAGGTGGCCGAGCAATTCCTCGAAGTCGCGGGCCTCGCGAAAATTCTTGTAGACCGAGGCGAAGCGCACATAGGCGACGTCGTCGAGACCTTTCAGCCCCTCCATCACCGCCTCGCCGATCGCCTCGCTGGTCACCTCGGCCTCGCCGGTGCTCTCGAGCCGGCGGGTGATGCCGCTCACCAGGCGCTCGATCCGCTCGGCCTCGACCGGGCGCTTGCGGAGCGCCGTCTCGACCGAGCGCTGGAGCTTGTCGCGGTCGAACGGCACCTTGCGGCCCGAGCGCTTGACCACGATCAGCTCGCGCAGCTGCACCCGCTCGAAGGTGGTGAAGCGGCCGCCGCAATCCGGGCATATCCGCCGGCGCCGGATCGCCGAGCTGTCGTCGCTCGGCCGGGAATCCTTCACCTGCGTGTCGAGGCCGCCGCAATAGGGGCACCGCATCGGTCGCCCGTTCCTCTGGTACGAAAAAGGGCCGGTCCCGCGTGGGACCGGCCCCGGAAGGGGCGTGTTCTAGAGCGCTCCCGGCGGAAGGGGAAGCCGGGAGATCAAGCTCTTACGCTTCAGCCGTAGATCGGGAAGCGGTCGGTCAGCGCGTGGACCTCGCTCTTGGCCTTCTCCTCGGCGGCCGCGTCGCCCGCCTCGCCGGCGCGGTGCAGGCCGTCGAGAACTTGCACGATCAACTCGCCGACCTTCTTGAACTCGGCGACGCCGAAGCCGCGGGAGGTCGCGGCCGGAGTGCCGAGACGGATGCCGGAAGTGATGGTCGGCTTCTGCGGATCGAACGGCACGCCGTTCTTGTTGCAGGTGATGCCGGCGCGGGTCAGCGCGGCTTCCGCCGCCTTGCCGGTCAGCTCCTTGGCGCGCAGATCGACCAGCATCAGGTGGTTGTCGGTGCCGCCCGAGGTGATGTCGTAGCCGCCCGAGATGATCGTGTCGGCGAGAGCCTTGGCGTTCTCCACCACCTGCTTGGCGTAGAGCTTGAACTCGGGCTGAAGAGCCTCGCCGAAGGCCACCGCCTTGCCGGCGATGACGTGCATCAAGGGCCCGCCCTGGAGACCCGGGAAGATCGCCGAGTTGAGCTTCTTGGCAAGCGCCTCGTCGTTGGTGAGGATCATGCCGCCACGCGGGCCGCGCAGGGTCTTGTGGGTGGTGGTGGTGACCACGTGGGCGTGCGGGAACGGCGACGGGTGCACGCCACCGGCGACGAGGCCGGCGAAATGCGCCATGTCGACGAAGAAGATGGCGCCGACGCTGTCGGCGATCTCGCGGAACTTGGCGAAGTCCCAGTGGCGCGGATAGCCCGAGCCGCCGGCGATGATCACCTTCGGCTTGTGCTCCTGGGCCAGGCGCTCGACCTGCTCCATGTCGATGCGCTGGTCCTCGCGGCGCACCGTGTAGGAGACCGGCTTGAACCACTTGCCCGAGACGTTCGGGGGCGCGCCGTGGGTGAGGTGGCCGCCGGCCGCGAGATCGAGGCCGAGGAAGGTGTCGCCGGGCTGCATGGTGGCCATGAACACGCCCTGGTTCGCCTGGGAGCCGGAATTCGGCTGCACGTTGGCGAACTCGCAGCCGAACAGGCGCTTGGCGCGCTCGATGGCGAGGTTCTCGGCGATGTCGACGAACTCGCAGCCGCCGTAATAGCGCCGGCCCGGATAGCCCTCGGCGTACTTGTTGGTCAGCACCGAGCCCTGCGCCTCGAGCACGGCGCGCGAGACGATGTTCTCGGAGGCGATCAGCTCGATCTCGTGCTGCTGGCGGCCGAGTTCCTGCGCGACGGCGCGGGCGAGTTCCGGATCGGCATCGGCCAGCGACGCGGAGAAGAACGAATTGGACCGGGTGTTGGCGACGGTGCCCACGCTCATGTTGGCCTCGAGGTTCTTCGGGAGCCGCCCGGACGGAGCGCCGGTGCGGAAGTAAAGGATCGGGATCGGCCAGCTTCTACACGCGGGCGACGGGGGAGTCCAAGGCCGGAGCGCCGGACATTTGTCCGTGAGCGACATCTGCTGCCGCCCCCGGCTGCGACCTTGCGGCAAGACCGCGGCGGCAAGACCCCGCAGCAAGCCCCAAGTGCGTGGCATTGCCCTCCAAGCGCGAAGCATAGACCTCGCGACCCGGGCGCGAAACAAACCGAACCGGCGTGCAGGAGCCGACACCTGCTGTGCCTGTCCGTGGCTGCGCAGCGGAGCCCGGAATCCGGAAGCATCGATCGTGCAGGACGTGAAGCGGGTGCCCCCTTCATGCGTCTCGCACTCATGCATCTAGATTACGGACTTCGCTGCACGGCCCTGATAGGACGACAGCGGGCGACAATTCCGTCTCGACCTTGGTCGGAAGCTAGGATTGAGCGCAATTTGCGTCAAGCGCTCGGCGATTCAGAAAAACTGAAAGCAGCGTCACAAATCTTTTCGGCTGTACTTCAGTAGTGGGGCGGCGGCGGCTCGTCCCCGGTCGCGGCCGGGCGCTCGGCCATCTCGCGCACCCGCTCGCGCAGGGCGGCGACGTGCCGCGTCAGGATGTCGATCGCGCTCCACTGCTCGGTGACGATGCGGTTCAGGTCCTCGATCGTCGCGTCCTGGTGGGCGATGCGGGTCTCCAGCGCGTCGAGGCGGGATTCGGAATCGGGGGTCATGAAGGCGTCCACTCACGCGAAAACGGCCCGGGCGCGAAGCCCGGGCCGTCGTCGATTCAGACTGTCGAACGGCGATCAGTTGGTCCGGTCGTCGTCGGGTGCGTCGGGGTTGAAGTTGCGCGGGCCGGCGGCGGCGGCGGCCATCGAGGCGGTCGGGGCGCCGGCGCCGTCACGCTTGTAGATGTCGTCGCGGAACTGCACGAGGCCGTCCGGGGTCGACCAGGCGGTGATGTAGGTCCAGTAGACCGGGATCGGCGCCACCGGCTTGGCATCGACCCGCTGGCCGCCCTGGATGATCGCCTCGATCGTGTCCGGGTTGGCGTTCGGGGTGCCCTGGAGGATCCAGGAGACGTATTCGCGCACGTTCTGCACGCGCACGCAGCCCGAGGAGACGAAGCGGAAATCGTCGCCGAAGATGCCCTTGGCCGGCGTGTCGTGCATGTACACGCCGTGCGGGTTCGGGATGTTGATCCGCACGAAGCCCATCGAGTTCAGGTCGACGCCCGGATCCTGGCGGAAGCGGTAGCGGGTCGCCTCGTCCGAGTGCCAGTTGACCTGCGACGGCGGGATCTCGCGGTCGCCGTTGAAGATGCGGATCTTGTTGTCGGTCAAATAGGCCGGATCCTTCTGCATCTTCGGGATCAGGTCCTTCTTGATGATCGAGGCCGGCACGGTCCAGTAGGGGTTGAAGTTCACCTCCTGGATCTTGGCGTTCATGATCGGCGACTGGCGGTCGATCTTGCCGACGCCGGCGGCGTGGCGGGTCGCGACGTGGTCGCCATCGACCGTCTCGACCAGGGCCGCCGGGATGTTGACGATGACGTAGCGCTCGCCGAGATTGCCCGAATAGGAGCGCAGGCGCACCGCGTTCAGCTCGAGCTGGCGCAGGCGCACGTCCGCCGGGACGTTCATCGCCTGGACGGTGGTGACGTTCATCGCGCCGGTCTGGTTCAGGCCGTGGCGGGCCTGGAAGCGGCGCACGCCGGCCTCGACGTAAGAATCGTAGACCGGCGAGGAGCCGGCGGCCGGGTCGAGGTCGCCGGAGACGATCAGGCGCTGGCGGAGCGCCGTCACCGCCGGGCTCTTCGAGCCGACGCGCAGGCGCTCGGCACCCGCCACCGCCTGCCAGCCGCCGCGGGCCACGATGTCGCGGTAGCGCTCGACCATCTGCTCGGTCGCCGCCAGGGTCTGGGGCGACAGGATCGGCGTATTGGAGCGCTGCACCCGCATCGTGGCGGCGGAATCGTAGTTCTGCGCCCACTCGGCCTGGGCCAGCCCGCCGCCCCGGTCCTGCTGCGCCAGGGCCGGAAGGGCGGTGGCGGCCAGGAGAGCCAGGCCGAGCGAACCGGTGAGGGAAACGCGTGTCAGCATGGGAATTCTGCTCTCGAACCTGTGACGCGGGACGCTGACGACGGCAAATCGGACGTGGATGCCGTGTTGCGCCCCATTCTATGGCCCGTGACGGTGCCGGGATGCGGTTAAGACACTATGAGGAGCGGGCCAGAATGTGGCGCCGGGCGGGCGCCGTCGTGGAGACCAGAGCTCGGCTGTGGACTGCGGTAATTGTGCAACGCACGCGCTGGCCGGCAGGCTCGCGGAAAGTGGCGGAACCGCATCGGCTCGGCTATGTCGGGCGGATGAGCGATCTCCGGCACGGATTGGCAGGCACGGCGCGTTGGCGCGCGCTCGCCGCGATGCTGTCGCTCTACGGTCTCGTGCTGCAAGCCTTCCTGACCGGCCTCGCACCCGGCCCGGCTGCGGCGAGCGCCGGCATCCTCTGCCAGACGCATCAGGCTCCGGCGGGAAGCGAGCCGCTCGGTCGCGTCCATTCCTGCTGCACGCTCGCCTGTCCGACCCCCCTCGCCCCACCGGCCCCCGCGTCAGCGGAGGCCTGGCCGCCCCGGATCGCGGTCGTCCTGTCGTGGTCCCTGGCGGGAACGGCTCCGGCGCATGCGTCGCCCGCCCGGCCCGCTTCCGCCCGCGGTCCCCCCGTCGCGTGACGTCCATCGGGCAAGCACTGCTGCCCCCTCCCCGTCCCGCGACTCATTCGGACCCGATTCCATGACCTTCCCGCTTCGCGCCGGCCTCGCCGCCGCCTTCTCCCTCCTTGCCGCTCCCGCCTTCGCCCATGCCGTGCTCGGCGTGAAACAGGCGGGCCCGAACCAGACCTATCGCGGCGTAGTCCAGATCGGCCATGGCTGCGACGGCAAGCCGACCACCGGCGTCACCGTCACGATTCCCGAGGGCGTGATCGCGGCAAAGCCGATGCCGAAGCCGGGCTGGCAGCTCGCCACCACCAAGGGGGCCTACAGCCGCGCCTATCCGTCCTATCACGGCACCGTGTCGGAGGGCGTGAAGACGATCTCCTGGACCGGCGGCTCGCTGCCCGACGACCAGTACGACGAGTTCGTGTTCCAGGCCCGCCTCACCGATGCGGTCGCGCCGGGCGGCATTGTCTACTTCCCGGTGCGCCAGGATTGCGACGGCACGACCGCCGACTGGAGCCAGGTGCCGGCCGCCGGCCAGGCGGCCCGCGACCTCTCCTCCCCGGCGCCGGGTGTGCGCATCGTCGCGGCCGCCGCGACTGCCGCGCCGGCGGCTCCCGCCTCCATGTCCCCCGCCACCACGTCGATCAAGGCCGGCGACCTCACCATCGAGCAGCCCTGGATCCGCGCGACCCCGGGCGGCGCCAAGGTGGCGGGCGGCTACCTGCAGGTGACCAATACCGGCAAGGAGCCCGACCGGCTGCTCTCGGCCTCGATCCCGCTGGCACCCCGCGGCGAGGTGCACCAGATGGCGATGGACAAGGGCGTGGCGAAGATGGCGCCTGTCGAATCCGGCCTCGTCATCAAGCCCGGCGAGACCGTGGTGCTCAAGCCCGGCGGCTACCACCTGATGTTCATGGACCTGACCGGCCCGGTGAAGGCCGGCGACACGCTCGACGGCACCCTCACCTTCGCCCGCGCCGGGACGGTGCCGGTGCGCTTCGCGGTCGGCGCCATCGGCGCCTCGGCGCCGGAGGCCGCGGGCGGGCACCAGCACCATTGAGGCCGCGCGGGCTCGTCGGCCCTGTGACGTTTCGGTAACGACGGTGGCGGATCGCGCAAGGCGTCCGCCACCTTGTGCCCCGCTCGGCCGTTATCGCTTCGAAGGGCCGGCTTCCGCCGGCCGCCTCGGAGTGACGATCATGAAGCTCGCGCTGCTTGCCGCTCTCGCCCTCTCGACATTCGCACTCACCGGCACAGCCGAGGCGCAGGGTATTCCCGGCGGGATGCAGCGCGGCGCCCGCGAGGGCAACCGCGTCGCCGGCCCGGTCGGCGGCATCGTCGGAGGCGCAGTGGGTGGTGCCGTCGGCGGCGTCAATGGCGTGCTCGGCATCGATCCGGGCCGGCGCGCCTACCGCACGAACCTGCGTGGCCGGCATCATCACGATCATCGCCGGCATCGGCATTATCGCTGAGGGGTGCCTGGGCGGGCGAGGTGTCGTCGTCCGCCCGGCACTCGGGTCGAGCGAGATCGATTTTTCTCAAGTCATCCGATTTGTGGACTTTGCTTCTACCGAGTTGTCGAGAAGCCCGCCAGCACAGCAAAAAGTTCGGTTTTACTAGGCGAGCGGGCCTGCGGCGGCGCTTGACCCTCCGGCCCACCCGGTCCTAAGCACGTCGCAACAACCGACGCCCGAGGACGCCATGACCGACCGCCAGCCCGGCTTCAACACCCTCGCGATCCATGCCGGCGCGGCGCCGGACGCCGCCACCGGCGCCCGGGCGACGCCGATCTACCAGACCACCTCGTTCGTGTTCGACGACGTGGACCACGCCGCCTCGCTGTTCGGGCTCCAGGCCTTCGGCAACATCTACAGCCGCATCACCAACCCGACCAACGCGGTGCTGGAGGAGCGCATCGCCGCCCTCGAGGGCGGCACCGCCGCCGTCGCGGTGGCCTCCGGCCACGCCGCCGAGTTCCTGGTGATGCACGCCCTGATGCAGCCGGGCGACGAGTTCATCGCGGCCAACAAGCTCTATGGCGGCTCGATCAACCAATTCAACCACTCCTACAAGAACTTCGGCTGGACCGTCGTCTGGGCCGATACCGACGATCCGGCGTCGTTCGAGGCGGCGATCACCCCGCGCACCAAGGCGATCTTCATCGAATCGATCGCCAATCCGGGCGGCGTCATCACCGACATCGCGGCGATCGCGGCGGTCGCCAAGCGCCACAACATCCCGCTCATCGTCGACAACACCATGGCGACGCCGTACCTGATCCGCCCGTTCGAGCACGGCGCCGACATCGTGGTCCACTCGGCCACCAAGTTCCTCGGCGGCCACGGCAACTCGATCGGCGGGCTGATCGTCGACGGCGGCTCGTTCACCTGGGCGGGCGACGCCCGCTACCCGATGCTGTCGCAGCCGCGGCCGGAATATGCCGGCATGGTCCTGTCGGAGACCTTCGGCAATTTCGGCTTCGCCATCGCCGTGCGGGTCCTGGGCCTGCGCGACCTCGGCCCGGCCTTGTCGCCGTTCAACGCCTTCCTGATCATCAACGGCATCGAGACCCTGCCGCTGCGCATGCAGCGCCATTCCGACAACGCCAAGACGGTGGCCGAGCACCTGAGCCGCCACCCGGCGGTGGCCTGGGTCAGCTATCCGGGCCTGGAGAGCGACCGCTACCATCAGTTGCACAAGCGGTACTGCCCGCACGGCGCCGGCGCGGTGTTCACCTTCGGCCTCAAGGGCGGCTACGAGGCCGGCGTGGCGCTCGTCTCGAACCTCAAGCTGTTCTCCCACCTGGCCAATATCGGCGACACCCGCTCGCTGGTGATCCACCCGGCCTCGACCACCCACCGCCAGCTCACCGACGAGCAGAAGACCCGGGCCGGCGCCGGGCCGGAGGTGGTGCGCCTCTCGGTCGGCATCGAGGATCCGCGCGACCTGATCGCCGATCTCGACCAGGCGCTCGCCTGAGCCGCCAGGGATCCGGTTTTCGCATCGCGGAGCGATCGATCGGACACCGGATGACCGGCCGCGACGATCGCACGCGGCCGGCGCACCTGCCGTTGTGGGAGCGCGGACAGGGAAAAATTCCCGCAAGCATTGCGGCCAAGCCTGGTCCCGTGATCTATTGGGCACGTTCAGTTTCGGCGCCGGGTGAGCCGATCCGCGCCGGTCGGGACGCATGCCGCCCGGAGCGGGTCTGGAGGCTGGTGCGATGGTCGCCCACGACGCCGACGCCGAACGCGCCTCCCGCGACGAGGCCGCGCGTCGGCGCGCGATCCGCGAGGAGACGGCCCGCCTGCGCGCCCTGCTCCGGGAATCCCGGGATATCGAGTCCCGGGACTTCGAGCCGCGACAGGTCCCGGATGTCCGGCCGGCCCGGAAGGCATGGGGACAGCCCGGCTTTTCCGGCTCGCCGGCCGAGTGGGAGGCGCGCCTCGCCACCGCCGAGGAGCTGAACGCGCGGCTGCGCGCGAGCGAGGCCTTCACCGCCCGGCTCCTGGCGGCGAGCCGCGACGGCATCCAGGTGCTCGCCCTCGACGGGACCGTGCAGTGGCTGAGCGAGGGCGGCCGCATCGCCGTGGACAAGGCCGATGCGCCGGTCATCGGCACGCCCTGGGCCGCCTCGTGGCCGAACCCCGAGGACCGCACGACCGCCGAGGTGGCGCTCGCCGCCGCGCGGGCCGGGCGCACCGGCCGCTTCCGCGCCCCGTCCGGCCATGGCGGCGATCTGCGCTGGTGGGACGTGGTGGTCTCGGCCATCCACGGGCCCGACGGCGCCCCGGAGCGCCTGCTGGCGGTCGCCCGCGACGTGACCGAGGCGCAACGAGCCGAGGAGCAGCAGGCCCTACTGATGCAGGAGATGGCGCACCGGGTGAAGAACACCCTGGCGCTGGTCCAGGCGGTCGCCGCCCAGACCCTGCGCAGCGCCCCCACCCTCGACGTGGCGATGGAGGCGTTCAACGGCCGGCTGATGGCGCTCTCCGACGCCCACGACGTGCTGATCCGCGGTGCCTGGGCGGAAGCCGACCTCGCGGCGGTCGTCGCGGGGGTGATGGCACCGCATATCGATGCGGTGGCCGGCCGCTTCGCCGCCGCCGGGCCCGGCGTCAGCCTCGGGCCGCGCTCGGTCCTGACCCTGTCCCTGATGCTGCACGAACTCGCCACCAACGCGGCGAAATACGGCGCCCTGTCGAGCCCGGCGGGCCGCGTCGCCGTCACCTGGAACCTCGTGGAGGAGGCCGGGACCGTCCTGCGTCTGCGCTGGCAGGAGAGCGGCGGCCCGCCCGTCGCGCCGCCGACCCGCGGGGGGTTCGGCTCGCGGCTGATCCAGCGCAGCCTGGTGCACAGCTTCGGCGGCCGGGTCAGCCTGCGCTTCCCGCCCGAGGGCGTCGTGATGGACCTCGAAGCGCCGCTCGCGGCGATGCAGGATGGGACTGCGTAGCCGTCACCAGGACGGGACCGTGTAAAGGTCGCCTGAACGGGCCTGCCTGGCAGTCGCCGGAACGGGGCAGAGTGGTCTTCTATGAGGAAGTTCGAGAATGGTTCCGGCAGCGGGGCACCCTGACGCACGGTCCGGCGACGCGTCCGGCCACGCTTGACCCCCGGCATGCGGCCCCATAGGCAGCAACCTTTCGCCCCCCGCCCGCATTGGCCGCGATGACATCTGATCCGGACCGAACGCCCCACGACCTGCCGCCGGAGGGGCCTGCCTCTCCTTGCGACGCGGCGCCCGTGGTGCTCCTCGTCGAAGATGACGGATTACTGCTGATGGAGGCCGCCGACACCCTGGCGGAGGCCGGCTTCACCGTGCTGGAGGCCCCCCACGCCGACCATGCGCTCAAGGTGCTGGAGAGCCGCCCCGACGTCGAGCTGCTGATGACCGACGTCGACATGCCGCTCGGCTCGATGAACGGCTTCGCCCTCGCCCGCCTGGTGTCGCGGCGCTGGCCGCGCATCCCCGTGTTGGTGGTCTCCGGCATGGGCAGCCCCGGCCCGCACGACATGCCGCCGGGCGCGCGCTTCATCCCCAAGCCTTACGCGCCCTCGGCCCTGGTGCGGACCCTCCACGACACCGTGCGCCGCGCCGCCTGAGCGACCTTATCGACGGACGACCCCGATGACCGATCCGACCAAGCTGCATTTCGCCACCCGGGCCGTCCATGCCGGCACCGCTCCGGACCCGGCCACCGGCGCCCGGGCGCAGCCGATCTACTTCACCAACGGCTTCGTGTTCGAATCGAACGAGCAGGCCGCCGACATCTTCGCCATGCGGGCGACCGGCTTCTCGTATTCCCGCGGCTCGAACCCGACCGTCGCGGCCCTGGAGCGCCGGGTCGCCGCGCTGGAGAGCGCCAAGGCGGCGGTGGCGGTGGCCTCCGGCCAGTCGGCGATGCTGCTCGTGCTGATGACCCTGATGCAGTCGGGCGACGCCTACGTCGCCTCGTCGCGGCTGTTCGGCGGCTCGCTCGGGCTGATGCGCCGGCTGGAGGGCCGCTACGAGCTGGTACCGCAATTCACCCGCGGCCTGACGCCGGAGGATTTCGAGGCGGCGATCACGGACAGGACCCGGGCGATCGTCTGCGAATCGATCGTCAATCCCTGCGGCACGGTGATCGACCTCGAAGGGGTCGCCGCGGTGGCGCACAGGCACGGCCTGCCGCTCGTCGTCGACAACACGCTGGCCTCCCCGGCCCTGATCCGGCCGATCGAGCACGGTGCCGACATCGTGGTCCACTCGACCTCGAAGTTCCTGTCGGGCTCCGGTACGGTGATCGGCGGCCTCGTCTGCGACGGCGGCCGCTTCGACTGGAAGGGCACCGGCCGCTACAACCTGATCAACGAACCCTGGCCGGATTACGACGGCCTCGTCGTCTCCGAGCGCTTCCCCGAGACCGCCTTCGCGGTCGCCTGCCGGCTGTTCGGCCTGCGCGACCTCGGTCCCGGCCTGTCGCCGATGAACGCCTTCCTGACGCTCACCGGCACCGAGACCCTGCCCCTGCGCATGGAGCGCCATTGTTCCAACGCGCGCGCGGTGGCGGCCTTCCTGAAGGACCATCCGAAGGTCGCCTGGGTCAGCTACCCGTCCCTGCCGGGCCAGCCCGGGGAAGAAATGGCGAACCGGTATTCCCCGATGGGCGCCGGCTCGATCTTCACCGTCGGCTTCAAGGGTGGCGAGACGGCGGCAAAGACATTCATCACCGGGCTCAACCTGATCTCGCACCTCGTCAATATCGGCGAGATCAAGTCCCTGGCGATCCATCCGGCGACCACGACCCACCGCCAGCTCCCCGCCGCCGACAAGGAGGCCGCCCGGGTCGGCCCGGACACGGTACGGCTGTCGATCGGCCTCGAAGCGATCGAGGACCTGATCGCCGACGTGGCCCAGTCGCTCGACGCGCTCGACTGAACGTCCGCGCCGTCCGGATCAGCCCCGGACGGCGCTTGCCTCATCCTCAGAACAAATGTAGAACACACTCCGGCCGTCGGCATGTGTGTAGTGGGCAAAACGGCGCCCCTGCCCTTGCCGGTCCCGGCCTGTTCGGCCCAACTCGCGGAACCGAAGCGGTGGTCCGCGGCGTCGGCCGGGCTTGCGCCCGAGTGAGATGGAACGAGAGGAGAGCGCGATGGCGGGCAGCGTGAACAAGGTGATCCTGGTGGGCAATCTCGGGCGCGACCCCGAGACCCGCCGGCTGGCCTCCGGCGATCCGGTGGTGAACCTGCGCCTGGCCACGTCCGAGTCCTGGAAGGACAAGGCGAGCGGCGAGCGCAAGGAGAAGACCGAGTGGCACTCGGTCGTGATCTACAACGAGAACCTGGCCCGCGTCGCCGAGCAATACCTGCGCAAGGGCTCGAAGGTCTATGTCGAGGGCCAGCTCCAGACCCGCAAGTGGCAGGACCAGTCCGGCGTCGAGAAGTACACGACCGAGATCGTGCTGCAGCGCTTCCGCGGCGAGCTGACCATCCTCGACGGCCGCGGCGGCGGGGCCGAGGGCGGCATGTCCGAGATGGGCGGCGACGACATGGGCGGCGGCCAGATCAGCCGCGGCGGCGATTACGGCGGCGGCGGTGGCGGACGCAGCAGCGGTGGACGCTCGTCCTCCGGCGGCGGCGAGCGGCGCCCGGCCCCGTCCTCGAGCGGCGGCAACCAGAAGCGCTACGACGACCTCGACGACGACATCCCGTTCTAGAGCGTTTTTCGACGAAGTGGATACCAGTTCGTCGGAAAATGCGGCAAAATCAATAACCTAGAGAGCTTCGCGATTGCGATGCGATCGGGGAATGCTCTAGGTCATCGTATCCTGCGCGGCGGGCCGGGTTCCGGTTCGCCGCCGGCCGCTCGAGCGAGCGACAACGACGCGCAGCGCCCGGCCACGATGTGGCCGGGCGCTGTTTTGCGTCATACGCTTTCGATTTGATCGCTTCTTCACGCAAAAAAGCGGTTCCGCTCGCGTGTGCGGAGCAAAGCTCCGCCGACGCGGCCTGGTGATATGGTGTCCGAAAGTAATCTGCTGGAAAGCATATCCGGCCGAACCTGACCGGAATCCGCGGTTGGGCCGGGTGGCCTCGCGGGGCGGCTGATACGGACTGACGCAATTTGTACGCAGATCATCGAAATACGCGCACAGGCTTTAATGTTTGATTAGAAATTATAAACACATTGTGTGAATAAATTCAGCGCACCCGGACAGGGCGGCTCGCGGAGACAAGGATGCGTTTCGATCCCGGGAGCCGCTCGCGATTCCTCGACGACCGGACGGGGATCACGACGGTCCTGTTCGGCATCCTGCTGCCAATCCTCATGGTGGGCATCGGCGGCAGCATCGAGCTCGCCAGGGCCGTCGAGTACAAGCAGCGGCTGATCTCGGCCGCCGATCTGAGCTGCCGACAGGCCGAGGTCTATGTCGAGAGCCTGAACGGCCTCAGCATGCCGAACGGCTACGTCGCGACGGTCCAGTCCTACGCCGACAGGAACGGTTCGGAACGAAACTTGTCGGCGACGGCGCAGATCACCGCGACGCCCACCGTCTCCTCCGCAATCCTCACCGTCCCGCCGCTGACGGTCCGCCCGGGCAACATCCACGTCGTGGCGAACGGCTCGGTCGGGCTGTTCTTCAAGGCATTCCTCAACAAGGACAGCTTCGATTTCACCGTCATGCGCGACTGCGCGGTCCAGGCCACGTCCTCGTCCGGTCCCCCGACGGTTCTGATGTCGGAATCCTTCGAGGGCTATGCCGGGCAACTGGTCGGGGGCTGGGGCGTGTTCGGCACGATGTCGAAGGCGAACTGCCCCAGTTCGCTCTGCCAGGGACAGTCCTGGGGAACGACGAATGCCGGCGTCGAGGTGGATCAGCTCTCGGCCATCGCGACGGGCGACGGCGTCCAGTACGGCCAATCCTTCGCCGAACTGGACAGCGATTGCAGCAACAGGGTCGGCACCCAGACGGCGGCGCAGAAAACCGCTTGCGCTCAGAAGAACCAGACGACGAACTCGTCGATCAACATGACGTTCGATCTACCGGTCGGGTCCTACGAAATCCGCTACGTCTATACGGCCCGAAAGAACGTCGGCGCGTATCAGTACCCGAACGACACCGTCATCTGCTCGAACCCGCAGGACACCGACGGCCTGACGCGCGACGGCGATGTCGCAAAGAATGCGGCGGGCGTGAGCACCGTCTCGCTCGATGGCCAGACGAGACGTATCGAACTCTGGGTGGAACCCAAGACGAGCCAATATAAATCGGACGATCAATCATTGACCGCCGCGTCGAATCCCGATTACGTAAAGCAATATATGGCCGATGTCTGCATCTGGTCGAAAACCTGGATCGAGAGAAGCTATAAATTCAGCGTGACCAAGAAGCAGGAATACCGAATCTCCTGGCGGGCGGCCGGGCTCGACGACAGTTTCGGCGGGCTGATCGATTACCTGCGCTTCTGCCAGAATTCATGCCCGTAATGCCGCCTCCATCGTGCCGAGTACAGGCGATGACGCCCGCAGCCAGGATGCTGAAATGCAGATCCGGAGCGACGGCGGTCGAGTTCGCCCTGATCGCCTTTCCGTTGGTGATGCTCGTGCTCGGGTTGCTGCAATTCGTGATCTATTGCTACCTGCAGCAAACCGTCAGCGACGCGCTCTATCAGACGGCGTCGGACCCGGAGCCGGAGCTTCTGACGCAGGACAAGTCGGGATATACTGCCAAGTTCTGTGCCAGGATCGCATTCAGCGAAAACTGCCTGAGCCAGACCACCGGAATCAAGATCGAGGCGATGAAGCTCCCGAACGTGCCGACGGCGGCGACCGCGATCACCGGAAGCACCTTCGACACGGGGGCGAGCCAGGACGTCATCCTGCTGCGTGCGACGATGGCGGCCCCGAGGATCATCCCGCTGATCCCGGAACTGGTCGCGAAGGACTCGGTCATCTTCCGCCGATAGAGCTGTGAGTGAGCCCGATGCCGGCCCGCCTCGACACGTTCCTGCGCTCCCGCCGAGGCACGGCTTCGGTGGAGTTCGCCATCATCGGCAGCCTCGCCCTGCTGATGATGGCGGGAACGCACGACATCGTCTTCATGGTCAGCACGAAGCGGGACGTCGACCGGGCTTCCGTCGTCATCGCGCGGGCGATGTCGACCTGCCAGAGCTCGAGCTGCATGTCGAACCTGATCGACGCCTACATCACGCGCCGGGCCAATACGCTCGTCCGTTACCCCAATGCGGCGATCGACATGTACATGATCCAGAAAAACAACGGATCGATCAAAGTCTGCTCGGGCACACGGACGACCATGACGGATGCCGACCTGCTCGCCTCGGCCGGCAACATCATGCGGGACGGCGACATCGGAGCCGCCGTGGTCGTCACCAGCAGCTACACGTCCGTGCTGCCGGCCTTCGTCAAGAGCTATATCAGCCCCTCGGGCGTGTCCTATCGCGGACACGCGATCGACGTCATGTCGAATGCCAGCGCGATCTGCTGACCCCTGGTCCGGCAGCGGAGGCAGGGCGCCGCCGCGTTCCGCGGCAGGCGCCCTCCCCTCTCTCAGGCCGGCGCGCCCGCGGCCTTGGCCTCGCGGCGCCGGGCGTGCAGCACGTACTCGGTGTAGCCGTTGGGCTGGACGCGGCCCTTGAACACCAGATCGCAGGCGGCCTGGAAGGCCGGGCCGTCGAAGCCGGGCGCCATCGGGCGGTAGAGCGGGTCGCCGGCATTCTGGCGGTCGACCACCTTCGCCATGCGCTTCATCGTCTCCATCACCTCGGCCTCCGACACCACGCCGTGATGCAGCCAGTTGGCGATGTGCTGGGACGAGATCCGCAAGGTCGCGCGATCCTCCATGAGGGCCACGTCGTGGATGTCCGGCACCTTGGAGCAGCCGACGCCCTGGTCGATCCAGCGCACGACGTAGCCCAGAATGCTCTGGACGTTGTTGTCGATCTCCTGCTGCACGTCGTCGGGGGCGAAGTTCGAGCGGGCGAGCGGGATCTGCAGGATCTCGTCGAGGGCCGAGCGCGGCCGGCGCGCCAGTTCCTGCTGGCGGGCCTTCACGTCGGTCTCGTGGTAGTGCAGCGCGTGGAGCGTCGCGGCGGTCGGCGAGGGCACCCAGGCGGTCGAGGCGCCGGCCTTCGGGTGGGCCCCCTTCTGCATCAGCATGTCGGCCATCGCGTCGGGCGCCGCCCACATGCCCTTGCCGATCTGCGCCCGGCCGAGCAGGCCGCAGGCCAGCCCGACATCGACGTTGTTCTCCTCGTAGCCCTTGATCCAGGGCGTGCCTTTCATGTCGTTCTTGCGGATGACCGGCCCGGCCTCCATCGAGGTGTGGATCTCGTCGCCGGTGCGGTCGAGGAAGCCGGTATTGATGAACACCACCCGCTCCGCCGCCGCCTTGATGCAGGCGGCGAGGTTCACCGTGGTGCGGCGCTCCTCGTCCATGATGCCCATCTTGAGGGTGTTGGGCGTCAGCCCCAGCATCGCCTCGACGCGGCTGAACAGCTCGACCGCGAAGGCGACCTCGTCGGGGCCGTGCATCTTCGGCTTGACGATGTAGACTGAGCCGCGGCGGCTGTTGCGGATGCCCGAATCGCTCTTGAGGTCGTGGATCGCGATGAGCGCGGTCACGGCGGCGTCCAGGATGCCCTCCGGCACCTCGGCGCCCGACTCGTCGAGCACCGCGTCGGTGAACATGTGGTGGCCGACATTGCGCACCAGCATCAGCGAGCGGCCGGGCACGCTGACCTCGCCCGCGCCGTCGGGGGCGGTGTAGACCCGGTCGGGGTTGAGCTTGCGCTCGAAGCGCTTACCGTCCTTCTCGACCGCCGCCGAGAGGGTGCCGTTCATCAGGCCGAGCCAGTTGCGGTAGACCACGACCTTGTCGTCGGCATCGACCGCCGCGACCGAATCCTCGAGGTCCATGATGGTCGAGACCGCCGATTCGACCAGCACGTCGGCGACGCCCGAGGCGTCGAAACGGCCGATCCGGTGGGTGCGGTCGAGGGCGATCTCGACGTGCAGGCCGTGATGGCGCAGCAGCAAAGCGGTCGGCGACGTCGCCTTGCCGCGATAGCCGGCGAAGGCCTCCGGCCGGGCGAGCGGGATGGTGTCGCCGGTATTCATGTTGCCGACGAGCTGGCCGCCCTCGACCGCGTAGGTCACCACGTCGGCGTGGCGGCCGCCGGCGAGCGGCACGGTCCGGTCGAGGAAGGCGCGGGCACGCGCCACCACCCGGGCGCCGCGGGTGCGGTTGTAGCCGCCGCCGCGGGTCGCGCCGCCCTCCTCCGACACCGCGTCGGTGCCGTAGAGCGCGTCGTAGAGCGAGCCCCAGCGGGCATTGGCGGCGTTGAGCGCGTAGCGGGCGTTCGAGGTCGGTACCACGAGCTGCGGGCCGGCGATGGTGGCGATCTCGTCGTCGACGTTGTCGGTGCGCACCTGGACCGGGCCGGGATCGGGCAGGAGATAGCCGATCTCGGTGAGGAAGGCCTTGTAGGCCGCCTCGTCCACCGGCTTGCCGACCCGCTCGCGGTGATAGGCGTCGATCTTGGCCTGGATCGCGTCGCGGGTCTCGAGCAGGGCGCGGTTGCGGGGCCCTAAGTCGCGCACGAGGGCCGAGAGGCCGTTCCAGAACGCCTCCGGGGCGATCCCGGTCCCCGGCAGGGCTTCCTCGACCACGAAATCGTGCAGCACTCGGGCCACCGACACGCCACCGACCGTCTTGCGATCCATGTTCTTTCCTCCCGCAGGCCCCCGCACGGGCCGCGTCGGCGCTCCCCTTAACAGGGGATGCGGGCGCCAGAAAGCCGGCGCGCCGGCGCAGGCCGGAAGCGCAGGCCTCGCGGGCGGGCTCTGCCGGCGAGCGCCCCGGCGCGTAGTCCGGGATGAGACGACCTGTCGAAAACGTAATGCAGTGTATGGGCGAAAATGCTCCGCTCGAGCGTTCCCTCCCCGTGACAAATGCCGGCCCCCCTCCCATCTCGTGGGCGCCGGGCCGGGCCCGCCCGCCGGCAACCGAAGGAGTACGGCTCCATGAACAGCGAAGAACGCGACGTCATCAACGGCATATTCCAGCGACTGGAGCAGGCCGCGCAGCAGCCCCGCGATGCCGACGCGGAGCGCTTCATCGCCGACAAGATCCGCGCCCAGCCCTACGCTCCCTACGCCATGGCGCAGCTCGTCTACGTGCAGGAGGAGGCGATCAAGAGCCTCAACCAGCAGCTCGAGCAGGCCCGGGCGGAGGCCCAGCGCGGCGGCCAGGGGGCGGGCCAGGGCTCCGGCGGGGGCGGCTTCTTCTCCAGCATCTTCGGCGGCGGCTCGCGGCCCGAGCCGCAGCAGCCGCCGCAGCGTGGCGGCGGCGCCTGGGGCAACCAGGGCGGCGGCTACGGCCAGCAGCCCGGCTACGGCGCTCCCCCGCAGGGCTATCCGCCGCAGCAGGGCGGCTACGCCCCGCAGCAGGGCGGTCCCTGGGGCGGCCAGCCGCAGGCGCCGCAGCGTGCCGGCGGCGGCTTCCTCGCCACCGCCCTGCCGATGGCGGCGGGCGCGGCGGGCGGCATGCTGCTCGGCAGCGCGCTGAGCAACGCCTTCGCGGGCGGGCATTCCTCGCTCGGCAGCATGGCGGGCCTCGGCGGCGCCGGCATGGGCGGCGGCGAGACCGTGGTCGAGAACAACTATTTCGGCAACCAGGGCGGCAGCGAGGATTTCGGCGCACCGCTCGGCGGCGACGATGCCGGCTTCCAGGACGCCTCCTACGACGGCGACATGGGCGATAGCGGCAGCGACGACTGGGTCTGACCGGTCGCGTCGTCCTGACCGAAAGGCCCCGCCGCGGAGACGCGGCGGGGCTTTTTCGTTGGTCGGGTCGTCGTTTCGTCAGATCACCTGCACGCGGGCGCCGACCGGGACGCGCTCGTAGAGGTCCATGACGTCCTCGTTCATCATCCGGATGCAGCCCGAGGAGACCGACTGGCCGATCGTGTGCGGCTCGTTGGTGCCGTGGATGCGGTAGAGCGACGAGCCGAGATAGAGCGCGCGGGCGCCGAGCGGGTTGGCGGGGCCGCCGGCCATGTGGCGGGGCAGGTCGGGGCGGCGGCGCAGCATCTCGGCGGGGGGCGTCCAGTCCGGCCATTCGCGCTTGGCGCTGACCGTCTTCATTCCCGACCAGGTGAAGCCCGGCCGCCCGACGCCGATGCCGTAGCGCAGGGCCCGGCCCCCGGGCTGCACCAGGTAGAGGAAGCGCGACGGCGTATCGATCACCACGGTGCCGGGCCGCTGGCCGCCGTCATAGGCGACCTCCTGGCGCTGGAAGCGCGGATCCATCGCCCGGCCGATCCCCTCCTCCCGGGCCGCCTGGGCGGGGTCCTGCATCGGTAGCGCCGCTTGGCGGGCACGCGGCGCCTCGAGCGGGTCGGGCTGCGAGGCGTAGGATTGAGGCGGAGCGTAGGCTTGCTGTTGAGGATAAGCCTGCGGCCGAGGCCGGGCATAGGCCTGAGATCCGTAGACGTCCTGGGACCCATAGACCTGCGACGGCACCGGGTCGCCGGAATGCAGGGCGAGTCCGGGCGCGGCCGGCGCATAGCCGACCTGAGCGCCCGAATACCCGGCGGCCGCATATCCGGCGCTGCGGGCATAGGCAGGCCGCTGCCCGTAGACGTCGGCGGCGTAGCCGCGGCCGGTCAGGATCGTGCCGTCCGGGGCGACCGGCATCGGACGTAAGGGGCGGGCGACGGCGCCCGGGTCCTGCCCCGTCATCAGGTACTCGATGAAGCCGCCGCCATAGGCCCCGGGCGCGCTTTGTGCCAGGGCCGGACGGGCCCCGAGCATCGTCCCGAGAGCGGCCGCGATCGCCCCGGCCAGCACCATCCCGCGCACCACCATCGTACCCGTCCTCGAAGCCCGGCCGAGCCGCCGGCGATGGCACGAGGAGAGCAGGGCCCAGAGACCGGACGGTGAACGAAGGTGGTGAGCGCTTCGCTAAATCCTTGCGGCGAATCATTAATTCGGCCGCATCGTGAATCCTTCGTCACCGCGGTCGCGCGCTTCGCGCGGCATTCAGCAAATCGCAATCAATCTTCGCGAGATTGGCCCGTGTGGGCCGTGCGACGCGGCCGCGGTTGCAGGCTCTCGTTGCAGGCTCTCTCGGACCCATGAAGAACAAGCGCTTCCGCATCGAGGACAGTCTCGGCGTTTCCTATGCTTCCACCGAGGCGGCCCCGCCGCCGGCCTCGGCCAACGACGACCGGATCTCCGAGATCCTGGCGACGGTCAACGAGTTGAAGCGGCTGACCCAGAGCACCACCGGCGATGTGATCGATGCCTGCCGGCGCGAGATGGCCGAAATCTACGGCATGCGCACCGAGCTCGACGTGATGAAGGCCGCGATCGGCCGGACTAAGCACGAGATCGCGGTGCTGCACCGGCAGGATTTCGACGGCAAGGGCGTGCGACGGGCGGCCGGCGAGCTGGATGCCGTGGTCGACGCCACCGAGCGGGCGACCACCACCATCCTGGCCGCCGTCGAGGACATCGAGACCCACGCCTCGGTGCTGCGCTCGACCGGCGGGCTGAAGGACCAATCCGACGTCGACGCGATCCTCGACCGCACCGTGGTGCTCTACGAGGCCTGCAACTTCCAGGACCTGACCGGCCAGCGCATCAGCAAGATCGTCAGCGTGCTGAAGTTCGTCGAGGACCACATCGACCGGATGATCGACGCCTGGGGCGGGCTCGACGCGTTCAAGGACCTGATGGGCGAGAGCGCCGGCGGCGTCAGCATCGACGACGAGAGCAGCCTGCTCAACGGGCCGAAGCTCGACGAGGATCCGGGCCACGTCGACCAGACCGACATCGACGCGCTGTTCGACTGACGGGCGAGATCTTCTCCGATCCACGACCTGATCTTGAAAGTTTGCCTGAGAGATTGCGTCGATCGATCCGACGCACAGTCCGACATCTCTCGACCTCATCCCGGGGCTCGTCGAAGACGAGAACCCGGGATGACATTGAGGGTTTCAATGCGGTTGGCCAGATCAAACGGACTCTGAGGTCATGGGCGGGAAGATGCGTGGAATCTAGACGGGTCCACGCCCGACCATCCGCCCAAGCCGCCCCCACGCCGCCGACAATACCCCCTGGCCCAAGGCCGGCGCGGCCGCCCTCCGCTCCATGCGCCGCAACAGGCCCTCGGCGACCGTCCTCGGGTCGGCCAGCGCCTGCTGGCTTCCGAAGGAGTGGCCGGGCCCCGTCTCCGCCGTGCCCGGCTGGTGGAGGTAGGACACCGCATTGCCGCACAGGGCGTCGACGAGCAGGAAGGTCGGGTTGATCGCCGGCCCGGGGCTCAGCGCCACCACCCGGCGGCCGGGCGGGGCGAAGAGCGCGGTGTGCAGGGCCGAGCCGAGGGAGCCGGCGACCACGCGCCGCCGCGCGAACAGCCGGACCTGATCCGAGAAGCTCATGGCCTCCGGGTGCAGGATCTCGACGCCCTCCCGCGCCAGGATCTCGGTCACCGCCGCCTCGTTGGTGAACCGGCGCACCCCGCCCGCAAGCCGCGTCTTGGCGAGGTAGGCCGGCCGGTCCTCGGCATCGACCTCCTCCGGGGCGTAGCAGCCGGCCCCGATCGCCAGGCACAGGTCGCGAAACACCGTGTGGGCGAAGGCCTCTTCCTGGAAGGAAGGGGCCGGCACGATGGCGCGGCGCAGCCGCATCGGCGCGTCGAAGGCGTGGATGTCGCGCACCGTGAGACCGAGCCGCATCAGGATGTCGATGGCGAAGCGGTAAGGCTGCCAGAGGCTTTCTTGCGTCGGGGCGTAGCACAGGATCGGCGCTCGCGACCGCGCCCGCAGGAGCGGCCAGAACCGCGGCAGGGTGGTGACCAGGAAATGCCCGTAATGCAGATGGGCACCGCCGAGGAACAGGTAGGTCTCCTCCGGCGCCTCGGGCACGCTCGCGGGCAGGCCGGCCGCCCATTCCTCCGGCCAGTCGGTGCGCTGCCAGGACGGCGTGGTGCCGGTGCCGCGGAGATCCACGCTTTCGGGCACGAAGCGGCGCGCGGCATCGAACAAGGCCGAGGGCTGGCCCCGCGCGTCGCTGTGCGGCAGGTAGAGGACGTTCTCGATCACCCGCACGGCCGGCAGGTCGTGCCGGAGCGGGCGGGGTCGGGGCGTCCGGCAGGCGCGGAGCGTCATGCGGCGAGCGGGGTCAAGCGGCGGATCCTCGGCGCGGGCAAGGGACTTCTTCCAAGGATGGCCTTTTAGCGCCCAGGCACGGTCTTTCCAGCGGGGGTCAGGCCGCCTACATCGCCAGCATGAGCCGACAGCCTGGGAACGACGTGCCGCCCGACGCCCTCGACACGATCGAGGACGACGACGAGGCGGTGGACGCCCTCGACGCCTCGCCCGAGATCGACTTCGACCTCGATGCCGGCGCGGGCGCGATCCAGGCCGGCACGGCGGTGATCCGCCGGTTCTGGACCACGCTCCCGACCTCGCCGGGCGTCTACCGGATGTTCGACGCCAAGGGCGACGTGCTCTACGTCGGCAAGGCCAAGAACCTGAAGAACCGGGTCGGCTCCTATGCGCGGGGCCAGGCGCATACCAACCGCATCGCCCGGATGATCGCCGAGACGGCCTCGATGGAGTTCGTCACCACGGCGACCGAGACCGAGGCGCTGCTGCTGGAAGCCAACCTCATCAAGCAGTTGAAGCCCCGCTTCAACGTGCTGATGCGGGACGACAAGTCCCTGCCCTACATCCTGCTGACCGCCGATTCCGACGCGCCCCAGCTCGTCAAGCATCGCGGCGCCCGGCGCCGGGCCGGGCATTATTACGGCCCCTTCGCCAGCGTGTGGGCGGTGAACCGCACGGTCAACGCGCTTCAGCGCGCCTTTCTCTTGCGCTCCTGCTCGGACAGCTACTTCGAGAATCGCACGCGGCCGTGCCTGCTCTACCAGATCAAGCGCTGCTCGGGCCCCTGCACCAAGGAGATCTCGGTCGAGGATTATGCCGGGCTGGCGGCCGAGGCGCGGGGCTTTCTCTCGGGCAAGTCCAACGCGATCAAGGAGCGGATGGCCGCCGAGATGCAGGCCGCCGCCGAGGCCTGGGAGTTCGAGAAGGCGGCGCGCTACCGCGACCGCATCGCCGCGCTCGCCGCCATCCAGGGCGTGCAGGGCGTGAACACGCAAGGCATCGAGGAGGCCGACGTCTTCGCCCTCGACGAGCAGGCCGGCCAGTTCTGCATCGAGGTGTTCTTCTTCCGCAACTGGCAGAACTGGGGCAACCGGGCCTACTTCCCGAAGGCCGACCGCAGCATGAGCCCGGCCGAGGTGCTGGCCTCGTTCGTGGCCCAGTTCTACGACGACAAGCCGGCGCCCCGGCTGGTTCTGATCTCGCACGAGATCGAGGATGCGGAGCTTCTGGCCGCCGCCCTGTCGACGAAGAGCGAGAACCGGGTCGAGATCCATTGCCCGAAGCGCGCCGAGCGCAAGAACCTCGTCGAGTATGCCGCCCGCAACGCCCGCGAGGCGTTGGCCCGGCGCCTCGCCGACACCGCCTCGCAGGGCAAGCTGCTGGCGGCTTTAGGCACGTCGTTCAACCTCGCGTCGGCGCCGCGGCGCATCGAGGTCTACGACAACTCGCACATCATGGGGACGAACGCCGTCGGGGCGATGATCGTCGCCGGTCCCACCGGCTTCATGAAGACGCACTACCGGACCTTCACCATCAAGTCCGAGGCGGTGAAGCCCGGCGACGATTACGGCATGATGCGCGAGGTGCTGCAACGGCGCTTCAGCCGGCTGGTGAAGGAGCATCCGCGCAACCGGGCCGAGGCCGATCGCGCCGCCGCCGCGGGCGGGGCCGCGGAGCCGGAAACCGCGCCCGATCCGGCCGATTCGGACGCCTTCCCGGCCTGGCCCGATCTCGTGCTGGTCGATGGCGGCCGCGGCCAGCTCGAGGCGGCGCGCAAGGCCCTCGACGAGGTCGGGGTGACCGACGTGCCGCTGGTCGGCATCGCCAAGGGGCGCGACCGCGATGCCGGGCGCGAGACCTTCTTCGTGCCCGGCCAGGCGCCGTTCCGGCTGCCGCCGCGGGACCCGACGCTCTACTTCGTCCAGCGGCTGCGCGACGAGGCCCACCGCTTCGCCATCGGGGCGCACCGGGCCAAGCGCAAGCGCGAGATGGTGAAGAACCCCCTCGACGAGATTCCCGGCATCGGGCCGACGCGCAAGCGCGCACTCCTGCACCATTTCGGGACGGTGAAGGCGATCCAGCGCGCCGCGCTCGAGGATCTCGCCAGGACGCCGGGGGTGAACGCCGCGACGGCCCGCGCCGTCTACGACTTTTTTCATGCGGATGCGTGAGTTGGAGGCGATGCGTGAGCCTTGAGTCGGAGCCCAGCTCTGTTGACGCCCCCTCCCCCCGCGTGGTTTCACCGATGGCGATGAATGTGGCCGTGCCCCGACGCCGCTCGACGGCTCTGAACCTCGCCAACCTCCTGACCTACGGCCGCCTGGTCGCGGTCCCGGTGGTGGTCGCGCTGCTGTTCTGGCCCCAGGACGACACCGCCCGCTGGATCGCCGTCGCGGTCTTCGTCGCGGCCGCGATCACCGACTATCTCGACGGCTACGTCGCCCGCACCTATTCCCAGAGTTCGGCACTCGGGCGGATGCTCGATCCGATCGCCGACAAGCTGCTGGTCGCCGCGAGCCTCCTGATGCTCTGTGCCGACGGGACGATCCGCGGATGGTCGCTGTGGGCCGCGATCGTGATCCTGTGCCGCGAGATCCTGGTCTCGGGCCTGCGCGAGTACCTGGCCGAGCTCAAGGTCGGCGTGCCGGTGAGCCGGGTCGCCAAGTGGAAGACCGCGGTGCAGCTCGTGGCCCTCGGCGTGCTGATCGCCGGCCCGGCCGGCGAGCGGGTGCTGCCCGGCAACGGCACGGTGGGCCTCGTGCTGCTGTGGCTCGCCGCGGCGCTGACGCTCTATACCGGCTACGACTATATGCGCTCCGGCATCCGCCACGTCATCGACGACGAGAGATGAGCGGTTTTCCCATGAAGCTCGTCTATTTCGCCTGGGTCCGCGAGCGGATCGGCCGCCCGGAGGAAACCCTCGATCTGCCGCCGGAGTTAGCCACGGTCGCCGACCTCGTCGCCTGGCTCAAGGGCCGGGGCGAGGAATACGCCTACGCCTTCGAGACCGAGGGCGTGGTCCGCGCCGCAATCGACCGGGTCCACGCCAAGCCCGAGACGCCGCTCGCCGGGGCGAGCGAGGTGGCGTTCTTCCCGCCGATGACCGGGGGGTGAGGCGGGCTCTTTCTGTTTTCAAAAAAATCCAGACCTACGACCTCATCCTGAGGTGTTGGCCCATCGAAGATGGGCTGACCTCGAAGGAGGGCTCCAGGGATCGCAGTGGCATCTGGAGCCCTCCTTCGAGGCTCCCTTCGGTCGCACCTCAGGATGAGGTCGCGGGTGGGAGATCGAAAGGACCACTGGGTTACGCCTCGCTCGTCGAACCGGCCTTGAGAGGTGCCCGAATGCCCCGCCCCCTGCCGCTCCTCGCGATCCTGGCCTCCTCCCTCACCGCCTCCGTCGCCTCCGCCGAGCCGGTGACGATCGGCCCGCTGCTGGAGCATCGCGGGATCTGCGAGGCCTCCGGCGCGGTCGCCTATCCGCGCGGCAGCATCAGTGACCGGTTCCTGGTGGTCGATGACGGATCAACGGTGGTGGGTCTCTACCGGGCCGGTGCCGGCGGCGGCGCGCTGCCGCTCGGCGGCGCCGATATTGCGGGCGCGCTCGCCCTCTCCCCGGACGACCGCAAGGCCGACCTCGAATCCGCGACCTGGCTCGGGCCCGACCTCTACCTGCTCGGCTCGCACAGCCGCCGGCATGGCGGAAAGCAGAGCCCGGGCCGCGGCCGCCTCGCGGCCTTCACGGTCACGGAATCGGGCGGCGTGCCCAGCCTCGTACAGAGGGGCCACGCGGTCAAAGGCCTGCTGCCGGCCTTCGCCGCCCTGTCGCCCCTGTTCGCGTCGCGGATCGGCCTCGACGTGCCGGCCCGGGACGATCTCGATCCCAAGCGCAAGGGCTTCAACATCGAGGGGATGGCGCCGCGCCCGGACGGCACGTCGCTCTGGCTCGGCCTGCGCAACCCGCTCGACACCGACGCGAACGCTCTGCTGGTCCCGCTGGAGAACCCGGCCGAGGCGATCAGTGGCGCCGCCCCGCGCCTCGGCACGCCGGTCGCCCTCGACCTGAAGGGCCGCGGCATCCGCGACCTCGCCATCGTGCCGGAGACCAAGGCCTACCTGATCCTCGCGGGCGGCGCGGGCGGCGGCGGCGAGCCGTTCGACCTCTACCGCTGGTCGGGCAAGCCGGCCGACAAACCCGTCCGGGTCGAGGGCGCCGCGGCGGCCTTTGCGACGATCCCCGACTTCCAGCCCGAGGCGCTGGTGGTCTCCCCGGCCGGCGACCGGGTCCAGGTGCTGAGCGACGACGGCGAGGCGCTCGGCTCCGACGGCAAGCCGTGCGAGGAGTCGAAGGACGGCAAGCGGTTCCGAAGCCTGACCCTCGACCTGCGGTGAGGCGCCGCCTCAACCGCTGAGCGCCGCCGCGAACTCCTTCACGTTGTGGTGCATCATCTCGAGATAGGTCGGGGCCGGCCCGTTGGGCTCGGACAGGGCGTCGGAGAAGACCCGGCCTCCGGCCTTGGCGCCGCTCTCGCGGGCGATCTGCTGCATCAGTCGCGGATCCGAGACGTTCTCGAGGAAGACCGCCGGGATCTTGTCGCGGCGGACCTGCCGGACGATCGCCGCGACGTCGCGGGCGGTGGCCTCGCTCTGGCTCGACACGCCCTGCGGCGCGAGGAACCGCATGCCGTAGGCACGCGCGAAATACCCGAAGGCGTCATGGGTGGTGACGATGCGCCGGCGCGCCTCCGGGATGCCGGCGAGCGCCGTGCGCACCTCCCCGTCGAGGGCGTCGAGCTTCGCCAGATAGGCGGTCGCATTGGCCTGGTAGGCCGCCTTGCCCTCGGGATCGACGCTCGCCAGGCCGTCGCGGATATTGGCGACGTAGGTCTTGGTGTTGGCGACGTTCTGCCAGGCATGCGGATCGACGGCGTGGTCGTGACCGTGGCCGTCATCCGCCTCCTCGATCGGGACGATGCCCTTCGAGGCGACGACGACCTTGGCCTTGGTGCCGGAGGCCTTGATCAGCCGGTCGATCCAGCCCTCGAAGCCGAGGCCGTTGACGACGACGAGGCGCGAAGCCGCCACCGCCTGCGCGTCGGCCGGGGCCGGCACGAAGCTGTGCGCGTCGCCGTTCGGCCCGACCAGGGTCGAGACGGCGACCCGGTCGCCTCCGACCTGCCGCACGAGGTCGCCGAGGATCGAGAAGGTCGCCACCACCCGGACGGGCTCTTGCCGGAGGGGCTCTTGCCGGAGGGGCTCTTGCCGGACGGGCTCTTGCGCCCGCGCCGGCGCAGTCCATGCCAGGCCCAAAGCCACCAGCAGCATCCCGATCCCCAGCCTGCCCATCGCGAAAAACTCCCGGCTCGACGATGCGCCTCACCTAGGCTCGCACGAGAGAGAATGCAACATTGTTACATGGCATGGGGCCGGGACTCTGCCGCGGGGTGGACCTGGGTCGACGACGGGCCCGGAGGCTGAGTCCAGGGTCGCGGCCGTCACGCCGTTCTTGCCGCTCCCGCTCGGACGGCGTCACCGGCGGGCTGGACTCTCCTGCGCGAGCGGGATGCCCCGGCCCGCTGCCCGTCTCTCCTCGGTCTGCCGGCCCCGCTTCGGCACGAAGCGGATCGACGAAAAGCAGAGGCACAGGTTCTCCCCTCTCCGGTGTGGCAGAAGGGACGCCCGCGCTTTGCCTGTTTCCGTCGATTTTTTCGTTAGGTGTTCCTTAACCACGACCCGCGATGGTTCGCTCACATGAACATCGAGGAGATCGGGATGGATCACTTCCAGACGAGCATCCGTGAGCGGGCCTATGCCCTGTGGGAGCGGGACGGCCGCGCGCCGGGCCGCGACGAGCATTACTGGCGCATGGCCGAGCAGGAACTCGCCGAGCAGGCGCGTCCGACCGTGATCGAAGCGCCGGTGGAGACGGTCGCTGCCAAGCCCGTGCGCAAGCCGGCAGCCCGCAAGCCGGCCACCAAGAGCGCCGCCGCGAAGACGGTGGCCGAGGTCGCCGAGGCCGTGGCGAAGCCGGCGCCGCGTCGCCGCCGCGCCGCTGCGGCGGGCGAGAACATCACCACGCACTAAAAAAGCTTGTCGGACGCGCGCCGCAGCCGGCCTCAGCCCCTTCCGCCCTGCGGGAGGGGCTTTTCGTCGACGATCCGGACCGGCATTCCGCCGCGGCGGCGGACCCGCCACAGGAGGACGACGAGGGCGAGGTCGATCATCCCGAGGATCGCCAGCGCCAGGAGCGTCGCGTCCGCACCCGCATGGGCGATCAGGTAGGCGCCCGCGGAGGGCGCGAGGGCCTGGGCGGCGAGGTTCGGCTTCGCCAGGCGTCCGAGCAGCGCCGCGTAGCGCTCGGGGCCGAACAGGGCGAGCGGCAGGGTGCCGCGGCCGATCGAGTAGAGCCCGTTGCCGGCACCGAAGATCATCAGCACGACGACGGGAGCCAGGAAACCGGCCCACAGCAGCACGAGCCCGAACGCCATCAGCACCACCGCGGCGGTGAGCGTCCTGATCGGATGATGCCGGCTGCGATTGGCGACTTCCAGGAGCCGCGCCCCGACCTGCGACGGGCCGATCAGGGTGCCGAGCGACACGGCCGCCGCCAGCGATAGACCGCGATCCTGCAACAGGGTCAGCAGGTGGACGGAAAAGATCGAGGTGGCGATGCCGGTGCAGGTCACGAGAGCCGCGAGGACCAGGAAGACCGGACGCTCGGCCGCATCGAGCGACACCGCCTCGGACCGGCCGCCCCTGGCCTGGGGCCGCGGCGCGGCCGGCGGGACCAGCCGCAGGATCAGCGGCAGGCACAGGCCGAGTTCGAGCGCCGCATAGGTCAGGCAGGTGCCGCGCCAGCCGAGATGGGCGAGCAGGAAGGCCGAGAGCGGCCAGCACAGGGTGCTGGAGAAGCCGCCCCACAGGGTGAGCGCGGTGATCGCCGGCCGCGCATCGGCGCCGTAGAGCCGCCCGAGGGTCGCGAAGGCGGCGTCGTAGAGCCCCGACCCCATTCCGGCGCCGATCACCAGCCAGGCGAGGCCGAAGACCGGCAGGTTCGGCGCCAGCGCCAGCAGGGCGAGCCCGACCGCGAGCAGCCCGGTCGAGACGGCCAGCACCGGGCGCCCGCCGTGACGGCCGATCATCCGGCCGGCGGTCGGCGCGACGGCGCCCGCCACCAGCATCCCGGCGGTGAGGCTGCCGAAGATCCAGGGCAGTCCCCAGCCGGTCTCCGCCGCAATCGACGGCCCGAGCACCGTCAGCAGGTAGTAGCTGCAGCCCCAGGCGAAGATCTGCACGATGCCGAGGGCTGAGATGACCGGCCACCGCCGGTGCGGGATCAGCGGGATCATCAGGCCGTGGCGACCCGGCGCCCGTGCTCGTCGATGACGCGCTCGCCATCCTCCTTGAAGAACTCGCCCTGCGGCGGCGGCAGCAGGTCCAGCACCTGCTCGGAGGGACGGCACAGGCGCACGCCGCGCGGGCTCACGACGAGCGGACGTTCGAGCAGGACCGGATGGGCCGCGATCGCGTCGAGGAGCTGGTCGTCGGTGAGGGCCGGATCGTCGAGGCCGAGCTCGGCGTAAGGAGTCCCCTTCTTGCGCAGCACCTCGCGCAAAGTCAGGCCGGCCCGGTCGAGGAGCCGGCGCAGGAGCTCACGCGTCGGCGGGGTCTTCAGGTACTCGACGACGTGCGGCTCGATGCCGGCATGGCGGATCATCGCCAGCACGTTGCGCGACGTGCCGCAGGCCGGGTTATGGTAGATCACGACGTCCATCGGCGGCCTCCCGCAGCGGGCGCGATTGGCGAAGCCCGCATCCTTTGCCAATCTCTAACGACTTCGCGGGACACTCGTCCACAGGAGTCCGGCGGGCTTGTGGAACATCCCCGGAACACCCATCTAAGATGCTGATTTGCTTCGCCTTCCGCGCTTCACACTGGTGCCGGTGGCGCAAATCGGCTAAGCCGTCCGGCAAGAGAGTGTGAGCCCGCGCGGGCCGCGACGAGAGACAGACCTTGGCAGAGAACGACCCGACCGGCGCCCCCCCGCCCGCGACCGACATCAAGCCCGTCTCGATCACCGACGAGATGCGCCAGTCCTACCTGGCCTACGCGATGAGCGTGATCGTCAGCCGGGCCCTGCCGGATGCGCGCGACGGCCTGAAGCCGGTGCATCGCCGCATCCTGTACTCCATGTACGAGAACGGCTACCTGCCGGACCGCAAGTACGTGAAGTCGGCGCGCATCGTCGGCGACGTGATGGGTCAGTATCACCCGCACGGCGACCAGTCGATCTACGACGCCCTCGTCCGCATGGCGCAGGATTTCGCCATGCGGCTGATGCTGGTCGACGGCCAGGGCAATTTCGGCTCGGTCGACGGCGATCCGCCGGCCGCGATGCGCTACACCGAATCGCGCCTGGCGAAGCCCTCGATGGCCCTCCTCGAGGACATCGACAAGGACACCGTCGACTTCAACCCGAACTACGACGAGTCGAAGGACGAGCCGGCGGTCCTGCCCGCCCGCTTCCCCAACCTCCTCGTCAACGGCGCCGGCGGCATCGCGGTCGGCATGGCGACCAACATCCCGCCGCACAACCTGGGCGAGGTGATCGACGGCTGCATCGCGCTGATCGACGATCCGGCGATCACCATTGAGGGCCTGAACGACATCATCCCGGGCCCGGACTTCCCGACCGGCGGCTCGATCCTCGGGCGCTCGGGCACCCGCTCGGCCTACATGACCGGCCGCGGCTCGGTCATCATGCGGGCGAAGTCCCACATCGAGGAACTGCGCAAGGAGCGCGAGGCCCTGATCTTCACCGAGATCCCGTATCAGGTGAACAAGGCCTCGCTGGTCGAGAAGATCGCCGATCTGGTGCGCGAGAAGCGCGTCGAAGGCATCGCGGATCTCCGCGACGAATCCGACCGTGACGGCATGCGCATCGTGGTCGAGCTGAAGCGCGACGCCGTCGCCGACGTGGTTCTGAACCAGCTCTACCGCTACACGCCTTTGCAGACGAGCTTCGGCTGCAACATGGTGGCGCTCAACGGCGGCCGGCCCGAGCTTCTGAACCTCAAGGACCTGATCCAGGCCTTCATCGACTTCCGCGAGGAGGTCGTCTCCCGCCGCACCAAGTTCCTCTTGAACAAGGCGCGCGAGCGGGCGCACGTCTTGTGCGGTCTCGCCATCGCGGTCGCCAATATCGACGAGGTGATCCGGCTGATCCGCACCTCGCCGGATCCGAACTCGGCCCGCGAGGCCCTGATGTCCCGCGACTGGCCGGCCGAGGACATCGCGCCGCTGATCGCACTGGTCGACGATCCGCGCCATCGCCTGCGCGAGGACGGCACCTACCGCCTGTCCGAGACCCAGGCCCGCGCCATCCTCGACCTGCGGCTGCAGCGCCTGACCGCGCTCGGCCGCGACGAGATCGGCGACGAGCTGAAGCGGCTGGCCGACGAGATCGCCGATTACCTCGACATCCTGCGCTCGCGCGCCCGCATCATGGGCATCGTCAAGCACGAGCTGGCGGAAGTCCGGGCCGAATACGCCACCCCGCGCAGGACCGAGATCCTCGACTGGGATTCCAGCGTCGAGGACGAGGACCTGATCCAGCGCGAGGACATGGTCGTGACCGTGTCGCATGCCGGCTACATCAAGCGCGTCCCGCTCTCGACCTACCGGGCCCAGCGCCGCGGCGGCAAGGGTCGGGCCGGCATGTCGATGCGCGACGAGGATTTCGTCACCCGCCTCTTCGTCGCCAACACCCACACGCCGGTGCTGTTCTTCTCCTCGCAGGGCCAAGCCTACAAGGAGAAGGTGTGGCGGCTGCCGCTCGCGGCGCCGAACGCGCGCGGTAAGGCGCTCGTCAACATCCTGCCCCTCGACCAGGGCAAGGAGCGCATCACCACCATCATGCCGCTACCCGAGGACGAGGCGTCCTGGGAAACGCTCGACGTGATGTTCGCGACCGCCAGCGGCAGCGTGCGGCGCAACAAGCTGTCCGACTTCGTGCAGGTCAACCGCAACGGCAAGATCGCCATGAAGCTCGACGAGGGCGACCACATCGTCCATGTCGAGATCTGCACCGAAGCCGACGACGTGCTGCTGACCACCGGCGCGGGCCAGTGCATCCGCTTCCCGGTCACCGACGTGCGGGTGTTCAAGGGAAGAGATTCCACCGGCGTGCGCGGCATCAACCTCGCCAAGGACGACCGGGTCATCTCGATGACGATCCTGCGCCACTTCGAGGCTTCGCCCGAGGAGCGCCAGGCCTACATGAAACGCGCCAATGCCGATCGCCGCGCCACCGGCGAGGCGATCGAGCTGCCGGCGGCTCCGGAGCCCGAGGCCGAGGAGGCCGCGGCCTCGATCGACCTGGAGCAGGACCGCTACATCGCCATGGGGGCGGCGGAGCAGTTCGTCCTCACCCTGTCGGAGCGCGGCTACGGCAAGCGCACCTCGTCCTTCGAGTACCGGACCTCCGGCCGCGGGGGGAAGGGCATCAAGGCGATGGAGGTCAATGCCCGCAACGGCAGCCTCGTCGCCTCCTTCCCGGTCGAGACCAGCGACCAGATCATGCTGGTCACCGATGCCGGCAAGCTGATCCGCGTGCCCGTCGACGACATCCGCGTCGTCGGCCGCGCCTCGCAGGGCGTCACGGTGTTCAACACCGACAAGACCGAGAAGGTCGTGTCGGTCGAGCACATCGAGGGCGAGGGCGAGGCGGAAGTCGACGTCGAGGGGGATGGCGGGGAGGTCGAGGGGGCCTGATCGGGCTCTTTCACCCACCTCACGCACAACGCCGTGTCTGCGAGCCGAATCCGCTCGCAGACACGGCGTTTTTGTTTTGGATGATGGACTCCGCGTCGACTGTCTGGAGCCTACTTCGTAATTACGAGGCCGCGCGGCGGAGCCAGGAATGATGGGAGCACAGGACAACACGTTGCGCCGTGCGGGAGCGACGGTTGCCGCGCACGAACCCTCCCCCCCTCTGCGGAGCAGGCCGGGAGAGGGGACGCCGTTTCCGGAGAGGTCGCGGCCGTGCTGACGGGCACCATCTGGATCACCGTCGCGCTGACCCTCTCCCGGCCCCTGCTGACGCAGGGTCCATCCTCCCCCGCAGAGGGGGTAGGGTCCACGCGCGGCAGCCGTCGCTCCCGCTTCCGCAAAGCCTCATGTGGTCGCGTATGGTCGACGCGGGCGTTAGATTGATAAAGCCCACCTACTTCCCGAAATCCACCTTCGCGCCCCGCTCGACGTGCTTCGCGAGATCCCGCGCGTCCCAGTTGGTGAGCCGGACGCAGCCATGCGATTCGGTCTTGCCGACCTTCTCGGGCTCGGGCGTGCCGTGGATGCCGTAGCCGTCGTTACCCGACAGGTCGATCCAGACCAGGCCGACCGGGTTGTTCGGGCCGGGCTTGATGGTGAACTTGCGCTTCGCCTCGACGCCTTGGAATGCGTATTTCGGGTTGTAGGTATAGGTCGGGTCGAAGGCGACCCCCTCGACCTTGAGGACGCCGCTCGGCGCCGGCTTCTCCTCGCTGCCGATCGAGGCCGGGTAGAGGTGGATCAGCGCCCCGTCCTCGCCATAGGCCCGGACCTGGAGCGCGCCCTTGTCGACCGCGATGCGGGTGACCTTCGGCGTCTCGGGCAATTCCTTGCCGGGGATGCGCCCTGTCTCCATCGGCGGCACGGCCGCGACCGTGATCACCGTCCCGGCCTTGGTCAGCGGCTTGCCGGGGTTGAGGGCCTCGAGGAAGTCCTTGCTCATGTGGAAACGCTCGGCCAGCATCTCGGCCGGCGAGGTGTAGGACAACGCCTTCAGATCGGCCTGCTCCTCCATCTTCGGCGGGATCTCCTCCACGAACGGGCCGGCGACGTCCTGCTCGGTCAGCGTATACTCGGTCACCGCCGGATCCTGGCTGGTGCCGGACAGGGCCTGCCACAGGGCCTCGTCGAGGCGTCCGGAGAAGGACTGGCCCTTGGCCTTGGCGAAGCCGGCGAGCGCGCCACGCAGATTGTCGCCGTCGCGCCCGTCGATGGCGCCGGGGGAGAAGCCGGCCCTGTCGAGCAGCACCTGCACCCGCACCGTCAGCGGGTCGGCGCCTTTCTCGGCAGCCTTCGCCGTCTCCTTCTTGCCGGCTTTCTTCTCCTGATCCTTGTCCGGCGCACCGGCGCCGAACTGCGCCTGGTTGATCGCCTCCAGGGTCAGGGGAGCCTCCGCGGCGCCGGCCGCGCCGGACAACCCCATCACCAGCAGAGCTGCCCCGAGCCTCGCCGCCTTCCGCATCCGCCCCTCTCCCGCACACGATGTCAGCCAGGCCTAAAAGCGCCGGATGCCGCCTCCCGTTCCGGATTTTTCGCGCTCACTGGCACAGGCGGTGGCCGGCATTGCGCTCGCGCTCGTCGAGGTGGAGGTGGTTGGCATGCGCCGCATCCGAGCCCGGCCCGAGCACGGTGCGGAAGAAGCCGCAGGCGCGGGCCCTGACGGCGTTCTCGAAAGCCGCCTCGGGCGTGCCCTCCCGCACCGCGCCCACCATCACCGGCGCCCGTCCCTCGAAGGTGAAACCCATCACGTCGACCCCGTTGGCATAGGCGTGCTCGCTGAGCTTGGCGCTCGGGTCGTGGTTCTGGCCGCGGCACTCGTAGGAGCCGCCGATCTGGACGGTCTTCGGCACCGTCGAGAGGGTCCGCTCGGCGATCACCCGCACCTCGGTGCTCCAGCGGCCGAGCGCCTCCGCGGCGACGCAGGTGAGGGTGGCGGCGGGGCTGAGCGGGACGCCGTCGGGCAGCACCGTCACCCGCAGGGGCTTGGCCGCGCCACACAGCCCGTCGGCGAGGGGCGCCACCGACTCGGCCTTGACGCCCAGGCGTTCGAGCCGGCGCAGGCAGGCGGTATCGTCGGGCACGAGGGTGGCGGGGGTGGGCGCCGGGCCGGAGGGCAGGTCGGCGGGCCGCTCGGGCGGCAGCGGCGTCGGCTCGGGGACGGGCGTGTCCTTGTCGGTCTCCTTCGGAACCGCGTCCTTTACGGCGGACTCCTTGGAAGCCGGCTCCTTGGCCACAGGCTCCTTGCTCTCCTCGGGCCGGGGCGGCGGCAACGGCACCTGATCGGCCGGGACCCGGCTCAGAGGCGGCGCACCGCCCGGTGCCTGGGCGGCGGCCGGACCGGCCAGGATCGCGCCTGCCATCAGCGCGGCGAGGATCCGCCCCATCGTCGTCCCCGGCATCGCGCCCCTCCCCAGTTCCGCTCCTCAACGGATGGGCAAGCGTGGCCGTTCCCCCGACTCGTGCTGCTCGCGCGCCCTGCCGCGCTTGCGCCCCGCGCCCCAGGGTCTATCGTCGCCCGCCCTTCGAGCGAGAGGATCAGCATGCGCGGCGTCACGGCGGAGCACGAGCCCAACCCCTTCTCCGAGCCGGCCTGGACCACCCCGCACGGGCTGCCGCCTTTCGAGCGCATCGTGCCCGCGCATTACGAGCCGGCCTTCGAGCGGGCGCTGGCCCAGCACGTCGCCGAGATCGAGGCGATCGCCGGCAATCCGGAGCCCGCGACCTTCGCCAACACGATCGAGGCGATGGAGCGCTCGGGCCAGGCCCTGCGCCGGGTCTCCTCGACCTTCTTCAACCTCACCGGCAGCCACACCAATCCCGAGCTTCAGGCGGTCGAGCGGGCGGTGTCGCCGCGGCTCGCCCGCCACGGCAGCGCGATCTACCTCAATCCGGACCTGTGGGCGCGAGTCTCGGGGATCGCCGAGGACGGCCTGTCCGACGAGCAGAAGCGGGTGCGCGAGCGCTACCGCCTGCGCTTCCGCCGCGCCGGGGCCGAGCTCGACGCCGAATCCAAGGAGCGCATGGCGGCCATCGCATCGCGGCTCGCCGAGCTCGGCACCCAGTTCAGCCAGAACCTGCTCGCCGACGAGGGCGCGTTCACGCTGGAACTGACCGGCGAGGACGATCTTGCCGGCCTTCCGCCCTTCCTGCGTGCCGCAGCGAGCCGGGCCGCCGAGGAGCGCGGGCTGAAGAACAGCCACGTCGTCACCCTGTCGCGCTCGCTGATCGACCCGTTCCTGGTCTTCTCGACGCGGCGCGACTTGCGCGAGCGCGCCTATGCCGCCTGGCTCCGCCGGGGCGAGAACGGGGGTGAGACCGACAACCGGGCGATCATCACCGAGACCCTGCGCCTGCGCGCCGAGCGGGCGCGCCTGCTGGGTTATTCGAGCTACGCCGCCTTCCGCCTCGACGACACGATGGCGGGCAGCGCCGACGCCGCGGTCGGCCTGCTGGAGGAGGTCTGGGCGCCGGCCCGCCGCCGGGCCGAAGCCGAGCGCGACCGGCTCCAGGCGCTCGCCCGCGAGGACGGCCACGATTTCGACCTCGCTCCTCACGACTGGCGCCACTATGCCGAGCGCCTGCGCCGCCGCGAGCACGACCTCGACGAGGGCGAGATCAAGCCGTATCTCCCGCTGGAAGGCATGATCCAGGCGGCCTTCGACACGGCGCACCGCCTGTTCGGCCTCTCCTTCACCGAACTGCCGGACGTGCCGCGCTACCACCCCGAGGTGCGGGCCTGGGAGGTCGCCGACCGGGACGGGCGGGTGATCGGCCTGTTCCTCGGCGATTACTTCGCGCGGCCGAGCAAGCGCTCGGGCGCCTGGATGAGCGGCTTCCGCTCGCAGGAGCGCCTGACCGGCGAGATCACGCCGATCATCGTCAACGTGATGAACTTCGCCAAGGGGGCCGAGGGCGAGCCGTCCCTGCTGTCCTTCGACGATGCCCGCACGCTGTTCCACGAATTCGGCCACGCCCTGCACGGGCTTTTGTCGAACGTGATCTATCCGATGCTCGCCGGCACGGCGGTGGCGGGCGACTTCGTCGAATTGCCGTCCCAGCTCTACGAGCACTGGCTGGAACAGCCGGAGGTTTTGCGGTCGCACGCCCGCCACTACCGCACCGGCGAACCGATGCCCGAGGACCTGCTGGCCCGGCTGCTCGCCGCCCGGACCTTCAACCAGGGCTTCGCCACGGTGGAATACACGGCGTCGGCCATCGTCGACCTCGACCTGCACCTGTCGCCGGAGGCCGAGGGCGGCATCGATCCGCTCGCTTTCGAGGCCGAGTCGCTGCGCCGCATCGGCATGCCGGGCGAGATCGCGATGCGCCACCGCACGCCGCATTTCCAGCACATCTTCGCCGGGGAAGGCTACGCGGCGGGCTATTACAGCTATCTCTGGTCCGAGGTGCTGGACGCCGACGCCTTCGACGCCTTCCGGGAAGCGGGCGACATCTTCGATCCCGCCACCGCGGAACGGCTGCGCACCTACGTCTACGGTGCCGGGAACCTGCGCGATGCCCGCAGCGCCTACACGGCCTTCCGCGGCCGGCTGCCGAGCACGGGGCCGCTGCTGCGCAAGCGCGGGCTGGCGGCGTAACGCCAGAAGTCCTCGCCGGGCCCGGTCCTGCCCGGGATCGGCGAGGCCACCCGTTCGCCCTCTATCGCCGCAACAGCCGGCTCACGCCCGCCGCTGCGGCGAGCCAAGCCGCATCCGCCAGGAAGGCGAGCGCCGCCGCGGCCGCCGCGCCCTGGACCAGCGCCAGGGTGTTCTGGGTCTGCAACCCGACCACGATCGGCGAGCCCAGCGTCTGGGCCCCGGCGAGCGCCCCGATCGCGGCGGTCGCCACCGCCAGCACCAGCACCACCCGCAAGGCTTCCAGGATCGGCCCGGCAGCGAGCGGCAGCTCGACCCGCATCAGGATCTGCGTCGGCGTGAGCCCCATCCCGATCGCCGCCCGGCGCACCTCCTCCGGCACGGTGGCGAGCGCGCCGACGGTGCCGCGCATCACCGGCATCAGCCCGTAGGCGGCGAGCGCCAGGAGGATCGGCGGCGCGCCGAAGCCGAGCACCGGCAGGGCGAGCGCCACCACCACCACCGGCGGGGCGGCCTGGGCGGCGGCGGCCAGGGTGTCGAGGGTGGCGCGCAACGAGGCACCGGCGACGCGGGTCGCCAGGATGCCGAGGCCGAGCCCGGCCCCACCCGCCAAGACGAAACCGCCGAGCGCCAGGACGAGATGCTGCCGGGCGAGCCAGGCGAGGCGACCGGCCGGCACCGGCGTGCCGGCCTGGAGGCCGAGGAGACGGACCACGAATCCGGCGACCTCCGGCAGGCTGAGCACCGCGAGGCACAGGGCCACCCCGAACGGCACGAGCGCGCGGGCGAATCGGGGACGGGTCATGCCGGCATCTCCCGGGTGCCGCCGAGGAGCGCGAGCCCGGCATCGACCGCGAGAGCGAGGCCGATCACCGGGAGGGCGCCAAGCAGGATCAGGTCCTGGGCGAATTGCGCCATGCCCTCGAAGACCAGCGCCCCGAGTCCCCCGGCCCCGACGAGGCCGCCGAGGGTGGCGAGCCCGACGCTCTGCACCGCCGCGACCCGCAATGCCCCGATCAGCACCGGCGCGCCGAGGGGCAGGCGCACCCGCAGCAGCACCTCGCGGGGGTTGAGGCCGATCGCCCGGGCGGCGGCGAGCACGTCCGCGTCCGCCGCCGCGAGGCCGGCGGCGAGCCCGCTCACCAGCGGCAGGCAGAGATAGGCGGCGGTGCCGAGCACCGCCGGCACCGGACCGATGGCCGACAGGCCGAGGCTCCGCAGCGCCGGCACGAGGGCGAGCAGGCCCGACAGACCCGCCACCAGGGCAGCGAAGAGTGCGAGCGCCGGCACGACCTGGATCCCGCTCACCAGCCCGTCGACGAGGCGCGCGCCCGGCCCGTCGCGCAGGCGCAGGAGCGCCAGGGGTACGGAAACGGCGAGCGCGATGAGGAGCGAAGCTCCGGCGAGCCCGAGATGCTGCCACGAAGCCGCCGCCACGGCCCCCGCCCGCGCCCGGTACTCGACCGCCAGCGACAGCGAATCGAGGACACCCGCCGCTGCGAAGAGAACGGTGAAGCCAAGGAGCAGCAGGGCGGCGATGAGGCCGCCCCGGCGCGGCAGGACGGCCCTCCCCGCCTCTCCGGCGAGCCCCGCCACCGCCAGGAGGGCGAGCCACCCGCCCGAGCCGAGGGCGGCGCGGGCGGCCGGCTTCTGGCCTGCGAGGAGCCCGGCGGCGCCCTGCCCGAGGCCGAGGAGCAGCACGCACCAGGCGGCCAGAGCCGCCGCCAGGGCGGCCCAGGCACGCCACGGCCGCGCCGGACCGGCGAGCAGCATCACCGCACCGACCGCGAGCCCGCCCGCCGCCATCCCGGCGACGCCACTTCCGACGGGGCTGCCGGGGACCAGGCGGTTCGGCGCCAGGGTGAGGAACGGTAGTCCGGCAAGGGCCGCGACGGCGAGACCCGCTATCGCCACGGCGAGCCACGGCGGGGACGGCCAAGCCGTGGGCCGTTTCACGGAATCGATCGTCATGGCGCGAGGGTTCCGAGGTAGCGGCGGGCGACCGCCTCCGGGGTGTCGCCCTCCACCGCCACCTCGGCGTTCAGCCGCCTCAGGGTCGGGAGGTCGAGGCCGGAGAAGAGGCGATCGAGGGCGGGGGCGATCTCCGGATGAAGGGCGAGGACCGGCGTGCGGATCACCGGCGCCGGCTCGTAGACGATCTGCGCCCCGGCCGGATCGCTCATCACCGCGACGTCGAGGGCCGCGATCGCCCCGTCGGTGCCGTAGACCATGCCGGCATTGACCCCGCTGATCCCCTGCGCCGCCGCCCGCAAGGTGACGGCGGTATCGCCGCCCGGCAGCATCACGATCCGCTCCCGCGGCATCACGAAATCGTAGGCCCGCTCGAAGGACGGCAGGGCGGCCGGGCTCTCGACGAACTCCGCCGAGGCGCAGAGCTCGATCAGGCCGCGGCGGACCGCGCCGGCAAAATCCGCCATCGTGGCGAGGCGTTCGGCCCGGGCGAGGCGCCCCTGCACGGCGATCTGCCAGGTGTTGTTCGCCGGCGCCGCCTTGAGCCAGGTGAGGCCGTTCTTGGCGTCGAAGGCCTTCGCCGCCGCGTAGGCCGTCTCCGCCCGGCGCCAGACCGGATCGGCATCGGTTCCGGAGAAGAAGGCGGCGTTGCCGGTATATTCCGGGTAGAGGTCGATCTCGCCGGCGGTGAGCGCGGTGCGCACGATGCGGGTCGGCCCGAGCTGGAGCCGGGCCGTCACCGGCACGCCGAGCCGCCGCAGCACCATCACGATCAGGTGGCCGAGCAGGGCGCCCTCCCCGTCCACCTTCGAGGCGACGACGACCGGCCGGTCGGCCAGCGCCGCCGTCGACGAGAGGGCCAATCCGACGAGTCCCCCTGCGATCAGGGCCCTCCGATTCAAGGGGTGGGGAGTATCGTGAAGCCGCTGCATCGCGTCCCAGGTCCGTGCGCTTGACATGTCTGGCGTTCCGGGCGACGGCTCACCGGCGCAGGTCTTGGTCGGGATCGGTCTTGGCTGCCGGCGCTGACTCGCATGGGTTGCGGGCGGATGAAACCCCTGACGGTCGAGCGGACAAAGCCGCGGCAGGGACAGGTCGGTCGGGCCTCGATTCGGGGCGTTGAGGGAAAGAACTCCGGCGTGGGCACGGAAACAAGCGAAGACCTCCTGAATGGTGCCCGCGTCCTCGTGGTGGAGGACGAGGCGGCAATCTCGATGCTGCTGGAGGACATGCTGGTCGATTTCGGCTGCGAGGTCGTGGGTCCGGCGGCCCGGCTGAGCAAGGCGCTCGAGATGGCCGAGAGCGAGAGCTTCGTGGTCGCGATCCTCGACGTCAACGTCGCCGGCGAGCCGATCTACCCCGTCGCCGAGGCGATCGTGCGCCGCGGCCTGCCGCTGGTCTTCTCCACCGGCTATGGCGGCGCCGGCATCCGCGAGCCGTTTCGCGACCGCCCGGTGGTGCAGAAGCCGTTCAGCCAGCAGGACCTCAAGCGCACCCTGATCGCCGCGATCGCGGCGGCGCGCTGAGGCGCTGGGCCCTGCGGGGCCGGTTTTTCGCAGCGTCGTGTCGACGTTGTCGATTCAGAACACGCTATTCTCAGCCGACGGCCGGGATAGCTGGTGCCATCACGAAGGCGCAGCCCTTCTCCTCTCCCCGACAGATCCCGGGCTTGCCGGGAATCGGCAAGCGATGGACGAAGTCGGGCAAGCGCGACTTCGTCGCGGGAAGAGGCCTGAGTTCCGAAGGGCTCAGGAAGCGCAAAAGGCGAGGGCGAGGGCGAGGGGGTGTCCGGAGGAGCCTCGCCCGTCGAGGCCCCCTCACCGCCGCTTTCGCCTCCGCCTGCTGCGTCTCCTGAGCGGGGACACAGCTCTCTTTCCACCCGCGGGGAGAGGAAAGCCCCCGCGCCTTTTCCTTCTCCAGGCGGCGTCGCGTCACCATACGCACAACGAGGCGATGCGCTCGACGCTCGCCCCGACCCACATCATCTCACATAGAACCGCAAAAGCCGCCTTCAGCCCGCCACCCGCTGCGGCGCAGCGACAGCCCGCCGCTCGGTGGGCTTCCGGGCGTCGGCCGCCTCCTGCGCCTCGACGCGGCGCTTGAACGCGCCCCAGGCCATCAGGGTGCAGCCGCAGCCATCGCACTGAATCATGGCGTCGTCGGTCAGATCGGCCGGCAGGCGCACCCCCGGCGAGCCGCAGGACTCGCATCCGAAACCGCTGCGCATCTCGTGACCCCCTCACCTCCGACACCATCGCGACCGCGAGCTTAAGCATGCTGCGCTGCACGCAAGATGAACGCAATTGCAGAATTCGGATTAGGGGTCCATCTCCAGTTCGAAGGCCGAGACGACATGGCGGGGCCAGCGCCCGGGCGCGACGAACACCGCATCCGCCCTCAAGGTGAGGGCGGCGCTCCACGGCGCCCGGGCGATCCAGGCCCGGACGGCACGGGAGAACAGACGGCGCTTGCGGGCGTCGATCGCGATGGAGGCGTCCGCCAGGGTCGGCCGCGCCTTGACCTCCACGAAGGCGACGACGCCGCCGCGGCGCACGATCAGGTCGATCTCGCCGCCGCCGATCGAGACCCGCCAGGCCAGCGGGCGATACCCCTTGAGGAGGAGGGCCGAGGCCGCGAGCCACTCGGCCCGCCGGCCGCGGGCGAGATGGAGGCGGCGGCGGGCGGCGTCAGGCTTCGCCGGCATCGTCGGCGCGGCGGGCCAGAACCAGGGCGCGGGCATAGACCTCGCGCCGCTTCAAGCCGGTCTCGTCGGCGACGAGGCTGGCGGCGTCCTTGATCGAGTGGCGGGCGAGCGCCGCCTCGATCCGGGCATCGAGGTCGGCGTCGTGCTCCGGGCCCGGCGCGTCCTCGGGCGCGGTGCCGATCACCACCACCACCTCGCCCTTCGGCGGGCCGGAGGCGGCGTAGTCGGCGGCGAGCCCCGCGAGGTCGCCCCGGCGCACGGTCTCGAACAGCTTGGTCAGTTCGCGCGCCACCGCGGCGGGGCGGGTGCCGCCCAGCACGTCCGCCGCGTCCGCCAGCATCTCGGGCAGGCGGTGGGGCGCCTCGAACAGCACCAGCGTACCGGGGATGCCCGCGAGCAGAGCCAGTCGGTTGCGCCGCGCCCCGCTCTTCTGCGGCAGGAACCCCTCGAAGAAGAACCGATCGGTCGGCAGGCCCGCGGCGACGAGCGCGGTGATCGCCGCCGAAGGGCCGGGAATCGGGGTGACGGCAAGCCCCGCCTCGATCGCCGCCTGGACCAGCTTGAAGCCCGGATCCGAGACCAGCGGCGTGCCGGCATCCGAGACCAGCGCCAGGGCCTCGCCGTCCTTCATGCGAGCAATCATCCGCTCGCGCACGCCCTCCCCCGAATGCTCGTGATAGGCGACGAGCGGCGTGGTGATGCCGTAATGCGCCAGCAGCGTGCGGGTCACCCGGGTGTCCTCGGCCAGCACCGCGTCGGCGGCGGCGAGCGTCGAGAGCGCCCGGAAGGTCACGTCCCTCAGGTTGCCGATCGGCGTCGCCACGACGTGCAGGCCGGGGGACAGGGGCTCGGCCTCGGCGGCGAGGCCGAAGGCGGTGTAGACGGCCGGGCCCCGGCCGGACGCGCGGTCCGGGGAACGGCGGCGGGAATCGTCGCTGCGCTGGGTCATCGCCGCCATAGTGCCACGGCCCAGGTACGCGGCGCCATGGCGCGTCGGACGGGAGCGGTCGTTTACTTTTCACCGGCAGACTTTATGCACCGGGCACGGATGTTGCTGCCGGGTTGCCGTCGCCGATTCGCGGCGCGGGCTACCGGACCGGGGGAGCGGGCGATGGGGGGCATCGGCCTTCAGACTGTGAGGCGTTTCGGACGGAGCGCCGCCGTGCTCGCCGGCCTGTCGTTGCTCGCCGCCTGCGGCGGGGTCGACAGCCCGGTCGTCGCCACCCGCACCGCGCCGGTCGAGGCGCCGCTCCCGGCCGGCGACGGGACGGTACTGGGCGCCGGCAGCGTCAAGGTCGCGCTGATCCTGCCGCTCTCCGGGCCCGGCGCGGCGGTCGGCGCGAGCTTGCGCAACGCCGCCGACATGGCGCTGCAGGAATCGCAGAGCCCCGACCTGAAGATCCTGGTGAAGGACGACCGCAGCACGCCGGAGGGAGCCCGGGAGGCCGCGGCCGCGGCGCTCGCGGAAGGGGCGGACCTCGTCATCGGCCCGCTCTTCGCCGCCACGGTGCAATCGGCCGCCGCCACGGTGAGGCCCAGCGGCAAGCCGGTCATCGCCTTCTCGACCGATGCCAGCGTGGCGGCACGCGGCGTCTACCTGCTGAGCTTCCTGCCCCAGACCGAGGTCGACCGCATCGTCGACGAGACCACGGCGGCGGGGCGGCGCTCCTTCGCGGCCCTGATCCCGGATTCGACCTACGGCCACGTCGTCGAGGCGCAGTTCCGCGAGGCGGTGGCCCGCCGCGGCGGCCGCGTGGTGGCGATCGAACGCTACCCCGCCGGCAACCCCGCCGCCTCGATCGGGCGCCTCGCCCCGCTGATCGCGGGACCGGCGCCGCAGGCCGACGCGCTGTTCCTGCCCGATACGCCGGAGGGCCTGGGCGTCGCCGGCCCGGCGCTGACCCGCGCCGGCTTCAACCCGGCCCGGGTCAAGCCGGTCGGCACCGCGGTGTGGAACGACCCGAGGGTCTTCGCACTGCCGGCCTTCCAGGGCGGCTGGTTCGCCGCCAGCGATCCGGCGGGTTTTTCCGGCTTCAGCCAGCGCTACCGGGCCCGGTTCGGCTCCGATCCGGTGCGGGTCGCGACGCTCGCCTACGACGCCGTGTCCCTCGCCGCGGCGCTGAACCGGCAATACGGGTCGCAGCGCTTCGCCGACACGACCCTCACCAACCCCTCGGGCTTCGCCGGAATCGACGGCACGTTCCGGTTCCGCCCGGAAGGCACCAGCGACCGGACGCTCGCGGTGTTCGAGATCCGCTCCGGCGGCACGACGATCGTCAGCCCGGCCCCCCGGGCGCTCGGGCCTTCGGGGACGTGAGTGGGGCGGGGCGCACGGGACGTGCGACGGATGGCGTATCCCACCCTCATACGCTTTGCGATTGATCGCTTCGCGATGCGGAAAGCGGCTTTGCTCAGGCGTGTGAAGCCTACGGCTTCACCGCGCGGGCTGACGATACGAAATCCGTAAGTGATCGTCCGGATTTCGTATCACCTCATCCTGAGGTGCGAGCGAAGCGAGCCTCGAAGGAGGGCTCCAGGAATCACGGAGGTTTCTGGAGCCCTCCTTCGAGGTCAGTCGATCTCCGATCGACCAGCATCTCAGGATGAGGCGCGAGAATGGGATTCGCCGTTCCCACCTCATTATTCAATGAAAAATCTGACTCGAAACGGGCTTCGAAATCAGGATTCGGCAGCAGGATGATCTGTCGAGGTGACTGACCAGGCCCTCAATACAGCCGCGTCCGATACGACTCGTCCATCAGCCGCTCGGCCTCGGAGATGCCGATCGCCCCGGTCTGCTCGGCGAGCACGCGGCCGAGGCTCGGGAAGCCCTCGCGCGGCACCTGTGCCGCGGGGTCCCACAGCCGCGCCCGCATCACCGCCTTGCCGCAATGGAAGAACACCTCCCGCACCGCGACGACCAGCCCGGTGGTCGGAACCTTGCCCTGGGCGGCGAGCGGCGTGAGCAGGGCGGGATCCGTGGTGAGGCGGGCGGTGCCGTTGACCCGCAGAGTTTCGGTGATTCCGGGCACGAGGAAGATCAGGCCGATGCCCGGCGCGGCCAGCAGGTTGCCGAAGCTGTCGGCGCGGTTGTTGCCGCGCCGATCCGGGATCAGCAGGGTGACGTCGTCGATCACCTGAACGAAGCCCGGCGCGTCGCCGCGCGGGCTCGCATCGGCCCGGCCCTCCGCGTCGGCGGTGGCGGCCACCAGGAACGGCGAGAGCGCGATGAACGCCCGGGCATGCCGGTCGAGGCGAACCTGGACCTTGCCCTCGGCCAGGCGGCTGACCGGGCCCATATGGTCGCGCAGGGCGTCTGCGTCGCGAATCCCGTCCATTCCGCCTCCGTCGCTCCACTGCGGCGTCGTGTCCGCCGGGGCGATGAATCCGTCGCGCCGACGAGGCACGCGGCCGCCCTATGTCACCCCGAAGGTGCGAGGTCCGGGCGATCGATGCAAGCGATGAGAGTTCGCGGCCTCGCCGCCCGCTTCGGCCTCGCCGCACTCCTGGCCCTCCTCGGCCAGCCGGCCGCGGCCGGGCTGACGCCGAAGGACCTGTCGGGCGTCGGGCTGGCGCCGCCCCCCGGCGCGCGGGCGCCGCTCGATGCCGCCTTCACCGATGCCGCCGACGGACGCGGCCTGACGCTCGGGCAGGCCCTCGCCGGGCGCCCGACCCTGCTGATGCCCCTCGATTACGCCTGCCGCAACGTCTGCGACCCGATGCTCAGCCTTGCCGGCACGGCGCTCGCCGCCACCGGCCTCGTGCCGGGCACGGATTTTAAGCTGGTGACGCTCGGCTTCAACCCGCGCGCGCCGGCCGCCACCGCCCGCGCCATGGTGACGGAGCAGCTCGGCCAGGGGCCGCTCCTCGCCAGCGCCGTCGTGCTCACCGGGGCACCGGGACCGGTCGAGGCGGTGACGCGCGCCGTCGGCTACGCCTACGCCTATGACCGGGACACCGAATCTTATGCCCACCCGGCCGGCGCCCTGGTGCTGGCCGGCGACGGCCGGGTCGCCCGGGTCCTCTCGCCGCTAGCGATGACCGCCCGCGACCTGCGCCTCGCCCTGGTCGAGGCCGGCGAGGGCCGGGTCGGCGGCCTCGCCGACCGGCTGGTGCTGCTCTGCTACGGGTACGATCCTCAGACCGGGATCTACACCCCGCTGATCCGCCGCATCCTGGCGGCGTCCGGCCTCGCCACGGTCCTCGGCATCGGCCTCCTGGTGCTCGGGCTGCACCGGCGCTCGCGCCGGGACCATCCGGTGTGACGGGTGCCAGACTACCTTGTGCGCCGGCCGTGCAGAATGCGGCGTCGCCGAATCGGAACGAGCGCGAAGAACCGGGAAGACAGATGGCCATCCCCCTCGTGATCACCGTGGCGCCGAACGGCGCCCGCCGTACCAAAGCCGACCACCCCGCCCTGCCGATCGATCCGCGGGAGATCGGCCTGGAAGCCGCCCGCTGCCGCGAGGCCGGCGCCGCGATGATCCACCTGCACGTGCGCGACGCCGAACAGCGCCACACCCTCGACCTCGACCGCTACCGGGCGGCGCTCGCGGCGGTGCGCCGCGAGGCGGGGCCGGAGATGATCCGTCAGGTCACCACCGAGGCGGTCGGCCTCTACGGCCCGGCCGAGCAGATGGCGGCGATGCGGGCGCTGAAGCCCGAAGCGTTCTCGGTGGCCTTGCGCGAACTCTTCGCCGAGCCGGAGGACGAGGGCGCCGCCGCCGCCTTCCTGGCCGAGCAGGCCCGGGCGGGGGTCATGGTGCAGCACATCCTGTACGATGCGGGCGACGTCACCCGCTTCCAGGGCCTGGTGGCGCGAGGGCTGATCCCGCTCGAGCGGACGAGCGTGCTGTTCGTGCTCGGCCGCTACGCCGTCGGCCAGCGCTCGGACCCGGCCGACCTGCTGCCCTTTCTCACCGCCTGGAACTCCGAGCACCATCTCGACCTGCCCTGGGCGCTCTGCGCCTTCGGCCCGCGGGAAGCGGCCTGCCTCGTCGCCGCGGCCGCGGTCGGCGGTCATGCGCGGGTCGGATTCGAGAACAACCTGTGGCGGCCGGACGGGAGCCTGGCACCTGACAACGCCGCGCAGGTCGCCGCTCTCGCGGCCCTGGCACGGAGCATCGGGATTGCCGTCGCCTCGCCGGTGCAGGCCCGGGCCTTGTTCGGCGGCGAGGGGTAAAGACGCACGACGAGCATGAAAAAGGCCGCGCCCCTCGCAGGGCGCGGCCGAGGCCGTGCGGAAAAGCCGGCCCGCGCGTCTTAGGACGCGGCGTCCTTGGCGGCGTTGGTGGCCTGGTCGGTGGCGCTGCGGGCGGCTTCAGTCCCCTTCTGCATCGCCTGGCGGGCGTGCTCGGCACCCTGCTGCATGGCGGTACGGGCCTGCTCGGCGCCCTGCTGCATCGCCTGCTTGGCGTTCTCGGCGCTCTGCTGCATCGCACTCTGGGCGAGGCCGCCGAACTCGCGGGCCTGCGTCTGCATGGCGGCGAACTGGCTGCGCACGAACTCGGCCTGGTGCTGCATCGCCTCCTGGACGTCCTTCGAGCGGACGAGCTTCTGGGCGAGGTCGAACGCGGCGTTCACGTTCTGCTCGGCGAAGGAGAAGCCGCGGGTCGAGGTTTCCTGGGCATTGGTGCGGGCCATCTCGGCCGAGCCCTGGAGCGTGTCGGCGGTCTTGCGCGCCGCGCCGAGGAACGAATCGAACGCCTTGCGGGCCTGCTCGACGCTCTTCTCCGCGAAGTCCCGCATCTCGGTCGGGATCTCGTAGTTCGGGGTCTGGGTCATGTTCGTCTCCTCATGTTGGGCGCGTCCCGCGGCGCGGTGCGCTGGGGCCGGGCACTATTGTGCACCGCACAATAGCATGGTCCGAGCGGAATGCCACCTTTTCCGGCAGGCATTAAGGTTGACGGCAGGATAACGCAGCGACTGCGCATTTCGTGCCGGTGCGGGAAGGTGCCAGTTGGTTTAAAGCAGGCCGGGCGGGTCGTGTTCGGACAAGAACCGGGCAAGAACCGGGTGCGGCGGTGGTGCGCGGGGAGAAGCAGTGGGTCGGGACGTGCTCTTCGAGACGACGATCGAGGCCCTGCGGGCCGTTCCGACCTTCGGGCAGCGGATCGCCGGTGACGATCGCGCGTTCCTGCTCCTCGACCGGACGGCGACGCGGCTGCTCCACGCCTCCCCAGCCGCCGCGCCGTTGTGCGAGACGCTCGCGGATGCGGACGGGCGGATCGATTCGTCCCTCGGTCTTCCGGCGCAACTGCGGGGCTCCCTGAGCCTGCCCGTCGGGACGGCGCAGCCGCGGTTGGAGCGCCTGCGCCTCGCCGGGCGCCTCGCCCCGCCGCTGCTCTGCGCCTGCCTGCCCGCCGCCCTGCCGGACGGCGAGACCGGCCTCGCCGTCGCGATCCTCGATCCCCTGCCCGTCCGTCGCCCTCGCCGCGCGCCGGCCTTCGCCGGTTCCACGGCAGCCCTGCCCGCCGCAGCGGCGGAGCCGGGCCCCGAACCCGCCCCCGCGCCGGTCCCCGCCGCGACGGAGCCGGCTCCCCGTCCGGCTCCCGGGCCCGGCCTGCGCTTCCTGTGGCGCAGCGACGCCCGCGGCTGTCTCGTCGAGGTGACCGGCGGGTTGTCCGAGACCGTCGGCGCCTCCCCGGTCGGGCGGAGCTGGGACGAGCTGCTCGCCGGCCCGGTCGAAGCGGAGCCCGACATGGGCTCGTCCTTGGGTTCGTCCTTGGGCTCGTCCTTGGCCGAGGCCCTGGCGCAGCGCCACACCTTCCGGGCCGTGCCTTTGCGCTGGCGCATCGCGGGCACCCGCGAGGCCGTGGCGGTCGACCTCTCGGGCGCCCCCCGCCTCGGGGCCGGCCGCGCCTTCGCGGGCTTCAGCGGCTTCGGGGTCATCCATCCGGAGCGGGTCGTCCCCGCGGCCGACCGGCCCGAGACGGCCGAGCCGAAGCCGCCCCGCCCTTCCTTACGCGAGCGCGCCGCCGCGGTGATCGCCGTCGGGCGCCAGCCCGCCGCGGATCCCGCGGCATGGCATCATCCCGCCCCGGATTCAGCGCCCCGCCCCGACACGGTGCCCGCCTCCCCGCCGCGCATGCCGGAGCCCGATCCGGATGCGCCCGACTTCGCGTCCCTCGCCGGGGCGACCATGGCGGAATTCGCCGGCCTGATGGCGGCCCCCTTCGCGCATCTCGGGATGAGCTGGGGATTCGGGACGCGGACGCCCCCTCCGCCGGCAGAGGCATCCGCCGCGAAAGCGATGTCGCCCCCGGTGCAGGCGCAGCCCGAGGGAGCGGGGTCCCGAGAGGCGCACCTGCAAGAGGCGCACCTGCGAGAGGTTAACCTGGGAGACTCGCACCCGGACGAGTCGTCTTCGGGAGGGGAACACTCCGGAGAGTCACCGCACCGGGACGCGTCCCAGGCTGCCCCTCCGTCCCCACCGGCACATGCCGCCAGCTTCCTTGCCGCCGGCTCCCTTGCCGCCGAGCCCCTTGCCGCCGAGCCCGATTCCTCTGCGCCCCCGGCGGACGATCCGTCACCGTCCGCCGAGTCCCCGGCGGAGGAGCGGCCGCGCAACCCCTCCCTCTCCCTCAACGAGCACGCGGCGTTCCGGGAGATCGCCCGGGCGCTGGGCGCCCGCTTCGCCGGGGATCCGGAGAGCGCCGAGGCCGCGCCGCCCGCGGCTCCGGCGCCGCACGGGGCGCCGATCCGGAATGCGGTGACGCCGTTTCGCGGGGCGCAGGCGCTCGCTCGCCTCCCCGAGCCCGGCGCCGAGGCGGCGCTCGCCCGCCTCGTCGAGCGGCTGCCGGTCGGGCTCCTGGTCCATCGCGGCGACGAGGTGCTGCTCGCCAACCGCCATCTCCTGGCCCTGTCGGGCTACGACAGCCCCGAGGCCCTGGCGGCGGCCGGCGGGTCGGGGGTGATCTTCCGCGGCCGCGACCCGTCCGCCTCTTCCGGGCCCGGCGAGAGCGCCCCGATCGCACTGGCGACCCGGACCGGCGGCAGCGTGCCGGTCGGCGTCACCGTCGGGGTGATCGAGTGGGACGGTGCGCCCGCGAGCCTGCTGACGATCCGGCGCCTGCCCGATGCCGATCCGGTTCAGTCGCTGGCGGCGGCCGAGGTCCATCTCGCCCACCGCGACGCCAACCTGCGCGAGACCACGGCGATCCTCGACGCGGTCACCGACGGGGTGGTGGTGCTCGACGAGGAGGGCCGCATCGTCAGCATGAACCGCGGCGCGCAAGGCCTGCTCGGCGCCGATCCCCGCGAGGTCGCGGGCGAGCCCCTGATCGGGCTGTTCTCGCCCGAGAGCCGCCCGGCCGCCCAGGCCGCCCTGCTGCGGGCGAGCGCCGGGGCCACCGCGACGACCGGCGACGAGGTCATCGCGCGGGGGCCGGACGGCCCGCTGCCCGTGATCCTCACCCTGGCGCCGGTGGCGAGCGGGCCACCGCGCCGCGTCGCCGCGGTGTTGCGCGACGTCTCGGCGTCACGGCGCACCGAGGCCGAACTGGTGCGGGCCCGCCGCGAGGCCGAGCGGGCGAGCGCCCAGAAGTCGGATTTCCTGGCCACGATCAGCCACGAGGTCCGCACGCCGCTCAACGCCATCATCGGCTTTGCCGAGGTGATGCTGGAGGAGCAGTTCGGTCCCGTCGGCAGCGAGCGCTACCGCGACTACCTGCGCGACATCCGGACCTCCGGCGAGCACGTGGTCAGCCTGGTCAACGACCTCTTGGATCTGGCCAAGATCGAGGCCGGCCACCTCGACCTCGCCTTTGCGGGGCTTGCCCTCAACGACCTCGTGGCGGCCTCGGTCGCCCTGATGCAGCCCCAGGCCGCGCGCCAGCGGGTGGTGATGCGCACGAGCTTCGCCGCCGGCCTGCCGGCGGTGCTGGCCGACCAACGGTCGTTGCGCCAGGCCGCCCTCAACGTGATCTCGAACGCGATCAAGTTCACCGATGCGGGCGGGCAGGTGATCGTCTCGACGGCGGCGACCGACCGGGGCGGCGTGGCGCTCCGGGTGCGCGACACCGGCATCGGCATGAGCCCGGAGGAGGTCGAGACCGCGCTCCAGCCCTTCCGCCAGATCGCCACCGCCCAGCGCCGCGGCGGCGGCACGGGCTTGGGCCTGCCGCTGACCAAGGCGCTGGTCGAGGCGAACCGGGCCAGTTTGCGGATCACCAGCCGCAAGGGCGAGGGGACGCTGGTCGAGGTGCTGTTCCCGGCCACCCGGGTGCTCGAATCCTGACCTATCGCCCGAGCGGTCCCGGGCTTAGGCTCCACCGCTCGATGGTCCCCGCCGAAAAGCCCCGTCAGGACACGGCCATGCCGCCCCGCCCCGCCGTCATCGCCGTCCTCCTGAGCCTCCTCGCCGGCCCCGCCGCCGCGGTCGACGGCCTGCCGCTGACCATCCTTACCGAGCGCACCGGCCCGATGGCCGCCGTCGGCACGCCGCTGGCGAACGGCTTGTCGGACTACCTGACCATGCTCGGCCGGCGCGACGGCGGCGTCGGCGGAATCCCGCTCGCAGTCGAGGAATGCGAGACCGGGGGCGAGGCGGCGCGGGCGCTTTCCTGCTACGAGGCGGCGGTCGCCCGCGGCAGCATCGCGCTGGTTCCCGGCAATGCCGACGCAGCCCTGGCGCTGCTGCCGCGGCTTTCCGCCGACCGGATGCCCCTCGTCGCCGCCGGCTACGGCCCGGCCGCGATGGCGCGGGGCGACGTGCTGCCCTGGGCCTTCGCGCCGCCGGCGACGGTGTGGGATGCCTTGAGCGTGGCGCTGGCCTTCGTCGGGCAAGGCGGCAGCGAGGACAGCCCGCAAGGGCGCAGCCTCGCCTATGTCCACCGCGACAGCCCGGCCGGGCGCGAGCCGGAGCCGGTGCTGCGGGCGCTGGCATCCGAGGCCGGCCTCGCCTTCCGCGCCTATGCCCTGCCGGACGGTGCCTCGCTCGACGAGAATACGGCGCCGTGGCGCGCCGTGCGGGCGGCGGATCCCGACGCCGTGATCCTCGATGCCACCGCCGGCCTCTCCGGCACGCCGCTGCGCGACGCCGCCGCCGCGGGCCTGCCCCTCAACCGGGTCGTCGTGGTCGGCTGGACCGGCGAGGACGACCTGCTGCGGCCGGCCGCCGGCGCCCGGGATCTCACCGCCAAGGGCCTGCGCACCGTGACCTGGCACGCGCCGGGCGACAGCTTCCCGGCCTTCGACCAGATCGACCTCCTGGTCATCGATGCCGGGCTGTCGCGCACGCCCAAGGAGGACAGCCCCGGCCCGCTCTACAACCGCGGCGTCTATGCCGGGGTGATCCTGGCCGAGGGCATCCGCAACGGCCAGCGCCTCGCCGGCAAGCGGGCGATCGACGGGCCCGAGATGCGCCGCGGGCTCGAGGCGATCAACCTCGATCCGGTGCGCTGGAAGGAGCTCGGCCTCGTCGGCTTCGCCCGCCGCATCCGCCTCACCTGCGCCGATCATAGCGGCCGGCGCCCGCTCACCCTGCAGGAATGGACCGGCGCCCGCTGGGTGCAGGTCGGCGACGAGATCTCGGCCCCGCGCGAGCGCCTGAATCCGCACCTCGACGCTGCCGTGGCGGCCCAGGCCGAACGCGTCGCCGGCGAGACCGGCACCGGCGGCGCGAAGCCCCGGGAGGCCTGCCCGGCGAGTCCCTGACAAGTCTTCGCAGGATTGCCGCATTGCCGCATGATGTCCGCCCTGGTCTTGCCGGTTTCCGTCGAGGATCCGGACGCCGTTTCGGATGTGGAATTTTGCGATTCGGGACCTTGCGTCAGGCCTCTCTCCTTGGGACATTCGGCGCCGGATAGAGGAAAATGCGGGAATGGTGCGGTGCGGGGCTGTACCCCGGCCCGGCATTCTCCTAGTGCGGACACGGCGCGAGGCCCATGCGGCCTGCCACCATCGCCGACCCCCGGGAGGAGACAGACGCCGCGATGACCACCACCGTCCAGAGCCGACCCGGGGCCGACAGCCTCGCCTCACCGAATCCCACCATCGCGGCCTACGACAACAAGGCCCGCATCAAGGCCATCATCGGCTCCTCGTCGGGCAACCTCGTCGAGTGGTACGATTTCTACGCCTATGCCTTCACGGCGATCTACTTCAAGGACGTGTTCTTCCCCGGCGCCGACCCGACGGTGCAGCTCATCAACACCGCGGCGGTGTTCGCGATCGGCTTCCTGATGCGGCCGATCGGCGGATGGCTGTTCGGCCGCGTCGCCGACCGCTACGGCCGCAAGACCTCGATGCTGATCTCCGTGATGATGATGTGCGCCGGATCGCTCGTCATCGCGATCCTGCCGACCTACGCCCAGATCGGGGTCTTCGCGCCGATCCTGCTGCTCTTCGCCCGCATGGCGCAAGGGCTCTCGGTCGGCGGCGAGTACGGGACCTCGGCGACCTACATGAGCGAGGTGGCGCTGAAGGGGAAGCGCGGCTTCTACGGCTCGTTCCAATACGTCACGCTGATCGGCGGGCAGCTGCTGGCCTCGCTCGTCGTCGTGCTGGTGACCCTCACCCTCGACGACAAGGCGATGACCGCCTGGGGCTGGCGCATCCCGTTCTTCATCGGTGCCGCCGCCGCCGTGGTCGCCCTCTACCTGCGGCGCTCCCTGCACGAGACCTCGACCGTCGAGACCCGCACCTCTCGGGAGGCCGGCAGCATGGCGTCGATCTGGCGCAACCATCGCCGCGCCTTCCTCACCGTGCTCGGCTACACCGCCGGCGGTTCGCTGATCTTCTACACCTTCACCACGTACATGCAGAAGTACCTGGTGAACACCGCGCACATGGACAAGAAGACCGCCAACCTGGTGATGACGGCGGTGCTGTTCACCTACATGGTGGCGCAGCCCTTCTTCGGCATGTTCGCCGACAAGTTCGGCCGCAAGACCTCGATGCTGCTGTTCGGCGGGCTCACCACCCTGCTGACCGTGCCGCTGATGCACGCGATCGGCGACGCGCAGAGCCCGGTCGCGGCCTTCGCCCTGATCACCGCGGCGCTCCTATGCGTCTCGTTCTACACCTCGATCAGCGGCCTGGTGAAAGCCGAGATGTTCCCGGCCGAGGTGCGCGCGCTCGGCGTCGGCCTGTCCTACGCCATCGCCAACGCGATCTTCGGCGGCTCGGCCGAGTTCGTGGCGCTGAAGTTCAAGGAATACGGCTACGAGACCACCTTCTTCTGGTACGTGACGGCGATGTGCGCCATCGCGTTCCTGGTCTCGCTGCAGATGCCCGACAGCCGCAAGTCCGGTTATCTGCAGGGTGACGGGACGGCGTAACAACGGTCACCACGCCGAACCCCCCCACTGAACTCGGGCAAGCCCGAGTTCCGCATCCAAATGCCCAAGTCGGCTTGCCCGACTTGGGATGGGGGACGGTGGCCCCTGGGTCAGCACGGGCCGGGAGAGGGGCAGCGCGACGGTGCTGCAGAGGGCGCCCTTCACAGCGGTTCAGTCTTGTCCGGAAGCGGCGCCCCCTCTCCCGCCCCGCATCCGCGGGGCACCCTCCCCCGCAAAGGGGGGAGGGTTTCAGGCGACGCGGCCCTCGCTCCTCACGCGAACAGGCGTTCCTTCTCGAGCCCCTTGTACAGATCCGCCACCTGCGCGCCGTAGCCGTTGTAGATCAGCGTCGGCACCCGCTCGTCGGTGCCCAGCACCCGCTCGCTCGCCTGGCTCCAGCGCGGATGCGGCACCGCCGGGTTCACGTTGGCCCAGAAGCCGTATTCCGAGGCCTGCAAGCCCTCCCAGAAGGTCTTGGGCCGCTCCGCCGTGAAGGTGATGCGGTTGATCGACTTCACCGACTTGAAGCCGTATTTCCACGGTACGGCCAGCCGCAGCGGCGCACCGAACTGGTTGAGCAGCGGCTTGCCGTAGACCCCGGTCACCATGAAGGCGAGCTCGTTGTTCGCCTCGGCCATCGTCAGGCCTTCCGTGTAGGGCCAGGGATAGAAGAACGCCCGCTGGCCCGGCGCCATCGCCTTGTCAATGAAGGTCTGCATCTGGATGTACTTGGCGTCGCCCTTCGGCTTGGCGAGCGCCACCAGGGCCGAGAGCGGGAAGCCGGTCCACGGCACCGCCATCGACCACGCCTCGACGCAGCGGTGGCGATACAGCCGCTCCTCCAGCGCCATCTTGCGCACCAGATCCTCGAAGCCGATCTCGAACGGCTTCTCGACGAGCCCGTCGATCTTGATCGTCCAGGGCTGGACCTTCAGGGCGTCGGAGCCCGGCGTGACGGTCTTGTTGGTGCCGTACTCGTAGAAATTGTTGTAGTCGGCGCTGTAGCGCTCGGCGGTCAACGGGCGGTCGAGGGTGTAGGCCGGGTTCTGCCTGGCCGGATAGAGGTCGGCGGTCTTCACCGCCCCGGTCCCCGCCCCCGGCACCGCGGCGAGAGCCGGCCCGCCGGCGAGGGAGGCCGCGGCCAGCCCGAGGGTGCCGCCGAGGAGCGCCCGGCGGTCGAGGAAGACCGATTCGGGCGTGGCGAGGCGCTCGGGCATCTCCCAGCCGCGCTTGACCTTGATGAGCATGGACCCGTCCCCTTGAGACCTGTCCCCGTGAGGGCAGGGATACCTGCAGCGGAGATCGGGGCGAACGACACTCTGCGCAAATCACGGTTCAGCGAGGCGGGCATCTCGGGGATCGGCGAGGCTCTGCCGCGGCGAAAGGCGTACCCACGATGGCAGCTCGACCGAGGACAGGCGGGCTGCCACGTGCGATAGAACCTGATGCCCGCCAAAAAACCGAAACAGACCGCCTTCACCGTCGCCGTCTCGGCGGCCGACGACGGGGCCAGCGCCTTGGGCCTGCGGGTCTACGTCGCCATGGCGAACGATCCCCTCGCGGCCGTTGCCGCCGTGCAGGCGGTGGCGCCGCAGGCGGCGGTGGAGCTGAGCGGCACCCTCTCGGACCGCCTCGCCGCGCGGCTGAAACTGCGCCCCGGCGAGGTACGGCCGATCTGATCGGCCGCACCGAGACGTGGATCACGCCGCCCGGACGGTGGCGAGGAAGCGCTTCACCTCGGCCGAGAGCTGCTCGGATTGCCGCGACAGCTCGGAGGAGGCCGCGAGCACCTGCGTTGCCGCAGCCCCCGTCTCCTCGGCAGCGCCCGCGACCGCGGTGATCGTGTGCGTCACCTGATTGGTGCCGTCGGCGGCCTCCGCGACGTTGCGGACGATCTCCTGGGTCGCCGCGCCCTGCTCCTCGACGGCGGCGGCGATTCCCACCGACACGCGGCTGATCTCGGCGATCCGCCCGGTGATCGCCTCGATCGCCGAGACGGCGTCTCCGGTCTTGCCCTGGATGCGGCCGATCTGGCCGGTGATCTCCTCGGTGGCTCGTGCCGTCTGCCCGGCGAGTTCCTTCACTTCCGCCGCAACCACGGCGAAGCCGCGTCCGGCGGCCCCGGCGCGGGCGGCCTCGATGGTGGCGTTCAGCGCCAGGAGGTTGGTCTGGCTGGCGATCGACGAGATCAGCCCGACCACGTCGCCGATGCGCGACACGGCCTCGCTCAGCTCGCGCATGTGCCCGGCCGTGCCGGCGGCCTCGTCGACGGCGGTGCGGGCGAGCGCCGCCGAGCCCGAGACCTGGCGGCCGATCTCGTGAACCGAAGCGCCGAGTTCCTCCGCGGCGGCCGCGACGGTGCCGACATTCTCGGCGGTCTGCCCGGCGGCGGCGGCGACGGCCGTGGAGCGCCCGGCGGTCCGGGTGGCGCCGTCGGTCATCACCGCGGCGGTGGCCTGGAGCTCGGTGGCGGAGGCCGCGACCTGGCCGACGATGCCGCCGACGGCGTGCTCGAAGGCGTCCGCCATCTGGCGCATGCCGGCGCGGCGCTGCTCCTCGGCCGAGGCGCGGGCGAGCGCCGTCTCCTCCTCCAGGGCCCGGGTGCGGATCAGGTTGTCGCGGAACACCCGCACGGTGGCGGCCATGGCGCCGATCTCGTCGCGGCGCCCTTGCGCCGGCACCGCCACGGTGGCGTCGCCCTCGGCCAAGGCCTGCATCGCCTGCGTCATGCGCCGGATCGGCAGGGCGATGCGGAAATGCGCCACCGCGCAGCTCAAGGCGACGAGCAGGAGCGCCGCCCCGAACAGGGCCGCGTTCAGGATCAGACGGCGTTGTGCCGCCTCGGCCGAGGCATCCGCCGATGCCACGCCGGCGGCGAGGGCCTCGTTGGCCACCGCCACGATGGTGTTGAGCTTCGGGGTGACGAATTTCTGCCACTCGGGCAGGCTCATGGCGGCCTCGGAGCCGGGCGAGAAGGCGCGCAGGTTGCGCTGGATCACCGCCGTCACTTCAGGCGTGAAATAGGCGCCTTGCGCCGTCGCGACCGTCGTGGCGATCGCGGGCGGCAGGTCGGAGGTCGCCGCCTCGACGAGCTTCCACGTCGCCTCGTAGCGGCCGCGCAAGGTCTGCACCGCCTCGGCCTGCTCCAGGGTCAGAGGCGTCTGGCTCGACAGCACGGTGTTGACCACGACGGCGAGCGAGCCGGCATTGGCCCGGGTCGCCCAGGCGTTGTTCTTGGCGCCGGTCAGCACGCGGGTCTCGGGATCGAGGCGGGCCATCTGCCGTTCGAGGGCGGCGGAGACCCGCTCGAGCCGGGCCAGCACCGCGTCGCCGGTCTTCAGCACCCGCGGGGCCAGGGCCTTGTCCCGGGCGCCCGTCTCGAGGCCGTAGGCCGCATCCGCCACGCGCCGCAGGGCGAGCTGGTCGTCGTAGGCGGAGCCGAGATCCTTCAGCGTCTCGGCGAAGCCCGGAACGGCGAGGTCGGCAGGCGCCGCGAGGAGCGCCCGGATCGCGGTATCGACCCGGCCGCGATGGCCGTCGATCACCTTGCGCATCGCCCCGACCTGCTCGCCCGACAGGCTCAAGGTGGCGGCGGTGTCGCCGCGCTCCGAGCGGAAGGCCTGCATCGCCTCGAGGATGCGCTGGTCGAGCTTCGCCGCGGCGGCGACGGTCTGGGCGTTGCGGTGGCCGGTCCAGGCCGACACCACCCCGTCGAGCGTCATCGCACCGACGATCGCCCCGAGGGCGAGCGCAATTCCGAGCACCAGGGCCCGGATGGACAGCAACGACTTCACCGCGACCCCCTGAATGCCGGAAACCGCCCGGATTTCACGCCGACAGGGTCGCAGAGGACGACAACTTCCCTAAAGAAGCACTAACTACCGCGGGCTTTCGTGACAAAGCCGGATGCTTGATCTGCGACTATGCTCCGAGCCTCGAAGCGCGACTGGATAACAGGCACATGACTGCCTAGGACTTGCGAAACGGCCGCACAGAAGAATCCGGAACGGTCCCCGCAGGACGTCCCGTCGGCACCGCGATGGGGCCCCCTCGCCGGGGGCCCGGGTCGCGTCAGGCCAGCATGCCCTTCACGAGGCCGCTCGCCTTGGCGAAGTCCATTCGGCCGGCATACTTCCCCTTGAGGGCGGCGATGACCTTGCCCATGTCCTTCGGCGAGGCGGCGCCGGTCTCCGCGATGGCGGCCTGGATCGCCGTGCGGGTCTCGTCCTCGTCCATCTGCTGGGGCAGGTACTGGGCGATGATCGCGGCCTCGGCACGCTCGCCCTCGGCGAGTTCGGGGCGGCCGCCCTGGTCGTAGACCGTGGCCGATTCGTTGCGCTGCTTGATCATCTTCTGGAGCAGGGACAAGATCTCCTCCTCGGAGAGCGGCTCCTTGCCGAGGCCGCGGGCCTCGATGTCCTTGTCCTTGAGGGCGGCCTGGATCAGCCGGACGGTGGCGAGCTTCGCCTTGTCGCCGCCCTTCATGGCTTCCTTCATCTCGGCGGTGAGGCGCTGGCGCAGCATGCCGGTCTCCTGGTGTTGTCGTGTCGTGCAAGGCACTTGAAAGGTGAGGCACTTGAGGGGATACCGGGGCATCCCCAGATTGACCGGGCCGCCGCCGGCCTCGTAAACAGCCGGCCGCGCCCGTCGGCCATGCCCGGCCGCGACATAAGCGAGTTCACGATCATGCTGCAAGACGACGCGGCCGCCCCCGCGCAACCCGAAGGCTGGGCCGAGCCCGTCGCGACCGCCCTGCTGGTGCTCGCCGACGGCACGGTTCTGGAGGGTTTCGGCATCGGCGCCACCGGCGAGGCCGCCGGCGAGGTCTGCTTCAACACCGCGATGACCGGCTACCAGGAGATCCTGACCGATCCGTCCTATGCCGGGCAGATCGTCACCTTCACCTTCCCCCACATCGGCAATGTCGGCACCAACGACGAGGACCTGGAGAGCCTCGACGCGGCACCGGCTTCCGGCGTGCGCGGCGCGGTGATCGCCTCGGCGGTGACGAACCCGTCCAACTGGCGCTCCTCGCGCCACCTCGACGGCTGGCTGAAGGCCCGCGGCATCGTCGGCATCACCGGCGTCGACACCCGCGCGCTCACCGCCCTGATCCGCGACCGCGGCATGCCGAACGCGATCCTGGCGAACGACCCGGAAGGCCGCTTCGACCGCGAGGCCCTGATCGCCAAGGCCGCCGCGCTCCCGCCGATGGAAGGCCTCGACCTCGTGCCGCCGGTGACGAGCAAGGCCTCGACGACCTGGGGTGAGACCTCCTGGCAGCACCCGGCCGGCTACGGCAGCCGGGCGGCGGGCGAGGGACTCAAGGTCGTGGCGATCGATTACGGCGTGAAGCGCAACATCCTGCGCCTGCTCGCCAAGGCGGGCTGCGACGTCACCGTGGTGCCGGCCACCGCGAGCGCCGAGGAGGTGCTGGCGCTCAAGCCCGACGGCGTCTTCCTGTCGAACGGCCCGGGCGATCCGGCGGCGACCGGCGAATACGCCGTGCCGGTGATCCGCGCCCTCCTCGATAAGAAGGTCCCGACCTTCGGCATCTGCCTCGGCCACCAGCTGATGGGCCTGGCGCTCGGCGGCCGCACGGTGAAGATGAGCCAGGGCCATCACGGCGCCAACCATCCGGTGAAGGACCACACCACCGGCAAGGTCGAGATCGTCTCGATGAACCACGGCTTCGCGGTCGATCCGTCGAGCCTGCCGGACAACGCCGTCGAGACCCACGTCTCGCTGTTCGACGGCTCGAATTGCGGCCTGTCGCTCACCGACCGTCCGGCCTTCTCGGTGCAGCACCACCCGGAGGCCTCGCCGGGCCCGCAGGACAGCCACTACCTGTTCGACCGCTTCGTCAGCCTCATGCGTGAGACGAAGAGCAGCAACGCGTAATTCCGAAAAAGGTTGCGCCGGTTCCGGCCGCAGCCACAAAAAACCCGAACTCGCGGCCGATTCTCCCGGCCGTCCACCGCCCTGGAGCGACGACGAGGAACGATCGTCGCGGGGCCGCGATTCGGGGCTTGAATCCAGTGACCGACCACGCCGCCACCGACAGCTTCTCGCGCCTGCACCGCACCTTCACCACCCATCTCGGCATCGCCGTGGGGCTGGCCTGGGTGACCACGCTGGCGGCCGCCGCCCAGGCGCCCTGGGTGCGCAACATCCGCGCGCTGATCGACCCGACCGCGGGCCGCGTGGAAAGCACCTGGTCGTTCCTGTTCGCGATGCCGGTGGTGCTGACCGTGGCTTGGCTCGGCGCCGTCTACGGCCGCGAGACCCTGCGCGAATTGCGCGCCCTGCCGAACGACGCCGCCGAGTTCGCGCTCGCCGCCGCCGTCGCCTTCGCGGTGTTCTACCTCTCGATCGACCGGGCCGTCTCGGTTCTGCTCATCGGCGGCTGACGCCGCCGCGTGCGCGGAAGGCCGGAGGATCGGCGTGATCTCGTCCTGGCGCGAATTCTGGGACCGGGACAACCCGATCTACGTCAATGCTCGCCACAAGGCCCGGCACTATGCCGGGCTGGCCGAGGAGATCGCCGCCCTGGTGCCGCATCCGGGCGCCCATGGTCCCGGCGCCCATGTGCTCGATCACGGCTGCGGCGAGGCGCTGTACGCCGACCGGGTCGCGGGAGTTTGCGGCCGGCTCCTCCTCTGCGACGCCTCCCCGCGCCAGCGCGACGCCCTGGGACAGCGTTTCGCCGCCTGCCCGACCATCGCGGTTCTCTCCCCCGACGACGTCGCCGCCCTGCCGGCGGCGAGCCTCGACCTCGTGGTGGCGAATTCCCTGGCGCAATACCTCACGGTCTCGGAACTCGATGCCTGCCTGCGGGACTGGCGCCGGCTGCTGAAGCCGGGCGGGCGCCTGATCCTCGCCGACGTGATCCCGCCGCATCTCGGCGCCGCGGCTGATGCGACGGTCCTTCTCGCCTTCGCCCGGCGCGAGGGTTTCCTCGTGGCGGCCGCCATCGGCCTCGTCCGTACCCTGCTCTCGGATTACCGCTCGCTGCGTCGGACGCTGGGTCTTGCCCGGTACGAGGAGGCCGCGATGCTGGCCCGGCTGCGGGAGGCCGGCTTCCATGCCGAGCGGATGCCGCGCAATCTCGGGCACAATCAGGGGCGGATGGCGTTCTCGGCATGGGCGTGACGGTTCGGCAACCGGGCGCGACGAGTCCGAACCGGCACCACTCGCCGCCATAGCGAAGCTCGACATCGCCGATAGCCCATGATGGCGCCGCGGCACTTCGAAATCCAGCGATGCCCTGATCGATCTCCTCGAACAGACCCGCTCTGCTGCACGTCCTTCAGAGACTGTTTGATACAATTTCATGATGATCGCTTCGCGACGCGGAAATCAGCTTGGCTCATGCGTGTGAGGCGGAAACTCACGGTCGGGGGCTGTTGATACGATTTTCGACAAGAATCTTCTGGAAATCGTGTGAAAGGGATTTTTGTTCAAGAACTGTGGAAACCAAGGCTCTCCCACCCTCTCACCTCATCCTGAGGTGCGACTGAAAGGAGCCTCGAAGGAGGGCTCCAGTTAGCTCGGAGATTTCTGGAGCCCTCCTTCGAGGCTCCCTACGGTCGCACCTCAGGATGAGGTGGCGGGCAGGATACCACCCAATAAACTCAAGTATTTTTCAGAAATTGCCACTTAAACAGGCTCTCATCATGAGGTGAGAGGGCGGGATATCTCGTGATCCACCTCATTTTTCGGCGTACAACTCACTCAAAACGGCTCTCACAATGCCTGGAACATCACCAGCGCATCCACCTCACCGTGAGCCGGATGCCGGAACGCCAGCGGCAGCCGCCCGACCGTCTCGAAGCCGAGCGAGTGCCACAGCCGCACGGCCCGCTCGTTCGTGCTGACGACGAAGTTGAACTGCATCCCCCGGTAGCCGCGCGCGCGGGCGTGATCGAGCGAGTGTTCGGCCATCCGCCGGGCGATTCCGCGTCCCGTTGCGCCTTGGCGCGTCATGTATCCGCAATTGCAGACGTGGCGGCCGCCGCCGGCCTGATTGGCCCGCATGTAGTAGGTGCCGAGGATCTCGCCGGTCTCCACGGCGACGAAGGTCTCCTTGTCCGGCCCCGTCCAGTAGGCCAGGGCCTCGGCCTCGCTCATCTCCGGGTCGAGGGTGTAGGTTTCGCCGGCGCGGATCACCGGGGCGATGATCGACCAGATGGCGGGGGCGTCGTCGGGGCGGGCGGGGCGAATCAGCATGGCGGCGCTCATAGCGAGCGATGCCGCGGCGCGGAAGCGCGGGTGTCGAAGCGGGCGATATTTCGCCGCGCGACGCTCGTTTTCGCCGCGCGAGGCTTGCCGGCGGCCCGCCGCCGCCGAGGTGAGGACGAACAGGACATCGAGACGGAGAATCGGGATGACGCTGTCGCGTCGCTCCCTGCTAGCCGGGGCCGCCATCCTGGCCGCCTCGGCCAAGGCCCGCGCCGCGGCGGATGCCGACGTCGCGGTCATCGGCGCGGGCGCCGCGGGCCTTGCCGCGGCGGCGGCGATCCGGCGCGGCGGCCACAGCGTCGTGGTGCTGGAAGCGCGCGGGCGCATCGGCGGGCGCGCCTTCACCGAGACCAGCTTGGGCCCGGGACGCAGCTTCGATGCCGGCGGGCAATACGTGCACTGGGCCGAGCGCAATCCGTGGCGGGAGATCGTGCGGGCCGCGGGCGTCCGCACCAGCGACGATGCCACCAGCCCCTGGCCGGTCCTGGTGCGGGACGGCGTGCGGGCGAGCGAGACCGAGCGGCGTCAGCGCCGGACCGGCTTCGGCCGGGTGAGCGCCCTCCTCGACCACCCGGCCGGCCCGGACCGCTCGGTGGCGCAGGCCGTTGCCGGCGAGGACGAGGCGGTGCGGGCCGCAGCGACCGGGCTCACCCGCCTCACCCTCGGCGAGGAGCCGGACCGGGTCTCCGCCGCCGATTACGACCAGCTCTGGTCCGGCGACGACATCTGGGTCGACGGCTACGGCGCCCTGGTGGCCGGCCATTATGCCGACCTGCCGGTGCGGCTGGACACGCCCGTGACGGCGATCGATTGGGGCGGCCCGGGCGTCGCCGTCGAGACGCCGCGCGGGACCCTGCGGGCGGCCTGCGCCATCGTGACGGTGCCGGTCGGCGTGCTGGCCTCGGGGTCCTTGCGCTTCACCCCCGCCCTGCCGGCGGCGGCGGCGGACGCGGTGGCGGGGCTGACGATGGGTGCCTACACCAAGATCGGCCTCGCCCTCGACCTCGCCCGGCTGAAGGCTCAGGACTTGCGCGATGCCGTGATCCTGCGAACCGGCACGCCGGGCCTCACCGCCTATCTGGAGATGCAGCCGTTCGGGAAGCCGCTGGCGGTGCTGCATTGCGGCGGCGACGGCGCCCGCGCCCTGTGCGAGGCCGGCGAGACGGCGGCCCTCGCCGCGGCGACCGACCATCTCGTGAGCGTCTTCGGGGCGGAGATCCGCGCCGCGGTCACCGGAGGCCGCCTCGCCGCCTGGTGGACCGATCCGTTCGCCCGCGGCAGCTACTCGCTCGCCCGGCCGGGCCACCTCGCCGCCCGCGACGCCCTGCGCCTGCCGGTCGCCGGGCGGATCTTCCTCGCCGGCGAGGCCGCCGCGGGCGGGGCGGCGATGACGGTCGGCGGGGCGACGCTCGACGGCGAGCGGGCGGCGCGGGACGCGCTCAAGCGGCTCGGGTCGTGAGCCTCCGGGTCGTGAGGCTCAGTGCAGCGTCAGCCGCGGCCCCTCCGCCGGCCGGCGCTCCCAGGCCTGGACCAGGCTGCCGGCGACGCCGCCGTCGCACAGGCGGCTGCTGAGATCGCAAAAAATCTGCTCGCTCACCGCGAAGTCGGTGGCCATCTGGGCGTCGTCCGGCTCCTCGTCGGTCGAGGCGGTGAAGCGGTCGAAGGCGGCGGACATCGCCGCGAAGGCGAAGGCGACCGGCATGGTACGGAAGACCGTGGCGCCGTCAGCATCGACGTCGCCGGTATCGAGGTCGCGCATCCGCACGACGTAGCCGTCGGCATGCTCGACGATCTCGTATTGCCAGTGCCGGCCTTCACAGGCTGCCAGGATCATCACGCCCTCCGTCACGCCGAGTCCGTCGCGCCAAATCGCAGCGCAGGCCAGGTCACAGCGAATGCGGCGGAGGCCGGGAGGGTTCCGGAGCGGCGGATTTCGGGCGTGCGATTCGGTCCGGATCCTCGGCGGTCGAGGAGCGGAGCTAGCGCCCGGTATATCCGACCTCGTAGGCGGCCCGGCCGCTGACGCGCAGCGAGGTGCCGTTGCCGAGATCGACGAAGCCCGGCGCCGGCGCCCGGACGGCCGCGGGAGGCGCCTCGCGGCATTCGGGCCGGTCGGGCAGGCGCACGCCCGGCGGCGCGTCCTGCGGGCACAGGCGCGGCATGCGGGTGCCGCGCTCGCCCGCGGCAGCAGGCAGCGCGGCGGCCGTGAAGAGGAAGGCGGCCAGGAGGCGTGGAGTCACGAAAAACAAGCTCCAGGGCGGATCGGCGCCAGGATAGCCGATCCGGCCCCGCTCCGCGACCGGAGCGTCAGCGCCGGCGCTGCCCCATATCCGCCGGGGTGACCGAGAGGGTGATCGCCCGCCCGTCGCGCTCGACCTGGAGCGTCACGCTGCTGCCGACGCCGGCGGCTTCGAGGGCCGCGGTGAGGTCGGCCAGCCGGCGCACCGGGCGGCCGTTCACCCCCATGATGATGTCGCCGAGTTCGCCCGTCGCCGGATCGACGCCCTGGAGGCCGGCCTGGGCGGCGGGGGAGCCGGGCAGCACCCGCACCACGACGAGACCGTCGATGCCGAGGCGGGCCGCCGCCTCCTCGCTCGCCGCCACGATGCCGATGCCCGGATTCGGGGTGCGGCCGGTGCGGATCAGGTTCGGCACCACCCGGTTGACGATGTCGACGGGAATTGCAAAGCCGATCCCGGCGCTGGCGCCGGACGGCGAGAAGATCGCGGTGTTGACGCCGATCAGGCGCCCGGCGGAATCGAGCAGCGGCCCGCCGGAATTGCCCGGATTGATCGCCGCGTCGGTCTGGATCACCCCGGAGAGCTCGCGTCCTTCCGCGGTCGGAAGCCGGCGCTGGAGCGCGCTCACCACGCCGGTGGTCAGGGTGTGGTCGAGGCCGAACGGGTTGCCGATCGCGTAGGTGAACTGCCCGACCTTGAGGTCGGCGGAGGTGCCGATGGCGATCGGCGGCGGGCTCGCGGTGACGCGCCCGAGCTTCAGCACGGCGAGGTCGTAGTTCGGGTCGGTGCCGGCTATCGTTGCGGGCACCACCTCGCCAGTGGAGAGCCGCACCTGGATGTCGCCGCCGCCCTGGATGACGTGGTTGTTGGTGACGATGTGGCCGGCCGCGTCCCAGACGAAGCCGGATCCGGTCTGCTCGCCCCCGCCCTGCCGGCGCTCGCCGGTCTCGGGATCGAAGGTCACCGCGCCCTGCGGCTGGCGGGCGAAGACGTAGACCACGGAGGGCGCCGCACGCTCGAACAGGGCCACGGTCGAGGCCTCGATCGGCGACAGGTCGCCGCGTGCCGTCACCGCCCGCGGCGCGTCGGCGGTTAACAGCAGGCTCGTGACGTAGGGCTGCGCTACGAACAGGGCCAGCAGCACGAGGGCGGTGGTCAGGGCGACCCGCAGGAAGCGATCGGGCACCGTATTCGTCACTCCGATGGGGAATTCGTCGAGAGGGGAGTTGCCGGAACGGAAGCGGCGACGGCCATCCGGGAAGTGGGCTTGGCAGCGCCCGCGTCAATGGCCGCGCTCGGCTCGGGCGGCGGCGTGGTGAACGCCTTCGGCCGGCTCACCAGCGCCACCAGCGTGTAGGAGATGATCATCAGGAGGAACCAGGAGCCGAATTTCGCCGGCGACACCGCCGCCCAGCCGGCGGCCTGGTGCGGGTAGATCCACCCCCGCGTCGCCGTGCCGATATTCTCGGCAAACCAGATGAACAGGGTGACGAGGAGCAGGCCGAGCAGCAGCGGCATGCGCCGCCAGGCCCGCCAGACCCGGAAATGAACGACAGCGGGGCCGAACAGGGCGGCGGCGGCGGCGAACAGCGCGAGGCGCAGGTCCGTCATCACGTGCTGGGTGAAGAAATTGGCGTAGATCGCCAGGGACAGGATCGCGAGGGCCGGGAGCGGCGGGTGGCGGGTGAAGCGGAAATCGAACAGGCGCCACACCCGGGCGAGATAGGACCCGACGCTGGCATACATGAAGCCGGTGAAGAGCGGCACGCCGCCGAGACGAAGCCAGCTCGCCTCGGGGTAGACCCAGGAGCCCATCCGGGTCTTGTACAGCTCCATGGCGGTGCCGACGGCGTGGAAGACCAGGATGACCTTGGCCTCCTCCCAGGTCTCGAGGCGGAAGGCGAGCATCGCGACCTGGATCGCGACCGCCGCGAGCGTCAGGAAATCGTAGCGGGCGATCGGCGCGCCGGCCGGCCAGGCGAGGTGCGTGAGGATCAGGAGGCCGCACATCGCCCCGCCGAACAGGCAGGCCCAGCCCTGCTTCACGCCGAAGCGCAGGAACTCGTAGAGGCCGGCCGCGACCGAGCCCTTGGCCCGCGCCCGTTCGCCGAGGCGTTCCTCGGCCGCCGCGAACCCGGCGAGCGGCGCCCAGAGCCGCGCGGCGCTGTCCGGCTGCGTCACGGCCGGGTGCTCGGGGAGGTTGCAGGCATGGGGACGGGTCTCTAGGCTTGTGGCCCTCCCCATACGAAAGGTCCGGAATGCTCCGCAAGCCGTCGCTGTCCCGTCTCGCCGTCATCGCCCCCGTTTTGGCCCCCCTCCTCGCCCTCGCCGGCCACGCCGAGGCCTCGCCCCGCGCCAACCGGGCGGAGGCCTGCAGCCGCGCCCGGAGCGACGGCGAACGGGAGGCGCTCGGCTGCTGGCGGCTGCGTCACGAGGCCGGCCGCGGCCAGCGCATCCACGGCGGCGCGGCGGTCGCGGATTTCTACGCCACCGTGCCGGCGGACCGGGAAGCGGTCGAATCGAAGGCGGACCAGCGTCGGCGCGACTGGGTGCGGGCGAGGGCCCGCGGCCGGGTGGCGGGGGGCGAGGGGGCGCGCTGACCGCGCCGCGCCTTCCGACCTTCAACCCATTGGCCGCGGCGGTACGCGCCCCTATAAGTTTGGCGACAAGGAACGCCAGCAACGAGAGCCGCAGGCCGATGACCCGCATCCCGGATTTCTCGGAAATCGCCTTCGCGCCGGCCGCGGCGGCCCATCAAGCCACGAGTGCGGCCGCCGCCGAGCCCTGGATGACCCCGGAGGGCATCCCGGTGAAGGCCGCTTACGGCCCACGGGACCGGGACGGGATCGACCTCGCGGGCTCCTATCCGGGCATCGCGCCGTTCCTGCGCGGGCCCTACCCCACCATGTACGCGACCCAGCCCTGGACGATCCGGCAATATGCCGGCTTCTCCACGGCGGAGGATTCGAACGCCTTCTACCGCCGCAACCTCGCGGCCGGGCAGAAGGGCCTGTCGGTCGCCTTCGACCTCGCGACCCACCGCGGCTACGATTCCGACCATCCGCGGGTCTCGGGCGATGTCGGCATGGCGGGCGTCGCGATCGATTCGATCTACGACATGCGGACGCTGTTCTCAGGCATCCCCCTCGACCAGATGACCGTGTCGATGACGATGAACGGCGCGGTGCTGCCGGTCCTCGCCCTCTACATCGTCGCGGCCGAGGAGCAGGGGGTGCCGCCGGAAAAGCTCGCCGGCACGATCCAGAACGACATCCTCAAGGAGTTCATGGTCCGCAACACCTACATCTACCCGCCGGCCGGGTCGATGCGGATCATCTCGGACATCTTCGCCTATACCTCGGCCAACATGCCGAAGTTCAACTCGATCTCGATCTCCGGCTACCACATGCAGGAGGCCGGGGCGACGCAGGACCTCGAACTCGCCTACACGCTGGCCGACGGCGTCGAGTATATCCGCGCCGGGATGGCGGCAGGGCTCGACATCGACAAGTTCGCTCCGCGCCTGTCGTTCTTCTGGGCGATCGGGATGAACTTCTTCATGGAGGTGGCCAAGATGCGGGCGGCGCGCCTGCTCTGGGCCTCCCTCGTCAAGGATTTCTCGCCGAAATCCGACAAGTCGCTGGCGCTCCGCACCCATTCGCAGACGAGCGGTTGGTCGCTGACGGCGCAGGACGTGTTCAACAACGTCACCCGCACCTGCGTCGAGGCGATGGCGGCGACGCAAGGGGGCACCCAGTCGCTGCACACCAATGCCCTCGACGAGGCGCTGGCGCTCCCCACCGACTTCTCGGCCCGCATCGCCCGCAACACCCAGCTGTTCCTGCAGCAGGAGAGCGGCACCACCCGGATCATCGATCCGTGGGGCGGCTCCTACTATGTCGAGCGGCTGACCCAGGATCTCGTCGCCCGCGCCTCCGCCCATATCCGCGAGGTCGAGGCGCTCGGGGGCATGGCGAAGGCCATCGAGGCCGGCATCCCGAAGCTGCGCATCGAGGAGGCGGCGGCCCGCACCCAGGCGCGGATCGATTCGGGCCAGCAGGTCATCGTCGGCGTCAACCGCTACAAGCCCGACGGCGACCGGGCGATCGACCTCCTGCGGGTCGATAACGGCAACGTCCGCACGCTCCAGATCGACAAGCTCAAGCGCCTGCGCGCCGAGCGCGACGGGCAGGCGGTCGAGGCGCGGCTCGCGGCCCTGACGGAGGCCGCGCAGGGCTCCGGCAACCTGCTCGCGCTCGCCGTCGAGGCGGCGCGAGCCAAGGCCACGGTGGGCGAGATCTCGGAGGCGCTGGAGCGGGCCTGGGGCCGGCACCGGGCCGAGATCCGGGCGATCTCGGGCGTCTACAAGCGGGAGATGGGCGGCATGTCGGCGGCGGTCGAGCGGGTGCGAGGGCAGGTCGAGGCCTTCGAGGAGGCCGACGGGCGCCGTCCCCGCATCCTCGTCGCCAAGATGGGCCAGGACGGGCACGATCGCGGCCAGAAGGTGATCGCGTCGGCCTTCGCCGATCTCGGCTTCGACGTCGATATCGGGCCGCTCTTCGCCACCCCCGAGGAAGCGGCGCGCCAGGCGGTGGAGAACGACGTCCACATCGTCGGCGTCTCGTCGCTGGCCGCCGGCCACCTGACGCTCGTGCCGGAACTGAAGCGGGCCCTCGACGAGGCCGGCCGGCCCGACGTGATGATCGTCGTCGGCGGCGTGATCCCGCCGGGCGACTTCGCGGCGCTCCGCCAGGCCGGCGCCTCGGCGATCTTCCCGCCCGGCACCGTCATCGCGGAGGCCGCCTCCTCGCTGATCGACGAGCTGAACGCCCGCCTCGGCTACGCGGCGCGGGAAGCGGCAGAGTAGGGAGAGCCGTCCGCGTCTCAAAACGGTCACGGTTTCGGCGCCAAGGGCGGGGCTCAAGCCTCCGCCTGATTCCAGGGCCCGATTCCTTGTCCGCTTTCGTCGACGCGCCCTCCCTTCCCGCTTCGCCCGTCGCGTCGCGGCCGCCCCGGCAGGCCCTCAACCTGCGCTGGCTCGCCGGCAGCCTGCTCACCGGCATCACCGGCGCCGGGCTGATCGGCGTCGCGCTCTACCTCGCCGCCGCCGACGGCGTGGTCGCGACGCCGCCCGAGCGGGCCCTGCCGCCCCACGGCGAGGCCGGGTCCGGCGACGCCGCCCGCAAGGGCGACCGGCTGGTGCGCGACGAGATGATCGTGGCGGCCAAGACCGCCTTCAAGGCGCCGATGAGCGAGCGGGCCGGCGAGCGCGAGGTGATCCGCCTCCACGCCTACGTGCAGATCGCCACCGAACTGCCCCTGCGCGCGCCCGACGTGCCGGTGCCGCCCTTCGATCCCATGCGCAGCGCCCGCATCGAGGCGCCGGCCGCCCCCGAGGGCGATACCGACCCGGCCGAGACCGCCGTCACCCTGACCCGCAGCCCGCTGGCCGAGGCGGCGCTCGACGACGATGCGCCTGCCCTCACCGATGCGGAGGTCGACGCCCTGGTGGCCGAGACCCAGACCCTCGCAAACGGGGCGCTGCCGCCGGCCTTCCCGGCCGAGCGCCTGCTGTCCCGGGCCCTGCGGCCGGCCGCGCTCCCCGACGATCCCGGGCTCGAGGCACGGTTCCGCAACATCGAGGTCCGGATCCTGCCCGAGAACCTGACCGAGATCCCGGAGACCAGCACCGGCGGCGAGAGTGCCGGCGGGCGGCTGGTCGAGGAGCGCGACCTCGTGCTCGCCAAGGACCAGAGCCTGGCGGATCTCCTCAAGCGCAACGGCGCCGAGCCGGCGCGGCTTAACGCCATGCTGGCGAGCCTCAGCGCGCGGGCGAAGGGCGACCTGTCCGAGGGCCAGCACGTGCGCCTGCTCATCGCCCCCGAGGGCGAGGGCCAGGGAAGCGGCAAGGGGAACGAGCGCGGCATCGTCCGGGTCACCCTCTACGGCGAGGACGGCATCCAGGAGATCGTGGCCGCCAACGACCGCGGCGGCTTCGTCTCGGTGGCGCCACCGCGCGCGGGCGCGACGCAGGACGACGACGAGGAATCCGGCGTCACCCTCTACGAGAGCCTGTACGGCACCGCGCTCAAGAACGGCGTGCCGCGCCCGATCATCGAGGAGATGGTCATGGCGCTGGCGACCTCCACCGACCTGCAGCAGCGCACCTCTGCGGGCGACCGGGCCGAGCTGTTCTTCACCGAGGACGACGACGCGAAGCCCGAGCTGCTCTATGTGGGCTTACGCGTCCACGACGAGACCTACGGCCTGTACCGCTACCGGGTGCCCGGCACCTCCGAGGTCGATTACCTCGACCCGAACGGCCGCTCGAGCCAGAAATTCCTGATGCGGCGCCCCGTGGCCGAGGGGCGGATCTCGTCGCCCTTCGGCCTGCGCCAGCACCCGATCCTCGGCTATTCCCGGCCGCATAACGGCGTCGACTGGGCGGCGACCCGCGGCACGCCGATCATGGCGACCGGCGACGGCACGATCGTGTCGGCCGGCGCCCGCTCGGGCTACGGCAACCGGGTCGAGATCCAGCACGCCAACGGCTACACCACCGCCTACAACCACATGGCCTATATCGGCCGCGGCATCGCGCCGGGCGCCCGGGTGCGTCTCGGCCAGGTGATCGGTGCGGTCGGCACCACCGGCCTCTCGACCGGTCCCCACGTCCATTACGAGGTCGCGATCAACGGCCGCTTCGTCGACCCGATGAAGATCCGCCTGCCGAGCGCCCGCGAGCTGACCGGCCCGAGCCTCGCCGCCTTCCGCCAAGCCGAGGAGCAGATCGACGCGCTGCGCCAGAAGCACGGGGGCAAGACGGTGGCGGAGCGGACGTGAGGGGATTTCGTCGCTGACGAGAAAAGACGCCGCATTGCCCGGCCTCCCCTCGCGCCCAAGCGGGCGACGCCCGTGCAAGCCTGGGGCGCACCTTGTGTGGAATCGCCTGTACGTATATACCTCGTATCGACAACCGATATGTGTCAGGGTGTGTGTTTGAGGTTTGGCAATGCTTGTGCAGTTCGCAAAATGGGGCAATAGTATCGCCCTGCGTATTCCGAGCCACGCATTACGTGAGCTTGGCGCGGCAGAAGGCATGACAGCAGACCTGAGTGTCGAATCCGGAAAATTGATTGTGAAGCCTATTCACCAGCAGCCTCGCTACTCGCTCGACGAGTTGCTCGCTGGCATCACAGAAGAGAATATTTATGAAGAATATTTCGCGGATGCTCCGCGAGGCGCGGAAATCGCCTGATCAGCCGCATTGCCCGGATCTCGGCGAGGTCATCGCCCTCGACTTCAGCCCGCAGGCCGGGCGCGAGCAGGCCGGCATCCGCCCGGCCCTCGTGCTCACGCCGAAGCGCTATAATACAGTGACGCGGCTTTGCATCGTCTGCCCGATCACCAGCCGCGTGAAGGATTATCCTTTCGCGGTTCCGGTCCCGGCGGGCATTGCCCTTCCGCCGGGTCTCGGCCTCCTCGACGGAGCGGAACAGGACAGCTTGCGCGGCGTGGTGCTGTCCGACCAGGCCAAGAGCGTGTCATGGCACGAGCGCGGTGCGTGCCCGCTTGCCGTTGCTCCGCCCGAACTGATGGCCGACGTGCGCGCCCGCCTCGCGGCCTTGCTCGGGCTTGCCTGAGAGACGATCGCGGCCGCCCGGTCAGCCGGGCCGTCCCGTCAACCACGTCTTCGCCCGCACCAGATCCGCCTGCGACAGGCCGTGGCCGGCGGGCAGCACCTCGTGGGTGACGGCGGCGCCCGCCTGCGTGAGCATCCCGGCGAGGCGCGCGGCGTTGTCGGCGGGCACGATCGGGTCCATCCGGCCCGACAGGATCAGCACCGGTTCACCCTGGAGGCGCCCGGCCGGCGGGGCGGAGAGCGGCACCATCGCCCGCAGCAGCACGGCGCCCGCGAGCACGCCCGGATGCAGCAGCATCAGGGCGGCGGCGATGTTGGCGCCGTTCGAGAATCCGACGGCGAGCGGCGCGGCGATGCCGTAGGCCTCCCGTGACGCGGTGACGAAACCGGCGAGGTCGCCGGCCCGGCGCACCAGGTCGGCCTCGTCGAACACGCCCTCGGCGAGGCGGCGGAAGAAGCGCGGCGCGCCGCCTTCCAGCACCTGGCCGCGGGGCGAGAGCAGGGCCGCCCCGGGCGACAAAGCCCGGCCGAGGGGCAGGAGGTCGTCCTCGTCGCCCCCGGTACCGTGCAGGAGCAGGAGCGGCACGGACCCCGCGTCGGTGGCGGGCTCGAAGCGGTGCTGGAACGACGGGGCGGCCATCTCGTGTCCTCCGGGGCGGGTGGGTCAGGTGTTGAAGAGCTTGGCAACCCGCTGCGTCTCGCGGGCGAGCAGGTGGGCGTCGCCGGCCACCGCCACGAAGCCGAACCCGGACTCGAAATCCGCTCGGGCGCCGGCCTCGTTGAAGTTGAGCAGTCCCGCCGCCTTGCCCGAAGCGCGGATCCGCGTCAGGGCCGCGGCGATCTCGGCCCGCACCGGAGCCGCATCGGGCTCGCCGAGATGGCCCATGCTGGCGGCGAGGTCGTTCGGGCCGATGAAGACGCCGTCGACGCCCTCGACCGCCGCGATCTCCCCGGCCGCCGCCAGCGCCTCCCTGGTCTCGACCTGCACGATGACGCAGACCTCGTCGCCCGAGCGAGCATGGTAATCCGGCCGCAGGCCATAGCCGGTGGCCCGGGAGGTGCCGGCGAACCCCCGGATGCCGTGGGGCGGATAGCGCGTCGCGGCGACGGCCCGGCGCGCCTCCTCGGCATTCTGCACGAACGGGAACATCAGCGAGCGGGCGCCCTGGTCGAGCAGGCGCTTGACCATCACCGGCTCGTTCCACGGCACCCGCACCACCGGCTCGGCGGTGCCGCCTTCCGCCGCCCGCAGGTGGTCGACGACCTGGATCAGGTCGTTGGGCGAATGCTCCATGTCGATCAGCATCCAGGCGAAGCCGGCCCCGGCGGCAAGCTCGGTGATGCCGGGCGCCCCGGTGGTCATCCACAGGCCGGCCTGGCGCCGCCCTTCCGCGAGCGCGCGCTTGAATGGGTTGTCGAAGGTCTTCATGACGTGTCTCCTCCCTTTTCCTGGTACCGGCTCAGACGGCCGGCTTCAGGTGCTTGAACATGTGCCCGCGCGCCTCGGCGTCGAGCTCCGCCTTGAAGGGGAAGCGGTCCTTCAGGGCGACGGCCTTCGCAGCGGCGGGGCGGGCCGCGATGGCGTCGTGGTGGCGCTTCAGGTTCGGGAACGCGTCGAAGGCGCCCTCGCCGAGCACGAAGGGCAGCATCCGGGCCCAGCCCCAGACCGCCATGTCGACGATCCCGTAGGCGTCGCCCACCATCCACTCGCGCCCGGCGAGATGGCCGTCGAGCACCCCGTAATGGCGCCTCACCTCGTACTGGTAGCGATCGTTCGCGTAAGGCACTGTCTCGGGGGCGAAATGGCGGAAATGCACCGCCTGGCCCGAGAACGGCCCGATGCCGGTCGCGACGAACATCAGCCAGGACAGCAGCGTGCCGCGCTCGGAGGCCGGCGCCAGGAAGCGGCCGGTCTTCTCGGCAAGGTAGAGCAGGATCGCATTCGAATCGAACACCACCGTGCCGTCGTCGACGATCACCGGCACCTTGCCGTTCGGGTTGAGCTTCAGGAAATCGGCCGAGAACTGCTCGCCCTTGCGGGTATCCACCGCCACCGGCTCGTAAGCGAGCCCCGCCTCCTCCAGGAAGAGCGCGACCTTCGTCGGGTTGGGCGAGCCGTTGAAGTAGAAGGTGATCATCCGGGCCTCCGGGGAGCGGGTGGGTCGTCCTCACAGGCCTCAAATCGCGGCCCGGATCAATCGAAGGCCCCGAAACCCAGCGTTGCCGCGCGGGGCCTGGACTCCGGGCGCCGATCCGCCATGGTACGGGTTCTGTCCGCCGGATGACCCCTCCCCTGTTCCTCACCCCCGACGAGTGGAGCGCGCTCCGGCTCAGCCTGCTGGTGGCGAGCGTGGCGACGCTCGCGAGCCTGCTGCCGGGGCTCGCGGTCGCCTATCTCCTCGCTCGCCGGGAGTTCCGCGGCCGGGCGCTCCTCGACGGACTGGTCCACCTGCCGTTGATCCTGCCGCCGGTGGTGACCGGCTACCTGCTGCTCCTCGCCTTCGGGCGCCGGGGCTGGTTCGGGCCGGCGCTCGCGGAAGTCGGCATCGTGTTCTCGTTCCGCTGGACCGGGGCGGCGCTCGCCTGCGCGGTGATGGGCTTCCCGCTGATGGTGCGGGCGATGCGGCTCTCCCTGGAGGCGGTCGACCGCAAGCTCGAACAGGCTGCCGGCACGCTCGGGGCCTCGCCGGCCGCGGTCTTCCTCGTCGTCACCCTGCCGCTCTCGCTCCCGGGCATCCTCGCCGGGGCGGTGCTCGCCTTCGCCAAGGCGATGGGGGAGTTCGGCGCCACCATTACCTTCGTGTCGAACATCCCGGGCGAGACCCAGACCCTTCCGTCCGCGATCTACACCCTGACCCAGGTGCCGGGGGGTGAGGCGGGGGCGCTCCACCTGACCCTGGTTTCCGTCGCCCTGTCGATGGCGGCGCTGCTGGCCTCCGAGTGGCTGGCGCGGCGGGCGAAGCGCAGGCTGGGCGCATGATCGAGGTCGCGGTCCGGCACGTCCGCGGCGCCTTCGCGCTCGATGCGGGCTTCACTGCGGAGGGGCGGGTCACCGCGCTGTTCGGCCGCTCCGGTTCCGGCAAGTCGACCCTCGTCGACGTGATCGCCGGGCTGGTCCGGCCGGATCGCGGGCGGGTGGTGGTCGACGGCGTCACGCTCCTCGATACGGATCATGGTGTCCGGGTGCCGGTGCACCGGCGCCGGATCGGCTACGTCTTCCAGGACGCGCGGCTCCTGCCGCACTTCAGCGTGCGCCAGAACCTCGTGTTCGGGCGCTGGTTTTCCCGCGACCGCTCCGGTGGACCGAGCCTGGAGGCGGTGGCCGATCTTCTCGGAATCGGCGCCCTGCTCGACCGGCGGCCGGCCGGGCTGTCGGGCGGGGAGCGCCAGCGCGTCGCGATCGGCCGGGCCCTGCTCGCCCGGCCGCGGCTCCTGCTGATGGACGAGCCGCTCTCGGCGCTGGACGAGGCGCGCAAGGCCGAGATCCTGCCCTACGTGGCGCGCCTGCGCGACGAGGCGCGGGTGCCGATCATCTATGTCAGCCATGCGCTCGCCGAGGTGGCACGCCTCGCCGACACGGTGGTGGTGCTGGATCACGGACAAGTGGCGGCCTGCGGCCCCGCCGCCGAGATCCTGCGCCGGGGCGGGCTGTTTCCGGGCCGCGACACGGGAGAGACCGGCGCCCTGCTGCACCTGCGTGTCGCCGCCCATGACAACGCCTTCGGCCTCACCCGCCTAGACGGCCCGCCCGGCCGCCTGACCGTGCCGCGGCTGCCCCTGCCTTTGGGCACGACCGTGCGGGTGCGGGTGCGGGCCCGCGACGTGCTGGTGGCCCGCGAGGCGCCGCGCTCCTTGAGTGCCCGCAACGTCCTCTCCGGCACCGTCACAGCCGTGGCCCCGGGTCACGGACCCCATGCCCGGGTCGAGATCGCCTGCGGCGAGGCGAGCCTGGTCGCCGAGGTGACGCGTCTCGCCGTCCACGAACTCGCCCTCGTGCCGGGCCTGCCGGTGGTGGCGATCGTGAAGAGCGTGGCGTTCGACGAGGAAACGATCGGCGCAGTCGAGATCTGAGGGCCCGCGTCGACGACGAGGCGAAGACGGGATGGAGACAACCCGTCCGGCAGCCGCTATGATCCTTACGTCAGCGGACACCTTCCCGGCTGCGAGAGCCCATGGCGCGTGGGTGTACGGCGGCATTCGCCGGCCGCCGTCGAAACCCGAAAGGGCTGAGCAGGCATGGCCGGGAAGGAGGTGACGGATGTGAACGGTTTTCCGATACTCACCATCACCATCACGAAAAGCCCGACCGGATGGTCTCTGACCATCACGATCGGGCTCATGTAGTGAGCTGAACCACTGACAAGAGGGCTCGCGGGCCGCCACCCGCGAGCCCTCACCCGCCGAAGATAGGCCCGGCCGCTACGTCAATCAATCGGCGACACCGAATCTTTCGGTGCTTTGGCGCCGCCATTTCCGAAGGCCGCGCACATACCCGCGTGACGCGAACGGAAACGGCGGGCCTTCCGGCCCGCCGCTTCGTTACCTCACCGGATCGCCGGTCTTAGCGCGCGCCCGGCAGACGCTGGGCCATCGCCAGGTGCTGCTCCATCACCGGCAGCGCCTGCTGGACGTAGGCGCGCAGGGCCGGATTCGGGCCCGACTGGGCGTAGGCCTGGTAGCTGGCGACGGTCATGCCGTGGGCCTGGACCTGCATGCGGGCATAGGTCCGGTCGAAGGCCGGGCCGGCCGGGGTGTCGGCGAGCTCGGCGAGCATCGCCTGCTGCTGCGGGCCGAGCGGGATGGCGCGGGTGGCCGCCGTGGTGGTCACGTCGCCGTCGAAATCGACCGCGTTGGCACCGACCTGCGCGCCGCGGGCCGCACCCGCACCGAGACCCTCGAGGCCGCCGACCGGGCCGCCCTGGAGCGTGCCGCCGACGACGCCCGCCGCCGCGCCGGTGGCCGCGCCGACCGCGCCGCCCGCGATGGCGAAGGGCGCCTCGATCAGGCCGCCGATGCCGGCGCCGGTGCCGCGGGCCACGTTCTCACGGCCGCCGAGCAGTGCGACGTTGGCGGCACGGTGGTCGCGGATCATCTCGCGGGCATAGGTGCGGATGCGCGGGTTGCGCGACTTCTCGAGGGCGATCTGGCTCGACTTGACCTCGAACGCGTTCGACATCAGCGCCATCGAGCGGAACTGGTTGAAATCGCCGACCTGCTGCGCGAAGGCGGGGGTGGCGAGCGCAACGGCAAGACCGGTCAGGGCAACGAGCGTCTTCATCGGTGATCTCCTGAAATTCTGTTCTTGAGCGTCGGGTCCGGTCAACGACCGAATATCGAGCCATTCGTTCCGAGCGGCTTGGCAGGACGCTTTCGGTGCGGACAACGAGCTTTCGCGAACATTGTTCCCGCCTTTGCGTCATCATCGTCACGGCCCGCCCCTGGCCGGAAGGCAGCCCGCTCCGGTATGACGGACCTCGACGCCCCGGACCGTCCGGGCGCGAAACAGCGACGTGATCGACCCCTCGTGACACGCCCCGCTCCCCTGCCGCTGATCCAGGCCTTGCGGGCGCTCGCCGCCCTGATGGTCGCGGCCGGCCACGCGCAGTTCGAGGTCGCGGGCCTCGCCGCCCGGGCGGGACTTTCCTTCGTCCCGGCGGCGTGGCTGCCCTGGCCGGCGGGGGTCGACGTGTTCTTCGTCATCTCCGGCTTCATCATCGTGCACGCCTCAGCCCCCCTGCACGGGCGGGCACGTCCGAGACGGATCTTCCTCGCGCATCGGATCGCCCGGGTGGTGCCGCTCTACTGGCTCGCCACCACGCTCGTCCTCGCCCTCGCCTTTGCGAGGCCGGGCCTCCTCGGCGCCGGGACCGAGGGACCGGGCTATCTAGTGGCCTCCTACCTGTTCTGGCCGATGGCCCGGACCGACGGCGCGGTGCAGCCGCTGTACTCGCTCGGCTGGACGCTCAACTACGAGATGGCGTTCTACGCACTCTTCGCCCTCGCGCTGCCGCTCGGCCGGCGCGGCGCGGTGCTCGGCGTTCTCGCGCTGCTCGCCGGCCTCGTGCTCAGCGGGCAGCTTCCTGGGCCATGGCCGGTGCCGCTGGCGTTCTGGAGCGACCCGATCGTGCTCGAATTCGCCTGCGGCGCCGGCCTCGCCCTGGCGCGGCAGGAGGGGTTGCGATTGCCGGGCCCCGCCCGTCTCGCGCTCGCCGTCGCGGGACTCGCCCTTCTATCGCTGGCCGGCGAGGCGCCCGCCCTTCCCCGCTGCCTCGCCTGGGGCGGGCCCGCCTTGCTCCTCGTCGCGGCTGTCGCGCTCGGGCCGGCGGGCGGGGCGGGACGCCGGCTCCGGCCGGCCATCGTACTGGGAGACGCGTCCTATGCCCTCTATCTGGCTCATCCCTTCGTCGTACGGGGCGTGCGCATCGCCGCCGAGGCGACGGGCCTCGCGGCCCTGACCGGGCCCGGCATTCTGGCGGTGCTGATGCTGGTCCTCGCCAGCCTCGCGGCGATCCTGCTGCACCGCACCGTCGAACGGCCCCTTACCCGTGCCGCGCGAGCCGTGCTCGAACCGGCACGCACACCGCGACCGGCCGTGAATTAAGCACTGACAAGCCCGGAACTCCCCGTGCCGGGCCGGCGCGAACCCGTTGACACTCCATTCGCGGCATGCTGTTTCGCTATGCGATACGCGCATAAGCGCGAGTGAGGAAACGCAGGGGTGACGCGCCGACATGGCTCAACCGACCACCCACGCCGAGGGACGCGCCCGAGCGGGTGCCGAGGGCCGGGACATCGTCCTGTCCACCGAGGGACTGACCAAGGAGTTCAAGGGCTTTCGCGCCGTGAACGGCGTGACGCTCGAGGTGCAGCGCGGCACGATCCACGCGCTGATCGGCCCGAACGGCGCCGGAAAGACCACCTGCTTCAACCTGCTGACGAAGTTCCTGGTGCCGTCGGCGGGCTCGATCCGCTATAACGGCCGCGACATCACCGGCATGAAGCCGGCGGACGTGGCCCGGCTCGGCCTGGTCCGCTCGTTCCAGATCTCGGCGGTCTTCCCGCACCTGACCGTCAAGGAGAATGTCCGCATCGCCCTGCAGCGGCGCAAGCGCGGCGACTCGTTCGACTTCTGGCGCTCCGAGACGGTGCTGCGGGCGCTGAACCAGGAAGCCCTGGAGCTGGTCGAGGCGGTGGGCCTCAGCGAGTTCGCCGACATTCCGGCGGTGGAACTCTCCTACGGCCGCAAGCGCGCGCTCGAGATCGCCACCACCCTGGCGCTGGAGCCCGAGATGCTGCTCCTCGACGAGCCGATGGCCGGCATGGGCCACGAGGACGTCGACCGGACTGCGGCGCTGATCCGCCGGGTCTCGGCGAACCGCACCATCCTGATGGTCGAGCACAACCTGTCGGTCGTCGCCTCGCTCTCCGACCGCATCACCGTGCTGGCGCGCGGCCAGGTGCTGGCGGAGGGCGACTACGCCACCGTGTCGAAGGATCCCCGCGTGATTGAGGCCTATATCGGAGCCGGTCATGGCTGAGGCGGTGATGACGAAGCCGGTCCCCGCAGGCAGCGCGAGCGCCGCCCCGCTGCTGGCCGTGCAGGGGTTGGAGGGCTGGTACGGCGAGAGCCACGTGCTGCACGGCATCTCCTTCGACGTGAAGCCCGGCGAGGTGGTGACGCTGCTCGGCCGCAACGGCGCCGGCAAGACCACCACCTTGCGCGCCATCATCGGCATCTTGGCTAAGCGCAAGGGCTCGATCCGCTACGACGGCACCGAGACCATCGCCATGGCCTCGCGCAACATCGCGAAGCTGGGCTTGGGCTACGTGCCGGAGGAGCGCGGCATCTTCTCGAGCCTGTCGGTCTACGAGAACCTGATGCTGCCGCCGCGGGTGAAGCCCGGCGGGATGACGGTGGAGCAGATTTACACCCTGTTCCCGAACCTCAAGGAGCGCTCGGGCAGCCAGGGCACCAAGCTGTCGGGCGGCGAGCAGCAGATGCTCGCCATCGGCCGCATCCTGCGCACCGGCGCCAAGCTGATCCTGCTCGACGAGCCGACCGAGGGCCTGGCACCGGTCATCGTGCAGCAGATCGGCCGGACCATCGCCCGGCTGAAATCCGAGGGCTACACGATCATCCTGGTGGAGCAGAACTTCCGCTTCGCCCAGACCGTGGCCGACCGGCACTTCGTGGTCGAGCAGGGCCGGGTGATCGACATGATCCCCAACAGCGAACTCGACGCCAACATCGACAAGCTCCACACCTATCTCGGCGTGTGATGCGGGCGCGGGTCCTCCTCACGGCCCTGCTGGCGGGCCTCGCTTCGAGCGTGGCGGCTGTTGCCGGCGCCCCGGTGAAGATCGGCGTGCTGAACGATCGCTCGGGCGTCTATGCCGACATCTCGGGCGAGGGCTCGGTCGTCGCCGCCCGCATGGCGGTGGAGGATTTCCGCCCGCAAGGCCACGACCTCGCGGTCGAGGTCGTGGCCGGCGACCACCAGAACAAGCCCGCCGTCGGCGCGGCGCTCGCCCGGGCCTGGTACGACCGGGAGGGGGTGGACGCGATCTTCGACGTGCCGACCTCCTCGGTGGCGCTCGCCGTCCACCAGGTCACCCGCGAGCGGAACAAGGTCTTCGTCGATTCGGGCGCCGGTACCGCCGACCTCACCGGGCCGGATTGCTCGCCCAACACCGTCCATTGGACCTTCGACACCGTGGCGCTCGCCAACGGCACCGGCGGCGCCATGGTCAAGCGCGGCGGCGACACCTGGTTCTTCGTCACCGCCGACTACGCCTTCGGCGAGGCGGTGCAGCGCGACACCACGGCGCTCATCCTGCGCAAAGGCGGCAGGGTGCTGGGCAGCGTCAAGACGCCGTTCCCGGCGGCGGATTTCGCGCCGTCCTTACGCCAGGCGCAAGGCTCGGGCGCCAAGGTGATCGGCCTCGCCAATGCCGGCGGCGACACGATCGGGGCAGTGCGCGAGGCGGCGCGGCTGAAGGTGACCGAGGGCGGCCAGGCGCTGGCCGGCCTGCTGATCTTCTCCTCCGACATCCACTCCCTCACCCCGAAGGTGGCGCAGGGGCTGGTCCTGACCGAGCCGTTCTACTGGGACCTCAACGAGGGCACCCGCGCCTTCTCGGACCGCTTCGCCCGCCGGTTCGGGGGCCGCAAGCCCACCGCCGCCCAGGCCGGGGTCTATGCCGGGGTGCTGCACTACCTCAAGGCCGTGGCGGCCCTGCGCAAGGCCGATGACGGGCGCCGGGTCGTGGCGAAGATGAAGGAACTGCCGACCGACGATCCGCTGTTCGGCAAGGGCAGTATCCGGTCGGACGGCCGCAAGATCCACGACATGTACCTGTTCGAGGTCAAGAAGCCGTCCGAATCCAAGGGCGAGTGGGATCTCTACCGGACGCTGGCGACGATCCCCGGCGCGGAGGCCTTCCGGCCCCTCGACCAGGGCGGCTGCCCGCTCGTCACCAAGGCCGCGCAGGCCGAGACGGCGGCGCCGAACGAGGGCGCGCGGCCCTGAACGAGGGCCGGGACGTCCTGCAATGACGAGAGGCGGGCATCACAGGCCCGCCCGGATTTCGAGACGAATGCCGCCGCGTGCGGGCGGCGCCACCAGGGAGGATAGTCGATGCTGAAACGGTTGTTGCTCGCCAGCGCGCTCTGCGCCGTTGCCGCCGGCCAGGCGCTCGCGCAGACCCCGGTCAAGATCGGCGTGTTGAACGACCGCTCGGGCGTCTATGCCGACATCTCGGGCGAGGGCTCGGTCGCCGCCGCCCGGTTGGCGGTGGAGGACTTCAAGGCCGCCGAGAAGGGCCTGAAGGTCGAGATCGTCGCCGCCGACCACCAGAACAAGCCGGATGTCGGCGCCTCGATCGCCCGGCAATGGTACGACCGCGACGGCGTCGACGCGATCTTCGACGTGCCGACCTCCTCGGTGGCGCTCGCCATCAACCAGGTCACCCGCGAGAAGAACAAGGCCTTCATCAATTCGGGCGCCGGCACCGCGGATCTCACCGGTCCGCAATGCTCGCCGAACACCGTCCACTGGACCTACGACACGGTGGCGCTGGCGAACGGCACCGGCGGCGCCATGGTCAAGCGCGGCGGCACCACCTGGTTCTTCCTCACCGCCGATTACGCCTTCGGCCAGGCGCTGCAGCGCGACACCACCGAGGTGGTGACCAAGAACGGCGGCAAGGTGGTCGGCGCGGTCAAGACGCCGTTCCCGACCGCCGACTTCTCGTCCTTCCTGCTCCAGGCCCAAGGGTCCGGCGCCAAGGTGATCGGGCTGGCGAACGCCGGCGGCGACACCATCAACGCCATCAAGCAGGCGGCGGAGTTCGGCATCACCGAGGGCGGCCAGGCCATCGCCGGCCTGCTGATCTTCTCGTCCGACATCCATGCGCTCACCCCGAAGGTGGCGCAGGGGCTGGTGCTGACCGAGCCGTTCTACTGGGACCTCAACGACGGCACCCGCGCCTTCTCCGACCGCTTCGCCAAGCAGGCCGGCGGCAAGAAGCCCACCGCCGTGCAGGCCGGCGTCTATGCCAGCGTGCTGCACTACCTGAAGGCGGTCGAGGCGCTGAAGTCGGCCTCGGACGGCGGAAAGGTCGTCGCCAAGATGAAGGAGATCCCGACCGACGATCCGCTCTTCGGCAAGGGCAACATCCGCCCCGACGGCCGCACGATCCACGACATGTACCTGTTCGAGGTCAAGAAGCCGGCCGAGTCGAAGGGTCCGTGGGACCTCTACAAGACCCTGGCGACGATCCCCGGCAACGAGGCGTTCCGCCCGCTCAACCAGGGCAATTGCCCGCTGGTGAACAAGAGCTGATACGCTATCCGGAAGATCCCTTCCGGATAGCGTATGACCAGCCCGCGCGGCACTTGAGCGAAGCCGACTTCCGCATCGCGAAGCGATCGATCGGAAGTCGTACGACGCTCCTTTCCGGCGGCGCTCGACGAGCGCCGCCGGCCCATCCGAATCAGGCCCGGTCCCCACGCGAGTCGCCAGACCCCATGCCAACGATCCTCGGCGTCCCCATGCAGGCGCTCTTCGGCCAGCTCCTGCTCGGCCTCATCAACGGCTCGTTCTACGCCATCCTGTCGCTCGGGCTGGCGATCATCTTCGGCCTGTTGAACATCATCAACTTCACCCACGGCGCGCAGTACATGATGGGCGCCTTCGTCGCCTGGATGCTGCTGAACTATGCCGGTCTCGGCTACTGGTGGGCGCTGCTGCTCGCGCCGATCATCGTCGGCCTGTTCGGGGTGATCCTGGAGCGGCTGCTGATCTCGCGGCTCTACAAGCTCGATCACCTCTACGGCCTGCTCCTCACCTTCGGCCTGGCGCTGATCATCCAGGGCCTGTTCCGCAACGAGTACGGCGTGTCGGGCCTGCCCTACGCGATCCCCTCGGAGCTCTCGGGCGGCCAGCGCCTGCCCTTCATGTTCCTGCCGAACTACCGCGGCTGGGTCGTCGTCGCCTCGCTCGTCGTCTGCATCGCAACCTGGCTCGTCATCGAGAAGACCAAGCTCGGCGCCTACCTGCGCGCGGCCACCGAGAACCCGACCCTGGTCCAGGCCTTCGGCGTCAACGTGCCCCTGCTGCTGACGCTGACCTACGGCTTCGGCGTGGCGCTCGCCGCCTTCGCGGGCGTTCTCGCCGCACCGGTCTATTCGGTGAACCCGAACATGGGCGCCGACATCATCATCGTGGTCTTCGCGGTCGTGGTGATCGGCGGCATGGGGTCGATCCTCGGCTCGATCATCACCGGCTTCAGCCTCGGGCTGGTCGAGGGCCTGACCAAGGTGTTCTACCCGGAAGCCTCCTCGACCGTGATCTTCGTCATCATGGTGCTGGTGCTGCTGGTGAAGCCCGCCGGCCTGTTCGGCCGCACCGCCTGACCCGCCTCGCCTGAAGGATCCCCCACGATGTCCTCCGCCGCGGCGTCCACCGACGCCTCCCCGATCGCCACCGCCCTGCCCGAGGGCCGGGACGCCAAGGCGTTCCATCGCCTCGTCTTCGTCGTCATCGCGGTCCTGCTCGCGGTGCTGCCCTTCATCCTGTATCCCGTCTTCCTGATGAAGGTGCTGTGCTTCGCGCTGTTCGCGCTGGCCTTCAACCTGCTGCTCGGCTACGGCGGCCTTTTGTCCTTCGGCCACGCCGCCTATTTCGGCATGGCGAGCTACGTCACCGCCTACACCGCGAAGAACTGGGGCCTGACGCCGGAACTCGCGATCCTCGGCGGCACCCTGATGGCGGCGCTTCTCGGCCTCGTCTTCGGCGCGCTCGCCATCCGGCGCCAAGGCATCTACTTCTCGATGATCACCCTGGCGCTCGCCCAGATGGTGTTCTTCTTCTCGCTGCAGGCGAAGTTCACCGGCGGCGAGGACGGCATCCAGGCGGTGCCGCGCGGCAACCTGTTCGGAATCATCAGCCTCGCCGACGACCGGGCGCTCTACGGCCTCGTCGCGGTGATCTTCTTCCTCGGCCTCCTGCTGATCTACCGCATCATCCACTCGCCCTTCGGCCAGGTGCTGAAGGCGATCCGCGACAACGAGCCCCGGGCGATCTCGCTCGGCTACCGGGCCAACCAGTACAAGCTCGCGGTCTTCGTGCTCTCGACGACGCTGGCGGGGCTGGCCGGCTCGACCAAGGCGATCGTGTTCCAGCTCGCCTCGCTCACCGACGTGCACTGGTCGATGTCGGGCGAGGTGGTGCTGATGACGCTGGTCGGCGGCATGGGCACCGTCTTCGGCCCGATCCTCGGCTCCTTCGTCATCATCGCGATGGAGAACTACCTGGCGCAGTTCGGCGCCTGGGTGACGATCATCCAGGGCGTGGTGTTCGTGGTCTGCGTGCTGGTGTTCCGCGAGGGCATTCTGGGACTCGTGGCGCGGACGTTGAAGCGGCCGCTCTGAGGGGGAGCGGGTTCGCGAAGAAGACGGCGCCGGTCTCGCAAGAGGGCGGCGCCGTCTTCGTTTCGATCTCTACCGGCCTCCAAAGGGGCGCGGAAGGAACCTTTATTCCATCCCGCTCAGAACCTCATCCTGAGGTGTCATACGATTTCCGACTGATCGCTTCGCGATGCGGAAATCGGCTTCGCTCACGCGCCGCGCGGGCTGGTGATACGAAATCCGGAAGTGTTCTTCCGGATTTCGTATCAGCCGATCTTCGATCGGCTGACCTCGAAGGAGGGTTCCAGGGATCGCAGCGGCATCTGGAGCCCTCCTTCGAGGTCGGTCCATCTTCGATGAACCGACATCTCAGGATGAGGTCGAGGGTAGGATACGCCGACGAGCTTGATGAGGATTCCCTCACCGCCCCCGCTCATCCCGCCACTTCAGGAACTCCTGATACAATTGGTCCCGGTCGACCTCGCCCGCCCCCCGGCGCTGGCCTAAGAACTGCGCCACCTCGCCGGGCGCCGCCGCGACCCGCGGGGCCGGGGCGATGCGGTGCTCCAGCCAGTCCCGGGCCGCCGGGAAGCGGGGCCAATCGGCGACCTCGGCGGTGAGGTTCACCTCACGCCATTTCGGATGCCGGGGCGCCTTGAGGAAGGCGTCGTACTGGCTGAAGAATGCGTCGACGAAACGGGCGATGCGATTGTAGCGCTCGCTGCCCTTCGGCCAGTTATAGGCCGCCAGGATGGTGCCGACCGCGAGCGTGCGCACGGCACTCCCCTCCGGGGCGAGGAGCGGGTAATCGGCATGGGTCAGTTCCGCCGGCATGTAGCTCTCGGCGACACCGCCGGCGAAGGGCACGTCGAGCAGGTGGAAGCGGTCGCCGGCCTGGAATTCGGCCAGCACCGCCACGGGCTTGGCCGCCACCGAGACGACGGCCGCGAGTTCGCCCCGCTCCAGCATGGCGAGCGCCTTCGGCTGGTCGACGTTGACCGCGTCGACGGCCAGCCCGATCCCGGCGAACATCGCGCGGCCCGACACGTCGGTGCCGCTGCCGCGCACGTCGAAGCTCACCTTGCGGCCGGCGAGCTGGCGGATGTCGGTGACGTCGCGCCCGGCGACGACATGCAGCTCGTCGTTGAACAGCCGGGCGATATAGGCGATGTGCGACTGGGCGTTGCCGACCCGCTTGTCCTTACGCAACTGGTCGAGGGAGTCGGTACGCACGAAGGCGATGTCGATCCCGCGCAGGTAGCGCAGGTCGTAGGCGTTCTGCCCCGCGCCCTTGCCCATCACCGGCAGCACCCGCAGGTCCTTGACGCCGTCGAGCACGAAGGCGAGGTCGCTCGCCATGCGAAAGTAGGTGCCGCCGGGGGTGCCGGAGATCACCGCCACGGTGTTGGCGTTGAGGTGGCTGCCGAGCGCCACGTCCTCGGCGCTCTCCCGCGGGGCGGAGACCTGCACCCGCGGCTTCGGGGGAGCGGCCCGAGCCGGCCGGGCGGGCGCGGGCGTCGGGCTGAGCGGGGGATCGGCGACAGGTTGTGCGTCGGCCTCCGGGCCGGTCCAGGGCAGCAGGAGGGCGAACCAGAGCGCGGCGCGGCGGGTCATGCGGTCTCTCCCCTTCAGATCACTCGCCGCCCCATGGGGCGGCCAGGGGCGGCACGAAGGGCCCCGGCAGGCCGGCCTGGCGGACCGGGCTGGTCCAGCCCGCCGGTCCCTGCGGCCCGAGGCCGGCCGGCGGCGTCGCCGCGGGATCGCGACTCGCGAGATCCGGCTGTCGGCCTCCCCGATTCTGCTGGGCCTGGCGGTACAGGGCGCTCGCCGTCTCGGGGTCGCCGCGCAGGCCGCGGACCTGCAGGGCGGCAAGCCTGTCGGGATCGTAGGTCTCGGCAAGGAGCGCGGTCGCCCGGGCGCTGCCGCTCCGCACGCCGAGGGTGAGGAAGAGCCGCGCCCCGCTGATGTCGCCGCGCCCGAGCAGGGCGGCGGCCTGGACCAGCAGCCGCTCCTCGTCGAGCGTGTCCGGCGCAGCCGTCGGCCGCGGTGCGGTCCAGGCGGCCCCTCCCCGCGGCGCCGGGCCGGGGCGGGTCTGGAGCACCAGCGACGGCCGTTGCGGCGCCGTGTCGATGGAGGCCTCCGCGTCGCGGTCGCGGCCGGCCTTCAGGCGATCGAGGCGCCCGCGCGTCTCGGCGGTCGTCCGCTCCGCGGCGAGCCGTCCCTGCTCGGCCCGGTCGCGGGCACCGGCGGCCTGCACCTCGCGGGCGGCGGCCTCCGACTGGGCCACCTGAGCGGCCCGCAGGGCGACGGCGAGGCGGCGCAGGCCCGCCCGCATCATCGCACGCTCCCGCGCCGCATTCTGCGCCTGGGCCTGATGGGCGACCTGCGCGGCCTCGGCGGCCGTCTCCAGCACGGCGACGCGGCGGCGTGCCTCGGCGAGCGCACCCGCCAGCTGCTCGGACCGTTCCCGCTCCTCCGCCAGCGCCTGCCGGCTCGCATCGGCGGTCTTCTCCGCGGCCAGGCGAGCCTCGTCGGCAGCGGCCGCCGCCTGGTCATGGATCGCCTGGGCATGGATCGCCTGGGCATGGATCGCCTGGGTATGGACCGTCGAACCGACCGGTTCGGCCGTCCGCGCCCGCAGCTCCTCGACCTCGGCCCGGGCGGCGATCAGGTCGCGGCGCGCCGCCATCGCGGCGTCCGACAGGGCGTTGGCGCGGGCCTCCTCCTGCTCCAGGCGTCGACGGGCCAAATCCGCCTCGGCCTCCGCCCGCCGCACCCGCGCCTCGGCCCGCTGCCGGGCCTCCTCGACGGCCCGGATGTCCGGGGCCGTTCGCGCGGGCTCGACGGGTTTCGGCGTCGCGCTGGACTGATCGCCTGCCGGGCCCGGCGGATCGCTCGCTTGCCTGGCCGAATCGCCCGCTTGGCGGGCCCAATCGCCCGCTTGGCGGGCCAGGATGACGCGCGCCTGCATCTGGCGCGGCACACCGGCCCGGTCGGCCTCGCTGACATCGGTCCAGGCCGTGGCCGCGCGCGGCTGCGCCGCCGGCACCGGCCCCGCCGCGGGCGGATTTCCCTCCATCGTCAGCGCCGCGCCGGCCCCCGCCAGCGCCAGGCATCCCGACAGACCGAGCCAGAATCTCATGACGCGCCCCTCCGGCTCGAGCGGGCGGATCTCCGCGGAAAGCCGCGCCGTCCCGTCCGGTCGACATTGGGCCGCCGGGACAGCCGGGAGCTATCTGCGCGATGGGGGATTGTCGGGGCGCCCGTCATCCCTCGAAAGAGGTAAGCCGCGCCCCCGCCTTTCGGATCAGGCGAGGGCGCGCCGGATCGCGACCCGGACCCGCTCGGGCGCCTCGAAGGGCAGGAAATGGGTGGTGCCCGGCACCGTCTCGACCTCGACGGCGCCCCGGCTCTCGGCCAGCGCGCAGGTGCTGCCGGTCTCGGCCCGCAGGATCTCGGCCGAGCAGGACAGGCGGTCGAGCGCCGCCCATGGATCGTGGCCTTGCGCCCTGTAGCTCGACGCCTCCCAGGCCCCGGTGCAGGCCAGCGTCACGCCGCTCGGGCCATCCCGGAACCCATCGGCCACGTAATCGGCGAGCGGCGCCTCCGGCCAGGTGCGGAACGCGCCGCGCCCGCGATAGGCGGCGAGCGCCGCCTCCCGGGACGGGAACTCGCTGCGCCGCCGCAGGGCTCCCTCGGCGAGGCCGGCATGGCCCTCGCCGCGGCGCTCCGGCGGCTGGATCACCGGGTCGAGGAGCACGAGGCGGCGGATCCGCTCCGGCCGCTCGGCGGCGGCCAGCAGCGAGGCGGTGCCGCCCATCGAGTGGCCGATCAGCACGAGGGGCGGTGCATCGAGCCGGTCGAGGAGCGCGATGAGGTCGTTCGTGACGTCCCACCAGTCGGTTCGCCCCTCGGGCTCCGCCGGCAGGGTGCTGCGGCCGTGGCCGCGATGGTCGTAGGCGAGGACGTGCAGGTCTGTCAGCGGTTCGAGCAGGCTGCGGTAGGTGCGGGCGTTGAAGCCGTTGGCGTGCAGCAGGAGGCCGGCGAGGGGTTGTTCGGCCGGCCCGAATTCCAGGGCGGCGAGGCACCCGCCGGACGGGTCGCCGATCTCGATCATCCGCCGTTCGAACCCGAATTCGCTCACGCTCTCATCCCCTTCGGTCGCGCCAGGGCGGTCCCGGCGGCCCCCAAGGCCATCAGCACGGCCGTGCCGAGGAAGACCGCCCGCATGCCGACATGCCCGCCGACGAAGCCGCCCATGAGCGGCCCCACCACCTGCCCGACATATTGCGACGAGGTGGAATAGCCCAGCATCGTTCCGGCCACCCGGTCGGGCACGGAATGGCGGATCACGCTGGCGATGCAGGGCAGGAGCCCGCCCAAGGCCAGCCCCATCAGGAAGCGCAGGGCGACGAGCTGCCATTCGCTCGTCACCAGGGCCTGCGGCACCAGGAGCAGGGCCGAAGCGGTCAAGCTCCCGGTGATGACGGTCCAGGGCCCGATCCGGTCGGCGAGCCGCCCGAGCCGCGGCGCCGACAGGATGCTGCCCAAGGCGGTCGCCGACATGGCGAGCCCGGCGACCAGGGTGACGCGGGCGGGATCGGCGGCCAGCTCGGCGACGTAGACGGTGATGATCGGCTCGACCGACATCACCGCCAGCATCAGCAGCATGCCGGTCGCCAGCATGGCGAGGGCCGGGCGCTTGTCGGGGATGCTGGAGAACCCGCCGCCTTTGCGGGCGGATTTCGGCGGGCGCGGCTCCTCGCGGATCAGCAACAGCGTCGCCAGGAAGGCCACGAAGATCACCGCGCCGGCGGCCAGGAAGGTGGCGCGGATGCCGATCAGCGGCGGCAGCACCCCGCCGACGAGCGGCCCGACGAGGTTGCCCGCCATGATCCCGGAGCCCAGCGTGCCGAGCGCCCAGGCCGAGCGCGCCTTCGGCGTCTGCGTCGCCACCAGCACCGTCGAGCCCGAGGCGTAGCCGCCCAGGAACCCCGCCAGCAGCCGCAGGGCCACGAGCTGCCAGACGGTCTCGGCGAGCCCGATCAGCGACATCGCCACCGCCATGCCGAGGCTCGCGCGGATCAGCATCAGCTTGCGGCCGTAGAGGTCGGCGAGCCGGCCCCAGAGCGGCGCCACCAGGGCGGCGCTGAAGAAGGTCGCCCCGAAGGCCACGCCGGACCATTGCACGATCGCCGCCTGGTCCTTGACCCCGAGTTCCTCGACGTAGAGCGGCAGGAACGGCAGCAGCAGCGTCATCGCCACGAGCGTCGTGAACGAGCCGAACACGCACACCGCGAGGTTGCGCCGCCAATGGGCTTCTCCCGGGGCCTCGGCCGGCGCCTCGGCCGAGATGGCCGGGCCGCTGTCGCGGGTCATCGTCGTGGTCCTCCGCCCATGCACCACGGGGCTGCCAGGGACGCGGAATGGCGCGGGCAATCTCCTCTCCCCGCGGGCGGGGAGAGGGCTGATCCCCCGTCCAGGGGGAGCAGCGAGCCCGTAGGGCGAGGGTGAGGGGGTATTGCCGAAGGAGCCTTTTTCGGCGCCACCCCCTCACCCTCGCTCCGGCTGCGCCTGCGCTTCCTTCGCCCCCGACAAGGGGGGCTCAGGCCTCTCCCCGCCCGCGGGGAGAGGGGAATACCCGCGCCATCCTTTTCCCCGAACAGCCCTCATCCGCCAGGAGCCTGACACTAGACACCTCGCCGCCCGGCGCGAAGCCGTGCCGGCCCCGCGCCGTCATGCCGTCATGTCATGCCGCCGGCCGCCAATCCGGGTAAGCCCCGACGCGATGCACCAGGCGCCGGTCCCGCGCCTCCTCGCCGAACGGCGCCAGGACCCAGTCCCACCCCCGCACCGCCGGCCCCGGATCGACGCCGTAGAGGAGGTCGATCCGCTCCAGGACCCGCCCGTCCCGGTCCTCTTCGGTCTCGTCGCGGTCGGTGACGAGGCAGACCTGCGCCGATAGCCCCGCCAGGGCATCGAGATGGGCCGCCACGATGAGGCCCCCGAAGGCCTCCGGGTCGGTGAACGGCCCGAGCCGGCCCGCCGCCTCGAGCCGGGCCACCGGCAGGATCGGCAGTTGCGACAGGAGGTTGGCCGAGACCACGAGGTCGGCCTCCCGGCAGAGAGGCGGCAGCATCGGCCCGAAGGTCTCGCCACGGCCGAGCAGCAGGTCGCGCGTGCCGCTCAGGTCGTGGACGAGGCGCGAGACGTTGGCAAAGCGCCGCGCCCGCCAGCGGCCGCGCCAGGGATGCACCGCATCGACCAGCACCACCCGCCGGAACGTGGCGGCCAGATCGTCGATCGGCACGTCGTCGAGAAGGCCGGAGCCCAGCACGACGACGGTGTCGCGCCGGGGCAGGTCGCGCATCGCCGCCCGCACCGCGTCTTGCGCCGCCGCCAGATGCGGCGCCCAGGCCGCGCGGCAGCGCCGGGAGCGCGAGGCGAGCCGCACGCTGTCGCCGGCGTAGCCGAGGCGCCGCGCCGTAAGCGACGCGGGCTGGGCGACCCAGTGCAGGAGGTCGAGGAGCACTAAAGCCCCCCGGCCTCCACCACGAAGCGCGCCACCGCCGCGACGCCGTCGCCGTGGCGCAAGGAGGCGAAGACGTAGGGACGCGTGCCCCGCATGCGCTTGGTGTCCTCCTCCATCACCTTGAGATCGGCGCCGACGAGGGGCGCGAGATCGGTCTTGTTGATGACGAGAAGGTCCGAGCGGGTGATGCCGGGGCCCCCCTTGCGCGGGATCTTCTCGCCGCCGGCCACGTCGATGACGTAGATCGTCAAGTCGGCGAGTTCCGGCGAGAAGGTGGCGGCGAGATTGTCGCCGCCGGATTCGAGCAGGACGAGATCGAGGGCGGGGAAGCGCCGGCGCATCTCCGCCACCGCCGCCAGGTTGATCGAGGCGTCCTCGCGGATCGCGGTATGCGGACAGCCGCCGGTCTCGACGCCCATGATCCGCTCCTCGGGAAGAGCTCCAGCCACCGTGAGGAGGCGCGCATCCTCCTTGGTGTAGATGTCGTTGGTGATGGCGCAGAGGTCGTAGCGCTCGCGCAGGGCCTTGCACAGGCCCTCCATCAAGGCGGTCTTGCCCGACCCGACCGGGCCGCCGATGCCGACCCGCAAGGGACCATGGTTGGAACCGGGACCGTGGCTGGATGTCATGGTGTGGTCGATCTCCTGGAGGTCAGTCGGAGGGTCAGTACAACCGCCCGCCATTCGGCACCGGCCGCTCGGGCGCGATCAGCACCACCGCGCCCTCCGCATCCGGCACGCCGAGGGTCAGAACCTCGGAGCGCACCGGGCCGACCTGGCGCGGCGGCAGGTTGACGACGCAGAGCACCTGCCGGCCGACCAGGGTCTCGGGCGTGTAGTGCACCGTCACCTGGGCGGAGGATTTCTTCAAGCCGAGCGCGGCGCCGAGATCGATGACGAGGCGGTAGGCCGGGCGGCGCGCCTCCGGGATCGGCGCCGCCTCGACGATCGTGCCGACCCGCACGTCGAGCTTCAGGAAATCGTCGATGGCGATCGGGGTCGGCGAAGGGGTCTGGTCCATGGAATCCGGGCTCGGGGACAGGCGCGGGAACCTTAGCGGAGATTCCCGGCCGGCCGAACCCCGCGATCCCCCTACCCCTCGATCTCGATCCGCGCCTCGACCCCGAGGAGCCGCCCGAGGCCGCGCAGGCGGTTCGACAGCCGGTCGCTGGCCAGATCCCGCAGGGCGTGCGGAAGCGTCAGGACGACCGCGCCGTCGCGCATCGCCAGCGGCGTGCGCGGCAGGACGCCCTCCATCGCCACCGAGACCGGGAAGGCGACGCGCAGGACGGCGCCGAGCAGCCGCGCCTGCTCGAACAGGCGCGGGCCGGCGAGCTGGCGCAGGAGCGGGCTCGCCTTCTCGGGGGCGACGCCCTCGTGGCGGAAGAACACCGCGACGGCCAGATAGGCCCGGCCCGGATGGTCGATGCCGACGAAGGAGGCGTGGGCGATGACGTTGAGGCTCTGCTCGCCGCGGTAATCCGGATGGGTGCGCCAGTTGACGTCGGCGAGGAGGCACGCGGCGTGGCGAAGCCGGCGCTCGTCGGCGGTCTCGGGCGTCGACAGGCTCGCCATGAAGGCGTCGGTCCAGGCCTGCAATTCGGGGCCGTGGCCGGGGCTGCGGCAGCGCAGGCGGTTGAGCTCGGCCGCCGCCAGCAGCAACGGGTCGCGGGCCCGCGCCGCGTCGTCGAGCTTCTCGTAGAGCAGGCCCTCGCGCACGCCGGTGGCCGAGATCGCGATCTCCCGCGGGCGCCCGGAGCGGATCAGCTCCTCCAGCACCACCGCCCCATAGGCGAGCAGCGGGCGGCGCGCTTCCGACACGCTCTCGACGGCGGCGAGCGTCGCGGCGTCGGATTGCTCGACGACCTGAAGGAACGACAGCTCGTCGTTCGGCTCGATGGTGTAGCCGTGCATGACGTGCAGGCGATAATCCCGCGCCGCCTGGTGCAGGCGGGCCAGCGCCCGCCAGGTGCCGCCGACGGCGTAGAAGGTGCGGCCCTTGAGCGTGTCGAGCTGCGGGCCCGCTTTCTTCAGCGCTTCGGCCGCGATCTTGCGGGCTTTCTTGAGCGAGCCGCCGCTGAGATCCTGAAGGGCCAGCCCGCCCAGCGGCATGGTCACGCCGCTGCCGACCGCCGAGCCGCGCAAATCGACGAGTTCGAGGCTGCCGCCGCCGAGATCGCCCACCACGCCGTCCGGCGCGTGGAACCCCGAGATGACGCCGTAGGCCGACAGCTCCGCCTCGCGCCGGCCCGACAGGAGCTCGATCGGGTGGCCGCAGGCGGCCCGCGCCGCCTCCAGGAAGGCCGGGCCGTTCTCGGCGTCGCGGGCGGCGGCGGTGGCCAGCACGAAGACCTGGCCGACATGCATGGTCTCGCACAGGACCCGGAACCGGGCGAGCGCCTGGAGGGCGCGGCGCACCGCCTCCTCGTTGAGGCGGCCGGTGGAGAGCACGTTGCGGCCGAGGCCGCACAGGACCTTCTCGTTGTAGAGCGGGGTCGGTGCCCGGCTGATGCCCGAATAGGCGACCAGCCGGACGGAGTTCGACCCGATATCGATGATGGCGACGGGGCTGCCTGGCTCGATCCGGGCGAGTGCGGCTTCGTTGAGGGCGGTCTGATCCAGGCCCATCCAGGTCCTCATCACGGGAGCGCCGCCCGACGGACAGGGACCCCGGGACCGGCCTGGGACCTCGTATCAGGCGCGCTGGGCGCGCCGGCTGAGGGCGCGCGGACTCGATTTCTTCGATGCCTTCCCGCGCCCCGACAGGCTCGGGTTGGTCATGAAATACTTGTGCGCGTTGAAGGGTTCCTCGCCCTCGGCGGGCCCGATCCGCTCGCTCGCGCCGGACGCCAGTACACGCCAGCTCTGCTGGTTGTCGAGGAGATTCGCCATCATGATCTGGTCGAGCACCTGCTGGTGCACCGTCGGGTTGAGGATCGGCAGCATCGCCTCCACCCTGCGGTCGAGGTTGCGGCTCATCAGGTCCGCCGACGAGATGTAGACCCGCGCCTTGGGGTGGGGCAGGCCGACGCCGTTGCCGAAGGCGTAGACCCGGCCGTGCTCCAGGAAGCGCCCGACGATCGACTTGACCCGGATGTTTTCGGACAGGCCCGGCACCCCGGGCCGGAGGCAGCAGATGCCGCGCACCACGCAGTCGATCGCGACGCCCGCCTCGCTCGCGTCGTAGAGCGCGTCGATGATCTGGGTGTCGACCAGCGAGTTGCACTTGATCCAGATCGCCGCCGGCCGCCCGGCCTTCGCGTGCGCGATTTCCTCGGCGATGTGCTCCAGAAGGCGCTTCTTCAGGGTCAGCGGCGAGACCGCCATCCGCTCCAGCTCCGCCGGCTCGGCATAGCCGGTGATGAAGTTGAAGATCCGCGACACATCGCGGCCGATCACCGGATCGGCGGTGAAGAACGACAGGTCCGTATAGATGCGCGCCGTGATCGGGTGGTAGTTGCCGGTGCCGACATGGCAGTAGCTCACAAGGCGGTCGCCCTCGCGGCGCACCACCATCGAGAGCTTGGCGTGGGTCTTCAGCTCGATGAAGCCGAACACGACTTGCGCGCCGGCCTTCTCGAGGTTGCGGGCCCAGCGGATGTTGGCCTCCTCGTCGAAGCGCGCCTTCAGCTCGACGAGGGCCGTCACCGACTTGCCGGCCTCCGCCGCCTCGGCGAGAGCCGCGACGATCGGGGAGTTGGAGGAGGTACGGTAGAGCGTCTGCTTGATCGCCACCACGTTCGGGTCGCGGGCGGCCTGGGACAGGAACTGCACCACCGAATCGAACGATTCGTAGGGGTGGTGGACGATGAAGTCCTTCTGGCGGATCGCCGCGAAGCAATCGCCGCCGCTCTCGCGGATGCGCTCGGGGAAGCGCGGGTTGTAGGGCTTGAACTTCAGGTCCGGCCGGTCGATGCCGACGATCTGCGAGAGTTCGTTGAGGGCGAGCATCCCCTCGACCACGAACACCGCGTCGTTGGCGATCTCCAGTTCGTCGGCGACGAAGTTGCGCAGGTCCTCCGGCATGGTGGCGACGACTTCGAGGCGGATCACCACGCCGCGGCGGCGCTGCTTCAACGCCGTCTCGAAGTGGCGCACCAGGTCCTCGGCCTCCTCCTCGATCTCGAGGTCGGAATCGCGCACCACCCGGAAGCCGCCCTGGCCCTTGACGAGGTAGCCCGGGAACAGGCGGCTGGTGAACAACACGATCACCTGCTCGATGGCGATGAACCGGGCGGTGCCGGTCTGGCCGAGATCGGGCAGGCGCACGAAGCGGTCGATAATCGAGGGCAGGCGGATCAGCGCGCGCAGCACCCTTGCATCGCGCGGGCGCACCAGGGTGAGCGCGATGGTCGAGCCGAGATTCGGGATGAACGGGAACGGATGGGCCGGGTCGATGGCGAGAGGCGTCAGGACGGGGAAGATGTGCTGGAGGAAGTAATCCTCGAGCCAGGCCGCCTCCTCCGCCGAGAGGTCCATCGCCTCGACGAGGTCGATGCCGTTGTGGTGCAGTTCCTCGCGCAATTCGCTCCAGCGCCGCTGCTGGTCGCCGGCGAGCCCGGTGACCTCGGCGTCGATGCGGGCGAGTTGCTCGGCCGGCGACAGGCCGTCGGCCGACGGCGCGGTCAGCCCGGCCCGGACCTGGTCGTGCAGGCCGGCGACCCGCACCATGAAGAACTCGTCGAGGTTGTTGGCCGAGATCGACAGGAAGCGCAGCTGTTCGAGCAGCGGATGGCCGGTATTCGAGGCCTCCTCCAGCACCCGGCGGTTGAACTGCAGCCACGATAACTCGCGGTTGACGTAGCGGCCCGGCTCGTGGCGCAGGGCCCGGCCGGCCGCGACCGCATCGGCCCTGGCCTGGCGGGCGGCGTCCTCGACGACCTCGTCCCCGGTCGTGGACGCCGTCTTGGACGCCGTCTTGGGGGCCGTTTTGGACTCGGCGAGGATCTCGGCCTCGTCGCGCCGGGCGCCCTCCCCCGTCTCAGGCGTCGCCTCGGTCTCGTCGAGGACCGGGATAGCACTGGTTCCGGCAGCGGTGTCCGACACGATGGTTCCTCCTTGGATCGACGCCGGGTCGCGGCTTCCCGCCTTACCCGGTGACAGGACAGTTTGACATTTGCGTGAACGGCGCGGGCGATAGCCGTTCGTGCTTGCAAGTGGCGCCGCGGGCACGCCCTGGCGCCGTGGGCTCAGCCTTGATCGGACTCGTCGCCAGGATCCTCTTCCGGATCCTCCTCCCCCCGCTCCCCTTCCAGGGCCGCCAGGGTGGCGAGCGCCAGGGGCCGGGTGATGCGCCGGCGCCGGCTCAGGCCCTCGCGGTCGAGGAGCGCCACCACGTCGCGGGCCCGCGCCAGCGACCGGTCGAGGCGCAGGGCCAGGGCGTCGACGACGCTGGTATCGACGACGAGCTGGCGGTCGAGGAAGAGCTTGACCAGCACGACCTTGAGCAGCGCCTCGTCGGGCGGCGCGAGATGGACGCCGGGCGCCAGCCGCAGGCGCGAGCGCAGGTCGGCGACCGAGAGCCCCCAGGCCTCGACGGGGCGGGACGCCGTCACCACCACGCTTGAGGACCGCTCGCGGGCGAGGTTGAGGAGGTGGAACAGGGCGGCCTCGTCGCGGCCCCCCTCGCGATCGGCATCCTCGATCACCAGGGCGTCGGCCTCCGCCAGATCCGGCACCGCCGCCGCCGTCACGGCGGCGACCGGCACCGTCAGGGCGCCCGACCGCTCGGCGAAGATGGCCGCGAGGTGGCTCTTGCCGCTGCCCGGCGGGCCGGTGAGCACGAGGACCCGGTCCGGCCAGTCGGGCCAGGCCTCGATGCGGGCATAGGCCCCCTCGTTCGAGGGGCTGACCAGGAAGTCCTCGGAGCCGAAGCGGGGCGCGACGGGCAGGTCGAGGGCGAGCTGGCGCGGTCGGTCGGACATGCGGTGTCGGGGGTCCCGGCAATGGGTTCAGGGCTTCGATATGGCGGGCGGCGCCGGATTCGCCACCGTGACCGCGGCGACGGTGGCGTCGGCGGTCAGGATCGGCGTGCCGTCGTGGTAGAGCCGGCTTTCGAGGTAGCGCTTCACCGCGAAGCGGGCGACGACCCCGAGCGCCGCCGCCACCGGCACCGCGAGCAGCAATCCGAGGAAGCCGAACAGCGAGCCGAAGGCGAGCAGCGCGAACATCAGCCAGACCGGGTGCAGCCGCACCGCATCCCCGACGAGCTTGGGCTGGAGCACGTTGCCCTCGAGGAACTGGCCGACCAGGAACACCCCGACCGTCAGCACCACCGGGACCCAGTCGGGCCAGAACTGCACCAGGGCGACGCCGGTGGAGAGCAGGAAGCCGGTCAGCGAGCCGACATACGGAATGAAGGTGAGAAGGCCCGCCATCAGGCCGATCAGCACGCCGAAATTCAGCCCGACGCACCACAGGCCGACCGCATAGAACGTGCCGAGGATCAGGCAGACGAGGGTCTGGCCGCGGATGAAGGCGGTGATCGCCCCGTCGATGTCGCGGGCGAGCATCCGGGCGGTGGCGCGATGGCGCGGCGGCACCCAGCGGTCGAGGGTCGCGATCATCCGGTCCCAGTCGACGAGGAGGTAGAACGCCACCACGGGCGTCACCACCAGCAGCGAGACGATCCCGACCACCGCCTGGCTGCCCGACCACAGCGAGCGCAGGAAGCCGAGGATCCAGGCCACCGCCTGCCCCATCAGGTTACCGACCGAGGATTGCAGTTCCTGAAGCGCGCCGTGGCCCCCCGCCCGCTCGATCAGGGGCCCGGCCCGCTCGGCAATGATCGCCTGGAGCTTCGCGATCATCGCCGGCAGCGAGGCGACGAGGGCCGCGACCTGGTTGGCCGCGAGCGGCACCACCAGGATCAGGGCCAGGATCAGCCCGAGCAGGAACGTCGCCAGGATGATCAGCGTCGCGGTGAGCCGCCCGAGCCCGAGCCGCTCCAGCCGGTCGGCGACCGGATCGAGGGCATAGGCGAGCGCCGCGCCGGCCACGAAGGGCAGCAGCACGTCGCGCAGCTGGTAGAGCAGGAACACCACGAGGGCGACGACCGCCAGGGTGATGGCGGCCCGGCGTTGGATCGGCATGCTCGGCTCACCCCCGTCGCCCCCGCGAATCCGTCGCGTCCCGGCCGGTCCGAGATGGAAGGGCGCCGCCGCAGGGTCAAGCCCGGCCTGCGGGCGCTTCGGGATTCCGGCGCCGGCTGCCCTGCGGAAATAGGTTAATAAAATATATCACGACCGAAAAAAATAAAAGATCGCTTTTCAGATAAAGTCCATTCCCGACATCTTCTTGGCATTGCCGCTGGGAAATAAATCGGATAAACAAGAGATACACTCAAAAATCGATATCGGCCTGCGCAGTTCCCGGCGCCTGCGCCGTGTTCAGGAGGTGCCATGACCAGCATCGGCAATACACCGGCGTCGTATATCACCACGCTCCTGCAAACGACTGGGCCGGTCTTTCACGGCCGCGTGGGCGGCATCGGACCGGAGGACACGGACGAGGCTGCTGCCGCGATCCTCAAGATCGTCAACACGATCTCCGTCGAGACCACCGCCGCGAGCAAGGCGGCGGCGGCCAAGATCGGCGACGCAGCTTTGCGCGCGGCTGAGATCTGGGCGAGCCCGAATCACGGCAGCAGCCAGGGTGTGCGGTACTACGACCGCCCGGAGGACATTGAGGACCCAGAGTATCGCGCCATCATGGTGGATTTTGCCAGGAAGGAGGCTGCGCAGAAGGCCATCGACGCCGTGACCCCGGGCTATCATCGCTGGCCGGAACAAATGCGAGAAGGAGAAAAAATATTTTCCATCATGGAAGACTATTTTAAATCAGATTTTTCCTACACGACTGGCAGAACCAGCGGGGGAGATGTCATTGAACAAAGCAATTTGTCATATCTGAACTTTCTTGGAGCACTTCGGGATAAAATCGCAACATTGACGGCGGGCGTCGCTGAAGTTGCGGACATTTCCGGCAAAATCGTCTCGCAGGGGACTGATGGCCAACTCCGCATTGGCAAATTCGAAGCACGGGACAAGACAACAGGACAATTATTCATGAAGATGGATGACAATAATATCCTCAGGTTTTACGATCAGGGCACAGTACTTCTCGAAGTCGACTACGGGGCAACGGACGTCGAGCAATAAATTTTTCCTTATTAAATATCACGCGCCTAAATTCACATCGACTGCCTGAAACAAGACAGAAAAGGCCTTCCGTCCGATCCATTCAAGGGGAGCGGCGGTTCAAGCGGCATATCTCGAGGCGGCTGTCGCGTCAGATAGCGTGACAGCCGCCATCTATGCTACCCGTATATGTTGTAAGGAGTCGTGCCGAAATCGTCGGCGCTGATCAACGCTGAAGAAACTCCAGACAAAAGTATACTGGTCGTCCCAGCGGTCACGAGAGTGCCGTTGCCAGAGGCAGCGAAGCTGTAACTGAGGTCAGCGGGAAACAGGATTTTGTCTACGCCATCCTCGAAGTCGTAAATGATGTCAGCGCCATGGCCGGTGTCGAACACAAATTTGTCAGCACCAGCCCCACCGTAAAGTGCGTCGTTGCCGCGACCCCCGACTATCTCGTCCGCCCCATTGTCACCGTAGAGTGTGTCATTACCGATGTATCCCTCCAGAAAATCGTCGCCATCCAGCCCTTTAATAATATCATTTTGTCGACTTCCCTTTATATACTGCGTGCCAGCCATGCCTCTTATGTCATTTATACCTCTTAGCTCAGTTCCATTTAGATTTAGGTAATTATCAGTTACAATGTAAGCTGCAAGTTGACTTTTATTGTCAATTAACTCGACGCTTTCCATAGAGGCTATCTCAAGCCAAATGTAATTATAGTACCACGGAACTTGTTCGATCGAAATTTTGTCGTACCCCGAACCGCCGTCGTAGTGATCGGGTCCTTGCCCCCCTTTCACCAGAAACGTATCATTACCACCTTTGCCGATCAGAACGTCATTCCCTAACGCTCCATCGATCACATCATCATACTCTGTTCCATAAAGAACATTGTTGTTATAATCTCCGGTGATGTTCATCGTGTTATTATTTCGCCTCGCCGCGAATCGCGCGCAGCCCATTCTACGATTTTTCTTCAATATTACTCAAGGTAAATAAAATTTTCTCGGTGCGCCGAAAAATACCTTTCCAAAAACAGGCCAGAAACAAATCGGCGCAGGAGCGTCCAGCTCACCGACCCGTCGCCGCTCCCCCTCGCCACGCTGCAAGCCCCTGCGCCACCGCGGACGCGACCGACAGCCCGGCGAGCACCGGCATCACAACCGCCTCAGCCCCCACCGCCGCGATCCCGAGCGCCCGGCTGCCGAGGAGCCAGGCCAGGAAGGCGATCTGGCCGGCGGTGTTGAACTTGCCGATCGCGAGCGGCGGGGTCTCCAGCGGGCGGCCGGCGCGGCGGGCGAGGGCGGCGCCGACGACGATCAGGGCGTCGCGGGCGACCAGCACGGCCGGGAACCAGGGCGGCACGAGGCCGGCCAGCGTCAGGCTCACCAGCACGGCGAGCATCAGGGCCTTGTCGGCGAGCGGATCGAGGATCGCGCCGAGCCGGCTCGCCAGGCCGTAGCGGCGGGCGAGGACACCGTCGATGCCGTCGGAGAGCCCTGCCACGGCAAACAGCAGGAAGGCGGTGCCCCAGGCCTCGCGGGCGATGCCCCAGACGACGAACGGCACCAGGGCGAGGCGCGCGGCGGTGATCAGGTTCGGCAGCGATCGGAGCAGCATCGTCGACAACGGCAGGTGCGGCAAGGACATGGCTCCCCGAGGACATGGCTCCCCGGCTGCCCTGCCTCGCGGTCGCGGGCAAGACTCGCGATCCCTCACAAGAGCGGCTAAGAGCGGTCGCAGCATGGGACGGATCGAGGCGAAGGGTCGAGGGATGACGACGGGCGAGCGCCAGAACGGGATGACCTACGCGGAGGCCGGCGTCGACATCGATGCCGGCAACGCCCTGGTCGAGGCGATCAAGCCCCTGGTGCGGGCGACCCGCCGGCCGGGAGCGGACGCGGAGATCGGCGGCTTCGGCGGCCTGTTCGACCTGAAGGCGGCGGGCTTCAAGGACGCGATCCTGGTCGCGGCCAATGACGGCGTCGGCACCAAGGTCAAGATCGCGATCGAGACCGGGCGCCACGCCACGATCGGCATCGACCTCGTGGCGATGTGCGTCAACGACATCATCGTCCAGGGCGCCGAGCCCCTGTTCTTCCTCGACTACTACGCCACCGGCAAACTGGTGCCGGGGGTGGGCGCCGACATCGTCAAGGGCATCGCCGAGGGCTGCCGCCAGGCCGGGTGCGCGCTGATCGGCGGCGAGACCGCCGAGATGCCGGGGCTCTATGACGGGTCCGACTACGACCTCGCCGGCTTCTCGGTCGGCGCCGCCGAGCGCGGGGCGCTCTTGCCGGTCGCCGGCATCGCGCCCGGCGACGTGGTGCTCGGCCTGCCCTCCTCGGGCGTGCACTCGAACGGGTTCTCGCTGGTGCGCCGGATCGTGGCGGCCTCAGGTCTCGGCTACGACGCGCCTGCGCCCTTCGCGGAAGGCGTCAGCCTCGGCGAGGCGCTGCTGGAGCCGACCCGGATCTACGTCAAGCCGCTGCTGGCGGCACTGAAGGCGACCGGCCACGGCGCCATCAAGGCGCTCGCCCACATCACCGGCGGCGGATTTCCCGACAACCTGCCCCGGGTCCTGCCCGACGGCGTCGGCATCGCCATCGACCTCGACGCGGTGACGGTGCCACCGGTCTTCGGCTGGCTCGCCCGCCAGGGCAACGTCGCCGAGGCCGAGATGCTGCGCACCTTCAATTGCGGCATCGGCATGGTGGTGGTGGTCGATCCGGCCAGGGCCGAAGCGGTGGAGCAGGCGCTCCAGGCGGCCGGCGAGGCGCCGGTGCGGCTGGGGCAGATCACCCCGCGGGGCGAGGCGCCCGTGACCTTCTCCGGCACGCTCGCCCTATGAGCGCGCGCGCCCGGATCGCGATCCTCATCTCGGGCCGCGGCTCCAACATGGTGTCGCTGATCGAGGCCGCGCAGGCACCGGACTACCCGGCCGAGATCGGGCTCGTCGCCTCGAACCGGCCGGACGCACCCGGTCTTACCCGCGCGGCGCAGGCCGGGCTCGCCACCGCGGCGGTCGATCACCGCGCCTTTTCAGACCGGGCCGCCTTCGAACGGGCGCTCGACGCGGAGCTACGCCGGCACGGCGTCGAGCTTCTGGTGCTCGCCGGCTTCATGCGGGTGCTGACGCCCTGGTTCGTCGAATCGTGGGCCGGGCGGATGCTCAACATCCACCCCTCCCTGCTGCCCCTGTTCCGCGGCACCCACACCCATGCCCAGGCGCTGGAGGCCGGCGTGCGGGTGCATGGCTGCACGGTGCATTTCGTGGTGCCCGAACTCGATGCCGGCCCGATCGTCGCCCAGGCCGTCGTGCCGGTGCTGCCGGAGGACGACGAAGATTCCTTGAGCGCCCGGATCCTGGTGCAGGAGCACCGGATCTACCCCGCGGCGCTCGCCCTGGTGGCGAGCGGGCGGGCCCGCCTCGAAGGCGGCCGGGTGGTGTTTTCGGACGGCAGCGGGGCGGCCGAGGGCGCCCTGGTGGTGCCGGGCCTCGCCTGATCGCGGTCACGGTGACGCAGCCGGCTCGAAGGGAATCGTAAACCTTTCGGGCCAGGATTGCGGAGCGCGCCGTGTTCTGGCACCGCACCCTCCGCGTCCTTGTCGATGCCCGCACGGGTCTCCCCTCGCATGTCCAGAGCGTCGCGCATTCTCGGCTGGCTGATCCTGGCCGCCATCACGGCGGCGACCGTGGTGCCGATCGGCTACCGGCCGGTGAGCGCCCTGCCGGTCTCGATCGAGCGGGCCGGCGCCTTCGCGGTGCTGGCCTTCCTGTTCGCCCTCGGCTATCCGCGCCACCGCTGGCGGGTGCTGGTGCTGGTCGTGGCGGCGGCGGGCGCCCTGGAGGCGTTCCAGCTGCTCGAGGCGACCCGGCACGGTCGCGTCGCGGATTTTCTGGTCAAGGTGTTCGGCTGCGGCTGCGGCACGGCGGCGTCGCTCGCCGCCGACCTCGTCTGGCCCCGCCTTCGCACCAGCGGCGAGGCGTAATCTCTAATTGATGCTGTAGGCGCGCTCGATGACGACGCCGCAGCTCTCGGCCAGGCTGAAGGCCATCTCGCGGGTCAGGCCGAAGATCAGCGGCGTCTCGCCGCGATAGAGCGTGTAGCGGCCGTCGGGCCGCACCGTGATGCGCACCACTTCGTGCATGGCTGCCTCCTCCGATGGCCGGCCCGTTCTGGTGCGGGCCGACTCGGGGCAGGACTTTAGGCCGATTCTGAGCGGCCGCGAAGGGCCCATCCGACCGCGGATGGCGCACGATCGGCCTCGGCAGATTTCGCCGAAGCGGTGGCCGGTTCGGCGCCAAAAATCTGGGACGAAACAAGAACCTAAGCGGACTTGCGTTGGCAAGCCAACGCAGGTCCGCTCAGCCTCCGCCGGTGCGGGCGGCGCGACGTGGCGGGTCATGACGCCGAGAGGGATCGGCCTGTGTGCCCGAATCGATCGACGCGACCGCTCGAACGGGCTCCGGATCAGGCGGCGGAGACGCGATCGGGCCGCCAGGCCCGGCGGGGAAGCGGCGCGGGCGCGCCGACCCGTTGCAGCGCGACCTCGGCCGCCCGGCGCGACTGCTTCAGGACGACGAGGGCCGACCAGCGCATCGCCACCTCGTGCCGGGCGACGAGCCGGCCGGCGGCGTCGTAGCGGCGCCAGCCGCAGCGGTCCTGCCCGGCTTCGTCGGCCTCGTCGTAGGTCTCGTAGCGGGCGACCAGGGCTCCGGTGGCGTCGAACTCGTCGTGGTACCAGCGCACGCCGTCCAGCGGGGCGCCGCGGCTGCGCGAGCCCCGGATCACCAGACGATGCTCGACGGGGGTGCGGAAGATCGTCTCGAAGACGGGCGGCTGGAACAGCATGGCCGTCGATCATCCCCCTCTGTATCGTCACCGAACAGTTTCCGAGGGATAGGGTGCGTTGCAGCATAACCGGCGTCAAGGGCGTCGCGCTGCGGCAAGCGATGCGATTTGAGCGCCGACGGGTGCTCCTTTGGTCCAAGATGCCCTAGCTTCCGCGGCGATGTCGCGACGAGCGAGGGTTTCGCGGATGCGGGGTGGGGCGCGGTGGGGTGTCGGGTCGCTCGTGCTAGCCTGGCTCGCGGGATCGAGGGCGGCGCTCGCCGCCGACGGGGATTGCACCGATTACGGCGCGCTCGGCGCCGGCGCGGGACCGCGCCTCGGCACGATCAAGGAGGCCGAGGCCCGGGTGCCGTTCGTCAAGGGCACCACCGGGCGCAGAGGCTGTCCCGGCCCCGATCCGGCCTGCCGCGAGAAGGCCTTCCTGGTGCCGGGCAACACCGTGATCCTCGGCGCCACCCTGCCGGGCTTCGTCTGCGCCACCTATGTCGGAAAGACCGGCGCGACCCGTTCCGGCTGGGTGGCCGACGACGCGGTCGCTCCGGCGCCCGTCTCCCCCGCCCCGTCCCTGAAGGACTGGACCGGCACCTGGACCGCACCGGAACAGACCGTGGTGATCCGGCCGGGCAAGACCCCCGGCACCCTCGCGATCAAGGGCGACGCCACCTACGGCGCCCTCGATCCCGACCGCGTGCGCCGCGGCGCGGTGAATATCGGAGAGGTCGAGGGCGAGACGGCGCCGAAGGGCGCGGACCTCGCCTTCACCATGGGGGACAAGGGCACGCTGCCCTTCTCGGCCGGCGATTCCGGCGATTGCCGCCTGCGATTGAGGCTGCTGCCTCCTTACCTGCTCGCCGAGGACAACAATGCCTGCGGCGGGATGAACGTGACCTTCAACAACCTCTACCGCCGCACCAAGCCCTGACCATCGGGCCCTGATCCGAACGAGAGCAAGGAGCGATTGCCATGCGCCGCCACCGCCACGCCAAGATCGTCGCCACCGTCGGCCCGGCCAGCAACACGCCGGAGCGGCTCAAGGCCCTGTTCCTCGCCGGGGTCGACACCTTCCGGCTCAACTTCTCGCACGGCACCCACGACGACCACGCCAAGGTCCATGCCGCCATCCGCGCCCTGGAGCAGGAGACCGGCCGGCCGATCGGCATCCTCCAGGATCTCCAGGGGCCGAAGATCCGCATCGGCACCCTGCGCGGCGGCCGGGCGGATCTCGCCACCGGCGACCGGATCCGCTTCGTGCGCGAGGGCCGGGAGGGCGGCCCGGATGCGATCCCCCTGCCCCACCCCGAGATCTTCGCCGCGGTGGCGCCGGGGCAGGAGCTGCTCATCGACGACGGCCGGGTCCGGGTGCGGGTGGTCGGCGTCGACGACGCGGCGATCGACGCCGACGTGGTGACGGGGGGGCCGATCTCCGACCGCAAGGGCGTCAACCTGCCCGGCACGGTGCTGGCCCTGTCGCCGCTCACCGAGAAGGACCGGCGCGACCTCGCCTTCGGGCTCGATCTCGGGGTGGACTGGGTCGCGCTCTCCTTCGTCCAGACCCCCTCCGACGTGATGGAGGCCCGCGGTCTGATCGCCGGCCGGGCCGGGCTGATCGCCAAGATCGAAAAACCCTCGGCGCTCGACCACATCGAGGACATCATCCGCATCGCCGATGGCGTGATGGTGGCCCGCGGCGATCTCGGCGTGGAATTGCCGCCCGAGGACGTGCCGGGGCGCCAGAAGGAACTGGTGCGGGCCTGCCGCCGGGCGGTGAAGCCGGTGATCGTGGCGACCCAGATGCTCGAATCGATGGTGTCGGCGCCCTCCCCCACCCGGGCCGAGGCCTCCGACGTGGCAACGGCGGTCTATGACGGCGCCGACGCGGTGATGCTCTCGGCCGAATCGGCGGCGGGGAAATACCCGATCGAGGCGGTCTCGATCATGGACCGGATCATCCGCCGCACCGAGCAGCACCGGCTCTACCGCTCGCTCGTCGCGGCGAGCGAGCCGGAGGTCGAGGACAGCCCGCCCCACGCGGTGGCGGCCGCCGCGGCGGCGCTCGCCGACGCGATCGAGGCGGCGGCGATCGTCGCCTTCACGTCGAGCGGCACCACCGCCGCCCGCATCGCCCGCAAGCGCCCCAACGTGCCGATCCTCGCGGCGACGTCCGACACGGCGGTGTCGCGCCGCCTCAGCCTGTATTGGGGCGCCCATTCGGTGCTCGGGCCCGAGATCGAGTCCTACGAGGCGATGGTCGACCGCGCCGCCGAGGTCGCCGCCCAGGAAGGTTTCGCGCAGGCCCCGGACCTGGTGGTGGCGGTCGCCGGCATCCCGTTCGGCCGGGCCGGGACGACCAACAACCTGCGGGTGGTGGAGCTGGGGCGGAAGGCGAGCGGGGTGTAGGCGCGCGTCGTCGCTCGACAGAGTTTACAACAGTCAGCGACACTGGCGCGAAACCCTCGAGATCGTCTCCTCCATCCACGACCTCATCCTGAGGTGCTGGCGATCGGAGATCGCATTCGACCGTAGGGAGCCTCGAAGGAGAGCTCCAGAGATCGCGGAGATTTCTGGAGCCCTCCTTCGAGGTCAGTCGATCTTCGATCGACTAACACCTCAGGATGAGGTGAGCGTGTAGGAGATTCGGCCTCTACGGGAACCGAGACGCTGATGATCAGGCACCGGCCCCTTCCCTCCGCGACCATCCGCCATTCCCAAAAGGCTCGGACGAGGACAAGTTGTGTGCACGGCATCGGCCTGCTACGCTGCGTTATCCCGATCAGCCCCCCAGGAGGGCCCGGCCATGCGCACCCTCGTCGCCCTGATGACCCTGCTCGCCGTCGGCCAGGGTGCCCTCGCCGCAGGCAGCGACCGGGAGGCGGCCCGGGCGGTGATCCTTCGCCAGCAGGAGGCCTTCCGGCACGACGACGCGGCCGGCGCCTATGCCGAGGCGGCGCCCGCCATCCGGTCGATCTTCGGCAACCCCGAGACCTTCATCGGCATGGTCCGGCAGGGTTACGCGGCGGTGTACCGCAACCGCCGCTTCGAGTTCGGCACCGACGAGGCCCTGCCCGACGGGAGCCTGGCGCAGGGCGTGCGGATCCAAGACCAGGACGGCACCGACTGGGAGGCGCTCTACACCCTGGAGCGCGACGGGGACGGGGCATGGCGGATCACCGGCTGCCGCCTGCGCAAGGCGCCGGGTGCGAGCGTCTGACCTGAGGGCTGACGCGCCCCGCGGTTTCGTGTACGGCCTGCGCCAGCCTCAGGACCGATCACCGTGCTTCATGTCTCGACCCGCGGCAGCGCCGCTCCGCTGACCTTCACCGACGCGCTGCTGGCGGGGCTTGCCCGCGACGGCGGCCTGTACATCCCGCAAGAGTGGCCGCAGATCTCCCGTGAGACCATCGCGGGTCTCGCCGGGCGGCCCTATGCGGAAGCGGCGAAGACCGTACTGTCGCCGCTGGTCGACGGCGAGATCGAGGCCGGCGATTTCGGCCGGATGATCGACGAATCCTACGCCACCTTCCGGCATCCGGCGGTCTGCCCGCTGACCCAGCTCGGCGACAACCTCTTCCTGCTCGAACTGCATCACGGCCCGACCCTCGCCTTCAAGGACGTGGCGATGCAGTTGCTCGGCCGGCTGATGGACCACGCGCTGAAGGCCAAAGGCAGCCGCGCCACCATCGTCGGCGCCACCTCGGGCGATACCGGCAGCGCCGCCGTCGAGGCGTTCCGGGGGCTCGACAACGTCGACGTGTTCATCCTCTACCCCCATGGCCGGGTGTCCGAGGTCCAGCGCCGGCAGATGACCACGGTCGATGCGGGCAACATCCACGCGCTCGCGGTCGAGGGCACCTTCGACGATTGCCAGGCGATCGTGAAGGCGCTGTTCCAGCATCCGCGCTTCGCCGAGGACGTGCGGCTCTCGGGCGTCAACTCGATCAACTGGGCCCGGGTCGCCGCGCAGGCGGTCTACTACTTCACCAGCGCGGTGGCGTTGGGCAGCCCGCACCGCCCGGTGTCGTTCTCGGTGCCGACGGGCAATTTCGGCGACATCCTGGCCGGCTGGGCCGCCAAGCGCATGGGCCTGCCGGTCGGCCGGCTGATGATCGCCACCAACGCCAACGACATCCTGGCCCGCACGCTCGCCACCGGCTCCTACGAGGTGCGGGGCGTGGCGCCCACCACCTCGCCGTCGATGGACATCCAGGTCTCGTCGAACTTCGAGCGCCTGCTGTTCGAGTGCCTCGACCGCGATGCCGGCGCCGTCAACCGGCTGATGGCCGGCCTGAAGCAATCGGGCGCCTTCACGCTCGACGAGCGGACGCTGGCGCGCATCCGCGCCGAGTTCGACGCGGCTTCGGTGCCCGAGGACGAGGTCGTCGCCGAGATCCGCGACATCTACCGGGGCACCGGCCAGATCGTCGATCCGCACAGCGCCATCGGCGTGCGCGCCGCCCGCAAGCTGCTCGCCGACGATCCCGCGACTCCCGTGGTGGCGCTCGCCACTGCGCATGCCGCGAAGTTCCCGGATGCGGTCGAGGCCGCGACCGGCGTGCGCCCGGCCCTGCCGCCGCACCTCGCCGACCTGCTGGAGCGGCGCGAGCGCTTCACGGTGCTGCCGAACGACGAGGCGGCGGTGGAGCGGGCGATCCGCGAGCGCGCCCGCATCCTGAAGAGCGCCGCATGAACGGGACCGCCGCATGAACCAGCATTTCGCGACGCTCGGCGCCTCGCCGGACCTCAAGATCACCCGCCTGCCCAACGGCCTCACCGTCGTCACCGAGGCGATGCCGGGTCTCGCCACCGCGACCCTCGGGGTCTGGGTCGGAGCGGGCTCGCGCAACGAGCGGCCGCAGGAGCACGGGCTCAGCCACCTGATCGAGCACATGGCGTTCAAGGGCACGGCGACGCGCTCGGCCCGCCGGATCGCCGAGGACATCGAGAATGTCGGCGGCGAGATCAACGCCGCCACCAGCGTCGAGCAGACCAGCTACACCGCCCGGGTGCTCGGCGAGGATGCCGAGGTCGCCCTCGACGTGCTCGGCGACATCCTGACCCGCTCGGTCTTCGAGGCCGGGGAACTGGCCCGCGAGAAGGGCGTGATCCTCCAGGAATACGCCGCCGTCGAGGACACCCCGGACGACGTGGTCTACGACGCCTTCACGGAGGCCGCCTTCCCCGACCAGCCGATCGGCCGGCCGATCCTCGGGCGCCCGGAGACGATCAAGAGCTTCGACCGTGCGGCGATCGAGGCCTATCTCGCCCGCGAATACACGCCGGGCCGGATGGTGCTGGCCGCCGCCGGCGCCGTGGAGCACGACGCCATCGTGGCGGCGGCGCACAAGCATTTCGGCGCCATGCCGGCCGGCGACACGCCGGAGGCGGTGCCGGGCCGGTATCGCGGCGGCGAGCGGCGGATGCCGCGCAAGCTCGAACAGGCCAACCTGGTGCTCGGCCTGCCCGGCCTGTCCTTCCGGGACGAGTCCTATTACGCCACGCATCTCTTCGCGCAGGTGCTCGGCGGCGGGCTGACCTCGCGGCTCTGGCACGAGGTGCGCGAGACCCGGGGGCTGGCCTACGAGATCCACGCCTTCCACTGGCCGTTCAGCGATTGCGGCCTGTTCGGCATCGGCGCCGGCACCGCCGGCAGCGACCTGCCGGGCCTCGTCGAAGTGACGCTCGGCTGCCTGCGCGAGGCGGCGGAGACCGTGGACACGGCCGAACTCGCCCGGGCCAAGGCCCAGCTCAAGGTGGCGTTGCTCTCGGCGCTGGAGACGCCGGGCGGGCGCATCGAGCGCACGGCGCGCCAGCTCCTCGCCTGGGGTCGGGTGATCCCGGCCGCCGAGGTGATCGCCAAGGTCGATGCCGTCACCCCCGACGACGTACGGGCGGCAGGCCGCGCGCTGATCGCCGGCGCGCCGACCCTCGCGGCGATCGGGCCGATCAAGAAGCTGCAGAGCCTGGAGACGGTCGGGGCGATGGTGCGGGGGGCGTGACCGGCTCCGCGGCGGCGTCGGTTCTCCGCCGATAGGCCCCTTTCCCGCGGGGCTGTCCGGGCTTGAAGACGCGCCACGCCCAACTCTCCCCCCTCTGCGGGGGAGGGTGGACCCTGCGTCAGCAGGGGCCGGGAGAGGGGCAGCGCGACGCTCATCCAGAGGGCGACCTTCAGATCGGGTCCGCCTCATCTGGAAGCGTGGTTCCCCTCTCCCGCCCAGCTCCGCCGGGCACCCTCCCCCGCAGAGGGGGGAGGGTTCTGGCGCGGAGGCTATCGCTCCCGCACCTCAACACTGATCAGGCGGCCAAGCCGCCCCTCACCCCTGCGCCAAAGCCGACGCCACCCGGCGGGCGAAGGCGACGGGGTCGCGCGGCGGGTCGCCGCCCTGGACATGGGCGAGATCGACCAGCGTCTGGGCCGCCTCCCCGACATCCTCGCCAGACGCCGCACGCTCGGCGATGCGGCGGATCAGCGGATGGCGCGGGTTCAGCTCCAGCACCGGCTGGCCGCCACCCATGCCGCGGCCGGCGCGGCGCAGCAGGCGCTGCATCTGCAGGTCGGGCCCGAAGGCCGGAGCCGAGAGCAGCACCGCGCTGTCGACGAGGCGCTGGCTCGCCTTCACGTCCGAGACGTCGTCCTTCAGCGCCTCCTTCAGCTTCGGCAGCAGGTCCGCGAGGTCGGCCGGGGTGTCGCCCTCGGCGACCTCCGGCTCGAAGGCCGAGAGGTCGTCGCCGCCCTGCGTGATGCTGCGGATCGGCTTGCCCTCGTAGGCGTCCATCCGCTCGGGCCAGAACGCATCGACGTGGTCGGAGAGCAGCAGCACTTCGAGGCCGCGGGCCGAAAAACCCTCGATCTGAGCCGAGCGCTTCAGCGCGTCCACGTCGTCGCCGACCAGGATGTAGATCGCCTCTTGGTTCGGCTTCATGCGCGCGACGTAGTCGGAGAGCGAGGTCCAGCCCTCCTGGGTCGAGGAGTGGAAGCGCAGAAGGTTGGCGATGTCCTGACGGTGCTCGGCATCCTCCCACAGACCCTCCTTCAGCACCGGCCCGAAGGCCTGCCAGAAGGTGGCGTAGGACTCAGCGTCCTTGGCGCGGGTCTTCAGCTCCGAGAGGACCTTGGCGGTCACCGCGCGGCGGATGCGGGCGAGCACGGGGGTCGCCTGCAGCATCTCGCGCGAGACGTTGAGCGGCAGGTCCTCGGTATCGACGACACCCTGGACGAAGCGCAGCCAGGACGGCAGCAGCCCGGCCTCGTCGGTGATGAACATCCGGCGCACATGCAGGCGCACCTTGCTGTCGCGCTGCTCCTCGACCGCCATGAAGGGCTTCATGCCCGGCACGAACAGGAGCGCGGTGAATTCGAGCTGGCCTTCCGCGCGCCAGTGCAGGGTCGCCCAGGGCTTGTCGAAGGCGTGCGCGATCTGGCGGTAGAACTCGGTGTAGTCCTCCTCGCTCACCTCCGACTTGGGCTTGCGCCACAAGGCCGTGCCCTTGGTCGAGGGCACCTCCTCGCCGTCGCGCACCAGCGTCACCGGCACGGTGATGTGGTCGGCCCATTTGCGCAGGATGGTCTCGAGGCGGATCGGCTCGAGGTATTCCTCGGCATCGGCCTTCATGTGGAGCACGATGTCGGTTCCGGGCTCCGAGCGGGTCGCGGGCGCCAGGGTGTATTCGCCCTGCCCCTCCGAGGCCCAGGTCCAGGCCTCGTCCGAGCCGGCCTTGCGCGAGGTGACCTCGACCCGGTCGGCGACCATGAAGGCGGAGTAGAAGCCGACGCCGAACTGGCCGATCAGGCTCGGGCGCTCCTCGGGCTTGGCATCGGCCAGCGACTGGCTGAAGGCCCGGGTGCCGGAGCGCGCGATGGTGCCGAGATTCTGCGCCAGCTCGTCCTTCCCCATGCCGATGCCGGGATCCGACAGGGTCAAGGTCCGGGCGGCCTTGTCGGGGGTGATCCGGACCTTGGCGTCGGCCGGCAGCGCCAGGGCGGGCTCGGTCAGCGCCCCGAACCGGCGCCGGTCGACCGCATCGGCGGCGTTGGCGACGAGTTCGCGGAGAAAGATCTCGCGCTCGGAGTAGAGGGCGTGGACCACGAGGTCCAGAAGGCGCCCGACCTCGGCGCCGAACGAATGCCGCTCCACAGTTTCGCTCACGTGGTGGTTCTCCGATTGGGAACAAATCGTCGCGGGCGGATATGCGGGGCGGGTTCCGGCTTTTCAAGTTCCGGCCTGTCGAGGAAGCGGGAGCGCCGTTCCGGTCAGGCGGGCGACGATACCCCGGACCTCGTCCCGGTCCGCCGGCGCCCGATCGACCGAGCGGTGGATCGACAGGCCCTCAATCATCGCGTCGAGGGCCCGCGCCGTCTCGGGCGAGAAGTGCTGCTCCAGGGCCGCCCGGCTCTTGCCCATCCATTCCTGCATCACGCTGCGCAGGGCGGGCACCCGGGCGGCATAGGCGTAGAGCTCGTAGCTCAGGAGCAGGTTGCGGGGCGTCGCCCAATCATCGTCGACGACGAGGTCCACCACCGCCTCGCAGGCCTCGGCGCGGGTCACCGCCGCGGCCAGCCGCTCGGTGAACCGGGCCGACACCGTGTCGGCGAGCAGGGTGAAGGCCTCGGTCAGGAGGTCGTCGAGGCCCGCGAAATGGTAGGTCATCGAGCCGAGCGGCACGTCGGCGGCGGCGGCGATCCGCCGGTGGGTCGTGCCGGCGACACCGTGCTCGGCGATCGTGTCGAGGGCCGCCCGGAGGATGCGGGTGCGGCGTTCCGGATCGTAGCGGCGGGTCACGGCGGGCAGGCTCGTCTGGGGGGCGGGTTGGCTTTCGGCCAGGGTGTGTACATATGTACGTATCGCGATCGAAGGCCAGCCGACAGCGAGGAACCATGACGGGCCAGAAGCAAAAAATGCTCGCCGGCGAGCTCTACATCGCCGACGATCCGGAGCTGATCGCCGACAACCGGCGCATCTCGGCGTGGATGGACCGCTACAACGCCGGCAACAGCTTGAGCCAGCCGGAGCGGCAGGCGCTGATGGCGGAGGCCTTCGCGCAGGTGGGTGAGGGCTGCAACATCCGGCCGCCGTTCTGGTGCGATTACGGCTACAACATCAGCCTCGGCCGCGGCGTCTTCCTCAACTTCAACTGCTGCATCCTCGACGTGGTGCAGGTGACGATCGGCGACATGACGCAGATCGGGCCGGGCGTGCAGATCCTCACCGCCGACCACCCGCGCGATCCGGCCGAGCGGCGGCAGATGCTGGAATTCGGCCGGCCGGTCGTGATCGGGGCCAATGTCTGGATCGGCGGCGGGGCGATGATTCTGCCGGGGGTGACGATCGGCGACGATGCGATCATCGGGGCGGGCAGCGTGGTGACCCGGGACGTGCCGGCGGGGGGTGTGGCGGTGGGGAATCCGGCGCGGGTGCGTGGGGCACAGGAGGAAAGGCCTGCTCGGCCATTCGACGGGTTATCCCACCCTCTCACCTAGTCCTGAGGTGCCGCGGAGCGGCCTCGAAGGACGGCTCCGGAAGTCTCTGCGATCCCTGGAGCCCTCCTTCGAGGTCAGTCGATCTTCGATCGACTGACGCCTCAGGATGAGGTCGAGGATAGGATGCTGCGTCAGTCGCGCAACCCATCACCCCTCCGGCCGCCGCACCACCAGCAGGTTGGCCACCAGCACCTGCACCGGCTCGCCATGCTGGTTCAGCGTGGTGGTGCGCACCTTCGCGAGGCCCTGGCTCGGCCGGGAGCGGGAGGGACGCAGCTCGATCACCTCGCTCGTGAGCCGGATCGTGTCGCCGGGTCGCAGGGGCTTGGGCCAGCGCAGCTCGTCCATGCCCGCCCCGATGATCCCGCCGGCCAGCCGCAACTCGCTGCCGACGAGAAGCTGCATGGTGAGCGCGGCGGTGTGCCAGCCGCTCGCCGCGAGGCCGCCGAAGAAGGTCGATGCGGCCTGCCCGGCATCGAGGTGGAAGGGCTGCGGGTCGAACTCGGTCGCGAAGCGGACGATGTCGGCCTCGGTCACCGTCGCCGCGCCCGAGCCGTAGACCTGGCCCGGCGCCAGATCCTCGAGATACAGGTCCCGCGTCATCGCCGATTCCCCATCGCCTATTCCCCTCCCGCTGCCACGAGGGCCGGCACCGCCGCCCGCTCCCCGCGAAACCACACCCCGGCGGCGACCGCGCCGGCATTGACGAGCCCGAGCGCGGCAAGACCGAGGCCGAGCGCCAGGAAGACCCCGTCGAGACCGAGGCCGAGCCGGAGCGCCAGGACACCGCCGCCGATCGAGACCGCCATGCGGGCGATCCCCGCCACCAGCGGCCATCCGACCCGGCCGGCCCCTTGCGAGGCGAAGTAGAGGGCGAGCCCGATTCCGGCGAATCCGTAGAACGGGCCGACGAGGTGGAGATAGCGGCTGCCGACGGTGAGCATCTGCGGATCGTGGCCGAAAATCCTGAGGAACGGCAGCGGCCAGAGGGCGGCGGCAAGCCCGATCGCCTCCGTCAGCCCGCCCGCGATCGCCGCGCCGGTCCAGGCCACCCGCAGGGCACGGGCCCGGTCGCCGGCGCCGATGCAGGTGCCGACCATCGCGCCGATCGGCGCGCCGAGGCCGAAGACGAGGGGCACCAGCAGGTATTCGAGCCGCGCTCCCGTGCCGTAGCCCGCCACCGCCGCCGGGCCGGCCTCCCCGGCGAAGGCGGTGGCGACGGCGATGGTGATGTTGGTGGTGGCGCTGACGATCGACGAGACGGCCCCGATCCGCAGGATGTCGCGCAACGGTGCCCAGGCGAGGCGAGGCGGGCGGGAGCCGGGCCGCAACAGGCCGCGTCCGGCCCAGAGATGATGGGCGAACACCGCCGTGCCGGCGGCGTAGTAGGCCAGCACCGCGACGCCGCCGCCGACGATGCCGAGACCGGGAATCGGCCCGAATCCGTAGATCAGGGCCGGCGAGAGCGGTACCAGCACGGCGGCGCCGACGCTGATGACGAGCGCCGGCAGCGTCATGTTGCCGGTGCCGCGGATCACGGCGGCGAGCGCGTTGAACAGCCAGACCAGCGCCGCACCGCAGAACACCACGCCGCCATAGGTCGTGGCCGCCTGGAGCGAGGCGCCCTCGCCCCCCATCGCCCGGTAGAGCGCCGGCCCGAAGGCGAGTTCGAGCCCGGTGGTGAGCAGGCCGAGGATGAGGCCGATGGCGGCGGCGTACCACGGCAGCCGGTCGGCCTCCGCGCGCCGGCCGGCCCCGAGGCTGCGGGCCACCGCCGACAGGATGCCGCCGCCCATGGCGCCGGCCGAGATCATCTGCACCAGCATCAGCACGGGAAAGACCAGCGCCATGCCGGCGAGGGCATCGGTGCCGAGCCCTGCGACGAAGGCGGTTTCGATCAGCCCGACCAGGGCCTGGACCAGCATGACGACGACGTTCGGCACGGCGAGGCGCAGGAGCGTCGGGCCGATCGGGGCATGGAGCAGGCGGTGGGTGCGCGCATCCATCGGGCAGCGCTCCTCGCGAGTCAGAGTGGCCGGCGGGTCCGGCACGGGGCTATTAGTGGCATATGCCAGTTTTTCGTCAAGGCGGAGTGCGGAGCCGGGACGAGTCAGCGAACACGCAGATGGGAGAAATTGACGGCCTGCCGGCCGGCGCTCACGCTCGCCACATAGAGATCGAGGTCGTCGGTCAGCAGGACCGACGTTTCGTACTGCACCTCGAGAAGAGCCGCGTCGGTCAGCCCGAGGAGGCGAAACTCAGGTCGACGCGCGGCCGCACCACTCGCGACTGTCGTCTCGATGCAATCAAAAACAAAATTCTGCAAGACTGCACAGATGCGGCTGCGACCCGGCTCGGCGAATTGACGGACGAGGTTGGAGGTCTCGGCGAGGACGTGTGGAATGGTCACGACAGACGGTGTTCCAGCCAGGGTATCTTGCAGCAACAAGAAATCCTCAACCGTGTAGGTTTGCGTCCGCTTATGTCGCAGGATGTAATCCTGCGACGCCAAACCGACGATCAGCAGCACCATGAGGTTGGTATCGAGAATGGTGAGCGCAGCCTTCAATGGGCAGGCTCGCGAATCTCCGAAGAGAGCACATCCCCGGTCCGATCATCGATCGTCACGACCTTGTAGGTTCGACCCAGAACGCGATCCCGCACCGAGGCACCGGACCCGACCCATGGCTCGTCCCACGGACGCGAGAAGCCGATCGTGATGCGCCAGGCATCGTCCGTCTTCCTGACTTCTTCCAAGCCGACGTGGCGCAGATCCTCGTCGGCATGGACGTCTGCGATCCAGCGCTTCGCGGTTGCGATGGCTTCTCTTGCGTCCATGGTCCTTCCCGTCTCAGCATCTCCGATCGAATGACGCGGCGCACTCGAATGCGGCTCATGTCCAGGCAGCATCCATATTGGTGCGCCATGCAGGGCGCGTACAGGCGGCGAAGGCAGGCCCAGTCAAGTTTCTTCGGTTCGCCGTGGCCCTACGACGCCACCCCCAACGCCGCCAGCCGCTCCGCCTCGTAGGACGCGAGGTCGAAATCGTCCTCCGGCACCCGCGGCAGGAAACGCTCGACCTGTTCGCACAGCACGATGTCGGGCAGGATGCGCTCGACATAGCCCCAGTCGATGTTCGACGACCAGATGAAGTGGACCTCGCGGAAGGTCTCGGCCAGCATCGCGGTCAATCCGTTGGGGGCGAAGTTGGCGCAGGAATCGCCGAACAGCACCAGGATGCGCGGATCGGCGTCGGGGGAACGGTTGCGGTAGACCGCATGGGCGCCGCCATGCAGCTCGCCGAGGCGGCCGGCGGCCGTGTAGGCGTCGATCAGGCGGCCGCCCCCGACCCGCTCGGCATCGCGGAAGAGCTGGTAGTTGCGCACGGTCTCGAGGGGCGGCGCGTCGAGCTTGTTGCCGATGTCGAGCACGGCCTCGAATTCGTGGAACGGCCGGTCCAGGAAATCGGTGCGCGGGCTCGCCCCGCAGGCCCGGCAGACCAGCCGGTAGGCGAGCAGGCAGCCGTGGATGTTCCAGTGCGTGTCGGTGCGGTAATGCAGGTCGCGCTCGTTGCGCCGCGCGCGCATCGGCCCGAGGAGGTCGATCCAGGCCCGGCGCCCCGGCCAGGACCAGCGCATCAGGGTGCCGAGGCGGCGGGACGGCGCGAGGCGCGGGTCGAGGGTCAGGCCGTCGAAGCGGTCCTCGTAGACGCTGAGCTTCTCGGGCACCACGAGGTGCAGGTAGCGGGCGCCGAAGCTCTGGCCGCGCCGGATGCGCCGCAGGATCTGCCGGCGCCACTGGCGCAGGACCCGGTCCATCGGGCGGATCCGCCGGTACTGGTCCGCGACCTCGTTGGTGCCCCCGGTGAGGAAGAGCCAGCCGTCCTTGCCCGCGTGATACATCCGGTCCCCTGCCCGCAATCCGGCCGCGTCTCGGGCGGGAGGGGTCCCGCGCGGGCGATCGGCTGCCCGGGGGGTCTGCTACCGCAGGATGGAAAAAGAAAGGTGGCCGGAACGGACGGCCGGGCCGGATTGCCGGGATTCGCGTCAGCGCTCGCGGACCTTGGCGCCGTAGCGGCGGCGCCACTCGGCCAGGATGCGGGGCCGGTTGCGGGCCATCCAGTCGAGGTCGTTGCGGATCATCCGCGCCTCGGCATGGGGCGGGTAGTGCGGGCCCGGACTGGAGACGCCCGGATAGGCCACGATGGCGAAGCTGCGGGCATAGAGCGCGTTGGCCTCCCGGCTCGCCGCCCAGTCCGCCACCCGCCGGGCGAGCGCGAGGTGGGGCCGTCCGGCGACGACCGCGAAGGCTTCCGCCTCCCAGCCGGTGCCGTCGACCGGGACCACGATGTCGATGGGCGCGCCCGCCGCCTTCTCGGCGGCGGCCCGCATGTCGAAGGAGAGGCCCAGGGCGACCGCGCCGGAGGCGGCCTCCCGGCACGGGGCCGAGCCGCTCGGCAGGTAAGCGGCGACGTTCCGGTCGAGCGCATCCATGTAGGCCCAGCCCGCATCCTCCCCGAGGGTCTGCAGCCAGCCCGCGACGAGGAGATAGCCGGTGCCGGAGGCCGCCGGGTTCGGCATGACGATCCGCCCCTCGAAGGCGGGGCCGAGGAGGTCGCGCCAGAAGCTCGGGCGGGTGATCCGGTGCCGGGCCGCGACCTCGACGTTGAAGCAGATCACCCCCAGATAGGCGTCCATCCCGGTCCAGCTGTAGGGCGGGGTCGGATCGCGGAAGAACGGCCGCAGCGCCTCGACGCCGGCGGGGCGGTAGGGATCGAGGAGGTGGGCCGCCTCGAACTGCAGCAGGCTGGTGGCGGCGATCCCGATGAGGAGGTCGGCCTGCGGCGCGTCCCGCTCGGCGAGCATGCGGTCGGTGACGATGCCGGTCGACGCCCGCAGCCAGGCGATCTCGACCTCCGGCACCGCCGCCTCGATCGCCCGCCGGATCGGGTCGAGCTGCTCGATCTCGAGGGCCGTGTAGGCGACGAGCCGGGTGCGCTCCGCCCCGGCGGCGGGTGCGAGGCAGGCGGCGACCCCCGAGACGGCGAGGGCGAGCGAGGCCCGGAGCCGCCGGACGGCCGCGCCGCATCCCCTCCTCCCGCCCGCCGATGCCGCCCCCCGCATCCCGTCCCCTCCGCTTCGCCAAAGCCGCTTCGCCAGGACCGCTTGGCCACGACCACTTGGCCACGACCGCTTCGCCACGACCGCTTCGCCACCGGCCGCGATCGCCCGCCTCGATGCAGGCTCCGTCCGGAATAGGGATTCCCGGCGACGATGCCGTGACGCGCCGCACGACGCCTCCGGCGGCCCTCGCGCACGGGGAGCCGGCGGCGTGTTGCGGCGCGGATTCTCCATGCAACTCTTACGGCGACTGCGAACCGTGCGATAGGTCGTTGATATTGCCAGTTATTCCGTGCCGGGAGGGTACCCAGCCGCCCCCGACTTGCTCTAGGATGATTGCCGCACGGATCGTTTCCAGAGACGCCACGGTATGACCCACCCGACTCCGCCAGTCGCCCTGATCGCGGATGACGACGACTTCTTCCGCCTCGCCGTGGTGGCGATCCTGACCCGCAGCTTCGGCTTTTCCGAGGTCGTCGAGACCGGCTCCCTGGACGCCGCCCTCGACCAGCTCTCGACCCGCCGGGGCGCCGTGACCCTGGCGCTGTTCGACCTGGCGATGCCCGGCATGGAGGGCCCCGGGAGCCTGAGCGCGGTGCGCGAGTGCTTCCCGGCGGTGAAGGTGGCGGTGGTCTCGGCCTCCACCGAGCGCAACAAGATCCTCACCGCCCTCGAGGTCGGGGTCCACGGCTACATCCCCAAGGGGATCGGCTCGTCCGAGCTGACCCGGGCGGTGGGCATGGTCCTCGAGGGCCAGATCTTCGTGCCGGCCTCCCTGGCGGTGCTCGACGGGGCGGGCCCGCGCCCGGCGCTCGAGGCACGGGGCCCCGCCTTCGACGGACGACCGGACGGACGGTTCGAGGGACGGCAGGACGGGCGCCAGCTCCGCATTCCCGACCTGACGCCGCGCCAGCGCGACGTGCTCGCCCTCCTGGTCGAAGGCCGGTCGAACAAAGAGATCGCCCGGCGGCTCCAGCTCGGCGAAGGCACCGTCAAGGTCCACATGGCGGCGCTGCTACGCAGCCTCGGGGTGCAGAACCGGGCCGCGGCGGCGGTGGTCGGCGCACGTCTGCTGGCGGATTGATCCCGGCCGGCCCGCACGCCATGCCGATCCGGAAAAGACCTGCGGGCCGGAGCTTTGCAACACTATATCATCGGCGGTGCTGCGATTTGGGCGCATTGACCTTTCGTCGAATGCTCGCTCTTGACCTCCCGAATCGGCGCTGCCCCGGCCTCGACCTCCCCCAATAGCGCCGGCGCTCTTCGCCGATACTGCCCTTGGGTTAGCTTCTTAGAATGGTTTTGATCTTGACACTGGAGCGTGCTTTTGTATGCCTTCACCATGTGTTGGGGAGGCGACGACAACTGATCGCTTCGCCGGCAGGTTGTGCGAACGCGGCGTGATGGCGTGCACCCGCGCGACGGAACGCGACGGGAACGAGTGATGGATCGGGAAGCGATTGGAACGGAGACCATCAGCGCGACCCTGGACGCTCTGCTCAACCTGCCGCCCTTGAAGAAGTCGCCCCAGCTCTCCGCCTTCCTGGCCTATGTCGTGCGCGAGAGCCTGGCGGGACGCGGCAGCCTGCTCAAGTCCTACACCATCGCGACCGATGCCCTCGGCCGCTCGAGCAGCTTCGATCCGGCGACGGATGCGATCGTGCGGGTCGAGGCCCGGCGCCTGCGCCAGGTGTTGCAGCAGATCTATGCCGATGCCGCCTGCCCGCTCGAGGTGCGCATCGACCTGCCGCTGGGCCGCTACGAGCCGAGCTTCCGGCAGGTCGCCCCGGCCCAGGGATCGCCCGTGCCGGCCAGTCGGCAGGAGGCGGAGGACGGCAGGCAGGAGAGCGAGCAGCGCTACCGCGCCCTGGTGGAGGCGAGCGCGGCGGTGGAGTGGCGCTCCGGCCCGGACGGCAGCCTGATCCAGACCTTCGGCCTGAGCGCACGGACCGGCCTCGGCGATGCCGAGTTGCAGGGTTTCGGCTGGCTCGCCGCCCTGCATCCGGACGACCGCGCCGCGGTCGAGGCCCTGTGGCGGGCCTGCTGCCAGAGCGGCACGCCGCTGGACGCCACCTATCGGGTGCGCCACCGGAACGGGGAGTATCGCTGGATGCTCGGCCGCGCGGTCCCGCTCGAGAGCGCCGAGGGAACGATCCGCGAATGGGTCGGCACCATGGCCGATATCGACGAGCAGGTCCGCGCCGCCGAGGCCCTGCGCACCAGCGAGGAGCGGCTTCGCCTCGCCATCTCGGCGGCCGGGATGATGACCTGGGACATCGACCTGGCGACCCGGGAGGTCACCTGCTCGGATTTCGGCACCAGCCTGATGGGCGTGACGAAGGGATCGCTCGACGAGCTGTTCCTGGCGATGGTGTTGCCGGAGGACCTCCCCATCGTCCTCGCCAGTCTCGAACCCGCCCTGCGGGGCGAGGGCACCTACGACGCGCAGTACCGCATCGCCCACGAGGACGGCGTGCGCTGGATCTCGGCCCGCGGCAGCCTGATGACGTCCTCCGACGGCCGCACCCGGCTGATCGGGGTCGCCTGCGACATCTCCGGCCGCTACGCCGATGCACACCTCGCCGAGGAGCGGCGGCTGTCGGCCTGACCGCCGCCGCCAGTTCCTCGCTCCCACGCGCCGTCAGGCCGCGGCCTTGGCCGGGCGGGGCCCGCGGGGCGCGGCGGCCCGCTTGCGGGGCGGTTTCGAGGCCGAGTCCTTGGGGGCCGAGTCCTTGGGGGCAGAGTCCTTGGGGGCCGGGACCCTGGCCGCCGGCGCCGTGCCGCGCTCGCCCCCGTGCCACCAGCCCTGCCAGCTCCAGCCGCCCGGACCGGTCACGGCGTAGAGCACGAAGCCCGCGGCAAGGCCGAGCTGGGCGAGAAAGAGTTCCTGCTCGACCCGGGCGACGGCGCCGGAGAACTCCCAGAACCGGTGCAGCAGCAAGCCCGCCACCACCGCGTGGAGCGCGAGGCCGAGGCCGACGAGGCGCGGCAGCAGCCCGAGCGCGAGGAGGAGCGGGCCGAAGATCCCGATCACCACCGAGGCCGTCGCGACGGCGTTCGGGTAGGGCATCCCGGTCGCCGCCAGCGTCAAGGCGAAGCCCGAGGGGTTGAGCGCCCGCCCGATCGCCGCCGGCAGCAGGGCGGAGGCGAGCAGGAGCCGCCCGGCGAGCAGGATTCCGTCGTTGCGCGCAGCCATCCCGAGCCCCTCGTCGAATGGGCGGACGGTGGCGCGGGACCGGTTAAGGGGGTTCTACCGGACCCCGCACCTCCGCGGATTTCGCCGAAGTGGTTACCGGTTCGGCGCCGAAAATCTGCGACACGGCAAGAGCCTGAACGGGCGAAGCGTCGGCCTGCCGACGCCAGTCCGCTCAGAACAGCCGGCCGCGCTCGGTCCACAGCACGGTGGCGAGGGACAGCCCGCTCAGGGCGCAATAGCCGAGCGCCAGCGGCGTCACGGTCCCGTCGAAGGACTGGCCGACGAGGAGGCCGCAGAAGGCCGCCAGCAGCGTGGTGTAGAAGCCGATGAACGACGAGGCGGTCCCGGCGATCGCCGCGAGCGGCTCCATCGCCAGGGCGTTGAAGTTCGGCATCGCGAAGCTCATCAGGAACTGGCACGCCGCCAGGGTGACGATCAGCAGCCAGAGCGGCGGCGTCCCGGCGAAGGCCAGGACCAGCGCGAGTTGCAGGCAGGCGGCGAGGAACAGCCCGAGCGTGCCGCCATGGGCCAGCCGCCGCATGCCGAGGCGGCGCACGAGGCGGGCATTGATCAGCGTCGCGACACCCATCGCCCCGGCGATCAGCGCGAAGGCGACCGGGAACAGGGGCCCGAGATGGTAGAGGCCGGTATCGAAGACGGCCTGCGCCGAGCCGACATAGCCCATGATGCAGCCGGTGGTGAGGCCGAGCGCGGTGGCGTAGCCGAGGGAAGCCCGGGTCCGCACCGTGACGGCGATGCCCGATCCGATCGCCCGGGCCGAGACCGGCCGGCGGAAGGCCGGATGCAGGGTCTCGGGCAGGCGCGTGCCGAACCACGCCAGGGTGACGAGCGCCAGCGCCAGCATCAGGCCGAAGATCATCCGCCAGCTGCCGGCGAACAGGACGAGGCTGCCGAGCGAGGGGGCAAGAATCGGCACGATGAGGAAGACCATCATGCAGAACGACATCACCCGGGCCATGTCGCGGCCCTCGTAGCGGTCGCGCACGATCGCCACCGCGAGGACGCGGCCCGCCGCTCCCCCGACGCCCTGGATCGCGCGGGCCAGCAGCAGCACCTCGAAGCTCGGCGCCAGCATGGCGAGCACGCTGCCGGCGAGGTAGATGCCGATGCCGGCGATCAGGGCCGGGCGCCGCCCGGTCCCGTCCGAGACCGGGCCGTAGACGAGCTGGGCGGTCCCGAAGCCCAGCATGTAGACGTAGACCAGGAGCTGCAGCCGGTTGGGGTCCTGGATCGCGAAGTCGCGCTGGATCGCCGGGAAGGCCGGCAGGAAGCTGTCGATGGTGACCGCGGTCAGGCCCATCATCAGGGCCATCAGGGCGACGAACTCGACGAAGCCGGGCCCGGCCCAGCCGGATTCGGGCCGGATCGTCTCGGGCTTGGTCGCCCCGCCGCTCGCGCTGCTCGCCATGGTCATCCCGAGGGGCCGGCTCTCGCGGGAAGGCGGCCGGCAACGGCGCCGAGGAGTGACGCAGGCCCGCCGCACCCGCAAGGCGCGCGGGGGCATGGCAGCGATGCGGCACTCCTCCGCCAGCGGAGGCGCGGCATTCGCGTCCGCGAAACCATGCGGCGCGACTTTCCGGCGGGACGGCCGGAAGTGGCGGGCCCCTCCCCTTTCGAGTCGCTTGATCGGCGTGGCAAACTCCGCAACCTGATCCGGCCTCGCGCGCGGCGGCCTGCCCGGTCTCCCGAGATCCGCACGGCCATCGGCCGCGAAGCCCCTGTTTTTCGAGCCGTCCCCCTCGGCCGTTCACGGCCCGGAGCCCGACCATGTCCGATGCTGGCGACCTGATCCACCCGGTGATCCTGTGCGGCGGATCGGGGACGCGGCTATGGCCGGCCTCCCGGGAGAGCTTCCCCAAGCAGTTCATCCCGCTCGCCGAGTCCGGGCGCTCGTCGTTCCAGGCCACCGCCGCGCGGCTCTCCGACCCCGCCACCTTCGCCCGCCCGGCGGTCATCACCGCCAACGACGCCCGCTTCCTCGTCGCCGAGCAGCTCGCGCAGGGCGGCGTCGCCGCCGACATCCTGCTCGAACCGTGCCGGCGCGATTCCGCCCCGGCGGTCGCCGTCGCGGCGCTCCACGCCGCCGCCCGCGATCCGCAAGGCCTGGTGCTGATCCTCGCCGCCGACCACGCGGTCGGGGACGACGCGGCCTTCGTCGCGGCCGCCCGGGCCGCCCGGGCCGGGGCCCGGGCCGGGCACATCATGACGCTCGGCATCGCGCCGACGCAGCCGGCCACCGCCTACGGCTACATCCAGCCGGGCGCCTCCCTCCCGGGCGAGGCCGGCGCGGACGGCGCGCGGGTCGTCGAGCGGTTCCTGGAGAAGCCGGACGCCGCCCGCGCCGCCGGCCTGATCGCCGAGGGCGCCCTGTGGAACGGCGGCTACTTCCTGTTCCGCGCCGACGTGATGCTGGACGAGCTCGCGGCCCAGGCCCCGGCGGTGCTCGCGGCGGCGAAGGCGGCGTTCGAGACCGCCACCCGCGACCTCGACTTCGTGCGCCTCGGCGAGGAGGCGTTCGCCCGCGCGCCGCAGATCTCGATCGATTACGCGGTGATGGAGCGGACCGCCCGGGCCGGCGTGCTGCCGGTGAGCTTCCCGTGGTCGGATATCGGCACCTGGGGCGCCCTGTGGGAGGTCTCGCCCCGGGACGCCGACGGCAATGCGCTCCGCGGAAGGGTCGCGGTGCGGGACACCCGCAACAGCCTGGTCCACGCCTCGGGCGAGATCCTGACCACGGTGGTCGGCCTCGACGACGTGGTGGTGGTGACGACCGACGACGCGGTGCTGGTGACGAACCGCAGCGCCGGGGCGGAGGTGAAGGGCCTGGTCGAGGCCCTGCGGCGTCGGGCTGAGCCGGAGGCGGATGCCCACCGGCTGATGTACCGGCCCTGGGGCTCCTACCAGCGCATCGACATCGGGTCGCGCTTCCAGGTGAAGCGGATCACCGTGAAGCCGGGCGGCCGGCTGTCGCTGCAGAAGCACCATCACCGCGCCGAGCACTGGGTGGTGGTGCGCGGCACCGCCGAGGTCACGGTCGACGGGGTCGTGCGCCTCGTGCACGAGAACGAGGCGGCCTACCTGCCGATCGGCTGCGTGCACCGGCTGGCCAATCCGGGCAAGATCCCGCTCGAGCTGATCGAGGTCCAGGTCGGCAGCTATACCGGCGAGGACGACATCATCCGCATCGAGGACGTCTATGGCCGCGAGGGCGGATGACGCCCGGCGGCGCGCCCGGTCGCGAGGGGCGGCGCATCGCCGCCTCGGCCCCGCCCGGACTGACGGATTAGTACGACAATACTGGTATCGAAGACGCGCCCGGATTTACCGTGTCGCAACGTTAAGGAACGGGTAGGCCATCCTCACCTAAGGACAGGAGGCGCTGTGGCAGACGCGGCATAGGAGGGTTCGACCTTGGCCGCCGGATGTCCCGCACCGCCCGACGAGACCGGCCGCCTGGACGGGCTGCTGCGCTTCGATCCGCACACGGACGCGCGGTACGAAGCGGAGCATGGCCGGGAGCGTGCCGTCGCCTTGTGCCAGATCGTCCTGTTCGGCGTCGTCATCTACAACGTCGACAACCTCACCAACCTGTGGCTGACGCCCGATCTCTTCGCGCTGAGCGTCGTCTGCCACCTGCTGGTGATCACGCCGGTCTCCCTCGTGCTGGCCTGGCTGATCCGGCGCGTCGGGCCGGCCCGGCGCGAAGGGCTCGCCCTTCTCGGGATGATCGGAGCCGCCGCGGTGCCGATCCTGCTGTTCTGGCTGACGACGGCCCCGCTCGGCAGCTACACGTTCCACACGTCGGTCCTGGCGATCGTCTTCGGGAACATGCTGCTGGCCCTGCGCTTCCGGCACGCCCTCGCCTTCACCGGCCTGGCCTTCGTCGGCGCGATGCTGGCCCTCGCCACCAAGTCGGGCCTCGATCCGAACCTGCGGCTCGGCCTGTCGGTGCAGTTCGTCACCGGCGGCACGTTCGCGCTCTACGCCAATTACCGGATGGAGCGGCAACGATGCCGCGAATATCTCCGGACGCTGGCCGCGCGAACCGCCTCCGAGGCGGCGGAGTCCGAGCGCGAGCGCTATCAGAGCCTGTCGCATACCGATGCCCTCACCGGCCTGCCCAACCGCCGCGCCCTCGACGAGCGCGTGCAGGACTGGCTCGGCGACGAGCGCGCCGTCGCCCTGATGATGATCGACATCGATCACTTCAAGCCGTTCAACGACACGTTGGGGCATCCGGAGGGCGATGCCTGCCTGCGCCGGGTGGCGGCCCTGTTCGCCACCTTCGTGCCGGAAACCGGGATGTGGCCCGAGATCCTGGCCGCCCGCTTCGGCGGCGAGGAATTCACCGTCGTGCTGCGGGATGCCGGGGCGCCGGAGGCGGCCCGGTGCGCCGCCGCCCTGGTGCGCGCCGTCGAGGCGCTGGCCATCCCCCATCCCGGCCGCCCGGATGGGACGGGGGTCGTCACGGTCAGCATCGGGGTCGCGCTGAAGGACGTGGGCGCCGCCCGGTCCCGGCCCGCGCTGTTTACGGCGGCCGACCAGGCGCTCTACCGGGCCAAGAGCCGGGGGCGGAACGGCTATGCCCTGGCGGAGATCGGAGATCCCGTCGGGACGCGACCGTCGATGACGGAGGTCGCCAAAGTTGCCTGACCGGTTGGCCGGCGCCGAGCCGACGGAGCCGAGCCCACGGAGCCGACCCCACGAACCGAGGTCGATGCCGTGCCGGAGCGTCAGCGACCGGTGCAGCGCAGGGCCTCGCGCTGGCAGGCGAAGCCGGGCGTCGAGCAATGGACCCCGTCGGCACCGCGGGTGCACACGCGGCACGAATCGGTCCATTCGCGGCAGCCGGGATCCTCGGCCGGCGACACGGCGACGGGGTGCGGCGCAGGCCCGCGGGCCGGCGCGACATGGGCCACGAGGATCGTCGCCAGGGTGGCGGCGGCGGCGATCCACGCGAAGGCGGCGTCGCGGGAGCGGTCGGGTCGGAAATCGGCCATGCCGGGTTCCTCTCCCGCCGCGCCTCGCCTGTCAATCGAAGCTCTACTCGGCCGCCCGGACCTCGGGCGTCCCGACGCCGGCGGCGGCGAGCCGCGGCGCGGCCGAGGACTCGGCCACCGGCAGATCGTCCTCCTCGGCCAGGACCACGAAGCGCCCGGCCTCACCGTCATAGACCAGGAGGTGGCCGGTCTCGATCTCGAACAGCCAGCCGTGCAGGGTGAGCTGGCCGGCGGCGAGGGCGCTCGCCACCGCCGGGTGGGTGCGCAGGTGGTTGAGCTGCACCAGCACGTTCTCCATCGCCAGGGCGTGCAGGCGGCGCTTGTCGTCGATATCGTCCGGATAGGCGTCGCAGACGATCTTGCGGGCCGCCTCGCCATGGCGCAGCCAGGCGCCGACATTCGGCATTTTTTCCGCGAGGCCCGGGGTGAGCAGGCCCTTCATGGCGCCGCAATCGGAGTGGCCGCAGATCACGATGTCGCGCACGCCGAGCGCCATCACGGCGTACTCGACCGCCGCGGTCACGCCGCCCAGCATGGTGGCGAAGGGCGGCACGATGTTGCCGACGTTGCGGGTGACGAACAATTCGCCCGGGCCCGCCTGGGTGATCAGCTCCGGCACGACGCGGGAATCGGCGCAGGAGATCACCAGGGCCTTCGGCTTCTGGCCGTCATGGACGAGGCGCTGATAGACGGAACGCTGGCTCGGAAACACCTGCTCGCGGAACTGCGTGAAACCCTGAACGATATTGTCCATCATCGGCAACCTCCTCTCTGGGGGCACCGCCCGACGACGCGGAGACCGGCCGGTCGGACGATGCGGCAAACTCCAGGGCCTGGATCGGCATCCGACCGCGTCGCGATCGGGCAGCTTTCCAGGCCGCAGCCGAGCGGGCCCGCCACGGGGCCGCGCCATGATCCCGAGAACGTCGCGAGACGCCGCCGGGTTGCCCTGGGTCGTGTCTCTGCCTGTGCGTCATCTGGCCCGGCGCCGGGCCGGGATGAGAGTGCGGTCCTCGACCGTGGCCGTGCCGCGTTGACGGCGCGGCGAATTCTGCGACGAAGGGGGCGTCCGCGCCTCTCCCGGAGACCGCCCGCGCCATGCACCCGCACACCTTCCTCTGCGTCGACGCCCATACCTGCGGCAACCCGGTGCGGGTGGTCGCCGGCGGCGGCCCGGTCCTGCCCAACGTGTCCATGGGCGAGAAGCGGCAGATCTTCGTCGCCGAGCACGACTGGGTGCGCCGGGCCCTGATGTTCGAGCCGCGCGGCCACGACGCGATGTCGGGCTCGATCCTCTATCCGCCGTCGCGGGAGGATTGCGAACTCGGCGTGCTGTTCATAGAGGTCTCGGGCTGCCTGCCGATGTGCGGCCACGGCACCATCGGCACCGTCACGGTGGCCCTGGAGCAGGGCTTCGTGGTGCCGCGCGTCGAGGGGCACCTGTCGCTCGAAGTCCCGGCCGGCAAGGTCGAGGTCGAGTATCGCCGCAACGGCCGCTTCATCGACGAGGTCCGGCTCTACAACATCCCGAGCTACCTGCACGCCGCCGATGTCCGGGTCGAGGTGCCGGGGCTCGGGCCGCTCACCGTCGACGTGTCCTATGGCGGCAACTTCTACGCCATCGTCGAGCCGCAGCCCGGCTGGGCCGGCCTCGACGGCATGACCTCCGCCGAGATCCTGACCCTGAGCCCGCTGGTGCGCGAGGCGGTGCACCGGGCCGTCGCCCCGGTCCACCCGGAGGATCCGCGCATCCAGGGCCTGAGCCACGTCATGTGGGCCGACCGCCCGAAGCACCCGGAGGCGCACGCCCGCAACGCCGTGTTCTACGGCGACAAAGGCATCGACCGCTCGCCCTGCGGCACCGGCACCTCGGCCCGGATGGCACAGCGCGTCGCCAAGGGCCTGCTCAAGGTCGGCGACGACTTCGTGCACGAGAGCATCATCGGCACGCTGTTCCACGGCCGAGTCGAGAGCCAGGCGGAGGTCGGCGGGCGCGCCGCCATCCGCCCGAGCATCGGCGGCTGGGCCCGGGTGATCGGGCACAACACCATCCTGGTCGACGAGCGCGACCCCCTCGCCTTCGGGTTTCAGCTGGCGTGAGGGCGCCGTTCAATCGGCTTTGTCCGCAGAAACTTGGATAAAGTCCGAGATCTCCCATCCTCCACCTCATCCTGAGGTGTCAGAGCTTGTTTGATTATGATGTGACTGCTGCAGAGGACTTCTTCTTCCAGCCCACAACCTCATCCTGAGGTGTTAGCCGATCGAAGATCGGCTGACCTCGAAGGAGGGCTCCAGGGATCGCGCAGGCTTCTGGAGGCCTCCTTCGAGGTCAGTCCATCGTTGATGGACTGACACCTCAGGATGAGGTCGAGAATGGGAAGAAATTACCCTTCACGTCAAACAGGCTCTCAGTCGATCATCGATCGACTGACCTCGAAGGAGGGCTCCAGAAATCTTTGAGCGAACTGGAGCCCTCCTTCGAGGCTCCTTTCAGTCGCACCTCAGGATGAGGTCGCGAATGGGGAGAAAGAGACGCATGCGTGGCGAGCCTCGCCGATCGGACAGGCCCTGAGGTGTGGAATCGTCATTGCGACGCCCCCTCCCCGATCATCGTGAAGCCCTGCGCCTCGAAGAAGCGCCTTGCGGCCTTGCTCCGCAGATAGGCGAGGAAGCGCGCGCCACCGTCGCCCTTCGCCTCGGCCGTGACCGCGAACGGATAGACCACCGGCGGGTGGCTGCCTTCGGGAAAGACCCCCACCACCTTCACGCCCGGATCCGACCTCGCGTCGCTCTCGTAGACGACGCCAAGCGGCGCCTCGCCGCGGGAGACCAGCGCCAAAGCCGCCCGCACGTTGTCGGCCTGGGCGAGCCGCGGCTGCACCTGCGCCCACAGGCCCAGTGTCTCGAACGCCGCCTTGGCGTATTTGCCGATCGGCACCGAGTTGACCTCGCCGGTGGCGAGCCGCCCGTCGGGACCGAGCGTCCGGGAAAACCAGTCCGGCGTGAACGTCGCCTCGGTCACCCTGGCATCCTTGGGCGCAACCACCACCAGGCGGTTGGCCAGCAGGTTCACCCGGGTCTCGGGCCGGATCAGCTTGCGGGCGGCGAGGTAGTCCATCCATTCGAGATCGGCCGAGGCGAAGAGATCGGCCGGCGCGCCCTGCTCGATCTGGCGCGCCAGCGCCGAGGAGGCGGCGTAGCTCGCCCGCACCGGGATGCCGCTCTCCGCCGCGAAGGCCTTGCCGGCCTCGTCGAGGGCGTTCTTCAGGCTCGCCGCGGCAAAGACCGTGGTGGGTTCGGCGGCCGAGGCCGGGGCCGCGAGGAGGAGCAGGCAGGCGGCCCAGAGGGCGCGGGTGCGGCGCATGGCTAAAACATCCTCTCGTCGCGGCCGAGCGGGTCGGCCGCCGCTTCTTATGTCGCGGCGCATGGCGGCGGCCAATATCGAGGTTACCGGCTCGCCCGCGTGATCGCCCGCTCCGCATTCACCCGCGCCGCCCAGTCCCTGGCCCGATCCTCGCCCTTCAGATCGACGAGCCGCGCGCCCGCCACGTCGGCATTCTTGAACTCCGCCCCCGCCACATTCGCGCCGGTCAGGTTCGCCCCCGACAGATCGGCCCCCGTCAGCACCGCGTCGGTGAGGTCGGCGCCGCGCAGATCGGCATAGTCGAGCCGGGCGCGGCCGAGATCGGCGCCGCGCAGGGTGGCGCCGGTGAGGTTCACCGAGGTAAACACCGTCCGCATCAGGCCCATCGACTGGTTCTTGAGGTCGGCCCCGCCCTTCAGGCCGGCGAGGTTCGCCCCGCTCAGGTTGGCGTTCCGGAAATCGCCGATCGGGATCGCCTGGCTGAGATCGGCGCCGCTGAAATTCGCGTCGCGCGCCATGATGCCGAACATCCGCGCGCCCGCGAGCTTGGCGCCGGAGAGATCCGCCTTCAGGAACCAGGATTGCTCGAGGTTGGCACCAGTGAGGTCGGTGCCGCGCAAGCTGGCCTTGTTCAGGCGCGCGGTGCGCAGGTTGGCGCCGTGCAGGTCGAGGCCGGAGAGGTCGAGGCCGGACAGAGCCTTGCCCGAGAGATCGACCGGCCCACCCCTGGCGATCAGCGCCTCGATGTCGGCCCGGCTCATCTCGGCCTTCGTCATCGCCGGGGAGGCCATGTCGGCGCCGAGCAGCATGTCCTGCTCGGCGGCGGCCGGGCCTGCCATCAGGACGAGGACAGCAAGGGCGAGGCGGCGCATCGGTTCACTCCCGTCGGTGTACCGCGCCGATCGATCGGGCGCCGGCCTGTTGCCCGCAATAGAGCATCAAGCCAGTCCCGAAGCGAGGCCGACCAACAGCCAAGGGCGCGGGCCTTAGAGCGCTTCACGATCGCGGCGCAATCGCGAAGCTCTCTAAGTCCTTGTTATGCCGCATTTTCTGCGACGAACCGGTTTCCACTTCGTCGGAAAATGCTCTAGGCGGTGTGGACAGTTACCTGAGCCATAGTACGATAGCGGCGATAGTGACCACGGCGGCGTAGTTGCGAGCTGTCTTCTCGTAGCGTGTGGCGACACGCCGGAACTGTTTGAGCTTGGAGAAGCAGCATTCAATCAGGTGCCTCTCGGTATAGAGTGCCGTGTCGAGTTCGTACTTCTTGGCGCGTGAGGGATTGTTCGGGATCACGGCCGTCGCGCCCTTGCCGGCAATCGCCTCGCGCAGCCGATTACTGTCGTAGGCCGCATCAGCCAGGACCACCGCAGCGGGGAGATCCGCCAGCAGCGCCTCGGCCTGGGGCGCATCGCCCTTCTGGCCCGCCGTGAGGGCAAACCGGACCGGACAGCCAAGGCCGCGTACGACGAGGTGGATCTTGGTGCTCAGGCCGCCGCGGGACCGGCCCAGCGCCTGATCGGGTGGATCATCAGACCCCCTTTTTTCGCGCCCGCCGCATGTTGGTGAGCGCGCACGATCGTGGAGTCGACGATCAGGTACTCGAAGTCAGGATCATCGGCCATCGCCTCGAAGATGCGCCACCACACGCCTTTCTGGCTCCAGCGACTGAAGCGGCGGAACACGCTGTTCCAGTCGCCGAACACCTCGGGCAGGTCGCGCCACGGCGCGCCGGTGCGCACAATCCAGAGCACGCCCTCCACGAACATCCGGTTGTCACGCCCGGTCGAGCCGCGTTGATCCGGCCGGCCGATGATCAGAGGAGCCAGCCGCTCCCACTGGGCATCGGCGAGAACAAGACGGTCCAGAACTCCCAAGGCGCCCCTCCAAAAAGCAGCCTTGAATCACTCTTCACCGCTCAGGGGAACCCCAAGAGTCCACACCGCCTAGCCCGCGCCCTTCACCTCAATGCCCGTGGGCGTGCTCCCGCGCCGGTTCCGGCGCGTGCACCGCCTCCGGCGCCGCGTCGAGGTTCTCGTCCCGCACGCGCTTCCTCTGGAAGAACCGCATCGCGACGACGAAGAAGACCGGGACCAGGATCACCGCCAGCACGGTGGCGGAGATCATCCCGCCCATCACGCCGGTGCCGATCGCCTGCTGGCTCTTCGAGGCCGCGCCGGTCGCGATGGCGAGCGGCACGACGCCGAAGATGAAGGCGAGCGAGGTCATCACGATCGGCCGGAAGCGCAGGCGCGAGGCCTCGACCGTGGCCGGCACCAGCTTGGTGCCGGGCTTCCAGAGTTCACGGGCGAACTCGATGATCAGGATCGCGTTCTTGGCCGACAGGCCGATGATCGTGATGAGGCCGATCTTGAAGTACACGTCGTTGGGCATGTCCCGGATGAGCACGCCGGCGACCGAGCCGATCACGCCGAGCGGGATGACCAGCATCACCGCGAGCGGGATCGACCAGCTCTCGTAGAGTGCCGCGAGACACAGGAACACGATCAGCACCGACAGCGCCAGCAGCAGGGTCGCCTGCGAACCCGCCTGCTTTTCCTGGAGCGACTGCCCGGTCCAGGTATAGCCGAAGCCCTTCGGCAGCTCGGTCATCAGCCGCTCCATCTCGGCGATCGCCTCGCCCGAGGTGAAGCCCGCCGCCGGCTCGCCGGTGATGCGGACCGACTGGTAGCCGTTGAAGCCGATGATCTGGGCCGGGCCGACGCTCCACTTCAGGCTGGCGAAGGACGACATCGGCACCATCGTGCCCTGCTGGTTCTTGACGCCGTAATTCAAGAGGTCGGTGGCGTTGAGGCGCTGGTTATCCTCGGCCTGGACGATCACCCGCTGCATCTTGCCCCGGTTGGGGAAGTCGTTGGTGTAGACCGAGCCGAGATTGACCTGGATGGTGTCGTTGATGTCGGAGAAGTTGACGCCGAGGGCCGCCGCCTTCTCACGGTCGATCACCAGTTCCGCCTGCGGCGCGGGCGGCAGGCCCTCGACGTAGACGTTCTTGAGGATCGGGCTCTTGCGGGCGATCGCCAGCAACTGCTCCTGCGCCGCCATCAGGGCCGAGTAGCCCTTCTGGGCCCGGTCCTGGAGGCGGAAACTGAAGCCCGAGGCGTTGCCGAGGTTGTCGATCGGCGGCGGCTCCAGCGCCTGGATCACCGCGTCGCGGTAGCCTGCCATCGCCTTGTTGGTCCCGGCGACGAGCGCCGCCGCCGACTGGTCCTTGCCGCGCTCCGACCAGGGCTTGAGCGTCACGAAGGCCTGCGAGGTCATCTGGCCCTGGCCGGAGAACGAGAAGCCGTTGACGATCGTCACGGTCGCCACGCCCGGCTGGGCCAGCAGGTGCTCCTCGGTCTTCTTCACCGCGGCGAGCGTGCGGTTGAACGAGGAGCCCGGCGGGGTCTGGATGTCGACGGTGAAGAAGCCCTGGTCCTCGACCGGCAGGAAGCCCTCGGGCAGGCGCACGAAGGCGTAGGCCACGCCCGCGACCAGGATCAGGTAGACCACCATCATCCGGCCGGACTTCTTCACCGCCCAGGCGACGCCGCGGCCGTAGCGGGCGGTCTCGCGGTCGACGATCCGGTTGAACCAGCCGAAGAAACCCTTCTTGGCGTGGCCGTGCCCGGCCTCGACGGGCTTCAGCAGGGTGGCGCAGAGCGCAGGCGTCAGCGACAAGGCCAGGAAGGCCGAGAAGGCGATCGAGGTCACCATCGCGATCGAGAACTGGCGGTAGATGATGCCGACCGAGCCGGGGAAGAACGCCATCGGGATGAACACCGCGACGAGCACCAGCGTGATGCCGATGATCGCGCCGGTGATCTGGCGCATCGCCTTGCGGGTCGCCTCCTTGGGCGACAGGCCCTCCTCGGACATGATCCGCTCGACGTTCTCGACGACGACGATCGCATCGTCGACCAGGATGCCGATCGCCAGCACCATGCCGAACATGGTGAGCACGTTGATCGAGAAACCGGCGAGCAGCATGATCGTGCAGGTGCCGAGAAGCGCGATCGGCACCACGATTGTCGGAATCAGGGTGTAGCGGATGTTCTGGAGGAACAGGAACATCACGATGAACACCAGCACCACCGCCTCGACGAGGGTGTGAAGCACCTTCTCGATCGAGGCCTCGACGGCGGGCGTGATGTCGTAGGGAATGTCCCACTTCACCGTGTCGGGGAAGAACTGGGACAGCTCGACCATCTTGGCGCGGATGGCCTTGGCGGTGTCAAGCGCGTTGCCGTCCGGCGCCAGCGTCACCGAGATGCCGGCGGCAGGCCCGCCATTGAGGCGGGTGGTGAACTTGTAGTCCTCGCCGCCGAGCTCGATCCGGGCGACGTCGCGCAGGCGCACGGTCGAGCCGTCGGGATTGGCCCGCAAGACCACCGCGCCGAATTCCTCGGGCGCCCGCATCTGGCCCTTGACGGTGATGGGATAGTTGACCGCGTTGGTCTCCGGGCTCGGCTGGGCGCCGACGGCGCCGGACGCGATCTGGACGTTCTGGCGCGTGATCGCCTGGGTCACGTCGGCGGCGTTGAGCGACAGGCCGCGCAGCTTGTCGGGATCGATCCAGACCCGCAAGCTGCGCTCGGTCGAGTACAGGGTGGCGCGTCCGACGCCCGGGATGCGGCGGATCTCGTTGATGACGTTGCGGATCAGGAAGTCGCCGAGGGCGACCTCGTCCATCGACCCGTCCTTGGAGACCAGGGTGATGATGTTCAGCGTCGCGGCCGAGGCCTCCTCGACCAGGATGCCCTGCTGGCGCACCTCCGCCGGAAGCCGCGCCTCGACGCGCTTGAGGCGGTTCTGCACCTCGACGCCGGCATAGCCCGGATCGGTGCCGGGCTCGAAGTTGGCGGTGATCTCGACGACGCCGAACGAATCGCTCGCCGATTCGAAGCTCTGGATGTTGGCCGCGCCGTTCAGCTCGTCCTCGATGAGCCGCGTCGTGCCGGTATAGAGGTCCTCCACCGAGGCGCCCGGGAAGGCGGTGGAGAGGGCGATCGAGGGCGGCGCGATGATCGGGTACTGCGCCACCGGCAGCATCGGGATCGTGAGCACGCCGCCCAGACAGATGAACAGCGCGACGACCCAGGCGAAGATCGGCCGGTCGATGAAGAAGCTCGCCAAGGGGGTGTCCTCCTCAGCGCTGTTCGGTCGAGGCGGGGGCGGGGTGCGAGCCCGCCGACGCCACCGTAGTGGTCTCGAACGGCACCGCCGCGACCTGGGTGCCGGCGACGATCTTCTGGAAGCCCTCGGCGACGACCCGGTCGCCCTCCTTGAGCCCGTCGCGGATCACCCACTGGCCCTCGACCACCGGACCGACCTCGACCGGCTGGAGCACCACCTTCTGGTCCGGCCCGACGAGCCAGACCTGGGCGCGGCCGTCGTTGGAGCGGTGCACCGCCTGCTGCGGCACCGCGATGGCGTCGGAATCGATGCCCTGCTTGATCCGGGCGCGGACATACATGCCGGGGAAGAGCTCGCCGTGGGGGTTCGGCACCACGGCGCGCAAGGTCACCTGGCCGGTGCTCGGATCGGCGGTCACGTCGGAGAACAGCAGGCGGCCGGGCTCGGGGTAGAGCGAGCCGTCATCCATGATGACCCGCACGCTCGCGACATCGGCGGCGAGGCGATCGAGTTCGCCGCTGGCGAGATCCCGACGCAGCTTGTTCAATTCGCCGACCGACTGGGTGATGTCGACGTAGATCGGGTCGAGTTGCTGGATCGTCGCCAGGTTGCTGGCGCCGCCCTGCTCCACCAGCGCCCCTTCCGTCACCAGCGCCCGGCCGATGCGGCCGGAGATCGGCGCGCGCACGTCCGTGTAGCCGAGGTTGAGCTGGGCCCGGTCGCGGGCGGCCTTGGCGCCGGCAACCTCGGCCTCGGCCTGCTTCTGGGCCGCGAAGGCGGCGTCGTACTGGGCCTGGCTCGCGGTCTGGCGCGACAGCAGGGTCTCCAGGCGCTCGGCCTGCTGGCGGGTCAGCACCAGGGCGGCCTCGGCCTTGGCGAGCGCCGCCTCGGCGCTGGCGAGATCGGCCCGGAACGGCATCGGGTCGATCTTGTAGAGGATATCGCCCTCCTTGACCTGGCTGCCCTGCTCGAAGGTGCGCTTGGTGACGAGGCCGGCGACCCGCGCCCGGACCTCGGCGATCCGCGTCGGTGCGGCGCGGCCCGGCAGGTCGCGCTCGTAGGGAATCGGCTGGTGCTTGACCGTCACGATCGAGACTTCCGGCGGGGCGGCCGGGGCCGCGGGGGCGGCGGCCTGCTGGGCCGGCTTGCAGGCGGCGAGCCCGAGGACGAGGGCGGTCGCTCCAAGGAGGATGCGGCGGCGTTGGATCACGGGTCGGTCTTTCCTGCGCGATGGGGAAGCGGCCGGGGCGCGTCGCGCCGCCGGGCGTCCGGGCAAAGGTCGGGGGGCTCGCGGGACTCGGGCGAGCCTTGAGGATGCGCGCATCGGCGCTGCGGCCTTGCGGCGGCGGCGAGCCGGAAGACTCGCAAGGTTCCGAGGCGGAGATGTGACGAGGGGTCCGCTTCCGCAAGGGAACGGACGGACCAGCCGTCAGGCGGCGGCTTTCGGCGGGCGCTCGGGCAGGGCGGCGCCGGCCTGGACCAGGGCACCGAGGCGGCGCGGGGGCATCGGCGTGGCGGCGCCCGCCGCCGGATCCTCGGCCGGGCAGGCGAGGTTCGTGCTCGCCGCGCCGCCATCGTCCGGGCGGGGATTGTCGACGCTGGTCGCCGTGAGGGTGCAGGCCGGGCTCTTCACCCAATGGGCATGCAGGCTCGCCATCGGCGAGGCGCCGTGGCCGGCACGCAGCACCGGCTCGGGACGGCCGGACGCGGCATCCGCCGCCGACATCGCCAGGAGGGCGAAGCCGAGGCCGAGAAGGGCGGTCGCGCAGAAACGCGCGAGAGATGTCCAGAGACGACCGGTCACGGAGCGGAACAGTGGGGGTTCCGACCGCAGCGCACAAGACGCCGCGACATTCTGTCAGTCGCGCGATGGAGTACGGGCGGACGCCGCCCGGGCTTGATCGGAGACGCGCATCGCCGTACCGGTTTTTCGAAACCACGATCGGGAGAGAAGCCATGAGCGCGCCGCGGGACGTCTACATCTGCGATTACGTGCGCACGCCGATCGGCCGCTACGGCGGCGCGCTGGCCCGTGTGCGGGCGGACGACCTCGCCGCCGTGCCGCTGGCGGAACTCGCGCGGCGCAACCCGGCCCTGAAGGACGCCGTCGAGGAGGTGTTTCTCGGCTGCGCCAACCAGGCCGGCGAGGACAACCGCAACGTCGCCCGCATGGCGCTGCTGCTGGCCGGCTACCCCGAGCGGGTGCCGGGCCTGACCCTCAACCGCCTCTGCGCCTCGGGCCTCGACGCGGTCGGGGCGGCGGCCCGCGCGATCCGGGCCGGCGACATCGACCTGGCCGTGGCCGGCGGCGTCGAATCGATGACCCGGGCGCCCTTCGTGATGGGCAAGAGCGAGGGCGCGTTCCAGCGCCAGGCCGAGATCCACGACACCACCATCGGCTGGCGCTTCGTCAACCCGGTGCTCAAGGCGCAGTACGGCGTCGATTCGATGCCGGAGACCGCCGAGAACGTCGCCGAGGAGTATCAGATCGGCCGCGCCGACCAGGACGCCTTCGCGCTGCGCTCGCAAGCCCGGGCGACCCGGGCGCAAGCCGACGGCACCTTCGCAGCCGAGATCGTCGCGGTCGAGATTCCCGACCGCAAGGGCGGCCATGTCAAGGTCGAGCGCGACGAGCATCCCCGGGCCGACACGACCGCGGAGGGACTGGCGAAGCTCAAGCCTTTCGTGAAGAAGGACGGCACGGTCACCGCCGGCAACGCCTCGGGCGTCAACGACGGCGCCGCCGCCCTGGTGCTGGCGACCCGCGAGGCCGCCGAGCGCCACGGCCTGACCCCGATCGCCCGGGTGCTCGGCCTCGCCTCGGCCGGCGTGCCGGCGCGCATCATGGGCATCGGCCCGATTCCCGCCGTCGAGACGCTGTGCGCGCGGCTCGGCCTCACGCCGTCCGACTTCGACGCGGTCGAGCTGAACGAGGCCTTCGCCTCGCAGGCGCTCGCCTGCCTGCGCGGCCTCGGCCTGCCCGACGATGCCGACCACGTGAACCCGAACGGCGGCGCCATCGCGCTCGGCCATCCCCTCGGCATGTCGGGGGCGCGCATCGCCGGCAGCGTCGCGCTCCAGCTCGGCCGGACCGGCGGCCGGCTCGGCCTCGCGACGATGTGCGTCGGCGTCGGCCAGGGCGTGGCGCTGGCGGTCGAGCGGGTCGGCTGAGCCGACTCACCGGCAGCGGAGCGGGACACGGCTCCGCTCCGCCGCCAATCGACCCGGCGGGGGATCGCGAAGTCGGGGACGAGCGCTCCATCGTGCCGCACTGCACCATGGCGGGGCCGCGTGGCATGGTTTAAGTATGAACCAGTCTCGCCCCTCCCCCGGAACCGCGCGGACGAAGCGCCCGCCCCCGCGGGACGGATCCCGCGGTGCAAGCAATCCCATGACCCGCCACGCTTTTTCCACCGGCCCCGCCCTCCCGCCGTCCGATCGGGGCCGCCGTTTCGCCCCTTCGCCCCGGTGAGGTCCGCCATGCCCAGCAAGACCGGATCGCGCCCGGACGCGGACGACTCTCCCGACACCGACGGCCCGGAGGCCGGCGACGCCGAAGCCGAGTTCCTGACGATCCTCGGCCAGCGCGTCCGCACCATGCGGGCGGTGCGGGCGATGTCGCGCAAGGTCCTGTCGCAGACCTCGGGGCTCTCCGAGCGCTACATCGCCCAGCTCGAAGGCGGGCAGGGCAACGTCTCGATCATCCTGCTGCGCCGGGTGGCCCTCGCCATGGGCGTACGGCTCGAGGACCTGATCGCCGCGGTCGAGAGCCCGCCCGACTGGCCGGTGGTGCGCGACCTCCTGGAGAAGGCGAATGCGGACCAGATCGCCGAGGCCAAGCGCGTCCTCTCGGGCGCGGCCGCGCCGGGCGAGGGCCCGACGCAGCGCGTGGCGCTGATCGGCCTGCGCGGCGCCGGCAAGTCGACCCTCGGGCGGATCCTCGCCGAGCGGATGGGCTGGACCTTCGTCGAGCTCAACCGCGAGATCGAGCGCGAGAACGGCCTGTCGGTGGCGGAGATCTTTGCGATCTACGGCCAGGAGACCTATCGCCGCCTGGAGCAGGGGGCGCTCCGGCGCCTCGCCGAGCGGCCGGGCCCGATGGTGCTGGCGACCGGCGGCGGCATCGTCGCCGAGCCGGTCACCTTCGACCTGCTGTTGTCCGCGTTCTTCACCGTCTGGCTCAAGGCGCGGCCGGAGGAGCACATCCACCGGGTGCGCGAGCAGGCGGCCAAGGGCCTCGCCCAGGCCCGGCTGCCGGACAGCGACAACGCCCTGCGGGAGATTCGCGCCGTACTGATGAGCCGCGAGCCGCTCTATGCCCGCGCCCGCGCGGTGATCGACACCGCCGACCATACGGTCGCCGAGACCGCCGCCGAGCTGACCGGCCTGGTCGAGGGCTATCTCGGCACGACGCGGCGCAGGGCCTGAGGCGCGGGCGCCACAGCGGCGCCGGAGGCCGTGAAAAATCTCCGGCGCGGCGGGGGACCACCCGTATTCTGGCCGCAAATGAGTCGGCAGGCTCGCCCCTCACACGGGATGCGGCGGGGTCGAGGAGCACGATGGAGAGTTCGAACCGGGCCGGGAGCTACGCGGCGGCGGAAAGCGGTGCACCTGGAAGCGCGGGAGGCCAGGTGGTCGAGGCGGCGCATTTCTCCGCCATCCGCAGCGTCCGCACCGAGGCCGAGGCGCTCCTGACGCTGGCCCGCGCCCTCGACCACGAGCTGAAGGCCGGGTTCGGCGCCGCCGTCGCGGCGATCCACGACATTCCCGGCCGGGTGATCGTGTCGGGCATCGGCAAGAGCGGCCATATCGGGCGCAAGATCGCCTCGACGCTCGCCTCCACCGGCACGCCGGCCTCGTTCATCCACCCGAGCGAAGCCAGCCACGGCGACCTCGGCATGATCACCTCCCAGGACATCGTCATCGCGCTGTCCTGGTCGGGCGAGACCACCGAGCTCGGCGACCTCATCAGCTTCTCCCGGCGCTTCGCCGTGACGCTGATCGGCATGACCTCCAATCCGGCGAGCACGCTCGGCCAGGCCGCCGACATCCTGCTGCCGCTGCCGCTGGTGAAGGAGGCCTGCCCGCACAACCTCGCACCGACCTCGTCGAGCGTGATCCAGCTGGCGCTCGGCGACGCGCTCGCGGTGGCGCTGCTCGAGCGCCGCGGCTTCTCGGCCAGCGACTTCAAGGTCTTCCATCCGGGCGGCAAGCTCGCGGCCCGGCTCAAGACCGTGACCCAGCTGATGCATGCCGGCGAGGAGATGCCGCTGGTGCCCCGCGGCATCCGGGTCTCGGAGGCCTTGATCGCCGTGATGGGCAAGCGCTTCGGCTGCGCCGGCATCGTCGACGAGGCCGGCCGGCTCGTCGGCATGATCACCGACGGCGACGTGCGCCGCCACATGAGCCGGGGCGACGGCCACAGCGACCTCCTCGCCCGCCGGGTCGAGGAGATCATGACGCCCGCACCGATCACCACCACCCCCGGCACCTTCGCCAGCGCCGCGCTGGAGCTGATGAACCGCAGCCAGATCACCGCCCTGTTCGCGGTGGAGCGCGGACGCCCGGTCGGCATCCTGCACATCCACGACATCTTGCGGGCCGGGGTGGTCTGAGGGCGGCTCGCCCGTCGTCGCCCGGGGGCTATCGCCCGGGCAGGCGCGAGAGCGTCCGCACGCCGACCCAGCCCCAATAGACCCGGTGATGGGCGATGAGCCCATCGGACACGTCGATCATCTCCATCAGGTCGATCTGATCGCCGTCGGGCGTCTGGCGCGGGTATTCCCACGCCAGTTGCTGCCCGTTGGAGAAGAAGACGCTCGTGCGGTACCAGCGGCCCAGGCCGTTCTGCGGCGATCGGAACCCGCGATGGAAGAAGTCCCGGATCGCGGGCTTGCCCATCAGCACCCCGGTACCGCCCTCGGGCAGGGCCGCCCAGACCAGCGGGCTCTCGAAAACGGCATCCTCGGCGTAGAGCGCCATCAATCCTTCGATGTCGCGACGCACGACGGTGTCGTGCCATTGCGCGTGAATGTGGCGGAAGGCGGCGTCCAGGCTCATGGTCGGTCCTCGCCGGCGCGATCGGTGGCCGGTGCCGGACGCTAGCCCCGCGCGCCCCGCGCATGCTTCGGCGCCGGCCGAACCGTCAGTACGGCACGCCGCCCTGCCGCTTCTCCCGCAGTGCCTCGGCGTACCAGGTCAATTCATCGAGGAAGCGCCCGGTCGGGCGCTCCAGCCAGGGCTGGAGCGGGCGGCCCTCCTCGTCGAGCGCCTTGTGTACATCGGGGATCGGCAGCAGCGACGGGATGCTCGGCATGCCGAGCTCGCCCAGCATGGCGCGCAGCTGCATCGCCGCCCGCACGCCACCGTAGCGGCCGGCCGAGTAGCAGACGATCGCCGAGGGGCGCCAGAAATACTCTTCCAGGAAGTGGTCGAGGGTGTTGGACAGGGCCGGCGGGATGCTGTGGTTGTACTCCGCCGAGACCACCACGAACCCGTCCGCCCGGCGATAGAGGGCGGCGAGCCGCTCCAGCGGCTCGGGCGCCTCGCCCTTCGGGCATTCCTTGTACATCCGCGTGAGCAGCGGCAGGGCGAGTTCCGCCGGATCGACCAGCGGCGCCTCGTGGCCACGGGATTCGAGGGCCTGGACCAGGTAGCGGGCGGCGCGCAGGCCGTTGCGCCCCTCGCGCACCGAACCGAGGATGACCGGGAACACGAGCGACATGGCGGGACTCCGGGAAGCGAGGACGCTCCCCGAAGTCTAACACGACCTCACATCATGCCGAGCATCCGCGGCAGCCACAGCGAGATCGCCGGGACGTAGGTCACGATCACCAGGAAGATCAGCATGGTGAGCAGCCAGGGCCAGACCGCGATGGTCAGTTCGGTGATGCCCATCCGGGTGATGCCCGAGGCCACGTAGAGGTTGAGCCCGACCGGCGGGTGGCACATGCCGACCTCCATGTTGACCACGATCAGGATGCCGAAATGCACCGGATCGATGCCGAGCTTGGCGGCGATCGGGAACAGGATCGGCGCCATGATGAGCACGATGGAGGACGGCTCCATCACGTTGCCGGCGACGAGCAGCAGGATGTTGACGATCAGCAGGAACACCACCCAGTTCAGGCCGGCCCCGGTGATCCAGCTCGCCATCGCCTGCGGGATCTGCTCGCTCGTCATCAGGAACGAGAACAGGACCGCGTTGGTGATGATGTAGAGCAGCATCGCGCTCATGTTGGCCGAATCGAGCAGCACCCGCGGCACGTCCTTCCAGGTGAGATCCCGGTAGACGAACAGCGCGATCACGAAGGCGTAGACGGCGCTGACCGCCGCGGCCTCGGTCGGCGTGAAGGCGCCGCTATAGATGCCGCCTAAGACCAGCACGATCAGCAGGAGGCCCCAGACCGACTTGCGGAACGCGACCCAGCGCTCGCCCCAAGTCGCCTTCGGCATCCGCGGATAGCCGAACTTGCGCGCCCGGTACCAGGTGGTGAAGCCGAGAAGCGCCGCCAGCATCAGGCCCGGGATCACGCCGGCGACGAACAGGGTCGAGATCGAGGCCGAGGAGACGCGCTGGCCGTCGGGCCCGGTCACCACCGCGCCGCTGGTCGCCACCGAGTACATCACCATGACGATCGAGGGCGGGATCAGGATGCCGAGCGCGCCCGAGGTGGTGATGACGCCGGCGCCGAAGCGCTTCGGGAACCCCTGCGCCACCATGGCGGGCAGGATGATCGAGCCGATCGCCACCACGGTGGCCGGGCTCGAGCCCGAGATGGCGGCAAACAGCGCGCAGGCCATCACGCCGGCGAGCCCCAGGCCGCCGTGCCAGTGGCCGACCATCGAGGTGGCGAAGTTGATCATCCGCCGGGCGACGCCGCCATGGGTCAGGAAGTTGCCCGACAGAATGAAGAACGGGATCGCCATGATCTCGAAGTTCTCGATCCCGGTGAACAGCTTGAGCGCCACCGCCTCGATCGGCACGGTGGTCATGGTGAACAGGAAGGTGAGCACCGAGAGACCGAGCGCGATCGAGATCGGCATCCCGGTGAGCATCAGGGCGATGAGCAGCCCGAAGATGATGGCGGCATTCATCGGGCGGTGCCTCCGGTGCGGGCGTCGTTGGCCAGGTCTTTCGCAAGGTCTTCGGCGGCGTGCGGGCTCTCGACCACGCCCTCGACATGGCCCGGATCGTGGTGCGGCAGTTCCCCGGTGCGCCAGAAGCTCCAGGCGACCTGGAGGAAGCGGAAGCACATCAGGTAGGAGCCGAGCGGGATCGCCAGGTAGACGACCCAGCTCGGGATCTCGAGATCGGGCGTGGTCTGGTCGGTATCGACGAGCCCGTAGACGAAGCGCGCGCCCATCGTGCCGACGATGGCGGTGAAGAGCGCGCCGCAGAACAGGCCGAACAGCACGATCCGGTTGCGCCAGGCGGGGGGCAGCTGGTTCACCGCCACGTCGACGCCGACATGGATGCCGGTGCGCACGCCGTAGGCCGCGCCGAACTTCGCCATCCAGACGAACATGTAGATGCACAGCTCCTGGGCCCAGGAGAGGTGGATCGCGGTGGTGATCGAATACAGGGCCGGGATGCCGGAGGCGTAGCGGTGAACGACGGCGACGAAGATCAGCAGCGTCGCGCCCGCCATCAGGCTCGCGATCAGGATCTCCTCGAGGCGGTCGAGGATGCGCAGGGGGTGCATGGAGTCTTCCCGGGAGGGCGGTCGGGGCGTCAGATCGTGTCGGCGTGGGGCCGGATTTCGCCTTCGGGCCGAATCTTGCCTTCGGGCCAAGCGAAGCGGATGGTGCCGTCGCGCAGGCCCGCCAGCACCACCTCGACGCCGCCGGATTTCACCATCCATTCGAGGCGGTGGTCGCGGTATTCGCGGCGGCGCCCGCCGGTGGTGTAGAGGTCGGCGGCTTCCGCCATCCGGGCCGCCGCGGCATCGAATTCCCGGAAGGTCTGCGCCACGGAGGGGCGCTCGCGCAGCCTTGCGTGCCAGCGCGCGAGCGGGCTGCCCGCCTCGGGTCCCATCCCGTAATGCACCGAGCGGTTGACCATCGGCGCCGCCGCCGCGTCGGCCCAGCCGAAGGCCGCGCCGCCGAACCACGCCGCCGCGCCGAGGCGGCCTGTGAGCCAGTCCTGCAGGGTCTTCGTCTGCGCCGCGGCCTGGCTGCGCAGGTGGTCGGCGAGCGCTCCCGTGGCGCGGCGGAACCACAGGATCTCGCCGAAGCCCCAGTTCACCGCCTCGTACTGGGTGTCGCAGACCTCCTCGGTCATGCGGGCCTGGGCGCGGGCGACGGGATCGCGCGGCAGCAGCGGCGGATCGGGCCAGCGTTCCTCGATGTATTCGAGGATCACGGTCGATTCGAAGACGCTCGAACCCTCGTCGACCAGGACCGGCACCTCCTGGCGCGGGTTGGCCTCCGCGAAGGGGCCGTCGCTCCGGCCGGTGCCGAAGGTCTCCGGCAGTTCGGTGGTGAAGGCCACGCCCTTCTCGCGCAGGGCGATCTTGACCTTCTGCGCATAGGACGAGAGCGGGTGCTCGTAGAGCAGCATGATCGTGGTTCCCCCCGGACCGTCTCGTTTATTGGGGGGCAGTGTCGCACGCGGCGGCGTCCAGCGGGAACCCGACGATGGTTGGGTTCCCGCTGCCGGGATGAGGATTCCTCGGGGGAGGACGGGACGCGCGATCGTCGATCGCGCCCACCGTCACTTCATGTTCGCGGTGAAAATACGGTCGAACTCGCCCGAGGCCTTCGCCAGGTGCAGCCACTGATCGACATAGGCCTTGAACACCGTGTCGCCGCGCGGCAGCAGGAAGCCCATCTCGCCGTATTGCAGGGGCTGGTCGGGATTCACCGCGCACAGGCCCGGATGCAGCTTCTCCTGGAGCTTCACCTCGACCGACTCGGCGACCATCACGTCGGCGCGGCCTTGCGCGATCTCCTGCCAGATGACGCGGTTGTCGGGGAAGAGCTGGACCTGCGCCTTGGCGAGGTTGGCGCGGGCGAACTTCTCGTTGGTGCCGCCGGGATTGACGACGACGCGGGTCGAGGGCTGGTTGATGGCGTCCGTCGTCTGGTACTTCGCGACGTCGTCGCAGCGGACGATCGGCGCCTTGCCGTTCACCAGGTACATCGTGCTGAAGAAGGCCTCGCGCTGGCGCGGCAGCGTCACCGAGATGCCGCTCATGGCGATGTCGCATTTCGCCTTGAAATCGGCCATCAGGTTCGACCACTTGGTCTGCACGAACACCGCCTCGGCGCCGAGCGATTGCGCGAGCGAGCGGCCGAGATCGATATCGATGCCGACGAAGTCGTTGGCGCCGTCGGGCCTGTACGAGAACGGACGGTAATCCCCCGTCGTGCAGACGTTGAGGACCTTGCGCTCGATGACCTGGTCGAGGCGCGAGGGCTCCTCCGCCGCGAGGGCCTGCGTCGCCGCGAGCACCAGCATCGCACCCGTCACGATGCGCGACGCCATCGAACACACTGCCATGAACCTCACTCCCCATCGCCACGCCGGGTGGCGCGGCTCAGGTTAGGGAGGCGGAGGGAGGGCGTCCAGGTGTCAGGGGCGGAGACGGACAGGCATCCAAAGCCTGCCCACCGTCACGCCTCCTCGCTCGCCAGGATCGCGGCGTCCGCCGGGGCGTCGAGCGCGAAGACCAGCCCGTCCGGCCGGTAGTCGATCTCCGCCGTGCCGCCGAAATAGGCGCTCAGCGTGCGCTCGATGAGGGCGCTGCCGAAGCCGCGCCGGGCCGGCGCCGTCACCGGCGGGCCGCCCTGCTCGCGCCAGTCGAGCCGGAACCGCGCCTCCGGCCCCGTCCCCTCCTCGTGCCAGCGGACATCCACGATCCCCGTATCGTTCGACAGCGAGCCGTATTTCGCCGCGTTGGTCGCCAGTTCGTGCAGCGCGAGGGCGAGGGCGACGGCGAGCTGGGGCTGCAAGGTGAGGGCGGGCCCGGCGAGCCGGATCCGCTTGCCGATCGATCCATGCGGGGACAGGGCGCCCTCGATCAGCTGGCGCAGGTCGGCCGAGCGCCAGGCGGCGTTGGTGAGCACGTCGGTGGCGGTGCCGAGCGCCACCAGCCGCGCCGACAGGGACTCGCCGGCATTCCGCAGGTCGGTGGCGTTGCGCAGGGTCTGCCGCGTGACAGACTGCACCACGGCGAGCACGTTCTTGAGCCGGTGGGCGAGCTCGCCGTTGAGGAGCCGCAATTCCTCCTCGGCTGCTTTATGGGCGCGGAAGTCGCGGGTCACCGTGCCGGTGCCGACGACACGCCCCTCGCCGTCGGTGATCGGGAAGGCCGAGTACAGGACCGGGATCGCCGCCCCGGTGCGGAAATGGCGGAAGGTCAGCTCGCCCGACCAGTGGCCGTCGCACTCCACCGCCGCCAGCATCTCCGCCATGACCGTGTCGACCTGCTCCGGGGGAGGAAGTCGGTGATGGTCAGATCGGCGAGATCGGCGCGGTCGAGGCCGACCATCCGCCGGGCGGCGTCGTTGAGATAGAAGACCCGGCCGTCGGTCCGCGCCATGCCGATGAAGTCGGTACTGTTCTCGGCCAGCCGCACGAAGCGGTCGCGCTCCTCCTCGCTCTCGCGCAGGGCCGTGATGTCGCGCGAGACCGACAGGATGCGGTCGAACGTGCCGTCGGGGTTGCGGATCGGGCTGAGCGCCACGTGCCACCATTTCGGCGTGCCCCGCATTGTGCAGGCGCGGCCGACGAAGCTCCGCGCGCGTCCGGCGCGGGCGGCGGCCAGGGCGGCGACGGCCTCCTCATGCCCCTGGCCGGCCCAGAAATCGGGCCAGTGGCAGCCGCGGATCGCGTTGAAGTCGCTCACCTCCATCACCTGCTGGCCACCCTCGGACATGAAGGTCAGCCGCCCGTCGAGGTCGAGCACCTTGATGCAGTCGGTCGAGCTGGCGAGGATGCTCCCCAGGAAGGCCTCGCGCTCCGCCGAGGCCGCCGCGCTCCGCCTCAGCTCGGCCTGCGACGTCTCCGCTTCGACGAGCGCATGGCGCAGGGCGACCACCAGCCCGACCACCCCGGCCGTCGTGACGACGAACACCGCCGAGGCGACCGATTGCGTGAGCGACAGGACGCCGACGGGCGGCGCGGCGAGGAGCGCGATGCCGGTGCAGGCCGCCGACAGGAGAGTGGCCCACAACCCGGCGCCGCCCCCGAGCAGCAGGGCGATGAGGATCACGGCGGGCGTGAACAGGAACCACGGGGCGAATTCGGAGAAGACCAACGCGTGAAGCAGCGCGATGCCGCCGACGGCGAGGACCGGGACGCCGTACCGCACCGGGCGGGAGGGCCGGCGCGCGACGATCAGGGCGCGCAGGCGATCGAGAAGGCCGCGCAGGCGAATGTCCAGTCCCGTTCGACCCATGATGAGCGCCGACTCAAGCCCCGCTCTGACGCAAGACCTGCCTTGACGCAGGTGTCACGGGCATCCCGTCCCGCGATCGGGTGCCTCTAGCACGATTTTACTAGGTGCCTCCAGGGCGGCGGAGCGCCGGAGGATCGGACCGGTTCCGGTTTACCACAGCAAAGGATGCCGGAATACCTCCACCCAGTTCCCCACCTCGACCCCGGTCACCGCCTCCGGCAATTCGGCGAGGCCGTCGCTGCCGGTGAGCGAAGACAGCAATCCGGCGCCGTCGCGGGGAAACTTCACCGCCTCCACCACCCCATCGGCACCCCGCCGCAGCGAAACGCGGACATATTCCCGCCGCCCGGCCTTCTTGGCGTAGCGGAAGGCGGCGCGGGCGGGCTGGCTCGGAGGAGGCTCGAGCAGGGCGCCGCCGAGGCGGGCGAGCAGCGGGCGGACCACGACGAGCAGGGTGACGTAGACCGCCACGGGATTGCCCGGCAGGCCGACGAAGGCGGCGTCGCCGATCAGCCCCAGGGCGACGGGACGGCCGGGCTTGATCGCCAGCCGCCAGAACACCAGCCGGCCCGCGGCCTCCACCGCCGCCTTGACGTGGTCCTCCTCCCCGGTCGAGACGCCGCCCGAGGTGACGATGAGGTCGTGACCGGCGGCCGCCGCCTTGAGGCGGTCGGGCAGGAGGGCGGGGTCGTCGCGCAGGATGCCGAGATCGCTCACCTCCGCCCCGAGGCGGCGCAGCAGCGCGACGAGGAGGATGCGGTTCGAATCGTGGATCGCCCCCGGCCGCAACGGGGCGCCCGGCTCGGCGAGTTCGTCGCCGGTCGAGAACACCGCGACCCGCAGGCGGCGGCGCACGGCGAGGCGGGCGTGGCCGGTCGCGGCGGCGAGCGCGAGGTCGGGCGGGGTCAGCCGGCGGCCGGTAGGGATCACGATGCTGCCGCGCGCGACGTCCTCGCCGGAAAGCCGCCGGTTGGCGCCAGGTTTCAGGCCCGACGGCAGCGCGACCGCCTCGCCCTCGCGCCGCACGTCCTCCTGCATGAAGACGGTGTCGGCGCCGGGGGGCATCGGCGCACCGGTGAAGATCCGCATGGCCGAGGCACCGACGAAGGCGGCCTCCGGCACGGCACCGGCGGGCAGGCGGCCACGGACCGGCAGCACGGTCTCACGGCCCGGGGCGAGATCGGCGAAGCGCACGGCGTAGCCGTCGACGGCGGAATTGTCGAAGGGCGGCAGGTCGAGGCCGGCGAGAACGTCCGCTGCGGCGATGCGCCCGTCGGCATCAGTCAGGGGCACGGTCTCGATGCCGGCGAGCACCGGCAACCGCTCGCCGACGAGGGCGGCGGCGTCCTCGACCGAGAGCAGCGGGCCGCCGAAAGCGAAGCAGTCGTCAGTCAGCTGCGCCATGGGCAAGCCTCTCCAGGACCGCGGCGAGGGGCTCCGACCGCGCCAGCACGATATCGGCGACCGCCTCCACCGCGTCGAGGGGGACGATCGGCCGACCGGCCTCCGGGAAGGAATGATCGCTCGCCACCGCGACGATGCGGGGATCGTCCGGATGCAGCGGCGGGCGGCCATTGGCGTGGCGGTAGACCTCGAGCTTCGGATGCGGCTCGCGCTTGAACCCCTCGATCACCGCGAGGTCGCACGGGGCGAGCCGGCGCAGCAGGTCGGGCAGGCGCATCTCCTCATCGACTTCCTGGATCTGCACGACGCGGCGACGCGACGAGACGATCACCTCGCAGGCCCCAGCCTCGCGGTGGCGGAAGGAATCCTTGCCCGGCCGGTCGACGTCGAACTCGTGGTGGGCGTGCTTGAGCGTCGCCACGCGCAGGCCCCGGGCGCGCAGGGCCGGGATCAGCCGGACGAGGAGCGTCGTCTTGCCGGCGCCGGACCAGCCGGCGAGCCCGATCACGCGCATGAGGCGTCTCCCGCCCGGGTGAAGCCGAGATCGGCCAGGTCGGCGGCGAGGCCTCGATCGTCGAGGAGGCCCAGAAAGATTGCGAGCGCGGGCTCGTCGCGGCGCGCCTCGCGGTAGGCGAAGTCGTAATGCTCCTCGGTGAGCGGCAGGAACCCGAGGCCGTAATCGCGCGCGACCGTCGAGATCGCCACGCCCCAATCCGCCCTCCCCTGCGCCACCGCCGCCGCGACGGCATTGTGCGAGCGCGGCTGGTTCCAGTAGCCGGCGGGCCGGGCGCCGTTCAGGAGCCCGTCGACCAGGGCCCGGGTGCCGGCGCCGGTGTTGCGGTTGACCATCACGGCCGCGTCGTCGGCGATGAGCCCGGTCACGGCACCTTGCGCCGACGATCCCTCGAAGCGGGCATCGCCCTTGCGGAACACCACGCCCTGCAGCCGGCGCCAGCCTGGGGCCAGGGCGAGGCCGGGGGTGAGGTAGGGTTCGTTGTAGCGCCCGGTCTCGGGATCGAGCAGGTGCATGGCGGCGAGGTCGCATTCGCCGCGGCGGAGTGCGGCGAGGCCTCCGGCGGAGCCGACCCAGAGGGTACGGGCCGAGACGCCCCGCCCCGCGAGGTGCCCGACCAGCCGGTCGAGGCCGAGGCAGTGGCTGCCGACGATCGTCAGGTCCGGCGGGCGCCCCGCCCGGCCGATCCGGGAGACCCGCACGATCTCGCCGGCCTCGAGCCCCGCGCGGGTCGCCGGCACCGCGAAGAAGCCGTCCGCCTGCGAGAAGGCCGTGACGGCGCCCGAGCCCTTGGCGAGCGGCAAGGCCACCAGACCATCAGTTCCGCGGGAGAGCGCCGTCATCACGTATTCGGTGCGGCCGAGCTCGGACCGTAAGCGCTGCGGCAGGCGCGCCTCGATGCTGTCCTCCTCCCGGGGGGCCAAGCCGGCGAGCGCCCGGATCAGCGGCACCACGAATTCGTGGAAGGTGAACATCGCCGAGGTCGGGAAGCCCGGCAGCACCACCACCGGCACGGCGCCGATCCTGGCGAGGCAGAGCGGCTTGCCGGGCTTCAGCGCCACGCCGTGGACCAGGATGCCGGGTTCGCCGAGCCGCGACAGGATCCGGTGCGAGACGTCGCCGGCCCCCTTCGAGGTGCCGCCCGACAGGACGACGAGGTCGGCGCACGCGAGAGCTTTCCTCAAGGCGCCTTCGAGCGCCGCCTCGTCGTCCGGCACGATGCCGCCCGGGACCGCGACGCCGCCATTCTCGGTCACGCTCGCCGCCACGATGGCGCCGTTCGAATCGTAGAGCCGGGCCGGGCCGAGCGGGGTTCCGGGCGCCACCAGCTCGTCGCCGGTGGAGAGCACCGCGACGCGGGGCCGGCGCACCACCGGGACCTCGGCGAGGCCGCAGGCGGCGAGCATCCCGATCTCCCGGGCGGTGACCAGGGTCGAGCGGCGCAGGACCGTCTCGCCCCGCGCCATGTCGGCGCCGGCATAGCCGACGAACCGGCCCGGGCCGGCCGGCTGGCCCAGGGCGATCGCCGGCTCCGGGCCGTCCTCGAACTCGGTCGCCTCGATCATCACCACCGCATCGGCGCCGCGGGGCAGCACGCCGCCGGTGGCGATCGGGGTCGCGGTGCCGGGGCCGACGGTGAGCCCCGGCGCGACCCCGCAGGCCAGGATCTCGGTGTTGAGGACGAGGCGGCGCGGCTCCGCCTCGCTCGCCCCCTCGGTATCGGCGCTGCGCACCGCGAACCCGTCCACCAGGGCGCGGTCGAAGGGCGGCACGTCGATCGGCGAGGCGATGTCGGCGGACAGCACCCGCCCCAGGGCCTCGTGCAGCGGCACGGTCTCGGGCAGCAGGGCCGCGTGCGGCACGGCCTCGCGCCAACGCGCCATCGCCTCGTCCCGGCTCACCACCGCCAGGAACTGCTCCTGGCGCGAGGCGGCGGCGAGGCGCGCGAGGAAGGGGTCGGCGGGAGGCAGGGTCACAGCGGCAGCACCTCGACAGGGGTCCCGGCGGGATATCCCTCATGGGCCGGCGGCACCAGCAGGGCGGCATCGGCCCGGGCGAGCCGGTGCAGCGGAAGTTCGGCCCCGCCGAGGGGTTCGGCGCCCGCCGGTCCGCGGCGCAGGAACACCGCCTCGGCGAGCCCGATGACGGAGGCGACCTTGCGGGTGAGCGGCAGGAGCAAGAGGGCGTCCGGCACGGCGCCGGCAAGAGCGGCCATGAGCGGCCGGCCCAGCGCGAGCCAGGCGGCGAGCGCCGCATCCGGCCGGCCCGGCAGCAGCAGCACCGGCCGCCCTGCCGCCTCGCCGAAGCCGGCGCTCTCGCCGGGCCGCAGGGCGATGCCGTGGGCGTGGAGCCGCCCGGCCCGAGCGAGGGCGGCCGCGCTCGCGTCGCGCCGTCCGGGCCCGGTGCCGCCGATCACCACGACGGCGTCGGCCCCCGGCACCCGCATGGCCGCCGCGAGGGCGTCGGCCCCCGCCGGCCGCGCCACGATTTCGGCGCTGCCGCCCCGGGCGGCGATCCAGGCGCGCAGGACCGGCGCCAGGGTGTCGGGCTCGGCGACGAGAAGCCGCCAGTGCGGGCGGCGCACGGCCACCTGACCGAAGCCATCGGCCGCCAGGGCGAAGGCGTGGAGCACGGTCACCCGCTCGCCCGCGGCGAGGATCCGGGTCCCCGGCGGGAGTTCGGCGCCGGGGGCCCGCGTCCCCTCCCCGGCCACGGCCTCGGCCTCGATTTCCCGCAGGTCCGCGCTCAGCGCCGCGTTTGCCAGCAAGTCGGCACTCAGCGCCGCGTTTGCCAGCAAGTCGGCACTCAGCGCCGCGTTTGCCAGCAAGTCGGCACTCAGCGCCGCGTTTGCCAGCAAGTCGGCACTCAGCGCCTCCGGCGGCAGCAGCGCGTCGGCGCCGGGAGGAAGCGCGTCGCCGGCCTCGACCCAGGCGGGGAGCCGCGCCAGCCGCACCGGCGCGTAGGGCGAGGCGCCGGTGGTCTCCGCCGCGCTCACCGCCCAGCCGTCGCGGAGCGCGATCCGCTCAGCCGGCCGGCCGGCCTCGACCACGACGTCCCGGGCCGCCGCGGCGCCGACGGCCTCGTCCGGGCTCGCGGTCACGGGCGCGACCGGGCGCGCGAGGGCGGCGAGCGCCGCCACCGCCTCCGCGACGGGCATCAAGGCGGTCGTGGACGCCCGCGGGATCACCGGCGGGTGCCCTGGTGGAGTGAGGCCATGCGGCTGTCCTGGTCCCGGGACGGAGGGCCGAGCCGATGGGCCAAGCGCCGGCCGGGATCAAGGTTTCGTCGCCGGGCGGAGGACCAGACGGAGAAAATGTCGCGGAAGGCCGCGTCCCTCCGCAGGATCGTCCCGGCACACTCGAGAATGCTCCGGCGTCACGAGCGCAACGACTTGCAGCGACTACGAAGGAGCGGCCCGCTCCGCCGCCCCGATATCGGCATCGGTCACCGCCTCGATCGGCTTGCCGATCTTGAGCGCCCGGGTCGGCTGCCCGACGCACATCAGCAGGATTACCGTCTCGGTGTCCGGGCAGCCGGGATCGGCGCAGGCGATCTCGTTGACCGAGAGCGCGTCCTCCTCCGCGAGGGCCAGGATCCGGCGCGCCCGCTCGGCGAGCGCGTGGCGCGCCGAGGCCTGCTCCCGGGCCCGGAGGCGCAGGGCCTTGAGGCTCTGGAACAAGGCCGGCTCAGGCCGCGCTCGCGCCCCAGGCCGGGAACGGATCCGGCAAGGTGTGGTCCGCTCTCACCGGTCCGTGCTCCGGGCCGACGAGGCAGGCATCGAGGGCGTGCCGGATCGCCGCCTCGTCGAACCCGGTGCCGATGAAGACGAGTTCCTGGCGCCGGTCGCCCCACACGTCGCTCCAGTGTCGTGCGAGCATCTCTCGCGACTCGGGATGCTCGGGCCAGCGCGAGCGGGGCACCGCGGCCCACCAGCGGCCGAGCGGCGTCACCCGCGCGGCCGCGCCGGCGAGCGAGAATTCCCCGACCCAGTCCGGCCGGGTCGCGAACCAGAGATGGCCCTTGGCCCGGATCAGCCCCGGCCAGGTCTCCTTGGTGAAGGCGTCGAACCGTGCCGGGTGGAACGGCCGGCGCGCCCGGTAGACGAAGGAGTGGATGCCGTATTCCTCGGTTTCGGGCACATGCTCGGCGGCCCCGTAGAGTTCCTTGAACCAGAGCGGATGGGTCTGCGCCCGCTCCTCGCTGAACAGGCCGGTCTCCAGAACGGTGCCGAGCGGCACCCGGCCGAACCCGGCCTCGACGATCCGGGCATCGCCGTTGAGGCCGCGCACCACCTTGCGCACGAGGTCGCGCTGCTCCGCCGAGACGTCGCCGGCCTTGTTGATCACCACCACGTCGGCGAACTCGATCTGCTCGACGAGCAGGTCGACCAACGTGCGGGTATCCTCCTCGCCGGCCGTCTCGCCGCGGTCGCGCAGGAAATCGTGCGAGCCGTAATCGCGCAGCAGGTTCACCGCATCGACCACCGTGACCATGGCGTCGAGGCGGGCGATGTCCGACAGGGACGCCCCGTCCTCGGCCCGGAACGAGAAGGTGCTGGCGACCGGCAGCGGCTCGGAGATGCCGGTGCTCTCGATCAAGAGGGCATCGAAGCGGCCCTCCTCGGCGAGGCGCCGCACCTCCCGCATCAGGTCGTCGCGCAGGGTGCAGCAGATGCAGCCGTTGGTCAGCTCGACCAGGCGCTCGTCGGTCCGCGACAGGCCGGCCTCACCCGCCCGGACGAGGTCGGCGTCGATGTTCACCTCGCTCATGTCGTTCACGATGACCGCGACCCGGCGCCCCTCGCGGTTGGCGAGTACGTGGTTGAGGAGCGTCGTCTTGCCCGCCCCGAGGAAGCCGGACAGGACGGTGACGGGCAGGCGGGGATCTTGCGAGCGGGGATCTTGCGGGCGGGAATCTCGCGGCCGAGCGGCGGTCGAATGGTCGAGCATGGATGGGCACCTCCAAGGTTGTAACAATATAACATCACTCGTTCTGTCAAGCCGGCGGGTGCCGTGGCGTTCGGGCGCCTTCCCGGCCGGGGATCCGGGCGCGTAGACCCGTCCCGCCCTCTCCGGACCCTCTCCCGCATGTTCCTCCCGCCCCGCCTCGCCCTCGCCGCCCTCGCCTGCCTTCTCGCCGTCACCGCCCGCGCCGAGGCGCCGATGCGCGGCCATGGCGGGCCGGTGCGGGCGCTGGCCGTGACGGAGGATGGCCGCCAGGCGCTATCGGGCAGCTTCGATTCCTCGGCGATCCTGTGGTCGATCGAGGATGGCGCGGCGCTCCGGGTGCTGCGGGCCCATGACGGGGCGGTGAACGCGGTGGCGCTCCTGCCCGATGGCGGGCTCGTCACCGGGGGCGAGGACGGGCGGATCGCCCTGTGGCGCGAGGGCGCCGAACCGGAGCGGATCGTCGCCACCCATGCCGGCCCGGTCTCCGGCCTCGCCGTGGCGCCGGATGGGCGCCAGGTCGCGTCGTCCTCCTGGGACGGCACCGCCCGGATCACGCCCCTCGACGGTTCTCCCGCCCTGGTGCGGGAGGGCCACAAGGGCAACGTCAACGGCGTCGCCTTCCTGCCCGACGGGCGCCTCGTCACCGCGGGCTACGACGCCACGGTCCGGATCTGGCCGGAGACCGGGGCGCCGCTCACGGTCCAGCTCGAATCACCGGTCAGCGCGGTCGTGGCCGCCCCCGACGGCGAGATCGCGGCGGCGGGCGCCGACGGGACGCTGCGCCTGATACGGTCCGATGGCGGCATCCGGGCGGGCGTAGAGATCGGCCCCCGGCCTCTGGTGGCCCTGGCGCTCTCGCCCGACGGGCGCCGGCTCGCCGCCGCGACGGTCGGCGGCGCGGTGGCGATCGTCGACCGGGCGGAGGCGCGGGTGCGCCTCACCCTGGTCGGGCCCGGCCTGCCGGTCTGGTCGCTGGCCTTCCGCGGTCCGGACGAGCTCGTCACCGGCGGCGGCGACCGGCTGGTGCGCCGCTGGGACCTCCGCACGGGCGAGCCGATCGGCCCGCTCGCCATGGCCCGCCCGGCGGATCCGCTGGCGGCCTTCGCGGGCGACCGGGGCGCCGCGGTGTTTCGCGCCTGCGAGGCCTGCCACACCCTGACGCCCGACGGCGGCAACCGCGCCGGACCAACCTTGTACGGCGTGTTCGGCCGCCGCATCGCGACGGTGCCGGACTATCCCTATTCCCCGGCCTTCCGGCGGCTCGACATCGTGTGGACGCCCGAGACCGTCGCCCGCCTGTTCGAGATCGGCCCCGCCCGCTTCACCCCCGGCACCAAGATGCCCGAGCAGACGATCGGCGCGGCGGAGGACCGGGCGGCCCTGGTGCGGTTCCTGGAGCGGGCGACGCGGTGAGCCTCAGCCCTGCCGCGCCCGGATGTAATCCTCCGAGGTCCGCGGCCGGTTCTCCGCCGCCGCGTGCGGGTCGAAGCCCTCGTCGAGGACGTGCGAGACCCGGCAGGTGTCGCACATCATCAGCGCCTTGATCCGCTCCTCGCCGGCCGGACCGGCGAACATCCAGTGGCGATCACGCAGGCGGCCGACTACCCGCTCGACGGTGCTGCGGGTGCCGAACGCCTTGCCGCACGCGATGCAGTCGAACGGCTCCTCCTCCTTGAGGACCCGGCGCGGCGCCGCCCAGGCGGCGAAGTCGAGCTGCGGCACGAGGCCGATCGCGTCCTCCGGGCAGGTCGCGGCGCACAGGCCGCATTGCACGCAGGCGCTCTCCGCGAAGGTCAGGCGCGGGCGGTCGGGATCGTCGGCGAGCGCTCCCGTCGGGCAGGCGCCGACGCAGGCGTGGCACAGCGTGCAGGCTTCCGCCTTGAAGGCGAGGCCGCCGAAGGGCGCGCCGGCATCGAGCGGCACCCGGTCGACGGGACGCGGCGCGGCGTGGTGCAGCTCCGAGACCGCGAAGCGCAGGACGCCCCGCACGTCGCCATCCGGCATGAAGCCCGACGGTGCGGGTGCGGGCGTGCCGCGGGCACCAGCGGCCAGGGCCTCCCCCAGCGCGTCCGGGTCGTCGGTCTCGATCAGCGAGACGACCGTGCCGCCCGCCTCCGCCCCGTAGCCGAGGGCCTGGGCCACCGCGTCGAACCGGGCGGCGTTGCGGACGAGCGCCGCGATGTCGTGCTTCGGCCTGGCCCGGCCGAGGAACCGCACGGCGCTCGCGCCGTAGGCGAAGGCCGCCGCGATCGTCTCGGGCCCGACCTGGGTCACCTCGTTGACCGGAAACGGCAGCACGTCGGCCGGCAGCCCATCGCCGAAGCGGGCGAGCGCGTCGATCAGGGGCGCGCCATGGGCCTCGTCGTGGACCAGCAGCACCGGGGCCGTGCCGCCGGCCTTGTGGAAGGCGACGAGCAGGGTGCGCAGGCGCCGCATCAGCGCGTCGGCCGGCGGCACGGCATAGGCCGCGGCCCCGGTCGGGCAGACGGAGGCGCAGGAGCCGCAGCCGGCGCAGACATGCGGGTCGATCGCCACGTGGTCGCCGGCCGGCAGGATGGCGCCGGTCGGGCAGACGTCGAGGCAGCGGGTGCAGCCGGTGATGCGCGAGCGCGAATGGGCGCAGAGGTCGGCGTGGAAATCGACGAAGCGGGTCTTGTCGAACGTACCGACGAGGTGGGAGGCCTCGAACAGCGCCCGCTCGACCGCCGCCGCGTCGCGCGGATCGGCGCGCAGGTAGCCGCTGCGCAGCTCGTGGGCCGGGAAGAGCGGCGTGCCGCCGGTGAGATCGACGACGATGTCGCAGGTCGAGCTCGCCCCGTCCCGGGCCGGCCCGAAGGCGAGTGTCCGCCGCGAGGAGGGCAGCGGCAGGGCGGTGTCGTCGACCCGCAACGAGAAGGCACCGAGATGGCCGGTGGCGGCCCGCACGGTGCCCTTCAGGACCGGGATCTCGCCGGAGCGCGGCGGCGCCACCTCGCCCGGCCGGGACAGTAGCACCGTCACGTCGAGGTGGTCCGAGAGCCGCGTTCCGGCCTCGATCGCGACCTCGTCGCGGCCATAGACCAATGCCACGCCCCGGCTCTCGAAGCTCACGCTCGAAGGCGTCGGCATCGGCTCGGCGGCCGCCGCCAGCAGGGCCGCCATCTTGGGGGCCGCCCGGTGCCCGTCCGCCGACCAGCCGGCCGTCTCGCGGATATTGGCGAAGGCGACGCGGTCCTCGGCGCCCAGTTCCTCCGCCACCTCGCGGAAGAGCGGCGCCTTGAGGGTGCAGGACACGGTGACGGGAGCGCCCGAGGCCATCGCCGTCCGCACCCGTTCCAGTTCGCGGCCGCAGAGCTGGTCGCCCGTCTCCAGCCGCCCGCCGCAGGCCTTGCCGATCGCCGCCGCATCGAGGGGCATGCTGCCCTCGCAGGAACAGGCGATCACGATCCGATCCGACACCACAGGATTCTCCGACCGGGCACGCGCCCCCAGGCTCCGGGAACCGGGGCCGATGGGAACCGGACGCTTAGGCCCTGGGGCGTCATGCCCCTTGTTCACCGCTCCAGCGCTATATACGAGCCGTTCAAAAGAACGACCCGACACGTGCGCGCAGGCAACGCCTTCTCCATCATGAGTTTCGTCGATTCCCCCGGCCTGATGCTGCCCCCTTCCTTCCGGCCGCTGCGCCTGCCGGCGGCGGCCGGGACGGCGCATGACCGGGCCTGCGCTCTCGCGGCGGGCGACGACGGGGCCGCCGGCACCCTCGTGCTCGGCGCCCGGCCCGGCACCGTGGCGGTGGCGGTGGTGCTGGCGCCCGAGGAGCCGCTGGCGGCCGCCCGACGGGTCGGGCTCGTCGGCCTCGTCGCGCTCGCCGAGGCGGTCGGCAGCCACGCCCCGCCCGACAAGCCGGTGACGCTGGACGCGGCCGGCACCCTGTTCTTCGACCGCGCCCGCCTCGGCGGCGGGCGCCTGGCCTGGTCCCGGGATTGTCCCGACGACGCGGTACCGGACTGGCTGGTCTTCTCCTGGATGCTGATCGCCTCGAAGCGCGAGGCGGGCGATCCCGGCCACACGCCCGATTCGACCTCGCTGGAGGAGGAGGGGTTCGAGGCCGGTCCCGACGCGCTGGTCGAGAGCTTCGCCCGACACCTGCTGCGCGGGCTCTCGCTCTGGGCCGAGGACGGGCCCGACGCCGCGCTCGCGCGGGCGCGGGACCATCTCGACGCCGATCCCGCGACGCTCCGCCTCGACGGGAGCGGCTGGTTCGATCCCGCCCGGGGGGGCCCGCGCCTGTGAGCTTCAAGCTTCCCCGCACCCTGCGGCTCGACCCCTCCGACACCCTGGTCTTTCCCCGTGCCGCGCCGCCCGGCGAATGGGCGGTGACCGGCAGCTTCCTGTTCCTCGACGGGGATCCCATCGCCCTCGCCGGCAAGGAGCGGGCGGCGTTCCGGGCCGGCTTCGTCGGCATCGATTCCTTCGGCTTCTCGACCCTGGTGGTGGTGAGCGCAGCGAGCGCGGCCGAGCGCGACGCCGCGACCGAGGCGCTGGCGACCCAGTTCCAGGCCCGCCTCGGCGCGCCGGACCGGACGAGCGCGCTCGCGGCGGCCCGGGAGGAGATCGCGGTGGCCGAATCGCTCTGCGGTCCGCCGGTCGGCACGGTGCTGGCGCTGCACCGGACGCTGGAGGAGGGTGAGATCCGCGAGCGCTTCCGGGCTTTGCGCCCGCGGGAGGGGGCCGTGCCCGGCTCCGACCGGCGCCACGCCTACGCTCGCGCCTTCGACTTCTACGAGACCGACGACGAGCCGGAGGAGCGGGTCGATCTGGCGGGATTGCTCGCCGGCAAGCCGGACGGCGATCCGCGATGATGGCCGGTTCGGCGCGGGTGAGTGGACGTCATCCCTTCCACGACCTCATCCTGAGGTGTTAGTCCATCGAAGATGGACTGACCTCGAAGGAGGGCTCCAGAACTCGCTGAGATCCCTGGAGCCCTCCTTCGAGGCTCCCGTTGGTCGCACCTCAGGATGAGGTCACGGATGGGATACCCGGTCTCCTAGGTCATCTTTAGAACCCCTCCTCGAACCGGCTCCGAATCCCCACCATGCCTGAATTCTGGGTCTCGAGCGGCCATCACCTCACCCGGCGCGACGCGGGCGGCGGACTCGTCGTCACCGACGAGTTGCTGCTGGCCTATCTCGCGCGCCCCGAACTGGTGCCGCCGGACGAGGCCTGCGACGCCGAGCAGGCGCTTCACGCCGCGCTCCTCGGCCATCCCCGCCGCCCGGTCGCGCCGGCCGAGATCGCGGCGATCACCGACGCGGATGCGCGGGAAAACTGGGAGGTCATCCTCGCCTTCCGCGACCGCCTGCTCGCCGCCCGCTCCGTCGAGGCGGCCTATCTCGATCTCGTGCGGCGGGGCGTCTCGGGCACGCCGCCGCTCTTCCTCAACCAGCTCGTCCACCTGACCTTGCGCAATGCGCTCGATGCGTGCGACGACCCCTATACCTTGCGCGCCGCCGAGCTGTTCTTCCGGCCGCAACGGGCCTCGGTCACCGACGGGTCGCTGCTCCTGGCCGATGCCGAGCTGATCGACGAGGCGGAGGGCGCGCGCGGGCAATCCCCCCTCGTGGCGATGCTGGGGCGCGAGCCGGTCTCCGAGCTCGACGTGCTGACGGCCGAGAATGCCTGGACCTACTGGAGCCGGTCCGACGCCTTCAGCATGGCGCTCAACCTCGGCTCCGATCCGAAGAGCCGCGAGGGGCTGGCCCGGGCGATCGAAGCCTTCGTCCGCCACCTGCTGGCGGTCGAGGTGGCGGTGGCGCCGATTCCCGCGATCGAGGACAAGGACTGGCGCTGGTTCGTCGGGCTCGACCAGGAGGGCACGCGGATCGGCAACGCGCTGTGGCGCGGCGAGCCCGTCGATGCCGCCGCCGGTGAGCGGGTGATCGCCCTGTTCCGTCTGACGATCCTCGATCCGACCCGGGCCGATCCGCGGGTCGGCGACCGGCCGGTCTACCTGCTGCTCGCCATGGCGCCGGACCGGACCGTGACGCTGAAGCCGCAGAACCTGATCGCCGGCCTGCCGGTTGTCGTGACGGGAGAGGCCTGATGAGCACCCAGCTGATCGCCGTCGGGGTCGTCGTCGCCAGGCGCAAGCTGAAGGGGCCGTGGGCGAGCCATGCCTGGTTGCCCGTGGCGGTGCTGCCGGGACAGCCCGGCACCGCGCCCTGGACCCGCCTCACGGCCTCGGAGGACGAGGAGACGTTCTATGCCGGTGCCTACGAGATCGAGCTGCACCCGGCCGAGACGGCGCATTACGGCGACAACCTCGCGGCGGCGCAGCCCTCGCTCTGGGTGGCCCTGCGCGAGACCGGACCCGACACCTACGCCGTCGCCACAGTGACGGCCGATCCCTACGAGGGCGAATCCCTGGCGGAGGGCATCGGCGAGATCGTCGAGGCGGTGCCGATGCCGCCCGAGATCCAGGCCGAGGTCGGCGCCTTCTACCGGGCCTTCCACGTCGAGCGGGTCTTCCACAAGCGCAAGCGCGACCGGGCCGACCCGGAGGCGCTCGCCCGCCAGGGAGGCGGCGCGCGGCGCCGGCCGGAGGAGCCGTGAGCGACGGCTTCCTCGCCCGCTGGTCGCGGCGCAAGCGCGACGAGGCGCGCCGGCCCACGGATATTCCCACCGTCGCGCCGGAAACCGCAATGCCGGCCGGGGCGCCGGCTGAGGACGAAGCCTCCCTCAGCCCCGAAGAACTGGCGCAACTCCCATCGCTCGACGCGCTCACCGCCGCGACCGACCTGACCCCCTTCCTGCGCGCCGGGGTGCCGCGGGCCCTGCGCAACGCGGCGTTGCGCCGGATGTGGTCGGTCGACCCGGCGATCCGCGACTTCGTCAGCGAGGCGCGGGAATACGCCTATGACTGGAACACCCCCGGCGGGGTACCGGGCACCGGCGGCGCGATCTCGGCCGAGGACGTGCGGGCGATGGTCGAGAAGGTGTTCGGGGGGGTGGAAGAGACGCCTCCCTGCGCCGATTCCGGCGAAGCGGGCATTTCCGAAAATGGCGCGCCTCTCCCCTCTCCCCGCGGGCGGGGAGAGGGCTTCACCCCCCTTGCCGGGGGTGAAGCGAGCAGAGAACCGCAGGTTCGCCGCGAGGGTGAGGGGGTGCCGCCGGCTGAGACTCCTCCGGCACGCCCCCCTCACCCTCGCTCCGGCTCCGCCTGCGCTCCTTTCGCCCCCGGCGAGGGGGGCGAAAGCCTCTCCCCGCCCGCGGGGAGAGGGGAGTTCCCGCGCCTTTCCCTCTCCACGAACAGCCCTGCGCCTGCGGAGAGCAGCAACGTGCGCAGCCGCCAGGCAATGGCTAACCCGATGGAGGAGGCCCCTCGTCCCGCATCGGACCGCTCCGAGTCCCCCTCCCCACCCCGCCTGCGACGCCATGGCGGGGCCCTGCCGATTTGAAGCGTTAGAAAGTCGAATTGCGCTCGATCGAATCCCCGCTATGGTGCCGGCAACGGGACGTTGCATCCTCCAAACGAAGGAGAGGCTCGAGGGCCGGCAGGCCCCGATGCAGGTCCCGATCGTGAAGTCGCGTTGCACGAGGTGATGGTGAACCAGGGCCCCGATCCGGTCGACGAGATCGACGCTCTGCGCGCGCAGGAATACGATCTCCTGGCGGCGGTCCTCGGTCGCGCGCCGGGCCCGGATCTGCTGGCGGCCCTGCAGGGCCTCGACGGCGACGCGACGCCCCTCGGCCAGGCCCACGCCGCCCTCGGCCGCGCGGCCCGCGAGGCCGCGCCCCGCGAGATCGGCCGCGACTACTTCGCCCTGTTCGTCGGCGTCGGGCGCGGACTGATCATGCCCTACGCCTCCTATTACCTCACCGGCTTCCTCAACGAGCGGCCGCTCGCCCGGGTCCGGCAGGATTTCGCGGAGCTTGGGCTGGAGTGCGATCCGACGTCGAGCGAGCCGGAGGACCATGCCGCCACCCTGCTCGAGGTGATGGCCAATCTCGCAGCAAGGCGCCTGCCGGCGGAGCCCGGCGCCGATCATCGCTTCTTCGAGCGGCATCTGAAGCCGTGGATCGGGCGTTTCTTCACCGACGTTGCGGCGCAAGCCAGCACCCCGTTCTACCGTGCGGTCGGCGAACTCGGCGAGGTATTCACGACGATCGAGGCCGAGGCCTTCGCGATGGAAGCGTGACGTGAGCCAAGACGACGTGAACCGGGACGCGGATACGAAGAGGAGAGCCGCGATGCGGCAAGAGAACGAGACCCGCAAGGACGGCGAGACCGGCCTCGGGCGGCGGCAATTCTTCCGCGCGCTCGGCGGAGGCACCGCCGCGGCGGCGGCCGCCATCGCCTCCGTGCCGCTCACGCCCACCGAGGCCCAGGCCTACGACCCCGGCAATGCCGAGACCCGGTCGCGCTACCGCGAGACCGACCACGTCAAGGCCTTCTACCGCACCAACGGCTACGAGACGCTCAAGAAGTGAGACCGGCGATGCTGACCAAGCGCAGGAGCGGCGTTGCGGGCCGCGGCAGCCACCAGGCCCTCGCCGCGGGCCTGACCGCCCCCACCCTCGATCGCCGCGGCTTCCTGCGGAAATCGGGACTGGCCGCCGGCGGCCTCGCGGCCCTCGGCTCGTTGCGGCTCGGCGCGGTGCGTCAGGCTGAGGCCGCCGGCTCGTCCGCCGATCCGGCGCAGGCCGTGATCCGCAAGAACGTCTGCACCCACTGCTCGGTCGGCTGCACCGTGACCGCGGAAGTCGTCAACGGCGTCTGGGTCGGCCAGGAGCCGTCCTGGGGCAGCCCGATCAACCGCGGGGCGCATTGCGCCAAGGGCGCGGCGATCCGCGAGCTGGTCCACAGCGACCGCCGCCTGCGCTACCCGATGAAGATCGCGAATGGCGAGTGGCAGCGCATCTCCTGGGACCAGGCGATCACCGAGATCACCGACAAGCTCCAGGCGATCCGCAACAAGAACGGTGCGGATTCGGTCTACTGGCTCGGCTCGGCCAAGTTTACCAACGAGGCCTCGTATCTGTTCCGCAAGTTCGCGGCCTATTGGGGCACCAACAACGTCGATCACCAAGCGCGCATCTGCCACTCGACCACGGTGGCGGGTGTGGCCAACACCTGGGGCTACGGCGCCCAGACCAATTCCTACAACGACATCCGCAACGCCAAGACGATGATCATCCTCGGCGGCAACCCCGCCGAGGCGCACCCGATCTCCATGCAGCACGTGCTGTCGGGCAAGGAGATCAACCGCGCCAACATGATCGTCATCGATCCGCGCTTCACCCGGACCGCCGCGCACGCGACCGAGTACGTCCGCATCCGCTCGGGCACCGACATCCCGGTGATCTGGGGCATCCTCTGGCACATCTTCCAGAACGGCTGGGAGGACAAGGCCTTCATCGAGCAGCGCGTCTACGCGATGGACGACGTGCGCAAGGAAGTCGCCAAGTGGACGCCCGACGAGGTCGAGCGGGTGTCGGGCGTGCCGGGCGAGCAGCTGAAGCGCGTCGCCGAGCTCTTCGCCAAGGAGAAGCCCGCGACCCTGATCTGGTGCATGGGCGCGACCCAGCACACGGTCGGCACCGCCAACGTGCGGGCGCTCTGCATCCTGTGCCTCGCCACCGGCAACGTCGGCAAGCCGGGGACCGGCGCCAACATCTTCCGCGGCCACACCAACGTCCAGGGCGCCACCGATCTCGGCCTCGATGTCACGACGCTGCCGCTCTATTACGGCCTCGTCGAGGGCGGCTGGAAGCACTGGGCCCGGGTCTGGGAGGTCGAGTACGACTGGCTGCAATCGCGCTTCGATGAAGTCCCTGCCAGCGCCGGCCGCAAGGCCCGCTCGCGCAAGGAGAACATGGAGACCCCCGGTCTCACCTCGACCCGGTGGTTCGACGCCGTGAGCCTGCCGGCCGACCAGGTCGACCAGCGCACGCCCTTGAAGGCCATGATGGTGTTCGGCCATGGCGGCAACACCGTGACCCGGATGCCCGAGGCGGTGAAGGGCATGGCGGAGCTGGAACTGCTCGTCGTCGCCGACCCGCATCCGACCACCTTCGCGGCGATGGATGCCCGCAAGGACAACACCTACCTGCTGCCGATCTGCACCTCGCTGGAGATGGACGGGTCGCGCACCGCCTCGAACCGCTCGCTGCAATGGGGCGAGCAGATCGTGAAGCCGGCCTTCGAATCGAAGACCGACTACGAGGTCATCTATCGGATGGCCCAGAAACTCGGCTTCGCCGACAGCCTGTTCAAGAACGTCAAGGTGGTGGACGGCATCCCGGTCGCCGAGGACCTGTTGCGGGAGATCAACCGCGGCGGCTGGTCGACGGGCTATTGCGGCCAGAGCCCCGAGCGCCTGAAGGCGCACATGAAGAACCAGCACAAGTTCGACCTCGTCACGTTGCGCGCGCCGAAGGACGATCCTGAGGTCGGCGGCGACTATTACGGCCTGCCCTGGCCGTGCTGGGGCAAGCCCGAGATCAGGCATCCCGGCACCCACATCCTCTACAACACGTCGCTGCACGTGAAGGAGGGTGGCGGCACCTTCCGGGCCCGGTTCGGCACCGAGCGCAACGGCGCGACGCTGCTGGCGGAAGATTCCTTCTCCCAGGGCTCGGACCTCACCGACGGCTACCCGGAATTCACCTTCGGGGTGTTCCGCAAGCTCGGCTGGGACAAGGACCTGACGGCGGACGAACTCGCCACGATCCAGCGGATCGGCGGCAACAACCCGGATGCGGTCAGCTGGGCCACCGATCTGTCGGGCGGTATCCAGCGGGTCTGCCTCGATCACGGCGTGATCCCGTTCGGCAACGGCAAGGCCCGGGCCAATGCCTGGAACCTGCCCGATCCGGTGCCGGTCCACCGCGAGCCGGTCTATTCGCCGCGCCCCGACCTCGTCGCCAAATACCCGACGCGGCCCGACGAGCGGCAGTTCCGGATGCCGAATGTCGGCTTCTCGGTGCAGAAGGCGGCGGTCGATCGCGGCATCGCCAAGCAGTTCCCGATCATCCTGTCGTCGGGCCGCCTCGTCGAATACGAGGGCGGCGGCGAGGAGACCCGCTCGAATCCCTGGCTCGCCGAGTTGCAGCAGGACATGTTCGTCGAGGTCAACACGGCGGACGCCGCCGAGCGCGGCATCAAGGACGGCCAGTTCGTCTGGGTCTACGGCCCGGAGAATTCCTCCAAGGCCAAGGTGAAGGCACTCGTGACGGATCGCGTCGCCAAGGGCGTGGCCTGGATGCCGTTCCACTTCTCGGGCTGGTACCAGGGCAAGGACATGCGCGACTTCTACCCGAAGGGCGCCGACCCCGTGGTGCTGGGCGAGAGCGTCAACACCGTCACCACCTACGGCTTCGATCCCGTCACGGGCATGCAGGAGACCAAGGTGACCCTCTGTCAGATCAGCGCGGCGTAAGGGGGGATCCTCATGGCCAGAATGAAGTTCCTCTGCGACGCCGACCGCTGCATCGAGTGCAACGCCTGCGTCACCGCCTGCAAGAACGAGCACGAGGTGCCGTGGGGCATCAACCGTCGCCGGGTCATCACCCTCAACGACGGCAAGCCCGGCGAGCGCTCGGTCTCGATGGCCTGCATGCACTGCACCGACGCGCCCTGCGCGGCGGTGTGCCCGGTGAACTGCTTCTACACCACGGCCGACGCCGTGGTGCTGCATTCCAAGGACCTGTGCATCGGCTGCGGCTACTGCTTCTACGCCTGCCCGTTCGGGGCGCCGCAATATCCCCGCGTCGGGAATTTCGGCTCCCGCGGTAAGATGGACAAGTGCACCTATTGCTCGGGCGGACCGGAGCCCGACCTGTCGGTCGCCGAGTACGAGAAATACGGCTCGAACCGCCTGGCGGAAGGCAAGCTGCCGCTCTGCGCCGAGATGTGCTCGACCAAGTCGCTGCTCGCCGGCGACGGCGAGATGATCGCCCAGATCTACAAGGAGCGGGTGATCAAGCGCGGCTACGGTTCGGGCGCCTGGGGCTGGAAGACGGCCTACCGCGAGACGATCGCGATCTGAGGTGAACCGATGCGCAGGCTGACCTCCCTCCTCCTCCTGGCGGCGACCCTGGCGCTGACGGCCCCGGCCGTCGCCCAGGTGCGCGCCCCCGACGGCGCCCCCAACCCGACCGCCTCCTCGGTCAACGAGGAGATGCTGTTCAAGCAGGACCCGAAGATCCACGGCCGGATCTCGATCCCGAACCAGACCGCCGCCAACCTGATCCAGCCGCAGGGTCGGGAATGGCGGGCGTTCCGCGAATCCTGGATGCCGTGGATCGGGGCGCTGGTGGTGCTCGGCATGATCGCCGCGCTCGGCCTGTTCTACTTCACCCGCGGCCGCATCCGCCTCGAGCACAGCGAGGAGTCGGGACGCAAGATCCTGCGCTTCAACAGCTTCGAGCGCTTCTCGCACTGGATGACGGCGAGCTGCTTCATCGTTCTGTCGCTGTCGGGACTGAACTACATCTTCGGCAAGCGCCTGCTGATGCCGCTGATCGGGCCGGAGGCGTTCGCGACCCTGGCCCAGTACGGCAAGTACGCCCACATCTATCTCGCCTGGCCGTTCATGCTCGGCGTGCTGTTCATGCTGGTGCTCTGGGTGCGTGACAACATCCCGGGCAAGATCGACTGGATCTGGCTCAAGCAGGGCGGCGGCCTCTTGGGCGACGCGCATCCGAGCGCCGGGCGCTTCAATGCCGGCCAGAAGATGGTGTTCTGGATGGTGGTCGGCTTCGGCTTCGCCATGGGCGCCACCGGCCTGATGATGATCTTCCCGTTCGCGTTCACCGACATCAACGGGATGCAGATCATGCAGGTGATCCACTCGCTGATCGGCGTGGTGTTCATCGCCGGCATCCTGGCCCACATCTATATCGGGTCGCTCGGCATGGAGGGCGCCTACGACGCCATGGGCAGCGGCGAGGTCGACCTGGCCTGGGCCAAGGTCCACCACGATCTCTGGGTGAAAGAGCAGCAGGCCAAGACCGCGAGCGGGCCGCAGCTCGGCCGTGGCCAGGTGCCGGCGGAATAGAGCGGGACGGAGAGAGCAGCGATGAAAGCCTTCCTGGTCGCCGTGGCGGCGGCCCTGGTGCTCGCCACCGCCGCGAGCTTCCTGCTCGGCGAGAACCAGCGCTTCGCCTACCAGGCCTTCGCCACCTCCGGCGCGCGGGTCTCGGATCCGGGCACCAACCTCGTCGGCCCGCGCTGGACCGGCGACATCAAGGAGTCGGCTGCGGCTCGTCATACGATGGAGCCGGGCTCGTGATGCGCAACGTCGTCATCCTCGCCGCCCTCGCCGTGACCGTGAGCGCGGCCCAGGCCGCCGGCCCGCCGGCCAACCTGTGCCAGGAACTCGTCGCCTTCGTGCACCCGAAGGCGCCGGACGCGCCCGCCAGTGCCCCCCAGCCCGCGACCGCGGCCGTCCAGGCGCCCGATCGCGGCGCCGCGCAGCAGCCGAGCGCCGGCGCCGGCGAGACGCAGCAGAAATCGGGCCTGAGCGGCCCGGTGGCCCAGACCGGGCCAGGCGCCTCCGGTCCGCAAGGACAGGCCCAGGCCCCGTCCCAGGCCGCTCCCGCCCCGGCCGGGGCACCGGCGCAGAAGAAACCCAGCCCCGAGCAGATCGCGCAGGTCGATGCGGCGGCGGGCGCCAACGACATCCAGGCCTGCCGCGCCGCTGCGCAGGCGATCCGGCGCGCCGGGGTGGTGATGCCCGCGCCGCTTCTCGCACTCTCGGCGCTCGATCCGAAGTTTTTTGCGGCGCAGTAGCGCCACCCTGCCCCTCCCGTACGGGCCTGACACCGCACCGCCCGCCGCGCTACGCTACCTCCCGACACCAATCGGGAGGACGGCATGGGCGACGATCTCAAGGGCGCGGCCGACGCGATCCTGCAGCGCGGGGTCGAGGGGAGTCCGGGCCTGCCCGGCCTCGTCGCGATGGCGACCGACCGGGACCGCACGCTCTATGCCGGCGCCGCCGGGCCGCGGGACGAGACCGCGCCGATGACCCCCGACACGGTCCTGGCGATCTTCTCCACCACCAAGGCGGTCACCGGGACGGCCGTTCTGCAATTGGCCGAAGAGGGGCGGCTCGACCTCGACGCGCCGGCCTCCGCCTACGTGCCGGCCCTGGGCGAGATCCAGGTGCTCGAGGGCTTCGGCGACGACGGCGCCCCGCGCCTGCGCCCGCCGGCCCGTCCGGTCACCACCCGGATGCTGCTGCTGCACACGGCCGGCTTCGGCTACGACATCTTCAACGAATCGTATGCCCGCCTCCTGCGCGAGACCAAGCGGTCGAGCGTGACCAGCGGCACCCGCGCCTCGCTGATGACGCCGTTGCTGTTCGATCCGGGCGAGTCCTGGGAATACGGCAGCAACATCGACTGGGCCGGGCAGGTGGTCGAGGCGGTGACGGGGCAGCGCCTCGGAGCGGTGATGCGGGAGCGCGTCTTTGCACCGCTCGGCATGGACTCGACCGGTTTCGCGCTGACGCCGGAGATGCGCTCCCGCCTCGCCCGGATGCACCAGCGCAACGAGGACGGTTCGCTGAAGGTCCTCTCCGGCTTCGAGCTGCCGCAGGAGCCGGAGGTCGAGATGGGCGGCCACGGCCTCTACTCGACCGCCGAGGATTACCTGCGCTTCATCCGGATGTGGCTCAACGACGGCGCCTCGCCGAACGGGCCGGTGCTGCGGCCGGAAACGGTCGCCATGGCAGCCACCAATGGCCTCGGGCCCTCGCTCAAGATCCGTGCGCTCCCGGGGGTGAAGCGCCACCTCTCGCACGATGCCGAGTTCTTCCCCGGCATGCCGAAATCCTGGGGTCTGAGCTTCATGATCAACGACGAGCCGGCCCCGACCGGGCGCTCGGCCGGCTCGCTGGCCTGGGCGGGGCTCGCCAACCTCTATTTCTGGATCGATCGGAATGTGGGGGTCGGCGGGTTCTGGGGCACGCAGCTGTTTCCCTTCGCCGATCCGGCGGCGGTGGAGAATTTTTTGGAGTTTGAGACGGCGGTGTACAAGAGTTTGTCCCGAATCTCGCAGGATCACCGATCCTCCCAACCATGACCTCATCCTGAGGTGTTAGTCGATCAGAGATCGACTGACCTCGAAGGAGGGCTCCAGGGATCGCTGTGATCTCTGGAGCCCTCCTTCGAGGCTCCCTCTGGTCGCACCTCAGGATGAGGTCGCGGGTTGGATGGAGTGGGTTCCGGAGAGAACCAAGATTCCTCACGCCCCGATGAACACCCCGGCGATCGCCGCACTGGTCAAATTCGACAATGTCCCGGCCAGGATCGCCCGGAGCCCGTAGGAGGCGACCTCCGCCCGGCGCTCGGGCACCAGGCTGCCGAAGCTCGCGAGCTGGATCGCGATCGACGACAGGTTGGCGAAGCCGCAGAGTGCAAAGCACAGGATGGCGGTGCTGCGGGGGCCGAGCTCGCCGCTCTTCAGGACCGGCGAGAGGTTGGCGTAGGCCAGGAACTCGTTGAAGGCGAGCTTCTGGCCGATGGCGCCGCCGACCAGGGTCGCCTGGTCCCACGGCACGCCCAAGAGCCAGGCGAGCGGCGCCAAAGCCGTCCCGAGCAGCCCCTCGATCGAGGCGCCCGGCATCCCGACGAGGCCGCCCGCATAGGCCACGACGCCGTTGACGAGCGCGATCAGCCCCACGAAGGCGATCAGCATCGCGCCGACCGCCACCGCGACCGCGAGGCCCTTCTGGGTGCCGTCGGCGGCGGCCTCGATCACGTTGACGGCCCGGGTCTCGCCGAAGGTGACCCGCATGGTCTTGACCCGGCTCGGCTCGGTCGAAGGGACCAGGATCTTGGCGTAGAGGAGCCCGCCGGGGATCGCCATGAACGAGGCGGCCAGCAGATACGGCATCGGCACGCCGAGGCCGGCATAGCCGGCGAGGATCGAGCCGGCGGTGGAGGCCGCCCCGCTCGTCATCACGGCGAACAATTCGGCCCCGGTGAGGAGCGCCAGGAAGGGGCGGAGCGCCACGGCGATCTCGCTCTGGCCGATGAAGATGGTGATGACCGCCGAGAAGGTCTCGATGCGCGAAGTGCCGAGCACCCGCTGCAACGCCGCCCCCAGGCCCCGGGCGAGCGCCTGCATCACCCCGAAATGATACAGGACCGCGATCAGCGCCGAGACGTAGATGATCTGCGGCAGGACCCGGAGCGCCAGCACGAAGCCGCCGCCGCCGAACAATTCGAACATCTTCGGCTCGACGAGGCCGCCGAACAGGAACGCCGTGCCCTTGTCGCCGTAGGACAGGACGGCCTGCACCGCGTCGGCAACGGCCCCCAGGACCCCGCGCCCGGAGGGCCAGAACAGCACCAGGGCGCCGATCCCGATCTGGACGGCGAGCGCCGACAGCACGACTCGCGGTCGGATCGCCCGGCGGTTGGTCGAGAACAGCACGGCGACCGCGAGCAGGAACGCGATGCTGGCGCTGGCGTGGATCAGGCGGTCCGGCATTCAGCTCTTCCCCATCGTCAGGTCCCAGCAAGCCTGATGCCGCATCGTTCAGTGCCGGTTCAAGCGCGACGGTTCGAGATGGGGCGGGTCATCGTGCTGCCCAGAAAAGCGACGATGCACCGTGGAAACCAGGGATGCCCACGAATCCGGCATCCCGACCGCCACCGTCACGGGAGGGCAACGCCATGCCGCCGCTCCGACATCTGCTCCTCGCCCCCGCGGTCCTGGCCCCCGCGGTCCTGGCCCCCGCAGTCCTGGCCCTCGTCGCCCTGGCGGGCCTCGTCGCCACCGCCCTCCCCTCGTCCGCGGCTCCGGCCGAGCGGCGGATCGCCCTCGTGATCGGCAACGGCGCCTACCCGGCCGGCCCGATCCCGACCGCCGCCAACGATGCCGGCCTCGTCGCCCAGACCCTGCAGGCGGCGGGGTTCGACGTGGTCGGCGCCCGCGACCTCGACGAGGATTCGCTGCGGCGGACCTTGCGCGACTTCACCGACAAGGCCGCGGCGGCGGGGCCCGACGCGGTGGCCTTCGTGTACCTCTCCGGCTACGGCCTGCAGCTCGAGAACGAGGCCTATTTCGCCCCGGTCGATGCCCGGATCGAGACCGCCTCCGACCTGCCGCTCAGAACCCTGCGGGTGTCGGACTACGTCAAGCGCCTCGCCGCCCTGCCGCTCAAGGCGCGCTTCGTGGTACTCGACGCCGCGCGGAGCACACCGTTCCGGCTCAAGGGCGATCCGCTGGCGGGCGGCCTGCCCCTGGTCGAGGCCGAGCCCGGCAGTCTGATCGCGACCAATGCGGCGCCCGGCACCGTCGGCCCGGCCGAGACCGGCGCTTACGGGTCCTATGCGCTCGCCCTCGTCGAGATGATCCGCGAGGGCGGGCTGGCACCGGCCGCCCTGTTCGAGCGGGTGCGCCTGCGGGTCGCGGAGGCGACCCGCGGCGGAGAGGTGCCGTGGAGCGCTTCGCGTATCGACGCGCCGTTCATATTCCTGGAGCGGGCGGCCGGAGCGCCCACGCTCGCCGGATTCGAGCCGCCGGCAAAGCCGCTCGGCGAGATCGGCGCGCGGGAGGCCTACGCCGCCTGCCTCGGCCGCGACACCCTGGCGGGATACGAGGAGTTCGTCGGCGCCTATCCGCGCGACCCGCTCAGCCAGCGCGTCCGGGCGATCATCGCGGCAAGGCGCGAGGCCATGACCTGGCGCCGCAGCGCGCTCGCCGATACGCCGGAGGCGTACTGGTCCTATCTCGGCCGCTATCCGCGCGGGCCGCATGCCTGGGACGCCCGGCGGCGCCTCTCGGCGCTGGCCGCCGCCGTCGCGCCGCCGCCGGATTATCGCATGCTCGCCTACGACGTACCGCCGCCGCCGCCCGAGGAGGTGATCTACGTCGAGCGGCCGGCGCTGTTCCTCGACGATCCGGTCTACGCCCTACCGCCGCCGCCCATCGCCTTCCTGCCGCCGCGGCCGACCGTGCTGGTGGAGCTCGCCCCGCCCCCTCCCCCTGGCGAGGCCTACATCCTGCCGGTGCCCGCTTACGTCCCGGTGCCCACCTACGTGGTGGCACCCCCGGCGGTGGTGCCGCCGCCGAACCCGGTGCTGTTCCAGAACCTCCACGTTCAGACCATCACGGTCGTGAACGAGCACGCCGCCGAGCCGGCGCCGCATGGGGCATCCCGCCTCGCGCCGGTGGCCGGCGCCATCGCGGGAGCGGCCATTGGAGCCGCCGCGTCCCGGGTCGCCCTGCCGCCGGCCATCGCCCGGAAGGCGGCGTTGCGGCCGGACCCGCAAGGGGCGCCGGGCCAGATCCCGCGCGCCGGTGGCCCGATCGGAGGACCATCTCCGGGAGCGACCGCCCTGCGGCCGAGCCTGCCGGGGCAGATCCCGTCTCAGGGCCCGGCCGGACCGCGTCCGAACCCCGCGCAGGCTCTGCCCGGCACGGGCGGAACGCCGCTGCCGGCCATCGCCGGCCGGCCCGGTGCGCCTGCCGGCCAGACGCCGGTTGGCCGACCGGTCGGGCTCGGGCAGATTTCAGGCCAAGATCCGCCACACCAAGCCACTTCAGGGCAGATACAAGGGCAAGTCCCCGGCCAAAACCCGCAAGCCACCGCGCAACCCGGGGCTCCGACCGCGGGCCGGACGGGACCGCCCCCTCTCGCCGCCCGCCCGCCGCAGGGATCGGCTGCCGCCGCGCCGCCACAGGGCCTCCAGCCCCAGGGCGTGCGGCCTCCGGTCACGCCGCTGCGCGCCGTGCAGCCGATGCGGCCGGCGCCCGCTCCGGCACCGCGCCAGGCTTTGCGCCCGCTGGCGGCCCCGCCGCCCCGCATGGCTGCCCCCGCCCGCGCAATGCGGCCGGATGACGGGTTGCAGCGGCTGCGGATGGAGCAGGCCGTACGTCAGCAGGCGATGCAGCGGCAGCAGGCTCTCCAGGCGCAGCAGGCCCAGGGTCAGGCCCAGGCCCGCCAGCGCTTCGAGGCGCAGCGGATGATGCAGAACCAGCAGCAGCAGATGCAGGACGCGATGCGACGCCAGCAGGCTCAGGCGCTGCGTCAGCCGCAGATGATGGCGCCGCGACCACAGCCGATGGCTCCGCCGCAGATGCGCCCGCCGCAGGCCGGTCCGCGCCCGGCGCCCCATGTTCCGCCGGGGCACGGCTGCGGGCATCCCGGTGGGCCGCCCTGTCGATAGTCAGGCCTACGTCGATCGCACGACGTTACCAATACCCTCCTCGTGTTCCGGGGCCGCGACCCAGAAAGAAGGGGCGCGGCCCCTCCCCCGGTCCGGAGGAGGCACCGCGCCCCTGTCGTCGTCCGAAGCCCTGAAACCTCAGTCGATATCCTCGACCGCGTCGGCCCCGCCATAGACCCGGTGGGCCAGCGACGCCTCGATCAGGTCGTCGATGTCGCCGTCGAGGACGTCGTCGGGGCTGGTCGACTGGGCGCCGGTGCGCAGGTCCTTCACCAGCTGATACGGCTGGAGCACGTAGGAGCGGATCTGGTGGCCCCAGCCGATATCGGTCTTCGAGGCCGCCTCGGCATTGGCCTTCTCCTCGCGCTTCTTCAGCTCGAGCTCGTAGAGGCGGGCGCGCAGCATGTTCCAGGCGGTGGCCCGGTTCTTGTGCTGCGAGCGCTCCTGCTGGCACGCCACCACGATCCCGGTCGGGTTGTGGGTGATGCGCACCGCCGAGTCGGTGGTGTTGACGTGCTGGCCGCCGGCCCCGGACGAGCGGTAGGTGTCGATCCGGCAGTCGGATTCCTTGATCTCGATCGTGATCCGGTCGTCGATGACCGGATAGACCCAGACGCTGGCAAAGCTCGTGTGCCGCCGGGCGTTGGAATCGTAGGGCGAGATCCGCACCAGGCGGTGGACGCCCGATTCGGTCTTCAGCCAGCCATAGGCGTTGTGGCCCTTGATCAGGAGCGTCGCCCCCTTGATCCCGGCCTCCTCGCCGTCCGACCACTCGACGATCTCGACCTTGTACTTCCGGCGCTCGGCCCAGCGGGAATACATGCGCTGGAGCATGTTGGCCCAGTCCTGGCTCTCGGTGCCGCCGGCGCCGGCATGGACCTCGACGTAGGTGTCGTTGCCGTCCGCCTCGCCCGAGAGCAGGGTCTCGATCTGGCGGCGCGCGGCATCGACCTGCACGGCGCGGATCTGCTCCTCGCCCTCGCGGATGCTGGCGGCGTCGCCCTCCATCTCGCCGAGTTCGATCAGCGTCGCGCCGTCCTCCAGCCCCTGCTCCAGGCGGCGGATCGCCGTGGCCGCGTCGTCGAGCTGCGTACGCTCGCGCATGACCTTCTGGGCCTCCTCCGGATCGTTCCAGAGCGAGGGGTCCTCCGAGCGGGCGTTCAGCTCCGCGAGGCGCTTGTCAACGGTATCCCAGTCAAAGATGCCTCCTCAGCAGTCCGATCGACTGCTTGGCGGCATCCGAGAGTTGCTCGATCTCGGCGCGCATCTGGTGTGGGTTCACTCACGTGAGGTGGGGTGCAGGGTGATAGCGCCGGGGGGCGCGGGTGTAAACGGCGGGGCGCTCTCAGGCGCCTGGCTCAGGGTCGACAAGGCTTGCCACCCGCGATGCGATCTCCTCGACGGTCGAGGGATCGACGACGCCAGCGAGACGTGCCGTGCCATCCGCCAAGCGCGCCCGCAGGTCGAAGCTGCGGAGATGCGTACAGACGGCAACACCCGTCACACCGTCTCCGTTCACCGGTACGGTGAGCCCGGCAGCACGGGCTCCGACCGCGCCGGTGGTCACGACGACAGCCACTGCGACGCCGTGGACGTTCACAGCCTCAGGCGTCAGGACGATCCAGTAATGTCGGTCGCGCATCTCACGTCCGACGACAGGGTTCGGGTCGACGGAGTAAATCTCACCGCGCTTCGGAGCCCTCGGGCGAGGCCCCATCAGCCCAGCTCGCGTCCGACTGGATCACCATCGAGCGCCCCGGCGATTCCTTCATAGATCTCGGGCAAATGCTCGGCGCCGACGAGCAGTTCGGCCATCGTGTAGCGTCGTTGCCTCTGAGGCGCGGTCTCAGGGATCGGCACTGCGACGATCGCACCGTCCTTTACCTCCAGCGCGAGTGCCGTACCGACACTGGCGCCGATGCTCTCCAGAAGCTCTCCCGGCAGGGTCACGACGCGTGCGCCGTCCTGCTCGCGAATTTTCGCGATGATCGACATCGACCCTGTTCCCGACTCTGCCACGCATCGTAGCACAATCGGGAACGTGGGGTGAGTGAAGGCCTCAGTACAACCCGCCCGCCTGGGCCGCCCTGTCCGCGTCCGGCGGCACCGCCGCAGGCGCCGCCGGCTGGGCGCTGGCCGGAGCCGAGTAGCTGTCCGGCGGGGCGGTGCCGGGCTTGAAGGCCTCGAGCAGCCCGCCCTCCGAGCCGCCGGCGCGGGTGCCGCTGGCCGCGTTGATGCGGATCAGCTTGATGCCCGGGGGCACGCGGAACGGCGTCGGCGGCTTGTCCTTCAGGGCGGCCTTCAGGAAGTCGCGGGCGATCGGGGCGGCGAGCCCGCCGCCGGTGGCGCTGTCGCCCAGCGAGCGGGGCTTGTCGTAGCCGATATAGATGCCGACCGCGAGGTCCGGCGAGAAGCCGACGAACCAGGCGTCCTTGGAGTCGTTGGTGGTACCGGTCTTGCCGGCGAGCGGCTTGCCGATCTCCTTGAGGATCGTGGCGGTGCCGCGCTGGACCACGCCCTCCATGATCGAGACGATCTGGTAGGCGGTGAGCGGGTCGAGGACCTGCTCGGAATCGTCGACCAGCTTCGGCTCGTCCTGGCCCGACCACTTCTCGGCGTCGCAGCCGATGCACTTGCGGGTGTCGTGGCGGTAGATGGTCTCGCCGTTGCGGTCCTGGATCCGGTCGATCAGCGTCGGGCGGATGCGCCGGCCGCCATTGTCGAGCATGGAGTAGGCGGTGACCATCCGCATCACGGTGGTCTCGCCGGCTCCGAGCGACATCGGCAGCACCGGCAGCATGTCGTCGTAGACGCCGAAGCGGCGGGCATACTCGGCGATCAGCGGCATACCGACATCCTTGGCCAGCCGCACCGTCATCAGGTTCTTCGAATGCTCGATGCCGTAGCGCAGGGTGTGGGGGCCGCCGCCGGCCTTGCCGCCGTAGTTCGTCGGGGTCCAGGCCTCCTGGCCGGGGCCCGCCTCGATGGTGATCGGGGTGTCGAGCACCATCGAGGCCGGGGTGTAGCCGTTGTCGAGCGCCGCAGAGTAGACGATCGGCTTGAACGACGAGCCGGGCTGGCGCATCGCCTGGGTGGCGCGGTTGAACTCGCTCTCGTCGTAGGAGAAGCCGCCGACCATCGCGTGGACGCGACCGGTATAGGGATCCATGGCGACGATGGCGCCGGACACCTCCGGGATCTGGCGCAGGCGGTAGGCGTTGCCGGGACCGTCCATGCGCTCGACATAAACGACGTCGCCGGTGTTCAGCGCCGCCGCGACGCTGCGGCCGGTCCAGCGCACGCCCTCGGCCGAGATGATCCCGGTCTCGCGGTCCTTCGAGACCTGCCCCGAGCTCTCGCGCTTCGGCTGCAGGCCGATCGTGGCGCGGCCGCCGGAGGTGTCGAGCACCACCGCCAGGCGCCAGGGCTGCACGTCGCCGAGCGCCGGCACCTCGGCCACCGCCATGCCCCAGTCGCGGCCGGCGAGCTCGACCCGGCTCTTCGGCCCGCGCCAGCCGCGCGCCTGATCGTAGCGCACCAGGCCGTCGACGAGGGACTTGCGGGCCATCGCCTGCATCTTCGGGTCGAGGGTGGTGCGCACCGACAGGCCGCCCTCGTAGAGCTTCTTCTCGCCGTAGCGCTCGGAGATCTCGCGGCGGACCTCCTCGGCGAAGTAGTTCGCGTTGGCGGTGTTGGGCGAGATGGTGCGCGGGTTGACGCCGAGCGGCAGCTTGCGCTCCGATTCGGCCTCCTCCTTGGTGATGTACCCGTTCTGGGCCATCAACCCGATGATCTCGTTGCGGCGCGCCAGCGCCTGCTGGGTGCGGCGATAGGGATGGTAGTTGTTCGGGCCCTTGGGCAGAGCCGCGAGATAGGCCGCCTCGTGGATCGTCAGCTCGTGGACCGACTTGCCGAAATAGTCGAGGGCGGCGGCCGCGATGCCGTGCAGGTTGCGGCCCGGCACGATCGTGCCGAGGAAGATCTCGTTGAGGTAGAGCTCGAGGATCTTGTCCTTCGAGTAGGTCGACTCGATGCGCAGCGCGATTAGCGCCTCGCGGATCTTGCGGTCGAAGGTCTGCTCGGACGAGAGCAGGAAGTTCTTGGCGACCTGCTGGGTGATGGTCGAGGCGCCCTGCTTCTTGCCGCTCGAGGCATTGGTCAGGATCGCACGGACGATGCCCTCCGGATCGATGCCGCCGTGCTTGTAGAAGTTCTTGTCCTCGGCCGACAGGAAGGCCGCGATGACGATCTTCGGCATCGCCTGGATCGGCAGGTAGAGCCGGCGCTCGCGGGCATATTCCGCGAGCAGGCTGCCGTCGGCGGCGTGGACGCGGGTCATCACCGGCGGCTCGTAATTGGCGAGCGCCGCGTGGTCCGGCAGGTCGCGCGAGTACTTCCAGAAGAAGTAGCCGCCCGCCGCGGCGCCGACGACGACCGCCATCGCGCCGATGCTGAACAGGAAGCCGAAGAAGCGGAGGATGAAGCGCATCGAAACCCGATCCGTCGATGATGCCGCGCGGCCCGAGAGGGCCTTGACCATGAGCCCGGAGCGGCGGCTGAAGCCACGCCCGGGCACGGCTCCTCACGGAAACGCGACAGCCGTGGCGGCGCGCGACACCGCTCCCGCGCTTAGCGGAAGCGGCTCGCGAAAGCCAGGACAGCGAGGGGCCGACGGGTCCCTATCGACACGTTATCTATGGTGAAACTGGGGCGGGTGCGATCTGGGCGGCCTTGCCGAGACGCGGCGCCTCGGTCCCGCGGGCGAGGGCCGGCGGCAGGCGGGCGGCGAAGAACGCCTCGATCGCCTCGGCCATCTGGCCGGTGACGGTGGCCCGCCATTCGTCGGAGAGCAGGAGGTCGAGGTCGCGCTTGCTCGACAGGTAGCCGAGCTCGACCAGCACCGAGGGCACGTCGGGGGAACGCAGCACCCGGAACCCGGCCTCGCGGTGGGGCTTGGCGCTCATCTCCATCACGCCGGACAGGCGGGTGAACAATCCCTTGGCGAAGCGGGCGGAGAAGCCGCGGGTCTCGCGCAGGGTGAGTTCCTGCAGGATGTCGGCGACGTCGCCCGGGCCCTCGCCCTGGTCGGCGCCGGCCGCCGCGTCGGCCTTGTTCTCGCGGTCGGCGAGCCGCGCCGATTCGGCGTCGGTGGCCTTCTCCGAGCCGGTATAGATGGTGGCGCCGCGCACCTGCGGGGCGGCCGAGATCGAATCGGCGTGGATCGACACGAACAGGTCGGCGCGGGCGTCGCGGGCGATGCGCACCCGCTCGTTCAGCGGCACGAACACGTCGCGGTCGCGGGTCATCTGCACCCGGATCCGGCCGCCGGCCTCCAGGCGCTGGACCAGCCCTTGGGCCACCCCGAACACGATGTCCTTCTCGTAGACCCCGTTGCCCGCGATGGCGCCCGGATCGATCCCGCCATGGCCGGCATCGATGATGACGAGGGGACGCGAATCGACGCCCTCGCGGGCGGGCGGGCCCGCCGCGCGGGGCGGCTCGGGGGGTTGCGCGGCGCGGCGGAAGGCCTCGCGGTCGCTGCGGGCGAGATCGATGGTCAGCAGGGTCGCCCCGTCCCGCGGGCGGGTCGTGGTCGCGACCCGCGCCACGGTGGCGGTCTGCGCCAGGTCGATGACGATGCGCGAGCGCCCGGGGGCGAACAGGCCGTAGCGATAGGAGGCGACGAGGCCCTCGCGCTTGCGGCCGGCCTCGGGGGGCAGCTGGAAATTGACCTCGGGCAGGTCGACGATCGCCCGGTCCGGCCGCTCCATCACGAAGGCCCGGGCCTCGACCGGCCGCGACAGCACCACGGTCAGGCGGGTGCCGCCTTCAGGGATCACCGCCGTCTCGGCGGCGATCGCCACCGCGGGACGGTCCGCGGCGGATCGCTCGGCGGCAGGCCGCTCCGCCGCGCGGTCGGGCGCCGGCGGGGTGGCGCCAGCGGCGGCCGGCAGGAACAAGCCCGTGGCCACGAGGGCGGCGCGGACGAGCAGGCGGATCGGACGTGCGCGTGTCGACATGGTCTCGCGGCGACCTCAGGCGGCATCCCGGTTACGCGATAACCGCGCCATGGTTAACGCATCGCAAAGGCCTTCGGATCGCCGGCGAGCGGCTGTGGCCGCGGGGGTACACAGGGCGGGACGCGGTCGTCGCCGCGTGGGTCACAGGGAATGACGGGCCATCGGGCCCGAGCCCCGTGATGATGCTTGCAAATTCCGCCGGACACTCTGTAATGATGGTGACCCCTGCCCGTTGCCGCCGGCTTTTCGCCGCGGACCACGGGCTCGCCCGGACGCTCCTGAAGCGGCTTCGGCGCTGGCCGGCCGCCGGCGGATCGTCCGACGATCTCGCGAGCCGGGCAGGTGTCTTTCGATCCGCGACGGCGTTCGTGAACGTCGTCGCCCTGTTTTACCGGCGGCCGGACCCTCGCGTCCCGGCGCCTCGATTCGAAAGGTCGGTGGGAGAATGCGTGGACGCACAGCCTCGGATCTCGAAGCTGCCGTCCCCGGCGCACGCGTCCGGCGTCGCGCCCGTCCGCGCCCCCTGCCCCCGGCCATCGTCAACCCCTCGCGCGCGTGGATGCGCGCAGCGGCGATTGACGGCATGATCCGCACGACATCATCCGCCGCGCCCGACCGGGCACGGCACGGGAGAGCCCTCCCGGCGCAGGTTTCCGCGCCCGGGGCGGCACCGGATTACGGAGGCTCGTCCTCCCGCATCCGGCCAGGATCCCCGAGGGTTTCCGCCTCGCGATCCGTTCCCGGATGCCCCCGTCCAGCGGCGCTGCCGTCGGTCGCCATGCCGAAAGTTCGTCATGGCCAACAAGATGCTCATCGATGCCGCCCACCCGGAAGAGACCCGGGTGGTGACGGTCAAGGGTTCGAAGGTCGAGGAATTCGACTTCGAATCCGCTAGCCGCCGCCAGCTGCGCGGCAACATCTATCTCGCCAAGGTCACGCGGGTCGAGCCGTCGCTGCAGGCCGCCTTCGTCGAGTACGGGGGCAACCGCCACGGCTTCCTCGCCTTCAGCGAGATCCACCCCGACTATTACCAGATCCCGATCGCCGACCGGATGGCGCTCCTCGAGGAGGAGGCGCGGGCCGAGCGCGAGCACGAGGAGCGTCCCGAGCGCCAGGAGCGCCAAGAGCGCAGCGAGCGTCCGGAGCGCGGAGACCGCTCGGAGCGCAGCGACCAGCCGCGCCGCCGGCGCCGCCGCGGCCGCCGGGCGGAGGCCTCGTCGCGCCCGGCCGACGCCGTGGTGAGCGCTCCCGCCCAGGACTCGCAGGAGGCTGCCGGGCAGGACGGCGCCGCGCCGGAGACCCGCGCCGAGACGACCGACTGGCAGGACGCCCATCCCCGGGAGACGCTGGCGCAGGAGACCTTCGCCCAGGAGACGGTCGCCCAAGTGACGGTCGCCCAGGACGCTCCGGCGCAGGAGATTTCGGCGCAGGAGAACCCGGCTCCGGACGCCCCGCACCAGGAGGATGTCCGGCCCGAGGGTCGCGAGCATCCGGCGCAGGACACCGCCCCGGCCGGCGAACCCGAGTCGCACGTGTCGTCCGTCGAGGCCCAGGGCCACGCCCAGGCCGGCGATGCGGTCGCGCAGGACAACTCGGCTCACGCCAACCTGGCCGAAGACGGTGCAGCCTCGCAGGCGCCCGCCGCCGAGGACCACGCGGTCGAGGCTGCCGCCGACGAGGCCGCCCCGATGCAGGGCGAGGCCGGATCCGAGATCCCGGCGGCGATCGTCGCCGCCGTGTCGGCGGAGCCCGCCCCCGTCGCGGAGACCGCGGCCGCACCCGCCGCGACCGAGACCGCCGAGGCCGCTTCGCCCGTCGACGACGCCGTCCTGCCCCAGCCCGTCGCCGCCTCGCAGCCGGTCGACGCCGCCGAGGCGGAGGTCGAGGCCGACGAGGATGCGGACGAAGACGACGATTCGGACGAGGACCACGAGGACGAGTCCGACGACGAGGATGACGAGGACGAGGACGGGGAAGACGAGGACGACGACGAGGACGAGGACCACGAGGAAGCGGTCGTCGAGCAGGTCGGCGGCCGCGGCGACGCGCTGGCCGAAATCCCCGAGCGCCCCCGCACCCCGCGCCGGCACTACAAGATCCAGGAGGTGATCAAGCGCCGGCAGGTCATCCTGGTCCAGGTCGTCAAGGAGGAGCGCGGCACCAAGGGCGCGGCGCTCACCACTTACCTGTCGCTGGCCGGCCGCTACTCGGTGCTGATGCCCAATACCGGCCGGGGCGGCGGCATCTCGCGCAAGATCACCAGCGCGGCCGACCGCAAGCGCCTGAAGGAGATCGCCACCGACCTCGAAGTGCCCGAGGGGATGGGCGTCATCCTGCGCACGGCCGGCGCCTCGCGCACCAAGCCGGAGATCAAGCGCGACTTCGAGTACCTGATGCGGCTGTGGGAGAGCGTGCGCGAGCTGACGCTGTCGTCGGCCGCGCCGGCGCTCGTCTACGAGGAGGGCTCGCTGATCAAGCGCGCCATCCGCGACCTCTACAACAAGGATATCGACGAGGTTCTGGTCGCGGGCGAGGACGCCTACCGCGAGGCCAAGGACTTCATGCGGATGCTGATGCCGACGCAGTCGAAGGTGGTGAAGCCCTACCGCGACCCGACGCCGGTCTTCGCCCGCTTCGGGGTCGAGCAGCAGCTCGACGCGATGTTCTCCAGCCACGTCTCCCTGCGCTCGGGCGGCTACCTCGTCATCAACCCGACCGAGGCCCTGGTCTCGATCGACGTGAACTCCGGGAGAGCCACCCGCGAGCACGACATCGAGGACACCGCGTTCAAGACGAACCTGGAGGCCGCCGAGGAGGTGGCGCGCCAGCTGCGCCTGCGCGACCTCGCCGGCCTCATCGTCATCGACTTCATCGACATGGAGGAGAAGCGGAACAACCGCGCCGTCGAGAAGAAGCTGAACGAGTGCCTGAAGAACGACCGCGCCCGCATCCAGGTCGGCCGGATCTCGCCCTTCGGCCTGCTCGAGATGTCGCGCCAGCGCATCCGCACCGGCGTGCTCGAATCCTCGTCGGTGCCCTGCCCGCATTGCGGCGGCTCTGGCTTCGTGCGGGCGACCGCCTCGGTGGCCCTCTTGATCCTGCGGGCGATCGAGGAAGCGCTGATCAAGTCGAGCAGCCACAACCTGATCCTGCGCACCCGGACCGAGGTGGCGCTCTACATCCTCAACCAGAAGCGGGCCCACCTGCACGAGCTCGAGGCGCGGTTCGGCGTCGCGATCATCATCGCGGCCGACGAGCGGCTGGCCGCGACCTCGGCCTTCCACCTCGAGCGCGGCGACATCGCCCAGCGGGTCGAGCCGCGCCCCGTCACCAGCATCCGGGCCGAGGCGGTGCTGCCGCCGCCGCTGGAGGAGGACGACGAGGACGAGGACGAGATCGTCGAGGAGGCCGAGGCCGAGGGTGAGGCCGAGGGTGAGGCCGACGTGGACGCCGAGGCCGAGGGCGAGGCCGAGGCGGAGACCGCCGAGGGCGCGGCCGGCGAGGACGAGGGCGGGGGCAAGCGTCGCCGTCGCCGCCGCCGTCGGCGCGGCCGGGGCGAGCGCGGCGAGGCCGAGGGTCACGAGGCGGACGAGGCCGGCGACGAGCCGGTCCGGGCTTCGGCCGAGCCGGATTCCGAGCAAGGGTCCCAGGCCGTGTCGATCCCGATCACCGAGGACGGCGCGGCCCCCGAGCGCGAGAGCCGCGAGGAGGCCCTGAGCCGCCGCCGCCGGCGCGGACGCCGGGGTGGGCGCGGGCGCGACCGCGCCGAGGAGAGCGTCGGCACGATCGGCGACGAGGTCGTGGCCGGGGCCGAGCCGGGTGAGACCGGCGCCAGCCTGGTGCAGGATTCGCTGGCCGAGGAGATCGTCGCCCTCGACGAGATCGCCGGGCCGACGCCCGAGGCGGTCGGCAGCCCGGTCGCGGCGCCCGATCTCCCGGCAGTCGAGCGCGAGGCCCTGACCGCCGAGGCGATCGAGGCCCCCGCCCCGGCCGGTGAGTCCGTTCACGGCTCCGGAACCGCGCCGGCGCCCGAGCCCGAGGTGCCGGCTCCCGCGTCGGAGCCCGAACCCGAGCCTGTGGCGGTCGTGCTCACCCCGCCCGATCCGGACCGCCCGAAGCGGGCCGGCTGGTGGTCCCGCACCAAGGCGGCGATCGGCGGCGAGTAACCGATCCCGGGACGGGCATGAGGCCCGTCCCCACCATTTGCCAACGAACGACGCGGGCCGCGCTCCAGAAGGAGCGCGGCCCGCGTCGTTCGTCGGGGCATCGAATCTACGGCGAATGGCCTGGGGCAACCGACCGGTGAATGCGGCACTTTATGCAATGCGGCGTCGCGAGACCTCACAACCATCGCATGCAAACACAATACCAGCGGGTATATGGATACCACGACAGCGCATCCAAAAATGGAGGACTGAAGGTCAACTAACATGCTACTTCATGACCTGATGTGGGCGTTAACGAAAACGATACGGAGATCGGCGAGAGATCGTGTCGTGCTCCCCTGGATGTCTGCCATGTTCCGCTCCCGTAAGGCCGCCACGCCCGCCCCCGTCGAGACGCCCGAGATGATCGAGGATCGACTCGCCGGCATGGTCGACCGGGCCGGTACGGCCGGCACCGAGCTGGGGAACGGGCGGCTCGCGACCGCGCTGGCGCGCCTCGTCGCCCAGACGCGCGAGGCCGCCGCGGCCGATCTCGGCAGCACCGCCCGCGTGGCCGCGGAGGCCTCGGAGGCCGCCACGGTACTGGGCTGGATGACGCACGACGCCAGCGAGATCGCCGGGCAGACCCGCGCCATGGCGGCGGCCGTCGAGGAGGTGGCGGCCTCGACCCGGGAACTCGCCGGCCGCTCGCAGGCCAGCGCCGACGTCGCCGAGCAGGCGACGGGCGGGATCGCGGCCTGCGCGGCGGACATGCGCGAGGCGAGCCGCACCATGGCGGCGATCGAGACCCATGCCGGGCAGATCGAGCAGCGCCTGACCGGCTTCGAGGGCGCCGCCCTCCAGATCCAGGAGATGGCCGGCACGATCGAGGCGATCTCGAGCCAGACCAACCTTCTCGCCCTCAACGCGACGATCGAGGCGGCCCGGGCCGGCGAGGCCGGCCGCGGCTTCGCCGTGGTGGCGGCCGAGGTCAAGCAGCTCTCCGGCCAGACCGCCCGGGCCACCGAGCAGATCCGCGGCCGCCTGGCGGTGCTGCTCCAGGAACTCGCGGCGATCCAGGCCGCCGTGGCCGAGAGCCGGCAGGCCGTGGCGGGCGGCACGGCCGCGGTCGCCCGGGTCGAGGCGCGGGTGGCGCAGGAAGGCCAGGCCGTGGCCCGCTCGGCGGAAGGCATCCGGGCGCTCGCCGAGGTGCTGGGCCAGCAGGAGGCGGCGACCGCCGAGATCTCCTCCAGCGTGCAGCAGGTCGCCGGCAAGGCGCAGAAGACCAGCACCGAGATCACCGGGCTGATGACGATCCTGGTGCGGGCCGAGACCGCGGCGCAGGAAGCCCTCAAGACCGGCGCCGCCCGCGGCCTACCGGCGTACGCCCTGGTGCGCCTGCCGGCCGATATGGCGATGTGGAAGCGCCGCCTCGCGGCGGCCCTGGTCGGGCTCGGACAGGTCTCCGCGGCCGTGCCGCCCTTCCGCGATGCCGCGGCGGATCTCGGGCTCGACCCTGCCGATCCCGCCGCCGCGCGGCTCGTCGCGGCCGGCGCCGAGGCGCATCGTCATGCCGCCGCCATGGCCGAGGCCCTGGGACGTGGCGACTGGGGCACCGCCATACCGGCCTTCCAGGCCTTCGAGACCGCCGCCAAGGGGATGGTGAACGCCGCCGAGGGCGCCCGGCGCTAGAGCAATTCGCGATCGCGCTGCAATCGCGAATTGCTCCAAGTCTTCGTCTTGCCGCATCTTCTTCGGCGAACCGGCATCCACTTCGTCGGAAAATCCTCTAGAGCACTTCAAGATCGCATTGCAATCGCGAAGCTCTCTAGGCCTTTGATTTTGCCGCATTTTCTGCGACGAACCGGCATCCACTTCGTCGGAAAATGCTCTGGTCCGGGCCATTTCGCAGATCGGGAATTCTGAGCGATCCTTGTCGGATCCGGGCCGCGTCATGCGTCCTTGAAACGAGGGAGGATCGACCATGCTCTACGCCATCCTGTGCTACAAGGACGAGGACGTCGTTGCCGCCTGGAGCGCCGCGGAGGACGAGGCGGTGATGGAGCGGCTCGGCCGGGTGCACGAGACGCTGGAGCGCCGGGGCAAGCTCGGCCCGTCCTTGCGGCTCCTGCCGACCACTGCCGCCACGACCTTGCGCAAGGCGAGCGAGCCGCCGCTCGTGATCGACGGTCCCTTCGCCGAGACCAAGGAGCAGTTGCTCGGCTTCTACGTCGTCGACGTCGCCGACCTCGATGAGGCGTTGGAAGTCGCCCGCGACCTCGCGAGCGCCAATCCGGGCGGCGCCTACGAATTGCGCCCGGTCCTGCTCTACAACCCCGATCCACGCCCGAGTGCCGCATCCTCGCCCGATCCGCGCCGGGCGGAACGTTGAGCGAGGCGTCGCCCGACCCCGCGTGGCTGGCTTGCGCCCTCGCGGCGGCGCGGCCGCGGGTGGTCTCGGCCCTGCTGCGGGTGTTTCGCGATCTCGACATTGCCGAGGAGGCCTTCCAAGAGGCGAGCCTGCGGGCCCTGCGCACCTGGCCCCGCACCGGCCCGCCGCGGGACGTGGCGGCCTGGCTGATCCTGGTCGGGCGCAACTGCGCCCTCGACGGCACGCGCCGCCGCGCCCGCCAGGCGCCGCTGCCGGCGGAGGAAGCCGTGTCCGATCTCGACGACGCCGAGACGCCGCTCGCCGAGGCGATCGACGCGCAGGCCTACCGGGACGACATCCTGCGGCTCCTGTTCATCTGCTGCCATCCGGACCTGCCGGCGACGCAGCAGGTCGCGCTGGCGCTCCGCATCGTCTCGGGGCTTCCCGTCGCACGCATCGCCCGCGCCTTCCTGGTCTCGGAGGCGGCGATGGAGCAGCGCCTCACCCGCGCCAAGGCCCGCATCGCCAGGAGCCCGGTGCCGTATGGGGCGCCGGGACCGGCCGAGCGGGCGGAGCGGCTCGCGGCCGTCGCGGCGATGCTCTATCTCGTCTTCAATGCCGGCTACTCGGCGGCGACCGGCTCGGAGCGGGCCGTCCTCTGCGACGAGGCGATCCGCCTCGGCCGCCTGCTCCTGCGGCTGTTTTCCACCGACCCGGAGGTGATGGGGCTGCTTGCCCTGATGCTGCTCCAGCACGCCCGCTCGCCGGCCCGCTTCGATGCCGACGGCGAGATCATCCTGCTGGAGGAGCAGGATCGTGGGCTCTGGCGCAAGCCCATGATCGCCGAGGGACTGGCCCTCGTCGACAAGGCGATGCGCCACCGCGGCCCCGGCCCCTACCAGGTCCAGGCGGCGATCGCCGCCCTGCATGCCCGCGCCGCGCAGCCGCAGGCGACCGACTGGGCCGGGATCGACGCGCTCTATGCGGCGCTGGAGCGGATGCAGCCCTCGCCGGTCGTGACGCTCAACCGTGCGGTGGCGACCACCAAGGTCGCCGGCCCGGCGGCCGGGCTCGCCCTCGTCGAGCCCCTGGCCGGGCCGCTCCAGGGCTATTTCCACTTCCACGGCCTGCGCGGCGCCCTGCTGATGCAGCTCGGCCGCAACGACGAGGCGCGGGAGGCGATGGGCCGGGCGATCGCGCTCGCCGGCACTCCGGCCGAGGCCGCGCATATCCGCCGCCAGCTCGACCGGCTGGCCGGGGACGAATCCGCGGCCCCCGAAAAAATCTGAAGCCGGGCTGTCGGGACGCGGCCCTGCCGCCCGTCCTTGCAGCGAGGCCGCCAAGCGAGGCCGCCAAGCGAGGCAGCATCGACGACCGGCCCATCCGAGGAGAGGACCCATGAGCGACGCAACCCCCAAAGAAACCCCCAAGATGGCCCCGGTGAAGGGCGGCCTCGTCACCTACCTGATGCTGGACGGCGCTCGGAGGGCGGCCGAGTTCTACGTCCGCGCCTTCGGAGCCGAGATCGTGGCGGCGATGCCGGCCGATCCGCAGGGGCGGACGCCGCACGTGCACCTTCACGTCAACGGCTCGTCGCTGATGCTGAGCGACGCCTTTCCGGAACAGGGCTGCGCCCTGGCAGCGCCGCAGGCCTTCACCCTGACATTGATGGTGGAGGATATCGACGCCCGCTACGCCCACGCGGTCGAGGCCGGCGCCACCGCGCTGATGCCGCCGGCCGAGATGTTCTGGGGCGACCGCTACGGCCAGCTGCGCGATCCCTTCGGGGTGGTCTGGGCGATGAACCAGCAGAAACGCTGATGCCGCGCCGGGACCGGGCCCTTGGTCCCCCCTCCCCGACTGCCGAGCACGCCCATGACCGATCCGACCGGACGCGACCTCGTCCTCACCCGCCTGATCCCGGCCCCGGCGGCCGCGCTCTACCGCGCCTGGACCGAGCCGGACCTGATCAGGCAGTGGTTCGCCCCCAAGCCCTTCACGGTCGCCGCGGCCGAGACGGAGCTTCGTCCCGGCGGCGCGACCCGCATCGTCATGCGGGGCCCGGACGGCAGCGAGTTCGCGAGCAGCGGCGTCTATCTCGAGCTGGTCGAGAATGCCCGCATCGTCTTCACCGACGCCTATACCCGCGCCTGGGAGCCGGCGGAAAAGCCGTTCTTCACCGGCATCATCACCTTCGCGCCCGAGGGCGGGGCCACCCGCTACACCGCGCTCGCCCGCCACTGGAATGCGGAGGATCGCGCCGCCCACGAGGCGATGGGTTTTCACGATGGCTGGGGCCGATGCGCCGACCAGCTTGCCGCCCTCGCCGCGCGGCTCTGAGCGAAGCCGCGTTCCGCATCGCGAAGCGATCAATCGGAAAGCGTATGACGGGAGACACGACCATGGCCGCTGTCAGCACCTGCTTGTGGTTCGCGCGCGACGCCGAGGAGGCGGTGCGCACCTACGTCGCCCTCGTCCCGGGTTCGCAGCTCGGGCCGATCCTGCGTGCCCCGGGTCCCTGGCCCGGGGGCGAGCCCGGCGCCGCGATCCTGGTGAGCTTCACCCTCGGCGGGCAGAGCTTCCAGGCCCTGAACGGCGGCATGAAGGCCGAGTACGGCACCGCCGCCTCGATCGCCGTCGCCTGCCCGGATCAGGAAGCGGTCGACCACCTGTGGGACGGGCTTCTGAGTGGCGGCGGCAGCGAAATCCAGTGCGGCTGGCTGCGCGACCGCTGGGGCGTGCCCTGGCAGATTTTCCCCGAGATCCTGCCGCGGCTGCTCGCCGACCCGGACCCCGCCGTCGCCGCCCGGGTGTTTGCCGCGATGCAGGGCATGGTCCGGATCGACGTGGCGGCGTTGGAGCGGGCGGCGGCCGGGGAGTGACGTTCGCCTCTCCTGGGAAATCGTTGATTGTCCAGCCCAGTCGATCTGGCAGAGCCGCTGACACCTTTCCGCGTCATCCCAGGGCTCGACGAAGTCGAGAACCCGAGATCCATAAATAATGACGATGCCGGACAAGGCGTTTAGCGTTCCGCCTCATCCTGCACTGTCAGCGATTATGGATCCCGGGTTCCGCCGCGCGGCCCCGGGATGACGATGGAGGGTTTGAACCCGATCGTCTCGATCAAATAAAATCTCAGCAAACCCGCTCGCACCAATAGACGAACGTCCGGTACGGAAACGTCACCGCGTCACGACCGGCCAGTTCCGGCGTCCGGGCGATGAGGTCGCGCACGCTCTGCGCCACCTTTGCCCGCTCCGCCTCCGGCAACGCCGCAATGAAGCTCACCGACAGGGTGCGGTCGAGGATCACCTGCTCGGGCGTGCCGGTATGGCCGTGCGGAAACGACGCCTCGTGCAGGGGCCCGAAGCCCTCGGCCGGAAACAGCCCCCGCCAGACCCCCGTGTGGTAGCGCGGCGCGTCACCCTCGTGGGCGTTCATGATCGTGGTCAGCTCCGCCACCCAGGGTGTGCCGTCGTCGCGGACGTTCCAGACCAGGCCGAAGCGGCCCCCGACCTTGAGAACCCGGCGGATCTCGGCGAGCGCCGCCTTCGTCGAGAACCAGTGGAAGGCCTGGGCGCAGACGAGCGCGTCGAGGCTGGCATCTGCCAGCGGCATCGCCTCGGCGGAGCCGGGACGCGCCGTCACGCCGGGAAGCGAGGCGGCGAGCTGCGCCCGCATCGCGTCGACCGGCTCGATCGCCGTCACGTCGGCGCCGGTCGTCGCCAGCAGGCGGGTGAACTTGCCGGTACCGGCGCCGAGATCCGCGACGCTCCGGCCGGGCTCGAGACGCAGGGTCTCGCGCAGCCAGGCGCTCAGGGCTGCCGGATAGTCCGGCCGGCCGCGGGCATAGGTCTCGGCACCGGCGGAAAACCCGCCTGCGGCCGCCGGGTGCAGATCACTCATGCTCGGGTCCTCCTCCGATCACCGAAGCCAGCCCCTGAGCCGCCGCACCGCCTCCTGCGCCTCGGCCTCGCCGCCGGCAAACGACAGGCGCAGGTGGTGGGCGCCGGCCTCCGGGTCGAAATCGAGGCCGGGCGTCGCCGCGACGCCGGCCTCGTCGAGCATGCGGCGGCAGAATCCGATCGAGTCGTTGGTGAGCCGGGCGACGTCGGCATAGAGATAGAAGGCCCCGTCCGCCGGATGCACGTCGCCGAGGCCGATCGACGGCAACTCGTTGAGGAGCAGCGACCGCGCGCGGGCGTAGTCGGCCTTGACCAGTTCCAGCTCCTCGGTGGCCTCGAAGGCGGCGAGAGCGGCCACCTGCGACAGGTAGGGCGCCGAGATGTAGAGGTTCTGCGCCAGCCGCTCGATCGGCCGCACCAGGGCGTCCGGCACCACCATCCAGCCGATGCGCCAGCCGGTCATGCAATAGTATTTCGAGAACGAGTTGATCACGATGGCCTCGGGATCGACGGCGAGCGCCGTCGCGGCCGGCACGCCGTAGGTCAGGCCGTGATAGATCTCGTCGGAGATGAAGCGCAGGTTCATCGCGCGGCAGGCCTCGGCCAGGGACCGAAGACCCGCCTCGTCGATCATCGTGCCCGAGGGGTTGGCCGGGCTCATCACCAGCAACCCCGAGAGCGGCGCAGCGGCATGGGCGGCCCGTAACGAGGCAGCGGTCGGCACGAAGCCGTCCTCGGCACGCAAGGTGAGCCCCACCGGTTCGAGGTCGACGGCCTGGAGCACCGAACGATAGGCCGGGTATCCGGGCGCCGCGATGGCGACGCGCCCGCCGGCATCGAACAGGCTCAGGAAGGCGAGCACGAAGCCCGCCGAGGAGCCGGTGGTGACGACGACCCGCTCGGGCGCCACCGAGACCCCGTAGGCCTCGGCGTAGTGGCGGGCGATGCGCTCGCGCAAGGGGGCGAGGCCGAGCGCCTCGGTATAGGGGATGCGGCCCGAAGCCAGCGCGGCTTGCGCCGCCGCGATGGCGGATTTCGGCGCCGGGGCCGAGGGCTGGCCCACCTCCATATGCACCACGCTGTCGCCCTGCCGCTCGCGCCGCGCCGCGGCGGCGAGCACGTCCATCGCCAGGAAGGGCGCGACGCGGGCGGCGCGGCGGGACACGAGAGCGGCGGGATCGGACATGACGGGCCTTGGGTACGGCAACGGGTGCGCCCCCGCACATAGCGGGATTTGCCGGAGATTGCGCCCCGCCACCAGCGCCAAGCGTGATTTGACAAGGCCGCCGCGAAACCGCCTAACCGAGGGGTCAAGGAGCGTGCCATGTTCGCGCGCCACCGACGGTGGACGACCCCGATGAGGACGACGATGCTGCCCCTGCCCCGCCTTCTGCCCGCCCTCGCCCTCGCGGGCCTCGTCGCCGCGGTTGCCCCGACGCAGGCGCAATCGCCGACCACCACCCCGGCGGCACCGGCGGCCCAAGCTCCGGCGGCGTCGAGCCCGATGAGCGACGCCCAGCGCCAGGCGATCGAGGGCGTGGTGCGCGACTACCTGATGAAGAACCCGGAAATCCTCCAGGAGGCGATGGCCGAGCTGGAGAAGCGCCAGCAGGAGGCCCAGAAGGTCGCCCAGGCCAGCGCCCTGAAGGAAACCCGCGATACCCTGCACAACTCGCCGCACGGCTTCGTCGCCGGCAACCCGAACGGCGACGTCACCCTGGTCGAGTTCTTCGATTACAATTGCGGCTACTGCAAGCGGGCGCTCAACGACCTCCAGACCCTGATCAAGGGCGACCCGAAGCTGAAGGTGGTCCTGCGCGACTTCCCCGTGCTCGGACCCGATTCGCTCGAGGCCAGCAAGGTCGCGCTCGCGGCGAAGCAGCAGCTCAAGGGCGACAAGCTGTTCGACTACCACACCCGCCTGCTGGAGAGCCGCGGCCGGGTGAACGGCGAGCGGGCGATCGCGGTGGCCAAGGAGATGGGCCTCGACATCGCCAAGCTGCAGAAGGACATGCAGGCCCCCGACATCCAGGCGGCCCTGCAGGAGAATGTGGGGCTGGGCGACAAGCTCGGCCTGTCGGGCACCCCGGCCTTCATCATCGGCGACGAGATCATCCCGGGCGCCGTCGGCGTCGAGCCGATCCGCAAGACGGTGGCCGGCGTGCGCCAGTGCGGCCACGCCACCTGCTGAGGTTCCCGCTTGCCCGTCGCGCCGGCGCCACTATCGCGCGCCGGCCGCATGGTCTATGAGGCCCGCCGATCGCCCGCCGGACAGGAAGACGCCCCCGTGTCGTCCGCGCGTCGCCCCGGCGGGCCCGCCCCCGCCCCCTTTCACGATTGCCGAAGACCCGCCCGTGCCCTCCAACAACAAGCATGACCCCTTCGACCCCGAGCTCGTCCGCGAACTCGCGACCCTGATCGCCGAGACCGATCTCAGCGAGATCGAGGTCGAGAAGGGCGACCTGCGCATCCGCGTCGCCCGCGAGCGCGCCGTGCAGCAGGTGCAGGTCCCGGTGGCGGCCGCCGCCCCGCCCCTGCCCGCCGCCGCGATCCCCGCCGCCCCGGTCCTCACCGCCGAGTCCGACCCGAAGGCGCTCGCCGCCCATCCGGGCGCGGTGCTCTCGCCGATGGTCGGCACCGCCTACCGCAAGCCCTCGCCGGAGGCCAAGACCTTCGTCGAGGTCGGCTCGCGGGTCGAGAGCGGCGCCCGGGTGCTGCTCGTCGAGGCGATGAAGACCTTCAACGACATCGTGGCGCCGCGCGCCGGCACCGTGACGGCGATCTTCATCGAGGACGGTCAGCCGGTCGAGTTCGGCGAGCCCCTCCTGCTGATCGAATAAGTTTAAGGCCCCCATGTTCGACAAGATCCTGATCGCGAACCGGGGCGAGATCGCGCTCCGGATCCTGCGGGCCGCCAAGGAGCTCGGCATCGCGACGGTGGCGGTGCATTCCACCGCCGATGCCGACGCCATGCACGTGCGGCTCGCCGACGAGAGCGTGTGCATCGGGCCGCCGCCGGCCCGCGACAGCTACCTCAACATCCCGTCGATCATCGCCGCCTGCGAGATCACCGGCGCCGACGCGGTGCATCCGGGCTACGGCTTCCTGTCGGAGAATGCGCGCTTTGCCGAGGTGCTGAACCACCACGGCATCGGCTTCATCGGCCCGAAGGCCGAGCACATCCGGATCATGGGCGATAAGATCGAGGCCAAGCGCACCGCCAAGCGCCTCGGCATCCCGTGCGTGCCGGGCTCCGAGGGTGGCGTCACCGACACTGACGAGGCCAAGCGCATCGCCGCCGACATCGGCTATCCGGTGCTGATCAAGGCGGCCTCCGGCGGCGGCGGCCGCGGCATGAAGGTCGCCCGCAGCGAGGCCGACATCGAGAACGCGCTGATGACCGCCCGCACCGAGGCGAAGGCCGCCTTCGGCGACGACGCGGTCTACATCGAGAAGTATCTCGAGAAGCCGCGCCACATCGAGGTGCAGGTGCTCGGCGACGGCCGCGGCAACGCCATCCACCTCGCCGAGCGCGATTGCTCGCTCCAGCGCCGGCACCAGAAGGTGTGGGAGGAAGGCCCCTCCCCGGCGCTGAACGCCGAGATGCGCGAGCAGATCGGCGGCACGGTCGCCCGGGCGATGCAGGAGCTGGGCTATCTCGGCGCCGGCACGATCGAGTTCCTCTACGAGGACGGGCAGTTCTACTTCATCGAGATGAACACTCGTATTCAAGTGGAGCACCCTGTCACCGAGATGATCACCGGGATCGACCTCGTCAACGAGCAGATCCGGGTGGCGGCGGGCGCGCCCCTGTCGGTGCGCCAGGAGGACGTGCGGGTCGAGGGTCACGCCATCGAGTGCCGGATCAATGCCGAGCACCCGGCGACCTTCCGGCCTTCGCCCGGCACGATCACCTATTTCCATCCGCCGGGAGGCTTGGGCGTGCGGGTCGATTCGGCCGCCTTCCAGGGCTACCGCATCCCCCCGCACTACGATTCGCTGATGGGCAAGCTCATCGTGCACGGCCGCACCCGCAACGAGTGCCTGATGCGCCTGCGCCGGGCGCTCGACGAGTTCGTGGTCGCGGGCGTCGACACGACGCTGCCGCTGTTCCGCACGCTCGTGCGCAATTCCGACATCCAGAACGGCCTCTACGACATCCACTGGCTCGAGGAATTCCTCAAGACCGGCGGGCTCGAGATCGCCTGAGGACCGTCTCGATCGGATCCCTCGTTCCGAAGGGGCGCCGCGAGGCGCCCCTTCGCGTTTTCGGATGCGGCGTTGCAACAATCGTTGGTGCGCAAAATTTTTGCGGCGCCGCGGAACGGCGAGGCGCCTCGCCAGTTCTACTGGCGACAGCGGCCAGAACAGACCTCATGATCTCTTGGTTATCCAGCGATCATGAACAGTCGAGGCCGCACCGGAACAAATCTTATCCGAAAGAGATTGTCGATGCGTGTGATCAAGCTCGCCGCCGTGGCCGTCCTGCTGGCCACCCCCGCCCTCGCCCAGGTGACCCAGGCCCCGCTGGCGCCGAACCCGGCCGCCCCGGTGGTCGGCCCCCTCACCACCGGCAGCGTGGTGAACCCTGAGCGCCCGGCCCCCGTCGGCGGCGTCGGCCGCAATACCGTCGAGACCGTGGTCGACTCGGCCAAGGGTGGCAATGCCGCGATGCCGAGCCGCATGAACCCGAACCTCGGCAACACGGCGGGCGGCCCGTCGAACTGAGCCAGACCGTCACGGTCGGGGACGGCCCGTGGCCCAGAGCCGCGGGCCGCGCCTCGTCGCGTGAGGCCCGATGCCCTATCTTTGCCGGAGCCTGAACCGGGTGGAGAGTGGCCGCCCGTCCGCGCCCGGAACCCTCGTCGATGCACGGCAGCCTGAACGTCGAGATCACCGCCGAGATCCTGCTCAAGGCCTATGCGGCCGGCATCTTCCCGATGGCGGAGGATGCGGACGATCCGACCCTGTACTGGGTCGAGCCGAAGGAGCGGGGCATCCTGCCCCTCGACCGCTTCCATCTCGGCAGCCGCCTCGCCCGCACGGTGCGCAACGGCGGCTTCGAAGTGGTGACCGACCACGACTTCGACGCGGTGATCGAGGGCTGCGCCGCGCCGCGCCGCGACAGCGACCGCACCTGGATCAACGCCCGCATCCGCGCCCTCTACGGCGAGCTGTTCGATCTCGGCCATTGCCACACCGTCGAGGTCTATGCCGGCGAGCCCCGGACCCTGGTCGGCGGGCTCTACGGCGTCTCCCTCGGCGCGGCCTTCTTCGGCGAGAGCATGTTCCACACCGCCCGGGACGCCTCGAAGGTGGCGCTCGTCCACCTCGCCGCCCGGCTGAAGCGCGGCGGCTATACCCTGCTCGACGCCCAGTTCGTCACCAGCCATCTCGCCCAGTTCGGTGCCGAGGAGGTGCCGCGCCACGTCTACAAGGCGATGCTGCGTGCGGCGATCGACCGGCCGGCGCAGTGGGACAGCGCCGCCCTCACCGGGGCCGAGGCGGTGGCGACGCTCATCCAGCCCTGACACGGGGGGGCCATACGGGTAAGTCGATCACCCGGGAATATCCAGCAGATTCGATTGCCGAATCTTCCCGAACAAAGTCTTATCGCATTCTCAGATTGTTGCCGTCAGGTCACGGCAAGCCACGGACAGGCGGCAACTCTGCCTCGGAACCACTGGAATGTGCAATGCCCCCACCGGCGGGATTGCGGCAGAATGGTGAAGCTCGCTATCTCTCCTACCCAAGCGAGGCGCCGTGCGGCGCCGCACAGACGATTCGGGTCGGGGGAGTGTGTCGGACATGGTGGCGTCGCGCTGGGGACTTCTGGTCACGACCGCTCTCGTCTCCGCCGCGCTGGTCGCGCCGGCCGTGGCGCAAGGCACCATCGCCCTCGAGACGATCGACGTCGTGCCGGTGACGCCGGTCGGCGGCGCGGGCGGCACCCGCAGCGCCGGCGAGCGGATCGAGGGCGGCGCCCTGCCGCTCGCCAAGGTGCCCTTCACCGTCGAGACCGTGACGGCCAGGAAGCTCGAGCAGGACCGCGCCACCCTCGACCCGACCTTCACCCTCGCCCGCACGACGCCCGGCGTGAACCTCTCCGACGGCCAGGGCAACAGCTTCCGCCAGACCCTGACCTATCGCGGCTTCGACGCCTCGCCGCTCCAGGGCGCGCCGCAGGGGCTCGCCGTCTACCAGAACGGCACCCGCATCAACGAGGCCTTCGGCGACGTGGTGAACTGGGACCTGATTCCCCAGGTCGCGATCAACCGCATCGACATCGTCACCGGCAACCCGATCTTCGGCCTCAACGCGCTCGGCGGCGCGGTCAACATCGAGATGAAGAACGGCTTCACCTGGCAGGGCAAGGAAGTCTCGGTGATGGGCGGCTCGAACGGCCGCATCCTCGGGACCCTGCAATACGGCGAGGTGATCGGCCCCTGGAGCTTCTACTTCGCCGGCGAGGGCCTGCGCGATGCCGGCTGGCGCTACAAGTCGCCGTCCGAGATCGGTCGCCTCTACGCCGATATCGGCCACCGCAGCCTCGATTCCGAGTTCCACGTCATCGCGTCGGGCGCCCGGACCTTCTTCGGCGCCGCCGCCGCGACCCCGGTCGACTTCACCCATGTCGACCCGCGGGCGATCTTCACCTATCCGCAGACCACCACCACCGAGGTCGGCCAGATCCAGGTCACCGGCAAGGTCAACATCTCGCCGACCTGGGACCTGTCGGGCAACGCCTATGTCCGCCGCTTCAGCCAATCCTACATCGACGGCAACGACGGCAATTTCGAGAATTGCTCGTCGCGCTCGAACTTCCGCGGCTCCTTGTGCTTCGAGGATGACGGCTTCTCGATCGCGCCGGGCCAGACCCGGGCGCAGTTCGCCAACCAGTTCCTGATCCTGGGTCCGCGCAACCAACAGATCCCGTTCCGGGCCGGCGTGCCCTACGGCACGATCGACACCGTCCGGAACGAGGCGACCGGCTATGGCGGCAGCCTGCAGGCGACCAACCGCGACCGCATCCTCGACCACGGCAACACCTTCATCGTCGGCGGCAGCATCGACGTCGCGAACTACACCTTCAAGTCGGCGAGCACGCTCGGGGTGATCAACCCCGACCTGAGCATCACGACGGACCCGAACAACCCGACCTACGGCAATATTCCCGGCCTCGGCATCGGCCCGATCCGCACCGCCGGGGCGCTCGGCATCGCGCCGAGCCAGGTCACCGGCTCGAACCTCTATATGGGCCTTTACGCCCTCGACACGTTCGACGTCACCGACCGGCTCTCGCTCACCGCCGGCGCGCGGCTGAACTTCGCCCGCATCTCGACCCAGGACCAGACCGGCTTCTCGCCCGACGTCACCGGCACACACTACTTCAGCCGGATCAATCCGGTCGCCGGGCTGACCTACCGCTTCTACGACTGGCTGACCCTGTACGGCGGCTATTCCGAGTCGAACCGCGCGCCGACGCCGCTGGAGCTCGCCTGCGCCAACCCGGACCGGCCGTGCCTGCTGCCGAACTCGCTGGTCGCCGACCCGCCGCTCAAGCAGGTCGTGGCGCGCACCTACGAGGTGGGCTTCCGCGGCGCGGTGCCGAACTTCTACGAGGGCGGCCTGCTCAACTACAAGCTCGGCGCCTTCCGCACCGACCTGACCAACGACGTCCTGCAGATCGCCGTGCCGGGCAACGCGGCGCGCGGCTATTACGTCAACGTGCCGGCGACCCAGCGCCAGGGCATCGAGGTCGCGGCCGAGTACGTCACCGAGCGGCTGAGCCTCTATGCCAATTACGCGCTGATCGACGCCACCTTCCAGTTCCGCGGCGACCTGTCCTCGCCCAACAACCCGCTCGCCGATGACGGGCTCATCACCGTGCGCCCGGGCAACAAGCTGCCGCTGGTGCCCGAGCACCAGTTCAAGGCCGGTTTCGACTACGCGATCACGCCGCAATGGCGCTTCGGCATGAACATGCAGGCGTTCTCGTCGTCCTATTTCCGCGGCGACGAGTCGAACCTCAACCGCAAGCTGCCGGCCTATTTCACCGCCAACCTCAACACCAGCTTCCAGCTGACGCCGACCGTCCAGATCTTCGGCCTGGTGACCAACCTGTTCAACAACCGCTACGCCAATTTCGGCACCTTCCTGGAGCGCAGCGACGACTTCGCCGGCCGCTACGTGCTGAACGATCCCCGCACCACCACCCTGGTGCAGCCGCTGTCGGTCTATGGCGGCGTGCGAATGACCTGGTAGGCCAGCCGATCAGATTGACAGCGGGCCCGCCGGCGGGCTCGTGTCATGCCGGGCCGGTCCGGAAACATTCAGGGACCGGAATGGCGCGGGACCCCCTCTCCCGTGTGGGAGAGGGGGTCCCGCGCTTTTCCAGTCTCCCGCGGCCTGCCGTATCGCGGCTTTCCCTCGCTCCCCCGAGAGCCCGTTGCGCCCGACCCCGCTCCCCACCACCGAGCCCGACGCCGCCCCCCGCCGGCGCCTGCCCGCCCTCTGGTCCGGCCGCCCGATGCGGGCGCGGCTGATGGTGGTCGTCGTCCTCATCAACCTGGTGGCGGCGGCGATCTCGGGCGCGGTCATCATCCACAAGGCCCGAACCGCCACCGAGGTCGAGACCGCGGCCTCGCTGGCGGTGGTCGAGCCGCTGGTGGCCGAGACCCTTCAGGCCGACACCCTGCAGACCTGGCAGGATGCGCCGCTGCCCGGCCTGTTCCGGACCCTGTCCTACCGCTTCCAGGGCCTGCGCCACGTCCGGGTGACCCTGCTCGACGCCGCCAACCATCCGGTGGCCGCCAGCCCGCGGCGGGAGGGCACGCGGCGCGCGCCCCGCTGGTTCGCCGCCCTGATCGCCCCGCCGGCGCAACGTCACGAGGTGCCGCTGGTGCTCCGCGGTGCCCGCATCGGCACCGCGCTCGTCACCGCCGAGCCCTCGGACGAGATCGACGAGGTCTGGGGCTACGCCCTGGCGCTCGGCCTCACCGGCCTCTCCTTGAGCCTCGCCATGCTGGTGATTCTCCATGTCGCCTTCGGGCGGATCCTGAGCCCGCTGGCCCAGCTCGCCGCCGGGCTGACGCGGCTCGAGCAGCAGGATTACGACGCCCGGGTCGGCCGGCCCGACACCCGCGAGCTCGCCGTGATCGCGACCCGGTTCAACCGCCTCGCCGAGGCGCTCGGCGCGGCGCGGGCGGCCAACCTCCGGCTCCATCGCCGCGTCATGACCGCCGAGGAGGACGAGCGGCGGCGCACGGCGCTCGAACTCCACGACGAGTTCGGCCCCTGCCTGTTCGCGATGGAGGCCAATTCCTCCTCGATCGCCCGCATCGCCGGAACCCTCGACGAGCCGGCCCGCAGCCGCCTGATCCAGCGCACCGACGACATCGCGGCGATCGTCACGCGGGTGCAGACCATCAACCGGGCGCTGCTCAACCGCCTGCGCCCGGCCGGCCTCGGTCAGGTGCCGCTCGCCCGTTGCCTCGAACTCCTGGTGCGCGAGGCGGCCCGGCACCATCCCGAGATCGCGGTCGAGGGCCGCTTCGCCGGGCTGAAGGCCGGCTACGGCGACCTCGTCGACCTGACGATCTATCGCTGCGTGCAGGAGGGGCTGACCAACGCGCTCCGCCATGCCGGGGCGTCGCGGGTGACGGTGGCGGTCGCCGACGAGGCGGACAGCCTGCGCCTCAGCGTCGACGACGACGGGAGCGGCCTGGCCGACGATCCCGGCGTTGCAGGGGGCGTGGGACGCGAAGGACGGGGACTCGCCGGGATGCGCGAGCGGGTCGAGGCCCTGGGCGGCCGGCTCGCGCTGGAGCCGCGCGCGCCGGGCACCTCCCTGCGGATCGTGCTCCCGGCCGGCACGCCCGAGGAGGAGGCTCCGTGACCCGCACCGTCGTCATCGTCGACGATCACCCGATCGTGCTCCAGGGCGCCCGGCGCCTGTTCGAGGATGCGGGCGCCGAGGTGCGGGGCGCGGCCTGCCTCGCGCAGGGCTACCGCGCGATCCTGCGCCGCCGGCCCGAGGTGGCGGTGATCGACCTCGCCTTCCCGGGCCGGGATCTGGCCGGCCTCGCCCTGATCGGCCGGGTGCGCAAGCGGGTGCCGGCCACCCGGGTGCTGGTGTTCAGCATGCATGCCGACCCGGCGATCGTCGCCCGGGCCCTCGCCGCCGGCGCTATCGGCTACGTGCTCAAGGACGCGCCCGCCGGTGACCTGGTGCGGGCCTACGAGCAGGTCCGGACCGGGCGGCCCTATCTCGACGGGCGGCTCGCCACCGAGGTCGCCCTGCTCCAGGCCGATCCGCGCCGCTCCCTGCTGGGTGCGCTCAGCGCCCGCGAGCGCCGCATCCTGGCGCTGCTGGCGGAGGGACGGGGCTACGCGGCGATCGCCGAGGATCTGTCGGTCAGCTACAAGACGGTGACCAATTCCTGTGCAGCGCTCCGCCAGCGCCTCGGGGTGGCGACGCTGACCGAGCTGACGCATTTTGCGGTGCGGCACGTGGCGGATTTGCGGTGAGTCTCAGCTTCAGCGCAGCCGTGAGGTGATCACCAAATCACGGTAAAGGCTGGCCATATCGAGTCCTGAAATATCCGAGACTTCGCTCGAGAGACGGCCTTGCACGCACCTGCGCGTTCGCTTTTATCAACAGCGAGGAAACCCTGTGGATCAGCCGTCAGGTCAAATCTTCGGCCCGGTAGTGATACGGGGCAATCATTGCTAGGCACGACCATTAATGCTTTTTTGAATAAGCTTTGTTATCGATGTCGAACGAGTGCCTTGCCGAAGGCCAAAGCGCCATCATGGAAACAGAAAATATCGAACTGCAAGTTGCAAAACTTGCTATGAGCAAAACGCTCTATGCCATAAAGGCTTGCAGAAGTCCGCTCTTCTTGGCTCTAGTCAAGGACATAGATACAGGTAATTTCTATCACTTGGATGGGACCCTCGAAGGGATATTTAGGACGCTCCGGAGATATGAGGAAAATCAAAAAATAGACAATAAGGAATATCTTAGATTAAATACAAATATCATCAAAAGCTGGTCCGATAGAGCAAAAGCGCGGAGTCGCGATGATTTCACATTGCTACTGGAGGAATTGATTTATATTCTGCTTTCCATCTCAGAAATAGAGCCTGACCACAATGCATTATTAGGAATATATGAATTTTATCTGGGCAACAATGATCTACCTAAAAGTATAAATCTTGGAAAAAATCCAGCGAAAATCAAGCTAGATAAAGATCTGCGCAATGCAATCCACAACGAGAGACTGAAGCTCGGCTGCAATCTCCTTAACACGATATCCGCTGGAGTCATCATGGGAGGCTCCTTGCTACCGATCGTCGCACTTAGCTTCCCCCTTGCCAGCTCACCGCCAAGCGGCCAAGTCACACTCATCACCGCAGGGGTTTGGGCTTTCGTTGCGACGGGCATACATTGGACTGCGCGAACGCTGCTCGGGAGCATGCAGCAATGAGGATGGTGGACCTATATCTCCTGCTGCCGCCGCTCGCAGGCATTGTTGCCGCGGTGCTGATGGTTATTGCCACTCGCCGAAGCGTAGCGCGACTCAGGCGCGCTGCGGCCGAAGATGCCAGATCCATCGATACGGAGGGACCAACAAACGGCGCCCCTTACGATCCCGCAGACATCGCTAGACCTCGCCCTCTTGCCGAAAGTGCAAGCGGAACAAACCGTAGACTAGCCGGCTAGGGATGCGGATTCACGATCGACTAGCAAGTAGTCTCCAAGCTCGCTCGATACAAACAGCATTCTCTCCTTACAACGCCTCCCCCCGCATCAACCGCGGCTGCCGCCCCCGCAACCCCGCCGCCTCGCGGATGAACAGCCGCTTCAAGCCCGGAAGCCGATCGACCAGGCCGAGGCCGAGGTCGCGGGCGAGGCGGACGGGCAGGGCATCGTTGGAAAACAGGCGGTTGAGGCCGTCGGTGGCCGCGCCCATCGCCAGCGTGTCGAAGCGCCGGCTGCGCTCGTAGGTCTCCAGAGCCTCGGGACCGCCCGGGTCGAGGCCGAGGCGCATCGTGTCGGCCAGCGCCTCCGCCAGGGCGGCGGCGCTGCGCAGGCCCAGATTCAGGCCCTGGCCGGCGATCGGGTGGATGACGTGGGCGGCGTCTCCCAGCAGCAGCAGGCGCCGGGCGCCGAAGCGCCGGGCGATGCCGAAGGAGAGCGGATAGGCCCGGAGCGGCGATTCGAGGGCAAGCCGACCGAGCGCAAGCCCGAAGCGCCGCTCGACCTCCATCAGGGTCTCCTCGGGACCGCCGCCGAGAAGGGCAGGAACCTCGGATTGCCGCTCGGTCCAGACGATCGAGGAGCGGTGGCCGAGCGGCCCGCCAAGAGAGCCATTCTGCGGCAGCGGCAGCACCGCGAACGGGCCGGAGGGCAGGAAATGCTCGATCGCCCGTCCCTCGTGGTCGCGCTCATGCGCCACCGTGGCGACGATGCCCGATTGCGGATAGGACCAGCCGACCCAGCCGATGCCGGCGGCCTCGCGCAGGCGCGATCGGGCGCCGTCCGCCGCCACGACGAGATCGGCCCGGATCGTCCGACCGTCGGGCAGGCGCGCGCCGATTTTGTCGGTCTCCGGCACGGCCGCCGAGACGGGGCTCGCCTCCAGCACCACGCCGGCAGCGGCGGCGGCGTCGCGCAGGGCGCTCAGCAGGCCGCCGCCTTCGATCATGTGGGCGAAGGGCTCGCCCGCGGCGACCTCGCCCTCGAAGGTCAGGAAGGTCGGCCGCACCGGGTCGGCGAGGCGGCTGTCGGTGATGACCATCTCGCGGATCGGCTGGGCACCGGAAGCGACCGTGTCCCATACGCCGAGGCGTTCCAGCATCCGCCGGGCGGCGGCCGCCACCGCGTAGGCGCGCAGGTCCCGCGGGGTGCCCATTCGGCCGAAGGCCGGATCGCAGACCGTGACCCGCACGGCCTCGCCGAGGGCCTGGCGCAGGGCGAGGGCCAGGGCCAGACCCGGCAAGCCTCCGCCCGCGACCACGATCTCCCGCGCCGCTCCCCGCCGCCCGCTCACGCCCACACCCTGCGCCATCTCGCGTTCGCCCGCTGCTCGTCCGGTGGGCCGCCTCATAGCACAAGGCGAGCGCTTGGCGTCGCTTGACGGCGCGCATCGGCCTGCGTCAGCTACGCACCCCTCCACCAGCCCGGATACACGCCCTTGCACGCGGTCGCCGACCTCCTCGACATCCTCGACCTGGAGCCGCTGGAGCAGAACCTCTTCCGGGGCCGCTCGCCGAAGGATCGCTGGCAGCGGGTCTATGGCGGCCAGGTGATCGGCCAGGCCCTCGTCGCCGCGACCCGGACGGTGCCGCCCGAGCGCCGGCCGCACTCGCTGCATGCCTATTTCCTGCTCGGCGGCGATCCGAAGGTGCCGATCGTCTACGAGGTCGACCGCATCCGCGACGGCCGCAGCTTCACCACCCGCCGGGTGGTGGCGATCCAGCACGGACGGCCAATCTTCTCGATGTCGGCCTCCTACCACGTCGAGGAACCGGGCTTCGACCACCAGGCCGAGATGCCGGCGGTGCCGATGCCGGAGGATCTGCCGGGCGAAGGCGCGCTCAAGGCCTCGATGCTGCCGCGGATGCCCGAGCCGGTCCGGGCCTATTTCGAGCGCGAGCGGCCGATCGAACTGCGCCCGGTCGAGCTCGCCCGCTACGGCTCGCGCGAGCCGGGCCCGGCGCGGTTCCACGTCTGGATCCGCGCCACCTCGCCCCTGCCGGACGATCCGGCGATCCACCAGGCGGTGCTCGCCTACGCCTCGGACATGACGCTGCTCGACACCTCGCTGGCGCCCCACGGCCGCACGGTGTTCGAGAGCGAGATCCAGCCGGCGAGCCTCGACCACGCCCTGTGGTTCCACCGGCCGTTCCGGGCCGACGAGTGGCTGCTCTACGCCCAGGACAGCCCGAGTGCGTCGGGCGGCTGCGGCTTCTCCCGCGGGCTGATCTTCACCCGCGACGGTACCCTCGTGGCCTCGGTCGCGCAGGAGGGCATGATCCGCGAGAAGCGTGTGCTCCCCGAGCCGGAAGCCTGATCCGCTACGCCCACGATTTGGGCAATTGCCGCTTCTTTCACCGGCATTGCCATCCGGAGCGGCTTCATTATCCGCAATCGGCCCAGGAACCGGGCAGCTTGTCCGTAGGTCCGTCGCCCGATCGTGGCACGTTCCTTGATTGATGCCTTTCGAGACCGGCGCCTGGGGGCCAACGGGTTCGCCTCGAACGCCGGTTCACACGTCGCCCCGGTCCGCCCGGGCGTCAGACGCCAAATCGAAAGGGGGCTCGTCCCATGAAGATCGTCATGGCCATCATCAAGCCGTTCAAGCTGGAAGAGGTCCGCGACGCCCTCACCAGCATCGGCGTGCACGGCCTGACCGTGACCGAAGTGAAGGGCTACGGCCGGCAGAAGGGACATACCGAGATCTATCGCGGGGCCGAGTACGCCGTCAGCTTCCTGCCCAAGCTCAAGATCGAGGTGGCGGTCGCCGTCGACCTGGTCTCGAACGTCGTCGACACCATCGCGGCGGCCGCCCGCACCGGCCAGATCGGCGACGGCAAGATCTTCGTGATGCCGCTCGAGAAGGCCGTGCGCATCCGCACCGGCGAGACCGACGTCGACGCCCTCTAAGTCGCAATTGCCGAGGCGCCCACCGGTTCGGCGATGAACATGATGCGGAAACAATAAGACAATAGGCAGAGTTGCGAACCGCAAATCTGCCGAGATCGCCTTCCACGCGGGGCCGTTACGGTGTCCCGCGACTCCTTACACGCCATTGCCTTCGATTCCATCGGGAGTTCCTCTTCCATGAAGCTTCGCAACGTCCTGGCTCTGGGCCTGGGAGGCGCCGCGCTGGCGCTCCTCCTGGTGGAGCCGTCCCTGGCGCAGACGCCGACCGTCGAGGCGGCGACGGCAGCGCCGGCCGCCGCGGCCGCGGCGCCGTTGCCCAACAAGGGCGACACCGCCTGGATGCTGATCTCGTCCGCGCTGGTGCTGATGATGTCGGTGCCGGGCCTGGCGCTGTTCTACGGCGGCCTGGTGCGCACCAAGAACATGCTGTCGCTGCTGACCCAGGTCTTCGCCATCGTCTGCGTCGCCTGCATCGTCTGGGTGTTCTTCGGCTACAGCCTCGCCTTCACCAATGGCGGCGGCCTCAACGACTTCGTCGGCGGCTTCTCGAAGGCGTTCCTGCGCGGCGTCGACGCCAACTCGGTCGCAGCGACCTTCTCGAACGGCGTCGTCATCCCCGAATACGTCTATATCTGCTTCCAGATGACGTTCGCGATGATCACCCCGGCGCTGATCGTCGGCGCCTTCGCGGAGCGCATGAAGTTCTCGGCCCTGCTGCTGTTCAGCACGCTGTGGCTGATCTTCATCTACTTCCCGATGGCCCACATGGTCTGGTACTGGGGCGGCCCGGATGCGGTCGGCAACGCCGCCAAGGCGCTGGCGGCGGCCACCGACGAGGCCTCCAAGAAGGCGGCCCAGGACGCCCTCGACGCCGTCAACGCCGATGCCGGCCTGCTGTTCAAGTGGGGCGCCCTCGACTTCGCCGGCGGCACCGTGGTGCACATCAACGCGGGCATCGCCGGCATCGTCGGCTGCCTGATGCTCGGCAAGCGCATCGGCTACGGCCGCGACCTGCTCGCCCCGCACTCGCTCACCATGACGATGATCGGCGCCTCGCTGCTGTGGGTCGGCTGGTTCGGCTTCAACGCCGGCTCCAACCTGGAGGCCAACGGCTCGGCGGCGCTTGCCATGATCAACACCTTCGTGGCCACCGCCGCGGCCGGCCTGTCCTGGCTCCTCGTCGAGTGGGCCGCCAAGGGCAAGCCGTCGCTGCTGGGCATGCTGTCGGGCGCGGTCGCCGGCCTCGTCGCCGTCACCCCGGCCTGCGGCTTCGCCGGCCCGATGGGCTCGATCGTGCTGGGCCTCGTCGCCGGCGCCGTCTGCTTCGTGATGTGCTCGACCGTCAAGAACGCGCTCGGCTACGACGACTCCCTCGACGTCTTCGGCGTGCACTGCGTCGGCGGCATCCTGGGCGCGCTCGCCACCGGCATCCTGGTCAACCCGGCGCTCGGCGGCGTCGGCGCCCCCGACTACGCGACGAAGCCCGGCGAGCTGGTGGCCGCGGCCTACGAGTTCGGCCCGGCCTTCCTGTCCCAGGCCAAGGCGGTCGGCTTCACCATCCTGTGGTCGGGCATCGGCTCGGCGATCCTCTACAAGATCGTCGACGTGGTGGTCGGCCTGCGGGTGACCCAGGACGAGGAGCGCGAAGGCCTCGACCTCGCCGATCACGGCGAGCGGGCCTACAACTACTGAGGATCGGGCGGGCCGGGGCGGCGATCGCCCCGGCTCGCCTCGACGACGAAAGGAGCCCCGGTGCGGTCGCGCCGGGGCTTTTTTCATGGAGGCGCAGGCCCATCGCCGGCGCCCGACAGGATTGCACCCGGGCGGGCGCGCTGCCACAAGCCCCGATTCAGTGACGCCCCAACGACCACTGAAGGCCACCATGACCCCCGACGACGTCCTCGCCGAATTCCGCTCCGCCGGTGCCCTGCTGGAGGGGCATTTCGTGCTCTCCTCCGGGCTGCACAGCGCGGTGTTCCTGCAGAAGATGGCGATCTTCACCGATCCGGTGCGCACGGCGCGGGTCTGCAGCGCGCTGGCCGAGCGGATCGAGGAGCGCTACGGCCGGGTCGATTACGTCGTCTCGCCGGCGATCGGCGGCATCGTGCCGGGCTACGAGACCGCCCGGGCGCTCGGCGCCAAGGCGATCTTCGTCGAGCGCGATCCCGGCAAGCCGTTCGCCCTGCGCCGCGGCTTCCAGATCCCGAAGGGCGCCCGCGCGGTGATGGTCGAGGACATCGTCACCACCGGCCTGTCGTCGCGCGAATGCCTGTCGGCCCTGACCTCCGAGCCCGGCGAGGTGGTGGGCGCCGCCTGCCTGATCGACCGCTCGGGCGGCAAGGCCGATCTCGGCCTGCCGCTGGTCGCCCTCGTCACCCTCGACATCCCGAACTACCCGGCCGACCAGCTGCCGCCGGAGCTCGCCGCGATCCCGGCGGTCAAGCCCGGCAGCCGCGCCCTGCCGGGCGCCTGACACACTCCTCTCACGCCCGCGGCGGGAGCGTCGGATAGGCCCGGCGCACCGCCCGGGCGATCGACACAACGAGGACCACCTTCACGGCGTCGCCCGGCAGGAACCAGGCCGAGCCGATCGCCGCCTTGGCGAGATCGACCCGGGCGACCGCGGCGATCCACGGGATGCCGACCGCGTAGGTGAGGACGATTCCGCCGAGGACGAGGATCAGCGCCTCCTTCCACACCGTGAGGCTGCGCAGGGACCGCTCGTACAGGAACCCGATCACGAACGCGGCGACCGGCCACATCAGCACGAAGCCGCCGCCGGGGCCCATGACGATGCCGAGCCCGCCCCGCCCACCGGCCATCAGCGGCAGCCCGGCGCAGACCAGGACGACGAACAGGGCGAGCGCCGCCCCGCCCCGGGTCGCCCCCGCGATCGCGCCGGCCAGCATCACGCCCATCGATTGCGCGGTGATCGGCACGCCGACGACCGGCAGGACGACGGGCGGAAACAGTCCGAGCGCCGCCGTGAGGGCAGCAAAGAGCGCGACGAAGACGATGTCCCGGGTCGACATGGGAGTCCTTGGTGGGAGGGAGGGGTGTTCAGCGGCCGGCCCCGTCCGGGTCGTAGGAGCGCGCATCGATCGCCGCCGCGATGTCGTCGCTCATCTTGAGCATCCGCACGACGACCGGGACGGTGAGCGCCACGAGGCTGCGCTCCAGGCCGCGCGCCCGCTGCGCCTCGCGCACCTCGGCGGTGACGGTGGCCAGCACCGGGATGAAGCGCAAGGTGAGCGCGATGGCGAGCCCCACCTTGGCGGGATCGACGCCCAGGGGCCCGAGCCAGGACAGGCCGCGTTGCAGCGCCTCGATCAGGTCGGCGGTGCGCGTCGTGAGCGTCACGAGGCCGGCGAGCAGGACCAGGGCGGCGAGGCGGGCGGCCACCAGCAGGCCGGCGAGCCAGCCGTCGAGGGCGAGCTGGACCAGGATCAGCACGGCCAGCATCCAGGCCAACGGCCGCAGCTGCGCCAGAACGAGGCGGGCCGGGATGCCGGCGAGCCGGTAGAGCAGCCCGGTGACGACGAGCGCCGCGATGGCGAGATCGACCCGCGGGAGGGCGAACAGACAAGTGCCGGCGACGATCAGCGCGAGGATCTTCGCCCCCGACGGGACGCGATGGACAGGGCCCTCCCCCGGAACATAGGGAGTCACGACATCCTCGCGACATAGGCCGGGAGCGCCACCGCGGGGCGGTCGTCGACCACGACGCGGCCGTCCTCGAACACCAGCACCCGGTCGAAATGCTCAAGGAAGGCGAGATCGTGCGAGACCACGATCGCCCGCTGGGCGAGCCCGTCGATGGCCTGCGCGATCCGGCGCTTGTTGCGCAGATCCAGCAGCGTCGTCGGCTCGTCGAACACGATCACGTCGGGCGCCATCGCCAGCACGCCGGCGAGCGCCAGGAGCTGCTTCTGGCCGCCGCTGAGCAGGTGGGCCGGGTGGTCGCGCAAGGCGAACAGGTCGTAGCGGCGCAGGGCCTCCTCGGTCCGCCGGGCGATCTCGTCCTTGGGCAGCCCGAGATTCTTCAGCCCGAAGGCGAGATCCTCCGCCACCACCGGCAGCACGATCTGGTTGTCGGGGTTCTGGAACACGAAGCCGACCTTGCGGCGCACCGCCCTGCCGTCGCGGCGCGTGTCGAGCCCGTCGACCCGCACGATCCCCTGCGAGGGCAGGAGCAGGCCGTTGAGCAGGCGCGCGAAGGTGCTCTTGCCGCTGCCGTTGCCGCCCACTACCGCGATGCGCCGTTCCGTCAGGTCGAGGGTGAGGTCGCGGAGCACCACGCGCTCGCCGAAAGCGTGGGTGACCTGCCGGATCTCGATCATGGCGACCTCTCGGTCATGGCGATCTTTCGGTCATGGCGATCTTTCGGTCATGGACGACGCTGCCCCCTCACGGGTCGGGACCCGGGGCCGGGCGGCGCCTCATAGCACCTCCGGCGCTGGCCGACAGGACGCAAGGCTCAGGCGATGCGGCGACTCCCGGCGGTTTGGAAACCGTCACCGTCTCCCCTATCTGACGCATGGGCGGATCGGCCCGCGGGGGTACACAGGATGACGACCGGGACGGCCTATCTCTTGGTCGCGATCGCCGGGACGGACTGCGCCCTGCCGCGCGAGGCGGTGCGGGAGATCCTGCCCCTGCCCCGGCTGTGGCGGCCCCCGGGGGCGCCGGGGGCGCTCGCCGGCTTCCTCAACCTCGCCGGCAGCGCCGTGCCGGTGGTCGATCTCGCGGTCCTGTTCGGCCTCGGCCAGCCGGCGACGGCCCGGGCGGCGCTCTACCGCCACCTGATCCTGCTCAAGAGCGAGTCCCCCATGGCTCTGCTCGTCGACCGGGTCGCGGACGTCGTGCGGGTCGAGCAGACCCAGGTGCGGCCGATCGCCGACGCGGCGACGCTGAACGGCTGCGTCTGCACCGAGATCCGGATCGGCGAGCGGCTGGTGCACGGGCTCGCGGTCGACCGCATCCTCCTCGCCGAGGAGCGCGACCGCGTCGCGGCGCAGACCCGGGAGGCGCAGGCGCGCCTCGCCGAGTGGGCGGCCTGAACCGGACATGCGGCCCCTGAAGGGCGCGGCCCCGACCGGAGACCCGGCCTTCGCGGCACTCAAGAGCCGCCTCGTCGCCCGCACCGGCCACCATTACTACGCCGACAAGGACGACCTCCTGTGGGAGCGGGTCGGCCGGCGCATGCGCGCCCGGGACGTGCCCGATCCGGCCGGCTACCTGGCGGTGCTGGAGGGATCGGAGGGCGAGTGGGCGGCGCTCGAATCCGAGATCACCATCGGCGAGACGTTCTTCTTCCGCTACGCCGAGCAATTCGCGGCCCTGCGCGGCACGATCCTGCCCGAGCGCATCGCCGCCCGGGGCGCCGAGCGGCGGCTCCGGATCTGGAGCGCGGGCTGCTCCACCGGGCCCGAGACCTACTCGGTCGGGATCGTGCTGCACGAACTCCTCGGCGAGCGCCTGCCCGACTGGCGGATCGGGCTGACCGGCACCGACATCAATCGGGACGTGCTCGGAGTCGCCCGGCGGGCGGTCTACGGCACCTGGGCCCTGCGGACCCTCGGGGCGGAGGAGCGCGAGCGCTATTTCCGGCCCGGCCCGCGGGAGGGCACCTTTGCGCTGAAACCTGAGTTCCGCGGCCTCGCCCGGTTCGAGCCGCAGAACCTGATGAGCCTCCTGGACGGCACCGCCTCCCTGGCGCTGACCGATTACGACCTCATCCTGTGCCGCAACGTCCTGATCTACTTCCACCCGGACGTGGTGCAGGCCCTGGTGCGGGCCCTGGCGCAGCGCCTGCGGCCCGGCGGCTGGCTGCTGCTGGGCCATGCCGAGCCGAACCCGGCCTTCGCGGAATTCCTGCAAGCCGTCTCGCTGCCGGGCACCGCCGCCTATCGCCGCCCGGACGAAGGGCGGGAGGATAGGATGGCGCCGGACATAGGCCCGCCCCTGCCCGCCTGGCCGGAGCCGGTCCCGGACACAAGCTGGATGCCGCTCCTGCCCCCGACGGGGCCGGTCCCGGAGCCGGCCCGGTTCGTGCCGGCGATGCCCCCGCCCGCCCCGGTCGCCGTGCCGGAAGGCCCCGTCGCGGTGGTCCGGGCGCTCGCCGATGCCGGCGACCTGGAGGCGAGCTGGCAGGCCTGCCGGGCGGCCCTCCTGCAGGACCCGACCGATCCGCGCCTGCGCTACTACGAAGGATTGCTGGCCCGCGCCCGCGCCCGGCCGGACGAGGCGGAACGCGCCTTCCGCGGCGCGCTCTATCTCGATAAAGGTTTCGTGATGGCGCATTACCACCTCGGCCTCACCCTGATCGCCGCCGGCCGCCGCGAGGCCGGGCGGCGTGCCGTGGCCAATGCCCTGCGGCTCGCAGCAAGCCTGCCGGCCGAGGCGACCCTGCCCGAGGGCGACGGGCTCACGGCCGCCGACCTCTCCGGCGCCGCCCGGCTGCTCCTCGGCGACGAGGCCGCCTGATGCCGCAATCCGCCCTTCCCGCCGGGCCGGCCCTGCCCGGCGAGTCCGCCCTGACCGCCGCCCGGATCGAGGCGATCCTGGATTCGCGCACCCGCAGCCTCGCCACCCGCGGGACGGCGCCGGAGGCGCGGCCGACCCGGTCGCTGCTCGTCTGCCGGGCCGGCGCCGAGACGATCGGCCTGCCCCTCGACGGCGTCGCCGAGGTGTTTCCGTTCCGGCCCTGCACGAAGGTGCCGGGAGCGCCGGCCGCGCTCGTCGGCCTCACCGGGCGGGGCGGGGTGCTGGTCAGCGTAGTCGATCTCGCGGTGGCGCTGGGGACCGCGCCGGCCTCCCCGGAGGGCGCCGCCGGCCACGTCGTGCTCCTGCGCCGCGACGGTCCCCGCATCGGCCTCAGGGTCGATCGCGTCCTGTCCATGGCCGAGGCCGTGGTCGAGACCTCGGCCGAAGGGCTGGGCAGGCGGGCGGTGGCGGGCTATGCCCGCGCCGCGCTGACCGCCGACGACCATGGTGCCGACGCATCCGGCTTCGCGGTGATCGACCTCGCCTCTCTCCTGGCGCCGCTCCTCGCGGCCGAGCCCCCCGGGCCGGCCTGACCCCGCCATCCAGCCAAAGAGACTCTCTCGCGTGTCGCTCTCGATCGGGAACCGCATCCTCCTCGGCTTTTCCGCCGTCGTCCTGGTGATCGTGGCGCTCGGCGTCTACGCGGTCGGGCAGATCGGCGAGGTGCGCAACGCCACCGACATCATCGTCACCCGCGACCTGACGGTGATGCACCAGCTCGAGAACATCCGCGAGGCACAGCGCCGGATGAGCGACCTGCGCGACGAGGCGGCCACCCGCTACTATCTCCGCGCGCTCGGCCGCGAGCTGACTTCCAAGGAGGAGCCGACGGTGACCTGGCGGCGCATCGCCGCCTCCGCCGAGACGGCGCTCGCCGGCGCCATCACCACCGCCAACGACTACCGGGCGCAGTCGCTCTCGGCCGACCGCGCCGCCGCCTGGCAGCGCATCGCCGAGCTGCTGGTCGCGGCCGGGGCCGAGCTGCGCACCACCCGCACCGCCACCGAGCGCCAGTTCGAGGCGCTCAACGCCAACGACGTCCCGGCCATCCAGGCGTCCGAGACCGCCCTCGACCAGTCCGGGGAGAATTTCGTGCGCACCATGGGGGCGGCGCGCGACGCCCTCGACGGGGCGATCACCGCCGGCCAGCGCCGGGTCGGGGCGATCTACGAGGAGAGCCGGCTCTCGACCTTGGTGGCGCTCGCGATCTGCGTCGTCATGGCGGTCGTCATCACGGTGCTGATCCGCCGCTCGGTGGTGCAGCCCCTCGACGCCGTGATGGTCTTCGTCGGCAAGGTCGGCAGCGGCGACCTCACCGGCCGCATCGCCGAGACCAGCCGCGACGAGCTCGGGCGCCTGGGGGGCGTGCTCAACCAGATGGTCGAGGGCCTGCGCCAGCTCGCCAGCCAGAACCGCGCCTCGACCTCGAACCTCAACGCGGCGGCGGCCGAGATCCGCGCCTCGGCCCAGGAGCAGGCGGCGAGCGTCGAGGAGCAGTTCGCCGCCGTGCAGGAGACCGCCGCCACCGTCGACGAGATCACCCATGCCGGCGCCCAGATCGGCAAGCGCGCGCAGGAAGTGATCGCGACCGCCCAGGCCACCGCCCAGACCTCGAGCGCCGGGCTTCGCGCCGTCGACGAGACGGCGAAGGCCATGGACGCGATCCGCGAGCAGAGCGAGGCGGTGGCCGAGAACATCGTGGCGTTGAGCGAGAAGACGCAGGCGATCGGCGAGATCATCGCGACCGTCAACGACGTCTCGGAGCGCACGCATCTGCTCGCGCTCAACGCCGCCATCGAGGCGGCGGCGGCCGGCGAGAGCGGGCGCAGCTTCGCCGTGGTGGCCTCGGAGATGAAGGCGCTCGCCGACCAGGCCAAGGAGGCGACCGGCCAGGTGCGGGCCATCCTCGGCGACATCCAGCGCGGCATCAACGCCTCGGTGATGCTGACGGAGGAGGCGGTCAAGCGCGTGGCGGTCGGCAAGGAGCGCACCGACACCACCCATGCGACGATCGAGGAGATCACCGCCCGGGTGCAGGAGAGCGTGCAGACCTTCCAGCAGATCGTCGCCTCGACCAACCAGCAGCAGCTCGGCATCGAGCAGGTGATGGGCGCGCTCCAGAACATCCGCCAGGCGAGCCAGCAGACCGCCGCCGGCACCCGCCAGGTCGAGGCCGCCGCCGCCAACCTGAGCGAACTCGCGAGCGCCCTCCTGGCACTCGCCGAGCGCTACCGGCTCTGAGCGACGAAGACAGCGCCACGCCCCGATGGACGACATCCGCCAGCTCCTCCTCGCGGCCTTCGACGCCGAGCACCGCGAGCACCTCGCGGCGATCCGGGCGGCCCTCGCCGCCGCCGAGGCGGGTCGGCCGGCGGACTGGAACGACGTCTTCCGCCGCGCCCACAGCCTGAAGGGGGCGGCCCGCGCCGTCGACCTGCCGGCGGTGGAGGAGATCGCCCATCGGCTGGAGGCCCTGTTCGACCGGGTGGTGCAGGGCCGTACCGGCCTCGACCGGGCCACCGCCGGGGTGGTCGAGCTCGCCCTCGACCGGATCGAGGGGCTGGTCGCGGGCCTCGCCGAGACCCCTGAGCCGGCGGCCCCCGCCGATGCCATCGCGGCGCTCGATGCCTGCCTGTCCGGCGCGCCGGTCCCGTCCGCCGAGCCCGCATCCAGGCCCGAGCCGGAACCCAGGCCCGAGCCGAAGCCGGCACCCGAGCCCCATGACGGCGCGATCTCCTACCTGCGCATCGCCAGCGACCAAGTCGAGAGCCTGTCGAAGGCGGTGCACGACCTCACCGCCGTGCTCCAGGGCCAGGAGGCGATCGGTGGGGCGGTCACGGGGCTCGAATCCGGCGCGCGCGCCTTGCGCCGCAGCGTCGACACGGTGCAGGGGCGCACCGGCGAGATGGTGGCGCTCGCCCGCCGCCTGCGCGAGGCCGGCGACCCGGCGGGCATCGCGCTCGACGGCTTCGTCGACCGGGTGCGCCGCCTCGACGGCGACCTTCGGGCCGTGATCCGCGGCATCTCGGGCCTCGCCCGGGTGCAGAGCCGCAGCACCGGCGCGGTCGACACCGCCCTGCGGCGCCTGCGCGACGATGCCGACCGGCTGCTCCTGGTCCCGGCCGAGACGGTGTTCGGCGGCTACGGCCGGATGGTGCGGGAGATCGCCCGCGAGGCCGGATTGCCGATCGAGGTGCGGCTCAACGGCCTCGACCTCCAGGTCGATCGCGGGTTGCTGCAAGCGCTGAAGGATCCGGTGCTGCACGCCCTGCGCAACACGATCAGCCACGGAGCGGAAAGTCCCGAGGCGAGGCGGAAGGCGGGGAAGCCCGAGGCGTTGTCCGTCACCCTGTCGGTCGCCTCGAAGGGCAGCCAGCTCGTGGTGACGATCCGCGACGACGGCCGCGGCCCGGACCTCGCCCGCATCCTCGAGACCGGGCGGCGCCAGGGCCTGGTGGCGCCGGGACCTGAGCCCGGCCCGGACGAGATCCTCGACCTCGTCTTCGCCCCGGGCTTCTCCACCGCGACCGCCGTCGACCGGATCGCCGGGCGCGGCATGGGCCTGTCGGTGGTGGCGGAAGCCGCGCGGTCCCTGCGCGGCCGGGCCTCCTTACGGCCAGCGGAGCCCTCCGGCACCGACGTGGTCATCACCGTGCCGCTCTCCGCCGCGCGCCAGCCGGTGCTGCTCGTCGAGGCGGCCCTGAGGCCGGGCGAGGCGCCCCAGACCTTCGGCCTGCCGAGCGGCGCGGTCGCCGGCCTCCTGCGCCTCACCGAGCGCGACCTCGCGTCCGTCGCCGGCGAGCCGGCGGCACGGATCAAGCAGGGGGGACGGGACGTTGTCGTGCCTCTCGTCCCCCTCGCCTCGCTCCTCGGATCCGGTGTCGCTCCCCTCCCCCTCCGTGACGGCCTCGTCCGCGCCGTCCTCCTGCGCTGCGGCCCCGCGCTCAGTGCGGTCGCCGTCGACCGGCTCCTCGACGTGCGGGTGCTCCTCGTCGGCCCGGCCCCGCCTTTCGGCGGCGACCCCGAGCTGATGTCCGGCACCGTCATGCTCGCCGACGAGATGCCCGCCCTGGTGCTCGATCCGGACGGCGTGTGCGCCCGGGCGCGAACCGGCGGGCTGGTGGCCGCCGCCCCCGCGAGCACCTCGGAGCGCCGCGCGAAGCGGGTGCCGACCGTGCTGGTGGTCGACGATTCGATCACCACCCGGACCCTGGAGAAGAGCATCCTGGAGGCCCACGGCTACCGGGTCTTCGTCTGCGTCGACGGGCAGGACGCCCTCGACCGCCTGCGCCGGGATGGGGCGGACGTCGACCTCGTGGTCGCCGACGTGGAGATGCCGCGCCTCGACGGGTTCGGCCTGCTCCAGGCGGTCAAGGCCGATCCGGGCTTGACGCGGCTGCCCGTGATCCTGATGACCTCCCGCGGCGATCCCGCCGACATCCGCCGGGGCCTCGATCTCGGGGCCGACGCCTACATCACCAAGCAGAAGTTCGACCAGCGCGAGCTTCTCGACACGATCGGTCAGCTGCTGTGAGCACCCCCGTCCGCGTCATGCTGGTGGAGGATTCGCTGGTGGTGCGCCAGCTCCTCGCCCACATCGTCAGCCGCGACCCGCGGCTCGCCCTCGTCGCCGCGGTCGATTCCGGCGAGGAGGCCCTGCGCGAGATCCACCGGGTCCAGCCCGACGTGATCTCGATGGATATCCGCCTGCCGGGCATCGACGGGCTGGAGACCACCCGGCGGATCATGGCCGAGCGCCCGACCCCGATCGTGGTCGTGGCCGACGCGGTCGAGGATTCCTCGCTCAAGATCTCGATGAACGCCCTGCGGGCGGGCGCGCTCAGCGTAGTCGAGAAGCCGGTCGGCACCGGCCACCGCGCCTACGAGGCGATCGCCGACCAGATCTGCACGCAATTGCGCATCATGAGCCAGGTGCCGGTGATCCGGCGCCGGCCGATCGGCGCGGAACGCCTCACCCGCGGCGATGCACCCCGGGAGGATTTTCGAGGCACGATACCCGCGACCCAGGCGCCGAGCGTGCTGGCGGTCGCCGCCTCGACGGGGGGACCGCCCGCCTTCGCCAGGCTGCTCGGCGGCCTGCCGGCGGATTTCCCGCTCCCCGTGCTTCTCGTCCAGCACATGGGCGCGGCCTTCATGGAGGGCTTCGCCGACTGGCTGAACGGCGTCGTGCCGCTCACCGTCGTCATCGCCACCGAGGGCGTGCGGCCGCAACCCGGCCACGTCTACGTCGCGCCCGGCGACCGGCACCTGGCGCTCGGGCCCGGCGGTCTCCTGACCCTCGTCGACGAACCGCCGGTCGGCGGCCAGCGTCCTTCGGCCACCGTGCTGTTCCGCTCCGTCGCCCGCTCGGCCGGACCGCGTGGCTTCGGGGTGCTGCTGACCGGCATGGGCGAGGACGGCGCCCAAGGCCTCCTCGACATGCATCTGGCGGGAGCGGCCACCATCGCCGAGCACGAGAGCTCGGCCGTGGTCTACGGGATGCCGGCAGCGGCGGTGCGCCTCAAGGCGGCGGGCAGCGTGCTCCCCCTCGACCTGATCGCCCCGCGGATCCTGCGGGCCGTCCAGCCGGGCTTCCCGGCGTGACGGGCTCGCCCGCTTCTTCGTCCCGCATCCTGCTGGTCGAGGATTCCGAGACCCAGGCCCTGCAATTGCGCCTCTTCCTGGAGCGCAACGGCTTTGCGGTGACGCGCCACGCCACGGCGGAAGCGGCGCTCGAGGCGATGAATCACGGCCTGCCCGATCTGGTGGTGGCCGATTACCACCTGCCCGGGATGAACGGCGACGAGCTGACGCGTCAGATGCGGCTCGCCATGCGCACCCGGGCGACGCCGGTGCTGATGCTGACCGAGGCGAGCGGGCGGGACATCGAGCGACAGGGCCTGGAGAGCGGCGCCGACGCCTACGTGCCGAAATCCGCCGACCGCGACCTCCTGCTGCTGCGCATCCGGGCGCTGCTACGTGAGCGCGCCGCCGTGCCGGCGGACGAGCCGGGCCGGACGGCGAATTTCCGCCGCGCCCGCATTCTCGTCGTCGACGGCTCGGCGACCTTCCGGGCCTATCTCTCGGCGCTGCTCGGCCAGGAGGGGCACGAGGTCGTCGCCGCCGACGGGCCCGACCAGGCGATGGCGGCGCTCGAGGCCGCGGGTGAAGGCTTCGACTGCGTCACGGTGGACCTGCTGGGCACGGGATTCGACGCCATCGCGCTCTGCCGCCGGATCGACGCGCTCCGGCATGCCGCCACCGGCGCCGGGGCGCCGGGCTTCTCCCTCGTCGGGATCGGCTCGGCCGCCTCCTCCAGCAAGGACCTCTTGGTCGAGGCGTTCTCGGCCGGCGCCGACGACGTGGTGACGAAGGACGTCTCGCCGCGGGGAGCCGATGCCGATCTCCTGGCGATCCGGGTGCGCACGCTGGTGCGCCGTAAGCTCCTGGAGGAGGACGATCGCCGGGTCGCCGACGAGGTGCGCCGCCACGCGCTCGCCGCCGAGCGTGCCAAGGCCGAGGCCACCGCGGCGGAGGCGAAGGCGGCTCTCGCCGGCGCCCTGGCGCAGGCCAACCACGACCTCGAACAGGCCAATCACCGCCTCAAGGACACCCAGGCCAAGCTCGTCCAGGCCGCCAAGATGGCCTCCCTCGGCGAGTTGGTCGCCGGCATCGCCCACGAGATCAACAATCCGCTGGCCTTCATCCTGGCCCATCAGGGCACGGTCGAGCGGCTGATCGGCGAGGTGGCGGGCGCGGTGCCGGAGGGCGATCCGTCGCGGCGCGCCCTCGACAAGGCCCGCGACCGGGTCGGGTCGATGCGCCTCGGCCTGTCCCGGATCCAGGATCTCGTCGTCAACCTGCGCAAGTTCTCGCGCCTCGACGAGGGCGAGATGCAGACCGTCAACGTGCCGGACGCGATCGAGAACGTGCTGGCGCTGATCCAGCACAAGCTCGGCACGCGCATCGCCGTGCGCAAGGAGTTCGCCGGCGCGCCCGAGATCCGGTGCTCGCCGGCCCTGCTCAACCAGGTGGTGATGAACATCCTCGGCAACGCCGCCGACGCGATTCCCCATGAGGGCACCATCACGATCGAGACCGCGATCCGCGACGACCACGACGTGATCCGGATCTGCGACACCGGCCCGGGCGTGCCGGAGGATCTGCGCGAGCGTATCTTCGAGCCGTTCTTCACCACGAAGCCGGTCGGATCCGGCACCGGGCTAGGTCTCGCCATTGCCTACAGCGTCGTGCAGGCGCATAGCGGACAATTATCCGTGGAATCGTCGCCCGAGGGAGGGGCCTGCTTCGTGATCAGCATTCCGAGGCGGGCCGCATGAGCGTAGGCATGACGACCAGCGCGACGAAGCCGACTTTGCGCGGCACCATCCTGGCGGTCGACGACGAGCCGGACATCCTGGTCGCCCTCGAGGACCTGTTCGAGGACGAGTACCGGGTCATCACCACCAGCCGGCCGGCCGAGGCCCTGGAGCTGATCGCCGCCGAGCCCGACATCGACGTCATTCTCTCCGACCAGCGCATGCCGGGCCTGACCGGCGACGCCCTGCTGGCCCGGGCCCGGGAGATCTCGGACGCGCAGTCGATCCTGCTCACGGGCTATGCCGACATCTCGGCGGTGGTCTCGGCGCTCAATCGCGGCGGCATCACCGGCTATATCACCAAGCCGTGGGACCCGGCGCTGCTGCGCAACGCGGTGCGCAGCGCCTATGAGCGCCACCGCCTCGCCCGGGAACTCGCGACCGAACGCGCCCTGCTGCGCGGCCTCCTGGATCATTCGGGCGATGCGATCGCCTTCAAGGACACCGACGGTCGCTTCCTGCGCCTCAACGCCCGCATGGCGGAACGCCTGGGAGCCCCCTCGATCGAGGCCTGCCTCGGCCGCACCGAGGCGGCGATCCTCGGCCCTGCCTTGAGCTCCGCGGCGGAGGCGGCCGAGGCCGCCGACCGGTCGGCGGTCGAAGCCGGCGCGCCGACCGAGATCGTGGTCAAGGGCGGCGGCCCGGAGGGTGCGTCGGCGCCGGCCCGGGAATCCTGGAACCAGGTGACGCGGGTGCCGATCCGCGATCCCGCCGGGGCGGTGGTCCATCTCGCGGTAATCGCGCGCGACATCACCGAGCAGCGCCTGCTGGAACGACGCCTGCGCCAGGCCGACAAGATGCAGGCGCTGGGCACGCTGGCCGGCGGCGTCGCGCACGATTTCAACAACCTGCTCACGGCGATCCTCGGCAGCCTCGAACTCGCCCTGCCGAAGGTGGCGGGGGATGCCCGCCTCACGCGGCTGATGACCAATGCCGCTCAAGCCGCGCAGCGCGGCGCGGCGCTGACCAAGCGCCTCCTCACCTTCAGCCACCGCCGCGACCTCCAGGCCCGCGTCGTCGACCTCAACGCGGTGATCCGCGGCATGGACGACCTGCTCGGGCGCAGCTTGGGGGGCTTCGTGCAGGTCGAGCACGCCTTGAGCGACGATCTGTGGCCGGTGAAGGTCGATCCCGACCAGCTCGAACTCGCGATCCTCAACCTCTGCATCAACGGCCGCGACGCGATGCCCGAGGGCGGGATCGTCGCCCTCTCGACCCGCAACGAGACGGTGCGGGCCAGTTCCGATCCGAACCTGAAGCCCGGCGACTACGCGGTGATCGCGATCCGCGATACCGGCACCGGCATCCCGCCGGAAATTTTAGGGAGAGTGTTCGAGCCGTTCTTCACCACCAAGGGCGTCGGCCAGGGCACGGGGCTCGGCCTTGCCATGGTGTTCGGCCTCGTCCAGCAATCCGGCGGTACGATCCGGATCGAGAGCGAGGTCGGGCACGGCACCACGGTGCTGCTCTACCTGCCGCGCTCCCACGAGGTGGTGGAGGCGGCCCCCATCGCGGCAAGCGCCCCGGTCCCGGCGCCGCGCCGCGCCCGGATCCTGGTGGTCGACGACGATCCCCAGGTCCGCCACGTCACGGCCTCGTTCCTCAACGGCTTCGGCTACGACGAGACCGCGGTGCCGAGCGGCGAGGCGGCGCTCGAACGGCTCGCGGCCGAGCGGTTCGATCTCGTCGTCGCCGACCTGGCGATGCCCGGCATGAGCGGCCTCGACCTCGCCGAGGCGGTGCGCCGGAACTGGCCCGCCCTGCCGTTCCTGCTCGTCACCGGCCACGCCGAGGCGGCGCGGATCCCGGCGGATTTCTCGGTGCTGGAAAAGCCCTTCCCCTCCGCCGACCTGGCGGCGCGGGTGGCGGGCCTGCTCGCGCCGGGGGGCTGAATTCTTAGAACGGTGCCCGATTACGGTGTCGCACGGTACACGACACCGGCCTGAAGCTCGCCGGTCTTAGGGCTCTCCTACCCGCGACCTCATCCTGAGGTGCGAACGGAGTGAGCCTCGAAGGAGGGCTCCAGAGACCGCGCGATCCCTGGAGTCTCCTTCGAGGTCAGTCCATCGATGATGGACTGACACCTCAGGATGAGGTTGAGGGCGGGTGAGGCCCATGGCCGGCAGGTTTCCGACCATTGTCGCGTGCCGTGACGATGCCATCGGGCGCTCATCCAAGTCTTTGATTTTGCCGCATTTTCTGAGACGACCCGGCATCCGCGTCGTCGGAGAATGCTTTAGCCGCCTCATCTTCTCTCGCACCTTCGATCTAGTACGGTCGAACTAATGCGGCCGAGTGTATCGCCGGCGGCACAGCAGGTCCGGAACTGTTCGGGCTTGCGATTCATTCACGCTTGCGTCAGCAACTTTTGCTAAGTGTTGCGTGCGAGTTGCCGAACGGTCATCCCCGCCGTGCCGCAGCCCTGAGCCCGCCGACGAAGAAGCGTGACGGACATGTCCCGGACCTTGAGACCGATCAGCCAAGTCGTGATCCTGGCCGTCCTGGCCGCCGGGGCGGTCGTCGCCTACCCTTACCTGCGCCCGAGTCACCGCCAGGAGCCGATCACCGCCTTCGCGGACGTGCCGGCCCGGCTGCCCGCCGGCAAGGCCTTCACCCTCACCGCGTCCCAGCTCGCCACGGTGTCGAGCGAGCCGGTGGTCAAACGCCAGTTCTTCGAGGAGATCGCCACCGAGGGCAAGATCGGGGTCGATGAGTACCAGGCGACGCCGGTCTTCTCGCCCTATCCCGGCCGCGTCATCGCGATCTTCGCCCGCACCGGCGAGCAGGTGAAGCGCGGCCAGCCGCTGTTCTCGGTCCAGGCCAACGAGATGGTGCAGGCGCAGAACGACTACCTCGCCGCCCTCAACGTGCTGAACAAGAGCCGCTCGCAGCTCACCTTCGCGCAGGCCGCCGAGAAGCGCCAGCGCGACCTGTTCGAGACCCGGGCCACGACCTTGCGCGAATTGCAGGTGGCCCAGAACGACCTGACGTCGGCCACCAACGACAACCGCACCGCCGAGGTGGGCCTGGAGGCGGTGCGCAACCGTCTGCGCATCCTGGGGCTTCGCGACGAGGAGATGGCGGCCCTCTCGCGAGGCTCGGCGATCAACCCCGACACGCCGATCAACGCGCCGCTCAGCGGCACGATCATCCAGCGCAAGATCGGCCCGGGCCAGTATGTCGGCTCGAGCGGCGAGCCGTCCTACATCATCGGCGATCTGTCGAAGGTCTGGCTCATCGCGCAGCTGCGCGAGGCCGACGCCGCCAAGGTCGAGATCGACGAGAAGATCACCTTCCGGGTCCCGGCCCACCCGGAGAAAACCTTCGAGGGGCGGATCAACTTCATCGGCACCTCGGTCGACCCCGCGACCCGGCGCATCACCGTGCGGGCCGAGATCGACAACCGCCAGGGCCTGCTCAAGCCCGAGATGTATGCGAGCGTCCGCATCATCAACGAGCGCGAGAGCCTGTCCCACGCCGTGCCCCGCGCCGCGGTCATCCTGGAGGGCAACAAGGCCAGCGTCTGGGTGCTGCGGGCCGACAACTCGGTCGAGAGCCGGCCGGTCCGGGCCGGCATCGTCGACGGCTCGACCGTCGAGATCCTCGACGGCCTCCGGGAAGGCGAGCGGGTGATCTCCCGCGGCTCGCTCTTCATCGACCGGATGTCGACCCAGAGCTGACGCTCTTTCCCCTCGCTCCCTTCAGCATTTCGGATCAACGGCCATGACCGGCATCGTCGGCCTCGCCCTGCGCCAGCGCGCCCTCGTCGTCCTGGCCTTCGTGGCCCTGATGCTCGGCGGACTCGCGGCGTTCCAGAGCCTCAACATCGAGGCCTATCCCGACCCGACGCCGCCGATGGTGAACGTCATCACCCAGGCACCGGGCCTCTCGGGCGAGGAGATCGAGCGCTACATCACGGTACCGATCGAGGTCATCACCTCGGGGCTGCCCGACCTGAAGCAGGTCCGCACCGTCTCGCTCTACGGCCTGTCCGACGTGAAGCTGCAATTCGGCTTCGCCAACAGCTACCGCGAGGCCGAGCAGCAGGTACTCAACCGGCTGGCCCAGCTCGACACCCTGCCGAACGGCGCCAAGCCGACCATCTCGCCGGTGAGCCCGATCGGCGAGATCTTCCGCTACAAGCTCGTCGCGCCGGACGGCTACAGCGTGCTCGACCTGAAGACGCTCCAGGACTGGGTGCTGCGCAAGCGCTTCCGCGCCGTGCCGGGCGTCATCGACGTGATCGGCTGGGGCGGCAAGACCAAGACCTTCGAGATCGGCGTCGACCTCGACCGGCTGATGGCCCACGGCCTCACCCTCTCGGGCGTGGTCAAGACCCTCAACGACAGCAACCTCAATGTCGGCGGCAACCGCATCACCCTGGGTAGCCAGTCGGCGGTGGTGCGCGGCGTCGGCCTGATCCGCTCCGTCGACGATATCGGCGAGACGGTGCTGGCGCAGTCGGGCGGCGCGCCGGTCCTGGTGAAGGACGTGGCCACCATCACCATCGGCCACCAGCCGCGGCTCGGCATCGCCGGGATGAACGAGGACGACGACATCGTCCAGGGCATCGTGCTGATGCGCCGGGGCGAGCGCTCGACCCCGTCGATCGAGGCGGTGAAGGCCGAGGTCGCCAGAATCGAGGCCGCCGGCATCCTGCCGCCGGGCGTCAGGATCGAGCGCATCTACGACCGCGCCGACCTCATCGCCGTCACCACCCACACCGTGCTGCACAACATGCTGGTCGGCATCCTGCTGATCCTGGTGGTGCAGTGGCTCTTCCTCGGCAACCTGAGGAGCGCCTTGATCGTCGTGGCGACGATCCCCTTCGCGCTGTTCTTCGCCGTCATCATCCTGGTGGCGCGGGGCGAATCCGCCAACCTGCTGTCGGTCGGCGCGCTCGATTTCGGCCTGATCGTCGACGGCACGGTCATCATGGTCGAGGCGATCTTCCGCCGCCTCTCGGGCCACGGGCCGCCGCTCTCGCCGGGGCTGGCCGGGGCCAAGGGCATGCCGAGGAAGCTCGGGCTGATCGCGCTCGCCTCCTCCGACGTCAGCCGCTCGATCGTCTTCGCGGCGGTGATCATCGTTACCGGCTTCCTGCCGCTCTTCACCCTGTCGGGCGTCGAGGGCAACATCTTCGGGCCGATGGCCCAGACCTATGCCTATGCGCTCCTGGGCGGCCTCATCGCCACCTTCACGGTGACGCCGGTCCTCTCGGCCTACCTGCTGCCGGACCATATCCACGAGGTCGAGACGATCCTGGTCCGCGCCCTCGACCGGGCCTACCGGCCGGTGATCCGGGCGGCGCTGGCCCACCGCACCCTGACCTTGGGCGTCGCCGGCCTGATCTTCGCCGGCGTTGCCGTCGAGGGGCGCAATCTCGGCCTCGAATTCCTGCCCAAGCTGGAAGAAGGCAACCTCTGGATCCGCGCCACCATGCCGGCGACGATCTCGCTGGAAGAAGGCAACCTCTACGTCAACCGCATCCGCCGGGTCATCGCCGAGGTGCCGGAGGTCGAGCGGGTGGTGTCGCAGCATGGGCGGCCCGACGACGGCACCGACGCCGCCGGCTTCTTCAACGGCGAATTCTTCGCGCCGCTCAAGCCCGCCGAGCAATGGCGCGAGGGCATGTCGAAGGACGCGATGACCGGCGCCCTGCTGGAACGGCTGCGCACCGAGTTCCCGGGCGTCGAGTTCAACCTGTCGCAATACCTTCAGGACAACGTCGCCGAGGCGGTGTCGGGCATCAAGGGCGAGAACTCGTTCAAGGTGTTCGGGCCCGATCTGCAGAAGCTCACCGACGTGGCGCGGGAGGTCGAGGCGGTCCTCAAGCGCGTCCCCGGCGTCACCGATCTCGGCGTCTTCACCTCGCTCGGCCAGCCGACGGTGCAGATCAACGTCGACCGCATCCGGGCCGCCCGCTACGGTCTGACGCCGGGCGACATCAACACGACCGTCCGCACCGCGATCGGCGGCGATTCGGCGGGCGAGCTCTACGATACCGGCAGCGAGCGCCACTATCCGATCATCGTGCGGCTGGCCTCGCAGTACCGCCAGAGCGTGCGGGCCATCCGCGAATTGCGCATCGCCGGCCAGACCCAGAGCGGCGCCAACGTCCAGATCCCGCTGAACGCCGTCGCCGATGTCGAGCTGGTGTCGGGCCCCGCCTACATCTACCGCGAGGGCCAGGAGCGCTACCTGCCGGTGAAGTTCAGCGTGCGCGACCGCGACCTCGGCAGCACCATCATCGAGGCCCGGGAGCGGGTGGCGCGGGAGGTGAAGCTCCCGCCCGACTACCGGCTGGAGCTGGTCGGCGAGTTCAACAACATGCAGGGGGCGCTCGCTCGCCTCTCGGTCACGGTGCCGCTGGCGATCCTGCTGATCGCCGTGCTGCTGTTCGTGAATTTCGGATCCCTCGTCGACACACTGCTGGCGCTCTCGGTGATCCCGATGGCGGTGGCCGGCGGCGTGGTGGCGCTCGCCGTCACCGAGACGCCGTTCTCGGTCTCGGCGGCGATCGGCTTCATCGCGCTGCTCGGTATCGCGGTGATGGACGGCATCATCGTGCTCACCCACTACAACGGCCTGATCGCGCGCGGCGAGGAGCTGGAAGAGGCGATGCTGAAGACTTGTTATACCCAGATGCGCCCGGTGGTGATGACCTGCGTCGTCGCCGGCGTCGGCCTCCTGCCCGCCGCCTTCTCGGCCGGCGTCGGCTCGCAGGTGCAGAAGCCGCTGGCGCTGGTGGTGGTCGGCGGCATGAGCCTGGCGCCGATCCTGATCCTGATCATCCTGCCGGTCCTGATCCTGCTGTTCTCCCGGCGGCGGCCGGCGCCGGTCCACGTTCCGGCGGAGCCGGGTGTGCCGGCTTCGGCGGCGGTACATTGAATGGGAGGCGATCGCGTCGCCCGATCGGTGCCTGATCGCGTCGCGACACAGCACATGACGGAGATTTCTGGCGGTATCGCAAGGTCGTCCCATCTGCGACCTCATCCTGAGGTGTTAGCCGATCAAAGATCGGCTGACCTCGAAGGAGGGCTCCAGGGATCACAGCGTCCTCTGGAGCCCTCCTTCGAGGTCAGTCCATCTCCGATGAACTGACACCTCAGGATGAGGTCGCAGATGGGAAAAGGCCGATCGAAGCGGGCTTGGCGCGAATCTGGTGCAACGTGGGACTGCGATCGAGCGCCGATCCAGGCCTCATTGTACGAAGTTGTCTGCGGCGAGCCGGTATCCGCGTCGTCGGACAATGATTGGGGAGCAGATGATGGCCGAGTGTGGCCCGAATGATTCTGGCCGGCTGCGCGATAGGAGCTAACATCGTCCGGCATCGCAACACCGCGGACCTGCCGTGCCCCTCGTTCCCCGGTCCCTCTTCACGACGGACAGCGTCCCCGAGCGCGACCGTTTCGCGGCCTGGCGCAGCCTGTTCTCGGCTCACGACCTCGACGCCGACCCGGTCGGGTTCTCGGGCAGCATCGAGACGGTCGTGGTGGGCGCGATGGCCCTGCGCGTCATGAACGCCGCGCCCCAAGGCCCGTCCCGCTCCCGATCGCAGATCCGGCGCGACGGCCAGGACGGCTTCATCCTGCATCTGAGTCGGCACGCCTACCGCGTCGAGACCGAGCACGGCACGACGGACGTTCCGGCCGGCGCGGTCAGCCTCAACGACCTGTCGCAGCCCTATCGCCGCAGCCGGGTGCCGGAAACGGGCTCGCTGATCCTCGCCTTGCCGCGTGCGTCCGTCGCCGCCGTGCTGCCCGACGAGGAGGCGTTGCACGGGCTGATCCTGCAGGGCGGGACCGGGCGCCTCCTCGCCGATCACCTGCGGAGCCTCGCCGCGAACGGCCACGGGCTCACGACCGTGGAGGCGGCCCATGTCGCCCAGGCCACGCTCCACATGGTCGCGGCCTGTGCGCGCCCGAGCCTGGAGGCGGCGGACCGTGCCAGCACGTCGCTCGATACCGTCCGGCTGAAAAGCGCGAAGCAGTTCCTTCGCGGCCACCTCGGCACGCCGCTCCGGATCGACGCGATGGCGAAGGCGCTCGGCATGTCGCGCTCGCAGCTCTACCGCCTGTTCGAGCCGGAGGGCGGGATCGCGCGCACTCTCGCGCGTCAGCGGCTGGCGGCGATCCGGACGGCGCTCGACGATCCGCTCGAACGGCGGTCCATCGGCGAGATCGGAGAGGCCTACGGCTTCGGCAACGGCGCGCGTCTCAGCCGTGCGTTCCGTCAGGTCTATGGCGTGGCCCCGCGCGACTACCGGGCGGCCTCCGGCAGGACCTCTTGAGCCAAAGCCGCCCGGACCGCGACCGATATCGCTCCCTGCCAGCCGGCTCGCCCCGAGACTGCCTTGTCTCGACTGACTTGAGGGGCGACCTTGTGGAGAGGTCGTCCATGACGCAACAGGAGATGTCGCTTTGGCCGATCAGCACCGGAACGACGCTCCGCTCGAGCGAGTCGGCCTACGGACGTTCCGGGCGCAGATGAAGGCTTATCTCGACCAGGCCCGGCAGGGCCGGTCCTTCGCCGTCACCTCGCACGGCGTCGTCATCGCTGAACTCCGTCCCCCGTCGCTTCCAGAACCGCCGCGCCGCCGGCCGGGCGCGCTCAAGGACAGGATCCGCATGGCCGAGGATGTCGCCGAGGCATCCACCGCGCGGCAGGGCGACGACGAGTGAGGCTGCTCCTCGGAACCCCCGCCCTGCTCTGGTGGCTGAACGACGATCCCCGCCTCGGCGAGCGGGCCCGGGACCGCATCGCGAATCCCCGCAACACGGTGCTGGTCAGCGCGGTCTCGCTCTGGGAGATCACCCAGGCGATCCGCCTCGGCACCCTGTCGGCCGATATCCGGGAGATCCTCCAGGCGGTCGAGGACGGCGGCTTCACCTGGCTCGACCTGCGCCCGGAGCATTGTCGGGCGCTGCGCAAGCTGCCGCGGGGGGCGGAGGACCGCGAGCCGTTCGGCTCGCTGCTCATCGCCCAGGCCATGGCCGAGCAGGCGACGCTGGTCTCCGACGATCCCGACGTGCCCCGCGTGATGATGCGGTTCATCCAGTGCGCGGACCGGCGCAAGGACTGATCGGGCCCGGGCCCCGAACCGCCCCGGACGGGGAGCGGTTCGAGACCCGGCGGGCCGCGCTTACGCCGCGACCTGGCCGCTCCCGCCATTCTCCCGGCTCTCGGCGGCGGCCAGCAGCACGCAGGTCGCCACCACCTCGGCGGCCGCCTCGACCTCCGCCGGCTTCGGGTAGGACGGGGCGAGGCGCAGCAGCCGGTCCTGCGGGTCGCGGCCATAGGGGTGGGTGGCGCCGGCCGGCGTCAGCGCGAGCCCGCAGGCGGCAGCGAGCTTGACCACGCGGGTGGCGCAGCCCTCCGGCACTTCGAGCAGGATGAAGTAGCCGCCCTCCGGCTCGCTCCAGCGCGCGACGCCGGTGCCGCCGAGATGGCGGTTCAGGGTCTCGGTGACGGCGCGGAACTTCGGCGCCAGCAGCCGGCGATGGCCGTCCATCAGGGCGTCGAGCCCGGCCTGGTCGCGCAGGAAGCGGATGTGGCGGAGCTGGTTGAGCTTGTCCGGCCCGATGCTGCGCTTGCCGGCATTCGCCAGATACCAGCGGATATTGGCCTCCGACGAGGCCAGCATCGCGAGGCCCGCGCCCGCCAGGGTCACCTTCGAGGTCGAGGCGAAGACGGTCGCCCGGTCCGGATGGCCGGCTTCCGCGCAGGCCTCCAGGACGTTGCGGAGATTGGGGCGTCGCTCGGTCAGGTGGTGCAGCGCGTAGGCATTGTCCCAGAACAGCCGGAAATCCGGCGCGCCGGTCTCCATCCGGGCGAGCCGCTCGACGGTGGCGTCGGAATAGGTCTCACCGCCCGGGTTCGAATATTGCGGCACCGCCCACATCCCCTTCACCCGGGGATCGCGGGCCTCCCGCTCCACCACGTCCATATCCGGGCCGTCGGCGTTCATCGGGACCGGGATCATGCCGATGCCGTAGGTCTCGCACAGGGCGAAGTGGCGGTCGTAGCCCGGCACCGGGCAGAGGAAACGGATCTCCTCCTCCTTCGACCAGGGTTGCGTCCCACCGGGCACGCCCTTGAGCAGCGCATAGACGATGCAATCGTGCATGAGCGCGAGGCTCGAGTTGTTGCCGACGGCGATCCGCTCCGGCGGGGCGCCGAGCACCGGGGCGAACAGGGCCCGTACCTCGGCCAGGCCCTGCACGCCGCCGTAATTGCGCGCATCCTCACCGGCTTCCGTGCGGTGGTCGCGGTTGCCGGGGAGGGCCGCCAGGCCCTCCGACAGGTCGAGCTGCTCGGGCGAGGGCTTGCCCCGGGTCATGTCGAGCTTGAGGCCGCGCGCCTGCAGAGCGGCGTAGCGGGCCTGGAGGTCGGCGAGCGAAGGAATGGCGGTCATCGGACAAGATCGCTGGTGGACGGAGAGGCGCGTCACCTTTGCGCCTCCCGCCCGCCGGAATCCAGCCTTTCGCGCGTCGATCGCCCGGCGAGATGCCCTTACTTGCCGGCCTTCTCGGACAGGATGGCGCCGGTGCGGGGATCGGCCTTGAACTTCATCGGCTTGCCGTCCTTCATCCCCTCCCCTTCCCAGTGGCCGTCATCGGCCTCGATCTCGGAGATCTGGGTATAGCCGGCGGCCTCGACCTTCTGGATCACCTGGCCGATCGGCATCCAGTCGGCGCCGACCTTGTCGGCGAGAGCCGCCGTACCCGTGCCGGCGAGGATCAGGGCGGCGAGAGCCGGGATGGTCAGCTTGGTCATAGAGCCACGTCTCCTTTCGCGTGCGGCGGATGCCGTTGGGAGATCGCGCACCGGCTCGCGCGGTTCCCGCGCAAAAGGAAAGGCGGCCCGCGAGGGCCGCCTTCGAAGGCATCGAGAGGTTTGGGCGGATTACTCCGCCGGGGTCTCGTCGGCGACCTGGACCGGGCCGGAATCCTTGCCGCGGGCGTCGACGTCGCGGTCGACGAACTCGATCACCGCCATCGCGGCGTTGTCGCCGTAGCGGAAGCCGGCCTTCATGATGCGGCAATAGCCGCCCGGACGGCCGGCGTAGCGGGGGCCGAGCACGTCGAACAGCTTCTTGACCATCACCTCGTCGCCGCGAAGCGCCGCGATCGCCTGACGGCGGGCGTGCAGGTCGCCGCGCTTGCCCAGCGTGATGAGCTTCTCGACCACGGGACGCAGGTCCTTGGCCTTCGGCAGGGTGGTGATGATCTGCTCGTGCTTGATCAACGCGGCCGACATGTTCGAGAACATCGCCTTGCGATGCTCGACGGTACGGTTGAAGCGACGACCCCGGAAACCGTGACGCATGGCTCTCTCCTTTGGTTCTCGGCCGCCGTGCCACGGGTCGGCCGTCCTTTGTGGTGAGTGCGGATTCCCGCCACTCCCGATGCGCCATCATCGAGGGCGCATCGGGAGTGGCGGCGCGAGTAACCCCGCGCCGCCGGTTGGGCCTAGTAGTGCTCCTCGAAGCGCTTGGCCAGGTCCTCGATGTTCTCCGGCGGCCAGCCGGGCACGTCCATGCCGAGGTGCAGGCCCATGGCGGCGAGCACTTCCTTGATCTCGTTGAGCGACTTGCGGCCGAAGTTCGGGGTGCGCAGCATCTCCGCTTCGGTCTTCTGGATGAGGTCGCCGATATAGACGATGTTGTCGTTCTTGAGGCAGTTGGCCGAGCGGACCGACAGTTCGAGCTCGTCGACCTTCTTGAGCAGGGCCGGGTTGAAGGGCAGCTGCGGCGCCAGCGGCGCGGCCTCTTCCTTGCGGGGCTCCTCGAAGTTGACGAAGATCTGGAGCTGGTCCTGGATGATGCGGGCGGCGTACGCCAGCGCATCCTCGGGCGAGACCGCACCGTTGGTCTCGACCGTCATGGTCAGCTTGTCCTTGTCGAGATCCTGGCCCTCGCGGGTGTTCTCGATGCGGTAGGACACCTTGGTGACCGGCGAGAACAGCGCGTCGACCGGGATCAGGCCGATCGGCGCATCCTCGGGCCGGTTGCGCTCGGCCGGGACGTAGCCCTTGCCGGCCGACACGGTGAACTCCATGCGGATCTCGGCCCCGTCGTCCAGGGTGCAGAGCACCAGGTCGGGGTTGAGGATCTGCACGTCGCCGACCGTCGCGATGTCGCCGGCGGTGACGAGGCCCGGGCCGGTCTTGCGCAGGGTCATGCGCTTCGGGGTGTCGCTCGACGAGCGGATCGCGATCGTCTTGATGTTGAGGACGATGTCGGTGACGTCCTCGCGCACGCCAGGGATCGACGAGAACTCGTGCAGCACGCCGTCGATATGCACGGAGGTGACGGCCGCGCCCTGGAGCGAGGAGAGGAGCACACGGCGCAGGGAATTGCCGAGGGTGGTGCCGAAGCCGCGCTCCAGCGGCTCGGCCACCACGGTGGCGATCCGCTTCGGGTCGTGCCCGGGGGTGACCTCGAGCTTGTTCGGCTTGATCAGCTCTTGCCAGTTCTTCTGAATGACCACGTTCGCACCTCTCGCCAACTTACACCGGGGCAACCCCGAAGGGCCCCTCCCCTCGCGGTCTCTCCCGCGCCCGGGAGACACCGCCGTCCTGATCTCTCACACGGTCGAAGCAGGGGCGGTCAGGACGCCGCGCTCCACTGCTCCGGGACCCAGGCGAAGCCGGCGCCGTCGCGCCGGACCCTGCCGAGGGCCGGAAACTCGAGATGCATCCCGGCGACCAGGAGGCGGTCGGCCGCCGCCCGGTCGAGGATGCGCTTGCGCGTGGCGGCTGCCATCGCGCCGTCCACGTCGAAGGACAGGGTCGCCTCTGCCTTGGCGAACTGGATCGCCGGCATGTGCACCACGTCGCCCCAGATCAGCAGGCTCGTATCGCCCGACTCGATCCGGTAGGCGGTGTGGCCGGGCGTGTGGCCGGGCGCCAGGATCGCCTCGATTCCCGGCAGCACCTCGCCTTCGCCCGCCCGGCGGATCCGGTCGCCGTACGCCGCCACGAGCGCGTGGGCGCGGCGGAAGCCGGCCTTCGCCCAATCCGGCGCCCGCGCCTCGGCCCCGTCGGCGAGCCAGTAGGCCGCCTCGTCCTCCGGGATCACCACCTCGGCATTCGAGTAGAGCGCAGCGCCGTCCGGTCCCATCAGCCCACCGATATGATCGGAATGCAGGTGGGTCACCAGGACGGTACCGATCGCCTCCGGTGCCACGCCGCAGGCGGCAAGGGCCTTCGGCAAATGCCCGAGCGAAGCGGGACCGCCTGCGCCCATCCCGGCATCGACCAGGACCGGAGCCGGTCCGCCGAAGATCAGGAAGGCATTGACGGTGATCCGCGGGGCGTCCGGCGAACGGAAGCCCTCGACCTGGAGCCGGCCGGCCTCGTCGGCGGGGATGCCCCGCACCAGCCCGATCGACGCGTCGAGATGACCGTCGTTGAGGGCGACCACAACGCGATTGCCCAGCGTCCAGGGGAGGACGCCGGGCCGGACGCTATCGGCGGTGAAGGGGTTCGACACGCAATCCTCTTCGCGGACCGTCGGCCGGGAGGCCTCTGGCGAAGCCTCCCGGCCGGTGGACGATCAGACGCGGCGGCGCTTGCGCGGGCGGCAGCCGTTATGCGGGATCGGGGTCACGTCGCGGATCGACGTCACCGTGAAACCCGCCGCCTGGAGCGCGCGCAGAGCCGACTCGCGGCCCGAGCCGGGGCCCGAGACCTCGACCTCGAGGGTGCGCATGCCGTGCTCGGCGGCCTTGCGGCCGGCATCCTCGGCCGCGACCTGAGCGGCGTAGGGAGTCGACTTGCGGGAGCCCTTGAAGCCCATGGCGCCGGCGGACGACCACGAGATCGTGTTGCCCTGGGCGTCCGTGATGGTGATCATCGTGTTGTTGAACGAGGCGTTCACGTGAGCGACGCCCGACACGATGTTCTTGCGTTCGCGACGACGGACGCGGGTTGCTTCCTTGGCCATACTGTCTTTCGATCCTTCAGGCGCGCCCGTGGTGCCAGGCGCTCGGGACGTCTCTTACGAGTCGCTGTGGCGGCGCTCGCGCGCCGCCGGTGTCGGGCGAGACCGGAGACCGGCCCCGCCGATCTCTTAACCCGACGCGGCTTACTTCTTCTTGCCGGCGATCGGCTTTGCCTTGCCCTTGCGGGTGCGGGCGTTGGTGTGGGTGCGCTGGCCGCGGACCGGCAGGCCGCGACGGTGACGCAGGCCGCGGTAGCAGCCGAGATCCATCAGGCGCTTGATGTTCATCGCGACTTCGCGGCGCAGGTCGCCCTCGACGACGTAGTCGCGGTCGATCGTCTCGCGGATCTGCAGCACCTCGGCGTCGGTGAGCTGGTTCACGCGACGCTCGGCCGGGATACCGACCTTCTCGGTGATCTCCTCGGCCTTCTTGGCACCGATGCCGTGGATGTACTGGAGCGCGATGACGACGCGCTTGTTGGTCGGGATGTTGACGCCGGCGATACGGGCCATGGTGTTCCTGCTCTCCATCGCGCCCAGGGCATCATGCCCGGACGGCTGTTCGTCTGGTGTCGCGCGCGTCCGGTGGAGGCCGGCCCCTGCACGCTCGTCCCGACGGCAAATCGGCCCGGAGCGGCCTCCAGAGAGGCACGCCGGGCCGTCCGGGTCTGAACGAAGGAGCGCCCACTAGCGCGGGCGCAATCTCTTGTCAACTCGCAGCCGGCGTCAAACCGACACGGTCTGGAACGGGGCAAGCAGCGTCTCGAGCTGCTTGGTCACCTCGTCGATCGGCGCCATGCCGTCGACCTGGCGCAGCAGGCCGGTACCGGCATAATGCGCCGAGAGCGGCGCGGTCTGGGTGCGGTAGGCTTCGAGCCGGGTCTTGAACACCTCCGGCGTGTCGTCCTTGCGCACCGGCTCGCCGCGGGCCTCGGTCTCTGCGGCACGCTTGGCGATGCGCCCGACGAGGGCGTCCTCGTCGACCCTGAACTCGACCACCGCGTCGAGCGCCAAGCCCTTCTCGGCCAGCATCGTCTCGAGGGCGACGGCCTGGGCCACCGTGCGGGGGAAGCCGTCGAGGATGAAGCCGCCGCGGGCGTCCTTCTCCTCGATCCGGTCGGCGACGATGCCGATCACGATGTCGTCGGAGACGAGCGCGCCGCTCTCCATCAGGGCCTTGGCCTTGAGGCCGACCGGCGTGCCGGCCGCCACCGCGGCCCGCAGCATGTCGCCGGTCGAGAGCTGCGGGATTCCGAACCGCTCGACGATCCGCGCCGATTGGGTGCCTTTCCCGGCGCCGGGCGGGCCGAGCAGAATGATCCGCATAACCTGTCACTCCCCTCCACCGCATCCCACACGGGATCCTTCGTCCCGGGGCGCGGCCTCTGTCTGCTTGTTGTAGCCCGAGACCCTGTCCGGCCGGAATCCGACCATGCGCCAAGGCCCTGCCCCGACGCAAGGGCGCCGGGCCGGTTGTATCCGGCCCGGCTGGCACATCGCTTGCGTTGTCCTCAGCGCCGGCGAGCGCCGCGCAGCTTCGCCTTCTTCACCAGGCCCTCGTACTGGTGCGCCAGCAGATGGCCGTGGACCTGCGCCACCGTGTCCATGGTCACCGAGACCACGATCAGCAGCGACGTGCCGCCGAAGTAGAACGGCAGCGACGCGTAGGAGACCAGGATTTCCGGGATGAGGCAGATCACCGTCAGGTACGCGGCGCCGATCACCGTGATCCGCGACAGCACCTTGTCGATGAACTCGGCGGTGCGCTCGCCCGGCCGGATGCCCGGAATGAAGCCGCCATGCTTCTTCAGGTTGTCTGCCGTCTCCTGCGGGTTGAACACCACGGCGGTGTAGAAGAACGCGAAGAAGATGATCAGGGCGGCGTAGAGCAGCATGTAGAGCGGCCGGCCGTGGCCGAGATAGGTCGCCATGGTGGCGATGATCCCGGTGCCGTTCGGATCGGTCTGGAAGCTGGCGGCGGTGGCCGGCAGCAGGAGCAGCGACGAGGCGAAGATCGGAGGGATGACGCCCGAGGTGTTGAGCTTGAGCGGCAGAAACGAGGTCTGACCCTCGTACATCCGGTTGCCGACCTGGCGCTTGGGGTAGTTGATCAGGAGGCGGCGCTGGGCGCGCTCCATGAACACGATGAAGTAGACGACGGCCGCGGCCATCACCACGACGCCGAGGATCACCACGGTCGAGAGGGCGCCCTGGCGGCCGAGTTCGAGGGTGCCGGCGATCGCCTGGGGCAGGTGCGCGACGATGCCCGCGAAGATGATGAGCGAGGAGCCGTTGCCGATGCCGCGCGAGGTGATCTGCTCGCCGATCCACATCAGGAACAGCGTGCCGCCGGTCAGCGTGATGACGGTCGAGACCAGGAAGAACGGCCCGGGATCCTGAACGATGCCGCCGGAGCTCTGCAACCCGACCGCTATGCCCCAGGCCTGGAAGATCGCCAGCACCACCGTGAGGTAGCGCGTGTACTGGTTGAGCACCTTGCGGCCCGACTCGCCCTCCTTCTTCAGCGCCTCGAGCGACGGCACCACCGAGGTGAGCAGCTGCACGATGATCGACGCCGAAATGTACGGCATGATGTTGAGCGCGAAGATCGCCATGCGCTCGACGGCACCGCCGGAGAACATGTTGAACAGGCCGAGCACGCCGCCCTGGGCATTGGCGAAGCTCTGGCGCAAGGCGTCGGGATCGATGCCGGGCAGCGGGATGTAGGTCCCGAGCCGGTAGACGATCAGGGCGCCAAGCGTGAACCAGATGCGCTTCTTGAGTTCTTCGGCCTTGGCGATGGCGCCGAAATTGAGGTTGGCGGCGAGCTGCTCGGCTGCAGAGGCCATGGGTTACGTGTCCTCGGGTCGGGTTCCGCGGCGTCGCGGTCGGGGACGCGCGGAGCGTCCCCCAAAACACGAGCGGCGGCCTCGCGCTGGAAGCACGGGCCGCCGCCGATGATCGGTGACTTAAAGTGTGGCTTACGCCGACGCAACAGCCTCGTCGGCGGTCGCGAGCGACTGGGTCACCGAGCCGCCAGCCTTCTCGATCGCCTCGACGGCCGACTTGGACGCGCGGGAAACCTGGAAGGTCAGCTTGGCGGTCAGCTCGCCGACGCCGAGGATCTTCACGCCGTCGCGGGCCTTGGAGACCACGCCGGCGGCGATCAGCGCCTCGAGGGTCACGGGCGCCGAGGCGTCCAGACGGCCGGCATCGACGGCTTCCTGGATGCGCCCGATATTGACCGCGTTGAGATCGGTCGCGCCCGGGTTGTTGAAGCCGCGCTTAGGCAGGCGACGATGGAGCGGCATCTGGCCGCCCTCGAAGCCCTTGATGGCGACGCCGGAGCGCGCCTTCTGACCCTTCACGCCGCGGCCGCCGGTCTTGCCCTTGCCGGAGCCGATACCACGGCCGACGCGCATCCGATTCTTGGTTGCGCCTTCGTTGTCACGGATTTCGTTGAGCTTCATGATGCCCTCCTCACGCCGCGTCGTCGAGAACGCGCACGAGGTGATGCACCTTCGCGATCATGCCGCGGACAGACGGGGTGTCCTCGAGCGTGGCGATGCGGTGCATCTTGTTCAGCTTCAGGCCGATCAGCGTCTGACGCTGGCTGGCCTCGCGGCGGATCGGCGAGCCGATCTGCTGCACGCGGACGGTCTTCTCAGCCATCTCGTGCCTCCCTTACGCTGCGTCGGCGGAATCGGCCGAGGGGGCCGAATCGGCGTCGCGACGACGGGCCTGCAGGGCCGAAACCTTGAGACCGCGGCGGGCCGCGACCGAACGGGGCGAATCCTCGTTCTTGAGCGCGTCGAAGGTGGCGCGCACGAGGTTGTAGGGGTTCGAGGAGCCGAGCGACTTCGCCACGACGTCCTGCATCCCTAAGGTCTCGAAGACGGCGCGCATCGGGCCGCCGGCGATGATGCCGGTACCGGCCGGAGCGGCTCGCAGGATGACCTTGCCGGCGCCGTGACGGCCCTGCACGTCGTGGTGCAGCGTGCGGCCCTCGCGGAGCGCCACGCGGACGAGACCGCGCTTGGCGGCTTCCGTCGCCTTGCGGATGGCCTCGGGAACCTCACGGGCCTTGCCGTGACCGAAACCGACGCGACCCTTCTGGTCGCCGACGACGACGAGGGCCGCGAAGCCGAAGCGACGGCCGCCCTTCACCACCTTGGCGACGCGGTTGATGTGGACGAGCTTGTCCACGAACTCGCTGTCGCGCTCCTCGCGGTCGTCGCGGCGACGACCCTCACGCTCACGTGCCATGTTGTGTGTCCATCGACTGACGCGGGCGGCGGTCCCGCTCGCTAATGTGTCGTCCGCCGTGAATGAGAGAGGGAGCCTCATCGGCCCCCTCGCCTCATGGGACATCGTGCCGATCCCGAAGGGGCGGCGCTGAACCAGCGCCCCCCCTCTTACGGATCAGAAGTCCAGGCCGCCCTCGCGGGCCGCGTCGGCCAGGGCCTTGACCCGGCCGTGATAGAGGTAGCCCGAGCGGTCGAAGATCACCTGGGTGACCCCGGCCGCCTTGGCGCGCTCCGCCACCAGCTTGCCGACCTCGGTCGCGGCGGCCTTGTCGGCGCCGGTCTTGAGGCGGGCCCGCAGGTCCTTGTCGAGGCTCGAGGCGGCGGCCAGCGTGTGGCCGGTCGCATCGTCGATGACCTGGACGTAGATCTGCTTGGAGGAGCGGAACACCGAGAGCCGCGGACGACCGTTGGCCGCCTTGCGGATCGCCCGCCGGACGCGCGCGCGGCGCCGATCGAGCAGTTCGATTTTGCGAGACATCCGGCGGTCCTTACTTCTTCTTGCCTTCCTTGCGGAAGATGAACTCGCCGGCGTACTTCACGCCCTTGCCCTTGTAGGGCTCGGGGCCGCGATAGTCGCGGATTTCCGCCGCGACCTGGCCGACGCGCTGCTTGTCGATGCCGGTGACGACGATCTCGACCGGCTTCGGCGTCGCGATCGTGATCCCCTCGGGGATCGCGTACTCGACGTCGTGGCTGTAACCGAGCGACAGCTTGAGAACCTTGCCGGCGACGGCGGCGCGGTAACCGACGCCGCTGATCTCCAGCTTCTTCTCGTAGCCCTTGGTCACCCCCTCGACCAGATTCGACACCTGGGCGCGGGAGAGGCCCCACATCGCGCGGGCCTCCTTGGTCTGCGACCGGGGCTGGACCGAGATCGCGCCGTTCTCCTGGGTCACCGACACCTGGTCGGGAACGCGGAAGCTCAGCTCGCCCTTCTGGCCCTTGATCTTGACGTTCTGGCCGTCGACGGTGGCGGTCACGCCGGCCGGGACGGTCACGGGCTTCTTGCCTACGCGGGACATGCTCGTCTTTCCTTTTCGGCTGTCAGGGTCTGCAGGTCAGAAGACCTTGCAGAGCACCTCGCCGCCGACGTTGCGCTCGCGCGCCTCGTGGTCGGCCATGACGCCCTGAGGGGTGGAGACGATGGTGATGCCCAGGCCGTCGGCGACGCGCGGCAGGGTATCGACCGACGAGTAGACCCGGCGGCCCGGCTTGGAGACGCGCTCGATTGAGCGGATCACCGGCTGGCCGTCGAAGTACTTGAGCTCGATGGCGAACTCGGTGCGCCCGTTGCCGTAATCGGTCGTGGCGTAGTCGCGGATGTAACCCTCGGACTTCAGCACGTCGAGGACGCGGGCCCGCAGCTTGGAGCCGGGGGTCTGCACGACATTGCGACGACGCATCTGGCCGTTGCGGATGCGGGTGAGCATATCGCCCACGGGATCGTTGATCATCTGTGGCGCGCTCCCCTTACCAGCTGGACTTGACCAGGCCGGGGATCAGACCCCGAGACCCCAGGTCGCGCAGGGCGACGCGGGAGATGCCGAGCTTGCGGTAGTAAGCCCGGGGACGGCCGGTCATCTCGCAGCGGTTGCGGATGCGGGTCGCGCTGGAGTTGCGGGGCAGCTCCGCCAGCTTGAGGCGCGCCTCGAAGCGCTCCTCCATCGACAGCGACTCGTCGTTGGCGGTCGCCAGCAGCGCCTCGCGCTTCGGCGCGTAGCGCTTCACGAGCTCCCGCCGCTGCTTGTTCTTCTCGATCTTGCTCGTCTTAGCCATGTTCTAGCTCTCCAGTGTCCGCGTATGGGGGCGGTGAGCCCTCACTGCCGGAACGGGAAGTTGAAGTGCTTCAGGAGCGCCCGGGCCTCGGCATCGGTCTTGGCGGTGGTCGCCACGACGATGTCCATGCCCCAGGTGTTCTGTGCCTTGTCGTAGTTGATCTCGGGGAACACCAGGTGCTCCTTGATCCCGAGGGCGTAGTTGCCGCGCCCGTCGAACGACTTCGGGTTCAGGCCGCGGAAGTCACGCACGCGCGGCAGCGCGATGGTGATCAGCCGGTCCATGAACTCGTACATCCGTTGCTTGCGCAGCGTGACCTTGCAGCCGATCGGCATGTTCTCGCGGACCTTGAAGGTCGCGATCGCCTTGCGGGCCCGGGTGATGACCGGCTTCTGGCCGACGATCAGGCCGAGATCCTCGGCCGCCACGGTGGCCTTCTTGGAGTCCTGGGTCGACTCGCCGACGCCCATGTTGACGACGATCTTCTCGATCGCCGGCACCTGCATCGGGTTGGTGTAGCCGAACTCTTCGATCAGCTTCGGACGCACCACTTCCTCGTAGTGCTTCTTGAGCCGCGGGGTGTACCCGTCCTTCAGATCCTCAGCCATCGATCAGATCTCCCGAGCGCTTCGCGAAGCGAACCTTGCGCCCGTCTTCCAGAATGCGAAAACCAACCCGGGTGGGCATGCCGTCCTTGGGGTCGGCGACCGCCAGGTTCGACAGGTGGATCGCCGCCTCCTTGGAGATGATCCCGCCCTCGGAGGTCTGGGTCTGGCGCGTGTGGCGCTTGACCATGTTGATCCCCCGGACCAGGGCCCGATCTTCCTTCGGCATCACCTGGATGACCTCGCCGGTGCGACCCTTGTCGCGGCCGGTCAGGACGACGACCTTGTCGCCCTTCTTCACCTTCGCAGCCATTACAGCACCTCCGGCGCCAGCGAGATGATCTTCATGTGGTTGCGAGCACGCAGCTCGCGCGGCACGGGTCCAAAGATACGCGTACCGATCGGCTCCTTCTGGTTGTTGATCAGCACGGCCGCGTTGCGGTCGAAGCGGATCACCGAACCGTCGGCCCGACGGACGTCCTTGGCGGTGCGAACGACGACCGCCTTCATGACGTCGCCCTTCTTCACGCGGCCCCGCGGAATAGCCTCCTTCACCGACACCACGATGATGTCGCCGACGCCGGCATACTTGCGCTTGGAACCGCCGAGCACCTTGATGCACATCACGCGACGTGCGCCGGAATTGTCGGCGACGTCCAGATTCGTCTGCATCTGGATCACGGCCTAACGCCCTTTCCTTGTTTCAGGCAGGTCTCCGTCGGGCACGATTGCCCGGCGGACGGCAGCCTGATGGGGATCTCGCGTCCCCGTCCATTAAAAGACCGCGCAGCAACGCGATTGCCTCGCGCTGGCGCGGTCAACGAACGCAATGAGGAGCGTCACACGCCCTTCATGTTTCGGTGGAGGCCGGCCGATTACACCGGATCGGCTCTCATGGCAAGGCACCGAGGCACCGAAAGGCGCTCGGTCCTGAGCCCGGCGAGAGGGGCGCCCAGGAGGCGCCCCGTCTTACGCCTCGGCGGTCGCGACGGCCTCGCCCTCGACCAGCTTCCAGGTCTTGAGCTTGGAATAGGGCCGCGACTCCTCGATGAACACCTGCTGGCCGACCTTGGCCACGTTGTTCTCGTCGTGGGCGTGGTAGTTCTTCGACCGGCGGATGGTCTTCTTCATCACCGGATGGGTGAAGCGACGCTCCACCTTCACGACGACGGTCTTGTCCTGCTTGTCGCTGACGACGACGCCCTGCAGCACGCGCTTCGGCATGGTCCTAGACTCCCTTAGCCCTGTGCCGCCTGCAGCGTCTTCTGGCGCTGCAGCGTGCGGACGCGGGCGATGTCGCGGCGCACTTCGCGCACCCGGGCGACGTTCTCGAGCTGACCCGTGGCCCGCTGGAAGCGCAGGTTGAACTGCTCCTTCTTCAGGTTCAGGAGCTCGTCGCCGAGCTGATCCGGCGACAGCGCGCTCAGGTCAGACAGCCTCTGGCTCGACTTCATCTCGAATATTCTCCTCAGTCGGCGATGCGCTGGATGAAGCGCGTGCGGACCGGCAGCTTGGCGGCACCCAGGCGCAAAGCCTCGCGGGCGATGTCCTCGGCCACGCCGTCGATCTCGAACATGATGCGGCCCGGATGCACGCGGGCGGCCCAATACTCGGGCGCGCCCTTGCCGGAGCCCATGCGGACCTCGGTCGGCTTCGCGGTCACGGGGACGTCGGGGAAGATCCGGATCCAGACCCGGCCCTGACGCTTCATCTCGCGGGTGATCGCGCGGCGGGCCGCCTCGATCTGACGCGCGGTGATCCGCTCCGGCTCCATGGCCTTGAGGCCGTAGGAGCCGAAGTTCAGATCGGTTCCGCCCTTCGCGAAGCCGTGGATGCGGCCCTTGAACTGCTTGCGGAACTTCGTCTTCTTGGGTTGCAGCATGGCAGCCTCTCAAAACTGAAGGGCGGGGGAAGCGCGGCCCTTAGGCCGCGTCCCGTCCGCCGCGCTCGCCGCGCTCGCGGTCACGACGTCCGCCGGAACGGCCGCCCTCCTCGTGCGCGCGCTTGTCCTGGGCCATCGGGTCGTGTTCGAGGATCTCGCCCTTGAACACCCACACCTTGATGCCGCAGGTCCCGTAGGTGGTGAACGCCGTGGCCGTGCCGTAATCGACGTCGGCCCGCAGGGTATGCAGGGGCACGCGACCCTCGCGGTACCATTCGAGCCGGGCGATCTCGGCGCCGCCGAGGCGACCGGAGCAGTTGATGCGGATGCCCTCGGCGCCCAGACGCATCGCCGACTGCACGGCGCGCTTCATGGCGCGACGGAAGGCGACGCGACGCTCGAGCTGCTGGGCGATCGAGTCGGCCACCAGAGTGGCGTCGATCTCGGGCTTGCGCACCTCGACGATGTTGATCGTCACGTCGGCCTTGGTCATCGAGTTGACGAGCTTGCGCAGCTTCTCGATGTCCGCACCCTTCTTGCCGATCACCACACCCGGGCGACCCGAGTGGATGGTGACGCGGCACTTCTTGTGCGGGCGCTCGATGACGATCTTGGAGACCGCGGCCTGCTTGAGCTGCTTGAGCAGCGCTTTGCGGATCGCGACGTCCTCGTGCATCAGGCGCGCGTACTCGCCCTTGTTGGCGTACCAGCGCGAGTCCCAGGTCCGGTTGATGCCGAGACGCAGACCGATCGGATTGACTTTCTGACCCATCGATCCCTCCTCAGGCGGCTTCGGCCGGGACTTCGCGCACCACGATGGTGAGGTTCGCGAACGGCTTCAGGATGCGGGCGCCACGGCCGCGGGCGCGGGCGTGGAAGCGCTTCAGAACGAGCGCCTTGCCGACATAGGCCTCCTTCACGACGAGATCGTCCACGTCCAGGTCGTGGTTGTTCTCGGCGTTGGCGATGGCGCTCTCGAGGCACTTGCGGACGTCGACCGCGATCCGCTTGCGCGAGAACTGCAGGTCGGCGAGCGCGGTCGAGACCTTCTTGCCGCGGATGAGCTGAGCCACGAGGTTCAGCTTCTGCGGGCTGACGCGCAGCATGCGCGCCACGGCCTTGGCCTCGTTCTCGGGGAGCGCGCGGGGTGCTGCTGCCTTGCCCATCTTAGCGCCTCTTCGCCTTCTTGTCGGCCGCGTGACCGTGGAAGGTGCGGGTCGGCGAGAACTCGCCGAACTTGTGACCGACCATTTCCTCGGAGACGTAGACCGGAATGTGCTTCTGCCCGTTGTAGACCCCGAAGGTCAGGCCAACGAAATGCGGAAGGATCGTGGAGCGACGGCTCCAGATCTTGATCACCTCGTTGCGGCTCGCGCCGCGCGCGGCGTCCGCCTTCTTGAGGAGGTAGCCGTCGATGAACGGCCCCTTCCAGATTGAACGTGCCATGGGACGACGCCCTTACTTCTTGCGGTTGTGGCGGCTCGACACGATGAACGTGTCGGTGCGCTTGTTCGAGCGGGTCTTCTTGCCCTTGGTGGGGACACCCCACGGCGTGACCGGATGACGACCGCCCGACGTACGACCCTCGCCGCCGCCGTGCGGGTGGTCGACCGGGTTCATCGCGACGCCGCGGTTGTGCGGGCGCTTGCCGAGCCAGCGATTCCGACCGGCCTTGCCGAGCGAGATGTTCATGTGGTCGGGGTTCGAGACCGCGCCCACGCTGGCGTAGCACTGACCGTGCACCAGGCGCTGCTCGCCCGAGTTCAGGCGCAGCGTGACGTAGCCCTGGTCGCGGCCGACGATCTGGGCGTAGTTGCCCGCGGACCGGGCGATCGCCCCGCCCTTGCCGATCTTCAGCTCGACGTTGTGCACGATCGTGCCGACCGGCATGTTGCCGAGCGGCATGGCGTTGCCGGGCTTGATGTCGACCTGCTCGCCCGACACCACCTTGTCGCCGGCCTTCACGCGCTGCGGCGCGAGGATGTAGCTCTGCGCCCCACCCTCGTAGGACACCAGCGCGATGAACGCCGTACGGTTCGGATCGTACTCGATCCGCTCGACGGTGCCGACCTTGCCGGCGTGCTCACGCCGCTTGAAGTCGATGTTGCGCAGGGTCCGCTTGTGACCACCGCCGCGAAAGCGGACGGTGATGCGGCCGAGGTTGTTGCGGCCGCCGGTGGACGACTTGCCCACCGTCAGCGACTTGACCGGCTTGCCCTTGTAGAGTTCCGAACGGTCCACGATCACGAGCTGGCGAAGGCTCGGCGTGACCGGCTTGAATGTCTTCAAAGCCATTGGCTTGTTCCTTTACGCCGTTCCCCTCAGAGCCCGGTCGTGACGTCGATGCTCTGACCCTCTTCGAGGGTCACGATCGCCTTCTTCACGTCCGAGCGCTGGCCGCGCTGACCGCGGAACATCTTGGCCTTGCCCTTGGTGACGAGCGTGTTGACGCTCTTCACCTTGACCTCGAACAGCTTCTCGACCGCTTCCTTGATCTGCGGCTTCGTCGCCTTCGGGGCCACCCGGAACACAACCTTGTTGAGCTCCGAGAGGTTCGTCGCCTTCTCGGTGATGACCGGGGAGACGATCACGTCGTAGTGGCGCGGATCAGCGCTCATTTGAATCGCGCCTCCAGCGCATCGACGGCGGCGCGGGTCAGCACGAGCTTCTCGCGGCGCAGGATGTCGTAGACGTTGATGCCCTGCACCGGCAGGACGTCGATCTGCGGCAGGTTGCGGGCCGCACGGGCGAAGTTCTGGTCGAGCTCGGCGCCGCCGATGATCAGGGCGTTCGAGAGCGACAGCTTGCCGAACCGCTCCTTGAGCGCCTTGGTCTTGCCCTCGTCGAGGCGGGCATCGTCCATGACGATCAGCTCGGCGCTCTTGACCTTGGCCGAGAGCGCGTGGCGGAGCGCGAGCGCCCGGACCTTCTTGGGCAGGTCGTGGGCGTGCGAGCGGGTGACCGGACCGTGGGCGCGGGCGCCGCCGCGGAACTGCGGGGCCGAGGCCGCGCCGTGACGGGCGTTACCGGTGCCCTTCTGCTTGTACAGCTTCTTGGTCGTACGGGCGATCTCGCCGCGCTGCTTGGTCTGGTGGGTACCAGCCTGGCGCTTGGCGAGCTGCCAGCGGACGCAGCGCTGCAGCAGGTCGGCGCGGGGCTCGAGGCCGAAGATGGCCTCGTCGAGCTCGAGCGAGCCGGCCTCGGCACCGTCGAGCGTGGTGATCTCGAACTTCATCACGCGTTCTCCTCGGTGGCCGGAGCCGCGGGAGCCTCGACCTGGGCCTCGCCGTTGGTCTCCTGCGGAGCCGCGGACTGCTCGCGGAACTTGCCCGGCATCGGCACGTCCGCCGGCAGCTTGCGCTTCACGGCGTCACGGACGAAGATCCAGCCGCCGTCGACACCCGGGACCGAGCCCTCGACGAGGATCAAGCCGCGCTCGACATCGGTGCGCACGACGCGCAGGTTCTGGGTCGTGACCCGCTCGACACCGAGATGGCCCGGCATCTTCTTGTTCTTGAAGGTCTTGCCCGGGTCCTGACGGCCGCCGGTCGAACCGATCGAACGGTGCGAGATCGACACGCCGTGGGTGGCCCGCAGACCGCCGAAGTTCCAGCGCTTCATGCCGCCGGCGAAACCCTTACCGGTGGTCGTGCCCGTCACGTCGACGAACTGACCCTCCAGGAAGTGGTCCGCAGTGATCTCGGCACCGACCGGGATCATCGCGTCCTCGGTGACGCGGAACTCGGCCAGCTTCCGCTTCGGCTCGACCTTCGCGACGGCGAAATGGCCGCGCTGGGCCTTCGTCACGTTCTTGACCTTGGCCTTGCCGACGCCCACCTGGAGCGCGACGTAGCCGTTCTTCTCGACCGTGCGGTGGGCGACCACCTGGCACTGATCGACCTTGAGCACCGTGACCGGAACATGCTCGCCGGCGTCCGTGAAGACGCGGGTCATGCCGACCTTCTGTGCAATGACTCCTGAGCGCATGGTTCTCCCCCGCGCAGCCTAGTGAAGCTCTAAGAACCCGAAGGTCCTCAGAGCTTGATCTCCACGTCGACGCCGGCGGCGAGGTCGAGCTTCATCAGCGCGTCCACGGTCTGAGGCGTCGGATCGACGATGTCGAGCACGCGCTTATGGGTGCGCATCTCGAACTGCTCGCGCGACTTCTTGTCGATGTGGGGCGAGCGGTTGACGGTGAAGCGCTCGATCCGGGTCGGCAGCGGGATCGGCCCGCGCACGGTGGCACCGGTCCGCTTCGCCGTCGAGACGATCTCGCGGGTCGACGAATCCAGGATGCGATGATCGAACGCCTTCAGGCGAATACGGATGTTCTGGCCGTTCATGTGATGTCTACCTCGCGACGGGATGGGGCGGGCACGAGGCCCGCCCCGTCACCTGTCCGCTCGTGGAAGCGCCTGGACGCTTACTCGGTGATGGAGGCGACGACGCCGGCGCCGACGGTGCGGCCGCCCTCGCGGATGGCGAAGCGCAGCTTCTCCTCCATGGCGATCGGAACGATCAGCGTCACGTCCATCGTCACGTTGTCGCCCGGCATCACCATCTCGGTGCCCTCGGGCAGCTGGCACACGCCCGTCACGTCCGTCGTCCGGAAGTAGAACTGAGGACGGTAGTTCGTGAAGAACGGCGTGTGGCGCCCGCCCTCCTCCTTCGTCAGGATGTACGCCTCGGCCTTGAACTTCGTGTGCGGCTTCACCGAACCCGGCTTGCACACAACCTGCCCACGCTCCACGTCCTCGCGCTTGGTGCCGCGCAGGAGAACGCCGACGTTGTCGCCCGCCTGGCCCTGGTCGAGCAGCTTGCGGAACATCTCGACGCCGGTCACCGTCGTCGTCGTCGTCGGGCGGATGCCGACGATCTCCACCGACTCGCCGACCTTCACGATCCCGCGCTCGACCCGGCCCGTCACCACCGTGCCGCGGCCCGAAATCGAGAACACGTCCTCGATCGGCATCAGGAACGGCAGGTCGATCGGACGCTCAGGCTGCGGGATGTAGGCGTCCACCGTCTTCATCAGCTCGAGGATCGCCTCGTGGCCGATCTTCGGCTCGCGGTTCTCCAGCGCGCACAAAGCCGAGCCCTTCGTGATCGGGATGTCGTCGCCCGGGAAGTCGTACTTCGAGAGAAGCTCGCGCACCTCCAGCTCGACCAGCTCGAGGAGCTCCGGATCGTCGACCATGTCGACCTTGTTCATGAACACAACCAGCGCAGGAACGCCGACCTGGCGCGCCAGAAGGATGTGCTCGCGGGTCTGCGGCATCGGGCCGTCGGCCGCCGACACCACCAGGATCGCGCCGTCCATCTGCGCCGCACCCGTGATCATGTTCTTCACGTAGTCGGCGTGCCCGGGGCAGTCGACGTGCGCGTAGTGCCGGTTCGGGGTCTCGTACTCGACGTGCGCCGTCGAGATCGTGATGCCGCGCGCCTTCTCCTCCGGCGCCTTGTCGATCTGGTCGTACGCCGTGAACGTCGCGCCGCCAGACTCGGCCAGGACCTTCGTGATCGCCGCGGTCAGCGAGGTCTTGCCATGGTCAACGTGACCGATGGTGCCGATGTTGCAGTGCGGCTTCGTCCGCGAAAACTTTTCCTTGGCCATCGCCAAAACTCCGTCGATCGAATGCGTGCGGTTTAGTCTTGAGGGGCACCCGCCATGGCGGGCACCGAAGCTAGGAGCAAGCCCGATATCGGGCCCAACTCATCAAGCGTACTTGGCAACCACCTTCTCGGCCTCGCCGCGCGGGACCTCTTCGTAGTGGTCGAACTGCATCGTGAAGTTCGCGCGCCCTTGGGTGAAGGAACGCAGCTGGTTCACGTAGCCGAACATGTTGGCGAGCGGCACCATCGCGTTGATGACGTTCGCGTTGCCGCGCATGTCCTGGCCCTGGATCTGGCCGCGGCGGGAATTCAGGTCGCCGATGACCGAACCGGTATAGTCCTCCGGGGTCACGACCTCGACCTTCATCACCGGCTCGAGCAGGACCGAGCCGCCCTTCTGCAGGGCCTCGCGGAGCGCCGCCCGCGAAGCGATCTCGAAGGCCAGCGCCGAGGAGTCGACCTCGTGGTAGGCGCCGTCGACCAGCTCCACCTTGATGTCGACCACCGGGAAGCCCGCCAGAATACCGGCGGTCAGCACGCTGTTGAGGCCCTTCTCGACGCCCGGGATGTACTCCTTGGGCACCGAGCCGCCGACGATCTTCGACTCGAACGCGTAGCCGGCACCCGGCTCGTTCGGCTCGACCACGAACTTCACCCGCGCGAACTGGCCGGTACCACCGGTCTGCTTCTTGTGGGTGTAGTCGATCTCGGTGCGCTTCGTCAGCTTCTCCCGGTACGCGACCTGCGGCTGGCCGATATTGGCCTCGACCTTGTAGGTGCGCTTCAGGATGTCGACCTTGATGTCGAGGTGAAGCTCGCCCATCCCCTTGAGGATGGTCTGGCCCGATTCCTGGTCGGTGGAGACCCGGAAGGACGGATCCTCGGCGGCGAGCTTCGAGAGCGCGATGCCGAGCTTCTCCTGGTCCGCCTTGGACTTGGGCTCGACGGCGATCTCGATGACCGGCTCCGGGAACTCCATCTTCTCGAGGATCACGGCCTTGGTCGGATCGCACAGCGTATCGCCGGTGCGGGTATCCTTGAGACCCGCGAGCGCCACGATGTCACCGGCGAACGCCTCCTTGATGTCCTCGCGGTTGTTCGCGTGCATCAGGAGCATGCGGCCGACCCGCTCCTTCTTGTCGCGGGTCGAGTTGATGACGTTCGCGCCCGAATCGACCTTACCCGAATACACGCGGCAGAAGGTGATCGTGCCGACGTGGGGATCGTCCATGATCTTGAAGGCGAGCATGGAGAAGGGATCGGAGTCGAGCGGGCGGCGAACCACCTCTTCCTCGGTCTTGTAGTCGATGCCCTTGATCTCGCCGCGGTCGGCGGGAGACGGCAGGTAGTCGACGACGCCGTCGAGCAGGGGCTGCACGCCCTTGTTCTTGAACGCCGAGCCGCACATCACCGGGTGGAAGGCGCGGCGCTGCACCGCCGTCCGCACCAGCTTGCGCATGGTGTCCTCGTCCGGCTCGGTGCCGTCGAGGTAGGCGGCCATGGCGTCGTCGTCCATCTCGACGCAAGCCTCGACCAGCTTGGTGCGGTACTCCGCAGCCTGGTCGGCGAGGTCAGCCGGGATCTCCTCCTCGGAGTAGTTGGCGCCGAGCGCCTCACCCGACCACACGATCGCCTTCATCTTGATCAGGTCGACGACGCCCTTGAACGAGCTCTCGGCGCCGATCGGCAGCTGCAGGCACACCGGCTTGCCGGCGACGCGGTCGATGATGTCGGCCACGCACTTGAAGAAGTCGGCGCCGATCTTGTCCATCTTGTTGACGAACACGATGCGCGGCACGTCGTACTTGTCGGCCTGGCGCCACACCGTCTCGGTCTGCGGCTCGACGCCCTGGTTGCCGTCGAGCACGCAGACGGCGCCGTCGAGCACGCGGAGCGAGCGCTCCACCTCGATGGTGAAGTCGACGTGGCCGGGGGTGTCGATGATGTTCAGGCGCTTGTCGCGCCAGAAGCAGGTGGTCGCAGCCGAGGTGATCGTGATGCCACGCTCCTGCTCCTGCTCCATCCAGTCCATGGTGGCGGCGCCCTCATGGACCTCGCCGATCTTGTGGGACTTGCCGGTGTAGTAGAGGATCCGCTCGGTCGTCGTGGTCTTGCCGGCATCGATGTGGGCCATGATGCCGAAGTTGCGGTAGTCCTCGATCGCGTGCGTGCGGGGCATCGGGGGGCTCCTGAAGAAGTGGGCCGCCGCGCTGTAGAAGGCGGCGGCGAAGCGGCTTTTACCAGCGGTAGTGCGAGAACGCGCGGTTGGCCTCGGCCATCCGGTGGGTGTCCTCGCGCTTCTTTACGGCGTTGCCGCGGTTGTTGGCGGCGTCGAGCAGCTCGGCCGACAGGCGCTCGACCATGGTGCGGTCGTTGCGCGAGCGGGCGGCCTGGATCAGCCAGCGGATCGCCAGCGCCTGGCGGCGCTCGGTGCGGACCTCGACCGGGACCTGGTAGGTCGCGCCGCCGACGCGGCGGGAACGCACCTCGATCGCCGGGGCGACGTTGTCGAGGGCGGCGCGGAACACCTCGATCGGGTTCGCCTTGGCGCGGGCCTCGATGATGTCGAACGCGCCGTACACGATGGTCTCGGCGACCGACTTCTTGCCCTCATACATCACCGAGTTCATGAACTTGGTGAGGACGACGTCGCCGTACTTGGCGTCGGGGATGATCTCGCGCTTCTCGGCGCTGTGGCGGCGGGACATCGCTCGCTCCGTCTCTAAGGTCTAAAAATCAACTGTTGTGCCCCAACGCAGGCCGCCTGGAGCCCAACGGGCCGGCGACATCCTTGCGGGACAGGCGATCGTTCGTCTCGGTCGTCGTCTTACTTCGGACGCTTGGCGCCGTACTTCGAGCGACGCTGCTTGCGGTTCTTGACGCCCTGGGTATCGAGCACGCCGCGCAGGATGTGGTAGCGCACGCCCGGAAGATCCTTCACGCGGCCGCCGCGGATCATCACCACGGAGTGCTCCTGAAGGTTGTGACCCTCGCCCGGGATGTAGCCGATGACCTCGAAGCCGTTGGTCAGGCGGACCTTGGCGACCTTACGAAGCGCCGAGTTCGGCTTCTTCGGGGTCGTGGTGTAGACGCGGGTGCAGACGCCACGCTTCTGCGGGCAGGCGTCAAGAGCCGGCACCTTGTTGCGGGCCTTCTGCGCCTTCCGCGGATTGGCGATCAGCTGGTTGATCGTCGGCATGCCATTCCTCTCGCAACGCGTCGCCGTCCTGGCGACCGTCGTTTCTCAAATCTCGTCTGAACGACCGTCGCTCCGGAATGGAGCGCAACGCAAATCGCGCCCCAGGCTGAAACCAGCCTTTGGCGCGCCATGCGAGCAGAGGACCACCGGAGGACGAGCCCCAGCGATCATGCCGGTCTGACACGTGTCAGTCGCTTGAAGTTCGGTCGCGTTTAGGAGACTTGGATCGAGGCACGAGGGGCACGTCGATCAGCTGTCGCCTACGGCCAGCCGTTCAGTAGGAGGGGCTATTACGGGCTCGTCACGCGATCGTCAAGCAGAAACTTTCCCTTAAAGCTTGGCTGCTTACGCGAAAAGGCCGGCGCCCCCGCGAGGGAGCGCCGGCCTTTTTTGTCGTCGGGTCGGCGGGCGCTGGCGCCCGCCGGACTCCCCTGCCCTATTCGGCGGCGGGGAGGTGCTCGGCGACCGCCGCGCCGCTCTCGGCCGACTTCTGGGCCATGATCAGCCCGTCGCGGCGGCGCGCGATCGACTTGATGTCGGAGATCATTGCGCCGGTGCCCGCCGGGATCAGCGACCCGACGATGACGTTCTCCTTCAGGCCCTCGAGGTTGTCGACCTTGCCGTTGACCGCCGCCTCGGTGAGGACGCGGGTGGTCTCCTGGAACGAGGCCGCCGAGATGAACGAGCGGGTCTGCAGCGAGGCCTTGGTGATGCCGAGCAGGACCGGGACGCCCTGGATCGGCTTTTTGCCCTCGGCGAGCAGCTTCTCGTTGAACTCGGCCAGCTCCATTCGGTCGATCTGGTCGCCGGTCAGGATCTCGGAATCGCCGCCGTCGGTGATCTCCACCTTCTGCAGCATCTGCCGGACGATGACCTCGATGTGCTTGTCGTTGATCGACACGCCCTGGAGCCGGTAGACCTCCTGGATTTCGTTGACGAGGTAGGCTGCAAGCTCCTCCACGCCCTTGATCGCCAGGATGTCGTGCGGCGCCGGGTTGCCGTCGACGATGAAGTCGCCGAGCTCGACCACGTCGCCGTCCTGCAGGTGGATGTGCTTGCCCTTCGGGATCAGGTACTCCACCGGCTCGGAGCCGTCATGCGGGGTCAGGCTCAGGCGGCGCTTGTTCTTGTAGTCGCGCCCGAACGAGATCGTGCCGGACTTCTCGGCGATGATCGCCGCGTCCTTCGGCCGGCGCGCCTCGAACAGCTCCGCCACCCGCGGCAGACCGCCGGTGATGTCGCGGGTCTTGGCGCTGTCGGTCGAGACGCGGGCGAGGATGTCGCCGGCCTTGACCCGGGTGCCCGGATCGACGCCGATGATCGCCTCGACCGGCAGGATCGAGCGGGCATCCGAGCCGCGCGGCAGCTTCTGCACCCGGCCGTTCTGGTCGTGGATCGCGAGCGCCGGACGCAGGTCCGCCGTCCGCGCCGAGCCGCGCCAGTCGATGACGACGCGCTTGGCGATGCCGGTCGATTCGTCGGTCGTCTCGGTGATCGACTGGCCGTCGATCAGGTCCTCGTAGGCCACGATCCCGTCGATCTCGGTCAGGATCGGCCGGGTGTAGGGATCCCACTCGGCGATGCGCTGGCCGCGCTTGATCGCGTCGCCCTCGTCGACACGGACGCGGGCGCCGTATTGCAGACGGTGGACCGCCCGCTCGGTGCCGTCCGGCCCGACGATCACCACCGCCACGTTGCGGCCGATGGCGACGAGGTCGCCGTCCGAGTTGCGGGCGAGGCCGCGGTTGCGGATCCGCACCGTGCCCTCGAAGCTCGACTCGATGAAGGACGAGTCGGCGATCTGGGCCGCGCCGCCGATGTGGAAGGTGCGCATCGTGAGCTGGGTGCCCGGCTCGCCGATCGACTGCGCCGCGATGACGCCGACGGCCTCACCCATGTTGACGGGCGTGCCGCGGGCGAGGTCGCGCCCGTAGCAGGTGGCGCAGACGCCGTTCCGGGTCGCGCAGACCAGGACCGAGCGGATCTTCACCTCCTGGATGCCGGCCTTGGTGATCGGCTCGAGGTGCTTCTCCTCGATCGTCTCACCCTTGGCGACGATGATCGAGCCGTCATTGGCGATCAGGTCCTCGGCCGTGGCGCGGCCGAGGATGCGGGTCGCCAGCGAGGCCACGACCTGGCCGGCATCGATGATCGCGCGCATCCGGATGCCGCTCTCGGTGCCGCAATCCACCTCGCGGATCACCGCGTCCTGGGCCACGTCGACGAGGCGGCGGGTCAGGTAGCCGGAATTCGCGGTCTTGAGCGCGGTGTCCGCGAGGCCCTTGCGGGCGCCGTGCGTCGAGTTGAAGTACTCGAGAACGTCGAGGCCTTCCTTGAAGTTCGAGATGATCGGGGTCTCGATGATCTCGCCCGAGGGCTTGGCCATCAGACCGCGCATCGCCGCGAGTTGCTTCATCTGCGCCGGCGAGCCACGGGCGCCCGAGTGGCTCATCATGTAGATCGAGTTGACCTGCTTGTCGGCGCCGTGCTCGTCCTTCTGCACGGACGAGATGCGGTTCATCATCTCGCCGGCGAGACGGTCGGAGCACTTGGCCCAGGCGTCCACGACCTTGTTGTACTTCTCGCCCTGGGTGATCAGACCGTCCTGGTACTGCTGCTCGTAATCCTTCACGAGCGTGCGGGTCTCGTCGACGATCGACCACTTGTTGTCCGGCACCACCATGTCGTCCTTGCCGAACGAGATGCCGGCGCGGAAAGCGTGGATGAAGCCGAGACCCATGATGCGGTCGCAGAAGATCACCGACTCCTTCTGACCGCAATGGCGGTAGACGGTGTCGATCATCGCCGAGATCTCCTTCTTCGTCATCAGCTTGTTGACGACGTCGAAGGGGACGCGCTTGTGGCGCGGCAGCACGCTGGACAGGATCACGCGGCCCGGCGTGGTGTCGTAGATGCGGCTGACCTCGTTGCCCTCGGAATCGAGGCCGCGCCAGCGCCACTTGATCTTGGTGTGCAGCGTGACCGTGCGGGCCGCGAGCGCGTGCTCGAGCTCCCCGAAATCGCCGAAGACGCCCTTCATCGGGTTCTTCGGATCGTTCGGCTTGTGCTCACCCGGCGAGCCGTCGGCGACGATCGACAGGTAGTAGAGGCCGAGCACGATGTCCTGCGACGGCACGATGATCGGCGCGCCGTTGGCCGGATGCAGGATGTTGTTCGTCGACATCATCAGGACGCGCGCTTCCAGCTGCGCCTCCAGCGACAGCGGGACGTGCACGGCCATCTGGTCGCCGTCGAAGTCGGCGTTGAACGCGGCGCAGACCAGCGGATGCAGCTGGATCGCCTTGCCCTCGATCAGCTTCGGCTCGAACGCCTGGATACCGAGGCGGTGCAAGGTCGGCGCCCGGTTCAGCATCACGGGATGCTCGCGGATCACCTCGTCCAGGATGTCCCAGACCTCCGGCTTCTCCTTCTCGACGAGCTTCTTGGCCTGCTTCACCGTGGCCGAGAAGCCCTTGGCGTCGAGGCGCGCGTAGATGAAGGGCTTGAACAGCTCGAGCGCCATCTTCTTCGGCAGCCCGCACTGGTGCAGCTTCAGCTCCGGGCCGACCACGATGACCGAGCGGCCGGAATAATCGACGCGCTTGCCGAGCAGGTTCTGGCGGAACCGGCCCTGCTTGCCCTTCAGCATATCGGCGAGCGACTTCAGCGGGCGCTTGTTGGCGCCCGTGATGACGCGGCCGCGACGGCCGTTGTCGAACAGCGCGTCGACCGCCTCCTGCAGCATCCGCTTCTCGTTGCGGATGATGATGTCGGGCGCGCGCAGCTCGATCAGCCGCTTGAGGCGGTTGTTGCGGTTGATGACGCGGCGGTAGAGGTCGTTGAGGTCCGAGGTCGCGAAGCGGCCGCCGTCGAGCGGGACGAGCGGGCGCAGGTCCGGCGGGATCACCGGCACGACGGTCAGGATCATCCACTCGGGCCGGTTGCCCGACATCTGGAACGCCTCGATGATCTTGAGGCGCTTCAGCAGCTTCTTGGGCTTCAGCTCGGAGGTGGTGGTGGCGATCTCCTCGCGCAGGTCGGCCGCGATCTTGTCGAGGTCGAGCTCCTGGAGGATGCGCCGGATCGCCTCCGCGCCGATCATGGCGGTGAAGCTATCCTCGCCGTACTCCTCCTGCGCGCGCAGGTACTCCTCCTCCGAGAGGAGCTGACGCTCCTTCAGCGGGGTGAGGCCCGGCTCGATGGTGACGTAGGACTCGAAATACAGGATGCGCTCGAGGTCCTTGAGCGCCATGTCGAGCAGCAGGCCGATGCGGCTCGGCAGCGACTTCAGGAACCAGATATGGGCGACGGGCGCGGCGAGCTCGATATGGCCCATGCGGTCGCGACGGACCCGCGCGAGGGTGACCTCGACGCCGCACTTCTCGCAGATCACGCCCTTGTACTTCATGCGCTTGTACTTGCCGCACAAGCACTCGTAATCCTTGATCGGCCCGAAGATCCGGGCACAGAACAAGCCGTCACGCTCGGGCTTGAACGTGCGATAGTTGATGGTCTCGGGCTTCTTGATCTCGCCGTAGGACCAGGACAGGATCTTCTCAGGCGACGAGATCGAGATCTTGATCTGGTCGAAGCTCTGAGGCTGAGCCTGCTGGTTGAAAAGATTCATGACCTCTTGGTTCATGATCTGCTCCTTGGCTGACGGGGCGCCGCGAAGGGCCGGGCCGGGGCCGCCGTCTGAGGGAAACGGGTTTCGGCGGCCGGGGCCCTCGTGGAGAGGGCCCCGCCGCCGTCGTCAGTTGGTTGGTTTGGGACGAGCCTACTCGGCCGCCTCCGGGGGCGCCTCGAGCTGGTCGTTCGCCGCGCGCTTGGAGGACAGCAGCTCGACGTTGAGGCCGAGCGACCGCATCTCCTTCACCAGCACGTTGAAGCTCTCCGGGATGCCCGCCTCGAAGGTGTCGTCGCCGCGCACGATGGCCTCGTAGACCTTGGTGCGGCCGGCGACGTCGTCGGACTTCACCGTCAGCATCTCCTGCAGCGTGTAGGCGGCGCCGTAGGCCTCGAGCGCCCACACCTCCATCTCGCCGAAGCGCTGGCCGCCGAACTGCGCCTTGCCGCCCAGGGGCTGCTGGGTGACGAGCGAGTACGGACCGATCGAGCGCGCGTGGATCTTGTCGTCCACCAGGTGGTGCAGCTTCAGCATGTAGATGTAGCCGACCGTGACCTTGCGGTCGAAGGGCTCGCCGGTGCGCCCGTCATAGAGCGTCGACTGGCCCGACCGGTCGAGACCGGCCATCTCCAGCATGGTCTCGATGTCGGCTTCCTTGGCGCCGTTGAACACCGGGGTGGCCATCGGGACGCCGCGGCGCAGGTTGTTGCCGACCTCGGCGAGATCCTGGTCGGTCAGGCCGGCCAGCTCGGACTCGCTGTAGATCGCCTTCATCCGCTCGCGCAGGGGCTCGATGTCGTGGGTGCGCAAGTAAGCATCCACGGCCTGCGAGACCTGACGGCCGAGGCCCGCGGCGGCCCAGCCCAGATGGGTCTCGAGGATCTGCCCGACATTCATCCGGCTCGGCACGCCGAGCGGGTTGAGCACGATGTCGGCGTGGGTGCCGTCCTCCAGGAACGGCATGTCCTCGATCGGGACGATGCGCGACACGACGCCCTTGTTGCCGTGCCGGCCCGCCATCTTGTCGCCGGGCTGGATCTTGCGCTTCACCGCCACGAAGACCTTGACCATCTTCATGACGCCGGGGGGCAGCTCGTCGCCGCGCTGCAGCTTCTCGACCTTGTCGAGGAAGCGCTGCTCGAGGCGCTTCTTCGACTCGTCGTACTGCTTCTGCATCGCCTCCATCTCGGTCATGAGACGGTCTTCGACGACGGCGAACTGCCACCATTGCGAGCGCGGGTAGTCGGCCAGCAGCTCGCGGGTCAGCAGGGTCTCCTTCTTGAAGCCCTTCGGGCCTGCGACCGGCGACTGGCCGACCAGGAGATCGCCGAGACGCGCATAGGTGTTGCGGTCGAGGATCGCCTGCTCGTCGTCGCGGTCCTTGGCGAGGCGCTCGATCTCCTCGCGCTCGATGGCCTGGGCGCGCTCGTCCTTGTCGACGCCGTGGCGGTTGAACACCCGGACCTCGACGATCGTGCCGGTGACGCCCGGCGGCACCCGCAACGAGGTGTCGCGCACGTCCGAGGCCTTCTCGCCGAAGATGGCGCGGAGGAGCTTCTCCTCCGGCGTCATCGGGCTCTCGCCCTTCGGGGTGATCTTGCCGACCAGGATGTCGCCCGCGTGGACCTCGGCGCCGATATAGACGATGCCGGCCTCGTCGAGGTTCTTGAGCGCCTCTTCCGAGACGTTCGGGATGTCGCGGGTGATCTCTTCCGGACCCAGCTTGGTGTCGCGGGCCATCACCTCGAATTCCTCGATGTGGATCGAGGTGAACACGTCATCCTTCACGATCCGCTCGGAGAGCAGGATCGAGTCCTCGAAGTTGTAGCCGTTCCACGGCATGAACGCGACGAGCACGTTGCGGCCGAGCGCCAGCTCGCCGAACTCGGTCGAGGGACCGTCGGCAATGATGTCGCCCTTCTTCACCACGTCGCCGACGCGCACGAGCGGCTTCTGGGTGATGCAGGTCGACTGGTTCGAGCGCTGGAACTTCTGCAGCCGGTAGATGTCGACGCCAGGCTTCGAGGCGTCGGCCTCGTCGGTGGCGCGGATGACGATACGGGTCGCGTCGACCTGATCGATGACGCCGGCGCGCCGGGCGCCGATGGCGGCCCCCGAATCGCGCGCGACCACCGCCTCCATGCCGGTGCCGACGAAGGGCGCGTCGGCGCGGACAAGCGGCACCGCCTGGCGCTGCATGTTCGATCCCATCAGCGCGCGGTTGGCGTCGTCGTTCTCGAGGAACGGGATCAGCGCCGCGGCGACCGACACGAGCTGCTTGGGGCTCACGTCCATCAGGTCGACCCGCTCGGGGCCGACGACGATCACCTCGCCCGCCCGCCGGCAGACCACCAGGTCTTCCGTGAGCTTGCGGTTCTCGTCCATCTGCGCGTTGGCCTGGGCGACGTGGTACTTCGCCTCCTCCATGGCGGAGAGGTAGGCGACCTCGTCGGTGACCACGCCGTCGCGCACGCGGCGGAACGGGGTCTCGATGAAGCCGTACTTGTTCACCCGGGCGAAGGTGGCGAGCGAGTTGATCAGGCCGATGTTGGGGCCTTCCGGCGTCTCGATCGGGCAGATGCGGCCGTAATGGGTCGGGTGCACGTCGCGCACCTCGAAGCCGGCGCGCTCGCGGGTCAGGCCGCCCGGGCCGAGCGCCGAGAGACGGCGCTTGTGCGTCACCTCGGAGAGCGGATTGGTCTGATCCATGAACTGCGACAGCTGCGACGAGCCGAAGAACTCGCGCACCGCGGCCGCCGCCGGCTTCGCGTTGATCAGGTCCTGCGGCATCACGGTGTCGATGTCGACCGACGACATCCGCTCCTTGATGGCGCGCTCCATGCGCAGGAGACCCAGACGGTACTGGTTCTCCATCAGCTCGCCGACCGAACGCACCCGGCGGTTGCCGAGATGGTCGATGTCGTCGATCTCGCCCTTGCCGTCGCGGAGATCCACCAGCGCCTTGACGACCGCCAGCATGTCCTCGCGCCGCAGCGTCCGCACGGTGTCGGCCGCGTCGAGGTCGAGGCGCATGTTCATCTTCACCCGGCCGACGGCCGAGAGGTCGTAGCGCTCCGCGTCGAAGAACAGCGAATGGAACATCGCCTCGGCGGTCTCGAGCGTCGGCGGCTCGCCCGGGCGCATCACCCGGTAGATGTCGAACAGCGCACCCTCGCGGGCCGAGTTCTTGTCGACGGCGAGCGTGTTGCGGATGTAGGGGCCGATATTGACGTGGTCGATGTCGAGGACCGGGATCTCCTCGATGCCGACGTCGGTCAGGCCCTTGAGGACCTTCTCGCTGATCTCGTCGCCGGCCTCGGCGTAGATCTCGCCGGTCTTGTAGTTGACCATGTCCTCGGCGATGTACTGGCCGATCAGGTCCTCGTCGGTGGCGCGCAGCGCCTTCACGCCCTTCTCGGCGATCTGGCGGGCGTTGCGGGCGGTCAGCTTCTTGCCGGCCTCCAGCACCACCTCGCCCGAATCGGCGTCGATCAGGTCGGCCGAGGCCTTGAAGCCCTTCAGCCGCTCGGCATCGTAGGGCACGCGCCAATCGTGCCCGTCACGCACGTAGGTGACGCGGTTGTAGAAGGTCGACAGGATCTCTTCACCGTCGAGGCCGAGCGCGAAGAGCAGCGAGGTGACGGGGATCTTGCGCTTGCGGTCGATGCGGGCGTGCACGATGTCCTTGGCGTCGAATTCGACGTCGAGCCAGGAGCCGCGATACGGGATGATGCGCGCCGCGAACAGGAGCTTGCCCGAGGAGTGGGTCTTGCCCTTGTCGTGGTCGAAGAACACGCCCGGCGAGCGGTGCATCTGCGAGACGATGACGCGCTCGGTGCCGTTGACGATGAAGGTGCCGTTCTCCGTCATCAGGGGCATGTCGCCCATGTAGACGTCCTGCTCCTTGATGTCCTTGACCGACTTGGCACCGGTATCGGGATCGACATCGAACACAATCAGCCGCAGGGTCACCTTCAGCGGGGCGGCGAAGGTGATGCCGCGCTGGCGGCACTCGTCGACGTCGTATTTCGGCTGCTCGAACGTGTACTTGACGAACTCGAGGAGCGCGGTCGAGGAGAAGTCGGAGATCGGGAAGACGGACTTGAAGACCGATTGCAGGCCCTCGTCGGCGCGCCCGCCTTCGGGCTCGTCCACCATCAGGAACTGGTCGTATGACGCCTTCTGGACCTCGATGAGGTTCGGCATCTCGGCGACTTCCCGAATCTTGCCGAAGAACTTGCGAATGCGCTTGCGACCGACCAGCGTGTTGGCCATGGGTTGACCTCGCTCCTCATCCACCGCTTATACGGCCCCGGTGGGACGCTGGCCGAATCGAGCCCGCATCAACCTGCCGTCACCGCGCGGACCGCCCGTGCACCGGCCGCCCGCATCCCTTGAAAACCTATATGGTGATCCGTACCCCGGATCCCGAGGGGGTGCGCCAAGTGTCTCTCATGAAACTCCCGATCACCGTCGTCGCTCGCTTGTGGCCACGTCGGCGCAGCGGGAGTTTCATGAGAAGCACTTGAAGCGACCATAGCCCGCGAGCGCGAGGCCCGCGGGCTGGTGGCCCCGGACCGGCCTGAGACCGGTCCGGAGCGCGCGGCGGGCCGGGTGGCCCGCCACCGACTTACTTGAGCTCGACCTTGGCGCCGGCCTTCTCGAGCTGGGCCTTGAGCTTGGCGGCGTCGTCCTTGGACACGCCCTCCTTGATCGGCTTCGGAGCGCCCTCGACCAGGTCCTTGGCCTCCTTGAGGCCGAGGCCGGTGATCGCGCGGACCTCCTTGATGACCTCGATCTTCTTGTCGCCGGCGGCGGCGAGCACGACCGTGAACTCGGTCTGCTCCTCGACGGGGGCGGCAGCGGCGCCACCGGCCGGGCCGGCAGCGACGGCGACGGCGGCAGCGGCCGAGACGCCCCACTTCTCCTCGAGCATCTTCGCGAGCTCGGCGGCCTCGAGAACGGTCAGCGAGGACAGGTCGTCGACGAGCTTGGCAAGATCAGCCATTTTTCACTTCCTGATGTTGTCGGTTTGAACGGTTTGGTCTCGAACAGCCCGTTAGGCCGCTTCGTCGGTCTGGGCGTCGCCGGTCTTGGCATAGGCCCCGAACACGCGCGCGAGCTTGGCGGCCGGCGCGTTGACGACCTGGGCGATCTTGGTCGCGGGAGCCTGGACCAGGCCCACGATCTTGGCGCGCAGTTCGTCGAGGGACGGCAGCGAGGCCAGGGCCTTCACGCCGTCCGGGTTCAGGGCGGTCGTCCCCATGGCTCCGCCGAGGATGACCAGCTTCTCGTTGGCCTTGGCGAAGTCCACCGCCACCTTGGCGGCCGCGACCGGATCGCTCGAATAAGCGAGCAGGGTCGGGCCCTTCAGGAGGGGCTGAATGGAGGCGACGTCCGTGCCTTCGAGAGCGATGTTGGCGAGGCGGTTCTTCGCGACCTTCACGGTGGCGCCGGCCTGCTTCATCTGCGAGCGCAGCTTCTGCATGTCGGCGACCGTGAGGCCCTTGTAGTGGGCCACGACGACGACGGAGGTGCTGGTGAACACCCCGTTGAGCGTCGAGACGAGATCAGCTTTTGCTGCTCTGTCCACCTTGGCTCTCTCCGGTTGGCGGAACCCGGATGGGCCCCGCCGGTTGCAGTTGCCGCCCAGGATGAGCCGGGGCCTTCACAGGAAGACCGCGGCGTCCCGAACGACGCTTTCACGGCCCTGCCCCCGATGCCAAGGACCGTGCGGTCCCTCGCCTCGGGCGAGATGGTTCAAACCGACGCCCCGCTTGACCCGGGTAAGGCCAGGGGGCGGTGAAACTCGGTCTTCCCCGTCTGTGCAGGCTTTGCGGATTAAGCCGGCGGATGCCGGCGCCTGCAGTCTCGGACAGGACATGGCCGGACGGGGCGCGAGGGGTTTCCCCCTGAGCCCTTCCGGCCACTCTGGTCACCCGGTCGCCCGGGGACCTCTCTCCAGGACCGGCCTGTCGGCCGAATCCTTTCGATCTCGGAAACGTGGAGCCGGGTCTATAGCGGCGTGCAAACGCCCTGCCAAGTGCCCCGGCAGGGGAAATTTCGCCCGGCACGAGGAAATTCGGTCGCAGGGGCGGATTTCCCGTCAGACCCTCCAGGTCATGCCGTTGGATTCCCGACCTTCGCGGCTCACGCCAGACTCGTGGTCGTCGCGGCTCACGCCGCCTGCCGGGCCCCTCCCCTCGCGGCGGCCTCCGCCTTGGCCTTGTCCTGTGCCGCGTAGAACGAGGCGTTGTGCTCGCCGCGCAGCGCCTCGCGGGTGAAGCGGATCAGGTGGTGGGCGACGAAGCCCATGTTGAACACCGCCTCGATCTGCCCGCGCTTGAGGGCGTATCCCGCCGCGCGCCAGAACGGCTTGCGGTAATCCGAGAACAGGCCGACCCGGGTGACGATGTTGAAGCCGAGGATCAGGCCGCGGCGCAGGTTGGTCAGCGTCAGCTTGCCGGCCGTCGGCGTGGTGATCCGGTTCGGGTAGGTGACGTCGCATTGGCGCTTGAAGCGCTCGAACAGCTGCTCGGGCGAGTAGGCATGGGCGATGGCCCGGCGCCAGGATCGCACCACGTCGTCGTGCGGTCGCTTGAACAGCACGTTCGATTCGAGGCTGGCATCGTGGACGAGCCGGCCCTCGCGCTCCAGGCGGTCCCAGAGCGGGGTCTTGGGCAGGGCCTGGAGCAGGTTGATGGTGAGGACCGGAATCGCCGAGCGGTCGATGAAGTCGATCAGGTTCTGCTCGGACTTGTCGGTGTCGGTGTCGAGGCCGAGGATGATGCCCGAGGTCACCTCCAGCCCGTAGGAGTTCAGGGTCTCGATCGCCTCGTACATCGGCACGGCGGCGTTGTGGGTCTTGTCGATGCCCTTGAGCGCGTCGGCCTCCGGGGTCTCGATGCCGACGAACACCGTCATGAAGTTGGCCTGGCGCATCAGCTCGAGGATCTCGGGCTGCTTGGCCATGTTCAGCGTCGCCTCGCAGGCGAACTGCAGGGGATAGTTGTTCCGCTTCTGCCACTCCACGAGGTGGGGCAGCATCTCTCGGGTCGCCTTGCGGTTGCCGATGAAGTTGTCGTCGACGAAGTAGACCACCGCCGGGTGAGCGGGCTGCGCCACGATCGCGTCGAGTTCGGCGCAGAGCTGCTCGGGCGTCTTCAACCGCGGCTGGCGGCCGTAGAGCTGCGGGATGTCGCAGAACTCGCAGCGATAGGGGCAGCCCGACGAGAATTGCAGCGAGCCGATCAGGTAGCGCTTGAGCGGCACCCGCTCGTAGGCCGGGGCCGGGAAGTCGGAGAGCGCGAGCCGGTCGGCGGTCTCGAAGCGCTCGGGCTCTGCCGGCACCGCCACGGTCTCGTCGAGGCGCCGGATCAGCCGGTCGGTGGCGTCGCCGATCTCGCCGAGATGGAGGTAGTCGAAATCCGGGTACTTCTCCGGCGCGCCGGAGACGGACGGGCCGCCGAGGACCGCGACCTTGCCGGCGGCATGGGCCCGGCGGCCGATCTCGTGGATCTGGCCCTCCTGGATATGCATGCCCGAGACGAAGACCGCGTCGGCCCAGGCGAAATCCTCGGGACTGGCCCGAGCGATGTTCTCGTCGATGAACCGCACCTCCCATGCCTCCGGCATGTAGGCGGCGATCACCAGGAGCCCCTGCGGCGGCATGAAGGCCTTGACGCCGCCCATCAGCGGATAGGCGTGCGAGAAGGTGCCGAACGAGGGCGTGTAGGCGGGGAAGACGCAGAGGATGCGTCGCGAGGAGGAGACCGGGACGGTGCTGCGCATGGGGCCTTATCTAGCACAGCGTCGCCGGAAGGCTGCCCCGGCGCGTCAGCTTTTCGCGCAATGCGGCCGCCGGCCGGGCCCCCTGATGCCGCAGGGTCAGACGACCGGGCCGGCCCCAACGCGAAACGCCCGGTCCGTTGCCGGACCGGGCGCCTCAGATCGGTGTCGCGACCGTCGCGCCGGCTCAGGCGCCGGCGGAGACCAGCACGCTCGAGGGATCGACCTTCACGCCCGGGCCCATCGTCGAGGAGACGGCGATGCGCTGGATGTAGGTGCCCTTGGCACCGGCGGGCTTCGCCTTGGCCACGGCATCCGCGAAGGCACGGATGTTCTCGACGATCTTCTGCTCGTCGAACGAGACCTTGCCGATGCCGGCGTGGACGATGCCCGCCTTCTCGACGCGGAACTCGACCGAGCCGCCCTTGGCGCCGGCGACGGCGCCCTTCACGTCCATGGTGACGGTGCCGACCTTCGGGTTCGGCATCAGGCCGCGCGGGCCCAGCACCTTACCGAGGCGGCCGACCAGCGGCATCATGTCCGGGGTGGCGATGCAGCGATCGAAGTCGATCGTGCCGCCCTGGATCGTCTCGAGCAGGTCCTCGGCGCCGACGATGTCGGCACCGGCGGCCCGCGCCTCGTCGGCCTTCGGGCCGCGGGCGAACACCGCCACCCGCACGGTCCGGCCGGAGCCGTTCGGCAGGTTGCAGACGCCGCGGACCATCTGGTCGGCGTGGCGGGGATCGACGCCGAGATTCATCGAGACCTCGAAGGTCTCGTCGAACTTGGCCTTGGCCCGCTCCTTGATCAGCTTCACCGCCTCGTCGAGCGGATAGAGCTTGGTGACCGCGATGCCCTCGCGGGCGGCGCGGATGCGCTTGCCTGTCTGTGCCATGTCGCCCTCCCCTTACGCGGTGATCTCGAGGCCCATCGCGCGGGCGGAGCCGCGGATCATGGCGACGGCGGAATCGACCGAATCGCAGTTCAGGTCGGGCATCTTCTTCTCGGCGATCTCGCGGATCTGCGCCTCGGAGACCTTGCCGGCGGGCGCGCCCTTGCCGGGGGTCTTCGAGCCGGAGGCCGGCTTCTTGCCGATCTTCAGGCCGGCGGCCTTCTTCAGGAAGAAGGAGACCGGGGGCTGCTTCATCTCGAAGGTGAAGGAGCGGTCCTGATACGCGGTGATGATCACCGGGATCGGGGTGCCCTTCTCGATCTGCGCGGTCTTCGCGTTGAAGGCCTTGCAGAATTCCATGATGTTGAGGCCGCGCTGACCGAGCGCGGGACCGATCGGCGGCGACGGATTGGCGGCGCCGGCCGGGACCTGAAGCTTCACGTAGCCCGTGATCTTCTTCGCCATGGGACTGCTCCCAGAATAGCCCTAAACAATGAGGGCGGTTGCAGGTCGCGGTGCGGCCCGGGCTCCCGGAGGCGTTTCCGGGCGGGCCTTCCGCGGGTGAGGGGCGGATCGTTCGGGAACGTAAAAAGACGAGGCGCGCTGCCGCGCCCCGTACGGTTCCCGAACCGATCCGCCGGGTACGATCAGAGCTTCTCGACCTGACCGTATTCGAGCTCGACCGGGGTCGCCCGGCCGAAGATGGAGACCGCCACCTTGAGGCGGGAGCGGCTCTCGTCGACTTCCTCGACGACACCGTTGAAGGACGCGAAGGGGCCGTCCGCGACGCGGACCTGCTCGCCGACCTCGTAGGCGATCGAGGCCTTCGGGCGCTCGGTGCCTTCCTGGACCTGGCCCTTGATGCGCTCGGCCTCGGCATCCGGGATCGGCACCGGCTTCGACTTGTCGGCGCCGAGGAAGCCCGTGACCTTCGGGGTGTTCTTGATGAGGTGGTAGACCTCGTCGGTGAGGTCGCACTTCACCAGCACGTAGCCGGGGAAGAACTTGCGCTCGGCATCGACCTTGCGGCCGCGGCGCACCTCCACGACCTTCTCGGTCGGGACCATGACCTCGTCGAACTTCTCCGTCAGGCCGCGCTGCGCCGCCTGATCCTTGATCGACTGCGCGACCTTGTTCTCGAAGTTCGAATAGGCGTGGACGATGTACCAGCGCTTCGACACGGCGTTCACTCCAGTCCGGCGGCGGCCCCGTCGCGGGCCGGCATCTGCCGGGTCATCTCTGCTCGATCAGGCCCCGATGCCCAGCACCAGCGTCACCGCATAGCGCAGCACCTGGTCGACGACGGTGAAGAACACGCTCGCCACCACCACCATGACGAACACCATCAGGGTGGTGACCAGGGTCTCCTTGCGGGTCGGCCAGGTGACCTTCCGGCCCTCGTCGCGCACCTGCTGGAGGAACTCGAACGGACCGACGCGCTTCTGCGCCGGACGCACGGGCGGGGTCGGAGAAGCGCCGCCGCGGGCCGGCGGGGTGCTGCGGGAGGCGTTGCGCCCGAGGTCCATCTTCTTCGTCGCTTCGTTCGATGCCATGGCTCGGACAACCGATGCGCTCGAAACCAACGGCGGCACGCGGGCTACAGGATCACCCGAAGGATCACCCCGGCCCGCCTCGCCGCCTGTTCGATCTGGGATGGGCGCAGCGTCTAGCGCAGTTGCCTGCGCTTGTCGACTGTCCCGGACGGATTGTTATTCGGAGGTCTGCCGGTGATGGCGGAGGCTCCGGTCGGCTCGCGGTCTCTGGCAGGAGTGGAGGGACTCGAACCCCCAACCCCCGGTTTTGGAGACCGGTGCTCTGACCAGTTGAGCTACACTCCTGCAGCGCCGCGGCGCGACCGCTCTGTAGCCGGATCGCCGGGGGCGATGCAAGCGGAATGTCGCGACAGGATGCGACATCGGCTCGATCGCCCGGCGCGTGGCCGCGGTCCCGCCCGGCTCCATCGCGTCGCAGGGTTGCGTTGCAGGGCCTGCCAGGTGCCCTGACAGCCCGAGCAGGCTTGGCCGGGCATCTCGGGCTGGGATTGCAGCACCTGTCTCCCATTAGCGACCTCATCCTGAGGTGCCCACGCAGTGGGCCTCGAAGGAGGGCTCCAGAAGCCGCTGCGATCCCTGGAGCCCTCCTTCGAGGTCAGCCCACCTTCGATGGGCTGACACCTCAGGATGAGATCCAGGGTGAGATGACGTGAAGTGCCAAGAGCCGAATCGTATTCGAGCAACGAAAAAGGGCGGGCGCCCGGTCAGGCGCCCGCCCCTTCGCTTCAGAGCCCGAGGCCGCCTTGCAGCCCCGGACCGGTCGACTTACTCGGTGATGGAGGCGACGACGCCGGCGCCGACGGTGCGGCCGCCCTCGCGGATGGCGAAGCGCAGCTTCTCCTCCATGGCGATCGGAACGATCAGCGTCACGTCCATCGTCACGTTGTCGCCCGGCATCACCATCTCGGTGCCCTCGGGAAGCTGGCACACGCCCGTCACGTCCGTCGTCCGGAAGTAGAACTGAGGACGGTAGTTGGTGAAGAACGGTGTGTGGCGCCCGCCCTCCTCCTTCGTCAGGATGTACGCCTCGGCCTTGAACTTCGTGTGCGGCTTCACCGAACCCGGCTTGCACACCACCTGCCCACGCTCCACGTCCTCGCGCTTCGTGCCGCGCAGGAGAACGCCGACGTTGTCGCCCGCCTGGCCCTGGTCGAGCAGCTTGCGGAACATCTCGACGCCGGTCACCGTCGTCGTCGTCGTCGGGCGGATGCCGACGATCTCCACCGACTCGCCGACCTTCACGATCCCGCGCTCGACCCGGCCCGTCACCACCGTGCCGCGGCCCGAAATCGAGAACACGTCCTCGATCGGCATCAGGAACGGCAGGTCGATCGGACGCTCAGGCTGCGGGATGTAGGCGTCCACCGTCTTCATCAGCTCGAGGATCGCCTCGTGGCCGATCTTCGGCTCGCGGTTCTCCAGCGCGCACAAAGCCGAGCCCTTGGTGATCGGGATGTCGTCGCCCGGGAAGTCGTACTTCGAGAGAAGCTCGCGCACCTCCAGCTCGACCAGCTCGAGGAGCTCCGGATCGTCGACCATGTCGACCTTGTTCATGAACACAACCAGCGCAGGAACGCCGACCTGGCGGGCGAGCAGGATGTGCTCGCGGGTCTGCGGCATCGGGCCGTCGGCCGCCGACACCACCAGGATCGCGCCGTCCATCTGCGCCGCACCCGTGATCATGTTCTTCACGTAGTCGGCGTGCCCGGGGCAGTCGACGTGCGCGTAGTGCCGGTTCGGGGTCTCGTACTCGACGTGCGCCGTCGAGATCGTGATGCCGCGCGCCTTCTCCTCCGGCGCCTTGTCGATCTGGTCGTACGCCGTGAACGTCGCGCCGCCAGATTCGGCCAGGACCTTCGTGATCGCCGCGGTCAGCGAGGTCTTGCCATGGTCAACGTGACCGATGGTGCCGATGTTGCAGTGCGGCTTCGTCCGCGAAAACTTTTCCTTGGCCATATCCCTCACCTGCGGCAAGCCCGCCCACGACGTCCAGCCGGGCGGAAGGCGCGGCCCGCTTAGAGGGTTAGCGCCGGTTGATCAAGTCCGGCATCGCGCGGGGCACCCCCTCAGGGGGTCCCGGCGACGCGCCGGCGGTCGAGGCTGCGGGCATAGGCTTCCGCCGTCTCGCGCTCGTGGTCGGAGAGCAGTTGCTCGACCGCGCCGACGAGGTCTGGCGCCTCGGTGAAGCCCGCGGCGACGAGGGCCACGGCCTTGGCCCGCGCGGCGTCGCGCTTGGCCGGGAGGCAGATATGCTGGGCCCGCACGGCGAAGTGCTCGGCCGTCTCGTGGCGCGTCCGCGCCGCGGCCGATTCCCGCGCCAGGCAGCCCTTCAGCCTTGCGATCGCCGCCGCCTCGCGGGCCGGCCGCGCCACCTCGATGGCGTGGGACGGACCCGACAGGGCGATGAGCAGAAGCGGCATCACGGCGCGCATGGCGAGGTCCCGGGGCGTTTGTTCCTGTTCTGTTCCATACCACCACTGATTCCCTGCTGCCAAGGTAACCGGGGGAATGGATGGGGACAACGCCGGGACGACCCCCGCCGCGAGGCGGGGGCCGATGCGTGGATCAGGCCGCTTCCGGAGCCTTGCGGCTCTTCAGGAACGCCGCGTGTTCCTCGGCGAGCGCCCCCGACAGGGCGCGGGCGATGAGTGCCCGGGTCTCCTCGACGCCGTAGAGCGCGACGAAAGAGCCGAAGCGCGGGCCCCGGGCCTCGCCGAGCAGGATGCCGTAGAGCGTGGTGAACCAGGTCTGCGACACGCCCGGCCGCCCGTCCGGGCTCTTCGACTTGCCCGACAGGTCGGGGAAGTGGCGCCGCCCGACCTCGTAGACCGCAGCCTGGAGGGCCTCCGGATCGGTCGAGCCGGTCTGCGCAGCGAGCGTTTCGGAGAGGTCGCGCAGGGCCGCCGCCTCCTCCTCGCTCGGGGCCCGGTAGGTCTTGGCCGGGCGCACGAAGTCGCGGAAGTAGCGCACGGCGTGGTGGACCAACCGGTCGAGGCGCGGATGCGTCGCGGGCGAGGCCTCCGGCGCGTAGCGGCGGATGAAGCCCCAGAGCACCGCCGGATCCTCGGTATTGGCCACCGCCACGAGGTTGAGCAACATCGCGAACGGGATCGCCCCGCCATTCCCGACCCGCTCCGGCTCCGGCGGCGCGCCGGCATGCAGGTGCCAGACCGGGTTGCCGAGCTTCAGCTTCGGCTCCTGGCCGGGGAACTTGTCGAGGAACGACAGGTAGTCGTCGACGTGGCGCGGGATGACGTCGAAATGCAGGCGCTTGGCCTCCCGCGGCTTGTTGTACATGAACAGGGCGAGGCTCTCGGGCGTGCCGTAGGCCAGCCACTCGTCGATGGTGAGCCCGTTGCCCTTCGACTTCGAGATCTTCTGGCCCTTCTCGTCGAGGAACAGCTCGTAGTTGAAGCCCTCGGGCGGCTCGGCGCCGAGCGCCCGGGCGATCTGCCCGGAGAGCTTGACCGAGTCGATCAGGTCCTTGCCGGCCATCTCGTAATCGACGCCGAGCGCGACCCAGCGCATCGCCCAGTCGGGCTTCCACTGCAGCTTGGCGTGGCCGCCGGTGACCGGGGTCTCGTAAGATTCGCCCGTGGCGGGATCACGCCACACGATGGTGCCCGAGGACACCTTCACCTCGTCGATCGGCACCTGCATCACATGGCCCGTGACCGGGTGGAGCGGCAGGAACGGCGAGTAGGAGGCCGAGCGCTCGGCGCGCAGGGACGGCAGCATCACCGCCATCACGGCGTCGTAGCGCTCCAGCACCCGCAGCAGGGTCGCGTCGAACCGGCCCGAGCGGTAGCACTCGGTCGCCGACAGGAACTCGTACTCGAAACCGAACGAATCGAGGAAGCGGCGCAGTTCGGCGTTGTTATGGGCGCCGAAGCTGTCATGGGTGCCGAACGGGTCCGGCACCGCGGTCAGCGGCTTGTTGAGGTTCTCGGAGAGCAGCGCCTTGTTCGGCACGTTCTCCGGCACCTTGCGCAAGCCGTCCATGTCGTCCGAGAACGCGACGAGGCGGGTGGGAATGCGGTCGCCGGTCAGCGTCCGGAAGGCCTGGCGCACCATCGAGGTACGGGCGACCTCACCGAAGGTGCCGATATGCGGCAGGCCCGAGGGACCGTAGCCGGTCTCGAACAGCACCTCGCCTTTGCCCGTCCGTTCCAGCCGGGCGACGAGCTTGCGCGCCTCCTCGAAAGGCCAGGCGGACGCGGAGGCGGCGGCCTCCGCCAGGGCGGGATCAATGCTGTATACGGACATGGCGAGGGGGTTTTCGGCCTGTGAGGCCGCGGGCGCGGCCTTCGGTTGAGCGTTTCGGGAGCCCGGCACCCTATGGGCCGCACTCCCGAGGGTCAACGCGAGGCGATCCGCTCAGGCGTGGGCGGGTTCGCGCACCGCTCTCCCGGCCGCCTGCGACCCGGCCATGATGTCGGCCAGGATCTCGTAGGAGCGCAGGCGCGCCCGGTGGTCGTGGATCGCGGCAGCCACCATCAGCTCGTCGGCCCCCGTGCGGGCCGCGATCGCCGCGAGGCCCTGGCGCACCGTCTCGGGCGAGCCGACCACCGAGCAGGCCAGCATGCCCGACGCCTGCAGCTTCTCGTGGCCCGACCAATAGGTCTCGATGTCGTCGATCGGCGGCGGCAGCTGGCCGCGGGTGCCGCGGAAGATGTTGGTGAAGGCCTGCTGGGCCGAGGTGAACAGCCGCCGCGCCTCGCGATCGGTCTCCGCCGCGATCACGTTGACGCCGATCATCGCGTGGGGCTTGGACAGCTGGCCTGAGGGCTCGAAGCGGGCGCGGTAGACCTCGAGCGCCTGCATCAGGGCATCGGGCGCGAAATGCGACGCGAAGGCGTAAGGCAGGCCCAGCATCGCGGCGAGCTGCGCCCCGAACAGGCTGGAGCCGAGGATCCACAGCGGCACGTTGGTGCCCGTGCCCGGCACCGCCTGGATCACCCGGCCGGCATCCAGCGGCCCGAGGAGCGTCTGGAGTTCGAGCACGTCCTGCGGGAAATGGTCGGAGGCCGCCGGGTCGCGGCGGAGCGCCCGCAGGGTGCGCTGGTCGGTGCCGGGGGCCCGGCCCAAGCCCAGATCGATGCGGCCGGGATAGAGCTCGGCGAGCGTGCCGAACTGCTCGGCGATCACCATCGGCGAGTGGTTCGGCAGCATGATGCCGCCCGCCCCGACCCGGATCCGGTGCGTGCCCCCGGCGATGTAGCCCACCACCACCGAGGTGGCCGCGCTGGCGATGCCGGTCATGTTGTGGTGCTCGGCCACCCAGTAGCGGGTGAAGCCCCAGCGATCGGCGGCTTGCGCCAGATCGAGCGTGTTGCGCAACGCGTCGCCGGGCGTGGACCCTTGCGGGATCGGCGCGAGGTCGAGGACGGAGAGTGGCGGCATCGGCGGATCCCGGAGGGTGTGAGTGCATGTCCCCTGCTGGGTTCCAAGATTTGGGCTGATGGCGGCGGATGCAAGCGCGTGAGGCCGATGCGTGACATGCATGGGCGGCGCGGACCGGCCGGTTCCGGCCGAGCTCCGTGGGCATACCGGCTCTTCGGACGAAGCGAGCAGGCCGGGGCGTCCATCCATTCCGAGCTTTCGAAAGCGGGCCTTGCCCGGGTCCGGCGTTTCACCGATGCTGACGCCTGCGCCCGCGGCAGCAGCGAGACGGGCGGTCCGAGGAGGATCCATGGCGGGATTGTTCGATCTCACCGGCCGGGTGGCGGTGATCACCGGCGGCAATGGCGGCATCGGCCTCGGCATGGCGGAGGCCCTGGCCGGGGCCGGCTGCGCGGTCTCGATCTGGGGTCGCGACGCGGCAAAGAACCGGCACGCCCTCGCGCGCCTGGAAGCCACCGGCGCCCCGGTCGCGGCCGAGATCTGCGACGTCGCCGATCCGGACGCGGTGCAGCGCGCCTTCGACGCCACGCTCGCCCGCTTCGGCCGGGTCGACGGGATGTTCGCCAATGCCGGCGTGGCCGGTGGCGGGCGGCGCTCGTTCCTGGAGCGGGACGCGGAGGAATGGCGCCGAACCTTCGCGGTCAACCTCGACGGAGTGGTGGCGAGCTTCCAGGTCGCGGGCCGGCACATGGCCGAGCGGGCGGGCACGGGCGACGCCTTCGGGCGGCTCGTCGCCACGTCGAGCGTCGCCTCGCTGCTGGGAGCCGCGCGCAACGAGCATTACGGCGCCACCAAGGGGGCGCTCAACGCGATGGTGCGGGCGCTGGCGGTCGAACTCGCCCGCTACGGGGTGACCGCGAACGCGATCCTGCCGGGCTGGATCGAGAGCGACATGACCGCCGGCCTCCTGGCGAACGAGAAGTTCGTCACGTTCAACCTGCCGCGCATCCCCGCCCGCCGCTTCGGCCGTCCGGAGGATTTCGGGGGGATCGCCGTCTACCTGATGAGCGGGGCGTCCGCCTACCAGACCGGCCAGGTGCTGGTGATCGACGGCGGCTACACGGTCGCGTGAGGAGGATGCGATGGCACGATTCACCGGCAAGGCCGTCCTCGTCACCGGGGCCGGCAGCGGCATCGGCCGCGCCTCCGCCCTGCTCTTTGCCCGCGAGGGCGCGGCCGTCGCGGTGGTCGACCGCGACGCCGCCGGCGCCGAGGAAACCGCGGCGCTGATCGCGGCGGAGGGCGGCCGGGCCCTGGCGTTGACGGCGGATGCCGGCCGCGAGGCCGACGTGACCGGCTTCCTCGCCGCCACCGCCCGCGAATTCGGCCGGCTCGACGCGATCCATGCCAATGCGGGGATCGGCGGCGGCACCGTGCCGTTCACCGAGCAGAGCGTGGAACTGTGGGAGGAGGTGCTGCGGGTCAACCTGATCGGCACCTTCCTGGCGATCAAGCACGGGGCTCCGCTGCTCCTGCGCCACGGCGGGGGTTCGATCGTCTGCACCGCCTCGGTGGCGGGACTTCGCGCCAACGCGGCGGGGGCGGCCTACAGCGCCAGCAAGGCCGGGGTGATCAGCCTCGTCCAGACCGCCGCCGACGCCTTCGCGGGGACGGGCTTGCGGATCAACGCCGTCTGCCCCGGCCTGATCGAGACCGGCATGACGGCGGGTCTGTTCGCCGCGGCCCGCGCCAAGGGCAAGGAGGACCGCATCGGCCAGCTCAATCCGCAGCGCCGGGCGGGCCTGCCTGAGGAGATCGCCGCCGCGGCCCTGTTCCTGGCGAGCGAGGAGGCCTCCTACGTCAACGGCCAGGCGCTCAGCGTCGATGGCGGGTTGTCGAGCACGCATCCCTTCGTGCCGCGGAAGGCATGACGGCACCCGCTCAGAACGGGCCGACAGGAAAGAACCGCAGGTACAATTCGGCATACTTCCCCTCGTCCCACAGGCGCTGGAGCGCGTCGTCGAGGGCGCGGGCCAGGGCCTCGTCCTCCTTGCGGGTGACGAAGCCGATGCCCTCGCCGAAATAGCGGTTCTCCAGGTAGTCGCCGCCCGAGAAGGCGCAGCACCCCGCCGCCTCGGTGCCGCCGATCCACAGGGCGAGCGCCAACCCGTCGCCGAACAGGTACTCGATCTCGCCCCGGCGCAGGGCCGCCTCGGCGGTGCCGAGATCCGGATAGGTCTTCGGCGTCGCGTGGAAGAAGGTGCGGAGATACGCTTCGTGCGCGGTGCCCGAGACCACGCCGACGGGATGCTCGGCCACGACCTTCCCGTCGGGCGCCGGCAGGCTCTTGTCGCCCCGCACCGCGAAGCGGGCCGGCCAGCGGAAATACGGCCGGGTCGCCCGGTGGTCGGCCCTGAGCGCCGCGGTGAGCGGGATCGCGGCGGCCACCACGTCGCCCTGGTTGGCCTGGAGCGCGTCGAGCAGCGTGTCGAAGCGGCGCACCTGGACGGTGCAGGTCAGGCCGAGCTTCTCGCAGGCCGCCCGGGCCAGTTCCACCGCAAAGCCGGTCGGGTTGCCGTCCGGCCCGGCGAAGTGCAGCGGCGGGTACTCGTCGTCGGTGAGGAAGCGGATCGGCCTCGTGGTCTGCGGCGGCTCGGGCCGCTCCAGCCGGGCGCGGGGGTTCCAGAAATTCGGGATCGTCACCGCCTCGGCGGCGGCCGCCGGTACCGCGGCGAGCATCAGCACGGCGGCAATCAGGCCTTGCATCTGACGCTGCGGCACTCGCGCCACATTCGCAAGGAATTCGCGGGCGGAGGAGCGCGACGCTGTCGCGGAGACGGTACGGGCCATAGGCTCTCCTACCACGAACCTCCGCCGGTGGGAGCCGGCCTCGTCGAGGGCACTTGCGATGTTCGTCGAGGTCCGGTCTCCGCAGGGTGCAGCCCTCGTCCTGCCCGGCGAGCTCGCCTTCCTGCTCGGCCAGGGGGTCGACCTCGGGCTCGTCCGTGATGCCGCCCTCCTGGCGCGCCGGGAGGGCACGGAGCCGGCCGCAGCCCTGCTGCGCGCGGGACTGATGAGCGAGGCCGATTATTACGCCGCCCTCGCCCGGGCGCTCGGCCGGCCGTTCCGCGGCACCGGCCTCGTCCTGCATCCCGCGGCGCGGTTTCCCGACGACATCCGTCTCGGTGCCGCCGTCGGCGCTGCGGGAGAGGTCTTTCTGGCCCCGCCGCCCGGGGCGGTCGCGGCGCTCCTCTCGGCCGGTGCGCCGCCCGGCGCCGTCTTCACCACGCCGGCGGCGCTCGCCGGCGCCGTGCTCGCCACCGCCGGGCCCCGCGCCGCCGCACGGGCCGCCGAGGCGCTGGAGGTGCGCGCGCCCGACTGGGCCTATCGCCCGGGGCTGCATCCGGCGCAGGTTCTCGTGCTGCTGCTCGGGGTCGCGGCGGCCCTGCTGCTGGTCGAAGCGTCGCCTTGGCTGCAGCTCGCCCTTCTGGTCCTCCTCAACCTCGCGGTCCTGGCGGTGATCGTCTTCCGCCTCGCCGCCCCGCTGCTGCGGCCGGCAGCCCTGCCCGACTTGGGATCCGACTTGGCCCCCGACTTGGGCCCCGACTTGGCCTCCGATTTGGGCCCCCTGCCGGATGCGGAACTGCCGGTCTACACCGTGCTGGTGGCGCTCTACCGCGAGACGAAGGTGGTGCCGCGCCTGGTGCGCGCGCTCGCCCGCCTCGACTACCCGGCCTCCAAGCTCGACGTGAAATTCGTGATCGAGGCCGACGACACGGCCACCGCGGCGGCTTTGGCCGCCCTGCCGCTGCCGGCCCGGTTCGAGGTGGTCACGGCGCCGCCCGGCCTGCCGCGCACCAAGCCGCGGGCCCTCAACGTCGCCCTGCCGCTCGCCCGCGGCGAGCACCTCGTGGTCTACGACGCCGAGGACGTGCCGGATCCGCGCCAGCTGAAGGCGGCCGCCGCCCTGTTCCGCGCCGGCCCGGACCGGCTCGCCTGCCTGCAGGGCCGGCTGGTGATCGACAACACCGAGGATTCCTGGCTTACCCGCTGCTTCACCCTCGAATATGCGGCTTTGTTCGACGTGCTGCTGCCGCTGCTGACGGCGGCGCACCTGCCGGTGCCGCTCGGCGGGACGACGACGCATTTCCGCACGCAGGTCTTGCGCGAGCTGCACGGCTGGGACGCCTGGAACGTCACCGAGGATGCCGATCTGGGCCTGCGCCTGTCGCTCGCCGGCTACCGGGTCGGCGACCTGCCGCTCGCGACCCTGGAGGAGGCGCCCGCGCGGGTCCGGCCCTGGCTGCGCCAGCGCACCCGCTGGATGAAGGGCTTCGTCCAGACCACCATCACCCATAGCCGGCACCCCATCCGGGCCTGGCGGCGCCTCGGGCCGCTGGGCCTGCTCTGCGCGGTGGCGATGGTGCCCGGCACGGTCGTCTCGGCCCTGGCCTACCCGTTCGGGATCGGGCTGGCGGCCTGGACCCTCGCCGCCGGCCCGCTGCCGGCAGGTCCCGACCTCCTCGCCAACCTGGTGACGGCGACGGGCCTGACCGTCTTCGCCGCCGGCCTCGCGGCGATGTGGCTGCCGGCGCTCGCCGGCGGGTTGCGGCGGGGCTGGTGGAGCCTCGCCCCCTGGGTGCTGATGCTGCCGGTCTATTACGGCCTCGTCAGCGTCGCCGCCTGGCTCGGCCTCATCGAATTGCTGCTCGCGCCCTACCGCTGGAACAAGACCGAGCACGGCCTCTCCGCCACCTCGCGCACGGGCGCGATGCGGCGGAGGAGCTGAACGGTCAGAGCTGGCGCGCCACCTCGTCCGCCGCGTCCTTGGCCGGGCGCATCAGGTTGAGCGAGCCGACGAAATGGCCGCGTCCGTCCATGATGTAGACGAGCGCGGTGTGCTCCATCGTGTAGTCGCCCTCCTTCAGCGGCACCTTGCGGCTATAGGCCCGGTAGGCCTTCACGGTGGCGGCGACCGCCTCGGGCGAGCCGGTGAGCCCGACGATGCGGGGATCGAAGCTCGACAGGTAGTCCTTCAGCGCCTTCGGGTCGTCGCGCTCGGGGTCGACGGTGACGAACAGCGCCTTCACGTCGTTCCCCTTCGGCCCGAGCGCCGCCAGCACGTCGGAGATCTGCTGCAGGGTGGTCGGGCAGATGTCCGGGCAATGCGTGAAGCCGAAGAACACCAGGTGCGGCTTGCCGGAAAAGTCCCGGTCGGTGACCGTGCGGCCGTCCTGGTCCACCAGGGTGAACGGCCCGCCGACCGCGCTGACGCCGGTGGCGACGGGCCGGCCGAGCATCAGGCTGGCGGCAAAGCCCAGCACCGCGAGGCCGAGAACGAAGACGAGGAGCGGGATCGCGGCGCGGCGCATCCGGGGCGTGAGGGGCATCGGCGGGGTCTTCCTGGCTTCCCGTAACGGTCGGAGGCCGGTGGAGCACCGCCCGCCTCTGCCCGCAAGGGGGCACGCGGTCGCCCCGCTGGAGATGCAGAGCGGATTGCCCGCGCAGTAGGCGCAGCACTGCCCTGCGCGTGAGCAGGCGTGAGGTAACCGAGCCCCATGTTGCGTTGCGTCGCGGGCTCTCCTATCGGTCGCGGCGACCGGTCCCGCACCTCCCTGCGGTCTCCGCCTCCCGTTTCCAAGAAGAACCGCCAATGGCCGACAAGCTCTCACTGCCCAAGGACAAGATTCGCGTCCTGCTGCTCGAAGGCATCAACGACAGCGCGGTGGCGCTGCTCGAGGCATCCGGCTACGTCACCGTCACGCGGCTGGCCAAGGCCCTCGATCCGGCCGACCTGCACCAGGCGCTGAAGGGCGTCCACATCGTCGGCATCCGCTCGCGCACCCAGCTCGACGAGGCCGCTTTCGAAGCCGCCGACCGGCTGATGGCCGTCGGTTGCTTCTCGGTCGGCACCAACCAGGTCGATCTCGACGCGGCGCGCCGGCGCGGCATCCCGGTCTTCAACGCGCCGTTCTCCAACACCCGCTCGGTGGCCGAGCTGGTCATCGGCGAGATCGTGATGCTGCTGCGGCGCATCGTGCCGCGCTCGGTCTCGGCCCATGTCGGCGGCTGGGACAAGTCGGCCAACGGCTCGTTCGAGGTCCGCGGCAAGACGCTCGGCATCGTCGGCTACGGCAATATCGGCTCGCAGCTCTCGAACCTCGCCGAGGCGATGGGCATGCGGGTGATCTTCCACGATCTCACCGACCGCCTGCGCCACGGCAACACCGAGCCGGTCGAGAGCCTGAACGCGCTCTTGAGCCAGAGCGACGTGGTCTCGCTGCACGTGCCCGAGAACGCCTCGACCCACAACATGATCGGCGAGGCCGAGATCCGGGCGATGAAGCCCGGCGCGTACCTCATCAACAATTCCCGCGGCACGGTGGTCGATCTCGAAGCCCTGGCCTCCGCCCTGAAGGACGGCCACCTGCGGGGTGCGGCCGTCGACGTGTTCCCGGTCGAGCCGAAATCGAACCAGGATCGCTTCGTCTCGCCGCTCCAGGGGCTCGAGAACGTCATCCTGACCCCGCATATCGGCGGCTCGACCGAGGAGGCGCAGGAGCGCATCGGCGCCGAGGTGGCGCGCAAGCTCGTCGATTACTCGGATATCGGCTCGACGGTCGGCGCGGTGAACTTTCCGCAGGTGCAGCTGCCGGCCCGGCCGACCGGCCTGCGCTTCATCCACGTGCAGCGCAACCTGCCGGGCATGCTCGGACGCCTCAACGAGACCTTCGCCCGCAAGCAGATCAACATCGCGGCGCAGTTCTACCAGACCGACGGCGAGGTCGGTTACGTCGTGGTCGAGACCGACACGACCGACGTCGACCCGGACGCCCTGCTCGAGGAGCTGCGCTCCATCGACGGCACGATCCGGGCGCGGCTGCTGTACGAGCGCCGCTGACACCTGTGCCGGGGATCGGCGACGGGCCCCGGCAGCCGACGGAAGAGCCGAGAGGGCCACGAACGCAAACGGGCCCCTCTCGGGGCCCGTCGCACATCCGGTGATGTTCGGTCGTCTCAGTACCCGTAGCGCGCCCGCGAGAGCGGCGAGGTCGGGTCGAGATAGTCGACCGCCGACAGGTCGACCGTGACGGCGCTGCGGCGGGCGCCGATGAACGGGCCGTTGGTGATCGGGTCGGGCAGGATGCCGGCACCGCCGAAACGCTCGCGGTTGGCGATGTAGGGCGGCGAGTTCAGGTAGGATGCGGTGATGAAGTGCGGGTTGGTGGCCGGGTTGCCGGTCGCGCCCGAATTGGCCTCCACCACGTTGCCGGCATCGAGCCAGCTGCGCGGACGCACGCGGATCGCGAGGCCCTGGCCATCCTTGTAGCTGCGGATGACGTAGCTGTCCTGCGCCTGAGAGGCAGCGGTACCGGCGCCCAGGGTGGCGAGGGAGAGAAGCCCGGTCAGGGCGAGAGTCTGGAAGCGCATGCCGCACCTTTGCTGATCGTCGCCAGGGTAGCGCCGCACTCGTTAAGAAACGACGCTTGTGTGGAAAGAGACGTGCGAATGCGGCCGAGGTTCCCGATCACGGCGGGTCGGGTCGCGAATGCCGCACTCTCGCCGCATTCTTTCGAACCGCTTTGCGCAGGGTCGGCATCGCCGCGGTGGTGGCCGGCTCCTCCGGCGGGCAGGATGCCGAGCGGGGCTCGGCCAGCATCGCGGCCACCGCCGCGGACGGCCGGGCTCCCGGCTGGGCGCCGAGGCGCTCGACCGTGCAGGCCACGGCCTGCGGCTCGGGCAATTGCCCGAGCGGGGCGCAGAGCCAGCCTTCGAGCCGCAGGGCCGCACCGATCCGGAACGCCGTGCAGGCGCGCCGCCCCTCGGCATCGGCCAGGGTCGCGTCGACGGTGTCGAGGGTGCCGAACCGCGTCGCGAGCTGGCCGCGCTCCCCGGTACGCGCCACCGAGAGGCCGCCGGCCTCCGCGGCCCGGCGGGCCAGGGTGACGAACAGGCTTCCCTCCCCGTCCGGCTCGGACGTCTCGGTGGCGACGAGGCGCAGGAACGGCGCCTCGTGCACCCCGAAGGTGCCGGCGGTCAGGATGTCCTCGCGCAGGCCGGCCTGCACCCGGGCGCTGCCGGTCGCCTCGCCCAAGCGATAGCGGTCGGCGGCGACCTCGTTCCAGACCGGCGGCGCCAAAGCCGGGGCAGCGTAGCGCGGCACGAAGGCGGCCTCCCGGGCGACCGGCGGGTCGGCTTGAGGATCGGCCTGGCGCCGTTCGCTGGCGAGCACGCTGAGCAGCGCGATCACCGAAGCGGCCCCGATCGTCCGCCGGGCGACGCGCCGGCGCCAGGAGCGCCGCGGGACCGCGCGGGGCAACGGCCGCGGCATCAGCGGCTCGACCGGGCCGATGTCCCGTGAGAGGGCGCGCGCCGCCCGCGCCAGGGCGGCGTCGTCGAAGTCCGGCCTCTGCCGCACGGGATCGCTCCTTACGGTTGCGCGTGATCGCGAAACCAGGATCCCCTCGCATTTTAGCGATTTCGTTGACCCGCCCCGACTTGTCCCCGGCGGAGCGACCGCAGAGTCACCAAAACCCTAACAGGTGACGGCAGGCGGAATCTGTCGCCGTCACACGCTCGCGGCGCTTGACAGGCGGGTGCGTTCGGGCTGTTGCTTCCCGCGCTCGCGCACCCCATCTCGGGTGTCGCCTTTTCCGAGGACTGACCGCGCCATGCGGCCTGTGTCGACCACGACGAAACGCAAAGCCACGACGGCGATTACCGCCGCCGGCTGAAGCCTCGCGTCGTCCTCGGATCCCTCCCCGTCCGTGGCGGACGGAGGCCGGGCTCTCGAGAGCCCGCCTGAGATCGTCCGGGGAGGGTCAAGTCCGAACTGGAGCGATTGAGATGGGTTACAAGGTTGCCGTCGTCGGAGCCACCGGCAATGTGGGCCGCGAGATGCTCGACATCCTGGCCGAGCGCGCCTTCCCGGCCGATACCGTGGTGGCGCTCGCCTCCCGCCGCAGCCTGGGCCAGGAGGTCTCCTTCGGCGACAAGACCCTGAAGGTCCAGGCCCTCGACCAGTACGACTTCTCCGACACCGACATCTGCCTGATGTCGGCCGGCGGCGAGACCTCGAAGGAATGGTCGCCCCGCATCGGCAGCCAAGGCTGCGTCGTCATCGATAACTCGTCGGCCTTCCGCTACGATTCCGACGTGCCGCTGATCGTGCCGGAGGTGAATGCCGACGCCGTGGTGGGCTTCACCAAGAAGAACATCATCGCCAACCCGAATTGCTCGACCGCGCAGCTCGTCGTGGCCCTCAAGCCCCTGCACGAGGCCGCCACCATCAAGCGCGTCGTCGTGGCGACCTACCAGTCGGTCTCCGGCGCCGGCAAGGAAGGGATGGACGAGCTGTTCAACCAGACCCGCGCGGTGTTCACCGCCGGCGAGGTCAAGATGCAGAAGTTCACCAAGCGCATCGCCTTCAACGTCATCCCGCACATCGACGTCTTCATGGAGGACGGCTCCACCAAGGAAGAGTGGAAGATGGTGGCCGAGACGAAGAAGATGCTCGACCCCAAGATCAAGCTGACGGCGACCTGCGTGCGCGTGCCGGTGTTCATCGGCCACTCCGAGGCGGTGAACGTCGAGTTCGAGCGCCCGCTCTCGGCCGAGGAAGCCACCCAGATCCTGCGCTCGGCGCCCGGCATCCTGGTCGACGACAAGCGCGAGAACGGCGGCTACATCACCCCCCACGAGGCGGCGGGCGAGGACGCGACCTACATCTCGCGCATCCGCGAGGACATCACGGTCGAGAACGGCCTGTCGTTCTGGTGCGTGTCGGACAACCTGCGCAAGGGCGCGGCGCTGAACACGGTCCAGATCGCCGAGGTGCTGATCAACCGCAAGCTGATCCAGCCGAAGCAGAAGGCCGCTTGAAGCGCGCTTCTGCCGTGAAGCGGGAGCGCATCCCGTAAGGTCACGACCTCTATCCGGCCCGTCTCCCGCAAGGAGGCGGGCCGTCTTTCGTCGAAAGGGAGAACGCCCCATGGCCCCCACCATCCTGTCCGTCCGCGACGACACCCTGGCGCTGCTGGAGCGCCTCGGCGTCCCGGCCGCGGCCTTCGCAGAGGAGGGCCTCCCGGCGCGCTCGCCGGTCGATGGCGGCGTGGTGGCGACGGTCCGCGAGACCACCTCCGACGAGGCCGAGGCGGTGATGGCGAATGCGGCCCAGGCCTTCCTTGCCTGGCGCCGTGTACCCGGCCCGCGCCGCGGCGAGCTGGTGCGGCTGCTGGCCGAGGAGCTGCGCGCCCACAAGGACGATCTCGGCCGGCTCGTGACCCTGGAGGCCGGCAAGATCCTCTCGGAGGGCCTCGGCGAGGTCCAGGAGATGATCGACATCTGCGACTTCGCGGTCGGCCTGTCGCGGCAATTGCACGGGCTCACCATCGCCACCGAGCGGCCGGACCACCGCATGATGGAGGTCTGGCACCCGCTCGGCGTCTGCGGCGTCATCTCCGCGTTCAACTTCCCCGTGGCGGTGTGGTCGTGGAACGCGGCTTTGGCCCTCGTCTGCGGCGATCCGGTGATCTGGAAGCCGTCGGAGAAGACTCCGCTCACCGCCCTCGCCGTCCATGCGCTCGCCATGACGGCGGTCAAGCGCTTCGGTGCGGACGCGCCCGACGGCCTGCTCGGGCTCCTGATCGGCGGCCGGGACCTCGGCGAGCGGCTGGTCGATGACCAGCGGGTGGCTCTCGTGTCGGCCACCGGCTCGACCGCGATGGGAAGGCAGGTGGCGCCGAAGCTCGCCGCCCGCTTCGCCCGGGCGATCCTGGAGCTCGGCGGCAACAACGCCGCTATCGTGGCGCCTTCCGCCGATCTCGACCTGGCTTTGCGCGCCATCGCCTTCGCGGCGATGGGCACCGCCGGCCAGCGCTGCACCACCTTGCGGCGGCTCTTCGTGCATGACAGCGTCTACGATGCGCTCGTGCCGCGCCTGAAGGCCGCCTACGGCTCGGTGCGGATCGGCGATCCGCGCGATCCCGCCACCCTGATCGGCCCGCTGATCGACGTGGCCGCGGCCGACGCCATGGCCCGCGCCCTCGACGAGGCACGCGCCATCGGCGGCACGGTCCATGGCGGCGAGCGCCTGCGCGACATCCGCGGCGAGGCGGCGGCCTATGTCCGACCGGCCCTCGTCGAGATGCCCGAGCAAGCCGGCCCGATGCGCCGCGAGACCTTCGCGCCGATCCTCTACGTGACCCGCTACCGCGATCTGGAGGAGGCGATCCTCGCCCAGAACGCGGTCGCGGCCGGCCTGTCCTCGTCGATCTTCACCAAGGACCTGTCGGAGGCCGAGACCTTCCTGTCGGCCTCGGGCTCCGATTGCGGCATCGCCAACGTCAATATCGGCCCGTCGGGCGCCGAGATCGGCGGCGCCTTCGGCGGCGAGAAGGAGACCGGCGGCGGCCGCGAGGCGGGCTCGGATTCGTGGAAGGCCTATATGCGGCGCGCCACCAATACCATCAATTACGGCAAGACCCTGCCGCTGGCGCAGGGCGTGACGTTCGAGGTGTAGGGCGCACCAAGCGCCGCCCGCTCACCACGACGAGAGGGCGGCGCGTTTCCAGGTATTGGCGGCGACGCAGGTATAGACGAAATCGGCGTCGTGGGCCCAGTCGCCGGCCTGGCACGGGGCCTTGGACGAAGCCGGCGTCGCGAGGGGCGAATTGAGGAGGCCGTTCGCGGTCACCCGTGCTGGGGTTGCGGTGAGGGCGGCCGCTCCACCCTGTACGTAGCGAAGCGCCCCATCGGCATAGGACAGGCAGCCGTCGAGGCTGTTGAGGCAGAGGTTCTGCCCTGCACCGGCGATGAGCGCGTAAGGCATGGTGCCCTGGCTGGTATTGACCCCGCTGAAATGCGACCCGGCGATGTTGACGCTCGTGATCGCGCTCGTCCCGTCATAGAACGTATTGTCGCGGATCAGGTGGGCGCCCTGATAGAGGTGCCCGTTGATCATGTTGTAGGTCTCGCGCGTCAGGGTCACCTTGGATCCGGTCGCTGTCGCGGGCTGGTTGAGCGTCGCGGTACCGGAGGACTGATTGACCGCCGCCGGGTCGCCGCCGATCGCCGCGACCGTCGCGAGGCCGGCGAGGCCGGGACCGCTGAGGCGGTCGCCGACATGGAGCTTGCCCGAGAACGTGATGCTCGGGCTGCCCGCCCGGGTGGTCGCGGTGACCGTGGAGGGCGCAGGTGCCTCGCCCGACCACAATTCGGCGGCGGTGATCGGAAAGCCCAGGAAGGTGCGGAACACCGAGGCCGCATTGCCGAGCTTGCCGCCGGGCAGGTACGGCCCGTTGAAGTTCGTCATGTCGATCTCGGTGTTGTAGTGGGACTGCACCCCTGTATTGGCCAGGATGGTGAGCGCCGGATTGAACGCCCAGGTGTTGCCGCCGCCCGGCCGCACGATGGTGGGCACGTAGAGCGCCACCTTCTGGCCGTGGTTGGTCTGCGGTCCGGCGCCCGTCATGCTCTCGAAATTGACGACGAGCCCGGATTCCTGACGCATGTTGCCCTGCGTCGTCCGCGCCTGGATGAGCTGCTGGGCGAGCTGGATGTAGGTCCGATCCCCCGGGGGAGGCAACGGATCGGCCATGTTCTCCGGACCGATGCCGACGCTGGCCGCGAAGGGGATTTCGATCCTCGGGGACGCCTTCGTCGTGTAGCAGCTCTGCTGCGGCGACGAGGTGCCGTCGACGTAGCCGGTCCAGGCGCCGGTGTCGCAGGCGCCCGCGGCCGTCGCGCCGGCCCTGGCGGCGGCTCCCGCATCGCGGCCGGGAACCGGCCCGATATCGAGCTGGGCCAGATCCACGCCGCCCCGGTGCGGGGCCCGGGACACGCCCTGGGCGAGCGCGGAGGCGAGCGGCGAGACGAGGGTGGCGGACAGGACGAGGATGGACGTCAGGCGGGTCATCGGGCTCCCGGGATGCTCGCGGCAACGGCGCCGAGCCGTCGTGCCTGCCGTCATATGGTGCCACGCGAGACCCGGGCGAAGGCCGATGAGCAGGCCCCGACCGAGCGCGCGCCGCCGGACCGGGCGATCCGGCGGCGCACCCCCTCTCACGCCGCCGGCATCGCCCGCTCGATCACCCGGGCGAACAGCGACACGCCGTAGGGCGCGGCCTGGTCGTTGAAGTCGTAGGCCGGGTGGTGCAGGCCCGCACCCGGACCGGTGCCGAGGAAGATGTAGGCGCCGGGCCGGGCGTTCAGCATGTAGGAGAAATCCTCCGCGCCCATCATCGGCTGCACCGCGCGCTCCACCGCGCCCTCGCCCGAGACTTCCGCCGCGACGTCGGCCATGAAGCTCGACCGGCCCGGATCGTTGGCGGTCACCGGGTAGCCGCGGCCGTAATCGGCGGTCGCCGTCGCCCCGAAGGCGGCGGCGACGTTCGAGGCCACCTGCGCGATGCGCGCCTCGCACAGGTCGCGGACGCTCTCGGAGAGGGTGCGCACCGTGCCGTTGAGGATCGCGAATTCCGGGATCACGTTGAAGGCGTCACCGGCCTTCACCTGGGTGATCGAGATCACCGCCGACTCGATCGGGTCGATCGTCCGCGAGGTGATCGATTGCAGGGCGGTGACGATGTGGGAGGCGACCAGCACCGGATCGATGCAGTTGTGCGGCGCCGCCGCGTGGCCGCCCTTGCCGTTGACCGTGATGGTGATCCGGTCGGCCGCCGCCATGATCGCGCCGGGGCGGATCGCGAAGCTGCCCAGCGGCAGGCCCGGCATGTTGTGCAGGCCGTAGACCTCCTGGATGCCGAAGCGCTCCATCAGGCCGTCCTTCAGCATCACGTCGGCACCGCCGCCGCCCTCCTCGGCCGGCTGGAAGATGACGATCGCCGTGCCGTCGAAGTTGCGGGTCTCGGCCAGGTACTTGGCGGCACCGAGCAGCATCGCCGTGTGCCCGTCATGGCCGCAGGCGTGCATCTTGCCCGGCACCGTCGAGCGGTGGGGAACGCCGCTGGTCTCCTCGATCGGCAGGGCGTCCATGTCGGCCCGCAAACCGATCACCTTGCCCGAGCCGGTGTCGCGGCCGCGGATCACCCCGACGACGCCGGTTTTCCCCAGTCCGGTCACCACCTCGTCGCAGCCGAAGGCCCGCAGCCGCTCGGCCACCAGGCCGGAGGTGCGGTCGAGGGCGAACAGCAATTCGGGATGCTGGTGGAAGTCGCGGCGCCAGGCCGTGATCTCGTCGGAGAGGGCGGCGACGCGGTTGATGACGGGCATGTGACAATACGCTCATGGTGGGGCGGGAACGGACGCGCAGGATGCAACAGGCAGACCGGTCCGCGGTCAACTCCCTCGCGCGACTCGCGAATGTCGCGGATCCGGCGCCGGGCGCATGGCGCCGGCCCGGTTGGCCCGGGACTTGTTAGAGCCGCACGATCGTTCCACAGCGCCTCGGCCCCTGGCCGGAAAGGCCGGGACGGTGCATCATTTTTCATCATTCCGCCGTCGCCTGCGGCGTCGGAAGATGCTCTAACGCGCTTGAACGCCCCTTTCGCCCCCGCGGAGTGTCCTCGTCGATGTCGCCTGTGAAGTTCCGTCCGCTGCTGGCCAGCCTCGCCGCCACCGCCCTCGTGGCGATCGCCGGCGCCGCGCCGGCCGCGGCCGCCAACACCTTCCGGTTCGCCTTCCAGGGCGACCTCAAGTCCCTCGACCCGTACACCCTCAAGGAAACGTTCACGATCGCGGCGCACGGCGCGGTCTACGAATCGCTCGTCACCCGCGACAAGGACCTGAAGCTGGTCCCGGGCCTCGCCGAATCCTGGGAGACCCCGGAGCCGACCCGCTACCGCTTCCACCTGCGCAAGAACGTCAAGTTCCACGACGGCTCGCCCTTCACCGCCGACGACGTGATCTTCTCCGCCGAGCGCGTGCGGGCGCCGGGCTCCAACTTCCAGACCAACGTTCCGGCGGACGCCACCTTCGTGAAGGTGGACGACCACACCGTCGACATGGTGCTGAAGAACCCCAACCCGATCGCCCTGTACCAGTTCGGCAACTGGTACATCATGTCGAAGACCTGGGCCGAGAAGCACGATGCGCTGAAGCCCACCCCGGTCGCCGCGACGGCCCCGAGCTACGCCGCGCTCCACGAGAACGGCACCGGCCCGTTCGTCATCACCGAGCACCAGCCCGGCGTGCGCACGGTGTTCAAGAAGTTCGACGGCTACTGGGGCAAGGTCGAGTCGAACCTCGATGAGGCGGTCTTCACCACCATCAGCAACGACGCCACCCGCGTCGCCGCGCTGATCTCGGGCGAGGTCGACTGGATCGACCCGGTCCCGCTCCAGGACCAGAGCCGCGTCAGTTCGAGCAACAACGCCGTGGTGGTGAACGCCCCCGAGCTGCGCACGATCTATCTCGGCATGGACCAGACCAGCGACGAGCTGCGCGGCTCCAACGTCAAGGGCAAGAACCCGTTCAAGGATGTGCGGGTGCGCGAGGCGTTCTTCCGCGCCATCGACGAGGATGCGATCGTCAAGCGCGTGATGCGCGGGCAGGCCACCGCGGCCGCCCTGCTGATCGCCCCGCCGCTCTTCCCGCTGGCCGGTGACTTCAAGCGCCCGGCCTACGACCCGGCCAAGGCCAAGGCCCTGCTGGCGGAAGCCGGCTACCCGAACGGCTTCGAGGTGCCCCTCGACTGCCCGAACGACCGCTACGTCAACGACGAGGCGATCTGCCAGGCCGTGACCTCGATGCTCGCCCGCGTCGGCGTCAAGGTGAACCTGATCGCCCAGCCCAAGGCGAAGTACTTCGCCAAGATCCTCAAGCCCGCCTTCGACACCTCGTTCTACATGCTGGGGTGGACGCCGTCGTCGATGGACTCGCACAACATCCTGTACGAGATCGCCGGCTGCCGCACCGACAAGGCCTCGCCGCGCGGCACCACCAATCTCGGGAATTACTGCAACCCGAAGGTGGATGCGCTCGCCGACAAGATCGAGCGCGAGACCGACCAGGCGGCCCGCAACCAGATGATCAAGCAGGCCTACGAGATCGTGATGAACGACTGGGGCTACATCCCGCTCCACCAGCAGGCGCTGGCCTGGGGCGTGTCGAAGAAGGTCAAGCTGGTGCCGCGGGCCGACAACCAGATGATGCTGTACTGGGTGTCGAAGGAGCCGTAAGCGGCGCCTGAATCACAGGGCGACCGGGCCGCGCATCCCCTCTCCCCGTGGGCGGGGAGAGGGTCGAGCCCCCCTTGTCGGGGGCGAGACGAGGCGGCAGCGGAGGGTGAGGGGGAGGTGCCGAATGAGGCTCCTCCGGGCCCCCCCCCCTCACCCTCGCCCTTCGGGCTCCCTTCGCACCCGACGAGGGGTGCGAAGGCCTCTCCCCGCCCGCGGGGAGAGGAGATCCCTGTGCCTTTTTTGTTGACGGAAGAATGCGTTAGCCGTCCCGCATCCTTCGCGTTCGAACTCCGAGGCCTCTCGGACCACACCAGAACACAAGAACCCCCTCATGCTCGCCTTCATTCTCCGCCGCCTGCTGCAATCCATCGGGGTGCTGCTGGCGGTCGGGCTGATCGCCTTCGCGATGTTCCGCTTCGCCGGCGATCCGGTGAACCAGCTCGTGGCACCCGATACGCCCTATGCCGAGCGGTTGCAGATCCGCCAGAGCCTCGGCCTCGACGATCCGGTGCTGGTGCAGTTCGCCCGCTATGCCGGCAACGCCGTGCGCGGCCAGTTCGGCAACTCGTACCAGTTCCGCCAGCCGGTCTCGACCTTGCTCGCCGAGCGCATGCCCGCGACGCTCGAACTCGCGCTCTGCGCCACCCTGTTCGCGCTCACCGCCGGCATCCTGATGGGGGTCTATTCGGCGCTCCGCCGCGACAGCGTCGGCGCCAAGCTCGTCCAGGCCATCTCGCTGATCGGCGTCTCGCTGCCGACCTTCCTGATCGGCATCCTGCTCATCTTCCTGTTCTCGGTCACCCTCGGCTGGCTGCCGTCCTACGGCCGCGGCGACACGGTGCGGATCGGCTGGTGGACCACCGGCTTCCTGACGGTGTCGGGCTGGAAGGCCCTGATCCTGCCCTCGATCACGCTGGGGCTGTTCCAGATGACGCTGATCATGCGCCTCGTCCGGGCCGAGATGCTGGAGGTCCTACGCACCGACTACATCCGCTTCGCCCGCGCCCGGGGCCTCACCACGCGCTCGATCCATTTCGGCCACGCGCTGAAGAACACGCTGGTCCCGGTCATCACGGTCGCAGGCCTTCAGCTCGGCTCGATCATCGCCTTCTCGATCATCACCGAAACGGTGTTCCAGTGGCCCGGCATGGGCCTGCTCTTCGTGCAGGCGGTACAGAACGTCGACGTGCCGATCATGGCCGCCTACCTGCTGCTGGTCGCCCTCATCTTCGTGACGATCAACCTCGTGGTCGATCTCCTCTACACCATCGTCGATCCGCGCCTGCGCCTCTCGGTGCGGCGGGCGACGTGAGGATTGTTTGAAGCCCATGGCCTCCCCCGCCCTTCCCGCCGCAGCGCCGCCGTCGCGCCTCGCGCGCTTCCTCGATTCGGATCTCTTCGCCAGCTTCAAGCGCTCGAAGCTCGCGATGGCGGCGTTCTTCGCCACGGTCCTGTTCGTCGCGCTCGCGCTGCTCGCCCCCGTCATCTCGCCGCAGAACCCCTACGACCCGGCCCAGCTCGAGCTGATGAACGCGAGCCTGCCGCCGCTCTGGTACGCCGACGGCCAGGCGCCGTTCCTGATCGGCACCGACGACCAGGGCCGCGACGTGCTCTCGGCGGTGTTCTACGGCATGCGCCTGTCGCTCCTCGTCGGCGTGCTCGGCGTGCTGCTCTCGGGCTTCATCGGCATCGGCCTGGGGCTCATCGCCGGCTATGCCGGCGGCTTTGTCGACACCATCATCATGCGCGTCGCCGACGTGCAGCTGACCTTCCCGGCGATCCTGATCGCGCTCATCGTCGACGGCGTCGCCAAGGCGGTGGCCGGCGGCCACATGGAGGCGGATGCGCAGATCGCGCTCATCGTCGTGGCGATCGGCCTGTCGTTCTGGGTGCAGTATGCCCGCACCGTGCGCGGCTCGGTGATGGTCGAGAAGAACAAGGATTACGTCCAGGCCGGCCGGCTCATCGGCCTGTCGGCGCCGGTGATCCTCACCCGCCACATCCTGCCGAACGTCACCGGCCCGGTCTTCGTCATCGCCACCATCAACCTGGCGCTCGCCATCATCACCGAGGCGACGCTCTCCTTCCTCGGCACCGGCCTGCCGGAGACGATGCCGTCGCTGGGCACGCTCATCCGCACCGGCAACCGCTTCCTGTTCTCGGGCGAGTGGTGGATCGTCGCCTTTCCGGGCCTGGCACTGGCCGGCCTCGTCCTGGCGATCAACCTGCTGGGCGACTGGCTGCGCGACGCCCTGAACCCCAAGCTGCAATGACCGACATGACCCAACCCGTCCTCTCGGTGCGCGACCTGCGGGTCGAGTTCGCCACCCGCCGCGGCGTGCTGACCGCGCTCGACGGCGTCTCCTTCGAGATCAACCGCGGCGAGGTGCTCGGCGTCGTCGGCGAATCCGGCGCCGGCAAGTCGGTGACCGGCTCGGCGGTGATCGGCCTGATCGACCCGCCCGGCCGCATCGCCGGCGGCGAGATCCGCCTCAACGGCGAGCGCATCGACAACCTCTCACCCGAGGCGATGCGCAAGGTCCGCGGCCGGCGCATCGGCATGATCTTCCAGGACCCGCTGACCAGCCTCAACCCGCTCTACCGGGTCGGCCGGCAGATCGAGGAGACGATCCGCACCCACACCGATCTCTCGGCCAAGGCCGCCCGCCAGCGGGCGATCGACCTGCTCGCCGAGGTCGGCATCCCGGCGCCGGAGCGGCGGATCGACGGCTTCCCGCACGAATTCTCCGGCGGCATGCGCCAGCGCGTCGTCATCGCGCTCGCGCTCGCCGCCGAGCCGGAGCTGATCATTGCGGATGAGCCGACGACGGCGCTCGACGTCTCGGTCCAGGCCCAGATCATCACGCTGCTGAAGCGCCTCGGGCGCGACCACGGCACCGCCGTGATGCTGATCACCCACGACATGGGGGTGATCGCCGAGGCCGCCGACCGGGTGGCGGTGATGTATGCCGGCCGCGTCGCCGAGATCGGCCCGGTGGCGGCGGTGGTGGGCGATCCGCTCCACCCCTACGCCAAGGGCCTGATGGGGGCGATTCCCTCCCTGTCGCACGAGGCCGATCGGCTGGCCCAGATTCCCGGCGCGATGCCGCGGCTCTCGGCGATCCCGCCCGGCTGCGCCTTCAACCCGCGCTGCCCGAAGGTGTTCGCCCGCTGCACGGTCGACCGGCCCGAGCCCCTGACGGTCGGCTCGCACCGGGTCGCCTGCCACCTCTACGACGCGACCGGACAGGCCGCCGCATGAAGCCCCACATCGCCTTGAAGCCCGTGATCACGCCCCAGCCCGACTACGTGCAGGTCCGCGACCTGCGCCGCCTGTTCGATGTCTCGCGCCCCTGGCTCAACCGGGTGATCGAGCGCCAGCCGCGCCAGTACCTGCGCGCCGTCGACCACGTCTCGTTCTCGGTCGCCAAGGGCGAGACCCTGGCGATCGTCGGCGAATCCGGCTCCGGCAAGTCGACGGTCGCCCGCATGGTGGTCGGCCTGATGCCGCCCTCCGACGGCGAGGTGTCGATTGCCGGCATCTCGATGACCGACCCGCGCCAGGCCGCCGAGCGGCGGCAGTTGCGCCGGCGCATCCAGATGATCTTCCAGGACCCCTACGCCTCGATGAACCCGCGCTGGCGGGTCGACCGGATCGTCTCCGAGCCGATCCGCGCCTTCGGGCTCCTCAGCGGCGAGCGCGAGATTCAAGCGAGGGTCGGCGAGCTGCTGACCCTGGTCGGCCTGCATCCCGACGACGGCAAGCGCTACCCCCACGCCTTCTCGGGCGGCCAGCGCCAGCGCATCGCCATCGCGCGGGCGCTCGCCTCCGAGGCCGAGTTCCTGGTCGCCGACGAGCCGACCTCGGCCCTCGACGTCTCGGTCCAGGCCCAGATCCTGAACCTGATGCGCGACCTCCAGGACCGGCTCGGCCTGACCTACCTGTTCATCAGCCACAACCTCGCCGTGGTGCGCCACATGGCGAACCGCATCGGCGTGATGTATCTCGGCCGCATCGTCGAGATCGGCGGCGGCCGCGAGCTCTTCACCGCCCCGAAGCACCCCTACACCCGCATGCTCCTCGACGCGGTCCCCGACCTTGCGCATGTCGGACGGCAGCGGGTGCCGGTGCAGGGCGAGATCCCGAACCCGATCAACCCGCCGTCAGGCTGCACCTTCCACCCGCGCTGCCCGTTCGCGAATGAGCGGTGCAAGGCGGAGGTGCCGGTGTTCCGGGATGGGGTGGCGTGTCATGCGGTGGAGGAGGGAAGGTTGATGCCGGGGGGTGTGGCGGCGGTGGCTTAGTTCGTGATGTACCGTGGCTTTTCCAGCCACGGTATTTTTTAAATAATAGATTAGTTGCATTTCTTGAATACGATAATAATCTTAAAATTACCTGTCGTCTAGGAGATTTTATCAATATATATGTTTATCGTTCTACATACGTTACTGCCGCTCTATGAATTATTGGTTATTTATTAAACATCAAATAACATCTATTTAAACTTATTATTTTAAATAATAAAAATCATAATATGTATTATTCAGCATGCGTCCTGTTCAATTCTACGCTTGGTTGATCACGAGAAACTATGCTGCGTCGCTTGGCCACCTCGTCTCGGCGTGCGCCATACCTATTTTCTACAACCCAGAGTTCAAGCTTCGATTAGTAACCTCCTTAGGTGTTAAGGAGTCTTTGATGGGAATTGTGGACACTCGTAGCTCGTCAGAGTTACCGTGCATATTGGAAAATCGAGGAGGGATGTCACATGCAGCTCCCAGATAGGGAACGTGTGGCCTACGAAGCTGCACCGTTGGTCGTCGCAGCCGTACAGATCCTATTTCCCCGCTTGCTAGAGTTCGAGCAGCAGGTTCCCGTAGCTTTTCAAAAGGCGGTTGCAAGCAAATTTCCGGATGTCGAAGTTCGGGAAGGAAAAAAGGATCAAAAAATATATGATTTTTCTACAGTAGATAATCGTACCAACATAGCATTAACACACGATGCGCTTCACGTATCAACTTCTTCTTATACTAAATGGGAGGACTTCCGCGAATATGTCGACCACGCATTCAACTCACTAAGAGATGTTTATAATACACAAATTATCACGAGAATTGCGCTGAGATACCAAAATCTCATCGTCCGAGAAACGATTGGACTGGACAACGTTGAGTGGAAGGAGTTAATTACTCCTCACGCTGTAGGCATACTATCTGCAGCCCCAACATCGGAGGTACTACAATACGCCGCAGAAGCAGTTATATCACTGGAACGCGGAAGCCTCAAGCTTCGTTATGGATTGGCAGAAAACGAAACTGATGCGCAAATCGGATTTCTAATTGACTGCGAAGTTTTCGACGAAACACGAAAGGAAGTGAGTAGCAGCAATGTCCTTGGCCAACTCGATGAATACCATTGTGAGGCAGGAAGAGCGTTCAGATGGTGCATTTCAGATCGCCTACACACAGCGCTCCGCCCGTCACTCATCGTGGGAAATCGATGAATTTTATAGCTATGGGCAAGTGCAAGCTGATGAAATCACCAAATCTGCTCTGCCAGAGATTGACATATCCAATCTCATTACAGAAATGTGGGCTACCATATTAACGGTTGACACTACTCAATTCGATGTTCCCCTTACTCGGAAAGTTTTTTCCGGAGGACGTTTATTTACAGGTTCCAAGTGGAGAATTAAGCACGACCACCGTCATCATACATATTCAGGAGGTGTCGCCCGACGGATTTGGCGACAGGCCCCCCCTAGCAGATTGACTAATATTTCAAATAAAACCAGCCCATCGATTGATAAAGAAGAAATTAAATGGTTTTTTGAGCTACAAGGGTCGGATAAAAATTATACAAACTCTGAAGATTTGATAAAAATTATCAATGGCTTAAATTCGTTAATGAAAAAACATGATTATGAAATGATAAATATTATTCTACAAACTTTGGAAACATCGGAAATGAGCCCCGAGATGCTCGTCGCCTATTCGCGAACGACGTACAGCATTAGATCGAGAATTACAGAGTGGTCATATTTTATAACACGCGCCAAATCTGAACTCTCGGCAAGAGGATTTGACGCTGATAAGCTTATGAGAGGCCTTTGACTTTGGCCAGATTTTTCACTTCAACAGAGAAGCCGTTCAGCGAAGTTGATCGGCTTGGCGTCGCAATATGCTTGACCGATCCTCCAAGGAGCCATTGCGGGATAATTTTTCAACTAGATGGCGAGGAGACAAAATTAATACACTTAGCTTGGCACGCAAGACTGAAACTCGAAGCGCCCGGTGGCGAATACATTTGGTCGGATATTGATTTAGATAAAGTCAATAAATCCGTTCTAGCGGCGGTATTTGCCAATATGATGCGGCATGCCGGAGAAATTTCCTATGGCATAGACTCCGATATGCTCTGCTTTGAGCCAGATGGAACATATGTTGCCCCGCCAGCAGGCAAAGGGCTGACGTGCGCAACGTTTATCGTTGCGACATTCTTAAGTCAAGGCTATCAAATTTGTGATGTGTCCTCATGGCCTGATCGTGATGATGACATTGAGTGGCAAAAATTTATTGTTGAAACAATGAGACAGTATGCGTGGATAAGCCCAGAGCACATAGAACTTGTTCAGAACGATATTGGCGCGAAGAGGCTGCGCCCTGACGAAGTCGTCGCAGCCGCATCGTCATCTCTCGATGGATGGCCAGCAACCTTCACTAATGCGAGAGAAATGGCCGATCAAATTGTAAAACAACTAAACGAAATGCGCGCAGAAATAAATCTTTCTATTGATTAGCTTCGCTCGATAACGATAAATCCCACTCTATTTTGGTCGCGAATAAGAAAAAAATTATACAAAAAGCCGCCATTTTGAACCCTTTGCGATCGGCTATACGTAGTTTTCGTTTGTATTTAAACAATTAATGTTGAATCGATTGCCAATTTCAGGCGCGATTAGTTTACTAAAATGTGCCAATATTGATAACATCTATTCCTTTAAATAATTTTTTAAAATCAAGTAGTTCATCTGATTTTTTGTAGAGCACCGTACCCCGAACTCGACTATAAGGCGAGAACCGTGCCTGCGGATGTCACTCCGCCGCGCATATACAAAACTGACATAGCATTTTATTCTACATGATGAAAGGGGAAACCAGCCACGATCACTTCGACCATGGCTGGTACGAGATCCCAAATTGGCTGGATGCCAGCCGTCAGCTCTTCACCGCCCCAGCCGTCAACCCACCCACCATATACCGCTTGAACACATAATAAATCGCGGCAGGCGGCATGGCGTAGATCAACCCGGTGGTCATCAGCAGCTCCCACGGCGAGTCATCCGCCGCCAGGAAGCTGCCCAGGGCCACCGGCAGGGTCACGTCGGTGTCGCGGGAGAGGAGCAGGAAGGCGAACAGGTACTCGTTCCAGGCGAGCAGCAGCGCGTAGACGCCGATCGCGACCAGGGACGGGACCATCAGCGGCAGGTAGACGAAGCGGAAGAGCTGGGGCGGCGAGGCGCCGTCCATGATCGCGGCTTCGTCGAGTTCCACCGGCAGCTTGTCGGAGGCCTGCTTCAGCACCCAGATCGCGTAGGGGCTGGCGATCGTCACCATCGCGAGGATCAGGGCCCACTTGCTGTTCAGCAGCCCGTACGCTCCCATCGTCTTGTACATCGGCACGGCCAGGAACGCGGCCGGGATGAAGTAGGTGAACAGCGCCATGTTCATCACGGTCCGGCCGCCCTTCACCTTCAGGCGGCTGATCGCGAAGGCCGCCGCGGTGGCGACGAACAGCGTCAGCACGCCGGTCGCGAAGGCGATGACCGCCGAGTTCCAGAATTGCTGCCAGAAGTTCGACAGGAAGTAGTGCTGCTGCCCGAACACGATTCTAAAGTTCTGCAGCGTCGGGTGGGCCGGGAACAAAGCCCCCGACATCGCGTCCTGCTTGGGCGAGATCGCGAACAGGACGAGGTGGTAGATCGGGATCACGGTCCAGAGCAGGACCGGGATGCCGATGAGGAGGAGCTTGGCCTCCGTGCCGGCCGCGCGCAGCCAGTTGGTGCGGGCGGCGGAGCGCTCCTCGGCGGACGGCGTCGCGCGGGCTGTCAGGGTCGTGCTCATTTCGAGAGCCTCTTCATCAGCACGTAGACCAGCGGCAGCACGAAGGGCATCGCGCAGACCACCGCCGCCATCGAGGCATCGACCTGATCGAGGCGGAGATACCGGATGCCGAGGGTCGCCAGCACGTGGGTGAGGTCGGCGGGACCGCCGCCGGTGAGCAGGTAGACCGAGTTGAAGTCGCCCAGCGTCCAGATCATCGACAGGATGGTGCAGGTCACGTAGAGCGTCCGCATCGACGGCCAGGTGACGTGCAGGAACTTCTGCCACTTGGTGGCGCCGTCGACGGACGCCGCCTCGTAGAGGTCGGCCGAGATGGCGAGCCGCCCGGCGAGCAGGATCAGCGTCCAGAACGGCAGCGACTTCCAGATATGGACGCCGATGGCGAGCGTCAGCGCGAGGCTCGGGTCGTTGAGCCAGTTCGGGCCGTCATCGCCGGTCAGCCGGAAGATCAGCGAGTTCACGATGCCCCATTCGGGGTTCAGCATGAACCGCACCGACAGGATGGTCGGGATCGACGGCACCGCCCAGGGCAGGATGAACAGCACCGACAGCCAGCGGATCCACTTCCGCTCGTTGGTGAAGAAGCCCGACAGCACGAGCGCGATCGCCATCTTCACGTTGATGCCGACGATCAGGAAGATCAGCGTGTTGACGACGGCGCGGGCGAAGATCGGGTCTTCCGCCAGGTGTACGTAGCTCGCGGGGCTGCGCGCCAGCCACAGGCCGTAGCCGATCGGATAGATGACGAAGAACAGGAAGATGAGCAGGTAGGGCGCGATCAGGATCAGCCCCCAGGCCTGCCACGAGGTCAGGCGGAAGGGCTGGGCCGCGGCGACCGGCGCTGCCTCAGCGACCGTTGCGGACATGGTCGGTCTCCTCGATGAGGCCGGGATGGGGGTACGCGAATGCCGAGAGCGGGCCCCGAGCGCCACGCGATCGGACCCCGCTCTGGATGGTGTGGGTTGAGGCACGTGTGCCTCTCCTCTTGTTCCGCGGGGCTGCCTGGAGACCTTCCTTCGAAGAAAAAGGCGCGGGATCCCCTCTCCCGTGTGGGAGAGGGGTAGGGGTGAGGGTGGCTCGGCTTCCGCGTGAAGCGCTGAGTGTCGAGCCGCGCAGCTCGACAGTTCAGGCTCATTGCGGAACCGTCGCCACCCTCACCCCCGGCCCCTCTCCCACACGGGAGAGGGGGGACCTGCGCCTTTTCCGTCTCCGGACAGCCCTGCTTGTTCCGGTATTTCCCCGGCGGTTACTGCCCGGCGATCTGCTTGATGCGGGCCAGCATCTCGTCGGCGGCCTTCTCGACCGGGACCTTCTCGCTCACCACCCGGTTCATCGCCTTGGCGAAGACGTTCTCGTTGTTGACCAGCGTGAACTTGTAGTTCTTCACGTAGTCGAACGGCTCGGTGCCGGACTTGAACTGGTTGTAGACCGCCTTGCGGTGCTTGTCGGCCTGCCAGAACGGGCTCTCGATCGACGCGGTGGTGACCGGGAACCAGCGGCCGATCGCGCCCTCGACGTAGGGACGGAGGTTGTCCTCCTCCATGATGAATTTTACGAATTCCTTGGCCGCCGCCTTGTTCTTGGCGCCCGAGAAGACCACGCCCTGCTTCACGTCGGCGCGGTAGGTCATCGGCTTGCCGTCCGGCCGGTTCGGGAACGGCGCGGTGATGATGGTCTCCTCGTAGGCCTTCTTCGAGGCCTCGCGCTGCTCGGGCGTGTTGTTCGGGTTGACGCTGTCCTCGTACCACTTCGCGGCGATCGAGATGGTGAAGTTGTGCGTCATCACCGTGGTGCGGTTGTGGAAGGCGACGTTGTTGTCGGGGTCCTTCCAGGTCGTGGCCGACGGCGGCACGCAGCCCTTGATGTAGGGGTCGGTGTAGTCCTTGAGCGCCTTGACCACGCCCTCGCGGGTCTTCGGATCGTCGACGGTCAGCTTGCCGTCCTTGTCGACGAGCTTGGCGTCGTAGGCGTCCATGAAGGCGTAGAAGGACTGGAAGCTGTCGGTCGATTCCACGCCCATCGGCGCGCCGATGCCGTAGGCGCGGGTGCCCGAGGCCTTGCGGTAGGCCGGCTGGACCTTGTCGCACCAGAACGCCCAGTAATCCGACCATGTCTGCGGGATGTCGGCCTGCTTGAAGCCGGCCTTCTCCAGCATGTCGCCCCAGATCTCGGTGTGGAGGGTCTGGCGCTTGAGCGGGAAGCCGTAATAGGCCTTCTTGCCGGTCTGGCCGTTCATGAGCAGCACGTGCTCGACGGTCTGCGGCGCGAAGCGCGGCATCATCGGCTGGAGGACGTCGGTCAGGTCCTCGAGCTTGCCCTCATAGGCCCACTTGCCGGCGGCCTGGTTGTTGTAGGTGTCGGAATAGCCGACATCCGGTGGCGAGCCGGAATCGAGCGCCGCCACGGTCTTGGGGATCATGTCCTGGATCGCGTATTGCGACAGCTCGACCTTGATCCCGGTCTTCTGCTCGAACTTCTTGATCGTCGCCCAGAGCGACTCGTCCTCGGAGCGGTAGAAGCCCTTGCTGAACCAGACGGTGAGCGTCTTGTTGTCCTGCGCGACGGCCGGCAGCGCTGCCATAATCAGCGCGCCCATCGACAACGCCCCCGCGATCACTCGCTTCATCGATCCGTTCCTCCCATCCGCCCCTGTGATCGGGCGGCTTTCCCGGCATATCAGCACGGGACGGGGCGCGGCGCAATTCGGAGACAGTCAACACAAGGTATAAGCCTGACGTGATTATATTGCGCGCCACAGGGTCACCCCCGGGCGACGCTCCGGCAAATCAGGAAACTCCCGTCATAATAATCGCCTGGCGTTCCCGAACAAGACACCACGATGACGTCTTGACGATCCGGCGGCCCGTTCCCATACGATGCCCGTAACACGACAGTGACCTGTCGATAAGCGGCCGACGAGCCGCACAAAAGGGAGGAGCGCCATGGCCCGCATCGTCTCGCTGGAGGCCGGGTATTACCGCGTGAAGCTGTCGGTCACCCTCAGCGACAGCATGCACGGCGACATGCCGGCCTTCGAGCTCAACACCGTCCGCCTGCGGGATGCCGACGGGGCGGAGGGCACCGGCTATACCTATACCTGCGGTCGCAACGGCGCCGCCATCGACGCGATCCTGCGGCGCGACATTCCCGACCAGATCGTGGGCCAGGAGGCCGACCGGATCGCGCATCTGTGGCAGCGGATCTGGTGGGGCCAGCATTACGGCGGCCGCGGCGGGCCGGCGGTGCTCGCCCAGTCGGCCCTCGACATGGCGTTGTGGGACCTGAAGGCGAAGCGCCTCGCCCAGCCGCTCTGGACGCTGCTCGGGGGCCACGATCCGCGCGTGCGGGTCTATGCCGGCGGCATCGACCTTCAGCTGCCGCTCGACCGGCTGCTGCGCCAGACCGACGACAACCTGAAGAAAGGGTTCCGCGCCATCAAGATGAAGGTGGGGCGCGAGCGGCTGTCCGAGGATATCGAGCGGGTGCGGGCGATGCGCGGGCATCTCGGCGACGGGTTCCCGCTGATGGTCGACGCCAACATGCGCTGGAGCGCCGACGAGGCCATCCGCGCCGCCCGCGCGCTCCGGCCCTTCGACCTGACCTGGCTGGAGGAGCCGGTGATCCCCGACGACGTCGCCGGGCAAGCGCGCGTCGTGCGCGAGGGCGGGCTGCCGATCGCCGCGGGCGAGAACCTGCGCTCGTTGTGGGACTTCAAGCAGTTGATCGCGGCCGGCGGCGTCACCTATCCGGAGCCCGACGTGACGAATTGCGGCGGCGTCACACCGTTCATGAAGATCGCGCACCTCGCCGAGGCCTTCAACCTGCCGGTCACATCCCACGGCGCGCACGACGTCACGGTGCACCTGCTCGCCGCCGTACCCAACCGCTCCTACCTGGAGGCACACGGCTTCGGGCTCGACGCCTACATCGCCGAGCCACTGGCGATCGAGGACGGGTTCGCGGTGGCGCCGGACCGGCCGGGCCACGGCATCGTGTTCGACTGGAAGGGGCTCGCGGCGATCCGGGCCTGATCCCCGGTCACGCGCGCCGCGCCGCCTCTCGCAGCCCGCCCCCCTCGGCATCCGCCACCCGGAACCGCCCGCGCCCCTCCGCCTTCGCCGCGTAGAGCGCCGCATCCGCCGCCACGAAGAGGTCGGCGGAGGGGCGGCCGTCGGTGCGGGCGATGCCGATCGAGGCGCCGATCGTGAAGGCCCGGCCGGCCCAGGTCATCGGCCGGCTCAGGGCGGCGATGAGGCGGGCCGCCACCTCCTCGGCGATGCCGGGGGCCGTGGTGGCGAGCAGGATCGCGAATTCGTCGCCGCCGATCCGGGCGACGAGGTCGTCGTCGCGGCACGACAGGCGCAGCCGGGCCGCGACCTCGACCAGGCAGGCATCGCCGGCGGCGTGCCCGAACGTGTCGTTGACCGGCTTGAACCCGTCGAGATCGATGAGCAGCAGGGCGCCGAAAGGGGCCCGGCCGGGCGGGGGCCGGTCGAGCGCGGCGAACCGGTCCTGGAACGTCGCCCGGTTGGCGAGCCCCGTCATGGCGTCGAACTCGGCGAGGTAGCGGGTCCGGTCGGCGAGCAGCTTCTCCTCGGTGATGTCCTGCTTCATCCCGAAGATCCGCACCGGCATCCCGCCCTCGCACTCGACCAGGGCGGTGATGCGGATCCAGCGGCGGCGGCCGGTGAAGCTGACGATCTCGGCATCGAGGGTGAAGCCGCCCCGTTCGGCGATGGCGCGGCTGCGGGCCGCGGCCAGCGCCTCGCGGGATTCGGGCGCGTAGCAGGCGACGATCCTGTCCCGGTCGAGGGTTGCGCCGCGCGGCAGGTCGAACATCGCGTAGACCTGATCGGTCCAGGTCAGGGCCTCGTCCGGCAGGCCGCATTCCCACACCCCGATCCGCGCCGCCGCCGAGGCGCGGTCGAAGATCTTGCGGCTCTGCACCAGCGCCAGTTCCTGACGGGCGAGGGCCTCGCGAAAGCCCAGGGTTGCCCGGGCGAGGGACTCCGCGGCGGCGGCGAAATCGGCGAGGCGCCGGCGCTGGGCGAGGGTCAGGCGGCGGGGCGCACGGTCGACGAGGGCGAGGACGCCCGATCCGGGGCCGAGGGCGTGGATCGCCAGGAACCGGCAGCCCGGCACGCCGGTGACCGCCGGGTGAGTGCGCCACCGCACGGCGGTGCGCAGATCGGCGACGACGCGAAGACCGTCTTCCGATTCCTCGACCGATGCGGCCCGGCAGAGATCGACGAGGGCCTCCGGGACGCCCACGCCGGCCGCCGCCAGGGGCGGGCCGGAATGGGAGCCGTCTTGGGGGCCGTCTTGGGGGCCGTATTGGGAGCCGAGCAGGAGGACGGCATGAACGGCGAAGGCACCTCGGACGCGTTCGAGGAACGCCGCCAAGGCTTCCGCCCCGGGAACCGGGGGCGAACAAAGGTCAGTTGCAGGTTGCAACCCAGTGCTCGCGCGCATTGCAGGTGATCGTCACGTCCCATCGATCCCGGATGACCCTGGCAGACGGGACTTAAGGCATGATTGATCGCCCGGACGTCCACGGTCAAGCTGGAGACGATGCGCGGTCCCGGCACGGATACGTTCGCCTCCGGGCGGACAGCGATGGCGCGCCGCTCAGACCCGTCGCAACCGCAGCGCGTTCCCCACCACGAACACGCTCGACAGGGCCATGGCGCCCGCCGCCAGCACCGGCGACAGGGACGGCCCGCCGACCGCCCGCAACACGCCCGCCGCCACCGGGATCAGCGCCACGTTGTAGGCGAAGGCCCAGAACAGGTTCTGGCGGATGTTGCGCATCACCGCCCGCGACAGACGCAGCGCCTCGGCGACGGTGGCGGGATCGCCGGCCATCAGCACCACGTCGGCGCTCTCCACCGCCACATCGGTGCCGGTGCCCAGCGCCAGGCCCGCATCGGCCTCGGCAAGCGCCGGGGCGTCGTTGATGCCGTCGCCCACGAAGGCGACCGGACCGTGCGCCTCGCGCAAAGCCCGGACGGCGTCGCGTTTGCCGGCAGGCAGCACCTCGGCGAGCACCGTGGCGATGCCGAGGCTGCGTGCGACGCCCTCGGCGGTGCGGCGGTCGTCGCCGGTGACGAGGGCGACGGCGAGGCCCTGGTCGATGAGCGCCCGCACGGCAGCGGCGGCGCCGGGCTTGATCGGATCGGACACCGCCAGCAAGGCCGCCGGAACGCCGTCGAGGGCGAGGTAGAGCGGGGAGCGTCCCTCCATCGCCAGGCGCTCGGCCTGGGGCGCGAGCCCCGAGAGATCGAGGCCCGCGAGGTGACGGGCGGCGCCGATGGCGACCGTGCGGTCCCCGACGCGGCCGGTGATGCCGTGGCCCGGCACCGCCGCGAACGCGCTCACCGGCGGCAGGTCCAGGCCCTGGTCGGCGGCCGCCGCCACGATGGCGCGGCCGATCGGGTGCTCGGAGCGGGTTTCGAGGGCGGCGGCCAGGGCCAGCACGTCGTCGGCGTCGAAGCCGGGGGCCGGGATCAGGTCGGTGAGGGTCGGGCGGCCCTCCGTCAGGGTGCCGGTCTTGTCGAAGGCGACGACGCGCACCTCCTCCAGGGACTGCAGGCCGGCGCCGCTGCGAAACAGGATGCCGCGTTCCGCCGCCCGGCCGGTGCCGACCATGATCGAGGTCGGGGTGGCGAGCCCCATAGCGCAGGGGCAGGCGATGATCAGCACCGCGACGGCATGGACCAGGGCGGGGCCGAGGGCGGGCGGCGGCGCGAGGGCGAGCCAGGTGAGGGCCGTCAGGAGGGCGAGCGCCAGCACCGCCGGCACGAACCACGCGGTGACCCGGTCGGCCAGCGCCTGGATCGGGAGCTTCGCTCCTTGCGCCGCCTCGACCATGCGGACGATCTGGGCCAGCGCCGTGTCGGCGCCGACCCGCTCGACCCGGACGATCAGGGCGCCGGTGCCGTTGACGGTGCCACCGGTGACGGGATCGCCCGGCCCCTTCGCCACCGGTACCGGCTCCCCGGTGAGCATGCTCTCGTCGATGCGGGAGGCGCCCTCGATCACCCGTCCATCCGCCGGCAGGCGTTCGCCGGGGCGGACGCGGACGTGGTCGCCGACCGCGAGGTCGGCCACCGGCACCTCGGTCTCGGCGCCGTCCCGCAAGGCGAGCGCGGTCTTCGGCGCGAGGCCGACGAGGCGCGCCACCGCCGCGCCGGTGCGGCCCCGGGCCCGCGCCTCCAGGCTGCGGCCGAGCAGGATCAGGGTGACGATGAGGACCGAGGCCTCGAAATAGACATGGGCCGCACCGGCCGGGAGCCAGTGCGGCACCAGCGTCGCGACCAGGGAGAACAGGTAGGCGGCGCCGGCGCCAAGCGCCACCAGGGCGTTCATGTCCGGGTGGCCGCGCACCAGGCCGGGCAGGCCGCGGACAAAGAAGCGCCGGCCAGGCCCGAACAGGACCAGGGTGGCGAACGCGGCCTGGATGCCGGCGCTCCAGGCCTCCGGCAGGAGGCCGTGACCGACGACGTGGCGCCCCATGTCGAGCACGACGACGGGGAGCGACAGGAGAGCCGAGAGAATGAGGTCGCGGGTCAGCGTCTCGGCCTCGCGCGGGGCCGCCGGAGCGTCCGTCCCCGCACGCACCGGGCGGGGCTCGTAGCCGGCCTCCCGCACGGCGGCTTCCAGGGCATCGAGGGGGACGAGGCCGGCGGGGTGGCGCACGCTCACCCGACCGGTGGCGAGGTTGGCGCTCGCCTCGCGCACACCCGGGACGGCTTTCAGCACCCGCTCGACCCGCCCGGTGCAGGACGCGCAGGTCATGCCCTCCACGGTGAGTTCGCTCACCGCCTCGGGCACCGCGTAGCCGGCATCCTCCACGGCCGCGGCGAGCGCCGCCGGGTCGTTGTCGGGGGTCAGATCGAGGGTGGCGCGGCCGGTGGCGAGGTTGACGGCCACGGCCTGCACGCCCGGTACCCGTTTCAGCACCCGCTCGACCCGCCCGGTGCAGGACGCGCAGGTCATGCCCTCGACGGGCAGGGTGAGGCGGCGGGCGGGTGCGGTCATGGTGCGGTCTCCCACGAGCGGATGTGGGGTGCGGAACCGCCCGGCGATACCGCCCCGATCGCCGCCGGCCGTTGCGTCACGAACATGCTTTCGCCGCGCTCGGGCGCCAGAGCGCCGGGCGAAGCGGGAGCAGGCGATGATCGGGCGGGTTCTGGCGGTATCGGCGATGGTCTGCGGCGGGGCGGGGGCGGCTCTGGCGCATCCCCATGTCTGGGTGCAGGCGCGGGCAGAGCTGGTGCTCGACCAGAAGCGCAACCTGGTGGCGATCCGCGAATCCTGGACCTTCGACCCGGAATATTCCGCCTTCTCGGTGCTGAACCTCGATTCGAAGCGCGACGGCGTGCCGGACCCGGCGAAGCTCGACGAACTCGCCGTCGAGCGCCTGGGGGCGATGGCCGAGACGGCCTTCTTCACGCAAGGAAAACTCAACGGGCGCCCGCTCGCCCTGAAGGCCGGCCCCTCCCCGAAGGCGAGCTTCGCGCAAGGGCGCCTCACCCTCGACTTCACCCTGGTGCCGCAAGGCCCCGCCGGCCCGGTGCGCAATCTGGTGGTGAGCTTCGACGATCCGGATTTCTACGTCGCCTTCGGGCTGCCGCCGGGCGAGCCGGTCAAGCTGTCGGGCAGCGCGGAATGCGTGCTGAAGCTCAACCGTCCGAGCCGGCAGGCTCAGGAGGGCGAGCAGCTGATCCCCGACGACGAGGCCACCGGCACGCCGGGCGCCGCCGCCGCGGCGGCCGTGGACTATATCGGGCGGCTGCTCGTCGCCTGCCCCTGATCCAGGGCCTTCTTCGGGCCGCCCTCCTTCTTTGCGTCGCCCGAGTTCTTTGCGTCGCCCAAGGCCGGGATCAGGGCCCGGAACGTCGCCCCCTCCCCCGGGGTGCTCTCGATCACCAGCCGGCCGCGATGGCGGTTGAGGATGTGCTTGACGATGGCGAGGCCGAGGCCGGTTCCGCCCTGCTGGCGGCTGGAGGCGGCATCGACCCGGTAGAACCGTTCGGTCAGGCGCGGCAGGTGCTCGGGAGCGATGCCCGGGCCCTCGTCGCGCACCGCGATCTCGACCTGCGGCGGCCGGTTCTCCTCCGCCGGCAGGGTGTCGAGGGAGACCGCGACCCGGCCGCCGTCACCACCATATTTCACGGCGTTCTCGACCAGGTTCTCGATCACCCGCAGGATCTCGTCCCGGTCGCCCAGCACGCGGTGCGGCCCGGGCGCGGCGTCGAGCGTGATGGCGACGCCGCGCTCGCCGGCGATCGGCCCCAGCGCATCGGCGATCTGGCGGGCGAGCGGCACGACGTCGACCCCTTGCGTCGGCGGCACGTGGACGCGCAACTCGATGCGCGAGAGCGACAGGAGGTCGTCGATCAGCCGCGTCATGCGCAGGGCCTGCACCCGCATGATGCCGAGGAAGCGCTCCCGCGCCTTGGCGTCGTCCCGGGCCGGGCCCTGCAGGGTCTCGATGAAGCCGAGCAGCGAAGCGAGGGGCGTGCGCAGCTCGTGGCTGGCATTGGCGACGAAATCGACCCGCATCGTCTCGAGGCGCTGGGCCGAGGTGAGGTCGCGCAGGAACAGCACGACGTTCGGCCCGGCCCGCCCGGCCTCGCCGCCCTGCATCGCGCCGATCTGCACCTCGAAGGTGCGCTCGGTCGGCACCCGCGGCGAATAGAGCGTCTTCAGCGGCTCGCCGGTGCGTAGGACGATCTCGATCCCGTCGAGCACGTCGGGGTCGCGCAGCGCGAAGGAGAGGGGGTGGCGCGGGCGCAAGGACGGCAGGAGCGCGCGGGCGGCGGCGTTCGATTCGATCACCAGGGAGCGGCGGTCGATCAGGATGACCGGATCGGGAATGTTGGCGAGCAACGCCTCGGCGAGGCCGTGGCGGCCCCGGCTTCCTTGCGCATCGAAGCGCGGTACCGGCTCGCCCCGGCGCGGCGCGGCGACGAGACCGCCGACCAGGAGGGCGAGGAGTCCCAGGAGCCCGGTGCCGAGATCGAACCCGTGCAGCCAGGCATGCCCGGCCAGGAACGTCAGCACGGCCCCGAGCGCGCCCCGCCACGCCGCCCGGCGGGCGGCCGGGAGGGCGCCCGCGGCGCTGGGGAAGACCGGCGGCGAAGCGGCGTCGGGAGGCCCGTCCTCCGGCGGATCGCCGGAATCAGGGCTTGGCGTCGCTCTCGGCGGCATCATCGTCGGGCGCCTCCCGCGGGGTGAGGCGCGCCCGCTTGGCGATCTCATAGGCGCCGAGCGCAGCGAGCGCCACCACGAACGGGATCAGGTAGTAGCAGACCCGGAACAGCAGCAGCGCGCCGAGGACCGATTCCCGCGGCAGCCCGGAGAGCGCCAGCAGCACCGTGGCCTCGAACACCCCGAGCCCGCCCGGCGCATGGCTGGCGATGCCGAGCATCGCGGCGAGCACGTAGATCGCCACGAAGGCCTCGAAGCTGACGCCGTGGCCGGCCGGCAGCAGCACGTAGAGCACGCCGGCCGCCGCGCAGACGTCGCCGGCGCCGACCAGCATCTGGCTCAAGGAGAGCTTGAGACCCGGCAGTTCCAGGCGCCAGCCCCGCACCTTGACGCTGCGGCGCTTGACGGTGACCCAGGCGAGATAGGCCAGCACGGCGGCCAGCGTCGCGACTCCGAGCACCTGGTTGAGGAGGACGCTGGTATAGGTGAGGTGCGAGAGCGGCTCGGCCTCGCGGATCAAGCTGATTCCGAGCACCGCCCCCATGCCGAGCCAGAAGGTGAAGCCGGCAACGATGGTGAGCGCGGCGATGCGCCCGGGGCTCAAGCCCTGCCCCGAATAGATCCAGTAGCGCACCGTGCCGGCAGTGAGCAGCGGGAAGCCGAGATTGAAGCTGACCGCGTAGCTGGTGAAGGAGGCGAGCGCGGTGGTGCGGTAGGGCACCTTCAGCTTGAGCTGTCTGAGCGCCAGGGCGTCGTAGCAGGTGAGGAAGAGGTAGCTCACCACCACGAGGCCGATGGCCAGCCCGACCTGGTTCGGCGTCGCCGCCAGGAAGGCGGTGCGCAGGTCGGCCCAGGTCACGGTGGAGACGAGCTTGCCCAGCACCCCCAGCGAGATGACGAACAGCACGACGCTGGCGAGCGTACCGATCCAGGCATAGCGGCGCCGGTGGCGGGCATGTTGCCCGCCCGCAACCTGCGGATCCTTTCCCGGATCCTGCCCGGCCGGATCCTCGTCGCGCGGGAGGTCATCCCCCGCACCCGCGTCGCGCAGGGGTCTGGCCTGCGCGAGGTTCTTGTCCTGGCTGGCGAAATTCATCGCGTCGGCGTCCGACCCCGCTGGTCGCGGGCACGAGCCCGCGGCCGATCGCGGCCAGGCTCGCGCACAAAGGTGCCCGGCGGCACTCCGACCGAGCCCCGCTCGCATGAGGGGCCATGTAGGCCCTCTGCCGGCGAATGACCAGCCGGACCATGCGGCAGCGGGCGAATCAGCCGGGGAGACCGAGCTGCCGGGCGGCCTCGCCGAGGCCGGCGGCGATGCGGGCCGGCACCGCCGGGCTGGTGCAGACATAGGTCGGGCTCGGATGCGGGATCGCCACGACCGGAAGGCCCGGCCGCGCCGCGCCGAGGACGGGCGCCAGGGCCTGCGCGACCCTGCCGGACAGGACGACGACGGCGAGGTCCGGCATCAGGTCGACGAGCGGCTCCAGGTAGGCCCGGGCCGCCCGGATCTCGCCCGTGCGCGGCGCCCGGTTGCGGGCACCGGGGGCGTGGATCACCCAGGGCACGGCGTTCCAGATCAGGGTGTCGGTCCGGGCGATGCCGGCTCCATCGAGGAAGCGAAAGAGATTGGCGGCGGTGCCGGTCGGGTTGTCGCGGGAGACGAAGGCGGTGCGGCCGGTGGCCGGGCCGGGGGTCTCGAGGAGGAGGAGCAGGCGGGCCGAGACGCCGCCGTCGAGGGGATCGGCCTCGGGCACCGGCCTGTCCTGCTCGGCCCGGATGCGCTCGGCGAGGCGGCGCAAGGGAGCGAGGTGGAGGCTGACCTCCGCGAGGGCGTGGCGCGCCGCGACGGCGCCGGGATCGGCCAGGCTTTTCGGGGCCGCCGGGTTCACGCCAGCGTCAGCCCGTCCGGCATCGGGCCGGCGAGGCGGAAATGCTCGCGCGCGTCCTCGGCGCTCAGGCGCTCGGCGAGGCCGGCGGGGCCGCCGAACTGGAACCCGATCTGGCTCGCATAGGCTGCGCAGGCCGCGTGCTTGGCCGCCTCCTCCTGCGGGGACAGGCGCACGGTGACGGGGCTCAACGCCCCGAAGGTTTCGCGGAACGGCTCCTTCGGATCGGGGTGGCGCACCGTATAGGGAAAGTCGCGCCACCACAGGATCGGGCAGGCGGGGGCGAGCGCGGTCAGCGCGCGGACCAGCTGCACGTGATCGACATGACCGCCGACGCCTTGAGGCGCCAGCAGCAGGTCGGGCACCGCCTCCTCCATCAGGCGGGCGAGGACGGGGCCGAGATCGTCGGCGAGCGGGTCGTCGGGCCGGGTCTCAGTGAAGAGCGCGGGCGCCGAGGCGTAGCCGCGATGCGGGGCCTCGGTCAGGGCGACGTGGACCGGCGGGGTCAGCCCGAGCAACGCCGCCGCCGCCCGATCCTCGTCGCGGCGCAACGCCATGTAGTCGACCTCGGGCCCGAGCCCCTTGTCGAGCTGGCAGGCCAGCGCGAAGCCGGCCGGGTCGGGCACGCTGGCGGTGAGCAGCGTCACCATCACCACCCGCCACCCCCCGCTCGCGAGCTGCGCCAGGGTGCCGCCGCAAGAGAAGGCGGCATCGTCGAGATGGGGCGAGAGGGCGAGGGCTGTGGGCATGGGACTCGACTGAGACAACCAGTGTGGTGCGGGTTCCCCCTCTCCCCGCGGGCGGGGAGAGGGCTGTTCCGCCGTTCAGGGGGAACAGCAAGCCCGCAGGGCGAGGGTGAGGGGGTCTAAGCAGATTTCGCAAAAGTGGCCGCCGGTTTTGCGGAAAAAATCTGCGATAAAACAAGGATCTAAGCGGACGAAGCGTTGGCCTGCCAACGCAAGTCTGCTTAGACGAGTGAGACTCTTTCGGTAGCACCCCCTCACCCTCGGCTGCCGCCTCGTTTCGCCCCCGACGAGGGGGGCGAAACCCTCTCCCCGCCCGCGGGGAGAGGAGGGATGCGCACCGACACAGGCGTAAGCCTTCCCCGCGGGAGCGAGCCTCACAACAGATGCGGCTCGGCCCGGAAGCGGCAGCTCGGATCATGCGGTAGATCCGGGTCGAAGGCCGGGTCCGGCCGCTCGTCCTTCACCGACGCATAGACGTCCATGATCTGCCGCCCCACCGCCTGCCAGGAATAGACCCGCCGGCACTCCTCCAGGGCCGCCGCCGCCAGGCGGGCGCGTAAGCGGCGGTCGGTGACGATCCGATGCAGGGCCTCGGCCAGAGCCGGCACGTCGCCGGGCTGGACCAGCAACCCGTTCTCGCCGTCGCGCAGGCAGTCGGAGACGCCGACGGAATGGGTCGAGACCACCGCCTGCCCCGCCGCCATGGCTTCCAGGATGGTGTTGGAGAACCCCTCCGCGTAGGTCGGCGAGACGAAGACGTCGCCCATCGCGTAGAGGTCCGGCACGGCGTCGTATTCGGCATAACCGGTGAAGCGGACCTGGCTCTCCGGGAAGCCGAGATCGGCGGCGAGGTCGCGGGCCGGCTCCACGTCGGGCCCGATGCCGGAGATGATGGCGGAGAACGGCGTGCCGCGCAGGCGCAGCAGGCTCAAGGCGTCGAGGAAGTCGAGCACGCCTTTCCGGCGATCGACCCGGCCGTGATAGAACAGCCGCACCGGGTCGGCCGCGTCGCCCGGCTGCCATCCTTCGGGCGGACGGAAGCGCGCGGTATCGACGGCGCCGGGCACGATGGTGAAGCGATCCGGATCGCTGCCGAGCCGGTCGCAAACCTCGGCCACGAAGGAGCACCCGCCGATCAGCAGCGCGTTGGCATGGGCCAGCACCCGCACCATGGCGAGGCGATGGGTCTCGCAGCACGAGCCGACCCAATGGCCGTCGCCGCCCTGGATCGAGACCACGTTCGGGACGCCCAGGCGTTGCGAGGCGATCAGCGTGGCAAAGCCCGTCGGGTAGCCGTACTGCGCGTGCAGCACGTCGAACGGCTTTTTCTGGTGCTCGGCCACGATCGTCTCGACCATCGTGGCGATGTCGCGCTCGAAATCGCCGCTCTCCTGCTCGCCGCGTTGTTCGATGCCGATCACCCGGACGCCCGGCACCGCCGGCGGCGGGCCGCCGCCATAGACCTTCGTGCCGAAGGCGTCGCCCCGGTACTGGCTCACCATGGTCACGTCGTGGCCCGCGCCGACGAGTTCACGCAGCAGGTTCTGCGCATAGACGCTCATGCCGGAAATCGCCGGGAAGTAGCGCCGGCTGACGAAACAGATCCTCATCGGCGGCACTCCCGCAAGTAGCGCAGCGAATCCGGGATCATCCGGTCGGCCCGGTGGCTCTCGCGGGAGAGTTCGACGCAGACGAGTTTCTGGAAGTGGATCGCCTCAAGGGCGTGGAGCACACCGGGGATGTCCATGTCGCCCTCGCCGAAGGGCAGGTGGATGTGGGTGCCCCGCGCCATGTCCTCGATCGCCACGGTGCCGAGCCGGTCGGCGAATTCCGTCACGGCCGCGGCAGGATCGCGCTCCTGCGTCACCAGGCAATGGCCGGTATCCAGCGCCAAGCTCAAGGACGGGATCGCCAACGCCGCGTAATCGTCCAGGGTCTCGACCAGCATCCCGGGCTCGGGCTCCAGAGCCGCCACGACCCGGCGCTCGGCGGCGTAGGCCGCGACCTCTACGAGGCCCGACCGCAGCCAGCCCTTGGCGGCTTCCGGATCGACGCCCGGCTTCGGCACCCCGGCCCAGAACGACACCGCTTCCGAGCCGAGGATCGCCGCGATGTCGATGGCGCGCTGCAGGAAGGCGACCCGGCGGGCCCGCCCGGCCGCATCCGCCGTCACCAGGGTCGGCTCGTGCTTGGCCCGCGGGTCGAGGAGGAAGCGGGCCCCGGTCTCGATCACCGAGCCGAGGTTCAAGGCGTAGAGCCGGCCGCGCACCCGCTCGGCGTCCTGCGCCCAGCTCGACGCGAAGGGGTCGAGGTGGTGGATGTCGAGGGTCAGCGCGACGCCGTCATAGCCGGCATCGGCGATGAGGCTCAGCGCGTCGTCGAGGCGGTGATTGGCCGCCCCGTTGGTGTTGTAGGCGAAGCGCAGGCTCATGCCGCCCTCCCCCGGCGCTCGAGCCGGAACGGCGCGTGGTGCGATTCCGGCTCGCGGTAGAGCGGATAGAGCGGGCCGACGATCCGTTCGGCCAACGCCACGTCGAAGAGCGGCTGGCCGCCGAAGCGCTCCAGTGCCTCCGGGGTCAGGCGCACCGGGCGTAAAGAGTCGCTCTCCTCACCGAAGCGGATCAGCGGGTGGTCGCGCTCGATGAGCTTTCGGGTGTTGCGCTCGCCGATGCGGTAGTAGCTCATGGTCTCGACCTCGAGACCCGGCACGATCGCCTTGACGATGCCCACCCCGCCCCCCGGCGGCGAGGCGTCGACGTAGAGCACGTCGAAACCCTCCGCCTCCAGCCGCTCGCGGGCGATGCGGGCGCGGTCCTGGCCGGTCGGGGCTGCTTGCGTCGGCAGGTCGGCGAAGCGCTTGGTGCCGCGCTCGGAATAGACGGTGTCGGAGAGATAGTCCCGCAAGGTCTCTGCCGGCTTGTCGATCCAGTCGAGCATCGCGGAAAGCGCCCTCCCCTCCTCCAGGTCGAGGCTCGGCAGCGCCTTCTCGATGAAGGCGTCGACGTAGCCGGGCGGGGTGATCGAGCGGGCGAGCGCCAGGGGGCCGTGCCCGAAGGTCTTGCGCACCCGGGCCGCCTGGAATTCCAGGATCGCCTTGCGAAGCGCCCGCTCGCGGTCGGGATCGCAGGCCTCGCCGCAGGCCGAGAGCGCGATCGGCGCGGGCGTGCGCGCGGCATCGACGTCGTAGCCGACGCAGTAGACGTTGGTGAAGCCGAACTGGTCGGTGGCGAATTTCGGCATCGCGCGGATGCCGAGAGACTCCAGCCGGTCGAGCATCGCGCGCGTCTCCGGCCCCAGACCCTCGGAGGTGTCGAGCATCACGCCCTGGTCGAGGGCGCGAAACAGAAGGCCGTTGCCGTCGCGCTGGAGCAGTTCGAGGAGCCCGTGCCCGAGGGCGAAATCCACGTCCGGCCCGGCGCCGAGCCCGTTGGTGATGAGGTTTGTGAAGGGCTGGTAGCCCTCCGACAGCTCGAAATAGTCGGTCGCCGCGAGGTCGAGCGGCATCAGCACCGTCTCACCGGTCCGAGCCCGGACCGTGCCGGTCCATTCGAGCACCGTGTCGCGGTCGACCGGGCTTCCCGCCGGCAGGCCGAGGGTCAGGGGATCGGCGACGGACTTGGCGCCGAAGACCCGCACGAGGTCGTGGTAGCTGCCGCGCTCCTTCTTGCGCGGGATCAGCGCCAGGCTCGGCATCAGGTTCTCGGCGATCTCCGCCACCGAACCGATGATCGCCTCGTCGTCGGTGGCGCCGTAGCCGATGCCGCTCGGCATCGCGCCGACGAAGTAGGGATCGTCGAGGAACAGCGAGACGAACCAGCACGGCACCCCGGTCCGGTCGAGGGGCGCCAGGGGAAAGCCGACGATCCTTCCCGGCGGCAGCACGTCGAGATAGGCGCGGACGGCGTCGGGCAGGCGCTCGGGCAGTCCTTCGATGATGCGGGACTGGCCGAAGGCGTAGGGGCGGGGTGCGGCGGGTCTGTCCACGATACGAAAACTCCTCCGCGGGCATCTGAGCTTGTTTGAGCGCGATCTTGTACTGATGACTTGCGATCATCAGGGATATCCCACCCGCTCACCTCATCCTGAGGTGCGAGCGTGGCGAGCCTCGAAGGAGGGCTCCAGGTACCCCGGCGACCTCTGGAGGTCTCCTTCGAGGTCAGTCGATCTTCGATCGACTGACACCTCAGGATGAGGTGCGAGGATGGGAAATTTCATAGTGCTCTCAACATTCCGAAGATGAGGCAGGACGATGCGAGGGGGATGCGGCGTAGGCGCGGGCGAGCAGCCGCATGGTGTGCAGATCGCGCTCGGCCGACCAGGCGTCGCGCCCGGACGGATCGCGTAAGCAGCGCCCGAAGGCCCGGACCTGCTCCAGGAACGGCGAGGCCTCGGTGTCGAAGGGGAGCGGGGTCGTCTCGCCGGTGGCGCCGTCGGTGAAGCTGACGCTTCCGCCGGCCTCCTGCCCCATCGTGTTCTGCGCGACGAGCAGGCCCTTGGTGCCGGCGATCTCGAGGCGGCGACGCGGCAGCGCGTCGGGACAATTGTAGGCGACGTGCAGACTCGCGAGCACGCCGGATCCGGTGCGGCCGATCAGCAATGCGCCATCGTCGACGGCATAATCCTGCGCCCTCGCCTGGGTCAGCGCCGTGATGTCGAGGATCGGTTCGTCGAGCAGGAAGTCGGTCAGGTCGAGGCCGTGCGGGGCCAGATCCATCAGTGCGCCGCCACCGGCCTGGGCCTGGTCGATGCGCCAGTTGGCTTGCCCCGGTATCGCCGTCCAGCCCCGGTCGAGCCAGCAGGCATAGACGATCCGGATCGCCGTCACGGTGCCGACCCGGCCGGCGCGGATCGCGTCGCGCAGGAGCCGGTGGGCCGGGTGGTGGCGCTGGTCGAAGGCGGTGCCGTAGAGCGCGCCCGTGCGGGCCACCGCCGCCGCCATCGCCTCGGCGTCGGCGAGGGAGGCCGCCATCGGCTTCTCGCACAGGATCGCCTTGCCGGATGCGGCGAGCGCCTCGACGGCGCCGCGATGGAGATGGTTGGGCGTCGCGACGTAGACCGCCTCGACCTCCGGCTCGGCGAGGAGCCCGGCGAGATCCGCATGCCCCCGCGCGCCCAGGCGGGAGGCCGCCTCCCGCGCCTCGGCGCCAGGATCGCAGACCGCCACGAGACGATGCCCGGCCTCCCGGATCGCCGGCGCCATGAAGTCCCGGGCGACCCAGCCGAACCCGACGATGCCCCAGCCGATCGGGTCTCCCATCACCACCGCTCCGGCAGGTCGACGAACTCGCGGGTGCGGGCGCGGTCGAGGGTCTCGGGCGTCATCTCCAGGGTCTCGGGCCCTTCGGAGTGCATCGGATAGGTGGCGCGGGCCGCATATTCGTCGCGGTAGCGCTCGGAGGGCCAGGCGATGGTGGAACCACCCGCCGGATCGGGCGCGTAGAGCGGATTCAGGCGCAAGGTGGCCCCCTCCCGCGGCAGGGTCAGCCCATCGACCAAGGGGCGGGGTGCCGGTCGCATGCCGGGGCCGCAGACCACCGAGAAGGCCTCGACGTGGTCGAGGGCGGTGGGTTCCGCCGGCACCGGAGCGCGGGCCTCGACGAGGGCGCGGGTCAGTTCGTCGTCGTCGTAGACGAGCCCGTCGGGAAACAGCTCCTCGATCTCGGCCGCCGAGACCGCGTGCCCGGTTGAGAAGCCGGGCCGGGCGCTGTTGTGGACGTGGCTGAGCGCGAGCCAGCCTTCCTCGCCGGCGGTCTTGCGCAAGGCTTCGAGGATGCGGGCCTTCTCGGGCAGGAAGTAGAACGCGTCGTGGCACATCACGAGGTCGACCGGCGCCTGATCGATCGGCCAGTGCGGCGAGGCGGCGTCGAAGCAGACGAGCTGCGGTCTCTGCCCGGCGACCCAGTGGCGGGCGACCCAGAGCTTGGAGAAGACCACGTCTCCCCCCGACACCCGCACGCCCCGCCCCTGCAACTCGCGTAAGTAATGCCCGATGCCGCAGGCCAGTTCGAAGGCGCAAAGAGGCTTGTTCCAATGCGCCTCCAGCAAGGCGAGGCCGGCGAGATAGGTCGGGTCGCTCCAGCGATTGACGAAGTAGTCGCCGACCCGGCCCCAGCCGAGGCGGGCGCAGGCCTCGCGTAAATTGACGTATTTCATCTCGCGCACGAGATCGCGCAAGGCGGCGGGATCGGCCTTGGGACCGGTCCACCAATCGTCCTGATCGGCGAGAAGGAGTTCGAGGGCGTGGCCCGGCGCGCCCCTGTCGAGATGGCCCAACACCTCGCCGATCAGGCCGTCGCGGCCGACCCTCAGGTAGGGAATGCCGTCGACCACCGGCCAGCGCGGGCCGCGTTTGCCCTCGCGCAGGGAATGGGGCGTATCGTGGTGCAGCGCCTCGCCGGTCACCGGCGAGAGGAGCCCGAACGGGATCACGGATGCGTTTCCTCGCGGCGCCCGCCCTGCGGCAGGCTCTGACGTGAGATAGGGCGCGAAGGCCCAAGGACTTGCGGATTCCCGAGGGCGCCCGCCATCGGCCTCACGGCAGCCGCATGTCGGCGAGGACCCGATCGTGAAAGCCCTTCACCGGGCCGTCATGGACGAGCGCCATCTCGCCCAGCACCGTGTCCATGGTGAGCGAAGCCGCCCGCAGGTGCTGGGCGATCTGCAGCACCCGGTCGATCACGTCGGCTGCATGGAAGGCGCGGCCCTCCGCCGTGCGATCGTCCGCCAGGATTTTTCGCGACGAGGCGACCACATCCCGCAGCGGCGCGTCCAGTTCGGACAAGGCCCGCTCGCTCAAGGTCGCGATGACCGCATCGAGATGGTCGCCGAGCAGGATTTCGCCGGTGAAGCCGGCATCCGGCATCAGGGCGTTGTGCAGGTGGTGGGCGAGCGCCGCCACGAAGACCGTGGTCGGATCGGCGCCGTAGAACGGGCTCAAGGACACGCCGTAGACCGCCACCACCAGGCAGTGCTCGGCATGGTTCTCGGGCGGTTCGAGCAGGATGCGCGGCTTGCCCGGGCAGGTGACGCCGGCCCGCGGCTGATCGGCCTGGAGGCGGGCGAAAAGCGGCACGGGGCCCGCCGCCCAGTCCGACGGCTCGGAGAGGCGCGTGCGCAGACGCCCAGCCAAGGCCGGATCGAGCGGGCCCGCCACCTCGTCGAAGCCCCGCACCAGCACGGCCGACGCCTGTCCCGGCGAGAGGCCCGCAACGCTCAGGAAGGCCGCGTCGAGATCGCCGAGGCGTGACGCCGCGAGCGCCTTGGCGGTGATGTCGAGGGCGAGCGCCTCGGGATCGGCCCCGCCGGCCAGCGCCGACCAGGCCTGGAGAAAGAGCCGCTCGGCGATCGAGCCGCGGCGCCCGGCGGACCGGACGCGCTTGATGTCGTTGAGCTCGACCAGGAGCTCGCGGAGAGGAAGCGGGGCCTGAGCCCCGCCCGCCGCGTCGGGATTGACGGCCATCCCTAGTGGACGCCGAGCCAGTCGAGCAGCATGCGCTCCTGCACGCCGAAGGCATGCTCGGGGTTGTGGCCGTTCTTGACCATCGGCGCCTTGAAGAACAGCGACAGCTGCTCCTGCACGCCGCCGTCGCCGCGCTTCTTGGCGAGATCCAGCACGCGGGCGATCTCGATCACCAGGGGCGCGGCCAGGATCGAGTCCTTGCACAGGAAGTTGACCTTGATCTGCATCCTCTGACCGAGGAAGCCGGTGACGTCGATGTTGTCCCAGGCCTCCTTGTCGTCGCCGCGCGGGCGGTAATAGTGGATGTGGACCAGGTGGTCCTCGACCGGATAGCCGAGGATCGAATCCAGCACCGTGCCCTTGGTGTTGAGCTTGGACTGGAGCGAGTCCTTGTCGTTGAGCGCGAGGCCGTCGCGGTTGCCGAGGATGTTGGTGGAGAACCAGCCGTCGACGTGGAGCGCCCGCGACTTGAGCGCCGGGGCCAGCACCGTCTTCATCATGGTCTGGCCGGTCTTGCCGTCCTTGCCGGCGACCGGGACGTTCATCTGACGCGCGAGATCGACGAGCGCCGGCACGTCGGCGGCGACGGAGGGCGTGAAGTTGGCGTAGGGGATGCCGTTCTTGATCGCCGCATAGGCGTAGAGCATCGCCGGGCTGATCGCCTCGTCGCTCGCGTCGAGGCCGCGCTCGAAGGCGGCGGCCGAATTCAGCGTCGGGTCGTCGAGGTCGGGCCAGCGCTCGGTCGAGGCGAGGTTGACCACCACGACGTCGTCGACGCCGGATTCCTCGCGGAAGCGCTTGAGGTCGTCGGCGATGCAATCGACCGCCCCGCGGTGGTCCTTGGCGACGATGCGGTTGCCGCCGTCGATGTTCTTGCAGAACTTGGCGCTGCCGACCGCCGGCCAGGGCTTCATGCCCTTGAGCACCTGGGCGCCGTTCTCGATGTCCTGCTTCGTCAGCACGCCGTGGCCGGTCGCCGCGGCGCCGAGATCGTCGCCGTTGAGGTCCCAGCCGCCGAAGACGAGATCCTTGTACCCGACCATCCCGGCCACCGCGTGGCCCGCAAGGGGCAGACCGTCGAGACGATTCGAGCCGGACTTGATCATCTCGATGCCGGCGATGGCGGTGGTGGCGACGGCACCCCCCATCCCGACGAAAGCGACGCCGACGCGCCGACCGGGCTGCATGCTCATCGGTAGGGAATGTCCTCTCTCAGGCCCGCGGGCCCCGGACGGGGCGACGGAGCAATCATTCGCTCACTCCGCATGGCGAGAGTGAATGCCCCGGGGAGTATTTGGTTCCGGAGCGCCCGCGATTTTTTCGTGCCCTCCCGATCGGCCGGGACGGCCCCGCAGAACCGCTCGTTAACCATCTCGATGGAAATCGTGCCGCAAAATGGCCTCAGGCGCCGCCGCTGCCTCGTCCCATTCTGGACACACCGGACGGCCAGAGGTGCCGGCGAGCGAAGCACGAAACACGGCGTGGCCTCTCGGGGCCAAGACCCGCGCCCAGGATAAACGGCAAGGACAAAAGGTTGCAGATGGGGGTTTACCCGGAGCCGGCGCCCTGCGCCGACGACGCTGGCCGACTCGTGCCCGAGGCGGGCACCGACACCATCCGCTGGCTCGATGCCCGCGAAGGCCATCATTCCGGAGCGCGCGGCCGGACCCTGTCGCTGGCCGCCTCGCTGAGCCGCAAGGCCGCAGCAGTGCTTGCCGTCGGCGTCGCCTTCGCGGCCTGCCTGCCGCAGGACGCCGTCGCCCCGGCGGCGGAAGCGCATGACCGGATCGACCTCGCGGCCCCCCGCTTGGCACTCGAGGCCCGCGGCCTGTCGCCGGACTGGCGCGGCCCGGCCCTGATCGAGCAAACTCCGAGCACCACGGCGCTGATCCGCGACGACCTCGAGCGTCTCGGTCAGGAGATGCGGGGCGAGGCCGGCCTCGACGAGACGGCGTCGTCCAGCGACAGGACCGCTCTCGACGAGGCCACGCCCGGCACCGGGGCCGCGCCGCTCCGGGAGGCCTCGCTGTCCCGGGAGATCGCCCTCCCGCCGGAGGCCGCCCCGTCCGACGACATCTCCCTGCCCGAGGTGATGGCCCTGCCCGAGGAGACCGCGGACGGGCTGGTGATCTTCGGCGACAAGAAGGTGCCGCGGGTCCTGGTCGAGACCATCGTGCGGGCCGCCCGCGACACCGAGACCGACCCGGTCTACCTGATGGCGCTGGCGGACAAGGAATCGAGCTTCCAGCCGAGCGTCCGCGCGGCGACCTCGACGGCCGAAGGGCTGTTCCAGTTCCTCACCGGCACCTGGCTCGAACTGGTGCGCAGCTTCGGCGCCAAGCACGGCTACGCGGCGGAGGCCGAGCTGATCGAGAAGCGCGGCGGTACCCTGGTGGTGCTGAAGGAGGCCGACCGGCGCCGGGTGCTGGCCCTGCGGCGCGACCCCTACGCGGCGAGCCTGATGGCCGGCGAGATGATGAAGCGCGACCGCAACCGCGTGGAGCAGCGCCTTGGCCGTGACCTGAAGCCGACGGAATGCTACTTCGCCCATTTCCTGGGGGCGGCGAGCGCCGGCAAGTTCATGGAGCTGACGGTGGAGAACCCGCACCAGCCGGCCCAGGCCTCGTTCAAGGCCGCCGCAAAGGCGAATCGCTCGCTGTTCTTTCGCCGCGAAGGCCGGAAGACGCGCAGCCTGACGGTCGCCGAGGTTTATGACCGCCTCGACGGCATGATCGACCAGCGCCTCGACCTGTATCAGCCGGTCGCAGCGATCGCCGAGCAGATCGACACCCGCAGGCCGAACGACGTGCCGCCCGCGGCCCTGAGCCAACTGCCCTGATATCCCCCCCGGCCTCTTTGAGCGAAGCGGCCAAGGGAGCGGAGCACGAGAAGGACGGCCCGCGCGCCGGGGACAATCCTACAACCCGCGATGCACCGGCCGGTTCCGGCTCGTTCGGGATTTTTTAACCGGTTACCGCCCGCGCCTTCCGGCCCTCGTGCTCGTGCACCGGCAGCTGGAAGTAGAGATGGGCGACGCCCGGCAGGCCGTGGCGGATCGCGGCGCGCAGATCGGCCGTGGTGCGCCTGAGCCCTTCGCCGGTCAGGTCGGGATCGAGATCGAGGGTGACGGCGAGCAGCACCGTGCCGGGGCCGAGCTGCAGGCTGCGCATCCGCTCGATCCGCACCACCCGCGGATCGGCCGTCAGGACCGCCCGCGCCTGCTCGATCACCCGCGGCGAGGCGCTCTCGCCGGTGAGCAGGCTGCGGGTCTCGCGAAACAGCACGCCCGCCGTCGCGATGAGGAGGCAGCCGATCGCCACCGAGGCGACGCCGTCGCCCTGGGGCCAGCCGAGAAAGCCGCTCGCGACCACGCCGGCGAGGGCGAGCCCGAGGCCGATCAGCGCCGCCCCGTCCTCCAGGATGATCGCGAAGGTGCCCGGATCCTTGCTGCGGGTCACCGCCGTCCAGAGCGATTCGCGGGCGAAGCGCGCCCGCATCTCCCGCCGGGCCGTGCGGAACGACAGCCCCTCGAAGACCGCCGACAGGGCGATGACCCCGACATTGACCCAGGGCGCCGTCACCGGCTCGGGGCGGTGCAGCTTCTCGACGCCCTCGTAGACCGCGTAGGCGCCGCCCAGCGTGAAGATCAGCAGCGCGACGACGAAGGACCAGAAATACAGTTCCAGCCCGTGCCCGAAATTGTGGCTGTCGTCGGCCGGCCGGGCCGCACGCCGCATCCCGTAGAGCAGCAGGCCCTGGTTGCCGGTGTCGACGAAGGAATGCACGGCCTCCGTGAACATCGCCCCCGACCCGGTATAGGACGCCGCGGCGAGCTTGGTGACCGCGATGGCGAGGTTGCCGGCCAGCGCCGCATAGACGACGAGCTTCGATCCCGACGGCAAGGCTCAGTGCCCCCCGACCGGGGCCTCGCCGCCGCGCTTCACGTTCTTGAGGATCATCGCCAGCGGCACCGCGCAGGCCGAGACGATGGCGAGCGCCCAGAACACGTCGATATAGGCGAGGAACGCCGACTGGGTCTGGACCTGCTGGCCGATCCAGGCGGTGGCCTGGCCCTGGGCATCGACCATGCTGGCGCCGCGGGTGGCGAAGAACTGCGTCGCGGCCCGCAAGCTCTCCTGGTAGGCCGGCTCCGAGGGCACGACGTGCTCGACGAGCCGGCTGGTGTGGAATTGCTGGCGGTAGGCCAGGATGTTCTGGGCGAGCGACACGCCCATCGAACCGCCGACGTTGCGCGCGACGTTGATCAGCGCCGAGGCCTGGTCGGTCTGGTCCTTGGTAATGCCCTCGTAGGAGGCGGCGGTGATCGACAGGAAGATCATCGGCAGGCCGAGCCCGATATAGATTCGCGACCAGACGAAGAAGCCGAAGTTGAGATCGCCATAGAGATTCGTCAGGTCGTACATCGCGAAGGCGATGATGGTGGCACCCGTGGCGATCAGGTATTTCGGCTGGACGAAGCCCGAGAGGCGGCCGACCACGAACATCATCATCGCGGTGACGATGCCGCCGGGCGAGAGCGCCAGGCCGGCCCAGGTGGCGGTGTAGCCGAAATAATCCTGGAGCAGTTGCGGCAGGAACTGCGTCGTGGCGATCAGGATGGCGCCGGTGGCGAGCATCACCAGAAAGCAGGAGCCGAACTGGCGTTTGCCCAAAAGGCGCAGGTCGATGACCGGGTTCTTGTGGTTCAGCTCCCACGGGATCATCGCCACGAACGACGCCACCATCAGGCAGGCGAAGACCACGATCAGGTTCGAGCCGAACCAGTCCTTGCGCTGGCCCTCGTCGAGGACGACCTCGAGCGAACCCAGGAAGGTCGCCACCAAGAGAAAGCCGACGATATCGAAGCGCACGCCGTCTCGGCGCAGGCGCTTCCTCTCCTCGATCGCGGATTTCGGGTCCTGGACCAGCCACCAGATCAACAACAGGGCGATCACGCCGACCGGGGCGTTGATGAGGAAGCACCAGTGCCAGGAATACTGGTCGGAAAGCCAGCCGCCCAGCGTCGGGCCGACCACGGGGGCGACCACGATGGCGACGCCGTAGAGGGCGAAGGCCTGGCCGCGCTTCTCCGGCGGGAAGGAATCGGCCAGGATCGACTGCGCCAGCGGCGCCATGCCGCCGCCGCCGAGCCCCTGAAGGATCCGGAAGAACAGCAGCGATTCGAGGCTCCAGGCGAGGCCGCACAGCACCGAGGAGACGGTGAACAGCGCGATCGCCGCCATGAAGAAGGCTTTGCGCCCGTAGCGCTTGGCGAGGAAGCTCGACGCCGTGAGCACGATCGCGTTGGCGACGAGGTAGCTCGTCACCACCCAGGCCGCCTCGTCGGGGCCCACCGCCAGCCCGCCGGCGATGTAGCGCAGGGCCACGTTGGCGATCGTGGTGTCGAGCACCTCCATGAAGGTGGCGAGCGCCACCACCATGGCGATGATCCAGGGATTGTGGTCGCCGGCGGCGCTGTCGGCGGGGTTCTGGGCGCTCATCGGCGGCTGCCTAGCGCACCCGCACCGTCGGGACGATCGACATGCCGGGGCCGATCGAGACGTCCTTCGGCCAGTCCTCGACGGTGATCTTGACGGGGACGCGCTGCACCACCTTGACGTAGTTGCCGGTGGCGTTCTCCGCCGGCAGCAGGCTGAAGGCGGTGCCGGAGCCCGGCTGCACCGAGGCGACCGTGCCGGTGATCTTGCGCTCCGGATAGGCGTCGATCTCGATTTCGACCTTCTGGCCCGGGCGCATGTCGGTGATCTGGGTCTCCTTGAAGTTCGCCGTGACCCAGATGTCGTCCGGCACGAACATGCTGAGGGCCTGGCCGGCCTGCGCGAACTGCCCGACCGCACCGGTCAGCCGCACCACCCGGCCGGGTTGGGCCGTGGTGATGGTCGTGTAGTCGAGGTTGAGCCTGGCCTGCGCCACCTGCGACCTCGCTTGGGCGAGGCTCGCCTCGGCGCCGGCCTTCTGCGCCTGGAGCGAGCCGATCTGGCGCTGCGCCACCGTGACGGCGGCGTTGGCCCGGTCGAAACTCGCCTGCTGCTGCTGCAGGTTCGAGGTCGATTGCTGCGATTGCTGCACCGAACCGGCGCCGCGCTGGGCGAGGTCCTGGTAGCGCGCGGCATCCTGCTTGGCGAATTGCAACGCCGCCTTGGCTTGCTCGACCTGGGCCTTGGCCTCCTGGATGCTGCCCTGTTGCGCCTGGATCTGGGCCTCGAAACCCTGGATCTGGGCTTGCGCCGACTGGACCTGCGCCTGCGCCTGCTGGAGCGCTACCTCGTAGTCGCGCTTGTCGATCTGGAACAACACCGCGCCGGTCTCGACATGCTGGTTGTCGGTCACCGGCACGGCGGTGATGTAGCCCGAGACCTTGGGCGCGACCGCGAACTGGCGCGCATCGACGAAAGCGTCGTCGGTGCTCTCGTAGGGGTGGACGGCGGTCAGCCAGTACCAGTAGCCGGCGGCGCCCGAGAGCAGCAGAAGAACCGCGCCGAGGACGAACCAGAGCGGATGGCGGCGGATGACGCTCGGCTTCTTCTTCCCCGCATCGCCCTCGTCGCCCCGGCCGTCCGAGGTCTTCTCGTCGGCGTCCTTGCCCGCCGCCTCGTCCTGCGGGGCATGCTCGCGGAGCGCCCGGGTGTTCTCGCGGAGCGCGCGCGTGTTCTCGGCACGCGTATCGTCGGCCCGGGCCTCATCGCCCCGCGCCACGATGGGCGCCGGCGCGGCCCGTCCCGCGGCAGCCTCCGCCCGCGACTGATCGTCCAGCATGTCGTGAATTCCACGCGACGGTCGGGAGCCGACCGGGCAAGGCGCCCGCCTCGGCACGGAAGACGCTGGGGCAGCGGCGTGGGTTCCGCAGTGCGGCAAAAAAACGGACGGAGGCCTGGATGACGCGGCCCCGCGGGCCGTGCCACGCCATCCGGAGACGGGGCCAGGGCGCAAAAGGGGAGATTTACCGAAACGTAAGCTTACCAAAAGCTAACGGAACGGCCGCGCTCCATCCACGTTCACCTCTTGCAAGGCTGGACCTTGGCGGCCCTCGTCCCGGAGGATGATCGCATGAGTACCGCTTCACCCCTTCCCAACATGGGGCCTGGCAGCGCCTCCCCTTACGGCAGCGCGAACGATCCGCTCGTCCGCCTCAATGCGATGAGCGCGGTGCTCGCCCGCAACTGGTGGCTGATCGCCCTGCGTGGCGCGTTCGCGATCCTGTTCGGCGCGATCGCGCTGATCGCGCCCGGCGCCACCCTGCTGACCCTGGTGATCTTCTTCTCGGCCTACATGCTGGTCGACGGCATCACCGAGATCGTCGCGGCGGTGCGGGCGGCGGAGCGGCACGAGCGCTGGGGCTACCTGCTCGCTGCCGGCCTGCTCAACATCCTGGTCGGCGTGATCGCCTTCCTGATGCCGGGCAGCGCACTCGTCGCCTTCATCTACCTCATCGCCGCCTGGGCGCTGGTGACCGGTGCCCTGATGATCGCCGCCGCCTTCCGGCTCCACCTCGACCACGGCCGCTGGTGGCTGGGGATCGGCGGGGCGCTCTCGGTCCTGTTCGCGATCGCGCTCGTCGCCAGCCCGGCCCTGTCGCTCCTCGTCCTGACCTACTGGATGGGCGGCTACGCCATCGCCTTCGGGGCGTTCATGCTGGTTCTCGCCTTCCGGCTGCGCAGCCGGCATGTCGGGACGGGTGGGGCGATGCGGCGGGCCTGAGCGACCCGGTCGGTGACCGACTATGGCGCAGGCTTCCCCCCTCCCCCTCTGCGGGGGAGGGGAAACCCGCGCCCGGCATTTCTCCGAATGCCCTGCGCCTTCGAGAATCACCCCGTCAGGCCGGCGCCATCTCCCGCACCGGGCGGCGCCAGCGGGCCGGGCCGTCGCGGTGGACCGAGGTGCCGGCGGCATCCACCGCCACCGTGACCGGCATGTCCTCGACGATGAATTCGTGGATCGCCTCCATGCCGAGATCGGCGAAGGCCAGCACCCGCGCCGACTTGATCGCCTTCGAGACGAGGTAGGCGGCGCCCCCGACCGCGATCAGGTAGGCCGCGCCATGGCGGGCGATGGTCTCGACGGCCGCCGGGCCCCGCTCGGCCTTGCCGACCATGACGAGAAGGCCGGTCTGCGACAGGATCGGCTCCAGGAACTTGTCCATCCGGGTCGCGGTGGTCGGGCCGGCCGGACCCACCGCCTCGTCGCCGACCGCATCGACCGGGCCGACATAGTAGATCGCCCGGTCGCGCAGATCGACCGGCAGGGGCTCGCCGGCCTCCAGCATCCGGGTCAGGCGCAAATGCGCCGCATCGCGCCCGGTGAGCAGGCGGCCCGAGAGCAGCAGGGTCTCGCCGGCGCGCCAGGTCGCCACCTCCTCGCGGGTCAGCCGGTCGAGATCGACCCGCCGCCCGGCCGCCGTCGCGACGCTGATGTCCTGCGGCCAGAGGTCGAGGGAGGGCGGGGTGAAGACCGCCGGCCCGCTGCCGTCGAGGATGAAATGCGCGTGCCGGTCGGCGGCGCATTGCGGGATCAGGCCGACGGGGAGCGAGGCGGCATGGACCGGGAAGGTCTTGAGCTTCACATCCAGCACCGTGGTGAGCCCGCCGAGCCCCTGCGCGCCGATTCCGAGCGCGTTGACCCGCTCGAAGATCTCGAGCCGCAATTCCTCTTCCCGGGACGACGGCCCGCGGGCGCGGATCTGCGGCAGGTCGATCGGATCGAGGAGCGAGAGCTTGGCGAGCGTCATCGCCTTTTCCGGCGAGCCGCCGACGCCGAGGCCGAGCATGCCGGGCGGGCACCAGCCGGCGCCCAACGTCTCGACGGTGCGCACCACCCAGTCGGCGACGGAATCGCTCGGGTTGAGGGCGGCGAACTTCGCCTTGTTCTCCGAGCCGCCGCCCTTCGCCGCGACATGGACCTCGACGGTGTCGCCGGCCACCATCTCGACATGGAGCATGGCCGGCGCGTTGTCGCCGGTGTTGCGGCGGCCGAAGAGCGGTTCAGAGACGACGGAGGCGCGCAACGGGTTGCGCTCCTCGCGCCAGGCCCGGCGCACGCCCTCGTCGACGATCTCCTGGAGCGAGCGGTTCGAGACGATGCGGGCGCCAAGCCCGATCTTCATGAACACTTGCGCGGTTCCGGTATCCTGGCAGATCGGCCGGCGGCCGAAGGCGGCCATGCGCGAATTGACCAGGATCTGCGCCATCGCGTCCCGCGCCGCCGGGCTCTCCTCGCGGCGCCACGCCTCGGCGAGGTTCTGGATGTAGTCCGCCGGGTGGTAGTACGAGATGAATTGCAGGGCGTCGGCGATGGAGGCGACCAGGTCGTCTTCGCGGATGGTGGCCATGGTGGTCCTCCCGAAATGGTTACAGGATTTACCGCACCTTTTATTCGCAGAGCGCGGGATCCCCTCTCCCGTGTGGGAGAGGGGTAGGGGTGAGGGTGATACGCTTCAGGATGAGACGCTGAGCGTCGTGCCGGTAGCTTCACGGTCGAGATCAATTCTTAACCGTAGCACCCTCACCCCCAGCCCCTCTCCCACACGGGAGAGGGGAGAGTGCTCCACTGGTCAACGTGAGAGCGAAGCTACGCCGCAAATTCCCGCCGGATCGCCTCGCTGTGCTCGCCGATCCCCGGCACCCGTCCCAGCACCGGCGCCTGGCCGTTGCGGAGCGCCGGCGGGGCGACGATCGAGGCCGGGCCGGCATGGGTCTCGACGGTGACCCGACGAAGCGCCGGATGCGAGACGAGGTCGGCGAGCCCGTTGACGAAGCCGTAGGCCGTGCCGGCCTCGCGCAGCCGTGCCGCCGCCTCGTCACGGCTCAACTCGGCGAAGACCTGCGCCACCACCGCATCGACCTCGGGCCGGTTCGCCACCCGGGCGTTGTTGCTCTCGAAGCCGGGGCGCGACGGCAGGTCGGGCTGGCGCAGGAACCCGGCGCAGAACTTCACCCATTCGCGTTCGTTCTGGATCGAGAGCAGCACCAGGGCCCCGTCCCGGGTCGGGAAGGCGCCGTAGGGGCAGATCGACGGATGAGCGAGGCCGACCCGTTGCGGCGCCCGGCCGGTGCCCTCGAAATAGAGCAAGGGCACGTTCATCCAGTCGGCCATGCCGTCGAACAGGCTGACCTCGAGCTTGGCGCCCTCGCCGGTGATGCCCCGCGCGATCAGCGCTTCCAGCACCGCCGCGTGGGCCGCCATGCCGCAGGCGATGTCGCAGACCGACACCCCGACCCGGCCCGGACCGGCCGGATGGCCGGTGATCTCGGCCAAGCCGCTCTCGGCCTGGACCAGCAGATCGTAGGCCTTCATGTCGGAGTAGGAATGGCCGGCACCGTAGCCGGTCACGTCCACGGTGATGAGCCGGGGGTAGCGCGCCCGCAAGTCGTCCGAGCCGAAACCCGCCCGGGCGGCGGCGCCCGGCGCGAGGTTCTGGATGAACACGTCGGCCTTTTCCAGCACCGCGTGCAGGAGCCGCGCGTCGCCCGGGTCCTTGATGTCGGCGACCAGGCTCTCCTTGCCGCGGTTGAGCCAGACGAAATAGCTCGCCAGCCCGTTCACCGCGGCATCGTAGCCGCGGGCGAAGTCGCCCTCCGGCCGCTCGATCTTGATGACGCGGGCGCCCGCGTCGGCGAGGCGCGAGGAGCAGTAGGGGGCCGCCACCGCCTGCTCGAGCGCCACCACGGTCAGGCCTGCGAGCGGCAGGACCCTATTCCCCACAGCCCCACTCCCCGCCGCCATGATCGTCAGACCCCGTGCTTGATCGCGATCATCTTCATCGAGCCGAAGCCGTAGAGGGCCTCGAAGCCCTTCTCGCGGCCGTGGCCCGAGCCCTTCACGCCGCCGAAGGGCAGCTCGACGCCGCCACCCGCACCGTAATTGTTGACGAAGACCTGGCCCGACTTGATGCCCTTCGACAGGCGCAACGCCTTGCCGAGATCCGAGGTCCAGATGCCGGCGGCGAGCCCGTACTCGGTGCCGTTCGCCACCTTCAGCGCCTCGGCCTCGTCGCGCACCCGGATCGCCACCAGGACCGGCCCGAAGATTTCTTCTTGCGCCAGGCGGTGGTCCGGCGGCACGTCGCCGATCAGGGTCGGGCGAACGTAGTAGCCGTCGCCCGGCACGTTGGTGCCGAGTTCGCCCTCGGCCAGGATGGTCAGGCCGTCGCGGCGGGCGAGATCGATGTAGCCCTGCACCCGCTCGCACTGCTTGGCGTTGACGACGGGGCCGAGGTCGAGGTCCTGCTCGCCCGAGCCGACGCGCAGGTCCTTGAAGCGTTGCGCGAGATCGGCGGTGAAGCTGTCGTAGATCTTATCCTCGATCACCACGCGGGACCCGGCCGAGCAGGTCTGGCCGGCATTCTGGGTGATCGCCTTGACGATGACGGTGCCGGCCTCGGACAGGTCGGCATCGGCGAAGACGACCTGGGGCGACTTGCCGCCGAGTTCGAGCGTGACCGGAATCGTGTTCTTGGCCGCGGCCGTCTGGATCAGCGTGCCGACCTCGCGCGAGCCGGTGAAGCTGATGTGGTGGATGCCCTTGTGCGAGGCGAGCGCCGCGCCCGCCTCCTCGCCGAGGCCGGTCACCACGTTGAGGCTGCCGGCCGGGAAGCCGGCCTCGGCCGCGAGCTTGGCGAGGTGGAGCGCCGAGAGCGAGGTATCCTCGGCGGGCTTCAGCACCACGGCGTTGCCCATGGCGAGCGCCGGGGCGACCGAGCGGCCGGTCATCTGGAGCGGATAGTTCCACGGCACGATCACGCCGACGACGCCGTGCGGCTCGTAGACGGTCATCACGGTGAAGCCGTTCTGGAACGGGATCGTGTCGCCATGCACCTTGTCGGCGGCACCGCCGTAATACTCGAAGTAGCGGGCGCAGACCTGGGCGTCGTTGCGGGCAAGCGTCATCGGCTTGCCGACATCCTCGCTCTCCATCTTCGCCAGGAGTTCGGCGTCGCGGCGGATCAGCTCGGCGAGCTTCAGCAGCAGCCGGCCGCGGGAGGCGGCGTCGAGCCGGCCCCACTCGCCGTCCATCGCGGCGTGGCCGGCCTTCACGGCGGCGTCGATCTCCTGGGCACCGCCGCGGGCGATGCGGGCCATCTCCTGGCCGTGCGACGGGTTGAGCACCGGCAGGCTCGCCTCGCTGCCGATCCAGGTCCCGCCGATGAAGTGCTGATGGGCGTTCATGCGTCTCCCTCCCGTGGCGGCGGGCCGCACTGTCAGCGGCCGGCCAGCTGTTGGGCGCGGTGTTAGCGCGCCGGGAGGAGGGATTCCAATACGATCGACGGGCGTGCGCGATAGAATCGCGATATGGCGCGCGCCGTCAGCAGTGCCGTTGCGCGGCGAGGGTCTGCCGGGCGATCTCGGCGGCGAGCGGGATGTCCTCGATCGGCGTCTCGTCCAGAAAGGCGCGAGCGACGAGGGCGAGGTCGATCCAGGCCTCGGCGGCCGGCAGCTTGCGCCGGCCGCGCCCGACCATGGCTCCGCCATCCGCCCCGGCCTCGACCGCCTTGGCGATCCAGGCGAGCTGCTCGCCCCAATGCGACCGCCGCGGACCGACGATCCGGGTGAGCACCGCGTCCTGCTTCTTCCGGCCGGCGGTGAGCGTCGTGGCGACGATCGTCGCCATGTCCGTCTCGAACCAGCTGGCCGGGAAGTGGTAGGCCTTCGCCCACATCGCCGAGGCGGCGAGCGCCGCCCTGGTCGCCGCCGCCGACCGGCGCTCCTCCGGCAGCCCGTCGAGGAGCTGCGCCACGATCGCGCCGGCGTCCAGCCGCGCCGGGGCGATCGGCGGCAGGCCGACCGCGTCGAGGACGCGCAGCAATGCGAAGGGCGGCGGCTCGCCCGCCGCCAGGCCGGTGGCGAGGCCGTGGGCGATCAGGTCGCGGACGAAATCCGGCGAGGTGTCGACGCAGTCGATGGCCCGCGCGACCTCGCCGAGGAACCGGGCCGCGCCCTCGGGGCCGAGATCGTCCTGCAGCATGGCCTCGCGCAGGCCGTGGCCGTGCTTCATCAGGAGGGCGGCAAAGACGTGCCGGTCGCCCTCGCCGACCTGCGCGAAGATGCTCTGTGCCCCGGCGCCGTCGCAGCCGGTGGCGACGAAGCGGACGGCGCGCGCCGGCGCGGAGCCCTCGGCCAGCCGCAAGGCCCCGCCCCGCTCGCGGCAGGCCGCGACCGCGGCGCCGACGGGCTCCTGGAGCTCGCCCGGCAGCCAGGGCCGCATCGCGGCCAGCCGGCTGGCGCTCACCGCCGAGACCTGCCCCTGCCGTGCGGCCGCGGCGAGGCGCTCCGCCACGGCCCGGGCGATCTGCGGGTCCGGATCGAGGAGCCAGCCGAGCGCCGCCTCGCGCATCGCCGGCACGTCCGAGTCGATCATGATGCCGACCGACATGATGCGGACCGGGTCGGGGAAGACCGCGAACTGCTCGGCGAATTGCTCGTGGATCAGGAACGGGTCGTGATCCATCGCCTCGGCGGCCTGCGCGAAATCGGCCGCCATCTCCTCCGGGGTCGGCGGCTCCGCGCCCTCGACCGAGTCCAGCGCCGCCCCGGCGATCAGGTCGCGCATCGTCTCCGGCAGCGGCAGCCGCGCCGCGATGAATTGATGGGCGATGCCGAGGAGCAGGTCGGGCGTCAGCGCGCCGGTCTCGGCGGCTTCCTCCAGGCGCTCGAACAGCCCCAGCAGGATGACCGCGGCCGCGCCCCCCGGCTCCGCCTCGACGGCCATGCGGCACTCGCCGAGCGTGCTGCCGAGCAGCATCAGGAGGGCCGTGCAGCGGTCATCGTCGCGCCGCGTCCTGCGGCCTTCCTCCACCAGGAGATCGAACAGGGTCTCGGGGGCGCCGTCGAGGGAGACGATCTCGGCCATCAGGTCCGGGACGGGCGCGGCGGGTGTGCCGGACCGGATAGCCTCGGCGAGCTGGTCGGCGAGGACGGTCAGGAGCGTGCGCGACATCGCATCCCCATCCGCGGCGACCGCTTCAGCGGATGGTCCGTCCGGGACTGCCCTTCCGGTCGCCTTCCTTCCGGCAGCCTTCTTGGCTGCCGTCTTCCGGGTGGACGCGGGCTTGTTGCCGGCGGCCTTCCTGCCGGCAGATGTCGTGACGGTCCTGGCCATGGGACAACCTCGGCAGCGGCGGGAGCCGACCCGGACTGCTCCGGGGCTCTCTTCGCTCAAACTGCCGGGGCCGCGGCCGGTTGCCAAGGCGTGGACGGCGCGCGGCGCACTCCGTCCACGCCTGGCGGCGGTCGGGTTACCGGCTGCCGCTGTTGCCACTACCCTGCGGCACCGCCCGGGACGGCTGGCCGGCATTGCCGCCGGCGGCCGAGTTGCCGGTGACGGTCGAGGCGCCGTTCGGTCCGGGCGCCACCACGCCGCCGGCGCTGCCGCCGGTGTTGTTCGGCATCGGCGCGACGGTGCCGGTGGTCGCCGGCCCCGTCTTCATGGTGCCGGGGGCCGTGGACGGGGCGGCGGTCTGGGCCGAGGCCGCGCCGGCGACGAGAAGGCCGGCGGCGAGTCCGGCGAGAATCGAACGCATGCTGCTCTCCTGTCGGATCCTGGATTTGTGAGATCCTGGACCCGACAACGTGCGCGAACTGGCATGGTTCGACTTTATTTAACTTTGCTGCGCGATGACGCGGCGCAGCATCGCGCAGCATTCCTCTAGATCGGATAGGCCGATCGACTCGTCGGGCCGGTGCGCCTCGGCGATGCGGCCGGGCCCGCAGATGATCGACGGGATGCCGGCGGCCTGGAACAGGCCGGCCTCGGTGCCGTAGCTCACCGCCCCCTGCGCCGGCCGGCCCGACCAGGCCTCGGCGAGGCCGCGCAAGGGGGCGTCGTCGGCAAGATCGAGAGCCGGGTAGAGCGACAGGATCTCGCTCTCGACCGCCACCGCGCGCCCGGCCGCCTGGAGCGGCGCCACGAGATCGCGGATGCCGGCCTGGAGCGCGTCGTGGATCGTCATCGGGTCGACCCCCGGCACCGCCCGGGCCTCCCACTCGACCCGGCAGGTATCGGGCACGACGTTGACCCCGGTGCCGCCGGCGATCACCCCGACCTGGAGCGTCGAGGCGGCCGGCTCGAACAGCGGGTGGAACGGCCCCTGGCGCGAAAACCCCTCGTGCAGGCTGCGCACCAGCCCGACGATGTCGGCGGCGAGATGCACGGCGTTGTCGGCGAGGTCCGGCCGCGACGAATGCCCGGCCCGGCCGCGCACGGTGAGGCGCCCGGCCACCTTGCCCTTGTGGCGCAGGACCGGCCGCATCTCCGAGGGCTCGCCGACGATGCAGCCCTCGGGCGCCGCGCAGAGTTCGGACAGCCGCGCGATCATGTGGCGGACGCCGACGCACCCGACCTCCTCGTCGTAGGACAAGGCGAGGTGGATCGGCCGGGTGGGCTTTGCCTGCACCATCTCGGGGACCAGGGCGAGCATGCAGGCGACGAAGCCCTTCATGTCGACCGCACCCCGCCCGACCAGCCGGTCGCCCATCCGGCGCAAGGTGAAAGGGTCGCCGCTCCAGCCCTCGCCGGCCGGCACCACGTCGAGATGGCCCGACAGGACGATGCCCGGCACGTCGCGCGGGCCGATCGTGGCGAACAGGTTGGCGCGGTCGCCCTCCGGCCCCGGCAGCACGGTCGCCTCGACGCCGTGGCGGGCGAGGTAGGCCCGCACGAGGTCCACGATCGTGCCGTTCGGCGTGCGGCAGACGGAGGGGATCGCGACGAGGTCGGAGAGAAGGGCGGCGGCGTCGGTCATCGGGATCTCGCTGGCTGTCCGGAAATCATAGTCCGAGACGCCCGGCAGGCTCCGGCGGAAAGCCGTCCGCCGCGGCAGAACCTGCGGCCGGAGACGGCCGGCACGGCAGGAAAGGGCCGCTTCCCGCGGGTGCGGGCCCCCGAGGGAGTTGCCAGGTGACAATTCCAGCGGTGCGCCGGGCCCGCCCGCCATCATTTCTGCCGCCCACCCCCGCCAAACCCGCACCCCGCGCGGCGCCACGGGGCCAGATCGGCGGAAAATCCCGCAGCCCCCGCTTAGTCTGCCGGGCATCGCCGCCCCGGAGCCTGACGCCATGCGCCCCAATTCCCTGATCGAGCTCGATCGCGACCACCTCATCCATCCGGTGATCTCGTGGAAGGGGCACGAGGCGCGCGGCGCCACGGTGCTGCAATCGGCCAAGGGTGCGTATCTCACCGATGCCGAGGGCCACACCCTGCTCGACGGGTTCTCGGGCCTGTGGTGCGTCAATGTCGGCTACGGCCACGAATCGATCGTCGAGGTGGCGGCCGAGCAGATGCGCCGGCTGCCCTACGCCACCGGCTACTTCCACTTCTCGAGCGAGCCGGCGATCCGTCTCGCCGCCCGCCTCGCCGAGCTGGCGCCGGGCGATCTCAACCACGTCTACTTCACGCTGGGCGGCTCGGACGCGGTCGATTCGGCGGTGCGGTTCATCCGCTACTACTACAACGTCACCGGCCGGCCGACGAAGAAGCACATGATCGCCCTGGAGCGGGGCTATCACGGCTCCTCGACCATCGGCGCCGGACTGACCGCGATTCCCGCCTTCCACGACGGCTTCGACGCGCCGACCACGCTCCAGCACCACATCCCCTCGCCCTATCCCTACCGCAACCCGGCCGGCGACTCGGACGAGGCGGTGATCGCCGCCTCGGTGGCGGCGCTGAAGGCGAAGGTCGAGGAACTGGGCGCGGAGAACGTCGCGGCGTTCTTCGCCGAGCCGGTCCAGGGCTCGGGCGGCGTGATCGTGCCGCCGGACGGCTGGCTGAAGGCGATGCGCGAGACTGCCCGCGAGCTCGACATCCTGTTCGTCGCCGACGAGGTCATCACCGGCTTCGGCCGCACCGGCCCGCTCTTCGGCTGCGAGCATGACGGCGTGGTGCCGGACCTGATGACCACCGCCAAGGGCCTGACCTCGGGCTACAGCCCGATGGGCGCGGTGCTGATGTCGGACCGGATCTACCGCGCCATCGCCGACCACGCTCCGGCCGGCAAGCCGATCGGCCACGGCTTCACCTACTCGGCCCACCCGGTCAGCGCCGCGGTCGGCCTCGAAGTGCTGCGGCTCTACACCGAGGGCGGCATTCTGGAGAACGGGCGTCGGGCCGGCGAGCGCTTCACCGCGGGCCTCGAGCGCCTCGCCGACCATCCCCTCGTCGGCGACGTGCGGGTGCGCGGCCTGCTGGCCGGCGTCGAACTCGTCACCGACAAGGCGAAGCGCACCAAGCCCTCGGCCGATCTCGGCATCTCCGGCCACCTCGCCCGGTTCGGCTACAGGAACGGCGTGATCTTCCGCGCCTTCGCCGACGACATCGTCGGCTTCGCCCCGCCGCTCTGCTGCACGGACGAGGACATCGACACCCTGCTCGCCCGCTTCGAACAGACGCTGAACGACGTCCTCGACGTCGCCGACGTGCGCGCCGCGCTGGCGTGAAAGGACGTTTGACCATGACGACCAAGAACCGCCACTACCGCATCGCGGTCATCCCCGGCGACGGCATCGGCAAGGAAGTGGTGCCGGAGGGCGTCCGCATCCTGGAGGCCGCCGCGGAGAAGTTCGGCTTCCGCCTCGACCTCCAGCACCACGCCTTCGGCTCCTGCGACTACTACGCCGAGCACGGCACGATGCTGCCGGCGAACTGGAAGGAGATCCTGACGCCGACCGACGCGATCTTCTTCGGCGCCGTCGGCTGGCCGGCCACCGTGCCGGATCACATCTCGCTCTGGGGCTCGCTGCTCCAGTTCCGGCGCGAGTTCGACCAGTACGTCAACCTGCGCCCGGTCCGGCTGATGCCGGGCGTGCCCTGCCCGCTCGCCGGCCGCGAGCCCGGCGACATCGACTTCTACGTCGTGCGCGAGAACACCGAGGGCGAGTATTCGTCGGTCGGCGGCACGATGTATCCGGGCACCGAGCGGGAGATCGTGATCCAGGAGACGGTGATGAGCCGTCACGGCGTCGACCGGATCCTGAAATTCGCCTTCGATCTCGCCCAGTCGCGGCCGAAGAAGCACCTGACCTCGGCCACCAAGTCGAACGGCATCGCCATCACGATGCCGTACTGGGACCAGCGCGTCGAGGCGATGGGCGAGCGCTACCCCGAGGTGCGTCGCGACAAGTACCATATCGACATCCTGACGGCCCACTTCGTGCTGAACCCGGACCGGTTCGACGTGGTGGTGGGCTCGAACCTCTTCGGCGACATCCTGTCGGATCTCGGCCCGGCCTGCACCGGCACGATCGGCATCGCGCCGTCGGCCAACATCAACCCGGAGGGCCGCTTCCCCTCGCTGTTCGAGCCCGTCCACGGCTCGGCGCCGGACATCGCCGGCAAGGGCATCGCCAACCCGGTCGGCCAGATCTGGACCGCCGCGATGATGCTGGAACACCTCGGCGAGGTGGAGGCGGCGAACGCCATCGTGGCGGCGATCGAGACGGCGCTCCGCGAACCGGCGTCGCGCACCCGCGACCTCAAGGGGACTGCGACGACCCGCGAGGCGGCCGACGCGGTGCTGCGGGCTTTTGCTGCGGCGTGAGATGGATCGAGGCCGGACGCCTGAGCGCGTCCGGCCTCTCGATCAGGCGTCCTTCGCCAGCGCGAAGCCCTCGTCCACCCACCCGGTCACGCCACCGATCATCACCTTCACCGGCAGCCCGAGTTCGGCCAGATGCAGGGCGGCCTTGTCGGCGCCGTTGCAGTGGGGACCGGCGCAATAGACAACGAACAGCGTGCCGGCGGGCCACTCGGCCATGCGCCGGGGCGTCATCTTGCCCCGCGGCAGGTTCAGCGCGCCGGGGACGTGGCCCTTCGCGTAGAGGACCGGCCCGCGCACGTCGAGGAGGACGAAGCCGGGCGCATTCATCGCCGACTCTCCTTGCGCTGGATTTCCTTGCGCCGAGTGTCCTTGCGCCGAGTGTCCTTGCGCGAAGGCGGCGTGCACGTCGGCGCAATCGGTCTCGAAGGCGAGGCGACGGGCGTAATGCGCCGCGACCTCGGCGGGGAGAGCGGGCGGAACGGCGGTGACGGGGTTCGGCATGGCGGCTGTGCTCCGTTGCGGGCCGGCGCCGCCCTTGGAACGGCGCGTCGAGCCGGCCTATCCTGCGGCCTTCCCCTCCGGCCCGAGACCGGGCCGCCTGCCGTTCCGCGTCGAGATCGTGCCAAATCGCTCCGCCTTTCCGAACACCCCGTCCGGCCCGCGCGTCGCGGTGCTGGCCTATGACGGCCTGTGCACCTTCGAGTTTGGCGCCGCCTACGAGGTGTTCGGGCTTCCGCGGCCGGAGGCCGGTCCGGGCTGGTACCGCTACGCGGTCTGCGCGGTGGAGTCGGGGCCGCTCAGGGCCGGGGGTGGCCTCACGGTCGCGGTCGAGGGCGGGCTGGAGGTGCTGGCGGAGGCCGACCTGATCGTCGTGCCGGGCTGGCGGGCGATCGACGCCCCCGTGCCGCCGGACCTCGTGCGGGCTCTGCGCGAGGCCCATGCCGGCGGCGCCCGGCTGATGTCGCTGTGCTCCGGCCTCGCGGTCCTGGCCGCAACCGGTCTCCTCGACGGGCGGCGGGCCACGACCCATTGGCGCTACGCGGATGCGATCCGGGCGCGTCACCCCGCCATCGCTCTCGATCCCGATGTGCTCTACGTCGACGAGGGCCGGATCCTGACCGCCGCCGGCAGCGCCGCCGGCATCGATCTCTGCCTCCACGTCGTGCGCGGCGATTTCGGACCCGACCTCGCCAACCGCGTCGCGCGCCGCCTCGTCGTGCCGCCGCACCGGGCGGGCGGCCAGGCCCAGTTCATCGAGGCGCCGGTCCCGCGCGAGCGCGAGGCGGCCCGTCTCGGGCCAGTGCTCGACGCGATGCGGGCGGGCCTGCACGAGGACCGGCCGCTTTCCGCGATGGCGCGCCTCGCCGGGATGAGCCTGCGCACCTTCCAGCGCCGGTTCATCGCGGCGACCGGCCTGCCGCCGGGCGAATGGATCATCGCCGAGCGGCTGCGCCTCGCCCGGGAGATGCTGGAACGGCCGGGCGCCGTGTCGCTCGCGGAGGTCGCCGAGGCGAGCGGGTTTCGCAGCCCGTCGACCTTACGCCACCACTTCCGGACGCGGCTCGGCACCAGCCCGACGGCCTATCGGCGAAGCTTTTCCGGGCGCCATGCCTAAGCGGCCGGCCCGACGCCCCGCCGCTGCCCGATCGCCCCCGCCAGCATCCGCGACAGCTGCTCGGCCGAGTACGGCTTGTGCAGGAGCGGGAAGCCGTGGGAGCCCTCCTGCGCCAGGACGTGGCTGTAGCCGGAGGTGAGCAGCACCGGCAGGCCGGGATGGCGCCGGCGCAGGGCCTTGGCGAGCTCGATGCCGCCCATGCCGGGCATCACCACGTCGGAGAACACGGCGTCGTAAGCGCCATCCTGGCCCAGCACGTCGAGGGCGGCCTCGGCACTGGTGACCCAGGTGGCGACGTAGCCGAGATCGCCGAGGATCTGCGCGGCGAAGCGGCCGACCCCGACATTGTCCTCGACGAGCAGCACCCGCTGCCCGGCCCGGGCCGGCGCCAGGCCCTCGTCCACGGGTGGCGCCTGGCCCTCTTCGGCGGGCGCCGCCACCTCGGGCAGGTAGAGGATGAAGGTCGAGCCCTCGCCCAGCCGGCTCGTCACGTCGACGTCGCCGCCGGATTGCTTGGCGAAGCCGAAGACCTGGCTCAAGCCCAAGCCCGTGCCCTTGCCGACCTCCTTGGTGGTGAAGAACGGCTCGAAGATCTTTTCCATCACCGCCGGGCTCATGCCGGCGCCGGTATCCGTCAGCGAGATCGCCGCGAAGGGCCCCCGTGCGGCGGCGTGGCCGCGGATCTCGGGCTTTGCCGCCCCGCAGGCGACGCCGAGCGTCAGCGTCCCCTCCCCTTCCATCGCGTCGCGGGCATTGACCGCCATGTTGATGAGGGCGGTCTCGAACTGGCTGAGATCGGCGCGCACGAAGCACGGCCGGTCGGGGCCTTCCGTCACCACGCGGATGCGTGCGCCCGTCACCGTGTCGAGCATGTCGGCGACGCCCTGGAGGCGGGCGACGACGTCGAACACCTCCGGCGCGAGCGCCTGGCGGCGGGCGAAGGCGAGGAGCTGGCCGGTGAGCTTGGCGGCGCGGTCCACCGTGTCGGAGACCGCGTCGAGGTAGCGGCGTTTGCGCGCCTCCGGCAGCTCGGGCCGGCGCAGGAAATCCACCGAGGAGCGGATGATGGTCAAGAGGTTGTTGAAGTCGTGGGCGACGCCCCCGGTCAGCTGGCCCACCGCCTCCATCTTCTGCGACTGGCGAAGCGCCTCCTCGGCCTGGACGAGGCGCTGCGCGCGATCGCGCTGCTCCGTCACGTCGCGGGCGACACAGTACAGGTTGCCCTCGAACGGCACCGCCCGCCACGACAGGGTGCGGTAGCCCCCATCCCGGGTGCGGAACCGGTTCTCGAACGACAGGGTCGGCGCCCCGGAGCCGAGGCGCCGGATCTCGTCGCGGGTCCGGTCCTGGTCGTCCGGGTGCTCGAGCCAGGCGGAAGTCTGCCCCACCACCTCGTCGGGCCGCCAGCCGAGCGTCGCCGTCCAGGCCGGGTTGACGCTGAGCCAGACGCCGTCGGCATCGGCCACCCCCAGCATGTCGCGGCTCACCTGCCAGATCCGGTCGCGCTCGGCGGTGCGGGTCGCGACCTGCCGCTCCAGGGTCTCGTTGAGGCCGCGCAGGGCCTCTTCCAGCCGGCGCTGGGCGGTGATGTCGTTGAACAGGACCGCGACGTGCCGGTCCTCCGGCGCATCGACCCGGAAGGCGTGCACCTCGTACCAGCGCTCGCCCAGCGCCCGGGCCGGCTGGACGAAGCGGACCGGCTCGCCGGTCGACGCCACCCGGCCGTAGAGGTCGAACCAGTGCGGCTCGTGGTCGGGGGCCAGCTCGCGCATCCAGCGCCCGGCCGCGTCCGCGAGGCCGGTCTGGCGGGCGAAGGCGGGATTGACCTCCAGGAAGCGGTAATCCTCGGCCTTGCCCTCCGGGCCGAAGCGCAGGGCGATGACGCAGAAGCCGGCATCGATCGCCTCGAACAGGGTGCGGTAGCGCGCCTCGCTGCGCCGCAACGCCTCCTCGGCCCGCCGCCGGCCGGTGATGTCGATGATGAATTCGAAGCCGGTGCCGTCGTCGAGGCGGGTCGCCGCGCACAAGGCCCAGAACCGCGAGCCGTCCTTGCGCAGATATTCGCGCTCGGTCGAATCCGAGCGGCCCCGCGCCTGGAGCTCGGCGATGACGCGCCGGGAGGTCGCCTGCCATTCCGGCGGCACCAGCGTGGCGCCGGTGAGCCGGCCCCGGCCCAGATCCTCGCGGCTGTAGCCGCTCATCGCCAGGAAGGTGTCGTTGGCCTCCAGCACCCGGCCGGCCATGTCGAAGACGATCGCCCCGACCGTCTCGACGCCGAGCGCCGCCCGCAGGCGCGGATCGACGAGGGGCTCGCCGATCGGCCGCCAGGGACGGTCGGCCTCCGCGAGGGCCGCCTCGGCCTCCGCCCGCGCCTGCTCCGCCGCCGCCAGGGCGGCCCGCAACCGCGCATTCTCCGCGACGAGGTCCGGGACGTGTCCGGGATCCGCCATTCCTCTCCCACCCGCACCGGCGCCGCGCGGCCTGTCCGCGCCTTTCGCCTCATCCCCGCGGGCCCATATAGCGGAGGCGGGCGGCCCGTCTCCACCCTTCCACCCGCGACCATCGGCGCAGTGCCGAGGGGCGCTCGCATTGCGGCGCGGCCGGGAAGGCCGCATATCTGGGGCGGCCCCGCCGCGTCGGGGCGGGAGGCGTTTCGTGGCGATCCAACCGACTCGTTGCAGCAACGCGGCCCTGCGCCGGGCGACGCGCAGCGTCGGGCAGCTCTACGACGAGGCCCTGGCGCCGATCGGCCTGCGCACGACGCAGTTCGGCCTCCTCGGCACGATCCGCCGCCTCGGCGAACCGACCATGGGCGAACTGGCCGAGGCGATGGTGATGGACCTCTCGGGCCTCGCCCACACCCTCAAGCCCCTGACCCGCGACGGCTATGTCAGCGTGGTGCCCGATCCCCGGGACCGCCGGGCGCGGCGCATCGCCCTGACGGAAGCCGGCGCCGCCAAGCTCGCGGAGGCGACGCCGTTGTGGCGGACGGCCCAGGACCGGTTCGATGCCGCCTTCGGGCCCGAGCGGGCGGGCCTGCTGCGCGACCTGCTGCACGAGCTGGCGCTGCCGGGATTCCGGGCGGCGTTCGGGGAGGACGGCGGCGTGCGCGAGGCAGCCTCGGGGCAGGGCCGGGCGGGCTGACGTTTCGGTGCGTTCAAGCATTCACCTTCATGGTACACGACAGCGGCCTGAAGCCTGCCGGCCATGGCCTCTCCCACCCGCGACCTCATCCTGAGGTGTTGGTCGATCTTCGATCGACTGACCTCGAAGGAGGGCTCAAGGGATCGCAAAGACGTCTGGAGCCCTCCTTCGAGGCTCCTTTCAGTCGCACCTCAGGATGAGGTCGCCGATGGGACAGGTCGGAGCCGCATGTGAGCGGCCCTGTCGTGTACTGTGCTTCACCTCGCTCAAGCCTTCCTCGGCGCTTGTTCGCGTTTCGAGAATGGAATCGCGACAAATTTTTCTTTATCATCACGGTTCACGACGCAGGAAAGCGGCGCGGGTGCCGGCGCAACAGCGGCCATCGCTCTCCCACTTGCGAATACCTCACGGCCTCGCACGCCCCCGCTCCTCCGCCGCCATCCCGCGGGCGAGGTGCTGGAGGAGCTTGGCGGCTGCGGGCGAGAGCTGGCGGCCGAGCCGCGTGACGATCCTCGCCTCGACCCCGTCGAGCCCCGGATCGGCGAGCGGCAGGGCCACCAGGATGCCGTCGGCGATCTCCTGCGCGGCGCAGAAGGCCGGCAGCAGCGTCACGCCGGTGCCGGAGGCGGCGAACTGCTTGAGCACGCCGATCGAGCCGGTGATCAGCGCCGGGTCGAGCCGCACGCCCTCCGCCCGCTCGGCCGCCGCGATGATCTGCCGGATGCCGTAGGCCGGGTGCATCGTGCCGAGGCGGTGGCCGGCGAGGGCGGCGAGGCGCACCGGGCCCGGATGGGCGGCGAGCGGATGGTTGGTATGCACCAGCACCCGGATCGGATGCGGCATCGCCAGGTGGGTGCGCAGGCGCGGCTCCGGCGGCGGGTTGTAGACGAGGCCGAGATGCGCCTCGTCCTCGACGACCCGGCGGACCACGTCGTTGGTGGCCGCGAGATCGAGGGTCATGGTCAGGTCGGGGTGGCGGGCCCAGAAGCCCTGGAGCAGGCCCGACATCAGGTCGCCGATGAAGCCCTCGCCGAGCACGACATCGATGTGCCCGCGGCGCAGGCCCTTCAACTCGGTGAGCTTGGCCAGGATGTCCTCCCGGTCGGAGGCCTGGCGCCGGTAATAGTCGAGGAGGAGGCTGCCTGCCGGCGTCGCCCGCACGCCGCGGCGGTGGCGCTCGATCAGGGGCGTGGCGAGCAGCCCCTCCATCTGGACGATCTGGCGGCTCACCGCCGAGGCGTTGACGTTGAGCTTGTCGGCCGCCGCGCGGACCGAGCCGCAGCCGACGGCTTCCGCGAGATAGCGCAAGCAGCGCTCGTCGAGGCTGTGATGCATCGGATCCTCCTCACCCGCCGGGTGCGTTGCCGGCAAGTCAACGCAAAATACCGGCCAACGTCGTTCCGCTCAACGCCGATCGGCCCCAGTCTCCGGTTCCCAGAGGGGCGCCGCAGCGGAGCGGCGCCGGTTCCGGGAGACAGCGGACATGCGGACGATCGGCGTCATCGGACTCGGCAACATGGGCCGGGGCATGGCCCTCTCGCTGCGGCGGCGCGGCTTCGAGATCATGGGCTACGACCCCGCCCCCGCCGCCCGGGAGGCCTCGGCGGCGGACGGGATCGCGATCACCGACGGGCCGTCCGCCCTCTGGCGTGACTGCGACGCGGTGGTGCTGTCGCTGCCGACTCCGGAGGTGGTGGAGGCCGTGCTCCTCGGCCCCGACGGGCCGCTCCATGGCGGGCGGCCCGGTCTCCTGATCGTCGACACCTCGACCTCGGATCCGGCGGTCACCCGGCGGATCGCGGCCTCCCTGGTGCCGGCCGGCATCGACCTGATCGACGCCCCGGTGAGCGGCGGGCCGAAGGGCGCCCATGCCGCCACCCTGACGATGGTGATCGGCGGCAGCGACCGGGCGGTGGCCCTGGCCGAGCCGGTGCTCGCGGCGATGAGCGCGACGCGGGTCCATGTCGGCGGCGTCGGCGCCGGCCACGTCACCAAGCTCGCCAACAACCTCCTCTGCGCCGCCCATCTCATCACCGCCGCGGAAGCGGTCAGGATGGCGAAGGACGCGGGCGTCGATCCCGAGCGCCTGCTCGCCGGGATCAATGCCGGCTCGGGCCGCAGCGGCGTGACGCAGGTCAACTTCCCGACCTGGGTGCTCAACGGCGCCTTCGATTCCGGCTTCACCATGAAGCTGATGCGCAAGGACGTGCGGCTCGCCGAGAGCCTGATCGGCGCCCTCGCCCTCGACCTGCCGCTCTCGGGAGAAGCCGCCCGGCTGTGGCGCGGCAGCGCCGATGCCATCCCCGACGACGCCGACTTCAACGCCATCGTCAAGCTCCAGCTCGCCTGAACCCGGGAGATCCCATCATGACCGAGACCCGCCCGCAGGCGCTCGCCGCCCTCCTCCGCCCGTTCTTTCCCGGGGCGACCCAGATCGGATCTTGCATCCGTTCTTGCATCGGTTCTTGGGTCAACGGCCGCCTCGTCCCCGGCACCGGCGAGCCAGTGCGCCTCGTCGATCCTTCGACCGGTCTGACGCTCGCCGAGTACCCCGATGCCGGGCCGGAGGTGGTCGCCGAGGCCGCCCGCGCGGCGAAAGTCGGCCAGGCCCGCTGGGCCGCGCTGACCGGCGCCGCCCGCGGCCGGGTGATGCAGGAGATCGCCCGCGTCATCCGCGCCGAGGTCGAGGGTCTGGCCCGCCTCGAGGCGCTGAATGCCGGCAAGCCGATCCGCGATTGCCGCGGCGAGGCGACCAAGGTCGCCGAGATGTTCGAGTATTATGCCGGCTGGGCCGACAAGCTCCATGGCGAGGTGATCCCGGTCCCGACCAGCCACCTCAACTACACAAGGCGCGAGCCCCTCGGCGTCGTGCTCCAGATCACGCCCTGGAACGCCCCGGTCTTCACCTGCGGCTGGCAGCTCGCCCCGGCGCTCGCCGCCGGCAACGCGGTGCTGCTCAAGCCCTCGGAGCTCACCCCTCTCACCTCGCTGGCGGTGGCCGCGCTCGCCGAGCGGGCCGGGCTGCCCGCGGGCGTCGTCAACGTGCTCGCCGGCTACGGCCACACCACCGGCCAGGCGGCCCTCGCCGAGAAGGCCGTGACCAAGGTGGTCTTCGTCGGCTCGCCGGCCACCGGCGCCAAGATCGCGGAGAGCGCCGCGCGGCATCTCAAGCCCTGCGTGCTCGAACTCGGCGGCAAGTCGGCCAACATCGTCTTCGCCGATGCCGACCTGGAGCGGGCCTGCCTCGGCGCGCAAAGCGCGATCTTCGCCGGTGCCGGCCAGTCCTGCGTCGCCGGCTCGCGGCTCCTCGTCGAGCGGCCGGTCTACGACCGCTTCGTCGCCATGCTGGCGGCGGGCGCCGAGCGCATCCGCGTCGGCGATCCCCTCGATCCCGAGACCGAAATCGGGCCGATCAACAACGCTACCCAGTACCGGCACGTCCTCGCGATGATCCGCGGCGGCCTCGATCAAGGAGCGACGCTCGCCGCCGGAAGCGACGGCACCCCCGCCGAGGGCGGCTTCTACGTGCGCCCGACGATCCTCGCCCAGGCCGACAATGCCATGGACTGCGCCCGCACCGAGATCTTCGGTCCGGTCGTGACGGTGATCCCGTTCGACACGGAGGAGGAGGCGGTCGCCATCGCCAACGATTCCGAGTTCGGGCTGGCCGGCGCGGTCTGGACCCGCGATGTCGGCCGCGCCCACCGGGTCGCGGCCCAGGTCCGGGCCGGCACCTTCTGGATCAACGCCTACAAGACCATCCACGTCTCCTCGCCCTTCGGCGGCTCGGGGCGGAGCGGCTACGGGCGCTCCAGCGGCCTCGAGGCCCTGCACGAATACACCCAGGTCAAGAGCGTCTGGGTCGAGACCGCCGCCGCTCCCGCCGCCTCCTTCGGCTACGCCCCCGGCGTCGGCGCCTGATCCCTCCCGGTCCGGGGGCGGCGGCCTCCGGACCGTCCCCCCGCACCGGAGACCGATCGATGACGAGCGCCACCCTGGCGACCGGCAATCCCGCCGTCGCGCCCGTGACCCAACCCGTGCCCCCTCCCGCGACTCGTGCCGGCCGCGCCGGCATCCTGGTCCTGTTCCTCCTCGCCCTCGTGGTGGTGACGATCGCGGAGGCGATCGGCAACGTCGCCATCCCGCTCGGCCACGGCAAGATCATCCTCCTGCCCCTGCTCTGGGCCCTGCTGATGGGCGGCGGCCTCGGGCTGGCCGCGCCGCGCCTGCCCCCGGCCCTGCGGCTGCCCGTCTCGCTCCAGCACGCCGCGGGCGCGATCCTCCAGCCGGCGCTCCTCCTCTTCGTCGCCAAGCTCGGCCTCCTCGTCGGCGGCTCGCTGCCGAAGATCCTGAGCGCCGGCTGGGCCCTCGCCTTCCAGGAATTCGGCCACTTCTTCGGCACGATGGTGTTCGGCCTGCCCGTGGCGCTGCTCCTCGGGCTCAAGCGCGAGGCGATCGGCGCCACCTTCTCGGTCGGGCGCGAGCCGAGCCTCGCGATCATCGGCGAGCGCTTCGGCATGGATTCGCCGGAAGGGCGCGGCGTGCTCGCCGAGTACCTGACCGGCACGGTGTTCGGGGCGGTGTTCATCGCGGTGCTGGCCGGGCTGATCGCCAGCCTCGGGATCTTCAACCCGCTGGCGCTGGCCATGGGCGCGGGCGTCGGCTCGGGCAGCATGATGGCGGCGGCGTCCGGCGCCATCGCGGCGCAGCAGAATCCCGAGATGGCGAAGGAGGTGGCCACCTTCGCGGCGGCGAGCAACCTCATCACCACCACCATCGGCACCTACTTCACCCTGTTCCTGTCCCTGCCCTTCACGATCTGGGCCTACGGCGTGCTGGAGCCGATTCTGGGCCGCGGTCGCGGACGGACCGAAGCCGCCGCCGCGCCGACCGAGGTGGTGACGGCGCATGCGGCGCCTGCCTTCGGCCTGCCGGCACTGGTCCTGATCTGGCTCGCCACGGCCGTGTTCGGGCTCATCGGCAACCGGCTCACCTACGGCACGCCGATCGACGGGCAGGTGCTGATCGGTGCCGGGATCATCGTCGCCGCGGTGGCGGTGGGCGAGGTGCTCTACCGCCTCGCCGGGCGCCGGCTGCCAGCGGTGGTGTGGGTCTCGCTGATCGGCATGGCGCTCACCTATCCGGGCACGCCGTTTTCGGCCGAGATCGCCGCGGCGACGGGCCGGATCAACTTCCTGGCGCTCGCCACCCCGATCCTCGCCTTCGCTGGCCTGTCGCTCGCCAAGGATTTCCCGGCCTTCCGGCGCCTCGGCTGGCGCATCGTGGTGGTGTCGTTCATGGCCAATGCCGGCACGTTCCTCGGCGCGGCGCTGATCGCCCAGTTCTGGATGCATCCGCCGGTGTGAACGGAGCGCGACGGGTAACCCTCCCCCCTCTGCGGGGAAAATCCCTCTTAAAATCAAGCGCGGGATCCCCTCTCCCGTGTGGGCTAGCGTGTTCACACTTCTCCGTTCGAGAGCTTCTCCCGGTGAAGGTCGCGCGCCTCTCCTCCCCCCGGCGATCCCGGGCTTGCCCGGAATCGCTGCAAGTTGTGGGGAGGAGCCGGAGGTGGGGGTGGTGCCGGAGAGATTTCGGCGGTGCCTCCTGCACCACCCCCACCCCTAACCCCTCCCCACAAGGGGGAGGGGAAAGCGCCCTCTTTTACAATGAGTTGGGCTTCAGAGACGTTGTGTGAATCCGCTAGCCCGTGTGGGAGAGGGGTAGGGGTGAGGGTGATACGCTTCAGTATGAAACGAAGAGCGTCGAGCTGTCAGCACGACATTCAGAGCTTTACGCGGAAGCGTGTCACCCTCACCCCCGGCCCCTCTCCCACACGGGAGAGGGGAGGCACGCCACAACTTTCCCCGGACAGCCCTGCCGCAGAGGGGGGAGGGTTCGGGCGCGAGCCCTCGACCCGACGATCTCCCCTAAACCCGATACTTCCCGTTCCGCTTCACCAGCACGGTCGTGCCCACCGGCACCCGGTTGTAGAGATCGACCACGTCCTCGTTGAGCATCCGCACGCAGCCCGAGGACATCTGTTCGCCGATGCTCCAGGGTTCGTTGGTGCCGTGGATGCGGAACAGGATGTCGCGGCCGCCCTGGTAGAGGTAGAGGGCGCGGGCGCCGAGGGGGTTGTCGAGGCCGCCCTTGCGCGAGCGCGGCAGGTCGGGGTGGAGGCTGACCATCTTGGCGGTCGGACCCCAATCGGGCCAGACGCCCTTGCGGCCGACCGTGGCGGTGCCCTTCCACGAGAAGCCGAGCTTGCCGACGCCGACGCCGTAGCGGCGCGCCTGGCCGCCCTCCTGGACGAGGTAGAGGAAGCGCTCGTCGATATCGACCACGACGGTGCCGGGCTTCTCCAGGCCGGTATATGCGACGGTCTGGGGCCGGTATTTCGGGTCCATCCGGCTGCGGTCGACCAGCGGCACGTCGTAGGGCTGGTCGGGCATGCTGCCGATGTACCAGGCCGCGTCCGGATCCACGGCCGCGACGTTCGCAGGCCCACGGGAATTGCAGGCCGCGAGCGGCAGCCCGGCGAGGAGGGCGAGGACGAGACGGCGCGGGAGCATGCGGGCGCAACCTTTCGGCAAGAATTCACCTCATGCCTACCCGCTCCCGGACGCCCGGGTTGTGTCCTCCCGGCCTCAACCCCCGCGAAACCGGGTGGCGACAATCAGGCCGCCGCCATCCCGGCGGGCCGCGCGGAGGCCGCGACGAGCCGGCGGATCTCGGCCGCCGGCACCGGCCGGCCGAACAGGAAGCCCTGCACCTCGCCGCAGCCGCAGCCCCGAAGGATGGCGAGCTGCGCCTCGGTCTCGACGCCCTCCGCCAGGGTGGTGATGCCGAGGCTGGCGCCAAGCCCGATCACCGCCTGCACGATCGCCATCGCGGTGGCCTCGCGGCCGAGCGCCGCGGTGAACGAGCGGTCGATCTTGATCTTGTCGAACGGAAAGGCCTGCAGGTAGCTCAGCGAGGCGTAGCCGGTGCCGAAATCGTCGATGGCGATCCGCACGCCCAGGGCGCGCAGCCGGTGCAGAACCGCCAGGTTGGCGGTCGTCTCCTCCAGCATCACCTGCTCGGTGATCTCCAGTTCGAGCCGGGACGGGTCGAGGCCGGATTCGGCGAGCGCCCGGGCCACGGTGCCGACGAGGTCGGGCGTGCGGAACTGGGCCGGCGAGAGGTTGACGGCGACCCGGATGCCCGCCGGCCAGCCGGCGGCCTCGCGGCAGGCCTGACGCAGCACCCACTCGCCCAAGGGCGCGATCAGCCCCGTCTCCTCGGCGACCGGGATGAACGCGCCCGGCGAGACGAAGCCCCGCTCCGGATGGCGCCAGCGCAGGAGCGCCTCGCAGCCCGTCGCCGCGAGGCTGCGCGCGTCGACGAGGGGCTGGTAATGGACCTCCAGCGCCTCCGCGGCGATGGCGGCGCGCAGGTCGCGCTCCAGGGCGCGGCGGTTCTGGAGCGCCGCGTCCATGGCGGGCTCGAACAGGCGCCGGGTGCGCCGCCCGTCGGCCTTGGCGGCGTAGAGCGCGGTGTCGGCCTTGCGCAGGAGCCCGTCGGGGTCGTCGCCGTGCTCGGGGGCGAGCGCGATGCCGATGCTGGCCCCGATCGTGACGTCCTGGCCGTCGAGCGCGAAGGGCCGGCCGAGGGCGGCGACGATCCGGTCGGCGAGGGCGAGCAGGACGTCCCGCCTCGCGGGGCTCAGGATCGCGAATTCGTCGCCGCCGAGCCGCGCCACCAGCCCGTCGGGCCCGAGGCAGGCGCGCAGGCGCTCGGCGACCTCGCGCAGCAGCGCGTCGCCCGCCGGGTGGCCGAGGGTGTCGTTGACGAGCTTGAAATGGTCGAGGTCGAGGCAGAGCAGGCCGAGACCCGTGCCCGATGCCGCCGCCTCGGCCAGCCGTTCGTGGAACAGGACCCGGTTCGGCAGCCCGGTCAGGGCGTCGTGATGGGCCATGTGGGCGATGCGCTGCTCGGCCCGGCGCTGCTCGGTCACGTCGACGCAGGCCGTCAGGGTGGCGCGCCGGCCCTCGAACGGGATCGGGCCGGAAAAGACCTCGACGTCGATCAGGCTGCCGTCGCGGCGGCGGTGGCGCTGGGACGGGCCGGACGCCTCCGAGGCGATCAGGTCGCCGTCCGAGAACCCCAAAAAGTCCTCGCGCGAGAAGCCGTAATGGCCGGTGGCGGCATCGTTCACCGCCAGCACCGCCCCGTCCTCGCCCGAGAGCCACATCGGCACCGGGTTGTGCTCGAACAACAGGCGGGCCGAGGCCTCCCGGGCCTTCAGGTCGCCGATATCGGTGAGGGTGACGCCGAGCAACTCGCCCATCGCCGCGACCTCGATGCGCAGGTGCAGCATCCCCCCGTCGGGCCGCGGATAGGAGCCCTCGAAGCTGCCGGCCGTGCCGTCGAGGGCCGCCACCAGGCGATCCAGGGTCGCCGAGGTCCGCAGGTGCGGCAGCAGCGTGGTCAGGCGCTGCCACTGCGCCGTCTCGACGGTGGCGCGCAGCATCGCGGCCGCGGCGGCGTTGAGTGCGAGGATCCGGAAGTCGCACACCGCGCCGTTCGCGTCGCGCAGGGCAGCCGCCGCCACCATGCCCTGCCGGGTCGAGCGAAAGAGGGTCTTGAGGAGGTTCGTGCGTGCGGCGTCGCCGGCGAGGCATAGCAGCACCAGGCGCTCGCCGGCTTTCGTCGCGAGCGGCAGGCCGAGCATCCCGGTGGTGTAGGCGACGCCCCCGGCCACCCGGGCACAAGGCGCGCGGACCGGCTCGTCCGTGGCGAGCGCGTCGCCCACGACCTCGCGCAGGGACTGCGCGAGCCCGCCCGGCAGGTCGTCGAGGGCGATGCCCGCCCCCTCGCGGCCGAGCCAGCCCTCGAATGCCTCGCCGACCCAGAGCAGGCAGAGATGGGAGGCCTGCCCGCCCACCAGGGCGGACCGGCTCGCCATGCGGCCGAGATTGCCCAGCACCAGGTCCTCGTAGGCCGGCAGCCCCCGGGCGGCGGCCCGGGCGGCGCGCCAGCGGTGCAGCAGCCCCTCGGTGCCGTCGCCCTTCGCGTTCCCGCTCATCCGATCCGATCCGAACCCGCACCGTCCCGGCGATAGACCTCGCAGGTCTTCCGGATGGTTAAAATGAGCCGGCTTTCGAACGGATCGGCGCAAGGCAAGGTGAAGATTCCGCGAATGCGCGGCGTTGCTATCCGAGCGCGACCTCGATCAGGAACGGCCCGCGCCGGCCGAGCGCCCCCTTGAGGGTATCGACGAACTGGGCCAGGGTCTCGACCCGGCGCCCCTCGACGCCGTAGCCCCGCGCCAGGCTCACCCAGTCGATCGGCGGATCGTCGAGGGTCAGCATGTCGATCGCCTTGCGGCCGGGATTGGCGCCGACATTGGTGAGTTCGTGGCGCAGGATCGCGTAGGAGCGGTTGGCCCAGATCAGCGTCACCACGTCGAGGCGCTCGCGCGCCTGGGTCCAGAGCGCCTGGGCGGTGTAGAGGGCGCTGCCATCGGCCTGGAGCGAGATCACCTTGCGGTCCGGGCAGGCCACCGCGGCGCCGGTCGCCATCGGGATGCCGAGGCCGATCGACCCGCCGGTGAGCTGGAGCCAGGTATGGGGCGCCGCCGCATGGGTGGCGGGAAAGAAGTTGCGCCCCGTCGTCACCGACTCGTCGCAGACGATCGCGCCCTCGGGGATCAGCGCGCCGAGCACGCGGCCGATCGCGTCCTGGTCGAGGCGCCCGTCCCCCGGCAGGTCGGGGCGGGACAGCGGCGGCAGCGGCGCCTCTTCCGGCGCACCGACCGCCTCGGCGAGGCGGGCGAGCGCATCGATCTGGTCCTGCTCCGGCGTGGCGAGAGCGAAGACGTCGCAGGTGGGGCTTGCGAGCGCGCTCGGCTTGCCCGGATAGGCGAAGAACGCCACCGGGAGCGTCGCGCCGACCAGGATGACATGCTTGTAGGGCGCCAGCACCTCGCGGGCCGGATCGACCGGATAGGGCAGGCGCTCGATCGGCACCGTGCCGGCGCCGCGGTCGATGCGGGCGTTCGACGTCATGGCGAGCAGCTTCGCGCCGGTCTTTTCCGCGATGCGGGCGGCGAGCCGCCGTCCCTCGTCGCGCACCGCCCGGTCGCCGAGATGGAGGAGCACCGGCTCGCCGCTGCGCAAGGCGGCGACCGCATGCGCGATCGCCTCGTCGCTCGCCCGCGGCCGCTCAGGGATCGCCGGCAGGGGGGCGATGCCGGAGCCCTCCTCCCAGGCGGTGTCGGCGGGCAGGATCAGGGTGGCGACGCCCCCGGGCGCGGTGCGGGCGGCGACGATGGCGTCGGCCCCGTCCGCCGCCACCGCCCTGGCGCTCAATCCCGTGCGGACCCAGGCCGAGACCGGGCCGGCCAGCCCCTCGATGTCGGAGGTCAGCGGCGCGTCGAAGGTGCGGTGATAGGTGGCGTGCTCGCCCACGATGTTGACGAGGGGCGAGCGGGCGCGGCGCGCATTGTGCAGGTTGGCGATGCCGTTGCCGAGGCCTGGCCCGAGATGCAGGAGCGTCGAGGCCGGCTTGTCGGCCATGCGGGCATAGCCGTCGGCGGCGCCCGTCGCCCCGCCCTCGAACAGGCACAGCACCGCCCGCATCCCCTCGACCCGGTCGAGGGCGGCGACGAAGTGCATCTCCGAGGTGCCCGGATTGGTGAAGCACACCTCGACGCCCCCCGCCACCAGGGTGCGCACCAGGCTCTCGGCCCCGTTCATCGCCATCGGCGTCTCCTCTCGCGCGGGCATCTGTCGGCCCGGTTCGGGTTTGCGGTCTGGTGATAGGGGATTTCGGTGCGGGCCGTGAGGGCGTGGGGGACATGGGTGGGCGCCGTGACGCCCGGCTTCACGGCGGCCTTCCCTGCGGGCGATGATAGGCTGAGCGTGGAGGCGTTCACACTCGATCGCTCATCACGGACGCCGGAGCGGACGGTCGAACGACGACCGTGAGCCTCGATGCGGCTCCGGGCGAGGGAGCACCGCAACCACCGCCCCCCTAGCACGTTCGTTGCACCGTGCGGCGGGCAGCGCGCCCGGTGGAGGCTCCGATGAAATTGTTCCAGTGCCAGTCCTGCGGCAACATCCTGTATTTCGAGAACCGGACCTGCCAGCGCTGCGGCCACCGCCTCGCCTACCTGCCGGAGACCCGCACGCTCTCGGCGCTGGAGCCGGCAGGCGGTGAGGACTGGACGCCGCTCGCCGCCCGCGACCGGCCGAGCCGGTTCTGCGCCAACGCGGTGCACGACACCTGCAACTGGCTGGTGCCGCCGGGCTCGGGCGACACCTTCTGCCTCGCCTGCCGCCACAACGGCACCATCCCCGACGTGTCGAATCCGGACCACCTCGCCAAGTGGCGCGAGATGGAATTTGCCAAGCACCGGCTGTTCTACAGCCTGCTGCGCTGGAACCTGCCGCTGCAGACCCGGGCCGAGGATCCCGAGCACGGGCTGATCTTCCATTTCCTGGCCGATCCGCCGGAGAACCAGGGCCCGAAGGTGATGACCGGCCACGACAACGGCGTCATCACCATCGCGCTCGTCGAGGCCGACGATGCCGAGCGCGAGAAGCGCCGGCGCGAGATGGGCGAACCCTACCGCACCCTGCTCGGGCATTTCCGCCACGAGGTCGGGCACCATTACTGGGACCTGCTGGTGCGCGATGCCGGCCGGCTGGACGCCTGCCGGGCAATGTTCGGCGACGATTCGCAGGATTACAACGCCGCGCTCCAGCGCCACTACGAGCAGGGTACGCCGGCCAACTGGCAGGAGAACTTCGTCTCGGCCTACGCCACCACTCATCCGTGGGAGGATTTCGCCGAGACCTGGGCCCATTACCTGCACATCGTCGACACGCTGGAGATGGCGAGCGCCTTCGGCATGCAGGTCCATCCGCTCCTCGACGCCGGCGGCGAGCTCGCCGCGCGGATCGACTTCGACCCCTACGAGGCGCAGAGCATCGAGCAGATCATGAAGGCCTGGCTGCCCTTCGTGTTCGCGCTCAACAGCGTCAACCGGGCGATGGGCCAGGGCGACCTCTACCCCTTCGTGCTGGCCCCGCCGGTGATCGCCAAGCTCGGCTTCATCCACGGCCTCGTCCATGGGACGATCTGACGGACGACGTCTGACGTAAAGGGATGCGCCTTACCGTCCCGGCCGTAGCCTCCGCGGCCGGGGCGGTCCATGATGGGGCAACGTGCCCGACGAATCGGGCCGCCCCGCCCGCATCAGCGGGCCCCAGGAGGGACGCCGAATGAAGCTCGCCAGCCTCAAGCACGGCCGCGACGGCCGCCTCGTCGTGGTCTCGCGCGACCTGACCCGCGCCACCGACGCCTTCATCGTGGTACCGACCCTGCAGCAGGCCCTCGACGACTGGGAGCGCTACGCCCCGGCGCTGAACGCCCTGGCCGAGCAGCTCGAACACGGCTCGGTGCCCTCGTTCCGCTTCCACGAGCACGATTGCGCGGCTCCCCTGCCGCGGGCCTATGCCCGCCGGCACGCCGCCGCCTGGCCGAGCTACCCGGCCCTGCTGCGCCAGGCCGCGGGCGCCGAGGCGCCGGCCGGCGAGGCGGGGCTCCTCGTGCCCGCCGCCTCCGACGGGTTCCTCGGGCCCCGCGACCGGCTCACGCCCGACGACCCGGCCGCCTCCCTCGATCTCGCGGCGGGCCTCGCGGTGATCACCGGCGACGTAGGCCCCGGCGCCGATGCGGCCGCCGCCGGGGACGCCATCCGGCTGGTGACCCTGGTGGCGGAGGTGATCCGCCACGACCGCCTGCGGCCGGACGGGCTCGACCTCGACGGGGCCGAGGCGCCGGCGCTCGCCGCGAGCCTCGCACCCGTGGTGGTCACCCCCGACGAGCTGGGCGATGCCTGGCGGGACGGCGCCCTGCACCGCCCGCTGCTGGTGAGCCGCAACGGCAAGGCGCTCGGCTGCCCCGAGGCCGGGACCGATCTCGGCCGCAGCCTCGTCGCCCTGGTGGCGGAGGCGGCGCGCCACCGTGCGCTCGGCGCCGGCACGATCGTCAGCGCCGGTCCGGTCTCCAACCGCGGCATCGACGGCGGCCCGGGCCGCCCCGCCGCCGAGGGCGGCGCCGGCTATGCCTGCCTCTCCGAGGCCCGCGCCGCCGAGGCCCTGACCGGCGGCTGGGTCCGCACCCCCTACCTCGCGGCCGGCGACCGCCTGCGGGTCGAGATGAAGGATGCCGGCGGGCACTCGATCTTCGGGGCGATCGAGCACGACGTGACCGGCTGACGCAGAGACGGCCGGCGCGCCGCCTCAGGGCGCGCCGGTTGTGCTGGCAGTAAAACGCAACCGATAACCTTGAATCACACCATGGCAGCGCCGTTGAGCGAAGGCATTAGGTATTTGTTCGGAATTTGACGCAACAAACGGCAAGTGCCGATGTTGCGAGCGCGGAAATGCAATTTTCGATTGCAGTCGATCCGGCCGCCATCTTGATGAGCGTCCGCCCCATCGATGCGACCCTGCCTGGATCTCGCCCTCCGTCTCGACCGCTTCCGGCGCTGCCGGAGCGGGACGGTCATCGTCATCCTCGGCCTGCTGCTGCCGCTCCTGGCGATGGGATCGGTCGGCGTCGCCGAGATCACCGAGGTGATGCTGGCGAAGGCGAAGCTCCAGGGCAACGTCGACGCGGCAGCGCTCCAGGGCGCGGGCGAATTCGGGGTCGACCAGTCCTCCGCCACGCAGGAGCGAACCCGCCTCTACGCCGACGCCATGGCAGAGCCCCTGCGCCTGCGCTGGACGATCACCTCGACGGCCACGGTCGATGCCGCGTCGCGCGCGGTGACGGTGAGCCAGACCGCGCACCGCGCCTCGTTCTTCCGCAGCTTGCTGCCGCCGGGCGGCTGGAACCTCGCCGCCACCGCGACGGCGGTCCGCACCGCGCGCAAGCCGCTCTGCGTGCTCGGCGCGCAGGGAAGCGGCCCCCTCGGCATCGGGGCCTCCACCATCGCGTTGCAGGGTAGCTCGGTGATCACGGCTGGCGACTGCCTCGTCCAGAGCAACGCCGACCTGAATGCGGGCGCAGGCACCGCCCTGTGGGCCGGCGAGGCACGGGCCGCCGGCAGCGCCTCCGGCCCGATCCGTCCGGCCCCGGTGACCGACGCGCCGTCGATGCCGGACCCGTTCGCGGCCATGAGGATCGACACACCGCTCTCGCTCTGCGACACGTCGATCAACATCGGGATGGGCACCACGTATCTCAAGCCCGGCGTCCATTGTGCCGCCATCGCGGTGCTCGGATCGGCCAATCTCGTCCTCGAGCCCGGCGAGCATTATTTCATCGGCCCCGCCCTGAGCATCGGCGGGAATTCGACGGTGACCGGCACCGACGTCGTCCTCATTCTCAAGACCGCCGCCGCGGCGCAGATCACCGGCAATGCCGTCTTGAACCTGGAAGGCCGCAAGAGCGGGCCCTATGCGGGTTTCGTGCTGATCACGGATCGCACTTTCATCAGCGACGTCGAGATCTCGACCACCAACGCCCGCAAGCTCGTCGGCACGATCTACCTGCCGAATGCGAGCCTCACGGTGCGCGGCACCAACACCAAGATCGCCGACCAGTCGCCCTGGACGGTGGTGGTGGCACGCACGATCCGGACGATGGGGAGTGCCAACCTCGTCATCAATGCGAACTACAACTCCTCCACCATCCCGGTCCCGGCCGGCGTCGGCCCGGCGAAGGACCAGCCGGTGCGCCTGGCGCAGTGACCGGCCGGCATCCCTACTCGATCACCTGATCGTCCCCCGCCAGCGCGAGGCGGCGCAGGGAACCCAGCGCCCGCGCGAGATCGGCCCGCGACGGCGTCGCGAGGGCGAGCCGGACGGCGTTCGGGGCGTGGCCCGGGCTGACCGCGAAGGAAGAGGCGGGAATGAGCGCGATCCCCCGCCGCAGGGCCGCCGCCGCATAGGCCTCGGCCCGCCAGGTCTCCGGCAGCGTGAGCCAGAGGTGATAGGCCGCCGGGTCGCCCGTCACCGGCAGGCCGGCGAGGCAGTCCCGGGCGATCGCCTGCCGCTCGGCCGCGTCGATCCGCTTGGCGCGCTCGAGCCGGGCGGCGGATCCGTCCTCCATCCAGCGGGTGCCGGCGGCGAGCGCCACCCCCATCGCGCTCCACCCGCCCTGGCGCACCGATACCGCGAGGCTTTCCGCCATCTCGGGCGGGCTCACGATCATCCCGACCGTCAGGCCCGGCATGACGCGTTTCGACAGGCTGTCGACCAGGATCGCGCGCTCGGGCGCCAGGGCGGCGAGCGGGGTCGTCTCGCGCAGGAAGCCGTAGACCGCATCCTCGACGGCCGTGAGCCCGGTCTGCGTCAGGACAGCGGCGATCTCCGCCCGGCGCTCGGGTCCCATCGTCAGCCCGAGCGGGTTCTGCAGTGTCGGCTGCAGGTAGAGCCCGCTCAGCGGCGCGGCGCGGTGGGCCTGGAGGATGGCGTCGGGCCGGACGCCCTCGCCGTCGACGGCAAGCGGCACGAGAGCGATGCCGAGCCGCGCCGCGATGCCCCGGATCACCGGATAGGTCAGCGGCTCGCAGCCGATGCGCTCCCCCGGCGGGGCGAGCGTCGCCAGGGCGGCGGCGAGCCCCTGGCGGCCGTTGCCGGTGAACAGGATCCCGTCCGGATCGGGGGCGAAACCGTCGCGGGCGAGGAAGCGCGCGGCGACCATCCGCGCCTGCGGCGTGCCAGCCGGGCCGTAGAGGGTCAGCGCCGCCTCGATCGCCCCGCGCCCGAGCCCGGCCAAGGTCTCGGCGAGCAGCGCCTCCTGCTCGGGCAGGCGCGACATGGTGCGCTGGAGATCGAGCGCGTGCGGCGGCGGCTCGGGCCGGATCGGCTCCGCTGCGCCGAGATCGGAGCGGATATAGGTGCCGCGCCCGACCTCGCCGAGGACGAGGCCGCGCCGGGCCAGCTCGGCATAGACCCGGCTCGCCGTCGAGACCGCGATGCCGCGGGCATAGGCGAAGTCGCGCTGCGGCGGCAGCCGCTCGCCCGGGCGCAGCCGCCCCTCGGCGATCTCCGCCGCCACCGCATCGGCGATCCCCCGGTAATCCAGGCCTGCCATTATTGCTCCGAGCACAATGTTTCGATTGCTCCGACATTCGTATCGGTACAATCCTGGCGATGCAATCCCGGCCGGACTGCCTTCCCCCCTGCTCGGATCGACCGTCATGCCTGCCGTCTCACTCCCCTTCCCCCGTTCCGCTTCCGACCCTCGGCCACCCCGCCCGGCCCTGCTGCGCCTATGGTGGCGGCGCGCCCGGGACCGCGGGGTGCTCGCCGATCTCACGCCCGCGCAGATGCGGGATACCGGTCTCGATCCGGACGTGGTGCGGCGCGAGAGCGTGAAGCCGTTCTGGCGGGCCTGACCACACCGACCGGCGAAACGCCCTATGCCGCCCGCCCCCTGGTCACCGGCGCGGCGATGGCGCTACGTTAGGGCTCCGCACGCCCGGAGCCCCCTCGATGCCGGATACCGAGACCCTTCCCGACCTCGTCGGCACCGTCCCGGAGACGGTCGTCCGTCCGGCGATCCACCTCGACCACTGCGTCATCCACGTCTCGGACTGGGAGCGCTCCACCGCCTTCTACCGGGACATCCTCGGCGCGGAGGTCATCCCGGTCGGGCAGGGCTTCGCCTACCGCTTCGGCGGCGTGCAGTTGAACTGCCACGGCCCGGGCCAGATCGGCGAGCCCCGGGCTCGGACCCCGGTGATGCCCGGCAACAGCGACCTGTGCTTCCGCTGGCACGGCCCGATCGAGGAGGCGATCGTCCATCTCGAGCGGCACGGCGTCCCGGTCGAGATGGGGCCGGTGCCGCGGCATGGTGCGGTGGGCGAGGGCATCAGCGTCTATTTCCGGGATCCGGACGGGTCGCTCATGGAGTTCATCACCTATCCGGTGGTGTGAGACGAAATCCGGAAGGTCACGTCCGGATTTCGTCTCACGAGCCCGCAACGGTGAAGCTTCGCTTCACACACCTGAGCGAAGCCGATTTCCGCATCGCGAAGCGATCAGCCGGAAATCGTACGAGAGCTGTTGGATCGGCGATCACGGCATCGCACGGGATGAGTCCTTCCCACCCGCAACCTCATCCCGAGGTGCTGGCGATCATAGATCGCAGACTGAAAGCAGCCTCGAAGGAGGCTCCGTGATTCCTGGGGCCCTCCTTCGAGGTCAGTCGGAGCACAATCGACTAGCACCCCAGGATGAGGCCGAGAAGGGGATGAAGCGTATTGATCGGTCAAGCAGGCTCCGGGAGCATATCATCCGGTTTTCGCACGACGGCTGCCCAAGTTCGGGACCGGAGCTCTTTCATCACGCGCGTGTCGGTCGCGCGCAAGCGTCGGCGGACCGCTCGTAATCCATCGGTCTGACCCTGCGGCAAGCTGCCTGGGTGGTGCGTCGGGTGCCGATGCTCTTGCGACGAAGAATCGATCGCTTCCCTCGTGGGAGGCGTCCACGACGATCGCTCGGATTTGTCCCGGACGCGCCATTTGCGCCCGGTCTTCATGTTTCGGAATTGTCATACGCTTTCCGACTGATCGCTTCGCGATGCGGAAATCGGCTTCGCTCGCACGCCGCGCGGGCTGGTGATACGAAATCCGGAAGTGATCTTCCGGGCCGACGCTCAGGCATCGATGTAAGTTCTTAATCAATTTGTATAAAATTTGTGCGACTTGATCGAGCTTGTGCCCGAGATCGGGATCGCTGCCGGTTCAAGCCCGCTCCCTGAAAGACCGCTGGATGATGACGATCAAATTGAGGCTTATCGCCTTGCTGGCCGGCATCGGCCTGGTCCTGTTTGCGACTGCAGGGATCGGGAATGTCGCGCTTCATTGGAATCATCAAAGCCTCAAGACGATTTTCGACGATCGCATCGTCTGTCTTCGGCAGTTCAGCATCATTCGCGACGCGTACGACGATGTGTTCGACGTCTCGCGCCTGCTGCGCAGCAAGCAGATTGCGCACCAAGAGGCCAAGGAAAAGATCGAAGGCGATCTGTCACGATTGCATGCGCAATGGATCGACTATCTGAACAGCTATTTGACCCCGGAAGAGAAGATTCTCGCCAAGGACCTACAGGAGCAGATCGACAGAAATCACGCCATCGCAGCCGAGATCCTCAAACGCCTCGCCGCCGGGAGCACCTCGGAGTTCGAGACCACCCATGCGGATTTGCTGAAGGGCATGCAGGCCACCAATCTCACGCTCGGCAAGCTGACCACGCTCCAGGTCCGTGAAGCGGAGGCGGAATTCCGACGCTCCGAGACCAATGCGGGCTGGTCGCGCCTCGCTCTTCTGTCCGCGCTCGTCGTCGCGCTCGTCAGCATCGCCTACGGCGTCTACACGATCGTCATGCAGGTCACCCGCCCGCTCGGCCGCCTCGTCAGCGTGCTCCAGCGCATGGCCCGCGGCGAGATCGATGCGGAGATCGGGGAAGCCGGCCGCCGCGACGAGATCGGCGCGGTGGGCAAGGCGGTCGAGGGCATCAAGGCGATGGTCGCCCGCAGGGCCGCCGAGGAGGCCGAGGTCAAACGCCGCGCCGACGAGGCCGCGGCAGCCGAGCGCAAGCGCACGATGGTCGAACTGGCCGACGGTTTCGAGCGCGCGGTCGGCGGCATCGTCGGCATGGTGTCGTCCTCGGCCACCGAACTCCAGGCCACCGCCCAGCAGATGACGGCCATCGCCACCGAGACGGCGTCCCAGTCCACCACCGTCGCCGCCGCCGCGGAACAGGCGGCTGCGAACGTCAACACCGTCGCGGTCGCCTCCGAGGAGCTGGGCTCGTCGGTGGTCGAGATCGGCCGGCAGGTCTCCGGCTCGGCGCGGCTGGCCCAGTCGGCGGTGGGAGCGGCCGACCAGACCGGCCACCTGGTCCAGGCGCTGCAAGCCACCTCGGCCCGGATCGGGGACATGGTGGGCCTGATCGCCACGATCGCCGGCCAGACCAACCTTCTGGCGCTCAACGCGACGATCGAGGCGGCGCGCGCCGGCGCGGCGGGGCGCGGCTTCGCCGTGGTGGCGAGCGAGGTGAAGGCGCTTGCCGCCCAGACCGCCAGGGCGACCGATGAGATCGGGCGCCAGATCGGCGAGGTGCAGGGGGTCACCGCCCAGGCCGTGACGGCGATCGGCGGCATCACCGAGCGGATCCGCGAGATCGACAGCGTGGCGACCTCGCTCGCCGCAGCGGTGGAGCAGCAGGGCGCGGCGACGCAGGAGATCGTCCGCAACGTCGCTCAGGCCTCCGTCGGCACCAACGAGGTGACCGGCAACATCGTCGGCGTGGCGCAGGCCTCCGAGGAGACCGGGGCCGCGGCCGGCCAGGTCCTGTCGGCCGCCTCCGAGCTGTCGCGCCAGTCCGAGCATCTCGGCGGGGAGGTCGCCCGCTTCCTCGCGACCATCCGGGCTGCCTGAGAGGGTTTGCGGACGATGACGTCGGACGGCACCGTCCTGGAGACGGTCGCCCGTCCGGCGATCCATGTCGCCCGCCGCGTCAACCGCATGTCGCCCTTGGGTGGCTGAAGCCTTTTCCGACGAAGGGGATACCGGTTCGTCGAAGACAATGCGGCAAAGCAAAAACTCAGAGCGTTTCGCGATGGCAGCGCGATCGTGACGCGCTCTAACGATCGGCCTTCCGCGTCGAGACGCGGCCGCCGTTCAGCCGGCGCAGGGAGACCTGAAGCCGGGCCTCGGACGCCTTGATCTCGTTCAGGGCCCGGTGGGTGTAGTGGATATGCGCCTCGGCCGCGTCGCCGGCCTCCTCGACCTTGCCCGCCATTACGCTCTCGTAGATCGCCCGGTGCTGGGCCCGGAGCTGGTCGCGCGTTTCCGGGCGTGAGAACAGCAGCTCCCGGTTCTCGATCACGCCCTGCCGGAGCATGCCGGACAGGGCGCGCATCGTGTGCAGGACGACGAGGTTGTGGCTCGCCTCGTAGACCGCGATGTGCAGGTCGACATCCGCATCGGCCTCCTGGCGCTGCACGCCGCCCTCGTGGGCGCGGTCGATGCGCTCCATGCAGGCGGTGAGCCGCTCGCGGTCGACATCGTTCGCGCGCTCGGCGGCGAGGCGCGCCGCCATGCGCTCGGTCGTCGCCCGGAACTCGAGGTAATCGTCCACGACCTCCGCGTGCGAGGCGATGAGCGCGATCAGCGGATCGGTGATCTCGCTGCCGAGGGAGGCGACGGAGCGACCGGCCGGCGTCGACACGATGAGACCCTCGTCCTCCAGGATCTTGATGCCCTGGCGCAGGGTCGGGCGCGACACGTTGAGCTGCACCGCCAGATCGCGCTCGGGCAGCAGGAGGTCGCCCGGGCTGAGGGCGCCTTCGAGGATCAGATCCTTGAGGTGACGGGCCGTGCTCTCGGCGACGCTCCCGCCCTTGATCGGCTCCGGCTCCATCCCGTGCTCCCACTCGCCGGCTCCAACTCGCCGCCGGCCTCCGGACTGTAACGCGGGCAAGCGCCATGTCCAGTTGACGCGCTTGGTAAAATCATTTTACCAATGCGCAGCCATCGGCTCATAGGACAAGCCAAGGCTTCGACGCGGATCGGTGAGAGCGGCATCCGGCCCCTGCGCGTACGCCACGCGCCCAGGGGTGACGATGGAGGCTGCCCGATCGCCGCGCGGACCGAGAACCTGCAACGGGAGGACGACGCAGTGAGCTGGAACCAAACCTACGATCCGTTGGGGAGCGCCGTCTGGTCGACGGCGCTCGCCGCCCTGCCGATCATCGTGCTGCTCGGCGGCATCGGCCTCCTGCACCTGAAGGCGCATGTCGCGGCGCTCCTCGGCCTCGTCGTGGCGCTCTGCGTCGCGGTGATCGGCTTCGGGATGCCGGCCCCGATGGCGGGCGCCACGGCGGTCTACGGCGCGGCCTTCGGCCTCCTGCCGATCGGCTGGATCATCCTGAACGTGATCTTCCTCTACCGGCTGACGGAGAAGACCGGGCAGTTCGACATCCTGCGGGATTCGATCGCCGGCATCACCCCGGACAAGCGGCTCCAGCTCCTGTTCATCGCCTTCTCGTTCGGCGCCTTCTTCGAGGGCGCGGCGGGCTTCGGCACGCCGGTGGCGGTGACGGCGGCGATGCTGATGGGCCTCGGCTTCACGCCGCTCGCTGCGGCAGGCCTCTCGCTCATCGCCAACACGGCGCCCGTCGCCTACGGGGCGCTCGGCGCGCCCGTCATCGCGCTGTCGGCGGTCACGGGCCTCGACCTGATCGAGCTCTCGGCGATGATCGGGCGCCAGCTGCCGTTCTTCTCGCTCCTCGTGCCGTTCTGGCTGATCTGGGCGTTCGCCGGCCGCAAGGGCATGCTGGAGGTCTGGCCGGCCCTGCTGGTGGCCGGCCTCGCCTTCGCGGTGCCGCAATACCTCGTCTCGAACTTCCACGGCCCCTGGCTCGTCGACGTGGTCGCGGCGATCGCCTCGATGGCGGCGCTGGCGGGCTTCCTGCGCGTCTGGCAGCCGGCCCGGATCTGGACGGCGACCGACATGGAGGGAGAGGCGGCCCCGGTCGTGGAGCGCAAGACCCACGCGGCGGGCACCGTGTTCCGGGCCTGGCTGCCGTGGATCATCCTGTCGGTCTTCGTCTTCGCCTGGGGCACCCCGCAATTCCGCATCTGGCTCGACTCGCTCTGGGTGTGGAAGATGCCGGTGCCCTCCCTGCACAACCTCGTGGTCAAGATGCCGCCGGTCGTCGCCGCGCCCCATAACGAGGCCGCGATCTACACCCTCAACCTGCTCTCGGCGACGGGCACCGGCATCCTGCTCTCGGCGATCGTCGGCGGCCTGATCCTCGGCTTCAACCCGGTGAGGCTGCTGCGCGAATACGGTCGCACCGCCTGGCTCGTACGCTACTCGCTGATCACGATCTCGGCGATGCTGGCGCTCGGCTACGTCACCAAGTACTCGGGCACCGACGCCACCTTGGGCCTCGCCTTCGCCCAGACCGGCTGGATCTACCCGTTCTTCGGGGCGATGCTGGGCTGGCTCGGCGTGGCGCTGACGGGATCGGACACCGCCTCGAACGTGCTGTTCGGCGGCCTCCAGAAGATCACGGCGGAGCAGCTCGGCCTGTCGCCGGTCCTGATGGCGGCGTCGAACTCCGCGGGCGGCGTCATGGGCAAGATGATCGACGCCCAGTCGATCGTGGTCGCCTCGACCGCGACGCAATGGTACGGCGGCGAGGCGAAGATCCTGCGCTACGTGTTCTTCCACTCGATCGCGCTCGCCTGCCTCGTCGGCCTCCTGGTGATGTTGCAGGCCTATGTGCCGCCCTTCACCGCCATGGTGCCGCACGCGGCGGTCCCGGCCGTCGTCCATTGAGGCCATCGGGCCGGGGCACCCCCCGGCCCTCCCCCGTTCGATGCCTGCGGCGGCGCCGTGCGCCCGCGGAGCCCTGAGACGAGATCCGGTCGATCGCTTCCGGATCTCGTCTCGCCAGCCCGCGCGGCGCTTGAGCGAAGCCGCTTTCCGCATCGCGAAGCGATCAATCGGAAAGCGTACGAGATGCGACTGAAGAGCTGCCACAGCTTCCACGATTTCCGGCGCATGGCGAAGGCGCGCCTGCCCGGACCGATCTTCGACTACATCGACGGCGGTGCCGACGACGAGGTCACCTACCGGCGCAACACGACCGCCTTCGACCGGTGCGACCTGGTGCCGAACGTCCTGCGCGGCGTCGGCGAGATCGACATGTCCGTGACCGTGATGGGCCAGCGGCTCGCCATGCCGGTCTATTGCTCGCCCACCGCCCTGCAGCGGCTGTTCCACCACCAGGGCGAGCGGGCCGTCGCGGCGGCGGCCGGCAAGTACGGGACGATGTTCGGCGTCTCCTCGCTCGGCACCGTGAGCCTCGAGGAGGCCCGCCGGATCAGCGGCGGTCCCCAGGTCTACCAGTTCTACTTCCACAAGGATCGCGGCCTGAACCGCGCGATGATGGCCCGCGCCAAGGAGGCCGGCATCGAGGTCATGATGCTGACCGTCGACAGCATCACCGGCGGCAACCGCGAGCGCGACAAGCGGACGGGCTTCTCGATCCCGTTCCGGCTCACCCTCGGCGGCATGATGCAGTTCGCGCTCAAGCCCGCCTGGGGGATCAACTACGTCACCCACGAGAGCTTCAAGCTGCCGCAGCTCGACGGCCACGTCGACATGGGCGGCGGCGCGCTGTCGATCAGCCGCTACTTCACCGAGATGCTCGATCCCAGCCTGTCCTGGGACGACGTCGCCGCGATGGTGCGGGAATGGGGCGGCCAGTTCTGCCTGAAGGGCGTGATGTCGGTGGAGGATGCCAAGCGCGCGGTCGAGATCGGCTGCACCGGCATCATCCTCTCCAACCACGGCGGCCGTCAGCTCGACGGCTCGCGCACGGCCTTCGACCAGCTCGCCGAGATCGTCGACGCGGTGGGCGACCGGATCGACGTGATCATGGATGGCGGGGTGCAACGCGGCACCCACGTGCTCAAGGCGCTGTCCCTCGGCGCGAAGGCCGTCGGTCTCGGCCGCTACTACCTGTTCCCGCTCGCGGCGGCGGGGCAGGCCGGGGTCGAGCGCGCGCTCGGCCTGATGCGGACCGAGATCGAGCGGGACATGCGCCTGATGGGGTGTTCTTCCGTCGATCAGCTGACACGCAGCAACCTGCGGTTTTCCTGAGGGGGCGACCTGCTCTCTTCGATCGTCGAGGCAGGTCTACACGGAATACCGGAGGGCACGCGATGCGCCTCCCGGAAAACCCAATTCCGGGCAGGGCTATCCGGGGAAACCTTCGTCCAGACAAATTCAGCGCGGGTTTCCCCTCTCCCCGCGGGCGGGGAGAGGGCTACGTCTCCGTTCAGGAGACGCAGCAAGCGGAAGGCGAAGCCGAAGCGAGGGTGAGGGGGTATTTCCGGATGAGACTCCTCCGGCAACACCCCCTCACCCTCGCCCTGGGGGCTCGCCGCTCCCCCTGGACGGGGGATCGGCCCTCTCCCCGCCCGCGGGGCTACTGCATTCACACATCTCGGTCTGGGTGCTTTCCCCTTGGAAGGTAGCGCGCCTCTCCTCCCCAGGCGATCTCGGGCTTGCCCGAGATCGCTCAAGCTTGTGGGGAGGAGTTGGAGGTGGGGGTGGTGCCGCGTAGAGCACCGAGGCTTCTCCGGCACCACCCCCACCCCTAACCCCTCCCCACAAGGGGGAGGGGAAAGCGCGCACATTTACAAAGGCTTAGCTCTCAGAGGAGAAGTGTGAATCCGCTAGGCCCGCGGGGAGAGGGGGAGACCCTAGCCTTTTCCTTTCCCCGAAAAGCCCTGCTTTCCGGGGGGTGCCTCACAACCCCGACACCAGATGCCCCCCGTCCACCGGCAGCGTCGCCCCGGTCATCCAGCCGGAGGCGTCGCCGGCCAGCAGCAGGAAGGCGCCGTCGAGGTCCTCCGGCCGGCCGAGCCGGCGCATCGGGATGCGCTTGAGCATCGCCTGGCCGGGCGCCGTCTCGAAGAACTCGCGGTTGATGTCGGTGCCGATATAGCCCGGCGCCAGCGCGTTGACCCGGATGCCGTAGCGGGCCCATTCGAGGCCGAGCGCCTGGGTCATCTGCACCACGCCGGCCTTCGACACCGTGTAGGGCGCGACCCCGCCGGCGACCCTGAGGCCCAGGATCGACGCGATATTGACGATGACGCCGCCGCGTCCGGCCTCGCGCCAGGCCCGGGCCGCACTGGTCGAGACCGCCCAGACGCCGCGCAGGTTGGTGTCGATCACCCGGTCGAAGGTCGCGGTGTCGACGTCGATCGCCGCCCCGCCCTCGGCGATGCCGGCATTGTTGACCACCACGTCGGGCAGGGCGTGCAGGCTGGCGAAGGCGGCCGTCACCGAATCCGGGTCGGCGACATCGAGGGCGACGGCATGGGCCTCAGGGGCTCCGGCGCTCGCCAGATCCCGCACCAGGGCGTCGAGCTTCTCCTTGCGCCGCGCCGCCACGGTGACGGCGGCACCGCAACGCGCGCAGAGGCGCGCGAAATGATCGCCGAGGCCGCCCGAAGCCCCGGTGACGAGGACGTGGCGGCCCTTCAGGCCTGCGGCGAGATCCATGGCGTGTCCCCCGATCGTGGTCCGGGCCTGCCTCGTTCGCGGGCAGGCCTCGTCGGTCCTTGAGCCTCAGCCGGTCCGCATCCGGGCGAGCTGCTGGTTGGTCATCTCGAGGCGGTGGGCGAGTTCGCGCATCACCGCGATGGCGATCTGCGGGAACTGGCTCAGGAGTTCGAGGAAGACCCGCCGGTCGATGCGGAGCGCCGTCGTCGGCACCACCGCGGTCACGGTGGCGGAGCGGGGCTGGTCGGCCAGGATGCCCATCTCGCCGACGAGCGCGTTGGCGCCGAGCAGCGCCAGGCGGATCGGCCCCTGCGGCCCGTCGAGCGTCACGGCCGCCTCCCCCTCCAGGATCAGGTAGGCGGCATCCGCCGCGTCGCCACGGTCGAAGAAGCGCTGGCCGTCGGCGAAATGCACCCGCTCGCTGGTGAAGGCGAGCAGCTTCAGGCGGGCCGGATCCACCTCGCGGAACATCGGCACTTGGCGCAGCGACTGCACCTCGGTCTCAAGCGTCATGCCTTCACATCCTGCTCGACGCGCGCCGGTTCCGGCCCCGTCTCGTCCTCGGCGCGTGCGGAGACTGCCGCAGCCGGCGCCGCAGCGCCAGCCCCCGCCATCGTCTCTTCGGGGGATGCCGCGGGTCCGGCGGGCCTCTCCGGACCCTGGATCTGCGTGCCGGCGGCCTGCAGCACCAGGGCGAACCGGTCAGCGACGCGGTCGTTCGGCAGCACCACCACGAGGCTGTTCTCGCGGCCGTACCGCTCCAAGAGCAGGCCCAGCACCGTGCGGGCGCGGGCCTCGCCCATCGGCGACAGGGCGCCGTCGAGGACGAGCAGGTCCGGCCGGCGGATCAGGGCCCGGACCAGGCTCACCACCGCGCGCTGGACGCTCGACAGGAAGCGCCCCTCGGGCCCGACCTGGTGATCGAGCCCGACCCGGGTGATGGCGGGGGCGAGCTGCATCTCCTGGACCAGCGCGGTGCCGGTCTTCGTCACGGTCTCGACGGCATCGGCGACCGACTGGTTGACGCGGCCGAACAGGAGATTGTCGCGCAAAGGCGCCGCTGGGCAGACCCGGTCGGGGTCGTAGAAATCGACGCCGCCCATCCCGGCCTCGTCGAGGGTGGTGCGCAGCTCTGCCCGCGCCTCGACCATCCGCTCGCGGAAGGCGTCGTCGATCAGGCCGAGGCGGTGGCGGGGCTCGATATAGGCGAGCGGCAGGGCCATGAGCCGGGTCGCATCGGCCGAGCCGTAGCGGCCGAGCCCGATCCAGCGCCGCCGGATGCGGTTGAGCGTGCCGCCGCCATGGCGCTCGGCGGAGGCTTCGGTGGCCGTGCGGCGGGCGAGGATCGCCTCGTATTCCGGCAATTCGTCGGCGGAGAGGAACGAGAATTGCTCGAAGAGCGGATGCCCGCTCGGCAGGCCGCGGAAGATCTCCAGCATGGTCGCGGCGATGCGCTCGCCCATGGTGACGAGGTCGTCGGCGAGCCCGGTGCGGTCGAGGACGAGGCGCACCACCGCGTGCTCGGCGAGCGCCCGGCCGGTCAGCGCCGTGGTGGTCGGCACGCCGAACAAGAGGTTCTCGGCCACCGTCGCCTGGCGGTTGTAGCGGGCGGGGTCGAACGGCTCGACGAGATGCGCGTGCCCCTCCGCCGCCAGGCGCTCGCGGAAGGCGATCCGCGCCTCGATCAGCCGCGCGGCGAGGTCCGGGTGGCGCTCGGGATCGACCTGGCCGAGGAGGCCGAAGCGGTAGACCTCCTCGCCCATGCCGATGCGGGTGAGCCAGTCGAGGATCAGGGCATCGAGGGCGGCGGCATCCGGGACGCCGGCCTGCTCGTAATCGGTCCAGTCGGCCGGGAAGGGCTCGACCGGGTTGCCGGTGCGGCGGGCCTCGGCGAGCGCCTTGGCGTCCATCGCCGCCGCCTCGGGTGGGCGGCGGTTGAGGCCGTACACGATGTTGTCGCGCAAGGACCCCGGAAACAGGATCGGATCGACCCCCGCATAGGCGATGCGCCGGGTGAGCGCCGCGCCGGACCATTCGGCGAGGTCGTGGTCGTTGAGGGTGAGCCGTCCCGAGGTCGGCACCACGCGCCGCGCCAGCACCCGCGCGAAGGTCGAGGCCGCCGGACCGCCGTCGCTGACGATGCCGACGATCGCCGGCAGGTCCAGGGACAGGGAGACGTTGGCGAGAACCGGCCCGTGCGGCTCCTGGACGCCAACGCCCTCGGCAGCGAGGCGCCCGCACAGGCTCTCGTCGCGGCCGGGCGCATCGAGCCCGAGAAGGCGCTCGGGCAGGAATTGCTGCAGCACCTGCTCGTACTTCACCTGCACGTCGAGGCGCTGCTGGTCCCAGTCGATCAGTTCTTTCAGCGGCGGCGGCAGGTCGCGATAGGCGGCGATCACCGCGACCAGCTGGCCGATGCTGAGCTGGCCCTTGAGGGCGAAGTAGCCGCCGATGCAGTAGAACAGGAACGGCGTCATCTGGGCGAGCAGGTTGTTCAGGAACTTGACCATGAACTTGCGCCGGTAGATGCGCAGGCGCAGGTCGAACAACCCGCCGAGGCGATGGCCGATCTCGGCCCGCTCCCAGGCCTCGGCCCCGTTGGAATGCACCGCCGCGATGCCGTCCACCACCTCGCCGACCCGGCCGGCGAGGCGGCGGGAGGCGAGCTGGCGCTGGCGCCCGAGGCGCAGCAATTCGCGCCGCAGGCGCGGGATGACCACGAACTGCACCCCCACCACCCCGGCGGCGAGCAGCCCGAGCCAGACGTTCTGGAGCAGGATGAAGGCCATCGCGGTGGCGGCCTGGGTGCCGAGGAACGCCGGCAGGATGTAGGCGTCGCCGATGAAGCCGCCGATCGGCTCGACCTCGTCGCGGATGATGGTGGCGACCTCGGACGCCTTGGTGTGGCGCAGGGCCTCCGGCGAGAAGCGCATGATCAGCGAGAACAGCTGGTAGCGCAGGCGCCGCAGCATCCGCTCGCCGAGCGCCCCCTTGGCCACGTTGATCCAGTACTTGAAGGCGCCGTTGATCAGCACCAGCAGCAGGAACATCGAGGAGAGGCCGAACAGGAGCTCGAACCGGTCGACGTCGAAGCCCGGAAACAGCGAGATGTCGTGGCCGAACCAGTCCGGCATCTGCAGGCGCAGCACCAGGAACTTGGCGGTCTCGTTGCCCTTCTCGAAGGCGTGGCCCTGGATCGCCTCGTTGACGATGCGCCGCGGCAGGTCGAGGGAGGCGAAGTAGAGCGGGAGCGAGGCCAGCACGACGGCGCAGATCAGGATCTGGTCGCGCTTCGAGTGCCGCCAGATGTAGCGGAACAGGCTGCGGTCGAGGCCGCCCGAGGCGTCGGCGGCCTCCGGATCGTTGCCGAAGCGGGCCGCTTCCGCCCTGTCCTCCCCGGCGGCGCGGTCCCCGCGCGGGACGGCCCGACCGTCGCCCGCCGCCGGAGGCAGCTCCCCCCTGGGCAGATCCTCCTTAGAGACGACCCCTGTCCGCTCCGCCGTCCCCGCCCCGCCGCTCATCGTGGTCTGCCGCCTCAAGAATCCCGCCCGGATCCCGTCCGCCTGTGTAGAGGGCGGGAGCGGGACTGGAAACCGGCGCCGTGCCGGCGCGCACCGGCCGAATCCGCATCAATCCCGGTGGGGATGGTCCTTGCGGGTGGTCAGGCCGCCGATCGGCTCGTCGCCGAACTGGCGGTTCGGCTGGGGCGAGTCGCCGGGTTCCTCGGTCGTGGTCGGGTGCGGGCTGCCCTCTTCGGCGGGCATCGGCGGCGGGGCGGCGCGGTTCGGGGCGGGCGCGGTCTCGGGATGCGCGGCGGCCTCCCGGCTCACCATGGTCTTGTTGGTCATCGGCGGCTCCAGGCACGAGGGTGCGGCAGGCGGCCGCAGGCCGCTCCACCGCGGAGTTCGGGGCGAACGCCGGCCCACCCGCCCGGTTCCACCTCAGGTCCGGCCGGTGCGGCCAAGTTTCGTCGTCTGCGAGAAGTTTCGCCGTCTGCGAGAGGTGTTAGCTCAAGTCGCCGACGTGACGCGACGTGGCGACAGCCCGACCTGTACTGCCCCGAATCGGGACCATCAGTCGGACGGCCCGCATGCGTGGCAGGAACCATCATTTGCGCTGAAGGTTGTCCGGACTGAGAACCCCGCCAAGGAGGCAAACATGGCAACCGGAAATTCGACCTCGAAGCGCGGCTTCGCATCCATGGATCTGGAGCGCCAGCGCGAGATCGCCAGCAAGGGCGGCCGCAGCGTGCCGGCCGAGAAGCGCTCCTTCTCGCAGGACCGCGAACTGGCCTCGTCGGCCGGCCGCAAGGGTGGGCAGGCTTCGGGCAGCGGCCGCGCCACCGACGAGTGAAGGCCGGATCCCGTCGAGCCGGAACCGCCCGGCGGACGGATGATCTCCATGACCGGGCCCGCCTCGCGCTACCCCGCTCCAGGGGACCCATCGAGACCCGCCCGTTGAGACCCGCGCTCATGCGCCGGAGGGAGCCAGCCTCGCCTCCGGCGCATCAGCATGGGCCGTGACGACGGTTCAGGACGACATATCGTCGAATGTCGCGCTTCCGGACGCGACGAAGCACCCCGGGCGCCACGGCGCCCGGGGTGCTCTTCGTTCGACCCCTGTCGTCAGGCGGCGAGGGGCCGCGCCGTGACCACGAGGTTGCGCCGCGCCAGGGCCGGGCAGACCACGTCGTCGACCGGCCGCACGGCGGTGACACCGGCCAGAAGGCTGGCGAGCCGGTCGGCATCGGGCTCGACGTGACCGTCGCGATGAACCCGCTCCGGAGGCGGCGGCTGAGGCGAGGGCACCTCGTATTCGCGCAGATCGATCATGACGGGGATTCGGTGGATGTCTGACGGGGCGGCGCCCGTCAAAGCGTCGCGACGGGGGTCGGAGAGACGGAAGCCGGCAGGACGTCACCGGCATCGGCGAGGCAGCGGCTCGGCAGCAGGCGACGGGCCTCGTGGCCGGCGAGCCCGCTGATCGCCCCCTCGCAGCCCTCCGGCATCCGCCGCACGGCCTGGCCGGCGGGAGCCGGATCGCGCTGCGCCACCGGAGTGCCGGTGCGCTCGCGCACGGTGACGTGGGGGATCGCGGTGTCGCGGGCGACGAGCGTCGTGTTGCGGGTGGCGTCGGCCTGGTAGACGATGTCGCCGGCGGCGTTGCGCAGGGTGACCTTGGCCGCACCGAGCCCGGTGATCTCGACGGCGACCGGGACCTGCGCCTTCGCGGCCGGCCGGACCGGCGCGAGACGATCGCCCTTGAGCGCCGCCTGCTCGACGGCCGGACGGGCGACCGCCCCGACGGAATGCTCGATCAGCGGCTGCCCGACCAGGGTGAGGAACGCGGCCGGAACCGTAACACCGAGGAAGAAGTGCGGGCGGAGCATACGCGTGGCCCTCGCGGCGAAGCTTGAGAATGCTTCCTTAACGCGGATCCTCCGCAAGTCGTTCCCGCGTCCGTGCCTGGACGGGACAATTCATGCCGCGAATGCGGCGGAGCCCGTCAACCACTCGTTAACCAGCCCAGATGCGGATCGCGCGGCGATCAAGCGCAGCAATTTCGCCACAGGCAACGAAAAAGCATCGCCGATCGCAGCTGCACGGAACCTTGTCGCGGAGATTCTCGTTGATATGGCAACCCGGCCACCTGGTCCTCCCCGCATTCCCCTTGTGCATTGGCCGGAAACTCTTTCAACGGGCCGGATCCCGATCCGGCCCGTTCTTTTGTATTGGGCCTGGACGTTCGGGAGCGGCCAAGTCTAGCGGAAGCATGGTCTAGCGGAAGCGTGGTCCAGCTGAAGCAGGCGCGGTGCGCATGCGCGGGTCGCCGCCCACGCACCCATTCGGCGATACCGCCCCCGCCTTTCGACGGTTCGCCATCATCCGGAACGCTCCGAAGGACATGATTCCCGAAACGACGAAGCCCCGGCACCCGCCTGCCGGCGGGCCCAGGGCTTTGTCCCGAACTGCGCGTCGCGATTCGCGTGGTGCGGCGTCAGGCGCTCGCGCGGGCCTCGCGGCGGCGGGCGCTCTGCTGGAAGAACAGCGCTTGGCTGATCACCGCCGAGACGTTGGCGGGCTGGAAGGGCTTCGCGATGAGGAAGGCCGGCTCGGGCCGCTCGCCGGTGAGGAAGCGCTCCGGATAGGCCGTGATGAAGATCACCGGCACTTCGAACGACTTCAGGAGATCGTTGACCGCGTCGAGGCCCGACGAGCCGTCGGCGAGCTGGATGTCGGCGAGGATCAGGCCGGGGCGCTTGCTGGAGGCGAGCTTGACCGCCTCGGTCCGCGTCCGGGCGACGCCGGTGACGTTGTGGCCCAGGCCCTCCACCAGGGCCTCGAGGTCCATGGCGATCAAGGGCTCGTCCTCGATGATGAGGATCTCGGTCGCCATGTCGGCGGCGAGTTCGCGGCCGGCCTCGTCGACGAGGTCGCGGACCTCGGAGACGTCGACGCCCAGGATGGTGGCGGCGTCCTCCTCGGAGAAGCCCTCCAGGCAGGAGAGCAGGAAGGCCTGGCGCGGCAGCGGCGTGATCTGGCCGAGCCGTACCTCGGCCGGCAGGTCGTGCTGGGTCTGCTCGGTCTGGCCGTTGACCGAGAGCGAGTTCCAGATCCGGGTGAAGACGCGGAACAGGTCGGCCTTGACGTTGGTGCTGCGCCCGAGGGTCTCGGGCTCGTTCACGAGCGTTTCGAGCGTCGCGGCCACGTAGGCATCGCCGGCCACCTGGCTGCCCGTGAGGGCGCGCGCGTAGCGGCGCAGGTAGGGCAGGTGCTGCACCACGAGTTGTGCTGTCGACATTCAGGTCCCCTTGGTGTTGCCGTTTTACGCGCGTCGGCCCTGATGCCTCAACGCCGTGCGCCCGCATTCGTTCCGGGCAAGCGCGGAACTGACCGCGCCGGCGCGCGTTGTCGCCGCAGCGCGACCCGGCATACCGGGCGCCATGGCATCGCCTTGTCCGCGTGTCCAGGACGGGCGAAGGGGAACGGCATGATCGACGGCAAGGGGATGCAAGGTCCCGGGATGCAAGCCCCGCGGACGCCCCGGGACGAGGATGATCCCGCGGCAGGGCCCGAGCAGCCCGCCCTCGACCGCAACGTGCAGGGGCGCATCGGCTCGCACCTGCGTGCCATGTATGACGAACTGATGCAGCAGCCTATTCCCGACCGCTTCGTCGATCTCATCGCCGAACTCGAGCGCAGCTCGGGACAGCTGCCACCGGATGCGCCGCCGACGGAATCGTGATCTGGACCACACGAGCGCCGCGGAGCAAGAACGCCGCCCCTCGAGGGGAGGGACGGCGCGAAGTCTCGACAGGTTCGATCCGTCGATGTCAGAGCGTCGGCGAGCGGCCCCGCATCAGGCCGACCACGGCCGAGATGGCGAAGAGCACGACGGCGACGAAGAAGATGAGCTTGGCGGCCTCGACCGCGGTGCCGGCGATACCGCCGAACCCGAACAGCGCGGCCACCAGGGCGACGACGAGGAATGTGACAGCCCAACCCAGCATGGCGAGACCCTCTCTTGTCTGATTCTCTCGGCCCCCGGCCGATCGTGAGCAGACAACGTCAAGCATGACCTTGGGTTCCGCTTTGTCGCAGGTAGCGCAAACGGATCGGACCCCCCACATTGTCGGGACGGTCGGGGGGCGGCCGGGCGGAACTCCGGTTTCGCGCCACACGTTCTCACCGGCGTCTGGATGGAGGCTTGATGATGATCCGTTCCAATGCCCTGCGTGCCGGCCTCGTGCTGCTCGCCTTGCTGGCGGGTCTTCTCACGGCCTCGCCGATGGTGGTGACAGGGATCCTCACGGCGATCGGTCTCGCGGGCGCCATCGCGCTCGCCGGGGCGCGGGCGCAGCAGGCACCGGCCCTCGTGCCGGTGCGGGTGCGCGACCGCCGGCGGCGCTAGAACCGCCCTCCCCTGCCGGTCCCACCCGGGACCGGCTCCCTGTGCGGGACCGTGACGGCCCGCACACGTCTTCGCTTGCAGCCCGTGCGCTGCTCCTCGGCGGAGCACCGCGCGCCTGAATCGCTATTTCTCAGTCGATGTCCGAAGGTCGTCGCGCCTCAGCGCTGACGCTGCAATTCGCGCTCCCGGTGCCGCAGGCGCAGCAGCAGGTCGACCTGGTCGAGGGGTATGGGCTCGCCGTCCACCGTGCGCTCGTAGAACGAGCGCAGCGTCTGCCCGAGACGATGCTGGGCCTCGACGCAGATCGCCGGCAGGATCTGATCCTGAACGGCCTCCCGGGACGCACTCACTTCCTGTTTCATGGACCACTGGCCCCGCACCGTCGCACGGGTCCGAGGGAAAGGACGACCCATGCCGAGACGAGACATTCTCATGGGACATGGTAAAGAAAGAGTTAAGATTTGTTCTTTGTTCACCATGCCGAAGGGGCTAACAGCCGCCCTGCGAATCACCCCCTAGAGCTTAACCGTACAGCAACCTCTGTCGAGGGCCGTTACGCCCTGCGATGCCGCCGGCCCCGGCTCAGGCCTCGGCCGCCTGGAGCAGCCGGGCCGCGGCGGCCCGGGCCTCCTCGGTCACCGTGGCGCCGGCCAGCATCCGGGCGATCTCCTCCTGGCGCGGCACCGCCGCCAGCGGCTTCACCCGCGTGGCGACCCGGTCCGAGCCCTTCACCGCCTCCTTGGCGATCAGGAAATGCGTCGAGGCGCGGGCGGCGACCTGGGGCGCGTGGGTGACCGCCACGGTCTGGACCCGGGCCGAGAGCCGGGCGAGGCGGGCGCCGATCGCGTCCGCCACCGCACCGCCGACGCCGGTATCGATCTCGTCGAAGATCAACGTCGGGGCCGAGCCCTTGTCGGCCAGCACCACCTTGAGGGCGAGCATGAAGCGCGACAACTCGCCGCCGGATGCCACCTTCATCATCGGGCCGGGCCGGGTGCCCGGATTGGTCTGGGCCCAGAACTCGACCCGGTCGAGGCCGGCCGGATCGCGGGCCTCCGGATCGGTGGCGATCTCGGTGATGAAGCGGGCGCGCTCCAGCTTCAGCGGCGGCAACTCGGCCTGCACCGCCTTGTCGAGGGCGGAGGCCGCCTTGCGCCGGCCCTTGCTCAGGGCCTCCGCCTTCTCGAGATAGGCCGCGTCGGCACTCGCGAGATCGGCCTCGAGCCGGCCGAGCGCCTCCTCGCCGGCATCGATCACCGCCACGTCGCCCTCGTAGCGCTCGCGGAGCGCCGCGAGGTCGTCGACGGCGACGTTGTACTTGCGGGCCGCGGCGCGCAGGCCGAACAGGCGCTCCTCGACCCGCTCCAGTTCGCGCGGATCGAATTCCGCCGCCTGGAGCGCGTCCTCCAGGCTGGTGCGGGCCTCGTCGAGGGCGACCAGCGCATTGTCGAGGGCCGCGATGCTCGGCTCGACCAGGGACGGCGCCTGGGCCGCCCGCCGTTCGAGCTTGCGGAGCGCCGCCGAGAGATGGGCGGTGGGCGAGCCCTGGCCGGCGACGGCATCGAGGGCCTCGTTCAATTCGCGGGCAACCTTCTCGCCCTGCTGCATCGCGGTGCGGCGCTCGGCGAGTTCGGTCTCCTCGCCGGCCTTGGGATCGAGGGCGGCCAGTTCCTCGACGGCGTGGCGCAGGAAGTCGACCTCCTTGCGGGCGGCCTCGACCCGGGCGCGGTGCTCGGACAGCGCGGTGCGCGCCTTGCGCACCCGGCGCGCAGACTCCGCCACCGCGGCCTGGCGGGCACTCAAGCCCCCGAAAGCATCGAGGATCGCCCGGTGGGTGGTCGAATCCGACAGGGCCCGATCGTCGTGCTGGCCGTGGATCTCGACCAGCGCCGTCCCGATGGCGCGCAGGACCTGTACGCCGACCGGCTGGTCGTTGACGAAGGCGCGGGTGCGCCCGTCCGCGACCTGGACCCGGCGCAGGATCAGGTCGCCCTCGGTGTCGATGTCGGAGGACGCCGCCAGCACCCGGGCCGGATGGTCGGCGGGCACGTCGAACACCGCAGTCACCTGGCCCTGCGCCTCGCCCTGGCGCACCAGGCGGCCGTCACCGCGGCCGCCGAGCGCCAACGTGAAGGCGTCGAGGAGGATCGACTTGCCGGCGCCGGTCTCCCCGGTCAGGACGCTCAGGCCTTCGCGAAAGTTCAGCTCGAGCTTATCGATCAGGACGATGTCGCGGATCGCGAGCTGAACCAGCATGCCACCCTTGCCGGGACGTGAAGGAGGAGATCGGGCGGGTATCTACAGCCGAACGGGCCGCGGCGCGAGTGCGCGCCACGGCCGCATGTTCAGGCTACGAGCCGCGAGGCTCTTACTGCGCCTCGGCGGTGCGCGTGTCCATCCCGATCACGCCGCGGAACGCCTTGCTGATCCAGGAGGCCTTCTCCTCGCGGGGCTGCAGGCCACCGCTCTGGAGCAGGTTGTAGGCGTCCTTGTACCAAGGCGAATCGGGGAAGTTGTGGCCGAGCACCGCCGCGGCGGTCTGCGCCTCGCCGGCGATGCCGAGCGCCATGTAGGCCTCGGCCAGGCGCTCCAGCGCCTCCTCGACGTGGCGGGTGGTCTGGTACTTGCTCACCACATCGCGAAAACGGTTGATCGCCGCCGGGAAGTTGCGCCGCTCGAGGTAGTAGCGGCCGATCTCCATCTCCTTGCCGGCGAGCTGGTCGCGGGTGATCTGGATCTTGGCCTTGGCGTCGGCGGCGTATTCCGAGGTCGGGTACTTCTGCACCAGCTCGGTGAGCGCCACGAGGGCCTTCTCGGAGCGGTCCTGGTCGCGGGTCACGTCCGGGATCTGCTTGTAATGCGACATCGCCAGCAGGTACTGGGCGTAGGCCGCGTCCTTCGAGCCCGGATGGCGCTGCAGGTAGCGCTTCGAGGCGGTGATCGCGTCCTCGTAGCGGCCGCCCTCGTAGTTCGAGTAGGCCGTCATCAGCACCGCCTTCCGCGACCAGTCGGAATAGGCGTATTGCTTGTCGAGGTCGTCGAACTTCTTCGTCGCGCCCTCGTAGTCCCGGTCCTCGAGCTTGGCGAGACCCTGGCTGTAGAGCTTGTTGGGCGGAACGTCGGGGACGACCTCGGTCTTGTACTTCTCGGACGCGAACGGGTTGATCGAGTCGATCGCGTCGCAACCGGCGAGCCCCAGGCCGCACGCCGCGAGCAGCACGGTCCGCAGAACGGTCACCTTCGCGTCGCGAAGCGGGTGGGCGAACGGCATTCGGGTTCTTCCCCAAGCAAGCGGCCTTTGCGGCCGCTGATCCATGAGCCCCTTAGCCCAGGCCGGCGCCACGCGCCAAGCCCGTCACGGCCACCGCGCCGGAGCGCGGAACCGTCGGTCGGGAGCCTCTCAACCCTGTGGGGCGAATGGGGCGCCAAGACGGCGCGAGGTGGTTGAAGTTCCGTGACTCGCCGCGGCGCGGCGACGAAATCGGCAGAATGTGGCCCCGCCGCAACGCGGAGCCGGAGGCCTTCAGAGTTCGGGCGCGTAGACGGCGGCGCCGAGGCCGACGCCGAACTCGGCGAAGACCGGCTCGCGGCGGGCGGCCGCTCCCTCGACGATGGCATAGTTGGCCCGGTCGGCGAAGAGCTCGCCGAGGACCGCCACGTTGAGGCCGTGACCGCCGCAGAAGGACTGGTAGGCGCCGAGGATCGGCAGGCCGGCGAGCGCGAGGTCGCCGACGGCGTCGAGGATCTTGTGGCGGACGAACTCGTCCGGGTAGCGCAGGCCTTCGGGGTTGACCACGCCGCCGTCGCCGACCGCGACGGTGTTCTCCAGCGAGGCGCCGAGCGCGAAGCCGGCCTTCCAGTAGCGCTCGACGTCGCGCATCATCCCGAAGGTGCGGGCGCGGGCGATCTCGCGGCGATAGGCGGCGGGGGTGAGGGTCAGCGCCTTGCGGCTGCGGCCGATCACGGGGCTCTCGAAGTCGATCTCGACGTCGAGGTGGAAGCCGCGCTCGAACGGGCGCAGCTCGGAATAGGCGCGGCCCTTCTCGGTCCGGACGGTCTTGAGCACCTTGATGAAGCGGCGGGGCGTGCCGCAGGAGGTGGTGCCGACCGCCTCGATCGCCGCCACGAAGGGGGCGGCGCTGCCGTCGAGGATCGGCATCTCGGGCCCGTCGATCTCGACGAGGCAATTGTCGATGCCGAGCCCGTAGAGAGCGGACATCAGGTGCTCGATGGTGGCGACGGCGCCGGTCTCGCGGCTGCCGATGACGGTGCAGAGCTCGGTGGCGCTGACCTGGGCGAACTGGGCCTGGATCAGGCGGTCCCGGCCGTTCGCGAGGCCGGTGCGCAGGAAGGCGATGCCGTGATTCGCCTCCGCGGGATGGAGCGTGATCGAGACGGGGTTACCGGAGTGCACGCCGATGCCTGAAAGGCCCGCGGCGGAGCGTAGGGTCGTTTGCTGACTTGTTTTCATTACCTCAGCCCTCGGCCGCGACTCACCATCGTGTCCTGTTGCCAGGCTCACGTTTCGAGGCGATCCGTCCGTTGCTTGAAGCCCCTGTGGGTGTCAGTGCCGGCGGTTCCGCTCGGCCTTCGCCCTTGTGCGTAGGACAGCTATAGTCGCGCTCGAAAGCACGGCCAAATCACGGATTCTTACGATCTGTAACAGCCCCGGGGACCCGCTCCGGCCGCAAAAAACCGTGCTGTATCAAAAGCTTGAAGAACGCGTAAACCCCGAGGCCGGGGGGCCTCGGGGTGTGTCTTTTGGGCGGCACCGCCCCCCTTGCGTGGCGGGATCGTGGCATACGCCACCATCCCGCCGTCTCCGCCCAAAGGCGAAGGCGGCGGGCGGTGCTCCCGGCTCAGTTCGCCTGGCGGCGCAGGAAGGCCGGGATCTCGAGCTGGTCGTCGTCCATGCGGTTGCCGGCCGGCACCGTCCGGCCCTGCGGGTCGAGGTTGCCCTGCGCCGGGCGGTAGCCCTGGGGCTGCGCCTGGTAGCTGCCCTGCGGGGCGTATTGCGGCGCGGGGCGCGGCGCGGGCTGGTGCTGCACCGGAGCCTGATGCGCGGGAGCCTGCGGCATCGGAGCCTGCATCCTGGGCGCCGGCTGCGGGGCATGCGCCGCGGGAGCGGGCGCCTGGGCCGGGTGACCGGCCTCGTCCTCGCGCCGACCGCCGAAGCCGACGGTGGCGAGGCGGCGCAGCAGCGAGGTGCGCTTGGCGTCCGGGGTCACCTGCTGCACCGGCTCCTCGCCGCGGCTGGCCCGGATCTGGTTCTGGGCCGGCATCGGCAGGTCCTGGACCCGGGGCATGCGCGGCGCGCGCACCACCGCCGGGGAGGGCGGGATGAACGGGCCGGAGGCCATCGGCATCTGCGGCTCGGGCGCGGGCGCCGGGGCCGGCTCGTAGACCGGGGCCTGGCGCGGCTGGGCCGGGGTGATCTGGACCTCGTCGCGCATGAGGCTGGCGGCCTGGTGAGCGGCGGACAGGTCCATCCGGGCCGGCTCCGGCGCGGCGGGCTGGGCGTGCATCGGAGCATGCATCATCGGGGCATGCGCCACCGGCTCCGGTGCCGGGGCCCGCGCTACCGGGGCCTCGGCGGGACGAAAGGAGGCGGTGGAGGGGGGCGCCGAGGGGGCGGCGGCCCGGGCCCGGGCCTCGGCGCGCAGGCGCTCGGCGACCTCGGCGATGCGCTGCTCGGTCTGGGCGATCTCCGGCGAGCCGATCGCGTTGGCGTTGATCAGCGCCGGCTCGATGCCGGTGGCGACGACCGAGACCCGGATGATGCCGTCGAGGCTCTCGTCGAAGGTGGCGCCCAGGATGATGTTGGCGTCGGAATCGACCTCCTCGCGGATGCGGGTGGCGGCCTCGTCGAGCTCGTAGAGGGTCAGGTCGTTGCCGCCGGTGATCGAGATCAGCAGGCCGCGGGCGCCCTTCATCGAGACGTCGTCGAGGAGCGGGTTGGCGATCGCGGCTTCGGCGGCGCGGTTGGCGCGCTTCTCGCCCGAGGCCTCGCCGGTGCCCATCATCGCCTTGCCCATGCCGCGCATGATCGCCCGCACGTCGGCGAAGTCGAGGTTGATGAGACCCTCCTTCACCATCAGGTCGGTGATGCAGGCGACGCCCGAATAGAGCACCTGGTCGGCCATCGCGAAGGCGTCGGCGAAGGTGGTCTTCTCGTTGGCGACCCGGAACAGGTTCTGGTTCGGGATCACGATCAGGGTGTCGACGGCCTGCTGCAGCTCGTTGATGCCCGACTCGGCGGTGCGCATGCGGCGCACGCCCTCGAACTGGAACGGCTTCGTCACGACGCCGACCGTCAGGATGCCCATGTCGCGGGCGGTGCGGGCGATGACCGGGGCGGCGCCGGTGCCGGTGCCGCCGCCCATGCCGGCGGTGATGAAGCACATGTGGGCGCCCGAGAGCTGATCGCGGATCTCGTCGATCACCTCCTCGGCGGCGGCGCGGCCGACATCCGGCTGCGAGCCGGCGCCGAGGCCTTGCGTCACCCCGATGCCCATCTGGATCACGCGCTCGGCCTTCGAGGAGGTCAGCGCCTGGGCGTCGGTGTTGGCGACCACGAACTCGCAGCCGAGGAGGCCCGACTCGATCATGTTGTTGACGGCGTTGCCGCCGGCGCCGCCGACGCCGAACACGGTGATGCGGGGCTTCAGTTCGCGGATGTCCGGAGCTTGCAGGGAGATGGCCATGATGCGCGAGCCTCTGATGATCGTTACGTTTCTGGTGGCGCCTTGGACGGCGCCGTTTGCCGTCCCGCCTCTCCGGCGCGGCCCGTTTCCGGGGCCCGCGCCGGGAGGCGATCCCGTTAGAAGCTCTCCGCGAACCAGCGTCCGAACTTGGAGAGGTAGCTGTTGGAGACGAGGCCCGGGCGGCCGGACTGGCCGCGCGGCTCGAAATGCTCGACGTGGGAGACCTGGGGATAGACCAGGAGACCCACGGCGGCCGAGAAGGCCGGCCCCTTGGCGGCCTCGGGCAGCCCCTTGATCCCGAGCGGCCGGCCGATCCGGACCTGGCCCTGCAGGATGCGGCGGGCGACCTCGGGCAGGCCGACGAGCTGGCTGGCGCCCCCCGTCAGCACCACCCGGCGCCCGGCCTGGGCGGCGAAGCCCGCGTTGCGCAGGCGGTCGCGCACCAGTTCCAGCACCTCCTCGACCCGCGGGCGGATGATCCGCACGAGGTGCGACTTCGGGATGTGGTGCGGCAGGTCGCGCTCGTCCTCGTCGACGCCGTGGACCGCGATCATGTCGCGCTCGTCCGACGCCGTCGCCATGGCGGCGCCGTAGAGGGTCTTGAGCCGCTCGGCCGCCGCCACCCGGGTGGAGAGCCCGCGGGCGATGTCCATGGTGACGTGGTGGCCGCCGACCGCGAGCGCGTCGCAATGGACGAGGTGGCCGCCGGAAAAGACCCCGACGCTCGTCGTGCCGCCGCCCATGTCGACGACGGCCACACCCATCTCGGCCTCGTCGTCGACCAGCGCCGAGAGACCCGAGGCGTAGGGGGTGGCGATCACCGCCTCGACCCGCAGGTGGGTGTTCTCCACCGCCAGCATCAGGTTGCGGGCGGCGGCGATCTCGGCGGTGACGACGTGCAGGTCGACGCCGAGGCGCTCGCCGAGCATGCCCGACGGATCGACCACCGCGCTCTGCTGATCGAGGGAATAGCCGGTCGGCAGGGCGTGCAGCACCGCGCGCCCCGGGCTGATGCTGTGGGTGCTCGCGGCCTCCAGCACCCGCTGCACGTCCGAGCCGGTGACGGCGCCGGTACGGACCGGGACCTTGGCGTCGAAATGCTGCGAGCCGAGCCGCCCGCCCGACAGGCTGACGATGACCGACTGCACCTCGACCCGGGCCATCCGCTCGGCGGCGTGGACCGCCTGGCGGATCGCGGTCTCGGCCGCCTCAAGATCGACCACGGCGCCGCCCTTCAAGCCGAGCGAACGCTGGTGGCCGATGCCGATGATGCGGGCGAGGTGGGTGCGGCCGCGCAAGGTCGCCAGCGTCTCGACCGGCTGCAGCTCGGCGACGAGGCAGACGATCTTGCTGGTGCCGATGTCGAGCACCGACAGGGTCGCGCTGCGGCGCGCCGAGAGCGGCTTTAAGCGCGGCGTGAGACCGTGCTGGAGGAGACTCATGACGCGACGCTCACCGGGGAGGAAAAGGGGATCGGGGGGCTGGAGGAGGAGCCGGGTAGACCGGCGGGCGTCACGTCTCGCGCGCGGGTCATGTCTCGGTTCCCTTCGATTTCTTCGACTTCTTCTGGGCCTCCAGGCGCGCCGCCGCGCCCTCCTCGGTCAGCCGCACCACCACCCGGTCGGGCAGCCGCAGGTCGACCGCGATGATGTCCTTCTCGATCAGGCTCGACTCGGCCTCGAGCTTGACGAGGCGGGCCACCGCCTCGCGGGCGCCGGTCTCGGGCAGGCGCACGTCGATGCCGTCGAGCTTGAGGGTCCAGCGCCGGCCCGACACCAGGGTGCCGGCCCGGATGCGGTCCTTGAGCGGGCCAGCGGCCTCCAGGAGCGCGAGGTATTCCTTGGTGCGCAGGTTCGCCTCGTCGCCCACCACCAGCGGCAGGTCGGCGAAGCGGCCGTCGCGCATCTGGTCGATCACCGTGCCGTCGGCGGCGATCACGGCGATCTCGCCGTTGCGCTGCCACAGGGCGCTCGGCTCGCGCTCGGTCAGCGTGATCAGGAGCTCGCGCGGGTAGATCTTGCGGACCGAGACCGCGCCGATCAGCGGCACGCTCGACAGGCGGTCGCGCACGTCGACCACGCTGAGGAAGGGCAGCGAGTTGCGCTGGTCGATGCCGGCGGCCTTCAGGATCTCGGCCGAGTGCAGCTGCACCAGCCCCGAGATCGTGACCTTGTCGAGGCCGAAGCCGAGCGCGCGGGCGGCCATGTCGAAGGGCGTGCCGTAGCGGGCCGAGACCTCGGCATAGCCGCCGCCGGACACGAAGCCCGCCCCCGCGACGAGGCCGAAGAACCCGAAGGCCAGGCCCATCCCGAGATGGCGCGGCATCCGCCGCTCGATCGGCACCGCCACCGAGGCGCGGCGCGGGCGCAGGAACCGCGGCAGGACGCGGGCCAGCAGCGATTCGCCGAGGCGCGGGTCACCGGCGCGCGCATCGCGCGCAGGCGCGCTCCAGGCCGGCGCCGCCCCGGGAGGGGGAGCGGTCATGCCGGCCTCCGCACCGGCATAGCCGGCGGCGGTCAGCGGCTCAGGGAAGCGTCCACCACCATCCATGGGGCGAGTTCACCGAAAACGATACCCGACACGGGCTGCGATCTCCGGCGCGGGGGCGCTTGGGTGGTCCGGGGTTCGCGTACCGGCCCGCCGCACCACCGTCATACCGGGCATCGGAGCCGGCATGGCGTCGTCGCGAAGGGTCGGCACGGCTCACGCCCGGCATCCAAGTGCTTGATGCGCCGTTAACCCCGACTGTCGAACTCGCTGGTAAATATCCGGTAAAATTTTCGCCCCGCGCACAGGGATCGCGTAACCCCGGAGCCCCCCGTCGCCGGGGGGCCACGCCCGGGCGGCGGGTCGGAGCGGGGCCTGCCGGCCGGTCGGGCAGAAGCCGGGAAGCGGCGCGTCTTCAAGAGCTTACATGCCGATCGGCCGGGCCGCGCCTGTATCGGGAGGTGGCCCCGGCGGGGAACGGGGCGCCCCCGACCGCGGCAAACCGGGACGGCCTGAATGGTTACCATCCGGGCCGCGCCGGGGCCGCGGCCCTGGTGATTCGCGAATCAGCGCGCGGCGACGCCGATGCGCTTGATCTCCCAATGCAGGTCGATGCCGGAGGTCTCGCGCACCCGCGCCCGCACCTCCTCGCCCAGGCCCTCGATGTCGGCGGCGGTGGCGCCGCCGCGGTTGATCAGGAAGTTGCAGTGCATCTCCGACACCTGCGCGCCGCCGCGGGTCAGCCCGCGGCAGCCGGCGGCATCGACGAGCTGCCACGCCTTGGCCCCGTCCGGGTTCTTGAAAGTCGAGCCGCCGGTGCGCTCGCGGATCGGCTGCGCCGCCTCCCGGGCCGCGGTGACCCGGTCCATCTCGGCCTCGATCGACGCCCGGTCGCCGGGCCTGCCGCGATAGGTCGCCTGGGTGAAGATCAGGTCGGCGGGCGCCGCGCAGTGGCGGTAGGCGAACCCCATCTCCGAATGGGACAGGACGTGCAGGGCGCCCTTGCGGTCGACGGCCCGGGCCTCGACCAGCACGTCGGTGGTCTCGCCGCCATGCGCCCCGGCATTCATCCTGAGCGCCCCGCCGATCGAGCCCGGGATGCCGCGATAGAAGGCGAGCCCGTCGAGCCCGGCCTCGGCCGCGGCGCGGGCGAGCTTCATGTCGGGCACCGCCGTGCCGGCCCGGATCGTCTCGCCCTCGATGAGGATGGACCCGAAGGCCTTGCCGCCGAGGCGGATGACGAGGCCGGGCACGCCGCCGTCGCGCACGATCAGGTTCGAGCCGAGCCCGATCACCGTCACGGGGACCTCCGCCGGCAAGGCCGAGAGCGCCGCGGCGAGGTCGTCCTCGTCGGCGGGGGTGAACAGCACGTCGGCCGGTCCCCCGACCCGGAACCAGGTCAGGTCGGCGAGGGGATGATCGGGCAGGAGGCGGCCGCGCAAGGCGGCGGGCTCCAGAGCGGCGAGGATGGCGGCGGAGGTCGTCATGGATCCGTTTGGGATGATGCGGGATGCCCCTCCCCGCTTGCGGCGGGGCTGTCTTGGGCCAGGAAAAGGCGCGGGTTCTCTCCTCTCCCTGCGGGCGGGGAGAGGGCTGCGTCCCCGTTCAGGGGATGCAGCGAGCCCGAAGGGCGAGGGTGAGGGGGTGGTTCCGGAGGAGCCTCACGCGTCGAGACCCCCTCACCCTCGCTTCGGCTTCGCCTCCGCTTGCCGTGTCCCCTGAACGGGAACACGGCCCTCTCCCCGCCCGCGGGGAGAGGAGAAACCCGCGCCTCTCCTTTCTCCGGACGAGTCTGCCGCCCGCAAGAAGAGGAGGAGGGGCGGCGCTCCACGATGGCGGCCAGGATGGTTTCGAGGACGCCCGTCACGTTGCGCGCGACCTCGCCGTTCCAGAACCGGAGCACGTGCCAGCCCTGCGAGGTCAGCCAGGCGTCCCGCTCACGGTCGTAACCGCTCTCGGCATGCTGGCTGCCGTCGAGCTCGACGATCAGCTTCGCCTCACGGCAGGCAAAATCGGCAAAGTAGCGACCGATCGGCAATTGACGCATGAACTTGGCCTCCGCCAGGCGTCGGTCGCGCAAGTGCGACCAGAGCGCCTGCTCGGCGGCGGTTTGAGCCCGCCTCAGGGTGCGGGCCCGCGCCGTACCGGGATCGTCGGGGCCGCGCATCGCAGTGTCAGCGGCTCACGCCGCCTTCTCGCCGCTCGCGGCGAGCTCGCCCGGGAGCGCATAGGCCCATTGGGTGATGTTGCCGGCGCCTAAGCACACCACGTAGTCGCCGGGACGCGCGAGCCCGCCGACGATGCCGGCCAGGTCCTCGGTGCGCTCGAGCGCGATGGCGTTGCGGTGGCCGCGGGAGGTCAGGCCCGCCACCAGGGTGTCGCGGTCGATGCCCTCGACCGGCGCCTCGCCGGCGGCGTAGACGGGGGCGACGATCACCGTGTCGGCGTCGTTGAAGCAGGTGCAGAAATCGTCGAACAGCGAGGCGAGGCGCGAGTAGCGGTGGGGCTGGACCACCGCGATCACGCCGCCGTCGGTCGAGGCGCGGGCGGCCTTGAGCACCGCCCGGATCTCGACCGGGTGGTGGCCGTAATCATCGAAGATCTGCACGCCGTTCCACTCGCCGGTGCGGGTGAAGCGCCGCTTGACGCCGCCGAAATTCGCCAGCGCCTTGCGGATCGCGTCGGGCGAGACGCCGAGCTCGTGGGCGACCGCCAGCGCCGCGGTGGCGTTGAGCGCGTTGTGCTTGCCCGGCATCGGCAGGACCAGGTCCTCCATCTCCAGGCGGAAGCCGGGACGGCGGTCGCGGATCATCACCCGGAACCGGCTCTGGCCGCCCTTCAGGTCGACGTCGATGAGCCGCACGTCGGCCTGCGGGTTCTCGCCATAGGTGACGATGCGCCGGTCCTCGATGCGCCCGACGAGGTCCTGCACCGTCGGGTGGTCGATGCACATCACGGCAAAGCCGTAGAACGGGATGTTGTCGATGAAGGCGCGGAAGGCGTCCTTGATCGCGTCGAACGAGCCGAAATGGTCGAGATGCTCGGGATCGATGTTGGTGACGATGGCGATGTCGGCCGGCAGCTTCAGGAAGGTGCCGTCGGATTCGTCGGCCTCGACCACCATCCAGTCGCCCTCGCCCATCCGGGCATTGGTGCCGTAGGCGTTGATGATGCCGCCGTTGATCACCGTCGGATCGAGGCTGCCGGCGTCGAGCAGGGTGGCGACGAGGGAGGTGGTGGTGGTCTTGCCGTGGGTACCGGCCACCGCCACGCAGGACTTGAAGCGCATCAGCTCGGCCAGCATCTCGGCCCGGCGCACCACCGGCAGGCGGCGCTCGCGGGCGGAGACCAGCTCCGGGTTGTCGCGGCGGATCGCGGTCGAGACCACGACGAGGGCGGCCTCGGCGAGGTTCTCGGCCCGGTGGCCCACGAAGGTGCGGATGCCCTTCTCGGACAGGCGGCGCACGTTGGCGTTGTCGGACGCGTCCGAGCCCTGCACCGTGTAGCCGAGATTGTGCATCACCTCGGCGATGCCGGACATGCCGATGCCGCCGATGCCGATGAAGTGGATGGGTCCGAGCTTGTCCGGCAGCTTCATGGAGTCGGGGTCCTTAACTCTTCTTGTTCGATCGACGGCCGCGAGGGCCGAGATGTTCGATGGGCGGCCGTCGGCGGGCCGACATTGTTTGCTTTTGCGGCCGCTAACGGGCCGCTTGGGCGGTCTCGACCACCAGGGCGGCGAGGCGCTCGGCGGCATCCGGCAGGCCGGCCCCCTTGGCGGCGGCGGCGGCTTTCGCGAGCCGGTCGGGATCGCCGAGCAGCGCGCCGAGATCGGCGGCCAGCCGCTCAGGGGTGAAGTCCGTTTGTGGTCTGGGAAAGGCGGCGCCGATTCCGCCCAGAACCGCGGCATTGGCCGCCTGGTCCTGGTCGAGGGATCCTGGCAGCGGCACCAGGATCGACGGCCGGCCGATCACCGCCAGTTCCGCCACCGTCGAGGCGCCGGAGCGCGCCACCACGAGGTGGGACGAGGCCATCTTGGCCGGCAAGTCCTTGAAGAACGGCGCCGCCGTGAAGGCGGCAAGGCCCGCGCCCTCGTAGAGCGTCTGCACCCGGGCGAGGTCTTCCGAACGGGCCTGCTGGATCACCGTGAGACGGGCGCGCAAGGCGGGGTCCAGGCGCAGGACGGCGTCCGGCACCACGTCGCTCATCACCCGGGCGCCCTGGCTGCCGCCGAAGGCGAGGAGCTGGAGCGGGGCGTCCGGCCCGACCGCCGGATAGGGCATCGCGGCGGCCGCCAGCACCGCCGGGCGGACCGGGTTGCCGGTATGGACCCGGCGCGCCCGCGCCTTCACGGGCACGCCCCGCACCTCGGGGAAGCCGGTGGCGATCACGGTCGCGCCGCGGGCGAGAAAGCCGTTGGCGCGGCCCATCACGGCATTCTGCTCGTGCAGCAGGGTCGGCACCCGCAGCATCTGGGCGGCAAGCAGCGGCGGCACGGTCGGATAGCCGCCGAAGCCCACGACCACCGCCGGGTTGAGGCGGCGCACCTCGCGCACGGCCGCCGCGAAGCCGCGCCCGAGGGTCGCGAAGGCGGCGACGCGGCGCAAGGGGGAGCGCCCACTCGACGGGGTGGCGGAGGGCACCGCCACGATCTCCGAGGCCGGGAACTCGCCCGACAACGCCGCGACACGGCTGTCGGTGGCGAGCACCACCCGGATGCCGCGCTCGCGCAGGCGCAACGCCAGGGCCTCGGCCGGGAAGAGGTGGCCGCCGGTGCCGCCGGCGGCGAGCAGGACGAGGGGCTGGGCGACGGTCATCGGGCGGCCGGTGTGCGGGGGATGGACAATGCGGTCTCCGGTCAGGGATCGGCGTCGAGGGGCCCCCGTGTGTCACGGCGGGCCCCCGAGGTCACCCCCGGGCGCTTACCGCGCCGCGTTCTCGTCGCGGTTGAGGAGCGTGGTGCGCGGCCGGCGCCGGGTCAGCGCCACGAGGAAGCCCATGCCGAGGGCGAGCGAGATCAGCGACGAGCCGCCATAGGAGATGAACGGGAGGGTCATGCCCTTGGCCGGCATCATCCGGGTGTTCACCGCCATGTTGATGCAGGCCTGGAGGCCGAACAGGGCGGTGAGCCCGGTGATGGCGAGCCGGCAGAAGATGTCGTCGCTGCGCCGCGCCAGCATCAGGCCGCGCATCACGATGAAGGCGAACAGCAGCACGATGGCGATGCAGACGATGACGCCGAATTCCTCGCCCGCCACCGAGAAGATGAAGTCGGTATGCGCGTCGGGCAGGTGGCGCTTGGCGACGCCCTCGCCCGGGCCGGTGCCGAACCAGCCGCCGGAATTGAACGATTCCTGCGACCAGAAGGTCTGGAAGTTGTCGCCGGATTCCTTGTCCATGAAGCGTTGGATGCGGGCGCGCACGTGAGGCAGGAACTGGTAGGCCGCCGCCACGCCGAGGAGGCCGGCCCCGCCGAGGCCGCCGACCCAGAACCAGTGCAGGCCGGCCACGAACACCATCGAGCACCACACCATGGTGACCAGCATGGTCTGGCCGAAATCCGGCTGCAGGATCAGCGGCACGATGGTCATCGGCAGGAGCAGGACCGCGAGCGTGCCGCCGGGCATGTCGCGCCGGCGCGACCCCTCGGCGAAGGCCCAGGCGGCCAGGATCACGAAGGCGGGCTTGACGAATTCGGACGGCTGGACGCCGATCGGCCCGAACTGGATCCAGCGATGCGCGCCCTTGATCTCCGGCCCGTACTTGGTGGCCGCGATGCACAGCACGATGCCGAGGCTGTAGGTCACCAGCGCCATGCGCCGGATGTGGCGCAGCGACAGGAACGACACCGCCAGGATCAGCGCGATGGTCGGCAGCAGGTACATCACCTGCCGGTTGAGGAAGTGGAAGGTCGGCAGGCCGAGGCGTTCCGCCACCGGCGGACCGCCGGCCATCAGGAAGACCAGCCCGGCCGTCATCAGCACGCCGAGGCCGGCGAGCAAGGCCCGGTCGACGGTCCACCACCAGTCGCCGAGATGCGAGCGTTCCGCACGGGACATCATGGCTTGAAGGGCCCCTCGTTCACCAGCCGCGACCATCGGACGGAATGGTAAACCGAGTGTTGCCGCGCCGCCGCAGCGAAGCGGATCGTCGTGGCGCAGAAGCGGGCCCGCGCGGAGGCTGAGGCCTTCAGCCTCGAAACGTCAACCTTGGAACATGCCGTGCGGCGCCGGCTCGAAGTGCCGGGCATACTCGTCCTCGAGCGTCTCCCACGGCATCAGCATCACGCCGTGGAGCGGCGCCGCGCCGGCCGTCAGCGCCCCGAAGCGCCGCAGGATCAGGGCGAGCTCGTAGGCCGTAATGTCGGGCTTCGGCGTGAACTTGTAGAAATGGGTCTCGTTGTCGACCGGATCGGCACCGATGCTCTTCAGGAGCGTATCGAACATGACGAAGTCCCCCCGTTCCGACGCGACCCGCCGCGCGCCCGACGGGAAGGCTAGGCCGGATGGAGGCGTGCGGCAAATAAACTTGATGGGAGGGGATGACGCTCGGAGCGGAGCCCGGTGCTGAGGTCTTGCGGACGGACCCATTCCATCGTTTGCACCGGCCGATGTCAGGGAGGGCTCGGCCTCTCTACGGGCGGGCAGCGGGGCTGTCCGCAAACAAGAATAGCGCGGGTTTCCTCCTCTCCCCGCGGGCGGGGAGAGGGCCGTGTTCCTGTCCAGGGAACACGGCGAGCGGAGGCGCAGCCGAAGCGAGGGTGAGGGGGTCTCGACGACTGAGACTCTTCCGGAAACACCCCCTCACCCTCGCGGCGAACCTGCGGTTCTCTGCTCCCTTCGTCCCCGCCCGAGGGAAGAGGAGATTTCTGGCGCCTCGTCCTTTCCCAAACGTCCTTGTCGCTCGCGGAGGCCGAAGAGCGCTCACGCCTGTTCCGTCGGACCCTCGGATGACCGCGCACCCCGCGGGACGCGCCGCATCTCGTGGAACTCGACGGTTGCAAGCGTTCCCTCCTGCAAGCGTTCCCTCCGGCTCGGCGAACTCGACGGTGTACGTCTCGCCCGAGTTGTCGACCGACACGATCGTCCCCTCGGTCCCCGCAGGGATCACGGCACCATCGTCGGCGATGGCCGCGGCGGCGGGAACGACGTCGTCGAGATCCCGCAGGCCCGGTCCCGCGACGACCTCGCGAAAGACATATGTCAGGGAGAGCGGCAACGGTCAGCCCTCGTGCGGCCCGCACCAGCCCGGCAGGTACACCGCGTGCTTGGAGCGGGCGAGCGACAGGGCCTCCTCCAGGGCCTCGGAGAAATCCTGCTTCACATCCTTGCGCTTGATGTTCCGGCGCAGGAAATCGGCCCACAGGAACTCGCTGAACGGGGTCGTGTCCTTGGCGAAGCCCCCGGCGCGACGCAATTCGCCGGCGAGGCTGCGGAAGGGGTCGTCGGCCAGGTCCTCGATGCGCTTGGGCACGTCGCCGACGTCCCGGCGCACGCCGTCCGCATCGTAGGGGTGGACCCAGGCGCGGTGGTCGGCCACGATCCAGAAGGCGTCCTTCTCCAGGTGGTGGAGGTCGGCCACCACGGTGGTGAGCACGCTCTCGACCCCCTCCTCCTGGAGGGCGCGGGCGAGGTGGTGGTGGTCGATCACGTAGCGGCGCTTCTTCGGCCCGAGCAGGACCGGGATCATGTGCGAGGCGAGGAACGCCTCGCGGTCCTTGTCGTCGATCTCGCGCCAGCGCCGGCGCTTGGCCCCCACCTCCCGGTAGCCGACCGTCATCTGGGTCGGGCGCAGCTCGGCGAGCGGGACGCTGTGGAGAATCGGGTCGCGGACGGACATGCGGGTCATCGAGGCTCTGCGCGCGGGGTCTTCCGCGCCGGGGTGTCGAAATTCGGCCACACCCTCCCCAGGGTCAAGGCGCCGGACCGAAGCCTCACGGGCTAACAGTTGCCGCCGAAACCGGCCGAACGGCCTAACCCGATCGTCGAAGGACACTGTTTCTATCGCGTAAAGTCCTTTGCCACAAAGGCATTTTCTCTGTAGAATGACGCGAGCGGCCTCGTGCCGATCGATGCCTGCGCGGTGAAAGGCACCGCTCCCGGCCATCCTTGACTTGGCTTCGGTTTGCTCGCCAAGAGACGACCACGGGATGCCGGCCGCGAGGCGGCGCCCCGGCCCGGATTCTGCTTCGTCGTCCGTTCCTGTCATGGATCTGACGCAGGGACAGGGCAGGACACCCGGGAGATCCCGGACTCGAGGCACAGACAGGGCCGGTCGGCCGGCCCGGGACCGCTCGGACGCCACCCCGTCGCGGGGTGGACCGCCCGGTGGTCCCGAGATCCGGCCGCACCGCCCCGGCGAATGGTCGGCGCGCGATGGACACCAACAACCCCCTGACCATGGAGCCCGCGACCTCCCGGGCGCCGGCGCGCCGCCGCGGCTGGATCGTCGCGATCCTGCTCGTCGCGGGCGCGGGCGCCGCGATCGGGTTCGTGCCGGCCCTCGCCCCCGTTCGCGAGCGGCTGGAAGGCCTCCTGGCCCAGCGACAGGGGGTGGAGGGTCAGGGACCGGAGACCGGCGAGACGCAAGCCGCGCCGACCTTCCGGCCGACGAAGCAGCAGCTCGCGAGCTTCGGCATCCAGACCGTGGAGGCGAAGGCGTTCCGGCCCGAGGGTTTTGCGGAAGGGCGGATCGGCGTCAACGAGGACGACAACGTCCCGGTCTACTCTCCTTACGCGGGCCGGGTGACCAAGGTGATGGTCCGGGCCGGCGACCGGGTGAAGGCCAACCAGGTGCTGTTCACCCTGGAGGCCGCCGACATGGTCTCCGCCCTCAACGACTACCAGGCGGCGACGAACGCACTGGCCAAGAACGCCGCCCTGCTCAAGCTCAACCAGACCGTGGCGGCCCGGCTCCAGGAGCTGTTCCAGGCCAAGGCGGTGGCGCTGAAGGACTGGCAGCAGGCGCAGAACGACGTGATCGCGGCGCAGAGCGACCAGCGCTCGGCCGAGGCCGCGCTCCAGGCGGTGCGCAACCGCCTGCGCATCCTCGGCAAGTCGGATGCGGAGATCGACGCCTTCGCGCGGAGCGGCGTGATGAGCCCCGAGACCGAGATCCGCGCGCCGATCGCCGGCACCATCGTGCAGCGCAAGGTGGGGCTGGGCCAGTATCTCGCCGCGGGCAGCGACCCGGCCTTCGTCATCGGCGACCTCTCGACGGTGTGGCTCGTCGCCAACGTGCGCGAGACCGAGGTGCCGCGGATCAAGCTCGGCCAGGAGCTGGAGGCGAGCGTGATCGGCTTCCCCGACCGGGTGTTCAAGGCGAAGATCAGCTACATGGCCGCCGCCCTCGACCCGGCCACGCGCCGCCTGCCGGTGCGGGCCGAGATCGACAATGCCGAGGGCCTGCTGCGCCCCGAGATGTTCGCGACCTTCACGATCCTGACCGGCCGCGACGAGAGCGCCCCGGCGATTCCGGCCTCCGCCATCGTCTACGAGGGCGCCCGCGCCCGGGTCTGGATCGAGCGGCCGGACGGCACCATCGCGTCGCGCAAGGTCACGCTGGGCCTGAGCGGCGGCGGCCTCGTCCAGGTCGTGGACGGGCTCAAGGTCGGCGAGCGCGTGGTCACCCGCGGCAGCCTGTTCATCGACCGGGCCGCCTCCGGCGACAAGGCGTCGTGATGGCCGCCCTCATGACCCTCGACCTCCCGAAGCTCGACCTGCCGCATCCCGGCCTCCCGACCCCGAGCCGCGCATGAACCGCCTGATCGACTTCGCCCTGCGCCAGCGGGTGCTGGTGCTGCTCCTGTTCCTGGCGATGCTCGCGATCGGCTATGCCAGCTTCATGCAGCTCAACATCGAGGCCTATCCGGACCCGGTGCCGCCGCTCGTCGACGTGATCACCCAGAATCCGGGCCAGTCGGCCGAGGAGATCGAGCGCTACATCACCATCCCGCTCGAGGTGCAGCTCGCCGGCATCCCCAACGCCACGGTGACGCGGACGATCTCGCTGTTCGGCCTCTCGGACGTGAAGATCCAGTTCACCTACGACTTCACCTACCAGGAGGCGCTGCAGCGGGTGCTCAACCGGCTGTCGCAGCTGCCGCCCCTGCCGAACAACGCCCAGCCGCAGATCTCCCCGACGAGCCCGATCGGCGAGATCATGCGCTACCAGGTGATGGGACCGCCGGGCTTCTCCTCGACCGACCTGAAGACCCTGCAGGACTGGGTGCTCCAGCGCCGCTTCAAGGCGATTCCCGGCGTCGTCGACGTCTCGGCCTTCGGCGGCAAGACCAAGGAATTCGAGGTCGCGGTCGACCTGCACAAGCTCCAGGCGCAAGGCCTGACCCTGGTCCAGGTCGTCTCGGCGCTCAACAATTCCAGCACCAATGTCGGCGGCCAGACGCTGAACGTCGGCGAGCAATCGGCGGTGGTGCGCGGCGTCGGCCTGATCCGCGACATGGACGACGTCCGCAACACCATGATCACGCAAGTGAACGGCGTGCCGGTGCTGATCAAGGACGTGGCCGAGGTGCAGGTCAGCAACGCGCCGCGGCTCGGCATCGTCGGCCACGAGAACAACGGCGACATCGTCGAGGGGATCGTGCTGCTCAGCCGCGGCGGCAAGAGCCTGCCGACGATCCAGCGCGTCGAGGCCGAGATCGAGAAGATCAACTCCTCGGGCATCCTGCCGCCCGGCGTGAAGGTGGTGCCGCTCTACGACCGCAGCGCGCTCATCCACACCACCACCCACACGGTGATGCACAACCTCGTCTTCGGCGTGGTGCTGGTGTTCCTGGTGCAGTGGCTGTTTCTCGGCAGCCTGAAGAGCGCGATCATCGTGGCGGCCACGATTCCCTTCGCGCTCGGATTCGCCATCGCCATCATGGTGGCGCGGGGCGAGTCGGCCAACCTCCTGTCGCTCGGCGCGATCGATTTCGGCCTCATCGTCGACGCGACGGTGATCATGGTGGAGAACATCTTCCGCCACCTCGCCGAGCACAAGGGACCGGCGCGAGCCGGCAGCGGCGTCAAGCTCGGGCTGATCGCCTCGGCCGCCCGCGAGGTGAACCGGGCGATCTTCTTCTCCGCCTCGATCATCATCGTCGGCTTCCTGCCGCTCTTCACGCTCACCGGCGTCGAGGGCCACATCTTCGGGCCGATGGCGAAGACCTACGCCTACGCGCTCGTCGGCGGGCTCATCGCCACCTACACGGTGTCGCCGGCGCTCTCGGCCCTGATCCTGCCGAACCGCGTCGAGGAGCGCGACACGATCGTCGTGAAGATCCTGCGGGCCCTGTTCCGGCCGCTCCAGGGCTTCACCCTCGGCAACCGGGTCCTGACGATCCTGGTGACGGTGGCGATGCTCGGCTGCACCGGGCTCGCCATGCGCACGCTCGGCCTCGAGTTCCTCCCCACCCTGGAGGAGGGCAACCTCTACATCCGCGGCACGATGCCGGCCTCGATCTCGCTGGAGGCGGGCAACCCTTACGTCGAGCGGATGCGCAAGCTGATCGGCTCCTACCCGGAGGTGACCACGGTCGTCTCGCACCAGGGACGGCCCGACGACGGCACCGACGCGACCGGCTTCTTCAACGTCGAGATCTTCGCGCCCCTGAAGCCCGCCGACCAGTGGCGTCCCGGGCTCACCAAGGACAAGCTGATCGAAGAGATGTCGGCCCGCCTGCGCGAGGAATTGCCCGGCATCGAGTTCAACTTCTCGCAATACATCCAGGACAACGTCCAGGAGGCGGCCTCCGGCGTGAAGGGCGAGAACTCGGTCAAGATCTACGGCACCGACCTCGAACAGATCACCCGCACCGCCGAGGACGTGAAGGCGGCGCTCGCCACGGTGCCGGGGGTGACCGACCTCGCGGTGTTCACCTCGCTCGGCCAGCCGACGGTGCGCATCGACATCGACCGGGCGCGGGCCGCCCGCTACGGGCTGGCGCCCGGCGACATCGCCACCACCATCTCGGCGGCGATCGGCGGCCAGACCGCGGGCGACCTCTACGAATACGGCAGCGACCGCCACTTCCCGATGCGGGTGCGGCTGGCACCGGATTACCGCCGTTCGCTCGAGACGATCCGCAACATCACGGTCGGCGTCACGACGGCGAGCGGCAGCGTGATGCAGGTGCCGCTGTCGGAGATCGCCAAGGTCCAGCTCGTCTCGGGCGCCGCCTTCATCTACCGCGAGAACCAGGAGCGCTACATCCCGGTCAAGTTCAGCGTGCGCGGGCGCGACCTCGGCGGCGCGGTGATCGAGGCGCAACGGCGCGTATCCGAGCAGGTCGATCTGCCGGCCGGCTACCACCTCGAATGGGTCGGCGAGTTCAGCAACCTGCAAGGGGCGATCGCCCGGCTGAAGCTGGTGGTGCCGGTGACGATCGGGCTGATCGCGCTCCTGCTCTACGTCAACTTCGCCTCGCTCACCGATACGCTGCTCACCTTGAGCGTGATCCCGATGGCCTTGATCGGCGGCATCTTCGCGCTGGTCCTCACGGGGACACCGTTCTCGGTCTCGGCAGCGATCGGCTTCATCGCGCTGTTCGGCATCTCGACCATGGAGGGCGTGATCCTGCTCTCCTATTGCAACCAGCTGATGGACGAGGGCTGGGCCCGCGCGCAGGCCATCCACCACGCCGCCGACGTGCGCATGCGCCCGGTGATGATGACCTGCGTGGCGGCCTGCGTCGGCCTCCTGCCGGCGGCGATCTCGACCGGCATCGGCTCGCAGGTGCAGAAACCCCTGGCGCTGGTGGTGGTCGGCGGCATCCTGCTCGCCCCGATCCTGATCCTGGTGGTGCTGCCGGTGCTGATCGCGGCCTTCTCCCGCCACCGTCCGCGGGCACCTGTCGCCCCGGCGCGACAGCCCGAGCCGGCGGAGTGAGATAGATGCTGTCCCGACCCGACGCGCCCTCCCCTGCCGAATCCAGCATGCCCCCTTCCATGCGCGCCATCCTGCGCCTCTCGACCGCGATCCCGGTCCCCCGCGCCGCCGCGTCCGCCGCGGCGCCGGCCGGGTCGGGCGACGCGGATTCGCGTGACAGGGATGCGCGCGACCTGGATGGGGATGCACAGGACGAGGCCCCCGGAGGACGCCCGACCGCCCGCGCCGCGGCCCGCATCCTGGCGGCGGCGCTTGCAGCCGCGTCGGCCTCGGCCTGCATGGTCGGGCCCGACTTCCAGGGCGCGACGCCGCCGCCGGTGACCCGCTACACCAAGGAGTCTTTGCGCGATCCGCAGGTGAGCGGGGAGGCCCGCCAGGGCGGCGCGGTCGGCCAGAGCTTCGCGCAAGGGCGCGACGTGCCGGGCGAGTGGTGGACGCTGTTCCGGTCCAAGGCGCTGAACAGCCTGGTGGCGGAGGCGCTCGCCCGCAACCCGAACCTCGAAGCCGCCCAGGCCAGCTTGCGGGCGGCGCGGGCCACCACGGAAGCGCAGCGCGGCGCGCTGTTCCCGCAGGTCGGGTTCAACGCCCAATCCTCCTATAACAAGGCTCCGGGCGGCGACCTGCAATCGCCGCTCAACAACAACGCGCTCCTCTACAGCCTCGTCACCCCGCAGGTGACGGTGAGCTTTGCCCCCGACGTGTTCGGCGGCACGAGGCGCTCCCTCGAATCGCAGGCGGCGCAGGAGGAGGGGCAGCTCTGGCAGCTGGAAGCGGCCTACCTGACGCTCTCCTCCAACGTCGTCGCGGCGGCGATCCAGGAGGCGTCGCTCCGGGCCCAGATCGCCGCGACCGAGAAGGTGATCCAGGCCCAGACCGATCTCCTGAACCTGATCACCAAGCAGCAGAATGCCGGCCAGGTCGCGGGCGCCGACGTGGTGCAGCAGACCGCTTTGCTCGCCCAGTCGCAGCAATTGCTGCCGCCGCTGCAGCGGGCGCTGTCGCAGCAGCGCAACCTCCTGACGGCGCTCGCCGGCCGCTTCCCGAGCGAGGAGGTGAGCCAGACCTTCACGCTCGCCTCGCTGCACCTGCCCCGCACCCTGCCCGTCAGCCTGCCCTCGCGGCTGATCGAGCAGCGCCCCGACGTGAAGGCGGCGGAAGCCGCGGTCCACGCGGCGAGCGCCCAGGTCGGCGTCGCGGTGGCCAACCGCCTGCCGCAATTCACCATTTCGGGCTCGGCCGGCGCCAGCGCCACCAACTTCGCCGCGCTGCTCAACCCGGCCGCCAGCCTCTGGACCATCGCCGGCGCGGTGGCCCAGCCGCTCTTCGATGCCGGCACCCTGTTCCGCCGCCAGCAGGCGGCGGAGGAGAACCTGGTCCAGGCCCAGGCCCAGTACCGCGCCACCGTCATCACCGCCTACCAGAACGTGGCGGACGCCTTGCGCGCCCTCCAGGCCGATGGCCGCGCGGTGGCCGCCGCCAACGCCGCCGTCAAGGCGAGCCAGCAGAGCGTGGAACTGGTGCGCAAGCAGTTCGGCCTCGGCGCGGTCAGCAGCGCCTCGCTGCTGATCACCCAGTCGGCCTATCTCCAGGCGGTGGTGACCCAGGCCCAGGCCCAGGCCAATCAGTACGCGGATACTGCGGCCCTGTTCCAGGCCCTCGGCGGCGGCTGGTGGAACCGGCGTGACGTGAAGCCGATGCGGGACCCGAAGGATATCGCGCCGTTCCTGTGAGGAGCGCGATCGGCCGCACGGGATCATCATGACAACCGCGGCACGCGCTGCTAGCGTGACCGGGTGAGTCATTTCAGCCGCCCCATCGATGTCCCAGAGGGTTAGCGATGGCCAGGGCACCCCGCAGCCGTTCCACCGACAGCTACAAGACGGTCGGCCGCACCTACGACGGCGTAGAGGTCCTGGCTCCCAAGACGCGCTCGAAGACCTTCACGTCCGCCGAGGTCCGGCAGGCGATCAAGCTGGCCCTGAAGCAGGCCGGCGTACCGAGCACACCTCGCAACACCAAAGCCACGAAGTCTCTGGTCGAGACGGACAAGCTTCGCGTGCAGCAGCGCGAGGACGGCCGCTACGAGGTCCGCAAGCCCGGGGCCAAGCGAGCCAGCGCGGTCATGGACACGCAGAAGGAGGCTGTGGCCCGCGCCCGTGAGCTTGAACCCGGCAACGCCCCGATCGCCAAGCGCGTCCGTCGCTCGCCTGCCGGGAAGAGGAAGACGTGGCGCGAGACGTGAGCCCGCGGACGGCCGCGAAGAGGAAGCAGAAACCGAGTACGGCGCTCGACGTTTTCATCAATTGCCCGTTCGATCCGGAATACACCGAGATCTTCAACGCGATCGTCTTCACGGTGGTCCGTTCCGGCTACCGAGCTCGGTGTGCCCTTGAGATGGACGATGGCGCCGAGAACCGGCTCTATAAGATCATCAAGATCATCGGGGAGTGTCCGTTCGGCATCCACGACATCTCTCGAACCGAGACGAACGGCGAGCCACCACTGCCGCGTTTCAATATGCCGCTCGAACTGGGTCTCTGGCTGGGAGCGCATCACTTCGGCCGCACGGATCAAGCCGGCAAGCGCTGTATTGTATTCGATCGTGAGCCCTACCGCTATCATCGTTTCATACGCTTTCCGATTGATCGCTTCGCGATGCGGAAAGCGGCTTCGCTCAGGCGCCGCGCGGGCTGATGATACGAAATCCGGAAGTGATCTTCCGGATTTCGTATCATTTCCGACATTGGCGGGCAGGACATCCACTCCCATGACCGCTGCGTTCGAACGCTGATCGCGAAACTCGCCACTTGGCTGCGGCATCTCCCCGGTGGCATCCATGCAGGGGGAGGTCAAAGTATTCTGCGCGAGTACGAGGCCTTCCGGTCCATCCTGCCGGTCCTGTGCAGGCAGAAAGACATGACCCCGGAAGAACTCCAATTCGCTGACTTCAACCTGATGGCCACCGAGTACATCGTCAGCCTGAGGGAGGAGGTGATCGCTCCGGTCGATATTCCTTAGAAGATCGTAAAGTGCCCGGCGGCAGGATCGGCTCGACCCGGCGGCGGGAGGAGATCTGCGGAAGAAGCACACACGACCTCAAGAGCAGTGGGATCGACGATGTGGCGCCGTCCCGGCGGCTGCCGCTCCCGCCGCGAGCTTGGGTCTGACCACCGCCTGGCTTTAGTCTACCCGCACCCATCCCAACCCTTCGACCTCACGGCGGCGAATACCGGCTCCGCCGTCGTCCTCGACCGGACCGGCGCGCTCCTGCGCCTCGCCGCGATGGCAGGGAGCGGAGGGAGTCGGCGGTGGCAGCGTCGCGGGGATCGCGGCACGGAGCCGAATCTGTTCTGGTCCGTTTCCAGCGAAGCTGTCGCGGGTTGGAAGGGGGGTGCCGTGAGCGTCGGATTGTTGGCTCTGCTGGACGACGTCGCGTTCATGGTCAGATCGGCGGCGGCCTCCCTCGACGACGTCGCCGCGCAAGCCGCGAGAGCCGGAACGAAGGCCGCCGGCGTCGTCATCGATGATGCGGCCGTGACGCCGCGCTACGTCGTGGGCTTCGCGGCCGAGCGCGAATTGCCGATCGTCGGCAAGATCGCGCTCGGTTCGCTGCGCAACAAGCTCCTGTTCCTGCTCCCCGGCGCCCTGGCGCTGAGCGCCTTCGCGCCGTGGGCAATCACCCCGCTCCTGATGCTGGGCGGCGCCTATCTCTGCTACGAGGGCGCCGAGAAGATCTACGAGGCCGTGGTCCCGCACCACGCCCATGCCGACGAGGAGCAGCCCACGACCGGGGCCGGAAACGACCCGGCGCTCGAGGAGCGCCGCGTGGCCGGCGCCATCAAGACCGACTTCATCCTGTCGGCCGAGATCATGGCCATCACGCTGGCCGCCCTGCCGGAAGGCAGCGTCTGGATGAAGGCGGTCGTCCTCGCGATCGTCGGAATCGGCATCACCGTGGCGGTCTACGGCGCCGTCGCCCTGATCGTGAAAGCCGACGATGTCGGGCTCGTCCTCGCCCGGAGCACCGTGAAGCCGCCCGTCGGCAGCCTCGTCCGGGGGATCGGCCGGGGCGTGGTCAAGGGCATGCCGATCCTGCTGAAAATCCTCTCGATCGTCGGCACGGCCGCGATGGTCTGGGTCGGCGGCGGCATCCTGCTGCACGGGCTCGAAGGCTACGGCCTGTCGGCTCCGGCGCATGCGGCGCATGACGCGGCGGAGAGGCTGGGGGCGCTCGTCCCCTCGATCCGGGGCCTCGTCGAGTGGCTGGTGACGGCGGTGGCGTCGGGGCTCGTCGGCCTCCTCGTCGGCGGGGCGCTGATCCCGGTGGCGAGCGTCGCGTCGGGCCTGCTGCGGCGTGGTGGAAAAACTCCCGAGCCCAGCACCGGACAACGCCCCGCGCGGAAAGGGGCGTGATCGCCGGTGCGGTCGCCCGGCCGCTCCTCGACCGCGGCCCGCCGTTCCCGTGATCCGACCTGCGAGCGGGCAACGTCGTCGGGTCGCACCATCCCTCAGGGAGCCGCCGGCGCGATCATCGCCCTCGGGTCGACGACGCGGTCGTATTCCTCGCCCGTCACGTAGCCGAGCGCGATGGCGGCCGCACGCGGAGTGATGGTCTCCGCCATCGCCTTCCGGGTGATCGCGGCGACGCGGTCGTAGCCGAGCAGCGGGTTGAGCGCCGTCGCCAGCAGGAGCGCGTTCGCGACGTTCGCGGCGAGGCGCTCGCGGTCGACGTCGAGGCCGTGGACCAGCTTCGCCGCGAAGACCCGGGACCCGTCCGCCAGCAGGCGGATCGATTGCAGCAGGTTGTGGACGAGCACCGGCTTGGCGACGTTCAGTTCGAAGGTGCCGGACGCCCCCGCCGCCGCGATCGTCGCGTGGTTGCCGACGACCTGGAAGGCGACCTGCAGCAGGGCCTCGGCGATCGTCGGGTTGCGCTTGCCCGGCATGATCGACGACGACAGGCCGTCATCGGGAAAGACGAGTTCGCCGAGGCCGGTGCGCGGCCCGGAGCCGAGCAGCCGGATGTCGTTGGCGATCTTGATCAGCGAGACCGCCAGCACGTGGAGCGCGCCCGAGACCTCGACGAGGGCGTCGTGGGCGCCCATGCCCTCGAACTTGCTCGGATTGGGCCGGAAGGGCAGCCCGGTCAGGCCCGCGACTTCCTCGCAGAAGACGTCGTCGAACCCGGCCGGCGCGTTGAGGCCGGAGCCGACGGCGGTGCCCCCTTGAGCGAGCCGGTACAGGCGCGGGGCCGTAGCCTCGATCCGCTCGATCCCGAGGCCGACCTGCCGGGCGAAGGCGTCGAAGGCCTGCCCGACCGTCATCGGGACCGCGTCCATGAGGTGGGTGCGGCCGATCTTCACGACGTCGTCGAACTCGGCCGCCTTGGCGGCGAGGGTGTCGCGCAAGGTTCCGAGGGCGGGCATCAGCCGCTCGTGCAGCTCGATCGCGACGCAGAGATGCATGACGGTCGGGAAGCTGTCGTTCGAGGATTGCGAGCGGTTGACGTGGTCGTTGGGATGGACCGGCCGGCGCAGGCCGAGCGGCTGGCCCAGGGTCTCGTTGGCGCGGTTGGCGATGACCTCGTTGGCGTTCATGTTGGTCTGGGTGCCGGATCCGGTCTGCCAGATCGGCAGCGGGAAATGGCCGTCGAAGCGGCCCTTCCACAGCTCCCGCGCCGCCGCCTCGACGGCCTCGGCGAGGGCGGGGTCGAGCGTCCCGAGGCGGCGGTTGGCGCGGGCGGCCGCGAGCTTCTGCAGGCCGAAGGTCCGCACGAGGCAGGCTGGGAAGCGCTCGTCGCCGATCTCGAACACGCCGAGCGCCCGCTGCGTCTGCGCACCCCAGTACCGGTCGGCGGGGATCTCGACCGGACCGAAGGCGTCGTGCTCGATCCTGATTCCGGGTTTGTCGGTCATGTGGGCTTGCGGTCCTGCGAGGGGGCGTGTCGATCACGGTGTCGGGGAGCCCGCGGGCTCCCCGGATGCGTCAGGCCGCGGCGGCGCGCTCGGCGCGCAGGCGGGCCATCGCCTCCTGCGCCATGGCGGGATCGAACTCGCCGGCGAGCTTGGCCGTCACCACGGTGGCGACGCTGTTGCCGATGGCGTTGGTGGTAGCGACGGCGATCGACATGAAGCGGTAGACGCCGAACAGGATCGGCAGGCCTTCGAGCGGCAGGATTCCGGTCGCCGCCACCGTCGCGGCGAAGACCACGAAGCTGCCGCCCGAGACGGTCGCCGCGCCCTTCGAGGTCAGGAGCATGACGCCGAGGATGCCGAGTTGCTGCCAGAGATCGAGCGGCACGTGATAGGCATTGGCCAGGAAGACGATGCCCATCGACATGTAGATCGAGGTGCCGTCGAGGTTGAAGGCGTAGCCCGTCGGCAGCACGAGGCCGACGCTCTGGCGCGAGCAGCCATAGGTCGGCAGCTTCTCGATGAGGCGCGGCAGCACGCTCTCGGACGAGGCGGTTCCGAGCACGATGTAGATCTCCTCGCGAATGAAGTCGAGGAACTGGAACAGGTTGATCTTGAACAGGGCCGAGATCGCGCCGAGCACCACCACGATGAACAGGATCACCACGGCGTAGAAGCTGAGAATCAGGTAGATCAGCGACAGGAGCACGCTGGTGCCGCTCGATCCGACCGCGAAGGCGACCGCCCCGAAGGTGCCGATCGGCGCCACCAGCATGATCAGGTGGATGAACTCGAAGAAGGCGTCGGAGATGCGGTTGAGGCCGTTCTCGATCGGCTGGCGCTTCTCGGCGGGCAAGTGCAGCAGGGCGGCGCCGAAGATCAGCGCGATGACGAGCACCTGGAGCAGCTCGCCCTTGGCGAAGGCGCCGATGAAGTTGTCGGGAAAGACGTTGAGGATGAAGTCGAGGGCGGAATGCGGCGCGGTCGCGCCGGTCGGCGCCTTGCCGTGGGCGAGGTCGGCCCGGGTCGAGGCGGCCATGCCCTGGCCGACGCCGAGCAGGTTGCCGGCGAGCAGGCCGATGCCGAGCGCGATGGTCGAGACGATCTCGAAGTAGAGCATCGCGATCAGGCCGACCTTGCCGACCCGCTTGAAGTCGCCGGCCGAGGTGACGCCGATCACGACGCACAGGAAGACCAGCGGCGCCACGGCCGTCTTGATCAGGCGCAGGAAGATGTCACCGAGAACCTTGAGCTGGACCGCGACGCCCGGGAGGAGGAAACCGATGGCGGCGCCGAGCACCATGGCGACGACGATCTGGACGCCGAGGTTGCGCCAGAGCGCCTTCCTCTTCGGCTTCGCGGCGGTGGCGGGTCTCGGGGCGATCGCGTGTGGATCGAGCGTGGCGTCGGGCATGGCTTCCTCGGGTCGGGGGTGAGAGGGCACGCGCTCCCGTTGCCGCCGGGCGGAAAGCCCGGCGATGCGGCGCGTTCGACGATGACGACACTCATGGCGGTGCGGCGCCGAAGATCATCGGGCGATCTCCGGTGCCATCGCTCGTCCACCGCCAGGATTTCGACTGAACATGACTTCGTCTTGCCGCGAGGCCGACGAGCCTGGAGCATTTTTTCGACGACGCGGATGCCGGCTCGTCGCAGACAATGCGGCGAACCCAAAGACCTGGAGCGGCATCCGATTGCGACGTGATCGGGCGCTGCTCCAGCGTCGGAGTCAGGCACCGCGGGCCGCGCCGGAGAGCACGCGGTCGACCATCTCGGGCGCCGAGCCGAGATAGTTCGCCGGGTCGGTCAGGCGGTCGATCGCGGCGCGGTCGAGATGCGCCGTCACCTCGGGCATGGCGGTCAGGGCCTCGGCCAGCGTCCCGCCCCGCTCGTTGACGACGCGGCAGGCGGCGTAGACGAGGTCGTGGGCCTGCTGCCGCCCGGTATGGGGAGCGAGCGCCATCATCGCCGCCTCGGCGACGATCAGCCCGCGGCTGATCCCGAGATTCTCGCGCATCCGCGCCTCGTCGACGATCAGGCCGCCCAGCGCGAACTTGGCCTGGTGCAGGGCGCCGGCGGTCAGCACGAAGCTCTCGGGGATCGCCATCCACTCGGCGTGCCACGGGCCGGTCGCCCGCTCGAAGTCCTGGACCATCGCATCCAGCATCAGGCCGGCCTGCTGGCGCACGCCCTTGGCGGCGGCGAGCATCAGCTCGGAGGAGATCGGGTTGCGCTTCTGCGGCATGGTCGAGGAGGCGCCGCGCCCGGTGACGAAGGGTTCATAGACCTCGGCGAACTCGGTCGAGGCCATGATCATGATGTCGAGGGCGATCTTGCCGAGCGTGCCGGTGACGAGCGCCAGCAGGTTGACGGCCTCGGCAAAACCGTCGCGGGCGACGTGCCAGGTCGAGGCCGGGACGCCGAGCCCGAGTTCCCGGCAGAACGCCTCCTGTACGCGCAGCCCCTCCGCGCCGAGCGACGCGAGCGTCCCGGCCGCTCCGGCGAACTGGCCGACCAGCACCCGCGGCTTCAGCTCTTCGAGGCGCTTGGCGTGGCGGTCGATCATGGCGAGCCAGATCGCCGTCTTGTAGCCGAAGGTGACGGGCAGGGCCTGCTGCAGGTGGGTGCGCCCGGCCATCGGCGTGTCGCGGTAACGGGCCGACAGGTCGGCCAGGATCCCCCGCAGGGCGGCGAGGTCGGCCGCGACGATCTCCAGGCCGGCCCGGACCTGGAGCACGGTGGCGGTGTCCATGATGTCCTGGGTGGTCGCGCCCCAATGGACGTAGCGCCCGGCCTCGCCGCACTGATGCACGAGCTGATGGACGAGCGGCAGGATCGGGTAGCCGACATTGTCGGTCTCCCGGCGCAGGAGATCGAGATCGAGCGCCTCGAAAGAGCAGGTGCGGGCGATCGCCTCCGCGGCCTCGGCCGGGATCACGCCGCAAGCGGCTTCAGCCCGCGCCAGGGCGACCTCGACCTCGATGTAGCGCCGGATCAGGGCCCGATCGGAAAAAACCTCCCGCATTGCCGGTGTGCCGAAGGCATCCCGGAACAGCAGCGAATCGATGACGGTGGCGGCCATGCCGCTGTCCCTCCCGGTCATTATGTTCGTACAAAAATTATGTACGAACATAACAGCTGTCAAGCCCCTTGACGGGCTGCGGGCGCTTCCGTCTTCTCGCGGGGCTGCCGGCTCGGGCGGAGGTTCGGTCTCGTTGGAAACGCGTTACGCATACGTCGCACGCCTGCTCGCAGAGGCGATCGCGGATGGGCGCTACCCCGTGGGCTCGCTCCTTCCCAACGAGCACGCGCTCGCGGACCAGTTCGCGGTCAGCCGGGCGACGGTGCGGGCGGCGATGCGCGAGTTGCAGAATTCGGGGCTGATCAGCCGCCGCAAGAGCGCGGGAACCAGGGTCGAGGCGGCCACCGCGTCACCGGCCGCGGGCTTCTCGCAGAACCTCGAATCCATCGAGGCGGTGCAGCAATTCGGCGCCGAGACCGAGCGCCAGATTCAGGACATCGCCGACGTGGTCGCCGATGCCGATCTCGCCGCGGCGCTCGACTGCCAGCCGGGCCGGCGCTGGCTGCGCGTATCGTTCCTGCGGCGCGTGCCCGGCACCCCGTCGGCGCCGCCGATTTGCTGGACCGACGTCTATCTCGACGCCGCTTACGGCGACGCGCTGCGCGAGCGCATCGCCTCGCATTCGGGCATCTACGGCACGTTGCTGGAAGCCGTGTCCGGCCGGCGCATCGTCGAGATCCGCCAGAGCATCCGCGCGGTGGGAGTGCCCGCATCCTGCGCCGACGACCTGCAGGTCGCGCCGGGAAGCCACGCGCTCGCGATCCGGCGCCAGTACGTCCTCAGCCCCTACGGCATGGCGGAGGTCTCCCTCAGCATCCATCCTGCCGAGCGCTACAGCTATCAGAGCGTCCTCAAGCGGCACGACGGCGAGCCGCCTGCATCGTCCGGTTCCGCCGACGCGCCCGGCGCGTGAGGGGATGCTGCCGATCGAGGCCGGCCCGCATCGCGGCGCCGAGCCCCGAACCGGCCGTCGCGCCGGCTCGCGACCTGTGATACGGCGTCCGGAAGATTCCTTCCGGACGCCGTATCACCAGCCCGCGCGGTGAAGCCGTAGGCTTCACACGCCTGAGCGAAGCCGGTTTCCGCATCGCGAAGCGATCAATCGGCGACTGTATGACAGGATCGGCCTGAGCCGGCCGCAGGAACGACCGGGGGGAGCGAGCGTGCGCACGACACCGGCAACGCGACGGCGCCTGTCCGTCCTGATCCTCATCGGATCCGTGCTGGTCGCCGCCTGCTGGATCGGGTCCACCGTCGCGTACCTCCCTCCCCTCGACCTCACGGCGGCGAACGCCCGCTCCACCATCGTCCTCGACCGGGCCGGCACGCTGCTGCGCCCCTTCGCCACCGCCGACGGCCGCTGGCGGCTGCCGCTCGAACCCGCGGCGACCGATCCCCGCTTCCTCGCCATGCTGACCGCCTACGAGGACCGGCGCTTCCGCGACCATCCGGGGGTCGATGCGCGGGCACTCCTGCGCGCCGCCGGGCAGTGGCTCGCGGCGGGGCGGATCGTGTCGGGGGCCTCGACCCTGTCGATGCAGGTGGCGCGCCTGATCGAGCCGCGGGGCGAGCGCTCGCTCACCGCCAAGCTCCGCCAGATCGCCCGGGCGATCGAACTGGAGCGGCGCCTCGGCAAGGACGGGGTCTTGCGGCTCTACCTCGCGCTCGCGCCCTATGGCGGGCCGATCGAGGGGTTGCGGGCGGCGAGCCTCGCCTATTTCGGGCGCGAGCCGGCGCGGCTGACGCTCGCCGAGGCCGCCCTGCTGGTGGCTTTGCCCCAGGCGCCGGAGGGGCGGCGGCCCGACCGGTTCCCGGAGGCCGCGCGCCGGGCCCGCGACCGGGTGCTCGACATCGCGGCCGCCCGCTTCGTGGTGCCGGCGGCGGACGCCGCCGCCGCCAAGGCCGAGCCGGTGCCGCACGGGCGAAAGCCCTTCCCGATGCTGGCTCCCCACGCCGCTGAAGCGGCTCTGGCGCAGGAGCCGGCCTTAGCCGTGCACCGCCTCACCCTCGACGCGCGGCTCCAGGCCCGGCTCGAACCGCTGGTGGCCGAGCGGGCGGCGGCGATCGCTCCCGGCCTGTCGGCGGCGCTTCTCGTCATCGACGACGCCACCGGCGAGGTGCGGGCTCAAGTGGGCAGCGCCGGCTATCTCGATGCCACCCGCTCGGGCGCCATCGACATGACCGGGGCGGTCCGCTCGCCGGGCTCGGCGCTGAAACCCTTCGTCTACGCCATGGCGTTCGAATCGGGGCTGGCCCACCCGGAAACCCTGATCGAGGACCGTCCGTCGCGGTTTGGCGCTTCGTATGCGCCCGAAAACTTCGACCTCACCTTCCAGGGCACGGTGACGGCGCGGCGCGCACTCCAACTCTCGCTCAACGTGCCGGCGGTGGAGCTGATGGAGGCGGTGGGGCCGGCCCGCTTCATCGCCCGCCTGCGCTCCGCCGGCGCCGCCATCGCGCTGCCTAGGGACGCCGCGCCGGGCCTGCCGGTGGCGCTCGGGGGATTGGGGATCACGCTCACAGACCTCGCCCGGCTCTATGCCGGGCTCGCCCGCGGCGGCGAGGTGCCGGTGCTCAAGCGCCGCCTCGACACGCCGGCCACCGACGCGGTCCTGCCGCGCATCGCCGAGCCGGTCGCCTCCTGGTACGTCGCCGACGTGTTGCGCGGCACGCCGCCGCCCGAGAGCGCCCTGCCGAACCGCCTCGCCTACAAGACCGGTACGTCCTACGGCTACCGCGACGCCTGGGCGGTCGGGTTCGATCGCCGATACACCGTGGCGGTCTGGCTCGGGCGGCCGGACGGGGCCGGGGTGCCGGGCCTCGTCGGGCGGATCGCCGCCGCGCCGCTGCTGTTCGACGCCTTCGCCCGCCTCGGCGGCGACCCGGAGCCCGTGGCGCGCCCCCGCGACGCCCTGGTGGCGACGACGAGCACCTTGCCGCCGCCCTTGCGGCACCTGCGCCGGGAGGCCGGCCCGACCGACCGCCTGCGCATCGCCTATCCGCCGGACGGGGCGCGGATCGACCTCGGCGCACAGGAGGGAGCGCCCGCCGGCCTCGCCCTCAAGGCGCTCGGCGGCACCCTGCCGCTGACCTGGCTCGTCGGCGGCCTGCCGGTGACCGAATCGGACCGGCGCCAGGCCGAGTGGCAGCCCGACGGCGCCGGCTTCGTGCGCATCTCGGTGCTCGACGCGACGGGGGCCAGCGACAGCGTGATGGTGCGGGTCGAGTAGGCCCGATCACATTTTCGATAGAATGGCCCTGGGTCAGCGGCGGATCGTTTCGCCGCCCACCCCGTTCCTCCCCGGTGGAAGCGTGGCGAGACGGCGAGCGCCGCGCGCGTGGGAGTTAAGCGTCGCATGGCGGATGGGCGAGACGATCGCAGGGGCCTCCTGCCGATGAAGCCGGCCCGGGTCCAGGCCGCCGAGACCCCCGGCGACGGTCTCGCGGCCCCGCTCGTGATCGCCGCGGTGATCGTGGCGGCCCTGTATTTCGGTCGCGAGATCCTGATCCCGATCGCCATCGCGGTCCTGCTCAGCTTCGTCATCGGGCCGCTGGTGGCGCTTTTGCGCAAGCTGCGGCTCGGGCGCATCCCCTCCGTCGGCGTCGCGGTGCTGCTGCTGCTCGCCGTGGTGGCGGGTTTGGGCGGGCTCATCGGCATGCAGGTCGCCGACCTCTCGACCGGCCTGCCGCGCTACCAGCGCACCATCGCCCAGAAGGCCGAGAACCTGAAGGCCGGGCCGCTCGGCGACCTCGCCGGGTACCTGCGCAGCATCAACCACCAGATCCAGCAGGCCGGAGCACCGGAGCAGAAACCGGAGGACCGGAAGGAGAAGCCTGCAGGCAAGCCCGCCCCGCCGCCCTCCGTGCAGAACCCCGACAAGCCGGTGCTGGTCGAGATGCGCGACCGCGAACCCGGCCCGGTCGAGCTCGCCGAGAAGGTGCTGGCGCCGGTCGTCTCGCCGCTGGCCACCCTCGGCATCGTGTTCGTGGTCCTGATCTTCATCCTGGTCCAGCGCGAGGATCTGCGCGACCGGATGATCCGCCTCGTCGGCTCCAGCGACCTGCACCGCACCACCGTGGCGATGGACGACGCGGCGCGGCGCCTGAGCCGGTTCTTCCTGGTCCAGCTCGCCCTCAATGCCGGGTTCGGCCTCGTCATCGGCGTCGGCCTGTGGCTGATCGGCGTGCCGAACCCGATCCTGTGGGGCATCTTCACCGCGCTGATGCGCTTCGTGCCCTATATCGGTGCCTTCCTGTCGGCCCTGCTGCCGTTGATGCTGGCGGCCGCCGTCGATCCGGGCTGGAACATGGTGCTGGCGACCGCAGCCCTGTTCCTGGTGCTGGAGCCGCTGGTCGGCCAGTTCATCGAGCCGCTGGTCTACGGCCACTCGACCGGGCTGTCGCCCTTCGCGGTCCTGGTCTCGGCCCTGTTCTGGACCTGGCTGTGGGGACCGGTGGGGCTCCTGCTCTCGACGCCGCTCACCGTCTGCCTCGTCGTGCTCGGCCGCCACGTCGACAAGCTCGAATTCCTCGACGTGCTGTTCGGCGACCGCCCGGCCCTGACCCCGGTCGAGAACTTCTATCAGCGCATGCTGGCCGACGACCCGGACGAGGCGCAGGAACTGGCCGAGGTCATCCTCGCCCAGTGCTCGCTCTCTTCCTATTACGACGAGGTGGCGCTCAAAGGCCTCCAGCTCGCCGCCACCGATGCCCGCCGCGGCGTGCTGACCGGGAGCCAGTTGGAGCGCATCCGCGTCGGCATCGCGCAACTGATCGAGGATCTGGCCGACCGGGACGACGCGGCGCCGGAGGCCAAGACCACCCTCGCCGGCCGGCTCCTGTCGGGCCGCCAGGACGAGGAGGTGCCCTGCGAGGCCGCGCCCGCCGTGCCGGACGCCCCCGCCCCGGACGCCCTGCCGGAAGCCTGGCGACGCGAGGGCGCGGTGCTCTGCGTCGCCGGCCGCGGGCCGCTCGACGAGGCCGCCTCGATGATGCTGGCCCAGCTCCTCGACAAGCACGGCTTCGGCACCCGGGTGGTGCCGTTCGAGGCGGTGTCGCGGGCCGAGATCGGGTCGCTCGACGCCTCCGCGGCGCGGATGATCTGCATCTCCTATCTCGAGATCAGCGGCACGCCGGCCCATCTGCGCTACCTCGTCCAGCGGGTGCGGCGGCGGGCGCCCGAGGCGCAGGTGCTGGTGGGCCTATGGCCGGCGGACGACGCGGTGCTGAGCGATCCCGGCGCCCGGAAATCGCTCGGCGCCGACCATTACGCGGTCTCATTGCGCGAGGGCGTCGAGGCCTGCCTGGAGGCTGTGCGCGACGCGCCGGCCGCCGCCCCCTCCCCCGCCCCGGCGCAAGAAACCCACGATCGAGAGATCCGAAACGAGACCGAGGAAGAGTACGAGACCGAGGAAGAGTTCGAGCCCGTCCCCGAGCGTGCCGGGGCCTGAAGCTCCGGGGCTTGACGCCGGGGCCGCGCCGCCGTTTCGATCCGGCGGATGCGGGCCGCGGGCCCGCGGATCGAGCGGGAATCGGGGACAGCATGAGCGTGGTGGATTTCGCACGGTTCGTGGACGAGCTCGCCACCCAATCGGGCCAGGCCATCCTGCCCTTCTTCCGCGCGTCCTTCGCCACCGAGGACAAGGCCGCCGGCAAGGCCGCCTTCGACCCGGTCACCGAGGCCGACCGCGCCGGCGAGGCGGTGATGCGCCAGCTCATCAAGCGCAGCTTTCCCGACCACGGCATCCTGGGCGAGGAATTCGGCACGGAGAATCCGGATGCGGAATACGTCTGGGTGCTCGATCCGATCGACGGCACCCGCGGCTTCATCGCCGGCCTGCCGATCTGGGGGACCCTGATCGGGCTCACCAGGGGCGGCGTGCCCTGCTACGGCCTGATGAACCAGCCCTTCACCGGCGAGCGCTTCTTCGGCGACGGCGAGGCCGCCCACTACCAGGGCCCGCACGGCCACCGCCGCCTGCGCACCCGCCGGAAAGGCGATCTGGCGGACGCGATCCTGCACACCACCGATCCGCGCCTGTTCGGCGAGGGCACGGCGGACCGGCAGGCCTACGAGCGCGTGGAGAAGGCCACCCGTCTCGCCCGCTACGGCGCCGATTGCTACGCCTACGCCATGCTCGCCGCCGGCCATATCGACCTCGTGATCGAGGCCGCGCTGAAGCCCTACGACATCGTGGCGATGATCCCGGTGATCGAGGGCGCCGGCGGCGTCGTCACTACCTGGGAGGGGACTTCCGCCGCCAAGGGCGGGCGGATCGTGGCGGCGGGGGACAAGCGGCTGCACGAGGCGGCGTTGGCGCTGCTGAACGCCTGATGCACCGGGGTTAGGCGCCGGGACGGGGACGGGGGCGGCACTCTCCGTTCACGCCACCTCGGCCCGCGCCTCCCCGACCCCCGGCAACGCCGTCCCCGGCACGAACGCGTCGAACGCCGCCCAGAACTGCTCGCGGACCGCCTCCTGCTCCATCAGGATCTCGTGGCGCGCGCCGCGCAGGGTGATGGTGTGGCCGGCCGCCAGCCGGGCGGCGAAGCGCTCCACCGCAGGGGTGCTGCACACCGGATCGGCGCCGGCGGCCACCACCAGGACCGGCACGCGGATGCCCAGCGGATAGCGCGGATCCTCGAAGCGGCGCATCGCCCGGAAGGCGGCGGCGAGCCAGCCGATGGTGGGGTCGCCGATGGCCCCGGCCCCGACCGCGAGCGCCGCGGCGGCGTTGCGGGCGTAGCGGACGGGATCGGCGGTGAGCCGGTTGTTCGGGAACGGCTTGGTGGCGATCGAGACCGCCGAGCCCCCCGGCACGTAGCGGCGGCCGAAGCCCAAGGCCCGCAGGCATGCCGCGAGGCGCATCGCGGCCTTCGGCCGGCGGATCATGCAGATCGCCACCATCGGGGCGAGGACGACGAGGCGGTCGAACGGCAGCCAGCCCTCCCGGGCCGCGGTGAGGCAGATCGCGCCGCCCATCGAGTGGGCGAGGCCGAAGAACGGGCGCGGCATCCGCGCCTCCATCACCTGGCTCTCCACCGCCGCGAGGTCGAGCTTGTACTCCGAGAAATCGTCGACATGGCCCTTGTGCGGGTCCTCGACGGTGCGGTCGGAGCCGCCCTGGCCGCGCCAGTCGAAGGCGACGACGTGGAAGCCGCGGCCGCGCAGCTCCGCCACGGTCTCGAAGTACTTCTCGATGAACTCCGCCCGGCCCTGCACCAGGCAGACCGTGCCGTGGACGACCCGCGCCGTCGGCGCCCAGGTGGCGACCCGCAAGGAAAGGCCGTCGGCGGTCCGGACCGTCAGGAGCGCGGCCCCGGGCGGGATCGGGTTGTCGGGCGTGGCGAGCAGCGGCACGGTCACGAGAAGGCCTCCGAGGCTGGCATACGGTTTCCGCATCGCTCAAGCGCCGCGCGGGCTGGATGACCCGGTGTCCGAACGGATCGTTCGGACACCGGGTCATCCAGCGCATCCTGGCACGGCACCCCCTAACAAGTGGAGCGCGAGGCCGGCTTGTCCGGCCCTTGGATCGGCCCCCTCGCAAAAAATTCGCAACCTCCCGCTTGCGGCGGTCTTGATCAGCCGAAAGCCCAATCCAATATGCGAAGGGCGCCGGCCGATACGGCGGCGCGCAAGACCGGGACCGGCCCGTGCGGCGGTTCCACCAGACTACATATTGCTTCAGACGGAGAATATGTCATGCGTCAGTTCGATCTCGCTCCCCTGTACCGTTCGACCGTCGGCTTCGACCGCCTGTTTTCCGCTCTCGACCAGTTCGTGACCTCGGATGCGGCGCCGACCTACCCGCCCTACAACATCGAGCGTACGGCCGAGAACGCCTACCGCATCACCCTCGCGGTGGCGGGCTTCACGGATCAGGACCTGTCGATCGAGACCCGCGAGAACGCGCTCACCGTGAAGGGCGAGCGCAAGGCCGAGGCCAAGCAGGCCGAGTTCCTGCACCAGGGCATCGCGGCCCGCGGCTTCGAGCGGCGCTTCCAGCTCGCCGACCACGTTCAGGTGACGGGTGCGGTGCTGGAGAACGGCCTGCTCCACGTCGATCTCGTCCGCGAGATCCCGGAGGCCAAGAAGCCGCGCCAGATCCAGATCGCCTCGGGCTCCCGCCCGCAATCGATCGAGGGCAGCGTCCAGAAGGCCGCGTAAGCGTTCAAGCCTACTCATCCCTAGGGGAGCGTCCCGGCCGCGAGGCCGGGGCGCTTCTTCGTATGGAGGGCAGGGCTGGAGCATTTTCCGACGAAGCGGATGCCGGTTCGTCGGAAAAAATGCGCCAGAATCGACGGCCTGGAGAGCTTCACGATTGCAACGCGGTCGCGAAGCGCTCTAAGCAGACTTGCGTTGGCAGGCCAACGCTTCGTCCGCTTAGATCCTTGTTTTATCGCAGATTTTTTCCGCAAAACCGGCGGCCACTTTTGCGAAATCTGCTTAGCGTCAGGGCAGGAGATGCGTGCCGTGGGTGAGCGCCGCGCCGGCCCGCAGGGCCACCGCCACGAAGACGGTCTCGGCCAGTTCCTGCTCGGTCGCGCCGGCCTTCTTCGCCGCCTCGCGGTGCACTTCGAGGCAGTAGGGGCATTGGGTGGTGAGGGCGACGGCGAGCGCCATCAGCTCCTTGTACTTGCGCGGGATCGCGCCGTCCGCGAGCGCGGCCTTGTCGAGGGCCTCGAACGCCCCCATCGCCTCCGGGGCGAGGGTCTTCAGGGCGGGCAGCTTCTGGAGGTTGGCGGAATCGTACATCGCGTGGGACATGGCGTGATCCTCCCGGGTTGGCCGGTGTCGTGACCGGCCGCCCATCGGTCGGGGCGGCTCGGCCTCGTGACAGTTAGAGGATCACGGGCCGCCGCCCAATGCGGCTTTGGGCCCGTCCGCGCGGCTTACCTCGGAGATCGCCTCAGAGATCCCCGAAGGCGAGCTGCGCCGTCGCCGGGGCCTTCGGCGACTTGCCGGGCTTGTCCTTGGCCGTGCCGGCCTTGGCGCTCCTGGCCCCGGCCTTGGCCCCCGCTTTGGCGGCGGCCTTGCGCGGCCGCTTCGGCTCGGCGCCCTGGATGCGCGCCTTGCCCTTGTCGCGGGCCACGGCCTCGGGCGCGGTCTGGTCGCCCGAGAGCCACTTGCCGCGCTTGATCACCTCGTTCACCCGGCCCTGGTTGACGCCGAGCTTGAAGGCGATCTCCTGCTGGGTCATCTCCGTCGAGCCGTGCAGCTCGAGGATCTCGCGAGCGAGTTCCGGAGTCATCTTCTTGCCGACGATGCGGCGGCCGGGCTTGACCACCCGGGTGGCGCGGTCGCGCTCGCGCAGGCGCTCGAGAATCGCCAGCGCCATCTGCATGCCGTTCTCGCGCAGGGCTTCCTCGAATTCCTTCAGCGTCGCCATCGGGACCGAACTCCGCTGTCACGTTCCGGCAGGGAAACGGCCGCCGGTCGGCGCCGGTTGCCACCGTGCACAGGTCATCCACGGTTTGTGCGCGTCCTGTTCCGGCTTGGCAACCGGCCGCCGGAGGCCATCCACCGCTCTCGCCGCCGCCCGTCGCGTTGGACAAGGCCGGCGGCTTCGCGCATGGCTTGACCCCGATCGGACAGGAGACCGGCATGGTTCTGGAAATCGCGCAGATCGAGGTGAAACCCGGGCACGAGAGCGCCTTCGAGGCCGGCGTCGGCCGGGCGGCGGAGCTGTTTCGCCGTGCCAAGGGCTGCCGTGGCATGGAGCTGCAACGCTCGGTCGAGATCCCGACCCGCTACCGCCTGATGGTGCGGTGGGAGACCCTGGAGAACCACACGGTCGACTTTCGCGAATCGGCGGATTTCCCGGCCTGGCGCGCCCTGGTCTCGGAGCATTTCGCCGCTCCGCCGCAGGTCGAGCACACGGTGCTGGCGGTCCAGGGCTTCTGAACCGCGGGACGCGCCGCGCCCGGGCGCGCGCCTCGAGCGCAGCCGCAGCGTGACATGAGGCGCCCGACCCGCTACTCGCGAGTCAAGGTTCCTCGATCTCACGGCACCCGACATGGCCCGACGTCCCCTGCGCATCGGCACCCGCGGCAGCCCGATGGCGCTCGCCCAGACCGGGATGGTGCGCGACCGCATCGCGGCGGCCCATCCCGACCTCGCCGAGCCCGGCGCGATGGAGCTCGTCGTCGTCACCACGGTGGCCGACAAGGTGCTCGACCGGCCGCTCTCCGAGATCGGCGGCAAGGGGCTGTTCACCAAGGAGCTGGAGCAGGCGCTGCTGACCGATCAGGTCGACATCGCCGTCCATTCGATGAAGGACGTCGAGACCTGGCTGCCGGACGGGCTCGTCATCGCCTGCATCCTGGAGCGGGACGATCCCCGCGACGCCTTCCTGTCGCCGCGGGCGCAGAGCCTCGCCACCCTGGCGCCGGGCAGCCGGGTCGGCACGTCGTCCCTGCGCCGCGGCGCGCAGGTGCTGATGCACCGGCCCGACCTCACGATCGTCCCCTTGCGCGGCAACGCCAATACCCGGATGAAGCGCCTCGAGGAGGGCGCCTGCGACGCCACCTTGCTCGCCATCGCGGGACTGGAGCGCCTCGGTCTCGCCGACCGCGCGCAGGAGATCCTGCCGGTGAGCGCGATGCTGCCGGCGGTGGCGCAAGGGGCGCTCGGCATCGAGTGCCGGGCCGGCGACACCGAGGTGATCGCGCGCCTTCAGGTGGTGGCCTGCCCCACGACCACGATCGCGGTGGGAGCCGAACGAGCCCTGCTCGAAGAGCTCGACGGCTCGTGCCGCACCCCGATCGCGGCGCTCGCCCAGATCGACGGCGACCGCCTGACCCTCGACGGGATCCTGTTCCTGCCCGACGGCAGCGCCCATTGGACGACCCACCGCGCCGGCGCCGCCGCCGACGCCCTGACGATCGGGCGCGAGGCGGGCGCGGAGCTGAAGGCGAAAGCGGGCGAGACCTACCGGGACAAGCTGCAATAGAGCGTTTTCCGACGAAGCGGGTGCCGGTTCGTCGAGAGAGAATGCGGCACAATCGAAAATCCAGAGCAGCGTCCGATCGCAAGGTGATCGGGGGCTGCGCCCGCGGGCGGACCGCCGCACGGAGTGATCGGCGCGCGGGTCACACCCGCATCGTTCCAGCTCGCCGCTCCTGCTCCCGGGCGCCGCCGAGCCCGCCCGCGGCGACCCCGCCGCCCCGCCGCTTGACCGCGTAGGAGGCCGCGTCCGCTTCCCGGAGCAGATCGTCGAGATCCGCCGAGGCCGAGGGCGCGCAGGCAAAGCCCAGGCTCAGTCCGACGGTGACGGTCTGCGTCCCGAGCTGGTAGGGTGCGCCGAGGGCGTGGACGATACGGCGGGCGAGAGTTTCCGCCTCCTCGACGTGCCGTACCCCGGGCTGGAGCACCACGAACTCGTCCCCGCCGATCCGGGCCGCCAGGGCGGGCGCGGCGAGAAGCAGGCGCAGTCGCGCGCCGAGCTCCTGCAGCAGGGCGTCCCCGGCCGCGTGGCCGAAGCGGTCGTTGACGGGCTTGAAGCCGTCGAGATCGAAGCAGTGGATCGCCACGCTGTCGTTCCCCATCGCCGACAAGCCGTCGAACGCCCCGCGCAGCCCGAGCCGGTTGGCGAGCCCGGTCAGGGCGTCGCTGCGGGCGAGCGCCGCCATGTCGAGGCGCAGCCGGATCTGCCGGATGGCCGTGCGATGGGCCGACAGGACGCTCTGCAGCGCCCCGACGAGGAAGAGGCTGAACATCGTCGCCAGGATGCCGTGGGACATGCCCCCGGCCCAGGCTGCCGAGACGATCGCCGGCAGGGCCGCCAGCAGCAGCGCGCCGGCCGCGATGAAGGGCCGGACCGAGAGGTGGGTGACGACGCCGGAGCAATAGCCGAACAACAGCCCGGTCGCGAGCATCTGCAGATCCATCCGGGGCTGCGCGAAGACCGTGCCGACGAGCGCGCCGACCGAGGAGGCGACCCCGATGGTGGTCAGGATCTGGCCCCACTCCCAGCGGCGGGCCTCCTTGCGCGTGAGCGGACCCCTCGCCAGCCGCCGCATCTGCAGGACGATGAGGGCGAGCTTGCATGCCGAAGTCAGGAGGCCGACCGCGACCGCCGCGAACAGGAAGGCATGGCCCAGGACCTGGGCGATGAACAGGCCCACCGCCGCCAGCGTGATGGCCATGATGGTCGTCGGCAGGGCGATGCGCGCAAGCTCGGCGACCAGCGCGGCGTAGACATCGTCCGTTTCAGCGCCTGCGGGCATCCGCCGTGTGTCCACCCCGTTTCCTGACGTGACGGAACCACGGGATCTATGACGATTCCGACAATATCCCTGGGATCGGGCCGAATCTTCGCGGCACGGCCTCTCGTGTCACAGCCTGAGGAAAGCGGAAGCCATCTGCCGTTCGGAATACTCCCCTGGAGCGTTGTCAGATCGCGCTGCAATCGGACGGCACTACAGGTCTTCGATTTCGACGCGCTTTCTTCGGCGGACCGGTATCCGCTTCGTCGGCAAATGCTCTAGACCAGTACCGGCACCGCCCGCTGCGCGCCGACGCCGAAGACCCGCTTGTATCGCTCGACCTCGTCCTCGGGTCCGAGCGCCTTGGTGGGATTGTCGGAGAGCTTCACGGTCGGGTGGCCGTTGGCGGAGATCACCTTGCAGACGATCGAGATCGGGTCGAGGCGGCCATCCGGCGCCAGCCCGCGGAAATCGTTGGTGAGGAGCGTGCCCCAGCCGTAGCCGATGCGCAGGCGGCCGTGGAAATGGCGGTGGATCCGCTCGATCACGTCGACGTCGAGCCCGTCGGAGAAGATCGCCAGCTTCTCCCGCGGGTTGCGGCCGTGCTTGGTCCACCAGCGAATCGCCTCCTCGCCCCCCTCGATCGGGTCCTTCGAATCGATGCGGATGCCGGTCCAGTCGGCCATCCAGGCCGGCCCGCGCTCCAGGAAGCCGGTGGTGCCGTAGGTATCGGGCAGGATCACCAGGAGGTTGCCGGCGTAATCCCGCTGCCAGTCGGCCAGCACCAGGTAGGGCGCGCGGGCGAGCTCCTCCTCGGTCTCGGCCAGCGCCGAATAGACCATCGGCAGCTCGTGGGCGTTGGTGCCCACCGCCTCGATGTCGTGGCGAAGCGCAATCAGGCAGTTCGAGGTGCCGAGGAAGCTCGAGCCCAAGCCTTCGATCATCGCCTCGACGCACCAGTCCTGCCACAGGAAGCCGTGGCGGCGGCGGGTGCCGAAATCGGCGATGGAAAGACCCGGCAGGTTCTTCAGCCGCTCGATCTTCTCCCAGATCCGGGTCATCGCGCGGGCATAGAGCACCTGCAGCTCGAACTTGCCCATGCCCTTGAGCACGCCGCGCGAGCGCAGCTCGTTGAGGATGGCGAGTGCGGGCACCTCCCACATCGTGGTCTCGATCCACGGGCCGTGGAAGGTGAGCACGTATTGACCGTCCTGCTTCTCCAGGAGGTAATCGGGGAAGCGGAAATTCTCGAGCCAGTCCATGAAGTCCGGCGAGAACATCTGGCGCCTTCCGTAGAAGGTGTTGCCGCGCAGCCAGGTCGATTCGCCCCGCGTCAGCCGCAGCGATCGGCAATGATCGAGCTGCTCGCGCAATTCGCCGGGATCGATGAGGTCGGCGAGCCTGATCCGGCTGGTGCGGTTCTGGATGCCGAAGGTGACCGAGACATTCCGATGCCGCCGGAAGATCGTCTGGGCCATCAGGAGCTTGTAGAAATCCGTGTCGAGCACGGAGCGGATGATCGGGTCGATCTTCCAGGTGTGGTTGTAGACCCTGGTCGCGAGATCGAGCATCGCCCGTGCCTGCCTGCCTCGGGCCGCCTCCTGCGAGCGGCCGGACCGTCGCCCCTCGGGCGGGGCGACGGCGGGTGCGAAGCCCGCACGGTTCGGGCGCCTGAGTCAAGCGCGCGAGCCGAGTGACCGCTCAGCTTCCGCTGCAATCCTCAGCCGGCGCCTCGCCTTCAGCGGGCGCCGAGATCGACGGCCTTCTTCTCGGTCTTCGGCGACTCGCCGGTCACCGCCGCCTTCACGTAGCCGTAGAGATGGAGCATCGTCGAGTTCGGGCTGTCCCAGTACTCGCCCTTCTCCGGGTGGACGCGGATCAGCGCGACCGACGGATCGTCCTTTCCGCCGGGGAACCAGGTCTTCAGGCTCTCGCTCCACTTGGCATCGATCTGTGCCTTGTCGCGCACGATCTCGGCCTTGCCCGACACCGACACGTAGTTCTGGCTCGACGGATCGGAATAGGAGAGGTTGACCTGGTTGTCGCGGCCGATCTCGTTGGTCACCGGCGCGTCCTGCTTGACGAAGAACCACAGGTCGCCGGCTTCGTCCGCATCCTGGTTCCACATCGGGCGGCTGCGCAGCTGCCCGTCGGAATCGGCCGTGGTCATCATCGCGACCTTCACGTCCTTGATCATCGCGAAGAGCTTCTTAGCGCCCTCGTGGTCGCGGTGGCTGCCCTGGTGCATCGGTCGATCTCCCTCGAAACACGTCGCGAGCGGGCAAAGCCGCTCGAAGCTGCACGACAACGGACGATGCCGGCTTTGGTTTCGGTTGCCCGCGGCCGAAACTCGGCCGTGATGTCGGACTCGCCTGACAGGGCGGCGCGCCTATCTGTGCGGTAACGGCGGCCGCATGGCGGGGCACCGCCATATCCGATGCGAAGACACGAGTCCGAGATGAAGATCAGCGCGCGCAACCAGCTCGACGGCAAGGTCGTCGAGGTCAAGAAGGGCGCCACCACCGCCCATATCCGGGTCGAGCTCGCCGGCGGGCAGATCGTCACAGCGGCGATCACCAATGAATCCGCCGACGAGCTGGGCCTGGCGCCCGGCAAGACCGTGAAGGCGGTGATCAAGTCCAGCGACGTGATGATCGCCACGGATTGAGATGCAATGTGGTGGGCTGAAGCGGGATCGCAGACGCCGTGCTCACCCCACCCACGACCTCATCCTGAGGTGTCAGTCGATTGAAAATCGACTGACCTCGAAGGAGGGCTCCGGAAGTCTCCGCGATCCCTGGAGCCCTCCTTCGAGGCTCCCTGACGGTCGCACCTCAGGATGAGGTCGTGGGTGGGATCGTTCATGATGCCGGACGGCAGGTTGTGAGTGCCTTTGCGATGCCGCTCGACCGACGCTCCCTCCTGATCGGCTCCGCAGCCTTCGCGCTGGCAAACGCGGCCCGCGCCGCCGAGCCCCCGCGGGACGATGCCGGCCGGACGCTCGACACCCTGAGACATCCCGTCACCAGGGTGTTTCCCGCAGGTCCCCCGGCGGCGATCCTGCTCTACACGCTCGCCCCCGACCTGCTGCTCGGCTGGCCGCGGGCGATCCGCCCGGCGGAAAAACCCTACCTGCTGCCGCCGGCCGCCGACCTGCCGGAGGTCGGGCGGCTCACCGGGCGCGGCAACACCGCCAACCTCGAGGCGGTGCTGGCGCTCAAGCCCGACCTGATCCTCGATGTCGGCTCCACCGCCGAGACCTACCGCTCGCTGGCCGACCGGGTGCAGGGCCAGACCGGCATTCCCTACGCCCTTCTCGACGGGCGCCTCGCCTCGGCACCCGCCACCTATCGCAGCCTCGGACGGCTGATCGGGCGCGACGCCGAACCCCTGGCCTCCCTCGCCGAGGGCATCCTGGCGACGATGCGCGCGCGCGTCGCGACGGTGCCGGAGGATAAGCGCCCCCGGGTCTACCTCGCCCGGGGCCTCCGCGGCCTCGAGACGGCGCGGGCTGGCTCGATCAACGTCGAGGCGCTGACGCTGATGGGCGCCGTCGACGTCGCCGGCCCGGGTAGCGGCCTGGCGCAGGTCTCGCCGGAGGACGTGGTGGCCTGGGCGCCCGAGGTGATCGTCGCCCTCGACCCCGCCTTCACGGCCGCAGCGCGGCAGGACCCGCTGTGGCAGGCGACCCCGGCCCTGCGATCCGGGCGGCTCCACGTGAGCCCATCGCTGCCCTTCGGCTGGGTCGATTTCCCGCCTTCGGTCAACCGCCTGATCGGCCTGTGGTGGCTCGGAAAAATCCTCTATCCGGCGCTGTTCCCCGAGGACATCAAGGGCGTTGCCCGCGACCTCTACGGCCGGCTCTACCACGTGACGCCGGACGAATCGGCCCTCGACCGCGTGCTGGCGGGAGCGCTGTGAGCGGCATCGCCCTCGCGGGCATCCGGGCGGTGCGGCTCGGCGGGCCGTGGCTGGCGCTGCTGGCCCTGGTGCTCGCCGCCGCCCTCGCCTTCGGGGTCGGGCGCTATCCGGTCTCGCTTCTCGACGTCGCCCGGGTGCTCCTCGGCCGCCTCACCGGCCACGCGCCGGACGTGGCGCCTGCCGTCGAGGCGGTGGTGCTGCAGATCCGTGGGCCCCGCATCGCCGCCGCGATCCTGATCGGCGCCGCCCTCTCGGTCGCCGGCACCGCCTTCCAGGGGCTGTTTCGCAATCCCCTCGTCTCGCCCGACATCCTCGGCGCCTCGTCCGGGGCGGCACTCGGCGCGGTCGTCGGCATCTGGCTGTCCCTCGGGGTGCTGGCGATCGAGGGGCTGGCCTTCGCGGGCGGGCTGATCGCGGTCGCCTGCGTCTACGCGCTCGGTACCGCCCTGTCGGGGCGCGATCCGGTCCTGGTGCTGGTGCTGGCCGGCGTCGTCATCGGCTCGCTTCTCGGCGCCGGGGTCGGGCTGATCAAGTATCTCGCCGACCCCTACAACCAGCTCCCGGCGATGACCTTCTGGCTCTTAGGGAGCCTGTCGGGCACGCACCCCGCCGACCTGCTGCCGCTCGCCGGTCCCGTGATCCTCGGCACCGCGCTCCTCCTGCTGCTGCGCTGGCGCCTCGACGTGCTGTCCCTGCCGGACGAGGAGGCGCGCGCGCTCGGCCTCGCCACCGGCCCCCTGCGGGTCGCCGTCGTGGCCGCCGCCACCCTGGTCACGGCGGCGAGCGTCGCGACGGCCGGCATCGTCGGCTGGGTCGGGCTGGTGGTGCCGCATCTCGCCCGGTTCCTCGTCGGCCCCGGCTTCGGCCGGCTGATCCCGACCGCGGCGCTTCTCGGGGCCGGGACGCTACTCACCATCGACACCCTCGCCCGCACCGTGGCGCCGGTCGAGGTGCCGCTCGGCATCCTCACCGCCTTCGTGGGCACGCCGGTGTTTCTCTGGCTGCTCGCCCGGGCGGAGCGGGACTGGTCGTGACCCTGCTCCAGGCCGACGACCTCGCCTTCGGCTATCCCGGCCGGGAGATCGGGCGGGGGCTCACGATGCAGCTCGCCGCCGGCGAGGCCCTGGCGCTGCTCGGACCGAATGGCGGCGGCAAGACCACTTTGCTGAAGACCCTGTTGGGCCTGCTGCCCGCTCTGGGCGGCACGATCCGGGTCGAGGGCCGGCCGCTCGGCAGTCTCACCGCCCGGGAGCGGGCGCAGGCGATGGCCTACGTACCGCAGGCCGCGGCGAGCGCCTTCGCCTTCACGGCACGGGCGGTCGTGCTGATGGGGCGCACCAGCCGCACCGGCCTGCTCGCCGCCCCGTCCCGGGCCGACCACGCGGCGGCGGAGGCGGCGCTTGCCCGCATGGGCATCGCCCATCTCGCCGAGCGCCCGGTGACGCGGTTGTCGGGCGGCGAGCGGCAACTGGTGCTGGTGGCTCGGGCACTGGCGCAGGAGCCCCGCATCGTGGTCCTCGACGAGCCGACCGCCAGCCTCGATTTCGGCAACCAGGGCCGGGTGATGGCCGAGATCCTACGCCTGCGCGCCGACGGGCTCGGCCTGCTCTTCACCACCCACGACCCCAACCAGGCCGCCCGCTACGCCGACCGGGCGCTGCTGCTGCGCGGCGGCTCGGCCCTCGCCGCCGGCCCGGTGGCGGAGGTGCTGGACGCCGCCAGCTTGAGCCGGCTCTACGGCGCGCCGGTCGAGGAGGTGCGGGATTCAGGCACCGGCGCACGGGCCTTCCTGCCAGGCGGGTGAGGACGCCGTTCCGAGACCTGCGCCTCACGCTGCCCCCCACCGATGACCGTCCCCGCCGCGCTGGCGTTTCCCGGCGCAGGGGTTACATGACGCCGGACGGATACGCGTGGCGGACAGGAGCGAGACGACGTGGCGATCACCCGGGACGACGTGCTGAAGGCGCTCGCGGGCGTGACGGTCGATGCGGCGGGGACCAGCCTGCCGGCCTCCGGCCGCCTGTCGGAGATCGTCATCGACCCTTCCGGCCGGGTCGTCTTCTCGATCGGCATCGCGCCGCCGGAGGCCAAGGCCTTCGAGGCGGTGCGCCAGGCGGCCGAGATCGCGGTGCTCAAGGTGCCCGGCGTCAAGGCGGCTCTGGCGAGCCTCACCGCCGAGCGCGGTCCGGGTGCCGGAACCGGCGCCGGCCCCGCCCCCCGCCCCGCCGCCCCGGGCGGCGCGCCGCAAGGTGGCCCCCGGCCCGGCCCGGCCCTGCCGGGGGTGCGCCACATCGTGGCGGTGGCCTCGGGCAAGGGCGGCGTCGGCAAGTCGACCACCGCCTGCAACCTCGCCCTGGCTTTGCGCGCCCAGGGGCTCAAGGTCGGCCTGCTCGATGCCGACATCTACGGCCCCTCGGTCCCGAAGCTGTTCGGCCTCGACCGCAAGCCGGAGACGATCAACACGCCGCAAGGCCAGCGCATCGTGCCGCTCAACGGCTACGGCCTTCCGGTGATGTCGATCGGCTTCCTGATCTCCGCCGACACGGCGATGATCTGGCGTGGCCCGATGGTGCAATCGGCCCTGACCCAGCTCCTGCGCGAGGTCGCCTGGGGCGAACTCGACGTGCTGATCGTCGACATGCCCCCGGGCACCGGCGACGCGCAGCTGACGCTGGCGCAAGCCACGCCGCTCGCCGGCGCGGTGATCGTCTCGACGCCGCAGGATCTCGCGCTCATCGACGCGCGGCGCGCGGTCACGATGTTCCGCCGGGTCGAGGTGCCGATCCTCGGCGTGGTCGAGAACATGGCGACCTTCGTCTGCCCGCATTGCGGCGGCACCTCGCACATCTTCGGCCATGGCGGCGCCCGCCACGAGGCCGAGACCCTGGGCGTGCCGTTCCTCGGCGAGGTGCCGCTCACCATGACGATCCGCGAATCCTCGGATGCCGGCCGCCCGGTCGTGGCGGTCGATCCCGACGGGCCGCAGGCCGCCGCCTACCGGGCGATCGCTGCGGCGCTCTGGACGAATCTCAGCGGCGGCGCCGGCCCGCGCCCGGCGCCGCGGATCGTGATCGAGTGAGTATTCCTCCGACCCTCGGGGTGATCCTGGCCGGCGGGCTCTCCCGCCGGATGGGCGGCGGCGACAAGCCGCTGCTGCGGCTCGGCGACAGGACCCTGCTCGAACGAGTGGCCGAGCGCCTAGGCCCGCAATGCTCCGCCGGGCTGATCCTCAACGCCAACGGCGATCCGGGGCGGTTCCGCGCCTTCACGGGCTTCGTGGTGCCGGATTCGCTGCCCGACGCGCCCGGGCCGCTCGCCGGCGTGCTCGCCGCCCTCGATTTCTGCGCGAGCCACCATCCGGACGTTCCTTACGTCGCGAGCGTCGCCGGCGACACGCCGTTCCTGCCCCACGACTTCGTCGCCCGGCTCCACGCGGCGCGGGGCCGCGACGGCGTCGAGATGGCGGTCGCGGCCTCCGGCGGGCAGCTGCATTTCGTGAACGGGGTCTGGGCGGTGTCCTTGCGCCACGACCTGCGGACCGCCCTCGTCGAGCGGGGCCTGCGGCGGGTGGGCATGTGGATCGCCCGGCACAACGCCGCGGAAGCGGCGTGGGAGACGGAACCGGTCGATCCGTTCCTGAACCTCAACACGCCGGAGGATTTTTTCGCGGCGGAGCGGCTGGTGGCGGGCGAGGGCCGCACGCTTATCTATTGAGGCTCGGGCTTGAACCCTCCCCCCTCTGCGGGGGAGGGTGCCCCACGGCGAGTGCGAAGCACTCGCGCTGGGGCGGGAGAGGGGACGCCGCTTCCGGAGAAGTCGCGACCGTCATGAAGGGCGCCCTCTGGATCACCGTCGCGCTGCCCCTCTCGGCGGGACTTCGTCCCGCTGCGCTCACTCCGTTCGCCACCCTCCCCCGCAGAGGGGGGAGGGTTCCCGCGGTCATCGCGGCAGCGTCGGCTCGCCGATGATGAGATTACGCCTCGACGCGCATCGACTTGATGGTGTCGGGATCGCGCACCGGCTCGCCGCGCTTGATCTGGTCGATCACGTCCATGCCCTCAACGACCTTGCCCCACACCGTGTACTGCTTGTCGAGGAAGCGGGCGTCGGAGAAGCAGATGAAGAACTGCGAGTTGGCCGAGTGCGGGAAGTTGGTGCGGGCCATCGAGCAGGTGCCGCGCACGTGCGGCTCGGCGTTGAACTCGGCCTTCAGGTCGGGCAGCTCGGAGCCGCCGGTGCCGGTGCCGGTCGGATCGCCGGTCTGGGCCATGAAGCCGTCGATCACGCGGTGGAACGGCACGCCGTCGTAGAAGCCCTGCTCCGAGAGGGTCGTGATCCGCTCGACGTGGTTGGGGGCGAGGTCGGGGCGCAGCTCGATGACCACGCGGCCCTTGCTGGTCTCCATCACGAGTCGGTTGCTGTCGGTCATGGTCGGTCTCCTTGAATCGGACCAGGGTAGACGAAACGCAGGGCGATGGGACGCCCCGCGACGGCGCCGCCGAGCCCCGCCGTCAGCCGCGCCGGGGTGCAGCGGGCCAGCGACGCCAGGGTCTCGGCGACGAGCGCGTCCCGCCATCGGGGCGAAACGCGCGAAAACGTGATCCGCGGGGTGCCCTGAAGGCTCCCGTCCCGCCGCAGCGCGAAGCGCGCGGTGATCGCGCCGGGCCCGAGACCGGCCGGGGCGCGCCAGCAGGTGGCGAGGTGCGGATAAAGCGCCGCCAGGGTGTCGGCGGGCCCCTCCGGCGGCGTCACCGGAACCCGCACGGTCGCCCGCAGGGTGGTCGGCAGCGAGAGCACCGAGGGGTTGTCGTAGACGTCGAACTGCGCGGCGGCGGGCGAGATCGACACCACCAGCGCGAGGCCGGCGCGAAAAAACCCGCCGCGCAAGGTTTACTGGCCGTCCTGCGCCAGGCTCATCCGGACGATCTTGTCCGGGTTCTGCACGGTGCCGTTCTGGGCCGACGAGCCCTTCTTGATCTTGTCGACCACGTCCATGCCGGAGGTCACCTCGCCCACCACCGTGTACTGGTTGTTGAGGAACGAGGCGTCGCCGAAGCAGATGAAGAACTGCGAATTGGCCGAGTTCGGGTCCTGCGAGCGGGCCATGCCGACGGTGCCGCGCTTGAACGGCGTCTTGGAGAACTCCGCCGGGATGTTCGGCAGGTCGGACTTGCCCATGCCGGTACCGGTCGGGTCGCCGGTCTGCGCCATGAAGCCGTCGATGACGCGGTGGAACACGATGCCGTTGTAGAAGCCGCGCTTCGTCAGCGTCTTGATCTGCTGGACGTGCTTGGGTGCGAGGTCGGGACGCAGCTGGATGGTGATCCGGCCGTCCTTGGTGTCGAGATAGACGGTGTTCTGGTCGGGCGCGGCGCTCGCCGGGACGGCGGCACCGAAGGCGGCGACGGACAGCACCAGGGCTGCGAGCCAGCGGATCATGGAGGTCTCCTGGGTGGAAGAAGGGCCGCGTCAGGCGGACGGGGCGAAGCGGGCGCCGAGGCGGTCGGCCACCGCCGCGGGCACGAAGGGCCGCACGTCGCCGCCCATGGCGGCGATCTGGCGGACCAGGGTGGCGGTAATCGGCCGCACGCCGGTCGAGGCCGGCAGGAACACGGTCTGCACCTCCGGCGCCATGGCGCCGTTCATGCCGGCGAGCTGCATCTCGTAATCGAGATCGGTGCCGTCGCGCAAACCGCGGATGAACAGGCTGGCGCCGTGCCGCCGCGCCGCCGCCACCGCGAGGTCGGCAAAGGTGACGACCTCGAGGCGCGTCCCGGTCTCGGCGGCGAGCGGCCCGCAGGTGACCCGGATCAGCTCCGCCCGCTCCTCGGCGGAGAAGAGCGGGGTCTTGCCCGGATGCACGCCGATCGCCACGACCAGGCGGCCGACCAGGCGGCAGGCCTGGCGCACCACGTCGAGATGGCCGTTGGTCACCGGATCGAAGGAGCCGGCATAGAGCGCGGTGCGGTTCATCATGGTCCCCCTAGAGCATTTTCGGGCCCGACGGAACCGCCCGTCATTTCGTCACGGCACCGACCAGCGGCCCGAGGGGCCGGCTCAGGTCCTGGCGGCCCAGGGACGGGGCGTAGAGGCTCGACACGCTGCCGTCGAGGAAGAGCGCGTTGGGGCAGCCGAGATCGTCGCGAAACAGCCGCGCGAAGGCCCCGAAGCTCACCGGCGCCTCCGAGATCGCGAACACCGCCGTATGCCCGTCCGGCCGCACGCCGACGCCGTTGCGGATCTTTTGCGATGGCCCGTCCTCGGAGATCTTGGGATGGATGCGGTTGTTGATCACCAGCATCGGGCCGGACTGGGTCGCGAATTCGGCGCGCGGACGGGCCTTCAGGTAGCGCCCGGTCTCGATCACCCCGGCGCGGTCGCCCGCGACGTAGAACACCCCGTTGGGCTTCATGTGGAAGTTGCCCGGGCCGTTGGCAGTGTTGGCGGCCTTCAATTCGCGCCCGTCCTCGACGTAGAGGCCGACGGGGCCGAGGCCGTTGTCGTACATGCCGGCATTCATCGCGAAGGCGAGCTTGTCGCCCTGCTGGCCGGCGAGCCGCGAGAGCGAGCCGTAGGGCAGGCCGTCGGGCCCGCGCCAGAACAGCTTCACCCGGGCGCGCCGCAGGTCGACGGTGCAGACGGCGTAGGCCTGGCCTTCATGGGTCTGCGGCCGGCAGGAGGCCGCCGGGGTGGAGGTGGGGACAGGGCCGGGCGCCGCAGCGGCAGGGCCGGCGGGAAGCCACGCGAGCCCCGCCCCTAGCAACACCGCCCCGATACGCCCGGTCATACCCGCCATCAGACCCACCATGTGCCTCTCCGCTCCCCGCCCGTGCGACCGGTTTTCGGGATACCGGTATAGGGCGATCGTGACGTTTTGCAGCATGAACCGGAGAACGAGCGTCGGCGTTCTGAGTGCCTGGGGGTTCACGGATTATCTCTCGAAGGGAGATCGGATCATGAAGGGCATGTTGGCGGCATCGGCGGCCCTCGCGGGTGCGCTGCTCGTCGTTCCGGCCACCGCCGAGGCGCGGGGCTTCGGCGGTGGCGGGTTCCATGGTGGTGGCTTCCATGGCGGCGGCTTCGGCGGCGGGTTCCGGGGCGGCTTCGGCGGCGGTGGCTTCCGCGGCGGCTTCGGCGGGTATCGCGGGGTCGGCTTCGGTGGCTACCGGGGCGGATTCGGCGGCTGGCGCGGCGGTTACGGCGGCTATCGCGGCGTGGGCTTCGGCGGCTGGCGCGGGGGCTATGGCGGCTGGCGCGGCGGCTACGGCTATCGCCGCGGCTACGGCTGGGGCGCGGCGGGCCTCGGGCTCGGCGTCGGGCTCGGCCTCGCGGCGGCCACGGCCTACCCGTATTACGGCGGCTACGGCTACGGCGGATACGCCCCGGTCGGGTATTACGGCGGCGGCTACGATTACGGCTATGGCGGCGGCTGCTACGAGGTGCCGCGCGTGCGCTGGACCCCGTGGGGCTACCGCCGCGTCCTCGTGACCCGCTGCTACTGACGGCGACCGACTGCGATCCAACGAGGGCCGCCCGCGCAAGGGCGGCCCTTTCCCGTTACGGGCCCATCAGCGGCGTCCCGCCGCCTCCTCCCGCCGCATCGGCATGGCGTCGATGGTGGAGAAGAGGCGCTCGGCCGGGATCGGCTGCTCGGCGGTGAGCTTCGCCCCGCCATCCTTGCCGACCAGCACCGCCCGGAATCCCGTCGCCGGCAGGCCGAGGCGGCGACGCAAGGCGGCCGCCCCCCTTCCCTCCCCGATCGCCCGCACCACCACGAGGTCGCGCTCGCGCATCCCCGACGCCGCCGCCTCGGCGATGCGTCCTTGCGCGGCGGCGCGGGGATCGCCGGCATCGGCCGCGATCACCAGCACCCGGGACTTCCAGCGGTAGCGGTCGAGATCGGAGCCGGCGGCTGCAGCCGGGATCGCTGCCGCGAGCAGGAGCGCGCCGGCGAGGAGCGAGGACGGGAGCATGGCCGAACCCTTTCGCAGTGGAGCCGGGCGGGACCGGCGCATCTCTCGCAGGTAAGGCTCTTACAAACTCCGGCCAGCGCGGCGTTGACGCGCGGGGTCGCGCGTCCCAGTTGCGACGGGATCGACGCGTGGGCGTGGCCGGGAGGCCAGCCCGCACCCCGAGAAAATCCCTGAAGGGAGGTCCCCGCATGTCCGACGTGAACCGCCGTATCGTCCTGGCGTCCCGGCCCCACGGCGAGCCGACCCCGGCCCATTTCCGCGTCGAGCGCGGAACGGTGCCGGTCGCCAAGGAGGGCGAGGTGCTGCTGCGCAACCGCTACCTCTCCCTCGATCCCTACATGCGCGGCCGGATGAGCGCGGCGAAGTCCTACGCCAAGCCGGTCGAGATCAACGACGTGATGGTCGGCGGCACGGTGTCGGAGGTGGTGGCCTCGCACCATCCCGGCTTCGCGGTCGGCGATACGGTGTCGGCCTATGGCGGCTGGCAGGATTTCGCCGTGTCGAACGGCCAGGGTCTGCGCAAGCTCGATCCCGCCGCCGCCCCCGTCACCACGGCGCTGGGCGTCCTCGGCATGCCGGGCATGACCGCCTATACCGGGCTGCTCACCATCGGGGCGCCGAAGGCCGGCGAGACCGTGGTTGTCGCCGCCGCGACCGGTCCGGTCGGCTCGCTGGTCGGCCAGATCGCCAAGCTGAAGGGGGCCCGCGCGGTCGGCATCGCCGGCGGGCCGGACAAGTGCCGGCACCTTACCGAGGAGCTGGGTTTCGACGTGGCGGTCGATCACCGCTCCGGCGACCTGCCCGCCGCGCTCGCGGCGGCCTGCCCGGACGGCATCGACGTGTATTTCGAGAATGTCGGCGGCGCGGTGTTCGACGCGGTGCTGCCGCTCCTCAACGACTTCGCCCGCATCCCGGTCTGCGGCCTCGTCGCCAACTACAACATGACCGAGCTGCCCGCCGGACCCGACCGGGTGCCGGCCCTGATGCGCGCCGTCTTGAGCAAGCGGCTGAATTTCCGCGGCTTCATCGTCTCCGATTTCGCCGATCAGGGCCCGGCCTTCCACAAGGACGTCGGCCAATGGCTGCGCGAGGGCAAGATCCGCTACCGCGAGGACGTGGTCGAGGGGCTGGAGAACGCACCCGAGGCTTTCATCGGCCTGCTCAAGGGCCGCAACTTCGGGAAATTGATCGTGAAGCTATAGGACGCATTCGTTTTTCGCAGACGAAAGCTACATCCTCCATCGTCATCCCGGGGCCGCGCAGCGGAACCCGGGATGACCAAGAGGGTGGCAGACGCGCCGCGGGATCGATTGAACCCGCGGAGACCTACTCGTCCTCCGCTGGCCGCCGTGCCAGCGCCCGCAACGCCCCCCGGAAGCTCTTCACGTCCTGCTCGGTCATCGCCATGCGGTGGAACATGTCGCGCATGTTGCGGATCATTCCGTCGCGCTTCGCCGGCGGGTAGTAGCCGGCGGCGTCGAGTTCCGCTTCCAGGCTCTCGAACAGCGAGATCAGGGCCCCCCGCGGCGCCGGTCCCGAGCGCATCTCCCCGGAGAACGGCAGCACGGCCTGTCCCGCCGCCCGCCGCCACTCGTAGCCCACGAGGAGCACGCTCTGGGCGAGATTGAGCGAGGCATGCTCCGGATCGACCGGGAAGGTGACGATGGCATCGGCCAGCGAGACCTCGTCGTTCGACAGCCCGACCCGCTCGCGCCCGAACAGGATACCGACCCGCTCCCCCGCCGCGAGCCGGCCGGCCGCCTCCGCCATCCCCGCGTCGGGCCCGAAGACCCGCTTCATCTGGCCCCGTTCCCGGGCCGTGGTGGCGAGCACGTAATGCAGGTCGGCCAGGGCCTCGGGAACCGTGGGAAAGACGGTCGTGCCGTCGAGGACGTGGGTGGCGCTCGAGGCCGTCTCGCGCACGCCCTTCATCGGCCAGCCGCCCTTCGGGTTGACGATGCGCAGGGCGTCGAGCCCGAAATTCCCCATCGCGCGGGCGGTCATGCCGATATTCTCCGCGAGTTGCGGCTCGACCAGGATGATGACGGGGCGGTTCGGCAAGGAAGCGGTCATGAAATGCGATCGGTCATGGACGTGATCGGACGGGAGGAGTTGCCGGCACATAAGGCCTTCCGCCCGGATCGCGAAGGGGCGTCGCGCCTGCCCGGGAACCCACCGGCCCCGATCCGTGTTGTTAGGGCGGACCTCCTTGCAGCCCCGGTGCCCCCGCGCCGGGGCTTTTTTCGTGACACCGGAGAAAAACCATTCCGTCCCGGCGCTTCCCCCTGTTTGTGCAGCGCGCTATGACCGCGCCACGGCCGGCCGCGTGCCTTACCCGGGCATGCGGGCGGCCCCCGGATCACGGAAGGCTGGATCAGACATGGCGAAGATCAAGGTGGCGAACCCCGTCGTCGAGCTCGACGGCGACGAGATGACCCGGATCATCTGGCAGTCCATCAAGGACAAGCTGATCCACCCCTACCTCGACGTTCCGCTGGAATACTACGACCTCGGGGTCGAGCACCGCGACGCCACCAACGACAAGGTGACGATCGAGGCCGCCGAGGCGATCAAGAAGCACGGCGTCGGCGTCAAGTGCGCCACCATCACCCCGGACGAGGCCCGGGTGAAGGAGTTCAACCTCAAGGAGATGTGGAAGTCGCCGAACGGCACGATCCGCAACATCCTCGGCGGCGTGATCTTCCGCGAGCCGATCATCTGCAAGAACGTGCCGCGCCTCGTGCCGGGCTGGACCCAGCCGATCGTGGTCGGCCGTCACGCCTATGGCGACCAGTACCGCGCCACCGACTTCAAGGTGCCGGGCAAGGGCCGCATGACGGTCAAGTTCGAGGGTGACGATGGCACCGTCATCGAGCGCGAGGTGTTCAAGTTCCCGGGCGCCGGCGTCGCCCTATCGATGTACAACCTCGACGAGTCGATTCGCGACTTCGCCCGCGCGTCGATGAACTATGGCCTGGCCCGCAAGTTCCCGGTCTACCTCTCGACCAAGAACACCATCCTGAAGGCCTATGACGGCCGGTTCAAGGACATCTTCGAGGAGGTGTACGAGGCCGAGTTCAAGTCGCGGTTCCAGTCGGCCGGCATCACCTACGAGCACCGCCTGATCGACGACATGGTCGCCTCGGCCCTGAAGTGGTCCGGCGGCTACGTCTGGGCGTGCAAGAACTACGACGGCGACGTGCAGTCGGACACCGTGGCGCAGGGCTTCGGCTCGCTCGGCCTGATGACCTCGGTGCTGCTCACCCCCGACGGCCAGACCGTCGAGGCCGAGGCCGCCCACGGCACGGTGACCCGCCACTACCGCGAGCACCAGAAGGGCAAGGAGACCTCGACCAACTCGATCGCGTCGATCTTCGCCTGGACCCGCGGCCTGTCGCACCGCGCCAAGCTCGACTCGAACGCCGATCTCGCCAAGTTCGCCGAGACCCTGGAGAAGGTCTGCGTCGACACCGTCGAGGCCGGCTTCATGACCAAGGACCTCGCGCTGCTCGTCGGCCCCGACCAGAAGTGGCTCTCGACCACCGGCTTCCTCGACAAGATCGACGAGAACCTGAAGACCGCGATGACGGCATAAGGCCCGAGGCGGCCGGGCTCCCGGCCGCCTTTCCATCTTCCAATCGAAGACGATGTCGCGTGTCTCCCGAGTGGGCGGGACAAGTGCGTCCGAGATGGCCTTGGGTCGATCTGCCCTGAACGCGAGTTCAGAGAGCGGCCTCTCCGACCAGGGAGGCCGCGCGATGAATGCCGTTCCGGCCATCTTCCGCGAGGTGCGCCCCCCCCATGCTCGCCATCCTCTTGCGACCATCCCGATGCTGGCGAGCCTGGATCTGACCGGCTGCGTCGTCACCGCCGATGCCCCACACCGCCACCCGGCGATGGCCCGCATCGTGCACCCCGTTGTGTCGTGTATCGTGTCGCACCGTGATCGGGTGCTGCTCTAACCCCCGGTCGTGCTCATGTGCCGCGGCACCGCGGGCTTGGCCGCGCGGGCGATGACGAAGTCGTGGCCCTTCGGCTTGCGGGTGATGGCTTCTCGGATGGCCTCGGCCACCACGGCGTCGTCGGGGGAGGCGCGGAGCGCCGCCCGCAGGTCGGCGGCGTCCTCCTGGCCGAGGCATAGGTAGAGCTGGCCGGTGCAGGTCAGGCGCACCCGGTTGCAGCTCTCGCAGAAATTGTGGGTGAGCGGCGTGATGAAGCCGAGCCGTCCGCCGGTCTCCTCCACCCGCACGTAGCGGGCCGGGCCCCCGGTGCGGTCGGGCAGCGGGGTGAGGGTAAGGCGCTCGGACAGCCGCTCGCGCACCACCGAGAGCGGCAGGAACTGGTCGACCCGGTCGGGCTCGATGTCGCCGAGCGGCATCACCTCGATCAGCGTCATCTCCATGCCGAGCCCATGGGCCCAGGCGAGCATGCCTGAAATCTCGTCCTCGTTGACGCCCTTCAGCGCCACGGCGTTGATCTTGACCTTCAGGCCGGCCTCGCGCGCCGCCGCGATGCCGTCGAGCACCGTGTCGAGGTCGCCGCGCCGCGTGATCGCCCGGAATTTCTGGGGGTCGAGGGTGTCGAGGGAGACGTTGATCCGGCGCATGCCGAGATCCGCCAGCTCGGCGGCGTGCTGGCGCAGGCGGGTGCCGTTGGTGGTGAGCGTCATCTCCTCCAGCGCCCCGGAGGCGAGATGGCGCGAGAGGTTGCGGAACAGCCGCATGATGTCCCGGCGCACCAGCGGCTCGCCGCCGGTGATGCGCAGCTTCCTCACGCCGCGCTCCACGAAGACCGAGCAGACCCGGTCCAGCTCCTCCAGCGTGAGCAGGTCGCGCTTGGGCAGGAAGGCCATGTCCTCGGACATGCAGTAGACGCAACGCAGGTCGCAGCGATCGGTCACCGAGACGCGCAGGTAGGTGATCGCGCGCTGGAACGGATCGATCAGCGGCGCCGGCCGGGGCGGCACGGACACCGCCGGCATCGGATCGTCGGTACGGGGACCCCACATGCGCTTCAACTTCCTCGGCGGGACTCAAGGCTCTGGCGGCCGGGTGTCGGCCTGCATATGAGCGCTCGTGAGACCGCCGGCAAGTTGTGCCAGAGGCGTAAGGAGAGACGCAAGCCATGACCGACGAGGCTGACTGGCCGACCGAGATCCGGCTGTCGCGCGACAAGCGCACGCTTCATGTCGCTTACGCCAGCGGCTCGGCCTACGCCCTGCCGGCGGAGTACCTGCGGGTCGAGAGCCCCTCGGCCGAGGTCCAGGGCCATGCGCCCTCCGAGCGCCAGTGGATTCCCGGCAAGCGCGAGGTCCAGATCCTGGCGGTGGCACCGGTCGGCAACTACGCCGTCAAGCTCACCTTCGACGACATGCACGATACCGGGATCTACGCCTTCGACTTCCTGCGCCGCCTGGGCGAAGAGCAGGCGACGCGCTTTGCCCGCTACGAGGAGGAACTGGCGGCCCGTTCCTTGAGCCGCGAGCCGGCGCGGCGGCGGTGATCAGACCGCCGCCGGGGCCGGCCGCGACGCCGCCGCGACGGTGAGCGCCGCGACCGCCACCGCGAGCGGCCCGAACGACACCCACAGGACCACGTCCCAGCCGTAATGGGCCAGCAGCCCGCCGGAGGAGAACGAGCCGACCGCCATCGTGCCGAACACCACGAAGTCGTTGAGCGACTGCACCCGGGTGCGCTCCTCCGGCCGGTGGCAGTCGAGCACCATGGCGGAGGCGCCGACGAAGCCGAAATTCCAGCCGAGGCCAAGCAGGACCAGGAAGGCCCAGAAATGGGCGAGATCCAGGCCCGACAGCCCGACGACCGCCGCGGTCGCGGTGAGCGCGAGCCCGGCCGCCACCACGGCGGGAGCCCCGAACCGGGCGATCAGCCGCCCGGTGAAGAAGCTCGGCGCATACATGGCGATCACGTGCCATTGCAGGCCGAGATTGGCGTCGGCTTGCGTGAACCCGCACAGGTGCATCGCCAGCGGCGCGGCGGTCATCAGGAAGTTCATCAGAAGGTAGGACACCACCCCGCACAGGACCGCGGTGATGAAGCGCGGCTGGCGGGCGATCAGGCTGAGCGGGCGTCCGCCGGAGCGGTCGGCTTGCGTCGGCCCTGGCAGCCGCACGCCCATCAGCACCACGGCCGAGAGCGCCGCCACCGCGGCTTGCGCGAGGAACGTCGCGGCGAAGGCGTGGGCGGGCCACAGGTCCATCGTGTGGCTGACGAGCTGCGGCCCGATGATCCCGGCGAACACGCCGCCTGCCATGACGGCCGACAGCGCCCGCGGGCGTCGCGCCGGCGCGACGCAATCGGCGGCGGCGAAGCGGAACGACAGCACCACCGCCGCGTAGGCGCCGCCGAAGAAGGTCGCCAGGCAGAAAATCCAGAACGACGACAGCACCACGGCGAGCGCCGCCAGCAGCCCGACGAGCACGCCGCACCCGGTTCCGGCCAGGAAGGCCGTGCGGCGGCCATGGGCCCGGGCGATGCGCCCGGCCGGCAGGGTGCAGGCGGCCATGCCGACGACGAAGATCGAGATCGGCAGGGTGGCGAGCGCCGGATCGGGTGCCAGCCGGCTGCCGATGACGGCGCCGGTGGCGTAGACCACGACCGAGTTGGCGCCGGCCAGGGCCTGGGCGAGCGCGAGGCGCAGCACGTTGCCGGTGCCGGTCGCGGCGGGAAGGGGGAGCCCGGCGATCGGGGCGGCGGGGTTCGACATCGATGACTCTCCAGGATTCGAGATGGGCGAGCGGGCGCGCCAGGGCCGGCCCCGACCGGCCGTCGATCGCCAGCGACAGGACCACGACATGGCTGCGCTCGCGCTCGGTCCCGGCGCGCGCCTCGCAGGCGGCGGCTCGGGTGATGCGATCTTGCGCCGCCGCCGATTCCGCCCGCATCGCGTGCAGGCGCGCCCGAGCGGCGTAGGGGAGGGCGAAATCCGGATCGGCCGCGATCGCGGCGTCGAGCGCCTCGGCGGCGCCCGGCCAAGCGGCGAGCAGGAGATCGATGCCCGCGCGGTCATGTGCGGCGGCGGCGTCGGAGCGGGTCGTGACCGGCAGGCCGCGGCGATCATGGTGGGCCATGAGGGTCTTCTTCTCCGATTCCCGCCTGGGACAGCAAGAGTCTTCTCCTGCATGGCGGAGCACCGGCCGTCCGTATTTCGACGGGGTGCCAAGCTGTGGAGAATTTCCGCCGAACTGGAGCCCCGCATGCGGTGGGTGACGATCGAGACGCCGCATGGTGTGAGGTCGCCGCAGCCGCTCACGGTGCGGGCGCAGGGCATCCCGGCGTACCACGCCTTTCCTGAGCACGCGCATGACTGGCATCAGGTCGTCTACACCATCTCCGGCGTGCTGACCGTGGCGGTGGCCGGCCGCTCCTTCGTGATCTCACCGGAACAGGCGGTGTGGCGACCGACCGGGCATCGGGTCGGCTCGCTGCTCGGGACCGCGTTCCGCAGCCTGTGGATCGCCGACGCGGTCGGTGCGAGGCTGCCGGTGGAGCCGACGGTGTCCGGCGTCTCGGCCCTGCTCCAGGCCCTCATCGTCGAGGCGGCGGCGATCGACGGGCAGGACGACGCCGACGGCTATGCCGGGCGCGTCGCCGGCCTGATTCCCGACCAGCTCCGCCGCGCCACTCCCCTGCCGGGAGCCTTGCCCCGGCCGCGCGGAGGCCCGCTCGTGGGGCTCTGCGAAGCGCTCTACGCCGAGCCGGCCGATGCCCGGGCCCCCGAGGCGTGGGGCCGGGCGCTCGGCCTGTCGGGCCGCACCCTCGCCCGCCGCTTCGAGGCCGAGCTCGGCATGAGCCTGCGCGACTGGCGCCGGTGCCTGCGGCTGTTCAAGGCGATCGAACCGATGGGCGGCGGGCTCGACGTGACGCGGACGGCGATGACGCCGGGCTACGGCTCGACCTCGGTCTTCGTCTACGGGTTCCGGCACGACCTGGGCTGCGCGCCGCAGGCCTCCATGCGGGGGAGGCCGGCGGGGCTGAGGCGGCGAGGGGGACTAAGCCGTTGGGAAGACTGGCGCTTTCCCCTCCCCCTTGTGGGGAGGGGTTAGGGGTGGGGGTGGTGCAGGATTAAGCGTCGAGCTCCACGCGGCACCATCCCCACTTCCGGCTCCCCCCAACCTGCAGCGATACCGGGCAAGCCCGGGATCGCCGGGGGGAGGAGAGGCGTGCTATTCTCAAATGGCGAAGCGCTCAGACCGAGATGTGTGAATGCGATAGCCTGCTCGGGAAAGAGGGCCCCACGCCATACAACCGAGAATATCAGACGCATGAACACGAAAAAGGCCGGCACGAGGCCGGCCTTTTTCCATCGATTGAACCCTGCGCGCCGATCAGCGCTGCACGATCACCTTCGTCCCCACCTTGGCGCGGGTATACAGGTCCATCACGTCGTCGTTGGTCATCCGGATGCAGCCGGAGGAGACGGCGGTGCCGATGGTCTCGGGCTCGTTCGAGCCGTGGATGCGGTAGAGCGAGCCGCCGAGATACATCGCGCGGGCGCCGAGCGGGTTCTCCGGGCCGCCCTTCATGTAGCGCGGCAGGTCGGGCCGGCGGCGGATCATCTGGGCCGGCGGGCGCCAATCGGGCCATTCGCGCTTCATCGAGATGGACTGCACGCCGTTCCAGGCGAAGCCCGGGCGGCCGACGCCGACGCCGTAGCGCAGGGCCTGGCCGTTGCCGAGGACGTAGTACAGGCGGCGCTCGGCGGTGGAGACCACGATGGTGCCGGCGCCGTAGGGGCCGGAATAGGCCACCGTCTCGCGCGGGATCGGGCTCAGCTTCGGCACCGAGGCGTCGAGGGGATCGGCAGCGGCCGCCGGAGCGGCGGAGCGCACCGTGACGGCGAGCGGCTGGTCGAGGGGCTGGCGGGTGAGCGGGTCGATCTCGTAGGCGGCGGCGGGCGCCGCCCAGGCGGTGACGGCGCAGACCAGCCCGGCCAGGGCGGGAACGAAGCGGCGCATGAAAGCCTCTTGGCAAGGACAGCTTGGACGGGGACGCGCGGAGCGAGGACGGTGCGAACGCGACCAGCACCGTACGGCGGAACCAATAGCCAAGCCGTAAACGCCCACGTCTCAAAGCCAAGCTTAAATCCGGCCAAGCTTCGCGGTTGCGAAGGCGGCGTTGTGCCCGCGCCACACCGTGGCGGCGCGGGCACGTTTCCGGTGTGTTACTGAAGCGCCGCGAGGGTGCGCCGCGCCCGCTCGGTGATGGCGGAGAAATTCCCGGCGCGAATCTCGGCCTCCGGCGCCAGCCACGAGCCGCCCACCGCCGCGACGTTCGGGAGCGCCAGCCAGGCCTTCGCATCGGCCTCGCCGATCCCGCCGGTCGGACAGAACCGGGCCTGCGGGAACGGGCCGCCGAGGGCCTTGAGCGCCGCCATGCCGCCCGCCGGCACGGCGGGGAAGAACTTCGCCACCGTGAAGCCGGCGGCGAGCACCTGCATCAGGTCGGAGGGCGTGGCGATACCGGGCATGAACACCATGTCGCTGGCGGCCGCCGCCCGCAGGAGGTCCGGCGTCGCCCCGGGGCTGAGCGCGAAGCGGGCGCCGAGGGCATGGGCGGTCTCGAGGTCGGCCGGCGTGAGCACCGTGCCGAGGCCGACCACGGCCTCGGGCACCTCCGCCATGATCGCCTTCGCGGCGTCCCGCGCCACCGGGGTGCGCAGGGTGATCTCGAGGGTGGTGATGCCGCCAGCCACCAGGGCGCGGGCCAGCGGCACCGCATGGGCGAGTTCCGGTACGGTGATGACCGGGATCACCGGCGAGGCGGCGAGCAGCGCGTCGAGGCGCTGGCTGCGGGATTCGGTGGTCATGGACGTCCCTGTCCTTTCAAGCGAGCGGCAGGTCGGGCATCGCCGCCCGGGGGATCACGGCGCCGCGATGGCCGATCACGGTGCCGGCGAGGCGGTGGCCGCACGCGGCGGCCTCGGCGGGAGCGCGCCCGGCGAGCCGCGCCGCCATGTAGGCCGCCGCGAAGCTGTCGCCCGCCGCGGTGGTGTCGACGACTGCGTCCACGGCCAGGGCCGGAACCGTGACGTCCTCGGTTCCGCTCAGCACCCGCACGCTCGGCGGCGAGCCGCCGCCCTTCAGCACGATCTCGCAGCGGCCGTGATGGCGCAAAACCTCCTCCTCAGCGTCCGGCCCGTAGAGCCAGTCGAGGTCTTCCGCGGAGGCGAAGATCAGGTCGGCCGCCGCCATCGCCTCGCGGAAGGCGGCTTGCGCCTTCGCCTTGTCGGGCCAGCCGCGGGGCCGGTAATTGGTGTCGAAGGCCACCCGCCCGCCTCGGGCCTGCACGGCTCGGCAGGTCTCGGCAAGGGCCTCGCGCCCGGCCTCGCCGTAGAGCGACAGGCTGATGCCCGACACGTAGACGAGGTCGTAGCCCGCCAGGGCGGCACGCGTGTCGGCGGCGCCGGGGCCGGAAAACAGGTCGCGGGCGGCGGCGCTGTCGCGCCAGTAATGGAAGCTGCGCTCGCCCGATGCGTCGGTGCGGATGATGTAGAGCCCCGGCATCCGCCCGGGCAGGCGCCGCACCTGGCCCGTGCCGACCCCTTCGGCGGCCCAGGCCGCCAGCATCTCCTCGCTCCACGGATCGTCGCCGAGCGCCGTCACGTAATCGACCGCGACGCCGAGGCGAGCGAGGTAGAGGGCGGTGTTGAGCGTATCGCCGCCGTAGCCGCGCAGCAGGCTGCCGTCGGGTCGCTCCGACAGCTCCATCATGCACTCGCCGATGCAGGCGACCCTGGTTGCCATCGTGTTCGTTCCTCTCCCGTCGTGCCGGCGGATCGACGCTCCGTCTCGAGATCAAGGCCGGGATCAAGGCATCGACGATGCGGGCGTCGTCCTCTCCCCGGCGATCCCGGGCCTGCCCGGTATCGCTGCAAGCTGCGGGATGGGGCCGTGCAACGCGCGAGCTTTCTCCGGCACCACCCCCACCTCCGGCTCCTCCCCACAAGGCGGAGGAGAGGTGCCGTGTCAACGGCCTCTCCTCCGTCGTGCAACGTGCTGCCCTTGGGTGATATGCCCTGAGTTAACTCTTGAACGGTCCGGGGACGGGGTTAAAAGCGTTGACCCTGCGTCGCCTTTGGGCGAACGCAGCGAAGGAGCCCGCGACGGTCTGAACCCGCCGCGGAGGACGGTTCGACACCAAAGAAGGCAGCCGCCGATCACGTCAGACACCCGGGATCGCCAGACCCCCCGCCGTCTTCCGGAGTTCGCTCGCCATGCCCCTCTATCGCCTGCTCTCCACCTCACGCGACCGAAGCGGGGCCCATCCGCTTCACGATCTGCCGATCGTGGCGCCGAGCGTGCGCCACGCCGCCGCCCGTGTGCTCGGACGGGCCGACGAGGTCTTCGGCGACCGGACCGGCGAGGCCTGGCTCGTGACCGAGGACGGCGCCCGGGTCTGGAGCCTGAGCCTCGAGGCCGAGGAGGCCGAGGGCGGGGCCCTGTCCTGACCCATTCGCCTTCTTGCGCCTTGCTGACGCCGCATGCGCCGCGCATCGGGACGGCCCCGAGACCCATTCCGAGATCCCCGATTCGATGAGAATCCCGCTTCAGAGCGCTGCGTTACCGAAGCTCGTGTTCCTGGGCGCCGCGACCGGACTCGCCCTGGCCGCCACCCCGGCCGCCGCCGATTGGCGCTACTGTCTCGCCCGCGGGCCCTCCCGCACGGTCTACCTGTCGGCGCCGTTCTCGACCGTCGCGGCGATGCCGTCCCTCGACGCCGCTTTCGGGCGCATGCTCGACCGGACCCACCGCGCCCACGACCCCGTCCAGTGTCCCCGCGCCGAGGATGCCGCGTCCTTGCGGGCGATGCGGCACACCGCCCTGCGCTACAACCGCCAGGACGGCGTGACCGTGGTCGAGATCGACTGGACCCCCGACCGCGACGCCGCCGCCAAGCTTTAGCACGTCGCTCCCGTGCAGGGTCGCCCCTGCGCTTCCGCGTCGACGATCGATCACGCGCTTCCGCGCCGACAATCGACCACGCGCGTCCGCGCGCATGACCGATCACGCGCTTCCACGCGCATGGCCGATCACGCGCTTCCGCGCGCATGGCCGTCCCGCGCCGGCCGCGCTTCCAGCCGAATCGTTAGCATCCTATCTATGAGGCCGATCAATCATCGGTTTGGCCGAACGCGACGGCGATGCGACGCGACCTTCTGCAATCCCTCACCCTCACCCTGCTCCAGGCCGGGCGCGTCTGGCGGCGGGCCGCCGACGAGGTCGTGACCGCCTACGGGCTGACCGAGGCGACGGCCCTGCCGCTCCTGCTGATCGGGCGGCTCGGCGGCGACCTGCGCCAGACCACGCTCGCCGACGCGCTGGGCGTCGAGGGCCCGAGCCTGGTGCGGCTCCTCGACCAACTCTGCGAGGCCGGCCTCGTCACCCGCCGGGAGGACCCGACCGACCGCCGCGCCAAGGTCCTGCACCTGACGGAGGAGGGCCGCGCCCGCGCCGCCGCCATCGAGGCGCGGTTCGACACGTTGCGCGCGGCGGTCTTCACCCATGTCGGCGACGACGACCTGCGGGCGGCGTTGACGGTGTTGCGCGCGCTCCAGGCCGAGGGCCCGCGCGGGGCGAGCCTCGCCTGCGGCTCGGACGCCTCACCGCATCCGGTCATCGGAGGACGCCCGTGATCCTGCCCGGCTGGCGCCAATGGCTCTTCGCCCTCAAGGTCAGCGGGGCGGCGCTGCTTGCCCTCGGGATCGCCCTGTGGGTCGACCTGCCGCGGCCGTACTGGGCGATGGCGACCGTCTACATCACCATGCAGCCGCTCTCCGGCGCCACCCGCTCCAAGGCCCTCTACCGGGTCGTCGGCACGCTGATCGGCGTCTCGGCCGCGGTCGCGATGGTGCCGCCCCTCGTCAACGCCCCGGAGGTGCTGACCCTGGCGCTCGCCCTCTGGACCGCCGGCTGCCTCTATCTCTCGCTCCTCGACCGCACGCCGCGGGCCTACCTGTTCATGCTCGCCGGCTACACCGCCGCGCTGATCGGCTTCCCGGCGGTCACGAACCCCGAGACCATCTTCGACACCGCGGTGTCGCGGGCCGAGGAGATCACGCTCGGCATCCTCTGCGCCTCCCTGGTGGCGAGCCTCGTCGTCCCCGAGCCGGTCGGTCCGGTACTGGCGGCCCGGGTCGGGGCCTGGCTGGGGGAGGCCGGGCGCTGGACCGGCGACGTGCTCTCAGGCGTCGGCGAGGCGCCCGCCCTCCGGACCCGGCGCCTGCGGCTGGCCGCGGAGGCCGCGGAGATCGACGCTCTCTCGACCCATCTCGCCTACGACACCTCGGCCCAGAGCCGAGCGGTGCCGCTGGTGCAGCTCCTGCGCGGCCGGATGCTGATGCTGCTGCCGGTCCTCTCCTCCCTCGCCGATCGGATCGCGGCGCTCAAGAGCCTGTCGGGCCTCACGCCGGAGCTGCGCCACCTGCTCGCCGATGTCGAGGCGTGGTCGGCGGAAGGAGCGCCGGCCGCCGGGGCGGACGCGCTCACGGCCCGCATCGAGGCCTCCGACCGCGCGCTCTCCACTCATCCATCCTGGAGCGCCCTGGTGCGGGCGAGCCTGATCGAGCGCCTGCGCGAGCTGGTGGCGATCGGCCGGGATTGCCGGGCGTTGCAGGACGGCGTTGCCCGCGGCGACGGTTCGTTGCGCGAGCCCCTGGCCTATGCGGGCGAGTTCGGCGGCCGGGCGCCGCGCCACCGCGACCACGGCATGGCGTTCCGCTCCGCCCTCGGGGCGTTCTTCGGCATCGTCGCCTGCGTGGTGGTGTGGATCGCCACCGCCTGGCCCGACGGCGCCACCGCGGCGATGATGGGCGCGGTGCTGTGCTGCATGTTCGCGACCCAGGACGATCCGGTCCCGGCGATCCTGAGCTTCGCCACCTGGACCGGGGTGGCCGCTCTGGCGATCGGCGTGCTGCTGTTCGGCGTGATGCCGCTGGTGCACGATTTCGTCAGCCTCGCCCTGGTGCTGGCGCCGCCCCTGATCCTGTGCGGCCTGCTGATGACGAATCCCAAAACCCTGCCGGTGGGGCTGGCGCTCGGCGTCAACGGCAACGCGCTGCTGGCGATCCAGGACCGCTACGCGTCGGAATTCGGAGCTTACGTCAATTCGGGCATCGCGCTGGTCGGCGGCATCTGGCTCGCCGCCCTGGTGACCCGGCTGGTGCGCTCGGTCGGGGCGGAGCACGGCGCCCGCCGGCTGGTCGCGGCGAGCCGCGCTGATCTCGCCCGGGCGGCGCGGCGGCGCGGGCACGGCGACCGCACCGCCTTCGCCCACCTGATGCTCGACCGCCTCGGCCTCCTGGTGCCGCGGCTGGCCGCCGCCGGGCCCGACAGCGATCTGTCCCGGATCGACACCCTGGCGGCCCTGCGGGTCGGCATGAACCTCGTCTCGCTGCGGCGCGCCCGCCACGGCCTGCCGCGCGAGGCCGTCGCGGCGCTCGATGCCGCCCTCGACGCGGTGGCCGGCCATTACGAGGGGCCGCGCGGGCCGGCCCCCGAAACCTTGCTCCGCCGCATCGACGCGGCGCTCGCGCGGATCGAGGCGGAACCCGTCGGCGCGTCGGGACACGACGCCCGGCGCGACGCGCTCCTCGGCCTCGTGGGCCTGCGCCGGGCTTTGTTTCCCGCGGCGGCGCCTCCCGGCGCCGCCCTGCTCGCGAGGGAGGCCGCCTGATGGCCGATATCGACCTCTACGGCGTCTTCGTGCCGGCCCTGCTGGTCTGGGCCCTCGCCGCCTTCCTGATCAACCTCGTGGTGCGCCGCCTGATCGGTGCCCTCGGGCTCTACCGGCTGGTCTGGCACCGGCCGCTCTTCGACCTCTGCCTCTACCTCGTGTGCCTCGGCGGCGTCGTCTCGCTCGCCGGCCGCCTGACCTGAAGAACCACCATGACCCGCGCGCTCGCCTTCCTCGGCCGCTTCGCCGTCACCGCCGCCATGCTGGCGCTCGCCGTCATCGTCGGGACGGCCCTCTGGGACTATTACCTCGAAGCTCCCTGGACCCGCGACGGACGGGTGCGGGCCGAGGTCGTCGGTGTCGCCCCCGACGTGTCGGGGCTGGTGCGCGACGTCGAGGTGCGCGACAACCAGCGCGTCAAGCGCGGCGACGTGCTGTTCCGCATCGATCCGGACCGCTTCGGCCTCGCGCTTCGCCAGGCCGAGGCCGTGGTGGCCGGCCGCAAGGCGAACCTCGTCCAGGCCGAGGCCGATCTCGCCCGCTACCGCCAGCTCAGCGACAACGTCGTGTCGCAGCAGAAGCTCGAGGCGACGCTCGCCGCCGATCAGAGTGCCCGGGCCGCCTACGACCAGGCGGTCGCCGACCGCGACCTCGCCAGGCTCAACCTCGACCGCTCCGAGGTGCGCGCCTCGGTCAACGGCCGGATCAGCAACCTCGAACTGCGCCCCGGCGCCTATGTCGGGGTCGGCAAGGCCGTGATGGCGCTCGTCGACAGCGACACCCTGCACGTCCAGGGCTATTTCGAGGAGACGAAGCTCGACCGCATCCATCCCGGCGACCCGGTCACCGTGCGGCTGATGGGCGAGGACCGCGACGTCACCGGCACGGTCGAGAGCGTCGCCGCCGGCATCGAGGACCGGGAGCGCAGCGCCGGCGCGTCGCTCCTCGCCAACGTCAACCCGACCTTCGCCTGGGTGCGCCTCGCCCAGCGCGTCCCGGTGCGGATCGCCCTCGATCCCGCCATCGACCGCGACCGCCTCACCGTCGGGCGCACCGCCACCGTGGTGGTGCACCCGCGCGGCGAGCGGCCGGAGATCCGTCCCTTCGACAATCTCAGGAATTTGGGTTTGCGCCATCTCGGCCTGCGCGACGGCTGGGAAGCGCTGAAGGCCGCACTGCCGGCGACCAAGGGCTAACGCCCGGCAGGTCACGCCTCGCTTGTGTGGTACCGATATCACTTCCGCCCCGCACGAGGCCGGATTAAGGAGCGCCGACAAGACGCAATATCCAGCGCGGCCGGGAGGAGGCCCCCATGGCAGACCAGAACAGGGCAGCCCAGAACAGGGCGGACCCGCAGCAGGACGCCCTCGGCGCCCGCACCATCGCGACGATCACCTGGCGGCTGATGCCGCTGCTCGGCCTGATGTACCTGATCGCCTACATCGACCGGCAGAACGTCTCCTATGCCAAGCTCCAGATGGTGGGCGATCTCGGCTTGAGCGAGGCGGCCTACGGCTTCGGCGCCTCGCTGTTCTTCCTCGCCTACTTCCTGTTCGAGGTCCCCTCGAACGTGATCCTGGAGCGGGTCGGCGCCCGGGTGTGGTTCACCCGCATCATGGCGACCTGGGGGATCATCACGATCCTGCTCGGCTTCTCGACCGGGCCGGTGATGTTCTACGTGCTGCGCTTCCTCCTCGGCGCGGCGGAGGCCGGGTTCTTCCCCGGCGTGCTCTACGCGCTGACCCTGTGGTTCCCGCAGGTCTTCCGCGGCCGGATGGTCGGCTGGTTCATGATCGCGAGCGCGGTGGCCAACGCCGTCGGCGCGGCGATCGGCGGCGCGCTCCTCGACCTCGACGGGGCGCTCGGCTACCGCGGCTGGCAATGGGTGTTCATCGCCACCGGCGTGCCGGCGGTGCTGCTCGCCTTCGTGGTGTTCTTCATCCTGCCCGACCGGCCCGAGAAGGCGCCCTGGCTGGGGGCCGACGAGAAGAGGTGGCTCGCCGACACCCTGGCGCGCGAGGCGGCGACCACCCCGCACACCGACCACAGCAACCCGTTCCGGGTGCTCGCCGACACCCGCGTCGTGCTGCTCGCGCTGCTCTACGTCGCCTTCCCGCTCGCGGCCTACGGCCTGAGCTACTGGCTGCCCACGGTGGTGAAGGGCTTCGGCGTCTCGAACACCATGAACGGCGTCATCAACATCATCCCGTGGATCTGCGTCGGCTTCGCCCTGTGGTGGGTGCCCCGGCACGCGGCGCGCACCGGAGAGACCACCTGGCACATCGCCGGCCCGGCCCTCGTCGGGGCGCTCGGCCTCGTCCTCAGCGTCGTGCTGCCCGGCGACGCGGTGAAGTTCGCCTGCCTGTGCGTGGCCGCCGCCGGCATCTTCTCGGGCCAGCCGGTCTTCTGGTCGCTGCCCCCGACCTTCCTGCGCGGCGCCACCGCGGCGGCCGGCATCGCGATGATCAACTCGGTCGGCAATCTCGGCGGCTTCATCGCCCAGAACGTCGTGCCGTGGATCGGCGACGTCAGCGGCAGCAAGCTCGTGCCGATGCTCTTCCTCGCCGCCTGCCTCGTCGTCGGCGCGGCGATGGTGTTCGTGGTCCAGGGCATCCTGAAGCGCCGCAACGCGGCCGAGGCCGGGGGGCTCGCGCCGGCGCGGCGCTGAGGACGGAATTATCCCTTTTCGGATCGGTTTCGGTCCGGAAAGGGATAACGTCTTTGATATCAATGGTCTGATGGGGTGGAACGGTGTAGGATTGGGCGACAGGCAGCCCGATCCGATCCGCGATGGCCGATTTCACCGACTGGACGCACGAGCAGGTTCGCCAGTTCGTCGATGCCGAGCAGGTCTTTTCCGCGTACCAGGCGGCGCGGACCGAACTGGGCCAGCGCTTCGCCGGCTCGATGGCCTGGAAGACGGTGCGCGGGCGCCAGTATCTCTACCGCAAGCGGAAGGCCACCTGGTCCTCCCTCGGGCTCCGCTGCCCCGAGACCGAGGCCGCCCATGCGGCGTTCCATGACGGCCGTGCGCGGGTGAAGCAGCGCCTCGCCGACCTCGCCCGGCGACTGGACGCGATGGCGCCGGTGAACCGCGCCCTCGGGCTCGGGCGGATGCCGGTCGTCGCGGCGCGAGCCCTGCGGGCGCTCGCGGCGGCGCGGCTCCTTGGCACCGGCATCCGGGTCGTCGGCACCCACGCGCTCTTCGCCTATGAACGCCTGGCCGGCCTGCGCATCGCCAGCGGCCACCTCGCCACCGGCGATATCGATCTCCTGTTCGACGCCCGTGCCCGCCTGAGCCTCGTCGCCGAGGCACTGCCGGGGGTCGACCTGGAGCGGGAAGGCCTGATCGGGCTCCTGCGCAGCGTCGACAGGTCGTTCGAGCCGATGGGGGCCGGAAGCTTCCGGGCGGTCAACCGGGACGGCTTCATGGTCGACCTGATCCAGCCGCTGCCGCCGGACCGGATGGCACGCAGTCCCCGCAGCCGGATCGGCACCTCGTCCGACGATCTCAGCGCCGTCGAGATCGAGGGTCTCGCCTGGCTCGTCAACAGCCCGAAGGTGAGCGCGGTCACGCTCGATGCCCGCGGCTACCCGGTCGGCCTGGTGGTGCCCGATCCGCGGGCCTTCGCGCTCCACAAGGCCTGGCTCGCCGCCCGCGACGACCGCGATCCGTTGAAGCGCGGGCGCGACGCGGGCCAGGCCCGACTCGTCGCCGGCCTCGTCGCGGAGCGCCTGCCGCACCTGTCCTTCGAGGATCCGGCCCTCGGGGCGATCCCACGCGCCTTGCGCGACCGCGCCGCCGAGATCCTGCCCGCGCCGGGCGTGGCCGACGAATCCATCGAGCCGGACTGGTGAAGGCTCACACCGCCAGCGCGATACCGGCGAGCCCCGCCGCCAGCCCCCACAGCAACCCGCAGGCCCGCCGGTACAGCACCAGCGCCCGGACGATGTCGGCACTCGTCGCCTCCGCCCGGCCCGACCCCATCCAGGCATCCTCGACCCGGGTGGTGCCATAGATCCGCGGGCCGGCGAGCCGCAGGCCGAGTGCGCCGGCCATCGCGGCTTCGGGCCAGCCGGCATTGGGCGAGCGGTGGCGTCCGGCATCGCGCCGCACGGCGTGGAGCGCCCCCCGGGCCGAGGCCCCCGGGGTCAGGGCGGCGGCCGCGACGACGAGCCCGGCGGTGAGGCGCGAGGCCGGCAGGTTGACGAGGTCGTCGAGGCGGGCGGCGGCCCAGCCGAAGGCCTCGTGCCGGGGCGTGCGGTGGCCGATCATGCTGTCGGCGGTGTTGATCGCCTTGTAGAGCGCGCCGCCTGCCAGGCCGCCGGCACCGAGCCAGACAGCCGGCGCCACGATGCCGTCGGAAAAATTCTCCGCCAGGCTCTCGATCGCGGCGCGGCAGAGCGCGGCCTCGTCGAGGGTCTCGGGGTTGCGCCCGACGATCATCGAGACCGCCCGGCGCCCGCCGGGAAGGCCGTCGCGGTCGAGGTCCTTCGCCACCCGGGCGACGTGGTCGTGCAGGCTGCGCTGCGCCGGCAGGCTCGCGGCGAGCACCGCGCAGAGGGCGATGCCGGGCAGGAGCCCGAGCGCCCCGCAGGCGAGCGCCAGGATCGACGCCGCGAGACCGGTCGCCGCGAGGACGACTCCTAAGGCCAGCACCCCGGCGAGGCGCCGCCGCCCCTCGGAATCGGTCTCCCGGTTGAGGCGCCGGTCGAGGGCGGCGATCAGGGCGCCGATCCAGGTGACAGGGTGGCCGGCCAGCCTGTAGAGGCGGTCCGGATAGCCGAGGGCGGCCTCGATCGCGAGGGCGAGGACGAGAACCGGGAGGCTGTCGGGCGGGTGCAGCAGGGCGGCCATGATACGTGAAATGGAGGCGGAGCCGATCCGGCACGGGGGCGACCTCGGCGAGGCCTGCCGGCTCTTCCCCTCGGCCCCCGAGCCCTGGATCGACCTGTCGACGGGGATCAACCCGATCCCCTATCCGTGGCCGGCCCCGGAGGCCAGCGCCTTCACGCGGCTGCCGGCCCCGGCCGACCTCGCCGACCTCGAGGCCGCGGCGGCCGAGGCCTACGGCGCGCGGCCGGACCACGTCGTCGCCGCGCCGGGCACGCAGGCCCTGATCGACCTGATCCCGCGGCTGCGGCCGCCCGGCCGCGTCGCGGTCGTGGGTCCGACCTATGCCGAGCACGCCGCGTCCTGGGCCCGGGCCGGGCACGCCGTGTCCGACGCGGCGGATCTCGCCGCGGAGGCCGACGTGGTGGTGGTCGTCAACCCGAACAACCCGGACGGGCGGGTGGTGCCGACCCGCGACCTCGCGGCGGCGGCGGTGCGGCTCGCCGGGCACGGCGGCTGGCTCGTGGTCGACGAGGCCTTCGCCGATCTCGAACCCGTCGAGAGCCTGTGCGGGGCGCCGCCCCCGGGCTGCCTGGTGCTGCGCTCCTTCGGCAAGACCTACGGCCTCGCGGGCCTGCGGCTCGGCTTCGCGGTGGCGGCGGAGCCCCTGATCGGCGGGGTGCGCCGCGGTATCGGACCCTGGGCGGTATCGGGACCGGCGATCGCGATCGGCCGCCGGGCGCTGGCGGATGTCTCCTGGCGGCGCGAGGCGGCCGCCGCGCGGCGCCTCGACGCGGCCCGGCTCGACGGCCTGCTCGCCGCCGCCGGCGGCCGGATCGTCGGCGGGACGGCGCTGTTTCGCACCGCCGACTTTTCCGACGGCCCGGGCCTGTTCGGGCGTCTCGGCCGCGCCGGGATCTTCGTGCGCCGGTTCGAGGCCGCGCCGGCGCGCCTGCGCTTCGGCCTGCCCTCCGACGAAGCGGCCTGGAGCCGCCTCGAAGCGGCTCTGGGCGACCGGTGAGGCGCCTTTAAAAAGGCCGAAAACCGAAGCATCGAAAAACCGAGATAACCGGACCCATGATCGGGTTTACGAGGGCGGCCGGCGCCGCGCGGGGAATCAGGCAGAATGGACGCGGACGAGGTCAAACGGCGCGACAGGCTCGGCAGCATGATCGCGTTCGCGCGGCGCACCGTGCCCGATCTGCGCCGCAACGCCGAGACGGTCGAGCCGATCTCTCCCGGGAGCCGGCTGCCGGCCCTGCTCAACCCGTTGCGCTGGACCCGCCTGCCGTTCCTGCCCCACGAGGGCACCCGGAACCGGGTCATGACCCGGCTCCTGCGCAATATCGCCCTCTTCGTGCTGCTGCCGACGGCGGTGGTCGGGATCTACCTGTTCGTCTTCGCCGCCGACCAGTACGTGGTCGAGGCCCGCTTCGCCGTCCGCGGCGAGGTCGAGCCGATGGGCAACGTCCAGCTCGGCGAATTCTCCTCGCTGATCCAGAAGAACAACAGCCAGGACAGCTACATCGTCCAGGAATACATCCAGAGCCAGCCGATGCTGGAGAGCGCCCAGAAGGAGCTCGACGTCGTCCGGATGTTCACCCGCGACGAGGCCGACTTCTGGACGCGCTATTCCGGCGACAAGCCGATCGAGCAGTTGCTGAAGTACTGGCGCAAGCACGTCCAGGTCCATATCGATCTCGTCTCGGGCGTGCTCACCCTGACGGTGCAGGCCTTCACCCCCGACGACGCCCTGGCGATCAGCCGCCACATCGTGGCCCGCGCCGAGGCGCTGATCAACGCGGTCTCCTCCCGCGCGCAGCAGGACATGCTCAAGCACAGCCAGGACGACCTGGCGGCGAGCGAGGAGCGGATGCGCAAGGCCCACCTGGCCTTACGCGAGTTCCGCAACCGCTGGGGCATCATCGATCCGGCGAAGTCGGCCGAGGCGACGATGACCAGCCTGGTCTCCCTGCGCAAGGACAAGATCAAGTCGGAGAACGACCTGCAGGTGCTGCGGAGCTCCGGCCTCGACGAGAAGTCGCGCTCGATCCAGACCATCGTGGCGAGCCTCACCGCCACCAACCAGCAGATCAAGCAGCTCGAGGATTCGCTGACCAGCGACGGGCTGGCCGTCGGCGGACGGCACGTCTCGGACGCGATCCTGGAATACGAGGGGCTGATGGTCGAGCGCACCATCGCCGAGAAGCTGAACGACTCCGCCACCACGATGCTCGACCGCGCCCGGGTGGCGGCGAACCGCCAGCACGTCTACCTCGCGGTCTTCGTGCCGCCGACCCGGCCCGAGCTCTCCACCGTGCCGATGCGCGGGCACGCCCTGTTCGTGGCCTTCTTCGCCTTCCTGGTGCTCTGGGGCTGCTCGAGCCTGCTCATCGCCGGCGTCAAGGACCACAACATGTGACGCCGGCAGGCCCGGGGGCTTCGATCCCGGCCCGGGCCGTGCGATGAAGCGGCCCGGGGCGCCGTACGGGCACCCGCGAGCCTGAAGGACGAGCAATACCCCGATGTCCGATTTCACGGACCTGGTCGCCCGGGCCGTCTCCCCGGCGATGACCCGCGAGGAGCGCGAGGCGGTCTACCAGGTGGTCAAGCAGGCGATGCGCCGGCTCCAGGAGCGCGAGAACCTCCAGCCCGACGATCCCCGCGCCCGGCTCCAGGAGCACCTCGTCGAGGAGACGATCCGCGACGTCGAGGCGCTGGTCACCCGCTACCTCGCCCGCCAGACCATCCTGGAGGCCGAGCGCGCCAACGCGGCGGCCAACGCCGCCGCCGCGTCCGACGCCTGAGCGCGCTCACGCCTCCTCGGTCAGCCGCTTGAGCGAGGTCTGGAGCGCGTCGCCGCCGAGCAGCAGCGCCCGCGACAGGTCGGCCAGGGTGATCCAGCCGGTGACGCGCCCGCCGGCATCCCGCACCGGCAGGCGCCGGACGTGGTGGGCGGCCATCAGGTCGAGGGCGGCGCGCAACGGATCTGTCTCGGCGCAGGACACGACCGGGCGCGACAGCACCTCGCTCACCCGCGTCTCGCGCGGGTCGAGCCCCTGGGCGACGACCCGGTAGAGGATGTCCCGGTCGGTGATCACGCCGTCGAGGGCGTCCGGCGTGCCGACCGGCAGGGCGCCGACATCGAGTTCGCCCATCAGCACCGCGGCCTCCTGCACCGGGGCGTCGCCGGGAATGAACTCCACGTCCCTGCTCATCACGTCCGCGACCGTCGCACCCATCGAAATCCCTCGTCACGCCTCGTGACTCCGGCAACCCGCGGCGGCGGCGGCGGCTCCGGACCGGGCCGCGATTCCCGCGCCGAAAATCACACGTATGAAATTTTGACGGCGCGCCGGGAGCTTGGGCGAGGGCCGGCGCGTTCAGCCCACAGTCAGGCTTCTCGCCTCCGGGATCGTCGAACGCCCCCATGAACATGGAACTCACGTCCAAGCCCGCCCCGGAAGCCCCGGCGGCCTCGCCTCTCGCCCGGCGCGCCACGCGCATCAGCGAGGGCCAGCCCTTCCCGTTGGGGGCCACCTGGGACGGCCTCGGCGTCAACTTCGCGCTGTTCTCCGCCCACGCCACCAAGGTCGAGCTGTGCCTGTTCGACGATTCCGGCGAGACCGAGATCGAGCGGATCGAGCTGCCCGAATACACCGACGAGGTCTGGCACGGTTATCTTCCGGATGCCCGCCCCGGCACGATCTACGGCTACCGGGTCCACGGCCCCTACGAGCCGGAGGCCGGCCACCGCTTCAACCCCAACAAGCTGCTGCTCGACCCCTACGCCAAGGCGCTGGTCGGTTCCATCACCTGGAACCCGGCGCTCTTCGGCTACGTGATGGAGAGCGGCGACGACACCACCTTCGACACCCGCGACAGTGCCCCCTTCACCCGAAAGTGCCGGGTGATCGACCCCGCCTTCACCTGGGGCCGCGATCAGAAGCCGAACGTGCCGTGGGACAAGACCGTGTTCTACGAGACCCACGTCAAGGGCTTCACCAAGCTGCACCCGGCGGTACCCGAGCGCCTGCGCGGCACCTATGCGGGCCTCGGCACGCCTGAGGTGCTGGCCTATATCCGCAGCCTCGGCGTCACCTCGGTCGAGCTTCTGCCAATCCATTCCTTCGTCAACGACAGCTACCTGCTGGAGAAGGACCTGGTGAATTACTGGGGGTACAACACCCTCTCGTTCTTCGCCCCCGCCCGCCGCTACGCCGCGGTGCCGGATTTCGCCTTCTCCGAGTTCAAGGAGATGGTGGCCCGCATGCACGGGGCCGGCCTCGAGGTGATCCTCGACGTGGTCTACAACCACACCGCCGAGGGCAACGAGAAGGGCCCGACCCTGTCCTTCAAGGGCATCGACAACGCCTCGTATTACCGCCTGCTGCCGGACCAGAAGCGCTACTACATCAACGACACCGGCACGGGGAACACCGTCAACCTCTCGCATCCGCGGGTGCTGCAGATGGTGACGGATTCGCTCCGTTACTGGGCGACCGAGATGCGGGTCGACGGGTTCCGCTTCGACCTCGCGACGATCCTCGGCCGCGAGCCCTACGGCTTCGACGAGGGCGGCGGCTTCCTCGATTCCTGCCGCCAGGACCCGGTCCTGTCCTCGGTCAAGCTGATCGCCGAGCCGTGGGATTGCGGTCCGGGCGGCTACCAGGTCGGCGGCTTCCCGCCCGGCTGGGCCGAGTGGAACGACCGCTTCCGGGACGAGGTGCGCGGCTACTGGAAGGGCGACGAGGGTCTCTTGCCGGCGCTCGCCTCCCGCCTCACCGGCTCGGCCGACAAGTTCAACAAGCGCGGCCGGCGCCCCTGGGCCTCGGTGAACTTCATCACCGCCCATGACGGCTTCACCCTCGCCGACACCGTCTCGTACAACGAGAAGCACAATTCCGCGAACGGCGAGGACAACCGCGACGGCCACTCGCACAACCTGTCCTACAATTACGGAGCGGAAGGCCCGACCGACGATCCCGAGATCCGGGCGGTGCGGATGCGCCAGATGCGCAACCTGCTCGCGACGCTGCTCCTGTCGCGCGGGACCCCGATGCTGCTCGCCGGCGACGAGTTCGCCCGCACGCAGAAGGGCAACAACAACGCCTATTGCCAGGACAACGAGATCTCCTGGATCGACTGGGGGGCGATCGGCGAGGAGGAGCGGGATCTCGCCGAGTTCACCCAGCGCCTCCTGATCCTGCGCAAGTCGCTGCCGATGCTGAGCCGCGGGCGCTTCCTCACCGGCGCCTACGATGCCGATCTCGGCGTCAAGGACGTGAGCTGGCTCACCCCCGCCGGGACCGAGATGAACCCGGAGAACTGGAACGACGGCGGCGCCCGCTCGCTCGCGGTGGTCCTCGACGGACGGGCCCAGACGAGCGGCATCCACCGGCGCGGGGGCGAGGCGACCCTGATGCTGCTGTTCAACGCCTACCACGACGTGGTCGAGTTCACCCTGCCGGAGGTGGTGGGGGGCGATGCCTGGATGCGGGTGCTCGACACCAACCTGCCCGACACCCAGGACCTCGCCCGGTTCGCCGTCGGCGACACCTACGCGGTCACCGGCCGCTCGATGCTGATGTTCGTGCTGCGCCCGACCGACGTCGACCATGCGAGCGAGACCTGGCGCTCCTACCAGCACGTGATCCAGGCCTTCGAGCGGGCGGAATCCGAGAGCGTGGCGTTCGGGCTGACGCCGGAGGGGTGACATCCGGGCGGGCCTGCCCACTTTGCAGAGGGATCGGAAACGTTCGGGGCTCGGAAACATTTGCCCTGCCCGCGCGTCAGCGTGGGAGGGCCGTGAATGACGGTCCCATCGAACAGGCGAAGATTCCCCGGGGCGGCCGAGCCGGCCGCCCCGGGGATCGTGCGAGCGCGGAGTGCGGGCGGTGGCAAAGATCCTTCTCGTCGAGGACCATGAGGAAATCTGGGACTTCCTGTCCCGGCGGCTCAAGCGGCGGGGCTACGAGGTGGTGCTCGCCCATGACGGCGAGGAGGGCGTGATGAAGGCCCGCACCAGCCGGCCGGACATCATCCTGCTCGACATGAACCTGCCGGTCCTCGACGGCTGGTCGGCGGCCCGCGCGCTCAAGTCCGACGCCGAGACCGCCCGGATCCCGATCATCGCGCTCACCGCCCACGCCATGTCCGGCGACCGCGAGAAGGTGATCCAGGCCGGCTGCGACGATTACCACCCCAAGCCGGTCGACTTCTCGAAGCTCCTGACCCAGATCGGCGCCGCCCTCGGCACGCCGCCGTCGTCCTGACCGCGCAGGCGGGCGCGGATCGCCTTCGCGTCGTTTGATGCGAAGGCGTACCGATCTGTTCGATTCAGCCGGTGCCCTATCCCATTCGCGACCTCATCCTGAGGTGCGAACGGAGTGAGCCTCGAAGGAGGGTTCCAGAAGGCACTGCGATCCCCGGAGCCCTCCTTCGAGTCTCGCTTCGCTCGCACCTCAGGATGAGGTCGCGGATAGGAAAAATAGATGCCCGTCATGCCGCCCTTGCCGATCGAACAGGTTTCGAGAAGCCGATGATCGACGATCCCGTGACGGCGCGCCGCCTGCGCGACGCGATGCCGGTGTTCACGGCCCTGGCGACCTGCCTGCTGGTGCTGGCGATCGGCGCGATCCTGTCCCTCGGGCGGGACGTGCTGATGCCGATCACGCTCGCGGTGCTCCTCAGCTTCGTGCTGGCGCCTGCGGTGCGGGGCCTCCAGCGCCGGCGCCTGCCGCGCTCGCTGGCCGTGCTCGTAGTCGTTCTGGCGACCTTCGCGGGGATCGGGGGCCTGGGGATGCTGATCGCCAACGAGGCCTCGCAGCTCGCCTCGGACCTGCCGCGCTACACCGTGACGATGCGCGAGAAGATCGGGGCCCTGCGGGCCCAGGCCGGCGGCGGCGCCACCCTGGAGCGCCTGTTCCAGTCGGTGCAGGACCTGAGCCAGGACTTGCAGCCGCCCGAGCCCGCCAAGGCGCGGAGCCCCACGGATCCCGAGAAGCCGATGCTGGTCGAGGTGCGCGAGCCGAAGGCCGGTCTCCTCTCGACCCTGGGCAGCGTCGTGGCGCCGGTGCTGCACCCGCTCGCCACGGTCGGCCTAATCCTGCTCTTCACCCTGTTCTTCCTCGCCCAGCGCGAGGACCTGCGCAACCGCGCCATCCGGCTCGCCGGCTCCGGAGACCTGCGCGCCACCACGGCGGCGATGGACGACGCGGTGGCCCGCCTCTCGCGCTTCTTCCTCGCGCAGGCCGGGCTCAACCTCGCCTTCGGGGTGGTGATCGCCATCGGCCTCTGGCTGATCGGCGTGCCGAGCCCGATCCTGTGGGGCGTGCTCGCGGCGATCCTGCGCTTCGTGCCCTATATCGGGGCGGTGATCGGCATGGCCTTCCCGCTCATGCTCGCCGCGGCGGTCGATCCGGGCTGGTCGATGCTGATCGCGACGGTGGTGCTGTTCGCGGTCGTCGAGCCGATCGCCGGCCACGTCGTCGAGCCGCTGCTCTACGGCCACTCGACCGGGCTCTCGCCGGTGGCGGTGATTCTCGCCGCGACGGTCTGGACCTTCCTGTGGGGGCCGGTCGGCCTCGTCCTCGCGACCCCGATCACCGTCTGCCTGGTGGTGCTCGGCCGCCATGTCGAGCGGCTGGCCTTCCTCGACGTGATGCTGGGCGACCGGCCGGCGCTGGCGCCCTCCGAGATCTTCTACCAGCGCATGCTGGCGGGCGACCCCCTGGAGGCGATCGACAAGGCGCGCCAGGTGCTGAAGGAGCGTGCGCTCGCCACCTATTACGACGAGATCGCGCTCGGCGGCCTGCGGCTCGCCCAGAACGACCGGGCGAGCGGCGCGCTCGCCGCCGACCGGCAGCAGGCGGTGGGGCAGGCGATCGAGAGCGTGGTGACGACGCTGGGCACCCTGCCGGTCCGAAAAGGGGCGTCGGCGGTCCGCAGCGCCGAGACCGAGGCGGCGGTGGCCGCGCTCGGGCCGGACCGGGCCTCGACCGCGATCGTGCGCCGCCCCGAGGATCTGGCGCCGGCCTGGCGCGGGCCCGCCCCGGTTCTCGTGGTGGCGGCCCGCGGCCCGTTCGATGCGGCGGCCGCCGGCATGCTGGCCCAGGTGCTCGGGGGCCACGGCTTGAACGCCCGCACCATCAGCCAGGACGCCCTCAACAAGGGCGAGCGGCCGGACACCGCGGGCGTCGCCCTAGTCTGCCTGTCCTATATCGAGCCGATCAGCACCTCCCACATCCGGCTCGCCGCCCGCCTCGCCCGGCGGGCGATCCCGGGCGTGCGGGTGATGGTGGCGATCTGGCGCGAGCGCGACCCGGCCGGCCGCGACCGCCTGCGCCGGGCGACCTCCGCCGACATCCTGGTCACCACGATCAGCGACGCCCTCGACGCCGCCCTGGCGCTCTCGGGTGCCGGCGAGACTCGGAAGGTGCCGCAGCGCGAGGACGCCTGACCGGGACGGCGCCGCGGGCCGCCGTCAGGTCCGGCGGCGCCGTCGTCAGGTCCGCTCCGGCCGGTCGAGGATCGAAAAGCATAGATCCGGATCGCGCCCCGTTGTCGGCGCATATCCCGGCGCCCGCATCTCACACCCGGGATGTCGTGCCGGAATAGGACAGTCCATCCGCCCGATCGCGATGACGGAATCCAGTCGTGGCGGCCGCCCCCGGGCCGGGGTCACCGCTTGCCCGTCGATGGATGAGACGGTAACCTTGCGTCGGCAGGCCTGTCCAAGTCATGCCTGTTCAAGTCATGCCTATCCAGGTCTGGAGCGACGCCCGGTCGCGGTTGCCTTCTGGTAGCATCGACCATTGTGCAAGGGCGCTGGATGTAGGATCCCATGCGCCAAGGCGGGATTCGGCCAGCGGGCCACCGGAGCGACGATGAGTGTGAAGCGAACGCCGACCGAACTCGGGACCCGGCCGACCGTGGCGGACGTCCCCACCGACGTGTCGGACCACCACAGCGACATCTTCTTCGCCGCCGTCGAGATGACGCGGATGCCGATGATCGTCACCGATCCGCGCCAGCCGGACAATCCGATCATCTTCGCCAACCAGGCCTTCCGGGCGATGACCGGCTACGCACCCGAGGAGCTGGTCGGCCGCAACTGCCGCTTCCTGCAGGGACCCGAGACCGACCGCGAGACGGTGTCGGAGGTGCGCCGCGCCATCGCCGAGCGCAAGGAAATCGCGACCGAGATCCTGAACTACCGCAAGAACGGCTCGACCTTCTGGAACGCGCTGTTCATCTCGCCGGTCTACGATCCGACGGGCGAGCTGGTCTATTTCTTCGGCTCGCAGCTCGACGTGTCGCGCCGGCGCGACGCCGAGGAGGCCCTGCGCCAGTCGCAGAAGATGGAAGCCCTGGGGCAACTCACCGGCGGCATCGCCCACGACTTCAACAACCTGCTCCAGGTGGTGGTCGGCTACGTCGACATCCTGCAATCGGGGCTCGAGGACCCGGCGACCGATCCGCGCCGGATGACCCGGGCGGTCGACAACATCCGCAACGCCGCCGAGCGCGCCACCACCCTGACCCAGCAGCTCCTGGCCTTCGCCCGCAAGCAGCGCCTCGACGGGCGGGCGGTGAACCTCAACAACCTCGTCGAGGGCATGCGCGACCTCGCCGGCCGCACCCTCGGCGACCGGATCGCAGTCGAGACCGACCTGCCCGAGGGCCTGTGGAACGCCCGCCTCGACCCGACCCAGACCGAGGTGGCTTTGCTCAACGTGCTGCTCAACGCCCGCGACGCGATGCCGGGCGGCGGCACCGTGACGATCAAGACCGAGAACCACGTCTTCGACGTCGACGAATTGCCCTCCGGCCTGCCCCAGACCGGGCGCTACGTCTCGGTCTCGGTGGCGGATACCGGGCTGGGCATGCCACCGGAGATCCTGGCCCGGGTGATGGAGCCGTTCTTCACCACCAAGGAGGAGGGGCGCGGCACGGGCTTAGGCCTCGCCATGGTGTACGGCTTCGCCAAGCAGTCCGGCGGCACCGTTGTGATCGAATCGCGGGCCGGCCACGGCACCACCGTGCGGCTCTACTTCCCGATGAGCGACAGCGACGAGCGTCCGGCCCCCGGCCCGGGCCATCGCGGGCTCCAGCGCGAGGGCACCGAGACGATCCTGATCGTCGACGACCGCCGCGACGTCGCCGAGCTCGCCCGGGCGATCCTGCGCGATTTCGGCTACACGACGCTGCTCGCCACCGACGGGCGCCAGGCCCTCGAATTGCTGGACAGCGGCGACCGGGTCGACCTGCTGTTCTCGGACCTGATCATGCCCGGCGGCATGAACGGCGTGATGCTCGCCCGCGAGGCGCGCCGCCGCCAGCCCCGCCTCAAGGTGCTGCTCACCACCGGCTACGCCGAGGCGTCGCTGGAGCGCACCGATGCCGGCGGCAGCGAGTTCGAGATCATCAACAAGCCCTATCGCCGGATGGAGCTGGCGCGCCGGGTGCGGGCGGTGCTGGACGGGCCGAACGGGGTGAGCTGAGACACGCTGGCGGGCGCCGGGAGGAGGATTCTTCGATGTCGCATCGCCCGACCCGCCGCGTGATGCTCGGCACCCTCGCGGCCGGCCTCCTGGCGCCCCGGCCGGGGCAGGCGACCTGCCTCCTGACCCCGCAGGCGGTGGAGGGCCCGTTCTACCTCGATCCCCGCCTGCTGCGCTCCGACATCCGGGAGGACCGGGACGGCACGCCGCTCGGGGTGACCTTGCAGGTCGTGACCTTGCGCGACTGCGTCGCCCTGCCGGCGGCCCGCGTCGATCTCTGGCATGCGGACGCGCAGGGGCGCTACTCGGGCTATCCCGACCAGGGCGATCGGGCTGCGTCCACGGTCGGCCGGACCTTCCTGCGCGGCACGCAGGTCGCCGACGCGACCGGCCGGGTGGCGTTCCGGACGATCTATCCGGGCTGGTATCCGGGCCGCACGCCCCACCTGCACGTGAAGGTGATCCTCGGCGGCCGGACGGCGCTCACGGGCCAGATCTACTTCCCCGACGCGGTGAGCGAGGCAGTCCATGCCGGACCCGCCTATGCGGGCCGCCCCCGGCGCGGCCGGATCGGCAATGCCCGCGACATCCTCCTGCGCCAGGACGACCCCGAGGGCCGGGGCATCGCGGAGGTGCGCCGGGAGGGCGGGGGGTATCAGGCGGCGCTGACGCTGGTGGTGAAGGGGGCGTGATAAATTCCGACAACGCCACGTAGTGCATGCTGCGCTCGAGCGTGCCGCCGATCTCCCGCTCCGCCTCGATCCGGCCCGGCGCCGTCAGGCCCGGGAAGTCCGGCGCGCCCTCGGGCACGGGAATGACACTGGCGCGACGCCACTCCCGTCGCCCGTGTCCTTGATCGTGACGCTCGCTGAAGGGTGGGTGCCCGTCGGCCTGCCGAAGGCGCGCTCGGTGAAGGCCCGCGGCGAGCCATGGTCGCCCTTGATGCACAAGGCATACTCCGCCCCACGGGCTTGCACGATGCGGGCCATCGCCGGGTGGCCGTGCAGGGCATCGGCGGTGACGACGCAGCCGGTCAGGTCCAGGCTCGTCGGCATCGGGATGGTCGCAAGAGGATGGCGAGCATTGGGACGCGGGGGGCGCGCGCCTCGCGGAAGATGGCCGGAACGGCACTCACCGCGCGGCCTCCCCGGGCCGAGAGACCGCTCTTTGAAGTCGCATTCAGGGCAGATCGACCCACAGCCATCTCTTGTGCGATTGCCCTGCGCAAAGGGGGGGGAGGGTTCATGCGCGGACGTCGTCGCTCCCGCACCCGCGCAGCCTCCCGTGTCGTGGGCTGTGGAGACCCTCAGATTCGGAACCCCATCCTGAGCGCCCCCCAATGCCGCCCATGGACGCGGATGGGGCTCGCGACCTCGCGCAGGGGCTGGCGGCCGGCCTCGTCCTGCGGGCAGGCCTGGACCAGGAAGGGCCGGGTCGAGCGGGCGGCAGAGAGGGCGGTGCGGTCGTCGTAGAGCCGGCGCTGGCGGGCGTGCAGGGCGTTCCAGGCCGGGTCGCCGGTCCGCGGCGCTTGCGACTGGGCGCGGTTGTACACCGGGGCGTAGCCGTTGCGGTCGACCACGATGCAGAAGGCCGTGCGCGGATCGGCCAGCAGCAGCGGCTCGAGGATCGGCGGCAGGAGGTCTTCCAGGGCCGGCACCGCGGCGGTGAGGTAGTGCGGCGGCTCGATCCCGACGACCGGGCGGTAGGTGGTGTCGAACAGGGCGTGCGGGGCGAGCCGGCCTGCGGCGAGCGCCTGTTCGAGGGTCGTGGCGACCGAGGCGGCGCCGCCTTGCGCGGCGGCGATCAGCGGCCGGTTCTCCTCCTCGACCGCCACCAGGGCGTCGCGCAGCCGCGCCTCGGACACGGCCTCCGTGACGGCGCAATGCAGGCCGCGGACGCTCGCCCCCACCACCTGCACCTGCATCCGGCCGATGCCGCGCAGATCGAGGGCGAGCCGCGCGCCGACGGCGCCGCCGCAGCCCTCCGGCGGGACCAGGAGCAGCCCGCCCCGGCTCAGGTCGAGCACCCGCCCGAGGCCCCAATTGCCGACCCGCGCGGCGAGATCGACCGGATAGCGGTCATGGACCCGCCGGTCGCCGATCTCCGCCTGGCGCAGGGACGCGACGGCCCGTCCGGCGAGCCCTCCGGCAAGGCCGGCGAGACCCGCCCCGGCGGAGCGGGCGGCCTCCATGCGCCTTGCCGCCTCGTCGGCGGCGGCCGCCGCCGCGGAAGCGTCCCCGACGAGATCGCCGGTCGATTCGGCGAGATCCTGCGCCGCGTCGGAGAGCCGCCAGGCGGAGGCGGCCTGCGCCTCGGCGGCCGCCGCCGTGGTGGCGAAGGCCGGGCGCAGGCAGGCGAGCGAGGTCGCCAGGCCCCCCATCGCCACCGCCCCGGGGCCGGAGAGGCGACGGCTCAGGGACCGCACCTCCTCCACCGCCCGGGCGGCATCGGCCGCGAGCAGCCTGAATTCCTCGGCCGCCTGCCAGAACGGCGCGCCGCCCGCCCCGGCCCGCGCGGCCTCGACGGTGGCGTTGAGGGCGAGGCGGTTGGCCTGCCGCGCCAGGGTCGCCACCGCCTCGACGACGCGGGCGGAATCCTGCGCGGCGTTCATCATCTCGGCCTGGAGCACGCGGCTCTCGGCATCGGTGCGCTCGAGATGGCGGCCGGCCTGGACCAGCACGCCGGCGAGCCCCTCGGTCTCGGCCGCGAGGGTCTCGGCGGAGGCGCCGAGCGCCCGGCCGCGGATGCCCGCCTCGTCGGCCCGGACTCCCAACGCATCGAGCCCGCGGGCGAGGGCGGCGGCGTCGGCCGCCGCAGCTCCGGTCTCGGCGCAGCCGTCCCGGGCGGCGACCCCGACGGCGCGGGCGGCCCGGACCAGTTCGGCCTCGACCCGGTCGACGGCGTCACGCCCGGCCCGGCCCGCCATGCGCTCCGGCCCGTCGACCGCCGGCGCCGGTGCGGCGAGCGGCGGCAGGATCTCGACCGCGTCGGCGGGGTCGCGGGGCGGATGGGGCGGGCGGAAGCTCAAACGCATGGCCGCATCACAGCGCGCCGCGCTTAAAGGCCGGTTAACCCTGACGATGCGTCACTGCGGCCGGCCCGGATCCGGGTGCCGGCCCGACGCGCGAGTTGCGCCGGCGGGCGTGGCCGTGGCAGGGTCCGCCCCCATTTCCGGGGTTTCGCCCCCTTCCATGAGAGACCGCCGCCGGATGAGCCGCCTGCTCTCCCGCCTCCTGCTCCTGACGCTGCTGGCCGCCCCGCCAGCCCTCGCCGAGGATGCGCCCTCCCCTGCCGCCGCCCCGCCGCCCTCGCCCGTGCGGATCGCCACCGAAGGCGGCCGCCCGCCGTTCAACTACGTCGAGGACGGCAAGCCGGCGGGGTTCGAGGTCGCCCTGGCCCAGGCCCTGTGCACGGAGGCCAAGCTCACCTGCACGATCGTGCTCCACCAGTGGGACGGCATCATCAAGGGCCTGGAGGCGGGCGAGTACGACGCCATCATGGCGGCGATGGCGATCACCCCGAAGCGGGCCGCCCGCATCGCCTTCACCAGGCCCTACATGCGGATTCCCTTCGCCTACGTGGCGCGGCAGGACACCTCGCTGCCGAACCCGACGCCGGCGACGTTGCGGGGCCGCACGATCGGCGTGGCGGCGCACGGGCCGCAGGTCGCCTATCTGGAGCAGCGGGTACCGGGCGCCGAGATCCGTACCTTCGACAGCCTCGCCGACGCGACCCTCGACCTGCGGGCCGGCCGGGTCGACGTCGTGCTGGGCGACAAGCTCGAACTCGCCAATTTCCTCGCGCGGCCCGAGGGCGAGGCCTGCTGCCGCCTCGTCGGCGAGGTGCCGGCGGGCGAGCCGCTGCTCGGCGAGGGCGCCGGGATCGGCCTGCGCAAGGGCGACACCGCCTTGCGCGAGACCGTCGAGCGGGCGCTCGCCGCGCTGATCGCGGATGGGCGCTACGACCGCCTTCGGGCGAAGTACATCCCGTTCGACACGAAGTGACGATATTTGGGTGACGACACGCGTTTGACGGGCGTAGGCGCGGCTCACTACACCGGGGGCCGACCGCCGGGATAACGGCGTGGGAGGAGCGAGCGCATGGCAAAGGTCGCGTTTCTGGGTCTCGGCGTGATGGGGGGGCCGATGGCCCGTCACCTCGCCGCCAAGGGCCATGACGTCACGGTCTACAACCGCACCAAGGCCAAGGCCGACGATTGGGTGAAGGCCCATGGCGGGAAGGCCGCGGCGACGCCGCGCGAGGCGGCGGAAGGCCAGGAGATCGTCTTCGCCTGCGTCGGCAACGACGACGACCTGCGCCAGGTCACGACCGGGCCGGACGGCGCCTTCGCGGCGATGGGCAAGGGTGCGGTCTTCGTCGATCACACCACCGCCTCGGCTGAGGTGGCCCGCGAGCTGGCGTCAGCCGCCGGGAAGGCCGGGTTCGGCTTCATCGACGCCCCGGTCTCCGGCGGCCAGGCCGGCGCCGAGAACGGCGTGCTGACGGTGATGTGCGGCGGCGATGCCGACACGTTCGCCCGGGTCGAGCCGGTGATCGGGTCGTATGCCCGCGCCTGCCGCCTGCTGGGGCCGGTCGGCGCCGGCCAGCTCGCCAAGATGATGAACCAGATCTGCATCGCCGGCCTCGTCCAGGGCCTGTCGGAGGCGGTGCATTTCGGCAAGCAGGCCGGGCTCGACATCGAGGCGGTGCTCGACGTGATCTCCAAGGGGGCCGCCGGCTCCTGGCAGATGGAGAATCGCGGCAAGACCATGAACCAGGGCAAGTTCGATTTCGGCTTCGCCGTCGACTGGATGCGCAAGGACCTGTCGATCGTGCTCGCCGAGGCCCGCCGCAACAAGGCGAAGCTCCCGGTGACGGCTTTGGTCGACCAGTTCTACGCCGAGGTGCAGAGCATGGGCGGCGGGCGCTGGGACACGTCGAGCCTGATTGCGCGGCTGGAGAAGTAAAGGCGCGCCAACCGCCTTTCGTCTCACCCTCCGCGTCATTCCGGGGCCGCGCAGCGGAGCCCGGAATCCAGAACCGCAGGTTGTTCAGGATAGAGCGGAACGCATCTCGCTTGTTTCTGCACCCTCCGCGGTTCTGGATCCCGGGCTCTCGCCTTCGGCGAGCCCCGGGATGACCCTGCGAGGGGGAAATCTGGCGCGAAAAAGCGTGCCTCTACTTCCCCACCAGGCAGCTCACCGCCTTGCGCCACCCCGCCAGCCGGCGCTCGCGCAAGCTCGGCTCCATCGCCGGAGTGAAGCGGCGCTCCAGGCGCCAATGGTCGGCGAAGTGCTCGGGCTCCGGGTAGAGGCCGCAGGCGAGGCCGGCGAGATAGGCTGCGCCCAACGCCGTCGTCTCCTTGACCTCGGGCCGGTCGACGGGGGCGGCGAGGAGGTCGGCGAGGCGCTGCATCGTCCAGTCGGAGGCGACCATGCCGCCATCGACCCGCAGCACCGTGGCGCTCCCCTCCCCGTCCGACCAGTCGGCCCGCATGGCGGCCAGAAGATCGGCGGTCTGGTAGCAGACGCTCTCCAAAGCCGCCCGGGCGAGCTCGGCCGGTCCGGTGCCGCGGGTCAGGCCGAACAGGGCGCCGCGGGCATCGGGCTCCCAATGGGGCGCGCCGAGGCCGACGAAAGCCGGCACCAGGTAGACGTCCTGCGCCGGATCGGCCCGCTCGGCGAGCGCCCCGGTCTCGGCGGCCGATTCGATGATTCCGAGCCCGTCGCGCAGCCACTGCACCGCCGCACCGGCGACGAAGATCGAGCCCTCCAGCGCGTAGGTGCGCCGGCCGTTCAGCTGATACGCGATGGTGGTGAGGAGCTTGTTCTTCGAGGCGACCGGCTGCGACCCGGTATTGAGGAGGGCGAAGCACCCGGTGCCGTAGGTCGACTTGACCATGCCGGGCCGGAAGCAGGCCTGTCCCACCGTCGCCGCCTGCTGGTCGCCGGCGACGCCCCGGATCGGGATCGCGGCGCCGAACAGCTCCGGGTCGGTCTCACCGAAATCGCCGGAGGAATCGCGCACCTCCGGCAGCATCGAGGCCGGCACGCCCAAGAGCGCCATCAGCTCGTCGTCCCAGGCACCGCGATGGATGTCGAAGAGCAGGGTGCGCGAGGCATTGGTGGCGTCGGTGACGTGGAGCCGGCCGCCGGTGAGGCGCCACAGGAGATACGAATCGACGGTGCCGAAGGCGAGTTCCCCCGCCTCGGCCCGGGCGCGGGCGCCCGGCACGTTGTCGAGGATCCAGGCGATCTTGGTGCCGGAGAAATAGGGGTCGAGGATCAGGCCGGTCTTCGCCGTCACCATCGGCTCGTGGCCCGCCTCCTTGAGGCGGGCGCAGATCCCGGCCGAGCGCCGGTCCTGCCAGACGATGGCGCGGTGCACCGCCTCGCCGGTGCGCTTGTCCCAGACGAGCGTCGTCTCGCGTTGGTTGGTGATGCCGATCGCCGCCACGTCCCGGGCCGTCACCCCGGCCTGCTTCATCGCCGCCCGGCAGGTCTCGAGCGTCGTGCGCCAGAGATCCTCCGGCTCGTGCTCGACCCAGCCCGAGGCCGGGAAATGCTGCGGGAACTCGGCCTGGGCGAGACCCGCGATCGAGGTGTCGGGCCGGAACAAAAGGGCGCGCGAGGAGGTGGTGCCCTGGTCGATGGCGAGGATGAGGGAGGACATCGGGAGGCTCTTGGCGCGGTTGCGGCGGATCTAGAGGGGCGGCGGCTCCAGGGTGGCGAGGCCGATCGTGTCGGCCGCCCGGCGAAGCCGCGTGTCGAAGGTGGCGAAGGACAGGCCGGTGACCTGGAGCAGCGCGAGGTGCAGGGCGTCGGGGCCGCGCACGCCGAGGGCGGCGTCCTCGACGATGGTGCGGGCGAGGGCGAACATCTGGCGGGTGATGGTCAGCGGGCGGCCACGGACCTCGCGCCAAGAAGTGAACAGTCCAACGACCTCGCGGGCTTCCTCGGCTTTCGCTTTGCGCTCACGCACCAACCGGGAGAGTGTCGCTGAGAATTCCAGAACGACGAGATCGGAGAAGACAGGTTGGACCGCCGGATCGAGCAGCCATGCCTCGATTCTTGAGCTTTCGGCCTCCTTGACGAAAGCTGGAAGCAGGACGTTAGTATCGCAATAGATACGGCTCACAGCCCCTCGTCCCGCATCTGACGGACAACGGCAGTGATATCGACTGGCTTGGAAAGAGTTACCCGCCGTTCGCGAAGCCGATCCATCTCCTCCTTCGTTACCGGCCGCGGCTCAGTCGGAATGAGCTGAATCAAATCCTCGTCCAGACGTGTGATGATCACCTCCTCACCCGCACTCGCCTTGGCGAGGAGTTCGGGCAAGCGGGTGATGGCGTCTTCCATCCTGTAATAGGCCATGACAACCTCCGTGGCGGCATCGGCCGCCAGGATACGGAATCCGGCCGTCCGCGAAAAGGAGAGCCGGGGCTGATGCGCCCCGGCTCCTTTAGCGTCAGCCGCGCTTCGGCGGCGAGGCCGGCCAGCTCTTGATGAGCGTGTCGTAGTCGATCGTCTCACCTTTCGGCTTCTCGTCGGCGAGCTTGCGCTGGGGGGCCAGCGTGCCGTCCTTCTTGGCCTGCTCGTACCAGTGCTCGGCCGAGGTCTTGGGGTTGAGCTTCGGGCCACACTCGCCCTGGACCTTGGAGCGCTCCAGGCGCGCCATCACGTCGTCCTGGGCGTTGGCGAGGGCGTCCATCGCCGCCTGCGGGGTCTTGGCGCCCGAGGAGGCATCGCCGATGTTCTGCCACCACAGCTGGGCGAGCTTGGGGTAGTCCGGCACGTTCACGCCGGTCGGGGTCCACTGGGTGCGGGCCGGCGACCGGTAGAACTCGACCAGGCCGCCGAGCTTCGGCGCCCGCTCGGTGAAGGACTTGTCCCAGATGTCGCTCTCACGGATGAAGGTGAGGCCGACATGGCTCTTCTTCAGGCTGACCGTCTTCGAGACGATGAACTGCTGGTAGAGCCAGGCCGCCTTGCGGCGATCGAGGGGGGTCGACTTCAAGAGGGTGAGCGAGCCGGCATCCTGGTAGCCGAGCTTCATGCCCTCCTTCCAGTACGGCCCGTGCGGCGAGGGCGCCATGCGCCATTTCGGCGTGCCGTCCTGGTTCATCACCGGGAGACCCGGCTTGACCATGTCGGCGGTGAAGGCGGTGTACCAGAAGATCTGCTGGGCGACGTTGCCCTGCGACGGCACGGGGCCGGACTCCGAGAAGGTCATGCCGGCGGCCTGGGGCGGCGCGTACTTCTTCAGCCAGTCGACATACTTGGTGACGGCGTAGACCGCGGCCGGGCCGTTGGTGTCGCCGCCGCGCTCGATCGAGGAGCCGACCGGACGGCAGCCCTCGATGCGGATGCCCCACTCGTCGACCGGCTTGCCGTTCGGGATGCCCTTGTCGCCGTTGCCGGCCATCGACAGCCACGCATCGGTGAAGCGCCAGCCGAGGGACGGGTCCTTCTTGCCGTAGTCCATGTGGCCATAGACCTTGACGCCGTCGATCTCCTTCACGTCGTTGCTGAAGAATTCGGCGATGTCCTCATAGGCCGACCAGTTGACCGGCACGCCGAGCTCGTAGCCGTACTTGGCCTTGAACTTCTGCTTGAGGTCGGCGCGGGTGAACCAGTCGTAGCGGAACCAGTACAGGTTGGCGAATTGCTGGTCGGGCAGCTGGTAGAGCTTGCCGTCCGGGCCGGTGCCGAAGGACTTGCCGATGAAGTCCTCGAGATCGAGGGTCGGCGAGGTGACGTCCTTGCCCTCGCCCTTCATGAAGTCCGACAGGGCGACGGTCTGGCCGTAGCGGAAATGGGTGCCGACGAGGTCGGAATCGTTGATCCAGCCGTCGTAGATGTTCTTGCCCGACTGCATCTGGGTCTGGATCTTTTCCACCACGTCGCCCTCCTGCAGGAGGTCGTGGCGCACCTTGATCCCGGTGATCTCGGTGAAGGCCTTCGCCAGGGTGCGGGCCTCGTATTCGTGCGTGGTCAGCGTCTCGGAGACGAAGTTGATCTCCATGCCGGCGAAGGGCTTCGCCGCATCGACGAACCACTGCATCTCCTTGAGCTGCTCGTCCTTCGACAGGGTCGAGGGCTGGAACTCGGTGTCGACCCAGCGCTTGGCTTCCTCCATGCCGGCAAAGGCGTGGCCGGCGGCGAGGCTGAGCGCGAGCGCGCTCGCGGCCGTGAGCAGAGAATGGCGTTTCATATGGTAGTCCTCCCTCTGGTGGTACTCGACCCGCCTGATGCCGGCTGGCTGCCGGACGTGGCGACGGGTTGTCTCAAGCGAAGCGGAACATCACCGCCCCGTAAACGAGCGAGAGCGCGAGCGCCCATTCCAGGCTCGGGCCGACGAGGCCGAGCCAGGCGAGATTGATGAAGGCGGTGCCGACCAGCGTCAGGAACAGCCGGTCGCCCCGGGTGGTGGGGATGCGCAGGATCCCGACCTTCTCGGTCTCCGGGCGCCACAAAGCCAAAGCGGTCATCAGGGCGAGCAGGCCGGCGATGACCGCGAAGAAGGTGGCGGTCTGCCAGGTCCAGGCCATCCAGGCGAAATCGAGCATCGGACTGGCTCTCCCCGATCACACCCGCCCGAGGGCGAAGCCCTTGGCGATGTAGTTGCGCACGAACCAGATCACGAGGGCGCCCGGCACGATGGTGAGCACGCCGGCCGCTGCGAGCAGGCCCCAATCCATGCCGGCGGCCGAGACCGTGCGGGTCATGGTGGCGGCGATGGGCTTGGCGTCGACCGAGGTCAGGGTACGCGCCAGAAGAAGCTCGACCCAGGAGAACATGAAGCAGAAGAAGGCGGCGACGCCGATGCCCGACGCGATCAGCGGCATGAAGATCTTTACGAAGAAGCGCGGGAAGGAATAGCCGTCGATCGCCGCGGTCTCGTCGATCTCGCGCGGCACGCCGGACATGAAGCCTTCGAGAATCCACACCGCCAGCGGCACGTTGAACAGGCAATGGGCGAGCGCCACCGCCCAGGGCGTGTCGAACAGGCCGACCGCCGAGTAGAGGTTGAAGAAGGGAAGCGCGAACACCGCCGGGGGCGCCATCCGGTTCGACAGCAGCCAGAAGAACAGGTGCTTGTCGCCGATGAAGCTGTAGCGCGAGAAGGCGTAGGCCGCCGGCAAAGCGAGCCCGATCGACAGGACGGTGTTGATCGCCACGTAGGACAGCGAGTTCAGGTAGCCGCCGTACCAGCTCGGATCGGTGAAGATCCGGATGTAGTTGTCGAACGTGATGGCATGCGGCCAGAGCGTCATGCCGGAATTGATCTCCTGGTTGGTCTTCAGGCTCATGTTCACGAGCCAGTAGATTGGGACCATCAGGAACAGGAGGTAGAGCGTCATCACGACATGGCGCGGGCGCATCAGGCGGCCCTCCGGTCGAGCGGGATGGTGGTGGCGGGGGCCAAGCTGCCGGCGGCGGCCGCATCGGCCGGATCGTCGGCCAGCACCGTGCGGTTGCCGGCGTCCACGTTGGTCATCACGGTGTAGAACACCCAGCAGACGCTCAGGATGATGAGGTTGTAGACCAGCGACATCGCCGCCGCCCGGCCGAGATCGAACTGACCCAAAGCCAGCTTGACGAGGTCGATCGACAGGAAGGTCGTGGCGTTGCCGGGCCCGCCGCCGGTGAGCACGAAGGGCTCGGTGTAGATCATGAACGAATCCATGAAGCGCAGCAGCACGGCGATCAGCAGGACGCGGCGCATCTTCGGCAGCTGGATCGTGCGGAAGATCGCCCACTGGCTCGCCCCGTCGATGCGGGCAGCCTGGTAATAGGCGTCGGGGATCGACTTGAGACCCGCGTAGCACAGGAGCGCGACGAGGCTGGTCCAGTGCCAGACATCCATGGTCACGATGGTGACCCAGGCGGCGAGCGCCGAGCCGGCGTAGTTGTAGTCGATGCCGAGGCTGTTGAGGGTCGCGCCGAGGAGCCCGATATCGGTGCGGGCAAAGACCTGCCAGATCGTGCCGACGACGTTCCACGGGATGAGGAGCGGCAGGGCCATCAGCACGAGGCAGAAGGCGACCGAGCGGCCCTCCCGCGGCATCGACAGGGCCACCGCGATGCCGAGCGGCACCTCGATCGCCAGGATGATCGCGGAGAACAGGAGGTTGCGCCACAGCGAATCGAAGAAGCGCTCGCCGAACTGGGTCGACGGGTCGAGCAGTTCCTGGAACCAGCCGAGGCCGTTCCAGAAGAACTGGTTGTTCCCGAACGTGTCCTGGAACGAGTAGTTGACCACGGTCATCAGCGGCAGCACCGCCGAGAAGGCGACGACGGCGAAGACCGGCAGAACGAGGAGCCAGGCCTTCTGGTTGACGGTCTTGGTCATGCGGCCTCCCCGGGCACCAGGGCGCCGTCGGCGTAGATGTGGATCTGGCGCGGATCGAGGGTCAGCGCCGCTTCCGTTCCATCGAGGCTCTGGCCCTCCGCCACCGTGGCGACGAGCGGCCGGCCGCCGAGTTCGACCCGGGCGAGGCGCTGGCGGCCGATATCGTCGATGCGCTTGACCTGCACCGGGAGCCCGAGGCCCTTCGGCGCGAGATGCACGTATTCCGGCCGGACGCCGAGCTCGATGCGCTTGCCCTTCGGCAGGTCGGAATAGTGCCGGGCGAGCGGGATGGCGTGGCCCTCGATCGTCGCGGTCGCACCCTGCACCTGGGCGGGCAGCAGGTTCATCCCCGGCGAGCCGATGAAGTGGCCGACGAAGGTGTGGGCCGGCCGCTCGAACAATTCGTCCGGCGTGCCGGTCTGCACCACCGCACCGTCATGCATCACCACCACCGTATCGGCGAAGGTCAGCGCCTCGGTCTGGTCGTGGGTGACGTAGATCATCGTCAGGTCGAGCTTGCGGTGAAGCTCCTTGAGGGTCGAGCGCAGCTGCCATTTCAGGTGCGGGTCGATGACGGTGAGCGGCTCGTCGAACAGGATCGCCGCCACGTCCGGGCGCACGAGGCCCCGGCCGAGCGAGATTTTTTGCTTCATATCCGCCGTCAGGTTGTTGGCGCGGCGGTCGAGCACCCGGGTCAGGTCGAGGAGACCGGCGATCTCCTCCACCCGCGACCGGATGGTGGCCGGCGCCACGCGGCGGTTCTTCAACGGGAAGGCCAGGTTCTCCCGCACCGTCATGGTGTCGTAGACGACCGGGAACTGGAACACCTGAGCGATGTTGCGCCCCTCGGTCGGCACCGTGGTGACGTCGCGGTCGTCGAACAGGATGCGGCCGCGGGTCGGGACCACGAGGCCCGAGATGATGTTGAGCAACGTGGACTTGCCGCAGCCGGAAGGGCCGAGCAGCGCGTAGGCCCCGCCCTGGCGCCAAACGTGGTCGATTTCCTTGAGCGCGTAATCCTGCGGCCCCTGCGGGTTCGGGCCGTAGGCGTGGGCGAGATGATCGAGGGTGATGCGGGCCATGGATCCCCTCTTGCGTCAGGCCGCCACGGGCAGGTCGAGGGCGGCCGTGCGGCCGCTTGCGTCGAACACCAGGGCATGGCGGGGGTCGAGAGTGGCGGTCACCGCCGTGCCGGGCTCCAGCCGGCGCACGCCGGCCACCAGCGCGATCAGGCGGCTCTCGCCGGCATCGACGTGGACGTAGCTCTCCGAGCCGGTGATCTCGGCGACCGAGACGGTGGCCGGCAGCGCGATCGCCTCCCCCGGCAGGGGATCGAGGGCGAGGTGATGGGCGCGAAAGCCGATCGTGTAGGCGCCGTCCGGCACACTGGCGAGCGGGCCGGTCGCCCGGACCTGGCCGCCGGTGGGAAGCAGGATCCGGCCGCCGGTCTTCGTCACGGGAAGCGTGTTGAGCGGCGGATCGGAGAAGACCTTGGCGGTGACGAGGTCCTGGGGCCGGCGGTAGACGTCCGGCGTCGGGCCGACCTGCGTGACGCGGCCCTGGTGCAGGGTGGCGGTGCGCCCGCCGAGCATCAGGGCCTCGGCCGGCTCGGTGGTGGCGTAGACGAAGATCGCGCCGGTGGCGGCGAAGATGCGCGGCAATTCCTCGCGCAGTTCCTCGCGCAGCTTGTAGTCGAGGTTCGCCAGCGGCTCGTCCATCAGCACGAGGTCGGCGCGCTTGCACAAGGCCCGGGCGATGGCGGTGCGCTGCTGCTGGCCGCCCGAGAGTTCGAGCGGCTTGCGCTTGAGGTAGGGCGTCAGCCGCAGCAATCCCGCCGCCTCCTGCACCCGCGCCTCGATCTCGCCCTTCGCGACACCCGCGACCCGCATCGGCGAAGCGATGTTCTCGTAGACCGAGAGCGAGGGGTAGTTGATGAATTGCTGGTAGACCATCGCGACGTTGCGGCGTTGCACCGGCAGCCCGGTCACGTCCTTGCCGTCGGCGATGATCCGTCCTTCGCTCGGCGCCTCGAGCCCGGCCATCAGGCGCATCAGGGTGGTCTTGCCGGCCAAGGTCTGGCCGAGCAGCACGTTGAGCGAGCCCTTGGGCAGGGCGAGGCTCACGTCGCGGATATGCGTCTCGGGGCCGACCCGCTTGGTGACGTTCTCCAGGATCAGGGTCATGGCGCCCTCCCGTCTCTTCTTGGTTAGGCCGCGTCGGACGTGGCAGCGGCGCGGCGCATGTAGTCGTCGAGGGCGGCGGCCTCGGCGGGGGCGACCCTAAGGCCGAGCTTCGAGCGGCGCCAGAGCACGTCCTCGGCGCTCACCGCCCATTCGCGCCGCATCAGGTGGCGCACCTCGCGCTCGGTGAGGTCGGCGCCGAAGAGCCGGCCGAGATCGGCGAGTCCGCGCGCCCCGCTCAGGATCTCGCGGGCATCGGTGCCGTAGGCCCGCACCAGCCGGGCGATCAGCGTCTCGGGGATTCCCGGATGCTGGCGCGCGAGCCCGGCCACCACGTCGTCGTAGCTCTCCTTCGGGAAGTTGCCACCTGGCAAGACCGCGCCAGCGGTCCACGGCGCCTTGGCGGCCGCCGGCAGGTGGTCCTTCAGCCGGTCGAGGGCCGATTCGGCCAGCCGCCGATAGGTGGTGATCTTGCCGCCGAAGACCGAGAGCATCGCCGGCTGGCCCTCCGGCGCGTCGAGGGTCAGCACGTAGTCGCGGGTGGCTTCCTGGGCCTTCGAGGCGCCGTCGTCGTAGAGCGGGCGCACGCCGGAATAGGTCCACACCACCTCGTCGCGGGTGACCGGCTCGCGAAAATATTCGCTCGCCGCGGCGCAGAGATAGGCGATCTCCTCCTCGCTCGCCTTCACGTCGGCGGGGTCGCCCGTGTAGTCGCGGTCGGTGGTGCCGATCAGCGTGAAGTCGCGCTCGTAGGGGATCGCGAAGATGATGCGCTGGTCGGCATTCTGGAAGATGTAGGCGCGGTCGTGCTGGAACAGGCGGCGCACCACGATGTGGCTGCCCTGGACGAGACGCACGCCCTCGGTGGAGTTGGCCCTCGCCACGCCGGTGAGCACGTTCGCCACCCACGGACCGGCGGCATTGACGAGGGTGCGGGCCCGCACGGTATCGCGGGCGCCGGTCTGGCGGTCCTCGACCGTCAGTTCCCACAGCCCCCCGGCGCGGGCGGCGGTGACGACCCGGGTGCGGGTGCGGATCATCGCGCCGCGCTCGGCGGCGTCGCGGGCGTTCAGCACCACGAGGCGCGAATCCTCGACCCAGCAATCCGAATATTCGAACGCGCGGCGAAAGCCGGGTTTGAGCGGCTCGCCGGCGGGATCCCGGGTGAGGTCGAGGGTGCGGGTGCCGGGCAGGCGCTTGCGGCCGCCGAGGTTGTCGTAGAGCAGGAGGCCGAGGCGCAGGAGCCAGCCGGGCCGCAAGCCCGAATGGTGCGGCAGCACGAAGCGCAGGGGCCAGACGATGTGGGGCGCCATGCCCCACAGCACCTCGCGCTCCATCAGGGCCTCGCGGACCAGGCGGAACTCGTAGTGTTCGAGGTAGCGCAGGCCGCCATGGATCAGCTTGGTCGAGGTCGAGGAGGTGCCGCTCGCCAGGTCGTTCTGCTCGAACAGCGCCACCGAGGCGCCGCGGCCGACCGCGTCGCGGGCGATGCCGCAGCCATTGATGCCGCCGCCGATCACCGCGAGGTCGAACACCCCGCGCTCGTCGCCGGGCTGCTGCCTGGGGGCCAAAGCCACCTCCCTGTCGGAGCCATTCGGCTCTTTCGTTTGCATCCTGGCGCGAATCTAGCCGCAGCCAGACGCAGGCGCAAGCGAAACCGAAAAGAGGAAGGTGCGAACGAAAGTCCGATGCTTTCGGTTCGAGTGCCTTGCGGTTTCGGCTATTCCGCGGCGTCGGAGGTCTCGTGCGCGTTCAAGCCCGCCTCGACCAGTTGGACGCGGTGGGCCGCGCACATCTCCCTCAAGACCGCGGAGGGCAGCGCGTCGGTGACGAAGGAGTCGAGCTCGCGCAGGTGGCCGACCCGGATCGGCGCCGAGCGCTCCAGCTTCAGCTTGTCGGCGACCAGGATCACCCGGCGGGCATTCTCGATGATGGCGCGGGCGACCCTGACCTCGCGATAGTCGAAATCGAGGAGCGTGCCGTCCTCGTCGATCGCCGAGACGCCGATCACCGCGTAATCGACCTTGAACTGGTTGATGAAATCGACCGCCGCCGAGCCGATCACCGCCCCGTCGGCCCGCCGCACCGGCCCGCCGGCGACGATCAGGCTCATCTTCGGGTGGCGGTAGAGCAGGGTCGCGACGTTGAGGTTGTTGGTGATGACCAGCAGATCCTCGTGGTCGCCGAGCGCGCGCGCCACCTCCTCGGTGGTGGTGCCGATATTGATGAACAGGGAGGCGTTGTTGGGGATGAGCCGGGCCGCCGCCTCGCCGATCGCCCGCTTCTCGCCATGGGCGACGAGGCGGCGGGCCTCGTAGGACACGTTCTCGACGCCCGAGGCCACCACGGCACCGCCATGGATGCGCGACAGCAGCCGGCTGTCGCACAATTCGTTCAGGTCCTTGCGGATCGTCTGCGGCGTCACTTCGAACCGCGCCGCCAGATCCTCGACGCTGACCCGCCCGTGCAGGCGGGCGAGGGCGAGGATGTCCTGCTGGCGCTGGGAAACCTGGTCGATCACGACGCGCATGCCTTGTTCTTGCCCGCGGGGAGCCGCGGGGGCGGGCATTGTCGGGGCAAGCGGGGGCGGGCGCAATCGGGCGGGATCGATCGTCCGGGGGCTGTGCCGTCTGCTACGATCGCAGGCGGAGGTGGATCATGACACGGACCCTGACGATCACGCTCGACGACGATCTCGTCGCGTTCATCGACCGTCGGATCGCCAGCGGCCGCTCTGCCTCGGCCGGGGAGGTCATCGAGGCGGGTTTGCGCTTGCTCGAAGCGCACGACACCGCGCGCGACGGGCTGCGGGCAGCGTTGATCGAGGGCGAGGCCAGCTTTGGGTTCGAAGATTTCGATGCCGACGGGTTCCTGGCATCGATGCGACGACCCGCTTTGTCATAGGTCCTGTCTAATTTTCTTCGACAATATTGACAACCACCGCGTCATTCCGGGGCCGCGCGGCGGATCCCGGAATCCAGAACCGCGGCTGTTTCAGAAAAAGGCGAGTCGCAACCCGCTCCATCCTACTCCACCTGCGGCTCTGGATTCCGGGCTCCGCTTACGCGGTCCCGGAATGACTCGGCGGGTGTCATACGCTTTCCGATTGATCGCTTCGCGATGCGGAAAGCGGCTCCGCTCAGGCGCCGCGCGGGCTGATGATACGGAATCCGGAAGTGATCTTCCGGATTCCGTATCAAATCGTCAGATGCAAACAATAAATCTCTTCAAACGATCCCCCACGCCCGGTACCGCCGCCGCTCCGTCAATTCCCGCGGCCGCGCCGATCCCAGTTCCGCCAGCATCGCCTCCACCGCCTGCGGCGTGACCGACAGCGCCCGGGCGGCGCTCGCCACCGTGACGAGGGGTGTGCCGACGAACAGGTCGACGAGGTGCGGCAGGCGCGAGGTCCGGCGCTTGCCGGTGCAGGCGCGCAGCATCACCTCGCGGGCGAGCGCCAGGCGGTCGAGGTCGCGCCCGAGGAGGCGGGCGGAGGCCTCGACCGCGCCGAGGAGGCCGGCGAGGCGATCGGTGAGCGGCAGCGCCCGCGACCAGCGCACCCGGCTCTCGCGCAGGCCCAGCGCCAGGGCCGGCAGGTGGGCACCGGCCTTGCCCCGGGCCCGCAGCAGGGCGGCCGCGGCGAGGGGTCCGCGATGGCCCGCGCGCGGAGCGGGATCGAGCACCAGCCAGGCATCGAGGGCGATCGCCGCCGCCAGCACGGCCGGGAGGTCGCGGGCCTCGTCGAGGATGTTGTGCCAGGCGGTCCCGGGATCGTCGGGTGCGGAGCGCCGGGCCGGTGCGCCCGCCGCGTGATCCGCCAGGGTGCGGCGGGTACGGGCGAGCAACTGGTCGATGGCGGCGAAGTCCGCCTCCGCCATCGCGTCCGGGTCGGGCTCGTCGTCCTCGTCCTCCGGCACGGTTCCAGCCGTCAGCGCCCAGCCGGCGCCCGGGAAAGCCCGGCCCGGAGCCGCAGCGGCGAGGCGGCGGCGCTCGGCCAGCACCGCGACGGCGCGCCCGAGGGCGAGCGTCGGCCGGCGCACATCCATCGCCGCCTCGTGCAGCACCAGATCCTCGAGTGCGACGAGCTCGCCGTCGAGATGCAGGGCGGCCTGGGCGTCGAGCAGGTGCGCCCGCGCCCGGGCGCCGTCGGCGAGCACCGGCTCGGCCCGGACGAGGCGCTCGTCGACCCGCACCAGGGCGTCGGAGGCCGTCTCCAGGGGCCCGGTCAGGCGCCGCCACGTGGCAGGACGGTGTATGGTGTCGAAATCGTAAACCATTGCGGCGTCACGATAGGGAATCCCTCACCCAAACGAAACCGGCTTTCGCTTGGTCGACTGTCGGTAGGCCGGCCGATGCCGGCACGAATTCCATGCCAGTCGATCCGCTTGACGTGGGTATTTTTCCCACATATCCATCAGCCGGCCGCCGCAATTTCGCTGCCGCGGCGGCGTATTGACCCGCCCGGCCCGGCAGCCCTACGGCGACGAGGTCACCGATGATCCATCCCGACGCCGCGCCGGTTGCGGGCGTGCTCCAGCCCTTCGCCGAGACGATCCTGCCCTCCTCCCCCGTCGCCATCGGCATCACCGTGTTCCGCCCGGATGCGGCGCAGCTCGCGGCCCTGCGCGCCCGTATCGAGGCGGAATCGCGCCTGACCATCGTGTTCGACAATGGCGGCCTGCCCGCGGACGACGCGGCCCATCTCGCCGGGTGCGGCGCCCGGGTGCTGTCGGCGGGGGAGAATATCGGAATCGGCGGCGCCCTCGACGCCATCGCCCGGGCGGCGATCGAGGCCGGCGCGACCCAGGTGCTCCTCCTCGACCAGGATGCGGTCTTCACGCCCGGGCAGGTCTCGGAGCTGGAAGCCGCGCTGGCGCGGCTGCGGAGTTTGAGCCTGCCGCCGGCCGTGGTCGGCCCGCGTCCCGAAGCGGCACCCGGCCGCAAGGCGCCGGCTTATCCGCGTCGGCCGGAATTCCCGGATTACGGCTCCCTCGTGCCGGTCGAGTTCCTGGCGACCTCCGGCTCGCTCGTCGATCTCGCGGCCTATGCGCGGATCGGCCCGTTCCGGGACGACTTCTTCATCGACGGCGTCGACCTCGAATGGTGCTTCCGCGCCTGGAGCCTCGGCTATGGCTGCTGGATGGAGACGGGCACCGCCCTGCCCCACCGGGTCGGCGCCGGGGTGATCCGCTCCCGGCTTCTCGGCATCGAGATGCCGCGCCAGCCGCTGTTCCGGATGGGGGCCTACCTGCGCAACAGCGTCTATGCCTGGCGGCTGCCGCACGTGCCCCGGCGCTGGAAGACGCGGCAGGCCGCCTACCTGCCGCTCCAGGCCCTGCTCTACTGGGCCGATTCCGGCTACCGCCCCGGCGTGCTCGCCCATCTCTGCGGCGCGGCGCTCGACGGCCTGCGCGGCCGGCTCGGGCGGCCGCCGGGACTGCCGCAAGCATTGCCGAAAGACCCGTCATGACCGAGACCGCTCCGGACGCCGCCCTCGACGTGGTGATCGTCAACTGGAACGGCGGCGCCCTGCTGCGAGCCTGCCTCGCCAGCCTGGCGGCGGCGGAAAGCCACCTCGGAAACACCCTCTCCTTGCGGGTCGTCGTCGTCGACAACGCCTCGCGCGACGGCTCGCTCAAGGACCTGCCGTCCTTGCGACACGGCCCGGCGGTGATCGCCAATCCCGACAACCAGGGCTTCGGCCGGGCCTGCAATGCCGGGGCGGCGCGGGGGCAGGCGCCCGCGATCCTGTTCCTCAACCCCGATGCGCGGGTCACGGGCGAGAGCCTCGCCGGGGCGCATGCGGCCCTGATGGCGGAGCCGGGCACCGGCATCGTCGGCGCGCAGCTCCTCGACGAGGCGGGCCGCGTGCAGCGTTCCTGCGCGAGGCGGCCGAGCGCCGTCTCGCTGGTCGGCCAGGCGCTCCTCCTCGACCGGGCGCGGCTGGTGCCCTCCCATTTCATGACCGAGTGGGATCATGGCGAGGACCGGGCGGTGGATCAGGTGATGGGCGCCTTCCTGATGATCCGGCGCTCGCTCTTCACGGCGCTCGGCGGCTTCGACGAGCGGTTCTTCGTCTATTACGAGGATGTCGATCTCTGCGCCCGGGCCTGGGATGCGGGCCTTGCCGTACGCCACCTCGCCGGCATCACCGTGCGGCACGAGGGCCAGGGCACTACCCGGGCGGCCAAGGCCCATCGGCTGGCCTGCTTCCTCGAGAGCCAGATCCGCTACGCCGCCAAGCACCACGGCCGGGCGACGGCGCTGGCGCTCGTGGCGACGGCCTTCGGCGCGCAGGTGCCGCTGCGCCTCGTCCAGGCGCTGGCGCGGCGCTCGCGGGAAGAGGCCGGCGAGATCGTGCGCGGGGCGGGCCTGCTCGCCCGGGCGCTGCCCGGCCTGATGCGGGCGATCGGCACCCGATGAGCGATTGCCGGTGAGACCTCGCCGATGAGCCCCCTGCCCTACGGTTTTCCGGCAACAGCCCGCGGACAATCGCGCGCAGGCCCAGTCGTCGCCCTGGCAACCCGGCGCGGGACTGCCTAGAGCTTCAGGCGATGGCGGGAAGACCGCCGCGCCGGAGACGAAGCGGTAACAGTGACCTGAGAGCATCCCCGCCGGGTACGGCTCTCGCGGCAAGTTCGGACCTCTCCATGCTTCACGGTAAGAAGATCGCCGTCGTCCTGCCGGCCTACAATGCCGCGGCGACCTTGCGGCGCACCTATGCCGAAATCCCCCTCGACATCGTCGACGACGTCATCCTGGTCGACGATGCCAGCCGCGACGACACCGTGGCGGTGGCCGGCGAGCTCGGCCTGACGGTCGTGCGCCATCCGCGGAATTGCGGCTACGGCGGCAACCAGAAGACCTGCTACCGCACGGCGCTCGCCCGCGGCGCCGACATCGTGGTGATGCTCCACCCCGATTACCAATATGCCCCGCGCCTCGTCACCGCGATGGCCTCGATGATCGTCTCGGGCGAGTACGACGCGGTGCTGGCCTCGCGCATCCTCGGCAAGGGGGCGCTCGTCGGCGGCATGCCGCTCTACAAGTACGTCGCCAATCGCGGCCTCACCTTCGTGCAGAACATCCTGATGGGGCAGAAGCTGTCGGAGTACCACAGCGGCTACCGCGCCTGGAGCCGCCCGGTGCTGGAGGCACTGCCCCTCGACCGCTGCTCGGACGATTTCGTCTTCGACAACCAGATGCTGGCCCAGGCGATGGACGCCGAATTCCGCATCGGCGAAATCTCCTGCCCGACGCGCTACTTCGCCGAGGCCTCCTCGATCAACTTCCGCCGCAGCGTCGTCTACGGCCTCGGCGTGCTGAAGACCTCGCTCGTCTACCGGCTGCACCGCTGGGGCCTCAGGGCCGATCCGCTCTTCGGGCCCGCTGCCCCCAAGCCCGTGCAGGCGCGGCCGTGACGCGCCGCACCCTGGCCTCCGCGGGCATTCTGGCCGGCCTCGCCACCCTGGCGTTCCTGCCCCTCGGGCTCGGCCTGGTGGCGCCCGGCACGCCGGGGGACATGGTGGCCTGGCTCTCGGCCCTGTGCGAGCGCCAGGGCGCCGCCGGGCCGATGGTGCTGGTCGCGGCCCAGGCCCTGATCGCGGCGAGCGGCGTGCTGCCGGCCTCGCTGCTCGGCATCGCCGCCGGCACGCTGCTCGGCCTCGGTGCGGGCTTCGCCGCGGCGGCGGCCGGCACGATGGCGGGAGCGCTGCTGAGCTTCTGGATCGGCCGGGGGCTGCTGCGCGGGCGCCGGCCCGGCTTCCTCACCGGCGGGCGCTGGGTCGCCGCCCTCGACCGCTCGGTGGCGGCGGAGGGCTGGCGCCTCGTCTGCCTGATGCGGCTCTCCCCGGTGATGCCGTTCGCGCCGACGAGCTACGCGCTCAGCCTGAGCAGCGTGCGGCTCGCCGATTACCTGCTCGGCACCCTGGCGGCGCTGCCGGCGCTCCTCGTCTACGTGATGCTGGGCGCGCTCGGGCGTACCGCGCTCGCCGGCGAGGCGGAGTGGCTGCGCGGCGGCATCCTCGTCCTCGGCTTGGGCGCCACCGTGCTGCTGGTGCGCAAGCTCAAGCGCCTCGCCGGGCGCCTCGCGGGCGAGCAGCCGTGACGGGTCCCATCGACTGGACGGGGCCACGGGTCTGGTGCGCGGCCTTCGCGGCCCTCGGCCTGCCGCTCTGCCTGCTCCTCGCCGTCCTCGTGCCCTTCGGCGAGGTGGCGGACGAATCCGCCCACCTGCTGCGGGCGGTGGCCCTCCTCGACGGCCAGGTCGTCGGCCACCGGGAGACCGTGACCTATTCCGACGGCGTCAGCCGCCCGGCCGTCGGCGTCACCGTCGATCCGGCCTGGGAGGTCCTGAGCCGCAGCCGGGCGCTCGCGCCCGACAAGATTCCGGAGCCCGAGCCGATGCCGGCGCCCGGCCGCCCGGCCTTCCTGCCGCTCTACACCATCGGCACCTACTTCCCGGGCTTCTACGTCCCGGCCGCCCTCGGGATCGGCCTCGGGCAGGCGCTCGGGCTCACGCCGGCCAAGGCGGCCCTCCTCGGGCGGCTCGCCAATGGGGCGGCCTACGGTGCCCTCGGGCTCGCGGCTCTGGCGCTGGCCCGGCGCGGCCGTCCCCTCCTCTTCGGGGTCCTGGTCCTGCCGATGAGCCTGTCGCTCGCCGCGTCCCCCAACCAAGACGCCCTGATGATCGCCGCCTGCGCGCTCGCCGCCGCGCTGCTGACCGGGGAGGAATCGTGGCGCCGAGGCGTGGCCGCCCTCCTGATCGCCCTGGTGGTGCTGGCCAAGCCGCCCTATGCGGCGATCGCCGCGATGCTGCTGGTGCCGCTGCCGCTGCGTTTCTGGGTGAACCCGCTCTTCTGGCGCCGGGTCGGAATCGCCGTGCTGGCGGTGCTGCCGGGCATCGCCTGGACCCTCCTCGTCACGACCCGCATCGCGACGCCGGTGCCGCGTCTGGCTTACGAGGCCGGCCCGCTCTGGCCCGGCCCGCGCCCGGCGCCTTTCCTCGGCACCGACACGGGGGCGCAGGCCCGGATCCTGCTCGATCATCCCGGCCTGCTCCTCACCCTGCCGGCACAGTGCCTGTTCGCGGTCAAGCGCGCCCTGACGCTCGCCGCCGGCGCGATCGGCCTCTTCGGCTGGGCCGACAAGCCGTTGCCGGCCGTCGTGTACGCGGCCTGGGGCGCCGGTCTCGCCGGGCTCGCGGTCCTGTGCGGGCGAAGCATCCGGCTGCGCGGGATCGACCTGGCGCTGCTCGTGACCGCGGCCCTCGTCACCGCCTGGCTCGTCGCCATCTCGCAGTACCTGTCCTGGACGAATGTCGGCGAGGTGCGGATCGACGGGCCGCAGGGGCGCTATTTCCTGCCGCTGATCCCGATGCTCGTCCTCGCCGCCGCACCGCGTCCCGCCGGGGTCTCCGGGTTGCGCTGGGCCTTCGTCATCGCTACCGCGGTGGCGGCCCTCGACCTCGTCGCGGTGCCGCTCGCGACCGCGCGGATGTTCTGAGGGCGGAGCGGGCCGATCGAATTCACGCGCCGGATCGTGCGGGTTTCCCCCTCTCCCCGCGGGCGGGGAGAGGCCTTCGCACCCCTTGCCGGGTGCGAAGGGAGCCCGCGCAGCGAACCACAGGTTCGCCGCGAGGGTGAGGGGGTGATGCCGGATGAGGCTCCTCCGGAACCGCCCCCTCACCCTCGCTTCGGCTACGCCTCCGCTTGCCGTGTCTCCTGGACGTCGACACGGCCCTCTCCCCGCAACGAAGTCGGGCTTGTCCGACTTCGTTCTTCGCATGCAGATTCCGGGCAAGCCCGGGATCTGTCGGGGAGAGGAGAGAACCCGCGCCAGCTGGATGCGAGCGGCGCCCGACAGGACCGCATGACCCCCTCCCCTCCCCTCTCGAATCCCGCCCCATGCGCGCATTGATCGACCTCCTCCGCGCCATGACCCCGCGCGAGCGCCGCCGCGCCGGGCTGATCGGAGCCGGGCTGGCGCTCGCCGCCCTGCTCGAAGTGGTCGGCGTCGCCTCGGTGGTGCCGTTCCTGACGCTGGTCGGCGATCCCGGCGCGGCGGCGCGGGTCCCGGCGCTCGGCGCCCTTCGCGACGGTCTGGGCCTGACCGACGACCGCACCTTCCTGATCGTGGTCGGGCTGGCGGCGCTTCTCGCCATCCTCACCACCTCCTGCGTCAATGCCGGGCTCACCTACGCCCAGCTGCGCTTCAGCCACAGCGTCGGCTACGGCTTCGCCCGCCGCCTGCTGTTTCGCACGATCGACCGGGAGCGGCTGTTCTTCACCACCGCCAACAGCGCCGAGCTCGCCAAGACGATCCTGAGCGAGACCGACCGCCTCGTCGTCGGCGTGCTGACGCCGGCCACCGTCATCGCCTCGCGGGCGACCTCGGCGCTCGCCGTCATCGCCTTCCTGCTCGTGGTGTCGCCGCGCCTGGCGCTGATCCTCGGCGCCGGCTTCGGCGGGCTCTATGTCGGCATCTTCCTGGTGGTGCGGGCGCGGCTCGCCCGCATCGGCGCCCGGGCCGTGGCCGGCAATGCGGGCCGGTTCCAGGTGGTGCACGAGACCTTGGGCGGCCTCACCGAACTGAAGCTCTACGGCCGGGCGCAGGCCTTCGCGAGCCGGTTCGAGGCCCCCGCCCGCACCTATGCGCAAGCGAGCGCCGAGAGCCTGCTCACCGGGCAGCTGCCGCGCTTCGTCATCGAGGCGCTCGCCTTCGGCGGCGTGATCGTGGTGGTGCTGTTCGCGCTCTCGCAGGGGCTCGACACCGCCGGCATCCTGCCGCTGCTCGGCCTCTTCGCCTTCGCGGGCTACCGGATGCTGCCGGCCTTCCAGAACGTGTTCAACGCGCTGGCGCTCCTGCGCTTCACCCTGCCAGCGGTGCGGCTGGTGGTCGACGGGCTCGCGGGCGAGCGCCCCCTGCTCCCCCGGCCCCCCGAGCGCCTGCCGTTCCGCGAGGCGATCCGCCTTGATCGCCTTGGATTCGACTACGAGCCCGGCCGCCCGGCGCTCTCGGGTGTCACTCTGACGATTCCGGCCCACACCACGGTCGGCCTCGTCGGCCGCACCGGCTCGGGCAAGTCGACGCTGATCGGCCTGATCCTCGGCTTCCTGCATCCGACCACCGGCCGCATCGCCGTCGATGGCGTGACGCTCGATGCCGCCACCCTGCCGGCCTGGCAGAACCGCATCGGCTACGTCCCGCAGGACATCTTCCTGATCGACGGCACCATCGCGGAGAACATCGCCTTCGGCCTCGACACGATCGACCCGGCGGCGGTGGAGCGGGCGGCCAGGCTCGCCGGTGCGCACGACTTCGTCGCCGCCCTGCCGGAGGCCTACGCCACCCGCGTCGGCGAGCGCGGCGCCCGGCTCTCCGGCGGCCAGCGCCAGCGCATCGGCATCGCCCGGGCGCTCTACCACGACCCCGACGTGATCGTGTTCGACGAGGCGACCTCCGCCCTCGACAGCGAGACCGAGGGGGTGGTGATGCGGGCGGTGCAGGGGCTTGCCGGCACCCGCACGCTCATCATGATCGCCCACCGCCTCACCAGCCTCGCGGGCGCCGATACCGTGCACGTGCTGGAGGGCGGACGGATCGTCGCCTCGGGCCCGCCGGAGCAGGTGCTGCCGCAGGTGCGGGCGGGGGAGCAGGCGTGATCGTGGCGGGGCCGCGACGGATCACGGCTCCAGCGCACCGTAATCGTGGGTATAGGCCCCCTCCTCGAACCGGTCGAAGCCCTGGCTCCAGCGGTGGCCGGGCCAGAGGTAATCGACGCGGCCCGCCTCCGGCCGGTACAGGGCGGTGTAGGCCGTGGTGAAGCTGAGCTTGCGCGAGTAGAGCGGCGCCTCGAAGAAGCGCGCGGCCAGCGTCGCGAGGGTCGTCGACGGATCGTCGAGGGCCTCCTCCAGCACCCGCTGGCGTAGCGCTGAGCGGGAGGCGGGCAGGATCCGCTCCTGGTGGTTGGTGCAGGTCCTCTGGCGCGTCACCGCGGGCTCGCGCCGGGGCCCGAGGAACACCGTCGCGTGATCGCCCGTCCGGTCGAGGAGCGTGACGTTGTGGAGCTGCACCGCCGGGAGGCGGCGGAGCGCGGCCACCCCCTCGCGGACCGACCCGCAGGTCTCCAGCACGTAGCGCAGCATCTGGATGATGGCGAAGCCCTCGCCGCGCCGGGCGAGGCCGCCCAGCGTGCAGCTGGCCACCAGCCCGTCCTCGTTCATCCCGTCGAGGCAGCCGCCCCAGGGCCGCTGCACCATCCCGATCACCCGGCGTCCCGCCCAGGCGGTCATCTCGATGCGGCCGGTGATGACGGTCAGGGGATAATCGTAGTTGCGGATCAGGGCCGGGCCGTCGGCGCCGAGCCAGACCGCCTGGCTGCATCCCTGCCGGTGCGGGGCCGGGCGGTAATGGCTGAGGATGCGGTGGGCCAGGTCGTCGTCGCCGACCATCGCGCACAGGTCGTCGTAAGGGGCCACGAATTCGGGCATGTGGCGCGCGAGCGCCGCACGGCACTCCGCGGCCGTCGGCCGCTCGGGCGCCCCCTCCCCGAGATACCACCGCGCCGCCTCGTCCCGCCCGTCCCGGAAGCGGGCGAGCCAGCCGGCGCCGGGGCGGTCCTCGACATGGGCGGTGAAGGTTTTTTCCATTCCTGTCGCTCCTCCGGCCCGGCTCCTTGCTCATGGCTCAGGAGCGGTGTCCGCTCCCGCGCAGCCATCGCCGCTGCGGTCGTGCCCCGGCCTCGCTCCCACCGGACCCGTATCGTCCGGCGATATAGTCATCCGGCGTCGGGAATCCCCTCTTCGGCCCGTCCGGGTCGGGAGACGTCTCGCCGCGGTACGAGCGCTCCGGCTTTCCGCCGTGGACGCCGACCGCGGTCGGCCAAGGGGGCCCTGCCGCAGCGGAGCATTGGACGTTACCTTGTAGAGGCATCTTCTTTATTTTTTCCGTTCAATCATTCATCTTTCATCAACCAAATCATGCAACCAAAATAGGAAAATCCACCGGATCTTTACCGATGAATATCAGGAACAGCCTGTCCAGCCGCTTGATGGTGATCACGGGATCGGCGATCGGCCTGACCCTGGCCGGCTTCGTCGGCATCTCCGGATGGATGGCGGCGGAACGGACGAATCGCGAGATCCTGCAGATCGCCGCGGAGAAGGCGGCCAGCACAACGGCGGAGACCTCGATCCCGATCGTCGATGCGATCTCCGCCAGCCGAGCCCTCGCGGCGACGATGTCGGGGCAACTGAGCGGCGACGGCGTCCGCAAGGCCGACGCCGTCGCGGCGACCAAGGCCCTGATCCAGGATTACCCCAACATCTTCGGCGCCTGGATGTCCGACACCACCGACAAACGGGCGGCGAAGGCCCTGACCGGACACGGTTTCGAGAACGATGACGGCGTCTTCACCCCGTACTGGACGCGACAGGACGACGGCACCCTCGCCTTCGGGACGTTCCCGATCGTCGCCACGGAGGAATGGTACAGGAGCCCGGTCACGTCGGGCCGGAGCGTCCTCGTCGAACCCTACGTGACCAACCAGGGCCAGCTCGTCACCTCGATCAGTTCGCCGCTCAAGGTCGGTGGCACCGTCGTCGGAGTGGCCGGAGTCGATATCCGCTTGAGCGGGCTCGCCGCGGCGTTCGCGGCGTTGCGCCCGTTCGAGGGCGGGCGCGTCCTGCTGCTGTCGAATGCCCGCAAGTGGATCGTCCCGCCGCAGGGCGACCTCCTGATGAAGGAGTATGACGGCATCGGCGGCCAAGAGGTCGCTGCCGCCCTGGCCGACCGGCATCCGCGCACCCTCCGGGGCAGCCCGGACGGCTCGGTCCGCTTCGTCTACCCCTTCACCCAGCCGGGCATGAACACGACCTGGGCCCTGGTGATGGACGTGCCGGCTGCGGCGTTCACACGGCCGATCTACTGGCGCATCGCCGAGACCGCCGCGGGCGGGCTCCTCATCCTCGTCGTCCTCGTCGGCGTCATCGTGGTGACGAGCCGGACCATGATCGGGACGCCGCTCAAGCGGTGCCTCGAGACGGTCCAGGCCCTGATCGACCGGCGCTACGACGTGACGATCACCGGCACCGAGCGCGGCGACGAGATCGGCCGGATCAACCGGGCACTCGAAGTCTTCCGCGACAAGGCGCACCAGGCGGACCTCCTGATGAGCGAGAGCGAGGCGGAGCAGCAGCGCCGGGTGGCGCGCGCGCACCGCATCGACCGGCTCGTCTCCGACTTCCAGCGGACGATCGCCGGCTCGCTGGAGATCGTCACCTCGGCGGCGACCGAGCTCGACGCGACGGCACGCTCGATGACCCAGGTCGCCGACGACACCAACGGCCAGGCCGTCGCCTCGAGCGCCGCGGCCGAGCAGACGGCGGTCAACGTGCAGACCGTGGCGGCGGCCGCCGAGGAGATGGTGTCCTCGCTCCAGGAGATCGAGCGGCAGGTCCTGCGATCGAACGATGTCGCGTCGCACGCCGCGCAGGAAGCGGCGGCGACCGGCACCGCCATGGCGGCCCTGAACAGTGCGGCCGACCAGATCGGCGCCGCCGTCACCCTCATCTCGACTATCGCCGCACAGACCAACCTGCTGGCGCTCAACGCCACGATCGAGGCGGCCCGGGCCGGCGAGGCCGGCCGCGGCTTCTCGGTCGTCGCCGCGGAGGTGAAGGAACTCGCCAACCAGACCGGCCGGGCCACGGACGAGATCACCGGCCAGATCGGCGCGATCCAGGCCGCCACCGGTCAGGTGGCGGACGCGATGCGGCAGATCAACCGCACCATCGCCGGGATGGGCGAGATCAGCGCCGCGATCGCCGCGACGGTCACGCAGCAGACCGCCGCCACCGGCGAGATCTCGCGCAATGCGAGCGAGGCGGCGCGCGGCACCCGGGACGTATCGCACAACGTCTCGCGGGTGCTGGTCTCGTCGGGTGAAACCGGCAGCGCCGCCTCGCAGGTGCTGAGCGCCGCGGCCGAGCTGGCGACGCAGTCGCTCAACGTGAAGCGCGAGGTCGACGGCTTCCTGCGCGACATCCAGGCGGCCTGAACCCGTCAGGCCCGCCCTCCCCTTCGATCGGGCCCGGCCCTCCGCGTGACGCGGAGGGTTTTTTTTCGTCACCACATCGTCTGTTTTGCCCGCTCGGCCCAGGCCGCGTCGTAGCTCTCGCCGCCGACGCGGCCTTCGCTCATCTCGGCCAGGATCTGGCCCGGCGTCGGCAGGGTCTTGGGATCGACCCGGGCCTCGTCCCGCCACAGGCCGGAGCGGATCAGCGCCCGGGCGCACTGGAAATAGACCTCGACCACCCGGATCACCATCACGGTGCGCGGCGCCTTGCCCTCGACGGCGAAGGAAGCGCAGAGTGCCGCATCGTCGTCGATCACCGCGCGTCCGTTGATCCGCAGCGCATTGCCGATCTCGGGGATCAGGAACATCAGCCCGACCCGCGGATCGCGCACGACGTTGCGCAGGCTGTCGATCCGGTTGTTGCCGCGGCGGTCGGGCAGCAAAAGCGTGCGCGGATCGGCGACCCTCACGAAGCCCGGACGGTCGCCGCGCGGCGAGCAATCGAGCCCCTCCGGGCCGCTCGTCGCCAGGGCGGCGAAGGGCGCGACCTCGATGAAGCGCCGATAATGCGGCGTGATGTGGTCGGCGACCTTCGCGGTCGAGGCCTCGCCGACCGCGCCGTAGACCCGTTCCAGGTCCGCCACAGTCTCCAGGGTCGCCATCTGCCCGTCTCCCGCGTGAGGCTCGTGGCTCGGTTAGGCGATCGACGGGCTGGTGACCATCGAGGAGATCGCACCCATGCGTGAGATTCCCTCACCGAGGCACAGGCCGGGTCGCGGTTGCCAGCTGGCAACTTTCCGTCCGTCCCGAGATGGTTAATCGATCTTAACCAAAAACCGATTGCGTCCCCACGGCCACGCTGGCATCGTCTTACGGATTTTCTCCGCAATTCGCCTGGAAGCCGTAAATGCCCGATCAGCCGCAGGAGCAGGCGAGAGCCGCGATCTCCGACCGTCCCTCGATCACCCGGATCATCGCCGACGATGGCGGCGCCCTGTCGAACGAGTTGAACGCGCTGCGGCGCACCCTCTTCCCGCCGGCCTCGCACAAGCTGCTGCGCTCGTTCTCCTCCGGCGAGGCGGCGAAGCTGATCGGGGTCGCGGACGGCTACCTGCGCCAGCTCTCGCTGGCGAGCAAGGGACCGCAGCCTGAGATCGGCCCCGGCGGCCGGCGCTCCTACACGCTCGACCAGATCAACGAGCTGCGCCAGCTCCTCGATGACGGCCCGAAGGCGAAGGGCTACGTGCCCCACCGCTCCGGCGATGAGCATTGCCAGGTGCTCGCGGTGGTGAACTTCAAGGGCGGGTCGGGCAAGACCACAACGGCGGCCCACCTCGCCCAGTACCTCGCCTTGCGCGGCTACCGGGTGCTCGCCGTCGACCTCGACCCGCAGGCCTCGCTGACCGCGCTCCACGGCTACCAGCCGGAATTCGACGTCGGCCCCAACCAGACCCTCTACGCCGCGATCCGCCACGACGACGAGCAGAAGCCGCTGAGTGAGGTGGTGCGCAAGACCTACTTCCCGGGCCTCGACCTCGTGCCCGGCAACCTCGAACTGATGGAGTTCGAGCACGACACCCCGCGGGTGCTGGCCGATCGCAACGCCGAGCCGTTCTTCGGCCGCATCGCCACGGCGCTCGGCAGCGTCGCCGACGATTACGACGTGATGATCCTCGACTGCCCGCCGCAGCTCGGCTTCCTGACGCTGGGCGCGCTCTGCGCCGCCACCGCGATGCTGGTGACGGTGCATCCCCAGATGCTCGACGTGATGTCGATGTGCCAGTTCCTGCTGATGGCCTCCGACCTGCTCGGGGTGGTGCAGGAGGCCGGCGCCGACCTCGATTACGACTTCCTGCGCTACGTCGTGACTCGTTACGAGCCGTCGGACGCGCCGCAGACCCAGATGGTCGGCTTCATGCGCTCGCTGTTCCGCGAGCGGGTGCTGACCCACCTGATGCTGAAATCGACCGCGATCTCGGATGCCGGCCTGTCGAAGCAGACGCTCTACGAGATCGGCCGCGAGAGCTTCACCCGCGCCACCTACGACCGGGCGATCGAGGCGCTCGACGGGGTGAACGGCGAGATCGAGGCCCTGATGCACCGCGCCTGGGGACGCGTGCCGGCATGAAGCGCAAGGATGCCCTCCGCGCGGCCTTGAGCGCCCGTTCCCAAGAACCGCAACAAGACGCGCAAACGGAGTTGCCAGCTGGCAACCTGCCTGAGACGGTGGAGACGCCCGCCGAGGCGCCGCGCCCCCTGGTGCGCTCCGGCGCCGTCGGCGCCATGGGCCGCAGCCTCGGGCGCATCGCCAGCGCGGCGGCCGAGGCCCGCGCCATGGTCGCCTCCGGCGACCGGGTGGTCGAGATAGACCCGGGCCTCATCGATGGGTCCTTCGTCAAGGATCGCCTCACCGGCGACCCGCAGGAGCACGCGGATTTCGTGGCGCTGATCCGCGAGCGCGGCCAGCAGGTGCCGATCCTGGTGCGGCCGCATCCGAGCGCGGAGGGACGCTATCAGGTGGCCTACGGCCATCGCCGCCTGCGCGCGGCGGCCGAGCTCGGCCGGCCGGTGCGGGCGGTGGTCAAGGCGCTCACCGACGAGGATCTGGTCGTCGCGCAAGGCCAGGAGAACTCGGCCCGGGCCGATCTCAGCTATATCGAGCGGGCTTTGTTCGCCATCGCGCTCGAGGATCGCGGCTTCGACCGCGCCACCATCATGGCGGCTTTGGCCGTCGAGAAGACCCAGCTGTCGCGCCTGATCGGCATCGGCCGGGCGGTGCCGGCGGAGGTCGTGGCGGCTCTGGGTCCGGCGCCCAAGGCCGGGCGGCCGCGCTGGACGGCGCTCGTCGAGGCTCTGGCCCGGGAGGGAGCCGGGGAGGTGGTCGCCCGCATCCTGGCGGCGCCGGATTTTTCGCAGCTATCCTCCGACGACCGCTTCGCCCGGCTGCTCGCCGGCCTCACCGCACCGGCGCCGCGGCCGGCGCCGACCCCGGCGGTCTGGACCAATCTCGGCGGCCGGCCGGTGGTGCGGATCGAGCGCGGCCGCCAGGGCACCCAGCTCACCGTCGACGACACGGTCGAGCCGGACTTCGCCGCCTACCTGATCCAGAGTCTTCCCCAGCTCTACGCCGCCTTCGCCGAGTCGAAGACGCGCGACGAGACCGATTAAGGTTCGATCCCATGCGCAACCGGCGAGTCGAAGACTCGCCGGTTAGACACAGAGATTCACAGGAATCTGGTGCTCTGCTTCGGGAATCGGCAGACTTGGACTCTGCCGATTCGGGTTTCGCGCGTTACGACTCCGCCATGCAGAGTCACGATGCACGCCCCGACGGCGCGCATCCCCGTGCGGAGCCCTTTGGTGGAGATGACGACCCCGCCGCAACCCGTCCTCGAACCGGTCGAGGGCGTGCGCGACCCCGACCTGATCGAGATCGTCGAGAAGGCGCGCGGCAGCGTCGCCTACAAGGCGACGCTCGCCTTCGTGCGCACCAGCCAGGCCAAGCGCGACGCCGAGTCCGAAGCGCGCGAGAAGCTGGTGGAGCTGAAGGCCGAGGCCGCGGCCGAGCGTGCCCGGCTGCCCCGCAACGCGCGCCGCCGCGACATGGTGCGCGAGGTGATCGAGAACGAGCCCGCGGCGCCCGAGAACATCCAGCACATCCACTCGGTCCTGGCGCTCTGCGGCCTGCCGTATCGCGAGCCGAAGGGCGTCACCAACGTCTCGCGGGAATACGGCCGCAACACGCTCGCCATCAATGCCGGCCGGCTCATCAACCCGTCGACCGGCGAGATGGAGATGCAGGGGCTGCCCTACGGCCCGAAGGCGCGGCTCCTGCTGCTGCATCTCTGCACGGAAGCCGTGCGCCAGCGCAGCCCCAAGGTCGAGGTGGCGCAGAGCATGTCGGGCTTCATCCGCGACATGGGTTTTCCGGTCACCGGCGGCGAGCGCGGCACGCTCAAGCAGTTCAAGGAGCAGCTCAACCGGCTCGCCGCCTGCTCGATGCAGATCGGCCTGTGGGACGGCACCCGCGCCTCGACTCTCAACGTGCCGCCGTTTCGCCAGATGGACGTGTGGCTGCCTTTGCACAACCACCCGGACCAGGGCCTCTTATGGTCCTCGACCATCACCTTCCACCGCGAGTTCTACGACAACCTGATCCAGCACGCCCTGCCGGTCGACATCCGCGCCGCCCGCGCCTTTGCCGGGTCGGCACGCAAGCTCGACCTCCTGTTCTGGGTCGGCTACCGGCTCTCGCGCCTGGAGCGGCCCCTGCGGCTCACCTGGGACAACCTCTACAAGCAATTCGGCAGCGAGAACGGCTCGATCCGCTCGTTCCGCCAGGAATTCCGCAAGGACGTCGCCCATCTCACCGAGGTGTTTCCGCGTCTGCGCCTGACCCTCGACGATGGCGGCATGCAGCTCTTGCCCTCCGATCCCAAGGACCTGCTGGTGCCGCCGAAGGCGGCGCTCGCGAATAAGCGAGCCCGGGCAAGGGCTTGATTCCGCCGACTTGCCTACGAGGGGAGGGGGGTCGCGGCGGCGGGTGACGGTGCGCGTGTGAGCGCCGAGACGGCGTTGTGTTTGTCATGACTGTTGATAGGATTATTTTCTTTTCATCTCTGACGTTTTCACGCCCTGCACGACGATAACAAGGGTCTCCCTCCCACCACCTCATCCTGAGGTGTCATACGATTTCCGGCTGATCGCTTCGCGATGCGGAAATCGGCTTCGCTCAGGCGCCGCGCGGGCTCGTGATACGAAATCCGGAAGGGATCTTCCGGATTTCGTATCAGTCCATCCTTGATGGACTGACCTCGAAGGAGGGCTCCAGAAGTCTCCGAGCTAACTGGAGCCCTCCTTCGAGGTCAGCCGATTTTCAATCGGCTAACACCTCAGGATGAGCTTAGAGGGTAGGATGATGCCACTTGCCTCAAGTCCTTAGTAGAAAATCCTGCTCAAACAGGCTCTCAGGATAAGGTCGAGGGTGGGACAGCTTCATGCCGGCAGCCTTCACGCCGCTGTCGTGTCCCGTGCCTCGGTGTCATCCCGGGGCCGCGCAGCGGAACCCGGGATCCATAACTGCTGACGATGCAGGGTGAAGCGGAACGCTGGCCGCCTTTTCCGGACTCGTCAGCGGTTATGGATCCCGGGTTCTCGTCTCCGACGAGTCCCGGGATGACGTGGATGGTCTATTATCTGTCGATTGCGAGACGTTCATCTTGTATGTGCGTGCAATGCGCGAATGAGTATTACAAAATAAATCGGTATATTACAGGTGCGATGGATATTTATCGTTATATCAATCAATAAAATATCCAGACACCTTACCCAGCCACAACATTGCACCCGGCCTCCCTACGCCGAGTTGCCTACGCCCCGCTACTGCCGGGAGCACATCCAGCCACGCTGAATTGCCTACGCGCCCCACGGCCGGCCAGCCTCCCGAATCTCCCGCTTCCCCATTGAGATTCCATGTCTTTCGCCTGGCATTGCCCACGCAGACCTGCCTACGGGACGTGAACGACTCCACGCCGAATTGCCTACGCTCTTGCGCGACCAAACAGCCCATCGGTAACCCTTCGTCCGGCCGGCTCCGGGAGTCACGACAAAGTATTGCCGGGCTCCGATCATGCGCCGAGAGTCGAGGCAGAGTCCCGGATCGGGACGGCGAATCATCAGCCAGCGTACAGGCGAGTCGGTTCCACCGACTCAAGCCTCGCCTCGACTCTTCCACGGGGAAACGACTCCGGCTGATCTGGGCTTTGTCGAACGAGGACTCGTTGCCCCGGAGTCTCCGACTCGGTCCCGGGCGTCCAAGACTCTGGGAGGCAGGGGAGGGGGCTCAGGCTCCGATCCTGCTGACGGCCTCAGGCGCCGCCTCCACGCCGCTCACCCCGAAAAGCTCCTAACTCCTGATCTCGAAAAGCCTTTTTATGAGAGATTCTGAATCTAGATTCCGAGTCTGAATCCGTAGAGCTATATGGGTATTATATGGGGCCGCGATTTTATCAAACCCTGCAAGGGGTTAGGGCCCATTCGCGTAGGCTGGTCTGCGCATTCGCGCAGGCAACTCGGCGCATCTGCGTAGGCAGGTCTGCGCGGAATCGGGGGGTCGGCGAAGGCGACTCGGCGTGGGGGCGTAGGTTACTCGGCGCAGGCCCCCGATTAACAGCTTGGAAAGCTGTGTGAATCGCGGATGGCGCCGCGTAGGCAACTCGGCGTGCCGCGCGAGGCCGAAAGGCACTCCCGAACGACCCCGGTTTCATGGCCCCGAATCCGAGGGCGACTTCCGACGAGCCGCAAACTCCGGATTCTCCGCCAGGAGGCCCGTGGAGGCCCGTCGCGCCCCACGACCGTTATACGGCACCCGCCGGCCTCGAATCCAGCTCAGCGGCGCTCCTGGCGGCTTCTGCAGCGTTGTCCAACGGCTATGCCCGCCCGCATCCCGCATCGCGCTCCCACCCGATCCCCTTGTGATCCCGGGCTTTCCCGGCCGCGCCGACCCCGCTATCCCCGCTGCCGTCAACAGGCACCCGGGTTTCACAGGCTCTGACGGCCCGGCCATCCACAGCCCCGATTGACACGCTCATGAAACCGAACAAAACAAGAACGAGTTGTTGTTTCGGTTCGGTGATGGGCATGAGATGCGGCAGGCCGAGCGGGAACGGCAGCTCGCGGCGTTGCGCGAGCGGATCGGCGGGCTGGCGCCCGAGGGGACGGACCGTCCGGTCCTGCCCTTCGGCGTCGCCGACCTCGACGCGCACCTTCCGGGCGGGGGCCTGCGCCTCGGCGCGGTGCACGAGGTGCTGGCGGCGGGACCGGTGGACGGGGAGGGGGCGCTCGCAGCCCTGTTCACCGCCGCGATCCTCGCCCGGCTCCCCGGTCCGGTCCTGTGGTGCCTGGCGAGCCGCGACCTGTTCGCCCCCGGCCTCGCCGCGGTCGGCCTCCATCCCGATCGGGTGCTCTACGCCGAGACCCGGCGCGAGGCCGAGGTGCTGCCCACCATGGAGGAGGGGTTGCGCCATCGCGGCCTCGCGGCGGTGGTCGGCGAGGTCGCCCGGCTCGGGCTCACCCCGTCGCGGCGGCTCCAGCTCGCCGCCGAGGGCAGCGGCGGCCTCGCCCTGGTGATCCGCCGCCGGGGCGGCGCGGTCCCGGAGCCCAACGCCGCCGCGACCCGCTGGGGCGTCACCGCGGCGCCCTCCGCCGCTCTTTCCGTGCCGGGCCTGTCGCGGGCCCGCTGGACCGTGGCGCTGCTGCGCGCCCGGGGCGCCGAGCCCCGCACCTGGCTCCTCGAGGCTCCCGATGCGAAGGGTCATCTGCGTGTTCCTGCCGACCTGGCCGACCGACCTGTGGCGGCGCCGGCACGGCGGGCCGCCGCCGGATGAGCCGCTGGTGGCTGTGGCCCAGGACGGCCCGCGCCGGGTCGTCGGTGCCGTCGACCGCGCCGCCCGGGCTCTCGGACTGCGCCCCGGCCTCGCTCTCGCCCAGGCGCAAGCCATGGTGCCGGGTCTCACGGTGATCCCCGCCGATCCGGAGGGCGACGCCGCGGCGCTCGGCCGTCTCGCGGCCTGGTGCCTGTGTTACGCCCCCCTCGTCGCCCCCGACCCGCCGGACGGGATCTGGATCGACGTGGCGGGCGCCGCCCACCTGCATGGCGGCGAGGCGGCCCTGCTGGCCCATTTGCGCCGCCGCCTCGGCCGGGCCGGCTACCGGGTCCGGGCGGCGCTGGCGGATACCCCCGGCGCCGCCTGGGCGGCGTCCCGCTGCCTCGGCCCCGAAATCGTGCTGCCGCCCGGCGGCCAGCGGGACGCGCTCCTCGCCCTGCCGCTCCGCGCCTTGCGCCTCGACGGCGACACCGTCTCGGGCTTGGGCCAGCTCGGCATCGCGCGGGTCGGACAGCTGCTGGAGCAGCCGAGCGGCCCGTTGCGCCTGCGCTTCGGCGAGGCGCCCGCCCGCCGCCTCGCCCAGGCTTTGGGTCATGCCCCCGAACCGCTGGCTTATCTGGCGCCGCCGGTCGAGCACACCGTGCGCCTCGCCTTCGCGGAGCCGATCGGCGCGCCCGAGACGCTGGCCCGGGTAGCCGGTCGGCTGACCGCGATGCTCGCCGACACCCTCGCCCGGCACGGGCTCGGGGCGCGCCGGCTCGACCTGGTATTCCGCCGCGTCGACGGGCTCGACCAGTCGGTCAGCGTCGGCACCGCCCGGCCGAGCCGCGATTCGCGCCACCTCGCCCGCCTGCTCGCCGAGCGGTTGACCACCATCGATCCCGGCCACGGCCTCGACGAGGCGCGGCTCTCGGCCCCCAGGGTCGAGCGCCTGGACGCGCGCCAGCTCGCGGCACCCGGCGCGGAATCAGACCCGGACACGATGGCCGAATTGGTCGACCGGCTGGTGTTGCGCCTCGGGCCGGGCCGGGTGTTTCGCCGATCTCCGGTCGAGAGCGAATGGCCCGAGCGGGCGGTGCGCCGGGTCGCGGCCTTGAGCCCCGCCACCGGCATCACCTGGCCCGCCGACCTGCCGCGCCCCGGCCGGCTGCTGCCGGCCCCGGAGCCGGTGGCGGTGCTGGCCGCCCTTCCCGATGCGCCGCCCTCCGCCTTCACCTGGCGCGGCACCCGCCGCCGCGTGGCCCGGGCCGACGGGCCGGAGCGCATCTTCGGCGAATGGTGGCTGTCCGACGACGAGATCTCGGCCACCCGCGACTATTACCGGGTCGAGGACGAGACCGGCGCCCGCTACTGGCTGTTCCGCGATTCCCTGACGCGGGACGGGGCGCGCTGGTGGCTGCATGGGCTGGGGGAGGCGTGATGCGCCCGGTCCCTCGAAGCTTGCCGTCTCCGGCCGCTGGATTTCATCCCACCCGCGACCTCATCCTGAGGTGTGGAGCGATCGCAGATCGCGGAGCCTCGAAGGAGGGCTCCAGACATCGCTGCGATCCCTGGAACCCTCCTTCGAGGCTCCTTTCAGTCGCACCTCAGGATGAGGTCGCGGCGTGGAAGAGAAGGGATGACGGCGATACGGCCGTCGTCAGCCGGTCGCGCTCCCCATGACCGTCGAGCTCCAGGTCACCACCCATTACTCGTTCCTGCGCGGCGCCTCCTCGCCCGAAGAACTTTTTTCCGCCGCCGCTCTCCTCGGCATCCGGGCGCTCGCGGTCACCGACCGCAACTCGCTGGCCGGGATGGTGCGGGCCCACGCTGCTGCCCGCACCACCGGCTGCCGCCTGATCGTCGGCTGCCGGCTCGACCTAGCGGAAGGCTGGAGCCTGCTGGTCTATCCCGCCGACCGGGAGGCCTATGGCCGGCTCTGCCGCCTCCTCACCATCGGCCGCTCGCGCGAGCGGGCGCCGAACGGCGGTTGCCACCTGACAACTGCGGATGTGGCCGAGTGGAGCGAGGGCCTCCTGGCGGTGCTGCCCGCCGACCGGCCGGACGACGCCCTGACCGAGCGCCTGCGCCGCCTGAAGGCGATCTTCGGCCGGGACCTGTCCTGCGGCCTGTCGCGCCGCTTCGGCGTCAACGATCACCTGCGGCTGGAGGGGATCGCGGGCCTCGCCCGGGCCGCCCGGGTGCCGACCGTGGTGCTGGGCGACGTGCTCTATCATGTGCCGGAGCGCCGCATGATGCAGGACGTGGTCACCTGCATCCGCCTCAAGACCACCATCGCGGCGGCGGGCTTTGCCCGCGAGCGCCATGCCGGGCGCCACCTGCACGACCCTGACGAGACCGCGCGCCTGTTCGCCCGCCATCCCGAGGCCCTGGCCCGGGCCGCGTCGATCGCCGAATCCTGCCGCTTCTCCCTGGATGAATTGACCTACACCTACCCGGACGAGGCCGGCGACGATGGCCGCCCGGCGCAAGTGCGGCTCGCGGCGATGACCTGGGAGGGGGCGGCGAGGCGCTTTCCGGCCGGGGTGCCCGACGCGGTCCGCAAGCAGCTGGGTGACGAACTCGATCTCGTCGCCAAGAAGGCCTACGCGCCGTACTTCCTCACCGTCGAGGCGATCGTCCGCTACGCGCGGTCTCAGGGCATCCTGTGCCAGGGCCGCGGCTCGGCGGCGAATTCGGCGATCTGCTACTGCCTTCACATCACCGCCATCGATCCGGTGGAGCAGGGCCTGCTCTTTGCCCGCTTCATCAACGAGAACCGCGACGAGCCCCCCGACATCGACGTCGATTTCGAGCACGAGCGCCGGGAGGAGGTGATCCAGTGGATCTACGCCACCTACGGCCGCGAGCGGGCGGCGCTCACCGCCACGGTGATCCGCTACGGCGCCCGCGGCGCGGTGCGGGAGGTCGGCAAGGTGCTGGGCGTGCCCGAGGACGTCACCGGGGCGCTCGCCCGCTTGGTCTGGGGCTGGTCGCGCGACGGCGTCGGCGAGCGCGAGGCCAAGGCGCTCGGCCTCGACCTGTCCGAGCGCGCTTTACGGCTGACGCTGGAGATCGGCCGGGCCCTGATCGGCACGCCGCGCCATTTCGGCCAGCATCCCGGCGGCTTCGTCCTGACCCTCGACCGGCTCGACCGGCTCTGCCCGGTGGTCCCGGCGCGGATGGAGAACCGCCAGATCATCGAGTGGGACAAGGACGACATCGAAGCCTTGCGGTTCATGAAGGTCGACGTGCTGGGCCTCGGCATGCTCGGCTGCCTGCGCCGGGCCTTTGCGCTGCTCGCCGAGCACCGGCCGGAGACCGGCCCGCCGCGGGAGATCGCCGACATCCCGCCGAACGACGAACCCACCTACGCGATGATCCGGAAGGCCGACACGATCGGGGTTTTTCAGATCGAGAGCCGGGCGCAGATGGCGATGCTGCCGCGGATGCAGCCAAAGGACCTCTACGACCTCACCATCGAGGTCGCGATCGTCCGGCCGGGCCCGATCCAGGGCGACATGGTCCATCCCTACCTGCGCCGGCGCCGCGGGCTCGACGAGGTCACCTACCCGACCGAGGCCCTCAAGGCGGTGCTGAAGCGAACCCTCGGCGTGCCGCTGTTCCAGGAACAGGCGATGCAGGTCGCGATCGTCGCCGCCGGCTTCACCGCGGCTGAGGCCGATGGGCTGCGCCGGGCCATGGGCACCTTCAAGGGCGACGGCACGATCAACCTCTACGAGGAGAAGCTGATCGGCGGGATGATCGCCAACGGCTACGACCCGGATTTCGCCGCCCGCACCTACCGCCAGCTCGAAGGCTTCGGCTCCTACGGCTTTCCGGAGAGCCACGCCGCCTCCTTCGCCCTCATCGCCTACGCCTCGTCCTGGCTGAAGTGCCGGCATCCCGAGGTGTTCTGTTGCGCCCTCCTCAACGCCCAGCCGATGGGCTTCTACGCCCCGGCCCAGATCGTGCGCGACGCCCGGGCCCACGGGGTCGAGGTGCGGCCGATCGGCGTCAACGCCTCGCGCTGGGACTGCACCCTGGAGCCGGCGGGGGAGGGGAGGCTGGCGGTGCGCTTAGGGTTGAGGCTGGTGCGGGGGCTGCCCAACCAGGACGGCGCCCGGATCGCGACGACCCGCGAGGCCGACCTGTTCCGCTCGGTCGAGGATCTGTGGCGCCGGGCCGGGCTGTCGCTGAAAGGTCTGCGGAGTCTCGCCGCCGCGGATGCCTTCGCGTGCCTGGGCCTCGGGCGGCGCGAGGCCCTGTGGGCGATCCGCGGCCTTGCCCCCGAGCCGCTGCCGCTCTTCGCGGCGGCCGACCGGCGCGATGCCGCCCCCGTCCCTGAACTCGCCGAGCCGCCGGTGCGCCTGGCGCCGCTCGGGGAGGGGGCCGCCGTGGTGGCGGATTACCGGGCTGCGGGCCTCAGCCTCGGCCGCCATCCGCTCGCCTTCCTGCGGGCCGAACTCTCCCGCGACGGCGTCTCTTCCTGCGCGGTCCTTCGCCGCCTGCGCGACGGCGCCCGGGTAACGGTGGCGGGGCTGGTGCTGGTGCGCCAGAAGCCCGGCTCGGCCAAGGGGGTGATGTTCATCACGCTGGAGGACGAGACCGAGACCGCCAACCTCGTCATCTGGCCCTCGCTGTTCACCCGCCAGCGCACCCTGATCCTCCAGGCCGGCCTGATGGCCGCCCGCGGCCGTGTGCAGCGCGAGGGCGAGGTGATCCACCTCGTCGCCGAGCACCTGATCGACCGCTCGGACCTGTTGGGCCGGGTGGCGGGGGATTCGGGTGAGCCGCTGGCGGTCGATGGCGGACGGGGCGACGAGGCGCGGCGCGGAGGTGCGGATGCCCGGGGAGCGGCGCGGCCGTTGCGGGTGGGGAGCCGGGATTTCCGGTGAGGGGCGGCACTGCCGCATCTCGATCGTCTACGCTACACTTCCGACCTGCCCTTACGCGAGTCGGCCATGGCTACGCTCACGATCCGCAATCTCGACATCCAAGTCGAAGAAGCGCTACGCCTGCGCGCCGCGCGCAACGGCCGATCCATCGAGGCGGAGGCGCGCGCGATCCTCGCCGAGACGGTGGTGTCTCCCCCGCGTGAGACGGTCGGCCTGGCCGAGGCGATCCGCCGCCGCTTCGTGCCGCTCGGCGGAGTCGAGCTTGAGCCGCATCCGCCGGTCGCGATCAAGCAGCAGAGGGACAGGGCGCACGAGATCATGAAGCGCCGCCGCTGCGCTCTGCGCGAGCTGACGGATTGATGCGAAAGGCAAGCGCGGTCTGCTTGACGCACCGCTTCTTACCCCCATTATGGTGGGGCCTTGGGCTGCTATGACCGAGAAGCAGAAGCCTCACTACGACCTCGCCGCGATCAAGGCAGCCTTCGCCGATCCGGCACGGCTCAACCGTTCCTCGGTCTCCCGGCGCGGAGCCTTCGCGTTGAACATCGGCGATTCGGAATTGGTCGCGATCGTGCAGGCTCTGCGGATCTCCGATTTCGACAAGTCCATGACATCTCATGTCGATCATAAAATTTGGCAGGACGTCTACAAACCGGTGCATGAGAGCCGAACTCTCTACGTCAAGTTCACGACCGACAGTGTGGGAGAATTTTTGCTGATCAGCTTCAAGGAGGCATGAGTCGTGGCAAGAAAAACACCGAGACATTACCCCGAGACGATGCCGAGCGCGGAAAGCGGTCGCCTCATGACGCGCGGTGAGAAGACGCTGTCGATCGAGATCGATGGGCAGGTCTTCACCTACAGGCAGCCTGGCTGGTGGTGCTCGCTGACCGATCCGGATGACGAGGAAGGCCAGCTGGTCGATGAGGACAACCAGGTCGCGGAACTCGCCGAGCGGACGGCGAGGATGCTGGCCCGCGGAGAAACCCTGTTCGTGCCGGTCGTCTTCCGGGCACTCCGCGAGCGGCTGGGCTTGTCGCAGCGGGACGCCGGGCTGCTGTTCGGCACGGGCGAGAAGTCGTTCGAGAAATACGAGAGCGGCGAGATCACCCCGTCCGAGCCGACCAAGCGGCTGCTGAAGCTGGCGATCCAGCATCCGGAACTGTTCGAGAAGCCCGCGCGCGGCGAGCCCGCGTCGCCGTCGGTCAGCGACGCGACACTCATCCGCACCGCCCTGCGGGCGGTCGCGGTCGATCGACTTTATGAGGGGCTGTTTGCGTCGAAGTTGGCCACGCCGGCTCCCTGAGCCACTTGGTCCCGTCGCCGAACAGGCTGCTCCTGCATCGGCGACGGGGAGCGCACTCCTCAATGCGCCGACACCCCCCGCGACGGCACGATGTCGTTGGCGATCACCTCGCCGAACGGGCCGTCGTTGCGGGCGTTCGTCGCCTCCCGGCCGGTGGTTTTGCGCAAGGGGAGCTTGGGGAAGACCAGCTCGGCGAAGCGGTAGGCCTCCTCCAGGTGCGGGTAGCCGGAGAGGATGAAGCGGTCGATGCCGAGATCGATGTATTCCTTCATCCGGTCGGCGACCTGGTCGGGGGAGCCGACGAGGGCTGTGCCGGCCCCGCCGCGCACCAGGCCGACGCCGGCCCAGAGGTTCGGCGACACCACGAGCTTGTCGCGCCGGCCGCCATGGAGCTGCATCATCCGGCTCTGGCCGACGGAATCCTGGCGCGCCAGGGTCGCCTGCGCCTTGGCGATGGTGGCGTCGTCGAGGCGCGAGATCAGCGATTCGGCCGCCTCCCAGGCCGCCGACTCGGTCTCGCGCACGATGACGTGCAGGCGGATGCCGTACGAGAAGGTCTTGCCGCGCTTCTCGGCCGCCTCGCGGGCCCGGGCGATCTTCTCCGCCACCCCGGCCGGGGGCTCGCCCCAGGTCAGGTAGACGTCGCAATGCTCGGCCGCGACCTCGATCCCGGCCGGCGACGAGCCGCCGAAATAGAGCGGCGGATAGGGCTTCTGCACGGGTGGGAAGATCAGCCGACCGTCCTCCAGCCGCAGGTGCTCGCCCTGGTAGGTCACGGTCTCGCCGGAGAGGAGGCCGCGCCAGACCCGCAGGAACTCGTCCGTCACCGCGTAGCGCTCGTCATGGCCGAGGAACACGCCGTCGCCGCGCAATTCCACCGGATCGCCGCCCGTCACCACGTTGATGAGGAGCCGCCCGTCCGAGATCCGGTCGAGGGTCGCGGCCATGCGGGCGGCGGTGGCAGGCAATTGCAGGCCCGGCCGCACCGCCACCAGGAAGCGCAGGCGCTGCGTCAGCGGCACCAGGGCCGAGGCGACGACCCAGGAATCCTCGCAGGAGCGCCCGGTCGGCAGCAGCACGCCGAAATAGCCGAGCTCGTCCGCGGCTTGAGCGATCTGGCGCAGGTAGGGCAGGGTGACGGCGCGCGCCCCTTCCTGGGCACCGAGATAGCGGCCGTCGCCGTGGGTGGGCAGGAACCAGAGGACGTCGGTCTGGCCGGTCATGGGGAACTCCGGTGAAAGAGGGGCGCCTGTTCGGCGGCAGTTTTTCAATGATCCCACCCGCGAACCTCATCCTGAGGTGCCGGGCGATCGAAGATCGCTTGGCCTCGAAGGAGGGCTCCAGGAATCGCGGAGATTTCTGGAGCTCTCCTCCAAGGCTCCTTGCAGTCGCACCTCGGGATGAGGTTCGCGGGTGGGATACGGGTCTGAGCACGAGCTTGTCGGCGTCGGCGGCTTCGTCAGCCCCGTCCATCCAGCAGATGATCGAGAATCCGCCCTTCCAGGGCGGCGAGATCCGGATCGCCGCGGCGGCGCGGGCGGGGCACCGTGACCGGCACGTCGAGGGCGATGCGGCCGGCTTCGACCACCAGGATGCGGTCGGCGAGCGCCACCGCCTCGGCGACGTCGTGGGTGACGAGGAGCGCGGTGAAGCCCTGCGCGCGCCAGATCCGCTCGATCATCGCCTGCATGTCGATGCGGGTCAGCGCGTCCAGCGCCCCGAGGGGCTCGTCGAGGGCGAGCAGCCCCGGATGGCTCACGAGGGCGCGGGCGAGCGCGACGCGCTGGCGCTGGCCGCCCGAGAGGGTGGCGGGCCATTGCCCCGCCTTCTCGGCGAGGCCGACCTCGTGAAGCGCCGCCGCCGCGCGCTCCCGCCGCTCTGCCGCCGGCCCGCCGCGGCCGAGACCCACCGCGACGTTGTCGAGGACCCGTGCCCAGGGCAGGAGCCGCGGCTCCTGGAACATGATCCGGCGCGGGGCCTCGGCCCCCTCGACGGCCACGCGCCCGGCACTCGGCGTCTCGAGGCCGAGGATCAGGCGCAGCAGGGTGGACTTGCCGCAGCCCGAGCGCCCGACCACGGCGACGAACTGGCCGGCCGGGATGTGCAGGTCGAGCCCGTCGATCACCGGCGGGCCGCCGTCGAAGGACTTCGACAGGCCGCGCAGCGTGATGCCGAGGCCGGTCGCGGTCCGGTCGCGGGCGATCTCACGATCGAGAACGTCGCGGCGCAGGCTCGGGCGGGAGACGGGGGCGACGCCCTCGAAGCGGCGGAGGGTACTGGCGATCATGGTGACGAATCCTGGAAGCGGGAGCGAGGGATCAGGCCGAGCGATAGGCCGGGTTCCAGGCGAGGCAGGCGCGTTCCAGCCGGCGGGTCAGGAGGTCGGCGACCTTGCCGAGGAGCGCGTAGATCAGGATCGCCAGCACCACGACGTCGACCAGCATGAACTCGCGCGCCTGCATCGCCATGTAGCCGAGGCCCGAGGAGGCCGAGATCGTCTCGGCGACGATGAGGGTCAGCCACATGATGCCCAGCGCGTAGCGCAGGCCCACGAAGATCGACGGCAGGGCGCCGGGCAGCACCACGCGCCAGAACAGTTCGGGCTTCGACATGCCGTAGATCCGGCCCATCTCGACCAGCTGCGGATCGACCGAGCGGATGCCGTGCAGGGTGTTGGCGTAGATCGGGAAGAACACCCCGAGGGCCACCAGGAAGAGCTTGGCCTCCTCGCCGATGCCGAACCACAGGATGACCAGCGGGATCAGCGACAGGTGCGGGATGTTGCGGATCATCTGCACGGTAGTGTCGGTGAGCCGGTCCGACAGGCGCGACAAGCCATTGGCGAGCCCCAGGCCGAAGCCGATGCCGCCGCCGATGAGGAAGCCGCTCGCCGCCCGCAGGAAGCTGACGCCGAGATTGGTCCAGAGTTCGCCGGTCTCGGCCAGGCGCCAGCCGGCGGCGGCGACATCGAGGGGGGCAGGCATCAGCCGGGTCGAGACCAGCCCGGCCGAACCGGCGATCTGCCAGCCGACGAGGATCACGGCCGGCAGGAGCCAGGGAGCGAGGCGCTGCGCCGCGGCGGCAGGGGAGGGGAGGGCGAGGGGACGCGTGGACATGACGGGTTCAGCCGTTCTGGGAGACGGGCGCGCGGAGCGCATCGGCGATCCGGATCGGCCGCGGGATCAGGCCGAGGGAATGGAAGCGGTCGGCGACGCGCTGCTGCTCGGCGATGGCGCTCGGTGTCATCGGGCCGATGACGTAGTCGGTGCGGTCGACCGCCCGGCGGGTGGCGGCGAGCGGCACGCCGGTGCCCTTCGAGAGGAGCGCCGCCACCTCGCCCCGGTTGGCCTCGCACCAGCGCGCCACGCCGCCGAGGGCACCGAGCGCCGCGTCGAGCACGGGGGCGCGCTCGGCCACGACGGTCTTGTGGGCGAGGAAGAAGGTGTTGGGCTTGGCGATGTCGGTGGCGAGCGCCAGCACCCGGGTCGTCGGCTGCATCTCGGCGATGGCGAAGTACGGGTCCCAGATCGTCCAGGCATCGACGCTGCCGCGGGCGAAGGCCGCGGCGGCGTCGGCCGGCGCCAGGGTCACCGGCTCGATGTCGCGGTAGGTCAGCCCCGCCTTCTCCAGGGCCGCGATGGTGAGGTTGTGCGCGCTCGATGCCTTGGCGAAGGCGACGCGCTTGCCCCTCAGATCCGCGAGGGTGCGGATGGGCGAATCCTTCTGCACCAGCACCGCCGCGCCCGAGCCCGCGGCCTCCTGCGCCGCCACGTAGGTGATCGGGCCCCCGGCGGCTTGCGCGAAGATCGGCGGCGCGTCCCCGGTCTGGCCGAGATCGATGGCGCCCAGGCTGATCGCCTCGAGGAGCGGCGGCCCGAACGAGAACTCGACCCAGGTGACTCCGACGCCGAGCGGCTTCAGCCTCGCCTCGATCGCGCCCTGCTGCTTGGCGACGACCAGGATGCCGTTCTTCTGGTAGCCGATGCGCAGCGTATCGCCGCTCGCGGCCCGAGCCGGCAGGGCGGCGGCTCCTGCGAGCGCCGCCGCGAGGAAGCTGCGACGGTCGATCACCGGACGCCTCCGGCGACACGGGCCAGCGGAGCGGGACTTTGCGCCGCCCGGGCCCCGGCGAGGCCGGCGAGCTGGCTGCCGGCCTCCGCCACCCGCTGGCGGATCGCCGCGGATTCGAGGCCGCCGTCGCGAAAATCGGGATCGGAGGCGTAGATTGCGGTCGGCACCGTCAGTGCGGTGAAGAAGCCGAAGAGCGGGCGCAACGCGTGCTCGACCACCAGCGCGTGGCGCGCACCCCCGCCGGTCGCCGCGAGGGCCACGGGCTTGCCGGCGAGAGCGTCCGGCGAGACGAGGTCGAACAGGTGCTTGAACAGGCCCGTATAGGCGCCCTTGTAGACGGGGGTGCCGACCACGAGGGCGTCGGCCTCCTCCACCGCCTCGACGAGGCGGCGGGCCGGCAGGGAGAGCTGATCGCGCGAGAGCGCGCCGCCGAGGCCGGGGCCGGCATCGACGAGGTCGAAGATCCGCACCTCGACCGGCAGCCGCACGGCCGCCTCGGCGGCGATCGCTTCCACCAGGGTGCGGGTCTTCGAGGGCCGCTGGATGTTCGCGGAGAAGCCGACGAGGCGCAGTCGCGTCATGGAGGTCGATCCGATGGTCGGGGGCGGGGCGCGGACGGGGTGTCGCCGCCGCCGTGCTCGATGTCCCTACGATGCGACCGAGGCCGAGATCAGTCAATGAAATGAGATTTCAAATGGGCGTATAGCGGGAGTTGATCCTGCTACAACAACGACAAAAGAGAGAAGATACGATTTCGTTCCCGGCGATGCATGAGAAAGATCGTAGGCCGATCGGGGGATATGCTGATGTGTCAGTGACGGCCGGCGTGGGAGCGCGACCGATGCCATCGCTCGCCTCCGCTCACCTGCCCCCCCATGGCATGCCAAATTTTCAAGAATTGATTGTGGATTAAATCATGAATTCAAACGTAATGAAGTTAACGCGGCCGCCATATGGGGATTTCGCCTGGCTAATGGAAGATGGCATCGAGGAAAAATACTCGCGATCGACAGGAGCGCGGACGATCGACACCGCCGCGTCGTTGCGGTAATCGAACGCCTGCTGACAGATCGCTTCAGCCTGTCACCAGAGCACCTTGCCAGGGGCCCCCGACGATGTTCAACATGTTCAAGTCGCAGACCTCGCTCGACCTCACGCCGCGGACCTGCCTCGCGGTGTCGCTGATCTACTGCATGGGCGCCGACGGCGAGATCGACCCGGAGGAGATCGGCCACCTGATGTCGGTGCTCGGCCGCAACACCACCCGCCAGCACCTCGAATCCGCCGTCAAATACGCCCGCGCCACCCAGCCGGCCCAGTTCCTGGCCGACGCCGCGCCGCGCCTGCGCCCGGACCAGCGCCTCTGCATCATCCTCAACATGATCGACAGCGCCATGGCCGACGGCGAGGCGGAAGCCGGCGAGCAGCAGCTCATCATGCAGTTCGCCCAGGCCTTCGGCCTGTCGGAGAACGACCTGACCCCGTACTTCCGGGCGCTGGTGGCGAAGAACGACCGGGCGGTGCTGGACCGGTGAGGGTGGGGGAGGCGGGCGGGTCTGATCCACCCGGCTTCCGGGATAGACGCGGGTCTCTCCTCTCCCCGCGGGCGGGGAGAGGGCCGCGTCACCGTTCAGGGGACGCGGCAAGCGGAGGCGAAAGCCGGAGCGGGGGTGAGGGGGTCTCGACGAGTGAGACTCCTTCGGAAACACCCCCTCACCCTCGCGGCGAACCTGCGGTTCGCGGCTCGCTCCGTCGACGACGGGGTCGCCGGAGCCCTCTCCCCGCCCGCGGGGAGAGGAGGACGCGCACGGTTCGTTGTGTGTGCATGAGCCTCGGCGGCGACAGAGACGCTCCCCGAGGCTGGCGCCTCACACCACCGGATTCACCAGCTCCTCCCCCCGCCGCAGCCGCCCGAGATTCTCGATCAGCAGGTCGATCACCCGGCCCTCGTAGAGGCTGGTCTCCCCGGCGCTGTGCGGCGTGACGATGACGTTCGGCATGGCCCAGAACGGCGCCGCCGCGGGCAGCGGCTCGTCGCGAAAGCAGTCGAGGCCGGCGCCGGCGATCCGTCCCGCGGTCAGCGCCCGGGCCAGGGCGTCCTGATCGACCACCCGGCCGCGGGCGACGTTGATCAGCAGCGCCTCCGGCTTCATCGCGGCGAGCGCCGCCTCGTCGATCAGGCCTTCGGTCTCCGGCGTCAGCGGGCAGGCGAGCGCCACCACGTCGGCTTGGGCCAATGCCTCGTGCAGCCGGTCGGGGGACAACACCGCCTCGACCGGGTCGCCGGCCTGGAGCGGGCGGCGGCGCAGGCCGATCACCCGCATGTCGAAGGCTTGCGCCAGCCGGGCGATGCGGGTGCCGATGCGCCCGAGCCCGATCACCAGCAGCGTCCGGCCGCCGAGTTCCTGCTCGCGCCCGGCCGGATCGGCGATCATCGGCCGCCAGGTCGCGGCGGCCTGGTGGCGCAGGGCCTCGGGCAGGCGGCGGGTGAGGCCGAGCATCAGCGCGAGGGCGTGCTCGGCCACCGCGCGCTCGTTGCCGCCCTGCGCGCTGGCGAGCCGGATGCCGCGCTCGCGCAACGCCTCCTTGGGGAACTGGTCGGTGCCGGCGCTGACCGACTGGATGAAGCGCAGGCGCGGCGCCCGCTCCAGCAGGGAATGGCGCCAGAGCCCCGAGACCACCAGCACCTCGGCCTCCGCCACCGCCGCTTCCAGGGCCTCCAGGCTGCGCACCTCGACGAAGGGCTCGGGCCCCCCCTTGGCGGCGTAGGCGTCGCCGAGGCGGTAGGCGGCGTGGGCAAGGACGATGGGACGGGCGGGAGCGGTCATCGGCAGGCGGCTCGGGGTTCTCGGGGGGCCGGAGTTCACACCGGGCATGCGGCCGAGGCAAGCTGTCGGGCCGATCCGAAAGGAGGCCGCTAGGCGGTGAACCCGGCCGTGGGGGCGTGGGTTTTTCTCCTGCCATGGGGCAGGGCTGTCCGATGGAAATTGATGCGCGGGTTTCCCCTCTCCCCGCGGGCGGGGAGAGGGCCGACGACACCTTGTCGTGTCGTCGGCAAGCGGAGGCGCAGCCGGAGCGAGGGTGAGGGGGTATCTCCGGATGAGGCTCCTCCGGAACCACCCCCTCACCCTCGCGGCGAACCTGCGGTTCGCTGCTCCCTGAGCCCCTTCGGAGCTCAGGCCTCTCCCCGCCCGCGGGGAGAGGGGAGGTCCGCGCCTCTTCTTTACCCGGACAGCCTTGCGCCGTGGCGGCGGGGAGATGGGTTATGGGCCCGGAGCCTCGGCGGGAGGCTCCGAGCCCTGCTCAACCCCCTACAGCACCTTGTCGAGCGTCACCGGCAGCTTGCGCACCCGCTTGCCGGTCGCGTGCCAGATCGCGTTGACGATCGCCCCGGCGCTCCCGGTGACGCCGATCTCGCCCACGCCCTTGATGCCGAGCGGGTTGACGTGCGGGTCCTCCTCCTCGACCAGGATCGCCTCCAGGGAAGGCACGTCGGCATTCACCGGCACGTGGTACTCGGCGAAATTGGCGTTCATCGGCCGGCCCGAGCGCGGGTCCATCACCGCCTGTTCGTGCAGGGCGAAGGAGACGCCCCAGATCATCCCGCCGTAATACTGGCTGCGCACCAGCCGCGGGTTGATGATCCGCCCGGCCGCGAAGGCGCCGACGAGGCGGGTCGCCCGGATCTGGCCGAGATCGGGATCGACCGTCACCTCGGCGAAGACCGCGCCGTGGGCGTGCATGGCGTAATGCTCCCGCGCCGCGTCGGGCCCGGCCGCGCCCTTGCCCTCGACCGCGTCCCGGCCGGCGCGAGCCAGAATCTCGGTGAAGGCCTCGGACCGGCTCTCGTCGTCGCGGCGCACCAGGCGGCCGTCGCGGGCGATCACTCCGGCATTGCCGGCGCCGTAGAGGGGCGAACGCGAATCCTGCGTCGCGAGCGCCGCGAGTTGGGTGATCGCGTCGGCGGCGGCCCCCTTGATCGCCGTGCCGGCGGTGGCGGTGTGGGCCGAGCCGCCGGCGATGCCGCCATTCGGCAGGTCCGAGGAGCCGATGCGGAAGTCGATCGCGTCGATGGGAAGGCCGAGTTCCTCCGCGGCGATCTGGGCGAGCGCGGTCCAGGCGCCCTGGCCCATGTCGATGGCGCCGATCGCCACCGACGCCTCGCCGGTGGCCTTGAGCGACGCCCGCGCCTCGGCCTGGAACATCAGGGCCGGGAAGGTGGCGGTGCCGACCCCCCAGCCGACGAGAAGACCGTCGGCATTGCGCATCTGCCTCGGGGCGAGCGAGCGCCTGGCCCACCCGAAGGCGTGAGCGCCTTGCGCGTAGCACTCGCGCAGGGCCTTCGAGGAGAACGGCTTGCCGGAGGCCGGCTCGGTCTCGGCGTAGTTGCGCAGGCGGAAGTCCAGCGGGTCCATGCCGCAGGCCTCGGCCATCTCGTCGATGGCGCCCTCGAGCGCCACGCTGCCCGAAGCCTCGCCGGGCGCCCGCATGAAGAGCGGCGTGCCGGTATCGAGCCGCACCGCCCTATGGCGGGTGGCCAGCGCCGGCGCGGCGTAGAGCGTGTGCGAGACGCCGCCGCTCGGCTCGATGAAGTCGTCGAAGCGGCTCGTCGCGGTCAGCGTCTCGTGGTCGAGGGCGGTGAGGCCGCCATCCTCGCTGGCGCCCAGCCGCAGGGTCTGGCGCGTCGGGGCGCGGTGGCCGACCGGGCCGAACATCTGCGGCCGGGTCATGACGAGCTTCACCGGCCGGCCGACGAGGCGGGCCGCCATGATGCCGAGCACCTGGGGTCCGGCGATCATCCCCTTCGAGCCGAAGCCGCCGCCGAGGAACGGGCTGCGGATGTGGATGTTCGACGGCGAGATGCCGAACAGGCCGGCGATGCGCCCCTGCGCCATGGCGAGGCCCTGCGAGGGCATGTCGAGGTCGAGCCTGTCGCCGTCCCAGGTGGCGACGACGGCGTGGGGCTCCATGGCGTTGTGGTACTGGGCCGGCGTCTCGTAGGTCGCCTCGATCCGCCGCGAAGCCGCGGCGAGGCCCGCCGCCACGTCGCCCGTCTCCAGGTCGGCCGGATCGCCGACGCCGATCGCCGGCGGGGTGAAGGGGGCCGCCGCATCGAGCCCGACCGCCGGTGTCTCCGCCTCGTAGGCCGGATCGAGCAGGGCGGCGCCCTCGGTCGCGGCCTCCAGCGTCTCGGCGATCACCACCGCAACCGGCTGGTTGGCGTAGCGCACGCGGTCGTCCTGCAGGAGGTCGAGCCGGAAGGTGAAGCCGTCATGCTTCTCGTCCGGGTGCTGGGCGAGGGCCGGCTTGTTGTCCGGCGTCATCACCGCGACGACGCCGGGATGGCCTTGCGCCGCCGCGACGTCGAGGCGGGTGACGCGGCCGCGGGCGATGCGGCTCACCGCCATCACGGCGTAGAGCATGCCGGGCGGGTGGTGGTCGGCGGCGTAAGGCGCGGCGCCGGTCACCTTCAGGATCCCGTCCCGGCGGGTGAGCGGCTGGCCGAGATTCGAGCCGTGACGGATCGGACTAGACATGCGCGGCCTCCGGGGTGGGGGCGAAGACGGAAGCCGGCAGGGCCGGCAGGCGCTCCGGCGTGCCGGCGGCGGCGTGGCGCAGCGCCCGCACCACGAGGCGGCGGGCGAGCTCGATCTTGAAGGCGTTGTCGCCGGAGGGTCTTGCCTCGGCGAGCGCGGCATCCGCCGCCGCCCGGAAGGCGGCCTCGTCGGGCGCGCGGCCGGCGAGGAGGGCTTCCGCTCCCCTGGCCCGCCAGGGCTTGAGGGCGACGCCGCCGAGCGCCAGCCGGGCCTCGGCGATGCGCCCGTTCTCGAGCCGCAGGCCCACCGCCGCCGAGACCACCGCGAAGGCGTAGGACGTGCGGTCGCGGACCTTGAGGTAGCGGCTGTGGCCGGCAAAGGCGGAGGCCTCCGGCGGCAGGACGAGGGCGGTGATCAGCTCGCCCGGCTCCAGCACCGTCTCGCGCTCGGGCGCGTCGCCGGGCAGGCGGTGGAAGGCGTCGAGCGGGATCGTGCGGGTGCCGACGGCGCCTGCGATCTCGACGCTCGCGTCCAGAGCCGCGAGCGGCACGCAGAAATCCGACGGGTGGGTGGCGATGCAGGCCTCGCTCCAGCCGAGGACCGCGTGCAGCCGCGTCTCTCCCCCGCGCGCGTCGCAGCCGCTGCCAGGCTCGCGCTTGTTGCAGGCACTCGCCGTGTCGGTGAAGTAGGGGCAGCGGGTGCGCTGCATCACGTTGCCGGCGGCCGTCGCGGCGTTGCGCAGCTGCGCCGAGGCGCCCGACAGCAGCGCTTCCGCCACGGCCGGATAGGCGCGGGCGAAGGCGGGATCGTGGGCGAGGTCGCTGTTGCGGGAAAGCGCCCCGATGCGGACCGACCCGTCGTCCCGCCGCTCGACGGCGGCGAGGCCCGGCAGGCGGGTGATGTCGACGAGGCGGGTCGGGCGGGCGACGTCGCCCTTCATCAGGTCGAGGAGGTTGGTGCCGGCGGCGAGATAGGCCGCGCCGGGCGCCGAACCCGCGGCGACCGCGCCCGCCACGTCGGTGGCGCGGACGTATTCGAACGGGATCATGCCGCCTCTCCCTGCCGCTTGTCTCCCGGATGCTGGTTCATGGCCGCCTGCGCCTCCAGCACCGCCTCGGTGATGCCCGCATAGGCGCCGCAGCGGCACACATTGCCGCTCATCGCCTCGCGCACCCGCTCGGGATCGTCGCCGGCTTGCGCCTCGCGGATCAGCCCGACGGCGCTCATGATCTGCCCAGGCGTGCAGAAGCCGCACTGGAACCCGTCATGGGCGATGAAGGCCTCCTGCACCGGGTGCAGGCGGCCGCTCTCCGCCAATCCCTCGATGGTCAGGATCTCGGCCCCATCGAGGCTGATGCCTAAGGCGAGGCAGGAATTGATCCGCCTTCCGTCGACCAGCACCGTGCAGGCGCCGCACTGGCCGCGGTCGCAGCCCTTCTTCGTGCCGGTGAGGTGCAGGCCCTCGCGCAGCAGGTCGAGCAGGGTCGTGCGCGGGTCGGGGATCGGAATCGTGCGCCTCGTGCCGTTCACCGTCAGGACGATGTCGACGCTCATGCGGTGTTCTCCAGGCTAGACCCGCTCCAAGCTAATCCTGTGCCTCGCACCGCCCAGGTGCGGCCGCGTGCGGCAGCGCACATGTCGCAGTGAACCTTTCGCGGGGCGGATGGTTGACGCTGCGAAACCGCAACGCGGTCCCCCTCAACTGACAGGTACTTACGATGAAGACCCGCCTCGCCCTCGCCGCGGCCCTGCTGACCGTCGCCGCCGCCCCCGCCTTCGCCCAGGGCGGCTCGCCCTACAACCGCTCCGGCTCGCAGGCCGGCGGCCCGCTGGCCGGTGCTGAGCGCGCCTACGGCGCTCCGGGCGGTGCCCCGGCCGTCGACAGCACCGGTAGCGTCATCGTCTATCCGCGCGACTCGCGCGGCGTGATCGTTCGTGAGGTGCCCCCGGGCTACGCCCCGGCCGCCCCGTACGTCTACGGCCGCTGATCGAGCGACAGGGTCCCGTTCGCCCCGTTCGGGACCCTGGCTCTCGCGAGCCGTCAAAGCCCGTCTCCGCGTCAAGCGGGGGCGGGCTTTCGTATGTCTGCACGGTGCATGACGGAGTAGTTCGAGTTTCGGTCACCGTGCCTGGTATTCCGATCCGCGGCATCATCCTGAGGTGTTGGTCGATCAACGATCGACTGACCTCGAAGGAGGGCTCCAGATAGAACTGCGACTTCTGGAGCCCTCCTTCGAGGCTCCTTTCAGTCGCACCTCAGGATGTGGTCGCGGGTGGGGCATGTGATCTAAAAACTTGGCCCATGACCGCTTGGGTTCTTGTCGTGCGCCGCAGTGTGTCCGGCGAGATATCCGGCAAGTCATACCTCCCACCCACCCTGACCGATTGCGCAGCAGGCCCTTCTCGTATCGACTCCCCATCGCGGCCCCGATTCACCTCGCGGGCGCCGCGGCCGACGAGCCGACCAACAGGCTCTGCGCAGGGAGGAACGGGTGAGGATCGTCGACATCCAGTCCCAGATCGTGTCGCTGCCGTTCGACATGGGCGGCCCGCCGGCCCGCTTCGCCGGCAAGGCCTGGACCCATCTCGACATCCTGCTGGTGCGGGTCGAGACCGACGAGGGGCTGGTCGGCTGGGGCGAGGCCTTCGGCCATGCCGGCATCCAGGCGACCCGGGCCGCCCTCGATGGAATCGTGGCGCCCCTCGTGCTCGGGCGCTCGTCCGGCGACATCGCCGAGATGAGCCGGAGCGTGCTCCACGCCACGCATCTGCTCGGCCGCAACGGCGCGTTCGTGTTCGCCTTCTCAGGCATCGAGACGGCGCTGTGGGACCTCGCCGGCAAGCGGGCGGGCCAACCCGTGGCGCGGCTTCTCGGCGGCGTGCGCGAGCGGCTGCCGGCCTATGCGTCGCTGCTGGCCTATCACGACCCCGCTCTGGTGCGCCGCAATGTCGAGGCGGCCTGCGCGGCCGGCTACCGCCACATCAAGCTGCACGAGGTGACGCAAGAGGCGGTCGCGGCGGCGGCCGAGGTGACGCGGGCGCACGGCGCGGCCCTGATGGTCGACGTGAACTGCGCCTGGAGCGTGCCGGCGGCCCTCCGGATGGCCGAGGCCTTCGCGCCCCACGATCTCCTCTGGTTCGAGGAGCCGGTCTGGCCGCCGGAGGACGTGCATGGCCTGGCGCAGGTGCGGGCCCGCGGCATCCCGATCGCCGCCGGCGAGAACACCGCCGGCCTGTTCGGCTTCAAGGCGCTGATCGAGGCGGGCGCCATCGACGTCGCCCAGCCGAGCGTCACCAAGATCGGCGGCGTCGGCGAGATGCTGCGGGTCATCACGCTCTGCGAGGCGCACGGGGTGCGGCCCGCCCCCCACAGCCCGTATTTCGGCCCCGGCTTCATCGCGACGATGCACGTCATCGCTGCCCGCGTCGAAGACCCGCTCGTCGAGGTGCTGTGGCTCGACATGGAGGCGAACCCGTTCGATCCTTGGGTCCGGGCCGAGAACGGCCACGTGCGAGTGCCCACCGGCCCGGGCCTCGGCTGCGACCCGGATCCCGGTGTCCTCGACCGCTACCGGGTCGGCGACATCGTCCGCACGGCATAAAAACAGAACGGCACAAGAACAGAGAGGACACGCCATGAAGGTCGAACGCGTCGAGACGCGCCCCATCGTCCTGCGCCCGGAGCGGCCGATCGGCTCGGCGCTCGGGCAATTGCATGCCTTCGGCTGCATCCTGGTCACGGTCCACGCGGACGGGCTGACCGGCCAGAACATCGTGTTCACGTTGAACGACCGCCGCACCAAGGTGCTGCGAAGCCTGATCGACGAGATGGCCGACCTGGTGATCGGCCAGGATGCCGGCCACATCGCCGGCTTCTGGTCGCGGGCCTGGCGCGACGTCAACTTCATGGGCCACAAGGGCATGCCGGTCATGGGCATCTCGGCCCTCGACGGCGCCCTGTGGGACCTGGCGGGGAAGCGCGCCGGGCTGCCGCTCTACCGGATGCTCGGCGGGGCCAGCGCCCGCGTCCCGGCCTACCATTCCGGCGGGTTGTGGCTCGACCGCTCGACGGACGAGCTGGTCGCGGAAGCCGCGCGCTTCAAGGCGGCGGGCTTCCGGATGATGAAGATGCGCCTCTCGGCCGGCGATCCGGACTGGAACATCGACCGGGTGCGGGCGGTCCGCGCGGCGATCGGCCCGAAGATCCGGCTCATGGCCGATGCCAACCAGGGACTCACCGAGAACGACGCCATCCGCCTCGGGCGGCGGCTGGAGGAATTCGACCTCACCTGGTTCGAGGAGCCGCTGCCGGCCTGGGACGTCGAGGGGCTGGCCCGCGTCGCCGCCGCCCTCGACACCCCGATCGCCAGCGGCGAGACCGACTATACCCGCTACGGCTTCCGCCGGATGATCGAGCTGCGCTCCGCCGACATCCTGATGCCGGACCTGCAACGGGTCGGTGGCGTCACCGAGTTCATGCGGGTCGGTCATCTCGCCGAGGCGCACGACCTGCCGGTCTCGAGCCACCTGTTCCCGGAGCAGAGCCTGAGCGTGCTCGGGGCGCTGGCGAACGCGCATTCGCTTGAATACATGCCGTGGTTCTCCGAACTCTACTGCGAAAGACTGGACTTCGCCGACGGATCCGCCATCGTACCGGAGCGGCCAGGCTTCGGGTTCACCTTCGACGAGGACAGGATCCGGCACCTGGAGCGGCAAGGCGCTTAAAAACCAAACGCGCCGGCCGGGAAACGACAACGGGAGGAGAACGCCATGGTGACGACGAACCGTCGTGCGCTCGTGATGAATGCTGCCGGCCTCGCGGGGGCGGCGGCCCTCGGGTTCCCCCGGCCGGCCCTGGCGCAGGGCGAGCCCCTGCGCATCGGCTGGCTCGCCGCGATGACGGGCCCGAGCTCGGCCCCGACGGTCGGGTTCAACCGCGGCGTCGTCTTCGCCGTCGAGGCGATCAACGGCGCCGGCGGGGTCAAGGGCCGCAAGGTCGAACTCGTCACCCGCGACACGCAGGGAGACCCGACCAAGGCGGTCAACGCGACCCAGGAGATGATCAGCCAGGCCAAGGTCCACGCCATCTGGGGGCCGACCAATTCGGGCGAGTCGCTCGCCGTGACCCCGATCATGGCGCGGGCGAAGATGCCGAACATCCACCCCTGCGTGGTCGACAGCCTGATCGACCCGGCGAAATACCCCAACGCCTTCCGCATCGCCCCGTCCAACACCCAGTGGGACGATGCGGTGCGCGGCTACTGCCTCAAGGTCCTGAAGGTGAAGCGCGTCGCGGTGATCGGCGACACGACCGGCTACGGCGTCACCGCCGCCAAGGCTTCCGCCGCCGCGTTCAAGCAGGACGGGGCCGAGGTGGTCTATCTCGGCAACATCGATTCGACCCAGCCCGACATGACCCCCGACCTTTTGCGCGCCCGCAATGCCGGCGCCGAGGCGATCGTGGTCTGGAGCGTGTCGACCGGCATGGATGCCCGCCTGTTCAACACCCGCGCCCGGATGGGCTGGGACGTGCCCTTCATCGGCCATCCCTCGATGGCTTCGGGCGAGATCGGCGGATTGCTGGAGAAGCCGCAGAACTGGGACAAGGTCTACGCCATCGGCTACCGCAGCTGCTCCTACGGCGAGGACGGCAAGCTCGATGCCCGCAGCGAGGAGTTCGTCGCGCGGCTCAAGGGCAAGGTCGCGCTCGCCGACACCCTGCTGTGGTGGGTGGCGGCCGGCTACGATGCGGTGAACCTGATCGCCAAGGCGGTGGAGGAGACCGGATCGAGCGCGCCCGACGCGATCGTCAAGCACTGGAACGGGCTGACGAAATATCCCGGCATCTTCGGCGACTACACCTACACGCCGACGCAGCATAACGGCTACCCGACCGACGAGGTGGTGATGTCGGCGGCCAATTCCGGCCGCGACGGCAGCTTCCGGCTCGCTCCGGGCTATTCCTGAGGTGGCGATCCGGGGAGCACCGCCATGCTCGCCTCGATTCTGGCCTCGGGCCTCGCCGTCGGCGCGATCTACGCGCTGATCGGCATCACCTACAATACGATGTTCTCGACCTCCCGGGTGATGAGCTTCACCGCCGGCCAGCTCGGGATGCTCGGCGGCGTGCTCGGCTCGCTGTTCACCCTTCGCCTCGGCCTGCCCTGGCCGCTCGGGCTCGTCGCGACGCTCGCCTGCGGGGCGCTCATCGGCATCGTCACCGAGTTCGTGGCGGTGCGCCCGGTCCTGAAGAGCCTCGACCAGCACCTCTACGTGCTCTCGACGCTGGCGCTCGCCCTGATGATCCAGCAGGTCACGGCGATCGGCTGGAGCACCGAGCCGCAGCCCTTCCCGCGCCTCCTCGGGGGCTTCGGCGAAACCATCCTCGACGAGAAGTTCTGGCTGCCGGTCGTGGCCTGTCTCCTCGTCGTGGTCGGGCTCGAACTGCTCTACCGGCGCACGCTTCTCGGCCACGCCTTCCTGGCGGTGGCGGAGGACAATTTCGCCGCCCGCGCCCTGGGCCTGCCCGAGCGCCGCCTCAGGGTGATGAGCTACGGGCTCGCCGGCGCCATCGGGGCGCTCGCGGGCTATGCCGGCGGCGAGTTGCTGCTCGCCTTCTTCGCCAACGGGCCGCACCTGAACTTCTACGGTTTCATCCCGGTGGCGCTCGGGGGCTTGGGCAACAACCGCGGCGCGCTGATCGGCGGCCTCGTCCTCGGGCTGTTCCAGCAGACCGCGAACTTCGTCGTCGGCGGCATCTTCGCGTCGGTGGCGGTGTTCACCCTGTTCATCGTCGTGCTGCTGGCCGCCCCCCAAGGCCTGCTCGGCTCCGCCCAGGCGAGGCGCGTATGATCCGGTTTTCGCGTGATGTGGTCCGATACGACGATGGCGCGGGATCCCCTCTCCCCGCGGGCGGGGAGAGGCCTGAGCTCCGAAGGGGCTCAGGGAGCCCGAAGGGCGGGGGTGAGGGGGTGTTTCCGGAGGAGCCTCACGCGTCGAGACCCCCTCACCCTCGCTCCGGCTACGCCTACGCTCCTTTCGCCCCCGGCAAGGGGGGCGAAAGCCTCTCCCCGCCCGCGGGGAGAGGGGGAAACCCGCGCTCTGTCTCGATGCGAACGGATCGGGGGGACATCGCATGAGTCTTCCATCCGCCCTCGCGGCCTCCGACACCCCCGCCCGCACAGGGCTGGGAGCGCGGCTGGCCGGTGCCGCACCCTTCCTCCTCATCCTCGGCCTGGCGCTCGCGGTGCCGCTCGCCGGCAACGATTACTGGACGCTGATCGCCACGCGGGCGGCGATCTACTGGATCCTGGTCTCGGGTCTCAACCTCGTCGTCGGCTTCGCCGGGCAGCTCGCCATCGGCTATGTCGCCTTGCTGCTGGTGGGCGCCTACACCGCCAGCGTGCTCGCCGCCGGCACCGTCCTGCCGGCGTTCCCGGTCGTCCTGGCGCTCGCCTGCGCTGGCGCCGTCGGAGCCGTGGTCGGGGTGATCGTCGGGCTGCCGGCGCTCCGCCTGCGCACCTTCTACTTCGCCATGACGACGCTCGGTTTCGCCACCATCGTCATGCAGGTGGCGCTCGCCTGGCAGGACGTGACCGGCGGCGGCATCGGCATCACCGGGCCGGAGATGCCCGCGCCCTTCGATTCCCGCTTCGGCTTCTACGGCCTGTGCCTCGCCGGTGCCGTGCTCTGCACCTGGATGACCCTGAACGTCGCGGGCAGCCGCTGGGGCCGGGCGCTGGTGGCGGTCCGCGACGCGGAAGTGGCGGCGGAAGCCGTCGGCATCGCCAAGCCAAGACTCCTTGTCGCGGTGTTCCTGTTCGCCGGCTGCGTCGCGGGCATCGCCGGCGGGCTGTTCGCCTCGCTCCAGACCTACATCACCCCGGACGCCTTCACCTTCGACCTCTCGCTCCTGTTCTTCATCGCGGTGCTGATCGGCGGGCGCGGCTCCGTGCTGGGGCCGCTGATCGGCACGGTTCTGCTCACGGTCCTGCCGGAGGTGGCGGCCCCCCTCGCGGCCTGGTCGACCTTCCTCTACGCGGTCCTGCTCCTCGTCATCGTGGTGGCGTTGCCCGGCGGCATCGCCGACCTCCTCGACCGCGGCAAACGCCGCCCGCTGCCGCCTGAGCGCAGCATCGCCCCGCGGACCGCCGCGCTCCAGGAACTCGCGGGCGGCGCATCGGTCCGGCAGCCGATCACGCTCACGGGCGTGCGCCTGAGCTTCGGCGCCGTGAAGGCGATCGACGGGCTCGACCTCACCTTGCGCCCCGGCGGAGTCCACGGCCTGATCGGCCCCAACGGCTCGGGCAAGACCACGACGCTCAACGTCATCTCCGGCTATTACCGGCCGCAAGCGGGGCAGGTGACCCTCGGCGCCCGCTCGCTGCTCGCCGAGGCGCGGGAGGCCCGCGCGCTCCTGCGCATCGCGCGCACCTTCCAGACCCCGCGGATCGTCGGGGAGGCGAGCGTGATCGAGAACGTCATGCTCGGCGGCAGCGTCGCGGGGCGCGCCAGCCTGGCGGAATCGCTCCTCGCGCTCCCGCGACACCGCGCGGACGAGCGGCGATTGCGCGACCAGGCCCGCCTCGCGCTCCGGGCGGTCGGGCTCGACGGCCTCGACGAGGTCCGGGCCGGGCGGCTCCAGCACAGCGAGCTGCGCTTCCTCGAGATCGCCCGCGCCCTGATGCTGCGCCCGGCCTTCCTGCTCCTCGACGAGCCGGCGGCGGGCCTCTCGGCGCTGGAGATCCAGCGCCTCGGCGGGCTGATCCGGGCGGTGGCGGATGCGGGCGTGGGCGTGCTCCTCGTCGAGCACCACGCCGACCTGATCTTCGCCATCTGCGACGAGGTCACGGTGCTCAATCTCGGCCGGGTGCTCGCCGCCGGCACGCCGGCGGAGATCCGCAGCCACAGGGAGGTGGTCAGTGCCTATCTCGGCGCATGATCCCGAGAGCCCGCCGCTCCTGCGGGTCGAGGGGCTGGAGGCCGGCTACGGCAAGATCCGTGTGCTCCACGGCGTCGACCTGACGGTGCGGGCGGGCGAGGTGGTGACCCTGCTCGGCCCCAACGGCGCCGGCAAGTCGACGCTCCTGCGGGCGCTGTCCGGCCTGCTGCCGGTCGGGGCCGGGACTGTCCGGCTCGGGGACACCCTGCTCTCGGGGGCCGGGCCTCGTGCTGCCGTCCGGGCCGGGCTCTCGCACGTGATCGAGGGCCACCGCGTCTTCACCGGGCAGAGCGTGCGCGAGAACCTGCTGCTCGCCGCCTACGACCTGCCGCGGGGCGAGCGCGAGGCGCGGATCGCGGAAGCGCTGTCCCACTTCCCCGAGATCGCCGCGAAGGCCCACGACAAGGGCGCCTCGCTGTCCGGCGGCCAGCAGCAGATGCTGGCGGTGGCCCAAGGCCTGGTCCAGCGCCCGCGCCTCCTGATGCTCGACGAGCCCTCCGCCGGCCTCTCGCCGGTTCTGGTCGACCGGGTGCTGGAGGTGGTCGCGCGGCTGCGCCGGCAGGGCACCGCGGTGCTGCTGGTGGAGCAGCTGGTCGAGAAGGCCCGCGCCGTCTCGGACCGGGTCTACGCCCTGGCGCAGGGGCGGATCGTGCTCGAATCGGAGGCCGGCGCGCCCGACCTGCCGGAGCGGCTGGAGCGGGCGTATTTCGGCGATGCGGGAATGGTGCAGGCCTGAAGGCCGGCCGCGGCGGTGACGATACCGGGGAAAGGGCATGGCGCGGCCGAACGGGATCAGGAGCCCGCGGCTACAGGATCCTCCGGGCGAACTGCATCACCCTGGCGAACGCCGACCCGACGCATCCGCGCAGGCCCGGCGGCGCGACCGGGAGCCGTCCCGCGAACTCGCCCCGGATCGTCCCGAGAATCTCCGCCACCTGGGCCTCCCGCCCGCTGTCGGGCCCGAGCCGGGCCAGCTCGTTCACCGCCCGGGGCGGCGGGTCGGCGACGCGCGCGGCCCAGTCGGTGCCCCAGACCCGGCGGGCGAGGGCGTCGTTGCGCCGGCCATAGACCTCGCCGACCCGCGCGGTCATCGCCGGATCGAGGGCCCGGAACGGCTCGCCGTCGAAACCGCGCTCGTGGGCCAGGGTCTCGATGCGCTCGGTCACCGCGCGGGTGAGGCCCTGCGCGCCGCCGGCCCCGCCCACCCGCAGGCGGCGCGACACCTCGACGCCGACGGGGCCGAGGCTCGCGTTGGTGCGATAGGCGAGGTCGGCCGGCGTCAGGAGCGGCAGCAGCCGGTCGGCCAGCCCGAGCTCGGCCGCGATCCGCTCGATCAGCGGGGCCGAAGACAGTCGGTCTTGAACCGGCACGAGGTGCACGCGCCACGCGGCGGCCCGCGCCCAGGCCGTGAGGCCGCGCCAGTAATCGAACCGCCGCGCCCGCAACTCGGCCTCGAAGGCCGACGCGAAGGTCCGGGCCTCGCGCAGGAACTGGATCCGCCAAGTATATTGCGATTGCAGGTAGGCCGCCTGCGGGCGCACCGTCATCAGGATCTCGGGCCGGAAGCCCCGGCGCTCGAACAGGCCGCAGAGGAGGCCCGGCGCCCGGTGCCAGGGCGGCAGCTGGCACAGGCTCTCGTAGGAGAGGAGCGCCACCTCGTCCCGGCTCTCGGCAAGCGCCCGATCGAGGCGCGCCATCAGCTCGCTCCGCTCGCGCCGCGGCCGGCGCCCGTCCAGGGTCTCGCCGAGATGCTGGTGGCTGACGTGAGGCTGCGCCGCGGAGGCCGGCGTCAGGTCGGGGTAGAGGAGGCCGGCCCGGTGCAGGTCGTCCCGGCGGGTGTGGAGCAGCATCTGCAGCGACGAGGTGCCGGTGCGCGGCGTGCCGATATGGATGATGGCGCGGCGCATCGGGACCGTCAGCCTCCGTTCGAGGGGGCGGCCCGGTCGGTCGGGGATGCGCGGGGCATCGTCCGGTCAGGGATCATGCCAGATCTCCCATGCTGGGCACGGCGCCGGGCGCGGCAGCCGCGAGATGCGGTCACGCATGCCGGTCTCGCCGAGCGGAGCCGTTGTTCAGGCAGGAATGCGTGCCAAAACCGGGCGATTTTGCGGCATGGCGGACCATGGATCGAGCAAAATCCACGGCCTTGGAAGGAAAAGGCCGGGGCTTGATCGCTTCGCGAGGCGCTATTTGCGTTCGATCGTGCCGGGAATTCGTTTCGCCGATCGGGAGGTTGCGTCGGGTGGAAATGATTTTTTGGCTGAATTGTTATCGAATGTGTTTGCGTCTCGATGCGACGGGTCGGATGTCGGCGGCGCCTGCCTCAGCGCAGGCCGCCGCCGACCACCCCCGCCTCGACGGCGACCGACAGGCGGTCGGTGATCGCCCACTCGACCCCGACATGGGCGTTCGGCAGGACCGCGATGTCGTCGCGCGAGAACGGCATCGAGACCGGGGTCGCCCCGGCCCGGACCGTGCCGTGCACGGCCGCGGCGCCCGCCCGGGCGTAGAGCAGCACGTCCGGCGTGAGCAGCGTGCCGACCTTCACCTGCACTCCGCCGGCGAAGTCGCGGGTGTAGCTCAAGGCCCCATAGCCCGGCGTCAGGCCGCCGGAGGTCGCCGCGAGGTAGTCGAACCCGCCGGAGATGCCGTAGACGAACCGGCCCTCCTGCCACATCCGCCCGCCCTCGAAGCCGATGGTCGGCCCGGCATAGCTGCCGAAATGCCGCGACGACACCGCCTCGAACCCGGTCGACAGCCGGGCATAGGAGCCGGACCAGCGCCCATCCCCGCCGGACCCTTCCTCGAGGTTCTGCGGCCAGGCAAAGACGGGCAGGAACCCGAAGCCGGCGAAACCCTGGGCCGCGGCGGGCGCCGGCCCGAGGGCGGCGAGGCCCAGGGTGAGACAGGCGGTGAGACAGGCCGCGAGGCGGCGGCGGGAGCGGGAAGCGGCGCGTCCGGTCATGCCGCCACGATAGCCGAGAGCGGGCCGCTTCGCACCGGGGGGCACGGCGGAGGTTTGTATCTGCATGGTCCGGCCGAAACATTCCGGGCCGAAGCCTGAAGACCGGTCGTGGGCGGCGGGCGGGCTTCGCCAGGAGAAGCGATCGATCGGAGAAGCGGTCGATTTGGTCGCACCCTAGGCACTGGGGTGGAGTATGTCCTATGTTGATGTCCGAGGGCGACCAAGCCAGGCCCCGGAGACGCCGCGCGTGACCGAGACAGAGGATCCGGGCCGAACCCGGAGGCCGGATTCCGACGGCCCGCCCGCGCCGCTCTGCGTCGTCGCCGTTCCGGTCCGCAACGAGGTCGACCGGATCGGTGCCTGCCTGGATGCGCTGGCGGCGCAGGAGGAGATCGGGCCGGACGCCCTCGGGATCGTCCTCTTCCTCAACAACTGCACCGACGGCACGGCGGAGGCGGTGGCGGCGATTCTGGCCGGCCTGCCGGTCCGGGTTCGGGTGATCACGCGCGATTTCGCCGGGGCGCAGGCCGGCTGGGCCCGGCGCGAGGCGATGGAGGCGGCCGCCGCCTGGCTCCAGGAAGCGGCGCCGGGCGCCGCCTGGCTCCAGGAAGCGGCGCCGGACGGCGTGATCCTGACCACCGACGCCGACAGCCGCGTGCCGCCCGACTGGGTCGCGCGCAACCTCGCGGCCCTGGCGGAAGGAGCCGACGCGGTCGCCGGACGCATCGCCCTCGACGAGGCCGAGGCCGCGCGGCTGCCCGACGCGCTCCACGCCCGCGGCCGGCTGGAGGGCGCCTACGAAGCGCTGCTCGTCGCCCTCGAATCGCTGATCGATCCGGTCGCGCACGATCCCTGGCCGCGGCACGCGACCCGATCCGGGGCGAGCCTCGCGGTCCGGCTGTCCGCCTACCGCGCCGCCGGCGGCATGCCGGCTTTGCCCCTGGGCGAGGACCGCGCCTTCGTGGCCTCCCTCCTGCGGGCGGATGCCCGGGTGCGCCACGATCCCGACATCGTCGTCGTCACCTCGGGCCGGCTCGACGGCCGCGCCCCGGGCGGGGCCGCCGATACGATGCGGGAGCGCTGCGCGGTGCCGGAGGCCCCGTGCGACCCGCGCCTCGAACCCCTGAGAGCCGCCCTGTTCCGGTTCGCCTGGGGACGGCGGCTGCGGCGCCTCCACGCGACCGGGCGCCTCGCGCGGACCGGGCTGTGGGCGCCCTGGCTGCGCGTGCCGCCGCTTGAGGCGCACCGCATCGCCGGCCTCCCCACCCTCGGGGCGGTCCTCGTGGCCATCGAGGCGGCGAGCCCGCTCCTCGCCGCCCGCCCGTTGCGCCCGCGCGCGCTGCCCCGGCAGATCCGCGCGGCCCGCCTCGTGCTCGCCGGATTGCGGCGCGGGGCACAGGGCGTGGGGCTCCTTGGCGCCTTCCGGCCCAGCCCTGCCCGGCCCACCCTCGGCCGCGCGTCCGAGGAGGCCGGCAATGCGTGAATCCGCCCTTCACGCGGTGCAGGGTCAGGCGCCCGACAGCGTCGCCGCCGCCCGCCGGGTCGCGGCCCTGGCGGCCGGGCGGGCCGACGCGAACGATCGCGACGACGGCTTCCCGGCCGAGGACGTGGCCGATCTCGCCCGAACCGGCCTGCTCGCCGCCCCGGTGCCCGTGGGTGAGGGCGGGGCCGGCCTCGGGCAGGAGGCGGGCGCGGCCGACCTCGCCGCGGTTTTGCGCCTCGTCGGCCTCGGCAGCCTGGCCCTCGGCCGGCTCTACGAGGGCCATGTCAACGCGCTCCAGCTCGTTGCCCGCTACGCCGCACCGGCGGACAGGCGCGCCCTGTTCGCGGATGCCCGCGCGGGCCACCTGTTCGGGGTCTGGAACACCGAGCCGCCGGCGGGCGGCCTCGTCCTTGGGCCGGACGGGCGGCTTGCCGGGGTCAAGACCTTCGCGTCGGGGGCCGGGCACGTCACCCGCGCCCTGGTGACGGCGCGGCGTCCCGGCGAGGCCGAGCCGCTGATGCTGGTCGCCTCCCTTGAACCCGGTACGCGGGCCGACCTTTCGGCCTGGCGCGCGCAGGGCATGCGTGCCTCGGCCACCGGCACCGTCGACCTCACGGGCCTCACGCCGCTCGCCCACCTCGGCGGGTCGGGCGATTACCACCGCCAGCCGCATTTCTCCGGCGGCGCCTGGCGCTTCGCGGCGGTGCAGTTAGGCGGCATCGAGGCGGTGTTCGAGGCCTGGCGCGGCCATCTCGCCCGGACCGGGCGCGGCGACGATCCCCACCAGCTCGCCCGGCTCGGCGAGGGGGTGATCGCGCTCGAAGGGGCCCGGCTCTTCGTCGGCCGGGCGGCGGCCCTGATGGCGGAGGAGGCCCTTCCGGCCGAGCGCCTCGTCGCCTTCGTCGATCTCACCCGGCTCGCGGTCGAGCGGGCGGGGCTCGAGGTGCTGGGCCTCGCCCAGCGCTCGGTCGGCCTCCAGGGCTTCCTGCGCGGGCATCCCCTGGAACGGCTATCGCGCGACCTCGCGACCTACCTGCGCCAGCCCGCCCCCGACCGGGCGCTCACCAGCGCCGCCGCCACGATCCTCGCCGCCGACGGGCCGATGGCCGCCCTGTGGGAGCCGCGCTGATGCGGGCCGACGCCGTCCTCGCCGCCGCCGAGGCGCTGCCCGTGCACACGCTCGAAGACCTCGTGCCGGCGGGCGGGATCGTCGTGGTGGCACCCCATCCCGACGACGAGAGCCTCGGCTGCGGCGGGCTCGTCGCCGAGGCCCGCGCCCGAGGAGTTCCGGTGCGTCTCGTCGTGGTGAGCGACGGGGTCGGCTCGCATCCGAACTCGCGGAGCCATCCGCCCGAGCGCCTGCGGGATTTACGCGAATCAGAGACCCTGGCGGCGGTGGCGCATCTCGGGCTTGCGCCAGAGCACGTCGCCTTCCTGCGCCTGCCCGACCGGTTCGTCCCGGCCATTGGCCCCGAGGCCGAGGCGGCGGCCGGGGCGATCGCCGCTGCGGCCCGGGCTTGCGGCGCGGGCGCCCTATTCGTGACCTGGGAGCACGATCCGCATTGCGACCATGCGGCGAGCGCCGCGCTCGCCCGCCGCGCCCGGGACCTGATCTGCCGGGATCTCCGCGGGGATGTGCGCCTCTACGCCTACCCGGTCTGGGGCTGGACGCTGCCGCCGGAGACCGAAATCGGCGCCGCGCCCCGGGGCGTCCGCCTGGATGTCACCCGGCATCTCCCCGCCAAGGCGGCGGCCATCGCCGCCCATCGCTCGCAGACCACCGACCTCATCGCCGACGATCCCGAGGGCTTCCGCCTGGAGCCGGCGATGCTCGCCCGCTTCGCGCGGAGTCACGAGATTTTCCTGGAGGTCGCGCCGTGAGGACAGGATCGTGACCCGCCACACGACCACGCTGCCGCCGGACTATTTCGACGCGCGCTACGCTGCCGATCCCGATCCGTGGAATTTCGCCGCCAGCCCCTACGAGCGCGACAAGTACGCCGCCACCCTCGCGGCCCTGCCGCGCCCGCATTACGCGGCGGGTCTCGAGATCGGCTGCTCGATCGGGGTGCTGACGGCGGCGCTCGCGCCCCGTTGCGGCACCCTCACCGCCCTCGACGTGGCCGAGGCCGCCCTGGCCCAGGCCCTCGCGCGCTGCCGGGACCTGGCCCATCTGCGCCTGCTGCAAGCCCAGGTGCCGGGCGATTGGCCGGAGGGCACCTTCGACCTGATCCTGCTGTCGGAGGTGGTCTACTACCTCGACGCCGCCGACGTCGCCCGCCTCGCGTCCCGTGTCCGGGAGAGCCTGCGTCCCGGCGGCGACGTCGTCCTGGTGCACTGGACCGGCGAGACGCACTATCCCCTGACCGGTGACGAGGCCGCCGACTTGTTCATCCGCGAGACGCGGGACCGTCTCGCCGTCGACCGGCAGGTCCGGACAGAGGCCTACCGGCTCGACGTGCTGCGGGACGGCGGGCCGCCCCGCCGTCCCGAACCTCAGTTCGAGCGCCGCGACAGCGACACCGCGTAGGCCGGCGAGCGGATCGCGAACATCGGGTCGTCGGCCGGGCCGGCGATGCCCTCGGGCAGGTCGACGACGGGATCGAAGGTCGCGGCGTCGCAAGGAGCGTCGGGCTCGATTCCGGTGATCGCCAGGGTGCCGAGCGTCCTCTGCTTGCGCTCGTCCTCCGGCCAGGTCGCGGTGACGTCCGTGGTCGGGTCGTTCGGTTCGGCCAGGATCGCCACGAGGTCGAACTTCGCCGGGCCCCGGGACAGCCGCTCCTTCAATTCGTCGGCGTAGAACGCATCGGGCTTGGCCTTCAGCTCCTCGTCCGAGAGGGTCGCCTTGCCGGCGGCGACGAACTTGAGCTTGGCCGTCGTCTTGTCGCCCTTGGCGTTGGTCAGCGTATAGGCGTGCACCGCCCAGTAATCGGTGCCCGCGAAGCTCGCCGGCACCGGCCGCGCGTTGAGCCATGCCGCCTGGCGGCCGGTTTCGGGGTTCTTCGCCGCGAACGCCTTGATCTTCTCGGCGTCCGGCTTGCCATCCGGCCCGGGCGCCCGGACCTGGAGGAATTCGAGCAGCTGCGCCGGGGTCTTCGTCGAGAAGATCGGGGCGGAGATGGTCACGAAGGTCAGGTCGCCGGCGGGATCCTGCATCCGCATCGCGAAGCCGCGGGTCGTCGGCTTGGTCTTGTCCGAGATCTTGGGGTTGCCGCCGCCCATCGAGAAGCGGGCGGTGACCGGCACGGTCTTGGTGAATTGCGGCGCCTTCGACAGGCTCGCCGCGTCCGAGGCGGGCGTGAAGGTGCCCTTCAGGCAGACGCCCTTGGCGCCGCTCGCCCGCACGCCCTTGTGGTCGCCGCTGACGGCGAATTGCAGGGCGACGATGGCGGCCGGATCGGCCTCCTGGGCCGGCGCAGGCAATATGGATGAGGCCAGCACGGCGGCGCCGGCCAGGACGGAGAAGGACCGGATCATGGAAGCGCTTCCTCGATTGTATCGAGAGCACTTTGAATTGCGCGCAACTTTATGGCAAGTCCAATTCCAAACCGTATCGGGATCGTTTCTTCTCGGTGGCGGGCAGCGTCAGCCGGCGCGCCGGAATGCGGCGACCGCTCCGGCGAGGCGCCGCATCCCCTCGGCGAGCCGCTCCGGCGGGTTGAGGGTGAAGTTGATCCGCATCCCTCGCCGGTTCGCCCCGGCGGCGTCGAACACGCTGCTCGGCGCGTAGCAGATCCCGGCCGCCAGGGCGTGCGGGAGCAGGGCGTCGGTGTCGAGGCCCGGATCACGGGCGGTCGCCCAGACGAACATGCCGCCCACCGGCACCTCCCAGTCGAACCACGCGGACAGGTGGGTGTGGAGCGCGGCGCAGAGCGCGTCCCGGCGCGCGCGGTACAAGGCGACGACGGCCGGGCGGATCGCCTCGATCAGGCCGGTCTCGATCGCCGCGAGCGCGATGCGCTGCGTCAGGCCGCTGGTGCAGAGGTCCGAGCCCTGCTTGGCCAGCGTCAGCGCCTCGATCATCGCCGGGCCTGCGATGATCCAGCCGATGCGCAGGCCGGGCGCGATCTCCTTCGACAGCGTGCCCATGGAGACGACCGGGCCGGCATACGGCGCGCCCGGCGCGGCCTGCGCCGACAATTCGATCAGGCGCGGCAACTCTTCGCCGTCGTACTGCAGGGTACCGTAGGGATCGTCCTCGACGAGCCAGGTGCCGGTCTCGTGCGCCGCCGCGACGAGGGCCCGGCGGGTCTCCAGCCCGACGAGGCGCCCGGTGGGATTCGAGAAGTTCGGCACCGCGTAGGCGAATTGCGCGCCCGCGAGCGCCGCGCGGGCGTCGAAGCCGGGCGCGTCGAGGAGGAGGTTGCGGAACGACGGCGCGCGCGGGCGCCAGGCATCGAGGGCGCCGAGATAGGTCGGGTGCTGGCCGGCGATCAGCCCGCCCTCGTCGAGCAGCACCTTTCCCACGAGGTCGAGACCCTGCATCCCGGAGGTGGTCACCAATACGTTGTCGCGCGTCAGCGGCAGGGCGGGCGAACCGAAGCGCCGGGCGAGGGCGTCGCGCAAGGCCGGCAGCCCCTCGACCGGCCCGTAGCCCAGGACCTCGTCCGGATGCTCGGCGACGGCCCGGCGGGCGATCTCGGCCAGGCGGTCGGTCGGGTAGAGGCCCGGGTCGGGCAGGCCGCCGGCGACGTTGATCAGGTCGGGGATGGCGCCCGCGGCGAGGAAGGTGCGGGTGATCTGGTTCGTGGTGCCCATCCACCGGGCGAAGGCCGGCCGTGTCGGGAGGTGGGGAGGGGAGGGCACCATGGCGGTCGGCTCGTCGGGTTCGGGTGACGCCGCCGATCTACCATTGGATGCGCGAGATGTGACGAGTTCCTCTCCTGCCTCTTCGCGGGCCTATCCACTGAAAGGAGTGGCGCAGGAAATCCCCTCTCCCCGCGGGCGGGGAGAGGAGAGAACCCGCGCCTTTCCTTTACCCGGACAGCATTCCGCCTGCGGTGATACGAAATCCGGAAGTGATCTTCCGGATTTCGTATCACCAGCCCGCGCGGCGCGTGAGCGAAGCCGATTTCCGCATCGCGAAGCGATCAGTCGGAAATCGTATGAAACGAGAAAATCCAGCTATTCCACTCCTAGAGCATTTTCCGAAGAAATAGAAACCGGTTCGTCGCAGAAAATGCGGCATGACAAGGACTTGGAGAGCTTCGCGATTGCAACGCGATCGTGAAGCTCTCTAGGGTTCCCACGATCAGCGCTGTTCACGCCGTTTCGGCGAACATCGCCCCCGGCACCGCCGCCAGGAGGCTGCGCGTATAGGGATGCTCCGGTGCCCGGAACAACGCCTCGGTGCGGTTCATCTCGACGATCTCGCCGCGGTGCATCACGGCGATCCGGTCGCAGATCGTGGCGGCGACGCGCAGGTCGTGGGTGATGAACAGCATCGCGATGCCGAGGCGTGCTTTCAGGTCTTCCAGGAGCGCCAACACTTGCGCCTGGACCGAGACGTCGAGGGCCGAGACCGCCTCGTCGGCGACGAGCACGTCCGGCTCCATCGCGAGCGCCCGGGCGATGCCGATGCGCTGGCGCTGGCCGCCCGAGAAGGCGTTCGGGTAGCGCTCGGCGGCGCTCGGCGGCAGGCCGACGAGGTCGAGCAGTTCGCGCGCCCGGGCCCGTGCCTGGCGGGCCGGGGTGCCGTGGGCGATGGGTCCGCCGGCGATGATCTGCTCGACGGTGCGGCGGGGATTGAGCGAGGCGAAGGGGTCCTGGAAGATCATCTGGATCCGCCGGCGCTCGTCGCGGAGCTCCCTGGTCCCGAGCGCCGTGAAGTCGAGGCTGCCGAGGCGCACCGTGCCGTGGTCGGGCTCGATCAAGCGGATCGCCAGCCGCGCCGTGGTCGACTTGCCGGAGCCGGATTCGCCGACGATCCCGAGGGTTTCGCCGCGACGCAGATCGAAGCTCACCTCCTTCACCGCCGCCACCACCCGGGGCTTGCCGAGGAGGCCCGAACGGGTGGCGTAGGTCTTGGCGAGGTTCGTCACCGAGAGGGCGACCGGCGCCTCGGTGATCGGCTCGCGCTTGGGCGGGGTCAGGCTCGGCACGGCGGCGAGGAGCGCCCTGGTGTAGGCGTGTTGCGGATGGCGCAGGACCGCCTCGGCCGAGCCGGATTCGACCAGCCGGCCGCGCTGGAGCACCGCGACGTGGTCGGCGATGTCGGCGACCACGCCGAAATCGTGGGTGATGAACAACACCGCCATGTTGCGGCGCTGCTGGATCTCGCGGATCAGCTTGAGGATCTGGGCCTGGGTGGTGACGTCGAGCGCCGTGGTCGGCTCGTCGGCGACGAGCACGGCGGGTTCGAGCGCGAGCGCCATCGCGATCATCGCCCGCTGGCGCTGACCCCCCGAGAGCTGGTGCGGATAGGCCCGGACGATCTGCTCAGGCTCCGGCAGGCCGACCTCGCCGGCCAGCGCCACCGCGCGGGCGCGCCTCTCCCGGGGGGTGAGCAGGTCGTGCGCCTCGAACATCTCGGCGATCTGGTCCCCGATGCGCATCACCGGGTTCAGCGCCGTCATCGGCTCCTGGAAGATCATGGCGATCCGCCGGCCGCGCAAGTCGCGCCAGGCGCGCTCGTCGAGGCGCAAGAGGTCCCGGCCCTCGAACAGGATCTCGCCGCCGGCGACCTTCAGCGAGCGCGGCAGCAGACCGGTGAGCGCGTAGGCGCTCATCGACTTGCCCGAGCCCGATTCGCCGACGACGCAGAGGATACGCCCCGGGATCAGGTCGAGGTTCAGGCCCTCGACCGCGTGCGGCCGGTCGGCGCCCCGCGGCAGGGCGAGGGTCAGGTTGCGGATCTGGACGATCGGTTCGCTCATCTCTGGCCCTCTATGCGCGGCATCATTCAAGCGACTTGTGCTGTTCTATGTCTCTGCGCGATTTGCTCGACTGTGTTCTAGCCCCGCCCGCAACCTCATCCTGAGGTGCGAACGAAGTGAGCCTCGAAGGAGGGCTCCAGAAGTCGCCGAGCGAAATGGAGCCCTCCTTCGAGGTCAGCCCATCTTCGATGGACTGACACCTCAGGATGAGGTCGAGGGTGGGATGACGAGTGTCTCGCCGCGCCTTCGTGTGAGGGGGAACGACCCTTCACCCCACCGCCTTCCGCCCCGCCAGGACCGCCGGCCCGGTCTCGCCGAGGTCCCAGAACAGCCCGGCCATCAGCCCCAGGGCCTCGCGGGTCGGGCCGCCGAGCAGGTGCTCGTCGGGCGCGTGCTGCGAGCAGGCCGGGTAGGAATGCGGCACCCACAGCGTCGGGAGCCCCAGGATCTCCGAGAAGGCGTCGTTGGGCAGCGAGCCGCCGAGATTGGGCAGGAGTGCCGGGCGTTTTCCCGTGCTCGCCTCGATCGAGGCGAGCGCCCACCCCACCCACGGATCCTCGACCGGCAGGCGGGTGGCGCGAAACACCTCGCCGCGGGTCGCCCGCACCTCGACCATCGGGAAGCCCTTCGCGTCGAGATGGGCGCGGATCGCCGGCAGCAGCCCCTCCCAGTCGGTGCCGACGACGAAGCGCAGCTGCATCGTCGCCTTGGCGGAGGGCGGCACCGCGTTCTGCGGCCCGTCCGGATCGCCGCACTTGAAGGCCAGGACTTCCAGCGTGTTCCAGCCGAAGACCCGCTCGGCGGGCGTCAGCCCCGGCTCGCCCCAGCCCTCGTCGATCGCCGGCGCGTTCGGATCGCCCCCGACGGTGATGTCGGAAAGCGCCGCGCGCACGCCCTCGGGGATTGGCGGCGGCAGCAGGGCGTCGAGGAGGATTTGTCCGCGCCCGTCGACGAGGCTCGCGATGGCGCTCGCCAGCACGGTGCCGGGATTGCGAAGCAGCCCGCCCCAATTGCCCGAGTGGTGGCCGCCCTCGCGCAGGTTCACGATCAGCTCGAAGGTGTAGCCGCCCCGCGAGCCGAGGAACATCGTCGGCCGGCTCGCCTCGATCCGCGGCCCGTCGGAGGCGATGAGGAGGTCGGATTTCAGCGCCTCGGCCTCGTCCCGGCAGACCTCGCGCAGGCCCGGCGAGCCCGCTTCCTCGCCCATCTCGATCAGGAACTTGACGTTGAACCCGAGTTGTCCGCCCCGGGCCTGCATCACCGCCTCGAGGGCGCCGAGATTGATGAGGTGCTGGCCCTTGTTGTCGGCGGTGCCGCGCCCGTACCAGCGCTCGCCCTCGACCGTCACCGCGAGCGGGTGCAGGCCCTCGCGCCACTGCTCGGGGTAGTTCCGCACCGTGTCGCCGTGGCCGTAGGTGAGCACGGTGGGCAGGTCGTCGCCCTCGTGCCTCGTCGCGATCAGGAACGGCCCGCGGCCCGCCTGCGGGTTGTCGAGGAGGCGGGTCGCAAAGCCGAGCCGCGACAGAGCCGGGATCATGAACCGGGTGAGGTAGGCGGCGAGTGCCGGCCCCTGGTCCGGGGCCTGGCTCTCGGTCGGCAGGGCGACCGCCTCACGGAGCACGGTGAGGAACTGACCGTCGTCGTAATGCCGGTGGGCCAGCGCGATGGCGTCGCGTCGCGACATGGGGGGACTTTCTATGCGCGTGTGAGAAGAGAAGAATTGCTAGATCTCGATCGTCGCTTGGTGGAACCCCGGTTGGCCTCGCTCCATCCCACCCGCGACCTCATCCTGAGGTGTCGGTCCATCGGAGATGGACTGACCTCGAAGGAGGGCTCCAGAAATCTCCGAGCTAACTGGAGCCCTCCTTCGAGGCTGCTTCGCGCAGCGATCTTCGATCGCCGGTCACCTCAGGATGAGGTTGAGGGCGGGACGAAAGGAAAAGCCGACGGAGACATCCTCAATGCCGTCCTTCCGGAGCCGTGATGTCCCGCACCCCGTCGCCCAGGAGGTTGATGCCGAGCACCAGGACCAGCAAGGCCACGCCCGGGATGGTGATGACCCAGGGCTGGAAGAACATGTACTGCTTGCCCTCGGCGATCATCAGGCCCCAGGACGGCAGCGGCGGCTGCACGCCCAGCCCGAGGAAGGAGAGCGCCGCTTCGAGCAGGATGGCGTGCGCCATCTCCAGGGTCGCCACCACGATCAGCGCGTTGAGGATGTTGGGCAGGATTTCTTGCGCGAGAATCCGCACCGGCCCGAAGCCCGAGGCCTTGGCGGCGGCGACGAAATCCTGGCCCCGCACCTGCCGGGTCGCCGCGCGGGTGACCACCGCGAAGCGGTCCCAGAGCAGGAAGCCGAGCACCAGCACCACCACCTTCAGCGAACCGCCGACGAGCGAGGCCATGGCGAGCGCCACCAGCACCACCGGCATGGCGAGCCGGGTGGTGACGATGTAGCTCACCACCGCGTCGACCCGGCCGCCGTAATAGCCGGCGAGCACGCCGAGCGTCGTGCCGATGATCCCCGAGATCAGGGCGGCGGAGAACCCGATCAGCAGCGAGATCTGGCTGCCGTAGATCAGGCGGCTCAAGTAATCGCGCCCGAGCTTGTCGGTGCCGAGCCAGTGCTCCATGCTGCCCTTGGCGTGCCAGATCGGCGGGATCAGCCGGCGCGACACGTCCTGCGCGTAAGGGTCGTGCGGGGCGATGAGGGGGGCGGCGAGCGCGACGAGCACCACGAGCCCGACGAGGCCGCCCCCGATCAGGAAGCCGCCATGGGACAGGCCGCGCCGCAGCGCGATCATCGCGGGAGAGCGAGCCGGAGGCAGGACGGTCTCGGCGGGAGCCGGGACGGCGGGGGAGGCGGGCCGGGTGGTCATGCGCGCAGCCTCGGATCCAGGAGGGCGTTGAGGAGGTCGGCGGCGAGCGTGAGCGCGATGTAGATCATCGCCAGCACCAGCACGATCGCCTGGACGACGGGGAAATCGTTGCGGGCGATCGATTCCCAGGCGAGCTGGCCGAGGCCCTGGAGCGAGAACACCGCCTCGATCACGATCGAGCCGCCGAGCATGAAGCCGAACTGCACCGCGGCGAGCGCGATCACCGGGATCACCGCGTTGCGGAGCGCGTGGCGGATCAGGATCTTGCGCGGCGGCAGCCCCTTGGCCCGGGCGGTGCGGACGTAGTCCGAGGACAGCACCTCCAGCATCCCGTTGCGGGTGAGCCGCATCACCGCCGGCATCGCGTAGTAGCCCAGTGCCACCGCCGGCAGGAGGAAGTTCTTCCAGGATCCGTTGCCGGAGGCCGGCAGCCAGCGCAGGTTGACGGAGAAGATCATGATCAGGGTGAGGCCGAACCAGAAGCTCGGCATCGCCTGGCCCAGCACCGAGACGGCGAGCGCCGTCCGGTCGATCCAGGTGTCGCGGTAGAACGCCGCCAGCACCCCGAGCGGGATCGCCACCAGCAGGGCGACGGCCAGCGCGATGACCCCGAGGGTCAGGGTCACGGGCATCCGGGAGGCGAGCAGGTCGGTGACCGGCTCGGGGAAGTAGAACGAGCGTCCGAAATCGAAGTGGAGCGCGTTCCAGGCCCAGGTGCCGAACTGGACCACGAGCGGCTGGTCGAGCCCGTGCTGCACGCGGACCGCGGCGATCTGCTCGCCCGTGGCCTCCGGGCCGGCGATGGCGGTGGCGAGGTCGCCCGAGAGGTGGAGGAGCAGGAAGCTCGCCACCGAGACGGTCAGCGCGACGCAGATCGCGACGAGGATGCGCCGCAGCGCGAAGCCCAGCATGGCGCGTCCCCTACTTCTTCCACGAGGCCGCGAAGAAGCGCGGTACCTCGTCGGTCTGCGCGGTGAAGTTCAGGTCCGCCGTGAAGGCGTAGTTCGACGGATAGGAGAACATCGGCAGGGCGTAGGCTTCGGCCGCGATGCGCGTCAGCGCCTCCTTGTACTTCGCCTTGCGGACCGCCGGATCGATGCTGGTGTCGCCGGCCTGGAGATCGGCGATCACCGCGGGATCGCGGGCCAGATCCTCCTCGCCGCCACGAAAGTAGGTGCCGGTGAAGGCCGAGACGTCGTTGATCGAGAACGAGCCCCAGGTCTGGTAGCCGATCGAGGTCTTGCCGGCCCGCATCGCGTCGCGCATGGCGGCGTAGCGCAGGTAGTTGAGCTTCGCCCGGATGCCGACGGCGCGCAGGTAGCCGATCACGGCCTCGGCATAGTCGCGCTCGCGATAGGCGGAGAGGTCGATGTCGATGCCGTTGCCGTAACCGGCCTCCTTGAGGAGCGCCCGCGCCTTGGCGGGATCGTAGGCGTAAGTGGGCACGCCCTCCTCGGTGCAGCCGAACTGCTCGATGAAGCAGAGCGCGTTCATCACCCGGGAGCCGCCGCGCACCAGGTTGTCGACCATCGCCTTGCGGTCGATGGCGTGGGCGATCGCCTGGCGCACCCGCACGTCCTTGAGCGGCGAGTTCTCCATCGCGCGGCCCGCTACGTCGAATTGCAGGAAGCCGACCCGCATCGTCTCGGCGGAGACCACCGTCAGGGTGGGATCGCGCTTGAGCTGCTCGGCCTGGTCGGTCGGCACCCGCCAGATCCAGTCGACGCCGCCGGTCATCAATTCGGCCATCCGGCTGTCGCCGTCGGGGATGATGCGGAATTCGAGCTTGCCGATCTTCGCCTGCCCGATCGGGCTGCCCGGCCAGTACTTGTCGTTGCGCACCATCTTCACGCCCTTGCCGCTCTCGGTCGAGACGATGCGGTAGGGGCCGGTGCCGACCGGCGCCTTGCTGAAGCCGGCCAGACCCACTCGTTTGAAGTAGGCGGCGGGCAGGATCGGGGTCGGGCCGGCGAGGTATTCGAGGGCGGCCGGGAACGGCGCCTTGAGGTGGATGCGCACGCTGTGCGGGCCGGTCACCTCGGTCGACTTCATCCAGTCGACGTTGCCCTTGGTGACGACCTTGGCCTCGGGCGTCAGCACGTAGTTGAACGTGAAGGCGACATCCTCGGGCGTCAGCGGATCGCCGTTGTGAAAGGTCACGCCGTCGCGGATCGTGAGGTCGAGCGTCACCGGATCGACCCAGGTCCAGGCGGTGGCCAGCATCGGCTGGTGCTCGCCGGTCTTCGGGTCGCGGTAGAGGAGCGTGTCCCAGACGTTGCGGGCCAGGATCACACCCTCGCGCAGGTTGTTGTGGTAGGGGCTCAGGTTCTCCGGCTCGCTGTCGGAGGCGTAGACCAGGGTGTCGTTGGCCTTGCCGGCCAGCGCAGGTCCCGCGATCCCGGCGAGGAGGAGGCCCGTCAGGAGGGCGCCGGCCCTGCGCATCCGTCCCGTCTGCATGAGGCGCGTCCGTTCCTTGCCTACCCGCACTTGGCCCGCTTCGATCCGTGTCGACATGTCGGCTCCGCCTCGTCGGGGGCAGCGTGGGCGTCTCCACCCGTCATGTTGCACTGCCGCAAAATTCACCCTGCCAGGATGTTGCGCAGAACCGATCGCAGCAAGTCGAATTTTTCGATAGGATCGTTGCCGAAACGGCAAGGCATGGGGTGGCGATGCAGACGACGGCGTTGCGCTACTTCCTGGCGGTCGCCCGCGAGGGCACGATCGCGGCGGCCTCCGCCCGGCTCAACGTCGCGCCCTCGGCGATCAGCCGGCAGATCGCCAACCTGGAGGCGGAGCTGGCCTGCCCCCTGTTCGAGCGGCGGCCCCGCGGCATGGTGCTGAGCCAGGCCGGCGAGCTGCTGGCCCGCCACGCCCATCAGGTATTGGCGAGCGCCGAGCAGGTCGTCACCGAGATCCAGGAACTGGAGGGGCTGCAGCGCGGCCTGGTGCGCATCGCCACCACCGAGGCCTTCGCCATCGACCTCGTGCCGGGCGTGATCGCAGCGTTCCATGCCCGCCATCCGGGCATCCGCTTCGAGCTGAGCGCGCTGCCGCCGGGCCAGGCGACCCAGAGGGTGGTGCAGGGCGAGGCCGATATCGGGCTCACCTTCAGCCTGGAGCCCTCCACCGACACGGCGGTGGCCTACCGCAACAGCCTCGACATGGTGGCCCTGTGCGCGCCCGACCATCCGCTCGCCGAACGAAGACTGATCGGGCTCACCGACCTCGCCGCCTATCCGGTCGCGCTCCTGCCCCGGGACACGACCCTGCGCACCATCCTCGACGCGGCCTGCGCGGCGGAGGGCATCGCCATCGAACCGGTGCTCAGCGCGAACGTGCTCTCGGCCATCCTGCCCTTCGTGCGCGTCACAAGCGGCCTGACCCTGATGTCGTCGATCGCGCTCCAGGGCCAGGTCGGGCGCGGCGAGTTCCGGGTGCTGCCGATCCGGTCCCGCCGCAGCCTGGCCCGCGGCATCGAGGTCCAGACCATGCGCGACCGGCGCCTGCCGCGGGCGGTGCAGGCCTTCCTGTCGGTGCTGGTGGCGGCGTTGCCGCCTATGGGGGATGGCGACGGTACCGCCAGGGGCTCGACCGATGTTTAAGTCAATTTTAATAATGTCATTGGGTTGCCTAGTCCGAATGGACGATATACTCGTTCTTGCCAAGTGATCTGGGCGCTATATATCGGCGAATGACTGTTGTTCCCTGTCTGGAAACCGTTCGTCATGTCGGGTCGAACTCCTGGGCTTCCTGCGATGTCCCTGGCCATGCGCAGCAGCCTGATCGGGATCGTCATCCTCTTGCTGGCGATCGGCGGTGTGGTCGGCAGCATCATGCGCGAGGTCGAGGCGGAGATGCTGCGCCACGCGACGGACACCCTCGGCGGCAACCTCCGCCTGCTCAGGCAGACCCTGGCCGACGAGGGCGGCGCGCCGCATTTCGCGCTGCGGGACGGTCGCCTGGCGATCGGATCGCACGTCGTCGGCCCCGCCGACCCGGCGGTGGACCGGGTGCGCGACATCCTCGGCGGCACGGCGACGGTGTTCCAGGGCGATCGGCGGATCGCCACCAACGTGGTCAATCCCGACGGGTCCCGCGCCGTCGGCACCACCCTGGCGCAGGGGCCCGTCTACCAGGCGGTGCTGGTGCGGGGCGAGACCTTCCGCGGCGAGGCGACCATCCTGGGCGTTCCGTACCTGACCATCTACGAGCCGATCCGGGATGCCGGCGGTTCGGTGATCGGGGTCCTCTATGCCGGCGTCAAGAAGGGCGACTACTACGCCCTGATCGATCGCCTGAAGGCCCAGTCGGCCGGCTTCGGCCTCGTGCTGGCGCTGGCCGGCGCCGTCGTGCTGTGGCTCAGCCTGCGCCGGGCCGTCGCGCCCCTGCGCCAGCTCGACGCGGCGATGCGCCGGCTGGCGGCGGGGGACGCCACGACCGCGATCCCCGGCGCCGGGCGGCGCGACGAGGTCGGCGCGATGGCCGCCGCCGTGCAGGTGTTCAAGGAGGGCATGGTGCGGACCAGGGCTCTGGAGGAGGAGACGGCGCTCGCCCGCGCCTCGGCCGAGGCGCAGCGCCGCGCCGGCATGCGTGAGATGGCCGAGGCGTTCGAGCGGTCGGTCGGCGGGATCCTCTCCCAGGTCTCGGCCTCCGCGACCGACCTCCAGGACACCGCCATGACCATGAACGCGACCGCGACGGCGACCGCCGCCCGGTCCACCGCCGTGTCGAATGCGGCCGAGGAGGCCTCCTCGAATGTCGGCACCGTGGCGGCGGCCACCGAGCAGCTCGGCGCCTCGGTCGAGGAGATCGGCCGCCAGGTCGACGGGTCGGCCCGGCTGACCCGGGCGACGGTCGCGGAGGTCGGCGAGAGCGCGGCCCGCGTCCAGGCTCTGGCGGAGGCCGCTTCGCGCATCGGCGACGTGGCTGGGCTGATCTCGTCCATCGCCGCCCAGACCAACCTGCTCGCGCTCAATGCCACCATCGAGGCGGCCCGCGCGGGATCCGCCGGCCGCGGCTTCGCGGTGGTGGCGGCGGAGGTGAAGGCGCTCGCCGGCCAGACCGCACGGGCGACCGAGGAGATCACCACTCAGATCGCGGCGATCCAGGCCTCGACCGGTCGCGCGGCGGGGGCGATCGGCGGCATCACGGTGCGGATCGAGGAGATCTCGGGCGTCGCCGCCTCCATCGCTGCGGCGGTGGAGCAGCAGGGCGCGGCGACCCGGGAGATCGTCCGCAACGTCGTGGAGGCTGCGGCCGGGACCGGCGCGGTGACGGCCAACATCGTCGGGGTGGCGGAGGCCGCCGAGGAGACCGGGGCGGCGGCGGGCCAGGTGCTGTCGGCGGCCTCCACCCTGTCGCGTCACTCCGCGCATCTCTCGGCGGAGGTGGCGCGCTTCCTCGACACCGTGCGGGCGGCGTGACGGCGGGGCGGCGGAGTTGACGGGCCGTCCCCGCCCGCGGATGATCGCCGCCATGCCTGCTGGCGATTCCTCGACCGCGATGGCGGCCCCGGACCGATGACCTCGATCGCCGGCCTGCCCGACTTTCTCCTCTATCTCGGTACCGCCGCGGGCCTGACCGGCCTGTACCTCGCCGTCTACACCCTCGCCACGGCGCATAACGAGCTGGCGCTGATCCGCCGGGACGTGACGGCGGCCTCGGTGTCGCTCGGCGGCAGCCTCCTCGGCTTCGCCCTGCCGCTGGCGGTGGCGATCTACAATGCGGCGTCCGTGCTCGACTGCCTGGTCTGGGGCCTCGTCGCCCTGGTGGTGCAGATCGCGGTCTACTGGCTCGTCCGCCTCGTCCTGCCGGACCTGTCGCGGCGGATCGAGGAGGACCGGATGGCGGCGGCCGTCCTGCTCGGCGCCGCCGCCCTGGCCGGCGGCGTGCTCAACGCCGCCTCGATGACCTATTGAGGGTCGCATGAGCGCTGAGGTCTCATGAGTGCTCTTGCCCCGGACCCGGCCCGCCGCTCCAAGCGCTCGGCCACGATCTCCCTGGTGCTCGTCGCCGGTGCCGGCGCCGCGGCCTTCGCGCTGGCCCGCCTCGATTCCTCGCAGCGGGACGAGGACGTGTTGGTCTACGGCAGCTTGGGCGCCTGCATCGCCGAGCGGGTGCGCAGCGCCCAGGCCTGCACGGAGGCCGAGGCGGCGGCCCGCGCCGCCTACGCGGCGAGCGCGCCGCGCTACGAGACCCTGGCCGATTGCGAGCGCCATCACGGCCCCGGCGGCTGCGTCCCGGGCGAGACGGTGACGGCGGCGGCGCAAGGGCGCTTCCTCCCGGCGATGGCCGCTTTCATGATGGGGCGGACCGACGAGCAGGACCTGCCGGTCCAGCCGCTCTACGCCCACGCCCCGCAGGAGGAGCGGCACGCTCATGGCGGCGGATATGCCGGCGGCTACTGCACCGGCTCGGGCGCCCGGATTTTTTCCGCGGGCGGCGGCTCGCGGGCCCATGTCCCAGCCAGCGTTGCCCGCAGCACCGCCTCGACGCCCCGCACCATCGCCCGCGGCGGCTTCGGCGGGACCGGGCGGGCGGTCGCGGCGGCAAGCAGCGGACCAAGTAGCGGGCACGGATCCGGGGGCGGCTGATGCGCCGCGTCGCCAGCCCCGAGCGGCCGGACTGGCGCGAGCACGCGGCCTGCGCCGGGTTCCACTTCCACTCCTTCGACGGCGCGCCCTACTGGGACGAGAGCGCGCATTACGCCTTCAGCCTCGCGGAGATCGAGCGGGACATCGAGGAGCCGAGCCGCGAGTTGCACGCGCTCTGCCTCGCCTTCGTCGAGCGGGCGGTGGAGGACGGCGCGATCCTCGCCTCCCTGGCGATCCCCGACCACGCCTGGGACGCGATCCGGACGAGCTGGCGCCGGCGCGACCCCGGCCTCTACGGCCGCCTCGACCTCAGCTATGGCGGTGCCGGCACCGGGCCGGCGAAGCTCCTGGAATACAACGCCGACACGCCGACCGCGCTTTACGAGAGCGCGGTGTTCCAGTGGCTCTGGCTCGAGGATGGCCTCGCCCGGGGCCGCCTGCCTTCGGGCTCAGACCAGTTCAACGCGCTGCACGAGCGGCTGGTCGCGCGTCTCGCGACCGTCGCCGTCACCCTCCGCACCCCCGGCATCGCCTTCGCGGCCTTTGCCGACGCGCCGGAGGATCGCGGCACGGTCGCCTACCTCCAGGATTGCGCCCTCCAGGCCGGCCTGTCCGCGCCGTTCCTGCCGGTCGAGGCGATCGGGCTCGATGCCGAAGGCTGGTTCGTCGATGGGGCCGGGCACCCGATCGAGGCTCTGTTCAAGCTCTATCCGTGGGAATGGATCTTTGCCGATCCGTTCGGCCGCGCGGTCGGTCCCTCGCCGACCCGCTTCATCGAGCCGCCCTGGAAGGCGGTCCTCTCCAACAAGGGAATGCTCGCCCATCTCTGGGCGATGGCGCCGGGCCATCCGAACCTGCTGCCGGCCTTCTTCGAGGCGGATCCGGCCAAGGCCGCCCTCGGCGGGAGCTTCGTCAGGAAACCGATCCATGCCCGGGAGGGCGCCAACGTCCTGATGGTGCAGGACGGCGCCGTCGCGGCGCGGGAGGAGGGGCCGTACGGGGCCGAGGGCTTCATCCGCCAGGGCCTCGCGACGCTGCCGTGCTTCGACGGGCGCCACGCCTTGATCGGCAGCTGGATCGTCGGCGACGAGCCCGCGGGCTTATGCCTGCGCGAGGGCGACGGGCCGATCACCACGGACCGGGCCCGCTTCGTGCCGCACATCATCGACCCGTGACCGGCCCGGGTCACGAGCCGTCGGCGGCGCAGCACCGCCCACCTTCCCGGACCGGGCACAGATCGCCGCAGGACGGCACCCCCGGCAGGCGCTGGCGCAGGCAGCAGGTGCGCCGCCGCCGGTCGCACAGGGCCCGGGCGAGCGGGCTGAGGGCGCAAGCCGGCCCGCCGCACCAGCCGAGGCAGGTCGCGACCTCCGGGCGGGCCAGGGTCTCGGGCTCGCCGAGCTCGCGCGCGACGTAGTCGAGGATCACCGCCGCGTTGCCCCAGATCACCCGGGGGGCGATGCCGCATTGCGCCCGGCACAGTTCGACGAAGGGCCGCAGATGATCCTCGATCAGGCCCGCGAGCCCGGGCGAGCCGCCCTCCGGCGCCTCCGGCCGCACCAGGAACCGGGCCGGGCGGCCCGCCCCGTCGAGTTCGAGGCGCGTCGTCGCGAAGGTGAGCGGCAGCGGCCGGCCCAGGCGCACGAGCGCCGTCATCGCCGGGGTGGCGAGCGGCGCGAGGTAGAACTGGCTCCAGTACGAGACCAGCGCCCGCCGATCGACCGCACCGGACCTCGAGCCGAGCCCGGCCTCGAAGGCGGAGAGGGTGGCGTCGAACACCGCGGGATCGTGCAGGGCGGAGAGCGGTGTCGCCGCGCGGCCCCCGGGATCGGCGGCGACCCCGTCGCGGTAGGTGCCGAGCGAGGCAGGCACATGGGGTGCGAGGTCGGGGATCATCGCGCGGTCCCTCGCCCCGCCGCCCGGTCGGTCCGCAGGGTGCGGGCGATCGTGAGCGCCAGCCACGCCAGGGCCGCCGCGTAGAGCGGCAGCGTGGCGGTGAAGTAGCCCGGCCAGCCCGCCCAGCCGGCGAGCGCCGGGGCGGCGACGCGCAAAGGCATCGCCGCGAAGAAGGCGGCGCCGAACAGGAGCGCGTAATCGGTGGCGGGGCGCGGTCCCTGCGACCAGCGGTAGATCATGTTGAACACCGGCACCCCGAGGAAGCCGCCGAAGACGAAGTTCAGGATCGTGGCCGTCACGGCGAGATCCGCGGAGCGGAGCGCGCAGGACGCCGCCATCAGGCCGCCGGCGGCGAGCACGCCGGTCCCGCCGAAGGCGATCAGCCGCACGGTGCCGAACCGGGTGGCGAGGCCCCCGGCCATCGCTGCCATCACCAGGTTGACCGCCGGCAGGACGGTGCCGGTGAGGAAGCCGACCCGGGTCAGCGGCACCCCGAGATCGAGCAGCGCCAGGGTGTTGGGGCCGCCGATGAGATAGGCGGCGGCGAAATAGGCGCCGAGCGCCGCGATGCGGCCGGTGAGCACCCGCAGGCGCGCGAACCCGCCCGACCGGCGCTCGGGGACCCCGCCGGCCCCCTGCAGCCGCGCCTCCGGATAGGCGAGGATCGGCAGCAGGCAGAGCGCGTCGAGGGCGGCGCAGCCGAGCAACGCCGCCGGCCAGCCCAAGGCGTCGTAGGAGCCGACCAGCACGCCGACGCCCAGGATGCCCCCGAGCGATCCGCCGCAGAGCTTGGCCGAGGCGACGAAGGCCCGCCTGTCCGCGGGCACGGTCTCGACCACCAGCGCTTCGAGCGCGATGTCCATGGTGGCGACGCAGGCGCACGTCGCGATGGCGAGCGCCAGCAAGGCCGGCAGCGGCCAGTCCTCGCCGAGGCTCAAGCCCACGAGCAGCGCGACCGTGGCACCCTGCGCCGCGACGATCCAGCCGAGGCGGCGGCCGAGAAAAGGCAGGCGCACCCGGTCGAGCACGGCCGCCCACAGGAAGGTCAGCCCGACCGGCAGGTTGATGAGCTGCAACAGCCCGACGCCGCCGAGGTCGAGTCCCCGCGCCCGCAGGATCAGCGGCGCCCCGCCCGACAGGAAGCCGAGCGTGGCCCCGAAGGTCACGTAGAGGCAGAAGAACGGGGCGAGCGGGCGCCATCCGGCGAGGAGACCGTGGGCGTTGCGGATCGCGGCGGCGTGCCTCACCGCGGGGGGAGCCCGCTTGCCGTGAGAACCAGGCGGTACTTTGGAATCACACTAATTCTTCTTTGCGTACAGTGACTTGCAGATTACGGGGGTGGGCCCCGGTCCGCAAGGGCGCCGCCGCGCCCGTCGGGCACAGGCCGCTGTCCCGTCGCGCGCGGAATTCGGCCCGGCCCTACTGCGCGAGGCCGTTGGTCACGAGGCAGGAGCGCACCGCGTTGAGTGCGGTCGCGAGGGCGGCGTTGCCGGCGCTCCCGTCCGTCGGGAGGGCACCCGACAGTTTGCACCGTCCGACCGGTGCGGCGCCGTTGAAGCCGACGGCGCCGGCGACGCGCAGAGCGGTGCCGAATTCGTGGGTATCGGGCCCGAGGAACTGGAACCGGTTCGTGGCCGTGTCCACGCGCTGCATGTAGGGGGTCGTGTTGCTCAGATAGGCGAGGCCCGCATTGCTTTGGTTGGCGACGACCGCGCTGAAGACGGGATGATTCGCCAGATAGGCCCGCGCCGTCGCCGCCGATGCGACGCCGTTGCCGAGGGCGAGGCCCGACAGGCTGCTGCCCGTGCTGACGAAGGTCGCGTTGCCGGTATTGTCGACCTTGATGTTCGGCCCCACCGGCATCGGCGTGCCGTTGCCGCCGTCCAGGTCGATGATGTGGAGGTCGCCGACGGAGACCGCGCCGGGGCGGTCGGCGACCGCCTCGACCTTGATGGCGCTGCCGGCCGAGAGGGTGCGCACGGTGATCTGCCCGGCGCTGTCGCCCGGGACGGCCGCCTGGACCAGCAGGGCCGCCCCCGACCCGCCGACCGGCTGGTCCCGGATGAAGGCGAATTCCAGGTTGTCGGCGTTCGACAGCCGCACGCCCACGCCGTCGGCGTGACGGCAGATGATCTCGATCCCCGTCATCAACGAGGTGTTGCCGTTGAAGGAGGTTCCGCCGAAGTTCACGCAGCCGAGAGAGCCCGTGCCGCGCCCCGGATCCTGGCGCATCTGCAACGACACCTGCCCGTATTGATTGTCCCCGGCCTCGCCGAGCTGCTGCGCTTGGCCCTTGCGGACGCGGTAATCCGGGTAGGTGTCGTAGAGCGCCGCTTCGGTGCCGGGGGACACCGCATTGGCCAGATAGAGGCGGTGCAGCGCGTGGGTCACGGAGGTGACATGGAGGAGGCGGGGTGCGATCCCCGCGCCATCGACCATGAGGTTGTCGAAGCCGCCGCCCACCGTCTTGAAGTTCTGCGCCGGCGGCACGCCGCGCTCGGCGGCCGTCTGCGACCGGTGGCGCAGGACCGTGACCGGCGCCGTCGGGAGAATGCGCGTCCCGACCGGCGGCGCACCGGTATCGTGGCTGCTGCCCATGCCCTGCCCGCGCACGAGGACGTAGCTGAACCTGTTGTCCAGCGTGCGGTCCACCCAGATGTCGCCCGCGGGAAGCTGGAGGGTGCCGCCGCTGCGGGCACCCAGTGCCGCCATCGCGCGGTTGATGGCGATCCCGTTCTGGGCCGCCTTGGACTTGTCGCCGGCGACGACGCCCCACCACCCGGCGGGGATGACGGGGCCCGAGAGGTCGAGCTGGAACCACGTCCCGGCGGCATCCTGCACGGCCATCGGGCCGGCCGCGGTGCCGCGGACGTAGCGGGCGGCGGCACCCTCGTCCCCCGCCGAGGCGAACCCGCTGACGACGAACGATCGCAGCGGGACGGCCCGCCCCCCGATCTCGCCGCGCGTCATGTCGAGCGTCGGGACCACGCTGCCCAGGGCCGCCGTCGCGCCGTCCGCCAGCGTCAGGCGAGCCCCGGAAACGCCGCCCTGTCCGGGCCCTGCCGGAGCGGGGCCGGCGTCGTTGGCCGGACGGTTCGGCACGGGTCCGGGAAGCGCGGCACCCTGGGCCAGGGCGGGCGCCGGCGCGAGGCTCGAGGCGGCGATCATGACCAGAGGGGGAAGACGCATGCCGTACCTCGCTGCGGGATGGGAGCCGACCGCCCGGAATCCTCGCGGAGGGAAGCCGGCCGCACGATCGCGCGGCCATATCACGGAGCCGGGGCGGCCCCGACCCCTGTGCCCGACCCCTGTGCCCCGACGGCCCGTCCCCCGATGAATTCTCGACCTCGCCGGCGTCATTAACGATCCGGTAACCACGCTGCGCGCTTCATGGCTTTCGGTAACAACTCGTCAACCGCCGTGACCAGCATCAGCCTCACCCGCCCCTCCCTCCCGCTGCGCGGCCGCTCGTTCCGGGCGCTCGTGCTCGCGCCGGAGACGCCGCTCGGCGACTGGTTCTCGCACCTGGATGCCCTGGTGCAGCGCTCGCCGACGCTCTTCTCCGAGCGCGCCGTGATTCTGGACGTCTCGGGCCTGGCCAAGGACTCCCTCCGGGGAGATGCGGCCGGCCCCGAGGCGGCCGAGCCCGCCGAGGGCGACCACGATGCCGCGGCGGCGACGCCCGACATCGCCGGCCTCCTCGACGAGCTCAAGCAGCGCGGCATCCGCATCATGGGTGTCGAGAAGGCCGAGCCGGCCTGGCTCGGCCCGGCGCTGCCGCCTCTGCTCAGCGGCGGCCGCCCGGCCGAGATGGCGGAGCCGGAAGCCAAGGCCCCCGAGCCCGTCAAGCCGCCGGAGCCGCGCAAGCCGAACTCCCTCGTCCTCGAGACCCCGCTGCGCTCCGGCCAGTCGGTCTATCACCCGGAAGGCGACGTGACGGTGATGGGCTCGGTCGCCTCCGGCGCCGAGATCCTGGCCGGCGGCTCGATCCACGTCTACGGGGCCCTGCGCGGCCGCGCCATCGCGGGCGCGGGCGGCAATCCCCGGGCACGGATCTGCTGCCGCAAGTTCGAGCCCGAGCTGATCGGCATCGACGGCCTGTTCCGTACCGCCGACACCACCGATCCGAAGCTGCGCAAGAAGGCGGTCCAGGTCTGGCTCGAGGGGGAAACCCTCCGCATCGCCGCCCTGGACTGAACGACAGGACGGCCGGGCAGGCTCGTCGCGGGCGCCCCGGCGCCCCGGTCCGCCCGGCGAGACACGCAACCAATCCCGTGAGCGTGCGGCCCGGATCCCGGGACGCCGCCTCATCCCGATGACTCGGGGGAGCACTCCCAATGGCCAAGATCATAGTGGTGACGTCCGGCAAGGGCGGGGTGGGCAAGACCACCACGACGGCGGCGCTGGGGGCCGCCCTCGCCCAGGCCGGGCAGAACGTCTGCGTCGTCGACTTCGACGTGGGCCTGCGCAACCTCGACCTCATCATGGGCGCCGAGCGCCGGGTCGTCTACGACCTCATCAACGTCGTCCAGGGCGATGCCAAGCTGCCGCAGGCGCTGATCCGCGACAAGCGCCTCGACACGCTGTCGCTGCTCCCCGCCTCGCAGACCCGGGACAAGGACGCGCTCACCGACGAGGGCGTCGCCCGCGTCGTCGGCGAGCTTCGCGAAAAATTCGACTGGGTGATCTGCGACAGCCCGGCCGGCATCGAGCGCGGGGCGACGCTCGCCATGCGCCACGCCGACATCGCGGTGGTCGTCACCAATCCCGAGGTCTCCTCGGTGCGCGATTCCGACCGCATCATCGGGCTCCTCGATTCCAAGACCGAGCGCGCCAAGAACGGCGAGCGCCTGGACAAGCACCTGATCCTCACCCGCTACGACCCCAACCGGGCCGAGCGCGGCGAGATGCTGAAGATCGACGACGTGCTGGAGATCCTGTCGATCCCGCTGCTCGCCGTGATCCCGGAGAGCGAGGAGGTCTTGAAGGCCTCGAACCTCGGCAGCCCGGTCACGCTGAACGCGCCCCAGAGCGCGCCGGCCCGGGCCTATACCGATGCGGTGCGCCGCCTGAAGGGCGAGACGGTCGAGATGATCGTACCGAGCGAGAAGCGCTCGCTGTTGGGCAAACTCTTCCCCCGGAGGGCGGCATGAACCTGCTGAGCCTGCTGTCGCGCCGCGGAACGGCGCCGGTGGCGCGCGAGCGCCTTCAGATCCTGCTGGCCCACGAGCGCACCGCCTTCGGCCGCTCGGACCTGGTGGCGGTGTTGCGCGAGGAGATCCTCGCGGTGATCGCCAAGCACGTCGCGATCGACCAGGAGAAGGTGAAGATCACCATGGAGCGGGGCGACGCCGTCTCGACCCTGGAGATCGACGTCGAGCTGCCGAAGGCCGTCCACCGGGCCGCCTGACTCCCGGCATCTCGGTTCCTGCGCCCCTTGCGCTCAAGGCCTGCCCGCGCGATGTCCATCGCCAGGGGCCGGACGGAGCGAGCTGTTGGCGGACGCCTTTCCACTGCACGACAGACTGGCCCTGGTCACCGGGGCCGGCAGCGGCATCGGCGCGGCCCTGTCCTTAAGCCTCGCCCGGAAAGGCGCCCGCCTCGTTCTCGTCGACCGCGATCCCGACGGCCTCGCCCGCAGCGAGGCCGCGATCCGGGCGCTGGGATGCGAGGTCGGCGCCCATTGCTTCGACCTCACGGATTCCGACCGCATCGCCGCCTTGCCCGACGCGGTCGCCGCCCGGCACGGGCCGCTCGATCTCCTGGTCAACAATGCGGGCGTGGCGCTGGCCGGCCGCTTCGCCGATCTCGAACTCAGCGATTTCGACTGGCTGATGGACGTGAACTTCCGCGCCGTGGTGCGGATGACCCACGCCTTCTTAGGCCAGCTGGAGAGCCGGCCGGCGGCGCAGATCGTCAACCTGTCGAGCCTCTACGGCATCGTCGCCCCGCCGGGCCAGACGGCCTACGCGGCGAGCAAGTTCGCGGTGCGCGGCTTCTCCGAGGCGCTGCGGCACGAATATGCCGGCACCACCCTCGGGGTCAGCGTGGTGCATCCGGGCGGCGTCGCCACGGCGATCGCCCGCAACGCCCGCGCCGGCCCGCGCCTCGACCCAGACGCGGTCGCGAGCGGCAAGGCCGCGGCCGAGCGCTACCTGCGCTTGTCCCCCGAGGCGGCGGCCGCGCGCATCCTGCGCGGCATCGTCCGGCGGGAGCCTCGCATCATCGTCGGGCGCGATGCCGCCCAGGTCACGCTGATCCAGCGCCTGATGCCGGTGCGCTACTGGTCGCTGATCGCCCGCGCCATGGAGTAGAGCATGCCGAGCCTGCGCGCCCACGTCTTCGACTGGATCATCCGCTTTCAGGTGAAGCCGAGATTCGCCCGCACCGGCGGCGACGTCGCGGCGGTGCGGCGGCTCATGAACCAGGCGAAGTTCCCCGAGCCGCCCGGCATCGTGTTTCGCGAGGGCAGCGTCGGCGGCGTCCCGGGCGAGTGGGCCGAGCGCCCCGACCTCGCAACCGATGCCCCGCGCCTGTTCTACCTGCATGGCGGCGGCTTCATCGCCTGCTCGCCCCGCACCCACCGGTCGGTCACCGGCGGCTTCGCGCTGCGGGGCTTCCGGGTGTTCTGCCCCGATTACCGGCTCGCCCCCGAGCACCCGTTCCCGGCCGCCCTCGACGATGCGGCGGCGGCCTGGTCGGCCTTCGCGGCCGCCGGGCCCGCCGGCATCGCGGGGGATTCCGCCGGCGGCAACCTCTCGCTCGCGCTGATGCTGCGGGCGCGCCGGGACGGGCTGACGCTGCCCACCGCCGCGGTACTGTTCTCGCCCTCGACCGACATGCTGGGCGAGGGCGAATCGATGCGCAGCAACGCCCGCCGCGACGCGATGTTCGATCCGACGAAGCTCCAGGACCTCGTCGAGGCCTATCTCGCCGGGCACGACCCCGCCGACCCGCTCGCCTCGCCCCTGCGCGGCGATCTCGCCGGGCTGCCGCCGCTGCTGTTCCATGTCGGCGCCCGGGAGGTGCTGCGCGACGATTCGGTGCGCTTCGTCGAGAAGGCGAGGGCCGCGGGCGTCTCCGCCGCCGTGACGGTCTGGCCGGTGGTGCCGCATGTCTGGCAGCTCGCCCAGACCTTCCTGCCCGAGGCCCGCCGCTCCCTCTCCGAGGCCGCCGCCTTCCTGAAGAGCCACGCGCGGGTGCCGGAGGCCGTCCGGTGACGGCATCGTCGGCCGCGCCGTGGCCGGACAAGCCCCTCGCCGTGCTGGTGATCGGGGCCGGCTTCTCCGGTCTCGCCATGGCGATCCGCTGCCGGCAATCCGGCATCGACGACCTGCTGGTGGTGGAGAAGGCGGGCGCGGTCGGCGGCACCTGGCACGAGAACACCTATCCGGGCGCGGCCTGCGACATCCCGGCCCATCTCTACGCCCTGTCCTTCGCCCCGAAGCCCGACTGGACCCGCACCTATGCCGGCCAGCCCGAGATCGCCGCCTATCTGCGCGAGCTGGTCGAGCGGTTCGACCTCAAGAACCACATCGCCCTCTCCACCGCCGTCACCGGCGCGGTCTGGGACGGGACGCGGTCCCTGTGGCGGGTCGAGACCGAGCGCGGCCCGCTGGAGGCCCGGGTGCTGGTCTCCGGCATGGGGGCCCTGCACCACCCGGCGATTCCCGCCATTCCCGGCCTGCACACCTATCTCGGCCCGCTCTTCCACACCTCCGGATGGGACCACGGCGTCCCGCTTCAGGGGAAGCGCGTCGGGGTGATCGGCACGGGGGCGAGCGCGATCCAGGTCGTGCCGGCCATCGCCCCGCAAGTGGGGCATCTCACCCTGTTCCAGCGCACGGCCCCCTGGGTGATGCCGCGCAACGACCGGCCGATCGGCAAAGGCCTCCAGGCGCTGTTTCGCCGGCTGCCCGCTGCGCGCCGGCTGTTGCGCGCGGTCCAGTTCTGGACCCGGGAGGCGCGGGCGGCCTTGGGCTTCACCCGGGTCTCGGGCCTCACGCGGCTGGCCGAGGCCGCGAGCCGGCATCATCTGCGTAAGCAGGTCGCCGATCCCTCCTTACGGGCGAAGCTCGTGCCGCCCTACCGCCTCGGCTGCAAGCGGGTGCTGCTCTCGGACGAGTACTACCCGGCCCTGACCCGGCCGAACGTGACCCTGGAGACCGACCCGATCCGCACGGTGACGCCGGACGGGGTGACGATGCAGGACGGCCGCCACCACCCCCTCGACGTTCTGGTGCTGGCCACCGGCTTCGACGTCACCGCCTCGCTCGCCCGGGTGCCGGTGGTCGGCCGCGACGGGCTGATCCTGGCGCGCGCCTGGGGCGAGCGGGTGGCGGCGCATCGCGGCCTGGCGCTTGCGGGCTTTCCCAACTTCTTCATGCTGCTCGGGCCGAATACGGGCTTGGGCCACAACTCCGTTGTGCTGATGATCGAGGCGCAGGTCGAGTACGTGCTCGCCTGCCTCGCCGAGATGAAGGCGCGCAACCTCGCGGCGATCGAGCCGACGCCGGAGGCGCAGGCGCGCGACCTCGCCGAACTCGAGGCCCGGCTCTCAGACAGCATCTGGCAGCAGGGCGGCTGCGCCAGCTGGTACCAGGATGCGCAAGGGCGCAACGTCGCGCTCTGGCCCGGCACGGTGGTGGCCTACCAGCGGGCGATGCGGGCGCCGGACTGGTCCGAATTCGTGCTGACGCCGGTGTGAGCGTGCGGGCTCACATATCGCCTCTGATGGCCAACCCGTTGTGAGAACGCGCTCATTGCCCTCCCCCTTGTGGGGAGGGGCCAGGGGTGGGGGTGGTGCCGGATAGACCTCGGCAGTGCCTCCTGCACCACCCCTACCCCCGAATCCCTCCCCACAAGGGGGAGGGGAGGCGCTTGATCTTTCAACGACGCAGTACGATCGAGCCGGCTTGGCGGGACCGCTCCGCCGCAAGAGTCGTGGGACGCATGCTTGCGCTGCAGCGATAGCGCTTTGCGCCCGTCACAGACGCGTGCTATCGGCCGGTGCCAACTCAAGACGGGCGGATCGCATCGTGCGACGCCGATCCCGCGGTTTCTCTCAAGGGTGCTGCACGCACCAGGAGTTGGTTCATGGCCCGCATCAGCACCGATTCGATCATCGAGGGCCTGACCTTCGACGACGTCCTGCTCCGCCCCGCCGCATCCTCGGTGATGCCGGCCGAGGTGAATCTCGGCACCCGCCTCACCCGCACGATCCGGCTCAACATGCCGATCATCGCCTCGGCGATGGATACGGTGACCGAGGCCCGGATGGCCATCGCGATGGCGCAGAACGGCGGCCTCGGGGTGATCCACCGCAATCTCGAGCCGCCGGAACAGGCCGAGCAGGTGCGGCTGGTCAAGAAGTACGAGTCCGGCATGGTGCTCAACCCGATCACCATCCACCCGGACGAGACCCTGGCCGACGCCTACGGGCTGATGCGCCACCACGGCATCTCGGGCATCCCGGTGGTCGAGCGCGGCCCCAACGGCTCGCGCGGCAAGCTCGTCGGCATCCTGACCAACCGCGACACGCGGTTCGCCACCAACCAGAGCCAGCCGGTCGCCGAGCTGATGACCCGCGACCGGCTGATCACCGTGCGCGAGGGCGTGACCCAGGACGAGGCCAAGCGCCTGCTGCACCAGTTCCGCATCGAGAAGCTGCTCGTCGTCGACGACCACTACCGCTGCATCGGGCTCATCACCGTCAAGGACATCGAGAAGCAGGTCGCCTACCCCAACGCCATCAAGGACGAGCAGGGCCGCCTGCGGGTGGCGGCGGCCACCACCACGGGCGATGGCGGGTTCGAGCGGGCCGAGCGCCTGATCGATGCCGGGTGCGACGTGATCGTGGTCGATACGGCGCATGGCCACTCGGCCAAGGTGCTGGAGAGCGTGCGCCGGGTGAAGACCCTCTCGAACGCCGTGCAGGTCATCGCCGGCAACGTCGCGACCCGCGAGGGCGCGAAGGCGCTGATCGATGCCGGCGCCGACGCCATCAAGGTCGGCATCGGCCCGGGCTCGATCTGCACCACCCGCATCGTCGCCGGCGTCGGCGTGCCCCAGCTCACCGCCATCATGGAGGCGGTCGAGGCCGGCAACGAGGCCGACGTACCGGTGATCGCCGATGGCGGCATCAAGTATTCCGGCGACCTCGCCAAGGCGATCGCCGCCGGCGCCTCGGTGGCGATGCTCGGCTCTCTCTTGGCCGGCACCGACGAGGCGCCCGGCGAGGTCTTCCTGTACCAGGGCCGCTCGTACAAGAGCTACCGCGGCATGGGCTCGGTCGGCGCCATGGCGCGCGGCTCGGCCGACCGCTACTTCCAGGCCGAGGTCAGCGACACCCACAAGCTCGTGCCCGAGGGCATCGAGGGCCAGGTCCCCTACAAGGGCCCGGTCGCGGCGGTGCTGCACCAGCTCATGGGGGGGCTACGCGCCGCCATGGGCTATGTCGGCGCCCCGACGATCCCGGAGATGCAGGAGAAGGTGCAATTCATCCGCATCACCAATGCCGGCCTGCGCGAGAGCCACGTCCACGACGTGACGATCACCCGCGAGAGCCCGAACTATCCGGGGCGGGTGTGATCGATTGATCTCAAAGGTCGCAAGACGACGACCTTTGGCTTCATGTGTGGTGTACCGCAGGTCGGTTCATCGATACGTTCGGCTGTCCCGCTCATAGCCTCATCTTTAGATGTCGGTCGATCGAAGATGGACCGACACGATTTTCGGTTGTTTGGTCCAGCTCAGGTTTCGGCTCGGCGGTGTCGGGGAGCCGGTGGAAGCCTTTGGGCCGTGCGGATGATATCGGTCCGCTCGCCCAAGGCCTCGCAGCGCTGCTCGACCACGCGTGCCAGTTCATCCGGAGTTGGCGATGGATCGGTTGACGACGAGCGCATCGACCTGCGGCCGCAGCGTCTCGGCCGGCTGCAGTTCGGGCGTGTAGGGCAGGTAGACCAGCCGCACGCCCTCGGGCACCGCCGGGTCGGGCTTTGCGTGCCAACCGGCATTGTCGAGCGGCACCGATGCCCGGCAACACGTTCCGGCCCCGACCTCGCGAGTCCGATCATCCGGAGGCCGCATGGTCGGCTCGACATTAAAACATGGTGTCGTGCCGGCGAAAGAGGGGATTGGGAATTCCCCGCCTCCCGACACCGGAGCGTCTCCGAGCCCCATTTTCTCTCGATTGCCTCATCGCCCCGTCCGGACCCTCGACGGCATCGGACCCGGTCGAGTCCGGCCTCGTTCAACGGGTTGAGCCGTGCGCGCCGGCAGGTGCGATGACCGGTGTCGGTCGACCCGCGGCGGGACCCCTCCATCCCGACGGCGAAACTCCGCGTTTCGACGAGGCGGGTGAGGATTTCGCTCGCGCCCGTGCCGGCGAGACTGAGCCGGACTGCGCCAAGGAACCGGGACGTAGAGAGTTCGAACGCCTTGAGGAACAGGGTCTCCTTGGCACCGTAGGCATTGCAGAGCGATCCGCGCTGCACGGCCGTGCCCGGGTGAGAGCCGAGATGGACGTCACCGCGGGCCCCTGCTGGTCGAACAAATCGAGCGCCTTTTCGAGGACCGCCGGCTCATCGAACTGCCAAGCGCCGATCATTTTGCGTGACCTGCAAAATTCATGATTGACATCTACGTCAAGTTTGACAACCATGTCGAACATAACGCGATCCTCGGCCCATCGCGGGGTACGGGACAGTCAGCTCGAAAACTTGGCGCAGAGACGACATGTCGGGGTCCGGCCCCGGCCGGATCCGCGCGCCCGACCGGCATTCGAGGCTAGTTCTGACGAACGTCAGCCATGCCTGCAAAGCCGAGACTCAGCTGGATAGAACCCATGATCATCAACAATGGGAAACTATGATGTCGAGCATTCTCCAGCAGGCGCAAATCATCACAAGCGACATCCTGTCGAATGAAATCGCTCGGCGATGTCGCACAGGAAATGCCTGGCCCTCTCCAGGGCATCTCTGTGACTAAAAATTAGTCGTATAGTTTTATCAGGAATTTATAAAAAAATCATCGTCATTATATTATTTCATCATTTAATGGATTGCACTTTGTCAAATATCCAGAACGATCGTATTTCATGTCGCAATTCGCATCGTTCGATGATTTAATGTCAAATCTATGCTTCGTGGTATCTGCGCGGCTGTAAGAAGATGGAGTTCATCCGATGACCACCGCCTCGTTTTCGAGTCTGACTTTGCGAATCCCCGATGCCGAGATTCCAACAGTCGACGATACCGCTATCGTATCCCGTAACGTCCAGACATGCGCTCTCGAGCGAGACGGTTTTACCCTCATTCACCCGGATGACCTATTTCTCCAAGCCACGATGCAACGTTCGTTGATGCGCCTCGCAACCGAATTCGAGACCCTTCCGGAGGATCCGTACGGTCGCGGCGCAAATCGGTTTCGGGCACATTCCCGCGGCGTATTCATGCCGTGGAACCGGCGCGTCGAGTGGCTTCCGCCGGCCGTCAGCGAGGACGGACATCCGCAGACGGAATATTATCAGGGGCGTTACCACCCTGGCTTCACCGATACACGTCGCAGATTCAGGGCGGTCAGCCATGATGTACTCACGGGCTGCTACCTGCAGCATCTCGTCCAGAGCGACTTCGCACGGACCTTCTGGGACGAGTACGAAGCGCGTCAACCGCATCAGCTCGGCATCAGTCTTGTCAAGCTGTTGGTAGCCCCAGGTGAACTCGCTGCCTTCTCGACACCCGATCACTTGCACCAAGATGGCGAGCGTTTCACATTCGCACATTTGTTTCGTCGCGAGAATTGCATCGGTGGAGAGAATGCTATTGCGGCGCCCATTCACGCTGGCGTCCACCCCGACGAACTAGAAGAAAAAGACATCTTCGCGCGGTTCACGTTGGAACAGGCGCATGCCGGCTACGCAATCCACGACCCCGCCGTCAGTCACCACGTCGGCTCGATCCGGGCTGAAGATCCGGCGCGGCCAGCCGAACGGTCGATCATTCTGATCGACTTCACTCCGCTTCTTGCAGAGCACCACGTGTGACGTCTTTCCGCATGGTCGGCCCGGTTAGTGCCGAGCAACTTTCGCATGAAACTGGAGATACTTCATGTCTCAAGCACGTGAGCAGAGCAATACTTCTCTCGACTCGACAGGGTTGCCATCAATCGCCAATGCTGAGTTGGTTCGCCATTATGATAATGTGTTTGACTCCGACTCGATTTGGCGAATGCGTCAGCAATTACGGCGTGATGGGTATGTTCGCCTGACCAATCTTCTGACAGACGAACTAAAGGCACGACTTCGCCATGAAGTCACGGCGCTCACCGAAACGCGGTCTAGGCGTATCGACATCAAGGTGCAGACGACCGACAACTCTCCGCGGAAAATGCGGACTGTCAATTACACCGAGATTTCCAACGCTTCGCCATTCATCAGCGAACTCTACAGGTTGCCCGGTTTGCGCAGCCTGCTCGACCGGATTGCCGAGAGCGCGGTGCGGGATTGTGATTTCGACAACGAGCGCATGACCATTACGCGTCAGGATCAAATCGGCGACACGCATGGTTGGCATTGGGGCGATTACCAATGGGCATTGATCTTCATCGTCGAGGCACCGCCAATCGATCATGGCGGTATGCTGCAATGTGTCCCCCACACCATCTGGAATAAGGCGAATCCTGAAGTTCACCGGCACTTGGTCGAAAATCCGATCCGGACCTACATGCACGAAACAGGAGATATTTATTTCTTTGCAACCGACACAACTCTACATCGTACGTACCCGCTAGAGCGAGATGGGACCAGAATTATTCTGAATTTCACGTTTGCGGGCCATCGCGATCTCGAGCGCCAACACGGCCACGAGACGATGGACGCGATCTACGATTTCTAACTGGTCGACTGAACCGCGACGCTCCGGAGAGTGGGCGTCGCGGTGTCACTGATCCTCAGCCAGGGGGAGATTTTCCATGAAGATCGCACTTATGGGTACATCATTGAAAGAAAACGAGCATCGTATGCCCGTTCATCCTTCCCATCTAAAAGATATCGATGCCGCGCTCCGGTCGCGCCTCACCTTGGAACGAGGATACGGGTCAGTCTTCGGGTTAGACAGCAAAAAAATCGCCGATCTCGGATATTCGTTTGAGGATCGCGAGAGCCTTTTATCTTCCTGCGACATCGCCGTTCTGCCCAAGCCGATGCCGGGCGATCTTCTTGCTCTAAAGCCGGGAGCTATTCTCTGGGGATGGCTGCATTTCGTGCTCTATGGGCATCTCGCAGATATTTGCATTGCTCGGCGCCACACGGTTGTGACTTTCGAGGGGATGTTCGAAACTCAGAATATGAAAGGCATCGGCTCCAAACGTTCGAGGCACGTGTTCTCCGGAAATAACCGTTTGGCGGGTTATGCTGGTATCCTGCATGCGCTCAGTCTCAAGGGCCTCGACGGCCTGTACGGCCCCTCACAATCTGTCATTGTCATCGGGTTCGGCTCTGCGGGTCAAGCGGCGATTGAAGCGCTGCTTGCGCGCGGATTTGATAACATCACCGTGTATACGCGACGCCCCGTCGGCGAGGTGACTGAGCGGCCGCCCGGGGTCGCATTTCGGCAAATTTTTCGTGACGAAGCTCATGGGAGTTGTGTCGAGCCTGCCAATTCAAACGAACCTCTTGTGCCATTCGTCGATGTTTTGTCGACCGCCGATATTATCGTCAATTGCGGAGAACAAGATCCGGAAGATCCGCTCATGTATGTTCGTGAAGGTGATCTCGGTGCTTTTGACCATCGTTGCTTAATCGTCGACATCAGTTGCGACCCTGGGATGGGATTTTATTTTTCCCGTACAACAAGCTTCGAACATCCGACATACGAGTATGGGCAGGCGACGATATGCGCCGTCGACCACACACCAGCCTATCTTTGGGATGCGGCAACTTTCCAAATTTCACGCGAAGTCCTGCGCTACCTCCCCATCGTTGCTGACGGACACGACGCAATTTTCCATAATCCGGTTCTTTCAAACGCAGCCGAGATCGTTCGCGGAACAGTGCAAAACAAGAAAATTCTTACGTATCAGAAGCGGTCGACGATATACCCCCACGGACGGATCGGTGAATGAGATGATCGATCAATCTCGTAAATGCTGAATTTGCCAATCGGATTTAGATACCGTGCGCCAGCATATAAGTTTCGGACCAAATGTGCCGCCGTCCCGCGCTGGAATCAGCCATGCGGTCGTTATAAATGATATATGCTATATTGGAGGTCAGCTTTCTGTAGACATGCTCGGACGTTATCGCGCCGGTACGACCGAGGCTGAAGCTATCAACAGTTTCTTAAATCTATTTGCCGTCCTCAGTGCAGCAGGATTTGAAGTCGAAGATCTGGTTTTCCTCGGCCTGGCGCTTGCGGAGCTCGACGAGCTTCCCGCGATCAGCGCGATCTACAACCGCTTATTCCGCTCCGGCAAGAGACCTGCCCGCACAGTCGAACAGGCTGCCGGGCTACCATACGGGGCAAGGTTCCGTGTGAACGGCGTGGCTATTCGCGAGTCGCGGCGTCTACCGTGCCGCTGTATCTGCTGGAGGCAGAGCGCATGAACTCGATCCTGCACCGAACACTGGGACGCAAACCCCCGCTTGTCGCCAACGGCAAAGGCGTGTTTTTGAACGATCGCGAGGGCCGGACATATCTCGATGCATGCGGAGGCGCAGCTGTATCCTGCCTCGGCCATGGCGACGGTGAGATCGCGGCGGCAGTTTTCGCGCAAATGCGCGATGTTGCCTACGTTCACTCAAGCTTTTTTACCAGTGAGGCGACGGAATTACTCGGCGATCGCTTGGTCGGGCTCTGCGGTCCCTGGGCTCGATCGGCCCTCTTTTTCAGTAGCGGCTCCGAGTCGATGGAAGCAGCTCTTAAGTTGGCACGGCAGTATCATCTTGAGCGCGGTGAGCCCCATCGCGTGCACGTCATCGGACGCACCCTGAGTTACCATGGTGCGACATTGGGCGCTCTCGGGTTCGGCGGCCTCGAGAATCGAAAGGTTGCTTTCGCACCCTGGTTTTCGAACGACCATCGAAGCCTTGTCCAGACTTGTTATCCCTACCGCTATAAGCGGCCGGACGAGACTGATGCTGAATATGGTGGGCGTTTGGCTGCAGAGTTGGAACTGGAGATCCAACGCGTCGGAGCCACTCGGATTGCCGCTTTCGTGGCAGAGACCGTAGCCGGAGCAACGATCGGCGCAGTCCCTCCGGTCGACGGATACTTTCGCCACGTTCGTGACATTTGTAACCGGCATGGCATTATCCTCATACTCGACGAAATCATGTGCGGCATGGGGCGCTGCGGGTCTTGGCTGGCCTGTCATGACGAAGGCGTCGAGCCCGATATCGTTTGTGTGGCGAAAGGATTAGGCGGGGGATTTCAGCCGGTCGGCGCCATGGTCGTGTCCTCTCGAGTCCATTCCGTCCTTGAGGCCGGTTCCAGAAGTTTCATGCATGGGCAAACGTATATGGGCCACGCGACAGTGTGCGCCGCCGCGCTCGCCGTCATCGAAAAACTCGATCGCTTGAAGCTAGTTCGCCGTGTTGCCGATCGGGGCCCCGTTCTAGGCCAACTCTTGAGGGAGGCACTCGGCGGGCACGCTCATGTCGGCGATATCAGAGGGAGGGGCTTTTTCTGGGCCGTCGAGTTCGTCGAAGACAGAGCAACCAAGCAGCCGTTCAATTCGGGCGGCGCTGTCGCGACGCGGATCAAGGCCGCGGCGATGGAGCGGGGACTGCTGTGCTACCCTGGCGGCGGCAACCTCCCTGGCGGCTGTGGTGATCACATTCTCTTGTCGCCGCCTTTCATAACGTCCGACGAACAACTTGAGCAGATCGCTGCGAAACTAAAGGATGCGATCCATCAAGTTTTCGCCAAAGGGACGCCGCCATGAGGTGGGCGTTGTACCAGGGCCGGTTGCAAAGCGGAGATGTGAATTCGGTCGGTCCTGCAACCCAGGCAATGTGGCTGGGTGCTATGGTTTTCGACGGCGCTCGTGCATTTGAGAGTACCGCACCGGATCTCATGGGCCATTTCCCGCACTGTGTACAATCAACTCTGGCCCTGGGACTGGAGCCTGCGATCGAGGTCGACGAGATGTTCGGCATCGCAATCGAGAGCGTGCGCCACCGCCCCTCTGGAACGGAACTTTATATTGGACTTATGATCTGGGAGAAGGAGGGCGATGTTGTGCCGGATCCTCGCTCCACCCGCTTTGCACTGTCGACCGACGTCGAGCCAATTCCAAAGATGGATCCTGACCCGAGCCATATGGCGGACTCCTCCTGCAGGAGGAGGGCCCGATGACGATCCCGCGAAAAGATCTTGGGTTCGGTCCTGTGTTCAGTCTTGTTCGTTCCCTCCAACGAGAGCGAAGACGAGGTGATGGAAATGGCCAACGATATCGTCTGCGATCTCGTTTTCTATATCCAGTCGGCCGACCTCGGTCGCGCGCGGTGGCTGACGGTCGAGATGCGCGGGCAGCGTCGACATCGACGACCGAAGCCAGGATGCAGATGCTCTTGGGCGCCTACAAGCAGTCCGGTAACCGGCGTGGCTATGCGGAGCGTAGCGAAATATTGTTCGATCTCGAAGGCGTGGTCTCAAGACGTCGAAAATTTATTGCATCCTTGCGTGGTATTGTTCTACAGGTCATTGTATTGTGTTTTAGGAGACTTGCATGTTGTATGATCATTATTCAAAATAAACACTTGACATAAATCATGCCGAAAGAGTGAGATACGTGACCACTCATAACGTCGTTGCCGCGAATCGCTTTCGGGCAGGGTGCTGGATCCTCGCAGGCGCATTTGCGTTCTCGCTGATGAACGCACTGGCAAAATTTATCGCAATCGTCGGACATGCAAATATCCCATCCTTGGAGGTGACATTCTGGCGATACGCTATAGCAACTCTGGTGCTCTTGCCGGCCGTAATGTCAAAGCCGGCTCGGTTGCTGGTGGAGGCACCCTCGCGGTATCTCTGGCGGACCATCGCGGGACTCGGCGGCATCGCCCTCATGTTCGAGGCGGTCCGCAGTATTCCACTTGCTTCGGCAACGGCGATCGGTTTCACAAGTCCGATTTTCGCTATGGTGATCGCAACCTTTGCGCTCGGAGAACCGATCATCGGTCGGCGCTGGCTTGCCGCCTCCGTGGGACTTTTGGGGGCTCTCGTAATCGCAACGCCGGACTTCAACATGATCAGCACGGGAGCTTTGGTCGCACTGGCTGCGGCTGCCTTTATGGGTGCTGAAGTCGTGGGGGTTAAGTGGCTGAGCCAAACGCATGACAGTAAAATAACGATCCTCTTCTACAGCAATTTGACTGGTTCGGTGCTCGCGGGCATCTTCGCTGCGCCCGTGATGATCATGCCGAGCCTTGAGATTGTCTGGCTCTTTGTGGCGGTCGGCGTTGTCGCCGTTGTCGGTCAAGCTTGTGTCATCCAAGCCGCACGGCTGGCGGAGGCCAGTTTCTTGGCACCGTTCTTCTACGTATCGCTCATCTACGCCGCTGGGATCGGCTACGTCGCATTCGGCGAGCGACCTTCCATGCAGTCGACGATCGGGTGCGTCATCATCATGTTCAGCGCGGCTTTGACGCTGACGACACGATCGCACAGCGGCAAGCTCTCACCCCCTTTACCCGCCGAAGACTGACCCGGCCCCAGCAGTGCAGCGCGATCCTGTCCTTCTCTGCATCGCAGCTTGCATCGTCGAACTCGATCATCGCCTCGACCCTCTCCGTCTCCGCAACGATCACGACGAAGTCCGCGATCGTCTGTTCGAACTGGTTGCGCGTCAGCCAGAACGTCCTGCGGCTGAAAACCCCTCTGCGGCCCCGGGAGCGCACCCGACGGAACCCAACAAGCGACCGAAAAAAGGCCGGCGAGGTAGCAAAATTCTCTCCGGTGCCATCTTGACGCCGGTGAAAAGCGCCTCCTGGCCATTAGAGCATTGTCCGACGAAATGGATGCCGGTTCATCGAAGAAAATGCGGCAAAATCAAAGGCCTAGAGAGCTTCACGATTGCAGCGCGATCGTGAAGTGATCGAGAATTGCATTTGCAGGTTCGGTTCCCTATTCGATGGAGAGAGACAGGAATTTGCGATGTCGACTGCCTCGCTCGAAGCGATGCTGGAACTGTGGTCGACAAGCCTGCGTGAGGCCAAGGATCAGATCGGGCCGCTGTTTGCCGCGCCGAGTGTAGCCCGCCCGGCTCGAACCCGCGGACCTCCCGGTGCTCGTCGTCGACGCCGATCGTGGCCGAGACCGGCGGCCGAGCGCGGCAACAGCAAAAAGCGGGGCCGTCCGCCGCGTCATGGCTCCATCCGAAGTGGGAGCCTTCGGGAAACCCGGCGCGCGTCATGTCGCGAGCCCCGTCGCCGGCTCGCGCAGCGGGTCCTCAGCCCGCCCCGTCCCGTCCCGCCAGGTCCCGACGCACCGCCGCGGCCCCCGCGACCGTCCCGCCGGCCGCCTCGATCGCCCGCCGCGCTGCCTCTACCCAGGCTCGGTTGCCCCGCGCGGATCCCCACGGCGCGTCCTCCAGCCCGACCCGGACATGGCCGCCCCGGGGGACGGCCGCCGACACCAGCGGCAGGATGTCGACGCCGAGGCCCGCCACCATCCAGGGCGATCCCGGCGCGCATTCGGCCAGCAGCGCCAGATGGGCGTCGAGATAGCCCGGCCGCTGCGGGAAACCCCAGGCGAACTCGTCCGAGAACATGAAGCGGTAGACCGGCACCGGCGGGCGCGGCTCCAGCGCCGCGAGGGCGGCGCCGAGGCGGGTGAAGCCCGGCTCGTAGATGGCGTAGCCCGGGCGGATGCGGTGGGTGCGGGCGATGCGCAGGCCCTCGCGAATATCGGCCATCGGGTTCTCGTAGAGGAAGCCGCTCGCCTCGTCGGACGCCTCGTCATGGCGCAGGAAGGTGGTCGAACCCGGATCGCACACCGTCCACTCGATCAGGCCGCGCCGGGCCAGCTCCTCGGTATGGGCGTAGCGCGTCGCCGCGCTCGCGGCATAACCGGAGCCGGCGAGCGGGATCGTCGGGTAGACGATCGCGTCGGCCTTCGCCCGGATGCCCTCGATGATGCGGGCATAGGTCTCCCAGGCGTCGTTCTGGCGCCCGGTTTCGGGATCGTAGGCGTGGACGTGGATGATCGCCGCCCCTTCCGCCACCGCGGCGAGCCCGTCGGCCACCACCTCGTCGACGGTGATCGGGATGCCGGGCTGACGCTCGCGCCCCCACGGCCCGTTCAGGGCTGCCTCGATCCAGATCTCCGCCATCGGTGCCTCCCGTGATTTCGTCCGCATCATGCGCCGGGAGCGCGCCGCTGTCTTCCGGGTCGGTTCGGCTCGTGCAGGCACTGGCAGACTCCGCCCGGGAGGCTTTCTTGCCCAGTCATCACGAGATCCCCGCCACACCCGACACGACGGTCCTGGGCTGTTTCGACGCCGCCCCGAAGCCGGTGCTGACGGTTGAATCCGGCGACACCGTCACGCTGCATTCCCATCCGGCCGGCGGGCGCGCGACGCTCCATCCCGATCCCGCCCGTCGCCCGGCCGATTGCCTCGCGGCCCTCGACGCGCTCGCGCCGGGCTTGGGGCCGCACTTCGTCACCGGGCCGATCCATGTCCGCGGCGCTCTGCCAGGCAACGTGCTCCAGGTCGATCTCCTCAACCTGAAATTCCGGATGGATCGGGGTTTCGTCGCGATCCTGCCGCTGCTCGGCACGCTCCCGGACGAGTTCACGGATCACGAGACCATCCGCCCGGACATCGACGTCGGTCGCGGCGTCGCGGTTCTGCCCTGGGGCACGGAACTGCCGCTCGATCCGTTCTTCGGCATCCCCGCCACCGCGCCGCCGGCCTGGGGCACTGACCTCGCCGGTGCCGCGCCGCTTGGGCGGCAACATGGACAGCAGGGAACTGAAGGCCGGCATCACCCTGTATCGTCCGGTCTTCGCTGAGGGGCGGGGTTCTCTGCCGGCGATGGCCACGGCGTGCAGGGCGACGGCGAGGTCCGCATCACGGCGCTGGAGACCGGGCCCACCGGCACGTTCCGGCTGACGGTGCGCAAGGATCTGTCCCTCGACTGGACCTTCGCCGAGACGCCGACCGACCTCGTGTCGATCGGCCTGCACGAGAGCCTGGACGAGGCGATGCGCCAGGCGGTCCGCGACATGATCCGCCACGTCTGCGCCCGCACTCGCCTCTCCCGCAACCCGGCCTACATGCTGTGCTCGCTCGCCGGAAACCTGCGCATCACCCAGACGGTGGACGGCGACAAGGGGGTTCACATGCTGCTGCCGAAAAGCGCGCTTCCCGGAATCGGGTGAGCGCATGGACCTGCGCTTCGCCGACTTACCCTCCCGCGACCGCTACCGCCTGCTCACCGCCCTGGTGACCCCGCGGCCGATCGCCCTCGTGACCACGCGCTCGGCGGCCGGCACCGACAACGCGGCGCCGATCAGCTTCTTCCAGGTGCTGGCCGAGGAGCCGCCGATCGTCGCCTTGAGCTTCAACCTGCGCTCCGACGGGACCCTGAAGGACACAGCTCTTGCCATCGCCGAGACGGGCGAGTTCGTGGTCAACCTCGTCGACGAGGGGCTGGTCGCGGGCATGAATATCTGTGCCGCCGAGTTCCCGCCCGGCGAGAGCGAGATCCCGGCGGCGGGGCTGACGCTCCTGCCCTGCACCGGCGTGGCGCCGGGGCGGATCGCCGAGGCGCCGGCGAGCCTCGGCTGCCGCACCCATACGGTGCTCGATCTCTCGCCCGAGCGCCGGATCGTGCTCGGGCAGGTCGTGTCGCTGCATGCGAGGGACGACCTCTTCACCCCGGACGGGCGCCACCTGCGCGAGGGCGCCTTCCTGCCGGTGGGACGGCTCTACGGCGACCTCTACGCCCGCACCGGCGACCGCTTCGCGGTGCCCCGGGTCACGGTCGAGGACGCGAAGGGGCGCTGAGCACAGTTGCAGACGGGACGCGGCGGAATTTCTGGCAGCGTCGCCACTTCCTCCCACCCGCGACCTCAGGATGAGGTCGCGGGTGGGAGAGCTCGATCACTGCGGGCTTTGCGGTCGTGTCGTGGACGACGGAGTCGCAGGGTGCAGCTCTGCCTAGCCTCTTGGTACGCATCGTTTTCACCGCCGAGCCGAAGAGGCTTCGGCGAATGACGCTCACCCCCGGACCGCGTCCGGCACCCCGAACACCGCCAGCGTGGTCTCCCCGGCCGAGAGCCGCTTTTCCCAGCCGATCTCGGCCTGGGCGCGCTCCTCGGCCTTGGCGATCAGCTCTTCCGCAGCCTCGCGCGGGATCACCACGACGCCGTCGTCGTCGCCGAGGATCAGGTCGCGGGGATGGATCGTTGCGCCGCCGATCGTCGCCGGGGCATCGACGGTGCCGCCGTCCTTCGAGGCCGGGCCGCGGGCGGTGACGTGGCGGGTGAACACCACGAAATCGTCCCAGCCGCCGAGGATGCCGGTGTCGCGCACCGCCCCGTCGGCGATAAGGCCGACGATGCCCTTGCGCCGCGCCGCGGTCGACAGCAGGTCGCCGATCATCGCGACGTCGCTGCGCCCTCCGGCATCGATCACCACCACGTCGCCGGCCTGCGCCACCGCGATGGCGTGGTGCACGGCGCCGTAATCCTTCGGGTCGCAGATTGCGGTGACGGCGCTGCCCAGAAGCGTCGGGCCTCCGGCGATGCGCCGCAGCGGCCGGATCGCCGGATCGACCTGGGTGCGGCCCTCCAGAAGATCGACCACCACCGCCACCGGCACGGCGGAAAACCGCGCGATCAGGTCGGCGGAGAGGCGGGGCGGGGTCTCGGCGATGATGCGGGTCGGCATGGCGTCTCCTCCTTGTGGCCGTCTTCGGTTTTGCGGCCGGTCGCCGATCTCTATAGGCTGGGCCGCACCCCGCCGACAGGCGCGAGGACAACATGGCTCCCTGAAGGGGGCTCACGGGAGGAACGACATGGCGGAGGGCGGGAGCGCCCCGGGCTCGCGGCGGCTCGAGGGCAAGGTGGCGCTGCTGTTCGGCGCCGGCTCCGCGGGGCCGGGCTGGGGCAACGGCAAGGCCGCGGCGGTGACCTTCGCGCGCCACGGCGCCCGGGTGGTCTGCGTCGACGTGCGGCGCGAGGCGGCCGAAGAGACCGCCGAGATCATCCGCCGCGAGGACGGCGCCGCCACGGCGGCCTCCTGCGACGCCACCGATTCGGCCGCGGTGGCCGCCCTCGTCGCCGAGGTGATGGCGGCGCAAGGGCGCATCGACGTGCTGCACAACAATGTCGGCTACGCGCAGATGGGCGGTCCGGTCGAATTGAGCGAGGCCGACTGGCACCGCACCCTCGACCTCAACCTCACCACCTGCTTTCTCACCTGCAAGCACGTGCTGCCGCACATGCTGGCGCAGCGCGCGGGCAGCATCGTCAACATCTCGTCGGCGGCGGCGATCCGCTACACCGGCTATCCGTATGCCGCCTACTACGCCGCCAAGGCCGCGGTGAACAACTTCACCCTAGGCCTCGCGTTGCAATACGCCCGTGATGGCATCCGGGCGAACGCGATCATGCCCGGTCTGATGAACACGCCGCTGATCCACCAGCAGATCTCCGGCCAGTACCAGGACCCGGACGAGATGGTGCGCGCCCGCGACGCCGCCTGCCCGATGGGCCGGATGGGCACCGCCTGGGACGTCGCCAACGCCGCCCTGTTCCTGGCCTCCGACGAGGCCGCCTACATCACCGGCGTGGCGCTCCCCGTCGATGGCGGCCTGACCGGGAGGATCGCGTGAGCCTCCAGGACGCGTCCGACCTGCTCTGGCGCCACTGGCGCGAGGGCCGCCTGCTCACGGCCCTCCCGCCGGACCTCGCGCCCGCCGACCGCGACGAGGCCTACCGGATCCAGGCCCTGCTGGAGCCGCGCAGCGCCGCACCGCTCTACGGCTGGAAGATCGCCGCGACGAGCCTCGCCGGCCAGCGCCATATCGGCGCCGACGGGCCGCTCGCCGGGCGGCTGCTGGCCGAGCAGGTCCTGTCACTGGAGGATGTGATCCCTCTCGCCGGCAACCAGATGCGGGTGGCCGAGCCCGAGGTGGCGTTCCGGATGGGGGCCGACCTGCCGCCGCGCCCTCAGCCCTACACCGTCGAGGAGGTGATGGCGGCGGTGGCCGACGCGCATCCGGCGATCGAGTTCCCGGATTCGCGCCTCGACGCCTTCGAGAGGGCAGGGGAGGCGGCGCTGGTCGCCGACAATGCCTGCGCCCACCTCTTCGTCCTCGGCCCCCCGGCGCCGGAGGGCTGGCGCAGCCTCGACCTCGCCGCGATGCCGACCCGCATCGCGGCCGAGGGAAGGGAGCCCCACCACGGCCGCGGCGGCAACGCCCTCGACGATCCCCGCCTCGCGCTCACCTGGCTCGCCAACGCGTTGTCGAGGCAGGGGATCACCCTGCGCAAGGGTGAGGTGGTGACCACCGGCACCACCACGGTGCCGCTGCCGGTCGAGTCGGGGGACGTGGTGCGGGCTGAGCTGGGGGGATTGGGGGCGCTGACGGTGCGGGTCGGAACGGAATAACCCGCCGGTTCTCGGGGTTGCGGGCGGCTGCAACCCTGGAGCGCTGATCGGGCGCCCGGCTTTGCAGTATACGGGTGTGACCGCGGCCTCGCCGCTCTGCGGGTAACGCCCCACGAAAGCCCGTTCTGATGAGCCTGCGCCTCGCCTTCTGCGCCGCCCTGCTGCTTGCCGGCGCCTCGGCCGGGGCCGCGGAGCCGATGCGGAAACCTGACCCGGAGACGTCCGATGCGGCCTTGCGGCCCTCGGCACCGATCTCGCGGCGCGACCTGATGCTGCCGGGTGATCCAGCCCGGCCGGTCACGCTGGACGTCACCCTTCTGACCCCGTCGGGCCCCGGGCCGTTTCCCGTCATCCTCTGGAATCACGGTTCGGCGAACGGGGCGGCCCGCCGCTCCATGGCAACCAGCACCAACACCTTCGCGACCTACTACTTCTTGTCGCGCGGCTACGCCGTGGCGGCGCCGATGATGCGCGGCTTCGGCCGCTCCGGCGGGGACGTCTCGGTCTCGGGCTGCGCGCTCGACGCCTACGGCGCGGCCAACGCCGCCGACATCCTGGCGGTCCTCGACGGCCTCGCCCGCGACCCGACGCTCGATATGGGCCGCGTCGTCGTGGCAGGGCAGAGCTTCGGCGGCTTCAACGCCCTCGCGACCGGGGCCCGGCGCGACCCGCGCATCCGGGCCGTGATCGATTTCCACGGTGGCCTGCGGGCGACGACCTGCCGGGCCTGGGAGCCGGCTTTGATCGAGGCGGCCCGCGGCTTCGGCGCCCGCAGCCGCGTGCCCTCGCTCTGGATCTACGGCGACAACGATCGCTTCTTCCCGGCGGCGACCTGGCGGGCGATGCGGACGGCCTACGCCTCCGGCGGCGCCCCGGTCGAGGTGGTCGCCTATGGCCGCTTCCGGGACGATTCGCACACGTTGCTCGCCTCGTCCGACGGCCTGCCGCTCTTCGCGCCGCGGCTCGACGCATTCCTCGCCGGCCTCGGCCTGCCGTCGGCGGCGACCCATCCGGAGTATCTGCCGACGCCCTCGCCGCCGCCGAGCGGCTATGCGGCGATCGACGATGTCGAGGCGGTCCCACACCTGACGCCGCCGGCCCGCGACCTCTACCGAACCTTCCTGACGCGACCCATTCCCCGCGTCTTCGTGATCGCGCCGGGTCGGCACGCCAACGAGACCTATGGCGGGTTCGATCCCCTGGCGCGGGCCCTGGCGGAGTGCCGGGCGCTGAGCATGGCGTGCAAGGTCTACGCGGTGAACCGCGACGTGGTCTGGACGCAGCCCTCTTCGGTGCCGCCGCCGAGCGGCTTTGCGGCGATCGACGACGTCGGCGCCGTTCCGTACCTCACCGAGGCAGGCCGCACCGGTTACCGCCGGTTCCTCGCCATGGACCGTCCCCGGGCCTTCGTGATCGCGCCGGGTGGAGCCTGGGGCGCTGCCGCATCGGGGACGGATCCGCTGTCGACGCTGCTCGACGGCTGCCGTGCCAAGCAGCTTGCCTGCCGCCCCTACGCGGTCGACGGCCAGGTCGTCTGGACCGAGCCGAAGGCTGGAGCTTCCTCGCAATAAGAAACGGGATGCGGGCCCGCCCGCACCCCCTTTCTCAATTCCATCCGTCGCAGGACCGGCGTCAGGCCGCCTTCACCCCCTTCAAAAACACCGCCACCTCCCGCTCCAGCTCCCCGGCATAGCGCCCGAGCCGGTCCGCCGCGCCGAGCACCTCGGCGGCCGCCGCCCCCGTGCTGCCGGCCTCGCGCTGCACCGCCACGATGCCGGTCGTCACCGCCTGCGTGCCCTGCGCCGCGTGCTGGACGTTGCGGGCGATCTCCTGGGTCGCCGAGCCCTGCTGGTCGACGGCGCCGGCCACGCCCTCGGCAATCTCCGACATCCGCTCGATCACCCCCGAGATGTCCCGGATCGCCTGCACGACGCCGCCGGTGGTCTCCTGGATGTGGCCGATCTGCTGGGCGATCTCGGCGGTGGCGCGGCTGGTCTGGCTCGCCAGTTCCTTGACCTCGGCGGCGACGACCGCAAAGCCCCGGCCCGCCTCGCCGGCCCGGGCCGCCTCGATCGTGGCGTTGAGCGCCAAGAGGTTGGTCTGGCCGGCGATCGACGAGATCAGGCTCACGATGTCGCCGATCTGGTCGGCGGACTTCACCAGGCGCTGCACCGTCTCGTCGGTCCGGCGCGCCTGGTCGACCGCGTCGCGGGCGATGTCGGAGGATTGCGCCACCTGGGCGGCGATGCCGTCGATCGACACCGACAGTTCCTCGCTCGCCGCCGCCACCATCTGGACGTTGGCCAGCGTCTGCTCGGCGGCGCCCGCCACCTCGGCCGAGCGGCCGTTGGTGGTCTCGGCGGCCTGGGTCATCGTCCGGGCGGTCGCCTCCATGCCGGCGGCAGCCTCCCCCAAGGTCTCGGTCATCGCCACGACGTTGGCCTCGAAGGTGCGGGTCACGGCGTCGAGGCGCGCGGCCCGCTCGGCCTTGGCGGCGGCTTCCGCCCCTGCGGCCCGGTCGGCCTCGTCCTTGGCGATCAGCGCCTCGCGGAACACCCGCACGGTGCCCGCCATGGCGCCGATCTCGTCGCTGCGGCCTTGCGCCGGCACCTCGGTGGCGAGGTCGCCGCCGGCGAGCGCCCGCATGGCGCCCGAGAGCCGGTCGATCGGCCGGGTGATGCCGCGCCCGATCAGGAGGGCAAGCGCCGCCCCGATGGCGCAGGCGAGCGCCACGCCGGCGGCCAGCAGCCACAGGGCCCTGTCGCGCTCGGCGCCGAGCTGGGCGAGCTCGCTCGCGCCGATGCCCTGCGCCGCCGAGACCAGCTCGGCCGAGCGCCGGTCGAGGTCGGCGAAGATCGCGGCCTGTGTTTCGTTCGCCTTCACGATGTCCGGGATGCTGTCCTTGAACGCCCGCACCTTGGTGTTCAGGTCGCGCAACACGCCTTGCGCGGCGGCGTCGATGTCGCCGTAGAGGATCGTCTCGCCCTGGTCGATCAGTTCGGCGGCGGTCGCGTCGAGGGTCGCGGCGGCGGCGGCGTCGCGGGCGAGGATCAGGCGCTGCTCCAGCCGCTCGGCCTCCTTGGCGGCGGAGATCGCCTTGCCGCTGGCGACGAGCAGGCTCGTGGCCGAGGCGACCTTGTCCTGCTGCTGGCGCAACGTCACCTGGGCGGCGGTCTGGGCGTTGTTCTGCGCCTGCTCGATCTGGCGCAGGCCGACGATCAGGCTGCCGAACAGGGGCGCGAGGTCGTCGCCGAGCGCCGCCTTGCCGCCGGCCGCGACCGGCTGGTCGATCTTGGCGCCATAGGCGTTGAGGGCCGTCAGGGCGGGCTCGACGGTCTCGACCGAGGTCATGGCGCCGAGGCGGCGCAGCAGCACGGCGACGGAATTCACCTTCGATTGCAGCTCGAGGTTGCCGTCGTCGCCGTCGCCGGCCAGGTAGCCGACCTGGAGCACCTGCATCTCGAGCGCCGAGCGGATCGCGAAGGCCACCACGACGGCCGTGTTGGTGGCGGTCTTCTGGTCGGCGAGGGCCTTGTCGAGGGCCTTGCCGGCCTCGGCGAGCTGGCGCTCCTGCGCCGTGCCGATGCCGGCGACATTGGTCTGCAATTCGGCGATCAGAGCCGCGTGGCGGTCCTGGAGCGCCCGCGCCGTCGCCTTCTGGGTGCCGAAGGCCTTCACGGCGGCCTCGAACCCGTCGAGCGCGCCCGCGATGCCGGCCGCCGCGGCGGCGGCCGGCGGGTCGTCGGCCAGGCGGCCCGAGAAGGCGCCGGCGCTGGCCCGTACCCGGCCGATCGCCGCCGTCAGCGCCCCGTCCCGGCGCACATCGTCGCTCTTCAGGGCACGGTCGGTGGCGAGCGCCAGTTCCCCGATCTCGCCGGCCAGCAGCTGTGCCGCATTGGCCGTGTCGACCCGCCGGGCGAAGCCCGTCAGGCTGTGCCACCCGATCGCCGCAACCGCGACCGTCAGCAGGAGGATCAGCCCGAACCCCCCGAATACGCGCGCCCTGATGGACATTCTTCCGTATCTCCTCACCGCCCGCAGGATAGCGGTGAGGTCTGAAGCAATTCCTACTACATCACTGCAGCCTGCGGTTGAGGCGCCCGATCTGTGCTTTGTCAGCGTCAGGCGGATTGTCAGGGGATCAGCCGGTCGGCGCGTAACCGCGAGAACAGGTCGAGGAAGGCGTCCTCGGTGGGCTGGTAATCGAGGAAGCCGAGGCGGCGGCTCTTGCTCATGTCGGTGACGACCTCGATCGGCCGGCCGAGATCCGCATCGGTGTGCCAGGGCGAGGCGAGACGGTCGAGGTCCGGCTCGGCGAGGCCGTGCCTCGTCGCGATCTCCGCCCAGAGCGGGGCGTCGCCTTCCATCTGCTCCTCGAGCGGCCGGATCGTGCCGTCGAAGGGCGCCGGCTCGAGCCCGAACCAGGCCGCGAGCCGCCCCCACATCCAGCTCCAGCGGAAGACGTCGCCGTTCACCACGTTGAAATCCTGGTTCGCCCCTTGCGGCGCGGTCGAGGCCCAGAGCAGGTGGCGGGCGAGCAGCCGCGCGTCGGTCATGTCGGTGAGCCCGTTCCACTGCATCGGCGAACCGGGAAAGCGGAACGGCCGGCCGGTCTCGCGGCAGAGCGTGGCGTAGACGGCGAGCGTCGTGCCCATGTTCATCGCGTTGCCGACCGCCTTGCCGATGACGGTGTGCGGCCGGTGCACGCTCCACGAGAAGCCGTCGCGCCTGGCCGCCGCGAAGACCTCGTCTTCCTGCGCGTAATAGAAATTCTCGACCGGCAGCCGGCCCTGCTCCTCGCGGAACGGGGTCTGGGGCACCGCGCTCTTCCCGTAGGCCTCGAACGGCCCGAGATAGTGCTTCAGGCCCGTCACCAGCGCGACGTGGCGCACGCTCCCGGCCGGCCGCAGCGCGTCGAGGAGGTTGCGCACCATCGCGCCGTTGACCCGGATCATCTCGGCCTCGGTCGGCCGGCGCATCCAGGTCGAGAGCACCACCCGGGTCGGCCGGTGCGGGGCCAAGGCGGCCATGAGCCCGTCCGGATCCTGCAGATCGGCGGCGACCGGCACGACCCCCTCTTGCGCCGGCGGGTTGCGGGCGAGACCCAGCACGGTCCAGCCGGCCTCGCCCATCACCTCTGCTGCAGCGCTGCCGACGATCCCGCTGGCGCCGACGATCAGCACGGTCTCCGTCATGTCCGGTTCCTTTGTTCGCTCTTGGTCGGCGGGACAACGCGGGCGGGCGTGTCGGGTCCCATGAGAGCTTGCCCCATGAGAGCTTGCCCCATGCGAGCTTGCCCCATGCGAGCTTGCCCCATGCGAGCTTGCCCCATGCGGTGGCTTCCCGTCCCGATCTGGCCGTCTGCGAGTTCTTGTTCGAGACATTGCGAACGACTAAATAAATTGACCGTTATACAGCTGATCGAGAGGTGGTCATGGTTGGGGTGGCGACGAAAGTGCTGTCGACGGTGAACACGCCCTATGGGGCCGACCTCTCGGCGCGTCAGCTCGCCGCCAAGATCTTGGATCCGGCCAGCGTCAATGCCAATGATGCCTCAGTTTTTGCGTTTTTCTCCGAGGTAAGCGAAGAGCTTCAGAAGCAGTTCATCGCTTCCATGGGTATCGACGAGGGTCGGGTACGGAGCATCGCCGCTCAGTTTGCGGCCAAGGCTGGATATCCGTTGCCTCTGTCGACTTGAAATCATGCCTCGCGTGCGGCCGAGCCAATGGTCACGACTGTTCGATCTGTCGCTGCGCCTTATCGACCAGGCCAGAGACATTGCGTACGACTTCGATTGGACATTCGGCGGTGGAACGGCCCTGATGTTGCAGATCGATCATCGCGAAAGTCACGATGTCGACCTCTTTCTGGATGATCCGCAAATATTGCCGTTCCTCAACCCAATCGCACAAGATTTGGTGCTGGATCGATGGCCTGATGATTATGAGAGCGACGGCGCGCGGGTGTTGAAGTTGATTTTCGACGGTTTGGGTGAGATCGATTTCATATGTTGTGGGTCGATCACTGATGCGTCCGCGAAAGCATCCGAAGTCCGTGGTCGGAGTGTTCGCGTCGAAACGCCGGCTGAGATCGTTGCCAAAAAGATCTATTACCGAGGCTCGCGGCTTCAACCGCGCGACATGTTCGACATTGCGGCTGTCGCACAAGAATGCGGCCAGAGCTACGTCGTCGATGCGTTAAAGGCATGCGGGGCGGATCGATGCACCGAGGCGCTGGCCGTTGCCAATGCCATGGACCCGGCATTCGCATCCAGCCTCATGGGGCAACTCATGCTTCGGCCACATAACAGGCATCTGCCGGTCGAGGCGCAATCGACGACTCAAACAATCCTTCGTGTCGCCCTCGGCCTGTAAGCTCGGCACGCCGGTCGAGATCGCCGGCCGTGCCGCGAGCTGGCCATGCCGCTAGGGTATGGCTTCTTCGCCTAGGCCATGCCCCCGACGGAGCCGGACGCGAGGCTCCGCGTTCCTGATCGCGGCAGCGGGGCCTTCGACGGCGCCCCGGCATGCCGGCGGAGGCGCCCGTGGGTCAGCTCGCGACGGTGGACGAGGATCCGTCAAAGTCGGACGCGCAGGAGCCGGAGCGCCGGCTGAAGCCGGCCCTGCTGCTCGGCGCCCTCGGGGTGGTCTACGGCGATATCGGCACGAGCCCGCTCTACGCCTTCAAGGAGGCGGTGAAGGCCGCCGGCCACGGCCAGGCGGAGCCCGCCGCGGTGATCGGCGCGGTGTCGCTGATCCTGTGGGCGCTCCTCGTCGTGGTGTCGTTCAAGTACGCGGTGCTGATCCTGCGGGCCGACAATCACGGCGAGGGCGGCATCGTGGCGATGCTGGCCCTGCTCGGCGCCCGCCACGCCGAGCCCCGCAGCTGGGCCGGCCTCCTCCTGGTGGTCGGGCTGATCGGCGCCGCGCTCCTCTACGGCGACGGGGCGATCACGCCGGCGATCTCGGTGCTCAGCGCCGTCGAGGGCCTGAAGGTCGAGGCGCCCGGCCTCGCCCGCGCGGTGGTGCCGATCACCCTGGCGATCCTGGTCGGGCTGTTTCTGATCCAGAGCAAGGGCGCGGCCTTCATCGGGCGGATCTTCGGCCCGGTGATGCTGGTCTGGTTCGTGGTCCTGGCCTTGTTGGGTCTGGGCGGCATCCTGCACGCGCCGCAGATCCTGGCAGCGCTCAATCCCCTGAAGGCGGTCGAGTTCCTGACCCATGCCGGGTGGGGCGTCAGCTTCGCGATGCTCGGCGCGGCCTTCCTGGCGGTGACCGGCGGCGAGGCGATGTATGCCGATCTCGGCCATTTCGGCGCCCGGCCGATCCGGCTCGCCTGGTTCGGGCTGGTGCTGCCGGCCCTCGTCGTCAACTATTTCGGGCAAGGCGCGGTGCTGCTCGCCGAGCCCGGCGCGATCGAGAACCCATTCTATCATCTCAGTCCCGACTGGGCGCATTACCCGCTGATCGGGCTCGCCACCCTCGCCACCGTCATCGCCTCGCAGGCGATCATTTCCGGCGTATTCTCGCTGACGCAGCAGGCGATGCAGCTCGGCTTCCTGCCCTTCATCCGCATCGTCCATACGGCGCGGGACGCGCAAGGCCAGATCTACGTGCCGGCGGTGAACTGGCTGCTCGCCATCGCGACCTTGAGCGCGGTGCTGATCTTCGAGACCTCGGATGCGCTGGCCGGCGCCTACGGCATCGCGGTCTCGCTCCTGATGGCGATCACGACGCTGCTCGCGGCGCTGATCGCCCGGCGCTGGGGCTACAACCTGCTCCTCGTCCTCCTGGTCAACGGCGCCTTCCTGACGATCGACCTCGTGTTCCTGGGCGCCAACAGCGTGAAGGTGTTCGAGGGCGGCTGGTATCCCCTCGTGCTCACCGCGATCGTCGCCGTGACGATGCTGACCTGGCTCCAGGGTACGCGTCTGACCGAGGCCAACCGGGTCGGCGCCCGCCAGGACGAGGACGCCTTCCTGGCGGCGTTACGCGCCGATCCGCCGATCCGCCTGCCGGGGGCGGGGGCCTTCCTGTCCTCGGCCACCAAGGGCATCCCGCTCCACATGAGCCGGCTGCTCGAGCGCAGCCACGCCCTGCCGTCCCGCTGCACCATCGTCACCGCGCTCTACGAGGAGAAGCCGGTGGTGCCGGCGACGGACCGCGCCGAGGTGACCCAGGTATCCCCCGACCTCTACCGGGTGACGCTCCGCTACGGCTACATGGAGGAGGCCTCGATCCCGGACGGACTCGCCTGCGCGGTGGCCCATCGCGGGTTGCCGGCCGATTTCGTCGAGGACGTCACGGTCTTCATCGGCCATGAGACGATCATCCCCAAGCGCAACCACCGCGGCATGGCGGCGTGGCGCGAGACCCTGTTCGCCTTCATGATGCGCAACGGCGAGCGCACCGGCGCCTTCTTCTGCGTGCCGACCCGGCAGGTGGTGGAGGTGGGGACGGAGATCGAGATCTGAGGAACGTCGGCCGTCCTTGCCTCAGCCGATGACGTTGCTCACCTCGACCAGGTTCTCGTCGGGATCGTAGAAGTAGACCGACAGGATCCGTCCGGTCGCGCCGGTCCGCTCGATCGGCCCATTGATGATCGCGACGCCCTCCCGCGTCAGGTGGGCAATGACCTCGGCGAGCGGCGTATCGGTCAGCAGGCAGAAATCCCCTGCGCCCCGGCTCGGGTGGCGGGTCTGCGGATCGACGCTTGCGTGCAACTGCTGAAGGTTGATCTTCTGAGACCCGAAGTGCAGCGCCCAGCGCCCGGGCGCGATCTCGCGCGCCTCGACGCCGAGCGTGCGCTGGTAGAACGCCACCGTCGAGTCGATGTCGAGGACGACCAGCACGAAGTGATCGATGGCGCGGATGCGGATCGGAGTCATGACGCCCTCCCGGTGGCGGGCCGCTCTCCCAGCTTCGCGCCAAGGCGCAGCAGGTAGCCGTCCGGATCCTGTACCAGGAACTGGCGCTGGCCGACCTCGATCGCGCCGGCCCGGTACCAGGCATCCTCGACCGCCATGAAGAGCGGCCACCCGGCCGCCTCCAGCCGGGCCAGGACCGGCTCCACCGCCGCGACCTCGATCTGGAGGTTGATGCCCCGTCCGAGCGGCCGGTCCATCGGGCCGGTCAGCCAGTGCCGGGCGGACGGATCGTACTGGTCCAGCATCACCTGCGCCCCGTCGAGGTCGAGATAGGCGAAGCGGTGCTCCGGCCTCTCGTAGGCGATCCGGAAACCGATCAGGTCGACCCAGAATCGCAGGCTCGTGGCGAGATCGGCGACCACGAGTTCCGGGACCAGGGTCGCGCGCCTCAGCGTGTCCGTCATGCCGTCACCCCCGTGCCCACCGGCCGCGACCCCAGGCTCGCGGCCGGACGCAGCAGGTAGCCGTCCGGATCCTGCACCAGGAACTGGCGCTGGCCCACCTCGACTGCGCCGGCCCGGTACCACTTGTCCTCGACCGCCATGTAAAGCGGCCAGCCCGACGCCTCCAGCCGGGCCAGGATCGGCTCCACCGCCGGGACGGCGATCTCGAAATTGATGCCGCGCCCGAGCGGCGCCTCGAGCGGGCCGGTCAGCCATTGCCGCGAGGCGGGGTGGCGCGTCTCCAGCATCACCTGCGCCCCGTCGAGATCGAGATAGGCGAAACCCTCCTCCGGCCGGTCGTAGGCGATGCGGAAACCGATCAGCTCGACCCAGAAATGCAGGCTTCGCGCCAGGTCGGCGATCAGGAGTTCCGGGGTCAGCCGCGCGAAGGTGAAGGCCATGTCCGTATCCCATCCCCGCCCGGCGATTCGCGCCGGTTGACCGCATGCTGCCGATCCGTGACGCTTGCCGCAACGGCGCCTGAAACGCGCGCCGACAGGACACGCGAAGGGCGGCCGGCGGCCGCCCGGGGGAGGGGACATGAGCCTGTACCACACGCTCGCCGCGCGGGCGGCGGCCGGCCATCCGGTGCGGATCGGGGTGATCGGGGCCGGCAAGTTCGGCTCGATGTTCCTGTCGCAGGCGCCGCGCACGCCGGGCCTGCACGTCGTCGGCATCGCCGATCTCGATCCCCAGCGGGCGCGCGCCGCCCTCGCCCGGGTCGGCTGGCCGGCGGAGCGCTATGACGCCAGGAGCATGGCCGAGGCGATGCGCAACGGCACGACCTTCCTCACCGACGATGCGGAAGGGCTGATCGGTGCGGACGGGATCGAGGTGATCGTCGAGGCCACGGGGCATCCGGGCGCCGGCATCCGCCACGCGCTCGCCTGCTGCCGGCACAAGCGCCACATCGTGATGGTCAATGTCGAGGCCGACGCGCTGGCCGGCCCCCTCATCGCCCGCAAGGCCGAGGAGGCCGGAATCGTCTATTCCTTCGCCTATGGCGACCAGCCGGCGCTCATCGCCGAACTCGTCGACTGGGCCCGCACGGCGGGGTTCCGGGTGGTCTGCGCCGGCAAGGGCACCAAGTACCTGCCGGTCTACCACGCCTCGACCCCCGACACGGTCTGGGGCCATTACGGCTTCACCGAGGAGCAGGTCGCGGGCGGCGACTTCAACCGGCAGATGTTCAACTCCTTCCTCGACGGCACCAAATCGGCGCTGGAGATGGCCGCTGTCGCCAATGCCTGCGACCTGACGCCCCCGCCCGCCGGCCTCGCCTTCCCGGCTTGCGGCGTCGACGACCTGCCGACCCTGCTGCGTCCGCGATCGGCCGGCGGCATCCTGCCGGTGGACGGCACCGTCGAGGTGGTGTCGTCGCTCGAGCGCGACGGCCGCCCGGTGTTTCGCGACCTGCGCTGGGGCGTCTACGTCACCTTCGAGGCGCCCTCCGACTACGTCCGCAAGTGCTTTGCGGAGTACGGCCTGAAGACCGATCCGAGCGGCACCTACAGCGCGATGTACAAGCCCTATCACCTGATCGGGCTCGAACTCGGCCTGTCGGTCGCCAGCATCGCGGTGCGGGGCGAAGCCACCGGCACCACGCGGGGCTTCTCCGGCGACGTGGTGGCGACCGCCAAGCGCGACCTGAAGGCCGGCGAGCGCCTGGACGGGGAGGGCGGCTACACCGTCTACGGCCGGCTGATGCCGGCACGCGATTCGCTCCGTGCCGGCGGCCTGCCGATCGGGCTGGCGCACGGCCTCACCCTCACCCGCCCGGTCGCCGCCGGCAAGCCGGTGAGCTGGGACGACGTGGCGTTCTCGGCCGACGACCCGGCGATCCGGTTCCGGCGCGAGATGGAAGAGGTGTTCCGCGGGGAGGCGGGCGGGGCCTGATCCCGGCGTCATTCCTCCCGGGAATGCTTCCGTTCCCGAACGGTCTTGGACACGGGCCCGTCCCGTCTCCAGGGTCGACGAAACAACGACGGGCCGGAGCACGGCCGGGGCTTGGGCCCTGGCCCGATGCGCACCGGGGGCGCCCCGCCCCCGCGCGAGGCCTGCGGAGCGCCCGGAGGAGCGACCATGACCGCCACCATTGATCGTGACGAGACCCGAGCCGAAGCACCCGTCGCCGCCGCGGACGAGGCGGCGCGCCGGCGCGGCGTCGTCGCGGCGGTGATCGGCAACACCCTCGAATTCTACGACTTCACCACCTACGCCTTCTTCGCCGTCACGATCGGCCGGACCTTCTTCCCGGCGGGCGATCCCTGGGTCAGCCTGCTCGCCTCGGTCGCCACCTTCGGCATCGGCTTCGTCACCCGGCCGATCGGCGGCGTGGTCATCGGCGCCTATGCCGACCGCGCCGGCCGCAAGCCGGCGATGATGCTGACCATCGCCCTGATGGCGATCGGCATGCTGATGCTGGCCCTGACCCCCGGCTACGCCACGATCGGCATGGCCGCACCGATCCTGGTGGTGATCGGGCGCCTGATCCAGGGCTTCGCGCTCGGCGGCGAGGTCGGTCCCTCGACGGCCTACCTCATCGAGAGCGCGCCGCCGGGCAAGCGCGGCCTCTATGCCAGCTGGCAGATCGCCAGCCAGGGCCTCGCGACGCTCTGCGCCGGCACGATCGGCGTGGTCCTGTCGCTGGGCCTGAGCCCTGAGCAGATGCAGGCCTGGGGCTGGCGCATCCCGTTCCTGCTCGGCCTGCTCATCATCCCGGTCGGGATCTACATCCGCCGCGCGATGCCCGAGACCGCCGGCGAGAGCACCGGCCACGCCGAGGCCACCACCGGCGCAGTGCTCGCCCGGCTGCTGCGCGACCATGGCCGCACCCTGGCGCTGGTCGTGCCGATCCTGCTCTGCGGTACGGTCTCGACCTATGTCGGCAACTACATGACCACCTACGCGATCACGACCCTGAAGCTGCCGGCGGGCCTCTCGATCGCCGCGACGGCGGTGGTCGGCGCCTGCATCCTGGTCTTCGCGGTGCTGGCCGGCCGGCTCGCCGACCGGTACGGCCGACGCCTGGTGATGATCGTGCCGCGGGTGCTGCTGCTGCTCTCTGCCTATCCGGCCTTCCTGCTGATGACGCAGGCACCCGGCCCGGCGACGCTGCTCGGCATGTCGGCGCTGCTGGCGACCCTCAGCGCCATGAGCGCCGCGGCGAGCCTGGTGGCGATCCCCGAACTCCTGCCGCGCAGCGTGCGCAGCGCCGGCCTCTCGGTGGCCTACGCCTTCGTCGTCACGGTGTTCGGCGGCACGACGCAGCTGGTGGTGACCTGGCTGATCGGCGTCACCGGCGATCCCCTCGCGCCGGCCTGGTACGTCATCGCGACGAGCGTGGTGGGCGTCGCCGCGATGCTCGCCACGCCCGAGACGAAGGAAGCGGCGCTCGCCGCGTAGGAGGGGGTGGGGCGGCCCGGGGCCGCATCCGGCCGCTCGCGGCCATTCGGGATGTCACGCTCGGATGACGGAAAACAGGTGTTTTCCGTCATCCGAGATTGCCTGCCGGTCAAGCTGGCTGACACCTGACGCTGACGAACGCTTCATGGGTCTGCTGGTGACCCCAAGCGGACGCACGCATGCTGAGCCGGGCATTGGGTAAGGGTAGCATCGCCCTCAGCTCCCGGAGGTGCTGGTGCCCTCTATCACCTCCACGCAACGCCCACCGACAAAGGCCATCATGGCACCGTTCTCCTGCTTCGTTCGCGCCAGCATCAGGCTGGGCCGGCCCATATCAGCGCCCTGCCCGACGCGCAGCGACAGCTCCGCCGTGCGGAGCCGTTCCGCCAGGAGCGCCGCCATGGCAGAGGTGGCACTTCCCGTTGCCGGGTCCTCCATCATGCGCCTGGTGAACATGCGCGCCTGTAGGTCGGTGTCGGCTTCCACCGTGTCCTTGGCCACGTCACGCGTGTAGGCATACACGGAAAAGGCTCCATCCAGCGGGAACAGGCTGCCGAAGGCGGCGCGATCCGGGGATGACCGGCGCAGGGCCTCGCGGGAGGCGAGTTCGACCACGAGGAACGGCATACCAACGGACACCACCTGGGTTTCCGCCGGCATCCTCGTGGGATCGAGAGCCCGCATCTCGGCCATATGGGAGAAAGCCTACGTGTTCGGCGCGACGCTGGACCCGTTCGCGGCCTGGCTAGCGCTGCGGGGTCTGCGCACGCTGCCGATGCGTGCGGACCGGCTGAACCGGACGGCACAGGTCGTGGCTGATTTCTTGGCGCAGGATCCAGCAGTCGAGCGGGTGCATTATCCCGGCCTCGGCAGCTATCCCCAACACGAACTCGCCCGCCGGCAGATGAGCGGTTTCGGCGGTGTCCTGAGCTTCGAGATTACGGGCGGGGCGGACGCAGCCGAACGTGTCGTCGCTGCGCTGAAGCTGGCACACCGTTCGGCCAGCTTCGGCTCCTTCTCAACGCTCGTCGTCCATCCCGCCGCGATGTGGGCCGGCATGATGAACGAAGACCAACTCCGGGCCGCCGATCTACCGCCAAGCCTTGTTCGCCTCGGCGTCGGCTTCGAGGACCCGGCGGCGCTCGTCGCCGATCTAGGGCAGGCGTTGTCCTCGATCGGCTAATCGAGCCCTTGATTTGGGATGCGTTTGCCTATTTCGACGCGGGCTGGGCAAAAACAAAGAGCGTCATCCGCTTTTGCGAGGCTGGATCGCGTTCTCAAAGGTTTGCGAGGCATCGGAAGCGGATGGACCGCTTCCAGGCGTCCGCTTTCTCGACGTCGATCGGCGATGTCGGGTGGTTTCCTGCCGGTCGGCTTTTGGTGCAGAACTAGGCTGAGCTGCCGTTCGCATCCCAAGCTTCAACTAGCTCGAAGGGTCAGGATTAGATTGCGCAGGAAACGGTGGTCATCGGCTCGACGCTGCGGGCAAGGCTTGATGGTAAATCAGCAGTGGAATAGCAATAGGAACGGTAAATGAGCCTCATCGAGTATCGTCAAACAAAAGAATTTCCTAGCGAGGGTGTCGTCAGCCTCTACGCTGCAAACAAGTGGTCATCGGCGGAAAAACCAGAACTTTTGCTTAAGGCATTGTCGAATTCAGAGACGGTGGTTTCAGCCTGGGACGGTGATGAGATTGTTGGATTGGGCAATGCGATCTCAGACGGCTTTCTCGTTGTATATTATCCTCATCTATTAGTGCTGCCGAATTATCACGGGCGGGGGATTGGCAGAGAAATAATGCGGCGTTTGCAGGAAATCTATAAAAACTTCCATCAACATATGATAGTTGCTGAATCAAGTGCCTTCGAATTCTACAAGTATAATGGTTTTTCAAAGGCAGGAAACACGATCCCCATGTGGATATACCAGGGAACAGATCACTGAACTCGAAAGAATGCCAATCTTATTGAAATTGTCGTTCATATCCTTCCGCTCTCCAAGCGTAGACCATATGACAAATGTGGTTTGAACGTCCGCCATCGGACCGCAATCTCTGATCCGCCGACGACCTAGAAGGGTCGGAAACGGAACGTCCGCTCCCGGGCAGCGAGGTACGGTCCGCGCCCCACCCCTTGCGGTCATTCCGCATACCAGGCTCGGGTATACGGAAAACATGTGCTTGACGGCGGTGTGCCGGCCAGCCGGCCACCTGACCGATCTCCGCCGTGGAAGGCGCACGACAAACCCTGTCGGATTGATGCCGTAGACGGAAACCGGGATTGGAAGGTTTTCCGCACAGGCCGGTCGGGGCCATGCGGGCGTCGACCATCGGTCTCCGCCCTCTGAAGCCGCTCACACGGTCGAGCCAACCATGGTTCGCCCTACACCTCGAACTCCCGGTCCACCGGCACCTGCATCCCGGTGACCAGCGCGTTCGTCGTGTTCGCCATCCCGATCACCGCCAGCAGCTCGCCGTGCTGCGCCTCGGTCATGCCCTTGGCCCGCGCCGCGGCGGTGTGGGAGTGGATGCAGTAGCTGCACCCGTTGGCGGTCGAGACCGCGATGTAGATCAGCTCCTTGGTCAGCGGGTCGAGGGCGCCGTCGGCGGCCATCACCTGCTTCAGGTCGGCCCAGGTCCGCTCCAGCACCGTCGGCTGGTTGGCGAGCGCGCGCCAGAAATTGTTGATGAAGTCCGAGCGGCGCACAGCCCGGATGTCGTCGAACACCGCCTTGACGCGGGGATGGCCGTCCGCCTCCGCGTCGCTCCACAGTCTCACGGTCGCCATGCCGGTCCTCCCGAGGAAACCGGCATGGTCGGCGAGGGCGCGCCCGACGTCCAGCGCGTCAGCGCCGGGCCGCCGCGTCGAACCCGTCCGGCACCCGGCCCGACGGTGTGGCGAGCGCGTAGGGGCCGCGGGCGAGGAACCGGCCCGAGCCAGGTTCCGCCAGCACCTGGCCCTCGCGCACCGCGATCTCGCCGCGCCGGATCGTCATCGTGGGCAGGCCCTTGAGGCGCATCCCCTCCCAGGGCGTGTAGTCGATGGCGTGGTGCAGGTCCGAATTGGTCAGGACCCGCTCGGCATCCGGGTTCCACAGCACGAGGTCGGCATCGGCGCCGGGCGCCAGTGTGCCTTTCCGGCCGGCCAGCCCGAACAGGCGGGCGGCGTTGGTCGAGGTCAGGCGCACGAAGGTCGGCAGGTCGATGCGCCCGGCCGAGACGCCCTCGGAAAAGAGCACCGGCAGCCGGGTCTCGATCCCCGGCACGCCGTTCGGGATCGCGTTGAAGGCCGGCATCCCGTCGGGCCGGGCCTTCGCGCCGCCCTGGCCGTAGCCGCTGCCGCCGGGATCGCGCTTGGCGGTGGCAAAGGAGAAGCCGCAATGGTCGGAGGAGACCACGTCGAGCGTGCCCTCGCGGATGCGGGCCCAGATCCGTTCCGCTTCGCCGGGCGCCCGGAGGGCGGGCGAGCACACCACCTTGGCGCCCTCGAAATCCGGCTTTGCCAGGTCGTCGGTCGAGAGGGTCAGGTATTGCGGGCAGGTCTCGCCCCAGACCTTGATGCCTCGCGCCCGCGCTCGGGCGATCTCAGCCGCCGCCTCGTCGCAGGAGACGTGGAAGACCTGGATCGGCTGGTCGACGAGTTCGGCGAGCGCGATGGCCCGGTGCGTCGCCTCGCGCTCGACCACCGGCGGCCGGGCCCAGGCATGCTGGAGCGGGTCGGTGAGGCCGGCCTCCAGAAGGGCGCGGATGCGCCAGCCGATGGCGTCGTAATTCTCGCAATGCACCGTCACGAAGGCGCCTAGGCGCCGCGCGGTCGCCAGCACCTCCAGGAACTGCCCGTCGGTGAGCCGCAACGGATCGTAGGTGAGGAAGACCTTGAGGCTGCGGATGCCGCGGGCGACCAGCGCCGGCACCTCGCGCTCCAGCACGTCGGGCGTCGGGTCGGTGATGATCTGGTGGAAGCTGTAATCGGCCCGCGAGGCCCGGGCGCGGGCCTCGTAGCCCTCCGCGGTCGCCGCGATCGGGTGACCCTTCCATTGCGGCACGAAGCAGATGAACGAGGTGGTGCCGCCGGCGAGCGCCGCGGCCGAGCCGCTGGCAAAGCTCTCCTCCTGCACGCCGCCGCCCTCGGAGGGTTCTTCGATGTGGCAATGCGGGTCGAGACCGCCCGGGGTGACGATGTGGCCCCGGGCGTCGATCTCCTCCGCCCCGCGCCGGAGGTTCCGGCCGACGGCCGCGATCACCCCGTCGCGCACCCCGAGATCGGCCTCGAACACCTCCGCCGGGCCGGCGAGCGTCCCGCCGCGCACCACCAGGTCGTAGTCGAAATCGTGGCTCGGCATCGCGGCTCCTCCGTGGTTGCCAGGGGTGTAGGAAGTGCCTCGAAACGCTGTCAATTCCGGGGCCGGGGAGGATCGGGCCGGTTGCCGTCCGGTTGGGCAGGGGGCCCGCATTTCGGGCGGCGCCGCCGCGTCCATGCCCGCGCGGGCGGCACATGACCCAACGTCCAGTTTGACAACCCGTCCGGGCCGGCGGACAAAGATCGGCCCGCAGAGGTTCCGGCCGCGCTCGCGTCGGGAGACGTCCCGTTTCGAGCGCGCGCAACAAGGCGCCCGCGGACGAAACGTGGAGGAGCCCCAATGACGATTCGGTTGGACAATCCCAGCCGGCGCGGCCTGATGCTCGGCGCCGCGGCCGCCGCGGTGACGGCCGGGCTGCCGGGTGCGGCGAGCGCCAAGGCGCCGCTGCTGCGCAGCCAGAGCCCGTATTTCTACCGCTTCACCCTCGGCGACGCCGAGGCCACCATGGTCTCCGACGGGACCCTGCCGCTCGGCGACCCCCATACCAACTTCCTCGGCCTCACCCCGGCCGAGATGGACGCGCAGCTGACCAGCAACTTCCTGCCGCTGTCGAACGCGGTGCTGGAGCAGAACATCCTGATCCTCAACACCGGCAGCAAGCTGGTGCTGTTCGATACCGGGATGGGCTCCCTCAAGCTGTTCGGGCCGACCACCGGCAAGCTGCTGACCACGATGCGCCAGGCCGGCATCGACCCGAAGGACATCGACGCCGTGGTGATGAGCCACGCCCATGTCGACCATTGCGGCGGCTGCGTCGGCGACGACGGCACGCCGCACTTCCCCAACGCCCAGTACTACATCTCGCAGGCCGATTTCGATTACTGGACCGACCCCGCCAAGGTGCCGGCCTCGTTCAGCGCCTTCCTCGATACGGCCCGCAAGAACCTGCTGCCGATTCGTGATCGCCTCGTCTTCGTCAAGGACGGCCAGGAATTCCTGCCTGGGATCCAGGCGATCGCCGCGCCCGGCCACAGCATCGGCCATACGATGTTCATGATCACCTCGGGCAAGGACAGCCTCTGCTACCTCGGCGACCTGACGCACCACCCTGTGCTGCTGATGGAGAAGCCGCTCACCGAGTTCGCCTACGACACCGACCCGAAGCAATCGGCCCAGACCCGGCTCAAGATGCTGACCATGCTGGCCAAGAACCGCATCCCGGTGCTGGCCTACCACTTCGCCTGGCCGGGCATCGGTCACGTCGCGGAGAACGGGCAGGGCGGGTTCCGGTACTATCCGCAGGCGATGAAGATGGATCTGTAGGGGCAGAGGTCGACTATCTTCGACCTCTCCGCTGCACTGCGTCATCCCGGGGCTCGTCGAAGACGAGAACCCGGGATCCATAACCGCTGACGATGCTTGAAAAGGCGGACAGCGTTCCGTCTCATCTTGGAGCCTCGGCGGTTATGGATCCCGGGTTCCGCTGCGCGGCCCCGGGATGACGCTCAGGAGGCATCCGGAACGCCTCACCCCGCCTTCGGCCGCGGCCCGTAGGACTTGAACCGCTCCATCGCCTCCGCCACCTCGGCCTCGCTCAGGATGTGCGGCCGGCCGACCTGGAGCGCCACGGCGTATTGCCGGCACAGGGTTTCCAGTTCCACGGCGAGCCACAGGGCCTTGGCCAGAGTCGGCCCGGTGGCGATCATGCCGTGGTTGGCGAGCAGGCAGCAGGTGCGATCCTCCAGCGCCTCCAGGGCCCGCTGCGACAATGCCTCGGTGCCGAACAGCGCGTAGCCGCCGCAGCGCACGGTCGGCCCGCCGGCGGCGGCGATCATGTAATGGGCCGCCGGGATGTCCTTGCGGCACATCGCGAAGGCGGTGCAGTAGGTCGGGTGGGCGTGGACGATGGCCGAGACGTCGGGGCGGGCCCGCAGGATGTCGCGGTGGAAGCGCCACTCGGAGGAGGGCGCGAGGGCATGCTCGGCCCGGCCGTCCATGGTCATCGGCACGATGTCGTCGGGCGTCATCTCCTCGTAGGGCAGCCCCGAGGGGGTGATGAGCAGGCCGTCGCCGAACCGCGCCGAGACGTTGCCGGCGGTGCCCTGGTTCAGGCCCTGCTCGGCCATGCTGCGGCAGGTCGCGACGATGCCGGCACGCAAGCTCGCTTCGGTCTCAGCCATTCCCCGTCTCCTGCGGCTCCCTCCCGTCAGCCATAGAATCTTGCCGGCGCCCGAGCCAGAGGCCGTTGACGAGCCAGGCGAGGGACAGGGGCACCGCCAGGACCGAGAGCGCGGTGGCGCTCAGGCCGAGCCAGGCCACGAGGGTATAGGACCAGGCGCCGACCTGGTCGCCCAGCCGATAGACCACCGTGTCGATGAAGGCCTTGGCCTTGTAGCGGTCCTCCCGCGGCAGCACGGTGAACAGCACCTCGCGCACCGGCCGGGCGATGGCGAAGTTGCCGGCCCGGCGCAAGACCCCGAACACCACCACGCTGGCGATGGTGGGCGCCACCGCGAGCAGCCCGAAGCCGAGCGCGCTGACCAGCGGCAGGATCGCCAGGGTGAGCCCGACGCCGAGCCGCTTCACGATCCGCCCGGTGAGGAAGAGCTGGATGCCGAGCGTCAGCACGTTCACCGCGAGATCGACGCTGGCGAAGAACGCCGTCTGCGATCCACGATCCGGGAAGCTGCGTTTCGCGATGCCGGCCTGCTCGAAGTAGAGAAAGGTCGAGGTAATCGAGAACAGCAGCAGGAACAGGCAGATGCCGAGCAGGTAGGGCGAGGCGAGCACCCGGCTGATGCCGGCGAACGGGCTGCCGCCGATGGCCTGCGCCGCCTCTCCCGGCTCGCGCGACAGGGCGTCGGAGATCCGCGACAGGCCCCGCATGCTGATGACCGCGACTTCGAGGAGCGCGGCCGCCGCGAGCAGCAGGAAGGGGATGGGCACGTCGCGCGCCAGCACCGCGGTGACGGCCGAGCCGGTGATGGCCCCGAGCGTGGCGCCCGCCGCGATGAAGCCGAACAGCCTTTTGCCCTGCTCGGTATCGAACACGTCGACGATCGTCGCCCAGAAGATCGAGACCACGAACAGGTTGAAGATCGACAGCCAGACGAAGAACACCCGGCCGATCCACACCGCCTCCTCGGGCCCGCTGCGATACAGGACCACCGCGAAGACCAGGATGTTGGCGGCGAAGAAGCGGTAGGTGATCGGGATGAAGCGGGAGCGCGGCAGCTTGCGCACCAGCCAGCCGAACGGCACGTTGAGCACCAGCATGCCCACCAGCGTGGCGGTGAACAGCCAGGGCAGGTTCTCGAGCCCGCCGGCCAGCCCCATCTGGTCGCGGATCGGCCGCATCACGTAGTAGGACGAGAGCAGGGCGAAGATGTAGAGCCAGGCCCAGCCGAGGGCCGGCACCTCCTCCGGCCGCACGTCGGTGAGGCGCCGGAGCCAGGCCGGCACCTTCAGGCCGGCCTGCGCCGCCTGCGTGGTGTCCACGGTCATTCGGCGATCCCGAAGGCCTTGCGCGCCTCAGGGCCGGTCGCGTCCCGCTGGAAGCCGGGGCTGCCCATCTGGAATTTTTTCGCGGCGTCGAGGCCGCCGACCACCACCGGCTCGAAGCCGGCATCGCGCACCAGGGTCGCGGCGACGCCCAAGGCCTGCTTGTCGTCGCCCGCGATCGGCACCGCCATCGGGGCGCCGCTGCGATGGGCGTTCTGGGCGAAGAGCCGGTAATTCGCGGCGTTGAAGGCCCGCACCAGCCGGGCGCCGGGGAGGTACTTGGCCGAGGTGGCGCCGATGCCGGCGCTCTCGGCCTCCGCCGCCAGCTCTCCGTCGCGGGCCTTGGTGGCGTTGCCGGCATCGAGCACGACCTTGCCCTTCAGGGCCGCGCCGTAGGTTTTTCCAAGGTCCGGATAGGCCTTGTAGGGCACCGCGATCAGCACCGCGTCGCCGAAGGCGAGGGCCTGCTCGACCGTGCCGGCCTTCGCCAGCGGCCCGAGCTTTTCCACCAGCGGCTTCAAATCCTCCGGGTGGCGCGAGGCGAACATCACCGGGTGGCCGGCCTTGACCCACAGGCCCCCGATGGTGCCGCCGATATTGCCGCCGCCGATCACCGCGATCGGACTCTTGGATTCTTGCGCGAAGGCGGGAGCGGCGGCGAGCGCCAGGGCCATCACCCCGGCGAGCAGCAGCGTGCGGCGATCACAGGCCATCGATGAACTCCTCCATCTTGCGGCGGGTCGCGGCGTCGGGCAGGCGCCCGCGCGCGGCGCCGAGATTGTCCTCGACGTAGCGCACCTGCGCGGTGCCGGGGACCGGGCAGGTCACCGCCTCGTGCGACAGGACGTATTTGAGAAAGAATTGCGGCCAGCTCTGGCAGTCGAACTCGGCGGCCCATGGCGGCAGGTCGCGGCCGCGCACCAGGGTGAACAGCCGCTCGCGCCCGAACGGCACGTTGACCATCACGGCGATGCCGCGCTCACGCGCCAGGGGCAGGATGCGCTCGGCGGCTTTTCTGGCATCGACCGCGTAGTTCACCTGGATCACGTCGAGCGTGTCGGCCTTCATCAGGGCTTCGAGGTCGGCGTATTGCGCCTCGGCCCAGGTCGTGGCGCCGAGATAGCGGATGCGCCGCGATGCCTTGAGTTCGCGCAGGAGCGGCAGCTGCGCCTGCGGGTCGATCAGGTTGTGGACCGCGATCAGGTCGATCCGGTCGGTGCCCAGCCGGCGGAACGACTGCTCGATCTGCGCCTGCCCCGCCTCGCGGCCCTTGGCCGCCACCTTGCTGCACAGGAAGACCTTGTCGCGAAGTCCCGTCTCCTTGAGGATCCGGCCCAGCACCTCCTCGGCCCGGCCGTAATCCGGCGCGGTGTCGATCACGGTGCCGCCCAAGGCCACGAACTTCGCCACGGTCTCGCGCAACGGCGCCATCGCATCCGAATCCGGCGCCACGTCGTAGCGCCGCGAGGTGCCGATGCCGATCGCCGGCACCGTCTCGCCGGTGGAGGGGATCGGGCGGCGGATCGGGCCGTCGCCTTGCGCGAAGGCGCGGCCAGAGACCAGGCCGGCCAGGGAGCAGGCGAAGGAGCCGGCCAGTACGGCGCGGCGGTGGAGCGTCATGCAAAGGTCCCTTCGGCTCGTCGATCGCCGGCGGGAGAGTAGGGCGCGGCGGGAGGCCTGCCCACGGCGCGCCCGCACACAAGCGCTTGAGGGAAAGCGGCCGGGAATGACTCTCGGCGCAGGCTCGATCCGCGAGGACGTCGCGGAGTTCCTCTTTCTCCCAGTCACGACCTCATCCTGAGGTGCGACCGTAGGGAGCCTCGAAGGAGGGCTCCATTGATCTCGGCGATTTCTGGAGCTCTCCTTCGAGGCTCCGCGATCTGCGATCGCTCCACACCTCGGGACGAGGTCGCGGGTGGGATGCAATCTGCCGATAAATCGGAGCGATCCTCACCCCAGCCGCGCCGGCAACCTCGAAAACCCCCGGAACCGCACCCTTTGCGAGCGCTCCGGCACCCCGTCGAGGTGGTAATCCGGGAAGCGCGCCAGAAAGCGCGACAGCGCGATCCGGCCTTCCAGCCGGGCCACCGCCATGCCGACGCATTGGTGGATGCCGCTCGCGAAGGCGAGGTGGCGGTTGGGGTCGCGGGCGACGTCGAAGATGTCGGGGTCGGGAAACTGCGCCGGGTCGCGGTTGGCGGCGCCGATGCAGAGCGTGATCTGGGTGCCGGCCGGGAAGTCTCGGCCCTCGATCGCGAAATCCGTCGTCGCCACGCGGTTGCCGAGCTGGTTCGAGCTCTCGAAGCGCAGGATCTCTTCCACGGCCTTGCGCATCAGGTCCGGCTCGGCGAGGAGCCGCGACCTGGCGTCCGGATGCTCGGTCAGCAGGTGCAGCCCGTTGCCGATCAGGTTGGTGGTGGTCTCGTGCCCGGCATTGAGGATGAAGATGCAGTTCTGCAGCAACTCCTCCGGCGAGAGCCGCTCGCCGCCGACCTCGCCCTGGATCAGCCGGGTGAGGATGTCCTTGTCCGGATCGCCCGGATGCCGGCGCCTTTCTTCGACGAGGCCGCCGAGATAGGCCAGGAACGCGGTCACCGCCCGGTTGCCGGCCGCCTCCACCTCCGGCGACAGGACGGGTTCGAGGGCGCCGAGGATCGCCAGCGACCAGTCCCGCAGCGGTCCGCGCTCGTCCCGCGGCACGCCGAGCAGGTTGCCGATCACCTCGACGGGGATCGCGGCGGCGAAATCCTCGATCAGGTCGATCCGGCCCCGCGCCTCCGCCGCGTCGAGGAGGGTGTCCACCAGCGCGACGATGCCGGCCTCCATCGCGGCGACCGCCCGGGGCGTCAGGGCGCCGGCGATGATGCGCCGGACCCGGGTGTGGCGCGGCGGATCGTTGAAGACGAGGCTCGTGGTGTGGTGCCGGTAGAGCGGACAAGCTCCCGTCTCCGACGCCCGGAACTCTGCGCTGTTGAACTTGGCTCCGAACTCGACGGTCTTGTCCGAGCTGAAGGTCGCGGCGTCCTTGTAGACCCGCTCCAGGTCGGCATAGCGCGTGAGCAGGATCTGCCCGTTGCCGAAGGCATGGACCGGGGCGTGCGCGCGGAGCGCCGCGTAGAACGGGTAGGGGTTCGCGATGAACCCCTCCGGCAGGCGCCGCAGGTCGAAGCCTTCGGCGAGGGCTGCATCAGCCATCGCTTTACCCGCGCTCCTTCGGGGCGCAGGCCGGGTTCATCGGCAGGAACGCCTCGCCTTGCGGGATGGTGCGCAGCACCTCGTAGAGATCCCAGGGGCCCTTGGAGGCGGCGGGCTCCTTCGCCCGGTAGAGCACGGGGTCGTAGAGCAGGCGCCCGTCGGCCCGCAAGGTGGCGGGATGGTCGAAGAACGCCACCGGCAGGGCCCGCATGGCGGCGTTCGCCGCCACCGCCTCGTCGGTGCCGGCCTTGTCGACCGCCTTCAGGTAATGGGTGACCGCTGCGTAGATCAGCGCCTGGTTCTTCGTCGGCATCGCGCCGGTGCGCTCGAAGAAGCGCTTGGCGAAGGCGCGGGCGGCGTCGTTCTGGTCCCAGTAGAACGCCGAGGAGAAGGTCAGGCCATGCGCCACCGGCAGGCCGAGGCCCTTGATGTCGGTGACGTAGACGAGAAAGCCCGTCAGCGTCTGGCGGCCCCCGGTCAGCCCGAACTCGTCGGCCTGCTTGACCGCCTTGGTGAAGTCGTCGCCGACGCTGGCAAACGCCACCACGTCCGCGCCCGAGCTCTGGGCCTGGAGCAGGAAGGACGAATAGTCGGCGGTGTTGATCGGGTGGCGCGAGGTGCCCACCACCTTGCCGCCGAGCGACTCGACGACGGTGGTCGCCTCCTTCTGCAGCGCGTGGCCGAAGGCGTGGTCGACGGTGATGAAGTACCAGGACTTGCCGCCGCGCTCGAACACGGCGCGGGCCGTGCCGGCGGTCAGCGCGTGGGTATCGTCGGTCCAGTGCGAGCTGACGGGGGAGCAGGTCTTGGCGGTGAGGTCGGAGGTCGCCGCCGCGGTGATCATCACCGTGCGGTTCTTCTCCTTGGCCACCGCCTGGACGGCGAGCGCGATCGCCGTCACCGGCAGGTCGACGACGGCATCGACCTTGTCGACGTCGTACCAGCGCCGGGCGATTGCAGAGGCCACGTCCGGCTTGTTCTGGTGGTCGGCCGAGACGATCTCGACCGGCTTGCCCCGGACGCTGCCGCCGAAATCCTTGGCCGCCATCTCGGCCGCTGCCACCGAGCCGCGCCCGCCGCTATCGGCGTAGGGGCCCGAGAGATCGGTGAGCACGCCGATCCGCACCACGTCGTCGGAGATCTGCGCCGCTGCCGGGCCCGCGAGAACCGCGAGCGTCAGGACGGCCCCGCACAGGCGGGTGGCGAAACGGGTCATCGGTCGGTTCCTCCCGGCGCCCGCGTCGTTCCCGCGCGTGGTCGCCCTGTCGTCACTTCCGCCTTCACAGCCGATCCGCGCCGGGATGGCAAGGGTTTCCGGGATGGCAAGGGTTTCCGGGATCGCAAGGGTTTCCGGGATTGTCGGAGGCGGGAACCCCGCGCCCGGCGGCAGGGGCGGAGATTTAAGCACGATAGCGATCGACCCGTGGGATCGGTGGGTCTTCCCGGGATGCCGGATCGTGGGAGCTTGGGCCGCGGGGTGAAGCACGCTACGGTCGAACCCTGCCGCTGCGTCCAGTCCTCCCGGTCATGGCGGCCGGTGTCGACGCTGACGTGAGCCATCGAGGTCGCCCGTATGCTGAAGCCCAAGCCGAGCCTCGGCCTCCTCGCCGACCTGCTCGACGGCCTCGACATCGGCCTGTGCGCGTTCGACGCCGACGACCGGACGCTCGCCTGGAACCAGACCTTCCTCTACCTCTTCCCCGAGCATGACGGGTTCGTGCATGCCGGCGAGCATTACCGCGAGAACCTGCGGCGCTTCTATCGCGCCCGCCTGACCTCCGACGAGTTCCGCTACGTCGAGGAATACATCGCGAGCGGGATCGCCCGTCACCAGGCTCAGACCCGGCCGTTCGAGTTCGAGCATCGCGGCACCTGGCTGCAGGTCTCGGCCCAGACCATCCCGGGCCTCGGCCGGGTGCGGCTGTGGCGGCAGATCACCCGGGAGGCCGGCTCGTCCCCCCGGTCCCCCGCCGCGGAGGCCGGCAACGGGGCGCCGGACGGAATCGCGGCGGCGAATGCCGACGGGCGCATCGTCTCGGCCAACTGGCAGTTCGGCCAGCTCTACGGCCTGTCCCCCGCCGAGGCCGCGGGCCTGACCCTCGAGGCGGTGGTGGCGCGGGCCTGGCAGGATTCCGGCGAGGCCGCGCCGGCCCAGCTCCTGGCGCACTTGCGCGAATCCCAGCATTTCGCCGGGGCCCCGTTCGAGGTGCCGCTGCCGGGCGAGCGCTGGATCCGGGTGATCGAGCGGGTACGCGAAGGCGGGGCGCGCACCGGCTTCCACTTCGACATCAGCGCGCTCAAGCGCGAGCAGGCGACGCTCCGGGCCGCCGGGGAAGAGGCCCTGCGCAGCGCGAGCCATTTCCGCGGCATCATCGAGCACGCGCCGTCCGGGATGCTGGTGGTCGATGCCGCGGGCCGGCTGGTCGAGGCGAACCGCGCCTTCCGCTCCGCCCTCGGGGAGGGCGCCGACCCGGTCGGCCGGCCGCTCGCCGACCTCGTCGCGCCGGAGGATGCGGGCGTGCTGGCGGAGATGCTGGCGGCGTCGGCGCAAGCCGCCGGGGATCGCGGGCCGGCGGTGCGCGAGATGCGCTTTCCCCGCCCGAATGGCGGCCCGATCTGGGCTCGGGTCTCGGCGGTGGGCCTGCACCTGCCGCAAAACCCGGTCTCGACCCTGCTCCAGGTCGAGGACATCACCGCCCGGCGCGAGGCCGAGCGGCGCATCGCCCACATGGCGCGCCACGATGCGCTGACCGACCTGCCGAACCGCACCCTGTTCCGCGAGCGCCTCGATGCCCTGCTCCGGCAGGGCGCCGGCGCGATCCTGTGGCTCGACCTCGACCGGTTCAAGGTGGTCAACGACACCCTCGGCCACGCCGCCGGCGACACGCTCCTGTGCGAGGTCGCCCGGCGGATGCGGGCGGTTCTGCGCCCCGACGACACCATCGCGCGGCTCGGCGGCGACGAGTTCGCGGTGCTCCTCGGCGACGGCGACCCGCTGGCGGCGTCGCAGGCCGCGGGCCGCCTGATCGCGGCGATGCAGGCGCCGGTCGTCGTCGCCGGCCGGCCGATGCATGTCGGCGTCAGCATCGGCGTCGTGCTCGCCCCCTGCCACGGCCGCGACGCCGACACGCTGATGGCCCGGGCCGACCGGGCGCTCTACGGCGCCAAGGCCGCCGGCCGCAGTACCTTCCGGCTCTACGATCCGGGCATGGATGCGGCGGTCGCCGAGCAGCACGGCCTCGAGCTCGACCTGCGCCTCGGCCTGGAGCGCGGCGAATTCGAGCTGCATTACCAGCCGATCGTCACCGCGGCCGAGCGCCGGCTCGTCTGCCGCGAGGCCCTGGTGCGCTGGCGCCACCCGACCCGCGGCCTGGTGGCGCCGGGTGCCTTCATCCCGCTTGCCGAGGCGACCGGCCTGATCGACCGCCTCGGCACCTGGATCCTGCACCAGGCCTGCCGCGACGCGGCGACCTGGGCCGACGGCACCCGCGTCGCCGTCAACGTCTCTGCCGCGCAGGTGAAGCACGGGCCACTGATCGCCGCCGTCCAGTCCGCCTTGCGCGAATCCGGCCTGGCGGCGGACCGGCTCGAGATCGAGATCACCGAGAGCCTGCTGATCGAGGGCGACGCTGCCGACCTGCTCCTGGCCCTTCGCCCCCTCGGCGTGCGCATCGCGCTGGACGATTTCGGCACCGGCTATTCCAGCTTGAGCTACCTGCGCCGCTTCCCCTTCGACGCGATCAAGATCGACCGCTCGTTCATCGCCGACATCGCCGATCCGGATACCGCCGCGATCGTGCGCGCCGTGGTCGGCATCGCGGCCCAGCTCGGCGCCACCATCACCGCCGAGGGCATCGAGACCGAGGCCCAGTACGCGGCGGTGCGGCGGGAGGGATGCACGGAGGTCCAGGGCTACCTGTTCGGGCGGCCGGTGCCGCTGGACGGGGTGCCGGCGGAGGAGCATCACGTGAAGGCGTGAGCCGCGCGCCGTCTCGCGGCCGTCACCCTTCCGCAGGTCCGCACCCCGATGAGCACAGCACAGCCGAGCCGGGATCAAGACGCCATCACCGCGACGGTCTGGGAGCCGGGCTACGACATTCCGGCCCGGGTGGGCGATCCCGTCGCTGCGGTCGCGACGCCTGCCCTGATCGTCGATCTCGACGCGTTCGAGCGCAACCTCGACCGGATGCGCCGCCGCGCCGCGGAACTCGGGGTTTCGCTGCGGGCCCACGCCAAGATGCACAAATCCGCCGATGTGGCGCAGGCCCAGACCACGCGGGGCGGCGCCGTCGGTGTCTGCTGCCAGAAGGTCTCGGAGGCCGAGGCGCTGATGCGGGCGGGCATCACCGACGTGCTCGTCTCCAACCAAGTCGTCGGCGAGGCCCGGGTGGCGCGCCTGGTGCGGCTGACTGAGCGCGGCACCGTCGCCGTCTGCGCCGATCACCCCGACCAGGTCGCCGCCTTCGCCCGCGCCGTGACGGCCCGCCGGGCCGAGACGGGATCGGACCGCGTCACGCTCGACGTGCTGGTGGAGATGGATTGCGGCTCCGGGCGCTGCGGGACCGGATCGATCGCCGAGAGCGTGGCCCTGGCGAGGGCGATCGACGACAGCCCGGGCCTGCGTTTCGCCGGGCTCCAATCCTATTACGGGCGCGCCCAGCACATCGTCGATCCCGCCGAGCGCCGTGCCGCCCTGGCGACCTCGATCGCGCTGACGGAAGCGACGCGCGACGCGATCCGCGCCGAGGGTCTATCTTGCGACCGGATCACCGGCGCGGGCACCGGCAGCTTCGAGATCGAGGGCGCGTCGGGGGTCTACACCGAGATCCAGGCCGGCAGCTACGCCTTCATGGATGCCGATTACGCCCGGGTGCGGGAGACCGCGCCCGGAGCCTTCGAGCACGCGCTCTTCGTCCTGGCGACGGTGATCAGCGTGCCGGGGACGGGTCGCGCCGTCTGCGATGCCGGCCTCAAGGCCGTGGCGGCGGATTCGGGCCTGCCCCTCGTGCACGGCCTCTCCGGCATCGCGGCCACCGGCCTCTCCGACGAGCATTGCACCCTGTCCGATCCCGAGGCGCAGCTGAGCCTCGGCGCGCAGATCCTCCTGATTCCCGGGCATTGCGACCCGACCTGCAACCTCCACGACTGGTATGTCGGGATTCGCCACGGCCGCGTCGAATGCCTCTGGCCGGTCACGGCGCGCGGCAAGGTGTTTTGATCCGGGGTCGTGGAGGACGTGCGGGCCGAGGGATGATCGGCCCGGGGACTGCGTCACCTGAAAAACGCGTCGGAAAACCCCGCCCCCGCAAAGGCAGGGCTGTTCGGGGAAAGAAATGGCTCGGCGGCCCAACCCTCCCCCCTCTGCGGGGGAGGGTGGCGAGCGGATGCGAGCCGGGAGAGGGGCAGCGCGACGATACCGGACTGGCGCCCTTCACCACGGTCGCGACATTTCCGGAGGCGGCGTCCCCTCTCCCGACCCCTGCTGACGCAGGGGCCACCCTCCCCCGCAGAGGGGGGAGGGGGAAACCCCGCGCTTTACGTTTCCCCGGACAGCCCTGCCGCGAAGGGAGGAGGGTTTGGCGCGAGCCTTGCTCCGTTCCGGGAGCGCACCGCTCCTGTTATCCGATCGCCAGCGCCACGCTCCCCAACTCCGAAAACTCCGCCACCATCCGGGTCGGCGCCGTCACGAAATCCGTGCCGGTGCAGGAACCGGTGGTGACGACCTGCCCGGCCTTGATCCCGCCCAGCGACCGCGCGCCCTCGTTGGCGAGCCAGACCAGCAGGCGCACCGGATCGACCGCCGAGTTGCCGCCGACCTGGTCGTGCAGGACCTTGCCGTCGATGGTCAGCCGCACGGCTTGCGTCACCGGGTCGAGGTGACGCCACTCCGTCAGGCCGGGCCCGAGCACCAGGACGCCGTGGTTCTGCTGGTCGGCGCGCTGGCTGTGGGGGTCGACCGCGCCGAAGACCGTGAAGCGGGTATCGGCGATCTCGATCGCCGGATGCATCGTGGCGACCGCCGCCAGCACCGCCTCGCGGTCGTAGGGCCCGGCCTCCGGGGGCAGGTCGCGGCCGAAGCGGTAGGCGATCTCGGCCTCCGCCCCGATCAGGTGGAACAGCGAGGCCGGCAAGTGGTCGGTCTCGAAGATCGTGTCGGCGTTGAGCGCGGCCCGGGCCGGGGTGGCGGTGGCGCTCGGCGCCCCCACCTTCCAGCCGGCGACCGGGCCGAGCGCCCGGACGACCGCATCCTGGACCGCGTAGGCTTCCGCCTCGCTGCCCGGCCGGGCGCCCTCGGGGAGGGCGCCGAGGCGGGTCCTCGAGCGGCGGGCGTCGAGGAGGGCCGCCGCCGCGGCGTTGACGTCAAAGGGCATGGTCACCTCAATAGCCGAGCGCGCTGCCGTCCTTGCGCGGGTCGGAGCCCGCGGCGAGCACCCCGCGCTCCCGGTCGATCCAGATGATCTGACCGCCGCCGATCGGGCCGGAGGCCGGGATGATGCGGTGCCCTCGCGCCTCGAGCCCGGCGACGACGCCCTCCCCGAAGCCCGGCTCCATCTCGACCCCGCCGCCATAAGCGAAGCTGCGCGGGGCATCGAGAGCCTCCTGCACGTCGAGGCCGCGGTCGATGATGCCGGTGAGGAGTTCCACGTGGCCCATCGCCTGGTAATGCCCGCCCATCACGCCGAACGGCGCCACCGTCTCGCCGTCCCGCATCAGCATGCCGGGGATGATGGTGTGCATCGGGCGCTTGCGCGGCCCGATCGTGTTCGGGTGGCCGGGATCGATCCGGAAGGACAGGCCGCGATTGTGCAGCAACACTCCGCTCTCCGGCGCGGTGATGCCGCTGCCGAAGCCCTGGAAGATCGAGTTGATCAGCGAGAGCGCGTTGCCGTCGCGATCGACGACGCTGAGGTACACCGTGTCCTTGTGGAGGAGTTCGGGCCAGATCACCGGCTCCCGGGCGCGGGCCATGTCGATGGCGCCGTGGGCGCTCGCCCGCCAGGCTTCCGACAGCAGGTGCTCGACCGGCACCCGGTTGAGGACCGGATCGGCGAACAGCGCGTCGCGGTGGTGGTAAGCCTGCTTGCAGGCTTCCGCGAAGAGATGGACCCGGTCGAGTTCCGACAGGCCTGAGATGTCGTAGTGCGACAGCACGTTGAGCATCATCAGCACCGCGAGGCCCTGGCCGCTCGGCGGGCATTCGTAAACGTCGTAGCCGCGGTAGCGGGTGGTCACCGGGGTGACGATCTCAGGGGACGCCGTGGCGAAGTCGTCGAGGGTGTGCAACCCGCCGAGATCGCGCAGGCGCGCCACGATGTCCTCGGCCACCGGCCCCTCGTAGAAGCCGCGCGGGCCCTCGGCCGCGATGCGCTTCAGCGTGGCGGCGAGCTTCGGATGCCGCATGATCGTGCCGACGGTCGGAGCCTGCCCGTCGATCAGGTAGGTCGCCGCCGAGGCCGGGTCGCCGGCGACCCGCTCGACGCTGCGCGACCAGTCGAGGGCGACGCGCGGCTGCACCGGGTAGCCGTCCTCCGCGTAGCGGATGGCCGGCTGCAGCAGTTCGCCGAGGCTGCGGGTGCCGTGATCCTCCGAGAGCTTGGCCCAGGCGGCGACCGCGCCGGGCACGGTGACGGCGTGGGGCGAGGTGGGGGTCAGCGTGATGCCGCGTTCCAGGAACCAGGCATCGTGCGCCGCCGCCGGGCTGCGGCCCGAGCCGTTCAGCGCGATCGGCGCCTTCGCCCCCTTCGGCGCGTAGAGGGCGAAGCAATCGCCGCCGATGCCGGTCATCAGTGGATCGACCACGCATTGCACCGCCACCGCGGCGATGCCGGCATCGACCGCGTTGCCGCCCGAGCGCAGCACCTCGATGGCGGCCAGCGTCGAGAGCGGGTGCGACGTCGCGACGGCGGCGTTGGCGGCATAGACGGGCGAGCGCCCGGGCCTCGAAAAATCCCTCACCGTGACGTGTCCTCTGAAGGTCGATCGGGTCGATCGACGAAACTGACATCCTCCCCGTCATTCCGGGGCCACGAAGCGGAGCCCGGAATCCAGACGCTCAGGTGGAGGAGAGCGAGGCGGCACGCTGTCCGCCTTCTCCTGAACGACCAGTGGTTCTGGATTCCGGGCTCCGCTTCGCGGCCCCGGAATGACATGGCGGGTATGAAATCGGAGGAAGCACCAAGCAAGCACTCACGCATGCGCCGCCTGCGCCACCCAATGCCCGGGGGCGACCTCCTCCAGCGCCCCGGCCTCCGGAATGTCGACGGAAGGCGCCTCGCGCCTCGCCCGCAGGCGGGCCCGCTCGACGGCGGGATCCGGCACCGGCACCGCGCCGAGCAGCGCCCGGGTGTAGGGATGGCGCGGATCCTCGTACAGGGTGCCGCTGTCGGCCAGTTCCACGATCCGGCCGCGCCGCAGCACCGCGACCCGGTGGCAGAGGTAGCGCACCATCCTGAGATCGTGGGAGATGAAGAGATACGACAGGCCCAGCTCCTCCTGCAGGTCCTGCAGCAGGTTGACCACCTGGGCCTGGATCGACACGTCGAGCGCCGCGATCGGCTCATCGGCGACGATGAAGCTGGGCTTCAGCGCGATCGCCCGGGCGATGCAGAGCCGTTGGCGCTGGCCGCCGGAGAACTGGTGCGGGTAGCGCCCGGCAAAGCGCGGATCGAGCCCGACCCGCTGGAACAGGAAGGCCACCGCGTCGCGGCGCTCCGCGGCCCCCATCTCCGGCCGGTGCAGCCGGAACGGCTCGGCGACGTAGGCCCCGGCGCTCATCCGCGGGTTGAGGGCGGCGTAGGGGTCCTGGAAGATCACCTGGATGCGCCGGCGCATCCGCCGCATCTCGCGGGCCGGAAGACTGGCCAGGTCGGTGCCCTCGAAGGCCACGGTGCCGGCGCTCGGCGGGTTCAGCATCGTCACCGCCCGGCCGATCGTCGACTTGCCGGAACCGGATTCGCCGACGAGGCCGAGCGTCTCGCCGGGCGCGATGTCGAAGCTCACGCCCTCGACCGCGCGAAAGACGGAAGCCTTGCCGCCCCACCAGTGCCGCAAGGGGTAGTGCTTGCTGAGATTTCGCACCGCGAGCAGCGGCTCGGGCTTGACCGGCCTCATCGCCCGGCCTCCAGCAGCGCCGGCAGGTCGTACCAGGCCGCCGCGAGATGGCCCGGCACGCTGCCCGCCACCTGCGCCAGCGGCGGCGCTTCCGCCCGGCAGCGCGGCGTGGCGTAGGGGTTGCGGGGCGCGAAGGGATCGCCCGGCGGCGGATGACGCATGTCGGGCGGGCTGCCCTCAATCTGGCGCAGGCGCTGCCGCCCGGCCCGGCCGCGTGTGAGATCCGGCAGGGAGCGCAGGAGCCCCAGCGTGTAGGCGTTGCGCGGATCGGAGAACACCGCGTCGACCGGCCCGCGCTCGACGATTCTCCCGGCATACATCACCTGCACCGTATCGGCGATGCCCGCGACCACGCCGAGATCATGGGTGATCCAGACGATCGCCATGCCGATCTCGCGCTTCAGGTCCTGCACCAGGGCGACGATCTCGGCCTGCACGGTGACGTCGAGGGCGGTGGTCGCCTCGTCGGCGATCAGGAGCTTGGGCCGGCAGGCGAGCCCGATCGCGATCATCACCCGCTGGCGCTGGCCGCCGGAGAATTCGTGCGGATACTGATCGAGACGCCGGCCCGCCTCCGGGATGCGCACGAGGTCGAGGAGGTCGCGCGCCCGCGCGTAGGCCGAGCGCGCATCGAGGCCGCGATGCAGCCGCAGGGGCTCGGCGATCTGGGCGCCCACCGTCATCGCCGGGTTGAGCGAACTCATCGGGTCCTGGAACACCATGCCGATCTCGGGCCCGCGCACCCGGCGCAAAAGCCGCTCCGGCAGCGCCAGCAGGTCGCGCCCCTGGAAGAGCACCTGCCCAGCCCTGATCCGCCCCGGCGGTCGCGGCACCAGCCCGAGCATGGCGAGCACGTGGACGCTCTTGCCCGAACCCGATTCGCCGACGATCCCGAGGGTCTCGCCCTCGCGCAACGTGTAGCTCACGCCGTTGACGGCATGCACCGTGCCGCCATCGGTGTCGAAGGCGACGGCCAGATCGCGGACATCCAGCAGGGGAGGGGAGTCGCTCATCGCCGCTCCCGCGGGTCGAGGGCGTCGCGCAAGCCGTCGCCCAGCAGGTTGAAGGCGAGCACCGCGACGAAGATGGAGATCCCCGGCCAGATCGCCATCCAGGGCGCCTGGTCGAGGAAGTTCTTGGCGGTGTTGAGCATCGAGCCCCAGGACGGTTCGGGCGGCTGCTGGCCGAGCCCTAAGAAGGACAGGCTCGCCTCGGCGATGATCGCCGCCGCGATGGTGAGGGTCGCCTGGACCAGGATCGCCGGCACGATGTTGGGCAGGATGTGGTGGAGCGCGATCCGCCAGGGCGGGTTGCCGATGGCGCGGGCCGCCTCGACGAACTCTTCCGCCGCCACCGCCTGCACCTGCGCCCGGGTGAGCCGCACGAAGATCGAGGTCGCCGAGAGCCCGATCGCCACCATGGCGTTGGTGAGGCTGGGGCCGAGGAAGGCCGCGAGCGCGATGGCGAGGATCAGGAACGGGATGGCGAGCAGCGCGTCGGTCAGGCGCATGATCGCCCCGTCGATCGCGCCGCCGGCATAGCCCGCCAGCATGCCGAGCGGCAGGCCGAGCGCCACCGCGAGCGCCACCGAGGTCAGGCCAGCGCCGAGAGAGGCCCTTGTGCCGAAGACGATGCGCGAGAGCACGTCGCGGCCGACCTCGTCGGTACCGAAGAGGTGGGCGAGATCGGGCGCGGCCCGCACCGCGCCCCAGTCGGTGGCGGTGGGATCGTAGGGCGCGATCCACTCGGCGCCGAGCGCCAGCACCGCGAGCAGCACCACGACGACGAGCCCGGCGAGCGCCCCGCGCCGCCGGCTGAACCGGCGCCAGAAGGCGCGAAACGCCCCCGGTTCCGGCGGCAGGGCGACGGCCGGGGCGGCGATCTCCGCCGGGGTGGAGAGACCGGCCTCGCTCATGCGCGCCTGAGCTTCGGGTTGACCAGCGCCGAGGCGAGATCGGCCGCGAGATTGAGCAGGATGTAGGTCGCGGTGGTGCAGATCACGACGCCCTGCACGGTGGCGAAGTCGCGGTTGAACACGGCATCCACCATCAGCTTGCCGAATCCGGGCACGGAAAACACCTGCTCGGTCAGCACCGCGCCGGAGAGGAGCTGGCCGAATTCGAGGGCACCCAGCGTGATGATCGGGATTGCCGCGTTGGGGAGCGCGTGGCGCAAAACCACCCGGGCGGTCGGCACGCCCTTGGCCCGGGCGGTGCGGACGTAGTCGGATTGCAGCACGCCGAGCATGGCGGCGCGGGTGTGGCGCATCATCACCGCCGCGATGGCGTTGCCGAGCACGAAGGCCGGCATCGCCATCGAGCGCAGGTTCTCCGACAGGCTCTCGCCCGGCGGCACGTAGCCGGAGGCCGGCAGCCAGCCGAGCTGCACCGAGAACAGCAGGATCATCAGGATGCCGAGCCAGAAATTCGGCACCGACAGGCCCCAGAGCGCGATCCCGTTGGCGAGCCCGTCGATCCAGGTGCCGGGCCGGACCGCCGAGAGGATGCCCATCGGCACGCCGATCGCCAGAGCCACCAGCATCGCCAGGCAGGCGAGTTCCAGCGTCACCGGCAGCTTCTCGCGGATCAGCTCGATCACCGGCTTCTGCAGCCGGATCGATTCGCCGAGATCGCCCTGCAGCACCCCGGCCGCCCAGTAGCCGTAGCGGACCGGCAGCGGCCGGTCGAGGTGGTACTTGGCGCGGATGAAGGCGATCACCTCCGGGTCGCGCTCCTCGCCCGAGAGCGCGGTGGCGGTGTCGCCCTGCAGCAATTGCTGCAGGGCGAAGATGATCATCGAGGCCAGCACCAGGGTCGGGACCGCCAGGGCCAGGCGTCGCGCGAGAAAGCGCAGCATCAGTCGAGCTTCAGGCCGGTGAAGCGCACGAGCCCGTCCGGATACTCGCCGAAGCCGGTGAGCTTCTGCGAATAGGCCCAGAGCAGCCGGCGGTGGAACAGGTAGACCAGCGGCTTGTCGGTCAGCACCCGGTCGGCGAGCCGCTTCCAGGCCGCCTTGCGGGCCGTGGGATCGGTGGTCAGCCGCTCGGCATTCATCGCCGAATCGGCCTCCTGGTTGCAGTAGCGCGAATAGTTCAGCGGCGTCTTGCAGGCGAGGAAGCTGTAGGTGTTGCCGTCCGGGTCGGGCCGGCCGCTCCAGTTGTAGAGATAGGCCTCGAAACTGCCCTTGTCGGCCTGGTCGAGGGAGGTGGTGAAGTCGGTGGCCTGGAGCTTCACGTCGAAGCCGGCCTCGCGGGTCATCGCCTGGATCACCTGGCCGACCTGCGGCGCGTCGTTGTTGGCGTAGACCATCATGGTGATCGCGGGTTTCTCGATCCCGGCCTCCTTCAGCAGCGCCCTGGCCTTCGCAACATCGCGCTTCGGCACCGGATACTCGGTGACGTAATTCGGATTCTTCGGCGAGACCCACTGGTTCCCGGCCAGGTACTCGCCGTTATAGACCACCTGCGTGATCGCGTTGCGGTCGATGGCGGCCTCGAAGGCGGCGCGCACCCGCGGGTCCGCCACCGGCGAGCCTTCGCGGGCGGTGTTGAACACGATGCCGGAGAAGCCGAGCTCGTAGGCCTGGCCCACCTTCAGCTTCGGGTCGCGCTTCACCTGGGGTAGATCGGTGGGAGCGAGCCGCTCGATCAGGTCGAGCTGGCCGGCCCGGAGGTTGGTCAGCCGCACCGTGGTGTCGGGGATCGGCCGGAACTCGATCCGCCGGATCTGGATCGCGTCCTTGTTCCAGTAATCGTCGAATTTTTCGACCACGATGCGGTCCTGCGGCACCCGCTCGACGAACTTGTAGGGTCCGGCGCAGACCGGCGCGGTGGCGAACTTGTCGCCCAGCCGCTCGGCGGCCTTGGGCGAGACGATCATCCCGGCCCGATCGGTGAACTGCGCCAGCAAAGGCGCGAACGGCGTCTTCAGGGCGATCCTGACGGTGAGGTCGTCGACCGCCTCGACGGTGTCGATCGGCGCGATCTCGCCGCGGCGCTGCGAGCCGGGCAGCTTCAGGTGGCGCTCCAGTGAGTACTTCACCGCGGCGGCGTTCATCGGCTCGCCGTCGTGGAAGCGCACGCCCGAACGAAGCTTCAGCGTGAGGCTCTTCTGGTCGTCGGACCACGCCCACTCGGTCGCAAGCTGCGGCACCGGCTTCAGGTCGGGCCCGGTATCGACCAGCTTGTCGCAGAGGGCCGCGAACACCATTCGGCCGGCGAAGGTGCGGGCCAATGTCGGATCGAGGGCGTCCGGATCCTCCATCAGGCCGAAGCGCAGGGTCTGGGCCTGGACGCCTCCCGCCATCGGGGCGGCGAGGGCGAGGCCCGCGAGCAGGCAGGCGGTGAAGAGACGCGGCATCGCGCTTCCTTCTGCAGGATCGTCGGCAACCGGGAGCGTTCGGAACTCCCGTCCGGACTACGCTCGCAGGCAGCATCCGTGCCAGCGGGCACCCCGAGGTTGCGATCGTCCTCGCCACTCTGCGCCCGCGGCGGGGAGCGGTGCAATGCCCGTCGCGGCGGATTGTTAGATCTTCCCTCGCCGCGCGTGATCCGCCCTCGGCGCGCCCCACCCCCGCGACGTGACGCAGGCCAAGGCCCCATGCGTGACGGCATCGTCCGTGCTATGGAGCGTCCGGCGTGACCCTGGGTTGGGTCGCTGCGGCGCGGCGTTTCCGCCGCCCCGAGACGAGGTTCCAGGGCATCGCCATGCAGGCAGAGATCCCGATGCGCCGCGTGACGGCGATCCGCTGCTATCCGTCGGGCGAGCGCGACGATCCGGATCAGCGGGTGCTCAACGTGCTCGAATGCGGCCACGTCGTCAGCTTCGAGGGCGCGAACGCCGTCGCCGCCCTGCTGGCCAAGCGGCAGCTCTGCCTCAAATGCGCCGAGGAGGCCAAAGCCGAGGCATCCTCGTCCGAGGCCCAGCCTCCGGCCGCCTGATTTGTCAGTAGGTCGCCATCGCCTCGGTCATCATCGCGACGAGCTGATCCGGATCGGCGGCGTTCTGGATGCCAGCGACGATCAGCAGGCAGACGCCGAGGGCGAAAACCAGGTAAGCCAGAATCGGCGTCAGGGTCTCGGCCCAGCTCCGGGCGGCATGGATGGCAAGGCACCCGGCCGTGAATCCGGCCGCCTCCGCCACGGGGATCATCTCGACCATCGCCTTACGCTCCGCTCCGGCGCCACGTTATGCTGCAGTGCAACATAGCGTGGCGCCGCGGGCGGGACCACCGCTTACAGCGCATCCGGCTCATGCAGTACGGGTCGTCACGAACCGCAGGTCGTGGCGCCCCGGATTCGCAACGCCTCCAGAACCTGCTCGGCCAGGGCGTCGACATCGTCGGCATCCGTCCGCAGATGAATCTCGGGTGCCTCCGGCGGCTCGTAGGGCGACGAGATGCCGGTGAAGTTCGGGATCTGCCCGGCGAGTGCGCGGGCATAGAGCCCCTTGGGATCGCGCCGCTTGCAAACGTCGAGAGGAGCGTCGACGAAGACCTCGAGGAACTCGTCCGGACCCACCAGCTGGCGCGCCAGCATCCGCTCGCGCCGGAAGGGCGAGATCAGGGAGCAGATCACGATCAGGCCGGCATCCAGCATCAGCTTAGCGACCTCGGCCGTCCGGCGGATGTTCTCGATCCGTGCGGCATCCGTGAAGGTGAGATCGCTGTTGAGCCCGAAGCGCAGGTTGTCCCCGTCGAGCAGCATGGTGTGATGGCCGCAACGCCACAGCCGCTCCTCGACGCGGGTCGCGATCGTCGACTTGCCGGCGCCGGACAAGCCGGTCATCCAGAGGATCAGCGGCTTCTGGCCCTTCAGCTCCGCTCGTGCACCCTTCCCGATCGTGGGTACGGCTCGGAGGACAGCCGGGGCGACGACCTGCTCTGAGGGCGCAGCATCACCAGAGGTGTTCATTCAGATGGCGACCTTCGCAATCGATGCGGCTGGCCATCCAGCCTAGCCCGTTTGGCGAATCAGGCAGCCTTCTTCCGGAAGTTGCACCCGCCCGTCAAGCGAGGCTCCGCACGCCCATCAAGCCAGTCGGACGCTGTGTCTGCCGCGCCGAGTCGGGTTACATGTGTCATGCAGATCCGGGCTTAGGCTCGAGCGGCGCGGCCTCTGTCACACGAGTTTCGCAGAGGGGTTGACGGGTCCGGGAAGCAGGGCCTATACGACCACCCATCGGCGCCGGCCGCTCCCGCGGACCGGTCGCTGAGCCATCTTCGAGACAGTCCGGGCCGGCGAGCCTGACCTTGGTCAGGCGCTGGTCACGTTTTTGCCGATGGTGCCCGGTTTCTGACCGGACCGCTCTTTGACAAGTTCATACGAGAAAGAGAAGCGTGGACGGCGTCGTCCCTGCGGATCCTGCCTTCGGGTGGGATCGTGAGTAGGATGATGCTGGTCTTAACGTTTCGGTGCTCACACGATTGGTGGAAACGCCGGTCGGTCGTGAGCCTCCGTTTTAGTTGTGATCAGCTATGATCAGCTCTTCAACTTGAGAGTTTGATCCTGGCTCAGAGCGAACGCTGGCGGCAGGCTTAACACATGCAAGTCGAGCGGGCCCTTCGGGGTCAGCGGCAGACGGGTGAGTAACGCGTGGGAACGTGCCCTTCGGTTCGGAATAACTCAGGGAAACTTGAGCTAATACCGGATACGCCCTTATGGGGAAAGGCTTGACTGCCGAAGGATCGGCCCGCGTCTGATTAGCTAGTTGGTGAGGTTACGGCTCACCAAGGCGACGATCAGTAGCTGGTCTGAGAGGATGATCAGCCACACTGGGACTGAGACACGGCCCAGACTCCTACGGGAGGCAGCAGTGGGGAATATTGGACAATGGGGGCAACCCTGATCCAGCCATGCCGCGTGAGTGATGACGGCCTTAGGGTTGTAAAGCTCTTTTCTCCGGGACGATAATGACGGTACCGGAGGAATAAGCCCCGGCTAACTTCGTGCCAGCAGCCGCGGTAATACGAAGGGGGCTAGCGTTGCTCGGAATCACTGGGCGTAAAGGGCGCGTAGGCGGCTGATTTAGTCGAGGGTGAAAGCCCGTGGCTCAACCACGGAATGGCCTTCGATACTGGTTGGCTTGAGACCGGAAGAGGACAGCGGAACTGCGAGTGTAGAGGTGAAATTCGTAGATATTCGCAAGAACACCAGTGGCGAAGGCGGCTGTCTGGTCCGGTTCTGACGCTGAGGCGCGAAAGCGTGGGGAGCAAACAGGATTAGATACCCTGGTAGTCCACGCTGTAAACGATGAATGCTAGCCGTTGGTCTGCATGCAGGTCAGTGGCGCCGCTAACGCATTAAGCATTCCGCCTGGGGAGTACGGTCGCAAGATTAAAACTCAAAGGAATTGACGGGGGCCCGCACAAGCGGTGGAGCATGTGGTTTAATTCGACGCAACGCGCAGAACCTTACCATCCCTTGACATGGCATGTTATGCGGAGAGATCCGTTGTCCTCTTTGGAGGCGTGCACACAGGTGCTGCATGGCTGTCGTCAGCTCGTGTCGTGAGATGTTGGGTTAAGTCCCGCAACGAGCGCAACCCACGTCCCTAGTTGCCATCATTTGGTTGGGCACTCTGGGGAGACTGCCGGTGATAAGCCGCGAGGAAGGTGTGGATGACGTCAAGTCCTCATGGCCCTTACGGGATGGGCTACACACGTGCTACAATGGCGGTGACAATGGGCAGCGAAGGGGCGACCTGGAGCGAATCCCCAAAAGCCGTCTCAGTTCGGATTGCACTCTGCAACTCGGGTGCATGAAGGCGGAATCGCTAGTAATCGTGGATCAGCACGCCACGGTGAATACGTTCCCGGGCCTTGTACACACCGCCCGTCACACCATGGGAGTTGGTCTTACCCGACGGCGCTGCGCCAACCGCAAGGAGGCAGGCGACCACGGTAGGGTCAGCGACTGGGGTGAAGTCGTAACAAGGTAGCCGTAGGGGAACCTGCGGCTGGATCACCTCCTTTCTAAGGATGCTGTTTGTTAGGACGATCGGGTGACCGGTCCTCTCCTCGTACGGCGTCGTTGGATCAAGGGTCCAGTCAGGACCCAATTGGCGGGACGCGCCGTCTTCGTTTCTCTTTCTCATCATCCGGACACGCTGGGCTGCGGCTCAAGCGACGGGCCTGTAGCTCAGGTGGTTAGAGCGCACCCCTGATAAGGGTGAGGTCGGACGTTCGAGTCGTCCCAGGCCCACCAGGATCAGGAGATGACCTCTGCCGCTGGAGCACGTCCCACTCGGGGCTGTAGCTCAGTTGGGAGAGCGCGTGCTTTGCAAGCATGAGGTCGTCGGTTCGATCCCGTCCAGCTCCACCACCCTCCCCTGCCGATCGGCAGTGAGGTCGAGGGTCGTCCGGATCAAAGAGCTTCGCACCATCGACGCATCAGCGGGTGGCTGCGGATATCTGACATCGTGAAGAGGGAATGTGCCCGGGCCGTTGCGAAAGCGGCGGACCTGGGTGCGTTCGGCAAGCATAAGGCAGCGGGTTCGAAAGAACCTGCTGCCGGTCTTTATCGTGACCGTGGATGGTCGTGGTCGAAGCCAAAGGCTTTCGACCACACCGGACACCGATCATGAGAGCGATCAAGTGCCTTAAGAGCATCTGGTGGATGCCTTGGCGCTGAGAGGCGATGAAGGACGTGGTACGCTGCGATAAGCCTTGGGGAGCTGCGAACGAGCTTTGATCCGAGGATCTCCGAATGGGGAAACCCACCTTCAGCCACCGTATCGTGGGTTCATGGGAAACCGTGGGCCTGCGCTACGGCGGTTCGAGAAGGTATCAAATCCTGAATCCATAGGGGTTTGAAGCGAACCCGGGGAACTGAAACATCTCAGTACCCGGAGGAAAGGACATCAACGAGACTCCGTCAGTAGTGGCGAGCGAACGCGGACCAGGCCAGCGCCTGGCATGACGCTTACCGGAACGGCCTGGAATGGCCGGCAGGATGGGTGACAGCCCCGTACGGGACAAGCCAATGCCAGGACACGAGTAAGGCGGGACACGTGAAATCCTGTCTGAAGATGGGGGGACCACCCTCCAAGCCTAAGTACTCCTCAGCGACCGATAGCGAACCAGTACCGTGAGGGAAAGGTGAAAAGCACCCCGACGAGGGGAGTGAAACAGTTCCTGAAACCGGATGCTTACAAACAGTGGGAGCCCAAGATTCGTTCTGGGTGACTGCGTACCTTTTGTATAATGGGTCAGCGACTTAGAGTTACGAGCGAGCTTAAGCCGGTAGGCGAAGGCGCAGCGAAAGCGAGTCTGAACAGGGCGTTCAGTTCGTGGCTCTAGACCCGAAACCAGGTGATCTAGCCATGCGCAGGATGAAGGTGC